>NZ_CP073809.1:0-2140160 GCF_024205945.1 Macrococcus equipercicus
TGTGGATAATTATTCACACCTTGTGCTTAAGCTTATACACATGGTGAATAGCTGTGTATAACTTCAGAAAAAATTTTAATGAGAAAGAGGCACATTATGAGTGGAATTGATTCTATTTGGAACAAAGTCCTGCAAAATCTCGAGAAAAAGTTATCAACCCCAAGCTATGAAACATGGTTCAACCATACAGCCATCAGTTCATTGAATAACAATCAGGTTGTTATTGAAGCGCCGACTGCTTTTCACGCCAGCTGGCTCAACAAAAACTATATCACCATCATCCAGGAGACGATTGAGGAGACGATCGGAGAAAAGCTGGATGTCAAAATCATCTCCGGTGAAGATGTACTGGAAGACAAACTTAAACATGAACCTATCGTAAGTCGCAAAGAACAAGAAGTACTGCCAAGCCAGCTGAACATCGATAACACGTTTGATACGTTTGTCATCGGCAGTGGCAACCGCTTCAGCCATGCTGCGTCGCTCGCTGTCGCTGAAGCACCGGCGAAAGCATATAACCCACTGTTCATATACGGCGGTGTCGGCCTCGGAAAAACACATTTAATGCATGCTATCGGGCATTACGTGATGGAGCATAAGGACAACGCCAAAGTCGTCTACACATCCAGCGAGAAATTTACGAATGAATTTATCAATTCTATTAAGGACAATAAAACTGAGGAATTCAGATCTAAATACCGTAATGTGGATGTGCTGCTGATCGATGATATTCAGTTTCTTGCCGGCAAAGAATCGACGCAGGAAGAATTTTTCCATACATTCAATGAACTTCACCAGAACAATAAGCAGATTGTCATCTCAAGTGACCGAGCACCAAAGGAAATACCGACACTAGAAGACCGTCTTCGTTCACGCTTTGAATGGGGTCTAATCACAGATGTCACACCGCCTGATCTAGAAACACGAATTGCGATATTACGCAAAAAATCAGAAGAAGAAAAAATTGATATACCAAACGAAGCGATGCTTTATATCGCCAATCAGATCCAGTCCAACATTCGTGAATTAGAAGGTGCATTGACGCGTGTCACTGCATATTCCAAGCTCGTAAAACGTGAACTGACAGCTGACCTCGTTGCAGAAGCGCTGAAAGACATTATCTCAACGAGCAAGCCGAAAAAAATCAGCATCCAGGACATCCAGACTATCGTCGGTTCGTTCTATAATGTCAGAATGGAAGATTTCACAGCTAAAAAACGGACAAAATCCATCGCTTTTCCAAGACAGATTGCGATGTATCTTGCCCGTGAACTGACAGATTACTCCTTACCTAAAATCGGTGAGGAATTCGGTGGCCGTGACCATACGACTGTCATCCATGCCCATGAAAAAATCAAAAAGCAGATTGAACATGATGCAGGTCTCAAAAAAGAGATTGATAATCTTGAAAAAGAGATTACAGGATAGCTGTGGATAACGTGAATAACAGTGCTGCAGTTATAAACAGTTTATACACATGTGGATATGTTGGCTGTTATGCGTTTACTGCAGTTATCCACCTATTCACACCCCCTATTACTATTACTACGAACTTAAAAGATATAATATAATATATATAACGACGATAAGGAGTTTTCCTACTATGAAATTTACCATCCAAAGAGATTATTTCATTACGCAATTAAATGACACGTTAAAAGCTATCTCGCCTAGAACAACACTGCCGATTCTGACAGGTATTAAAATCGACGCGACTGACAATAAGCTGTTACTGACAGGTTCAGATTCAGAAGTATCGATTGAAATCACTATCCCATCAGAAGTGAATCACGAGGAAATTGTCACTATCGAAGAAAAAGGCTCTATCGTGCTGCCAGGTCGTTTCTTTGTAGATATCATCAAAAAACTTCCGGCTGCAGCAGTCACTATTGAGACAAATCATCAGTTCCAGGCAAAAATTACTTCCGGCCAGTCAGAATTCAACGTATCAGGACTTGATCCAGACCAGTATCCGCTGCTCCCTCAAGTTTCTGAAGAAGACGCTATGACACTGCCGATCAATGTGCTGAAAAACATTATTAGACAGACTAATTTCGCTGTGTCCACCTCAGAAACACGTCCAGTGTTAACTGGTGTTAACTGGCTGATCAAAGACGGAGAACTGAGCTGTACTGCAACAGATTCCCATCGACTAGCGCTGCGCCGGCTGAAACTTGAGAACAGTCTGGACAATATCAATGCGATTATCCCGGGTAAAGCTTTGAGTGAACTCAATAAGATTATCAGCGACGAAGATGAGACAATCGATATATTCTTCGCTTCTAACCAAGTCCTTTTCAAAGTAGGACATGTGAATTTTATTTCACGACTGCTTGAAGGGAATTATCCAGATACATCCCGTCTCTTCCCGGACAGCTATGAGACGTCGCTTGCTCTCCATAATGGCGATTTCTTCCATGCGATTGACCGTGCCTCACTCCTTGCCCGTGAAGGCGGCAACAATGTCATCAAACTGTCAGCTGACCCGCAGCATGTAGAACTGTCATCTACTTCCCCGGAGATAGGTACGGTGAAAGAAGGCGTCGCGACATCAGCATTTGAAGGACAAGGCTTGAAAATCTCCTTTAACTCTAAATATATGATGGATGCCTTGAAAGCTATCGATAACGATGAAGTTTCTATCGAGTTCTTCGGTACGATGCGTCCATTCATCTTAAAACCAAAAGATGACGAGAATGTCATTCAGCTGATTCTGCCGATCAGAACATATTAATAGGACAACAGACGACTCTCACAAAAATGTGAGAGTCGTCTGTTTGTATTTGTAAATAACATCCATCATTGTTAATATTAAAAATAAAAGGAGGGTATATATATGCTAGCTTTGCAGCACGTAACGAAACAATTCGGCAACTACACGGCAGTTGATGATTTGAACATTGAAGTGCCCAGTCATGAAATGCTGGGATTTCTTGGCGGTAATGGTGCCGGCAAGACAACGACGTTCCGCATGATTTTAGGTCTTCTTGAGAAGACGTCAGGCTCTATTACATATAATGGGAAGCCGATTGATTACAGTGTGACAGACGAAATCGGCTATCTGCCCGAAGAGCGCGGGTTAAACCCTAAATTAAAAGTGTCAGAACAGATCAACTACCTCGGCCAGTTAAAGGGCATGAAACGCACTGAAGTGAAACGAGAACTCAACTACTGGCTTGACCGTTTTGAAGTGCCGGAGAACGTTGACAAGAAGATTGAGTCGCTATCAAAAGGTAATCAGCAGAAAATCCAGCTGATTGGTGCTATTATCCACCGGCCAAAATTGCTGATTCTTGATGAGCCGTTCAGCGGCCTTGATCCAGTTAATGTAGAACTTTTGAAAGCAGCGGTTAAAGAAATGAATGACAACGGTACGACTATCGTTTTCAGCTCACACCGGATGGAGCATGTGGAAGAAATGTGTGACCGCGTCTGCATATTAAATAAAGGCAGAACGGTTGTCTCGGGAAATATTAAGCAGGTGAAACACGACTTCGCACGCAAAGAAATCATCATTGCAGGCGAGCATGACTTCAGTCAGCTGCAGAATATTGAAGGAGTGATCAGCTGCAGACAGAACCGTCATGATGTCCGGCTGACGATTGCTGACCAGTCTGTTGCGCCGCTTGTCTTTGAAGCGGTTAAACAACTCGGCTATGTGTCGAAGTTTGAAGTGGCAGAGCCGTCTTTGAACGATATCTTTATTGCAAAGGTGGGGCATCATGAATAAATTCTTTCCGACATTCTGGCTGACTTACTGGAAGAAACTATCGAGCCGCTCGTTTATTTTTACGACTGTCTTATTAATTGCGATACTGCTTGCGCTGAGCAATGCCGACAAAATTATCGCGTTCTTCGATAAGAGTGAGAATGAAGTCACCGCTATTTCCAGTGATGATCAAGCGCTGCAGCATGCATTTGCCACGGCTTATAAGCAGACGAACAAAGCTATGAAGATTAAAGAACTGAACTTTCAAGAAGGCAAAAAAGGAGTCGAAGATGAAACGTATAAGCAGCTGATTGAGCTTACTAGAGACAGAGACCAGCTGAAAGCGAAAGTTTTTACGAAAGATTCGGCAAGTGATGACACGGTAGCGGGCGTCCAGGCGACTCTGACCGCTCTGCAGAGCAGTGAAGCGGCAAAAACGTTGAAACTCTCTCCTGATGACGTACAGAAGCTTACAGCCCAGGCTGACGTTAAAAATGAAGTGCTGGCAGCAGACGACAGTAAAACAGTGAAAGAGGATGTAAAACCACTGAATATAGGAATTGTCTATGCCGGTGTCTTCCTCATTTTCTTTATTACCATCAATTATGGGTCACAGGCTGCGACTGAGATCGCGATGGAAAAATCATCCCGCGTTATTGAGATGATTGTCACGAGCATATCGCCCGTCAATCACATCATGGCTAAAATCGCCGGGATAATAGCAGTGGCACTTACACAAATCGCTATTCTCGTGTTAACAATTCTTGCCTGCATCTACTTCTTTGATTTGAAAGAGAGTCTCGCTGATATGGGGCTTAAATTTATGAACGACTCGTCCCGTATTGTGATTTACGCTGTTATTTTCCTGCTGCTTGGCCTGCTTATCAATATCAGCATATCTGCGATTATTGGCGCGCTGACCAACCGGGTTGAAGACATCGGCCAGGCTGTCATGCCTGTGACGTTTATGAATATTGCAGCCTTTTATATTGTTATTTTCAGTCTGACGAACCCGGATACAACACTTGTCAAAGTGACAAGTTATATTCCGTTTTTCACGCCTATGGTCATGCTGCTGCGCACGTTGTCTCAAGAGACGAGCGATCTGCAGATTATTCTTGGTATTATCATTTGTCTTGTTACGGTCATTTTACTGCTTATGCTGGCGGCCCGTGTCTATAAAGGCAGCGTCTTCAGCTACGGCAAAGGACTGATTAAAAACTTCAGACAGGCGCTGCAGATGAAATAGCATTGTCACAGAATAGTAATGATTAAATAGTGGTTTATTGAACCAAGATAGTATAAAATTTATACTATCTTGGTTTTATTATCACTAATTATCTGTAAGGAGAATACAATGAAAAACAGAGGAAATATGATATTTGCAATGATACTTGCACTTATTGTTATTGCAGCTGTTGTACTGATGGTCATCTTCGGTCAGAAGAATAATGATTCGACTGATACGCCAGCTGCAGCAGACAAAGAGATTAAGACAAGTTCTGACTACAGCAAGATTGATACAACAGGGCAGCCGATGCTCGGCGATAAGGATGCACCGGTGACATTAGTCGAGTTCGGTGATTTTAAATGTCCTGCATGTAAATACTTTGATATGAATATCCAGCCTGAACTCGTTAAAAAATATGTGGATAAAGGCGAGCTGAAAATGTACTTTATCAACACACCATTTCACGGCGGAGAATCGCTGACAGGGGCGCATGCTGCTGAAGCGGTACTGAAAAATGAACCGACCAAATACTGGGCATTCCATAATGCACTGTTTGAAGCACAGCCGAATACGAACACATCAACTACCGACGAATGGCTGACATCAGCTGTTGTCAAAGCTGCAGCAAAAAAAGCGGGTGTTAAAGACATCACTAAAATCGTCAAGGCAGCTGAGAATAAAACAGAGACAGCAGCTGTAGAGAAAGATATTGAACTTTATCAAACTTATATGATCAACGAAACACCGACGATTATTGTGAACGGCAAAAAAGTCAGTGACCAGCTGAAAATCAATGCTGTTGAAAAAGCGATTGAGGATGCTAAAAAATAATGGAGCGAAATAATAAACTATTTTTTATTGCCTGGGTAATAGCTATCATAGCTATGCTTGGCAGCCTTTATTTCTCAGAAATCAGACACTTTGTGCCATGTGAGATGTGCTGGTATCAAAGAATACTCATGTATCCGCTCGTCGTGATTATCGGGTTTGCAGCCCTCAATGACTTTTATCCCTTTAAATACTTAGTGATGACCTTCTCAATCATCGGCCTCGGCTTTTCGGTTTATCACTATATGGAACAGAAAATACCTGGCTTTTCCCCGGTGAAAGCGTGTGTCGGCGGCGTACCGTGTAACGTGCAGTACATTAACTGGGCAGGTTTCATCACGATCCCGTTTCTTGCAGGTACAGCTTTTCTGCTCATTACTATATTGATGTTCCTGATTAGAAAACCAGTTGAATATAAAGCGTAGAAACAGATGGATGAACTGCCATCTGTTTTTTTTATCGGGCTTATTTTTCGCTTGATTAATCCGCTGAAATCAAGGCTTGTGACGTCTTGAAATATAAGTTTGAGTTATATGGCTGAATAGGCGGTTTTTTAGTTCAATAACATGCTTTTTTGTGTAAAAAAAGGTATAATTAAATGATGACTGAGACGGATAGGAGTGAACCTGAGATGGTAAAGACAGTACGGTTTAACAATGAAATTACCCTTGGCCAGTTTCTTAAAGCTGAAGGGATTATAAGTACTGGTGGCCAGGCGAAATGGTATTTACAGGATAACCCTGTGCTGTTGAATGGTGAGGAAGAAGCACGACGCGGCAAAAAACTGCATGAAGACGATATTCTTGAAATTGAAGGGGAAGGTAAGTATAAGATTTCTTATCTTTCTGCCCGATGAAGCTGAAAACATTAAAGCTTCTCCATTACCGCAACTATGAGCAGGTGGCTTTATCATTCCATGATGAAGTCAACGTGCTTATCGGTGCGAATGCACAGGGGAAGACCAATCTGCTTGAAGCGATCTATTGTCTGGCACTCGCCAAGAGTCATCGTGCCACACATGATAAAGAGCTCATTAACTGGGACGCTGATTTTGCGTTAATTGAAGGGGAACTTGAGTATAAACATGGCACGATGCCGCTTTCTCTCCAAATATCTTCAAAAGGCAAGAAAGCGAAAGCTAATCACCTGGAACAAAGCAAACTAACCCAGTATATCGGCCATATGAATGTGGTGCTCTTTGCGCCCGAGGACTTAAATCTGGTCAAAGGGAGCCCGCAGATCAGACGCCGTTTTATAGATATAGAAATCGGTCAGATTTCCGCTGTCTACCTCAATGACCTCTCTAATTTCCAGCGTATCCTCAAACAGAAAAATCATTATTTAAAGCAGTTGAAGCAGAACCCGCAAGGCGACCGCACAATGCTTGATGTATTGAATCAGCAGTTTAGTGAATACGCAGCAAGACTGACGCTTAGACGCCATCAGTTTATCAGTCAGCTGGAAGAGAAAGCTATTGATATCCACAGCGGTATTACCAAGACAGCGGAAATGCTGACTATTCATTACCAGGCCAGCCTGCAGCTGCAGGACAATTTGGAAGCCATGATAGCAGCGACTTACAGCAAGCTGTCTGAATCAATGGATAAGGAGATTGATCGGATGGCGAGCCTGTACGGTCCGCATCGCGATGATCTGACCTTCTCCATCAATGGTATAGATGTCCAGACTTACGGCTCACAAGGGCAGCAGCGTACGACAGCACTGTCACTGAAACTCGCTGAAATTGAACTGATTAACGAAGAAATAGGGGAATATCCTATTCTGCTGCTGGATGATGTGCTCAGCGAACTGGACGATACAAGACAGACACATCTTCTGACGACGATTCAACATAAAGTACAAACGTTTGTGACGACGACCTCTGTCGAAGGAATAGAACATGAAACGATTGAACAGGCGAAGCTGTTCTACGTCGATCACGGGCATATTCAAACTAATAAAGAGTAGGTGACCATCTTTGGAAAATAATTTAGAGCAGTACGGAGCGGATCAGATACAAGTACTTGAAGGACTGGAAGCAGTACGTAAACGCCCGGGTATGTATATCGGTTCTACTGCATCAAAAGGTCTGCATCACCTTGTATGGGAAATCGTTGATAACAGTATTGACGAAGCACTGGCAGGATTTGCAGATCATATTAAAGTCATCATCGAGCAAGATAACTGGATTAAAGTCATTGACAATGGACGTGGTATCCCGGTTGATATGCATGAAAAGATGGGACGTCCAGCGGTAGAAGTTATATTGACGGTGCTTCATGCCGGCGGTAAGTTCGGCGGCGGCGGCTATAAAGTATCCGGCGGCCTTCACGGTGTCGGTTCATCAGTTGTTAATGCATTGTCATCAACATTGGAAGTATACGTCCATAAAGACGGAAAAATTCATCATCAGGCTTATCATAAAGGAACACCGGCCTTTGACCTGAAAGTAGTTGGAGACACAGATCACACAGGAACGACAATCCGCTTCAAGGCAGATACTGAAATTTTCACAGAAACAACAGAATATGAATATGAGATTTTACAGAAACGTATTAGAGAACTTGCTTTCCTGAATAAAGGTATTCGTATTGAAATCATCGACGAACGCGATGAAGAAAACATCGTCAGTGATGATTATTTTTATGAGGGCGGTATTAAATCATACGTCGAGCTGCTGAACAAATCGAAGGAAGTATTATTTCCAGAACCGATTTACATTCATGCATCACGGACGGATGTAGAAGTAGAAATTTCCATTCAGTACAATACAGGTTATGCGACTAACTTACTGTCATATGCTAACAATATTCATACATATGAAGGTGGAACGCATGAAGATGGCTTTAAGCGTGCATTGACACGTGTCATTAACAATTATGCAGTGAAAAATAAGCTCATTAAAGAGAGCGAAGAAAAACTGATCGGTGAAGATGTCCGTGAAGGGATGGTCGCAGTCGTATCCATCAAGCACGGTGAACCTCAGTTTGAAGGACAGACAAAGACAAAGCTCGGCAACACAGAAGTGCGTCAAATTACAGATAACTTGTTCTCAGAACATTTTGAGCGCTTCTTGTACGAAAATCCACAAGTCGCGAGAATTATTGTGGAAAAAGGGATTATGGCATCACGTGCACGTCTTGCTGCGAAAAAAGCGCGGGAAGTGACACGTCGTAAAACAGCACTCGATGTCGCAAGTCTGCCCGGTAAACTTGCCGACTGTTCAAGTAAATCGCCGGAAGAGAGCGAACTTTATATTGTCGAGGGTGACTCAGCAGGCGGTTCAGCAAAATCCGGCCGTGACTCTAAAACACAGGCGATTCTGCCGCTGCGCGGAAAGATTCTGAACGTAGAGAAAGCAAGACTGGATAAAATTCTTGGTAATAATGAAGTCCGGGCGATGATCACAGCGATGGGTACAGGTATCGGCGGCGAGTTTGATATTTCAAAAGCACGTTATCACAAAATCGTCATTATGACTGATGCCGACGTCGATGGTGCACATATTCGCGCACTGCTTTTGACGTTCTTCTACCGCTTTATGAGACCGTTGATTGAAGCGGGATATATTTATATTGCCCAGCCGCCGTTATACAAAGTAGAACAGAGCAAGAAAGTCTACTATGTCTATAACGACCGTGAGCTTGATAAGCTAAGAGCAGAACTGAGCCCGACACCAAAGATTCAGCTTTCCCGTTATAAAGGTCTCGGTGAAATGAACGCTGACCAGCTGTGGGAAACAACAATGAATCCGGAAAACAGAAGCATGCTGCAGGTAACCTTGACAGATGCGATTGAAGCAGATGAGACCTTTGAAATGTTGATGGGTGATGTTGTAGAACATCGTCGTCAGTTTATCGAGGAGAATGCTGAATACGCGACATTAGATGTATAGGAGGCGCCTTGATGGCAGAAAATACAGAACGATTAAAAGATAGAAATATCAGTACAGAAATGCGTGAATCATTTCTTGATTACGCCATGAGTGTTATCGTATCGCGTGCACTGCCGGATGTTAGAGATGGCATGAAGCCGGTTCACCGCCGTATATTATATGGTATGAACGATCAGGGGATGACCTCTGATAAACCGTACAAGAAATCAGCTCGTATCGTCGGGGACGTCATGGGTAAATATCACCCGCATGGTGACTCTTCAATTTACGAAGCGATGGTACGGATGGCTCAGGACTTCAGTTACCGCTATCCGCTGGTGGATGGTCAAGGTAACTTCGGTTCAATGGACGGTGACGGCGCAGCGGCAATGCGTTATACAGAAGCCCGCATGTCCAAGATCGCTATGGAATTGATGCGTGATATTAATAAAGATACGATTGACTTCGCTGACAACTATGACGGAAATGAGCGAGAGCCGGAAGTTCTTCCTGCCCGTTTCCCGAACCTGCTTGTCAACGGGGCATCAGGTATCGCAGTCGGGATGGCGACTAACATTCCGCCGCATAACTTGAATGAAGTTATTGACGGCGTGCTGGCACTGAGCTATAACCCTGATATTACAGTGTCAGAACTGATGGATCATATTCATGGTCCTGACTTTCCAACTTCCGGGCTGATTTTAGGGCGCAGTGGTATTCGCCGTGCCTATGAAACGGGACGCGGTTCAGTGATGATGCGTGCGAAAACAATCATCGAAACCCGTCCAAACGGGAAAGAGACCATTATCGTCACAGAAATTCCTTATCAGGTCAATAAAGCGAAACTCGTCGAGAAGATTGCTGAACTTGTCCGTGACAAAAAAGTAGATGGGATTACAGATCTTCGTGATGAGACAAGTCTTAAAGAAGGGGTCCGCATCGTTATTGATGTCCGCCGTGATGCCAATGCTAACGTCATTTTAAACAATCTTTACAAGCAAACACCACTGCAGACTTCGTTCGGGATGAACATGCTGTCACTTGTAGAAGGCAAGCCAAGAGTGCTGAACTTGAAGCAGATGGTCTACTATTATCTTGAACATCAAAAAGTAGTCATCCGTCGTCGTACGGCCTACAATTTGAAAAAAGCAGAAGACCGGGCGCATTTACTGGAAGGTCTGCGCATAGCGCTTGATCATATCGATGAAATCATTGCGTTGATCCGTGCAGCAGAGAACGACCACCAAGCAATGGAAAGTTTAATGACGAACTATAGTCTGTCTGAACGTCAGGCACAGGCTATTATGGATATGCGTCTTCGTCGTCTGACAGGTCTTGAACGCGACAAGATTGAAGCGGAATACCAGGACTTGATCGCTTATATTTCGGAATTGAAAGCGATTCTTGCAGACGAGGAAAAAATTCTTGAGATCATCCGCGAGGAATTGTCGGATATTAAAGAACGTTTCGGTGATCACAGACGCACTGAAATTACGACAGGCGGCTTCGACCACCTGGAAGACGAAGATCTGATTCCAGAAGACCACATCGTTATTACGCTCAGCCATAATAACTATATTAAACGTCTGCCGGTTTCTACGTATCGTGCCCAGCACCGCGGTGGTCGCGGCATTCAAGGGATGAACACGATTGAAGATGACTTTGTCAGCCAAATCGTGACGACTTCTACACATGATCATGTTCTGTTTTTTACGAATAAAGGGCGTGTGTATAAGCTGAAAGGCTACGAAATACCTGAACTGTCACGTCAGTCTAAAGGGATTCCGATCGTTAACGCCTTGTCCCTGGAAAAAGACGAGACAATCAGTACGATGATTGCTGTGAAAGACTTGGATCGTGAAGATGCCTTTATTATCTTTGCGACGAAAAAAGGTCTGATCAAGCGTTCAAGCCTCGCTAACTTTGCCCGGATCAATAAAAACGGTAAAATTGCGATCAGCTTCCGTGAAGATGACGAACTGATTGCGGTCCGTCTGACCGATGGAACGAAACAGCTGATCATTGGCACTAAAAATGCGTCTCTTATTCGTTTTGAAGAGAGCACACTGCGCCCACTCGGCCGTACAGCAGCGGGCGTTAAAGGTATTTCCCTGCGCGAAGGTGACGCTGTTATCGGACTGGATGTCATCAACTCCAATGATGAGCATGAAGTGCTGATTGTCACTGAGAAGGGTTATGGTAAGCGGACGAAAGAAAGCGACTACCGTATTTCCAACCGCGGCGGTAAAGGGATAAAGACCGCGACGATTACAGAGAAAAATGGTGAGCTGGTCTATATTTCAACTGTAACGGGTGAAGAAGATCTGATGGTCGTGACAAATCAAGGTGTCATCATTCGTCTTGATGTCAATGATATTTCTCAGAACGGGCGCGGCGCACAAGGCGTGAAGCTGATTCGTCTTGGTGAAGGGCAGCATGTCGCAACTGTCGCTAAAGTTGAGAAAGATTTTGACAGGGAAGAAGAAATCATTGAGCCTGAAGATGGTCATTTAGTCGGAACAGTTGATACTGTCGACGAAGAGCCTGAAGAAGATATTTTCGTAGATAGCGGAGATGTTGAGACGATGGATCACTTAAAAGAAGACTATTAATGCTATACAGCAAACGAGCCCGGATAATTATCCGGACTCGTTTTTTAGTTCATAAAGCAGTTATTCTTCCAGCTGCTTCATCATATAAGGAATTTCATCGATAATTTTTGAAGCCGGGATAACATACATGTCCTGTGCCAGCTTATCACCGATTTTACTATGAATATATACGGCGTTCTTAATAGCATCCTCGATTTCAAACTGACCGACGAAGCTTGCGAGAATACCTGCTAATGTATCTCCCATGCCGCCTGAGGCCATAGCGGGGTTCCCCTTTTCGATGCGATAGTCACCGGAAGTCAAGTAAAGCTCTGTATTATGTTTTTTCAGCACGACTTGAACACCAAGTGAATCTGCAGCCGCTCTATTACGCTCTGGGGTCTGCTCGTCAATTTGAATACCGCTCAGCCGTTCCCATTCTTTCTGATGCGGCGTGAAGATGACATTGCAGTCGGGCAGTGGATGGCGCAGTTTGCTCAAGATAGTAATGGCATCCCCGTCAATGATGACGGTCTGGTGATTTTGAATATGCTGGAAGAGGAAAGTCAGCGTATTATTGCCCTGGAAATCAAGCCCGAGCCCAGGCCCGATTAAAATACAGTCGGCGTCCGCGACAAGTTTACTGAGGCGCTTAATATCTGCCAGATCACTGACCATCGCTTCCGGACAGCGAGAATGAAGTGCTGTATGGTTCGTCTGATGGGTAACGACCGTCGTTAATCCGCCACCGCTGTAGACACAGGCACGAGCACTCAGCATAATAGAGCCGCCCATGTTCTGATTACCACCGATTAATAGAATACGGCCGTAGTCTCCTTTATGTGACTCATTTTCTCTTTGCGGAATGCTGATCTGTGAAATAGTTTCCATGATTGTCTCCTTTGGTCTGAATACAGATAGTCTAACAGATTCAGTTGCACATCTAAAGGTGATTTGATAAGATAAGGTTAATTACATAGTCTATTACCCTGGAATAAGTAATTTCTAACGTATTTCAAAGAGAGTCAGTGGCTGGTGAAAACTGATGAATACAGGAGATGAAATCTATCCGGATGAAGCGGGTAATCGGTCTAACCGTTATGTTAATGGAGTGAACAGCTTAGGCTGTTAATTAGGGTGGCAACGCGTAAATACCACGTCCCTTGTACAGGGACGTGGTATTTTTTTGTTCCCGAAAATACACATTAGGAGGCACTATTATGTTAGATATTAAATTATTTAGAACAGAACCAGATTTAGTTAAACAGAAGCTGGAAATGCGGAGCTTCGATGCGGCGGTCGTCGACGAGATTCTTGAGCTCGACAAACAATCACGCGACTTAACAGTTCAAACGGAAGAACTGAAAGCAAAGCGTAATAAAGCAAGTGAAGACATTGCACTGAAAAAACGTAATAAGGAAAATGCAGATGAAGCGATTGCAGCGATGCGTCAAGTCGGCGAAGACATTAAAGCTATCGATGACCAGTTGAACAGCGTGAGCGCAGAACTGCGTGACCGCTTAGTGAGACTACCGAACTTAGTAAGCGATGAAACGCCGGCAGGAAAAGACGAAGATGACAACGTAGAAGTCCGTAAATGGGGCGAACCGCGTGCCTTTGACTTTGAGGCGAAAGCACACTGGGATATTATTGATGACTTGAAAATGGCTGATTTTGAACGAGCAGCGAAAGTATCCGGCGCACGCTTTGTCTTCCTGACTAAAGACGGAGCAAGACTTGAACGTGCCTTAATGAACTTCATGCTTGATATGCATACGACACAGCACGGTTATCAGGAAATGGTGACACCGCAGCTTGTGAATGCAGCATCTATGTTCGGCACAGGTCAGCTGCCTAAGTTTGAGGAAGATCTGTTCAAAGTAGAAAAAGAAGGCTTCTATACGATTCCGACTTCAGAAGTACCACTCACGAACTATTATCGTGATGAAATAATGGATGCTGAATTGTTCCCGGTAAAGTTCACAGCACAGACTGCATGTTTCCGATCTGAAGCAGGGTCAGCCGGTCGTGACACACGTGGTTTAATTCGTATGCACCAGTTCAACAAAGTGGAGATGGTCCGCTATGAATTGCCTGAGAACTCTTATGCAGCGCTTGAAGAGATGACGCAGCATGCAGAGAAAGTACTGCAGACATTGAACATTCCTTATCGTACGATTGCCTTATGTGCCGGCGATATCGGTTTCGGTGCTGCCAAAACGTATGACATTGAAGTATGGCTGCCGAGCTATAATGCATATAAAGAAATCAGCTCATGCTCTAACATGACAGATTTTCAGGCAAGACGTGCCAACATCCGCTTCAAGCGCGACAAAAACAGCAAAACAGCATATGTTCATACATTGAATGGTTCAGGACTTGCAGTCGGCCGGACATTTGCAGCGATTGTCGAGAACTATCAAAATGCAGACGGTACTATTACAGTTCCTGAAGCATTAGTGCCTTATATGGGCGGCCAGACAGTGATTAAATAAACAATTCTTATATTAAAAGAACGTGTACAGAGATAATATCTTCTGTATACGTTTTTTGTTAAGATTGTAAAAAACATATTAATATATTATTTATACTTTACTATATTAATTATATCTGATATATTAATTATATAAAATAAAAATTTATCTTAGAAAGAGGTTATCAAGCAATGACAAACTTTAAATTAGATCCGAATCACAGCTCTATTGAGTTCTCTATCAAACATTTAATGGTTTCAAAAGTAAAAGGGGAGTTCACTGATTACGACGTTCAGGCGACTGGAGATATTAACGACTTATCTACTGTTCAAGTGACAGCAGCAGTGACAGTAGATTCTATCGATACGAATAACAGCGACCGTGATGGTCACTTAAAATCAGCTGATTTCTTCGATATCGAGCAGTATCCTGAAATTAAATTCGTTTCTTCTGCTGTTTCAGAAACATCTGTAACCGGTGAATTAACGATTAAAGATGTGACACACACTGAAACATTCGATGTTGAATTCAACGGTGTTCAAAAAAATCCGATGACTGGTGGAAATGTGACCGGCTTCATCGTATCAGGGAAAATCAACCGCGAGAAATACGGCATTACTTGGAATCAGGCGCTTGAATCAGGCGGCGTAATGGTCGGTAAAGACGTTAAGTTTGAAGCAGGTATTGAACTTGCTATCGAAGAATAAATACTGATGATTAACGACTAACACATTGTCTCGTCTGACAATGTGTTTTTTTGTCGTTCAGTGTATTCAATTAACATACATTGAGGTATTGGCTCATAAGTTGTAAAATAGAAACGTTATGAAATTTATATGAGAAAGAGTGTTCAGATTTGAAATTGGATTTAATTAAAACGTTGGCGATAAGTGCTATTATGCTGTTGATCGCTCTACTAATGAACGCGTTGCCTGCACTTATTCTCATCACTGCCCCTTTTCTGTTGATTCCAGGAGTCTATTTATACTACAAAGATAAACGCGGCTTTTATGTGATGAGCGGCATTGTGCTGATTATCTCACTCGTTATGCTGAAGTTATTTGCGCTGCAGGTCATTATAGGTGTTATGCTCTCAAGCTATTTAATCGGTCAGCTGCTTGAAACGCGTTCATCAAAGGAAACTATGCTGTTTGCGCTGACAGCATTGCTCAGCTTTTACACACTGCTGTCTATTATATCCATGCAGCTATTGAATTTACTGCCGACGACTAAACAATGGTTTGCAGCCGTTAAAGATTCTTACATGACAATGGTTGAAACTGAATTATCAAAAGATAATATTTCTTGGGAAAACATCGCGTTGTTTAATTCGGCGCTGGATCAAATGCAGCTTCAAGTACCGGGGCTTATAGTTTTGCTGATTTTCCTGCTCAGTCTTGTCAGTCTGCTGATTGCACTTCCGTTGTTACGGAGTTTTAAAATTGCGACGCCTAATTTCCGGCCGCTTTACTTCTGGCGGGTACCGAAAATTGCCCTCTATATTTATGTCATCGCTGTTGTCATCAAGCTGTTTCTGACACCAGAGGATGTGGTTCTGCTCGGCATAGTCACAAACTTACAGTATGTGTTAGAATGGATTATATTTATTCAGGGAATTTCATTGATCAGTTTCTATGTTAAAGTGAAACGCACGCCGCTGATCATTAATCTATTGATGTTTATCTTCGCCTTTATTATGGCGCCGATTACACAGCTATTAGGAATGCTGGATCTCATCATCAATTTAAAAGCAAGAATTAAACTATAATGAATAGTGAGGTGTCTTGATGAATCGTAAATATAATAGGCAGACGCTCATATTTCCGTTTGTGGTAATGTGTCTGGCTGCCTTGATTCTCGTTGGTCTGCTATTTACTGTTCATCGGCTGATGGCATTGCTTGCAGGAAGTGTCATTATAGCGATTATTATTATTTGTGCTTTTGTGCTGCATAGTAGTATTCAGCGCAATGAACGGTATTTTCAGGAGCTGGCTACCCGGGTTGACAAAGGGAAGTCATATGCAATCACTGAACTGCCGATTGGTGTCGTATTACTGGATGACTTTGACCATGTGGAATGGCATAACCAGTTTATCCACGAGAAGATTGACCGGCCGATATTGAGCGATTCGATTAACGAAATTTTCCCGAATTTGCTGAATCAGTTGAAAGTGACAGGTATTGATGAAGTGCAGACGCAGTATAAAGAACATCGGTTCAAAGTGCGCTATGCCGAGAAGACGAAAGTGCTTTATTTTCAGGATATTAGCGATAAAGTAGAGATTGACAAGTTATTTGAAGAATCAAAGCCGGTCATCGGTACGATTTTCCTTGATAACTATGACGAACTCACACAAAATATGAGCGATGCCAACAGAACTGAGATGAACAGTATGATGACGGCAGCAATCAACAGCTGGGCTGAAGAGAACAGTGTTTATGTCAAACGTTATTCATCAGATCAGTTCATCATTTTCTTGAACAATCATATTTTAAGACAGATTGAACAGACGAAGTTTAATCTGCTTGATATCATCCGTGAAAAAAGCCGTGAGAAAAAAACTCAGATTACATTGAGTATTGGTATTGGTGAAGGTGCTGATAACTTAATTGAGCTCGGCGAACTGGCGCAATCAAGTCTGGATCTTGCGCTCGGCCGCGGCGGTGACCAGGTAGCCATCAAAAACTCAGCGGGCGGTGTGCGTTTCTTCGGCGGTAAGACAGACCCGATGGAAAAACGGACCCGCGTGCGAGCACGAGTCATTTCCCATGCTTTAAAAGATATTCTAGCGGAAGGCGACAATGTTATTATTATGGGTCATAAACGGCCGGACATGGATGCGATCGGCGCAGCTGTTGGAGTAGCACGATTTGCTAAGATGAATAATCTGAAAGCCTACATCGTCTTGAATGACTATGATATTGATGACACATTGAGCCGGGTAATGAGTGAAATTGCTGCCAAGCCCGAACTGAATGAGACATTTATCACGTCAGATGAAGCATGGTCGCTCATGACCAACCGGACGACGCTTGTCATAGTGGATACGCATAAACCTGCTATGGTGATAGATGAGAACATATTGAACAAAGCATCGCGTAAAGTCGTCATCGACCATCATCGCCGCGGTGAAGAGTTTATTTCCAATCCGCTGTTAGTCTATATGGAGTCTTATGCAAGTTCGACAGCAGAACTGGTCACGGAACTGCTGGAATACCAGCCGGAGGAACATAAATTGACGCGTCTTGAATCGACAGTTATGCTTGCAGGTATTATCGTAGATACAAGAAACTTCACATTGCGGACGGGATCCCGGACATTTGACGCTGCGAGTTATTTAAGAAGCCACGGTGCGGATACGATTCTCTGTCAGCATTTCTTAAAAGATGATATTACAACATATTTAAAACGAAGCGAACTGATAAAGACGGTTGAACTTGGCCGTGACGGAGTCGCTATAGCATTCGGTAGAGACGATGAAATCTATCATCCGGTTGTCGTCGCACAGGCTGCAGATGAACTGCTCAGTCTTGAAGGCGTTGAGGCCTCATTTGTTGTCGCGAGACGCAGTGAAGATATGATAGGCATCTCAGCGCGGTCGTTAGGTGAAATTAATGTTCAGCTGGTCATGGAAGCGATGGGCGGCGGCGGCCACCTGTCTAATGCTGCAACTCAGCTGCGCAATATCACAGTAGGCGCAGCGATTGACCAGCTTGAAGAAGTTATCGCAGAACAATTCTCAAGGAGTGAAGGATAATGAAAGTAATTTTTACACAAGATGTTAAAGGTAAAGGCAAAAAAGGTGAAGTTAAAGAAGTGCCGGTCGGCTATGCAAATAACTTCCTGCTTAAAAATAACTATGCAGTTGAAGCGACACCAGGCAACTTAAAACAACTTAAAGCGCAGAACTTACGCGTGGAAAAAGACAAAGAACAGGCGCTGATTGACGCGGAACAGCTGAAAGAACGCATTGAAGCACTTGAAGTAGATGTGACAGCTAAAGCTGGAGACGGCGGCCGGCTGTTCGGCTCTGTAAGTACAAAGCAGATTGTTGAAGCATTGAAGCAGCAGCATGACATAAAAGTAGATAAAAGAAAAATGGATTTACCGGACGGAATTAGAAGCCTCGGGTACACGAACGTACCAGTAAAACTTCACCATCAAGTATCTGCAACACTGAAAGTCCATGTAACAGAAGCATAATATTGAAGGAGGCGCACCGATGGAAGACTACAATCAATCATTGCAGATGCCCCATCATTTAGAAGCGGAGCAGTCTGTCCTTGGTGCGATTCTAATTGATCCGGAGCTGTTGATGCCGACGCTTGAGCGTTTAATGCCGCATCACTTCTACCGGAAGAACCATCAGCATATCTTCCAGGCAATGCTGTCGCTTGCAGAAAAAAACACAGAAGTAGATGTCGTGACTATTACGAATCAGATGACCGCAGAAGGGACGCTCGATGAAGCAGGCGGTCCCGGCTATCTGCTGGAACTGTCCAATATAGTGCCGACGACCCGGAATATCGATTTCTATACAGAGATTGTCTTCCGTGATGCCGTTAAACGACAGCTGATTACGGTTGCCGACTCTATTGCAAAAGACGGCTACAACAATGAACTTGAACTAGAGTCACTGCTCAGCGATGCTGAAAAACGCATTATGGAAATTTCAGCATCCCGCGGTACAGATGGCTTTAAATATATTAAAGAAATTCTTCAGACGGTATTCGAGAATGCTGAGGAGCTCGACCGCAATCAAGGTCAGACACCCGGCATACCGACTGGTTACCGCGATCTTGACAAGATGACTGCAGGATTTAACCGCAATGACTTAATTATTATCGCAGCGCGTCCATCTGTCGGTAAGACGGCGTTTGCGCTTAATATTGCCCAGCAGGTCGCAACACATGACAATGGCTATTCTGTCGCTATCTTTTCTCTTGAGATGGGCGCTGACCAGCTCGCGACCCGGATGATCTGCAGCACAGGTAATGTAGACTCTAACCGATTGCGGACAGGGACGATGGAAAACGAGGACTGGAACCGGTTCACGGTGGCAATCGGTAAACTTGCGAAAACAAATATTTATATCGATGATACGCCGGGCATCCGAATTACAGATATTCGTGCAAAATGCCGCCGGCTCAAGCAGGAACATGGTCTTGATATGATATTGATTGACTACTTACAGCTTATCCAAGGATCGGGCTCACGCAGTTCAGATAACCGTCAGCAGGAAGTTTCTGAAATTTCACGGATGCTGAAAGCCCTGGCACGGGAACTGGAATGCCCGGTCATCGCATTAAGCCAGCTGTCACGGGGCGTCGAGCAGCGTCAGGATAAACGGCCGATGATGAGTGATATTCGTGAATCGGGGTCGATTGAGCAGGATGCGGATATTGTCGCTTTTCTTTACCGGGATGATTATTACAATCGCGGGAACGGAGAAGACGGTGAAGAAGGAGAAATTGATGCGGGCGTACAGGATGAGAACGGTGAGATTGAAATCATCATCGCCAAGCAGCGTAACGGCCCGACAGGTACTGTAAAGCTTAATTTTATGAAGCAGTATAATAAGTTCACAGACATCAGCTATGAATATTCAGGATTAGAAGGCTGAGCAATCAATAATCGTCATAAAATAATCACAATTATAAAAAACGTACATTTTTTAGCATAAAATAAAAAACGTACGTTTTTTAATATAGAATACTTGTATTTAAACGGCGGATGTTTGTATAACTTGTTCGGTTAGAATAGCTTTAAATCATTGATATATCAATATTTATAGCATGTTTCCATAACACATGAATAAATCGGTCAGCGCTATAAATTTACATTTGAAACGTTCGGTTTTTGTTTGATTTTTATGTCATTCATTGATAGAATAACAAAGGTTGATTAAATTTGGAGGTGCAAGGATGTCATCTATCGTAGTAGTTGGAACACAATGGGGAGACGAAGGTAAAGGTAAGATTACAGACTTCTTGTCAGAACAGGCAAACGTCATCGCACGTTTTTCAGGCGGCAACAACGCGGGTCATACGATTAAATTCGGCGGCGAAACTTATAAATTACATTTAGTACCATCTGGTATTTTTTATTCAGATAAATTATCAGTGATCGGTAACGGGGTTGTTGTAGATCCTGTTGCCCTGCTGAAAGAATTAGATGCATTAAACGAGCGCGGTATCAACACGGATAATTTACGTATTTCAAACCGTGCGCAAGTGATTCTTCCTTACCATTTAAAGCAGGACGAACTGGAAGAAGAAAAACGCGGCGACAACAAGATTGGTACAACAAAAAAAGGTATCGGTCCGGCTTATGTTGATAAAGTACAGCGTATTGGTATCCGTATGGCGGATTTACTGGACGAAGAAACATTCCGTAAATTATTGACGCAGAACTTAGCAGCGAAAAATGAACTGTTCGAAAAAATGTTCAATGCTGAAGGCTTTACGTTCGAAGAAATTTTTGAGCCATACTTCGCAGCAGGACAACGTTTGAAATCATTTGTAACAGATACAGCTAAAGTGCTGGATGATGCTTTCCATGCAGATGAAAAAGTATTGTTTGAAGGCGCACAAGGGGTTATGCTTGATATCGACCACGGAACATATCCGTTCGTCACATCAAGCAATCCGATTGCTGGTAACGTAACAGTCGGTACAGGCGTCGGACCGACGTTCGTTGACCGCGTCATCGGTGTATGTAAAGCTTATACATCACGTGTCGGTGACGGTCCATTCCCGACAGAATTATTCGATGAAGATGGTCATCATATCCGTGAAGTCGGCCGTGAATATGGTACAACAACAGGACGCCCGCGCCGCGTCGGCTGGTTCGACTCAGTCGTGCTGCGTCACTCACGCCGCGTAAGTGGTATTACAGACTTATCTATCAACTCAATTGACGTACTGACAGGTCTTGATACTGTTAAAATCTGTACAGCATATGAGCTGGACGGCAAAGAAATTACAGAGTATCCAGCAAACTTAAATGAACTGAACCGCTGTCAGCCGATCTTCGAAGAGCTGCCAGGCTGGACAGAAGACGTGACAGCATGCAAGACTATGGCAGAACTGCCTGACAATGCCCGCCGTTACTTAGAGCGCATTTCTGAACTGTGTGACGTGAAAATCTCTATCTTCTCTGTAGGTCCTGACCGTACACAGACGAATCTGCTTGAAGATTTATGGCAGAATTAAAAAAATAAACTTCATAAACGAACCCCAAAAGTCAGACTTTTGGGGTTCGTTTCATGTATTTTTAGTGGATATCGCGCTTCTTGAAGCGGCCGCCTTTAACTTCAGAAACGTTACCGATAGCGACGAACGCTGAGTCATCAAAATGATTGATGATATCTTTGAGCTTATACTCTTCCAGCCGTGTAATAACGACAAAAATAATCTTCTTGTTTTCTCCTGTATATGCACCTTCACCTGATAAATAAGTGACACCACGACCTAGTCGATCAGTGATAGCGTCACCGATCTCTTCGTACTGGTCGCTGATGATCCAGGCCGACTTCGATTCATCGAGTCCGAGCTGCACGATATCAATCGCTTTAAAGGCGATGAAGTAAGCAATGACAGAATACATGGCAGATTCCCACGTGAACACAAACCCTGCAGCGATAAAGATGAAGAAGTTGACGACCATAACGATTTCACCGACAGAGAACGGTGATTTCGAGCTGATAAGTATGGCGAGTATTTCAGAGCCGTCAAGCGAACCGCCATAACGGATGACAAGGCCGACACCGATACCAAGGATGGCACCACCAAAAATAGTGACGAGAAACTTCTCATCGATGAACGCAGGCACTGGATGCAGAATGGCTGTCGCAATAGACAGCACCATAATTCCATAAACAGTAGACATGGCGAATGATTTACCAATTTGCTTATAGCCTAGAAAGAAAAAAGGCAGGTTGAGGACGAAGATAAAGAGGCCGAGCGGCAGATGAAGCAGGTGACTGAACATAATGGATATACCGACGATACCGCCGTCTAGTATTTGATTCGGCACTAAAAATAATTCAAGCGCAACCGCCATGAGAATAGCACCGATCGTAATCATGATAAGCCGCTTGATTTTTTCTGTCAGCGGCAATTTTTTATGTGATTTCTCGGATGAAATATCGATCATAAATCTACCTCGCTCTCATTAATAATATTTTGATAGTATACATTTATTATACTAAAAATTTTTAAAATATGCTTGCCAGCTGAATTATACTCATGCTATAATCAATCTTGTGCTGAAAAAACCAAGGCCCCTTGGTCAAGCGGTTAAGACACCGCCCTTTCACGGCGGTAACACGGGTTCGAATCCCGTAGGGGTCACCATTTAAATATAAGGTCCCGTGGTGTAGCGGTTAACATGCCTGCCTGTCACGCAGGAGATCGCCGGTTCGATCCCGGTCGGGACCGCTTGTAAAAGATATGCATTTAATGCATATCTTTTTTTGTGTTAAGAACGGGAGATAGAAAAATTCCCGAAATAATGTTAAATTAAAAGATAGCATATAATGATAGACTCTACTATGAAAAGAGGTTACGCCATGTCTAGGAAAATCGTTGTTGTAGATGATGAAAAACCTATTGCCGATATATTAGAATTCAACTTGAAAAAAGAAGGTTATGAAGTGTCTGTAGCCTACGATGGCGATGACGCCGTCGAACTGATTTATGAAGTGCAGCCGGACATCGTGCTGCTTGATATTATGCTGCCGGGCCGTGACGGTATGGAAGTGTGCCGTGAAGTGAGAAAGAAATATGATATGCCGATCATCATGCTGACTGCAAAAGATTCAGAAATTGATAAAGTGCTTGGTCTGGAACTCGGAGCAGATGACTATGTTACAAAGCCGTTCAGCACGAGAGAACTGATTGCCCGTGTCAAAGCCAATCTTCGTCGCCATTATACACAGGCACAGTCTGAAGAAAAAGAAGAGACGAATGATATTGTCATTAAAGATATCACGGTTTATCCGGATGCTTATTCTATTAAAAAACGGGGCAAGGACATTGAACTGACACATCGTGAATTCGAACTGTTCCATTATCTGGCGAAACATATCGGTCAGGTGATGACGCGTGAACATTTACTGCAGACGGTATGGGGTTATGATTACTTCGGCGATGTCCGCACAGTGGACGTCACAATCCGCAGATTACGGGAAAAGATTGAGGATGATGCTTCTCACCCGGAATATATCGTCACACGGCGCGGTGTCGGTTACTTCTTGCAGTCACAGGAATAATCAATGAAGAAGTTTTTGAAGAATTTACAATCCCTCCATATTAAATTAGTGTTAATTTATGTGCTGCTTATTATCATCGGTATGCAGATCATCGGTCTTTATTTCACGAATAACCTCGAAAAAGAGCTGACAGAGAACTTCAAAGGTAATGTTACACGTCAAGTGAAGCAGATTGACTATGACATACAGAAGGCATATCAGGACAGCGGCAGCGCTGAAAATACTCAAAGTGAGATACAAAACATCGTCGATGAATATTCCTCGCGCTCCGGTATCGGTGAATCACGGTCAGATATCGACGACATAAGAGTAGTCAACAGCGATGAACTGGTCATAGTGTCCAGTAAGAATAATGGCAATTCTCCTTCCATCCAGAAAAATAAAGATACACAAATACAAAAAGCACTGTCATTAGGTACAGGTAATGACCGTATTCAGCTGAGAAATATCGGCAGCTCGAAAGAACGAGTCTGGGTGTTGAACGAACCGATTACGGTCAATGACAGACTTGTCGGCGTTATCCATGTCGAATCAACAATAGAAACGATTTATCAGCAGCTGGATAAGATCAACCAGATTTTCATTATCGGGACAGGATTATCACTCCTCATCACTGGTATCCTCGGATTCTTTATTGCGAGAACCATTACAAAACCGATTGCTGATATGCGTAATCAGGCGTTAGAGATGTCAAAAGGGAACTATACGAACCGCGTTAAAGTATATGGCGGTGACGAAATCGGAGAGCTCGCGCTGACGTTCAACAATCTCGCGAAACGGGTGCAGGAAGCCCAGGCTAACACTGAAAGTGAGAAGCGGCGGCTTGATTCTGTCATCACGCATATGAGTGATGGCGTTATTGCGACAGACAGACGAGGACGGGTGCGTATCGTCAACGATATGGCACTTAAAATGCTCGATATGAACCGCGATGAAATAGAAGGACGTCATGTACTAGATGTCCTTAAAATTGAAGAGCACTATTCCATGGAAGAACTGCAGGATAACTCCGGCGGCATCATTATGGATATCAATGAAAAAGAACAGTTGATTGTGCGGGCGAGCTTTTCTACTATTATTCAGGACACCGGATTTATCAATGGCTATATCGCTGTTCTGCATGACGTCACAGAGCAGCACCACGTTGAAAATGAACGTCGCGAATTCGTCGCGAACGTTTCTCATGAGCTCCGGACACCGCTCACATCGATGCGCAGTTATATTGAGGCGCTGGAAGAAGGGGCATGGCAGAATCCTGAACTTGCACCGCAATTTCTTACAGTCACACGTGAAGAGACAGACCGGATGATTCGTCTCGTCAATGACCTGCTGCAGTTATCTAAAATGGACAACTCCGGCGAAGTATTAAGCAAAGAACTGATTGATTTCAATATGTTCATCCATAAAATCATCAACCGCTTTGAAATGACAGAAGGAAAGAACGCTACATTCGTCAGAGATATTCCGAAGGCGGGTATATTTGTTGAGATTGATCCCGATAAAATGACCCAAGTATTTGACAATGTCATTTCCAATGCATTGAAATACTCAAAAGGTAAGAAAAAAGTAGAATTCCACGTGAAACAGAATATGCTATTCAACCGGATGACGATTCAGATTAAAGATAACGGTATCGGTATTCCACTTAATAAGGTGGATAAAATCTTTGACCGCTTCTTCCGTGTAGATAAAGCAAGAACCCGCAATATGGGTGGTACAGGACTTGGACTTGCGATTAGTAAAGAGATTGTAGAAGCGCATGACGGCCGTATATGGGCTAACAGTAAAGAAGGTCAGGGCACTTCAGTTTACATTACACTTCCTTGTGAAGTGCTGGATGATGGTGATTGGGATGTTTAAAGATGTGATGAAAAGCCTCCTGCTTTTCAGTTTGATTATTTCAAGTGTGATTCTGACTTATAAAATCTGGAATTATACACCTGAACTGACCAATGTAGAAACATCACCAGACGAAAAAACACCGACGATTGGTCCACGAAATAACGATAATATTAGAAGTATATTTATGCCTTTTCAAATGATTTCCTACGAGGAGCAGAATGTGAAAGGGACTTCTGATGTCGATGCCATCATGGATTTCACGGACAAGATTGCCGGCAGTAAAGTGAAGAAGACAACACTGCTCGCTAACAATCTGACATCAGAAATCGGGAAGAAATACATTATTTTTGATTTTACTGTCAATATGCCGAACGATATGTATTTAACAAGTGTGCTGAATTTAAACAATAAGTTTGTCGATAAACATCAGTTCAACCGGCTGATTATCGATAGTGACAGCGGACCGGAACTGACGCTTTACTTATTATCAGCTGATAAAATGCTGAGAGTGGAAACGACCGCTAAAAGTGCGTCGTTCAACAAACTGCTTAAAACATATGACGGCCGTATGATTAAATACAGCGGCATTATTACTAATGAAAAGACAACGGATGAGAAAACAAATGTGTATGCACCGTTCAGTTCGGACCATGCCAAGACTTACCGCTATATGGCTGATAGAATTAATGTTGAGGATATCAATAATGCCGTGCTTGACGAAAAGGAGCACGTGATTGAACGGACGCGTAAAAATGGACCGACGACATATTTCGGCAATACTGGAGTCGTCTCCATTACACAGAATTCGATTTACAAGTACAATAACTTATCAGAAACAGACAGCGTTAAACCGGATCCAGAGGAGAACTTAGTAAATTCGTTCAGCTTTATTAGTAAGCACGGCGGATTCACTGATGATTATCGTCTATTCTCTATACGGCAGGATAATCATGCCATCAACTACCAGATGTTTTTAAGCGGACTTCCAGTCTTCAATCAAAGCGGGTTATCTGAGATCAACGTCACCTGGGGAGAGAATGAAGTCTATGAATATCGACGAGGCCTCTTCTCTACAAGTGTCGCAGTACCTTCGACAAGCACTACTAAAAACTTGCCGACTGCAGAACAGGTGCGCTTTGCGTTAGCTTCTAATAGACGCTATAACTATGAGGACATTACGCATATGATCATCGGCTATGAAATGAAGACATCAGCACCGAATGACCTGCAGCTGCAGACGACACTGCTCTTTGAACCGAGCTGGTATATTGAATATCAAGGTGAATGGAAGAAATACGAAGACGGGAGGCTGAAATAGTGGATTGGAAACATGCAAGTTCACTCTTCATCTTTGTCTTTCTTGTGATGAATATTTGTCTCGGCTACATTTACTATAATAAAGTGCAGCAGTCTCATAAAATTGATACACAAGACGAAAAAACATTGTCATTCACAAAAGAAAACATTAAACTGCCGAAAATGCTGCCGACTAAAGATGTGGAATTAAATTATGTCTCTGGAACAAGCAAAGTATTTTATACGGGCGACAAAGATAAGAAGAAAGCGACTGTTGTCTCTACAGCCGTCAACAAAACCATCTATCTTCCTAAAATAGAGGCACCCGTTATAGCTAAAGCACTGGACAGCTATATCGACGACGAAATCTATGAAGGGTCCGAGTATATACTCAGCGGTATTGACCGTAAAAACAAACGCATCTATTATGAGCAGATGTTTGAGAACTATCCGATTTTAAGCAATGAAACGGCACAAATCATGTTTGAATATGACAGCAATAATATGATTAAAAGCTATAAACAGACATATTTAGATGACTTGCAGATTGGACTTGGGAAAAACAATGAGAAGAAGCAGGTCATTGAACCGAGACAAGCACTGGAAACATTGTACTATCAGAATGTCCTTCATTCAGGAGATGAAGTAGAAGCTGTCAGACTAGGCTATTATTCCGTAAGCCCGAATATCGAAGGGCAAGTGCTGAAACCTACATGGCAAGTAGCCATTATTCATAACAGCGGCAAACATGAAACAGTGTATGTCGATGCGCTGCAGCCTGAAGAAACTATATTGAAGTAACGAAGTGAGTGATAATCTTGATAAAAATGTCCGTACTGGCAAGCGGCTCGACCGGTAATGCAACATATGTCGAAAGTGATAAAGGCGCACTGCTGGTAGACGTCGGCCTGACCGGTAAAAAAATGGAAGCACTGTTCAATCAGATTGACCGCGATATTAAAGACTTGAACGGGATACTTGTGACGCATGAACATGTGGATCACATTAAAGGACTAGGTGTTCTAGCGAGAAAGTATAAACTACCGGTGTATGCCAATGAGAACACGTGGAAGGCAATTGAGCGGAAAGACGGGAATATACCGTCCGATCAGAAGTTTATCTTCAACCCTTATGAGACAAAGTCTATCGCGGGATTTGACATTGAATCGTTCAACGTCTCGCATGACGCCATCGATCCGCAGTTCTACATCTTCCACAACGACTATAAGAAATTGTCTCTTATTACTGATACAGGCTACGTCTCAGACCGCATGAAAGGGATGATTCACGGCAGTGACTGCTTCGTCTTTGAGAGCAATCATGATGTCGACATGCTGCGCATGGGCAGATATCCGTGGAAGACAAAGCAGCGGATATTGAGCGATGAAGGCCACGTGTCCAATGAAGATGCGGCGTATGCGATGCGTGAAGTGATCACCGGGTCGACGAAGCGGATCTACTTATCGCATTTATCGCGGGATAACAATATGAAAGATTTAGCGCGGATGAGTGTGGAGCAGGTGCTGAATGAGCATGATATCGATACGCAAAACGATGTCGTGCTGTATGATACGGATAAAGACTTTGCAACGATGATTTATGAACTGTAGTTAAATATATTTACAATACTTCACATAAGATAGTGGATAACTCTGTGGGTAAGTATCGAGTTATCCACAATGTATAAAGATGTCCGGTAAAATGGGCATCTTTTTTATGTTTATGCAAAGATAACGTTAATAAAAATGACATTAAAGTGATTAAACAGTGTAAAATAAGGGTTGTGAAATGTGAATAACTGAATAACTTGTGGATAACTAGGATAAGTTATGTAAAAAGGATGAATATATATGAAAATAACAATCATTACTGTGGGTAAGTTAAAAGAGAAGTATTGGAAACAGGCTGTGGATGAGTACGTGAAGCGGTTAGGTGCGTATACGAAAATAGAACTGATAGAAGTACAGGATGAGAAAGACACGGATCATATGAGTGACAAAGATATTGAAATCGCGAAGAAGAAAGAAGCGGAGCGTATATTGAGTAAAGTGAAAGACGACAGCTATGTCTATACACTTGAAATACAAGGGAAGCAGCTGGATTCAGTTGAACTCTCGAATCATATCGAAAACAATATGAATATGGGCAAAAGCCATCTCACCTTCATCATCGGTGGCTCGAACGGCCTGCATAGTAGTGTCAGCGCCAGATCCAATTATAAACTCTCCTTCAGCAAAATGACCTTCCCTCATCAGATGATGAAAGTAATACTGCTGGAACAGGTGTATAGAGCATATAGAATTATGAAGGGGCAATCGTATCACAAGTAATGAGGTTCTCAACCCAATAAACAAGCGAAAATACTTTGCTTAGAATAGCATAATGATTTGATAAATATGTTATATTTATAAGGAGAAATGAACAATCATCTTGGTTATTCTTCGAATGATAAATCTGACAAATCTACCCAAAATGTACGTAATGGCTATGGAAATAAGACATTAAAAACTTCTAAAGGTGAACTTGAAATTAATGTACCTAGAGATAGAGATGCTTCATTTGATCCAAAATTAATCAAGAAGCGTCAGCGTGATGTTTCAGAGATTGAAGATAAAGTGATTTCAATGTATGCCAAAGGCATGTCTCAACGTGATATTTCATCAACTATAGAAGATATTTATGGATTTTCCGTATCACATGAAATGATTTCTGATATTACAGATGCCGTTATACCTGAGATGGAGGAATGGCAAAGTAGACCTTTAGAAAAGTGTTATACTTTCGTTTTTGTAGACTGTCTGTACACAAAGATTAGAAATGATTATGAAATAAAGGAATACGCAGTTTACACAATACTAGGTTATACAATTGATGGCCGAAAACAAATTCTAGGTTTATGGTTAAATGAAAATGAAAGTAAGCTTAAATGGATGCAAATCTTTGATGAAATCAAAGCTAGAGGTGTAGAAGATATTTTCTTTTTATCAATGGATGGTGTATCAGGTTTAGAAGCTGGTGTTAAAGCTATCTTCCCACAAACTATCGTTCAAAGATGTATCGTACACCTAGTCAGAAATTCAGTTAAATATGTACCTAGTAAAGATTATATAGCTTTTACTGCTTCCCTTAAAAAAGTTTATGGAGCAACTTCCTTAAAAGACTGTCATACCGCCTTTGAAGCTTTTAAACGACAATGGTCTCAATACCCTGGAGCCGTTGATGTGTGGATCCGAAATTTCGCACATGTAGAACAATTATTTGATTACGGAAGTAATATTAGAAAAATTATGTACACTACAAACGCTGTAGAAAGTATTCATTCTAGTTACCGTAAGGTAACAAAAAAAGGCGCATTTCCTAATGAGAATGCACTCCTAAAACTTCTGTTTATTCGAACTAAAGAACTTGAAAAGAAATGGTCAACTGGCTTCATTCCAAACTGGTCTATGGTTATGAATCAGCTTTTTTTTACATAATCAAATTAAGGATAGAGTTATAAAGTATCTTGAATAACTTACACACTTAATTTGACAAACCCCATTAAGTAAATGAATTCATATTATTAAAATTGTATAAACGATAAAATTACTATATTTCTAATTAAATGTAGCTATTTCATTTTGTTATCACCATAGTTTTTTTATTTATCATTACTTATATTAGTAAAAAATCATCTCTTTTTTGTCAACGAATTTTTATAATTTTTTTATATCATTTTTAAGTATTGTCTATATGTGGATTCAATGTTCTTTTTGTTTTCATATTAATTGGTAACAAATCTAAAAATTTATTAATATCTTGATAAAGCTTACTAATTTGATATTCAAACATCAACATTACTTTTTCTATCTCTTCTTCTTTATCTTTAAGAAATCCACTCAACATTTCGTGCGCATGGTCATTTAAACTATCTGGGTCAATTTCTCCATAATTTTCCATTTCACTTTGTATTGCATCTTCTATAAATTTTTCTTCACTATTATTTATGAATTTATATAAATCAGAATTTTCATCAATTAGTTGTAAGATATCAATTATATTAAGTGAACTCAATATTGATTCTGCTTCTATATATGAATCTTCATAGTCTTCACATATTACCATATCTTCCAAAAAACAATTCAAAAGATTTTCTATTTCACTTAAACAATATTCGAAATTGTTCATATTAACCAATGAACCATCCAAAAATTTTAATCTAAACGATTTACCTATAGTTCTCCCAGCTACTTCGATTGGCATGTAAAAAGACTCAGATAACTCCTCTGATGCCTTCTTAATAGTTTCTAAATAGTGATAGACTAAGCTTACATTCTCTACTTCCTCTTTCAAATAATATTCGAAAGACTTTTCAGTTAGTCCAGGTAGTACTTCTTTATTTAAATAGTTCATAAAATGCTCATCCTTAAAAAGAACTCCTGCTTCAAAATTATTCTTTGATTCACTAGAAAAATTTGCTGAACCAATATATGCTACAGAATCGGTAGCAATAATTTTCGAATGATTAGAGAAAGAGAAATACACCTCAAGGTTACAGTTAAAAGATTTTGGATCTAATTTTTCGATATAATTATTAATTATCTTTTTTGCTTGACTTTTATAATTACTTTTAAAATAAGAGTCGAACCTTCCAGGAATATTTGTAAATAACTTAACATGTTGATTTTGATTCAAATTCTTCAGAGATTGTATTAAAGAGTCATCACTTTTTGATACGTTGTATGTAGTAATTATAATTTCATTAGCAATTTTAAAACTGTCCAATACTTCTTTGAAACTATTTTCATTTTCACTAAATATAAATTTTCCGTTCTCAATAACATGTTCTTTTCGCAAAATATTATACCTCCATTAAGTTAAATATTTAATATTTCTCTCTAATTATATAAAACCTCAGTTTAGGTAGTTATCTCTACAAATTGCAAATTGCGAGCCTCTAGATTTGTTTCTGATTTACTTGATTAATCACATATTTTTATTTAATTGCTTTTATTGACTTGAATTTTGTAAATGAATAGATCTTTTTTACACAATATTTAAATTATTATCTTACACACAATCAACACCTTTTAACTTAATTAAATGCTCCTATAAAATTATATCGCAAGGAATACCTCCCATATACATTAGCCATTTACCTCCTCCTTTGCTTTATCTATCAATGTATTGTGCTTAATTCCATCAAAGCACAATAACATTTTACACTTAATCGTTGATTTAGTCTTTTTTCATTTTAAACAAAAACTCTATGAAAATGGTAAAATATAAATAATATGTGAAGTTATTTAGGAGGTTTTGTAGATGGCGACAATTGGATTTGAAGAAAAATTATGGCAAGCTGCAGATAAATTACGTGGAAGTATGGATGCGGCAGAATACAAGAATGTAGCGTTAGGTATTATATTTTTGAAATATGTTTCTGATTCTTTTGAGGAAAAGTATGAAGAATTATTGAATGATGAATACGCTGATGAAGAAGATAAGGACGAATACTTAGCAGAGAATATTTTCTGGGTTCCTAAAGAAGCACGTTGGCAATATATTAACGATAATTCAAAGAAACCAGAAATCGGTCAAATTATTGATAAAGCTATGATAGCAATTGAAAGAGAAAATGAGTCTTTAAAAGGTGTATTACCTAAAGATTATGCAAGACCAGCTTTAGATAAAGAAAAATTAGGCGATATTATTGACCTATTTACATTCAAAGTTGGAGATTCTGAAAGTAAGAAGCAAGATATTTTAGGCCGTGTTTATGAATATTTTATCGCAAAATTTGCGAGCGCTGAAGGTAAAAATGCTGGGGAATTCTACACACCTGCTTCAATAGTTAAATTACTTGTTGAAATGATTGAACCTTATCAAGGTAGAATTTATGACCCTTGTTGTGGGTCCGGCGGAATGTTTGTACAAAGTGAACATTTTATCGAACGACATCAAGGCCGCATAGATGATATTGCTGTTTATGGTCAAGAATCTAATCCAACTACTTGGAAATTAGCAAAAATGAATTTGGCTATTCGAGGTATAGATAATGATTTAGGTGATCATCATGCAGACACATTTCATAATGATTTACATAAAGATTTGAAAGCTGATTTTATATTGGCTAATCCACCATTCAATGCAAGTGATTGGGGACAAGAAAAATTATTAGATGACTATCGCTGGAAATTTGGTATTCCACCTAAAGGTAATGCCAACTATGCATGGATTGAACATATGATTTCTAAGCTTGCACCAAGTGGTACTGCAGGATTTGTATTAGCGAATGGTTCAATGTCTACAAGTAATAAAGATGAATTAGAAATACGTAAAAACTTAATTGAACAAGACTTGGTTGAATGTATAGTCACATTACCAGGGCAACTATTTTATTCAACTCAAATTCCAGTATGTTTGTGGTTCGTGACAAAAAATAAAGCTAAAAATGGTAAGAATGAACGACGTGGAGAAGTACTATTTATAGATGCTAGAAATATAGGAAGTATGGTAACAAGAACGTTAAAAGAATTTTCAGATGATGAAATAAAAGATATAGCAAATGTCTATCATTCATGGCGTGGAACAAGCGATAACCAATATGAAGATAAAGCAGGCTTCTGTAAAGTAGCAAAGACAGAAGAAATAAAAAACAATGAATATATCTTAACACCAGGACGTTATGTAGGCTTAGCAGAAGTAGAAGAAGATTCAGAACCATTTGAACAGAAAATGGAAAGAATCACAGCAGATTTAAGTGAACAATTTGCGAAATCAAAAGAACTCGAAGACCAAATCCGAAAATCATTGGAGGGATTAGGTTATGGAGTTTAAAGAGTATTTTTTAGGAGAGTTATGTGAAATTAAATCTAGCAAAAGGATTTATGCAAAAGATTATGTTAATAAAGGAGTTCCATTTTATAGATCAAAAGAAATAATCGAAAAAAGTAACGGTTTAGATATTTCACAAAAATTATATATAGATAATAAGAAATTTGAAGAAATTGAAGAAAAACATGGTGTGCCAGAAACTGGAGATTTATTACTTACTTCTGTTGGTACATTAGGGGTTCCTTATATAGTTAAAAACGAAAAATTTTATTTTAAAGATGGAAATTTAACCTGGTTTACAAATTTTAAACCATTATTAAATCAATACTATTTATTTTATTGGTTTAAATCTAAAGAAGGTATAGGTGAGATTAACCGTGTTACAATAGGTTCTACTCAAAAAGCACTTACAATTAAAAATTTAAGATATTTAAAAATTACTCTCCCTGATAAAAAAAACCAATTTAAAATAACAAATTTAATTCAAAAAATTGAAAGTAAGCTTGAAAATAACAAACAAATCATAGCAAACCTTGAAGAACTTTCACAAACATTATTCAAACGTTGGTTTGTTGATTTTGAATTTCCTGATGAAAATGGAAATCCGTACAAATCAAGCGGCGGAGAGATGGTTGATAGTGAATTGGGTGAAATACCTAAGAGTTGGAAAGTTGATGAATTAGGAAATTATATAAAAATAAAAAGTGGTAAAAGACCTAAAAATAAAGTTGATAAAAAAGATATAGAAAATGTGGTGCCAATAATTGGTGCTAGTAAAATAATGGGTTATACCAATGATTATTTATATAATGAAAAAATTATTATAATTGGAAGAGTAGGAACTCATGGTGTAATCCAAAGATTTTCTACAAGAACATGGCCGTCAGATAATACTTTTGTAATAATAAGTGATTTTGAAAGCATTATATATCAAGTACTTAAAAGTATAGACTATATATCATTGAATAGAGGCTCTACACAACCTCTATTATCCCAAAAAGATATTAAGAATACTAAAGTAGTAATGCCAACCAATGCAACTTTGCTTTCAAAATATCAAAAGGAAAACAATCATATTTTAAAAATGATGGATCAAAAAAATAAAGAAAATGAAAATTTAATCCAACTCCGTGACACATTACTACCTAAATTAATGTCAGGTGAAATTGAGATACCTGATGACATCGAGGTGAATGAAGATGAGCTTTCAATTTAGTGAAGATGATTTAGAACAAGTTGCATTGAAATGGTTTGAGGGTCTTGGTTATTCTGTTAAGAATGGTCGAGATATTAGTGAAAATGGGATTATGAATGAACGGGAGAGCGACAAAGATGTTGTGCTTGATGATCGTTTGGAAGCGGCTTTGAGACGTATTAATCCTGAACTAAATAATAGTGCAATTGAACAGGCTATGCGTGAAATTTCTATTGAGAAGTCTCCTAGTTTATTAGAGAATAACCGTTCTTTCCATGAAATGATTACTAATGGTATTGAGGTTGAACACTATAATGATGATGGTGAAACGATTAATGATTTGGTGTATGTATTCGACTTTGATAACCCAGGAAATAATGATTTCTTAGCGGTTAATCAATTAACTGTTGTGAATGGAGATTATAAAAAGCGACCTGATATTGTGTTATTCATAAATGGATTACCAGTAGTGGTAATTGAACTGAAAAATTCTACAAATGAATCTGTTGGTATTGAAGACGGGTATCATCAGTTAGAAACTTATAAAATGAGAATTCCACAATTATTTAATCATAATGCAGTATTAGTAACGAGTGATGGTATAAATACAAAAGCTGGTTCTTTAACAGCTGATTATGATCGTTTTATGACTTGGCGTACTAAAGATGGAAAAACTGAAGATTCATCAACGTTTCGTAGTTTAGATATATTGATTCACGGTATGTTAAATAAAGAAGTACTATTAGATTTAATACGTCATTTTGTTTTGTTTCAAGATGATGGTAAAGGAAATATAGTTAAAATATTAGCTGCATATCATCAATATTATGCAGTTAATAAAGCTGTTGATCGTGCTATGGAAGCAACGTCTGAACATGGTGATGGTAAAGGTGGTGTTATTTGGCATACACAGGGGTCTGGTAAGAGTTTGACAATGGTTTTCTTCTCAGGAAAGTTAATTCAAAAATTAAATAATCCAACATTAGTGGTCGTAACAGACCGTAATGACTTAGACAATCAATTGTATGGTACTTTTGTTAAGTCCAAAGGACGTTCAGGTAAAGGATTACTAAGACAAACACCTAAACAAGCCGAATCACGAAAAGAATTGAAAGAACTATTATCTGTAGAATCAGGTGGTATCGTATTTACAACTATGCAGAAATTCGAACCTGAAGAAGGTCAAGTGACAATGGATGCATTAACAGACCGTAAAAATGTAGTAGTAATGGCAGACGAAGCACACCGTACACAATATGGTTTCAAAGCAACTTACGATGAAAAAGGTGAAGGTATCAAATATGGGTATGCAAAATATTTAAGAGATGCTTTACCTAACGCTTCGTTCGTTGGTTTTACTGGAACACCTGTATCTTCTACAGATAAGAATACGCAAATGGTATTTGGTAATTATATTGATGTATATGATATGACACAATCTGTAGAAGACGGTAGTACAGTTAAAATATACTATGAAAGTCGTATTATTCCATTAAATTTACCAACCGATTTAGACATTGATGAAGCATATGATGTCATTACTTCTGGCCAAGAAGAAGATACTAAATCTCGATTGAAATCTAAATGGTCACGTATAGAAGCTCTATCTGGTGCAGAACAACGTGTACATGCTTTAGCGACTGATATTATTAATCACTTTGAAATAAGACAGAAAGCAATGAAGGGGAAAGGCATGATTGTCACAATGAGTCGTCGTATTGCAGTCGATTTATATGATGAAATTGTAAAGCTTAAACCCGAATGGCATTCAGATGATGATGACAAAGGTGTTATCAAAGTCGTTATGACAGGTTCATCAAGTGATCCGCAAAACTTCCAAAAACATATAGGTCCGAAAAAGCGAAGAAACCTTTTAGAGAATCGTATGAAAGATGTTAATGATGAATTGCAACTCGTAATTGTGCGAGACATGTGGTTAACAGGATTTGATGTACCTTCAATGCATACAATGTACATAGATAAACCGATGAAAGGTCACAACTTAATGCAAGCTATTGCACGTGTTAATAGAGTATTTAAAGATAAACCGGGCGGCTTAATTGTTGACTATGTAGGTATTGCTGAAAGTCTGAAGGAAGCACTAAAAGAGTATACGGACTCTGATAGAGAACAAACAGGTATAGATACAGATAAAGCGCTAGAACTAATGTTAATGAAATACGATATCATTCAAGATATGCTATATAACCATGACTATTCTGATTTTGAGTCAGAAGATCAATTAAATCGCTATAATGCTATCTCAAATACGATGGATTATATTATTGGATTAGGTGAGAAAGAAAGAGAGCGATTTGTTACAACAGTCACAGAACTTTCTAAGGCATTTGCATTATGTGCAACAGAGGAAGCTGCTCAAGAACTGAATAGTGAAATTGCGTTTTTAAAAGCAGTAAAATCAGGGCTTGTTAAATTATTAGCTCCACCTAGTGAAGGAAGCAAGCGTAAAAAGACACCTGCTGAAATAGAAGCAGAAATCAATCAATTGATTTCAAAGTCAGTTGTAACTGAAGAAGTTGTAGATATTTATCAAACACTCGGAATTGAAAATCCAGATATCTCAATCTTGTCAGATGATTTCTTAAAAGATGTAGAAGGACTACAGCAAAAAAATGTTGCAGTTGAGTTGTTGAACAAATTACTTAAAGGACAAGTTAAGTCATTAATGAAAACAAACGCTACAGTGTCTAAGAGGTTTTCTGAGATGCTAAGTAAATCAATACAAAAATACAATAATCGTTCTATAGAAGCATCAAAAGTAATTGAAGAATTGATTCAAATGGCTAAAGAAATTAAGCAAGAGCAGCAACGAGGTAATGACTTAGGTTTAAGTACTGAAGAAATTGCATTTTATGACGCATTAGCTTCACATGAAACAGCAAAAGAGGCAATGGGCGATAAAGAATTAAGAGCCATTGCACATGAATTAACTAAAACCGTTAAGGATAACATGAGTGTGGATTGGTCTAAACGTGATAGTGCCAAAGCTAAAATGAGAGTACAAGTTCGTAGATTATTAAAGAAATATGGCTATCCACCAGATCTTCAGAAAATAGCAGTAGAACAAGTAGTAGAACAAGCAGAATTAATGGCAAGTCAACAATAAAAAAATAATTGAACATCTTTCAAGTAAAGCGGAAGATGCTCGTATTTTTAACAATCATTTCCGATACTATTTAATCCTAAAATAACCACTACTTATTTTTTAAGAAATAGTGGTTATTTTTTATCAAAAAATTAAATTTTTCTTTTCCATCGAGGTGCAAGAAATCCTACATAGACAATAGTAAACAACAAGAACCACCAGAATAGGATGGATAGGTATGAGATAATATTCAAAGCTAATCCGACTTGTATTCTAGATAATATATAATAAAACAATTATATTAGGGTATGAAAATATTATATTATTATGAGATATCAATAGTCATTTCGTCTGTAGAAATTGACTGTATTATTATTGAATTATCATCTTTAATAATAGCTGCAAGCCTATCTTCATCAACTAGCTGCTGAATTGTATCGATAGTATCTTGTAACAGCTTAATAACCGCTTCAGGCGACACACGAGTAGACTTCTTCTCATCGAAGCGTTCGTAGGTAATATTTTCTGGATCATCAGCGTTATAGCCCACAATGAAACGAAATCTATTGCTATCATTGAGTATTTTTAATGCTTTATGCAACTCGTTAATATCCTGTTTTCCGATATAACAACTGCCATACTCTTTTAGGTCTTGGTTGAGTTTATAATCGATGTAGATAAGGTCTTTAATTCTATCAGCAAGTATCATAAAGTGCCTCCTGATGATTGATTTTGTCATTACTATTTTATAATGTTATATACTTATTGTGTAAAATTATCCGTAAAATTTAGAGTTTTTACATGTAGTTAAATAAACTAAAAAAAATATAAAATACGCTCATCTCTGTAATTAGAGATGAGCGTATTTATTATTTAACAACTTTATCTTTTTTCTTCCAGCGCGGTGCTAAAAATCCAACATAGATAATTACAAACAGTAAGTATGACCAGAAGAGAATGGTTATAAATGAAAATCCAACCATCACTAATCCTATTTGTATTACGATGAATACGCAAAGGAATTGTAATAATAGTAACTGTATAATTTTAGATGCTGTCATTGTTATTCTCCTATCATATCGTTATAGCGCTCTTGTAATCTGCCGTCTAGTTCACGCATTTCTTTATTACTCATACCGTCTTGACCTGTAAGTAGAGAAATCGTCATGGATCCATACATCATCGGTATCCATAGCAATAGCATCATAACGAATGTTAATGCTAACACTGGGATAGTTTCCATATTTTTTAGTCCGTTAATGAATCCTTTGCTGTATTCAGCAGAATTCTTCTTTAAGTCTTTCTCCTGTGATAACTGTTTTCCTTTTGCATAATATGTTTTTGCTTTTTCGTCTAATTTAGCTTCACGAATTTTGTCCTTAGCAATCTTTTTATAATCTGCCACGGTGTTTCCTCCTGTTAATTTAAGTAGTGTGTTTCCATGTTATATTCATACACTTCATTTCCAAATAATTTTCTGTCGATGATTTGGAATTTTAAATCAGTTGGTCTTTCATTATACTCGTAATCTATTATCCAGAGACTATCAGCATTGCCTGTTACTTGATATTTATTAGCGATTACCTTCTTGTCGTTAAGCGCATGTAACTTTAATTTCTTTCCATCTGCTACCATCGCAAAGTCCTTATAAGGATTAAATTTCCCGGAACCTTTATTAGGTAATATATCTAGTTCGACTTGAACAACATTGTCATAATTACCTGTGTTCTGAATTTTTATCTGTAAGTTTTGAATATTTACTGGTTCAATTTGATTAATTGCAATAGTCTTAGGTAACACGATTTTAAACGCTAAAAATAATGCGATGATTACACCGATAATGATTAGTATTCGTTTCTTCATAATGTTTTAATATCCTTTTCTTTTAGTGCCAACGTTTTGTGTCTTCGTCGTATTTGTAACCTCTGTTTTTTAATAAATTTCTAATCGCAACTTTTTTAGCGCCTTGAGCACTTCTATATTCACTTTGTAATGAGGAGTCAGTCTTGTGTTTAAGTTCTCCTTCAAATTTTTCAATCTCTTTTAGACGTTTATTTACTGCATTCTTACCTTCCTGAAATATACCTACGCCTAAACCTACAACTGCCATTCCTGCACCACGTGCGACTTTACCAGCTATTGAGCCAGCTTTATTTAACAGTTCACTCATAATATTTTCCTCCATTAATATTCATTGATTGAGTATCCTCTATCTTCTAGTGTCTTTTTTATAGGGATATATTCTCGAAAATTTTCATTGTTTTTATGATATTTATACATATCCATAAGTTTTTGGTCTGATAAATTTTTATAATCATTTCCGATAATAATCACGTCATCTCTAAGAGGTTTATCGTTTATTTGTTTTAAAAATGGGATTCTTGCTATTGTTTTTATGATATTAATCATATTTATTTAGCATCCTCCATTAGTTATTGTTTTCTTCTAGCAATTGGAGACATATCTCGTAACATTCTTCTACATGATTTTTGCCTAACGAATACATAGCGGCATAACTGATACCACCAGAAATAGCAGCTCCTGCAAAAGGGATATATTTTGCGACTTGTTTCTGTGTGACTTTCTTAATCCCAATCTTTTTTAGAGTACGAGTTACAAGTTCCTTTGTAAGTACTTTACCTACAAATTGATTACCGATTGAAGTGACGATCACAAGTACTTTTTGTTTCTCATCGGCATCTAGTTCCTCGATTTCTTCGTGTGATAAGCCGAACTTTCTATTTACTTTATTGACTACTTCCATGATTAAACCGACATCTGCAGCTAAATCTACTCCTGGAACAGGAATAGCTGCAATTGCTCCACTTGCTGTAGAACGTTGTTTAACAATCTTCATAGCGGCTTTCTTTGCTTTATTTAATTCCTCTTTGTTCTTTATCTTCATTGTCAATCTCCTTACTTTCATTATTGATTTGTATCTGTTGGTTCATATATACAGCGTTTATTGCCAATATGAAATTGACTAAGGGTTGATACATATAAGAAGGTGAGATTAACATGATATGAGGACTATAGAGTATACAAACTTTCATTACTTCAGGATAAGTCATGTCGAATGTTACAGTGATTTGATTATCAGAAAAGGTTTCTATTGTATCGACTTTATACTGGTGCCTAAGAATATGCCAAACATCTTTTGTCATCTTCAGTACGACTTTTTCGTTGGGAAGGTGTTCTGTGCCTATAATCTGTAAATCTTTAATATCTCTTATAGAAAATTTCAAAGTTCTTTTCTTTAGCCACAACATGTACTGACTATGATTACTCGTTATATTGACAGGTATACCGGTAATTCTTTCTCCTCCATAAAGGAAGCTAATCTTATTTTGGTACTTTATTGCAACCTGGAGTTTAGAGACCGTACTAGTTGGAACGTCATTTATCACTGTAAATTTCTTCAGCTGTTCTAATAAGTACTTTCCGTCATGGTTATAGAACTTGTAGATGATTTGCTTTAATAGTTCGTACATATCTTGCGTAATGACTGTTGAATGACCTTGTAGATGCGTTATAAGTAAAGAGAAGGTGCTGCTATCGAGTACGGATTCTTTTCTTACTAGTCGATACTCATTCGATTTATGTTGATACGTAACTTCCATTCTCTGTTGGTACTCTTCATTATCGAATAGATAATTTCTAATATCGTCTATATCTCGTTGTATTGTCCTTTCATCGACTTCTAACTCATCAGCTAGATTCATCTTGTTAACTCCTTGATTGTTAAGAAGACGAGTATAGATCGTTAGAAGACGTTGTGCTTTGTTCATCAATCCACCCCTTATCGCTGTATCTATATTTTATAAAAATGATTAGACACCTAATGTCACTCTCCAAAAATTTTGTATAGTTTTTACAGATATGGGATGATGAAAAATCTGTTTGTTTATATATGGATGTGACAAATCGTCAATAAAAAAATAAAGGTCAGACACATAATGTCTAACCTTTAGAGATGACCACTTTCTTTTAGTGAAATGAATGAATCATCTGTAAAGATGATATGATCGAGGACATCTATTCCAATCAATTCACCTACTTCATATAGACGTTTTGTAGCTTCGATATCTTCATATGATGGTTGAGGATGACCACTTGGATGATTATGTCCCAGTATGATGTTAGCGGCATTTGATAGTATTGCTGATTTGAATACTTCTCTAGGATGTATGATTGAAGCATTGAGCGAACCTACTGATACCTTTTCGATGTGAGTTGGTTCATTTTTAGTGTTTAGTGAAAGGACAACAAATACTTCTCTGTCAGAGGGACCTACAAATTCTCGCATAATCTTTGCAGCTTTTTCTGGTGATGACACCTTTCGTTCTGGATACCACATGACCTTCTCTTTAACCATTTGTATTGATACGACATTGATTTTCTTTTTATGCATTTTAATAGCTCCTTTTACATTTTTATTTTAGTACCCATTCCTGTCGAGCGATTGGATTAAGTGGGTGTATGTCTTCTGAATTAGTAGGATTGATAAGATGTTTGATTTTCTTTTGATGTGGTTTCAACATCTTCATCACTTCTTCTGCACGAGGGATTACTTTAGGATTCTTTCCATAGGAGCCATAAGCAATAATGATTGTATCTGATTCCTTTGCAGCATCCATGATGTGTATGTCTGTATGTTTGTCGTAGCCATCATCTAAGTGTTTCTTGTTATGTGGAGATTTGATATTCGAGTATAGGTTAACCATATGAATTGTCCCGTATCCAAGCTTTGAAAGTTGATTAAGCGTTAGAAATGTAGTGAGATCTAGATAAAGGGTTCCCTCATTTGCAGGGAACTTAGTGACAATAGTGCATGTTTTCTGGTTGGTATCCCAGGACTTTGTGAGTAGATATCTATGGTTTCCATCTTCGCTGAATACAGCATTCGTTGTAAGTGTATTTGTTATTTTAGTAAACATAGTTAAGCTCCTTTATAGTTAATATTCATCCGGTAGTAACATTACAAAATATTTAAGGTCTACGGTATCTTCTCGGATAACGTAGACCTTTTGTCTTGTGAAAACTTCATTCGATATGAATTTATAGGTATTAGAATATGGTGGTTGTTCCTGTAGATGCTTAATACAAATGACATTATCTTTATCTGTTTTTCTGATGTGAAAGATACTTAAGTAGTCTGGTGTTTCATTATATTTTGCCGCTTCTTCTTCTCTTTTTAGTACGAGCGACCATATGATGTTGATGATACTGCTAGGAATATGTTCATCAATCCCACGTGTGATATACGTCTGGTATTTACTCATTGCGACCATCTCCAAACTTATTGATAATTTCATTGATTACAACAATAGTGACTTGCGCAAACTTAACCCACTGTTTCATTTTGAACACTCTCCTTGTTAGTATCGAGAAGATGTAACTCATCAATAAAAATACTTTTTCCGTCTGTTAAATAGATTAATTTCAACTCTTCCTCTTCGATATAACCCATTGCGATGATCTGTTTGTCATCCTGTACGATAAATGGATAAACATGTTCATCATCTAATGTCATAGAAAAATAGGTAAAGGTATCAACTTCCTTATCTGCACTTAGATCTCCAGATAAATCCTTACTATCAAATATTTCTCCTAAAGTTGTTTCTACATGTTCGAAATACCAGATATCATTTAGATACTTAAAACGCCTTTCTACAAACTTACATAGCTGTTCTGATAAACTCATGAATAATTCCTCCCTGTCTATATTCGATGTGTATGATACATCGAATATATAATATATATTCGAAAGAGAATTAATTACGATTGCTGTATAGTGGTATTGGAATGAAGTGGGGGATTACATAAATAAAAGAGAATAATTTTGATGAATATAGAGTTGAATTTATCGTCTCAAAAATGATACGGTTTTTTTATAGTTGGACGTTGTGATACGCAAGTGCGTCTCATTTATCCTGCTATTTTTTCTACATAATCCAGTTCCCGTTTTCCCGTATTTTTTTGAGTATAAAGTTAAGTATCATTTAAACTTTCATAATGAAATCAGGCTTATTAATAATATATTCAAAAATATTTACGGGATTACGGGAAATACATCATTTAATATTTTAATAAATAATTAATAGAAATTTTACACTATAAGTTAAATTGAAATTGTATAATCAAATTGTATTCATATTACATTAAGAGGAGAGTGTGGAAATGCAACAAGAATCGTTAATGGAAGAAATCTTCAACTCTAATGTTTTAAGTGAAAAGCAAATTAAGATTAATATGTTTCTGTGTTATAAAGCGCTTAAGGAGTCTAGGGATTTCTATGAAGCATTACCTAAGCTTATGGAGTGCAAGGATGCTTTGGTGACTGAGTATTACATTACAAAATCATTGAGTAAGTAAACTTTTCCGTGTTCCCGTAGTATTTCAGATATAGAACGAGTCATTAATTAATTGTATTACGATATTGCTGTAATCAGTAATGTATATAAAAATATTAACGGGATAACGGGAATAGATCATATCTCTAGATATAGTATGTTATTAGACAAAAATAAAGAGGAAGCGCTGAGTAGCGCTTCCTCTGGTTGTTTATCATTGAATACTTCTTTCAATACTTCTGGTGTGATCTTAAGTGTTATAAAGAACTCATATTTCTTGCCAGGTTCTTTGTGCTTACGGAAGTGAATTTCTTCAATGACAGATAAATATAGAGCTTTAAGTTGATGCTTTTCCAAACGTTCTACGTCTTTGAAAATAGCTTTCAGTGCTGTCTTTACTTCATCAACTGATATAGTGGGTATATGTTTGTCTTTAAGCTTTTCAGTGAGTAGTAGTATTTCGTTTTCGATTTTAGTGATGTTATCCTGATATTCATTGATACTATCTTTAAGTACGGGAGCTAAATCAGGCGAAGATGATAAAGCTACAGTTAAGTTGTTTAGCTTTGTTTGTAATTCATTCATTTCAGCTTTTTTGATGTTGATGTTACGATCTATCTGTACGGGTTGTTCTTGGAGTCGTTCATTCGCTCTTGCCACAACTTTTTCTAGAATTTTATCATTATTAATTACTTCGATGACTCTATTCATGACATAAGGTTCGATAAGGTCAGCTCGTACCGAATTTGCTGAACAGACAGCCGCACCTTTATTTTTAAATTGACTACATGAGTAATAACGTATCTTTTTCTTTTCACCCTTAACCGTGTTGACGGTATTGGCTGCAGCATGTGCATGGCCACAGGAACTGCAACGGATTAAGCCAGTTAATACATTCGTCCCTTTGCCATGAACTTGAGGCTTCTTGCTCATTTCTGCCATACGACGTTGAACTTTATCCCACAAATCTTTTTCAATGATTGGTTCGTGCTTACCTTCTGCGATAATAGGATTAGGATTATAGCCTTTACGTCTCTTCTCATTCCAACCAATGTACTGTTGGAACTTGATTTGACCAATATAAAATACATTATTCAAGATATACTTCACACCGGCAATATCGAATGGATTACCTTTCTTTGTTCTAAGACCTTCTTTGTTCAGACCATTCGCAATTGCACGATAACCTTTACCATTGGCATATTCATTGAATATACGTCTAACAATTTCAGCTTCTGATTCATTAATTGCTAAGTGTCTCTTATCATTAGGGATTTTATCATAACCTAACAATTTATTTCCATTATAATAACCATTTTTAGCTCTTTTTTCCAATCCCATTGTTACATTTTCCACTATTTGGTTACGTTCGAATTCTGCCATGCTGGAAATGATTTGTAGCATTAATTTTCCCGCCGCTGATGTCGTATCAAATTTTTCCGAATAACTTAAAAATTCAACATTATTTTTCTGATATTCTTCTACCATTTTTAATAAGTCAGATGTATTACGAGCTAATCGATTTGTTTTAAAAACTGCGATAACTTGAAATTTTCCTTGACGTGCATCCTCATTCATCTGTAATAATGCAGGACGGTCCATATTTTTACCACTGATTCCTCTGTCTACATATATGTCATAAACATCATAACCATTTTGTTTACAAACATCCTTCAGCAATGCAATTTGTCCATCAATACTAAATCCTTCTTCTGCTTGAGCTACTGTCGAAACCCTTGCGTAAATCGCTGCTTTTTTATTCATGATTATACCTCCATTTTCAATTTTTCAGTACTGTTGTCCTGAGTTACTGCTACTAAGTTGACAGGATAATCTTTTATATAAACCGCTTTAAGCTCTCTTTGTTCGTTGATAACAATTTGCTCTATATATGGTTTAATTTCTTCGAGTGTTAAACGTTTACTCACTTTATTCAAGATAGGTGTTAACTTAGTGTTATCGATATTAGGAATTGTTTTGATATTTTTTGTTTTTTGATTAACCTGTTCAGCAAAATCAACTGCACTGATTTTACCTTCTGCTAACTGCTCAACAAGTTTTGTTCTTAATCTTTCACTATTCGACTGCATTTTAATTTGATCCTTACGTATGCGGTTTATTGCCTGCATAATGTGTTTGTATGTCTGGTTAATCATAATGAAGTTTCGTACGGTCTGAAGTACATCATCTTCAATATCCTTACCATTAATAGATACGAAGGGACAATAATTCATTGAACTTTTCTTATGATTTCTGCATACATAGTAGTAATGAGTCTTATCGTTTCGTTTAACCTGATGAGTAGTCAATGTACTTCCACAACAAGGACACTTTAAGAACTTCTTTAACTGACTTTTCGTCTGATGAGTTGCTATTCTTTTACGATTTCTTATGCTAGCCGCTTCGTTAAATGTGGTTTGGCTGATAATTGGTCTATATAGCCCGTTTAATTCAATTCCGTAAGGTGTCTTCATCACACCTGTATAGGACGTGTTTAGTAATATATTGCGTACTTGATATTCTGGTACTAGGGTACCGCTTTGTTGCAATTCTTTGCTGATTGCTTTGTATCCTTTACCTTGAATGTAACGCTCGTAAATGAACTTAACTGTCTTAGCTTCATCTTCATGGATGATGTATCTTCCATCTTTATAAATATAGCCGAAGGGGGCATTTGTACTGATCATCTGTCCCTCACGAACTTTTTGTAAGTTACCGTTCCTCACAAATGTAGATATGTTGTCTAATTCCATTTCAGCAAGTGCTGAGATAACCTGTAATTTGAATCGATCGAATGCTTTCGACAAATCAAAGATACCATCTGAAACGCTTATGACTTTAATACGCTTGTTTTGACATACATCTAGGAATTCTAGCGTATGTTTTAAGTTTCTTCCGATGCGGTTCAGTCGGTAAACCAGTACGGTCGTTACTTCGGAATCATCCTGTAGTTGTCTTAGCATTGTTTGATACTGTGTTCGTTTATCATTGCTGCCGGAACCTGTATCCGAATAGAAATATATATCATCAACAGATATACCTTCCCGTACTGCCAAATGAATAATAGCATCCTTCTGTGCTTCTAATGATTGTTGTTTTTTAGTACTGACACGTGTGTATGCGAGTACCTTCATTTTAATCACCTCCAAAGTGATAATATAATCTTAAAATGGATTTAGATGATTGAAATATAAAGCCTAACGAATTCTCGTTAGGCTAAAGTATTTAGTCACGTTCCAGTTCTTCGAGAACAAGTGTCGTGAGTAATTCAATCAATTCCTCCATGTGTGAATCTGACCTCTCTTTCGATTAGTGATCTTAAAATAATGCCCCATCTGCACTAAAGTCACTTATATTTTAAACCTTTAATAACACCGGTACCGCCCGATTTATCTTTGCTATAATGCATGTTTTTTGAAGAAAGAACACGATCGAATTCACGCCAAAAAACTTTAGGAGAACTTAACTGAGTGATATTGATGTTTTTGGATAGTCCCCATATTTTAAAAGTATTTATCATATCTTTGGCTCGTATTCTGTGTGTCATACTTTCGTCCACATCAAGTCTACATTCTACAAAATATGTCATGATATCTTTCTTACCTAAATATGCATTGTGCATTTTCTTCATTTCAGCAGATATCGTAAATTTGTATTGATTTTTATGAAGTCTTTTTAATCCTTCTAAAGCCCAATTTAATATGCCGCTAAGCTCGTCATTTAGCTTTTGAGGAAGATTCTTATCCCGTTTCTCAATCGGTATTGTATTTAAAAAGGGTAAAATCAAAAGGCGTCTTGAGAATCCCACGCTACGATCTGTTAATTGAGGTAATTCGTTTAACAAGAATATGAGTTTTGCCGTCAAAATCATATCGACTTCGCTCCTATTTTTACGATTTACCGTGATTTTTTCTCCCGCTGTGATTGCTTTTAATTTTGATGTATTGAAAGCACTACTGCCACTTTCAGTTGAAATGTTTACTTTTTTGCCGACAATAGGTTCCAGTCCAAATTCACTGTTTAAATTGCTTAAAGAGGCAGCCGAACAATTAATAGGCGTGACAAGCTTTGATAAAATATCAAAAAACGTCGATTTTCCCTCTCCGCCACTACTGTACACCAACAAGAAAGCATTGGATTTAAACGAACCGGATAGACAATAACCAAACCACTCTTGGACAAAAAGTTTCGTGTTTGCATCAGTGAACCATTTATCCAAGGCATTCATAAAAATCGGACAGGATGCATCAGGGTCGTACATTACTTCTGATGAAATGGTGCTGAAAAATGATGGAGAGTGGGAAGTTATTTCGTTAGTTTTATAGTCTAGTGTCGCATTTTTAAATGGAAAACCTTTTGTATTTAAATCGGCTTGTGACACTATAGGTAACTTTTTATCCACTTCTTTTAATATTAGATCTTGCAAGTTTGAAGACCATTTGATACCTAATGTAGATTGGACCATTTCATATATAAATCGTTCTAAAACAAGCGTGTCGGTATTCCAAAACCCAAGTGCGTAATTGTACATCATAACTGATTTTGTTTCAGGAATGTATGAAAGTTTAAATAACTTTCGTATAAACTTTGCAGCTTTTGCAGAGTCTATTTTTATTTGTTGACTTTTAGGTGTTGTAAAGGTCAATTTATTTGTTAAAACGTGAATTATTTCGTTATTCAAATATTGACCTACATCAGGAAGAATATTTCTTCCTTTCATGAATGCTTGGAAACTTCGAGGTTGGTATAAGTTATTTTTGAAAGCCCTGTCAGCATCGTCCACATTCAATTTTGATAAAGCAGAAACCAAATCGGTTTCTGCCTTTATCATTTCATACGCTTTTTCTTGATTGATATAAGGCATAATTAGAGCAAAATTTTCTTCGTTAAATATGTTAATCATTTTCTTGTCCCTCCCATGGATTACCGTAGAACTCTGGGTTTTCAACCACATCAGCATCAGTTTGATGAAATTCAGTTTGATGCTGTTGATTGAAGTCATTATGATTATTAAATTGAATGTTTTGTGCTGCTTGTTGATTGTTTAACACATGTTGTTGTAATTGTTGTTGTGCAACTCCAGATGGGACATTGAACTGCCAACTGTTGAGTGAATCATGATTTTTTTTGCTCACATAATGATTAGCGTGACCTGTTATACCTATAAGCTGATAAGGGTAGTCAAAGCCATCTGAATGTATTACTTCACAGTACTCATCTACAAATTCATTAAAACTAATGTTTTTTTGATCTATAAACATAGTGTAATTCGGTAGGCGGTGGATCTTTCCATTTTTTTCAGTAAGCGTAAGGTCAAAGTTGTAAACATCATATTGTACGTTATTTGCCATAAAGGAATTATGCTGTACATTATGAATTTCGAACCCTACGTGCCCTAAATTGGTTTTGTTAAAGAATTTTTTGTTAAATTTTGCCATTGTATTTTTCCTCCATTGTTTCGATTTTTAAAAATCCCTGCACTGGGAAATTCGGATGATCTTTTATTAATATTTTTGTGAATTGTTTTTTTAATTGTTTTTTCCATATTGTTTCATTTGAATTAGGTACTTGGACCCAAACTTCATCATGTATTAAATTGATAACTTCTAATTTCTGTCTATCGCAAGTAATCGCAAGTAACTTTAAAGCTGATGCAATCATTGATTGAAATGCAAAATTTTTCTTCTGTGGACCTGACATAGTGACTAAAGGGTAGATAGGGCCATAAAATGTATCCACCCATTCCCTTTTCACAGTTTGCTCAAAGTACGTTTCTAAAAAACTGTACCTTTCGTAAATGAACTGTTTCAGTCTTTTGACATCATATACAGTTGCACAAACGCCGTTCTTCACAAGGATATTGCACAAAGTTGTATCACCTGCACCATATAACATTGCAAATATGAACCTTTTAGCAGCCTTACGTAATTCGTCGTTATTCAGCGGTTGATTACAAACTTTCTTAATCATGGATCCGATGACGGAATGAACATCAACACCCTCCGTTAAATCCTTAAGTAGCTGTTTGTCTTGTGACAAATAACCGACACAACGTAGTTCAGCGTTATTAAAGTCGATTGACCAAATTGTAGTGTCTTCTTTCGATGGTACGACATATGTTTTCATCGTGTTAGGGAGTGAAGTCAGATTTAGGTTGGTTGCAGTTACACGTCCACTATAGGATGTGTAACTAGACCAATGACCACTAATCTCAATGCGTCCCTCATCATTATTCAGCAATGGTATTAGCTTCCAATACCATTGCTTATGAAAGATGTTGGTTTTAACTAAAGACAAAAGAACCTTGTATGATGGATGAATGTGCTTGTTGTCTTTAAGGTACTTAAGATCAGTTGAGACCTTAAGCCCTTCATTTTCTATCTGACATTTCAGCAAATTCATCAAATCATCAGAACTTAACGAAGGAGAAATGCCGATATCTGAACAAAGTTGATTGATTTTGATGTTGAACGTATGTTGCTGATAATCTAACCAATCACGATGTATACAGATTTTAGTGTTATTCAATCTCTTAAGTACAGTCCTGTTGAATTCATTTTCAAGGTCTTCTAATGCTTTGAACGTTGGATTCACTTCGGTCAAAGCATTTTTGTATTGAAGCAAATCTGCTTGCTTAATGCCTTTTGGTACCATGTAAATGTGCTGCAGCATGTAATCACCTCATGTGTTTAGTTGTCAAAGTGCATTAAATTAATGATTTCACCATTAGATTTCATGCAAAATCATATACTGTTGTAATACAACAACATTAAAAGTGGTTATGTTTTAGCTAATAAACATTGAATTAATATCGACTTCATTAATTTGTAAATATACGTTAATACTAAATCTCTTACTATTGACAATTGCCTCACCTCCCAATAACCTTTAACTAGTTATAAATTTGATAATATGCTAGTAGAAATAAATCAAGAAAAATACGTGTTGTCGTATTCTACTGTTACTAATTTATCAAGATTAGACTCTTTTACTCTATGGAGTATAATAGAGCGGTTTTTTGTACATGTTTAATATTATTTTGAGGTGATGGATATGGACTTTGCTGATTATTACTTTGATCGCGATTATAAAGAAGTTTTAAGTGAGATTGAACTTATCATGTTTTTAAACCAATTAAGGAGTCAATGGAGGAAGATAAGTAGGAAACAGTTTATGGATAAATATAGTATTTTTGAAGAAGTTGAAATTGAAGAATTAGTAGAGTTTGCAAAGGAAGCAGACATAAAAAAATTTAATACCCATATCAACAATTTAAATTTAGCTAGTAAGCTAAAAGCCATAGAAAGTAGCAAACAAAAATTTTTGAATGATCCGATAATTAACGAATACCAACTCAAATCATTAATGGCATTAAAATTGTCTAGATCAGATTTAAGCTACACTATTACATCAACTAAGAGAATCAATGAACTAAACAAGTATCAAAAAAAATTAACATACAAAATAAATGCTCTGAAAAATAGTGACATAATAACTACTTCTAACATAAAGAAACTTATTAACGAAAAGATTGCGATGAATTATCAAGAATCACATGATATATATAGTTATTATTATGAAGAAGCAATGATGTACCCAAACATTGTTGATAAAGTTGAAAGTATCCTACAAATTCAAGAAGACAATGGATTTATACTTTTTACAGAGTTTTGTAAATTTATAAGGAAAAGCATAGATTTTAATTCTAGGCTTCCCTATAAGAAAAGACTAAGTAAGAATGAGAGAGAAATACTATTCAAGAAGTTAAAAATTGAATTAATGGAAGTCCCTCTTCCAATAGCTAGAATTCAATTAATTAGACGTATGAATGAATATTTCGATATTTCTAATCATAAAACTATAGATGAATTTATTGAGAGAGTGTTATCTGAAATCAACAAGATTACTAAAAATATTATAGATATGATTGAGGAAACAGAATCAGAACTAGAAGTAATATTGGTAGAGTCGTTGGCAGTTTATTTATTAGAGAACTACTTAAGACTAAAGCCACAATATATATTTAATATAGAGGGACCATTGCGATTTAAGGACAGTATTTATAATGACATGCTGGCAGTAATGATTGAATATGAATATAAAACGATTAGTCCCTTAATACAACAAACTTCTTATATAGATGATGATTTTAAAAGTGTTGATGTAATAACTTTTGATAATATCAATAAAAAAACAGAAGTACGTATTATTGAAAATATATAAACAGTAAAAATAATTATCGAGTCGAACTGCATTTTATTGCTGTTCGACTTTTTATATATTCCCATGATACATTTATTGTAATACTACAGTGTGTTAGGGGTGTCGAATATGGAAATGATGCGCTTTGATATATATAAAGAGCTATGGACAAAATCACGTACGGCGTTTGCTGAGGAACATAATATCGAGTTTACTAACCTGAAGAAAGTCATAGAGTTACATAATATTCCATTACCTGATTCTAAGTATTTATATGATTACAGAAGAGGTGTTATTGGTACACTAACCCCTATAGAAGGTGAAGATTATATAATTAAGATAGATGAGAAACTCAGTGAAAAAACTAAGATAACAAATAAGTGGTCATACTTTGATGATGATAAAATAGAAGAGATTTATAATGTATACATGGACTTGAAAATACCAGACAAGGTTAAGCGTCATCATAAAATCATTACTAAACATAAAGACTACCTGACATCTGAAAGAAGAAGAAAAAGGGAAGCGGAAATGAATCCTTGGGGTCATAGTTATTACCGTTCCGAATCAATGAAAGTTTTGAATGCCTCTCATATTTCAAAAGAAGCATTACCTGATTTTTATAAACTTTGTGATACTTTATTTAGAGCGATCGAAAGCTTAAAATTTAAGGTTAGTGTTGATGAAGAATATATAAATTTTCAAATACATCGTAAAGACAAACAAGTAAAGAAAAACGATATAATGTTCGAAAAAATGAATGTGTTCCAAATAAAATTAAAATTTAAAGAAAAGACAAAAAGGGTCAAAAGAGATGATGATCGATATTCTAGCTATGATTATATCAATACGGGTTATTTCAAAGCGGAACTCATTGGAGTATATCCATGGAGTAATAATGTTCATGGAATAAATAGAGAGTATCCTGGTACAGATGACCATGACACCTTACTTAAGAAGATTTTTGAGAGAATTTTTGAATTACCTCAATTATTGCATGATGCAGAGATTGAATATATCGAAAAGCAGAACGAGGAAGAGCGTAAACGTAAAGAAGCTGAACAATTAAGAAAAAGTAGGGAAGCTGAATTTAATAATATCAAATCACTAATCAGTGAGTACAAGTTACACAAAGAAATAAAGGCATTGTCCGAGTATATTAAGGAATATAAGTTAAAGAATGCAACAATGGAAGAGATGATGTGGTATAAAGAGACGCTAGCTTGGTTGAAAGATGCTGATAAGGTTGATAAATCATTAGGTGATAGAAACCATGAACAAATAGTAAAGTATTTATTAAATGAAATGAAAGAAAACGATGTTGATTTCTATGATCCATCTAAGTATAGACGGTGGTGATTAAAGGTACAAAAACTTAGAGCAATATATTGATAATGCAAAGGGGACAAAAAAGATGAATGTACAGGAAATATGGGATAACAAATTATCTGAAGGACAGCAGTTAGAATACAAAGAATACAGTTTTAATAATGGCAAATTTAAAGATTTAAGTGACAATCATAAAACCAAATTGATGCAAATTATTAGTTCTTTTGCCAATACCGAAGGTGGAACAATAGTATTAGGTATTGGTGAAGATGAGGATCATAATCCAAGCAGAATAAATGATGTTGGAATTTCAAAAGACGGATTTGAGGTGTGGGAACAGTCTTTTAGACAGTTACTATCGAGTAAAATCAAGCCAGTTGTACATGGTGTCAAATGTACTCATGACACGATTGAAGATAAAAATGTAATACAAATTGATGTACCAATGAGTCTCAATAAACCTCACGCAGTTAATAACGGTAGTAAAGACGAACTATTTATTCGATATGGAAATCTAACAATTCCAATGTCGTATCAGGACATGAAGAATGCATTTGAAAATAAATCTTATATTGAAAACAAGATTAATGACTTTAAAAATGAAAGAATTAGTATGTTACTAGCTGGAGAAATTATAGATGGTTTAGAGGGACAGTCAGCTATGGTTATTCATCTCATACCAGAGATAGGTATGAAGGGAAATAATTACGTAAATATACGAGAAGCGGCTAATAATAGAAGAATTAAACTATTTAGTCCACCAGATATGGTAGGTCAATATACATATAATATGGATGGTTTGATGACTGCATATCATTCTTATGAAGAAAATTTAAATGGTTACACTCAGCTATTTCATAATGGAAGTTTAGAAGTTGTAGAGTCAAGGATGATGAACTATAAACCACAGTATGCGAAAGAAAGAGGAATTTATGATTGGAAGAAATTTGAGAAATTACTTTTTGATAACCTTATTGAGTATATTCAAATTGTTGAGGCCCTACATGTTTCAAAACCATTTCATATATTTGTTACATTAATAAATATAAAAAATAAAAGAGGTATTGGTGATTTTGACTTAAATCCTGGTGAACGATTCCAGAGACCAGTAGTTAAATCTTTACCTGCTTATGTAACTGATGACATTGATAACGCCGATGCGTTATATCCATTAATGTCGAGTCTTGCAAATGCATTTGGGTTTAAGAGTTCAGGTATTTATACAGAGGAAGGTATGTTAATAGATAAAAATTATTAAAATGAATCTTTTTTGGAGGAAACTTATTATGAGTAACTATATATTTCAACAATACCAAAGCAAAGAGAACGTCATTACAGCTAACTTCATATTTTTTTATAAGTAATATAAGAAGGATTTCTGAAAGAGCAGTTACTGAATATATTATAAGTATAAATATGTCACTAGATATTTTAAGGGGTATTTATTCACTTTTATAAAATCATCTGCTAAGATATTATTGAAGATTTTTATAGGGGCTGATTATAATGCGACATATAAATATGTCATACATCATACGCTGTAGTACTCTTACCCAAAGATAAGAAGTACTTAGTAATAAAGAGCATTCATTTTACAAAGTACTTCAACAAAAATGGAGGAATATGAAATGAATAAAATAGAAGTGTATAAGTTTGTTAAAGTAAAGCAGTTAGTATATCAATTGATTAATTTATATCGTACAAACGATATAAATTCCAATAAAACACAAAAAGATCTTTTACTAAATGAAATTAATGATATCTTTAAAGAAAAAGATATTGATATCTCGGACTTTATTACATCGATTGACGATGTAAAATTAACTAAGAAAAAAGCAGAACATCTTTTAAATGAATTAAAAGTGTACATCCAAGATTTTGAAATACCTTCATCAAGTCAACTGGAGAAAATTTTTCGTAAAGTAAAAAAATTAAAGACACCAGATATAAATTTAATTGATACAAAAGAAATTTCATATTTAGGATGGAATGATAATTCTTCTAACCGAAAATATATCGTTTATAAAAATTTAGATGATAAATTCGAAGGTATATATGGCGAAATTTCACCAAATAAAGTAAAAGGATTCTGTAAAATTTGTAAGCAGGAATCTGATATATCACTCTTTCTCAATAAAACTAAACATAATAAGAGTGATGGAACATATACTAAAAAAGGAGATTACATTTGTTATGACAGTTTTAAATGTAATCAGAACCTAGATGATATAAATAATCTTTACGAATTTATTTTTAAAACAAAATAGTTCTAAGCAACCCTAATCTTTAGAAATTATGATTAGGATTTCTACATTTATTTGCCATACTTTTGATATTTACAAGCTGTCAAATAAATGTAAAATCTCTCTTATAAATAAAATAAAAAAATAAAGGAAATGCATGAATTTAAATTGATACATTTAAAAAGCCTATTATATTAAATTTCATTAGTGAATTGATATAATTGGCTTTTAAATTTTTGTAATAATTATTTTTCTATTTTATCAAGTAATTTTTTTAAATCCTTTATTTCTTCATCAGTCAATTCTTCAGGTGTACCAAAGTTCATTACAAGACTACTAAGGGTGCCATCGTAAAGTTTATTTAAGAATGATTTTGTAGAATGATTTTTATAAATATCTTCATCTATAATCGGTGCATACATGTAGACATTTTGTTTTCTTTTTTTTGATAGAAAATCTTTATCAACAAGTCTTCCGATTAAAGTTCGAATTGTTTTGGGACTCCATTCATTATCATTAAGTACCAGATCAATAACTTGTTTAGCACTCAATGCCTCATTACTTTTCCAAATAACTTGCATTATTATAAATTCACTAGAAGGTAATTCTTTTATTTTATTCATAGATTTATACATCCTTTTAATAAAAGTGATTTGTTTTGATAATTTTTTCAGAAATCTTTTTAGCTTTTTCACCATTTGCCTCATCATTTTTTTTGATTAATGTTGCAAATACATATGGTTCCTGATCTTGTTCAAAACCACCTACATACCAGCCTTTTATCTCATGTTTATTAATAATAGCAGTACCAGTTTTTCCCCACATCTTATAGTTATTTTTAGAAGTATATAGAGAATTTTTTACTAAATCAGTATATTTTGTTTTAAATAATGAATCGTTGATATAGAATCGCTTCAATATCATAGTTTGTTCTAATGGAGAAATTTTTAAGTTAGACTCTAACCAGTACGGCCTATTTAAAGATGATTCAATATTGCTATTCCCATAATTTAATTCAGATAAATAATGTGATAAATCTTTCTTATCAATATAATTATCTAATGTTTCGAAGTACCAATTTACCGAATATCTTAATGCTGTATCGAGGTTTTGATTTCTATTCCATACCTTAAAAGGTGTTTTCTTTCCGTTCCAAAGTAATTTATTTTGATTTATGGATATTGTTTTATTGTTAAGGTGAAAAATACTGCTAATCAGTTTATAAGTTGAATCAGGAGATGTTCTTTCTAACGCTATATTTTTGTTATAGATATAAAATTTATCACGTTTAATGTTGTATACAACAATACTTCCTTCATATCCAGAAAAATATTTTTGTAAATTAACATTCTTATAATTTAATGATTTTAGATTGACCTCAGAGTAACTAGAATTTGATATATTCTCATATGCCATTAAAGGCTTTATTGTTATGAGTATTAGCAATGTAGAACTTATAAAAAGAATTCGTACTTTATTAGAAACGGATATATAATCATTTCTACTTATAAAAGCTATTCGTTTTTTTAAAAATTTAGTGGGTGAACCAAAGTTCAATATAAAGTGTTCTTTTTTACTGTTTATAAGACTGATTTTCAATAATGTCATGCCATAGATTTTTCTTTCAGCTTTTGATGAACTTTTAATCACTTCCATGTCACAAGCTGTTTCTAAATCATTTACTACATTTTTCGATATGAAATGAGCAAAAGGATTAAACCAAAAAACAATTTTATTGATAATAAAAAGATAATTTTTAAAAATATCTTTTCTTCGTATATGAGTAATTTCATGTTTAATAATTGCATCTATTTCCTTGCTGTCTAATTCCTTATGTAATTTTGCAGGTATAAATATTGCGTGCTTACCAATCCAGCATGTAAAAGGTGTGGTTATTTCTTGAGAAATGTATATATTGTAATCATATTTGCAAGAATAATTTAATAATAGCTTAGAATTGTTAACTATTTTTATAAGCTTTGATATCAACATTAAATAGTAAAGAAAGTATATAAAAATACCAATAAACCAAAAATAATTAACTAACTCTTGAAAATTATAATTTATGTTGGATATTGAAACCGCTAAATCTTTCGTATCTATTTTCCTGATAGGAACTGGAAGTGGATTTAAGTTTTTACCGATCGGTTCAATAAGTAATTCTACATTTTTAAAGGGGGAAAAATTAAATTGTATTAAAGGTATAAATGTACTTAACAGTACAATAACCCAAGGAAATATTTTATAATCTACTCTTTTATATTTATACAGTAATAATTTATATATTTTAGCGAGAGTATAAGATAGCCCGCTTATTATTATACTAACAATTATAAAGTTCATTAGACACCTCCAATATAATTATAACATATTTTGACTGATGATTACATTTGTGATATATTACAAATGTAATCAAGGAGGTTGGTATGAAAAATAAAGCTTTAGCAATTTTAATTATATGTATTTGCCTTTTAATAACATATAATTTTGTGAAAAAAGATGAAGTTGATAAAATATTTGATGCTATTGAATTAAGGGATTCGGAATATCTAAATGAACATGCGACATTCTTATCTAAAAGTCTTTACGACAAAAATCAGAGATATAAAAGAATGGATAAGATTGATGCTTCTCTTGGTATTAAAGAAGTGAAAGTTAGTAATGTACGACTAGTGCAAAAGAAAAAAAATAAACGTCAATATAGTGCAAAATTAAATTTTAGAACTAAATATGGTAATTTTTCTAGAGAAGGGAACTATTCTTTTGAAAAGGATGAAATAACAAAAAATTGGCTTTTGGATTGGTCACCTGAGGTTATAATACCGGGATTGAATGATAGAAATCAAATCAGTATAGAAACCTTGGAATCTTTCAGAGGAAAAATACTAGACAGAAACGGGATTGCTATAGCGAAAGACGGAATTCATTACGAAGTTGGAATAGATATTAAAAATTTAAATAAAAAAAATAAGAAAAATATTTCAAAATTGTTATCAATAAGTGAATCGACACTAAATAAAAAATTAAAACAACCATGGGTAAAAGAAGGTGTTTTTGTACCTTTAAAATCGTACATAGAGTTGGATGATGAACTTAAATTGGGTATCCAAAAATATCATTTGACGGTTAATCAAACAAAAGGTAGGGTTTATCCATTAAGAGAAGCAACAGTACATCTATTAGGATATGTTGGAGAAATTAATGCTGAAGAATTAAAGAATAAAAAGTTTAAGAATTATGATGAACACTCAATCGTAGGAAAAAGTGGTATCGAACTACAATATGATAAACAATTGCAAAATAAAGATGGTTATAAAGTTGTCATAACTAGTGATGATGCATTAAATAATGATGAAGATGTCTTGTTAGAAAAGAAACCAAAAAATGGACAGGACATTATATTAACAATTGATAGCAAAGTACAAAGAAGTGTATATAGTCAATTAAAAGAAGATAATGGTTCAGGAGTAGCCATGAATCCTAAAACTGGTGAATTATTAGCTTTAGTTAGTTATCCTGCATATGACCCCTATGAGTTTATGTTCGGCATTTCCGACGAAAACTACAAAAAGATAGTTAATGATAAGAAAGAGCCCCTGTTAAATAAATTTCAGACAACCTCTTCCCCAGGATCTACTCAGAAATTAATAACATCTATCATAGGATTGAAAAATGGGACTATAGACGCATCAACCAGTTACAACATAGTAACTAAGGGATGGCAGAGAAATTCTTCATGGGGAGGATATGAAGTTACAAGGTTTGAGGAAGTTAATGGAGATATTGATTTAGAAAAAGCGATAGCACATTCTGATAATATATTTTTTGCAAGAGCTACCCTCGATATGGGTTCCGAAAAATTTATTAAGGGCATGAAAGCTTTAGACATTGGGAGAAATATTCCTTCTGATTATTATTTTCAAAAAGGACAAATTGCAAATCCAGAAAGTTTAAAAAATAATTTTAAAAATGAAATATTACTAGCTGATTCAGGATATGGCCAGGGAGAAATACTTATAAGTCCAGTACAAATATTATCTATTTATAGTGCTTTAATTAATGAAGGTAAAATGATGAAACCTAAATTATTTGAAACAACAAAAGAAGACATTTGGAAAAATCATATTATTTCAAAAGATGACATAGATATATTAACAAGAAGCATGAGAAAAGTAGTTACTGGAACACATAGATTGGATGCAGAAAGAAATTATGCACAGTTTGCTGGAAAAACTGGCACTGCAGAATTGAAAACCTCTAGAGAAGAGGGGTTAGGAGCTCAAATCGGTTGGTTTGTTGGATATGATCAAAATAATCCCAATATGATGTTAGGTATAAGTGTGAAGAATGTAGAGAATAAAGGTATGTCTAGTTATAATGCAAGAAAGTTTGCCGAGATAATGGATGAATTATATGAAAATGGAACTAAAAAATATGAAATAGATAGGTGATATAAAATGCAGAAATTCTTAATGCTTATCATTGCACTAATATTTTTATCTGGATGCAATAGTAATAATATCAACAGTTCAAAAATAAAAGAGGATATTAAAGTTATAGAAAAAAAGTACAATATTCAAGCGGGTGTATATGTTAATGATTTAACTGATAAGCAAAAATTGTCATATAATGAGGAACGATTGTTCCCCTATGCCTCAACGTTTAAGGTTATTAACAGTGCTTTACTAATAGAAAAACTTGGAATGAATAACCTTGATAAAGAAGTGAAAGTTTCTGAAAGAGATATCGTTCCTTATTCTCCTATAATTGAAAAGTACAAAAATAAAAATGTTTCTTTAAAAATGTTAATTGAGGCTGCATTACTTTATAGTGATAATACTGCTAACAATTTAATCATAGAAGAGTTAGGCGGTCTAAAAGAGGTTGAAAAACGACTCTCTGCATTAGGTATTAACGGTATTAATGTAAATAGAAAAGAAGTTGCTTTGAATTTTTATGATCCAAAAAAGAATGAAGATACAATATCAGCGAAAAACATGAGTAGGGTATTAACAAAGATGTTAACGGGAGATGTATTAGAATATAAAGAACAAATATTTCTTATTGATTTAATGAAAAAGAATAAGACAGGAACAACGTTAATTAAAAAAGGTATGGATAAAAAATTCATTGTTGGTGATAAAAGTGGACAGGGAGCCAATTATGGGGTGAGGAATGATATTGCTGTTGTTTATAAAAAGCAAAGCAACAAACCTATTATAGTAGTAGTTTTTACTAAAGCAAAAAATGAAAAGCAAAAACCTAGTGATACTCCAATAGTGGAAATATCAAAAGTTATTAATAAAAATATTAAATAGATATTGTTATTGAGAAATATTAATATTTGATAGAACGCAAACAACCCTTAATTTTATGAAAAAATAAGGGTTGTTATTTTATAAACCGCATTCTTAACCGATACGCTGAAGCGTATCACAAATAATGAGGTTTTTTCCTAGGAAATACCGCAGTCTTGAAAGCTACGCTCAGGCTTATCATAAATGATGAGGTATTTAATGATGTTCTAAAACATTTCTTCAGTTTGATAAAAAATGAAAGTATAAGAGGTCAAAAAATATATAGAAATAAATTGTTGAAGGAGTTATTTAGTGCCTAAATTTAAAGGGATTATTATTGAAGGCTATTCATACACAGGAAAATCGTCGATATTTAATGAATTAAAGAAATTACAAACCTTATCAAATAAAGAACGTTCAGCAGTCAGTATTTCAGAACATTTCACTCAAATTCTCAACGTTAATAGACAAGGTGAAATATTTGAGATATCGCAAGATAAACATGTTTCTTTATTAGAGAGTCATTTAAATTACTTGTCTCATCTATCGAATTGGATTAATAATGAAATTAATCACGGTAAATCATCTAGTGATTTTTATTATATGATTGAGAGATATCATTTAAATCATATGGTTCATTTTGGAAATCATAAAGACATTATTCAATTACAACATAAATTAATAGAATTAAATCCTATCTGTGTTCTTTTAATTGTTTCTAATAGTGAAATGTGTAAAAGAATTAAACTCAGATATCCGCAGATAAGTGAGGATGATTTGAAAAAAGAATTTGAAAAATTTAAACAAATTCAAGAAAAATATTTAAAAGCAGCTACCTATTCAATCATTCCTTATATGGTTATAAATACTGATAGCATGGATTGGAAAGGTTTGGCGAACCAAATTTATTCTAATATGTAGAAAAATTAATAATAAAATATTCAATAAATATTCCAAAACATGAGTAAACCCAAAGCCGTATATTAGCTTTGGGTTTTATTTTTATACTAATAATTCTTTTTTATTAATTTCATTTTTCAATTCCTTTATAAATGATGTAATATCTTTCGATACGTTCTCTGACTGACCATATTTTCTAACAGATAATGAATTATTATTTTGTTCCTCATCGCCCACAACAATAGTGTAAGGAATTTTATTCATTTGGCTCTCTCTAATTTTCTTACCAAGCTTTTCATCTCTGTTATCAATATTCACTCTAATGTTTTCCTGAACAAGTACTTCTTGGATTTGTTTTAAATAGTTAATATTATTTTTAGATACTCCAATAAGGTTTACTTGAATTGGGGCCATCCATAATGGGAACGCACCTTTGAAGTGTTCGATTAATATTCCAAAGAAGCGGTCCAGTGATCCAAATATTGCTCGATGAATAACTACTGGTCGTTCTTTTTCATTGTTTTCATTTACGTATGTTAAATCGAATTTTTCAGGCATTTGGAAATCAAGCTGTACAGTAGCACATTGGTGACTTCTATTAAGTGCATCTTTAATATGAATGTCTATTTTAGGTCCGTAGAAAGCACCGTCACCTTCATTAATACTATAAGGGAGATTCAAGTTATCTAAAACATTTGATAATGATTTTTCAGCTTCTTCCCATAGATTTAAATCTCCTAGATATTTTTCTGGACGAGTTGATAGTTCAATCGAATATTCAAATCCGAAAATGTTATACAAGTAATCAATAAGTTCTAATACATTTTTAACTTCCTCTTGAATTTGAGATTTCATTACAAAAATATGTGCATCATCTTGACAGAACGTTCTTACACGAAGTAATCCGTTTAAAGCTCCGCTAAATTCATGACGATGTACTTGTCCGAATTCAGCGATTCTAAGCGGTAAATCTTTATAAGATTTTAATTCATTTTTAAATATCAACATATGGCCAGGACAATTCATAGGTTTTAATGCAAAATCATTTTCATCGACTTTTGTAAAATACATATTTTCATGATAATGATCCCAATGTCCAGAAGCTTCCCAAAGTCTTTGATTCATCATTAAAGGCGTCTTAACTTCTTGGTATCCACTTTCTAATTGAATTTCTCTTAAAAACTCTTCCATTTTATTTTTTATAAATTGACCATTAGGTAAGTAGAAAGGCATACCTGGCGCTTCCTCGGAAAACATGAAGAGTTTCAATTGCTTACCTAGCTTTCTATGGTTTCTTTCATCTGCTTCTTTCAAGAAGTCAAAATAATCATCTAGTTCTTCTTTGGATGCAAATGCTACACCATATATTCGTTGAAGCATCTTATTATTATTATCACCTTTCCAGTAAGCACCTGCAACTTTTGTTAATTTAAAGTGATTTACATATTTAGTACTTGGTACGTGTGGACCTGTACATAAGTCTGTAAATTCACCTTGTTGATATATTGAAAGTTGTTCTTCTTTATGGTCTTCTATTATATCTAGTTTATAAGAATTATCTTTAACTACCTTCTTAGCTTCTTCATAAGATACCTCAGAACGAATGAACATAAGATTTTCTTTCTGAATTTTTTTCATTTCTTTTTCGATTTTGCTTAAGTCACTTTCACTGATTGATCGATCTAAGTCTATATCATAATAAAAACCATTTTCAATAACCGGTCCAATAGATAGCAGTGCATTTGGATAAATTCGTTTAATAGCTTGAGCTAAAACATGCGCTGTAGAGTGTCTCATAACTTCAATACCTTCAGTAGCGTTAATATTATAGAAACTTAGTTCTGAATCTTGATGGATGGGATAGGTCAAATCAACTAAGGTTCCATTGACGCGGCAAACAATGGCTTCCTTAAATAATGAATTACTAATCGATTTTACAACTTCACTTGCTAGAATTCCTTTCGGATATTCTTTTGTAATTCCATCTGGAAATTTGATACTGATTTGTTGATTTGACATTTAAATCTCTCCCTAAATTATATTTTTTATAATAAAAAGACTCGTCCCTCAAAAAGAGGGACGAGTCTTCTATTACCCGCGGTTCCACCCAAAATTCCATCATAAATAATGACACTCTAGCATGTTTAACGCACATGAACGTGATATGTTTCCATATCATTTATTGTTAAGGTAGTTGTTTTATTATCTGATTTAGGAATCTCTCAGCAATTATTCCCTCTCTGTTAATCGACCAAATAAAATCGTATCCTTGTATATAATATTAAATTAAACATATGATATAATTGATTGAATATTTTGTCAACAAATTATTTTTAATTGAAATTCTAAAAAGTTTTTAAGAATCTCTCTTGCGGAGGATAGGTCTTTGAATTTATGCAACATTTATCTAAGAGCGAATGAACAAAGATTCACAAAATAATAAAGAGAAATAAAATTAATTTTCATTAAGAGAAAGGACCAAGTAGATGAATTATATTGAAAAAAGTGACCAAGAAACTAATGAAATTATTCTCTAAATTGCAATTACAAGTTAGCCACCCTGACAAATCTAGTTCATATAGAATCCTAGGGATTCACTCAGTATGTTCTCTTTGATTAGTTCCTTCAAAAACACTTCCATCGCTGACTGTCCATTTAGTATCTTGCGTGGATATCTGTTCATCCATTCCTGGATTCTATGGACGGTAGAAGCTGTTACAGTTGAAATGGGGATACCTTTAGAAATATGCCGGCGAATAAATCTGTGCTGATTTTCTTTCGTCCCTCTCTCCCAAGAGGCATAGGGGTGGGTAAAGTAGACTTCAGATAATCCCTTGAGACATTCAGAAAGATCGCTGAATTCAGGTCCGTTATCTGATGTAATGGACTTGAATATTTTAGGGAAAGCATCTCCTGTTTCTTTTATCAGATGACGTAGTGCATTGACTACATGGCAGCTTTGTTTACCATCAATCTTTAAGATAAGTTCATACCGGCTTTTTCTCTCAACCATGGTGAGGAGAACCTGATCCTCCCCAGACTTCTGGCCGACAACAGTATCTATCTCCCAATGTCCGAAGGTCGTGCGTGTATCCACTGCATGAGGTCGCAGCTCAATAGACTGACCCAGTACTTTTTTATTGATACGAGTAAAGCCTGTCGGCTTCTTATTCTTAAGCTTTAATTTCATCAGAAGATTAATATTGCATGTCTTTATCAGTTTTCTGTCAATCCAGTGATAGAGTGTCTTTATGCAGGGTATGAATCTTTCTGGAAAAAGATTAGATTTTTTAGCCAGCATAATAACGGAAGCCGGAGACATTTCCTGATGTATCATCAGATGATCAGCCCATTCAACAAAGGGATTTCCTGTGATAGGAATAGGACGACGTCCTGACTTGATACGATTTTCAAAGTATCTATCCTGAGCAAGATCAGGTGAATAGATACATTTGTAGTAGGTGTAAGTCTTATTATTCTGTATCTGTTGGCTTCTTTGCGTGTAAGTCCCACGCTTTATCTCATTATTGATGGTCTGTGGCGCTCTACCGAGCTTTCCGGCTATTTGTCTGTTTGAATACCCTTCATCAATCAGCGTCTGTATGATGATCCGTTCATCTCTAGAAAGGTGTTTGCCCTTAACGGTTTTCGTGTTACCATTGATATGCGTCATACGAATTCATTCCTTTATTGTCGGTGTGAGAACTACAATATTAACATGAATTCGTCATGGCGTATTTTTTTATAAACCATTAATGTATCTTCCACCTTAGGTGGCTAACTTGATTGTATAACTTACCAATGAAATTATTCATAGTAAAATAAAAGAATTTAATAAACCAAATTGGGGAGAATGGGAGGAATTTAATTATCACATTAAAGATGGTTCTATTGTAATTGCGGGTATTGTTGCTGAATCGAGGTATCAAACTGTAGAGATTGAATTTCTATATGTAGATAATGAATACCGTAAACAAGGTTTAGCAAAACAATTGCTAGATTACTTGGAAATAGTTGCAAAGAAACAGGGAATGACATCTATTCTTGTTAATACGTATAGTTTTCAAGCGCCTGAATTTTATTTGAAAATGGGATATGAATTATTATTTAAGATAGAAAAGGCTTTTGGTAATGTTGATCAATATTATTACCGAAAACAAATATAGATTAAATTAAGTGAAGAACCGCAGTCTTCGGAGATACGCTAAGGCTTATCATAAATGATGAGATTAATAAAGCATATGAAAGAAGCTATCCTAAAGTTGGTTAGCTTCTTTTATATGATTAATTCGAATTATAACCAAATTTTCTACTCTGTAATGCTTCTTTCCAATAACTTTCTCTTTGCAACACTAATTTGTCATCAACTTTCCCGTTATAGTTCTCCAGGATTGTATATTGAAAATACTGCTTAACATACTCAAATCCTTTTTCTTCTACAAGTGCCACTAACTCCTTATTACCTCCATGGCCATTGCTGACATAATTAGACCACCTCGTCAGCAACATCTGACTGTTACTTGTTGCAGATCCCACATAGAGTTTACCGTTATATGTGTCAGTGATGAGATAAACAGCCTTCTGGTTTTCAAGCGCAGCAATCCAGTCTCTCTTACCACGCTGAATGATAGTGGCTAACTGCTGATAAGACAATTTGACTTTATCGTATCCAGGGAAATCATCGCCATCAAATGTAGTAGGAAGTATCTGCTGAACCACTAATTCTTTATGTAACCCTTCATAAAAACGACCTTGAGATTGAAAGGATTTTCTGAACTTTATAATGACACGACCATAATATTGAGAATATTGTTCTAATTCTTCACCTACATAATTGACACCATTTAGCACACCGAGTTCTTTAGTTACTTTTTTGACAGTTGATAACAGCCAGGTGTCATATGATAAACGGACTAAGCATACAGCAATCTGTCCCACGCTAAAATACCGTGTTTTTGTACGCCAGAAAAGCCATTAATTATTCAGTAAATCGAGGTTTTCTTTAAAGAGATCAACAGGGTTTTCAATGCCATTAGATTGATTAAATTTTATTTTGACATTCTTCATCTCTTCCTCTGAAAAGCCGAGTAAGTCATTAAGCAATATTTGTCCCACGATGTGACGCTCCTTAAAATTTTTATTAACTAGATAATAACAAATCTCCCGTTATGTGAGATAATTTAATTGAATATTCTTATAAAATGTATAGAGCCTTTCAAATTCTGATGTGTTGCCATGACAATTATTCATACTTTGGAGGAAAATTGATATGAAAGTTAAACGCTTTGATCTTTATGAGGAGTTATGGACTAAATCTAGGACAGCTTACTGTAATGAGCATGATCTGGAATTTGAGAACCTAAAGGAAATAATAAAGGAACACGATATACCACTTCTACCATCTAACTACCTCTATCATTATAGAAAAGGCAACATACTGCCTAGGTATCCAATCCAAGGTGACAATTACGAAATCTTTTTGGTACATAGAAAAAGTGAGAAGGATAAATTGTTTGAGAAGTGGCGCTATTTTGACGATGAGAAAAAAGAAGAATTGTTCGCAATATATTCTAATATTAAACTTCCTGAAAGAGTAGGTCGGTATCACAAGCTGATTGTAGGCCATCGTGAATATGTAAAAGAACAGAAAAGACTGGATAGAGAAGCTGAACGTCACCCATTTGCGCGTCGAAACTTTAACAATAAACAGCAGAATGTATTAAATACACATCGTATCTCGGACAAGACGCTTTCTGATTTCTACGTACTTACTGACACATTGTTCAAAGCACTTGAATCGGCCGGATGTACTGTGTCAGTGAATGATAAGAGAATAGTCGTCAAGCTTAAATCTGCTAAAGAAGTAAACAAATTAAACAGTAAAAATGGAACTCCTTCTAAAGTATTCGCAACTGATTTTACCTTTTTACTGCACTTCAGAGATAAGAATAACCGAATAAAAAATGAAGAAGGAAAGTATCCACCGCATTTTGACAAACCGACAGGACAGTTTAGATGTGAACTCACAGGCTGTTACCCATGGAGTGAGAGTTATGGCATCGATAGAAACTTTCAAGGAAATTATAATGCCGAAGAGCTGTTGAAGATATTGTTTGCGAAGATATTTGAAATGGCACAACTTCTATATGAAGAAAAAATGAAACATGATAGGGAAGTAGCAGAGAGAAAGAGAGAAGAAGAAGCGGCTGAGAGAGCTAAGAATGATAGAGAGAAAGAGTTCAATGATATCAAGGAACTGTTACATGAGTATAAAGTTCACAAAGAACTGACGGGTCTAAAGGAATTCATCAAAAGTACTAAAGCTCCTAAAGCAAGTATGGAAGAGATGCTATGGTACAAGGCAACACTTAAATGGCTGGATGATGCAAGTAGAATGGATAATGGACTAAGTCAGTATCAACATCAAGATCTGATTAACTACTTACTGGATGAGAAAACAACTAACGAAACCGTGTTTAATGATAATAGATATAGATGGTAGAAAGAAATTAAGGATAGAAGGAGATGAGGAAGTTATAATGAAAAATTTAGCTAAAATTAGAGAAGAATATATGGCAACTCGTTTTAAAGAAGCAACTTTATTACGTAATGTTGTAGAGGAAATTTTAAACGTTTGTACTGATAGTTCAGAAGTTCGAGAGATAAATGAAGGTATACCTGAATACAACACACTATTTAATAATTGGATATATTTCACAGGAATCTTTGAAAAAGAAAAAAAAAATTATTATTTTATCGTTTCTTTACAAGTGATTGATCAAGACTTGAAGACTGAAAATATCCATATTCTTGAAAATAGAATAGGAATAATGATAAGAAAATCTAGTAAAAATTTTAATTATAATTTAAAAGATTGGTTACGGGCACCCACTGCATATAAATTACCATTAAATAATACAGATAGATTAGCTATTGCAAAGCTTATAATGTCCAGTTTACATACAATTAATGAAGATATAGAATCTAGTATAAAATTTATAAAATCTGATGAAGCTAAAGTTAGTACAAAAGAAGAGATATTAGAAGATGATCCTGATAAATTTATCAATATTGAAAAAGAATATTTTACAATAAGAAATGATTGTTTTAAAAAACTCAATTTTGAATTTAATGAAGAAATTAAAAGAGATGAAGTTTTTCAAGAAACTACTATCGACTCTATAGGTTTTGGCTTTAGCAAATACAAAGGCAGAGGTAACATTAGTAAAAAATCTGAAATTAAATATGGTTTAGAACTACAGCCTTATAATCTTAGCACTTGGAGATACTTTGTAGGAAAAGTAAAAATAAACAATATAGAGTGGAATTTCATTGTAAATATAAATGTTATTAAAACTAATTCATTTAATATTTATGGAGATACTGATGAGGTAGGGATAATGGTAAAAAAAGCTGATAAAAATCATGAAGTAAAATATAACATTGAAAACTGGAGTAACGCTTCTACAGGTTATTCATTAGAAAATATGAGTGGTAAACAGTTGAAACTACTATTGAAAGAAAGAATAGATAGCAGTGATTTTTCAAAGAACAATACTAAACCTAATTAAAAATAAAAGGGAGAGTTAATAATGCTATATGATGAAATAAGAGAGGTTAGCAAAACTACATGGAATAAACTAAAATTATTGAGTACAACTAAAATAAAAATTAATGAGGAAGGTTTTACTCAGGATTTAATTTACAGTATTCTTTCCAACACCAATTCACTGCTTATTGTAGAACGAGACAAGAAAATAAATGAAAGTAAAACAGGAGCAGATTTTTTTTGGCGTTTTTCATCTCATAATCGTAATGAGAATTTTGCCATACAAGCTAAACGAGTAGACCTAAACAGTATGCAATACAATAGCTTAAATCATATGACGAATCCTTCGCAAAGCCAAATTAGTTTATTACTTCAAAATATAAACGGTAAGTTATACAATCAAGTTAGCCACCTAAGGTGGAAGATACATTAATTGTTTATAAAAAAATACGCCATGACGAATTCATGTTAATATTGTAGTTCTCACACCGACAATAAAGGAATGAATTCGTATGACGCATATCAATGGTAACACGAAAACCGTTAAGGGCAAACACCTTTCTAGAGATGAACGAATCATCATACAGACGCTGATCAATGAAGGGTATTCAAACAGACAAATAGCCGGAAAGCTCGGTAGAGCGCCACAGACCATCAATAATGAGATAAAGCGCGGCATGTACACACAAAAGAACCAGCAGGTACAGAATAATAAAATCTACACTTACTACAAGTGCGTCTATTCACCTGATCTTGCTCAGGATAGATACTTTGAAAATCGTATCAAGTCAGCACGTCGCCCTATTCCTATCACAGGAAATCCCTTTGTTGAATGGGCCGATCATCTGATGATACATCAGGAAATGTCTCCGGCTTCCGTTATTATGCTTGCTAAGAAATCTAATCTTTTTCCAGAAAGATTCATACCCTGCATAAAGACACTCTATCACTGGATTGACAGAAAACTGATAAAGACACGCAATATTAATCTTCTGATGAAATTAAAGCTCAAGAATAAGAAGCCGACAGGCTTTACTCGTATCAATAAAAAAGTACTGGGTCAGTCTATTGAGCTGCGACCTCATGCAGTGGATACACGCACGACCTTCGGACATTGGGAGATAGATACCGTTGTCGGACAGAAGTCTGCCGAAGACCAGGTTCTCCTCACCATGGTTGAGAGAAAAAGCCGGTATGAACTTATCTTAAAGATTGATGGTAAACAAAGCTGCCATGTAGTCAATGCACTACGTCATCTGATAAAAGAAACAGGAGATGCTTTCCCTAAAATATTCAAGTCCATTACATCAGATAACGGACCTGAATTCAGCGATCTTTCTGAATGTCTCAAAGGATTATCTGAAGTCTACTTTACCCACCCATATGCCTCTTGGGAGAGAGGGACGAAAGAAAATCAGCACAGATTTATTCGCCGGCATATTTCTAAAGGTATCCCCATTTCAACTGTAACAGCTTCTACCGTCCATAGAATCCAGGAATGGATGAACAGATATCCACGCAAGATACTAAATGGACAGTCAGCGATGGAAGTGTTTTTGAAGGAACTAATCAAAGAGAACATACTGAGTGAATCCCTAGGATTCTATATGAACTAGATTTGTCAGGGTGGCTAACTTGTAATTGCAATTAAGAAAAAAAATAAAATCTTCAAAATATACATCACTATAAGTTTTATTATTACTTTTAGGATCTGTTAAGAGTAACGTTTCAAATCCATTTATTAAATCAAAATAATTCTTTTCAAGTAAATGTCGTTCTGCATAACCACTATCATTAATTATTAAATGTCTTTCTTTCAATAGTTCAACTTGCTCACTAAGAGTTTTAAATTCTTTTGTGATGTGTATAGGTGAATTCAATTAAAGACCTCCTTGTTTTGGGTTTATGATATCTACGTTAATAAATTTATTAAAAATAGGAAATGAGAAATATATAATTATATTTTACTATAAAAGTCATAAAACTAATTTGCAAAGGAGATAAATCATTTAATAGTAATTTATTCAATACAAGTGCTAGGGCCACAACTGCAACAGCAGCAATGTTAAAAATAATTCCTTTGACCTTAATGTTCTTCAATGCAACATTTCTGTACAGAAAATAATATGTAAGATATATTTAAAATAAGATAACACTAGTGTTGCATAAATAAATACAGAATTTTCTGAACTTGTATTTTCTACGAAAATTTAAAAATTGAAAACGCCTAAACAGAGGTAGTGATCATCCTTTTTTTTACTGATTCTATTACGTAATAACTAAGCAACATTTTTTGGTAACTATCAGGGGATGGGTTCTCTGATTCTACGAATCAGATGGTGCCCCTTGCTCCATACAGAGGCTTTAAGTAATCTTGTAATCTGCAGAATACTCTTTCTACTATTATTCTTCAACTTAATCAGCATATTCAAACAGTAGACAATCAAAGCGATATAAACCTGATTGGAGACAGCTGTCTCCGAACAGCCGTAAAATGTTTTGACGTTCAGATGCTGTTTGATCCATTTAAAGAACAGTTCAATCGCCCAGCGTGATTTGTAGATTTCGCTAATCTCCTCTGGAGATAAGTCAAATCTATTGGCCACTAAGACAAGGTTCTTACCCTTGTCATCCTGAACAGTCACACGTCGAAAGTAATGCTCTGTCCTGTTAGTCGTTGTTCCAAGAACCACCATCTCATCTGAAATGACGCTGCTCTGTTCGCCGGCACCAAAATCGTGAATGACTCTATGAACCGCATTACTCCGTAATCTGGATACAAAGAAGTAGCCTTCATCAGTCATTTCATCAAATCTATTGTACTGTACATATCCACGATCAAAAACGTACATACATTCCTTGTCATCCACTAAAAGCTCAAGATGATTCTGATCATTCTCACAGGCATGGGTAAGGTAAAAATCATCTGGATATGAATCATGATCTTCCATGTGAACCAACCGTAAGTGCAGCTTGACACCTGACTTTGTTTTTCTGAACTTTGCCCAGCGATAGTGATGAAGGTTCAGAGGCAGTGTACTTGAGTCAATGATCTTCAATGGTGTAGAGATCCTTCTCTTCTGATTAAAATGCGTCTCCCTCTGGATCTGGTCTAACAGCTGACTGAAGATATCCTTAAAAATCTGTGTGGGAACGTCAGATAGTTTTCTACTGAGCTGAGAATAGCTGATAGAATCAAAACCTAAGGTTTTCTGAAGTTTCTCTGAGAAAACACTGTCACTGACAGCTCGTAGACTTTCGGTCTCAAACAGCTGTGAATATAACAGGAGTTTAATGAAAGCACAGGTATCTAGCTTCTTTGTATAGTAATCTAAGTTCAGGATTTTCACCTGTTGAGAAATTTTCTTGAAATCTATCGGTGAAATCCATTGTTCAAATGATGATTTTCTAGTAAACTTATCCATGATGTGGTCCTTTGTATTGGATTTGGATGCGTATTACTACCTCCAACCATTATAAAGGACTTTTTTTGTACAGAAAATAAGTTTTTAGAATATTCCATTTAAAACCGTAGGTTGGAATATTTTTATGCAACACTAGTGATGATACTTAAATAAAATATATAGGTTGGCAATTTAGTCCTCCTCATTATATTTTGAAATTGAGTAACTATGGACAATGATATTTGAAAAATTTGATATTAATCTAGAAACGAGATCGATTATTATTAGTTCAATAATTTAAATAGTTTTTATATTTAAATCAGTAATAAGATAATCGAAATAAATAACCGTAAGAAAATCAGCAACATTTTCAGTAACTATTATACATTTTCGTTTGTCAAAATAAGCTAGACAACTTCTCATCTTCGATGAAACTCATAAATGCTTCCAATGGTGTCCTGTAACCAAGAGATTTTCTTGGCCGATTATTGAGGGAATGTGCAACTTGAATAATATAATCGTCTGTAACTGTGTTGAAATCCATATCTTTGTCCAGGCCGTTTCTTCTAAGCATTCCATTTGAATGTTCATTAAGACCACGCTGCGAAGGTGTGCCTGGATCAGCAAGAAAGATAGATATATCGTGTTGGTTACTGATTGACTTCCAGCTGGAAAACTCTTTACCGCAGTCGAATGTAATGGATTTAAAGAGACGATAAGGTAAAGCCGGAAACATACTGTTTAATGCTTTTTCAATGTCGGATGCCTTGCTACCTTCCGGTCGTAGGGTGATGATCATCTTAGAAACACGTTCAACAAGGGTGATGACTGCGCTGCCATGACGACGACCGACAATCGTATCTCCTTCAAGATGACCGAACTCTCTATCAAAGTCAGGAAATTCAACTGTTCTTTCTGAAATGTGGCGTTTGAAAGTCTGACGACCTCTTTTCTCATGATGACCGTTAGGTTTTCTTTTCCCTTTCATCGGAAGTGATTGAACAGGAAGAATATCTTCCCGGAACATTCTGTACAGAGTTTTAACAGAACAGCTGATAGATTCTTCATTTCTGCCTATGATGGTGTCAGGTGTCCAACCGTCGGCTATCTTTTCGCGAATATAACTGATCTGATGCTTAGGAAGGACGATCTTACGTCTTCCGCAACGGGATTTTCTTTTCTTATAGTTTTGATAGAACTCTAGTGCAGATACTCCTTTTTTGAAAGCATTAATCACATTATAGACGGTCTGTCTTGAACGCTTAATTCTCCGGCAGATCTCACTGACCGAAATTTTCTGGTGGTAATATGATTCTATGAACGCAAGTTCATCCGTGGTAAGATGTGTATAGGCCATTTGTGCTAACTCCTTATGTTTTCTTTGGTCGGAAATACATATTGAGTTTAACACAGAAGGCTTTTTTAGTTGTCTAGCTTAATTTTACAATCGGTGTTATATAAAATAAATATAGTTATATTACATGCTAATATACATATTAAGTTTAATTCTACTTCAAAATTTACTTAATGATATACAGATATTTATCGCTTCAATAATCTATCACCTCATTTTCTTGCTTATCATAGCAAAAAATATAACAGCTGAGTGTTTTCTTGCAGATATAAAAAATTTTAATAGAAAATATGATCATTTGCGCTAATGATACCACCATATACATGAATATATAAAAGACCGCTTCTTCTAACTGAAGAAACGGTCGTTTTTATTATCATGATTAACTAATCTTAAATCTACCTTAAAAAGGAAGGAAATCTATTTACTATAATTTTGAAATATTCTACTGTTATAAAGTGAAGAGTGTGTGATTAGCTAATTAAAGAAATCGTATGTTATAAAAATGGGGGTATTGCTATGAAACGAAAAATACTTTGGCTGTTCTGCACATTGTTAAGTCTGTTTTTTTTAGTTAATACGGTCAGTTTTTGGTTGGAAAAGGAAGCAACAGAAAAAGTGATTCAAGAGGCACTCGACAAAAGAGGGTGGACAGATAGACATGAGGATCTCAGCTATAACATGAAATTTGGTGACTGGGAAATGTTTGTCCGTTATGATTCATTTCCTGGGGAACAGTATGTTTATCAAGTGAACGAAAAATTGTCAGTCAAGGATAAGATACAGTCACTGTTCGGTAAACACCTTGATTATGGCATATTTGGAGAGGGTCATTGTGATGAACATGTGAAGTGCGAAACAAAGCGTAAAGATCAGAGATATAAGAAACAACTTGAAGACGATGCAAAATATGGTATGGTACATAACCGTTCTACTGGACTTGGTTCTTATAGAGAAGGAGAGTGGTTAAAGCAAAAAAAATAAGCTGCTAGGATACAGTATATAAATAAATGACCGCTTCTTCACACAGAAGAAACAGTCATTTTTGATTATTTGATTAACGAATCTTTCTTCTTCCATCGTGGTGAAACAAAACCTACATAGACAATCGTAAACAACAAAAATGACCAGAATAAAATGTTCATAAAAGAGAATCCGACCATTGCTAAACCGATTTGAGTCACAATGAATACACAAAGGAACTGCAGCAGCAGTAACTTAATAATTTTAGATGACATAATTTCTTCTCCAGTCTTGATTTAAAATCCGAATATTGTTTTATAGCGATCTTGTAGACGACTATCTAGTTGTTGCATTTCTTTGTTACTCATACCATCTTGACCACTAAGTAATGAGATAGTCATTGAACCGTACATAAGTGGAATCCAGATGAGCAACACCATAACGAATGTTGCAATCAATACTGGAATAGTATCTAAACGTTTCAATCCATCAATGAATTTGCTGAAAGCGCCGGATGCATTGTTTTTTAGGTCCTTATCTTCAGCGAACTGTTTTGATTTTGTGACGTATGTTTTTGCTTTCTCATCAAGCTTTGTGTCTCTGATTTCATCCTGCATTATCTTTTTATAGTCAGCCATTATTATCCTCCATTTATTGAACTTCTTCGGGTGATACCTTATATTCGTAAATCTTATCTTTGAAAAATCTTTTATCGATAATCTGAAATGCTATAACGACTACGGACGACATATGACGTTCGGTAAAGAGATTTTCATTAATAAAAATGTCACGTTTGTAGATTTAGGTGGTATTGAAATCGAAGATCATGTGTTGATCGGACCATCGGCTAGAATCATTTCAGTCAATCATATCGTGGACCCTGCAAAGCGTCGCGGACTTGTCGTAAATAAAGTGGTCATTAAGAAAAATGCCTGACTAGGTGCAAATGTTACTGTGTTGACTGGTGTGACGGTTGGAAAGAATTCTATCGTTGCAGCAGACTCAACGGTTACAAAAGATGTTCCGCCAAATACGATTGTAGCAGGCACACCAGCGAAAGTGATTAAAGCAATTGAATAGAAGCTGATTCAATAAATACACTTGTGGTGATGACGCATCCAGAGATTAATCATTCACTGGTTAATCGGATATGGAACGATGCTTTAAAGGACCAATATATTGAATGTGTAACGCAATCATTTATGTTCAAAAAAAGACCTCAAATGAGGTCTTTTTTATAGCGTGTCCGCATCATATACTTTTCTGTTCATTGCGACGATATCTTTATGCTGCATGTGAGGTCTGAAATGATTCATTACTTCATCACGATGAATCGGTGCAGCAGCTTTGTCCGCTAGTTGTAATGCACGTTCTAATTATGACTTATTAAGTTCAGTACAATATGCAGGAGAACCTGGTTGATGTCTCCAGGAGTTGTTTAAATCTCCATTATCAACCACATCAATGCCGATTGCATTAATCATTTCTGCAATTACATCTTTATGGCTTTGGTTATCTCCAGAAATCGCCGTGGCCATTTTTGAACCATCAGCTGATGTAATAGTTTGTAGTGTCCTTGCAAGCAAGTTGTTAAATGCTTTAATAACAGGTTTTTCGATTTGCTCAGCTATCCAGACACTTTCAACTTTGCCATCTTCAATAGGCTGGATGTTGCCATCTCTGAATGGGTAATAGTTTGTAGTATCGACGATGATAGTATTATCATCAAGTTGTGATAATTTTTCTTTAATTGTAGGTACAACATGGAAAGGTAGAGAGATGATTAACACATCAATATTTTGAATTACTTCCTCAAAAGTTACTGCTTTACCTTTAAAGTCTTTACCTTCTAATTTTTTAATCGATCTAGCGTCAGCAATTTTAACGTCATGTCCTGTGTTAAACAAATGTTGAGAGAGGGTTGTGCCGATTGGCCCAGCACCGATAATTCCTATGTTCATATTCATTCTCCTAGCTCATATTATTTCTTAACGATTATATTAATAAGTCAATCCATATTCATACGACACGCCTAGATGGTCTCTTAATGTTTCGCCTTCATATGTTGTATGGAATAATCCACGTTCCTGTAAAATAGGCACCACAAGTTCTACGAAATCTTTAATACCATCATGTGAGGAGTCAGGGACTATTGAGAATCCATCTGTCGCATCGGCTAGATACCATTCCTCCAAGAAGTCAGCTACCATTTCAGGTGTACCGACAACAACTGGATGGTAGTTAATCACACCATTCGCGAGTACATCTTTAACTGACATGCCTGTCTTTAATAATTCGAATGCTTTTTCTGAACGAGGGTTCATGGGTGATGGGTACATTTGATTGATTAAGCCTTGAGGTAACGGTTTTGTGATATCTATTGTATCGACACTCAACCCTAAACCGACCATATATCCTAAATATTCAACATGATGGGCTGTTTCTTTCGGCGCGAATTGCTGCATCATATAGCGTCGTTCCATTGCTTCTTCTTTTGTCTTACCAATTGAGAACATAAATCCTGCAAACATTTTAATATCATCAGCTTTACGGCCATGAGCTTCAGCACTTTTACGCAACATCATGCGGTGGAGCTTAGCATCTTCTTTCGTAAATGGATTGGCATAAACGCCTGAAGCGAATCGACCGGCTAGTTCCAGACCTTTATCGCCACCGCCTGCTTGAAAGATAGGGGGCTGCCCTTGAGGCGATGCCGGAATGGGTAAGGGTCCTCGTGTTTGATAGTGTTTACCTCGGTAGTTGGCAAGTTCAACTTTTGACATATCTACATATTCACCCGTTTCCTGGTTATGAATATAAGCATCCTGACCAAATGTCCCCCATAGTGTCTGGACAGCTTCAATGTGTTCTTGAGCCATTTCATAGCGAGTATCACGATCTGGCAGGGGTCTTCCGAAGTTGGCAGCAGCTTCATGATTAGAAGTCGTCACAGCATTCCACCCCATGCGTCCGTTACTGATAATGTCTAATGTCTTTAATGTACGTGCTAAGTTATAAGGTTCAGTATATGTGGTTGAATAAGTAGATACGAGTCCGATATGACTTGTTTCACGTGCAACAGCAGCTAACGCGATTGTCGGGTCCATCGGGTGCATCGGAGAATTCGTTGATAGATCATTCGGTAATGCGGGTGTATCAGCAATAAACAGCGTATGGATTTTACCTTTTTCAGCCATTTTCGCATTTTCCACATAATAATCCATATTCGTATAGGCATCTGCCACAGCACCCGGCATACGCCACGTCTTAAATTCACCACCATATCCTGATACCATCTGTAAAGCTAGTTTCATCTTGCCATCTCTTTGATTAATGGTCATAATAAAGCTCCTTCTTTGTTTGAGTTATCGTAGTATAAATTATATACTGATAGATAAGTTTGAGAAGACGGCAATAAAATATGAGTAAGTACTATTTTTAGTACTATTGTATGAGGACGAGGTTTGAATGGCGAAAATTTGTAAGTATGGATTTGATGATACAATGATTGTAAATAAGAGAGACTTGTACGGGATTGGATTCACGCAAAACCTGCTATCCGGACGGTGGAAATACTTTATTTTATGGTTTTTAAAAGATGAGAAGAAACGCTTTAGTGAAATTAAAAAGTTTCTATCCGGTATTTCGCAAGGATCACTTACGAAACAATTAAAGGAATTAGAAAATGACGGCCTTATTCATCGTGAAGTATATCCGGAAGTACCGCCACGTGTGGAATATTCATTGACTGAAATGGGGATGGAAATTTTACCGATATTAAGAATGATGGAATCATACGGCAAGAAACATGGAGAACAAGCCGAAGATTATTTGTCATGATGAGCGTTTGACTTAGCGTTCACTAAAAATGATGAAATAAATTATGAGAAATATCTTCGTCTCAATTGATCCATTCAAGCTTACCATAAATAAAACTAAGTACATTCGTTTTGAATGTACTTTAAATAGTTATTTTAGAATCACTAACTGCCACATTTATCTTAATTAGTAAGACGAAAGAAGAATCCATCCAATAGATTTAATAAATGAGGTAAACTTATGAGAAATAACTATTTAAGTGAGTTTATTTTTATTGAACATATTCCAGAACCCGCTGACATTATATTAATTCCTGGTAGTACTGAAATCGCTCTTGCAAAAAAAGCACTCGAACTTTATCGAAAGAGATATGCTGATTGTATTCTTATCAGTGGCGGATATAATAAAAAACTTGCATATAAACAAACTGAAGCTGGTTTTCTTGCAGAATATCTTTATGAAAATGGAATTTCTCCTTCTGCTATTTATTTGGATCATTTTGCTCAAAATACACAACAGAATGCGGAATTTAGCAAGAACATATGTAATAAAAATAATTTGGGTATAAAAAAAGTAATAATAATCTGCAAAAATTACCATGCTAAACGAGTTATATTGTCTTACCAAAAATATTTTTGCAATGATTGCAAGTTTATTATCATTCCAGTAGTTGATAGTAGAAATATTTCTAAGTCGACCTGGGAGAGTACCGACAAAGGGAAAGCGCTAGTCTATTCAGAGATTGAAAAAATAAAAAAGTATTTTAATCAATATCCAAATTGCTGATTCATAATTAAGGCCAAGACATGAAGGAGTACTAGTAGTGAATATAATTGAAATTAATAATTTGTCTGTAAACTTGGATTTGACAAAAGATATTTATGAATTTCTAAATGAATACTATGGAGAAGAAGTAGTTTATGACTGAGATAATAAATATTTATCATGACAACTATAAGTTCAAAGGAACGATGGAAAGACGAGAAGCTCATCAAAATGAAGAGTGGCATGAAACTTTTCAATGTATTTTCATAAATGATGAATATATATTTTTGCAAAAAAGAAGTTTGGTTGTCAGAGATTATAAAGGTATGCTCGATGTAACAGTGGGCGGTCATTTACTCAGTACTGAGATAGTCGAAGATGGTGTTCGTGAGATTGAAGAAGAGATGGGCATTAAAGTGACTTTTGACAGATTGAACTTCCTTTGTACGATTCCTGAAGAGTTAATAACTCTTAGTATAGTTGATAAGGAATTTATTAATGTCTATACTCTCGAAATTTCAGAAGAAGAACGTAAAAAAATTAACCATGATACTGAAGTTGATCAATTGATAAAAGTAAACAAGATGGATTTTTATAATCTTTGCTTAGATTATTCTAAAATCTGTGTAGGCTATCAAATATCTAATGATGAAGAATTTATATTTACTAAAGATGATTTTTTACCTTATAGCAGAGCTTATTTTGCATGTCTAGGTGTATTATTAAATAAAATCTAATCGAACTAATCAATGAATAGTTAAAAAGAGAGGCATTATGAAAGTATATCTTCTGAGACATAGACAAAATACATTAAATAAAAGAGGGGGATGGTCTAAAGAACCATTGACTTCAACTGGTGTAGAACAAATTAAAAGGACAGCTTATTTATTGAAAGGTATAAAGTTTGATGCTGTAATTAGTAGTGATTTACTAAGAGCAGTCGAAACTACTGCTATATTAAGAAGTTTATTAAATTTAAATAACGTTAGTTATTGCCGACAACTTCGAGAAGTGAATAACGGATTATTAGCTGGAATGGATAACAAGATTGCAGAAGAAAGGTGCCCGAATATTTATTGGAATACTTTGAAATGGGATGAAAAATATCCAGAAGGTGAGAGCCCTAAAGAATTCTATCAAAGAATCCAGCAATGTTGGAATAGAATTATTAAAGAGAATGATAATGAAAGGTCCATTATGATTGTGGCACATTCAGGTGTCTTTGAAGTTATTCAAAATCTCGTATATGGGACAGAATACAGCAATAAAAAACAAAGATATAAAATAAAGACAGGAGAATTTGTAGTCATAGAAAGTGAACAAATCTGACCAATAAAACTGATTAAGGCAGTTCTCTCAACTAATTTCTATAAGGATAGATGAAACGATTTCATCAATTTCTTTCTCACTAGTATCAATCATATGATATATCTCTATTTGATCAAAGGCTTTAAGACATCTCTCGATTTGTTGATGGGGCCATGAATCTACGTTGTCACCACGTTCAATTAACCTGTTTTCAAGAGTTTCTCTGTCGGCTTTTAAGAAGAAGTTTTTAATAATAGCAGAATCAATGTCTTTAGTTATTTTATAGTAATAGTCTTTCTTTGTTATAGTCATGGGAATAACAATGATGCCGAAGTATTGTCGTAGTAGTTTGTTTAACATCATACGATTAATCATCCGCCATTCATAATGATCTTGAAAATCAGAGCATTTTATATTCTCAGGTATCGTGTGATTGATATAACTTCCTGCATGCTCCGGATCGAAAAGATAAGAGTTAGGAATAGCTTTCACTAATGCATTTGCTATCGTCGTTTTTCCTGCTCCAAAGCGCCATTCAGCCAAATGATTCTTGTTTTGTTTATCATTTAATACTCCGTTAAACATATTTTATTTTCTTCAGCTTTTTGTTTTCTATCTTATATCTGTATATATCGGGCATTTTCATTCGTTGCCACTCGTCAAAGCCAAATTCTCCTTCTGTTAGGTGATGGAATAGGACTGCAAATGCTGTTCCGTGTCCACAAATGATGATATCACCTTCTATATTATTTGTTATCTCTCTATAAGCAACCAACAATCGCTCAGCTACTTCATTTAATGATTCTCCGTTCAAACGTTTGTAATCAAAGTCCTTCCATTGTTGTTCAGAAAAGAAAGAGAAATCGTCAATCCATGATCCGATTTTTCTCTCATGTAAATCGTTGATCAGATTTATGTCTAAATTTAAAAAAGAGGCAGTAGGTTCAATCGTATGAACCGTTCGTTGATAAGGGCTGCTATAAATAGCTTTAATATTTTTGTCGGCAAAGAAATGTTTTAGTTCATTGGCATCTTTCTTACCATTGATAGTTAAAGGAGCAGTCTCGTCCTCTTGAATAGTTATATCTCTTTCAGCATGCCTGACAAAATAAACGATAGACATTTGACGACCTCTCTTTCTTATATTGTTCCACAGGAAACATAAGATTAATTAAACTATACAGGAACTATATCCGCTGTTTATAATAATGCGAATTTTTATCTGTATCAGTTTATTTTTAAAATCTTTTAGCCATCATCATTTTGGCTAGAAGATATATGAATGTCACTAATATACTGATTTCTACAATAGTTCCTAAGATATCAAATATATCTAATCGGGGCATATGATTATCAGTTAGAGCAGTTACATAACTTGAAACAACAAGATTTGCAGTAAATAAGAATATGCTTACATAAATCATTTGTCTCTTTAGCACTGATATTTGCTGATTATAGTGTTTTTCGTCATAAGATTCGATATACATAGTTTGATTATCTTTTCGGATCTTATTGCCCTTAAGAGTAGTAAATAAGAATATAAAAGTTTGAATAAACAATAGAAGTGGAGTTGCGGCTGAGAACTGATGATAGTATACATCCCAACATAAGCTGATAAGAAGAAATAGAGTTACGAGACCGAATATATAAATCGTACCATTTGCAAGAACATGGTACATCTCATTTTTCTGATACTCATCTCTAGGATTGTGAAAGCCCATATAACGTTGAAGCATTTTTTCTTGGATATTCATTGATATTTATCTCCTTAATCATATTCTTTTATTATTTTAGATTTAGCAACGAAATACATAATGGTACCAAAGAAGAGGCCACCTAAAGCCCAACGATATACTCCGTCTATTGCTAAGTTACTAGACTCACCTGACAAATGAGGAAATACGAGTTCCATCCATACAAACATAGTTGTTCCCCATAAGATGCCAATTTTTAAAGCTTGAAAACGAAGTGTTTTTAATTTTTCTTTATATTCTATTTTGCTATACACTTCATCGGTATCAAGATTCATTTTCTTGGACTTTATCAGAGTGTAGATAGCTACAATCTGTTGAATAACAAATAACAGCAATGTACCTATTGAAATCATATCGAAGTACAAGTCAGCTATCAGGCTTATCATCATTGCTATACTAACGATAGCAAAAGAATATACGTGACAATATGCCATTATCTTGCGGCCTTGCAATCTCATATACTCATCACGTTCAGTTTCAAGTCCTACAAAAACAGGTAAAATCTTATCCATTAAGTGATTCATATCCTTCTCCTTAATCTTCTTCCCAGAATAAAGTATTAAGATCAGTCTTTAATGCTTTTGCAATCTTAATGCATAAATCCAGTGAAGGATTGTATTTGTCATTCTCAATTAAATTGATAGTCTGTCTTGCAACTTCAATAGATTTGGCCAAATCTAGTTGAGACATATTTAACTCTTTGCGATAAGTTCGAACTTTATTCATATTTAACCTCGGATAATTGTGTCTTATATATATGACACAATCAGTTTATTACTAATTATTGGATATGTCAATTATAAATGACATAATTTTAGAATGGCTGTCAATTATGGGTAGCAAATTATTATTATTCAAAAAAATTAATATCAAGATTAGCAATATTAATCAAATAATCTTTAAGTATAAAAGTTAAAATCATTATGAGGTGATTAATTGAACCATAAGGATATCAATAGAATCATTGAGATTGTAGAACAAAATTTATTAGAAAATTTTTCGTTAAATGAGTATGCTAGATTAACAGGTTATTCTAAATTTCATCTGATTAGAAGTTTTAAAGCAGCTACAGGTTATACGCTTTATGAGTATATAGCTCAACGTCGTATTGCTTTAGCAGCTGAGTATTTATTGTATTCAGATATTACTTTGATTGACTTGGCGATAACACTCAACTTTCAATCACAAGAAGCATTTACTCGTCGCTTTAAAGAAATCTATGGAATGCCACCAGGGAAATATAGAAGATTAATAGGAGCATTAATGGAAGAGGAGGCTATTTTAATGAATAGTGAAATTAAAGGATGGATAGTTTCAGGAACTACACCTCATTTATACAAGATAACTACGGATAAAAAAGTATTTCATAAAGGAAAACAATCTGCTCTGATTCATGGAACAGGGGGAGATAAAGATTATAATGATAATACCTTTGGAACAATTATGCAAAGTATATCAGCAGAACAATATATAGGTAAGAGAATTAGATTTTCAGCATTTATTAAAACTGAAGAAGCCGGTAAAGTAGGATTGTGGGCAAGAATTGATGATCAAAAATCAGATATTTTGCAGTTTGATAATATGATGGAACGAGCAATCACAGGAACAACCCACTGGAACCACTACTCTGTAGTTCTTGAAGTTACAGAAGCAGCTGAATCCATTCACTTTGGTGTGCTATTGGTAGGTCAAGGCAAAGTATGGATTGATCAGTTTTCAGTAGAAGAAGTTGATAATTCAGTTCCTTCTACAGATACATTAAAGAATAAGGATAGTTTACCAAAAGTTCCAGTTAATCTTGAGTTTGAAGAAGTTCAACAGTGATTTTTTATATAGGTTCTTAACCACAATTACAATAACAAAAAGATTAAGAAGCAGCTTATTCGTAATATTGTATTCAAAAATGAAATATAAAGCGACTCTCCAAGATGACGAGCCTTTCACTTCTAATATGCATAGTGCTGCAATAATGATTTCCCAGGAAATGTGGACTATAAATTATTTTATAGATCGAGGTTTATAGTATTATAAGGACATTAGATAGCAGGAAATCTTTTAGCAAGTTACGGTATGGAGGAAGGAGCTGTTGAACATGGATGTAGGAAATCAAATTAGATATTACAGGAAAGAGCAGAACTTATCCCAGATGGAACTGGCCGAAAAAATCTTTGTATCAAGTCAGACTATCTCTAACTGGGAGAATGAAAGAAGCTATCCCGATTTACATAATTTGATTGAACTTGCAACTTTGTTTGACGTTTCCTTAGACCAACTCGTTAAAGGAGATGTTAAAGTAATGAGAAATGCAGTGGATCACAGTAAAATGGATGAGTATGGAAAGCTGATGCTAATATTTACGCTGTTAAGTGCGTTAGCTTTTGGTGCGGCAGTGAAATTTAGTGAGGGGTGGTTTGGTTTTCTTATTCCATTTCTACTTTGGGGAATTTCATTTTATTATGCAAGTAAGATTGAGCGGTTAAAAAATAAGTATGATGTTAAAACATATAAAGAAATTTTAGATTATATGGAGAATGGAGTCAAAACAAACTCTACTCCAAGAGACAACAAGAAATATATCAAGGAGAAAATTATAATTGTCTTAAGTTTTACAGCAATTTTTGGAATTCTAGCCCTTTTATCTTTTGTTCTGTTTCAGTTGTTTTAAATAATAAAAAAAGCCACAAATTTTTCTAATGAGAATAATTTGGGGCTTTTTATATGTTTGGAAATCATAAACTATAACAGAGTGTTAAGATTCTCGAAATTGGCGACCTTATTATAAATTTTTATAGATAGAGTCATAAATTAGGCCAAAAGTTAATAAGAGTAAATTTATATATTGATTATAAGGTAGAATGTTTTATAATTAAATCGTAATGATTACGATTTATAGGCGAGAATATGAATATAAAAATGAGTAAAGTCGTATTGAGTACAGCGTTATTATTAGGTGGAGTAGAAGTCGTTGCAGCACAGCATGCTTCTGCTGCGACAAATTCAGTGATGTCTTACGTAAATGTAAGAGACGAAGAAGGTTTAAATGCAAATGGTGCGCATGTTGTATTGTTTGATGGTGACAAGCAAGTTGCATCAGCTGTGACGGATTCAAATGGGCGCGCGAGCTTTGATGCTTTAGAAGACAATAAAATTTATCGTATTGAAGTTGAAGGTGTGAAGATCAGTAATGCATACTTCAAGAAAGGTAATGATCTGAACGTTGCAGTTTTAAGAGAAGCATTACCTTCAGCACCTGCAGTAGTTGCGAATACAGCAGGCGCAACATTTACAGCTCACGTTATTAACAAGGATATGCAGAATGTAGCGAACCAGAAAGTAGACTTATACGACATTACAGCAGGCGCAGTTTTCTATAAGTCAATGATGACAGCTGCAGATGGTAATGTCGTATTTGATGTGCCTGCGGGAAGAAACTTTGCCGTATACGTCAATGGCGTGAACCAGGGTTACACACTGCGTGGTGTAGAAGGCTCCAAATTAGAAAACACATTCTTGTCGACGCGAAAGGGGAAGGCAAATATAACGCAGAAACACAGCCTGCGACAGTATTTGTAGTCGATGAGAACAACAATCCGTTAGCAGGACAGAAGGTAGCGTTATACCGCGGGGGCGTAAAAGTGGCAGAGGCAGTGACGGCGGAAAACGGCAAGTTAGTATTCAGTGATAACCTGACAGTCGGCACACTTTACGACATCTACTTAAACGGTGAGAAGTTAGCGAACAAATTCGTGAAATCAGGTGCCACAGAATATGTATATGGTACACCGGCTGTGAAAGAAAAGGTCGCAGGCGCAACATTTACAGCACACGTTATTAACAAGGATATGCAGAATGTAGCGAATCAGAAAGTGGACTTATACGACATCACAGAAAGTGACGTTTTCTACAAGTCAATGACGACAGATGCAAATGGTAACGTAGTATTTGATGTACCAGCAGGAAGAAACTTTGCGGTATATGTCAATGGCGTGAACCAGGGTTACACACTGCGTGGTGTGGAAGGCTCTAAATTAGAAAACACATTCTTCGTCGATACGAAAGGTGACGGCAAATATAACGCAGAAACACAGCCTGCGACAGTAATTGTAGTCGATGAGAATAACAATCCGTTAGCAGGACAGAAAGTAGCGTTATACCGCGGGGGCGTAAAAGTGGCAGAGGCAGTGACGGCGGAAAACGGCAAGTTAGTATTCAGTGATAATCTGACAGTCGGCACACTTTACGACATCTACTTAAACGGTGAGAGGTTGCCGAACAAATTCGTGAAGTCAGGTGCCACAGAATATGTATATGGCACGCCGGTTGCGAAGGAAGAACCAAAAGAAGAATCTAAGGAAAAACCGCATGAAGAACAGAAAGTAGAATCGAAGGAAGAAAACAAACAAGATCCAAAACAAGAAGATAAGAAGATAGATAGCAAAGTTGATGATAGCAAGACACTTGCGAAAGCAATGAATGAGGTTAAAAAGAAACCTGAAGCAAAAATGATGAACTCATCAACGAACCAAAATGAAATGAGATCAGAAAAAGCTGTAGTGCATCAAGATAATAAAGATAATGAAATGACTGTGATGAATAAAGCTGACAATAAAATAGATACGAAACAAATGGCACAACAAGAAAAGCAAGAAATGAAAAAATTACCGATGACTGGTGAACAACAAGGTCTGCTTGCTGGTCTTGCAAGTATGTTATTTGTAGCAGGTACTGGGTTATTGATATTTATTCGTAGAAAGTAGCATGACAGGGAAGTACTCGAATGAGTGCTTCTTTTTTTAAAGATTCTCAGCATTCTTTCTGATGGAAGAAAATTTCTGGACAAGTGGCTGTTCTTGGTGGAGGTCTATATTCTGCAGTTTTCTCATACCTAACCTTCTATCAAACATGGCGTAGGCACGTATCACTTCACTTCGGTTATTCATTGCTTCTTGTATCGATAACTGATTATAGTTGAAAAAATCATAAATAGTATAGTCGGCGTATAACCCCCGCTGATGTAGAGTTTCTTCTACTTTATTATTCGCTTCTTCCATACGATGTTGGTAAATCAGACTTTCTGTTTCTGACAGCTCATCCATCATAAAACGATAACGTTCATCAAGTGAAGGCATCTCTTCACTTCTTTCCATATGATTCCCGAGTCTATAAGCTTCCCTTTCATATGAGATGTTGTCAGTGGCAAAGATCTCATTTTTATCAAACGTGATCGTCAGACGGGAAGGCTGATCATGGGATTGACGATATACGACTCGATTAATCTGGATACGCCCCTGTAATGAATCGCACAATAATGATTCCAGCATCTGTTTTCGTTTAGTCCAGCGCATAAGTAAAGTGTCCTCCTATGATTTAGTCTATTTCTTACGCCAATTGTAAAATTAAGCTAGACAACTAAAAAAGCCTTCTGTGCTAAACTCAATATGTATTTCCGTCCAAAGAAAACATAAGGAGTTAGCACAAATGGCCTATACACATCTTACCACGGATGAACTTGCGTTCATAGAATCATATTACCACCAGAAAATTTCGGTCAGTGAGATCTGCCGGAGAATTAAGCGTTCAAGACAGACCGTCTATAATGTAATTAATACATTTAAAGCGGGTATATCTGCACTGGAGTTCTATTTTTCTGACACTTATATTATAATGGGATGATAATCATCTGCCGCGCTTTAAAGGATGATAATGAATTTTTCAATAACCAGATAATTGAATACACCTTAGGAGTAATATCTATGAAAACAAAACTAACTTTTAAAGAAAACCTTTTTATAGGTTCGATGTTATTTGGTCTGTTTTTTGGGGCGGGGAACTTGATTTTTCCCATCCACCTTGGTCAGACCGCAGGCTCAAATGTCTTTATTGCTAATCTCGGCTTCCTGATTACAGCGATTGGTCTGCCGTTCCTCGGTATTATTGCAATTGGAATCTCAAAGACAAATGGTCTATTCGATATTGCGAATCGCGTCAATAAAACATATGCCTATATATTCACCATTCTGCTCTACTTAGTTATCGGGCCATTCTTTGCATTACCGAGACTGGCGACGACTTCTTTTGAGATTGCGTTCGGCGCGTCTTTACCAAAAGGATCAGTGGGCTTATATTTAAGTTTATTCAGTGCAATATTCTTCTTAACAGCATGGTTCTTCGCACGTCGTCCATCGAAAATTCTAGATTATATCGGTAAGTTTCTGAATCCAGTCTTTCTGATTCTCTTAGGACTTCTCATTCTGCTGGCTATGATTCATCCTATTGGTGGCGTGACAACCGCAGCAGTGTCCGCTGATTATCAGGATTCTGTTCTTTTGAAGGGCTTTGTGGATGGTTATAACACGCTGGATGCACTCGCGTCACTGGCATTCGGTATCATCATCGTGACAACGATTAAGAAACTCGGCATCACGGAGCCGAGAATCATTGCGAAAGAAACCGTCAAGTCAGGTCTTATAACGGTTATTCTAATGGGGCTTATCTATACATTACTCGCAGTCATGGGGACGATGAGTCTAGGGAAGTTTGCAGTGAGTGATAACGGTGGAATTGCGCTGGCACAGATTGCTCAGTACTACTTAGGTGGTTATGGTATCATTCTCTTATCATTAATTATTATCGTTGCCTGTCTGAAAACAGCTATCGGCTTAATCACTGCCTTCTCGGAGACATTCGTTGAGCTATTCCCGAGTCAGAAGTATATTATGTTCGCGACAGTTGTGAGCTTCGCTGCTTTCATTATCGCAAATTTCGGTCTAACTCAGATTATCGCCTATTCTGTGCCGGTTTTAATGTTCCTCTATCCGTTATCGATTGTACTGATTCTGCTGACTTTATTCGGCGGGTTTTATCACCATTCAAGAACTGTTTATCAGACAACCATTTACTTCACATTGATTGCAGCACTGATTGATGGTATTAAAGCCAGTCCTGCATTTCTCAGTCAGACAAGATTCGCCGAAAGTATTATAAATTTCGGAAATCACTATTTGCCATTCTTCTCGATCGGCATGGGCTGGGTGCTGCCGGCATTGATTGGCTTTATTATCGGATATATTATCTATAAAGTGCGCAAACAGGATGACAGAATATCTTAACAGTTTCTTGTGAAACGTCTCATCCATTGATGGGTCGTTTTTTTATTTCAATAGCATCTTAATTATCATCTCTGGACGATTGATAATATTTTGGTATCGACATGCGTCTAAATATAGGTTGATGTACTGATGTTCATAATGACCGTCGGCAGAGCAGACATACTATAGGAAAACAATGAAAAATAGTAATCAGTGGTTACACAGAATAGAATATAAGTAAGCCTCATAACAATGGTATTACAATTGAAAGCACCCCGGACGTTAGATTTAAATCTAACGTCCGGGGTGTATTTTAAGGAGAAGATAATTTTATGCAGGTACTTCAGCACGTTTGTCGCTATGCTTGCGCAGTACAGCAGCGAGTAACGTAATCACCATACCGAATGTTGCAAGGCCGGTCATGACAATGATCGGTGTATTGAGTGTCAGATCTTTATGGAGATATATCAGTTCACGTAAACCATCGACATAGAAACCAAAAGGAATCCAAGTCAGGACATAGGTCTGGTAGAAATCATTCAGCATTTGTTTAGGTAACGTCAGCATCTGCATGCTGAAGAATAACAGCAGCACAAATAGCGGAATGGCTTTCATGCCGAGCCATGACATGACTCCAAGGATCAGCATAATGAAGCCGAACATTGAAATTGCGATGAACATCGTTGTCTGCGTGATGTTTGGCATATAGAAGTCGAGAACTTGCGTGATAAACCATACGCCGAGCACACTTGAGACGATGGCCGCTGAAGCCGCCATCGCAAACTGCATGAATGTCGCTTTCAGGCGTTCACCTTGTGTCACAAGATGTGAAGTACGGAAAGCAAAGAATAACACAACTGCTGATACAAGTGAACCCATCCAGATAGGTGTGAAGAGCAGCATGCCGCCCATACCATTTCCCTGATGGTCGTGAATTTTATTCATTGTTGTATGTTTCACTGTCACAGGATTCATCAGTTGGTCCATGTGATCAGCTGATACTTTAATTTGATTGTCGGACAGATTTTTTACAGCCTGTTTGCTTAACATGATATTGATATTGTTACCCATACTAGACAGCATTTTGTCACTAATCTGTGCCGCCTGTACTGAGGCACCTTGATTGATAATAACTTCCAGCTGACCTTTTTCAACAATGATCGGTTTTAGCAGGTCTGCGTTCTTTTTCTGCATTTCTTTCATTTTCGCCTGCATCTGCTGGACGATGACTTGTGCCTGCTGCGGCGAGATGACGCCACTTGCGACTTTAGCTTTTAAATCAGTCTGAGATTTTTTCGCCTGCGCCGCTGCTTCAGCTTTTTTCGCAGTCTGTATTTCGTGACGCATAGCGCTTGTGGCATTCTCAGTGAAGTTCGCTGGAATTACAAGAGCACTGTAATATTTGTTGTTGTCAAAACCGTCTTTCAAATCTTTCTCGCTCTTTACAGTGACAAAATCAACTGTTTCATTTAAGTCTTTGTTATCTTTAATTTTATCGGTAAAAGTCTCGCCGATGTTCATCTGCTTACCTTGAATCAGCAGTCCTTTATCCATATTGACGACAGCAATCGGCAGGTTCTTTGGCTTCGGATTGAAAGCTGGGGAAAAAGCTAATGACATAATCCAGATGAGCAGTGAGCCGGTAATAAGCGGTAAGTAAAATAGTTTATTTTTTAAAATATTCATATGTTTTCTCCTTATTGAACATAATGTTGATTAATAATTACAATGTATATTATAATTCGAATAATAAAGAACACAATAACCAATAATATATAATGTGATGATTAATGAACACATAATTATTATATGTTTATCATTTCTGGAAAGAAGGAAAAATAATGTTAGACAGACGCGTGAGAAAAACAAAAGAAAGTATTAAATATGCTTACTTCAGCTTATTAGCGGAGAAACCATTCAAAGATATCACGATCAATCAGATTACAGAGAAAGCAGACATCAACCGCGGTACTTTCTATCTGCATTATCTCGATAAGTTTGATTTACGTGATCAGCTGGAAGATGAAGTGATGCGTGAACTGGAGGAAGCACTGCAGGACCGCAAATATCCTCAAGTTGATGTTAATCTGGAGCAGCACTCAACACAGCTGATTGAGATTATATTGCAGGTCATCATCAATCATAAAGAATTTTTCAATGTGACGTTAATCAATCAAGATGCAGGACTGCCGCAGAAATTTTCACGTATCATCAGAAGTTATGTACAGAGTAACATTGATCTGCCTGAGCAATTGAACATCGTGCCGATTGAATATTACTTTGCTTTTATCGTCAACGCACAGACAGGGCTGATTAAAGAATGGGTGAAAAATGGCATGCAGGAATCAAAAGAGAATATAGCTAAGTACGCGTTCACACTTGCGTATAATGGCCCGCTTAAACTTATGCACCAGCACTTAAAGGAGCAACAGCACTAAAGCAATAAGCCGGTTATCATTGATGGATGTTGATATAAGGAGGATTTTATGAAGAATATATTGATTACAGGTGTCAGTCGCAAAGGCGGAATCGGTGCGAATTTAGTCCGTCGTTTCTTAAAGGAAGGCTACAAAGTTTATGCCCATGGTTCAAGTGAATATGACCAGGAGATGGGTTATGCTGATGCTGGAGATGTGTATCAGGATCAGTTTGTTCGCCTGAAAGATTGTGATTTATCGATAGCGGACAACGTACAATCGCTCATTAATGAATTAGTGCCATATGAAATATCACACATGATTATTTGTCATGCTTATAGTACACAATGTGGGCTTGACGACTGGAATGCAGAAGAGATTAATAAACATCTGACAGTGAATGTAACAGCTGCTATGCTGCTGATTAAACACTTCAAGGCACAATTACAAGCAGAAAAAGGATGCATTACTTTGTTTACGTCAGGTCAACACCTAGGACCGATGACTTCTGAGATTCCTTATGCGGTATCAAAAGCAGCTGTCACAAACTTAGGCATGCAAAGCTCATATGCACTGGCACAACGGAATATCAGAGTGAATGTTGTTAATCCAGGGCCGACAGATACAGGTTATATCGAGCAGAACAGTGAAGTCTATCATCAGATTTCGAATCAATTCAATGACAAACGCTGGGGGCAGCCTGACGATATTGCTAACTTAGTATTATTCCTGCACAGTGATAAAGGCCAGTGGATTACTGGTCAGCTGATTAACAGCGAAGGCGGGTTTAATAGGTATCTTGAATAAGAAAGAAGTGCACTGAATTTATAGCTCGGTTAAATTTTCCTCTGTAATATTTTTAATCATCGTTATTGCTACCAATGCACCTCTATAGTTTAATCCAATAAAAAGTAAATTATTATAAAATTAATAATTTGCTTCCAATTCCAGACGTTACATATTATGATGTAATTATATATAAAAAATTAGAATATTGTAATATTTCTGTGAAATTAAATAATGGAGCTGTGGTGATTAATGAAGAGATTAGTTGTCATCATCATATTACTGATAGTTATAACAGGTTGCAGCCAGCATAGGGAACATGCCAAAGTTCAAAAACAACAAGAAGAGGTAACAACTGAGCAGGCCAAAAAAGCAGAGGAAACTCCTGCAGTTAATAAAGCATTAACAGTAGAAGACTTATTTATTCAGCCGCACTTTATGATTAAAGATTTTAATGTTAAAACAGCAAATAACAATGTGCAGTACATTATTAAATATGTTATAGATCCAAGTGCTAGTAGTTACATAGAAAAACATCATCCAGTGCTATATATAAATATTTTGTATCCGGATGAAATACTAAAATCCGGTCATAAAAGCACGTCGAAAACGCTTAAACTAACGCCTGCTGCCGGTGATGTGCTGGACAAGGAAATGATTATAAATGATACGTTTAAACCGGACTTTAATGTTAAATCATTAACAGATCCTTCTCATCAGCTGCAGTTACAAATCTTTAAAGAAAACAAACAACTGATGCATGTGTTCGAGAATCTAAATGATTATAGACGTCACTAGTATTCTGAGTGGATCCATATGAAAGATACACGATTCATTTCATCGATAGTTGTGATTAATCATATATTTTTTAAATAAAATATTAGAGGTGACGAGATGATGATAAAAACAGCATGTAAAATAAAAACTTTTAATTTTAGAATGGTTAACTTTCCAGGTGAGTTAATATTAGATACAACGAACCAATTAATTATTTTTAACCCATTATTAGAAGCAGCAGTTAATTCTCACAGCATTCCGATTGATGAGATTGAAACATATCGATTTAAAAAAGGCATGTTAAAAAGCAAATTTGAAATATATTATCGTTCAGAGTGGTATATATTTACAGATTTTACTGACGAAAATTATTTACAGATTGTTAGTTATTTAGAAGAAATAAAAGATGAAAGACATTTGAGGATAACATAACAGGAGTGGATATACATGCTTTCATACAAAATTGATGATGAACTAGAACTTGCTCTCCCTCGTCCGGAAATAGATGGTCCGGTCGTCTATCGTTTAATTGAGAGACAGCGTGATTATTTGAAAGAATTTCTGCCATGGCTTGATCATCTTCAAAACGAAGATGAGGAGATCATTACTTTTAAAGAAATGATGAAAAATTTCGGCGCTGGAAAGTCGGTGACTCTCGTTATCCGCTACCAGCAGATGGTAGCTGGAATGATTGATTTTCATAATATTAACCAATCTAATCGGTCTGCTGATATCGGTTACTGGTTGTCTGAAGACCTGCAGGGCAACGGGATTATGACTAGAGCCGTGACTGGTATATGCAGTCTTGGTTTTAACAGCTTTAACTTCAACAGAATTACTCTGATAATAGAGTGCGATAATATTCCAAGTCAAAAAGTAGCTGAGAGAAGCGGGTTTACGCTGGAAGGAAAGCTGAGAAGTTATTTGAAAAATAGAGATGACTATAAGGATGCTTATATTTATTCCTTGTTAAAACATGATGGTCAGTCCAGTTAATGGGCTGGCTTTTTAATTGATAATAGAAGAAGAGGGAAAGGATCACCTAAAGTTAATTCTCATGAGTGTCAATCGTAGCAGCTTCGTTTATAATGGTAAGCAGTGGAAAGAACGTACTCATAAGATAATAAGGAAGATGGATAGTAAGGTAAGTTCCATTAAAAAGGTGGCTATATGAATAAAAGTTTAGAAGAAATTAATGGCACTGTGTCCTTTGATGCGCAGACGACTGGATTGAAAAAACTGCTGATGTACATTGGTCCGGGCCTGCTTGTAGCGGTAGGTTATATGGATCCCGGCAACTGGATCACGTCGATGACGGGCGGCGCACGATATGGTTATATTCTGCTGTTCGTGATTCTGCTGTCCAGTCTGTCAGCGATGCTGCTGCAGGCGATGAGCGCGCGGCTCGGCATCGCAAGTGGCATGGATCTCGCTCAGGTGACAAGGCAGATGACAGGGAAAAAATTAAGTGTATTCGCGTGGTTAATTACCGAGCTCGCGATTATGGCAACTGATATTGCGGAGATTATCGGCAGTGCGATTGCGCTGAATCTGCTCTTTGGTCTGCCGTTAGCAGTTGGCGTTGCGATTACGATTCTCGATGTTTTCTTATTGCTGATGATTATGCATCTCGGCTTCAGAAAGATAGAGGCGATTGTCGGTGTCCTTATCTTTTCAGTGCTTCTCATCTTTACTTACGAAGTGATAATGGCATCACCAGATATGGGTGCTGTTCTCAAAGGATTCATCCCGCACAAAGCAGTGGTCACTGATCAGGGCGCTCTGTACATAGCACTTGGAATTATCGGTGCAACGATTATGCCGCATAACTTGTATCTTCATTCGTCGTTAGTGCAGTCGCGTAACTATGAACGAAATGATGAAGGGAAACGTCAGGCTATTAAGTATGCCATGATAGACTCCAACATTCAGCTGTCTGTTGCATTTGTTGTCAATTGTCTATTACTGGTTTTAGGTGCTGCCCTGTTTTATGGCAGCCAGCAGTCACTTGGACGTTTTTATGAGCTTTATAACGCGCTCCTTCATTCACATGTCGGCGGAGCTGCAGGCGGTGCCGCGATGAGTACGCTGTTTGCTGTTGCACTACTGGCAAGCGGGCAGAACTCGACGATTACCGGGACACTGTCTGGTCAGATTGTCATGGAAGGTTATCTGCACATTCGGCTGCCGCAGTGGGCAAGACGCCTGATCACTAGAGTAATAGCTGTTGTTCCTATATTTGTCTGCCTGCTGTTCTACGGCTCTAGTCATGATAAGATTGAAGACTTGCTGATATTCACACAAGTTTTTCTTAGCTTAGCTTTACCGTTCAGTATTATCCCGCTTGTCATCGCGACAAGCAGAAAAGAAATCATGGGGGAGTTCATCAGCTCTAAACTTGTAACAGCTGCTGCCTGGCTCTTGGCAGTGGTTCTCAGTCTATTGAACGTTTACCTGCTGGCTGCCACTGTAAGAGAATTCATTGGTTAAGCTTGAATATATTAATAAATACTCACTTTACTCACCTTACCATTTAATAAGCAAAATGAATTAATAGCACGGTCATCACATGACCGAAAGGACGTATATAATGAACAGAAGAAATGGCCGTGACGCCGCATGGGAAGTACACGAAGCAACAGAACTACTCAAGTTTTTATTTGAAGTAATGCCGGAGAGAAGTAAGAAGACAGTGAAGACAATGCTCGGTAGAGGCCATGTCTTTATTAACAATGAATCAACGAGTCAGTTCAATGCACCACTCGCACAAGGTGATATCGTGGAAATCCGTACAAGCGCACCGAACAAAAAAGCGAAAATCAAAGGGATTGAAATACTGCATGAAGATACAGATGTCATCGTAGTGAACAAAGAAGCGGGGCTGTTATCTATTGCATCAGAAAAAGATAACGAAAACACAGCATTCCGCCTGCTGTCAGACTATGTTAAAAGAGCACATCCACAAAACCGTATATATGTAGTCCACCGGCTCGACCGCGAGACGTCCGGTGTCATGATGTATGCGAAAAACAAAAAAGCGCAGCAAGTGCTGCAGCACAACTGGAAGCAGTTAGTAAGTGAACGGACTTATATCGCACTTGTAGAAGGCCGCATGACAGAAGATGGCACTATTACAACTTGGCTCACTGAAGATAAAACGTTGACCATGCATTCCAGCAAAACTCCGAACAACGGCAAAAAGGCTGTGACGTATTATAAAGTGCTGAACACCAATCGCACGCAGACATTATTAAAAGTCAATCTGGAGACAGGGCGTAAAAACCAGATACGGATTCATATGAAAGAGCTTGGTCATCCGATTGTCGGTGACAAAAAATACGGAGCTGTAACAAACCCGTTCAGACGTATCGGCTTACATGCAAACGTTCTGGCATTCACACATCCGACGACCAATAAAGCAATGCGCTTTGAGGCAGAACTGCCGAAAGTATTTAAGATGTCATTTAAATAAATAGATGATCTATGATATCATCCGAGGAGGAAGAATAATGGCATATGAAGTAAGAGAACTAGCAGAGACACGGGTCATCGGAGAGAAAAGAAGCTACGACAGTATAGAAGAAGCACAGGAAAAAATACAGCAGTTCTGGACTGACTTTAAGCAGTCAGACCAACGCGCGCGCTTAACACTTGAAGCAGATGAACAATTTCAAGGATTTTTCGGCATATATTTTCCGACGGACAACGGTGTCGATTATATGATCGGAGTGAGTTCTGACCGGGAAACGTCAGAATGGGCTTCTCATAACATCCCGGCAGGTAAATATATAGTATTTGAGGCAGGACGCCCCGTTTCGCGTGAAATTCAGCGTGTCACTAATGAAGCTTATGAAGTCATTATACCTGCTTCCCAGCATGACTTAAGAAATGCTCCAGAATTTGAATACTATCCTTTCGGTAATGTCACAGCAGCTGACTATACAGCTGAAATGTGGATACCGGTTAAATAACATAAAAAAGATGAGATTTAATCTCATCTTTTTTATTTGCTGAATGATAATAAAATCATTTTAGCAGTTGCCTTGTTTTTAAAAAATAAATGAAGTAAGATGCCGCCGCAATAAACATCAGTAATGTAAGAAACAGTGACTTTGTTACAAAATTATCAGGTAGAAATAATATAATGCCGACCATAATAGGTAACGCTAAGCCGATAAAGCTATAGACAGCTTTCAGCGATTGGTACGTAACGAAAGATAATCCTTCATCATTGTCATTGATTTCTGGAAATATATTATTAAGTAGATTTAAATGTTTGTGCTGCTTCTTGATTTTAATGAAATAGTAAATCATCACTATGAGAAATATTAAATTTAACACAAGTGCAATAAGCATGATGACACTAAAATCAATGCCATACTTAAAGAAGTCAACATTGATTGAAAAAAGCGTTTCTTGATCATTGATATTAAACTCTGTTACTAAAGAAATAGGAATAATTAGTAGTGCGAGGAATAAAATACTTACAAATTGAACCAGCGGGTAATAAAATCGAATTTTATTTTCATTCATTTGACTCATCCTCCAATGTAAATAAATCTTCAACTCTGCAATCAAATTCGTGGCAAATTTTTAGTACTAATGTAATTGAGGGGGAAAATGTTCCTTTCTCAATAAAACCTATTGTCTGGCGTGTGACATTCACTCTATTAGCCAGTTCTGACTGACTAATTCTTTCTCTTGCCCTATATTCCTTTAAACGAGACGTTAACTTCAAATGATTCACTCCTTACAACTAATGTATAGTATTTCTAACATAATGTATAGTATTTTTAACATTTTAGTATGAAATGAATAATTGATAGAGTGTTAAAGATTAAATTAACCAGTACTATTGAATTACTATTCAAAATAATGATACACTTTCATAAAATTTAATAACTTATACAGAGAGATGGAGGGAATTGGCCCTTTGAAGTCTCAGCAACCGGCTGATGCACGGTGCTAAATCCAACAGGTGAATCCTGGAATATGAGTTGATACAATGTACTCCTCTTTTTCAGAGGGGTATTTTTTTATTTTAAGGAGGAGTTACTATGAAAACAGCGTTAGCACAAATTTCGCGAACAGATGATGTGACAGGGGCGACGTCTAATCCTATTTACTTGGCGACAGCTTATGCTCATGCCAAGCTGGGTGAGTCAACTGGATTTGATTACACACGGACGAAGAATCCGACGCGTTCTCATTTCGAAGAGGTGTTCGCTCGTCTTGAGGGCGGGAAATATTCATTTGCCACAGCAAGCGGTATGGCTGCCATCCAGCTTGTCTGTAATCTGTTCAAACCTGCTGATGAAATTCTTGTATCATTTGATTTATACGGTGGGACATTCAGATTGTTTGATTACTACGCAGAGCAGTACGGCGTCTGTTTTAAATATATCGATTTCAACAATATTGAAGAAGTGACGAACTCAATTACTGACAATACCCGCGCATTTTTCATCGAACCGATCTCCAACCCGCTGATGACTGCTGTCGATTTAACTCCTCTCTATGCCATAGCAAGTGAACGTCATCTACTGACGATTATTGATAACACATTTTTAACGCCTTACTTATCTACACCGCTGAAAGATGGCGCAGATATTGTCCTCCATTCAGCGACGAAATATATCAGCGGCCACAATGACGTGCTGGCAGGTGTCGTGACAGTCAATGATGAGACGTTAGGCGAACAGCTCGGTCAGTTCCATAATATGATCGGTGCCACACTATCACCGTTTGACAGCTATTTGCTGCTCCGCGGCTTAAAGACACTGCACTTGAGAATCGAACGTTCCAGCGATAATGCCCGGCGTCTGGCGCAAGCGTTCGAAAGTCACGAAGCTGTTCAGGAAGTATTGTACGCGGGCGAGAGTGGGATGCTGAGCTTAAGGCTGAACAACAATTATAAAGTCGGCCCGTTTCTTGAACAGTTGAAAGTCTGTATTTTCGCTGAGAGCCTCGGCGGTACTGAAACGTTCATTACGTTCCCTTATACACAGACGCATGTCGATATGCCCGAGGAAGAAAAGCAGAAGCGTGGGATTGATGAGCAGTTAATCAGAATCTCTGTAGGTATCGAAGATTACAATGATATTGAACAAGACATTATCCAGGCGCTAAAACATGCAGCAGTCAAGGAGGCGGTATGATGAGTTACTCACAGGAAACATCGTTGATACTCGATAGTCCGAGAGGCAAAGACTATACGTCAGCCAATCAGCCGCTCTATTACTCTTCGACTTATCACCAGGAAGTACTGGGTGGTGCTGCTGACTATGATTACGCACGAAGCGGTAATCCGAACCGCAGTCTGCTGGAAGAGAAACTTGCTAACTTAGAAGGCGGTAACCACGGTTTTGCCTTTAGTTCAGGGATTGCTGCCATTACTGCTGTCTTTATGACATTGAAGGCCGGCGACCATGTCATTCTGCCGGACGATGTATACGGCGGGACTTATCGATTGACGGAACGCATCTTCAGGCGTTTCGGCATTGACTTCACAACGGTAGATCAGACAGATTTAGGAGCAATTGCTCGGGCAGTGCAGCCTAATACACAGCTGATTTATGTGGAAACACCGTCTAATCCACTGTTCAAAGTCACTGATATTTCAGGAGTCAGCCAAATTGCCAAGGACAATGATGTGCTGCTGGCAGTCGATAATACGTTTATGACACCACTCGGGCAGTCGCCGTTTAAGCACGGGGCAGATATTGTCATTCATTCGGCGACCAAGTTTCTAAGCGGTCATAGCGACCTTATCGCAGGAGCAGTCATCGTCAACTGTCCGAAGCTTGCTGAGGACATTTATCTCATCCAGAACGGCACAGGCTCGGGACTCGGTGTCTATGATGCATGGACATTGACGAAAAATTTGAAGACATTGGCAGTACGATTTAATCAAAGCGTGACTAACGCTGAGAAAGTATGCCGTTTCCTGAAGCAGCATCCTGCTGTAGCGACTGTTTACTATCCAGCAGACAGTGATATTCACGTGAAACAAGCAGTAAACGGCGGGGCAGTCATTGGCTTTAGGCTGGCAGATGAGACGCAAGCTCAAACGTTTGTGGATAACGTTACACTACTGCTTGTCTCAGTCAGTCTGGGTGGCGTAGAAACAATATTGTCCCATCCTGCGACGATGAGTCATGCTGCTATACCGGAACTCGTCAGAAGACAGCGGGGCATCACACAAGGCTTGTTCAGACTATCAGTCGGGCTGGAGAACGCAGAAGAACTTATCCTTGATTTACAACAGGCACTTGAAACGACAATCAACAGGCAGAGAAATAATAAGAAAAAGCAGTACGTAAGTCAATGTTATACTAACCAATAACATTGATTAAAGGAGCTGCCCATGAATAATTTTAACCAGTTTATCGCTGAATTTAATTCACTTCATAAAGCTATGCAGAAAATCACCGGGAAAGAAGACGACTTCGGTTCATTGTTCCATGAGATGAAAGAGACGCATTCTGTGATTAGGCGATATAAGAATCAAATAGACGTGGCAAGAGAGCTGCGCAATTTATTAGTGCATAATCAAACAGAAGCTTATAATTTTGCTGAGCCATCCAACGAATTCATCAAAGAACTAAAAGCGATAAGAATCAAGCTCGAAAAGCCGGAAACTGTCTCAATCTTCAAGAAGCAGGTCATGACGCTTGATTGCAATGATTCACTGACAGATGCCCTCAGCCTCGTGAAGAAATATCAGGTGACTCAATATCCTGTCTTTGAAGACAGGGAGTTTAAAGGGATCTTGTCTGACAACGGGATCACTAACTGGCTGTCGATTGTCATTGTCGATGAAATCGTCGACTTGTCAGAAGTCAAAATCGCGGATGTACTTGATAAAGATGAGGAGTTTTCGTCTTATATCATCGTCAAGAATAACTTGCCGCTTTATGAAGTGGAGAAGAAAATGCTGCAGCGCATTAATGAAAGAGGGCATTCTAACCTTGTCGTGCTTATTACGCCGCTCGGCAGACTCACAAAAAAAGAGGATATCATCGGTATTATTACACCGTGGGATATGCCTCATATCGTCAAACATTTATAATGAGTGTAAAAAAAGAAAATCTTGATGATAGTTCATCAAGATTTTCGTTTTATTTAGTTTCTCTATGCAGTGTATGCTTCTTCAGTCGTGGGCAGTATTTCATCAGTTCGATACGTTCAGGATTATTTCTTTTGTTTTTCTTGGTGATATAGTTACGGTCTCCGCATTCTGTGCATGCGAGTGTCACATTAACTCTCATGATTGTTCCTCCTTATGATAATATAGTGTCCGGCTGCTCGACTTCGGTATAAGGCGGCAGTGGATCCTTCATGGCAGTCCAGTCCATCGTCATCTCTTCATCAGTCAGTAACGCAGCGTCAAGCGTACGAGTAATCTCTTCCTGATCCATATCAATTCCGATGAAGACAAGCTCTGTCTGACGGTCTCCGTACGTGCTGTCCCAGCGAGATTGTAACGTTGGATCCATAGCGAGTGCGCTGTTAATATCTTCCGGGGAACCCGCTGCGACCCATTCGCCTGCACCTTGTATCTGCAGGGAATTGCCGGCTTGAGATAACAGACCGCACGTGTCATGACGCGTGGCGAGCCAGTAAAATCCTTTTGATCTGACGATATCAGCAGGAAAATTCATCAGCCAGTCCATAAAGCGTTCTGCGTGAAATGGACGTTTTCTTTTGTACACAAATGAGGCGATACCGTATTCTTCTGTTTCTGGTATGTGCTCTTCATTCAGCTCTTTAATCCAGCCGGCACTTTGACTCGCTTTATCGAAGTCAAATAGTCCTGTATTCAATATTAAATCAAGGTCGATCGTTGAATAAGCTGTTTCATAAACTTTAGCTTCAGGATTCAGCTGTTTTAATAGTGCTTTAAGCTCACCGACATCTTCAGCGCTGACAAGATCTGCTTTATTAAGCAGAATAACATCAGCAAACTCAATCTGGTCTATCAATAAGTCGATGATCTCACGTGTATCATACTCGTCAGCTGCGAGCTTTCTATCAAGCAGTGACTCGCCCGCTTCGTAATCAGTCCAGAATCGGTTGGCATCTACTACTGTCACCATCGTATCAAGACGCGTCTGTTCAGCAAGATTAATGCCGAGCACTTCATCGTTTAATGTCAATGTTTGAGCAACGGGAACAGGCTCGGATATTCCAGTTGATTCAATAACGATGTAATCAAGCTCTGACCGGGCAACAAGGTTGTTAATTTCTATCATCAAATCCTCACGGAGTGTGCAGCATATACAGCCGTTCTGCAGTTGAATCATCTTTTCGTCTGTCCGCCTCATATCGACTAAATCAGCATCAATATTTACTTCACTCATATCATTGACAATAACACCAATTTTCTTGTTTTGAGTGTTCGTCAGTATATGATTCAATAAAGTGGTCTTACCGGCGCCAAGAAATCCACTGAGTACTGTAATCGGAACTTTCATCTGTCTTCCTCCAATACGTAATCATTACGATTTATAATATTACTATGGACGAAATCATTTGTAAAGCATTTCATTAATATTTTTATAGAGTAAAATGTATGGATTAATATAATAAAATGAATGATTTCACTCATATTACTGTCGCTCACTTCCCGCTCGTAGAAGGCGCATTTCTAGCCAGTGTAGAAAGTAAAGTAGGCAAATCACAAGAGCAGATATTAGTTCCCCTTAAAAAGAATTTTAAAGAAAAAGAATAGTTTACAATTAATTTTCATGAAGCCATTGACGTAAAAATTTCCTCATGCTAAGATAAAACCAATTTAATAACGTTAACTCTTATCAAGAGTGGTGGAGGGATGTGCCCTATGAAACCCGGCAACCGTCGTTTAACGACATGGTGCTAATTCACATAAAGTAGCAATACTTTAGAAGATGAGAGAAAGGATTTTATACTTTCTCTTATATTGGAGGAAGTATTTTTTATTTTGCTGTGAACTGATGAGTTGATCGTTGTTAAGACAATCAATCAAAAGGTGGGAATTCAACATGAAAAGATTCATCAGCTTAGCAGTATTATTAGTGTTATCAGTAGTTCTAGCCGCTTGCGGCGAAGAAAAAACAGCAGCAGACAAGAAAATTGTTGTCGCAGCTTCACCTGCTCCTCATGGGGAAGTTGTTAAACATACAGCGATCGCTATGAAGAAAAAAGGTTATGATGTCGAAGTGAAGATCGTCAATGACTATAAAATTCCTAACAAATTACTCGCAGCAGGGGATGTTGATGCGAATTTGTTCCAGCACGTGCCTTATTTGAATGAAGAGAAGAAAACGCATGGTTACAAAATAGAAGAAGTCGGAAAAGTATTCACAACACCAATGGGCGTCTACAGCAAAAAGCATAAGAGCTTAAAAGACCTGCCTGATCACGCCAAGATTTTTGTCTCAAGCAACCCGGCTGAAGAAGGACGCTTTCTGTCGTTTTTCGTCAATGAAGGTTTAATTAAAATTAAAAAAGGCGTTAAAATTGAAGATGCTAAGTTCACTGATGTTGTAGAAAACAAGAAAAATATTGAGTTCAATAATGATCAGAGTGCGGAATTCCTTCCTAAAACTTATAAAAATAATGAAGGAGATGCTGTCATCATCAATTCCAACTATGCAATCGATAATGGGATTATCCCGTCACGTGATGCGATTGCTATAGAAAATGAGTCATCACCGTTTGCCAATATTCTTGCGGTCCAGAAAGGCCATAAAAATGATAAGAAGTTTCAGGACTTACTCAAAGTGCTGCAATCTGATGAAATGAAAGCTTTTATTAAGAAAGAATACGGCAAAGACGTGATTCCTTATAAAGGGAAATAAGAGGTGTTCATATGACTAAACCTGGTGCAGGAAGCCAGCTTACGATTATATTAACCAGACGATAGCTCATGCGCGTTAAATAGTTTTAAAAGCTGCCGATAGGCGGCTTTTTTTTGTATGAAGGACTACTGACAGTTAATAAAAAATGCATAAAAATAAATTTAATTTGCAAATAATTTTTTGCATAAAATGTTAACTCTTAATGAAATAAGAAAAAAACTGTGAATAATTATTATTATCTGCACTTATTATTCTAAAAAAGATAATAATTATTAAAGTCAGAATAATTAAAATATTTTGTTGTATAAATGATGATGTATATATATAATATTAAATAATAATCTATGCAAATTGTATTGTACACAAAAGGAGATGATTTAGATGGAAAGTTTAGTAAGCTGGCTGTTGGATTTAGTTTGGAGTAAACCATTAGTTTACGGCTTGTTACTTACAGGTATTGTCTTTTCACTCATGATGCGGTTTTTCCAGGTCAGGCATATCGGCGAAATGGTTCGCTTAATGTTCCAGGGTGAAAAATCTGCTGCTGGTATTTCCAGCTTTCAGGCAATCGCCTTATCGCTTGCAGGTCGGGTCGGAACAGGGAACATCGTCGGCGTCTCTACTGCCATCTTTATCGGTGGTCCCGGTGCAGTGTTCTGGATGTGGGCAACTGCTTTTCTTGGTGCGAGTTCTGCGTTTATCGAATCAACGCTCGGTCAGATTTATAAGCGTCAAGAAAAAGGCGAGTACCGCGGAGGTCCTGCTTATTACATAGAAGAAGGGATCAAAGGAAAATTCGGTAGAATATACGGAATCGTCTTCGCTATTGTTACTATTTTATCAACAAGTCTATTATTGCCAGGTGTTCAATCCAATGCTATCGCGAATTCCATGAATAATGCTTTCGGTCTTAATAAGTGGATTGTTGGTGTCATTCTTGCATTGATTCTTGCGTTAATCATTTTCGGTGGTGTTAAATGGATTGCAAGTGTTGCGACAGCAGTTGTCCCGTTCATGGCGGTTTTATATATTTTAATGGCATTGATTATTCTTGTGTTGAATATTAATGAAGTGCCGGGATTAATCGCATTGATTTTTAAATCAGCATTTAATTTAGAATCAGCATTCGGCGGTATTTTCGGTGCGATGATTGAAATCGGTGTAAAACGTGGTCTTTATTCTAATGAAGCGGGTCAAGGGACAGGGCCTCACGCGGCAGCTGCGGCTGAAGTTTCTCACCCGGCGAAACAAGGTCTTGTGCAGGCATTCTCAGTATACGTAGATACATTATTTGTCTGTACAGCGACAGCATTAATCGTGCTGTTAGCAGGTACTTACAATACAACAGATGGCACAACGGATAAAAGTGGTGCTCCGCATTTAATTAAAGATGGCGGCATTTATACACAGGCAGCTGACGGTACTAAAGATTACTCCGGTACGGCGATGTACGTGCAGGCAGGGGTAGACAAAGCGCTGCAGGGAAGCAACTACACATTTGATCCGAATTTCTCTGGTTTTGGTTCATACTTTGTTGCAGTGGCATTATTCTTCTTCGCCTTCACAACTATTCTTGCCTACTCGTATATTGCGGAGACAAACGTTTCCTACTTGATGCGTGGACAAAGTGAGGGAGCAACAAAAATTGGCTTTAATATCGCCCGGTTATTATTAATTGCTGCAACGCTTTACGGAGCAGTGAAAACTGCTGAACTTGCCTGGAATCTAGGGGACTTAGGTGTCGGCTTGATGGCCTGGCTGAATGTCATTGCCATCTGGATTCTTCATAAGCCTGCTGTTAAAGCACTTAAAGATTATGAAGCCCAGAAGAAAGCGCTTGGATCAGGACGGAATGCAGTTTATCGTCCGGATCCTGCAGAATTACCAACTGCAAAGTTCTGGCTGGAAGACTATCCGGAACCTTTAAGACAGGAAAACTTGCAGAAATAATAGTACAGCGTCTGTAGTTGATGGACAACCCTTCGTCCGGAGGGTATTGTTAAATCAATTACAGACGTTTTTAATTTGTTATAGAGGATGAATGAAGATGAAAGTTTATTACTTAGGACCGGAAGGAACATTCAGCTATCAGGCAGCAGTGAAATATCAACCTCATGCTGATCTTGTTCCATGTCAGTCGCTGTATGAAGTCGTTGAACAGTTCAATCAACATACGAACAGTCAAGCCATCGTACCGATTGAAAATGCCATCGAAGGGACTATTAATTTAATAGCTGATGAATTGATAGAAAATCAGCTGCATGTGATCGGTGAAGTGTATTTGGATATTGCGTTTGATGTCGTCGGACTGACACCATCGATGGAACACATCTCATCGGTTGTCTCAATCGCCCCGATCATCAGTCAGACGAAGCGGTTTATTACGGACTATGAACTGGACGTTAAACATTCCGATTCATCACTAGACAGTCTGAATTACATCGATCACGAAACAGTGGCGATCATTCCACATCAAAGCACGACAGCTTATCCGGTTATTACAGAACATATAGAGGACTATCCTTATAACAAGACACGTTTTTTAGTGCTGTCTCATCAGGAAACCAGTCATCCGACGACGCAGGCACTGCTGTTATTGACACCGAAAGTCGATAAACCAGGGCTGCTCGCTAATATATTGAATGTCTTTAATCTGTATAACATCAACTTATCATGGATTGAATCAAGACCGACGAAGCAGCAGTTTGGCTGCTATCACTTTCTTATTCAATGCCAAATTGCTGCGTCTTCAGACGATTATAAGCAAGTCTTAAAAATATTTGAGGCGCTGGAAATTACGGTCCGCACTATTGGAGCGTTTTAATGATAACGGCTTAACTAACTGAAACTTAAGTTATTGTAAACACTATTATAATAATGCTGATGAATACTGATTTTTTTCATAAAATGATTCTTTAAATATGCAAAGTTTGAAAAAGTTTGCGATTTTAGCCCCTTAAAGCGGAAACGCTTTCAAGTAATTGTTTCATTTTTGTAAAGATTATGTATAATAGAGAGGTAGAAAATAGTCACTTATGATTTATCAATTGAAGAAAGAAGGCAAATATCTTATGGAAGATAATCAATTACACAGAGGACTTAGTTCCCGTCAAGTACAAATGATAGCATTAGGCGGGACAATTGGTGTTGGTTTATTTATGGGTGCTTCAAGCACAATTAAATGGGCAGGACCTTCAGCAATTTTCGCATATCTTATCGCAGGTCTGTTTTTATTTTTCATTATGCGGGCAATGGGCGAGTTAGTATACCTGTTTCCGACCACTGGGTCTTTCGCGAATTATGCCAGTGATTATATCCATCCTGTCGCAGGTTACATGACTGCCTGGAGCAATATATTCCAGTGGGTTGTTGTCGGAATGAGTGAAGTTATCGCAGTCGGCCAGTACATGCAGTTCTGGTGGCCGGATTTACCGACATGGATTCCGGGTCTTATCGTTATTGTGACACTCGCTGCTGCTAACATGATTTCTGTTAAAGCATTCGGTGAGTTTGAATTCTGGTTCGCTATGATTAAAGTAGTAACTATCATTTTAATGATTGTTGCTGGTTTCGGTTTAATCTTCTTTGGTCTAGGCAATGGCGGACACGCCATTGGTTTTGGCAACTTAACAGCACACGGTGGTTTCTTCCCGAACGGCTGGACAGGCTTATTCTTTGCATTATCATTAGTAGTCGGTGCGTATCAAGGGGTTGAGCTAATCGGTATTACTGCCGGTGAAACGAAAGATCCACAAAAGAACATTACTAAAGCTGTTAACAGCATTGTATGGCGTATTCTTATTTTCTACATTGGCGCTATCTTTGTTATTGTTACAGTCTATCCTTGGGATGAACTCGGCAATGTAGGCAGCCCGTTTGTTGCTACATTCGCTAAAATCGGTATTACTATTGCTGCTGGTTTAATCAATTTCGTAGTAATTACAGCTGCCATGTCAGGCTGTAACTCAGGTATTTTCAGTTCAAGCCGTATGGTCTTTACATTGTCTCAAGAAGGCAAAATGCCACGTACGTTCGCTAAAGTCATGAAAAATGGTGTTCCTGTTTATGCGGTACTTGCTATTTCAATCGGTATTTTTGTCGGAGTTATACTAAATGTTATTTTACCAATGTTTATTGAAGGGTCATCTAACATCTTCGTCTATGTATATAGTGCTTCTATCTTACCGGGTATGGTTCCTTGGTTTATGATCTTAATCAGCCATATTCAGTTCAGAAAGAAACATCCGGAACTGATTGAAAACCATCCGTTCAAGATGCCGGGTGCGCCATTTACTAACTATTTAACGATTGCATTTTTAGTAATGGTATTAATCGGCATGCTGATCAACGTAGATACACGCGTCTCAGTAATCATCGGCTTTATTTTCCTTGGTGTTGTTGCAGCTTACTTCTTTATAAGAGGCTACCACAAACAGGAAAGTGTGAAATAAATAAATATCAATAAGAGCGAAGTGAAAACAACTGTTTTCACTTCGCTTTTTTATATTTTAGAGGAGCGGCTATAGTGTATTTTCATGTACGGGGATAAGGCTCAGCCAGTTTGCAAATAGCTGTTTGCCGCTCTGTTGCCAGTAGTTGACCGGTCGCCTTGTCGTATCATTTTCCGGGAAATAATTATAAGGTAAATCAATCGTCTGTCCTTTGCCGACATCTCTCGTGTATTCGTTCTGTAACGTGTCTGCCTCCTATTCGAAATGTCCAAAAATATATAAGTCATGTCGTTCTCTAGCGACAATAATGTCCGGTCCGAGCACTGGATGATAGGCTAACGCGTCAAGCGGTGCTTGAGCAAGCTGAGTCTCGTCAATTTGTGTATGACGAGAAGTCGGTATAGTTATAGGTCCTTTGATTGCTGCAGCGTATGGATGTAAAGTATCTATCCAGTCGAATGGATAAAGACCAAATAGTTTCTGCGGTACGACTACTTTATCGATGCCGTAATTCACATGAGGCCCCAGTATAGAAATAACCGGTGATGAATCTTTTTATCCGTCCATTTAAGAATAGTAGTCAATTCCTCGTAGTAAGTCACATCAACGAAATCTATTTTTTTACTACTCTGGATAAGTTTGTTATTTAAATATTGTTTATCATACGCGGTTAAATTCATAATTGTCAAACAACTCATACAAAGGCTTTTTATAAAATTTCCATGAGCATTTTAATGGCAGCTGATGCAATCAAAACAGCAAGAATATAACGCAATACATTTTGATTGGTCTTCTGGGACATACGTGTGCCAATAGGTGCAACGATAAGGCTTGAAATAATAAGTGGGAGCATTAAGAAGAAATCTACGTCTCCAGTCATCGATTTCATCAGAAAAGTTCCTGTTGATGAGATAAAAGCGATAACGATGCTGCTTGTCACAACAGTTCTAAAAGGTGCCTTAAACAACGCCAGTAGAACGGGTACAAGAATGAATGCACCGCCTGCTCCGACAATGCCGGATACATAACCGATTATTAAGGCAGTGATAAACAATAAAATAGCGTTAAAGCGATATTTTGTCTGTTCAGGTCGTACTTTCCAGAACATTAAAACGACCGCAAGAATAGCTAAAAATGTATAGACTGTGTTAATAAGAGCAGCATCAAAAAGTGATCCACTATATGCTCCTAATAAACTGCCAAGAAGAATACCTGCTCCCATTGGGATAATAATTGAGCGGTTTAAGTCCGGACTTTTCCGCTGACTGTAACTTCCGCTCATCGTACTGAAAAATACTTGAGCTGCTGTAAGTCCAGAAGCGGTGTGGGCATTTATCGTATTTATGCCGAACAGGGGCGGGATAAAGAGCACCAGTGGATATATAATAATAGCTCCTCCAATTCCCACAAGGCCCGAAATAAATGCACCTACTGCTCCAATAAGGGCTAACAATATAACAGTTGCAGCCATTGTAGACGATTCCATTCTATCATGCCGCCTGCGACATTTGTTACGTTAACACTATGAGCATTCAATAATTGACAAGCAGTATTACTTCTATTTCCTGAGCAGCAAATAATGATATAGTCATCTTCTTTGTTAAATTCATGTATTCTGTTTTCCAGTTCAGAAAGCGGAAAATCATTAGGAGCAGTTCCAGTGACGACGTTAGGTTATGAACGTATTAACAGCTGGGCATTTCAATACCAAGATGAAGAGCAGTTCATCGCTGCATTAACAAGTGAACAACCAGAACCACCTTATTATTTCAAAGAAATGAAACGCATTAACCGTGATGGCGTAAAGCCGTATCATATGGGTGTTATTGCACCTGTTGATCAGTTGGATCCGGCAGCAAGAACGATTGATTTACGTGCTAAAGAAGTGTTTGCTGAGAACACAAGTGATGGTATTAATATTCCTTATAACAGTAAATTTTTAAGTTTCGCCGGCTGGTATGTCGACTATGAAAAACCGCTTCAATTTATAGGTGACTTTGAGCAAGTGCAGCAAGCAGCAGCAGAATTAAAATTAATTGGATTTGATAAAGTGATTGGTTACACTACAGCAAACAAGGTCAAGGGAAAAAGCTATCAACAAATTCAACCAGATGAATTCAAAGCACTGAATAAACAGACTATTAATATTCTGGACGTTAGAACAGCTCAAGAATGGAATGATTCTCACTTCGAGGAAGCGGAGCACTTGCATTATGGTAAACTTTTAAAAGAGGTAGTACCTTACGATAAAAATGAAATCATCTATGTTCATTGCCAGACAGGTGTGAGAAGTGCTATTGCAATGAGTTTATTAAAAGCAAAAGGATATAAAAACATTGTTAATATTAAAGGTGGTTATGATGTGCTTGAAATTTATTATAGGACGTCTTAAGCTGAAGCTAACAAATAACCAAGTTAAAATTGAAATATTCTTTGACAAAGACAGTCAGTGGTAAGAACAGAACTTGAAGAAGATTTCAAATGGAATACGTAGGAGAGACAATCATAACTCTTTTCAGTGACCACATCCCGCTCTTCGTATTGTGATATTGACTTTAGTATGATAATAATATAATGAAAACCTTTACATAGGTATTAATAGGAGGCATAAACAATGGGCTATTTATGGCAGACAGCAGCAGACAGAGAGGCATTACTTAAACAAATTGTTAAACATGACAGTATTACGCTTTCTGAAGGGGAAAAGACATTCCCGTATTTAGTGAAAGCACTGCTGCAGCAGCTTGATTACTTTAAACAACACGAGGAGCAGGTCATTCTTGCGCCGACCGGTGACGGCAGACATTCTGTGATGGGTTATTACAAAGCACCTGCTTCTAAACAGACCATTGTTCTGATCAGCCACTATGACACAGTAGGTATTGATGATTTCAGTGACTATCAGGAGCTTGCCTTTGATATGGATGCAGTGACAGAAGCTTTCAAAAAGGATGCTTCTTATCTTGATGAGTCAGCTGTAGAAGATTTGGAGAACGACGCTTATTTCTTCGGCCGCGGCTCTATGGATATGAAGCCGGGACTAATGCTGCACTTATCATTGATTGAAAAAGCCATCGCAGAGTCATGGGATATTAACTTAGTGCTGTTGACTGTGCCGGATGAAGAAGTCAATTCACTCGGGATGCGTACAGCGATGACACGGCTGAATGAGCTCCGTCAGGCAGAAGGGCTGGAGATTATGCTGCACTTAAACAGCGAACCGACATTCCAGCAGTCATCGACTGACCATGCGCATTATGTTTATTCCGGTTCTATCGGTAAGATTATGCCGTCTGTCTTATGCTACGGTAGAGAAACGCATGTCGGTACACCAATGAGCGGTGTCAGTTCAAACTTCATGCTGAGCTACATCAACCAGGCGATGGAGTTCAATGCACAGTTTAAAGAACACTTTGAAGACGAAGCAACACCGCTTCCTGTATCGTTGATGAACAAAGATTTGAAAGATTACTATGATGTGCAGACGCCATTCCGTTCGGCAGCATTATTCAATGTCTTCTTATTCAAGCAGACAGCGGCAGATGTGTTCAATACGTTTAATAACATTGTCAGAGATGCAGTGACAAGATGCGCAGCAGATTACAATAATATTATGGCAGCGGAAGGCGTCGATTATACGATTGATGTCCCGGTGCTGACGTATGAGGAACTGGTGAAAGAAGCGGTCAGTCAGTTCGGTCAAGCGCGTGTTGACGAGGAAATCGACAATGTACTGAAAACTTATCCAGAGCTTTATCTGCAGAATATTCATGTCGTTGATCATTTATTGACATTATGCAAATCTATTACACCGGCTGTTGTCACATTCTTTGCACCGCCTTATTATCCGGCGGTCAATTCATCATTTGAACCACTGATTGAATCATTAGTGGCGACTGCCAATGCAACATCAGTGCGTGAGTTCGGCCGTGAAAGCAAACGACTTCATTACTTCAATGGCATCAGTGACCTCAGCTACGCGAAATATGATGCGGACAGTACAAGTGATGCTATTTATGAACATAATACGCCGTCATTCAATAAAACATATCATATTCCATTTGATGATATTAAAGCTAATAATGCCCCTGTGCTGAACTGCGGGCCGATCGGCAAAGATGCTCATAAAGTGACTGAGCGCCTCAATAAGAAAAATGCCTTTGAAGAACTGCCCGTACTGCTGGAAACGTTAATTAAAGAACACTTTCTTGTTACAGTTAAATAATTAAAAAGCTGCAGCGGACTGCAGCTTTTTTTATAATGTACAACTATTGGTAAATGAGGGTATGAGTGCAATAAGAAAACGGAGGGATCATTATGAACCAACTTTCCAGTGAACATACCGCATCCGCTTATACGAAACAGAGCCGCTGGTCAGGCTTTTTGTTCGGCTTAGGGCTCGTTGCATTTCTTGATGAAACAGTATTTCATCAGCTGCTGCATTGGCATCATTTCTATGATAAGTCTACGGAGACAATCGGTATTGTCTCAGATGGGTTATTAAATTCAGGAGCAGGATTTGTGCTGATTTTCGGCTTGTTTCTTCTGGCTGATTTCAGGCGCCGTCATTTAATGGACTGGAAATTCTGGATAGGACACGTGCTGATGGGGATGGGAACCTTTCAGCTGTTTGATGGGACCATCAACCATAAGCTGTTCGGCATTCATCAGATTAGATACGTTGACAATTTAATCGTCTATGATATTGGCTGGCATATTGTAGCGCTGCTGTTACTCATTGGCGGCTTTATGCTCGCTAGACATGCTGAGAAGCAGGGCACGAAATGAACCATATGAACCACATGTTGCCGCTGCCGTTGTCATTAGTTATACTAGCGGCAGCCGGCATACTCATTATTTACTATCTTCATCTGATGATTATGAGTCAGCAGCGACTTCGAAAATGGCCAATCTACCGGCTGCTGTGCTGGGTGACAGGTATTGTGATGGCCACGGCTGTAATGGTCGGACCATTAGCTGACCGGATGCATAGCAGCTTCATTCTTCATATGTATGGCCATTTAATGCTTGGCATGCTGGCGCCTTTATTGTTAGTGCTGTCTGCGCCGATGACACTATTGCTGCGCAGTCTGCAGGTCAAACATGCCAGGCAGGTGACGAGGCTATTATCAGCACGTTACGTCAAATTTATTACTCATCCTGTCACTGCCGCTATATTAAATGTTGGCGGGTTATGGGTGCTTTATCGGACGGATTTATATCACTTGATGCATGAGTCGCTTATTATACTGCTGCTCGTTCATCTGCATATTTTTCTGGCGGGTTATTTATTCACCGCAGCCTTCGTCTATATCGATCCTATCGCTCATCGCTTCAGCTTTAAATATCGGGCTATCGTCCTGATCATTTCGCTGGCAGCCCATCAAATATTAGCAAAGTCGCTTTATCCTTACCCGCCGGCAGGTGTAAGCAGACCTGATGCACAAGTCGGAGCGCAGGTGATGTACTACGGTGGTGATCTCATTGATTATGCGATCATCTTTCTATTGTGCCTCGAATGGTACAAAGCAGTAAGACCGGGGAAAGTCATAAGACAACAATAGGGAGCCCGAGGGCTCCCTATTGTTTTTTATTGATAGTGATGCTGACTCGAATAAGATTCCAGGCAAGAGACGTATACTTCCGGTAAACTAAATAACGGCTCTCCCATAATGGATTGAATTTTTGTTTGTACTTCCTTAGCCCTTGAAAACTATAGTAGTTATTGAAATGTTCAAAAACATTGCCTGCTACTTTTTCCCGTATGTAGGCATGCCGGTTCTGACCGACATTCGATAATGTTGCCATCCCCATATTGAAGTAAGTATATTCTTGCTGCTGGGCATACTGCAGCATATAAAGATAGAGTGCATCCATCATCGGCATGTCCATTTCTGGGCGCCAGCGAATTAAGTCCACTGACAATGTGCCGTTATAATAAGTCGGCATTAAACTGCAGAAACCCGCAATTTCCGTGTCACTCGCAATAACAGCGATCGGTGCCTGATTAAGATAATCACGGTTAAATGAGCCAACAGAGAAACTCATTTCCTCTTTTCCGCTGAGCCAGCGGTCACTGACTGCTTTTAGTTGTGAATAAACCGCATCTGTTAATGGTGGTTCGATGATTTTAAAATGATAGCCTTCTTTTTCTACTTTGTTCATCGTCGCCCGGAATGCGCGCTGTTTTTTGCCGCTGACGGTGAATGTGCTTAAATCAATCAATGCTTCTTCACCGAGCTTGAAGAAGCTGTTGCCGTATTCATGATAAAGCGACATATATTTTTCCTGGACTTGGTAGAAGACAACATCGTGACCGAGAAAAGTGGTTTTATCATAAAAGTTGTTGAGCAGCTCTATGAACTTATCGGAATTACCGATTGGATCACCAAGCACAATGCAGGCGTTCATTGTTTTTCTGTACATCAAGAAAGCATCGGCCTCTTCATTGATGAAGAATGATTTATCGCCGCTCAGTGAAAGATGGCTGACATAATTGCCGCCGTATTCCGATATAATGCCGCATAACGTCTCATAACTAACAGGACAATTCAGCAGGCTGTCATATCTTTTTGAATAGGAACGTGTGATAATCATTCCAACCAGTAAGTACAGCAGGATGGCTATCCACGCCAGTACATTGAGTAATGTCAGGTTGAAATTGTTGATTTTAGAGTTGTATAAATCAAGAATATTAACAGTCAGCCATTGATTGATTATTAAAATAGCTGCAATGACCACAATGCTTATAAGTACGGTAATAGGGGTGATGCTTCGCTTGATTGACTTTGCTTTACTGTACCGATAGCCGAGCATCAGCGTCAACAGCGCAAGCCAGCTGTAAGAAATAATAGTACCATACGATAGGGCGGTCGTTGCAATCAACATCAATGTTGAAATAATGCTCATCAAAATACCACGTTTTGTGTTGTGCATCACACCATTTGAGCAGATCAGCAGCGCAAGACTCGCAGTTATATGGAACACAATAATGATGGAATGATAAGTGTATTGATTTGTATAGAGTGCATCATAAATAATTAGAAAATGATTGAAATAATAAATGACGCTGGTAATAATGCAGAACAATGCCAGCAAAATACCTTGAAACTGATAAGGCATATCTTTTTGCAGTCCTTTAAAGAAAGAGGTTGTTTCCATTGCTGAATTAATAAGTCTGTTCTCTTCTAAATAAGATTTTGCAGGTTCCTTATAGACAACAATAGAAAGGACAAGTGCTACGAGCGACGGAAAGAAATAATAGACAGCTCGATACAGCAGTAGTGAAAGTAATACCTTATCTTCAGGAATACCGTATGCTTTAAGGTTAATCAGTATAACAAGGTCAAACGTGCCGAATCCACCAGGCATCATACTAAGTATGCCGGCCAGAGCGGCTGTGACAATCATGCCGGCAAGCACAGTGAAACTGATTTTAATATCAAGCGTCAGCAGAATGAAGTAGAACAATAAAATAATGCTCAACCAGTCAAGGAGAGACACCATGATAAACTGCAGGCCGAGCCAGCGGTTGCCGGGAATGGCAGGCTTGATGATAGACCAGAGAATATAAAATATTAAGTATAGACTGCCGACATAAATAATATACTTACTCCAGTAAACATGATGAGTAAGTGAAGAAATATCAAAGACATCGAACACCATCAATAGAGATAAGACACTGAGACCACTGAGCATGGAAAATAGTAACAAAGTAATGGATTTTGACAATTGCTTTTTGTCAGTTGTAAACGGTGAATAAGCAAAAAATCTTAAACCCGCCCCTATAAAGCCACCGAGGCCGAGAATATTATTGAGTGTGCAAATAATGTAACTGACAGCCGCCGTATGTTTGACCGGCATATTGATTTTCAGTGCACGCGTCAGAATGAAATCGTAGAGTGTCAAAACCATGACCGACAATAGACCGAGCAAAATCAGCTCGACTAAAGATAAGGTGGACATGTCTCTAAAGGCATTAATCGTCTGCCGTAAATTAATGGCAGAAAGTTCTTTTACCAGCATGACGGTGACAATAATGCTGATTAAAATAACAGCTGTCAGCTGCAGTGGTAATTTGATTTTGTTACTGTTGAAATTCATAAAGCACCTCGTTAAATTGGGTTAAGATTGTTTGTAAAGGCACATGCGACCAGGTGCGTCATAGCTCTTTGTCAGTCGTTGTTTACGCATTCTATGAATCTGCCGTTTGCTTGGCCATAGTGCAGGCAGCAACAGCTGGTGAAACTGCATCCATAATGGATCAATGAAATAATAATAGCGATCATCGTAACCGATCAGCACGGTTACATGAATATTGGATACCCAGTGTTTCAAGCCGCTGCTTGTTTTAAAGCGTCGTCTCATAGGCGGTACACCGAGATGAGTATGGTACAGCATGACCGGCTGTCCGCCGTCCAGCACGGTTTCAAGATAAGACAAAGGCTGACCAGAGCCATCGATGATAGCCGAATCGAATTGCTGTAAGTAAGGAACAAGCGCAGACGGGAAAATCGTCTGATGGACGCCGGGTTTAATCATCAAAGGATGTCCTACATAGCCGATTTCGGGGTTGTCAGGATGCGTCGGCCACTGTTTCATTAAGTCACTCGCAGGAATCGAATGGTGATTATACTGCAGAATCATAGCAGCAGCAACGCCTTCACAGCCCATAATCATAGGTTTAGGAGCTAATTGACTGATAGGTTTAACGGGCAGAAGTGATGGTCTCATAAGAAACAGCTCCTTTATTGAAATATGATATATATTCTTCAGTATATGTCTATTCTATAGTTCATGCAATAAAGGTAGTAGTGTCTAATGACTATACTGTCGGTTATAATAAGGGGGAATAACTACTGACAAATGATAGGAGTTTTATATGAAACGCGATATTAGATTGATGCTGTCTGTACCTGTATTAAGTTGGGCATTATACGATTTCAGCAATACGATTTTCAGCGCGAATATCATTACATTATTCTTTCCTCAGTTTGTCACCGAACAGCTTGGCAAAGATCCGGTGACCGAGCAGCTGGCTTCTACGTGGATTGCCTATTCGGCCAGTGCTGCCGCCCTGCTGCTGATCATTTTAAGTCCGATTTATGGTGTTTACATCGACCGGACGAACAAGAAGAAGCGGTGGATTATCTGGTTCAGTCTTCTCGTATTTATCAGCACAGTGTTAATGGGTATAACATACGATTCACAGTTAAATGGAAAAGTTTTCGGTGTGCCGTTATCTTTTCTGCTGATCATCATTTTATTTACTATCGCTAAATTCAGCTATAACTCGAGTCTTGTCTTTTATGATGCCATGATGAGCAGACTCGCACCGAAAGAAGATCATGCGATTATTTCTGGGTTCGGCGTTGCACTCGGCTATCTCGGAACACTTGTAGGCGTATTAAGCATCATGTGGCTTGTCGGTATGGACCATCCAGGTGACACATTTATTCCGACAGCACTGCTCTTTCTGTTATTCAGCATCCCGATATTTTTGTACGGCAGAGACGGTGCTGACCCATCGACTACTGTTCAGCAGTCATCTTCTTTATTGTCAGGCTATCAGGAAGTAGTTACCACTTTTAAAATGGCAAAGAACGAGCCGGCCATTTACTTATTTTTAATTGTTTATTTCTTTTTAAATGATGCGCTGGCAACTGCCATCAGCATGATGCAGCCTTATGCCACAACAGTCGTCGGTTTCTCAAACAGTGCGTTTATCGGAATATTTATGATGGCGACAGTGTTCAGTATTATCGGTGCCTTTGTCTTCGGCTATATTTCTAAACGAATAGGCTCAGTCAAGGCGCTGCAATGGGTTGCTTTAATATTAATGCTGGCATTAGTGCTTGCCAGTCTGCCGCTTGCGAAAGAGTGGTTTTACCTGTGTGCCATATTATTCGGCATTGCGATGGGATCAATATGGGTGATTTCAAGAACATTGATTATTGAATTATCTCCTGAAGGCCATGAAGGTCAGTTTTTTGGGCTGTTTTCGATGAGCGGCAGATTATCTGCTGTCATGGGACCGTTTATTTACGGTACGATTACCTGGGTCTTCAGTGATTACGGACCGCTGGCAAGCAGATTAGCAATACTGTCGCTGTTTGTCATGGCATTATTTTCATTTTTTATGCATTTTAGAGTAATTAAAGAAACGAGGAATATGAAGCTTTAAGGACGATAAAATGAGGGGTTAATAATGAAGATAGGAGTTATTTCTGATTTGCACTTTGACCGGGACACGAAGCGGACCTTTGATGATTATGTCAAAGTGCTGTCAGCAGAAGTGAGCCGGCGGGATGTCACGTTGCTGTTAGTCGCGGGAGATATGTCGAATGATTATGAGTTGTCCTATCGATTTATTGTGGCACTAAAACATCAGCTGAATATGGATGTGCTGTTCGTACCTGGCAACCATGACTACTGGCAAAGTGAAGACGAGCTCAATACATTAGCCGTCCATGATTATTTCAAGCAGCTGCCGGAATGTCTGATTGAGCGGCCTTATATTATCAATGATCAATGGGCGGTAGTCGGTCATAGCGGCTGGTACAATTATAGTTATGCGGACACGCGTTTTGCTGAGGCTAAGCTTGCTGCAGGGAAGTTTAAAGGAAGCACTTGGCAGGACAAACTGTATATAGATTGGAAGGCGCCGGATAAAATAGTGTCCAGAGCATTTGCGGAAACAGTGCGGCGAGATATCGAACAAATGGGTGACCGGCATATTATTTTGATGACGCATATGGTGACAGACAAGAAATTTACTGTGCCGCTGCCTCATAGAATCTTTGATTTTTATAATGCTTACATTGGAACATCTGACTTTGATGACATTTATAACAAGTACGCTGTTAAATACAGCATTATGGGTCATGTCCACTTCCGAAAAACACTAGTTGAGCGGGGTATTACTTACATTTGTGCGTGTCTCGGCTATACAAGACAGTGGCGGTCTGATGATTTACAACAAGAAGTAGCGAATGCGTTGTATGTCATTGAAATTTAAGGAAGTGAAATGGAACCAGTCATGCGCGCTTATCACTGCACATACATTATCGGTTTCGCATTATGTTTTCTGAAAACGTAGGCTATGACTTGTTGACAGAAATCATTAACTTCAATATTGAAGATAAAAAAGATTGTAAAACATTCTGGAGAAAATAAGAGCATTCCTAAACAATAGGAATGCTCTTATTATTTGAAAATGTTAATGGTCAAACTGCTGTTCCGTGAAAACTCGGTACATATCATGTGAGGCAATGAGCTGTTGATGTGTGCCGCTGCCTGTTAAATGACCGTTATCAATAAAATAGATGTTGTCGGAATTAATAATCGTTGACAGCCGGTGCGCAATGACCAGCACTGTTCTTCCCTGCATCAATTCAGTCAAAGCATCCTGCACATACTTTTCGCTTCTTGCATCCAGGCTTGCCGTCGCCTCATCCAGCATTAAAATTTTGGGGTTGCGCAGAAATGCTCGAGCGATGCTGATCCGCTGCTTCTGACCGCCTGATAACTTAATACCGCGTTCACCGACCTCTGTCTCCAGTCCGTCTTCCAGCTCATCGATGAATTCTTTAGCGTATGAACGTTCAATGGCTTGTTCAATATCCGCTTCCTTGTATTCGCCCGGACGCGAACCGTATAAAATATTGTCGCGAATCGTACCAGATGTAATAGCGCTTTCCTGGGCGACAAAACCGATATTGTCACGCAGCACGTTCATAGGAATATCTTTAATATTGACACCATCTATTTCAATAGCGCCGCTGTCGACCTCGTAATAACGTTCAATTAAAGAAAAAATAGTTGATTTACCGCTGCCGCTCGGTCCGACAAAAGCAACCGTCTGATTGCGGTCGGCATCAAATGTAATATTAGTAAGCACCGGTGTACCGTCAGTATAACTGAAACTTACTTGATCAAAATGCAGTGCACCGAATTCGAGGGGTTCATGATGTGTCCCGGTATTCGGTTCCTCCTCATGTTTTAAAATATCAGCAATCCGTTCAGTAGCACCGAGTGCTTTGTTGTACTCATTGAAAAACAAACCGAACGTCGTTAGCGGCATAATGATTTGAAATAAGTAAAGCAGGAAAGCGACGAGTTTACCGATCGTTAAAGTACCGTCCGCTACACGGATACCGCCGTAACCAATAATCAATAAAATCATAAGCATCATAACCGTCGACATTAAAGGGGATAAGTAAGCGTTAATTTTAGCTTCCTGCATCCCGAAATGATAGAGATTTTGAATGCCGCGACGTGCTTTAAGCCGTTCCTCGTCTTCTCCATTAAACGACTTCATTAATCTTACTTCGCTCAAAGTTTCCTGTAGATTTCCCGAGAAATCTGCTGTTTCGTTTTGCAGTGACCTTGATACTTTCGTCATTTGTCTGCCTAATGGAATAATGACCGCAATAGCGAGAGGGACTGCGATGAACATTAAGAGCGACATTTTCCAGTCAAGTATGAAAAGAACGATGACTGAGCCGACAATAGTTAGTATACCGCTGATGACAGACGGAAAGTGTCGTGTGATTAAATCTTTTAGAACAGAAGTGTCATTAACGATACGGCTGACAGATTCACCGCTTTTTGTCATGTCAAAATAGCTGACGGGCAACCTTAAAAATTTATCCCATATTAATTCACGCAGCCCTTTAATGATGCTTTGGCCGACGTTTGCTAATACATAGTTCGAAATGCCGGTAAAGACGGCACTGAGCAGGAAGACAAAGACGATTAATAGGATCAACTGTGTCGTAACAGAGTCTGCATCAAATCCGTCGATAAACCGCTGAGTCAACATCGGTACAACGAGTGAACTGAAAGTCCCTATTAAAGTCAGTACGATGCCTAATATAAATAACCCTCTTTTAATCCCTGACCGTTTTAATAACTGATAAAAATCTGAAAACGTTGCGGACGGTCTTTCTCTTACTCTTTTTTCACGCGCCATATTATTCCTCCGTTAGTCCTTATATTCATGTGATTAATTGATTCTTACTTTAATCAGCCTGTAAATTGATGTCAAATCATTAGAATGACGTGAAAAGTAATGTTTTACACTTTTAATCAAATTACAAATTTTAGACTTGCATCAGTAATTTAAATTGGTATAATAAATATATCAAATATAATAAATATATAAAGGCGGTTAATACTATGACTCAAGTTTTATACATTACAGCACATCCAAACGATGCAGCTATTTCATTCTCTATGGCAGCTGGTCAATCATTCATCGACAGCTACAAAGCAGCTAATCCAGATCATGAAGTCGTTCACATCGACTTGTACAATACATTCATCCCGTTAATCGACAGCGACGTTTTCTCCGGCTGGGGTAAATTACAGTCTGGTGAAGAGTTCACAAAATTATCTGAGACTGAACAGCAGAAAGTCAATCGTTTAAATGAATTAAGCGATCAGTTTGCTGCTGCTGACAAATATGTCTTTGTGACACCATTCTGGAACTTCTCATTCCCAGCAATAATGAAAGCATATATCGATGCAGTCGCAGTCGCAGGCAAAGCATTCAAATATACAGCTGAAGGCCCAGTCGGCTTATTAACTGACAAAAAAGCACTGCACATTCAAGCACGCGGTGGTTATTATTCAGAAGGCCCAGCAGCTGAACTTGAATTTGGCAACCGTTACTTAAAACAGATCATGAACTTTACAGGTGTGCCGTCATATGAAGAACTGATTATTGAAGGCCATAACGCAAATCCTGACAAGGCAGAAGAAATCAAAGCGGATGGTATTGAACGCGGCGAAGCATTAGGTAAAACATTCTAATACTACACAAATAGAAGGTAGTATGATACAATCACTTTACAAATTAATAGCTCGTATCTTATTCAGAGCAGGTGGAGGGATTTGGCCCTATGAAACCTCAGCAGCAGGCTTATGCACTGTGCTAATTCCAACAAGTATATCTTGAAAGATAAGAAGATTCTCTAATAGCTCTTCTTGATTTTAAGATGAGCTATTTTTTTGTGACTAAAAATAACCAGGTGGCAAAAAGATGAGAACAAGAGCAGATATTTTAGCGGATTTAGAACTAGTGGAAAACTATAAACCAGTCAATTATAGCAGTTCAATGATGAAGACAGCAGATAGAAACCGTCTCGAGCGAGAACTAGAAGAAGTCGAAAAGAGTGAGCGTAAGATGGACTTCTACCGCCTCAACCAGGTGGAGAGGGCAGCACGTCAAAAAGCAGTAGAGGCTATTGCAGCACAGGATATAATTAACGATAAAGAACTGAAGCTGGAACTGGATGGCTATACAATAGCGATTAAAATCTATAAAACGAAACAGCACGGCTAAATAGGAAAAGATTTAACGTGAAAATTGTCGAGAAGTGGCCTTCAAACCACATTTGAAGGCCAAAATTCTATAAAATCTGTGGAAATTAATGAGAAGTGGCCTTCAAACCACATTTGAAGGCCAAAATTCTATAAAATCCGTGAAAATTGTCGAGAAGTGGCCTTCAAACCACATTTGAAGGCCACTTTTTTAATAAAATAAGATTTTTCATTACAGTTCAGTTCGCAGCTGCCATAGTTCAGGAAAGAAGTATTGATCAAGCACTTTCTTCAAATAATTGACTCCTTGCGAACCACCGGTACCGACTTTAAATCCAATGATGCGTTCTACGGTTTTCATATGTCTGAACCGCCACTGCTGAAATAAATCTTCTATATCGACAAGTTCTTCGGCAAGTTCATACAACTGCCAGTATTTTTCGCTGTTTCTATAGACTTCTTTCCAAGCTTCTTTCACGCTGTCGTTCGCTGTATGAGTAATAGCGGGATCTTTTTCAAGGACATCAGCATCGATATTAAATCCAGCACGATGCAAGGCATGAATCGCCGCATCATAAAGGCTCGGTGTATTGTAGGCTTCAAGCAGCTGCGCATGAATTTCCGGTTCATGTGAATAAATCTTCAGTATATAATCTGTCTTATAGCCGAGATAAAATTCAATCACCCGGTTCTGATAGGACTGGAAGCCTGAAGAATGGCCCAGCTTATCACGGAACTCTAAATATTCGCTTGGCGTCAATGTAGAGAGCACATCCCACACATTTTTGATCTGCTGCTGAATTTGTGACACACGTGCAAGTTTCTTGAATGCTTCGCCGAACTGATCGTGCTGAATGTTATGGACGGCAGCTGTCAGTTCATGAATCAGCTGCTTCATCCATATTTCACTGACGTGATGGACAGTGATAAACAGCATTTCATCATGATGACCGCTAAGCGGATGGTGACTGGCAAGCAATGTTTCCAGACCGAGATAACTGCTGTATGTCATGTCTTTCCTGAAATCTGTATGAATGTTCGGCTCATCTTCAAATACTTGATGCTGCTTGGTCATGACACCACTCCTTTTGGTCGGATGACTGCACGGACAGGACTGCCATCAGCGTCTTTTAAAGCAAGAGGCAGGGCGATCAATTCATAGTTGCCGGGCGTGACGTTGTCCAGCATAACATTTTCAAGAATATATATATCATGCTCATAAAGCGCATGATGACCTTCTAAAGCTTTACTTGAAATATCATCAACTGAAGGTGTATCGACACCGATGAGTTTAACACCGAGGGAATTCAAATATTCAGCCCCGTCCCGAGTGACACCAGGAACATTTTCCGGGAAATGTTCCGGATTGTTAGGAAGTGATGTTTTGATCAATACACGTTCCACTCGTTCAGTCAGCTGTGATTGAAGGGCTGCTGCTGAAATGGCATCATAGCCACTCAAGTCAATGACGGTGCAGTCACCGATATAACGGTTGATGTCTAAGTCAAGAATTCGTCGGCCGGCTGTATCATAATGAAAAGGTGCATCGACGTGTGTTCCTATATGAGTGCTCGTTGTAATGCGGCCGATGTTCACAGAACCGGAATTGGCCTTTGTCACTGTTGTCTCATAAATAAAAGGCTGGTCTTCTGGCCAGTGGGCGATATGATTCGTCAGCGGCTGCGAGATATCAATCCAGCTCATTATGCGACGACCTCTCTTTCATTTTCGAATTCCTTATATTTCTCCTCAGTCATAATCGTCTTGATAATCATCACTGCATCATACAGTTCCGTAAAAGTATTATATAAAGCAACAGGGGACATTCTAATACCTTTTGGTGCACGGAAATCAGGGATTACACCTGCTGCTTTCATTGCTTTTGTAATACGTGCTGCTTCCTCATGCTCAATATAAAGATGGCCGCCGCGCATATTATGGTCAAGTGGTGTAGTAATAACAAAGCCGAACGGCACTAAATGTTCAGTCACAAGCTCTATCAATAAATCGGTCATAAGCAGAGACTTAGCATGTACGGCATCAATTCCTGCTTCAGTCATCATTTCAAGTGCGCCGATCAGCGGTGCGGCACTCAGCATATGAGGCGTGCCGATCTGATAGGCGCTGGCGTCAATTGCTTTCTCGAAAACATGCTCCATATCAAACTGCTTGTTCTTATCAGAACCGAACCAGCCCGCAAGGCCCGGTGCATGGTTGTGATGCTTATTGTTTAAATATAAACCGCCGACGCTGCCAGGGCCGCCGTTTAAATGTTTATACGTGCACCAGACCGCGAAATCAACGTCCCATTTACTGAGTTCATGAGGGACAGAACCGATTGAATGGCATAAGTCAAAACCGATAATAATACCACGCTTATGTGCTGCAGTAGTCAGCTGTTTCATATCAAGTATCTGGCCGCTCCGGTAGAGCACGCTCGGCAGCAGGATAAGAGCGACATCGTCTGTCATCTGAGCCACAATATCTTCTGTCAACAATGTCTGGCCGTCTTTTGATCGGACTTGAACTAAAGCAGTGTCATCAAATCCTTTCAACCGCAGCTGAGATTTCAGTGCATAAATATCAGAAGGAAAATTTAACTCATCCGCTAAAATTTTGTAGCGATCTTCTGTCGGCTGATAAAGCGTTGAAATCATCTGATGAATATTCGTTGTCGTTGAGCCGGTCACACATATTTCTTCGGGCGCAGCACCAACAAGCGGTGTCATCAGTTCAGCCAGTTCATCGTTAAAGTAAAACCACGGCCGTTTTCCTTTCATCCAGCCGTCTATACCGTACTGTTTCCACGTCTCCATCACTTCATAAAGTGAAGACTCGGCACGCTTGCTCATTAAACCAAGTGAGTTTCCGTTAAAATAAATGACATCATCCGTCAAATAAAATTCATCTCTGAACTTAGCGAGCCCGTCTTTTGCATCGAGCTGTTTTAAATAATTCCTCGTAATTTCTGTCATCTTGTCATCTCCTTTATTCAATTGTATAAGTAATCAGTAGAAGTTCAAGAGAAAACGCTTTCTTTCCCAATATAAAAAGCTGACCTACAGGCCAGCTCATTGTTATTCTGCTACGATTAAATCCTTGTAATCCGGATTTTCTTCTAACACTTTCTTTGCATACGGACATTCAGGAATAATCTTTAAATTTTTCTCGCGCGCTTCTTTTACACCAGCAGCTACGAGTTCTTTAGCGACGCCTTGACCTTTCAAATTGCCGTCGACTTCAGTGTGATCAATCACTACTGTTCCATTATCCTGAATAAGAAATGACATGACACCTTGGGGCTGGCTTTCTTTGTCACCAATATAGAATTTGTCGTCTCCACGCTTAATTTGAACCATGTTTTCTTCACTCCTTCATTAATAATCATTAGAAATGGGTAAAAACTACTAACTATATCAATTTACCCGTTCGTGTTGAATTGAATCATAGGTACTTGAAAGGGAGAGATATGATGATTATCAAACGTGCTGAACCTACTGATCAAGCCGGGATCCTTAACCATCTAGCAATCGGTGAGATGTGTGAAGCTATGTTCGGCACTACGGACCGCCTTCAGTTGATTAAATATATGCAGAAGTTGTATGAACAGCCCGGTAATCGTTTCAGTCATGAGTACACATGGGTGGCAGAAGAGAATGGCGTGGCAGCAGGTGCTGTTACTGTGATGCCGGCTAACATGTTAAGACGAACGACGTTAATGACTGTATGGCATATTATGAGGCTGAAAAAGCTGCGAATTATTCCACAGTTATTTAATTACCCTAAACATATTACAGCACTGCTGCGGTTGGACGAAGCTGAGAGGAATGAGTGTCATATCAGTATGATTGCTGTACTGCCTGAATTTCAAGGAGTAGGGTTAGGGACACTGCTGCTTAAAGCAGCAGAAGATTATGCCGCTGCTAACGGTCATAATATTTGCTCTCTCACTGTCAAGCAGAATAACTATGGTGCTCAGAAGCTGTATAAAACTGTTGGTTATGAAATTGCCGGTGTAATCAATCAGCCGCCGTTTCGACTTTATAAAATGAGGAAATATTTGAATGGATGAGGATATACTGAATTTATCAAAAAATACCCCGGCTTTGGCCGGGGTATTGTTATGTTCCGCAGAATGTCTGGAATACTTGCTCTTCAGGTTCAGGACCACATAAATATTTCTCAGCATGTGCTTCGTTATAAGGGTCAGTGACGACTTCAACGAGTTTATTGAATTGAGTGTAATCGTTATGTTCTGCCGCATCTTGCAATGCTTCTTCAACAAGATGATTTCTAGGGATGACGACCGGGTTAACTGATTTCATCAGCTCATAAGGACGGTCTTCTGTTCTGATCCGCTTCTGCCAGCGCTGATACCAGTCAGTAAATGCCTGCTCGTTACGGATTGTAATATTTTCAACTTTATTCTCAGCGAGCGTCCGCAATGTACCAGTATAATCCAGTTCATGTTCTTCCATTAACGTCAGCAGGTCGATGACTAATTGATCATCATCTTCTGCTATAGAATGAATTCCAAGCTTGCGGCCCATCTCAGTTAAATAATAGTTCATATAGAGTTTTTCATACTGCTGTAATGCCTGCTGAGCATGTTCTAGCGCTTTTGCTTCATCACGGTCGATAAGGGTGACTAATGTTTCGGCAAAGCGCGATAAGTTCCATAGTCCGATGGCCGGCTGATTCTGATACTGATAGCGACCCTGGACATCGATAGAACTGAATACTGTGCCCGGGTTGAAGGCGTCCATGAAAGCACATGGTCCGTAATCGATTGTTTCACCGCTGATAGCCATATTGTCTGTATTCATCACGCCATGAATAAAGCCGATTGCCTGCCATTTAGCAATTAAAGCTGCCTGCTGATCAATGACTTTATCGAGCAGGGCGAGGTATTTGTTCTCTTCACGATTGAGTTCTGGATAATGGCGGTTGATCGTATAATCTGCCAGTGCTTGAATAACCTCGCTGTCTTCCAGCCGGACGGCATATTCAAATGTGCCGACACGAATATGACTCGCTGCGACCCGCGTCAGGACACCACCTGGCAATGACGTTTCACGTCTGACTTGTTCGCCTGTCGTCGCCACTGCGAGACTTCTCGTTGTCGGGATAGCCAGGGCATGCATCGCTTCACTAATAATGTACTCCCGCAGCATCGGTGCAAGCGGTGAACGTCCGTCGCCCATTCTGGAGTAAGGCGTTCTACCGGAGCCTTTCAGCTGGATATCAAAGCGCTCGTTGTCCGGTGTCACATGTTCACCGAGCAGCAGTGCCCGGCCGTCTCCAAGTATTGAGAAATGGCCGAACTGGTGCCCGGCATAAGCTTGAGCAATCGGTTCAGCACCTTCAGGCAGTGAATTGCCTGCAAATATTTCTTGTGAATCGAATATAGCTATGTCAAGACCGAGGTCGTGTGCGAGTTGTATATTTTTTACTACAATTTCAGGCTTACTGACTAAATGAAGCTGTTCACGGGTATAGAGGTCATCAGGAAGTGTGAGATAAGTATTGTCAAAATTCCATTGATTACTACTCATGATATATCCTCCGATCATCTTAATATGTTATTAGTTTAACATCCATATGACTGATGAGTGAGTAAAAGGCTCACGCAGCTGTTAATAATAAAAATTCCAGCTATAACAGGTTATGATAGAGGAATATTGCATAAATGAAAGGAAGTATGATGATGAAGCAGCTGGTACTTCGTAATATTGCCGCATGGAGCCTTATTAATATAGGAAATTCATTTGTTATGAGTAAACTCCCTGTCAAACTGTTCAGCACAAGGAAATTGTTCAAAACTTACAGGTGGGAGCGCGGCGGTGAGTTATGGCAGACGCTATTCAAGGTGAAAACCTGGAAACATAGACTGCCGGATGGCACACTGGTTATTAAAAGTGGTCATAATAAATCTGTTCTTCCTGACTACCGTGCTGCTACTCTTAATACATTCTTCCTTGAAATGCGGCGTGCTGAACTGACGCACTGGATTACAATGACTTCAGGTCTCTTGTTTTTCTTCTGGAATCCAAGATGGGCTGCTCTATTGAACATTTTGTTCGGCATTATAAGTAACGCGCCTTTCATCATTACACAGCGTTACAATAGACCAAGAATTGAGAGAATTTATAACAAAAAACAACATCATGTAAGGCAAGGAGATGAGACAAGATGAATTTTGAAACGAGCAAAAGAGCACAGCGCAAAAATGAGCATATACAGCTGGCGATCGACCATCCCGGTGCTTCCAGCTCTGATTTTGATGATGTGCGCTTTGTCCATCAATCTATTCCGTGCATTGATGTCGATCAAGTCTTCTTGTCTTCTATGGTCGGAAGCCTCACTTTTGACCATCCGCTCTATATCAATGCAATGACTGGCGGAAGCAGCCGGGCCGGGAAAATCAATGAAAAATTAGCTATTGTTGCACGTGAAACAAATATTGCGATGGCTGTCGGTTCTATGCATGCTGCTTTGAAGGACGACACGCTTAGTGAGTCATATACAATCGTCAGAGCACAAAATCCACAAGGAATTATTTTTAGTAATGTTGGAGCAGATGTAAGTGTGGAGCTTGCACTTAAAGCAGTTGAGATGATTAAGGCTGATGCGCTCCAGATTCATGTCAACGCGCCGCAGGAACTAATCATGCCGGAAGGGAATCGGCAATTTTCATCTTGGCTCAGCACAATAGAAGAAATTGTCAAACAAGTCGAAGTTCCTGTTATAGTGAAAGAAGTAGGATTCGGCATGAGTCAGGAGACGTTCAGCCAGCTGCGTCATATTGGTGTTAACATTGTTGATGTCAGCGGACGTGGCGGCACAGATTTCATTCATATCGAGAACGAGCGCAGAAGTTTAAAAGAGATGACCTACTTGACAGGCTGGGGACAGTCGACTGTTGTCTCGCTGCTGGAAGCACGGTCCTCTCCGGATTTTGATGTGCTGGCAAGCGGCGGTATCCGTCACCCGCTGGATGCCGTCAAGTGCTATGCACTTGGTGCAAAAGCGGTCGGTATGTCACGGACAATGCTGCTGCTCATTGAGGAGCAGGGCGTGGAAGGCGCAATCCAGTATATTGAATCATTTAAAGAACAGTTGACCATTATCGCAGCAATGCTTAACGCACGGAATTTACAGGAGTTAAAAGAGAGACCGATTGTGTTCAGTCCGGAGTTACTGTCATGGCAGGAACAGCGCGGTTTACAGTGAGGAGAATGAAGATGACTAGAGTGATTGTAATTGGAGCCGGCGTTGCCGGACTTGCCTGTGCCATTCGGCTGCAGCATGCAGGATATGAAGTGGAGATCTTTGAAAAAGAGGCACTTCCAGGAGGTAAGATGCATCGTATATCAAGGGATGGTTACTCATTTGACCTTGGACCGACCATCGTCATGATGCCGGATTTATATAAAGAAATATTTGAGCTCGCCGGCCGTAACCCTGACGATTATATTCCGATGCAGCAGCTGAGCCCGATGTACAGCGGCTATTTCAAGCAGGGAAAAGAAAAACTGGATGTATCGAACGACCTTGTACAGCTGACAGCCTTGTTTGAAGCCGTCGACGAGAAAGATGCAGAAGGATTCCTGCGCTATATCAGCGACTTATACGGCAGGTTTAATATAGCGAAAAATCACTTTCTGCAGCGGCCGTTCAGACATAAGCGTGATTTTTACAATATAAACATGCTGAATCAAGGATTGAAGCTGAAAACGCTCGGCAACGCTGAAAATATGATGAATAGCTACATCAAAGATAAACGGCTGCGCGACATTATCAGCTTCCAGACGCTTTACATCGGGGTATCGCCTGCTAAAAGTCCATCACTTTATACGATTATACCGATGATAGAATTCCTGTATGGTATATGGTTCATTAAAGGCGGCATGCATACAATGGCTGCAGGGATGGCAAGATTATTTGAAGAACTGGGAGGCGTCATCCATTATAACGTGCCGGTCGATGAAATTATTATTCATAATGGGCAGGCAGTCGGTGTCAAAACGCCTGTCGGCATGATCAGTGCAGATTATGTCATGTGCAATGCTGACTTTCCTTATGCCGTGAAACATCTTGTGAATGATGAGGCAGCAAAAGGGAAATATACAGATAAAAAGATAGATAATATGGATTATTCGTGTTCATGTTTTGTCATGTACCTTGGTATGGCTAAAAAATATGAAGAGATTACAAACGTCCACAACTTTGTCTTCTCAGAAGACTTGGACCGTAATATTCAGCAAATCTTTGACGGCAGTCCACTTGAAGACCCGTCGCTCTATATGTACATCGCCTCTAAAATAGATCCGACACTTGCACCTGAGGGAAAAGATGGGCTCTATGTATTGATGCCGATATCAGAGCTGAAGACAGCGCAGTATGAGTGGAACGACGAGACTGAGCAGTACTACAGAGAAAAAATGCTGGCGAAACTCGAGCAGCTGCCGGGTATGGAAAATATAAGAGAAGAGATTGTGACGGAGACACGCGTTACACCAGTTGATTTCAAACATCGTTTCAATGCCTATAACGGAGCAACATTCGGTCTTCAGCCGACGCTATTCCAGAGCAATCATCTGCGGCCGCAGAGTAAAGCGGTGTCCTGCGAGAACTTGTACTTCACAGGAAGCAGTACGCACCCGGGGGCAGGAGTGCCTATTGTCCTGCTATCTTCAAAAATTGCGGCCGGAGAACTGATGCTCGATGATAAAAATTACAGGAAGTGATCACTATGGATCGCAACAAACTTAATAAAGATTATGAGTATTGCCAAAAAGTCATCAAACAACATTCTAAATCATTCTACTATGCGTTTAAAGAGCTGCCGGCTGAAGATGCGAATGCAGTTTATGCAGTCTATGCTTTCTGCCGGTTTGCTGACGATGTCGTCGATGAAGCAGAGAGCATCGAGCAAAGCATCAGTGGACTGAACCGCTTAAAAGAAGACTTGAAGCGTTTCGCGGCAGGTGCGGAGATTAATCATCCGATGTGGCGTGCGCTGCGTGACGTCCATACACGTTATTCGCTGGACCTTGAAATGTTCACGTGGCAGCTTGCCGGTCAGGAGCAGGATATTAATTTCCGTCAGCCCGACACATTGGCAGATTTAATAGATTACAGTGTTAAAGTTGCGGGTTCAGTAGGGCGAATGCTGCTGCCGATATTAGCTCGTCATCCGAATGAGGCGATGAAGAAAGAGGCAGAGCAGCTCGGTGTTGCGATGCAGATCACTAATATTCTCCGTGATGTCGGTGAAGACTACAGAGAGCATCAGCGTATTTATATTCCGGTTGAAGTAGTAGAGAAGTATGGCTGCGCACGCGCGATTGAAGAGGGGAAAGCGAACTCTGCATTTATCGAGATGTGGGAATACTTGGCATGCTACGCTGAAGACATTTATGACAAGTTCTATCATTCCATCAAATATTACAACAAAGAAGGACAACTACCGTTACTGCTGTCTGCTATGGTTTACCGTGCGATACTTGATGAAGTAAGAGCGAATCAGTATGACTGCCTGACATGCAGAAATAAAGTGTCATTAGCCAACAAGCTGATGATCAGGAATCGAGCTGTGACTTATTTGTCCGGTCTGCAGAAAGGAGAAACATTATGAAGAAAGTAGTAGTCATCGGCGGAGGACTCGGCGGTATTTCGGCTGCTGTGACATTAGTGCAGCAGGGATTCTCTGTAGCGCTTTATGAAAAGAATGACCATATCGGCGGTAAACTGAACCGACTTGAGCAGGATGGCTTTGGCTTTGACCTTGGTCCTTCTATTTTGACCATGCCTTACATATTTGAAGAACTGTTCCAAAAAAGCGGGAGGAATATGGCCGATTATGTGAACATCGTCAGGCTCCCGCTGGAATGGCGTGCTTTTTTCCCGTCCGGCCATACATATAACTTATACGGTGACTTAAATGTCATGACAGACAACAATCCGTATTTAACGGCTGAAGACATGAAGGATTACGAGCGCTTCTTGAAATATGCCGGCAAAATTGATGCATTGACTCAGGACAGTTATTTTGCGCGCGGTATTGATAAGAAACTGCCGCTGATTAAACATCACGGGCCGCTGACAGCTTTGAAGGGATTTGATTACTTCAGCACGATGCAGCAGGCGATCAACCGTTACATCAGTAATCCTGAATTCCGAGATATGCTCGGTTACTTCATCAAGTATGTCGGTTCATCGTCTTATGATGCACCGGCTGTACTTAATATGATGATTCATATGCAGCATGAGCAAGGCGCGTGGTACGTTCCAGGCGGTATGCATAAACTAGCACTAGCTATAACACAGCTGGCCCGTGAAATCGGAGTTGAGATTCATACAGGCATTGAAGTCGTTCATATGAACCAACGCGAAGACGCTATTGACTCGATTGTATTAAGTGACGGTTCTGTAGTGACGGCTGACTATTTTGTATCCAATATGGAAGTTATTCCGTTATATGAACGGCTGCTGGACAACCCGCCTAAACATATCAATAAGCTGAAGAAAAAGTTTGAACCGACGAGTTCCGGGCTGGTCATGCACATCGGTGTCAATAAAGAATATCCGCAGCTGGCCCACCATAACTTCTTCTTCTCAAATGATTCAAAGCGCAATTATAGTCAGGTCTTTCACGACAAAGTACTGCCGGATGATCCGACGATCTATTTGGTGAACACAAATAAGACCGATCCGTCACAAGCACCAGCAGGACATGAAAACATTAAAATCCTGCCGCATATTCCACATCTGCAGGACAAGGACTTTACTGCACAGGATTACGCACAGTTACGGGAACGTGTATTGATCAAGCTTGAGAAGATGGGCCTCACAGACCTCAGACAGCACATCATCACTGAGGACTTATGGCTGCCTGCCGATATTGAACGGACTTACGGCTCTGACCGTGGCGCCATCTACGGGACGCTATCTGACCGCAGGAAGAATAATGGTTTCAAGCATCCGAAGCATAGCGACTACTTTCAGAACTTATACTTTGCCGGTGGGACTGTTAACCCGGGAGGCGGCATGCCGATGGTCACACTTAGCGGTCAGCAGGTCGGTAGAATGATAGCAGAGCGCGAAAAGCAATGACGATACTATTCATCGTACTGACACTTAGCTCTTTGATATGCGGCTATTTAATGTATGTGCATCACCCTGTTGTCAGCAGAAAAGAAAGCAATAATCTGCCGTCCGTCACTATCATTATCCCGGCAAGAGATGAAGCAGATAATCTGCCGCGTCTGCTGACTTCTATTCAGCAGCAGACGATGGCAGCAGAGGTGATCGTTGTGGATGATGGTTCAACAGATGATACAGCTCGTATTGCTTCACAGCACGGTGCTTATGTTATCCAGTTCAACAACGTCTCTGATTGGAAAGGGAAGACTGCCGCGTGTTACGAAGGTGCGCGGCATGCACAAGGCGAACTGCTCGCGTTTATGGATGCAGACACATGGTTTAGTGAGCGTACTGCACTGACGAGGATCATATCGACTTACAAAGAGGGGCTGCTGACTATACAGCCGTATCATATGACGACTGCATGGTATGAACAGCTCTCGGTGATATTTAATATACTGACAATCGCCGGCATGAATATCTTTTCTGCTGTCAGACCACAACGAACTCCAGGTGCATTCGGTCCTTTTATTATATGCTCGAAAGAAGATTATATTAAGACAGGTGGTCATAAAGCAGCAGCTGGTAACATGATTGAAGGGTTTGGTCTTGCGGCTAATTTTCATCAGCATCAGCTGGCAGTGACATTGCTGCTCGGTAAAGATACATTGAACTTTCGCATGTATCCGCACGGCATAAAGTCGATGGTTACAGGGTGGGCCAAGCACTTCGCGACAGGAGCTGCTGAGACCCAGCCGCTTGTTATGTCCTTTATTGTAGGGTGGATGATGGGCACTGTTATACTGCCGTTGTTTGTACTATGGGGATTAGTGACGCAGCCGTTTAATCTAATTATAGCAGTTTTGAGTTATTTAATTTATTCGAGTTATTTTTATATAATTTCAAGAAGGACAGGAAACTTCACTAAGTTAACGGCCTTATTGTTTCCAGCAGCTTTCTTATTTTTCATTTATGTTTTTATACGTTCAGCTTTTGCTACATATGTACGGAAGGAAGTAAAGTGGAAAGGACGAAATATTAAATTTTAGAAAGGGCGGATAATGATGAATATTGTCACTATTGAACTTAACGGCATTAGTTATCATGTAATTGACGAAGGAGCGGGCATACCGATATTGCTGCTTCATGGTTTTCCAGATTCAAACAAATTATGGCATAGAATGATACCGCTGTTAACTGGCCGGGGATACCGGGTGATTGCCCCTGACTTAAGAGGCTACGGAGATACAGCGCTGGCAGGGGACGCTGAAAATTACAGCGTCGCTTTATCGGCTAAAGATCTGTTCGACTTGCTGTTAGCGCTCGACATCCGGAAAATAAAAGTTGTCGGCCATGACTGGGGAGCGATACTCGGCTGGTATTTAGCGGCGCATTACCCGACGATAGTAGAAAGTTATACAGCGCTGAGTGTCGGTCATCCGAAAGCTTATTTCAGACGCGGAACGATTAAGCAGCTCTTTAAAGGCTCATACGTCGGACTGTTTCTGCAGCGGGGCCTTGCTGAAAAGGTATTCAGTGCAGGCAACTACTTTGTACTGCGTAAAATGGCTGTTGAGTCAGAGGAATTGAAGCAGCAGTGGCTGCATGATATGACCCGTCCGGGTAGACTGACAGCGGGATTTAACTGGTACCGCGGCAATTTCAGCTTGAAAAATAGCGGCCATCTTTTCAATCTGCCGAATGTATCTATGCCGGTGCTTGGCATTATCGGTCAGAATGACCCTGCACTGACAACTGAACAGATGGTCCGCTCCGGTCATTATGTCAACGGTTCCTTCCAGCATCATATAATAGAAGACGAAGGACACTGGCTGCCGGAGACATGTCCAGAACAGCTCGTTGAACTTATTACAGCCTTTCATCAGAGCTATTAAATAAACGCCCCTGCTGGTTAGCAGCAAGGGCGTTTATATTATAGATCTAATGTCTGGTTCGTTTCTGAATCATTCGTTCTGTCCGTGCTGACTAATCGTTTAAGGCCTTCAACAAATGTTTTAGCTTTCTGGTCTGTTCCCCAGTACTCAGCTGAATCTGCTTCGACTTTGATAAGGACGACATTTGGATCATCATAAGTTGTGTTAAGGAACGCATCCATCGCTTTGTTCCAGTATTTTTTCTTCAGTTCTAAGTCATCTACTAATCGTGCAGTTCCTGAAATGGAAATATACCCTTCTTTAGAGAATGCAATGTTCACTCTCGGATCTGCAAGCAGCTCATCAGCTTTCTCTGTATCGCGCATCGTGATAAACCACAAGTTGCCGTCTTCTTCAGCTTCCTGATAACTCATAGGACGTGACACCAACTTATCGTTTGATAATGTTGTCATCATCGCCACATCATTTTTCTTAATAAGTTCGTATAGACGTTCTCTTTTTTCTTCGTGTGATAATTGTTCTGACATTACAGCACCTCCATATGTGATTACACTCAGCCTACTAGAGTTAACAGGCAAATACAACTATATTGCAGTGCAGACCATTAATTGCCTTAAACACTTTTTATCGCTGTTAATTAAGGGTATTGAATAGGCTGGAGCATACATTAAACATACCGAATTATAAGGAAGCAGGTGAATCCATGCAGATTTTCAGACCATTCGAAAGCCATGAACAATCAGCTTTATATCTCGATAATAGACGGCTTTCCAAACAAGTGCTTGAACTGTACCAGATCATTCGTGTCTGTCTGGCAGAGCTTGGAATTATAGAGGGCAACACACGTTATTTATCACATCCGATTGTGAAGCATATTTATAATGACGGTCATCCTTACTTAGCGGATGCGCTTCATTTTCTGCACGCTTGTGATATTGAACATCAGCGCAGAGGAGGTAACAGAAATGATGCTTTTAGAAACGACCTTGTCCGTCTGACAGACATGATTCATAATAATTACAGCAAGTTCAATAACAACAAAATACCACCATTTTATGTGTATGGTGATATGAAAGTTTATGGAGAAGAGGTATACGCGCTTTATCGGTCGCTGCTCTACGATAAATGGCTGAACGATACGATAGCACCGAGATGTGGTGTAAAACTACCAGCGCAATGAGCAAGTTAAAACGGCCGCCAGTTTGAGTCGTCGCGTATTAAAATGAAGTAATGCGTCTGATGTTTTGAAATTGTTGTCTCATCGACCATCCCGAGAAGCGTGTTGTCATCAATTTTCTTCAAATAATCAATCAACGGCTTCTGGTCATAAATCATTGCAGCGGTCGGAGTACCATTGTAATCCATCATCCGCAGCCGCGCTTTTGACGACTTTGTTTTAAACAGCGGCTTGATCAGAGTGACACCGACGTCAAAAAAACTTTTAGGCAGCAGTTTAACGAGTTTGAGCGGTGCTTTCAGTGATAACAGACCGGGATTTGCTGCGAATAGTTCGCCGCTTTTATCCTGCATGACGATTGGTGTGACATTATTGTCATCTTCGAAGTATTTTCCGTACCAGTTCGCTTTCTTGAGTAAGCTGGTCATTGGATGCGGCGTATTCACTTCTTCGCCGCGCCATAAGCCGTATATCATATGGGTAGAGATAGGTTCCAGACTATCGAAATAAGCCTTAATCTCTTGCTGCGGCCATTTTCTGTTCATCAGTTCATTAAGTTCCATCATTGTCACACTCCTTTTGTAACTCTATTCCCTGTTTGAAGCTTCTTAAAGTGAAAAATATTAATAAAACAGGAGTCTGGACAGCTGTCTTCATAGATTAAACAAGAAGATGGCTGTTTCAGACTCCTGATCAGCTTTATGGATGGTTATGTGCAAAGTTCCCATGGACTTCTGTCGTTTCATATACGTGAATGAAGCTGTCGCCATCAATCGCTTTACAGATCTGTATAACATCTTTCAGTTCATAGCGTGTCAGCACCATCATAATGATCTGGCGCGGTTCGTTCGAATAACCGCCGTGTGCATCCATGATTGTCATACCGCGATATATATTGTCGATTAAGGCAGCTTTAATAGCCTCTCCTTGCGTTGTGACAATGTTGACGGTCAGCTTGATGTGGGATGTATAAATCGTGTCTATCGTCTTCCCGGAAATATAGATGGACAGCAGTGTCAGCAGTGCGATTCCCCAGTCGAAGAAATAGCCGGAACTTAAGACGATGATACCGTTCAGCAGCGTTAGTATTAAGCCGATCGGTACGTTACTGCGCTGTGAGATGAGAATAGCGATAATATCCATACCGCCGGTTGTCCCGGAGAACTTCAGTATAATGCCGATGCCGATGCCGAGAATAACACCGCCGAATACGACATCAAGCAGTGGATTGTCGGACACCTGGATGACAGGAACAATCGACAGAAATACCGAGACCATGATGACGCAGAAGATCGTATTCCACATCATTGATTTCTGCAGCTTCATATAGCCGAGTATTAGCAGCGGTAAATTGAGCAGAATGTTGAGCAATCCGGTGTCAATATTGAACAGAATATGAAACAGCAGTGCAAGTCCGCTGATACCACTGCTTAATACACCATGCGGCAGCAGAAAAACATTAAAACTGATAGCAATTATGAGAGAACCTATGACAGTAATCATGTACTTAAGAACGGTAGATTTCATAAATATTACCTCAACTGTTTTCTTTATATTATACCAGTGAGAAGAGCTTGGAGATTTCTGACAATTTCATTTACTTCAGAATCAAGGATAGAAAAACACCGATAATGACGAGCGGTATAACAAACTTCAGCAGGAAGATCCAGAGCTTAAACAGCGGCTCCTGATAGGGCTTTGTAACAAGCTGCTGATGCGATAGTCGTTGATCGAGCAGATAACCTGTAAATATGGAGAATAAGAAAGCACCGAGCGGCAGCATAATGTTTGACACTAAGTAATCCATGTTATCGAAAAATGTACCGGCAAGGAATTTGACGTCGCCAAGGAGTCCGGACGATAAAGTTGACGGAATGCCTAGTACAAAAAGTCCGATAGCAAGTAACACGACAGCCTTCACACGCTTATTATTATTATTCTTTGTCATGTTTGCGACATTAATTTCGAGCAGCGAAATAGAAGAAGTAATCGTTGCAAAGAAAAACAGCAGTAAAAAGATCAAATAGAACAACTGACCGAGCGGCAGCTGGTCAAAGACATAAGGCAGCACAATGAATAACAGACCTGGACCTTGCGCCGCTTCAATTCCGAGTGATGCAGTGGCCGGAAATATCGCAAGTCCTGCAAGAATAGTGATGACCAGGTTCAGCAGTACAACAGACACCCCGGACTGCGTGAGATCCGTCTTGCGGTCAAGATATGATGCATAAGTCAGCATGCCGCCGAATCCGACAGACAACGAAAAGAATGACTGACCGAGCGCGAACAGTATGCTGTCAGCAGACAGCTTGCCAAAGTCAGGTTTTAAAAAGTAACTGACACCAGCCATTGCATTGTCCAATGTAAGTGAACGGATGATGATAATGATAAAAGCGATGAACAACAGCGGCATCATAATTTTTGAAGCGCGCTCGATGCCGTTCTGGATACCGTTGGCGACAATAACTGCCGTCAATACGATAAATAATGCCTGGCCACCGAGTGCATAGAACGGATTACTGATCAAACTGCCGAACAAGCCCTCATAATCATGCTGAGTACTTCCCGCTACAAGCACATAGATGGTCCGGATCATATAAAGTAAAATCCAGCCGCCGATAACGCTGTAAAAACTAAGCAGAATAAATACGCCGATATTGCCGAGATGACCGATCAAGTCGTGATATTTCTTACCGGTCAGCTTGCTGAAGCTTCTTGTGCTGTACGTCTGACTTTGCCGGCCGATGACGAATTCTGACAGTAGCAGAGGGAAGCCGATCAGCATAGTAAATAGAATAAAGATAAATAAGAAGGCAGCACCACCGTTGTCAGCCATGACGTACGGGAATTTCCACATCGCACCGAGTCCGATTGCTGACCCGGCACTTGCCAGAATAAATCCTAACTTAGAACTCCATTGCGATTGTGTTTCCATTGTCCTACCTCTTTTCTTGAATGATTGTTCCAACAAAAAAGACCCCGGCATTGCTGCCCGGGTCCAGTAATAGACAAAAAAGAGGCCGGGCAGTTAAAGCTTCCGGCCGCTATAATCAAGAAGCCGTCATAGATGACTTATATCTATGACGGGCATAAATATAAGCATTATGACAGCTGCCAACCTTTATTAAGCTGAGTGCATAATGACTTAATCATTGATCAATACCTCTTTTATTAGAATTGTATTTATATTAACAATGATAAAAACAACCGTCAAGTTTAACAAGTAGCAGAAGTTAGAAGAGTTTATAGTTGATATCATTATTAAATATATGTATAATTCATTAAAATATTTTAGTAGCTGTACCTATGAGGTGATAATATGGAATTAAATAGAGAACTGCTGATTTTTATTCTTCAGACGATCAACCTTCATCAATCGAATCAATTATCTCTGGAACAGTTGAAGACACTTACTGTCAATCAATTCTCTAATGTGTCGGAAGAATTATTTATTTCTCATTTCAATCATTTGTCAGATAAATGTTATCTTACTTATCATAATACACTGGAAGGTAATGACCGCTATATTTATGACCTCGGCTTAACCTTTTACGGAGCAACAGCGTTAAGACAGCATATTTCAAACAGACAGTTTAAATAACAACCGGAATACTATCAGCCTAATAAACTTTTAAAACGATTTTCTGCTAGAGGAAAATCGTTTTTTTTCTGCTAACTTTCTTCAATAGGGGTATAGGCTAAGAAACAGAATCAAGGAGGAAAAGATGTGAGAAAAGAAAACGTATCGTACTGGACGAAATCATCGACTTTTACACAGTTCCCGCAACTCTCTCAAGATTTACAGGCAGATGTACTGGTCGTCGGTGGTGGTATTGCGGGTATTCTTGCTGCTTATCAACTCGCTAAAGCAGGACGGGAAGTTACCGTGCTTGAAGGGCAGCGGCTTGCTCAAGTGACGACAGCAGGAACAACAGCTAAAATTACAGCGCAGCATCATCTGCAGTATCAGGATTATATTAAACAGCGCGGTGAAAAAGAAGCGCGGTTATTTTACGAATCACAGTGTGACGGCATTGAAATTCTTAGAAATTTAGCGGATCAGTATGATATCGACTGTGATATGGAGACGTTATCAAGTATTCAAGTCACTATCGGTGAGAGTGAAAAGAAAATAAAAAAAGAATACAAAGCTTATCAGCAGCTCGGTATCAACGGGACGCTGCACGAAAAAGATATGGGTCTGCCATTTGAAACGACGATGGGCCTTGAGATGTTTGATCAGGCGCAGTTTCATCCATTGAAGTTTCTTGCTGCTATGGTCGATGTCTGTGTAGAACTCGGTGTCACATTTTATGAAGAAACGATGGTCAAAAAAATAGACGGCAATACGGTTGAAACTGAAAATGGTATGGAAGTGGCATTCAATCAGTTGATCTGTGCTACGCATTATCCGATTGCCAACCTAAAGCATAATTTACTGCTGCATCTTGAGATTGAGCGCTCTTACATTGTAGCCGCCAAAGATTATACGCCAATCCCTTATGCCATGTTCCAGGTCGCTGATATGCCGGAGCGTTCATTGCGCCATTATATAACAGAAGATGGTATCGGCTTATTAATCGGTGGTGAAAACCATGTGGCAGGTGCTAAGGATGACGTCAAACTATGTTATGAGCGACTGGCTTATGATGCTGAACACCTCTTTAACGCACATGATATTGCTGATCAGTGGTCAGCGCAAGATATGATGACGCAGGACAAAATGCCGTTGATCGGCCGCTACAGTAAAAGCGATGACCATATTTTTATTATTACAGGCTTCAATAAGTTCGGCATTGCAACTTCTGCAGTCGGGAGTGTCGTGCTGCGTGATTTATTAATGGGTCAGCCGAACAAATATGAAGAGCTGCTGCAGCCGGGAAGAATTGATACAATCGGCAGTCAAGCGAAGGCTACCGCTAAAAAGGCAGTTAATGCGATAAGAGGACAGGGTAAAGCGATTAAAGACTACCGGACAGACCGAGAAGCACTTAAAGAAGATGAAGCAGGAATCTTTCTGCATGACGGCCGCTTTGAAGCTGTATATAAAGATGACGAAGGTACAGAACATGCTGTTAGTCCGTTCTGTACACATATGGGCTGTGTGCTAAGTTTTAATAACGGTGAAAAAACATGGGACTGTGCCTGTCATGGTTCACGGTTTGACTGTGACGGTAAAGTGCTGCACGGCCCGGCATCAGTTGATTTGAAACAGCAGTAAAATAGAAGCTGCGCGCGTCAAGACATAGGATATTATATCTCTAGGAGGAAAGAAAGTAGTATGTCACATCGGGAAGCATTTGTCACAGCGAGAGAAATATATGACATGGGTGTACCGCCGCATGTATTGTCACTCTGGCTGACAAACGACCTCCTGCAGGTCGTCCATAAAAATAAGCTCGAACGATTCTTCTGGAAACACGAAGTAGAAGAATTGATCAAGCGTTATCTTTAAGTAATGTGCTGTCCAGTAAATACTGGACAGCATATTTTTGTGCGAGTGTAGACAAGTGTTCCTTAAGTTCCTGCTCACATCGTTCAAGGTCTTCCATCAGTTGCAGCGCCTTCGCTTTCTCTTCAGAAGATGCCTGACGTTTAAAGTAACCCCAGACATGCTGATAAGCGTTCATTTTGGAGCCAGGCGTCGGTGTTATATTTTTTGCTGCTTTGATCATAGCATCCAGCGCCTCGTAGCTCGGTTGACCTTTTAAGAGCGTCCGTATGGCTTCGTAACTTTTCTGACTGTGATACATGACGGTGTATTTTTCTTCCCGCCAGTATTTTTCCAGCTGCTGACGTTCAGCTGTCATTGTGAATAAACCTCCTGCAGCGCTGACTGAATATCAGGATATTTAAACGTAAATCCTGACGCCAGTAATCTTGCCGGCAGTACACGCTGTCCTTCAGTGACCATGACTGCCTGGTCGCCGAGAATAGCGTTCATGACAGGTTTAGGAACGATTGTCCAATGCGGCCGGTGCAGCGCTTTGCCGAGTTCACGACCGAATTCGTTTTGAGTCACAGGATTCGGTGCAGTGAAGTTGAGTATCCCCGTTAACCGCGCGTTGTAACTATAGAGTATGCCCTCTGTCAAGTCGTCAATATGAATCCATGACAACACTTGTCTGCCGTCAGCAATCCGGCCTCCTGCACCGAATTGATAAGGTTTCGCCATGACCGGCAGCGCACCGCCTTGCTGTGACAAAATGACACCAAAGCGGCATCTTGCCGTATCGATGCCGAGCGCTTTAATTTGGCAAGCTTCTTCTTCCCACTGACAGACAACATCTGACAGGAAGTTATGAGGAGTGAAGACATCTTTCTCTGTGAATGTCAGCCGCTTTGCTGTCGGATAATAGCCGACAGCACTCGCATTGATAAAGTAAGGCTTGTCACCTGACTGCTCAAGATAATCGTGCAGTTTTTTTGTAGATTCGAGCCGGCTTTTTAAAATATCTTTTTTGTATGTCTTTGTCCAGCGTTTACTTAACGAAGCACCGGCTAAATTGATGATCAAATCTGCTTTTGGCATCTGCTGCGTCCAGCCGTCTTTCGACCAGTTGATATAGGAGATGTGTGCTTCATTGGGATGATTGGAACGTGACAGGATGACGACATGAAAATGATGAGCAATGAGCTTTTCAGTGAGCGCTCGTCCTACAAGACCGCTTCCTCCAGAAATAACTGCTGTTTTAGACATAGAAATCACTCCTTAGTTAAGTATTCTGTATAGAAAGTCATCGATAAGTTAGTGAGCTGTTCGCATAATTCTTCAATAGGCATGGCATAATCAGTGGTGATCCAGTGCTGATAGGCGGAAATGATACCTGATAAATAGAAAGCGGCGAAGATGTCTTTATTCATCTTAGGGTCGATGTCCAAATGGTTCAATTGCTGCAATAACACAGGCTTAAATGCGTGAATTTCCTTTTCAAGCATACGAGTGCGTATGTCGGGGCCGATCTGAGTAAAGATATGCTTATTGCTGTACAATGTAAAAAGCACTTGCCATATATTATCATATAGACTTTTTCTGACTTGGGAAGGTGTGACACGAGCGGGTACATATCTAAGAGCATAGTAAATCTGGCGGGTGCATTGATCAATTAAATCTTCGAACAGTGCATATTTATCTTGATAATATGTATAGAAAGTAGAACGTGTGATGCCTGCCTGCTGAACCAGTACTTTAATAGTAATGTCTTCAATCGACGCAACGCGCAGTAAATCGCTCATGACATCGATGAGAAGTTGCCGTGTTTTGTGAAAAGGTTTGTTGCTCAATGTCATAGTGTATTCCTTTCTGAGGCTCATCCGTAAGCTTTTAGTTAAATTTTACTCTATTGCTGGAAATAATAAAATATTTTTAATATTGATGTTTTAGCTGTTGAACGGGTATAACTTTGTAGCAGGGGAGGACTGTCAAATGGAAAATAAGGCATTCAACGTCATCCGGTCGATAGAACGGCTCGGCGTTACAGATAAAGGTAAAAAAAGAGCTCATGCAAGAGGGCGCAGCTACCGGGCAGCAGTTCAGCTCAATGACGCTGGCAGAAAGTTATTAGGTGATATGACGCATGCATTCGTCAGACTCTCTGATGCGCCGCCCAGCACTAAGTATCCTGCCTGGACTGTGTCGATAAAAGGTCTCTCGCTTCATTTCACTGGAAAAAAGGGAGCAGTTAATCTTGTCTTTGTAACCTTTCCCTATTTCCCATGGGTTAAAGCAGATTCAATAGTAAATTTAGGAACTTATGCAGTAGCACTGAAAGAAGAACTAGATTGGCAGGTCAAGCTGAACCTCTGGCGTAAAATATTACAGACAGAACATTTTCATCGTCACCTCGGCAAATTTTTTCTTCATTTCCCATTGATTACTTATCGCAGCAACAGGAAATACAGTAACCTGCATTACTTTGCAACTGAACAGCACGATTATGTCAGGTTTCACGTGAAATATATTGGTAACGATATATTATTATTTGCAGAATATTACGACAAACCTGCTTCCATCGAGCGCATTAGAAGAGATGCAGTGATTGAACAGATTGGTACGGTTCACCTTGAAGAGCGAACTGATGAAGTCATTCCTTATTTTGATGTTTTGCAGACAGGGGCGCATCTCAAGCCGCTCGAAGACGATGAAATAATAAAGTTAAGGCATGATATGTATAGAATTTCATGTGAGCGACGATTAATGGAGCGGGAGGAGATAAAGAATGAATAAAGATAGAGTAGAAGCGTTAGTTGAAGACGTCATACAAGCGAGCTTAAGCGGCGACAGAAGTCGAGTGTTCCAATATTTAGACCCTGAACTTGCAGATTCTTCGAACATTGATAACGAGATCATAAAGCCGATACGGCGCGTGCTCGATGAACCGAACGCCAGCTATAGTCTATCTTTTGAACATCATTATCCGTTCATCCGTGCATTAATTATGACAGATTCAAAGCAGCCGCTCACACCCGTTCCAATGAACCAGCAAATTGCAGGACTGGACATCGTCTATGATGATGAAACAGACAAATATTTTATTACATTAACATGACTACACAATCAAACATCAAAAACCGGACGGGATAACGCGTCCGGTTTTTGATATAGAAAATTTTAATGAAGAGTAGAAGATGACTTAAGATAACGTTTTATGGCGTCTGCTTGTGATAATACCGACTGCCAGTATACCGAGCAGCACAGCCCAGAAGATGACCTGCCACTGCCATGAATGCGGAAATGCATGAGGTAAGATGTGGATTTTGTCATGAGCGAGTACAAGTACAACTAATTTAATACCAATCCAGCCGACAATAGCAAAAGCCGCTGCCTCAAGACCAGGATACTGTTCCAGCACTTTGACGAAGTAAGTGGCTGCAAAACGCATTAAGATGACGCCGAGCATACCACCGACAAACATGACAGCAAACTGACCGGCATTAATGCCGCCGATCTGGCCGCCGATTTCCGGCAGTGTGACCGCAATGGCGATAGCAGCAAGCATTGAATCGATAGCAAAAGCAATGTCAGCCAGTTCTACTTTCAGCACGGTCAGCCAGAAGCCGCTGCCTTTCGGTAATTCCTGTTCTTCTGCGATGTCCGGTGTATGGACGTCATCAGGATGATGCTTTTTTCTGAAGTAGGCGTATAAGTTTTTAACTGACATAAACAGCAGGTACGCTGCACCCAATGCCTGAACCTGCCAGATGTGCACGAGTAGTGTGATCATAAATAGTGAAGCCAGCCTGAAGATGAAGGCGCCGACTAAGCCGTAGAACAATGCGCGCTTACGCTCTTTTTCCGGCAGGTGTTTGACCATCACTGCCATAACGATAGCGTTGTCTGCTGCCAGCAGCCCTTCAAGTAATACTAGAACTAAAATGACCCATGCGTAGGAAATAATAATACTCGGATCCATAGTAACACTCCTTATTCATTGATTAATGAACATAAAAAGACCCATGCCAAAAAAGATTGGCAAAGGTCTCGCTGAACGTAAGTTCTATAATCCCGGAAGCAGATGCTTCGTAATGACGGAATGATACAAGGTGATGTTCCTTATGAGCTACTCCCCTTCGACATAAGTCTCAGGTATTCATTTAATATAATTATAGCAGACAACAGCCAATTAAAAAAGAGCATTGCGTCATGTTTTTCATTTCGGCTAAAGGGTAGAAATGAAGTAGACTTTTAAAGATATGAAATGAAACTAAAAAACTAATAATCGAAGGAGAACATTACTAATGACTAATGACAAAGATAGACAGTTAGAATCAGTAACAGTTGATACGACTCAAGATGCCGCCTTAACGACTAATCAAGGGCTTAAAATGGCAGAAGATGAATTCTCGTTGAAAGCAGGAGAACGTGGTCCCACTTTATTAGAAGATTTTCATTTCAGAGAAAAAATGACGCATTTCGATCATGAGCGTATTCCGGAAAGAATTGTCCACGCACGTGGCTTTGGTGCACATGGTGAATTTGAATTATATGAATCACTTGAAAAATATACAAAAGCTAAATTTTTGAATGATACAACTAAAAAAACACCGGTCTTTGTTCGTTTCTCTACAGTAGCGGGATCTAAAGGCTCCCCTGAAACAGTACGCGACGTACGAGGTTTCGCAACGAAATTTTACACTGAAGAAGGAAACTATGATTTAGTGGGCAATAACATTCCTGTCTTCTTTATTCAGGACGCAATCAAGTTCCCTGATTTAATCCATGCAGCTAAACCAGAGCCTCATAACGAAATTCCGCAGGCGGGTACGGCTCATGATACATTCTGGGATTTCTTTGCCCAGAATCCGGAAGCTACGCATATGGCGATGTGGACGATGAGCGACCGGGCACTTCCGAAAAGTTTCCGGACAATGGAAGGGTTCGGCGTTAATACATTCCGTTTCGTCAATAAAGAAGGCAAATCACATTTCGTGAAATTTCACTGGAAACCGTTATTAGGGACGCATTCTTTAGTATGGGATGAAGCACAGATTATTGCCGGTAAAAATATCGACTTTAACCGTGAAGATTTATATGAAGCAATCGAAAAAGGTGACTATCCTGAATGGGAGTTTGGTGTCCAGCTGATTGCTGAAGAAGACGAGTTCAATTTTGACTTTGATATTCTTGACCCGACAAAGATCTGGCCGGAGGAAGAAGTGCCGGTGCAGCGTGTCGGTAAGTTGACGTTAAACCGTAACGTCGATAACGTATTTGCTGAAACGGAGCAGGTTATGTTCAGTCCGGCGCACGTTGTACCAGGTATTGACTTCAGTAACGATCCATTATTACAAGGACGTCTGTTCTCTTATACTGATACGCAGATTTTACGTCTCGGAGGTCCGAACTTCCACCAGATGCCGATTAATGCACCGATTTGTCCATTTGCGAACAACCAGCGTGACGGGCTGCACCAGCATCAGATTCATAGAGGCATGACAAGTTATCATAATAATGGAATCAACAATAATAATCCACATACGACGCCCGTTGAAGAAGGAGGATTTGAGAGCTACCATGAACGCATTGACGCGCATAAAGTACGTGCGAGAAGTGACAGCTTTACAGACTTTTATTCACAGGCGAAGATGTTCTTGAACAGTTTGACCGAACCAGAACGTCAGCATATGATAGATGGCTTCAGTTTTGAAATTGGTAAATGTAAGCTGGATTTTGTTAAACAAAACGCCGTCAACAATTTGAACAAAGTAGATAAGAAGCTGGCTGAAGAAGTAGCGATTCGCGTCGGTGCTGAAGTGCCGGCTGCTGATGAAGAAGTGAAATCTGATAAAGCATCTCCTGCTGTCAGCATGGAAAATACGATTAAGAAATTAGATACGCTGTCAGTTGCAGTCGTTGTGACAGAAAATACAGATGTCGTGCAGATTGAAACATTTATTAAAGAGTTCGCAGCGAATAAAGTGAACTATAAGTTGATCGCTGACCGTCCGCTGAAACTGTCAGAAGGCGTTAAAGTCACTGAAACATTTGAGACGGTGCACTCCACGTTGTTTGATGGGCTGCTTGTACTTGATGCAGTGTCACCACTTGCTCCACCATTGAAAGACTATATTGAAGCAGCGAATCGTCATTATAAAACTATCGGTTTTACCGATAGAGTGGCACCGTTAATTGACACAACTTCTGTTAAGAAAGGTCAGCCGGGTATCATAGAAGTAAGTACACCTGCTGAGTACTTGAACCAGTTAGTCGTGCAGCGTCACTGGGATCGTCAGCTGTAATGAAGTAATTTCATTATTAAAACACTCGAGCACTAATGCTCGAGTGTTTTTTAGCGTTAATTGAGTTCAGCTGCGGCCTTTTAACATGCCATACCAGTACATGATAGGTAATAACCGTTTCTTGAATAAATAAAGAAATTTACTGTTTCTCGCTTGATTAAACGGCAGCGTTTCTTTCGGCTTCAGACTATAGTCAAACTCAGCCATGATTGCCTCGCCGTACTCTGTCGCAATCGGACAGGCTGTCATACCTGTGTAGTGGGCTTTCAGTTTTCTTCCTTTCATCTGTGAAATAAGGTTTTTAGGAAGAATGTGAGCCTGCTTTCTGACGGCCGCACCCATCTTGACAGTTGGTAGATTCGTGCAGTCACCGATACCGAATATATTCTGATGTCTGACGTGCTGCAGTGTAAAAGGGTTCACATCAAGCCAGCCCGCCTCATCTGCCAGAGTTGATTCTTTAATGATGTCAGGTGCACTCATCGGCGGCGTCACTAACAGCATGGAGAACGGGACTTCTGTTGTAGTCCTATTTTGATAATTAAAGAAAGTAGCCGTCTGTCGTGGACCATCAACTTTCACCAGTTCGTCATTCAGCGTATAATCTATCTGTTTTTGTGTGAACAGTTCGATAAGTGTATCACGGTATTTCTCGACAGGAAATAATGTATGATTGCCGGAGCGGAGCATCAGTTTAACATCGCGAACACCCTGCTTATGGAAGAAATCGTGGAACGTGAATAATGAATTTTCAGGAGCAACGCCACCTTTAATAGGTGAATTGGGTTTCGTTGCAATGACGTTGCCGGCTGTTACATGGCGTAATGTGTCATATGTGTAGTCCACATAGTCGTAAAGATAATTGGTGCAGACATTATTCTTTCCGAGTGTCTCAGTGAGGCCTTCTATTTGGTCGAAATCCAGCTGTATACCTAATGCCACAACAAGAAAGTCATAACTAACTGTTTGACCATGGTCTAATGTCACTAGGCGTTCAATCGGCTGAATCCGGCTGACTTTATGCTGCATGAACTCAGCACCATGCGGCACGACCCGGCGCATCTTTTTACGGGTATGCTCTTTCTTTTCTGCCCCGCTGCCTACTAGCGGCCAGGACGGCTGAAAAGCATGGTAATCTGCATGGTCGATAATCAGTATTTTATTCTTTAAACTTACTTTTTTAGCGAGACGGCTTGCGACAGCGATGCCGCCTGACCCGCCACCTAATATCACTACTTTATAATGCTGTTTCATGCTGTTTCCTCCTTTACAATTTGCGTTTTCTTAAATAGACGATGCTGATCATAATCATTATCCCGATGACGACATATAATACATGAGAATACGTATCAAACAGATGAAGCAGCTGTTCCCAGTTCTCACCGAGTCGGACACCTGAATAAATGAGAGCACCGTTCCAGATGAGTGTACCAAGTGCTGAATAAATAATAAACGGTATAAGCTTCATATGATTCATGCCGGCGGGAATAGAAATCAAGCTGCGCACAACAGGGACGAAGCGGCAGAGAAACACAGTGATGCCGCCATACTTTGAGAACCAGCTGTCAGCTCGGCGGACGTCCGCAGTTGTTAAGCGCAGAATTCTGCCGTAGCGTTCGACAAGACGTTCGATACGCTGCAGACCGAGTACTTTTCCTACGTAATAAAGCAGCACAGCGCCAGCTAGTGCTCCGAGTGTCGAAGCAGTCAGCATACCGATGTAGGAGAGGCCGTGTGACTTAGTTACCATGAACCCGCCGAACGTCAAAATGACTTCAGAGGGAATCGGAGGAAAGACATTTTCAAGTAATATTAACAAAAACACACCGAAGTAACCAAACTGCTCCATTACTGCTGTAATCCATTGCTGCATCAATTAACTCCTTAAAAAGTGTATGACTATCCATTACCCTGAAAAATATGTTATTTACATACCGTGCTAAAATAACAAAAAAAAGACACAAAACTCATTTGAGCAGTAGAGATGACTTCTATCATATAATGACTACATCGATTGTTAATTCTGCTATAATTTCTTGAGTAAAGGGTATAGAAATATGATAACTAAAGGAGGATTCAAAATGTCAGAACTATTTAATGAGAATGAACTGAGCCCATCCGAAAAAAGAGGACCCGGCGTAGTGGGGACGATAGAATTCAAAATGGGGGATCAGACAGAATTTCCCGGAGAATATATGCCGACTAACAAGCGGTTCTTTATGGTTGTAGATATGAACGGCCAGCCTTATCAGCGCGTTATGAGCTATGATGAGATTAAAAGTGTCGAAGTTGAAGATGATGCTGTCACTGTCGAGTTTTCAGTCGGGAAGATTAAGATGAGAGACATCGGTAATGGTACGGCACAAGTGTTTGCTGATTACGTGAACGCACAAATTGGTAACTAAAAGATAAGAACGCCCCAGTGATTATGTTGGGGCGTTCTCTGATTAATACATCTTATTCTACAATTTCCAGAGCGATTTCCATCATTTTAGTGAATGATGTCTGGCGCTCTTCAGGTGTTGTTGCTTCATGAGTCAATAAATGGTCACTTACTGTGAAAATGCCTAATGCTTTTACATCTCCGCCGGCATAAGCTGCATTCATGTAGAGACCTGCTGATTCCATCTCAACAGCAAGAATGCCCATAGAACGCCATTTATCAGTTGCTTCTGTATTCGCATTGTAGAAAATGTCAGATGACAATACGTTACCGACATGGTTTGGTACTCCTTTTTCGTCTGCTAATTGTTTAGCGCGGGCAAGCAGGCTGTAGTCAGCAATCGGTGCAAAGTGACCCGGCAGACCATACTGTGCCACGTAGTTAGAGTCAGTTGATGCACCTTGCGCGATAATGACGTCATAGACATTGATGCCTTCCTGCATCGCACCGCATGAACCGACACGGATCAAGTTTTTAACGCCGAACGTGTGAATCAGTTCATAAGAGTAGATGCCGATAGATGGAATACCCATCCCTGTCCCCATGACAGAGATTTTTTTGCCTTTGTAAGTTCCTGTATAACCGAACATATTACGTACTTCGTTGAACTGGACAACGTCTTCTAAATAAGTGTCCGCGATAAATTTTGCACGCAGCGGATCGCCTGGTAAAAGGATTGTTTCAGCGATTGGATTGTTTTCAGGTTTAATATGTGGTGTAGATTGAGTCATGATGATTCTCCTTTAATGAATGATTTTTCATTTCAACTTTAGTATATATAACTATATAAGAGATTTCAAAAAAAGATCATAAGGTATAATCATTGACCAGTGAAACCTGGATGTTTAAAATCTTCAATTTGTGCAATAACTATTAAAGTAAATCATATTAAATATTGGAGTGATTGCAGATGAGCAACAATCAAGATCCGTTAACTAAACATTACCCAGGTAAATTCGAGAAGCAGGAACAGGAAGCACCAGGTCTTCAGCAGAAAATGACACCGGTCCCTGACTGCGGCGAAGAATCTTATACAGGAACAGGCAAGCTAAAAGGTAAACGTGCACTGGTTACTGGAGGAGACTCTGGTATCGGTCGTGCAGCAGCTATTGCTTACGCTAAAGAAGGCGCAGATGTCTCAATCAACTATCTCCCTGCAGAAGAAGCAGATGCACAGGAAGTGAAAACTGTCATTGAAGCGGCTGGACAAAAGGCCGTATTAATCCCGGGTGACTTGCGCAATGAAGATTTCAATAAAGAAATGGTCGAAACAGCCGTTAAAGAATTAGGCGGCCTTGATATTTTATGTAGTGTAGCAGGTGAGCAGACAGCTGTCGACAAAGTAGAAGATTTATCGACTCAGCAGTTACGTTCAACATTTGAGACGAACGTCTTTTCGTTAGTATGGACAGTGCAGGCTGCACTTCCACATCTGGATAAAGGGGCAGCGATTATCACAACGTCTTCCGTACAGGCTTACAATCCAAGCAAAAACTTGCTGGATTATGCAGCGACAAAGACGGCGATTGTCTCTATCACTAAGTCACTGGCTTCTCAGCTCGGTGAAAAAGGTATTCGTGTGAACTCAGTAGCACCAGGCCCAATATGGACAGCACTGCAGATTACAGGCGGACAGCCGCAGGAGAAAATTCCGGAATTCGGTCAAAAAGTAACGCTGCAGCGTGCAGGTCAGCCGGTTGAATTGTCTGATGTCTATGTTTTCCTTGCTTCTGACAATGCAAGCTATGTGACTGGACAAGTATACGGCGTGACAGGCGGCGTAGAAATCAACTAATAAAGAAAAGCTGGAACTTTAAGTCCCAGCTTTTTTTATTGCGCATCTTTTCTGATCATCTGAATGATAAGCATTAAAACAAAGGATAATAAAACCATCATCGCCACCCATATGCCCGCAAGCAGCAGTTCGTTGTTTTCAATCGCTACATAAATTGCTGTCGGTAATGTCTGGGTGATTCCAGGTATATTGCCCGCGAAAATAAGAGTGGCACCGAACTCACCAAGGGCTCTCGCGAACGCAAACAAAATACCGGTAAGCAGTGCATTCTTTGATAAAGGCATGATGATAGACTTGAAGATTACGATACTATTAGCACCGTCTAATTGTGCAGCCTCCAGGATATCGCTGCTGACATTGTCGATGCCGATTTTAAGGGACTGATACATCAAGGGCACCGCAACAACAGTCGAAGCGATAATCGCTGCGTAAATACTGAATAACATTGTAGTATTAAAGAGCGAATATATCCACTGGCCGAGAATGCCATAGCGTCCGAACAAGTAGAGCAGCAGGAAGCCGACGACAGTAGGCGGCAGTACCATAGGCAGCATAATGACAGTCTCCACAAATGATTTCCCTGGAAATGTTTGTTTAGACAGCGTGAAAGCGAGCATAATGCCGATGAGAAAGCTGAGCAGTGTCGCTGTACATGCCACTTTCAGTGAAATGACGATGGGAGAAAAAAATTCTTCACTGAACAGTAAATCCATACGATTGATATACCTTTTTGGAGTGGGCGGACTGCATATACTGATAGAAGTCATGTGCTGCCTGTCGATGCTTCGTTGCCCGGACGATGCCGAGCGGATAAACAATCGGCTCATGAAGATTATCAGCAAGTGTTAACCGCGCTGACTTTGAAGTGAGTGCATCGGTTAAATAAACAATTCCAGCATCTACATTTCCGGACTCCACATAAGTGAGCACTTGCCGCACGTCTTTTGTATAGACAATTTTCGGTTGAAGCTGTGACCAGAGATGAAGATGAGTCAGAGCGGACTTAGCATACATGCCGGCAGGTACCGTTTCAGGAGTACCGACAGCAATTTTGTTGACCGCTGAATCCGTTAAATCTGCAGGAGAGGTCAGTTTTTTGCTGGAGATGATGACCAGCCGGTTTTTTAATAGCGGTGTACTATCTTCTTGTTTGATGTCGCCGCCTGCTGTTAATTTAGTCATGTCTTTAGTAGAAGCTGAGAAAAACAGATCAGCAGGTGCACCCGCCTGAATTTGATTGCTCAGCGTTCCTGAGGCACCAAAGTTATAGACGATATTGATATTGGGATGTATTTTCTCATAATTTTTCTTAATATCACCGAGTGCGTCTTTTAAACTGGCAGCAGCAGATACAGTGATAGTTGTTTTTTTGACGGGCTGATGGCCGCAGCCGGCAAGCATAATCAAGCAGATCATGGTCAGTAAATATTTCAAGTGTATTCCTCCTGTCTTTTGTCCAGTATACAATAGTTTCATATAAATAAAGATGAATAATACATGAACCTTATATTGGTTTTATAAGCGGCAGGGTTTAACTGAGAGTAAAAAGGTTATTAATAACTAGTATTAAAAATTACAAAAGGGGTGTTATGAATATGAGAGCAGTAACTTTCCAAGGTAAAAAGAAGATGGAAGTGAAACAAGTTAAAGACCCGATCATTGAAGCACCGACAGATGCGATTATTAAAATTACAGCAACGGGTATTTGCGGTTCAGATTTACACTTATATCACCAAGGTGACTTAATGATGGATCCTGGATTTGTCATCGGTCATGAGCCGATGGGAATTGTTGAAGAAGTCGGCAGCGAAGTGACGAAGCTGAAAAAAGGTGACCGTGTTGTTATTCCTTTCAACATTGGCTGCGGTGAATGTTTCTACTGTGTGAATGAGATGGAATCACAGTGTGATAACTCGAATGAAGAACAGGCGAACTGGAAGATGGATAACGGCGGCTTATTCGGTTTCGGTAAAATGCATGGTAACCACTGGGGCGGACAGGCAGAGTATTTGCGAGTGCCTTTCGCTGACTTCTCCTCCTTTATAGTACCGGACAGCGATATGAAAGATGAGCAGGTGCTCTTCTTATCAGACGTTGTGCCGACAGCTTACTGGAGCGTGGAAAATGCCGGTGTGAAACCAGGTGATACAGTTATTATTCTCGGCTGTGGGCCAATCGGTCTGATGGCGCAGAAATTCGCCAAGCTAAAAGGCGCTGAGCGCGTCATTGGTGTAGATAATGTAGAGCATCGTCTTGAACATGCCATCAGAACAAATCCAGTTGAAGTTGTCAACTTCGATAAAGAGAAGGAAGTCGGCAAGCTGCTCCGCGAAGAAACTAAAGGCGGTGCTGATGTTGTCATTGACTGTGTAGGGATGGATGGTCAAGTAACGATTACCGAACGTGCGACTAATTTAGTGACGCCGCAGCGCGGTACAATCAGTCCGATTGAAACAGCAGCAGAAGCTGTTCGTAAATTCGGTACGATTCAGTTGACCGGTGTTTATGCAACGCCTGCTGCTAACTTCCCGTTACCGCTGATCTTCAACCGTAATGTCCAGGTGAAGACCGGACAGGCACCAGTGATCCACTTAATGCCGAAATTATATGAGATGATTCGTGACGGCGTCTTTGACCCGACAGATATCATTACGCATACAATGTCGCTGGATGACGCAGCAGAAGCATACGAGATCTTTGATAAGAAGAAAGACAATAACATCAAAGTCGTATTGAAACCATAAGATGAGTTAATTTAACGCCTTGGTCTGCCTTTAGGACAGTATGTTCTTGAAGGCAGACCGAGGCGTTTTACTGCATTATAGTGACGAGAGATGATACATAATATAATAAGGTTGTTAGTATAATGAAGAGGTGATAGGAATGGACCGTGACTTATTTATCGAAACGGCTGTTGAGCGCGAATGGTTAGCGCGTTTTGACGAGAATCAACAATGGATTAAAACATCGGCGAAGCAGGCTGATAAAGAAAGTAGACTGAATCATGAACTGATCGACTGGCTGCTTGAACATGGCTATAATCGATTGTCACTCCCGGCAGCAAGAGGGGGGTTCGGCTGTGATATTAAATCTGTCATACTGCTGCAGGAAGTGCTGGCGTCTTATGATGAATCGACAGCTTTGGCAATCGGCTGGCATCTTGGTATCGTCGGTGAAGTATTCGGCGGCAATCTCTGGTCGGCTGAGATGATGGAGCAGTTTACAGAGCATATAGTGAACGGTGGAATTGCCAACCGCGTTGTCTCTGAAGCAGAGACAGGCAGTCCGACACGCGGCGGCAAACCGGCTACCCATGCAGTAAGACATGAAGATGGCTGGCTTTTGAACGGCGTTAAAACATATGTATCGATGAGTCACCGGCTGACGCATTACATAGTAGGGACTTTTGTTGAAGAGAAAAAAGCCATGTGCTTTTTCTACGTGCCGGCCCATACAGCGGGTGCGGAAATTGTTGAAACGTGGAATGTTATGGGTATGCGTGCGACTGCAAGTCATGACTTAATATTGACCGATGTCTTTGTCCTGGAGCGATATTTAGTGGAAGTAAGCCGGAAAGGACAGGAAAATCCATGGCTCATGCATATTCCGAGTGTTTATCTTGGCATCGCTCAAGGCGCTCATGATGATGCCGTCCAGTTTGCTCTGGCCCATTCGCCTAACTCTATTCAAGGCGTGATTGCTGACTTGCCGCATATAGAAATGAAGCTCGGAGAAATGGAGCTGAAACTGATGACTGCCCGACACTTTCTCTATCATGCAGCACAGCTGACAAGTGAGAATAATCTCGGGCCGACTTTCAGCGCCACGAAATACATTGTCGTTAACTACGCGCAGGAGATCGTCGATATCGCTATGCGTATTATGGGGGCTAAAAGTCTGGAGCAGGATGGCATTACTGAACGCCGTTACCGGAGCGTCCGAGCCGGGCTTCACAACCCGCCGATGGATGACGCGGTTATTCGTCTGCTAGCTCAGCAGGCAAAAAATCAATTATCTTGAAAAATAAGTTGCGAAAGCATTTTTTTCCTAGTATGATGAAAAAGAAATACAAATGAGAATGAATCTCAATTAGGAGGAAGACAATGAAGAAGTGGCTTATACTAATGATTGCATGTCTGTTAACACTGGCTGCATGTGGTACTACATCAACAAATAAGAAGTCAGACACGGCTGGTAGTTCAAGCAAAGTTAACTATAAACTGGACAGCGGAAAAACAATCAAAATTCCTAAGCATCCGAAGCGTATTGTACTGATGGGAGCAAGTTACACAGGTAACCTGCTTGACCTCGGCGTGAAACCAGTAGGCGTTGATGCTTACGCGTTTCAATCAGACATTTTGAAACCGAAGCTGGACGGCGTAGCGCAGCTCGGAGCAGGCGATGTTGAGAAGATTGTTGAGTTAAAACCTGATCTGATCATTTCATTCGATACAGATAAGAACAATTCAAAATATGCAAAGATTGCTCCGACGATACCGGTGAACTATGCAAAACATGGTTACCTTGAGATTCATGAAGAACTTGGAAAAATATTAGGAAAAGAAAAAGAAGCGAAAGCATTCATTGGTCAGTGGAAAGAGAAGACAGCTAAAGACGGTAAAGAAATCAAAGCTAAAATCGGTGCTGATAAAACAGTCGCTATCTATCAAATCTTCCAGAAAAAAATATATGTCTACGGCGATAACTGGGGCCGTGGTTCAGAAATTATTTACCAGGCATTCGGACTGAATATGCCTGAAGCGGTGACGAAAGACGTCAAACCTACAGGCTGGAAAGAAATTTCAGCTGAACAGATCGGGAAATACTCAGGAGATATTTTGATGATCTCAAGCGATACCGGTAAAATTTCTAACAGCATCGTCGAGTCAAATGTCTGGAAAAACTTAGATGCCGTGAAAAATAACCGAGTGATTCAATATGATTCAGAAGACTTCTGGTTCAACGATCCGATTTCTCTTGAATACCAGCGTGCCGCACTGAAAAAAGAGTTATTAAAAGTAGCAAAATAATATAACAAGGACGCTTATCTGAATTTCAGATAAGCGTTCTTGTTATTGTAAACTTTTTGTTTATTTAAGTTAACAATATTGCTATAATCATATTAATTGAAAAAGGGGGACTTATTAATGAAGACGAAAGATATGGTTATTGTCGCGATGTTTGCGGCTGTTATTGCAGTGCTTGGTATATTACCGGCTATTCCGATTCCGGCAATCGGAGTGCCGTTTACATTTCAGAACTTAGGAATTATTTTAGCGGGCTGTCTGCTTGGTAGAAAGCTCGGCGGATTGAGTGTCTTATTATTTACGGTTTTAGTCGCATGCGGCCTGCCGTTGTTGTCAGGCGGCCGGGGTGGTCTGGCATTGTTCTTCGGTCCAAGCGGCGGCTATATTTTATCTTTTCCTATCATCGCTTATTTAATCGGCTGGTTGACTGAGAAACGCTTCCAGCATATGAATGTGTGGCAAGTATTTTTAGTGAATAGTCTTATCGGTGCCTTTTTATGTAACCTTATCGGTGGTACGTTCATGGCATTTAATATCGGCATGCCATTATTAACAGCGTATAAATCCGCCTTAGTGTTCCTTCCGGGCGACCTTGTGAAATCACTTGTTGCAGCTTTTGTTGCAGTGAAACTGCGCGCAGTTCCTTCAGTCAGACGCTATATTGAGCCGGGTGTTCAGTATGGCAGTCGCTGAGCGTATATTGCAGTATGACGGGACGGCCATCCAGTTTGATGATCAATGCATGAGCTATAGTGAACTGCAGCACATCATGCGTCTGACAGCGGGTTATTTGGATAGTTACAACAAACCGCTCAAAGTCGCTTTTACACTGGCCAATGAACGGCTGTATGTCCCATTGTTTTTAGGATGTGTCCTTCAAGGAGCACGTCCTTTTTTGCTTCATCCTGAACACCCTTATAATGACCAGCTGCTGCAGCAGATTAAGCCGGATATAATGATAGAGGACGGAGAAGCATTTCTGGCGAAGGTACAGCAGATGGGTGAAATTTATGAAGTAAGAGCGATTCGCGAGGATAAAAAAGAGTTGTTTACAGGATTTACTTCCGGAACGACCGGGATACCGAAAGGCTACCGGCGGAGCGAAGCATCATGGCTTGCAAGCTTCACAATGAATGACGAAGTTTTCCAGCTGCAGGATGTCGATCTCTTTATCGCCGGCGGGCCGCTTTACCATTCACTGACATTGTTTGCAGCGGTCAGCGCGTTATATGCCGGGAAAGAAATACGGCTCATGTCATCCTTCCAGGCGGGACGAATGATCAGCGGCACAGAACAAACGGCCATATTTGGTGTTCCTTCCATGCTGGAACTCATGACAGAGCATACGACGGATGCACCGCTCATCTTTTTGTCTTCTGGTGCGAAGCTTGAAAGTCACACGCTGCATAAGGCAGCTGAACAGTTCCCTAATATGACTGTCTATGAATACTTCGGTTCAAGTGAAGCGAGTTATATCAGCTATTTGACCCCTGAAGACAGAAAGCGATTTCCGGCGAGTGCTGGTCGATTCTTTCCGGATGTTACCTATCGGTTAATTGATGAAGAGCTGGTTGTCAGCAGTCCTTACATATTCACCGGTTATTTCGGACAGCAGGATAATAAAGGAATGATTGCAACAGGTGACATTGCAGACGTCGAAGAAGGCATGCTCTACTTAAAAGGGCGGCGTAACAATCGACTGATCGTCGGCGGCAGAAACGTTTATCCGGAAGAAGTAGAAAGCATAATTCAGCGCGAACTGGATGTTCATGAAGTACTGGTCACAGGAAAAAGACATTATCTGCTCGGTGAAGTCGCAGTGGCTATTGTTCATCCGCGCGGGAATTTTGACAGACAGTTCGCTGACTTGACCATAAGAAAGCAGTTGGAGAAATATAAATGGCCGTTAAAGTGGATTGTTGATACAAATTTTTTATATACTGACAGTGGTAAGATTGCACGTTTTGCGATGCAGGAAAGGTATGGTCTGAATGAATATAGCTTACATCGTTGACTGCAAAAGAATTCCTACAGGATTACTGGGCGGCCGGTATCAAAATATGGAGCCGGAACAGCTGCTTAAACCGCTGTTTGACTATTTCATTGCAAGTTATCCTGAGCTGACTGCTCAAACTGATGATGTCATTATCGGCAATACGGTTGGACCGGGCGGCAATATTGCAAGATTATCCTTATTATATGCGGGGCTTCCTGCACATATCCCGGGTGTCACAGTGGACCGGCAGTGCGGCTCAGGATTAGAAGCAGTCAATCAGGCATGCCGGCTTGTGCAGAGCGGTGCAGGAGATATTTATTTTGCGGGCGGCGTTGAATCGGTCAGCCGTGCACCGTGGAAGATGATGAAACCGAAGACATTATATGGTAGTGAGCCGTTATCTTTTTATACGAAAGCTCGTTTTGCTCCGAGTGATATCGGCGACCCGACAATGATTGAAGCGGCTGAAAATGTTGCGCAGACTTATAACGTTTCACGGGAAGCACAGGATCATTATGCTTTCTTGAGTTATCAGCGGGCCGCGTTGAATAGCCGGCTGATGGTAGAAGAGAGTATTCCGGTTAAAGTGAACGGTGAGTGGCAGACACATGATGAAGGGCTGAGAAGTGACATTGCGCAAGTAAAGTTAGCACGATACAAGCCGCTATTACCGGGCGGCACGGTGACTATTGGTAATGCCTGCCGTCTGAACGACGGCGCAGCACTGGCACTAGTCGTCTCCGAGAAAGTTGTGAACGCATTCGGTCTGCACCCGAAGCTTAAGTTCATCGATTCAGCAGCAGCAGGTGTATCACCGAATGTTGCGGGCATCGGTCCTGTAGCTTCCACGGAAAAACTGCTCGGCCGGCTGCAGCTGACTATCAATGATATCAACTATGTGGAGTTTAATGAAGCATTTGCCTCTCAAGTAGTAGCGAGCTGCAGCAAACTTGGCATTAAAGATAATAAGTTGAATGTGTCGGGCGGTGCACTCGCATTTGGACATCCGTATGCAGCGAGCGGCGCTATGCTTGTCGCAAGAAGCTGTCAGCGGCACGGCCGGATATTAGCAGCAATCGGCATCGGCGGAGGGCAGGGTATTTCAACATTATTTGAAAGTGTGGGCTGAAATTGGAAACCGTGAAGATTTGCTTTAAAACTGAAGAAATCTCGGAGTTTTTACTGCATGAAAATGCAGTGCCTGATGCACTGCTGCCGAAAGCCTGGTTTATGAGCGAGACGTCGGCAGCTTTCAATAATATCATCTATCATACAAGACAGCGTGTGATTCATAACAATGTCAGACCGGATAAAACTTACACTGTAAAAATTATGCTGAAAGACAGTCGTAAAATAAAGCAGTTTCAGCAGTATACGTATGAGCTGGTTTATTATGATGGGCCGGTCGTGCGGGCAAGAGTCCATTCTACGTTTGTGCAGGAGGGCCATGATGAAAATTGAGATCACGACCGAGCAGGTGACAGCTTACACATCGCTTTTAAATGATGGAAACAGCATTCACCAAAAAGACATCCCTGTCATTCCGGGAAATCTTCTCGTCCATTATATTATTCATAGTCTGGAACTGCCGCTGCTGAAAAGTAATCAAAGTACGTTTAAAAAGCCGGTTTTAGTCGGTGAAGATATTGCGCTGGATTACCATCAGACTGGTAACATTATAGAGTATCGTATAACATCAGGAAGAGAACTGAAACTCACTGGAACACTAGAACTAATAGGAGGATGACATGCTGACCTTTAATGAGACAAAGCGTGACGCAGAGCACTATCTGGAGAACGCGCGCTTGACGCATTACCATACACCGTCACAGCTGATTAAATATTATGCCAATTACTATGAATACAAAGTCATGCCGACTGTTGAGCAGTTTAAAGAGGATATCGCAGCCCAGCAGAACTTCCATCTGGAAAGAGGGCAGCAGCATTTATTGTTCCTGTTCCCAGAAAACATGGAGCTGTCTGATCAACTGCTGGCTCTGAGCCGGGATTATGGCTTCACACTTAACAAGATGGAGCTTTATAAAGCTGATACAAGTCAGCTGACGGCATCCTGCAATCCGGGTGTGCAAATCGTTGAAGTGCTGGAGCGGGGAAAAGCATTTAATGACTTTCTAGTCGTCTGCCGTGAGAGTGAAATAGAATACGGCGAGGAATTCGTCGAACTGAAGCGGACAACGCATACGAGAGATTTAATGGATCCGTCAGTCATACAGCTCATTGCCTATATGGACGGTGAACCCGCAGGTAAGCTTGAAGCGATTCTTAATAAGCAGACTGTTGAACTTGATGATTTTTATGTCAGAAAGGTGTTCCAAGGGCGCGGTATCGGCAGTCAACTGCAGCACTTTGTCTGGGAGCGGGCGGGGCAGCGTTCTGTCATATTGATTGCAGACGGCGATGATACCGCACGTGATATGTACCAGAAGCAGGGATATAGAAAAATCAGTGAACGTTATGAATTACTGAAAACAGAATAACTTTTCCTCACTATAAACGCCCAGGCATTTGCCTGGGCGTTTTATTTAACGATGCGCTGCGGGTGGCTGTATATATTGAACGAACCATTCCGGATAAAGCCGACTGCAGTAATATTCAAGTCATGAGCAAGCTTGATCGCGAGATCAGTCGGGGCAGATTTAGATAAAATAATACCTACACCTATTTTGGATGCTTTGATTAATATTTCCGAGGAAATTCGCCCGGAGAAGATAAGTACTTTGTCCCGGATTGGAATATGTTGTTCAATGCAGTAGCCGTATAGTTTATCAAGTGCATTGTGTCTACCAATATCTGAACGGTGGATGTAAAAGTCATGACCGTCACTGATCGCTGCGTTATGAAGGCCGCCTGTTTGTTTGAAGTTCGTGCTGCTCTGTTGAAGCTGCTCCATCATATAAATAATCTCATCTGCCTTGATGGTTTTATCGGTCATCGAAACTTTGGCGGTCGCCGCATCGCTGACGAAGTAAAATTCACGGCTTTTACCGCAGCATGAGCTGATCATCCGCTTGGAATAATGAGTAGTGTTATGAGTGAGCTCTTTAGTCAGTGTAATATGACAGAAGCCTTTACTATCATCCAGATGAATATCCTGGATATCAGCGCGGCGTCTAATCACTCCTTCTGATGCTAAAAAGCCGAGCACAAGCTCCTGCAAGTGTGTCGGGCTGCAGACAATTGTCGCAAACTCCTCACGATTGACATATAGAGTAAGCGGAAACTCTGTGGCTATCATATCATTGAATGTGCTGAATTCATTGTTCTGGTATTTAATAATCGACTGATGTCCAGCGATTTCTTCTTTCATCACGACGCCTCCTCACTGCTAGTATACACCAATGGGATTATCATATATATTGGAAACGTTTTATAGAAAGAGTAGAATGAAAGAAATGAGTTTCATTAAATTGATAAAGTTGAGGAATATATATGAATCGCTATGACAGACAGGAAAAGTTTAATCATATCGGCCGGGCCGGGCAATCGCTCATCAATACTAAAACGGTCGGTATTATCGGCATGGGGGCGCTCGGTACGCATACTGCAAGTACACTCGTAAGAGCAGGCGTCAAGCGGCTCATTATTATCGACCGTGACTATGTGGAACTGTCCAATCTGCAGCGCCAGACATTGTTCGTAGAACGAGATGCAGTAGAATCACTGCCGAAAGTAATAGCAGCTAAAAAACAGCTTGAACAGATTGACAGCGAGGTCATGATTACAGCGCATATCGACCATTGTGATGCAGCGGCGCTACATGATTATTTCGCGTCATGTGACTTGCTGATTGACGGGACTGATAACTTTGAAGTGCGCCAGACCATCAATGATTTCAGCTACAAAACAAATATTCCATGGATTTACGGCGCCTGCGTCGAAGCGACGTATGCTGCCTGTGCCTTTATACCGGGCGTCACGCCGTGCTTCAACTGTGCGCTCGGCAGTCTGCCGGTCATGAACCGGACGTGCGATACAGTCGGTATTATTGAGCCCGCTGTCAGTCTGGCGGCAAGCTTTCAATCGGTCTACGCCATGAAAATATTAACCGGTATACCATTCGACTCAAAGCTTATTTACGGCGATGTCTGGAATAATGACCATACGACGCTTAAATTCGGTCGAACAAAGAAGCCGGACTGTGTGACATGCGGTGTCCACCCGACATTCCCTTATCTCGCTGATACTCAGCAGGAGACCATGCTGTGCGGCCGCAATACCGTGCAGTTCCGCCGTGTTACGGATAATGCGGCAGAACTAGAGCGTTTTCTATCAGACCGCGATATGAATTATCAGAAAACCCCTTATTTTATTCGCTTCCAATTCAATGAGAAACCGATGATGTGGTTTCCGGGCGGCCGTCTGCTGATCCATGATATTAAGTCCATCAACGAAGCAAAAACAGTGTTCCATCAATTATTCGGGTAGGTGATTATATGCATGATAATATATTTAAAGCAATTACAGCAGGCGTACTGACCGTCAGTGATACAAGGACAACAGAGACGGATAAAGGCGGTCAGGCGGTTATCCATGCGCTTGAAGCGAACGATATCACTGTCAAGCAGTACAAGATTGTCACTGATGATGTTCTTGTTATTCAGCAGGCAGTGACCGAGATGCTTCAGCATGTAGATGCCGTTATCACGACGGGCGGCACCGGTGTAGCACAGCGTGATGTTACAATCGAAGCGGTCAAGCCGCTTGTCGCCAAAGAACTGGAAGGATTCGGTGAACTCTTCCGGTATTTAAGCTTTACAGAAGACGTCGGTACAAAAGCTATGCTGTCTCGTGCATTTTGCGGCACCGCCGGCAGCAGAGTCATCTTCTGTCTTCCAGGGTCAGTTGGTGCGGTGAATCTCGCGATGAGCAGGCTCGTTACACAGGAGATCTTCCATATTGTGTATGAGCTGAACAAATAGCTAACGGCTGAAGTCACCGGATTTGCCGCCGGATTTGTGGATGAGGTAAGTCGGTCCGATAATCATTCCTTTATCGACTGCCTTCGTCATATCGTAAATGGTCAGGGCAGTAACGGAAGCACCAGTCAGCGCTTCCATCTCAACGCCGGTCAATCCTTTTGTTTTAACAGTGCATTCTATATGCAATATATATTGTTCATCCGTTTCCCAGTTGAAGCTGATATTGATGCCGCTCAGTGCCAGTGGATGGCACATCGGGATGATACGTGATGTATCTTTTGCGGCCATAATACCTGCCACTTGTGCGACGGCAAGCACGTCACCTTTACGGTTCGACTGATTGATGATTTGATCATAAATCGTATGATTCACTTCGATCGAACTGACAGCAACAGCAGTCCGTGCCGTCACTTCCTTTGCAGAAACATCGACCATGTGCGCACGGCCTTCGTCATTAAAATGTGTTAATTGATTCATTCGCTTCACCCTTTCCTATATAATCATTATAAAGGACATACGTTAATTGAGAAAGAAGGATGACCATGCTTGAAAAACGAAAACCTATACCTGTTGATGAAGCAGTAGTCCGCTGTATGGCGCATGCTCACAAGCTGCCTGTCATTACAGTGCCGCTGTCTGACAGTTTAGGTTATTACACAGCAGAAGCAATTACTGCGAGTTATGATATACCAATGTTCGATAAATCACCATATGACGGTTATGCCGTGAGAAGTGTGGAGACAATAAGTGCGAGCGGCGATAACCGGGTCAGCTTCCGTACAGTCGATCATATTGGGGCGGGTGCCGTCAGCAGTCACGTAGTGCAGCAAAATGAAGCAGTGCGTATTATGACTGGAGCGCCTATACCAGAAGGAGCAGATGCCGTTGTCATGCTTGAACAGACGGTTGATACAGAAGAAGGGTTTACTGTGCGCAAATCTTTCAAATCCGGAGAGAATATCGCGGTGCAGGGAGAAGAATGTAAAGCCGGCGAAGTCGTGCTGCCGGCAGGCACTCTTATTACTGCAGGGGTACAGGCCGTGCTCGCGACATTTTCTTACAGCACAGTACCCGTGAGAAGAAAACCTTCAGTGGCGCTGATTGCCACAGGCACAGAGCTTGCAGCCATCGACGAACCGCTGACACCGGGGAAAATCCGGAACTCCAATGGCCCGATGATTGCAGGCCAGCTCGCTGAACTACGTATTAAGGCAGCGACTTATGAAGTGACTGCCGATGATTATGACCATCTGCTGGCGCTCATCAAAGAAGCGCTTCAAACGCATGATATCATTATTACGACAGGCGGCGTATCGGTCGGAGACTATGACTATATGCCGGATATTTACAAGACACTTGAAGCGGATGTGCTGTTCAATAAAGTAGCGATGCGGCCGGGCAGCGTGACGACAGTAGCGTCGCTGGAAAACCAGTTGCTCTTCGGACTGTCCGGAAACCCGTCAGCCTGTTATTCAGGGTTTGAGCTGTTCGCGAAACCAGTCATTAAGAAACTGATGGGAGCAACTAACTGCTATTCACCGGTCATTGAAGCGGAACTGACGGAAGATTTCTTGAAGGCTAATCCATTTACGCGCTTTATCCGGGCAGAACTTGATGTGATCAACCGGACAGTCAAGCCTGCCGGATTTAATAAGAGTAACGCGGTCGTCGCTATTGCTAAGAGCAATAGTATGATTATGCTGCCAGGTGGAACACGCGGATTTCAGGCGGGAGACAAAGTGCAGGTCATCATTACGAAACTGACGGATGTCGCTTCATGGTAGTGCTGCAAGTCGTCGGCTACAAAAAAAGCGGAAAAACGACGGTGATCAATCAGTTGATCCGTGCTGCACGAAAGCTGCAGCTGACAGTCGCGGTCATTAAACACCACGGAGACAAGTCGGGGAACGAGATTGATATTCCTCTTAAGCGAGATCATGTGACTTACATGGAAAGCGGAGCAGCCGAAAGTATTGTTGAAGGCTATCACTATGTGCATAAGCTGCTGAAAAAAAGTGAATCATCACTCGACGAACTCATCAATGAAGTATCGTCAGCTCCAGACATTATTTTAGTCGAAGGCTACAAGCAGGCTGATTACCCCAAAATCGTCCTGCTGAGAAGTGAAAGTGACAAAGAACTGCTCGACCTCACAACTATTACTCAAGTAATATATACAGACGCGATCAGCACAATCAATTACACAGACATTATACAGGGACTGATTAATGATGAAACCATTTGAAGTAGTAACGACACCGCTTGACCCGGAAACTTACCGGAAATACACTGTCAATCCAAAGCAGGGCGCCGTCTGTGTCTTCACGGGAATCGTCCGTGAATGGACAAAAGGGGTGAAGACGGAGTATCTTGAGTATGAATCCTATATCCCTATGGCTGAGAAGAAGCTGGCACAGATCGGCGAAGAAATCAGTGAACGCTGGCCGGGTACGGTGACAGCAATCGGACACAGAATAGGAGCACTTCAAATTTCGGATATCGCCGTCGTTATCGCCGTGTCGTCTCCGCACCGGAAAGACAGCTATGCGGCCAATGAATATGCAATCGAACGTATTAAAGAAATCGTCCCTATATGGAAAAAGGAAATATGGGAAGATGGCGAGGAATGGATGGGCGGCCAAAAAGGGTATCATTCATCCTACAAGGAGGAACATTAATGAGAGTACTGTACTTTGCACATATTAAAGAACTGATCAATCGCACAGAAGATAACTTTACTTTCAGCAATGAACTCAGCGTGAAAGAGTTCAGAAAGCATTTGAATGAAACATATCCTTTTTTGCAGGGAGAAAAATTTCAGATTGCAGTGAATGAAGAAGTAGTGAGCGATGAAGAGCTGGTCAACAACGGGGATGTCATCGCCCTGATTCCGCCGGTGAGCGGCGGTTGATCGCTATTATACTGGCAGGCGGCGAATCTCGGCGGTTCGGCAGTCAGAAAGCTTTTTATGAACTTGACAGTGAGCCATTTTATAAGTGTGTCGCACAAACATTAGAGTTAAGTGGGCAGTTTGACAAGCTGGTTATCAGTTCCAATGAAGCAATTGCTGAAAGGTTTCAAGACTATCCAGTCGTGATTGATCAGCATCACTATAAAAACCGTGGACCGCTGGCAGGAATTTATTCTGTTATGACAGCCTGTCCCGCAGACGCCTATTTAGTGATTTCAGTAGATACACCGTTTATAACGACTGCAGCATTACATCATCTCATAAAGCAGTATGAAGGACAGCTGACAGTATACCGTGATGACAGTCAAATACATGGGACGATCGGAATATACCCGCACCATTTAAAGGCGGTCATCAAACAGCTGCTTGACAATGACAAGCTTGCATTACGCCATTTATTCAATGAGAACACTGACTATATAGATGTAGCAGCAGTGCCGGGTAACTGGTATGCGAACATCAATACAATGAACGAACTCGCTATAATGAAAGAAGGTGAACGAGATGACTGAACAAATAACAGATAAATTAGGACGGCCGATCCGTGACCTTCGCATCTCTGTTACAGACCGCTGTAATTTCAGATGTTCTTACTGCATGCCGAAAGAAATATTCGGCGATGACTTCGTGTTTCTGCCGAAAGATGAGCTGCTGTCGTTTGAAGAGCTGGTTAGAATTGCGACGCAATATGCGGCACTTGGCGTAAAGAAAATCCGGATAACAGGTGGGGAACCGTTATTGCGACGCGATTTACCGCTATTGATCAACGCGTTGAATCAAATCCCGGGTATTGAAGATATCGGTCTGACGACAAACGGGATGCTGCTCAAAAAACATGGACAGGCACTCTATGACGCGGGACTGCGCCGTCTTAACATTAGTCTGGACGCGCTGGACCATGTGTTTGAGGAAGTCAATGGACGCGGTATTAAAGCAGCAGCAATTCTCGAACAGATCGACTATGCCAACGGCCTCGGCTTCCAGATTAAAGTCAATATGGTCGTCCAAAAAGGGATGAATGATCATCAACTGCTGGCGATGACGGATTATTTTAAAGGCCGCAACATTACGCTTAGATTCATTGAATTTATGGATGTCGGTAATGACAATGGCTGGAACTTTGATCAAGTCGTCACGAAAGCTGAAATGATCCAGCTGATCGAGCAGCATTATGACATCACGCCGGTCAAGCCGAAATATTTCGGAGAAGTTGCCAAGTACTACGAGCATGACAACGGTGCAAAAATCGGTTTTATTACAAGCGTGTCTGAATCATTCTGCTCCAGCTGTACTCGAGTCAGACTCAGTTCAGACGGTAAAATATACGGCTGCTTGTTTGCCGGCAGTGGTTTTGATTTAAAGGGGCTGCTGAGACAAGGCGTATCAGACGAAGAATTAAAAGCCCAGCTTGTGGCGTTCTGGCGCAAGAGAGATGATCATTATTCAGATGAACGAACAGCAGAAACCGTGAAAAACAGGCAGCAGAAAAAAATAAACATGAATTATATTGGAGGCTGAGGCCTCTTTTTTTATTATTTCAGTATAAATAAGTGTATGAATTTATGCTTAATATATGCAATATAAATATAAAATTATTATAACTTAATAACAAATGGTGAGATAATGGAAGTTATTTGAATTTATTTATTCTGTTATTTCATAGAAAATAGGGTATAATAAGTTTATGACTAGATACTATTAACAAATAATAATTATCAATTCATGGTGGTTTAACGGTTTCATATATTATTTTAGAGGTGACCAATGGATAGAGATAAGAAGTTACAGTTAAGAAAGTCAGTCAAGCCTTATGAAAAATCAGAATTGCAAATAAGCATCATTCAGATTATCAATACGTTGATTCCGTATGTTTTGCTCATAGTGACAGGATTCCTCGTATACGATATTTCGCCGGTATTGTCTATTATCTGCGGGACAATAGGTGCATTTTTCCTTATTAGAAGTTTCATCATTTTCCATGACTGCTGTCACGGATCTTTCTTCAAGGATAAGAGAGCAAACAAAATACTTGGTAATATTTCCGGGTTTCTGACGTTGTTCCCTTATGAAAAGTGGCGCCGTGAACATATCACGCATCACGCAACGAGTGGTAACCTCGACAAAAAAGGGACAGGTGACATTTGGATGATGACGATAGAAGAATATAAAGAGGCGACACCGATGCAGCGCTTTATGTACCGTGCATACAGACATCCATTCGTGATGTTTGTTCTTGGTCCGATATATTTGCTGTTTATTTCAAACAGAATGAACGCGAAAGATGCAAAATCAAAAGAACGTAACAACACATATATTCATAATGTTGCTGTCATCGTTGTCTATGGTCTGCTCATCTACTTGCTTGGGCCTGCACGTTTCTTCAGTGTAATGGGACCTGTATTGTTCGTAGGTGGTCTGCTTGGCATATGGTTGTTCTATATCCAGCATACATTTGAAGACGCTTATTTTGAAGATGAAACACAATGGGATTATGTAAAAGCAGCTGTAGAAGGCAGCTCATATTACAGACTGCCGAAATTGTTTCAATGGCTGACAGGGAACATCGGTTTTCATCACGTCCATCATTTAAGCCCAAGAATTCCGAACTATCTGCTGGAACAGGCGCATAATGAAACACCGCCGCTGCACCATGCGACGACAATCGGACTGAAAGAAAGTTTGAAATCATTGAAGTACAAGTTATATGATGAAGACAATAAAGGATTTATTACATTCAGAGAATTTAATAGACGTTTCGCGAAATAGTCAAAAAGCACATCTTATCGATAAAGATGTGCTTTTTTTCCGTGTAATAATAAATAGGCGATGAGTCCGATGATAACAACAATGCTCATAATGGCGTACAGTCCATGCATGCCCGTCGATGGGATGATGCTGCCGAGTGCATAAGGACCAAAACCGAGGGCGAAATCAAGAAAGATAAAAAAAGTCGATGTTGCAAGACCGATCTTATGAGGCTCTGTAACTTTGACTGCTATTGCCTGAGCAATAGACTGGAAGTTACCATAACCAAAACCGATGAATATTGCGCTGATCCATAGCAGCAGGGCATTATGAGTCAGACTAAGCAGCACAAGCCCTATTATAAAGCTGATAAATGATGGAATCATCACAATATTAGTTCCTTTCGTATCCATCATGCGTCCTGTCACCGGTCGGGATAATAACACGGTAATCGCATAAACAAGGAAGAAGAAACTTCCCGCTGTCACTAAGTCGTTTTCTTTAGTGAAGAATGAAATGAAGCTCAGAACGCTTGAATAGGCTGTACAAGTAATCAGCACGACAAAGCCGATAGGAAGGGCATTCTTATCGATGAAATCACTGATATGCAAACCTTTCGGCATATTGGATTTAACAGGTTCAATATGCGGGGCGATTTTAATCATTGGAATAAGAATAAGTGCAATAACCGCGATTATAAGACAGATGATAAATAATTGCTGATATGAAATGAACTGCAGCAGGAACATGCCGAGAAACGGTCCGATAGCTGTAGATAACACAGTGCTCATACTGAAGTAGCTGATGCCTTCGCCGCGTCTATTAACCGGTGTGATAAATGCTGCAATCGTACCGGTCGCTGTTGAAGCAATACCGCTGCCAATTCCGTTTAATAATCTGACGATAATGAGTAGCGGTAAATTGAATGACAGGAAATAAAGGGCAGTTGTAATTGTAAAAATAAGACCACCGATAATAAGAATTTTCTTCTGTCCTAAAATATCGATGTATTTTCCTGCCCAGAACCTGCCGAATAAACTACCGACAATGAAAATACCTGATACAAGTCCTGCGAGGCTGGTAGAGACGTGATACTCAGTCACTGCATAGCCTCCGATAGTAACAAGCAGCAAATACATAGACAGCATGATGATGAAGTTAGTCATTGAGACTAAAATAAAGTTTTTAGTCCATAACGGCTCTTTAATATGTTCTTCCAAAGCGCTCTTCCTTTCTATTCTGGTAATATTGAGTAACCATATTGAGCTGTGCGGTCAGTTCTTCGACTGGAACACTGATATTGGCCAGCGATTCCTGCTGGCATGTAGATACTTGCTGCTGAATCTCCTGATACATAGACTGGCCGTGCTCAGTGAGCGATAAGATTTTCTCGCGCTTATCTCTGCCTTCAGAAGACTGGATGAGGTTTAACTCCACTAATTTCTGAATGATTTTCGTTGCGGTTGGTTTTTCTATCGTACGTGCCTTAGCGACTTCTACAAGAGTCGTCGGAGCAGTCTGTGCGATTGTTTTGAAGATAAACCACTGGGCGGAAGATAATTGATAGTTATTAACGATAAAATCCATTTCTCCGACATAAGAACGCCGCAAATCAAGCAGTGCTTCGAAAAATAACTGATTGTTCATAATAACCTCCTAAATAGTTAGTTAGCAAAACTAACTATTTTATTCTAAAGGGTCACGACTGTTTTGTAAAGAGGATAAACTTATTTAACTGAGATAAAGCAAAAAGCACTTTAAGGACTATTACAAAGTCCTTAAAGTGCTGAGGTGAAATTAAAGATAACGTGTGTTGACGAATTTTTCAACGACATATTCTTTCAAGCCGAGGTGACTGTTCTCGCGGCCGAAGCCTGAATGTTTAACACCGCCGAATGGTGTTTCAGGATTAGAGATTTTCACTTCATTGATACCGACCATGCCGTATTCCAGACGAGTTGATAATTCGAATATTACTTTAGCAGAAGAAGCATAAGCATAAGATGCAAGTCCAAATTCTGTATCATTTGCCATTGCAATGACCTGATCGATGTCATTGAAAGAGATGACAGGGACGACCGGTCCAAATGTTTCCTCATAGAAAATGTTCATAGATTGGTTGACGTTATCAATAATCGTCGGTTTGAAGAAGAAGCCTTCAACATAAGCACCTTCTGTCAGGCGTTCGCCGCCTGTCACAAGTTGAGCGCCTTTTGCCAGCGCATCGTCAAGCTGTCCTTTAATTTTGTCGATAGCGTCTTCGCGGATTAATGGCCCGACCTTTGTGCCTTCTTCCATACCGTTACCGACTTTCAGCGCTTCGACTGCAGTTTTCAGCTGAGTCATGAAGTCTTCTTTGATTTCTTCATGAACGAAAACACGGTTAGGAGCGATACATACTTGGCCGTTATTACGGAATTTTGCAGCGACTAGACCTTCAACACTCGCTTTGACGTCAGCATCTGAATGCACAATGAACGGGGCATGTCCGCCCAGTTCAAGTGACAGCTTTTTAAGGGTGCCGGCTGATTGTTTGTATAGTTCCTGACCGATTGGTGTAGAACCTGTGAATGTCAGCTTTCTGACTGTATCTGAATCAGTCATCGTCCGGCCGATAACATCAGAACCGCCCATAACAAGGTTGACTGCTCCAGCAGGGAATCCTGCCTGCTCCAGCTGCTCGAAAATAGCGATTGCTGTCAGCGGTGTATCGCCTGATGGTTTCAATACGACTGTATTACCTGCTGCAAGTGCCGGTGCAATCTTCCGTGTGACCATCCCTGATGGAAAGTTCCACGGGGTAATTGCTGCCACAACACCGACCGGCTGGTAGATGATTTCATAGTGATGAGCGTTCGGTGCCGGGATGATGTCACCGTACAGTCTTCTTGCTTCTTCAGCATTCCATCTGAACGTTTCAGCACCGTCAATGACTTCAAGTTTTGACTCGGCAAGTGGTTTCCCCTGCTCAATAGTCATCACTTCTGCGATGTAATCCGAATTTTCTTCGATTAAGTCTGCAGCTTTACGCAAAATGTTCACGCGGTCTTTCAGTTCCATACCGCTCCATTCTTTGAAAGCTTTATCAGCGGCTTCGATAGCGCGTGTCGTCTCTGCTTCGCCGGCCTGAGCAATCGTTTTGATTACTTTGCCGGTCGCCGGATTGATGACTTCCTTCGTCTGCTTGTCGTCGCCGTCTACCCACTGACCGTCTATAAATAACTGATGATGCACTTTATTAATCGCTTCACTCATTAACTAATCCTTCTTTCATAAGTTTGATAGTTATATTTTCCCTCATACAAAATCATGAAACAAACAATTAGCTTCCGCTGATTTAATGTATAATGAATTATCTTGATCACTGGAGGTCATTATGAATCATTCTCAGTCTACTCAATCAAAGGTCCAATGGAAACTTGTCGTTGTACTTGGCCTGCTTGCCGCGTTCCGACCGCTGTCACTTGATATGTATTTACCGGCACTGCCGCATGTCGTTGATGATTATCAGACAACTCCATCAAGTGTGCAGCTTAGTCTGACTGCTTGTATGATAGGTCTTGCTGTCGGTCAGCTGTTTATTGGTCCACTCACAGATATTGTCGGGCGGAAAAAGCCGCTGCTCATCGTGCTCGCAGTCTATGCATTAATGTCGCTGTTGTCAGCCGTTGCTCCGACGATTAACTGGTTAATACTCATCCGGTTTTTCCAGGGATTTGCCGGCGGAGCAGGGGCAGTTATTGCCCGTGCAATTTCTGCGGATTTATATAAAGGAAAAGCGCTGACGAAGTTTATGAGCATGCTCATGCTCGTCAATGGACTGGCACCGATACTTGCCCCGATAATCGGCGGGATCATCCTGCGTTTTTCAGTATGGCAGACCGTGTTTTACATTCTTGCAGGCTACGGCATACTCATGTTTCTGCTGAGTACAATGCTCAAAGAAAGTCTGCCGAAGACAAGTCGTCAAAACGCTCGAATTTCTTCTATTTTTATTGATTTCAAGGCACTGCTCAGCAATCGGAAGTTTGTAGTATTGCTGGTGCTTCAGTCATTGACGTACGGTGTATTATTCAGCTATATCGCCGGGTCACCGTTTATTACCCAGAAAATTTATCGTATTTCACCGCAGCAGTTCAGCTTGATGTTTGCGGTGAATGGAATCGGTCTTATTTTATTCAGTCAGTTTACTGCCCGGCTTGTAGACCGCATGCCTGAAGGCGCTATTTTGAAGCTGGGTCAGAACATCCAGTTTATAGGAATGATAGCGACAGTGATCGTCCTCATGTTCCATATGCCGGTATGGCTGCTTTTCAGTGCATTATTTTTACTGATAGCGCCGGTCAGCATGATTGGTACTACCGGTTTTTCGCTCGCTATGCAAGTTCAGCGGCAGGGGGCAGGGAGTGCTGCGGCATTACTTGGTCTCGTCCAGTTTTTAATCGGCGGCGCCTTGTCACCATTAGTAGGTGTAATGGGTGAAGCTAGTTTTATTCCTTTTTTAATCATTATTATTGCTCTTTCTATCATTGCGCAGCTGTTGAGAATAGTTGTACTGAATCGTATGACATTGACCGATAACGGGCACTAAAAAAAGCGTCTGAGGAGGTGCTCCTCGAACGCTTATCGTTTGTTGAATAATTTCTTGATGTTATTTCTATAGTAATATAGTAATAACAGCAGTCCGGCCAGAATAGATAAGGTGATGCCTATTGTCAGCTGGACGAAGTAGTCATCGATGAATTTCTTGATGCGGTACTGCTGGTAATCTTCGTAAGTGACATTAGGAACCTCAGTATCTTTTGAGACAAATGAACGTGCGTACTGATAGGTCGCTTTACCATCTTTGAAGATCAGTTTGCCAGTAACGCCTTTTTTGACGACATCATATAAGTCATGATGAATGTACAGTTCTTGATCACCGTTTTTGTAGTAGCCTTTACTGAGTACTTTCTTGTAGCTGTACTTGCTGTATACATCGTCCATAATTGCATTGGCAATTTTATTGCGGTTGAATTCAGCCGGCGGATCATACCAGTCTTCGACACCCATGATCACTTGAATAATGCGCATGCCGTTTCTTCTGCCGGTAATCGTCGTATTAAAGCCTGCCGTGTCGCTTGACCCGGTTTTCAGGCCATCGACACCTTTGTAGCTGAGCTGTGCGCCTTCTAACGAATGGTTGTATGTGGCGAATGTCTCTTCGTCAATCGTCCCTTTTTTGACAGTGACAGTGAGCAGCTTCGTATAGTTCAGTACTTGAGGATATTCATTGACGATATGACGGGCAAGGATTGCATAGTCCCGTGCAGTAGAAATATTGTCATCATCCTCCTGGTAACGCGCCGGCTTGTACTGCAGCAGCAGATTGTTCGGAGGGCCTGCCGGGTTATAGTAATGCGTATTCTTCATACCGAGCTTCGACGCTGTTTTATTCATTAAATCGACAAAGTCAGAATCATCTTTGTGGACTAACGAGGACAGCATGAACGTCGCTGAATTCGATGAAGCGGTGAGCATAATGTGCAGCAGTTCATCAACCGTATAAGTCGCGCCTTTACGGAAATGATTATTGCTCAGCATCGGCAGTGTTGAAATCTCATAAAATTTGTCGTTGACCGTCACTTTAGTGTTTAAATTGATCTTACCGTGGTCCATCGCCTGATAGACGAGGTACAGTGTCATCAGTTTAGACATAGAAGCGGGCGGCCACTTTACATCTGGGTGATCCGAGTAGAGAACCTGCCCATTTTTCGCTGCAATGACTATCGTTCCTTTTGGATTATAGTTTTCGGTCATCGGATAGCCATCTTCATTTGCTATTTCAACAGGCGTTTTAGCGTAAGTGACAGGAGCGAGCAGCAGTTGTCCCGCAAGCAGTAACAGTAATAATTTGGGATAAATAGTTTTCATTGGTCAGCCTCTTATTGTTCAGTAAATGTTATTATTATCTAATAGTAACATAAATGTTTTTAACGTATCATCAATAAAAATGGACAGATTTTGAAAGAAACTATTAAAAGAAAATATTATATGTATATTTCTTTATCATTTATCATTGTAAGCGTTTATTAAATTTTTATTATTCGACTTTCGAGTACTATTCGCCTTCAATACAAAATAATTGTTCGCTTTTTTTAGAAAAAGTATATCCAATTAAACTTTAATAGTGCTATAATCTTTCTACATTCAAAAATTATAAAGGTGGAAATTATGAATCCCTATTTATTGCTTAACGTTTTAGGTATTTTTGTATTTATCCTTATTGCTTATCTGTTTTCAAGAGATAGAAAAAATGTTGACTGGAAATCAGTAGTTATTATGCTGCTTGTCAACTTGCTGCTTGCCTGGTTCTTCACTCAGTTTCCGTGGGGACGTATGGTGGTCAAAGGAGTAGCAGACGGTTTCAGCTGGATGCTTGAAGCAGCTTATGTCGGTGTCGGCATGCCGTTTGGCAGCTGGGTCGCTGACCGGATGAAAATGGACATGGCGGTAGCAGCGTTACTGCCGATTTTATTCATTGTCCCGCTGTTCGATATTTTAATGTATATCGGCGTGCTGCCGTTCATTATCAAGTGGTTCGGCTGGTTGATCGGTAAAATAACCGGACAGCCGAAGTTTGAATCGTTCTTCTCAGTAGAAATGATGGTATTAGGTAACACAGAAGCACTGGCTGTGTCACAGGCGCAGGTCCGTGAAATGAATGCAGCCCGCGTATTGACTATCGCTTTAATGTCTATGAGCTGTATTTCAGGGTCAATTGTCGGGGCGTATGTCACGATGGTACCTGGTGAACTCGTATTGACAGCGATTCCTTTGAACATTATTAACGCGATTATTATTACGACAATTCTTAATCCGATCAAATTGACACCGGAAGAAGATTACATTGTAGAAATTAAACAGGAAAAACGTCAGCCGTTCTTCTCATTTTTAGGAGATTCTGTACTTGGTGCAGGTAAATTGATTTTGATTATCATCGCATTTTTAATTGCTTTTGTAGCGCTTGCTCACTTCATTGATATGTTGTTGTCGCTGCTCGATCGTTTCACGCACGAAAAAGTACGTCTTGCGAATATTCTTGGCTTCTACATGGCACCGTTTGCGATGCTGTTAGGTTTACCTTGGAATGAAGCGCAAGTCGTAGGTGGTCATATGGCAACAAAGATCATCACTAATGAGTTCGTTGTTATGCTCGGCATTAAAGATTCATTGAAAACATTCTCGCCGCATATGACAGCTGTTCTTGTGACCTTCCTCATTTCTTTCGCTAACTTCTCAACAGTGGGGATGATTATCGGAACATTGAAAGGGATTGTCGATCAGAAGACGTCTGACTTTATCAGCAAATATGTACCGATGATGCTGCTCTCAGGTATTTTAGTATCATTGTTATCTGCTGCGTTTGTCGGCCTGTTCAGCTGGTAAATTTAAGAGATTTTAAAATAACTGATGTAATTTCGAATGGTAAGTGGTAAAATGTAACTGATAGAGAGATGAAAAAGGAGGCTTTTTCATGAAAACTCGAACGCTTAGAAATTTAAGACGTAAGTTACAACGTGCCCTGCTGCCGAAGAAAAATGTAGCCGCTGAGTAAAACTGGTTCTTTTAGAACCAGTTTTTTTTAATGACAAATATTTTTGTGAATATATTCACAAAAATATTGCTGTGCAGCAGAAAAAGTATTATAATAAATTTGTGAAAAAATTAACAAACTTTTAAGGGGTCGTTATAATGGAGACAATTAAAGGTAACAAAGTCGTTCTTGTCGGCAATGGTGCAGTCGGTTCAAGCTATGCATTCTCAGTATTAAACCAAGGGATTTGCGATGAGTTCGTCATTATCGATCTGAATAAAGAAAAAGCCCGTGGTGATGTGATGGACTTAAATCATGGCTTGTTATATGCGCCGAATCCGATGAACATTTACGCAGGAACATATGCTGATTGTCATGATGCTGCTATCGTTGTCTTATGTGCAGGAGCGGCACAGAAACCCGGCGAAACACGTCTGGATTTAGTCAGTAAAAACATGAAAATCTTCAAAGCTATCATCGATGAGATTATGGCTTCCGGCTTTGACGGGATATTTGTTGTCGCCACTAACCCGGTAGATATTCTGACGTATGCGACATGGAAATTCTCAGGTCTGCCACAGGAGCGGGTCATCGGTTCAGGAACGATTCTTGACACGGCGCGGTTCAGATATTTATTAAGTAAGGAATTTGATGTTGCTCCGTCAAGTGTTCATGCGAATATCATTGGTGAACACGGGGATTCAGAGCTTGCTGTCTGGAGCGGCGCGAATATCGCAGGGATCTCACTTAAGAAGATGCTGGAAGACTATCCGGAGAAAAAAGGGCGCATGGATGATATTTACATCAATGTCCGCAATGCAGCTTATGACATCATTAAAGCAAAAGGTGCAACTTACTACGGCGTCGCGATGGGATTAATGCGCATCACTAAAGCAATACTCGGCAATCAGGACGTTATTCTCACTGTTTCCGCAAAACTTGATGGCCAATACGGACATGAAGATGTTTATATCGGTGTGCCGGCAGTCATTAATAGAAATGGCATTAGACAAATCATAGAGTCTCCTTTATCTGTTGCTGAGCAGCAGCAATTTAATCGTTCTGTCGAGACATTGAAAGCTATTCAGGCGCCATTCTTTAACTGAAATTAAATAAGACTGACATCAAGGTGTTGGCTTTTAGCCGGCACCTTTTTTATAATGGAGAAGTCGAGCGCTTGTCTCAAGCGATTCGTTAGAATGAGAACTTACGTCAAGTGAACGAGAAAGAGGGAGACGATGAATATTTCATTTAAGACAGTCATGATTGTTCTATTAGGCTGTTTTCTATTTTCTGTAGGAGTTAATACATTTATCATTCCTGCCCATCTTGGTGAAGGCGGCGTGACCGGTCTGTCACTCGTGCTGTTATATGCATTTGGCTGGTCACCGGCCTGGACGACACTTGCGATGAACTTAGTGCTCTTGGCAGTCGGCTATAAATTTCTGTCGAAGCGTTCTATGGTACTGACTGTTATTGCCATTATGGCGCTTGCTGTATTTCTGAAACTGACAGAAAGCTGGCAGCTTCATCTGCATGAAGTGCTCGTCAGCACTGTGTTCGGTGGATTTATAGTCGGCATCGGCATCGGACTGATTGTTATCGTCGGCGGGACGACAGCCGGAACAACGATTCTTGCCCGCATCGCTCATAAATATTTGGACGTCAGCACATCTTACGCCCTATTGTTTTTTGACTTGATTGTTGTTGCGATTTCATTGACTGTGATTCCGGTCGAAAAAGCACTGTTAACTGCGCTCGGTCTTTATATCGGCACAAAAGCGATGGATTTCATGATCGAAGGTTTAAATCCTAAGAAGGCCATCACTATCATCTCGCAGAACCCTGAACCGATTGCAAAAATGCTTGATGAAGACATCGGACGAGGCGTGACTTTGCTGAACGGGAAAGGGTATTATACAAAGAGAGAGACCGATGTCTTATACTGTGTCATCAATAAAACACAGCTGACACGTGCTAAACGAATGATCAGAAAAATTGATGCGGATGCTTTTGTCGTTGTCCATGATGTGCGCGATGTATTAGGAAACGGTTTTATACCTGAAGATTAAGGGAGGCAGTTATGAGATTCATTAATTTAGGCAGCAGACAGGACGCAGCTCATTATACAGCAATTGAAATGTTCAAGGAAATACATTATAACCACTGTACATTGCTCGGTCTCGCAACAGGCGGGACAATGGAAGAAGTCTATGCGAAGCTCGTCGAATTACTGACATTGAATCATACGGATATTACATGCCTTGAAACATTTAATCTGGACGAATATTTCATGCTCGATCAGAACGATCCCAACAGCTATATGTCTTATATGAGAGCGCATTTCTTCGACAAAATCGGTATGCAGCAATCACAGTTTCATCTGCCGGATAACGATGGAATTGATGTGGAAGAAGACAATGAAGCATATGACCGTGCCATCAGAGAAAAAGGGCCGCTGCATCTTCAGCTTCTAGGTATCGGAGAGAACGGCCATATCGGCTTTAATGAGCCGGGGACCCCGTTTGACAGCAAAACGCGGCTCGTCGAACTGACAGAGACGACTATTGCCGCTAATTCGCGGTACTTTGACAATGAGGACGATGTACCGACGAAAGCGATATCAATGGGAATCGACACGATTCTTTATTCAAAGCGTATTATTCTCCTGGCCCTTGGAGAGAAGAAAGCAGACATTATGGCGAAGCTGTATGCGATGTCAGCGCCGGATGAGAGTATACCGGCAAGCAGTCTGCTGAATCATCCTAATGTTGAGATAGTGATGGATGATGCAGCCGCCTGTAAGATCGATAGAACAAGTAAATAACATCACAAAACGCCCCGGCAGTTGCCGGGGCGTTTTGTTGATAAGAGACTTCAGCTTATTTCAGCTGCTGTACAAGTGCCTCATTCTTTTCTTTAAACACATCGTTATGACTGGATACTGTTCCTGCCTGTGCGGCTTCCGGATTAATATATTTTTTGGCGAGATTCGCGGCATTGGCTGCATCATGGAAGCAGCCTGCAATCAGCTGGACTTTGCTGGCATGTGATAAAATATCACCGACGGCATACACACCTTCAACATTAGTGGAAGAATCGGCATTGCCTTTAATGTAGAAGCTGTCTTGACGTTCAAGCTTGATGTCACAGTTGTCCAGCATGTCGCATTCCATATGGAACCCGTGATTAATAATGACGTCATCGACAAGCAGTTCAGATTTTTCCCGTGTCCGACAATGTTCAATAATGACCGCATCGATATGGTCTCCAGTTGCCTGCAGTGAACTGATGGAATGGCTCATCACTTTAAAGACACCGCGCTCGTCGAGCTTACGCACCATTTCCTCGTGTCCTTTAAAGTCATCCTGCCGGCAGAGAATATGCACGCTGCGTGCCAGCGCAGCAATCTCATACGCCCAGTCGACTGCTGCATTACCGCCGCCGGAAATCAGCACGCGCTTGTTCTCAAAGCGCTTTAACGACGGTACAACATAATGCAGGTTATTGACTTCATAGCGTTCGCAGCCTTCAATAGCCAGCTTCATCGGTGAAATAATGCCGCTGCCGACTGCGATGATGACTGCTTTAGAATAGAAGCTTGTGGTTTCAGTCACCACTTCAAAATGCTGGTCGCTGTGCTTGATGATGTTGACGACTTTTTCGTTGACATTGACTTCCGGATTGAAAGTCAGGCCCTGGCTGATCATTTCGCTGACAATCATGGCAGCAGGCTTCGGTGCAACGCCTCCGATGTCCCATATAAACTTCTCGGGATAGAGGTTGACCTTGCCGCCCAGCTTGTCGTGATGTTCAATGATGCGCACCGTCATGCCGCGCAAACCGGAATAAAAAGCTGCGTAAAGACCAGCCGGACCGCCGCCGATCACAGTAACATCCAATATATCGCTCATAGGAGCAGCTCCTTTAATAGTAAGTTATCTTGATTTGATATATATTATACTATAAAATGAAGGCATTGATAATGATTATCATTTACAAAATTGTGAAAGAAGGCTATTTATGGGGAGACTGCAGGGGAATCATATTACGGTAAGCTATGATGACCATGATATTATTAAAGATTTGAGTGTTGATATCGCCGACCACAAAATCACATCGATTATCGGTCCGAACGGCTGTGGTAAGTCGACTTTATTGAAAGCGCTGGCCCGTATTATTAATGTCAAGAACGGGCAAGTGCTGCTGGACGGTGTGAATATACATACATCTTCAACGAAAGAAGTCGCAAGAAAAATTGCTATTCTGCCGCAGTCACCTGCCGTTGCGGATGGTCTTACCGTCAGTGAACTGGTCAGTTACGGCCGCTTCCCCTATCAGAAGGGATTCGGACGTCTGACAAAAGAAGATAAAGAGATGATCGACTGGGCTCTGCATGCGACAGGGACGTATGAATTCAGGAATCGTCCGGTCAACGGACTGAGCGGCGGACAGAGACAGCGCGTCTGGATAGCCATGGCACTGGCCCAGGAAACAGAGATTATTTTTCTGGATGAACCGACGACTTATCTTGATATCTCTCATCAGCTGGAAATTCTCGAACTCGTTCAATCATTGAATGAAGAGCGCGGCACTACGATTATTATGGTACTGCACGACATCAATCAGGCCATCAGATTCTCAGACCATATCATTGCGATGAAAAAAGGCCGCATTGTCACCCAAGGTGCAACAACCGATGTCTTAACTCATGCAGTGCTGGAAGAAGTCTTTAACATCAATGCTGAACTGAGTACAGACCCAAGGACGGGGAAACCGATGTTTGTCACTTATGATTTGCTGTGTAAGCATTATACGAGAATTTAAGGAGCCCGTCATGAAATTATTTAATAATAAACTATCGATTGAACTGCAGGGTGTAATGCTGCTCGCTGTGCTCCTCATCCTGCTGATTGTTTCATTCTGCCTCGGCGTCGAGAACTATTCTTTAAAGGAAGTTTATGACGCTTTATTTAATTACCGTAACATTGAAAGTTACAATATCATTAGAGATATTCGTATTCCCCGGGAAATAGCAGCTGTACTGGTCGGGATGGCACTGGCATGCAGCGGTGCCATCATGCAGGGTGTGACGAAAAATGCATTGGCTGATCCGTCCCTTCTCGGTTTGAACGCCGGTGCATCAATGGTTATCAGTATACTGCTTGCATTCAACACGGGAGCAGGTTTCCTTGCACTGATGAGCGCTGGATTTATCGGAGCAGTTATCGGAGGTACAGCTGTCATGCTGATCGGCATGTCACGCCGCGGCGGATTCAATACGATGCGCATCATACTCGCAGGTGCTGCTGTATCGGCGTTATTAACCGCACTCGCTGATGGGATCGCCCTGTTCTTTAAGATTAATCAGAGCATCACTTTCTTTATCGCAGGAGGCGTCGCCGGCACAACATGGCAGCAACTCCTGTATGCAGCACCGGTCATTATCTTTGTCTTAATCATCACGACATTAAGTGCCAGACAGCTGACTGCTCTAAGTCTCGGAGAAGAGATGGCTCAAGGACTTGGTGTCAATACCGGAGTCATTCGGACCGCGTTTTCGGTGTTGACCATGATACTTTCAGGTGTCGCTGTAGCACTCGTCGGCTCTCTGGCATTCGTCGGACTGATGGTCCCCCACATTGCACGGATGATTGTCGGGACGGATTATCGTCTTGTTCTTCCATTTTCTGCGCTGCTCGGCGGTATATTCATCGTTACTGCTGATATGATTGCACGGATGAGCGGAGAAAATCCGCTCGGTGCAGTTGTGTCATTAGTTGGCGTTCCATTCTTCATCTACCTTGTAAGAAAGGATGGCAGAATTCTATGAGTGAAGCACACAAACGCCAGACTATCATATTGATAGCACTTTTAATTCTGCTGCTCGGTGTAATGGCGCTGAGCATGACGACAGGCGACTTCAAGATGAGTTTCACCGAATTTTTCAGAACGCTTTTCGGTATGGGCAGTCAGACGGAACAGATGATTCTCTATGAATTCCGGATGCCGCGCCTGCTTGTCACCTTATTAAGCGGTGCTGCACTGGCACTGAGCGGCGCGCTGCTGCAGAGTATCACTAAAAATCCGCTGGCAGATCCCGGTATTATCGGTATTAATGCCGGCAGTGGTTTTACAATGGTGCTGCTGATTATGTTTATTCCAGTAGACAGCAGCACATTTGTCTATGTATTACCGCTCTTCAGTCTGCTCGGCAGTATATTAACGGCCTTATTGATCTTTACGCTGAGCTATAAGCACGGGGAAGGTATCAACCCAGTCCGCATGGTGCTGATTGGTGTCGGACTTGCCGCTGCTTTAAGTGGGGCCTCTATTATGATGACGACAACATTCAATAAAGACCAGGTTGAGTTTGTTTCCACTTGGTTTGCCGGAAACATCTGGGGGGACACGTGGCCCTTTGTGGTGATGCTCGGACTTATCATCAGCATCTGCCTGCCTGTAATATTCATGCGGGCAAATGTGCTGAATATCCTTAATACACATGATCATATATCCCGTGGCGTCGGCATTCATGTCGCCCGGGAGAATATAGTGCTCGTGCTGCTGTCGGTACTACTCAGTTCAAGCGCAGTCGCTGTAAGCGGCGGTATCGGTTTTATCGGACTGCTCGGTCCTCATATCGCAAAGAGCATGGTCGGACCAAGGCATCAACTGTTTATGCCGCTTGCCCTGCTGATTGGTGCGATACTGCTGGCGCTGGCTGATACGCTTGGCCGAATGCTGCTGCAGCCGGAAGGTATTCCAGCAGGCATTATCGTCAGTATTATTGGAGCACCTTATTTCCTGTACTTAATGGGTAAGAAGACGCAGTTTTAATCATACAAAAAAGCAACTCGGCTGAAGAACAGCTGAGTTGCTTTTTATATAGCAGACTAAAGTTCACTTGCTTTACTTAACCATGGCACTCTTTGTTTCACCAGATAGCTGATATAGAGCAGGCCGAGCATGACTAAACCGATAATCGTAATAATAGTAAGTGAAGTCGTGTAAGGAACATTTCCTTCAAAACCAAATATAGATTCTCGCAGCGCCTTGATGACATAGGTCATAGGTGAGAAGACATGCATGGTCTGGAAGAACTTGTTCGTCAACTGTATCGGAAACGTCCCTTCACTTGAACCGAGCTGCAGAATCAGCACAATGATAGCTAGGAACTTGCCGATGTTACTGAACGCCGCAGTCAGAAAGCAGACGATAAACATCGCTGTCAGCGACCAGATGACGAGTGTCAGCGTAAAGTGCAGCGTATGCTCGATCTTAATATTGATGACAAATATGGTGAATAAGGCGAGCAGCAGTCCTTGCAGCAGTCCGTAGAGGGCAATCAGCAGAGATTTGCTTGCCCACCAGCTTATGCTGCGTCTATAGGCGCCGACACGTTTATCAACTGGATAAATGGAAACAAATGCAATAGCACCGACGTACAGGCTTAAACTCAGCACATAAGGCGCGAAGCTCTGACCGTAGTTCGCTACTTTAGTCACATCGTTCTCTGTGATTTTCACAGGGTCACTGATACTTTTCGCGTTGCTTTCCTGGAATGAACGGGCACTGAGCTGCTGCAAGCTGCTATCAAGCTGTGATGTCATTTTGTCTGTGTTTGATGATAATGACGCTAAACCTGAAGTGATCTGCTGTGAGCTTTGCGCAAGCTGCAGCACACTCTGGTTCTGCGGAGAAGGAAGTGCTGCCTGCAGACCCTCTGTAACCCGCGTGCTGCCTGCAGCTAGGTCTTGTTCACCTTGACTCGTTTTCTTTAAGTTCGCTGATAATTTTTTTGAGTTCTCCTCCATGGCATTAACGGACTGGAAAATTTTCTTCAAATAAAGTTCACGAATGGCAAGCGAGACGTTATCTTTGACAGCCTGCGCACTTTTATCACCGATACTTTGTCCTGAGTAACTGTAGCCCGGATTTTTCTTGACGATAATTTGGACTTGCTTCGGTTTCTTTTCAAGCATTGTTCCCGCATCTTTCGAAAAGTCTTTCGGTAGACGGATGACGGCGAAGTATTTTCCTGCTGTAATACCGGCTGATGCTTTTCGGCGGTCGACAAACTGCCAGTTGAAATTATCGTTTTGCTTTAACTTGGCGACAACACGGTCTCCTAAATTTTCTTTCCTGCCTTGTATAGCTGCGCCTGCATCTTCATTGACGACAGCAATCGGCAGGTCCTTTGTCTGACCATAAGGATCCCACATGGAATAAATGAAGACAGCACTGTAAATAATCGGTAAAAATAATAACACAATCAGCGCGGCCAATAGAAATTTTTTGCTGAAAATATACTTGAAATCTTTAAGCATTGGAAAACCACCCTTTTAAGCCCTAAGTTATTTTTTACCAGAAGTGATGTAAATTGATTTGATTATTATGAAAGACTTTGTTGTAATAAATAACGTATGATGAGTAACGGAAAAATATTTTAATTCAGCACTGTGCTTCTCTGTGACTTATATTAACGCAAACAGCGGGTTGATATCCAATACTACCTGTCGTTTTTAAAAATATAAGTAAAATAAGCGAATGTCATTAATTGAATGAGTAATTGTTACTTTAAACGTGTTAATTGTCTTTGGAGAGGGAATAGAATGAAAAAATGATGGAGTGATGACATGGAAATTCATCCGTTAGTGACATCCTATCAGCAGTTTATAACTAATCGGTCGAATCATAAAATCGGTATTATCGGACAGCCCGATGCCGGAAAAAGCAGCTTGATCAATGCCTTGAACAATAGTAACACCGCCCATACATCCGTGCATACTGATGCGACACTTCAAACTAAAGAATATGCTTTTGATACATACGGTATTCTCGTCGACTTTCCAGGAGTCGGTACAGAGGAAGTCAGCACCGGCTATTATAAAAAATTGATTCAGCAGAGTGGTATTAACCATTTTGTCTATGTCTTTGAAAGTAAAATAAAAGAAGCGGACATCGAACTAATCAAGTATCTTGCCAAAAATGATAAAGAACTCATATTTATTTATAATAAAACAGACGCGTTAGTGGACATTACTAATCATGACACAGTAGAAGAGCTGAAACGCGATAAAAATACAGAGCTCAAAGTGACATTGAAGCCTTATATTAAAAAGCCGGTGTCCTATATATTTGTCAGCACGCTCACTCAGGAAGGTCTTGACACTTTGAGGCAGACCATAACGGAAATCTTCCAAGCGCAGCAGCAGGATTATAAGGAAAAATATGCAGCTGATGATATGCTCGAAAGCTATTTGAACTATAAGGCGCATTCACTGCTGCCGAAACTGTTTACACCAAGCTTCAAAGAAGTCGTTATGAAAAAGAACTACCAGTCACTTGAACGGACCATCCTCAATCATTTTAAAATACAGGAGGATGATGTGCTGGATTATAAGAAGGAATGGCCAACCATTCAAGAGCATATCGCTAAGTTTGACCATCCTGAAGCTAAAGAGAAAGTCTCCGGCCTGAAAGAGCTGGCGAAAATTGCCCAGCTGCTGCGGACGGTGTTTAAATTAAAAACGTTGAACCCGGTATCAACAGGGCTGGGCGCCCTGTTTGAAGCAGGAGTCGTCAATGCCTTCCCGACGATTCAAGGCTTGACCAACTATATAAGTGAAATTAAGGACATTGCAAGAAAGATTCTTGAAGCCTCACAGGAAGCTGAGTAATTAGCTTCTTTTTTATTGCATAAAAAAGGTATTTCGTGTCAAGCCTCGGCTAATCGTTTGCACAATTGATTAATCCATAGCTTAATAGTCGCTTTAAATGACTGATGCAACTTCAATGCAATCGTTTGCAAAAAGTTGTTGACAGTCTAAAAATCGTCATGATAATATGAAAGTGTCATTGAAAACGCTTTCTAAAAAATAATACTCAAAGGGGATAAAGAGAATGAGAAAACAATCAAGTCTGATGTTAGTGTTCGTCTTGTTATTTGCAACTGTTCTCGCAGCTTGTGGTAACTCAGGTTCGGGCGGCGGCACAGCTTCAAAAAATGGCGGTAAAGATGCAGTCACAATTAACGTCTTCCAGTTCAAAGTGGAATTCAAAAAGCAATTTGAAGCAATGGCTCAAAAATATATGGATAAACATCCTAACGTCAAAATCAACATTGAAACAGTCGGAGGCGGTAATGACTACGGTCAGGCACTGAAGGCAAAGATCGCTTCTAAAAATGAACCGGATATTTTCAACATCGGCGGACCTGAAGACTTAAAACAGCATGCCAGCCGTTTAGCGGACTTATCAGATGTGAAAGCGACTAAAAATGTAATCGATGAAGCATTGCTGGCACCGGTTCAAAAAGATGGAAAAACATACGGTATTCCAATGAACCAGGAAGGTTACGGCCTGATCTACAATAAAGAAATCTTCAAAAAAGCAGGCGTTAAAGCAGAAGATATTAAAACGCTTGATGATTTAGAAAAAGTTACGAAGAAAATTGATTCTCAAAAAGACAAACTTGGCTTAAGCGGTGTCTTCGCTTTACCAGGTAAAGAAAAATGGGTGTTAAGTGATCACGGCGCAAGCATGTTCCTCGCATCTGACTTCGATAACGACATTAAAAAAGCAGCAGAAGCTAAAACATTACCATTCACACATAAAGATTTATTCAAGCAGTATTTAGATATTCAGAACAAATACTCTAAACAACCTGTTGCATCACTTGATTATTCTCAGCAAGTAGAAGAATTATTCTCTACTGGTAAAGTAGCAATGATTCAGCAAGGTAACTGGGCTTATCCGACTATCGCTGATGTGAATCCGGAGTTAGCTGATAAAGTAGGACTTATCGCAGTGCCGACAGATTCAAAAGAACTGACTATTCCAGTAGGTGTTGCTAATAACTGGGCAGTCAACAAAAAATCAGATGAAAAAGTTCAAAAAGCAGCAAAAGACTTCCTGGACTGGTTATATACTTCTGATGAAGGTAAAGAAATCGTCATGAAAGACTTTAAATTCATCCCAGCTTATAAAGGCTACGATTCATCTAAAATTGCTGACCCGCTATCAAAAGAAATCTATAAGTATTCAAAAGAAGGTAAAACAACTGCCTGGGTATTCAAAGGTTATCCGACTGGATATACTGATGATGCATTAGGTGCGTATTTGCAGGATTACTTAACAGGTAAAATGTCATTTGATGAAGCAATCAAAAAATCTCAGGATGCCTGGGCAAAAGCACGTAAATAATAGTTAAGGGGATTAGACATTCGAATATTTGGGAATGTCTGTCCCCTTTTTTAAAAAGAGGTGTAATACAGTGAAGACAAAAAGTTTAGCGTTCTGGTTAATGCTTGCGCCGGTGCTTGTCGCTTTATTCATGGTTATTATTATTCCGTTTCTTTACGGAATTTATTATTCATTTACAAACTGGAACGGCGATACGACAATCGTTCCTGACTTTATAGGATTTCAGAACTACTTAAATCTATTTAAAGATGACAGTTTCAAAAATGCACTCTGGTTTACATTCAAATATTCGATTGCCGCGGTTATTATTATTAATTTAATTGGCCTCGGACTTGCCTTGCTTGTCACAAGTAAAATTAAATCAAGAAATGTATTAAGAACAGTATTCTTTATGCCGAACTTGATCGGTGGATTAATTCTTGGTTTCATCTGGCAGTTCATTTTCACAAAAGTTTTTGCAACTATCGGTCAGGCTATCGGTTCTGAATGGATGCAGGGCTGGCTGAGCGATACGACGACAGGCTTCTGGGGCATGGTCATCTTGTCAACTTGGCAGATGGCAGGTTATATCATGATTATTTATATCGCATATCTTGAGAATGTGCCGGAAGATTTACTGGAAGCAGCTGAAATTGATGGCGCGAATACATGGCAGAAATTTAAAAACATCACATTCCCGCTTGTTGCACCAGCTTTCACGGTCAGCATGTTCCTGACATTATCGGGGGCATTTAAAGTATATGACCAGAACTTGTCATTAACTAATGGTGGTCCAGGTAACTCAACAAAAATGGTCGCAATGGATATTGTTGATACGGCATTCAAGATGAACTTGATGGGTTCTGCCCAGGCTAAAGCCGTCGTCTTCTTCCTTATTGTCATGCTGATCAGTTTAATACAAGTTTACTACAACAAAAAAAGAGAGGTGGAGATGTAATGAAGAGTAAATGGCTGTTATTAGAAATTATTGGTCTAGTGATTGGTCTGCTCTGGCTGTCGCCTTTTTATTTGATGATCGTCAATGCATTTAAAACGAAACTTCAAATATTCGAAGATACTTTAGGACTGCCGAAAGAACGGTCATTCCAAAACTTCCTGGATGCCTTTGACCAGTTAAACTTTATGCAGACGTTTTTGAACTCAGTGATAGTTACTGTGCTGAGTGTGGCACTCATTATTATATTCTCCAGTATGGCAGCCTATGCATTAAGCCGGAACAAAGGGAAAATGTCCAATTTGATTTTCTTCCTGTTTGTTGCAGCGATGCTGATCCCGTTCCAGTCAGTCATGATTCCGCTCGTTAAAATTTTCGGGGATTTACAAAGTTTGAATCGCTGGGGACTTATTTTCATGTACTTAGGTTTCGGTGCCAGCCTGTCAATTTTTCTCTACCACGGCTCGCTGCAGGGAATTTCAAAATCACTTGATGAAGCAGCGATGATTGATGGTGCAAGTAAATGGCAGATCTACTGGCATGTGATCTTCCCGCTTCTTAAGCCGATTTCTGTGACAGTCGGTATTTTGAATGTCATCTGGATCTGGAATGACTTCCTGCTGCCGCAGCTCGTACTCGGACCTGGACAGGAAACAATTCCACTTAAACTATTCTTATTCTTTGGTCAATATACAAAGCAATGGCATTTAGCACTTGCGGGCTTAACCATTTCCATCATTCCAGTCATCATCGGATACTTCTTTGCACAAAAGCAGATTATTAAAGGTGTTTCTGAAGGTGCGGTTAAGTAGGTGAAAATATGATTACAATCAAAGATGTGGCGAAGCGTGCCGATGTGGCGCCGTCCACTGTATCAAGAGTTATCAGCAATCACCCGGCTATCAGTGAGAAAACTCGGGACAAAGTCCGCCGGGTGATGGATCAGATGGGTTATATGCCCAATGTCTCAGCAAGACGTCTCGTGACGAAGCAGTCCAATACTATCGGTCTGCTGCTGAAGACTGCTTCCAAAGAAATGACGCAGAATCCATTTTTCACGGATGTGTTAATGAGTATTTCTAAAGTATGTAAGGACAATCATTATTCAACTGTTGTCTCTACAAGTATGAATGAACAGGAACTGCTCAGTGAAGTGAGCGAGCTGGTCAACAGCAACGCGGTGGACGGCTTTATTCTGCTGTATTCCAAAAGTAATGATCCGGTTGTCGGCTACTTACAGTCCATTAACTTTCCTTTCGTCATTCTCGGTAAAAAACTGAGTCCATTATCCAATGAAATATATATTGATAATGACAATGTTATGGCGGCTTATCAGCTGACCGATTACATGATTAATCTCGGCCATAAAAACATTGTATTCATCGCAGAAAATTCTACGTACGCGGTGAATGAAGACCGCGTTCTAGGTTACAGCCGTGCTTGTCAGCAGGCGGGTCTTATGCCGGAAGTATTTGAAGGAGCGGCCGGCACTGAAGAAGTAAGCGGCATTATTGCAGAGATTAAAACGATGGTACCCCGGCCGACGGCGATTATTACTTCAGACAGTATGATGAACTTGAATGTACTGAGCGAACTTTATCAGCAGCAACTGAAAATACCTGATGATATACAGACAGCAACATTCAATGATTCTTATTTCAATGAATCAGCCTGCCCGCCGCAGACGGTGGTCAACATTTATCCTGAATCGCTGGGGGCGGAAGCGGGTAGTAGTTTAATAGAATATTTGAATCATCCTGAGATGATTAAACGCAGCATTATTATCCCGACAGCGATTATTGAACGTTCATCGACTAAACCATTAAAGGAGCGAGTGCTGTGAAAGTGACGGTATGGAATGAATATAGACATGAGAAAGAATCAGAGATTGTCAGCACTATATACCCGGAAGGTATTCATCAGCAAATAGCATCATTTATTGAAGGCGCGGACGTCACGACGGCGACGTTAGATGAACCGGAACACGGCCTGACTGAAGATGTGCTCAGTAATACGGATGTCTTGATCTGGTGGGGCCATAAAGCGCACGATGAAGTACAGGATGCGATTGTTGACCGTGTCCAGCAGCGGGTGCTTGAAGGAATGGGACTTATTGTTCTCCATTCCGGTCATTTCTCTAAGATCTTTAAACGGCTGATGGGGACAGGCTGTGACTTAAAGTGGCGTGAAGCAGATGACAAAGAGCGCATCTGGACTGTAATGCCGGGCCATCCGATCGCTGACGGTCTGCCTGAGTTCTTTGAACTGCCTAAAGAGGAGATGTACGGTGAACACTTCGATATTCCTGCGCCTGAAGAATTAGTATTCATCAGCTGGTTTGAAGGCGGCGAAGTATTCCGTTCAGGTGCGACATTTAAGCGCGGGAACGGTAAGATATTCTACTTCCGGCCAGGTCACGAAACATATCCAACGTATTATGACAGCAATGTCCAGCGCGTCATCAATAATGCCGTACAGTGGGCGCAGCCTAGTACAAACGGCTATCCGACATACGGCAATTATCAACCGCTGGAATCTATTTCAGAAAAGGAGTAGCATCATGACTATCAAAGTAGGAATTATCGGCTGCGGCAGCATCGCTGTCCATCGTCACATCCCTGAATATCAGGAAAATGATACTGCTGAAATCGTCGCATTCTGCGACATCAACAAGCAGCGCAGCGATGAACTGGCACAAACATACGGCGGCACAAGCTACAGTGATTACAACGAACTGCTGGCAGATGACACCGTTGAAGCGGTGAGCATTTGTACACCGAACTATCTGCACGCTGAGATGACGATTGCTGCATTGAATGCCGGCAAACATGTGTTATGCGAAAAACCGATGGCAACGTCACTTGATGACGCTGACAAGATGATCGCTGCAGCAGAAAAAAGCGGCGCTAAACTGATGATCAGTCACAATCAGCGGCTGAATGAAGCGCATCAAGCGGCAAAACAGGATGTTGCTGCCGGAAAGCTCGGTAAAATCTATTCATTTAAGACGACATTCGGTCATCCGGGTCCGGAAGGCTGGAGCGTTGACGGGCCGGACAGCTGGTTCTTCGACAAAAAGCGCGCATTTATCGGGGCGATGGGTGACCTCGGTGTGCATAAAGCGGACTTAATGCGCTATATTCTCGGTGAGGAATTCAAGGAAGTCGGCGCGATGATTGAAACGTCAGCGAAAGCGAAGGCAACTGTCGATGATAATGCGGTCTTAATCCTGAAATCCACAGGTGGCATTATCGGTACACTGAGTGCTTCATGGGCTTACAATGGTGAAGAAGATAACAGCACAGTGCTGTACGGCGAAAAAGGTGTGCTCAAATTGAATGCAGACCCTGACTACAGCTACATCTTTATCGGCGCAGATGGTGAAGTCGACAAGCAGCAGCTCGGTGAGATGCAGACGAACGATGAAGACGGTCAAGTGAACTCACATACGATCGATGCTTTCATTCAGTCAATCATAGAAGATACAGTACCTATTTGTGACGGTGAAGAAGGCAGGGCGTCACTGAACATTATTTTAAAAGCTATCGAAGCAGCAGAAACAAATACTATTACTAGATTTTAAGGAGCAGACATCATGACTAAAGTCAGAATCGGCATTGTGGGCGTGGGTGGTATCGCGACAGAGCGTCACATCCCGGCCTTCAGAGAATTTGATAATGTGGCTATCACTTGTGTTCATGACATTAATGTAGAACGTGCGATGGTTGTCGCCAATCAGTTCGGCATCCCGCATGTCGCAAAAAAATTCGAGGAAATGCTCGACCATGTAGATGCGGTCGTTATTACGACACCTAATAAATTCCACGCACCCTTTGCGATCGAAGCTTTAAATCATGATAAATCGGTCTTGTGCGAGAAACCGATGGCACTGACGACAGAAGAATGTGATGCGATGATCGCCGCTGAGCAGAAGAGTAAAGGCAAGCTTCATATTGCCTACCACTATCGTTTTATGAAAGAAGCAATCGCTGCCAAAAAAATCATCGATAAAGGCATCATCGGTGAGCCGCTTGTTATCCGCATTAAAGCGATGCGGCGGCGTAAAGTCCCTGGCTGGGGCGTCTTTACGAACAAAGAGCTGCAGGGCGGCGGTGCATTGATTGACTATGGCTGTCATCTGCTCGACCTTGCGATGTGGCTCGTCGGCAGCAGAAAGCCGGTCGAAGTGTCCGCGCAGACTTATAATCAGCTGAGCCGCATGCCGAATCCGGTCAATGAATGGGGGGCATTTAACCCTGAAACATTTGAAGTCGATGATCATGTGACAGCATTCATCAGATTTGAGAACAATATCACGATGCTGTTTGAAACAAGCTGGGCTGCCAATGTCGAAAGTGATGAAGAGCACATCAGTATATCTGGCACTAAAGGTGGTCTCAATGTCTTTGAAATGAAAGTCAATCAGGCGGATGATACATTGATGACAACACTGAATATCGACTATATTCAAGTGGAGCATCCATTTGAATATTTACAGACCGAAAACTTTATTTCATCGATTCTCTACCATACGCCGCTGCGCGTGAAATCGACGGAAGCCCGGGAAGTGTCTCGGATTATTGAAGCGGTGTATTTAAGTGCATCAAACAAAAAGGCCATTTTAATCTAGGAGGATGTACGATGAAATTAGGAGTGTTTAATCCTTTGTTCAATGATAAATCATTTGAGGAGATGCTTGATTACGTGCAGCAGTCAGGCGTTGAAGCAGTTGAAGTCGGAACAGGGTGTTACCCGGGCAGCAGTCATATTGATGTTGACGAGCTGCTTAAAAGCGAACGTGCGAGAGAGACGTACCAGCAGGCATTCGCTGAAAGAGGTCTGTTCATCTCATCATTCAGCTGTCATGGTAACCCGATCTCACCGGAAGCAGCATTCAGAGAAGAATCGGATACGGTGTTACGTAAGACGATTCAGCTTGCCGGCTTGATGGACGTCCCTGTCGTGAACTGTTTCAGCGGCACAGCGGGTGATTCAGAAGAAGCGGTGCTGCCTAACTGGCCGGTCGTTCCGTGGCCGACTGAATACAAGGATAGTTATGACTGGCAGTGGGAAGAGAAGCTGATTCCATACTGGCAGGACATCGCAGAACTTGCGAAGACGCATGACGTAAAAATCGGCCTTGAACTGCACGGAGGATTTCTCGTCCATTCTCCTTACACATTGCTGAAACTAAGAGCAGCGACGAACGAATATATCGGCGCTAATCTGGACCCGAGCCATTTATGGTGGCAGGGCATTGACCCGGTCGCGGCCATCAAAATACTCGGTGAACAGCACGCCATCCATCACTTTCATGCGAAAGATACATATATTGACCAGGATAATGTCAATATGTACGGTTTACTGGATATGCAGCCTTATAGTAATGTCAAGACAAGAAGCTGGACATTCAGAAGCGTCGGCTGCGGTCATGACTTAAAAGACTGGACAGCGATGATGAGTGCCTTAAGGACTTATGACTATGATTATGTCGTCAGCATTGAGCATGAAGATCCGCTGATGTCGATAGAAGAAGGATTCCAGACAGCTGTGCGCAATTTAAAGCAAGTTATCATTAAAAAGACACCGACCGATATGTGGTGGGTATAAGGAGGAATTACAATGGCAGAGCTGCGATTAGATCACATTAAAAAGACTTACGAAGGTGGCAACACAGTAGTCAAAGACTTCAACCTTCACATTCACGACAAAGAATTCATCGTATTTGTCGGCCCGTCAGGCTGCGGTAAATCAACAACGCTCAGAATGATTGCGGGTCTTGAAGATATTACAGCAGGTGACTTCACGATAGACGGCGTGCGCATGAACGATGTTGCCCCTAAAAACCGCGATATCGCTATGGTTTTCCAGAACTATGCACTGTATCCTCATATGACGGTATATGACAATATGGCATTCGGTCTGAAATTACGCAAAACACCGAAAGCAGACATTAAACGCCGCGTAGAAGAAGCAGCACAAATTTTAGGACTGACTGAATATTTGCAGCGTAAACCAAAAGCATTATCCGGTGGTCAGCGTCAGCGTGTGGCGTTAGGACGTGCGATTGTCCGGGAAGCGAAAGTCTTCTTGATGGATGAACCATTGTCAAACCTGGATGCCAAGCTTCGCGTGCAAATGCGTGCTGAAATTTCGAAATTACATAACCGTCTGCAGACAACGACTATTTATGTAACCCATGACCAGACAGAAGCACTGACGATGGCGACACGTATCGTTGTGCTGAAAGACGGCGATATTATGCAGGTAGGGACACCGAAAGAAGTCTATGATTTCCCGGATAATATTTTTGTCGCCGAGTTTATCGGTTCGCCGCCGATGAATATTTTCACCGGAAAGTTAACGGAAAAATCAATCCGTATCGGTAATTATGAGTTTGATATACCGGAAGCGATCATGCGCTCACTGAAGAATAAAGGCTACGCCGGCAAGGAAGTTAAGTTCGGCATCCGTCCGGAAGACATTCATGATGAGCCGGTCTTTATCCAGTCGTATGAAAATGCATCGTTCGAAACGAAAGTGACGGTCAGCGAGCTGCTCGGTTCAGAAGTCATGGTCTATTCCATGTTCGAAGGCCAGGAGTTTATTTCCAAGCTGGATGCACGTAATGACTTTAAAGCAGGCGATATTGTCCGCCTGGCGATGGATATGAATAAAGCGCATTTCTTCGATACAGAAACAGGAGAACGTATCCGTAACGCAGCAGAAGAAAGACGCCGTCAGGAAGGTGCACTTAACGAGACTGCAGCGCTATAATCACGGTGTAAGTGCATATTATTGTATTGAACTAAAAAAGCTGTTAACATGCGTCATGTTAACAGCTTTATTTATCTCTAACTGGAGGAACTGGAAAATGAAACGCATTTGGTGGAAAGAAGCGGTGTGTTATCAAGTATATCCGCGCAGCTTTCAAGATTCGAACGGTGACGGTATCGGTGATATCAACGGTCTGACAGAAAAACTTGATTACTTGAAGGAACTTGGGATTGACGTTATCTGGCTGAGTCCGGTCTATGATTCGCCGAACGATGATAACGGCTATGATATTCGTGACTATCAGAAGATTATGAGAGATTTTGGTTCAATGGAGGACTTTGACCGTCTGCTGCTTGAAGTACACGAGCGCGGTATGAAATTGATTATGGATCTTGTGGTGAATCATACAAGTGATGAGCATCCATGGTTTATCGAATCAAGGCATTCAAAGGAAGATCCTAAGCGGGACTGGTATATATGGAAAGACGGCAAGAACGGCCGTGAGCCGAATAACTGGGCCAGTATTTTTGAAGGGTCAGCATGGGAATACGATGCGACGACAAATCAGTACTATATGCATGTATTCAGTCGTAAACAGCCTGACTTGAACTGGGAAAACAGAGAGATGCGCCATGCGGTCTATAATATGATCAACTGGTGGCTGGAAAAAGGAATCGACGGTTTCAGAATTGATGCTATCAGTCATATTAAAAAGACGTTCTCTAAAGGGGATCTGCCGAATCCGGATGCACTGAACTATGTCGAATCATTTGAAGGTCATATGAACCAGCCCGGCATCCATGAGTTTCTGAAAGAAATGAAAGAAGCGACGTTTGATAACTATGATATTATGACCGTCGGTGAAGCGAATGGCGTGACGACAGAAGACGCTGATCTATGGGTCGGTGAAAAAAACGGCAAGTTTGATATGGTCTTTCAATTTGAGCATTTGAACTTATGGAATCATGATGTGGGTACCGGCTTTGATATTCTCGGCTATAAGCAGGTGCTGGCAGAATGGCAGAAAGGTCTGGAGAATGTAGGGTGGAATGCACTCTTCATTGAAAACCATGATCGTCCCCGTGTTCCTTCTACATGGGGAGATGACAAAGTATACTGGTACGAAAGTGCGACCAGTCATGCGGCCGTGTATTTCCTGCAGCAGGGAACACCGTTTATTTATCAAGGTCAGGAAATCGGAATGACAAATTATCCGTTCAAGGATATTTCTGAGTTCAACGATGTTCATGCGAAGAATATTTATAACAATGAACTCGTCAATGGTATGCCGAAAGCTAAGATTATCGAGATGCTGCAGCGTATCAGCCGTGATAACGCGCGCACACCGATGCAGTGGGATGACACAGAACATGCAGGGTTTACAACCGGCAGACCGTGGTTGAAAGTCAACCCGAATTACGTTGATATCAACGTCGAAAAACAATTGCATGATGACCAGTCGATTTACAGCTTCTATAAGAAAATGATTAAGTTCAAAAAAGAGAATTTAATCATGACGTATGGCATATTCGACCTTGTCTATGCGAATCACCCGGATGTGTTCGCTTATACGCGGACGTTAGGTGATGAGCAGGTGCTTGTCATCGGCAATCTTGCTGATATTGAAGTGAAACTCGATAGCAGTGAAGGATTTTATTTTGACCCTGAGAAGATCGTGCTGAATAATTACAAGCTTCAGGAATCAGCATCAGATGAAATTATTTTGAAACCTTACGAGGCACGTGTATATCATTTAGCATAAGCTGAAGCAGCATTTTGAGCTCTTTTATATAATATTTACAAAACCCTCACTGCGATATAAAGATGAGGATTGGTAATTATAATGGACGCCCTGGATTTCCGGGGTGTTTTTTTGATGGGAATTTGTCTGTTTCTTTTGTTTTAAGGGAAAATTACTTACAATGGAAGATGAGGTGAAGGATATGCTATTAAAATGGGACCACATCATTCATTATATAAAGAATCTTGAGGATTTTGAGTTTCCGGATGAACTGCTCTTGCTGCAGCCGGGCGGCAGACATGAAGCATTAGGGACATATAATCAACTCAGCTACTTTGACTTAAGCTATGTTGAATTCATCGATGTCTTTGACGAGTCATTAGTGAAGCAGGCGGCTGTTGATAGCAAGGAGCGGTTAAGTTTTGCGGCAACTCTTGAGCGTACGCATTATAAGGAAGGGTTTAAGCGACTCTGTTTTCGTACCGATGATATTAATGCGCTAAAAGATCACTTTGTGTCATGCGGACGTGAAGTGATCGGGCCGAACAAGATGACGCGGACTAAGCCGGATGGGCAGGTCATCAGCTGGCAGCTGCTCTATATCGATGATAACAGCGTCCGTGAGCTGCCGTTTTTCATTCAGTGGGATGAATCAGATGAAGACAGAGAACAAGCGCTCATGTCTTTGTTCCAGCCGTTGACTGTCAAAGAGATAGCGCTTGTTTCAAAAGACAAGGAACGAACGATTACGGAATGGCAGGATTTATTCGGGGCGACTTATGACGGACATGCGTTAACGCTGCCCGGCAGCCCGGCATTCACCATTACAGCAGGTGACTTTGACGGCATACGCTCTATCACGATAGCGTCAGCGGACGCAGACGTAAATGAAGTAACTGTTCACGGGGCGACTTATTTATTCACTTAATAGACGTAGTGATATACACGCATAACTAATAGCGACGCATGGTATAATGCAATGAGAAGGGCAATCAAAATAAATATCATGTTCATTTTCGAAGGCTTCACAATGAGAAAGAGAATCGAAATGATAAGCGTCAGACCGACTGCCACTACGCTGATATCGAGATGATAAATAGCCTGGCGCGTCTGAAAGAGAAAAATGAGCACTATGTTAACAACCATAAGTACTGCCAGCAAAATATTTTTGAACATCATATACCTCTCTTACATGTATTTTGTCATCATTATAACAAAAATAGCCAGACGATTATAGTTGAACGATTGAAAGGAAGATTCACATGACAGTAAAGAGACTTCATATTTCCAATGACATACACGATCAGTTCGTGAAACAGCATCCAAATGGAGATCTGCTGCAGCTTTCTAAATGGGCGGAATCCAAGCGGCTGACAGGCTGGTACGCAAAACGCATCGCAGTCGGCCGTGATAACGAAGTGGCAGGCGTCGGCCAGCTGCTCTTCAAACGTGTGCCGAGACTGCCGTTTACGCTCTGCTACATATCCCGCGGCTTTGTCTGTGATTATAATGACAAAGAAGTGGTAGCAGCATTGACAAAGTTTGCGGTTGAAGTGGCACGTGCTGAACGCGCTTATGCGATTAAGATTGATCCGGACATCGAAGTGGAGAATGCGGGGAATCTTGTCGATTATATGGAATCACTCGGCTACCGCCATAAAGGGTTCGAAGACGGGCTCAGCAAAAGCTACATTCAGCCGCGGATGACGATGATTACAGACATCGACCAGGATGACGAGGCACTCATTCAAAGTTTCGAGAAGAACAACCGCTCACGAGTGAAACTGAGCCAGAAAAAAGGAACAGAAGCGTATATCGCCGGCCGCGACGACTTAAAGACGTTCGCCGCTCTGATGAAAGAGACCGGTGAGCGGGATGGTTTTCTGACGCGTGACGTCTCGTACTTCGAAAATATTTATGATGCGCTGAATCCAGACGGCGATGCAGAGCTGTTTCTCGTCAAACTCATACCGGCCGCTGTCATCCCTAAACTGCAGGAAGAGTATGATGCGCTTGAAAGTAAAAAGCAGAAGCTTGAACAGAAGAAGGATCAGAAGAAAGCACAGAATCAGCTGAAAGATATCGCGCTGCAGCAGACGAAGCTGCAAAAACAGCTCGCTGAACTTGAACAGCTGAATGAAACAAATCCTGAAGGAAAAGTATTGTCGGGTGCGCTGCTGACATTCTCAGGGCATAAATCTTATTATTTATATGGCGCTTCAAGCAATGAATATCGGGATTATCTGCCGAATCACAACATGCAGATCAGTATGATGCGCTATGCCCGTGAACGCGGAGCTAAAAGCTATGATTTCGGTGGGACAGACAACAATCCACCGCAAGGTTCAGAGCATTTCGGGCTCTGGCAGTTCAAGAAGATGTGGGGCACGCGTCTGAGTGAGAAAATCGGGGAATTTGACTATGTACTTAATCAGCCGGTCTATCGATTAATAGAACAAGTGAAGCCGCGGGTGACGAAGATGAAGCTGAAATTCACTAAAGGACGTAAAAAGTAGGGATCATATGAGGATAGCGATAATTGGCGGCGGCAAAATGGTAACACAGATGGTAAAGGGCTGGAAAAATAGCGGGCTGGAACTCAGCGCATTTGGTCTATGGCTCAGAAATAAAGAGAAGCAGCAGCATTTTGTCGAAAAACACGGTGTAACAAGTATTGAAACACTTGAAGAACTTAAAGATTACGATGGTATCATGCTTGGCATTGTACCTGAAGCTTTTGTTGAAATCGCAGGACAGCTGCACCATTATTTAGTAGAGGATCATCTCATTATGTCCATTGCGGGCGGTGTGTCGATACAGGATATCGATGATATGTTTGACCATCATCAGAAAATTGTCCGGATGATGCCTAACACACCTGTTGCAGTGAACGCCGGCGTAATTGCCATGAGTCATAATGACTATGTCAGCAGAGAAGAAATCCAAGAATTAACTGAAATCATGCAGCGGCTGGGTACAGTGAAGTGGATTGATGAATCGCTGATGCATATTATGCCTGCTATCGCGGCCTCATCACCGACATTTGTCTACATGATGATTGAAGCGATGGCCGACAATGCTGTCGCTGCTGGTCTGGGCCGGGAAACGGCTTATCAGCTGGCGAGCCAGATGGTCATTGGAGCAGGGAAGATGGTGCTGGAAAGCGGTAAGCATCCTGCAGTCCTGAAAGATCAAGTGACGTCTCCAGGCGGTTCGACCATTCAAGGAGTGAAAAAACTAGAAGAAAAAGGCTTCAGAGATGCTATCTCAAAAGCCATGGATGAAATAACGAAATATAATTAATGTCTGAATTCCAGATAGAAATAAGGGTTCACAAAACTGATATAAAGAATGAAAAATAAATTAAGCATACTGACGAGTATGAGCGTACTGGCCAGTACTTTGTAAGCCGTATTCTTTTCTTTGACGGGAAGTTTTGCAAAAAAATAAACAGTACCATTGATAACAGTGATGATACAGAATAAAAACCAGAAATACGTAGTAAAGAAGATAATTCCACTATTAATGAAGTAACTTGTGGTTAAGACGATATGCATAATGATAAAAAGCAGCATGAGTACCTTTTGCATATAACACCCTCCTATTGCTATTCATTTTAATGGAAAATCATGAGTTTTAAAATATAAATCTGGAGGTAGCACATGAATATTGGATTTATTGGTACAGGAGTCATGGGCCGCAGTATGGCGGGTCATTTGAAAGGACATTCGCTGTTTGTCTACAACCGCACGAAAGAAAAAGCTGAATCACTGCTGACAGAAGGAGCGGTGTGGTGTGACAGTCCACAAGAAGTGGCTGCAGCATGTGACATTATTTTTACGATGCTTGGTTATCCACATGATGTCGAAGCCATGTACTTAGGAGAAACAGGATTAATTCACCATGGCAGAGCAGGGCAGATCTTGATTGACTGCACGACGTCAAGTCCAGAACTTGCCGGTAAGATTGCTCGAGAAGCAGAAGACGCTGGTATCGCAGTTATAGATGCACCTGTCAGCGGCGGCGACGTCGGTGCTAAAAAAGGCACATTATCTGTGATGGTCGGGGGCGATGAGCAGGCGTTCCTTAAAGTGAAGAATATCATTGATATGTTCAGCAGCAGCGTGCAGTACTTCGGTCCGGCCGGCAGCGGTCAGCACACGAAGATGGCCAATCAGATTGCGATTGCGTCCGGCATGATCGGCGTGGCAGAAAGTCTCTATTATGCTGAGCAGGCAGGACTTGATATTGAGCGGGTTCTTGAAACAATTTCTAAAGGTGCAGCGGGCAGCTGGTCGCTGTCAAACCTCGCACCTCGGATGCTGAACGGTGATTATCAGCCGGGATTTTATACGCATCACTTCCTGAAAGATATGAAGATAGCGCTCGACGAGGCAGCAAAGCTGAATATCCAGCTGCCTGGCCTTGAACTTGCCTATCAGCTTTATGATGAGTTGACCCAAGAACAGAAACAGACGACAGGAACGCATATTATTTTCGAGAAATATAGAGGTAATAATTAGCAATATATAGTCATTTGGTCTATATTGTTAGTTGAGAATGAAAAATGGAGGAAGACAGTGATACAGAAAATTATAAATTTCTCGTTACATAATAAATTGGCGCTTTGGCTGATGACATTGATTCTTGCAGCGGCCGGAATTTATTCGGCAATGACGATGAAAATGGAAATGCTGCCTAGTATATCTTCACCGGTCATCACAGTAACGACGCCTTATCCAGGAGCGACGCCGGAAGCGGTGCTTGATAACGTGACGGACCCAATCGAGAAGAAAGTGGCGAGTATGTCAGGTGTCGACAAAGTATCCAGCCAGTCGCTGCAGAATGCTTCAGCCATTACCCTCCAGTATGATTTCGGTACTGATATGGATAAAGCGGAGAAAGATCTGCAGGAAGCTATAGGAAAAATAGATATGCCGGAAGAGGCGCAGAAGCCGACCATCGACCGTATCTCTATGTATACTTTCCCGATTATCAGTTATTCTTTCTCTTCAGACAGTAACAATATCAAGGAACTGACAAAAGTCATTAAAGATGACCTTGTCCCTCAAATTGAAGGAGTGGATGGTGTCAGCAGTGTCACTTTCTCAGGACAGGAAGTTCAGCAGATTGAGCTGCAGTTTGATGAAGCTGAACTTAAGAAAAAAGGATTGACTGAAGACACGGTGCTGCAGTTCATTAAAGGCGCAACAACTGATGCACCGCTCGGCCTTTACACATTCGGTAATGACTTGAAGTCTATCGTCGTTAACGGCCAGTTTACATCAGTCGATGCTTTGAAGTCACTGAAAATACCAATGACAGGTGCCTCTCAAGGTGCAGGACAAACAGCAGGCGCTCAAGCGCAGGCAAATCCGGCAGCTGGTGCGCAAAGCGCTAATCCTGCCGCAGCACAGATGAAGCTGCCGACAGTGGAATTAGGTGATATTGCAAAGATTAAAAATGTGGCAAGCCGCGATTCAATTTCTAAAACAAACGGTAAAGATTCATTGAGTATTCAAGTTGTTAAATCAGACAATGCTAATACTGTGAAACTTGCTAATGATGTGAAAGACATCGTTAATAAGTTCGGTAAAGAGAATAAAGATATTAATGCTCTGCTGATGATGGACCAGGCTAAACCGATTGAAGATTCTGTGAGAACAATGGTGGAAAAAGCACTGATTGGTGCCTTGTTCGCAGTTATCATGATCTTGATCTTCCTGCGTAATATACGTTCGACGTTTATCGCCGTTGTCTCTATTCCAATGTCTATTCTTATTGCACTGCTTATTTTAAAGCAGCTGAATGTCACATTGAATATTATGACGCTCGGCGCAATGACGGTTGCGATCGGCCGAGTCATTGATGACTCGATTGTTGTTATAGAAAATATTTTCCGCCGGATGTCACTGAAGAACGAACGCTTGAGCGGCTCAGCTCTTATCGCCGATGCGACGCGTGAGATGTTCATTCCGATCATGTCGTCCACACTTGTGACGATTGCCGTGTTCCTGCCGCTTGGACTTGTATCAGGTTCAATCGGGGAGTTATTCAGACCGTTCGCATTGACTGTTGTGTTCGCCTTACTCGCATCACTCTTAATTGCGATCACAATCGTACCGATGCTCGGCCATATTTTCTTCAGAAATGGCATTAAAGGCCATCATGATGAAAAGCCCGGTGCTATCGCCGGCTTCTACCGCCGCATTCTCGACTGGTCATTAAGACATAAATGGATTGTCGGCTTACTCAGCATATTATTACTGGTCGGTAGTTTAATGTTAATGCCTTTTGTCGGCACATCATTCATTTCAACAGGTGAAGATAAGCTGCTCGCGCTTACTTATAAGCCGCAGCCGGGAGAGACAGAAGATGAAGTTGTCAAGCATGCTGAGACAGTACAGCATTACTTATCGAACAAGAAATATGTTGAAAACGTCCAGTTCTCCGTCGGTGGTAAAAATCCATTCAGCCCGATTGCGTCAAACGACATGGCAATGATGGTTGAATATAACAAAAACACGCCGAACTGGGATGATGAAGCAGAAAAAGTACTGGATAAGCTCGCAACTTACAACTATCCAGGTTCTTGGAAAAATCAGGACTTCGCTACAGGCGGCGCTTCTAATAGTGTGTCTGTGTCGGTTGTCGGACCTTCCACCGATGCCATTCGTTCGACAGTCGACAAAGTAGAAAAAGCAATGAAAGACGAAAAAGCATTATCCAATGTGGATTCTTCGTTATCAGCAAGCTATGATGAATATACGCTGAAAGTTGACCACGACAAATTATCTGAACTCGGCCTGACAGCCGGTCAAGTAGCAATGACACTTAATCAGCGTTCACCTGATACAGTCGTCACTAAAGTAGGACAAGGCGGAAAATCAACTGAAGTTGTTCTGACGAAAGCGGAGCAGAACAACTGGACGAAACAAAAGCTTGAAGATACTAAAATCACTTCGCCGCTTGGCCGCGACGTGAAACTGAGCGACATTGTCAAGATTGAAGAAGGTAAATCATCAGATACAATCACTCGTGAAGATGGTGACGTCTCAGCTACTGTCGACAGCAAAATTAAAGCAGACGATGTCGGTAAAACGACAGCGGACGTGCAACAGGCAATCGACAAAATCGATACACCGAGCAACGTCTCTATCCATGTCGGCGGTACAAATCAAGATATCGGCGAAAGTTTCTCTCAGTTAGGTATTGCGATGCTTGCCGCTATCGGTATTGTTTATTTGATTCTTGTACTGACGTTTAAAGGTGGTCTGGCACCACTTGCTATTTTGTTCTCACTACCGTTTACGGTTATTGGTGTCATCATCGGTCTGCTTCTTGCCAAAGAAACATTGTCCGTTCCATCGATGATCGGGGTGCTCATGCTGATTGGTATAGTTGTCACCAACGCCATCGTATTGATTGACCGCGTCATTCATATGGAGAACAGTGGATTATCAACACGTGACGCACTGCTTGAAGCGGCGTCGACTCGTGTCAGACCGATCTTGATGACTGCGCTGGCAACAATCGGGGCGTTATCACCGCTGTTATTCGGCGGCGACGGCTCAGTGTTAATTTCAAAAGCGCTCGGCGTCACTGTTATCGGTGGTCTTGTATCATCTACACTGCTGACATTGATTGTCGTGCCGGTGGTCTATGAAATGCTTATGGCCATAAAAAACCGCAAAAAAAGAAAACAGACAATCACTGAAACACGCTAATTCATATTGACGCGTGTGTCATATCATATTATAGTGAAAGTCACCAATTGAATATCTTATCCAGAGAGATGGAGGGACTTGGCCCGAAGAAATCTCAGCAGCAGGCTTCGGCACTGTGCTAAATCCAGCAAGCAGATGCTTGATAGATAAGTGACCTATGTCATCGCTATTAAGCGGTGACATTTTTTTATATCATTATATAAGGGGAATCAGCATGACCTACACAAAAATTTTAAATGATATTCCAGACAGTTATTTCGGTAAGACCATGGGACGTAAACTTGAAATCGGCAGCAAGCCGCTGATTAATATGGCAGTCGGCATTCCGGATAAGCCGGCACCAGATGAAGTGATCAAAGCGATGAGCGCAGCAGTGCAGAACCCGGAGAACAATAAATACGGGGTGTTCAGGGGGAAAGATACATTCAAGGAAGCCATCCAGAAGTTCTATCATGATGTCTATCATGTGACACTCGATAAAGACGAGGAAATATGCATTTTATATGGGACGAAGAACGGGCTTGTGCATTTGCCGTTATGCGTCATAGAGCCGGGTGACGGTGTGCTGCTGCCGGACCCGGGCTATACGGATTATTTGGCGGGGGTCATACTGGCTCACGGTGAGCATTATACACTGCCGCTCTATGAAGAAAAAAGCTATTTACCCGACTTTAATGATGTGCCGGCTGATCAGCTTAGCAGGACGAAGCTCATCTACTTGAACTATCCGAGCAATCCGACAGGCGCTGTAGCGACGCGTGAGTTTTTTGATGAGACGGTCAATCGTTTTAAACAGACAGAGACGAAGATTGTCCACGACTTCGCTTACGCGGCATTCGGTTTTGATGCGAAAAACCCGAGTATCCTGCAGTCTCCCGGGGCTAAAGACATCGCCGTAGAAATTTATTCATTGTCTAAAGGCTTCAATATGTCAGGCTTCCGCGTCGGGTTTGCGGTCGGCAACAAAGAGATGATTGCTGCACTGAATAAATTCCAGGATCATACACAAGTCGGCATGTGGGGGGCGCTGCAGGATGCAAGTACTGCTGCCCTGAAGCTCGGCGAGTCGTTTACAGAAGTGCAGAACAATTTGTTCCGCAGGCGCCGTGACCGTGTGACCGCTCTTCTTGATCAACATCACATTCCATACAGTCCGCTTGCGGGAGGTATTTTCCTCTGGCTGAAGACACCTCGGGGTTATGATGGTGAGTCATTCGTCGACTACTTGCTGAAGGAACAGTCCATGCTTGTCACACCGGGCATACCTTTTGGAGAGCGCGGCCGAAATTTCGTCCGTGTCTCGCTGGCGGTTGATGACAGCATTCTTGAGACGTTCCTTGAAAGGTTGATCGAAGAGAAATCATTGTACTGATACATAATAAAAACACCCCAAACGTTAGATTTTAGGTCCAACTTTGGGGTGCAGTTTTTAGCTTAAACGCTGTAGTTGAAAAATGATACACCGATGATCAGTACAGTCAGCATTAGTGTAAAGATATGGAGTATAAGCACGCCTTTTTGGTCATTAATGCGATGTTTAAAAGCAGTGATCTCTATGTTGATGACAAGTGCCAGCACTAACAGAAAGACCCACCATGATGTCGCTGTAATACCGACCAGCAGGCTGAAAGAAAATAACAGCAGGCCGATGCTGAGTATGATTCTTAAGATTCGGGTGAGTCGAATGCTGTACTGATAAATGCTCAAATAGGAGACGAGCAAATAAATGAGCAGGTAAAGCGTAAGTAAGAATATCATGCCAACTGTCCTTTCGAGAAATAAATATAAATGAGAATAAGGGATAACATACTTGTGACAGCGCCGATATAAAAAGGCAGACTTAAATCAAATGTCAGTAGTCCGGTGAAGGCGAGCGGACCGATAATTCTGCCTAAGCTGTCCAGTGAGTAGCTGATTCCTGTCAATTTGCCCATATGCTGCGCCGTTGTTGTCTTTGTAATAGTTGACGTCAGCAGTGTGCGCACCATAGCATTTCCTGCCATCAGCAGCACGAGGCACAGGCCGGCATAAGCCAGATTCATCGTGAACGGCAGCATGATGAAAGCAACAGCAGTGATGATCTGCCCGGCAATCATCACCTGACGTTCTGCACCGTGTTTAACTTTTCTTAAATAGCCGCCCTGCAGAATGGCGCTGACGAAACCACCGACCATAAAGAGCAGCCCCATCTCAGTCGGGGTGATATTAATACGGTTAATCTCAAGCAGCTGGAATGAACTCTCCATCCCGCTCATCGTCATCATGACAATGAATGTACATAATAACAATAACCCGACCGGCTGCCTGAAAATCTGCCAGTTGATGCGCTTGTCTTCTGGACCGGAACGCTCATGATGCGTCTCCGGAAGTTTGATCAGCACTAAAATAAAGATCAGCATCAATATGACAGCCGTGATGAAGTAGGGCAGCTGGTAGGAAATGCCGGCCAGCAGTCCGCCGACAGCAGGACCAAAGATAAAGCCGAGGCCGATCATCATGCCGAGCAGCCCCATATAGCGGTTACGTTCCTCGGCCGTCGTTAAGTCAGCGACAATACTTGTTGTCGTTGAGAAGCAGGCGCCGGAAAAAAGTCCGCCGATAATTCGTGACACGTACAGCATCGGCAGATTGCCGATGAACAGACCGAATGTGAGAAAGCTCACTGTAAAGCCGATCAGGCCGATCAGCAGCACTTTCTTACGGCCGTTATTATCAGAGAACTGACCCCAGAACGGTGCTGCGATAAATGAGGCGATGGAATAGCTTGCAAGCAGCAGGCCCATATGAAAGGCACTTAAGTTCATATGAGCAATCAGCGCGGGAATAACGGGAATGACGACACTGAAGCCGAAATAAATAAAAAACTGGATGCCCATCAGCAGGCCGAAAACCTGCTTAATATTACTGTTCATTCAACTGTTCTCGTACACTGCGGATTTCTTCTTCCAGTTCATGCAGACGCTCTTCCAGCTTGTCAGCGTGATTGCCTGTTGATTGGACCTTCTCTATGTCGCCCTGTAATCTAACATATTCCTGTTTTAGTTCTGTCAGTTGATAATTTAAATCAGCCATTTTGTACACTCCTTTATTTTTAAAATGTAAGTCCATTATAAGCTATAATGGAAGTAACTTGAAAGCGGGGAACTGATAATGACGAAGAAAATCAAAACAAATGCACTGCGTCAGCTGGATCAGCAGCACATGGATTATACTATTTTTACTTACGACGTAGAAGACGGTCAGATCGATGGCATAAGCGTAGCGTCGAAAATCAATCAGCCGGCTGCAGCGGTTTATAAAACACTTGTCACTCATATGGGTCAGGAGTTATTTGTCTTTGTCATACCTGTCGCAGCTGAACTTGACATGAAGAAAGCGGCGAGAGCAGCAGGCGTGAAGAAGCTGGAACTGCTGCCGGTCAAAGAGCTGCTCAGTAAAACAGGCTATGTAAGAGGCGGCTGTTCACCGGTGGGCATGAAGAAGCGGCTGCCGACCATTGTTGATGCGTCAGCTGCTGAGCAGAAGACAATTATCGTCAGCGCCGGACAGCTCGGTGTCCAGGTGAGGCTCAGCCTCAGTGCGCTGCTCACAGTTACTAACGGCCGGACAGCGGATGTGCTGCGATGAAGCTGAAAGATAAATACATGCAGCTTGCCATTAGAGGGCGTCGGACGATTGTCATCTCAGATATCCACGGTGAGAAAGCGCTGTTTCAGCAGCTGCTTGACCAGGTCGGCTTTTCAGCTGACGATATTTTGATTATCGGCGGCGATATTATAGATAAAGGACAGGATTCCATCGGCACGATGCACTATGTGTTTGAACTGCTCAAGCAGCCGAATGTGCATATGATTGAAGGCAACTGCGACCGGATTCTAGAGGAGCTGTATGAAGACTGGCTGTATGATTATATGGCTTACCGGCGTACATTTGTCCATGACTATCTGGAGAAAGTCGGCAGAACACCTGCGGATTATCCATCACAGCAGCAGCTTGCTGATGACATACTCGCTCACTACGGACACTACCGCGAACAGCTGGCTGCACTGCCGACTGCGATTGAAACGGAGGACTTTCTGTTTGTTCATGCGGGGGTTGACGATGACTATCTTGAGACAGACCGCGAGCGGGCGCTCAGCATGCCGAACTTTTATAAGCGTCATCATCAGCTGGATAAATATATCGTTGTCGGTCATTATCCTGCCTGTAACTATGTGGAAGGCGGATTGTTCAGCCATGCAGTGAAAATTAACGACACCCGTAAAGTTATCGCCATTGACGGCGGCAATCAGGTGAAGCCGTCCGGTCAGCTCAATGCACTGATCATTGAAGCGGATGGTTCGCTTAAGTCTGAATTTGTTGATGCGCACCCGGAAGCTTTAGTTATTCAGTCCTTTGAAGTGAGTTATCAGACGCCGCACACATTCACCTATCCGGAATTTGATATAATGGTTGAGGAGATAGACCCTTACTTCACGCTGGCTGTCCACAGCCAGTCGGGTACTGAGTTCATGGTCAAGACTGAATATATTCAGGGAGATCGTGGTCACTACCGGTTGAAAGATGATTATACGGATTTATTTCTGGATGTAGAAGTCGGGAAACGGGTCAAAGTAGTCGATGACACATGTCTTGGTTATATACTGATCAAAAAGGGCAGTCTTGTCGGCTGGGTGCCTGAAGAAGTACTTGCTCATTAAGAAAACACACTACTCGTAGTGTGTTTTATATTTTTCGTGCTGGATGTAATGACGGTGACGGATGACAAGCATAGTCCCGGCAGTGATCAGCAGCACGGGGAAGATTAACGTGAATAACAGCATGAGACCGGCGACGATGAACATGACAGCACTCACTACCGGATAGCGCTTCAAGTATAGAATGCCGAGCAGATTGAGTGCCCATGGGAACAGCATCATCACGATGAGCGGCAGCAGCACGCCTTTCAGTGAAGCGGTACTCGCAGTGACAGAGCCGCCTTGATGAGCAAGAAAGTTCTGGATGACAGTACTTGCTGCACTGAAGTAAAGGACGATGATTGAGAGGACGAGAACAGTCATGATTACGAGTGCTGCGACTGCGAGACGTTTCGGAATTTTAATGAAGTCGTTCATAAAGCACCTCTAGGTTTTATGTTTATTTTATCACAGTAATAAAAGGAGAGGTTTAAATGACACAAAGTTTCATCATGATTATTGCGATGATTCTGCTGGGCTATTTGATGAAGCGGCTCGGTTATTTCACAGAACAGGACGGCGGGGTTATTGCACGTATCATCTTTAATATGACGCTGCCGTCACTTGTCATCGTGACATTGAGCAAAGTAGAAATCGTGCCGTCGTTAATGCTGCTGCCGGTCGTGATGATCAGCTATGCGGTAATCGCAAAGTTTCTGGCTATTGTGCTGTTTCTTAAATACAACAATCATGTCAGAGGGTCAGTCGGCATGATGGCCTCTGCCTTGAACATCGGGTTATTTGCCTATCCGCTCGTTGAACGGATGTTCGGCGCACACGGTCTGCTTTATTTCGGCATGTTCGACATCGGCGGTTCCATTGTCATGTTCGGTATCACTTATTTCGTCGGCAATTACTTCAGTGAAGGCAGCGAAACGTTCGACGCCAAATATTTGCTGCTCAGCCTAGTGAAAAGTGTGCCGCTCATGACTTACATGATGATGCTGACGCTCAGTCTGACACATATCCATCTGCCGGCTGCCATGCTCGACTTCTTCAGTGTTCTGTCGAAAGCGAATATGCCGCTGTCCATGCTGCTTCTTGGTATTTACTTGAACTTCAAAGTCGATAAATATTATTTGCCGCTCGCTGTTAAATACCTTGCTTTTCATTACGGCTTCGGGGCACTCGTCGGTCTCGCGTGTTATTTCCTGCTGCCGTTCGATACAATGTTCAGAACTACTTTACTGATCGGTTTCTTACTGCCGGTCGGCGTATCTATCATTCCGTACGCTATTCAGTTCAAATATCGCACGCTGCCGTTTATCGGTATGGTCACTAACTTGTCTATCATCATCTCAATCATCATATTGTTCATCTTCCAGATGGTCATGCTGTAATTTCGACACAAAAAAAATCTGTCTCGTACTTGAGACAGATTTTTTGTTAGCCTTTCCCACCCATGAATGATGGATATTTTGTCATACCGCCGTCGACATAGAGCGTTGCGCCGGTAATATAGCTGGCATTTTCACTTGCGAGGAATGTCGCAACAGTTGCAATCTGCTGCGGTTTGCCGATAATGCCCATCGGAATCATTTTTTCTGTTTCAGCGCGTGTTTCAGGGTCGCTGAATTTTTCGGTGGTGTGCTCTGTCATAATTGCACCAGGTGAGATGTTATTGATACGGATGCCTTGAGGTGCAAATTCCATACACATTGTTTCCATCATCAGTTTCAAACCGCCTTTACTTGCTGCATAATTGACGTAGTTCGGCCAGGCGATGACGTCATGCACACTTGAAATATTGATGATAACGCCTTTTTTGCCCGTTTCAACGAAATGTCTGCATGCTTCACGGCTACCGATAAATGCACCTGTCAGATTTGTCTCCATCACTTTATTGAATTCGTCAGCTGACATTTCAAGTGACGGGGTAGGATGTTCGATGCCGGCGTTATTAATCATAATATCAATGCCGCCGAACGTAGCATAAGCCTGCTGACAGATTTTAAGGACATCTTCTTCTTTACCGACGTCGCCTTGCACGATAACTGCGTCGCCGCCGTTCTCCTTGATCGTTGCCGCGACTTCTTCTGCCCGCCCGGGACTTGAATGGTAATTGACGACGACTTTACATCCTTCTTTACCGAACTCTTCCGCCATCGCTTTCCCGATACCATTTGAAGCACCTGTGATGACAACGACTTTTTCTTTTAAATCTTGATACATGGATACCACTCCTTGTTATTTTTTAGCGTAACCTAATAGAAAAGCTGCAGCAATAATCAGAATAATTCCGACAGCGATACCGATATACTGTTTCTTTGACTTCTTTTCCTTGAGCAGAAAAATACCGCCCAATGTTGAGACGACGACAAGCATCTGCGAGAAGGAGAAGCTGGTCGCTACGCCTACTTTCGGCTGTGAATAAAACATGGCCATGTTACCGAATGCCCAGACAACACCGGGGATGATGTTTTTAACGACCGCTTTTTTCTCAGGATGATGCTTCATACTGAGCAGGAGGCCGCCGATGACCATACCGATTGCCTGCGGGAAAAGCGCATCCCATCCTTTAACCCCGAAAAACTGGCCGATAACGACATATGTAATATAACCGATAGAGGAGATGATAAGAATATGGAGTGCTGACTTCACACTGCCCTGTTCTTTCTCCTGACCTTTGAGGGATGTCAGAATGACACCAGCGACAAGAAGAGCAAGCGCTGTAATACCTAAAATGACAGCAGATGATGACTTCCATTCATCAAAAAAGATAACTGAGATCAAGGTCGTCCCGACAAGCTGCATCCCGGTAGAGAGCGGCATCGTTTTAGAGACCCCGATCTTTTCCACACTTTTTAGCTGGTTACCCTGACCGAGTGCCCAGAACCCGCCGGAAATCATACCGACAATTAATATCTTCCAGTTGAGGTCGGGGTGGACGATGAAGTAAGCAGCAGTGCCAATAATGAATGCACCGAGCACTGTCCCCATAATCTGTTCATAAGGCGAACCGCCCACCTTGACGTTGATCAGGACAACGCTGCCCCAGAGCAGAGCAGGCAGCAAAGCGATTAATATATCCATAGCCTCAATCCTTTATCTATTGATGTTATTCTATTCCCGTCAGCTTGTTACTGAAACATGCCCGTTAGCTGTCTTATTAATTGACGCTGTACTTATAATGATGAAGCTCATCGACTTTCTTGAAGCCGAGCTTCTCATAAAATTCAATCGTCCGCTTCCTCTTATCCTCTACGCTCAGCTGTATTTCTGTTGCTTCATGTTCCTTGAAAGCATGTTCTGCCGCATACGTAACAAGCTGATGTCCAATCCCTTGGTGGCGATAGTTTTTATGAGTGACCACATAGTCGACGTAACATGTTGTCTGATTATTGGCTGCCAGTACGATGTAACCTTTAACGATGCCTTCGCTTAACAGAATGAATAGTTCATAGGACTTATCAAGCAGTTCCAGCAGTTCTTCTGTCCGTTCTTTCGGATTAATGTATAAGTTTTTCATAAGAGTCTTGAAACTCTTTTTATAGATCGGGCTGTAAGGGATGACAAGGCGTGTATCAATCGCATTGTCATTAAGCCGTGTAGCGGCCATCGTATAGCGCGTACCCAAATACTGTGTTCTCAGCGACTTCATCACAAGTCGGCCGAAGCTGTGCTGTGCACTAATGTAAAACTCATAGTCTTTAATGTCAGGATGTTTATTGATCAGTTGTTCACAGAGCGCTGTAATACGGCGCGAAGTCGCGGCATCTGTTCGTGCGGTGATCGGGCCGAAGACATGGGCGGTCCCATCTGTAATGGTTTCGATACCTACAACTGCAATGATGTCATTTCCTTCGTATAAGACGGCAATATGATCAGGCCCGTGCTGCTCGAGCTGTGTCATAATACGTTCCTGACTGCGTCCTAAATAATTGACATGATATTCCGGCTGCTGATTCATTTCGTAAAGAAACTGGCTGATTTTCTCATACTGCTCTGTCTCATTTCTGTCCATGTGCTGTTCACTCCTTAACTATATGGGTCAATGTCGTTAATATACCTTTATTGTGTGGATGTTCAGCAATAGATGGGTATAACTGCTTCGCTTCTGCTGGCGCATTACTTACTAAATACCCGTATTCAACCGCATTGAGCATGTTAATATCATTGCCGCTGTCACCGAATGCGATAGTCTGATTGACTGGAATGCTGAACTTCTTGATCAAATAAGTGACGGACGAGCCAGCTGATATTCTCCGGGAAATACATAGGATTCATAAGCGTGCCTCCTCCATTTGAAATTAGCATAACGGAAACATAGGGTTAACTCAAATGAAATCTTAATAGGAGCATGCTATAATGATGCAATGACCAAAGAGGATAGGAATGATAATATGAAATCTGTTGTATTAGCAGAGAAACCATCTGTCGCCCGGGATATCGCCCGCGTGCTTGGATGTCATCAAAACAAGAACGGCTATATGGAAAACAACCGCTATATTGTGACTTGGGCGCTCGGTCACCTTGTGACGAATGCAGACCCTGAACAATATGATGCTCAGTATAAAGAATGGAAGTTAGATGTGCTGCCGATACTGCCGGAGCATATGAAGACAGTTGTCATCGGTAAGACGCGTAAGCAGTTCAATACCGTGAAGGCACAGATTGAACGCAGTGATGCAGGAGAAGTCATTATTGCGACAGACGCTGGACGTGAAGGAGAGCTCGTTGCCCGGCTCATCCTTGAGAAGTGTAAAGGTAATAAGCCGGTGAAACGTCTGTGGATCAGCTCAGTCACTGACAAGGCGATTAAAGACGGCTTCAATAGACTGAAAGACGGCAGCGCATATCAGGGCTTATATGACGCTGCGCTGGCAAGAAGTGAAGCGGACTGGATTGTCGGTATTAATGCGACGCGTGCGCTGACTACGAAATACGATGCCCAGCTGTCAACCGGGCGTGTGCAGACGCCGACTTTACAGATGGTGAGACTGCGACAGGATGAAATCAATGCCTTCAAGCCGCGGCAATTTTACGGCATGGAGACCGTCATTAAAGGCACGAAGTTCACATGGCAGTCCGGCGGTCAAATATTTGATGAAGCAAAGGTGGACCGTCTGCTGGCGAAGCTGTCAGATGAATCAGCTTCAGTCACTGCTGTCGATACAGTGGAGAAGAAGAAATATCCGGAACTGCTGTATGACTTGACGTCACTGCAGCAGGAAGCTTACAAACGCTATCAATATTCGGCGAAAGAAACGTTGAGCACGATGCAGAATTTATACGAAGGCCATAAACTCGTGACTTACCCGAGAACAGATGCCAACTATTTAACAGAAGACATGGTACCGACATTAAAAGACAGAGTGGCAGCGCTCGGCGGCACGGCGTACCGGCAGACAGTCGTGGAGCTGCTCAAAACGCCGATCAAAGGCAGCAAGCATTTTATTAACGACGCGAAAGTGTCCGACCATCATGCCATTGTGCCGACAGAAGTAAGAGCGAACGTCAATGAGCTGTCGCTGCGTGAGCGTCATATTTATGAGCTGATTGCTGAACGGTTCTTAAGTGTACTGATGAAGCCGTACCGTTATTCTGTTCAGACAGTGACTGTACAAGCAGGCGGCGAAACATTTACCGCAAAACACGAACAGGCGATTGAACTCGGCTTTAAAGCGTTATATGAGACATTGAGCGAAAAAGCAGCCCTGTCATTCCAGCAGGGCGAAGTGATCAATTCCTTGAAGTTAACGAAGACGACCGGCGAAACAGCGCCGCCACCGTATTTCAATGAAGGAACACTGCTGAAAGCGATGGAAAATCCGTCCGCTATTTTTAAGCTGGATAAAGAACAGAAGGCAACTTTAAAAGAAACGGGCGGCATTGGTACAGTGGCGACCCGCGCCGATATTATAGAGAAGCTCTACAACTTGAATGCGATTGAGAACCGTGACGGCAAGCTGCGTGTCACAAATAAAGGAAAGCAGCTCCTGGACCTTGCACCGGACGCATTGAAGTCACCGGACTTAACCGCCGACTGGGAGCATAAGCTGACACAAATTGAGAAAGGCAAGTACAATAAGCGTCAGTTCATCAATGAGATGCGTGAGTTCACGAAGACATTGATCACAGACATTAAAACAAGCGAAGATAAGTTCAAGCATGACAACTTAACATCAACTGAATGTCCGACTTGCGGCAAGTTCATGCTTGAAATCAAGACGCGTAACGGCAAGATGCTTGTCTGTCAGGATCCGACGTGTAAGACGAAGAAGAATGTCCAGCGTCAGACGAATGCCCGCTGCCCGAACTGCAAGAAGAAGCTCACACTGCACGGCACAGGGAAAAAGGCAATGTACAGCTGCAGCTGCGGTTTCAGAGAGACGCAGGAAGCAATGGATAAACGCTTCAAGTCAAACAAGACAGGCAAAGTATCAAAAAACGAGATGAAGAAATACATGAAGCAGGATGAACCGGTGAACAATCCGTTTGCTGATGCCTTAAAAGAACTGAAACTGTAACTCAGCTGGCTGCTATTTACGAACAAAAACACCTATTAATTTAGAAATGTTCGATTTTTACATTGATTTTTATAGTTCAAAGTAATAAGATATACAAGTGCTTATTAACAGAACGTATAAAAGGAGATTTTATGAAGAACTATTTCAAGTTTGATGAACTGGGTACAAACTATAAACGTGAGATATTGGGCGGACTGACGACTTTTTTATCGATGGCTTATATTCTAGCAGTCAATCCGGCTACTTTATCATTATCTGCAGTTAAAGATATACCTGATTCCATGCGGATGGATGCCGGTGCTGTGTTTGTAGCGACAGCACTTGCTTCTATCGTCGGCTGTCTGTTCATGGGTCTGATTGCGAACTATCCGATTGCACTGGCGCCGGGTATGGGACTGAACGCCTTCTTCGCTTTCACTGTTGTATTGACGCTCGGTATTCCGTGGCAGACGGGCCTGACAGGCGTACTGTTCTCAGGGATTATCTTTGCGCTGCTGACGATGACCGGCCTCAGGGAGACGATTATCAACGCTATCCCGTTTGAACTTAAGATGGCGGTATCATCCGGCATCGGACTCTTTATTACATTTGTCGGGCTGCAAGGTGCCGGTATTATTCAGAATCATGAAGCAACGCTCGTGACGCTCGGAAACTTCCATGACCCGAAAGTTATTCTGGCACTAGCCGGTATTACGCTTACTGTCATCTTGATGGCGAAACGCGTACCGGGAAGCATTTTCATCGGTATGATCATCACAGCGCTGATCGGTATGCTGACAGGTCTTATTGCATCGCCGCATGCGGTAGTCAGCAGTGTGCCAAGTGTAAAACCGACATTCGGTGCTGCTTTCGAAGGGTTAATGGATCCTTCAAAAATTTTGAATATGAAGTTCCTGATTGTCGTGCTGACTTTCTTGTTCATCGATTTCTTCGATACAGCAGGAACATTAGTTGCAGTAGCGACACAGGCAGACTTAGTGAGAGATAACAAGCTGCCAAGAGCGGGACGCGCGTTATTCGCTGACTCATTAGCGACGATTACAGGAGCTATTTTCGGAACATCTACGACAACGTCTTATATTGAATCTTCTGCCGGTGTTGCAGTAGGTGCCAGAACTGGATTCGCCAGTGTAGTGACAGCAGTATGCTTCTTCCTGGCGCTGTTCTTCTCGCCGCTCATGAGCGTCGTCACTTCAGCAGTCACTGCACCAGCGTTAGTCATTGTCGGTGTACTGATGGTCTCCAACTTAGGGAAAATTGACTGGTCACGCTTTGAAATCGCCGTACCGGCATTTTTGACGATGATCATGATGCCGTTATCTTATTCGATTGCAACAGGTATTGCCTGCGGATTTATCTTCTATCCGATCACGATGATTATGGCAAACCGCCGTAAAGAGATTCATCCCATTATGTATTTCCTGTTTGTCATTTTCGTGCTGTACTTTGTCTTCGTCAAACATTAAAAAAAGTTCCGTCACTCTTATGAGCGGCGGAACTTTTTTGGTTGCTGTAAATTAGTATCTTCTATTATAAATGCTGCGTGGATCTGCCCGGTGTGATGAATAGGCAGGATAGCTCAGTACACGGATAACGAAGTACAGCATAAACAGTGCCATAATCCAGTGGCATACCATCCCGATAAACGGAATAAAGGCGATGATATTGAGTATAGCACCGAGCACCGGAATGTACATAAGTTCATTTCCATGGTTATAGCGTCCAGCGACTAAAATAAATGCTATAACAATATAGAGCATAATATTTGTAAAGAGTGGTGCCCAGCCGACAGAAAAAATATAAATACCGCCAAGAGCGGGTATACCAAGAAACGCTTCTTTCAGCAGCATAATCATGCCGAGAACAAGCAGAATTAAACGAATTGAACTTTTCATTAATAGACCTCCAGATTTTCTTCTATTATATACAGACTAATAGTTAAGTTTTCTTACTGCCCCTATATTATACCATTTTGATTTTATTTTTCTAAATGGTAAGACTTGCAACATTAACCATAACCCTTTAAAATAGAAAAATGTGATTATGAAAAAATATATAAATTAGTACGGTAAGTCTTGATTTATTATAGAAACTCATGTATCATATCTAATGTTGGACTTTTAAAAGCGATGAAGCGGAAGGTTACTGACACACCCGGCCGCTTTGCCATGGCGATGTGTGAGACAATTTTCGTGGAGAAGTCTATCAAACCAAAATAGACGTTATTAGAGGAGGTAAAATAATGGCAAAACAAAAAATTCGTATTCGTTTGAAAGCTTATGATCACCGCGTGATTGATCAATCAGCTGAGAAGATTGTAGAAACGGCTAAACGTTCAGGTGCTGAAGTATCTGGTCCGATTCCGTTACCAACTGAAAGAACAGTTTATACAATCATCCGTGCCGTGCACAAATACAAAGACTCTCGTGAGCAATTTGAGCAGCGCACACACAAACGTTTAATCGACATTGTTAACCCTACACCGAAAACAGTTGATGCTCTTATGGGCTTAAACTTACCATCAGGCGTAGACATCGAAATCAAATTATAATTTAAAGTAGGAGGTGCGACTTTCGATGACCAAAGGAATCTTAGGAAGAAAAGTGGGAATGACTCAAGTATTCGCTGAAAACGGTGAGTTAATTCCAGTAACTGTAGTAGAAGCAGCACAAAACGTAGTATTACAAAAGAAAACTGAAGAAGTTGATGGTTACTCATCAGTTCAAATCGGTTTTGAAGACAAACAAGCATATAAAAAAGACCGCAAGTCTAATAAACATGCTACTAAGCCAGCTGAAGGCCATGCTAAAAAAGCAGGCACAGCGCCTAAGCGCTTCATTCGTGAATTCAGAAACGTAGATGCTTCTGGGTACGAAGTAGGTCAAGAAGTCACTGTGGATACATTCCAAGCTGGTGACATTGTTGACGTGACAGGAACTTCTAAAGGTAAAGGTTTCCAAGGGGCTATTAAACGCCACGGACAGTCACGTGGACCAATGAGTCACGGTTCTCGTTACCACAGACGCCCAGGTTCAATGGGTATGGCATCTGACGCTTCTAAAGTATTTAAAGGTAAAGCATTACCAGGCCGTATGGGCGGTAATACTGTTACAATGCAAAACTTAGAAATCGTTAAAGTTGATGCAGAAAACAACGTAATCCTTGTTAAAGGTAACGTTCCAGGACCTAAAAAAGGTTTAGTTAAAATCCAGACTTCAATTAAAAAAGGCAATAAATAATTCAGTAATTGCGAAAGGAGGAAACAAACATAATGGCTAATTATGATGTATTAAAAGTAGATGGATCTAAAGCTGGTTCAATCGAATTAAACGACAACGTATTCGGTATCGAACCTAATCAACATGTATTATTCGAAGCAATTAATCTTCAACGTGCTTCATTACGTCAAGGAACTCACTCAGTTAAAAACCGTTCTGCAGTAAGCGGCGGTGGACGTAAACCTTGGAAACAAAAAGGGACAGGCCGTGCGCGTCAAGGTACAATCCGTGCGCCACAATGGCGTGGTGGTGGTATCGTATTCGGACCAACACCAAGAAGCTACTCTTACAAAATGCCTAAGAAGATGCGTCGTTTAGCACTTCGTTCAGCATTGTCAGCTAAAGTGAGAGACAATGAATTCGCAGTACTTGATGCTTTGACTTTCGAAGCACCAAAAACTAAAGCATTCAAAGCAATGACGACTACTCTTGAATTACCAAGAAAAGTACTTTTCGTTATCGATGCTGAAGACGTGAATGTATTCTTATCAGCGCGTAACATCCCTGGTGTGACAGTTGTAACTGCTACTGGCTTAAACGTTCTTGATATCGTTCATGCTAACAAAGTAGTGATGACTCAAGCAGCAGTTCAAAAAGTAGAGGAGGTGCTTGGTTAATGGAAGCTCGTGACGTCATTAAGCGCCCCGTAATCACTGAACGTTCATCTGAGGCAATGGCACAAGACAAATACACATTTGATGTAGATACTCGTGCTAACAAAACTCAAGTTAAAATCGCGGTTGAAGAAATCTTCGACGTGAAAGTAGACAAAGTGAACATCATGAACTACAAAGCGAAAAAGAAACGTGTCGGCCGTCATAACGGTTACACAAACAAAAGAAGAAAAGCAATCGTAACATTAAAAGAAGGATCATCAATCGATTTCTTCAGCTAAAATACATTTTCCATTAAGGAGGAAAAACGACAATGGCAATTAAACATTATAAGCCAATTACAAACGGTCGTCGTAATATGACAAGTTCAGATTTCGCTGAAATTACGTCAACGTCACCTGAAAAGTCATTACTTGAGCCCCTTCCGAGAAAAGCGGGTCGTAATAACCAAGGTAAATTGACTGTACGTCACAGAGGTGGCGGTCATAAACGTCAATACCGTGTAATTGATTTCAAACGTAACAAAGATGGTATTCCTGGTAAAGTAGCGACTATCGAGTACGATCCAAACCGTTCTTCTAACATCGCACTGATTCACTACGTAGATGGTGAGAAACGTTACATCATCGCTCCTAAAGGTTTAGTAGTTGGACAGGAAATCAACAACGGACCAGAAGCAGATATTAAAGTAGGTAACGCGTTACCACTTCAAAATATCCCAGTTGGTACAGTTATCCACAACATTGAATTGAAACCAGGCAAAGGCGGACAATTAGTTCGTTCAGCAGGTACTTCAGCGCAAGTACTTGGTAAAGAAGGTAAATACGTATTAGTTCGTTTAAGATCAGGCGAAGTTCGTATGATCTTAGCTACTTGCCGCGCGACTATCGGTCAAGTTGGTAACGAACAGCATGAACTTGTCAACATCGGTAAAGCCGGTCGTTCAAGATGGTTAGGCAAACGCCCAACAGTTCGTGGTTCTGTAATGAACCCTAACGATCACCCGCACGGTGGTGGTGAAGGACGTACTTCTATCGGTCGTAAATCACCAATGTCTCCATGGGGTAAACCAACGCTTGGTAAGAAAACTCGTAAAAAGAAAAACCGTTCAAGCAAATTTATCGTTCGTGGACGTAAGAAATAATTATACTAACGTGCAGGCTGCGGCATAAGCCGCAGGCAACTGCATGAAAGAGGGAGGCGCCATAATGGCTCGTAGTCTTAAAAAAGGACCTTTCGTTGACGATCACTTAATGAAAAAAGTTGAGGCAATGGAAGAAAGTGGTAAAAAATCAGTAATCAAAACTTGGTCACGTCGCTCTACAGTATTCCCTAACTTCATCGGTCACACTATCGCCGTATACGATGGACGTAAACACGTACCTGTATATGTCACTGAAGATATGGTCGGCCACAAATTAGGCGAATTCGCACCTACACGTACTTACAAAGGTCACGGTGCAGACGACAAGAAAACAAGACGCTAATTTCATATTTAAGGAGGAGAAACAATGGAAGCAAAAGCGGTTGCAAGAACAATCCGTATCGCACCTCGTAAAGTGAGATTAGTACTTGATCTTATCCGAGGTAAAGAAGTTGGCGAAGCAATTGCCATCTTAAAATTAACAAACAAAGCATCTTCACCTGTAGTTGAAAAACTATTAATGTCAGCATTAGCTAACGCTGAGCATAACTACGACATGAACGTTGATACTTTAGTGGTTAAAGAAGCTTACGCTAACGAAGGTCCGACATTGAAACGTTTCCGTCCACGTGCACAAGGCCGTGCGAGCGCGATCAACAAACGTACAAGTCACATCACTATCGTCGTAGCAGACAAAGAAGTTAAAACTCAACCAGTTCAAACTGAAGAAGCAACTAACTAACATTTCATTAAGGAGGGAATACAGTGGGTCAAAAAATTAATCCTATCGGTCTTCGTGTCGGTATCATCCGTGACTGGGATGCGAAATGGTATGCAGAAAAAGATTTCGCTACTCTATTACACGAAGATTTAAAAATTCGTAAATATATCGCAGAAAACTTAAGAGACGCTTCTGTTTCTCGTGTAGAAATCGAACGTGCAGCTAACCGTGTTAATATCGCTGTCCACACAGGTAAACCTGGTATGGTAATCGGTAAAGGCGGTTCTGAAATCGAAAAATTACGTAACAACTTAAATGCATTAACTGGCAAACGCGTACACATCAACGTGATTGAAATCAAAAAAGTTGATATGGATGCAACGCTAGTAGCGGAAAACATTGCGCGTCAATTAGAAAACCGTGCGTCATTCCGTCGTGCGCAGAAGCAGGCGATTCAACGCGCTATGAAATTGGGCGCTAAAGGTATTAAAACTCAAGTTTCTGGTCGTTTAGGCGGTGCGGATATCGCGCGTGCTGAGCAATATTCAGAAGGAACTGTTCCACTTCATACATTACGTGCTGATATCGATTACGCACATGCTGAAGCAGACACAACTTATGGTAAATTAGGTGTGAAAGTATGGATTTACCGTGGAGAAGTTCTTCCTACTAAGAAGTCTAGTGAAGGAGGAAAATAATAATGTTATTACCTAAACGTGTAAAATACCGTCGTCAACATAGACCGAAAACAACTGGTCGTTCAAAAGGCGGAAATGAAGTAACATTTGGTGAATATGGTTTACAAGCAACAACTACAGCTTGGATCACTTCTCGTCAAATCGAGTCAGCTCGTATTGCGATGACACGTTACATGAAACGTGGCGGGAAAGTATGGATCAAAATCTTCCCACATACGCCATACACTAAAAAACCTTTAGAAGTTCGTATGGGTTCTGGTAAAGGTGCAGTAGAAGGCTGGGTAGCAGTAGTAAAACCTGGACGTATTATGTTCGAAGTAGCGGGTGTTCCTGAAGAGACAGCTCGTGAAGCATTACGTTTAGCATCTCATAAACTTCCTGTCAAAACGAAGTTTGTAAAACGTGAAGAATTGGGTGGTGACACAAATGAAAGCTAAGGAAATTAGAGATTTAACCACTTCTGAAATTGAATCAAAAGTAACAGCGCTTAAAGAGGAACTTTTCAACCTACGCTTTCAGTTAGCTACAGGTCAACTTGAAAATACAGCACGTATTCGTGAAGTTAAGAAATCAATCGCACGAATGAAAACTGTTGTACGTGCAAGAGAAATTGAGCAACAAAAAACTGAACAAAAATAATTGAAAAGAGGAGGACACTCTAGTGAGCGAAAGAAACGACCGTAAAGTTTACACTGGTAAAGTTGTATCTGACAAAATGGATAAAACAATCACAGTGTTAGTTGAAACTTACAAAACACATTCATTATACGGAAAACGTGTAAAGTACTCTAAAAAGTACAAAGCACATGATGAAAACAACACAGCTAAAATGGGCGATATCGTAAGAATTATGGAAACACGTCCTTTATCAGCTACAAAACGCTTCCGTCTAGTTGAAGTTGTAGAAGAATCAGTAATCATTTAATTATCAAGATAAAGGAGGTAACTCAGAATGATCCAACAGGAATCACGCTTGAAAGTGGCAGACAACTCTGGTGCTCGTGAAGTATTAACTATTAAAGTATTAGGCGGATCTGGCCGTAAAACAGCTAACATCGGTGACGTTATTGTATGTACCGTTAAAAATGCTACACCAGGTGGCGTTGTTAAAAAAGGTGACGTTGTTAAAGCTGTAATCGTTCGTACTAAATCTGGTGTACGTCGTACTGACGGTTCTTACATCAAATTCGATGAAAACGCATGTGTTATCATCCGTGACGATAAAGGTCCTCGTGGAACTCGTATCTTCGGACCAGTTGCCCGTGAACTACGTGATGGCAACTTCATGAAAATCGTTTCATTAGCACCTGAAGTATTATAATAATCATAAAATTAGAGGAGGTGTCTACGACATGCATGTAAAAAAAGGCGACAAAGTTATCGTTATCACAGGTAAAGATAAAGGTAAAACAGGAACTGTAATTGAAGCACTTCCTAAAAAAGATCGCGTGATTGTTGAAGGTGTTAACATCATCAAGAAGCACCAGAAACCATCACAAATGAATCCTGAAGGCGGCATCCTTGAAAGAGAAGCTGCAATTCACGTATCAAATGTTATGTTATTAGATCCTAAAACAAACAAACCAACACGTGTCGGCTACAAAGTAGAAGACGGTAAAAAAGTACGTGTGGCTAAAAAGTCTGGAGAAATCATTTAATAATCTTGGAAGGAGGTTCTCACTTTGACTCGTTTAAAAGAAAAGTTTAATACAGAAATTACTCCTGCGTTGATGACTAAGTTCAATTACTCATCAGTCATGGAAGTACCAAGAATCGAAAAAATCGTTGTAAACATGGGTATCGGTGATGCAGTTCAAAACTCTAAAGTTTTAGATGCTGCTGTTGAAGAACTTCAAGCAATCACTGGTCAAAAACCAATGGTTACTAAAGCTAAAAAATCAATCGCGACTTTCCGTTTACGTGAAGGTATGCCTATCGGTGCGAAAGTTACTTTACGCGGCGAAAGAATGTACGAATTCTTTGATAAATTAGTGAATGTTTCATTACCTCGTGTACGTGACTTCCGTGGTATCTCAAACAAAGCGTTTGACGGCCGTGGTAACTACACATTAGGTGTTAAAGAACAATTGATTTTCCCGGAAATCGATTATGATAAAGTAAGTAAAGTACGAGGAATGGATATCGTTATCGTTACAACTGCTAACACTGACGAGGAAGCTCGTGAATTGTTAACACAATTCGGTATGCCATTTCAAAAGTAATCTCTAAAAATAAGGAGGCTAAAAGTTAAATGGCTAAAAAATCTATGATTGTTAAACAACAACGTGATCCAAAGTTCAAAGTTCAAGGTTATACTCGTTGTGAACGTTGTGGACGTCCACACTCAGTAATCCGTAAATTTAAACTTTGCCGTATTTGTTTCCGTGAATTAGCTTATAAAGGTCAGATTCCTGGCGTTAAAAAAGCAAGCTGGTAAAATCAAAGAGTTGAAAGGAGGATATTTTAATGACTATGTCAGATCCAATCGCAGATATGCTGACTCGCGTGCGTAACGCAAACATGGTTCGCCACGAGAAATTAGAAGTACCTGCATCAAACATTAAAAAAGAAATCGCTGAAATCCTGAAAAAAGAAGGTTTCGTGAAAAGCGTAGAATATATCGAAGACGACAAACAAGGTGTTATCCGTATGTTCTTGAAATATGGTGCTAACAACGAGCGTGTTATCACTGGTTTAAAACGTATCTCTAAACCTGGTTTACGTGTATACGCAAAAGCTGATGAGCTTCCAAGAGTATTAAATGGCCTTGGTGTTGCATTAGTTTCTACTTCTGAAGGTGTATTAACTGATAAAGAAGCGCGTCAACGTAACATTGGTGGAGAAGTATTAGCTTACATCTGGTAAGAATTAATAAAGAAGGAGGTGCCGACTCATGAGTCGTGTTGGTAAGAAAGTTATTGACATCCCAACTGGTGTTGAAGTTAAGATCGACGGCAACACTGTTACAGTTAAGGGTCCTAAAGGTGAATTAACAAACACATTTAACGAAGAATTATCATACAAATTAGAAGACAACACTTTAGAAGTTGTTCGTCCATCTGATTCTAAAGCACACAAAACAATCCATGGTACAACTCGTGCGTTAATCGCAAACATGGTTGAAGGTGTTTCTAAAGGTTTCGAAAAGAAACTTGAATTAATCGGTGTAGGTTACCGTGCGCAAATGCAAGGTAAAAACTTAATCCTTAACGTAGGTTACTCTCATCCAGTTGAAATCGTTGCTGAAGACGGTATCACATTATCTGTTGAGAAAAACACAAGCGTTAAAGTTGAAGGTATTTCAAAAGAGCGCGTTGGTGCTGTTGCATCTAACATCCGTGGTACTCGTCCACCAGAACCTTATAAAGGTAAAGGTGTCCGTTACGAAGGCGAATATGTTCGTCGTAAAGAAGGTAAAACTGGTAAGTAATTAACTTGAGAAAGGAGTATTCACATGATCGCTAAAATCGATAAGAACAAAGTCCGTTTAAAAAGACATGCACGTGTACGCAGCAAATTAGCTGGTACAACTGAGCGTCCACGTTTAAACGTCTACCGTTCTAACAAACACATTTATGCACAAGTAATTGACGATGCACAAGGCGTTACAATCGCCCATGCATCTACACAAACTTTAGGTCTTGAAGCTGGTTCAAACATCGAAGCAGCAGCACAAGTAGGCGCAGCAGTAGCAAAAGCAGCAGTTGACAAAGGTGTCACTGCAGTTGTCTTTGACCGCGGAGGATACTTATTCCATGGTCGTGTTAAAGCTCTAGCTGAAGCAGCTCGTGAAAACGGACTTCAATTTTAATAAAAGGAGGGACTCTTAATGCGTCGTGAAAGAGAAGTAAAAGAATTTGAAGAACGCGTTGTTACTATCAACCGTGTCTCTAAAGTAGTTAAGGGTGGACGTCGTATGCGTTTCACTGCACTCGTTGTTGTCGGAGATAAAAACGGTCGCGTAGGTTTCGGTACTGGTAAAGCACAAGAAGTACCAGAAGCTATCAAAAAAGCCATCGAAGATGCGAAGAAAAACTTAATCACTGTTCCTCGTGTGAATGGTACTACACCTCACCTTGTAACAGGTCGTTTCGGTGCTGGTAGCGTATTAATCAAACCAGCTGCACCTGGTACTGGAGTTATCGCCGGTGGTCCAGTGCGTGCCGTATTAGAACTTGCAGGTATCACTGATATCTTATCTAAATCTTTAGGTTCAAACACACCGATCAACATGGTTCGTGCTACTGTTGAAGGATTAAAAGAACTTAAAGTCGCAGAAGACGTTGCTAAATTACGTGGCAAAACAGTCGAAGAACTATTAAATTAAGGAGGGCATACAAATGACTAAATTACAAATCACCCTCACTCGTAGTATCATCGGTCGTCCTGAAACACAACGTAAAACTGTTGCTGCTTTAGGTCTTAAAAAAATGCATCAAACAGTTGAAGTTAATGACAACCCTGCGATTCGTGGGCAAATCGACAAAGTCAGTCACTTAGTGACTGTTAAAGAAGTATAAAATCAATAAGGAGGTGCCGAAATGAAATTACATGAGATGAAACCTGTAGAAGGTGCTCGTAAAGAACGTAACCGTGTAGGCCGTGGTATGGCTTCAGGTAACGGTAAAACAAGTGGCCGTGGTCACGGTGGACAAAACTCAAGATCTGGCGGCGGCGTACGTTTAGGCTTCGAAGGTGGTCAATTACCATTATTCCGTCGTCTACCAAAACGTGGATTTACTAACATCAACCGCAAAGATTATGCTATCGTTAACTTAAGCCAATTAGAGCGTTTCGAAGATGGTACTGAAGTAACACCTGCTTTATTATTAGAAACTGGTGTTGTCAGTAACGAAAAATCAGGAATTAAAATTCTTGGTAACGGAGAACTTTCTAAAAAGCTTACAGTAAAAGCTCATAAATTCTCAGCTTCAGCAATTGAAGCAATCGAAGGTAAGGGCGGAACTCACGAGGTGATCTAATGTTTGATACACTGATCAGTTTCTTGAAAGTTAAAGAAATTCGTAGCAAGATATTGTTTACACTCGCAATGCTGCTTGTCTTTAAAATCGGAACTTACATTCCTGTCCCGGGGGTTAACCCTTCGGCGTTTGAATCGCAAGGTCAAACAGGCGTGGCTGACTTATTCAACACTTTCGGCGGTGGGGCACTGAAGAACTTCTCCATTCTGGCGATGGGCATCATGCCTTATATCACCGCATCGATTGTTGTGCAGCTGCTCCAGATGGATGTAGTGCCTAAGTTCACCGAGTGGTCAAAACAAGGTGAAGTCGGACGAAAGAAATTAAATCAGTTTACACGTTATTTCACTATTGTTCTCGCCTTTATTCAAGGGTTGGGAATGAGTTACAGCTTTAACAATATGCTGGGCGGCCAGTTGATCTCTAATACATCAATCTGGAACTTCCTGTTGATTGCGCTCGTTCTGACAGCCGGCACTGCATTCTTAATGTGGTTAGGTGAACAGATCACGCAGCACGGGGTAGGTAATGGTATTTCAATCATTATCTTTGCGGGGATTTTATCTTCCATCCCGACAGCGCTTGAGCAGTTCTATCAGCAGAGTTTCGTTGGTGCGGCAGATACAACAATGGCTGTACTAAAAGCATTAGGTCTATTAATCGGTATGATCCTGATCACTGCGGGTGCGGTATTCGTCCTGCAGGCAGTTCGTAAAATACCTATTCAATATGCAAAACGTCAAACGGGTAACCGTCTGGCACCTCAAGCAACATTCCTTCCACTGAAAGTGAATGCTGCCGGGGTTATTCCAGTAATCTTCGCTATGGCATTTTTCATGCTGCCGAGAACATTATCATTGTTCTTTCCTAAAGCAGCATGGGCACAAAACCTCGCTAATTATGCGAATCCGGCTCATCCGGTCGGCATGATTTTCTACGTGGCTTTGATTATTGCCTTTGCTTATTTCTATGCGTTTGTCCAGGTCAATCCTGAACAGATGGCTGAGAACTTAAGAAAACAGGGAAGTTACGTACCAGGTATTCGTCCTGGTAAGCAAACACAGAGTTATATCACTAAAGTCCTGTACCGTCTGACATTTGTCGGTGCGCTGTTCCTCGCAGGGATTTCAATACTGCCGCTTCTTGCAACGAGCATGATGAACGTACCCCAGTCACTTCGTGTAGGTGGAACAAGTTTACTGATCGTTATCGGGGTTGCACTGGAAACAATCGCCGCTTTGAAAGCGCAGCTTGGACAACGTGAATATAGAGGATTTAGAAGACGCTAGGAGGAGGGCATTTATGAATATCATTTTAATGGGTTTACCTGGAGCAGGTAAAGGAACTCAAGCGAGTGAAATTATTAAGAAATACCCTATCCCGCACATCTCAACAGGCGACATGTTCAGAGCCGCTATCAAAAATGGCACACCGCTCGGCAACGAAGCAAAGTCCTATATGGATAAAGGCGAACTTGTTCCTGATGAAGTGACAATAGGTATTGTTAAAGAGAGATTAGCAGAAGAAGACGCAAAAAAAGGATTTTTACTGGATGGCTTTCCACGGACAGTCGAACAGGCTGAAGCGCTGAATGACATTATGGCAGAATCAGGTCGCAGGATCGAAGCTGTCGTTAACATCGAAGTTCAGGAAGAGGAACTGATGAATCGTCTGACAGGCCGACGCGTGTGCGAAGTATGTGGCACAGCTTACCATTTAGTATTTAATCCACCTAAAGTTGAAGGTATTTGTGACCTTGATGGTGGGAAATTATATCAACGTGAGGATGACAATCCTGAAACTGTTGCTAACCGTCTCAGCGTCAACATTAAGCAGACTCAACCACTACTTGATTTCTACAGCAATGAAGGTGTGCTTAAAAACATTGATGGCTCAAGAGACATCAAAGACGTAACAGCGGACGTTGAAAGTATATTGACTAACCTATAATTCATGTACCTCTCATTCGCCTCCGGGTGAATCACTTAGGTGGTAAGCATCACAGAGTATCCGATTATTATAACGATATAGGTGATTCAGCACCAAGTGACGTTATCTCACCTGAAGTTAGAACGAGTCTTTAGGAAAATCATCTAAATTCAGGTATAATTATCTGGTTAAGGATGAAGGCAACCAACTTTTCTTAAATACTATATAAGGGGGCAATTGATAATGGCTAAACAAGATGTTATTGAATTAGAAGGTACAGTACTCGATACTTTACCAAACGCAATGTTTAAAGTAGAATTAGAAAATGGTCATGAGATCTTAGCGCACGTGAGCGGTAAAATCCGCATGAATTATATTCGTATTCTGCCTGGCGACAAAGTAACAGTTGAAATGAGTCCATATGATTTAACACGTGGACGCATCACGTATCGTTATAAATAAGAAGAACTCCATCATAAATAGGAGGTAATAAACATGAAAGTAAGACCATCAGTTAAACCGATTTGTGAGAAATGTAAAGTTATCCGCAGAAACGGTAAAGTAATGGTAATTTGTGAGAACCCAAAACACAAACAAAAACAAGGATAAAAATGGAGGTGCACTATAAATGGCACGTATCGCAGGTGTAGATATCCCTCGTGAGAAACGCGTTGTAATCGCGTTGACTTACATTTATGGTATCGGTAAAACTTCCGCACAAAAAATTCTTTCAGAAGCAGGAATCTCTGAAGACACTCGTGTGCGCGATTTAACAGAAGATGAATTAAACAAAATCCGTGAAACGGTTGACGGTTACAAAGTAGAAGGTGACCTTCGTCGTGAAACAAACTTAAACATCAAACGTTTGATGGAGATTGCTTCTTACAGAGGTATTCGTCATCGTCGTGGTTTACCAGTTCGTGGTCAAAACACAAAAAACAATGCTCGTACTCGTAAAGGCCCAGTTAAAACGGTCGCTAACAAGAAGAAATAATAAGTAAAGGAGTGAGAATTTCATGGCACGTAAACAAGTATCACGTAAACGTAGAGTCAAAAAGAATATTGAAAACGGTGTAGCTCACATCCGTTCAACATTCAACAACACAATCGTCACTATTACTGATGAATTCGGTAATGCATTATCATGGTCATCTGCTGGTGCATTAGGTTTCAGAGGTTCACGTAAATCAACGCCGTTCGCAGCTCAAATGGCATCAGAAACAGCTTCTAAAGCAGCTATGGAACACGGTTTAAAATCAGTTGAAGTTACTGTTAAAGGACCGGGTGCAGGTCGTGAAGCAGCTATCCGTGCATTACAGTCAGCTGGTCTTGAAATCACTGCGATCAAAGACGTTACACCAGTACCACACAACGGTTGTCGTCCGCCAAAACGTCGTCGCGTATAATTTTTAGTACTCGGAGACAGTTACAATAGTAGACGAACTAAAAAATTATTCGACGTTGTTGAAGGAGGATAAATAAATGATCGAAATCGAAAAACCTAGAATTGAGACAGTAGAAATTAGTGAAGATTCTAAATTCGGTAAATTCGTAGTTGAACCGCTGGAACGCGGGTTTGGAACAACTTTAGGTAACTCCTTACGTCGTATCCTACTATCTTCTTTACCAGGTGCGGCTGTCAAAAACATTGAAATCGAAGGCGTACTACATGAATTCTCTACTGTAGAGAACGTTGTGGAAGATGTAACAACAATGATCATGAACATCAAAAAACTGGCGCTTAAAATCTACTCTGATGAAGATAAAACGCTTGAAATTGATGTGAAAGATGCTGGGGTTGTCACAGCTAAAGATATTATGCATGACAGTGATGTTGAAATCTTAAATCCTGATTTACAGATTGCAACAGTCTCTCAAGGCGGACATCTTAAAATGCGTTTGGTGGCTAATGCAGGGCGCGGCTACACTTTAGCAGAAGATAATAACACAAGTGATTTACCAATTGGTGTGATTCCAGTGGATTCTATCTATACACCGGTTGAGCGTGTGAACTATACCGTTGAAAATACGCGTGTAGGTCAAAGTACGAACTTTGATAAATTAACATTGGATGTCTGGACAGACGGTTCATTGACGCCGCAGGAAGCTGTATCGCTTGGTGCGAAAATCATGACTGAACATCTGAATATCTTTGTGGATTTAACAGATGAAGCACAGAACGCTGAAATCATGATTGAAAAAGAAGAAGATCACAAAGAAAAAGTACTTGAAATGTCGATTGAAGAATTAGACCTTTCAGTGCGTTCTTATAACTGCTTGAAACGTGCAGGCATTAACTCTGTACAGGAGCTGGCAGACAAATCTGAGGCGGACATGATGAAAGTTCGCAACTTAGGTCGCAAGTCTTTAGAAGAAGTTAAATTTAAATTAGAAGATTTAGGTCTTGGATTAAGAAAAGAAGACTGATAAAGGAGGTACGATTCATGGGCTACAGAAAATTAGGCCGTACTTCAGATCAACGTAAAGCAATGTTACGCGATTTAGCGACATCATTAATCGTTAACGAGCGCATTGAAACGACTGAAGCACGTGCGAAAGAATTACGTAAAATCGTTGAGAAATTAATCACTTTAGGTAAACGCGGTGACTTGCATGCACGTCGTCAGGCAGCTCAAGTATTACGTCGTGTTGAAATCACTAACGAAGATGACACTACTCAATTTGCAGTACAAAAATTATTCAATGAGGTTGCACCACGCTACGCTGAGCGTCAAGGTGGTTACACTCGTATCATGAAAGTTGGACCACGTCGCGGAGACGGTTCAGAAATGGTTATCATTGAATTAGTATAATTCCGGTTATGGGGATCGCTTATCTTACTTACACACACTATAAGCAAATGAGTGCAACGATAATGTTTGCCACACACAAATATTGTCTAGCTCAGAGTACTCTGCCACAATTGAACACAGCAATGCGTGAACTTGTGGCAGAGTGCGCGCTTTTTTCATTAAATCCGGATGCCCGGGTTTTTTGTTTATATACAGCTTTTTTATTGTCGTAACCATTCAGGCAGATACTTGAGTGAATGTTTACTAGAATGAAATAACCGGTTAACAATGAAGTGGATTTTGTTATACTATAACTATTGAATGAACAGCAATAATAAAGGATCAGCTGATGAGGGGGTGAGTGTATGACGTTGATTGAAGTGAGTGGGTTGAGTCATCGGTATGAGGAACGGGAAGGAAATGCGCTGACGGATATATCATTCTCGGTGGCACAAGGTGAATGGGTGTCCATCGTCGGCCATAATGGCTCGGGCAAATCGACGCTTGTGAAGCTGCTCGGTGCGATTATACCGGTGCAGCACGGATCAATTAACGTGAGCGGGATAGAGGTCATCGAAGCCAACTGGTACGATGTTCATAAGACGGTCGGTATGGTGTTCCAGAATCCTGACAATCAGTTCGTCGGTGCGACGGTCGAAGACGACGTGGCATTCGGTCTTGAAAATCATGGCATCAGTTATGACGAGATGCACCGGCGGGTCGATGACGTGCTCCGTACGGTGTCCATGAGCCATATGAAGACGCATGAGCCTCATCACTTGTCAGGCGGTCAGAAGCAGCGCGTGGCGATAGCAGGCATCATTGCGCTGAGACCTGACGTCATTATTCTTGATGAGGCAACGGCTATGCTCGATCCTGAAGGACGGCTGGAAATTCTTAATGTGATTCGCGAGCTGCAGCAGCGGCTGAAGCTGACCGTCATCGCGATTACGCATGACCTTGAAGAGACGATTTATGCCGACCGGATATTAGTGCTGGAACAAGGGCAGCTAGTGATGGCAGGAACACCGGAAGCGATATTTGAGCAGGGTGACCGTCTGACCGCAATCGGGCTTGATCTGCCGTTCTCGATGAAAGTGTATCACGCACTGACGGGAAAGACTGAATTTGTACTGGATGAGGAGCTGCTGGCACGCTTATGATTACATTTGAACAGACAGGCTATGCCTATTCAAAAGGGACGCCCTTTGAAATGCGCGCCCTCCATCAGATCAATACATCCTTTGAAGAAGGAAAGTACTATGCTGTTATCGGTCATACCGGTTCCGGCAAGTCGACATTAATCCAGCACTTGAACGGGCTGTTGAAGCCGACTGAAGGGCATGTCCAGTTCGATGAGCTTGTAGTCGATAACAAGACGAAAAATAAGCACCTCGCTGCTTTAAGACGTAAAGTCGGTGTCGTCTTCCAGTTTGCCGAGCAGCAGTTGTTTGAAGAGACAGTGCTGAAAGACATTATATTCGGTCCGAAGAACTTCGGTGTCAGTACGGAAGCAGCGACGAAGAAAGCGTATGAGCTCGCCGGCCTTTTGAAACTCGACCCGAAACTGATGACTGTATCCCCCTTTGAACTGTCAGGCGGCCAGATGCGCCGCGTGGCTATAGCAGGAGTGCTTGCCATGGAGCCGGACATACTGGTGCTCGATGAGCCGACAGCAGGCCTTGACCCCGCCGGTCAGAAAGAGATCATGCAGTTATTTGATGACATCCAGCAGCAGACAGGCATCACCGTCATACTCGTCACGCATCAGATGGAACAGGCAGCCCGAGCGGATGAGCTGCGTGTGCTGCATCAAGGCAGGCTCGTCATGACAGGAACACCGCGTGATGTCTTCAGCCGTGACTTGACGCCTTACGGACTGATGCCGCCGAAGATTGTCCAGCTGCAGCGCGCAGTGGAGGAGAAGCACCAGATCACATTCCCCGCGCTCGCACTGACCATCGACGACTTCGTCCGGATGTATGACGACTGGAGGTCAGCTCATGCTTGATCAGATGATACTCGGCCGCTATGTGCCGATGGATTCGTATGTCCACCGACTTGATCCGCGGATGAAAATAGTGTTTGTCTTCATGATGATGATCACGATATTCGCGGCGAACAATGTAGTGACATACGGCATACTGTTAGTCATGACACTGGTCATACTCTACTTGTCGAACTTGAAGCTGACGTTTCTCATCAACGGGCTGAAACCGATTCTGCTGCTGCTGATTTTTACATTGTTGATGCACGTCTTTCTGACAAAAGGCGGGACGCGTCTGTTCAGCTACGGCATCATCTCTATCGACAGCAATGGCATTGTCCAGGGATTGTTCATCACAATACGCTTTGTGCTGATCATCTTCCTGACGACGATAATGACATTGACGACAAGCCCGATAGCGCTCACTGATGCGATTGAGTCGCTGCTCGGCCCGTTCAAGAAGTGGAAGCTTCCTGTCCATGAGTTCGCGCTGATGATGTCTATCGCGCTGCGCTTCATCCCGACATTGATGGATGAATTGACAAAGGTCATGCGGGCGCAGATGTCCCGCGGCTCTGATATGACGTCAGGCTCTTTCATCAGCCGGCTGCAAGCCATCACACCGCTGCTCGTGCCGCTCTTCGTCTCAGCGTTCAAGCGCGCGGAGGACCTTGCTGTGGCGATGGAAGTGCGCGGCTACATAGGCGACATCGGCCGGACGAAATACCGGAAGCTCGACTGGCAGAAGCGTGACACATGGTCACTCGTGACAGTCATTCCGATGACATTAGCAATACTGTACTTTAGAACATAGAGGTGACATGATGCGTATACTATTACAAATCACATATAACGGTGCAGGCTTTCAAGGATTCCAGATCCAGAACGAAGGCCGCACCGTCCAGTATGAACTGGAGCGTATATTGAAGCGGATGCACAAAACATTCGTCCGGATCCACCCGTCATCCCGGACGGATAAAGGCGTCCATGCGTTATGCCAGTACGTCCACTTTGACACACCGCTCAAGCTGACGCCCGCTAAATGGCAGCATGCGTTCAACTCAGCACTGCCGGATGACATCTACGTCACAGCCGTCAGAGAGATACAAGAGAGCTATCACTCGCGCTACGACTGCATCGGTAAGGCATACCGCTACAAGGTGTATCAGGGCGCACACAGAGACGTCATGAAGAATGGCCGGGAGACGTATATACCAGACGAACTGGATCTTAAACGGATGCAGGAAGCGGCACAGCACTTCCTTGGGACACACGACTTCACGTCATTCTGCTCGGCGAAGACAGAGATCGAGAACAAAGAGCGCACCATCTACTCATTCAATGTAGAAAAGACAAGAGACGGCTATGACTTCCACGTCATCGGCTCAGGCTTCCTCTACAACATGGTCAGAATTATGGTGCAGCACTTAATGGACATCGGACAAGGCAGGAAAGATGGACAAGACATCCCGGGCGTCATCCAGGCGCGCAACCGGGAGAAGGCAGGGAAGACCGCGCCCGCTGAAGGATTATATCTTGAAAAGATCTATTTGACTGAAGAAGAACTGCGGGCTGACCTGCCGGACGGCACAGAGATTATCAGCAAGAGAAAGAGAGAAAGAATTACACAATAATCATTGACAACTCACCCCAGAGTGTTATAAGATAGACAACGGTATTGTTTAATATCAACCACTACAATAAGCCCCGGAAACTTATTGTGTTACAGATATATAGACAGGAAATCAGAGGGAATTTTTTTTATTTTAGGAGGAAATCGAAATGCGTCAAACATTCATGGCTAACGAATCAAACATCGAACGCAAATGGTACGTTGTTGATGCAGAAGGACAAACTTTAGGTCGTCTTTCTTCAGAAGTAGCATCTATCTTACGCGGTAAAAACAAACCAACATTCACACCACACGTTGACTGTGGCGATCACGTCATCATCATCAATGCTGAGAAAATCTACCTTTCAGGTAACAAACCAGCAGACAAAGTCTACTACCGTCACTCATTACACCCAGGTGGTCTGAAATCAATCACTGCTGGTGAATTACGTGAGAAAAACCCAGTACGTTTATTAGAAACATCTATTAAAGGGATGTTACCAAAAGGTTCTTTAGGCGACAAAATGGGCAAAAAATTGCACGTTTATGCTGGACCAGAACACAAAAATCAAGCACAACAACCTGTAAACTACGAGTTACGTGGTTAATTAAGAGGAGGACATTACATTGGCACAAGTTGAATACCAAGGCACAGGCCGTCGTAAACATTCAGTAGCACGTGTACGTTTAGTACCGGGCGAAGGTAACATCACTATCAACAAACGTGACGTACGTGATTACCTACCATTTGAATCATTAATCTTAGACTTAAACCAACCATTCGATCTGACTGAAACTAAAGGCAACTACGACGTTTTAGTAAACGTTCAAGGTGGCGGTTTCACAGGACAAGCACAAGCAATCCGTCACGGCATCGCGCGTGCGTTGCTTGAAGCAGACCCAGAATACCGTGGTGCGTTAAAACGCGCGGGCATGTTAACTCGTGACCCACGTATGAAAGAACGTAAAAAACCAGGTCTTAAAGGCGCTCGTCGTTCACCACAGTTCTCAAAACGTTAATCTATCAACGATTACAAACACTCTTTGGATTATTCCAAAGAGTGTTTTTTTGCATTTTTATTGATATATTCAATTACCTTTTAGTTACCCCTAGGGGAACTATTTACTTGAAAACTGTTTAAAAATCAATTACACGCAGCTGTATGAAACAATATGAAATGACCTGGTTTTTCTCTGGGATTCATACATTATTAAACCTAACAATAATATTTGCTAGTATCATATTCTCCTGATATAATTATGAAAGTTTGTGTACTTAATAAATGAAAAGGGGGATGTTATTTATGAAAGTTAGATTAACTAATTATGATGAAAATTGGATAAAATCGTATGTAGATGAGTGTAAAGTAATGAGAGAAATCTTTGGAGATGAAATTATTCAATTTGAGCATTTTGGAAGTACATCAGTACCAGGTATGAAAGCAAAACCTGTGATTGATATGATGGTATTAGTTAAAGACATTGATCAGATAAATCAGTTTAATTCTAAACTAGAGATGCTAGGTTATGACGTAGCAGGTGAATGGGGAATTACAGGTAGGAGATTACTCCGTAAAGGTGGAGATAACAGAACACACCATATTCATATATATCAATTTGATCATCCTGAAATATACCGTCACCTAGTAGTAAGAGATTATTTATTAGAACATCCAGAAGAAGTTAAGTCGTACAGTGGGTTTAAAGAGATATTGGCTAGTAAATATGATGAAACAAGAGAATACAGTAAAGCTAAAAAAGATTTTGTTTCTAAACTTGAACAAAGAGCGATAGAATATTTTAGTAATGAAATGATATAGATGAAAATATTTATAAAATTAAAATCTAAGAATATAGTAGATAACAATTCATTTATGAACTACCAAGCAAATATTAAAATCACTTCTCGAATAATAATAGAGAAGTGATTTGCTATATATAACGTTAAATTTATATATATTTTATTATTTTTTCACCTTGTTTGAACTCTACTATATGATTTACATTGTATGATTTTAATAATTGGATAGCATTTTCAAAGCAATAGAACATATCTTCATGTTTATGTGCATCAGATCCTAGCGTAAAATCTTTTCCACCCATAGCAATATAGTGATCTATAACAAATTCATATATAAATAAATTGTCGTATTTATACATGCTTTTTGTATTAAGTTCAAGTGCGATATTCTTAGAAATTATATTAGATAATATTTTAATAATCTGTACTTTATAATCATTCAATTTTTCTGAGGAGATATTATGAATTCTAAATCCATAGTCAATATGTGCTAGAATAGTTGCACAATCAACATCTTTAACAGCATCTATTAATAAATTTAGATACTCGTCAATAGGATCGTTTGATATTGTCGAAATATCAAGATCCATAAAATCGAATTTATTATTGTGATGGACACTTAAGATAATAGAGTCATAATTATATGATGATAAATGCTTTTTAATATCTGAAATTCTCTCCTTAACATATCCAACTTCAATACCAATTAATAGTTCGGTATTATAAATTACTTTAGCTTCTTTCTGATATCTTTTTAATTTTTCTAAATCGGGTATATCATCTTCCTTATTTGAAATAGGATTATTTAAATCAAAATGATCCGTAAAAATTATCTGATTAACATTGTTATTTAAATAATTTGTATATGGTTCTTTGCAGTCAAATGATGCGTCACAATGCATATGTTGATCTATTAATTTCATATTTTCCTCCAAGTTATAAAAGTAGATATTTCTAATGTTAACCTCATTATAATAAATATAGAACTTTAGATATATTATTATGGTAAACTAATAATAAAAGTTAACTGAAAATTCTTTATAATAGAAATGATATCATTTTAAGGTGTTGAGAACGTGATTATAAAGTCAAAGGAAGAATTGATAAATATTATTGAGACTGACAAAGACATGATAGAAATCTTAAAGACTGTTTCATTACTTAATCTATCAGATTGGTGGATTAGTGCTGGTTTTATAAGAAATAAAATATGGGATGTTCTTCATGACTATAATATAAAGACTGAATATAACGATGTAGATGTTATTTACTATGATGTATCAGACATTCAAGAAAGTATTGAGAAGAAGTACGAAAAAGCGTTGAATAGATTAAATTCAGAGATACCTTGGTCAGTTAAAAATCAAGCAAGAATGCATTTAAGAAATGGGACTGATCCTTATGATTCATCTGTAGATGCTGTAAATCAATACCCTGAATGTCCAACAGCTATTTGTATAAAGTTAGTTAATAATAAAGTGGTTATTCATTATAATTACAATTTTGAAGAATTATTTAATGGAATCGTCAGACCAACGCCATACTTTGATAATGAAGAGAGAAAAGCTATATGTTTAAAAAGAATCGAAGAAAAAGATTGGTACTCAAAGTGGCCGAAGTTAGAAATTTATAAATAACAATATGAGGTGACAAGTGGATAAGAATTTAGCTTTAAAAGTACTATCATTTATGAATGTTAGTGAAATAATTATTACACCACGTGAAATATCAGGTGGTCTTCTTCACAAAATGTACAAAGTAGAAACTGATCAAGGAATATATGCAGTAAAGCAATTGAATGAAGAAATCATCTCACGACCTAAAGCGCCTAATAATTATATTCTCTCCGAAAAATTTGCTTGTTTTTCAAAAGAAAGTGGTATTGATGCTATCTCTGCAAAATATAATAATGATTTGCCTTGGACAATTGTTGATAACAAATATTATATGGTATTTGACTGGGTTGAAGCTCATTCCCTTGGTCAAGAAGAAATTGAAGATAACAATTTAATAACTATTTCTAAATTACTATCAAAGTTACACCATTTAAATTATCAAAGTGATTTAGTTCAAAGAGAATATAACACAATGGACTATCAAGAATTTGATCAGATAATTAATAAAGTATCAGTTAATGGTGTTGCATGGGGTATAGAGAGAAATATTCTAAAAGAAAATATTAAAGTATGGATTGATTTATATAATCACTCAATGAGCTACCTAAGTGATATACAAATCATAAGTCATAGAGACCTTGATTCAAAAAATGTATTGTGGAAAAAAAGATTACCGCACATTATCGACTGGGAATCAACAGGATATATTAATCCAGCCATTGAGTTAATAGATGTTGCGACTAACTGGAGTAGAGATGGCAAGGGTAATATAAATAAGGAAAAATTTAATTTAGTGATAAATAGTTATAGAGAAAGTCATGCTATTAATGATGATTTAACGAAAGCTATGTATGGAAATTTAGGTGGTATGCTTGGATGGTTGCTTTATAACATGAAAAGAACATGTGATATTGATAATAATGATGATGAAAAAGAAATAGGTTATCTTCAGGTAGTTGGAACCTATAATCAAATACAAAAATATATTGAAGAAATTCCTTACTTGTTAGATAGAATTTAAAGATAAACGTCTTTTAATAAAGTATAAAGAAAATCCATCAATTTCATTAACAATATTTTTGTTAGAGATATAATTAAGAAAACATTTTGGAAGTAGTATTTGAAAATAATAATCTAAATAATTTAAGGGGACTGAGTAATGAAAATTAGAGAATTTAAAATTGATGATTTAGAACAAGTTAGTGGTTTATTAAACAATTATAGAATTTTTTATGGAAAAGAATCAGATATAGAGTCTTGTACCAAGTTTATTAAGGACCGATATGTTGGTAATGAATCAAAGATATTTGTAGCAGATAATGGAGAAGAATTAGTTGGATTTGTACAAATATATCCAATATTTTCAACTGTAAGTCTGCAAAGAGCATATATATTAAATGATTTATATGTAAGTTCAAACAGCAGGACAGGTGGGATTGGGAGACAGCTTATTGAAAAAACTTTTGAATATGCACGAAAAAATAATGCACGTTATGTAACGTTAGAGACAGGTATTGATAATACTAAGGCACAGTCGTTATATAAAAAGATGGATATGAAGAATGATGATTCTGTTTTACATTTTTCAAGAACGTTTGATATTAACGAAATTTAAAGTGTAAAAGCTGCTTGGAGGTAATGCATGAAATTTAATACTTTAATCCCTGAATTAGAAGTTTTAAATATAGAGGCTTCTAAAAACTTTTATATAGAAGTATTAGGTTTTAAATTAGAATATGAAAGGAAAGAAGATAAATTTGTTTTCTTGTCCAAAGATGGCAGCCAATTGATGCTTGAAGAAACTGTAAATGTCTGATTCATACCCCTTTGGTAGAGGTATGAATCAGACATTTACAGTTAACGATATTGAACTTCTTTATAAAAAATTACAAAGTGAAGATTACCCAATATACAAAACATTGACTACTAGGAAGTTTCGCGTTAACGATCAATATACTACACCAAAGGAATTGGCAGTTAAAGATTTAGATGGTTACCTTTTAAGATTTAGCGAGAACTAAATAAAATAGTGTAAATTAATTTGTTTAAAATTGAAATTAAAATAATGAGGAACTAAATAGTGAAAATAAAAAAAAATTTAATAAATGATTGTTTTGAAGTTTTCGGATATTGGTCATTAGATAAGAATATGACTGAAAAGCATAGTGGTATATTAATTAAAAATGATGAAGATATAACTTTAAAGCTTTTTACAGAGAGTTTAGAATGGAACCATGATAAAATCGATTTTATTTATGGATATGTAGAAAGTGGAGAGGTTATTAGCTTAAGAAAACTAATAGAGGTTAAAGGGGTTGGATTAAGAAATATATCAACATTTACTTTCTTGGTTCAAGAAATGTATATTGGAAGTTTTATTGATAATGAAACAAAATTTAAATCAATAACTTTTGGATTTGATTTTTTAAATAATTGGATTAATAAAGGAATTAAACTAACTTCAAGAATACAAGAAGAAGAATTTAATAACTATCCCAAAGATAAATATATTATTTCTGATAATATTGCATTATCAGATGGTTTAATTGGTAATGAGAAAGTAAGAAGAAATTCTTATATGGTAAATATAAACAAAAATTTAAAATTATCGTTTAATAATTCGATTGATCTGGAAGAAACTTTATATAGCTTCTTTAAAATTAACCTTTTCTTAAATATTCTGCTTAATAAATCTATAGTTTTTAATTATATAAAATTAAAAACAAACAATGATGAAACTATCTACAGGATTTTTAATCAAGAAAAAGATAAGAACTTTCATGACAATCTAAATGTTCCATTTTATGAAAAAGTAAAAGATACTTTAGAGTTGAGTTTGCAGTGCTGGTTTGAAAGCTTTCCATTATTCTATACTTTGACATCTGAATTAATAAAGCCAAATTTTTATAGATATGATGTGAAAGCTTTTCATGTAGAAAAAATCAGAAGTTTTGAGATATATCATAGAGAATTTCTTGAAAAGAAAACTGAACAAGAGTCTAACCTAGATCTTGAAGAAGACAAAAAGATACTAGAAGAAGTAATATGTAATAGAATAAAGAATGTTGAATACTTCATGAAACGTATTAACTATGAGGAAGGAATATATAGTTTTAGAAAAAGATTAGAGTTAACATTTAAAAACTTACCAGAATTATACAAGCAACAACTTAGTAATCATGTAAATAAAACTAAAGGAAGGAAAAAAAGTCTATCAGATAATATTAGCTCGTTTTCCAACAAGTTGGTAAAAGATAGAAATGATTTTATCCATAATAATGTTATTGATGAAAAAAATATTCTAAATCATGATAAATATTTATTTGAAGAAGCTAAATTACTTCAAAGATTTTTAAGGTATTTCGTATTAAAAGAATTAGGTTTTAAGGATGAGATCTTATTAAGAAATGATTATTATTATTAAAATAACCACCGGCCAGCAGTTTATTTAGTTACCCTTTAGTTACCCCTGAGTGATATTTGATGCAATTCTATGCAATCGAAAAAAATCAGAAACCCTTTAATATCAAGGCTTAAGACAGTCTATACAACTGTACGAAATCCTAAAGTTTTTTGAACGTAAGAAACCAGGTCTTAAAGGCGCTCGTCGTTCACCACAGTTCTCAAAACGTTAATATCGTTGTTATATCAACGTTTACAGCACTCTTTGGATTATTCCGAAGAGTGCTTTTTTGTATTTTTATAGAGGTATTTAGTTACCATATAGTTACCCTTAAAGGAACTAATTTCTTTCAATTCTGCTAAAATTCAATGATATGAAACTGTGTGAAACCATATGAAATTACCAGGTTTTTCTCTGGCATTCATACATAAGTAATCATTTTATTCACCCTGAATTAAATATTATGTAATTGTAAAAGATTACTTGAATTATTTCATTACTTTCTTTATAATCATTTCAAATAATTAGAAATTAATTCTAAATATTTCGAATGGAGGCCAATATGAGATTAATTATTGATGAAAATTACGAAGTACAAGAGAAGTTTGTATATGAAGAACGTCCATTACAACAAGGAGTGCTATTTCTCGGAGCTATAACTTATAAAGAATTGATAGATAAATTTGATTTTCAAGAAGTATATAAAAATACTATAAATAATTTATCGAAAAATGAGGGAGAAATATTTAATGAAATATCCGAAATGAATACTTGGAAAATGTTGCAATCATTAAGTAATCACTATTATTTAGATGGAGATATATGTATATCATTTGAAAATTATATATCTAAACTATCAGCAGAAAGATTCTTATTAAATATATTTCCTTTTAGTCCACGTATTTCTGAAAAAGAAATTTTAGAATCATTTAATGATATGGAAATTCGAGATAAAATAACTGAAATTTTTAAAAGGCATGTTTATTATAAATCAATAATTGAATTAATCTATTGCAAAACCGTTAATGAACTTAAAAAATTACTCATCAATCATTACAAGTTTTCATTGAAATTACATGATACTAGAAATAATGAATACAAGAAAAAGATAATAGATAGAAAGCAATTAATAGATCAAGAATTACTAGAGTTAATTGAGAAGTATGAAAAGACAAATAAAGAAATTGTACTTATTAGTCAGAATGCATATCAACCTTATATATTAATTGCTGAAGACAAAGATAGAATATATCTTTATATAATGCCTTTAGATAGTCGATTAAATATTCCGAATGAAAAAATGGTTGAGGGTTTGAAATCTATTTCAGATACTATTAAGTTACAGATTATTAAATACATTAAAAATGGTGAAAATACTTTAAATAGATTAAATCAAATTTTGCCTAATAGTAAATCAACAATACACCATCATATACATCAAATGAAAAGCACAAATTTAATAACACAAAGGGATAATAATTATTTTGTAAATGATGAAGAAATAGATAAATTATTCAAATCTGTACATTCTTTTTTAGGTACTAAGTATGATTAGAAGTCACATAAACTTTTTAAACCTATGGATAGGTCTATCTGTTTCTGAGTTGGCAGGATCATTACTTACTTTTGCACTTTCATTGATAATGTTTAAGAGTACTAGTTTAACAGGGAGTATTGGAACGATGTGGTTATTCTATTTTATTCCTTCGATCATTATACAATTAGTAATTGGTTCTTATCTGGATAGGTACTCAAAGAAACTAATACTGATATTTATACAATTAATCAAAGCGACAGTATTAGCTGTGTTCATAGTGCTATTTTATTATCTCAATGAGCTTTATCTTATATATATTTTTCAAATCATTTTAGGATGTCTAACTCCAATATTTACACCAGTAAGTCAAGCTATACTACCTAATGTGTCTAATCAAAAAGATTTAGTTCAGTACAACAGCATACTTGATGCTACTTCTAAATTGATGGTTGCTTGTGGTCCAATAATTTCAGGAGTAATTATCAGTATTTCATCTTCAAATATATCAATTATTATTTCTATTTGTTTATTTTTTATAAGTGGAATTAGTTTATGTTTTATTAAAGAAATTAAAAATGAAATGATTAAGAAAGAAAAATGGATGAATCAATTAAAAGAAGGCTTTGCTTATTATTTTGATAGAAAAGAAATTGTAAAGTTTGGTAACTTAATATTTGCAGTTCAATTTAGTGTGGGTGTCATAACAGTTATTAATTTGCCTTATATATTAGACGTGTTGAATGGCGACATGAAAGACTATGGAATTTTTATGGCAAGTTTTCCTTTTGGGTATGTAATTGGAGCATCTATAGTGAAAGTTTTTAGCAAATTTAAAGATATAAATGTGATGATATATTCATTGTTGATAGCTAGCACAACATTTATGTTTTTAGGTTTTAATCGCTATATTTTGTTAGCATATGTAATTGAATTTATTAGCGGTATCGCTTTGGCAATATTTAATTCTTATAATACAACTATGGTTCAAAAGAATATTGATCAAAAATATTCTGCAAGGATATTTACACTTCGTTTAGCAATAATTAGAACTGCAATACCGATAGGGGTAGGCTTTGCAACTTTGTTTAGCGAATTATTATCAATAAGAGGTCTTTATATAATTAACACCATAGTTATTGGATTATTTATAATGGTTTTTATTATGACCTATGACAACAAAAAACGTATTAAATAATTTGTATTTAGAGATTTAAATATGGTAATTTATTACTAAACCTTCTAATAAAAACAACAATCAAACACTAATATAATAAATATATTGATGAAAACTTTTATATTCATGCTAAAGTGCTTCTCGAATAAATTCGTGAAGTGCTTTTTATATGCTTTTTACCAAATTAGTATCTCTTCTATAACTATCGTTTGCAAATGCCTCATATAAATTTAGAACTTTCTATATATTATTATGGTACACTAATACTAAAAATTAACTGAAAATTCTTTATAATAGAAATGATATCATTTTAAGGTGTTGAGAACATGATAATTAAGTCCAAAGAAGAATTGATAAATATTATTGAGACTGACAAAGACATGATGGAAATCTTAAAGACTGTTTCATTACTTGATTTACCAGATTGGTGGATTAGTGCTGGTTTTATAAGAAATAAAATATGGGATGTTCTTCATGACTATGATATAAAGACAAAATATAACGATGTAGATGTTATTTACTATGATGTATCAAATATTCAAGAAAGTACTGATAAGATGTATGAAAAAGAGTTGAATAGATTAAATTCAGAGATACCTTGGTCGGTTAAAAATCAAGCAAGAATGCATTTAAGAAATGGCACTGATCCTTATGATTCATCTGTAGATGCCGTAAATCAATATCCAGAATGTCCGACAGCTATTTGTATAAAATTAGTAGATAATAAAGTTGTTATTCATTATCATTACGATTTTGATGAATTATTTAATGGTATCGTCAGACCAACGCCATACTTTGATAATAAAGAAAAAATAGGCATATATTTAAAAAGAATCAAAGAGAAAGATTGGATTTCAAAATGGACGAAGTTAGATATTATTAGCTGAAAAGGTAATTGAATAAAGCGCTATTTTATTAAATTGAAGTTATGTGAATGGAGGAACTATTTTATGATTAAAGGTTTATTTGAAGCTCATCTACCTGTTAGTAATTTATCGAACTCTATAAAATTTTATGAAAGTTTAGGATTAATATTAGAAAATCATATTCCAAATAAGGTAGCGTTTATGTGGATTGAGAAAGATGTGAGCTGGTTAGGACTATGGGAATGTGAAAGTGTCAATTTAGATTATCATCCATCTATTCGACATGTTGCATTTAATGTTGATTTAGAAGATTTAAAAAGAGCAAAACAATGGTTGAATGAAAAAGGAATTGAAACGAGAGGTGCTTTTGGATTTAGTGGAGAAGAACCCTTTGTACTACCTCATTTAAATAGTGCTTATGCTAAAATTCATTTTTATGATTTAGACGGCAATAGCTTAGAGTTTCAATCACAAATTTCAAACCCTGAACAATGTCTTGATGCTATGTACTTATCAGAATGGGAAGAGCGATTTTATTAGTTATATTTAGTAATAATAAGAATCAGCAATTATTCAGTAATGAATCTGGGAAATATATAAAGAATAAAAGTAAAGGAGGCGTTTAATATGACTATTGGATCAGTTCAAAAAATAAATATCAATCCACCATTAGGAATTGAATTTATAGGATACCATAGAGATAAACCGATTTCTGAAATATTACATGATATTTATGCTATTTCTTATTACATTAAAAGTAGTCAAAAAGAGATGCTATTTATAAGCATAGATAATGTGGGTTTATTAAAAGAATTTAGCGATGAAATAAGAAATAGAATTTCTGAAGCGACTAACATAGAAATTGGAAACATTATACTAAATTTTAGCCATACTCACTCTGGTCCAGCTACTGCTGATGGTAAAGAAATTACCATTAAGTATAATAAAGAACTTGTAAATAAATTAGTGGATATTTCTATAAAATGTATTGAAACTGCTCAACCTATCGAAATTTCATGGAATCTAGATGAAATAGAAGTTTCAGATAACAGAAGAGAAATCGTAAATGGAATAGCAACAATGGGAATAAGGAAAGATGTTAGGGTAGATAATAGAATTGCATATTTAAGTATTAGAAGCAAATCTGACAAAAAAAATTTAGGATTACTGATATTTATGTCTTCTCATCCCAACATATTAAAAAGTGATAGCTTTGTACTTTCGAACGATTACATTAGTGTGGTAAGAGAAAAACTTTCAAATGAATCAGCCAATATAGCAATTGTACAATTAGGAACAGGAAACTTGAATCCGAAATGGCGTGGTAGTGTAAACGACTTGAATACTATTGCTGATAAAGTTGAAAGATCATTTAGAACCCAAGAATTTATATATGAGGATATAGAATCATTTGAAATTTATTATAAAAAGTATGATATAAATTTAATGAAAATTTCAGATATGGATAAATTAAATGAAAGAGCTAAGTATGCAAGTGAAGTTTGGGAACTGAATACTGAAAAATGGAAAGATGCTATGATTAGTAGAATGAATGAAACCTTGTCTTTAGAATTTGAAATTAGTGGTTTTAAATTAAACAATGGAATATTTATGGGTATCCCGTTTGAACCATTTTATGAAATGTCACTAGAAATCAAGAATTTATTAGGAAATGATTTGATACTTTTTGGTGGTTATACTAATGGATATTATGGCTATTTACCATATGAAACAGAATATCAATTTAGCGGGTACGAAGTAGATATCAATCCAGTAGTATATGGGCCACTGACGGGCCTGTGGATGCCTGTAACTATTGAAGAATCGAAAAATGTTGCTGATAATGTGATAAAAATTATTAAGAATAATGGAGTAAATTATTAAATATTAAAGTATAAATTCTTCAAATTCCTAAATTTCAAATTAGTTAGGTGTGATAATATGACTGTTTTTCATTATGGAAATCAGAGTGTAGAATATGAAAAAATAGGACAAGGACAGCCATTAATTCTGTTATTAGGTATGAATGACATAATAGAAAGTTGGTTGGGAGTAATTGGTTATTTAAAGAAGTACTTTGAAGTATACATTATTTATAGACCTGGAATAGGAAAAGGCAATGTTGATATGGAAAAGGTTTCAATTCAAAATACTGCGGTAATAATAGAAGCCTTCATTCAAAATAATAGATTGAAAAATGTAATTTTAATGGGACATTCATATGGGGGACTATGTATTCAAGCTATAATGTGCTCAAATGAAATTAATATTGCAAGGGCAATATTAATAGATTCAAGTTCGGTTAATTTTAAACAATTAGATACCCTTGATACTCCGATATTAAATGACTTTCAATCTGATGATAAATGGTTAAAGTATTGTAGTAACTTAATGAATTAACCTTCTGAAAAAATAATAAAAAAATTAAATGTTCATAATGTATACAACAACCCAAGAATATATTCGAATTTTTATAAGACAATGTATACTGAAACTAAAAATTGGGATCATGACGCTAAAATGCTTAACGATAATTACAAAAAAGTAGATATACCTTTACTTATAATCGGAAGAGATTTAGAATATGCTTCTCAGAAATTAATAGAAGAAAATATACCTGTAAAGGAAGCGTATCTATTCGAAAGAAAATGGCGAGAGCTAATAATTGAACAAAAGAATCTGAGTAGTAAATCAGAAGTTCATTTCATAGAATCAAGTACTCATAATATACATATAGATCAACCAAAAGTTTTAGCAGAAATAATAAAATTATTTTGTTTTAAATAAAGGTGAAAATATGAAGAATATAAAAATTCAAAAGTTATCACAATTTCATGCTGAAGAAATTGCGAATGAATGGAAGTATGAAGGGATTTATAAATTTTATGATGCAACTGAAGATGAAGAAGATTATCAAGAATTAATTTCACAAGAACTTCGAGATGAACAATATTTTGAAGTATTGTCAGAGGACCAATTAATCGGATTCTTTGTAGTAAATGATTCTATACCAAAAATTTTAGATTATGGTCTAGGTATGAAGCCTGAATTAACAGGCCATGGTAACGGAAAAATATTTATTCAAAAGACGATCCAATATATCCTTGAAAATTATGATGTCGAAACAATTACTTTATCTGTTGCTTTATTCAACAAGAGAGCAATCAAGTGCTACGAGAAATGTGGTTTTATTAAAGAAAAAGAATTCACTATGGAAACAAACGGATCTCAATATCGCTTTGTTAAAATGTATAGAAAGTGTTGAAAGCTATAATAAAGATTCATCGGAGGAGAAAAATGATTTATTTATTAAGACATTGTAAAGCAACAGGTCAAGAATATAATGCGAAATTAACAAGTGAAGGAAAGGAATCTTCAATAAAACTTATTCCTATCCTGTCAAAATTAAATATACATGAAATTCATTGTAGTCCAATGACAAGAGCAATAGATACAGTAAGTCCATTTGCCGAGAAAAACAATATTCATATAAATACTATTGAAGTTCTTCAAGAAAGAATACTTAGTTTAGATGCGATTCCAGATTGGAAGAGTCATCTTGAAAAAACATTTTTAGATTTTGACTATAAACTAGAAAATGCTGAATCAAGTAACGAAGCATTAAAAAGAATTTTTACCTTTGTAAAAAGTTTGGATAATGACAAAAATCATTTAATTGTTTCACATGGTAATCTTTTAACTTTATTGATAAATAAATATGATAAAAATTTTGGATTCATAGAATCATTAGAGATGGAAAATCCAGACTTTTTTAAACTAGATTTGATTAACGAGAAAGTAGAACGTTTAAATATAAGCAAATAAATAGTTTTTTATCATAAACTTTACTTACCACCGGCCAGCAGTTTATTTAGTTACCCTTTAGTTACCCCTAAGTGATATTTGACGCAATTCTATGCAATTGAAAAAATCAGAAATCCTTTAATATCAAGGCTTAAGACAGTCTATACAACTGTACGAAATCCTAAAGTTTTTTGAACGTAAAAAACCAGGTCTTAAAGGCGCTCGTCGTTCACCACAGTTCTCAAAACGTTAATGCTGGAATTGTTGCAAACTTGTTTGCTTACAAGTCCAGTACGCAAACTGGCGTAGACAGTTTATGTTCCATTGAATATACGTTTACAGCACTTCTCGAAAATGTTCGGGAAGTGCTTTTTTATATGGTTTTGACATGTATGTTACCCTTAAGTACCCTCTCAATTTTCCGGGTTCCATTTAGGTGTAAGTCTAAATACGCTAAATGAACTACCCTTACTTCTATCAAGATATGATTCCATATGATTGTTGATTAAATAATCTCTAATTGGCTCATAGAGTGAAAATATTACTGCTAGTCCAATAGTTTGTGAAATAATATTTCGTCGCATAATTAAATCAACATGTACTTTTTTCAAATAGTGTTGATAATGAGCTCCTTGTCCTTTATCTACTAATACCTCAATACAATGTTTTATGTCTTTTTCTTTAAGCTCACCATTTGCATCAGATATCTTTAATAGAGGTTGAGCTATAAATTCTTTATAAGTATAAACGTTTCTTTCTACTATACATTTACTAGAAGCATAAAAATATGGACTTTGATTTTTCATATCGTCATAATCTCTATAAATTAATGCAATTTTAGGAAACATTTTTGCTTCTTCAAATCTTAAAGTATTATTATCAAGTGTAATGTGGAAATCATTTAAAAGACTTAGTAATGAAAACTTTTCTCGCTGTTTTTTTCCTCGTTCATGACTTTCATTTTGCTCTAAAAATAATAATCTGAGTTGCACCATTATAACTGGTTCAAATTCGTGTAATCCTTCGCTTTCTATTAATTCTAAACTTCTTTTTATAACTGATAAAGAATCGTATATCTTAAGTATAGGATCATTTGCAAATGAATATTCATTCTCATTGAAAGAGTCAGGAACAGGTAGATAGTTCATAAATATTCTCCTCTAATAATTGATTCATATTAAAAATCAATATGTTTCTGAAACTTCTCCGCTAGTTTTTCTCTAGATGCCTGTGTGATATGCGTATAGATGTCCATAGTGGTCTTTATATCGCTATGTCCCAGACGTGACTGAACTTCCTTTAATGTTGCTCCAGCCTCGAATAGGAGTGATGCATGCGTGTGTCTGAAGCCATGTACGTGTATCTTGTGCAAATCCTTATGACGATTAAAGAAAGCCTCTAGTTTATCATTAGGAGTAGATACACGCATATACTTCATTTCATTTAGACGTGTATGGTAAGTGGCAAAGATAGGCTGGTGCTGATCTTTAGCTACTTTAAATCCGAACTTTTCATATTGTTCAATTTGCTCTTGTTTCCATTTTAAGAGGTATTTTAACGTAATAGAGTCTATATCAAGCCATCTATATGATTCTTTTGTCTTAGGAGGTTGTAGGACGTGTTTAGAACGTACTTTAGCGAGTGTTTTCTGCACATATAAATCTTTGGTCTTAAAATTGATATCTGACCAATGTAAGTCTAATACTTCTCCTTTACGCATGCCTGTGAAAGCAAGTAATCTAAATAAACAAATTGTCTGTAATTTATTTTCTTCTTCCAGGTAATTCATAAACAGCTTTAACTCTTCTTTAGTCATGAAATTACGCTCTTTCTCGATGAAGATCTTATCTTGTTTACGACTTGGCAGGGTGATGTATTCCATAGGATTATTGTCTATAAGTTCCATTTTCATCGCGTAATTAAAAACGAGACGAGTCTGAATGACATAGTCATTAAAAGCCTCAAGTTCCTTTGCCCATTCATTAACGACTGTCTGACAATACAGCGAGTAATTTCTTTAATAGGTATACGCCCGAACTTCGGTAAAATACGCTTTCTGAACTTACTTTCTTTACTAGCTAAAGTTGTTCCTCTTATTTCACTCTTATGATTTTCTAACCAGAGCAAATAAACATCCTCGTAGGTATATCTATGGATGGTCTGTGTTTTGTTTTCTAAACCTTGCAATTGAATTTTCTTTAATTCAATTTTTGCTTCATGTAAACTTGAAAAACTTCTATTTGTTCTTTTCTTCTTTCCTGTTATCTTGTCTATACCTAAATAGACACTAAATTGATAACGTACTTCTCCGGATTTTAATACTACTTTTTTAATACTTGGCATTTGTATCCCTTCCTTAGTTGCTGGTCGGCAGTGAAGGAAGTTAATTTATGGTTATAGCAACTTTTCTTTCAAAACTTTCAGGATCAATCGTAATTTCTGTTATAGAGTTTAGATTATTTAATGACTCAACATAAGCTGTATATCTAACGCTCGGTACTTTGTCGTAACTATGTAGTTCGGTATTAAGATTTAAAGGTACTAAATTTACTGGAAAATCACGATCAGTAAAAACAATTGTATTTCTAGGTAAAGTATCTTTGTTAGCTTTTAAAATAAACTTTGCAAATAATGCAGTCCATCTTACTAGTACATCATCTTTAATAGTTAATTTACTATATGGAAGTGTTTTACATAATTCTTGAATTAAAAGATAAGATAATATACGTAATAATTCCGTTTGATACAAAGAGGTTAATTGATTGTCAAATAATCTTTCAAGATTTTCAGAAAGCTTATCATATTCTAATCTTTTAATGTCTACAACTAATAGTTGATTGTTCGAATACGTAATAATTTGTGAATCAAAAGTAATTTCTATGCTTTCAACTTTTTGTAAATTTTTAAAATTTAATGTGGCTGTCGAATCAACAGTACTCTTAGCATAGGCGTCTGTTATAAAAGAAGTACTTCTAACGGACAAAGTATATTCATCTTGAACAATCTGCAATATGTCACTCAATGAAACATTTAAAGCTGTAGCAATTTTCTCTAAAGTAGCAAACTGAACACCATCACGTTTTTGATTTTGGAATATACTTAGAGAATTCATGCTAATACCTGTAAGCTCATGCAATTCACTAAGAGTCATACCTTTTTTTCTTAAAATGTCTTTTAAATTAACTTTAATCAAATTTTCACCTCCTCAGTTGATAATATACTACACCAACTAGAAGATAAATATTAATCTACTAAATAATTAATTTTCTTAACATGATATTATATTATCATCTATTATTTATTTAAACAATAGATTAAATTTTAATTTATTGTTTAATAATTTGAAAGGAGGTGAAATCATGGATAAACAACTATATATACCATTAAAGCTTGAGGAAAGTACTATTAAAGGATTTGAAGAGATGTTTAGCCAAATAGCACAAAAAACATTGGAAGATATTTATAGAGGAAATAATATCCAGCCATATCTCAATAAAAAACAAGCCTCCGAATATATTGGTATTAGTTTTAATACCTTAAAAAAATTTATAGATGACGGTTTACCTATAATTGATGTAGCTGGAGTTCAAATGATTCGCAAAATTGATATTGATCAATTTCTAGAAACTAAAAGAATATAAATGCTGGTCGGCATTGAGAGAGTTTGATGAACTAACTGAACATTGAAAATAGAAAAGTGGTGTTAACATTAGTAATTATGAAGAAATTAAATATCTTATTAGTCAGTTATCAGGCGAAGAGAATATATTTTCAGTCAATAGATTTTTCATAAAGTTTATGGGAGATCTCGAGGGAGGGGCATACTTATCGCAGTTAGTGTATTGGTCAGATAAGGGACAAAGAGAAGATGGCTATTTCTATAAATCATATAAAGATTGGAAAGATGAAATGGGACTCTCACAATATAAGGTTAATAAACTAGCGCGTATTCTACAACAACGGGATTTGTTAAAAACTAAGACAATTAAAGCTGAAGGTAGTCCTACCGTACATTATAAGTTAGATAAAACAAATTTAACGAAAGCTATTATTGAATTTATAAAGGAGTTACAAGAAAAGAAACGACAAGAGGAATTAGAAAAACAAAGAAAAGCCTTGTCAGAAGTCGATTATCAAAAATTTGATAATGGAAAATTAAATATTAAACAATCCATTGTTGAAGATTTAATTTTGGAAAATGAATTATTAAATAATGAAATATCAAAAATTTCATATTCTTCAATAACAGAGAATACTTCAAAGAGTTCAACAAAGAATACACAAGAAGGAAGTGAGTCGCTAATTGAATTAAAGCGTATAACTAAGAAGGTAATTAACTATTTGAATAATAAAGCTGAAACAACATTTTCACCAATTGATACATTTAACATTAGATTAGTTGAGCAACTTCTCAAAAATGGTTATACAGAAAATGATTTAATAAAAGTGATTGATAAAAAGTATCAAGAGTGGTCAGGCAATGAAAAAACTGAATCCTGGATACGCCCATCTACTTTGTTTAAACTTGAAAAGTTCAATGACTATTTAAATCAGAAAGTGCCACATAAAAAAGAAGAATCAAATTTTCCAGTGCCAGCTTTTATAAAGGAAATTGAACAACAAGAGAAACAAAAAAGAGAAGTAGAAGAACAGTCACAAAAAAATGCTCCCGAACTTGATCCGCTAAAATCAGAAGTTCGAAAGCAAATCGAAGAGTTATGAAAATCTTCAATTACATCCTAACATATTAAAATTAAAAAATATATTGTTCCTTACTGCATTAAGATACTTGAATAAGAAATTCACAGTCATTCTTCATTATCTGTTGAATGATTAGTGAATTTCTTATCCGGTATTATGATTAGTAGCTGAATAGTAAAATAGAATCTATAAATAACTATTTTTAAGAACATGAGCATAAGGGGAAACGATATCACATTGCCCTATCGGGCAGTTTCGGCAGAGCCGAAAATGTGATTAAGTCGGCAGTGCCGACTATGTTCCCTATACATCAAAAGTATTATCTAGGTGATATCAAAATTTTCTCAAAAGTAATACGTTTGATGTATAAAAAAATCGTATGTAATATGTTTGATGACTCTCTTGTAATACATATTGTGACTACTCAATATGTATTACCTTTTTGCAAAAGATTTAAGTAAATACATTTGATTAAACAATAAAGGAGTAGAAATGAAAGATTTCTTAGTGAGAAATATTGAAGATCATCACTATATACAAATTCAGTCTTTAGCAAGAGAGAAAAATATTTCAATGAATGAATTAATAAAAATAATTTTAACAAGAGCACTTGTGGAAGGAGAAACTGATAGCTTAAAAAGGCAAATGATTAATCATATGAACGAACAAAACACTACTACAAACCAATTAATAGATGTAATTGCAAAGTTGATTGAAAATATAGATTCACTGAATAAAGTTATAAATCATTATATGAGGTGATATTATGGGTAAAAGAAGAACTTTTTATTTGCATAGTACGACTAACGATTTATTAGATGAGATTAAAATACAAAAGGGCTTTAATACAGCTAACGAACTCTTTAATTACCTTTTAGAGACTGAACAATATTTTAGACAAAACAGAGGGTCTCTTTCAGAAACAAAACTGAATCAATTGGCTTATGATATTGATCTCATTTTAGAAATGGTAGCTTGGCAAGGTGATAAACTAGATGCAATCCCTATTGCTTCTTATGAAGAAGGATTTAGTATGACTTATACCAAGACAAAGGAAATTGTCGATCAGAAAATTGAGCGAAGAGCGTTGGCAAAAAGAGAAAGAAATATGTTTGAATAATCGACAAATATATTAAACGGAGGAAGAATGTAATATGAAAAAAATAAGAAGAAGTATCGCCAGGTGTAAGATATGTGATGATATCATTGAGTCAAAGTATACTCATGATTATGTGACGTGTAAATGTGGTGCAATCTATCTGGACGGCGGAAAAGAGTATCAGCGTTATGGTTGGTGGCCAGAAAAAGTAGAAGGAAAAAATAAGAGAGAAGATATTATCGATTTCAGTTTATCCGAGTATGAAGAAGAATAATCACAGGAGTTGATTTGATGTCGGAATTTGAAAATCTCAAAGGAAAATTAATTAATGATTTCACAGATGAAGAACGAAAGAATATGACTTCAGAAGAAAGAAGATATTTAAGAGAGACAACAAAAGAAGTATTGAGAAAAAGAGGTTACTATACGAATGTCAGAACGATGTCGGTTGATAAACCGTTAAATCCAAATGTACCTGAAGATTATCATTTTGGTCAATCAATAGGTATATTTGAATAATAGCAACAAAAATATTAAGCAGTCTAGTTAGTCCTCTTATCATGAATACGATAAGGGGACTTTTTATATTAAGAATAAACAAATACATTTATATATCGATATCATAAATATATTTGAAATGTAGATGGTATAATATAGAATAATAAACTTTAGAGTGAATTAGGTGATTTTTTTGAATAGTACCTTAGAAAAGATAGAGCAAAGTCGTCTTGAAATTATCAATAAATTAAATAATAAAAAGAAATTCAGTCAATACTTCACTCCTGTTAATATAGCTGAATTTATGTCTAGCTTATTTGATTTCGAAGAAAATAATACTGTGAAATTATTAGATCCTGGTGCAGGGATAGGTATACTTAGCACCGTTTTTACCGAAATAGCTTTTAATAAAGCAAACAAAGTCGAAGTTACAGCTATTGAAATAGATGATTCATTAAATGACGAATTTGGAGAAAATATTGCATTAGTTAATGAAAATAGAGATTTAGTGTTTAAAGTTTTTAATACAGATTTCCTGATATGGGCTGATTCAGTGATGAATGAACAAATGTCGTTTTTTGGTCAAGATAAAGAACGATTCTCTCATATTATTATGAATCCTCCTTACAAGAAAATAAGTAGTGCATCAGCTTACAGAAAGTTGCTGAAGGCAAATAATGCTGACACAGTTAATCTATATACGGCATTTGTAGGCATGGCTATTAAGTTATTGGAGGAAGAAGGGCAGCTAGTCGCTATTATCCCTAGAAGCTTCTGTAATGGCCCCTATTACAAAAGTTTTAGAGACTTAATGTTGACTCAAACAAGTATTGAACATATTCATCTATTTGAATCACGTAATAATGCTTTTAAGGAAGATGGAGTGCTTCAAGAAAACATGATTATAAAATTAAGAAAAACTAATAAACTTCAATCAGTAAAAGTATCTTTTTCTTCAGATGCTAGTTTTTCAGATTATATAGAAAATGAATTCAAAGCTAGTGAAATTGTTCTACCAAATGATAAAGAAAAGTTTATTCATATCCCTCTCTCTACGGAAGAGAAGATTTATGATGTTTATCCAGTAATTAAAAATACGTTGAGTGAAATAGGATTGAATATATCTACAGGACCCGTAGTGGGCTTCAGAAACAAAGAATTTTTAAGAGATATTCCGGAAGAAGAGAGTGTTCCATTATTTTATCCGATGCATATTGAAAATGATGATATTACCTGGATTAAAGAAAATACAAAAAAAGCAAATGCAATTATGTGGAATGAAAAAACTGATAGGCAGCTCTACCCAAGTGGATATTATATTATTATGCGTCGATTTTCACCAAAAGAATCTGTTAAGAGGATAATTTCAGCAGTTATTGATCCTAAAAGGTTTAAATACGAGGCTCTAGGATTTGAAAATGGAGTAAATGTCATACATGCTAACAAACAAGGTCTAGATGAAAATTTAGCAAGAGGTATTAATGCTTATATTTCTTCAACAATATTCGATCATTATTTCCGATCTTTCAATGGACATACACAAGTAAATGCAACCGATTTAAGACAGATGTTGTTTCCTGATAAGAATTTATTGATTGAAATAGGTAGAAGTATAAATGAAAAAAAACCAAACGATCAAGCAGAACTAGACGCTTTAATTGAGAGGTATATATCATGAGTATGAGAGAACAGAAACTATCTGAAGCCAAAGATATATTAAAAAGTTTAGGTTTACCTATAAAGCAACAGAATGACCGTACAGCATTATGCTTATTAGCTTTAATAGATTTGAAACCAGAACAAGAGTGGAACATGGCAAAGAGCAGAATGATAGGGATTACGCCTATTATGGAATTTAGCAAAGAATACTATGGACGAGAATACAAGCCTAATTCACGGGAAACTTTTAGACGGCAGTCAATGCATCAGTTTGTTTCAGCAGGCATTGCACATTATAATCCTGATGAACCGAATAGAGCAGTAAACAGTCCGAAAGCAGTTTATCAAATAGAAGAAGAAACGTTGAATTTGATTAAACATTACAATACTAATCAATGGATTATATTGCTTGAAAAATACTTAGCAAATAGAGAAACCTTAATTGAACAATATGCACAAGAAAGAGAACAGAATAAAGTGTCATTACTAATTGACGATAATCAACAGTATAAATTTAGTTCAGGGGAACATAGTCAGCTAATTAAAGATGTAATTGAAGAATTTGGACCACGTTTTGTACCAGGTGGAAAATTGATATACGCGGGGGACACAGGGGCAAAGACTGATTTTTTCAATAAAGAGTTACTTTCTGAACTTGGAGTAAGAGTCGATTTACATGGAAAAATGCCAGACGTCATTATTTATTATCCGAAAAAAGAGTGGCTTATATTGGTAGAAGCAGTAACTAGCCACGGTCCGGTTGATGGAAAGCGTCATAAAGAGCTGCAGATTTTATTTAATGGATCAAAAGTAGGCATTGTGTATGTTACGGCATTTCCTGATAGAAAGCTAATGGCTAAATATTTTGACGAAATAGCATGGGAAACAGAAGTATGGGTGGCCAATGCACCTTCACATTTAATACATTTTAATGGGGTTAGATTTTTGGGACCATATTAGGGGGAAGAATAAATATTATGAGTATTTATTTAAAAGAATTAAGAATTAGAAATTTCAAATGTTTTGAGACACTAGATATAGAGTTAAAGGCTAATTTACTTTTATTAGGAGCAAATAATGTCGGAAAAACAACTTTACTAGAAGCTCTAGAATTATCTTTATTAACTTATAAGAATGTTAGTAAAGAAATGATATTCTTAAATAAAAATGAAATATTAGATAATAATAAAATAGCGATAATTGATATTTTAATAGAACCAGAAGAAAAAGAATTTTCAGATGAATGGTATGATCACTTTGGGGCTTTCGTAATTGAAGGAGAAGAGAAAGATGGTGTGGGGATTAGGACTATATTAAAATATAACGATTTAAAAGGTGAGTATGAATTAGAAAAAAAAGCCATGAATCAATGGCCAAAATCTGACGAAGTTGAGCAATTTATAGATTATAATAAACATCCTATAAGAAAAGAATTGCTAGATGCTATACCAGTTTTTTATTTAGACGCAAAAAGAGATATTTTAACAGATATGAATAACCAGTATTCATATTGGGGGAAACTTACTGGTAATATTGAATTAGCAAAAGAACATGTGGATGATATTGAAAAGAGTTTAAAAGAAATTGGACAGAATATTATAGATAACAGTGATATATTAGGATATGTAACTCAAAAGCTAAATAATGTTTCTAAAATCATGGGTACAAATAATCGTAGTGTTGAAATAAATCCTATTACTCAAAAAATTCGTGATATTAATAAAGGTATGCAAATACGTATTAGTGACGAGTTTTCAGAGTCTTTTTCTATAGATAATTTAGGGATGGGTACTAGGAGTTGGACTACTTTTTTAACATTAGCAGCATACATTGATTTAAAAGAAAAAGAGATGAAGAGCAAACAGAAACCTTTTTTTCCTGTTTTATTATTAGAAGAACCAGAATCACATCTTCATCCACAAGCACAACGTAAAATCTATCAACAAATGAAAGATTTAAAAGGTCAAAAATTTATAAGTACTCATTCGCCGATTGTAGCGGCTCAAGTACAATTAGAAGAAATCTTACATGTTCACAAAAATGGATCATCATCAAGAGTTAGTTCTATAAATTTAGATAACTTGAGTCAAAATGAAATTAGAAAAATTAAAGAAGAAGTTGTCAAATCAAGAGGAGACTTATTGTATGCAAATAAAGTGATTTTATGTGAAGGAGAAACTGAAGAACAAGTATTACCGGTATTTTACAAACATTATTTTGGACATGAGTGTTTTGAAGCAGGTATAAATGTTATAGGGGTAAATGGATCTGGGAAATATAAACCATTCCTACAGATTTCTAGAGACTTAGGGATTGAAGTATTTATATTAAGTGATGGCGAAGAAGAAACTATACAAGAAATCAGCAAATTTTATAAGCAAATTTTTGGTGAAATAGGAGAATCTTTAAAAGATAAAAACGTTGTTTTTTTACCTAATGGAGCAGATTTTGAAAATTATTTAGTAAATGAAGGATACAAAGATGAGCTATTAGACGTAATTGATAATATTGAAGGAAAAGAAAATTTTATTGAAACTTATATTAAGAGGAAACACAAAACTAAAGGAGGTAGAGTTGAAACAGAGGAAGTATGTCAGAAATGTAAACAACATATTTATAAAAATAAAATTAGAGATTATTCTGGAGAGCATGGTATAAATTCAGCTATAGTCGATATTTTACATAAAAAGAAGACAGAGTACTCGGCGATAATTGCACATAAAATTATCGAAAGACAGGACACTACAAGTATTCCTCTAGCAATTAGGGACCTTTTTGATCGTATGAATATAAAGGAGGAAACAAATGAATTTAACTCCTAAACAACAAGAGATAGTAAATTTTATTGATGGGCCATTATTAGTTACAGCAGGACCAGGAAGTGGAAAGACTAGAGTTTTAACTCAAAGAATTATAAATATAGTTCAAAGTAAGAATGCTAGAGTATTAGCCTTAACTTTTAGTAACAAAGCAGCTAAAGAAATACAGGAAAGAATTGAAGAAGATTTATATGAAAAAGTTGAAATAGGAACAATTCATAGTTTTTGTTTAGAAATAGTTTTAAATAAGGGAAATCAAATAGGTTTACCAGATAATATGACTATTATCGAAGACTATAATGATAAACTAGAATTACTTGATCAAGCAATAAAAAGTTTAAGTTTAGAACTAAATATTAAATTTGTAAGTGATAAAATAAAAAAGTATAAACAAAACTTAATTCTTCCTGAGATGATAAGTAAAACAGAGGAAGAACAAGATATCATCTTAATTTATGAAACATATAATAACATATTATTTGCTAATAGGGTGTTAGATTTTGATGATATTCTTTTTTATGCTTATAGAATACTTATTGAAAAACCAAGGATCGCCAAAAATTATATGCGATATTATAAGTACTTAATGGTAGATGAAGCACAAGATCTAAATTTAACTCAATATAGAGTTATAAAGGCTTTAACTCAGAATTTTTCAAATATAATGATGGTAGGAGATTCTTCTCAATCAATATACGGTTTTAATGGTTCAGACAGTAAAATAATGACTGAAAATTTTGTGAAAGATTTTCATCCGAGGGAAATTCAATTAAGAGAGAATTTTAGATCTTCAGCAAATATTATAAAAGCAGCAAAAATAATCCAACCTAACACAGTCTCTAAATCTGTCTATCCTTTAAAGGGACTACTACAAATAAATAATTTTGTCAATGAAGAGTCAGAAGCAGAATGGATTGTAAGTAAAATAGAGTATTTGTTGAAATTTGGTAGTGATAATGTTGATGGTCCTATATCATATGCTGATATTGCTATTTTAGGAAGAAACAAATATTTATTTAAAAATTTGGAAAAACTAATGAGTGAGAAAGAAATACCTTTTTTTGATGCAGGTAGTTCAACTAGGTTAAATGCTGAGAGTGAAGAAATAGCTATATTTGAAAATGGTCTTAAAGTCATTGCAAATAAATATGATGAACTTAGTTACTCTAAGGTTGTTAATATGGTAGGAAGAAAAAAGAATGAAGAAATGTTAAATGACTTATTGTTTAATGATGAAGCTGGAGATGATATTAATCGAGCTGTTTTCAAAAAGATAATTGAATGCTGGCAAATAGTCTCTAATGATATTGATAATTTCGGAAAAGCAATCAATGATATGAAAAAATCTATACAATCAGAAAAATCTTTAAGTGATAACTTACGTTTTTTGATAGAAAATGACTTAAATTTATGGTTAACACGTTGGCAAATGTATTGTAAAGAAAGCATTGTTGGTGATAGAAATCTATCAAGGTTTTTAAATAATGTTTCATTAGGAAAACACTTTAATAATCATAGTGAAGGAGTATCTCTACTAACAGTACATGGCTCTAAAGGATTGGAATATAGTATTGTTTTTGTTCTCGGATTAAATCAAGGTACTTTTCCTGACTATAGAGCTAAAACTTTATCACAATTGCAGGAAGAGAGAAACAATATGTTTGTTGCAATCACTCGAGCTAAAAGAGAATGCTACTTATCATACGTAAATTATAAAATGATGCCATGGGGAGATTTAAAAAAGCAACAAATTTCTGAATACTTAAATGATCTTACTAGTCGAGGCAATATTAGTATAAATTATATAGATTAATGTGGGCATTTGTTTTTAAGAGTTTATTATAAAACACAGGTAAAATTTGATATTATATATTTTAACTGCCGACCAGCCGTTTTAGTTTGAAAATGTTACCCTTTAAGTACCCTTTATTGAAATTGAATGATTTTTAATGATATTCGTTTATTGATAAATTCTTTGATATCAAGGCTTACGACACTTCGTGACTGTGGCTGAAACCCCGAAGATTTCTGAACGTAAAAAACCAGGTCTTAAAGGCGCTCGTCGTTCACCACAGTTCTCAAAACGTTAATATCGTTGTTATATCAACGTTTACAGCACTTCTCGAATTTATTCGAGAGGTGCTTTTTTATATATTTTTTGCATGGATGTCACCCTTAGATAATAATTAATTTTTAATTACCAGTTCTAAGTAAATATTGTATATTTGTATTTAGGGAAAAATCACATTAATATAATATCAATTTATTGTTGCAACTGATTTGAATATTCTTATTAACTCTTGTATTTTTGGATCTTCGTTATTTCTTGAAAATAGTAAGTGTGTATGCAAATCTGGCCAACTGTAATCAAGTTGCACCTCATATAAATTTTTGTTTAAATCATTTTCAACTAAAAACTTAGGTAGTAGAGCAATACTAGGATGTTCATATAAATAATTTTTCAAGGCTTCTATACTAATCATTTCTATTTTATTTATTCTATTTATCTCGTTCACCCTCAAGAAATTTTCCAACTCTTCTCGATAGCTACATCCTTTTTCTGTCATAAGTATACGGTATTCATTTAAATCTTTAATATGGCTGATTGATATTCTTTTATTTGAAACTAGTACTAATGGATCTTTAGTGAGTAGTATCCTATTAAGTGATGGGTTATATAGATTATTATCCGAAAGTACAGCAATATCTATTTCTCCGGAAGTCAGCTGATCCTTAAGAGAAAAACTAGAATGGGCAGTCTTAAAAATTACATTTATATCAGGATTGTTTTGAATCCAATCAAAAATTCTTTGTTGATATCTATATAATAACTGACTTTCCTGAAGAGCGATGATTATTTCTTTATTCACTGAAGATGAATGAAGCTCATTTTTATATTCTTTTTCAATATTAGCAATACGTTCAGCATATTTAATAAATCTTTTACCTTCTTCAGTTAAAATGATTCCATGTTTCTTTCTGTAAAATAATGATAGGTTTAACTCATCTTCAAGTTTGTCAATATGAACAGAGACAGTTGATTGAGCACAATTTAATATTTCTGCTGCTTTAGAAAAATTATTTGTTTGGGCAACAGTTAAAAAAGTAGTAATATGTTTTGAATCCATAGATCCTCCAAGATATTTGAAATTTAAATATATGATATTTGATTTATCTTATTTTCGCATATCTTAACTTGAAATAAAATAGATATAAAAGGAGGAATAATAAATGCTTACAATTTTATCTGGTAGTAGTAGAAAAAACGGTAATACTGAATATATATTAGATCAGTTAACTAAAGCAACTGGGTATAAAAGATATTTTTTAAATAGCTTATGTATAGAAAGAGTAATTGATAGTAGGCATGATAATTCTGAGGTAATACACAATGATGATTATAAAATGGTTTTAGATAGTGTAATAGATTCTGATATCGTTATTATGGCAACGCCGTTATATTGGTATTCCATGAGTGCTAGTCTGAAATTGTTTATTGATAGATGGACAGAGACACTAAGGGATTCTGATTATCCGGATTTTAAAGAGATTATGAGAAAAAAAGAATTTATAATAATTATTATTGGTGGAGATAATCCTGAGAAGAAAACAATTCCATTACAAGACCAGTTTAAATTGATTTTTGAATTTATGGAAATCGACAACTATAAATTTATTATTGGAAAAGGAAATAAACCGTTAGAAATTATTAATGATATTCAATTTATGCATAGTATAAAGAAGTTGAATGAGAGGGTACTGAATGATTATGAAGAAACTGAATAACGACGAAGCAATGGCACTTTGTATTTATATTGTGGTCATAATATCCTCTATATCACTAATGATTAGTGATGTAATACACACATTTCTATTAGAAGGTTTAGCCTTTGTAGCAATGCTATTATTATTTATATTAAGTTTATTCTATATAATAAAGAATTATTTTAATCAATATTAAAATTTTTAAAGAGATAAATTTAAAGTACTGATGGTATTAAGAATAGATATAATATGGAATTTCAACGATAGTATCGCTAGCTAACTCAAGTGGGTAAATTTCACTGAAATAAATTGGTAAAAGCGCAATACCTTTATTATCACGAACTAATTGTATGATACTCTCTAAAGAATTAATCTCTTGGATAATTTGATCATCAATTTGTTCTAAGGTGAATTGTCTAAAGGGACATTTCAAATCTGAGTTTATTAGATAAGGTAAATCATAATTTTGACTATGGCCTCTTAAAAATGCTGCATTTATATAGTTCTTTGAAATTTTCGTACCTTTAAGTTGCAATTTATTAAAGGTAATAATTGTACTATCAAGTTGTTTAATTAAAACAATTTCTGAAGTCGATTTAATATTAAAGTTGTACTCATTCAATGAAAATATTTTTTCATATAAAACCAAGTAATTAAATAATATTTCTGAAATAATGATTTCACTTTTTAAATTAAGAGATTTTATTTTCTTTGTTTCGTTAATTACTAGGCTAGCATATTGATAAAAATGTTTCCCATATTCTGTTGGTTGCAATCCTTGTGGCGAACGTATAAATAATGTGTTATTGAATTCATTTTCTAATGATTTAAGTCTCGTACTTACATTTGATTGGGCATAATCAGATAATTGTGCTGTTTTGTTAATGGAAAGTGTTTCGTACATATGCATGAATAGTTCCAAGTCATTAGTATTCATGTTAACTCCTTATCATAAATTGTGATAACCTTACCATAATTAAATCATATGCGTATAAATTTTCACAAGTTATATTGTAAATGGGAGGTGATTCATATCATTGCAATGCAATATAAAATAAAGTTGCCTGACGATTATGATATGGAATTAATAATAAAACGTGTACGAGAAAATGGAGCTAAAACTGATGGATTTAAAAATCTATTATGTAAATTATATTTGATCCAGTCTATTGTTAAAGGAAATAAAGAAAACATTTATTGTCCGTTATATATTTGGGAAAATGAAGAAGGAATGAACAAGTTTATATTTGATGGTTATTACGATAATATAATTGAAACCTTTGGGAGACAGAACATCGAGATTGGAGTGGTTTATTCAACTAATTTTGAAATAGACAAATTAAATCGTTATCAATATTTAAATGAAGTTTATAGGACTATTGATAGTAGCCATTCAATAAAACATGCTATTGACAATAATATCAAAAATATTGAATATAGTTTTATAGTATATAACCCTGATAAATGGAAATATGCAATTTTTAAATTTGAAGAGACTTTTAAAGAAGACTGTTACGAGATTCTTCATATATCAACTTGTAAATAAAATTAAAAGATTTACCCCACCTATTTCAAATATTAGTCTGGGGTAAATTATATATATATTACTTTAATACTTTCTAAATGATTTATTAATTCTTTGATAACATATTGAGGAGATATAATTTTAATATTATTACCATAAATAGTTAAATGAGAAACTAGAAAAGGGATATCTCTATTTGGAATTTTAAATTCTAATTCACCCCAAAATGAATCAACCCAATTAATTTTATCAAAGTCTAAAATGGCTGAATTATGTATTCGTATGGATTTTTTATTTATTTTCATTTTAACTGTAATTAGATTAATCGAATAAAATTTATTATGATTATTGACAAATTCTTTCACACTCGGTAAGGAAAGTTCAGGACTAATTGAATTATGATTTATTTCAAGCATTTTAACACGATCAGCTCTATATACTTTTATAAGGTTTGATAATTCTTCAAAAGCACAGAAATACCAAAATCCATTTGATGAATATATACCAATCGGAAAAATAGTTTTAGAATTAATTCCATTAACAGATTCATAATCAATTTTCAATGAATTTTGATTTAATGAAGCTTGAAATATATCTTTTAAAAAAGGTGCTTTCTCATTTCTTTTTGGTATTTCTACATACAAATGTTTTTCTATGACTTCTAACTTAGTTTTTAAAGATTTAGTTGACTGATTCAGCAGTTTTTTTATTACTCCTTCTATTTCGAACGTGAAAGGAGTATCTTCGTATTGAAGTAGTTGTTTATATATTATTATAAGTGAAATTATTTCTTCTTCTGTGAAAGAAATAGGAGGAAGTAATTTTTGGTTCATCATTTGATAACCACCATTTTTGCCTAATACGGAATAAAAAGGAACCCCCAATAAACTTAACTCATCAATATCTCTCTGAATAGTTCTGCTAGAAACATTAAATTTCTCAGCTAATTCTCTATTTGTAAAATTTTTTCTCTCGGTTATATATAACCATATTTCTAAAAGTCTATTTGCTTTATTCATTGATTACTCCTTTAATAAGACATAGTTTGGCTTATTTAGAGTATAAACTAATTTTAGATACCTAGGAAATTAATAAATGTTTGAATACTAGGTATCAAAATTAATATATAAAGGAGAAATTGTAATGAAAAATCTATTTATTTTATTATTAGATGAATATGCCGATTGGGAGATGGCATATGTTGCATCAACTATTAATCAAAATGAAGACTGGACCGTCACAACTATTTCAACTAATGAAGAAGTATTATCCATTGGAGGCATTAGAACAAAGATTGATTTGTTAATTACTGGTGATTTAAAAACTCCAGATTTACTAGTATTAATTGGAGGAAATTCATGGGATGCTATTAATCCTTATTTAAGGAGTTATATTGAGAAATGTTTTAATGAAAATATTCATATTGCAGCTATTTGTGGAGCGGTTGACTACCTAGCAAAACAAGGTTATTTAAACAAATATAAGCACACTGGCAACTCAATCGAAATGTGGAATCAATACGAAAAATATTCAGCTAGTGATTTTTTTTTATATGAACAAGCTGTTACTGATAAAAATTTAGTAACTGCTAACGGAACAGCACCTATTGATTTCATTGATCATATTTTGAAAATGATTCAATTCGATGGTACTGAATCGATTAATAAGATAATTTATATGCAAAGATATGGAATGTATAGATATATAGATGAATATGGTGATTTACCATTTTAACAGTTCATAGAAAAAGGATATATTTTCTAGATAACTACACTCTTCTATTCAATTAGAGAGTGTTCTATTTTTTATAAAGCTTATTAAACTTAAGAAGACTGATTTTAATGCTACATATAATGAACCATAAATCTCAAAATAATGAGTCCGCATAATGCTTTATCAAATTATACACTCATATGAAGAGTAAGCATCTTAAATAAGAGATTTATTGTAATTGAAGAAATGTTTAAAAGCACTTTGCCTAAAAATTAGGAAAGTGCTTTTATAGTTCGCCAATTGTAAAATTAAGCTAGACAACTAAAAAAGCCTTCTGTGCTAAACTCAATATGTATTTCCGAACAAAGAAAACATAAGGAGTTAGCACAAATGGCCTATACACATCTTACCACGGATGAACTTGCGTTCATAGAATCATATTACCACCAGAAAATTTCGGGCAGTGAGATCTGCCGGAGAATTAAGCGTTCAAGACAGACCGTCTATAATGTGATTAATGCATTCAAAGCAGGTATATCTGCACTGGAATTCTATCAGAACTATAAGAAAAGAAAATCCCGTTGTGGAAGACGTAAGATTGTCCTTCCTAAGCATCAGATCAGTTATATTCGAGAAAGAATAGCCGACGGCTGGACACCTGACACTATCATAGGCAGGAATGAAGAATCTATCAGCTGTTCTGTTAAAACTCTGTACAGAATGTTCAGGGAAGATATTCTTCCTGTTCAATCACTTCCGATGAAAGGGAAAAGAAAACCTAACGGTCATCATGAGAAAAGAGGTCGTCAGACTTTCAAACGCCACATTTCAGAAAGAACAGTTGAATTTCCTGACTTTGATAGAGAGTTCGGTCATCTTGAAGGAGATACGATTGTCGGTCGTCGTCATGGCAGCGCAGTCATCACCCTTGTTGAACGTGTTTCCAAGATGATCATCACCCTACGACCGGAAGGTCGCAAGGCATCCGACATTGAAAAAGCATTAAACAGTATGTTTTCGGCTTTACCTTATCGTCTCTTTAAATCCATTACATTCGACTGCGGTAAAGAGTTTTCCAGCTGGAAGTCAATCAGTAACCAACACGATATATCTATCTTTTTTGCTGATCCAGGCACACCTTCGCAGCGTGGTCTTAATGAACATTCAAATGGTATGCTTAGAAGAAACGGTCTGGACAAAGATATGGATTTCAACACAGTTACAGACGATTATATTATTCAAGTTGCACATTCCCTAAATAATCGACCTAGAAAATCTCTTGGTTACAGGACACCATTGGAAGTATTTATGAGTTTCATCGAAGATGAGAAGTTGTCTAGCTTATTTTGACAAACGAAATATGTTTATTGATGACATTCCTTAAGTAATCTCACATGGTTATTAGGACGATAAGGGTGTTCTATAGATCCATATAAAGTCTAATCATATCAATAGCTTGAATATCATTTTCAAAAATTTCATCATGATAGTTTTTTAAGAAATAGTCTTTATCAATGTAATTAATTCTGAAGCCCATCTTCTGATATAATGCTAACTGATTAATACTCGAGTTAGCAGTACCTATTTCAATATGTTTAAATCCTTTATTCTTCGCCTCATTGATAGCGAATTCAAGTAATTTTTTAGCATAACCTTTCCTTTGATGCTTAGGATCAATCGCAATATTAACTATTTCTAAAGTGCCAGGTCGTGTAGGTAATAGAACAATTACTCCAATAGTTTTTTCATCTTTTACTAAAATATAATTGTTCGATCTAGCAATATACTCTTTAACTATTTCCTCTGCAGGATCAGCTAAAAGCAATAAATCTATAGGTAATTCCTCTAATCTATCTACTTTAATTATCATTTTTTCCTCCGATTTAGAAATCAATATGTTTTTGGAACTGCTCATGTAACTTTTGCCTTGATGATTAGAGATATAAGCTTTAAAAAGTGACTCCGAATATATTTTTAGCAACAGTGTTAGAATCCTCAATAATAACGTTTTAAATTCTCCAAATTGATGAATAATCTATTTCAATTGATGTAGATTGGAAGCGATTAAAGCTGAAAACGCCAGATTTTATTAACATACAATTTCAGCCTAAGCTTACCATTTTCTAATAATCGTACTATCTTCAGTTTAAACTCAGAATCGAACACTCTACTGGGTCTTGCCATAAAAAAGCGTCTATTTTTTGATTTAATAATAACCTCCCTCATAGGAGTTGTCCAATCAAGTGTAGACGATTCATACTGGGGTATATCGGACTAGGCATCAGTCATTCTATTGCTTTATCATATATTATAGAAATATTGAGTGGGGTAGCTTTATCTATATTTAATAGTTACAATACTTCGATTGTTCAGCAGACAATTCCTAAAGCAATGGCTGGTAGAATTTTTAGTATTCGATTAGCGATTATTAGATTTCTTATGCCTTTAGGTATCTTGACGGCTACATTATTAGTAGGTTTTATAGGTCTCAGAAACTTATTTTTAATCAATAGCTTGGTTATGGTTATAGGGATGATTTTTGTTAGGAAGAAATTATAAAATTTATAAAAGCATCTAACTAGATGAAGAATTGATATAATATATGGAAAGTAAACTGAAAGAATGGTGACATACTTGGAAAGCTATAATACAGAGTACAAAGAAGATATGCCCAAACCACAAAGTATGAAAGCTGAGATTGTATCTTTCTTAAATAGTAATAGTGGCGGAACTATTTTGTTAGGTGTTGATGATAACGGAAAACCTATAACGTTTGATAGTGAAGAAAAAAGACTTCAAGTATATAAGAGCTGGGAAGAAACACTGATGAATTGGGTCGCCACTGCATTTCGTCCAGAAATCACTGGTTTGGTCATGATTGAGCCCAATGAGATACCTTTTAAGATCACTGTCAGTGCAGGTGTTAATAAGCCCTATTACTATACAGACGGAGAAGGTCTTAATTCAAAAGGAGTTTATATTCGAGAAGGAAGTTCTAAGCGTAGAGCAAGTGATGCAGAGTTGCGTAGAATGCTAAATAGACACATAGCTAATTCATTTGACGGTGAAAGTTCAACATTTTCAAAGCTAAACTTTAAATCTGCTCAATCTGTATTTGAAGAACTAAGCTTAGAGTTTGATGAAATTGCTTTAAACTTTAGAAAAAACAATAATGAACATTATAATAATGCAGGACTTATAGTTAGTGATCAAAACCCATTCATATCAAAACTTGCAGTATATAGCGGGACAGACACATTATCTTTTAAAGATAAGCAGAAGTTTGAAGGTTCAATAGTAAGGCAGATTGATGATGTGTTAAACTATCTTAGATTGATTAACAACAATGAAATTACCTTTGGTGGCAATGGAAGAAGGATTGAATCTTTTTCATATCCACAAGATGCAATTCGTGAAGCTTTGATGAATGCTTTTATTCATAGAGATTATACAATGACTTCCGATATTAAAATAGAGATATATAACAATCGAATTGAAATATCTTCTCCAGGATCATTGCCGGATGGTTTAACAATAGAAGATATTAAAAGAGGAGCTAATGCTAAACGAAATCCTATTCTTATCAACGCACTAGATAAAATGGATTACATTGAAAATTATGGATCAGGTATTAGGAGGATTTATTCGTTATATAAAGGTTTTACGAAACAACCCGAACTCATTGCAACACACAATCTATTTACTGTAATTCTATATAATAAAAATTATAAACTTAATCAAATACCTTCTAATGCAAAGTTGACAGAAATAGTTGAATATTTGTCTGATGGAAAACTGGCTAGTAGATTGGAAATTCAAGAAGCTATGGGACTACAAAAAAGTTATACAGCTGAGTTGATTGCTGAATTGAAAAAAGCTGATATCATCACTTCAGAAGGAAGAGGGCCAGGTACAAAATATTATCTTAAAAATGAATAGATAAGACCGGACGATAACCGGACGATAGATGGAAATACCTTGATATAACTGGATTTGAATAACCGGACGATAACCGGACGATAAAAAATATATTTTTATATTTCATTTGTCAAAATAAGCTAGACAATCTCTCATCTTCAATGAAATGCATAGAAAACCAGGTCTTAGAGGCGCTCGTCGTTCACCACAGTTCTCAAAACGTTAATGCTGGAATTGTTGCAAACTTGCTTGCTTACAAGTTCAGTACGCAAACTGGCGTAAACAGTTTGTATTCCATTGAATATACGTTTACAGCACTTCTCGAAATTATTCGAGAGGTGCTTTTTTGTATGAGTTTGTCATGATGTAACCCGTTAAACACCCTTATGAAATTCAGATATTAAATCTTCATTTAAGTCGATATTACATACAAATACGATTATAAAAACTAAGATATTCAGTCTTACTAGTAACTATATATTACTAGATTTCTTATTAAGCAATATAGACTTTACCTTAAAGTTTCCTTAAATTAGTAACTTCTCTGTTCTATATTTCTCTTCACTTGTGTACATTGAATATAAGGAAATCTGAGTTTCTTAAATTTGTACGAAAATTTTTAATGAGGTATCAAAGAAAAGAGGATTTATGAAAAGACTGACTGTTGTTGATAGTTTAAGAGGGTTTAGTTTGATGGGAATATTATTTGCTAATTTACTCTTATTCCAGTTCGGCCATTATGGTGCAAATTATCCGGAATTCTATGGGATTGATGCAGTAAATAAGCTTTTTATTTATTGGGTCAAGATCTTCATAGAAGGCAGTTTTATGCCGATATTTGCTGTATTATTTGGTTTCGGTTTAATGAAGATGAGCGAGAGTCTGGAGAAGAAAGGACGTTCTGTGAAGCGGGCAATCATGAGAAGAGGATTAATTCTCTTCACTATGGGGATGCTTCATTCTGCTTATCTTTTCAGTGGAGATATTCTTTATCTATACGGCACTGTTACGTTTATAGTGGTATGGGTGTTGAAGTTTAAGATTCGATCATTGATTATTATAGCTGCTCTAGTCATACCTTTAATTGTCGGCATTTTATTGGTTAATCCAGATTTTATGGTTGCGGCTGAACAAAGCTTTGCAACTGGAGGATTAACTGCAGAACAAAGTGAATATCTCGCAGCAGAGAGAGGTATATTTTCAACTGGTACGCTACAAGAACGAAATGATTTCTTTATGGAAGAAGATCCATTCATGGCTTTTACCGATGAAGAATTCTTGCTATTAATACCAATTGCTATTCTTTTTAATATACCGCTCTTTTTAATCGGTATGATCTTGGCGAAGAATCGCTTTTTTGAAACCGGTCTGACGTCTGTAAAGAAAAATTTTATTTATCTGACACCGATTTTTATTCTGTTTAAAGCATGCATGGTGATCTGGCCGGATAATGATATCTTAGGAACCTTAGGCATCTTCGGTATGTATCTCCTGAGCTTCTCTTATATTTCATTATTTTATGCGCTCTATCAGAGATGGCAGGCACTCAAGCTATTTGAAGCAATCGGCAGACTATCACTCAGTAATTATATTGCCCAGTCTGTGTTTCATTCTTTTATCTACTATGGCTACGGCATGCAGCGTTTTGGTGATGACAATTTCTTATTATCACTGCTGATTGCTACTTTATTCTTTATCTTACAAGTGGCTCTAAGTAATCTATACTTCAAGTATTTCAAACAAGGACCACTTGAATATATAGCACGTGTTGTCACGTACTGGTCGTTTTCGCCGAATAAGAAAACCGATAATAAATTAGTTTAAATTTGAAAAATTTATAGATATAATTCACGAAAAATAGGGACTATAGATATGGCTAAAAAGAAATGAAGACAATGGCATCTGGTTCGTCCGTTTTAAGATGTCAGACGGAACAAGGCATATTTTTCAATAAATAATCTTATATAATGAGATATTCTCCTCACAACAAAAACACGCCCATCGACCTTCTGATCAACAGGCGTGTTTCTTCTTCTATGCATCTTTAAATAATGACGTGATATCTTTATCACCATTACTGATCGTGACGACTTTACCGATTGTGTTATCTTGTTCAGCAAGTTCTGCCAGGGTAAGTCCGACATCTGGGATGGCGACTGATTGTTCTGTTGCATGGTCCCCTTTACCGTTACCTTCTTCTTCCTCTAGGGCAACGGCCTGCAAGATAGTCCAGTCCAGCTTCGTGCTGTCCATTAAGTATTTGTCTGCTAAGTATTTAGCTTGGTAATATTCTTTTAAGTCACTATAGGGTTTTTCTTCCCATGCATCTGGGTTGAGTGATTCATACGCACTCAGCATGATGTAGCGTTTAATATTATTCTTCTCTGCTGCCAGCATCGTTTTCACTGCACCGAATGCATCGATCTGCAGTAAGTCCTTGCCTCGTGACCCTGCAGTGAAGTAAACAAGGTCTACTTGACCTATTGCTTCTGCTACTTCTGAAGCGGACTGAGTTAAGTCAAGCTTAACTGTTTTAAAGCCATCAGCATCAATTTTCTCCGGTGAACGGCTTCCTACTATGACGTTATGATGCTTGTCACTAAGTTCTTTCGCCAGTTCTAATCCTACTCGGCCGCTGCCACCTACGATAAATATATCCATGATATCAACATCCTTTCTGAGTTACTATTATTGTAGTATGCATAGAAATAGGTTACAAAGATTTGGATTATTGCTCTTTAAATGAGGCAACAATAGCTGAGGAGCATGATATTGTTAGTAATGGTGTTAAAATCCTCAATAATAACGGTTTTAAATTCCTCAAATTGATGAATAATCTATTTCAATTGATGTAGATTGGAAGTGATTTAAAGCTCAAAGCATCAGATTTTATTAACGTACAATTTCAGCCTATGCTTACCATTTTCTAATAACCGTACTATCTTCAGTTTAAACTCAGAAGTGAACGCTCTGCTGGGTCTTGCCATAAAAAGGAAGCTATGTTTGATTTAACAATAACTTCCCCATAGGTATTGTGCAATCAAGTGAAAACGATTCAAGTCCGCAGTTTGATTGAGTGGTTAAAATTCTAACTGAAAAACAAGTGAAACCACAAATTGAGCCGAAGCACTTTACTCTTGAAGAGAATGAAGCAGCATTGAAGGATGCTTTTGATGACGATTCAACGGGTAAAGTGATCATGAGAGTTAATCAGTAAATCATAGGAGAGATCATCATGTCAGTAGAAAAATTATTTGAGCCACTTGTTTTAAGTAACGGTGTAACCCTTAAAAATAGATTATATAAAGGTGCGATGAGTGAGGGGATGGCTGATAACGCACATCGGCCGACTGCAGCACTTGTCAATGCCTATAAACATTGGGCGGATGGCGGCATTGGCATGTCGCTGACAGGGAATGTCATGATTGATAGACGTTACCTTGGTGAGCCGGGAAATGTCGTTATTGAAGACGATAGAGATTTAGCTATGTTAACGCGCTGGGCGGAAGCGGGTAAACGTAATGGTAGTCATATTTGGATGCAGATTAACCATCCAGGTAAACAAAGTCCGAAGTCTGTATCAAAACAGCCAATCGCACCGAGTGCTATTGCTATTGGAGGAGATGCAGGCAGTGCATTCAATCCGCCGCGTGAGATGACCATCAATGAAATCAAAGAAACGATTGAACGTTTTGTCACAGCAGCAGTAGTTGCGAAGCAGGCCGGGTTTACGGGTGTTCAAATTCATGGTGCGCATGGTTATTTAGTGAGTCAGTTCTTATCATCAAGAGATAATCGCCGTTTTGATGAGTATGGCGGGACATTAGAGCGACGGATGCAGTTTTTAATTGATATTTACACAGGGATGAGAGACGCATTGGGAGAGGATTTCCCAATCAGCTTAAAGATTAACTCAACAGACTTTAATGACAAAGGATTCTCATTGGATGATTCTATTGCAGTGATCAAGAAGATGGCTGAACTTGGCATCGATCATATTGAAATTTCAGGCGGAGATTACGAGAAACCTGAAATGATGGGTGACGGTGAAGTCTATTTCTTAGATTATGCGAGACAAATCAGTGAAATGGTAGATGTACCTATCTCGGTGATCGGTGGATTCAGAAAACAAGAAAGCATGATTGATGCGATTATGAATACGAATGTGGCGATGATCGGGATTGCACGGCCACTTGTGTTAAACCCGGAACTGCCGAATCAATTACAGAATGGAACATACGCGGATATGACGATTCCAAGACTGACGACCAAAATAAAAACAGTTGATAAAATGTTAGGCGGATTTATTGGCATTGCCTATTACGAGCAGCAAATCAGAAGGCTCGGCAATGACCAAACACCCGTCGTCCACACGAATGCCTGGAGTCCATTATTTGATTTAGCTAGAGTTCATGGCACTCGAGCATTTACGAAGAGAAGAAGATAATAAAAATCCGAAATGCTGCTGCATTTCGGATTTTTTAATATGTTTAATGAGTCAATCCATATTCATACGACACGCCTAAATGGTCTCTTAATATTTTGCTTTCATCTTCTGTTAGTCTTGAAGCGTCAAATTCCCATCTTCCATGACATAGACTTTATCGAAATAATCCAATAGGCGGTTATCATGAGTGACGATAATTGCTGCTTTGTTTGTCTCTTTGACGATGCGCTGAATCATTTCAATCACTTCATATGCACGCGCACTGTCCAGGCTTGCTGTTGGTTCGTCAGCGAGAATGAGTGATGGATTCGTATAGATAGCCTTCAATATCGCTACACGCTGGCGTTGTCCGCCTGATAGTTCAGCCGGGAACTGATTCATCACAGCTGTTAAACCTAGCGTCTCAACTTGGGCCTTGAAGTCAGCCGGTTGAATATGATTCTTATTCACTTGAGCAAGCAGCTTGAACTGATCCTTCACTTTCAGAAAAGGCACTAAGTTGGATGACTGTAAAATGAATCCAATGTGTTTCAGACGTATTTTAGCGCGCTGTCTCTCTGACAGCTTGCTCACGTCCTGATTATTGATGATGACTTTGCCGTTCGTCGGCTGCTGCAGCAGGCCTGCAATTGTCAAGAAGGTACTTTTACCGGAACCTGACGGGCCGATCACAGCTGCCATTTCTCCTGCGTTAATATTAAAATCTACAGGTTTTAATGCTTCTATGTACGTCTGATCTTTCCCGAATGATTTATTGACTTCAGTTAATGTTAATACCATGTCATCACCTTATCCTATCGTTTTTAGTGGATCTACTTTCTGGATGGAGCGGATAGAGAATAATCCACCGATGACTGCCGTCACTATGATCACAGCTGCGTAAACAGCGATGGTCGGCCAGATAAACTTAATGGGTACGACGTCCGGGATGATAGCCGCTGTAATGGCGGTGAGTCCCAGCGCAATGAGTACTGCGATGACAGACAATATCAGCGTCTGGATGACGAGAGATTTAGCGAGGAAGCCGTTGCTGATTCCCTGCGCTTTAAGCAATCCGAAGACAGGTGCTTTCTGAATCGTCAATATATATAAGAATATACCGATGATGAATGTCGCAATCGTAAACAGGAAATAACTCATGACATCAAGCGTTAACTTCTGTTCGGTATAACCCGGGAGCTTCGTGATGAACGTCTCCTTATCAATTGCTTCAAAGTCACTGTCAATCGTCTTATCCTTATAGGCCTTATCTTTTATAAGGAACGCATTTGCTTTATCTTTAAGGCGGTTCATGGATAAGCGGTCTGCTGTCGTTTGATTGCTATAGAGGATGTTAGCCGCATTATATTTGGCGTTATTAGTGAATCCTACTATCGTTAAATCATCATCACTGCCCGCGATGTCTACTGTATCCCCGATACTGAAGCCTTTTTGCTTCAAAGCGTCATTGGCGACCACTTCATCATCAGCAGCAAACGATGTTCCCTCCGTGATGTTAGGATTGATGAATGTCTCTTTATCGATACCGAACAGCAATGTGTTCTGCTTATTATCACCTTTAGCAATAATCACAGCAAGCTGTTTAATAGGAGCTGCTTTATCGAACTGGTCATCTAGAGCATCTTCATCCATGATTGATTGAGCCAGGTTTCGATTTGACTCCTTCGTCACTATAATAGCATCCGGATCCCACTGATCAATCGCTTCCCGGTTCATCCCCATTAATCCGTTGGATAACCCTGAAATTAAAAACAGTAAATATGAGATCAATACAAGTACACCGATAATCAGCGAAAACTTGAGCTTGTTATGCATTATTTCTTTCCAGGCTAAAAACATTGATTTTCCCCATTTCTAAGTCTGCCGTATGTTCATTCTACTATATAACAAAAAATACACCTTAAATAGAGTATATGCCTTAATTAAGTGTAATGGAACGAGAAAAGCTAGGATGAGTTGGACAAAAAAATATGAGCTGCAAGCGGCATGCTCATATTAATGACTGTAATATCGCTGCCAGACTGAGCAGATATTTCAATGTTTAAAGCGATGGAAACAGCGTTTATAACACTGGGCGATTTTAAGGTATGTGCTATCATTGTGAAAAATGTGTACAGTGGAATAGAAGAAAATCTCAGTGTGATGATTGTTAGCAGAAACTTGATTATTGTATGGCTATTATTTATATAGAACTCATCTATTCCAAATTTTATAAATAATTTCAGCTCATACTAGAGAGAAATAAGATATATTAATAATGAGCTGAATTATTATAGCGATGGAGGTAACACATGAAAAGGTTTTTTGATTACTACAAGCCTTATAAAGGGTTATTTGTGCTGGACTTTGGTTCAGCTGTTTTTGTCGGTGTGCTTGAGCTGATTTTTCCGTTGATGACGAGTCTGTTCATTGACCAGCTGCTCCCATCCAAGGAATGGAACAAGATTGTACTCGGTGCGGTCGGTTTATTTGCGGTCTTTGCTTTTGTCACGGTGCTGAAATTTATCGTGACGTACTGGGGTCATAAGCTCGGGACTAATATTGAACGTGATATTCGAAATGAGCTGTACCGGCACCTGCAGCGCTTGAATTTCAATTTCTTCGACAACAACAAGACGGGGAAACTGATCGGCCGGCTGACGAATGATTTGATGGACATCGGAGAACTGGCGCATCACGGTCCGGAGGAAGTATTTGTCGCTGTGATGACCGTGATTGGGGCGCTGGTCATCATGCTGACGATTGATGTCAAGCTTGCGCTCATTACGTTTTGTATCGTACCGATTATTTTTGTCTTGACGATTTACTTCAACCAGAAGATGACGACGCAGTTCAGACGGCTGTTCAGCAACGTCTCAACATTTAACGACGTCATCGGTGAAAGCATCGGCGGCATCCGCCTGGTACAGGCGTTTACGAATGAACGGTTTGAAGCGGACCGCTTCCACACAGCGAATGAAGACTTCCGCGCGACGAAGCTGAAAGCTTATAACTTTATGTCATGGAATTCGTCAATCGGTTATATGTCACAGAAATTCACGCTCATTATCGTGCTTATTCTCGGCTGTTATTTCGTACTGCATGACATGATGAGTTACGGTGAGTTTGTTGCGTTTATTATGATTACAGATATTTTGTTCAAGCCGCTGCAGTCGATTAACTTAATCATTGAGCTGTTCCCGAAAGGCATCGCGGGCTTCAGCAACTTCAAAGAGCTGATGAACACACCAGTTGCTATTAAAGATGCAGCGCACGCGGTTGCGTTTGAAGGAGTTCCTGAAACAATTCGTTATGAGGACGTGACTTTTAAGTACGATGATGAAGTGATTCTGGATCACTTATCATTCTCGGTTCGGCGCGGTGAGAAGATTGCGCTGGTCGGGCCGAGCGGCGGCGGGAAGACGACTATATGCTCACTGCTGCCGAGGTTCTATGACCCATATAGCGGTGCTGTGACGATTAACGGTCGTGACACCCGGGACTACACGCTTGAATCACTCAGGAGGCAGATCGGTGTTGTTCAGCAGGATGTGTTCTTGTTCAGCGGGACATTGCGGGACAATATAGCCTATGGTAACTTAACAGCAACAGATGAAGAGATTATGAGAGCGGTCGAGCAGGCACAGTTAAAGTCGTTTATTGATACATTACCGCAAGGCATCCATACGATTGTCGGTGAACGCGGAACGAAGCTGTCAGGTGGTCAGAAGCAGCGTGTATCGATCGCGCGGATGTTTCTGAAGAACCCGCCGATTATTATTCTTGATGAAGCGACAAGCGCACTTGACGTGGAAACAGAGAATAGAATACAGGCAGCCTTCAAACAGCTGTCTGAAGGTCGTACGACATTGACGATTGCGCACCGGTTATCGACCATTCGTGATGTCGACCGTATTTTCTTTATAGAAGACGGTAGAATTGTCGAAGAAGGCAGTCATGAAGCGCTGCTCGAGAAAAAAGGGAAGTATTATGCACTGCAGCAGGCGCAATATGAACAAGTGCTCGGATAAATATAGAATTATTTGTATTATAATGACAAACATATATAATGGGTTATAATCCATCATTCTAAAAGAGACGGGGGAATCAAGATGGCAAACAACTGGCCGCCGAAACATGCAGGGGAACATAATCCACAAGGACGTACCGGCAATAAAGACTGGGATGAACCGGGGTTAAAGGGTCGTGAAGATGAAAGTTTTGCTAAAGGTGTTATGAATAGCGCTAATATAACAGAAACAGGGATGGGATTCATCAATAAAATTTCATCGCTGTTAATTTATCGGGACGAAGGCAGAAAAAATAAGTGATGGTTTTTTTATAATCTCAAGTGCGCCGCTGATCGGCGATGCCCTGTGAATAGGTTATAATCATCCATCATTACCGTTAACTACAGGAGGTCACGATGACTCAATTATCTATCCAGCAGGCGATTTTTCTTATCAGTACACTGCGTCAACAGCTGAACCGTGAGCTGCAGAAGTTCCATTCTGAGTATAGAACACCGATTGCAGTGAACAGCAAGACGATTGTCACAGCAGAGAAGTCACAGAAGGTCATTGATTCACTAGCGAAGATCGACCAGCTGAAACATGATATCGTTGCGCTTAAGACGGCAATCCATCTGAAGAACTCAGCGACTGACATTGCTGACGGGACGACTGCTTCTGACATGCTCGAGCAGCTGAAGCTAGAGCGCAAGATCATAGAAGATTTGCAGAACTATACAGAGTTCGGTTACGGTCAGGAGCGCATTAAGACGGTGGCGGGCGTCGGCGTCGTTGAGGAAGGGATTATAGAAGAAGACAGAGTGAACCGTTATATTGAAGAGCTGGAAGCGGCGGCGAACGTGAAGTCGATGACAGTAGACCAGTTCAACAGTACGACGATGATTGATGTCGCACTTAAAACACAGTAATCGCGCTTTGGTAGAAAGAACTTTTCTCACTAGAATCCTGTGATGCGGACGCTAACGTCTTACAACTTACACTTTGTTACGCCTTATGACTGCGAATCTAGAAGACGAAAGAGCCATGTTATTCTTTCGACGGGCGAGAGCCAAAAACTTCAGGTGCCAAGTTTTGCCTTTAGCGGTACCCTATTAATTAGCTCATTGATTATATTTCAATAGATGACAGCTGTATGTCACTTTGTTATGTTAGTTATCCCGCTGTAATAAATTGTTATTGCCATGTAACCTGCTATGACATTTCGTGTGTTAAGGTAGGCAATGTAGTTTCATTCTGATGAGCATCACTACATTTTTGGAGGTAATTAACAATGAATAAAACAATTTTAACGACATTAACATTAGGCTTAGGAGTGACGTTTGCAGGCCATTCAGCGCATGCAGCAGAACAGCCTGTCAATAAAGCGGAACTTGCCGATCTTGCAATGAACCATCAGGCGCAGTTAAATAAAGCACCGGTTGAAGCGGGCACGTATAACTACGATTTTGATTATAATGGCTATCACTTTAACTTTGAATCTAACGGGTCATCATGGAGCTGGAAATATCATACAGCACCCGCACAAGCTGAAGTAGCGATGGCACAGCCTGTAGCAGCGCCAATGCCGGTAAAACAGCAGGCACCAGTGAAGCAGCAGGCACCTGTCAGCGAAGAAGCTGCTCAGTCAACGGCAACGGTACAAGTCAATGACCATTTACAATTAATCGCACAGCGTGAATCGGGCGGCAATATTCGTGCCATCAATCCGACATCCGGTGCTGCAGGTAAGTATCAGTTCCTGCAGACGACTTGGGACATTGTCGCACCGGCAGAGTGGAAAGGCAAGTCGCCTGCTTCTGCTCCGGAATCCGTTCAAGATGCAGCAGCGGTGAAACTATACAACGAATACGGCGCTTCTCAGTGGGTGACCGCATAATAAGCACCAATCCTCTTTCTGTTTAAGGAAAGAGGATTTTTTTGCGGCTTATTTTCCAAAAAGTGATTGAACAGCCATGTAATGCTGAGTTCATCTTGGACTTGACTGTACTATATTCAGTGACGCGGTTGAATACAGCTCCTTCTTCGCCGGCATAATCGAAAGACCTCAAAACGTTATGACTTGATATACCTGGATAGGGTATGTTAGCTTAAAGACAGCAGGACATTATGAATTCATTAAAGAGGAGGCGCATGATGAAGAAGCGTTTATTACTGACAGGAAGTATGATAGCAGTGCTCACATTGACAGGATGTAAAGCTGAGCCGCAGCAGACAGAACATCATCATTCATCCATGGATAAAGTCGTTCCTAAAGGGATGAAAAAAGCAGCGCATCCGAAATATGAAGTAGGAGACAAAGTAACGGTGCTGGCAGATCACATGGAAGGGATGAAAGGTGCGGCAGCAACAATATCGGGCGCATTTGACACAACAGTTTACAGCGTGTCATATAATCCGACAAATGGCGGTGACAAAGTGGATAACCATCAATGGGTCGTTCATGAAGAGCTGAAAGATGTGGGCGGACAGGCGCTGGCAAAGGGTGATAAGGCGGTCATCACAGCGTCTCATATGAAAGGGATGAAAGGTGCAGAGGCAACCATTGATTCTGCGAAGAAAACAACAGTCTATATGATTGACTATGTAGATCAGAAGACAGGCGAGAAGATGGTCAACCATAAATGGCTTGTTGAAGATGAACTTAAGCAATAAAGACGAAAAAAGACAGACATCAAAAGTGTCTGTCTTTTTTGCTATTCTAGGTTGGCATGATTTTTGTACATTTTTTCAGTGTCGAGCTCTTGTTTCTCCATTAATCTGAGAACAACAGCATCAAAGAAGAGCAGCATCGACTGTTCGAACAGTGAACCCATCGGCTGAATTGTCTTGTCGCTGGCTGACTGGTCTTTCGTAGCACCGGACAGTTCGACTGTGACGTCAGCAAGTTTAGCGATAGTGGACTCAGTTGCTGTCGTCACTACTGCAATCTTGCCGCCGAGTTGCTTCGCTTTGTCTGCGATCGCTGACAATGTCTTTGTTTCTCCTGAACCTGAGCAGATGATCAGCAAATCATCCGCTGCTAACGGTGCAGCAGCTGTTTCACCGACGACGTAGCATTCGATGCCCATATGCATCAGTCTCATGACAAAGGCTCTGCCCATCAGACCGGACCGTCCTGCGCCCGCAATGAATACTTTATCGGACTGCAGGATCTGATTGACGAGCTGTTCAGCTTCGCGCTCATTAATCGCAGCAGCGGCGGTTGTTAACTCCTGGATGATTTTGTTGAAGTAATTAGTTGTTTCCATTACTTGCTGATCAGTTCCTGCATTTGACGCGCTGTTTCTTTTTTGTCGTCCTGGCTTGTAATACCGCCGCCGACAATAATCAAGTCAGGCTGCTGCTTAATCACTTCAGGAAGTGTCTCCAGCTTAATACCGCCTGCAACAGCTGTTTTAGCGTTTGTCACAACACTTTTAATCGTTGCAAGGTCTTCGAATGAATCTTTACCGACTGCCTGCAGGTCATAACCTGTATGAACACAAATGTAATCCACGCCAAGGGCATCGAGTTCTTTTGCACGTGTTGCGATATCGCTGACAGCAATCATATCGACAAGGATTTCTTTTCCTTGTGCTTTTGCTTCTTTAACAGCACCTTTAATAGATTCATCTTCTGCTGCGCCGAGAATCGTAATGATATCTGCGCCGGCAGCTGCTGCCTGGCTCACTTCATAGCCTGCTGCATCCATGATTTTCAAGTCAGCAAGTACTGTCATATTCGGGAAAGCAGCTTTTACTTCTTTGACCGCTCTTAAGCCTTCGTTAATGACCACTGGTGTGCCGATTTCCACGACATCCACATATGCTTCTACTTCTTTTATCACTTCAATGGCACCTTGAATATCTACAAGATCTAATGCTAACTGTAACTTCATCTTTGTCCACTCCTCATCATTTGTTAAACAAGTGAAGCACTGTCCTTCACTTGGTCAAGTATAATGTATGCAGGTTGCTTGTACAAGCACATGGGCTTGAAGGGGAACGAAAATGGATAGTTGATAAAATTGAAATATATTAGCTGAAGTGAAGGCGTTCAGATCATTTATGCAAGTCTTTTAAATACCAGGCATCCATCGCCGAATGTTCTGATCCCGGCAGAGGCTGATCAAGCAGTTGGAAGCCGTATTTGTCATAGAGAATGCATGCAGTCTTCAGCTGGTGCATCGTCTCGAGATAGCATTTGTTATAGTGCGCTGCTGCAAAACTCAAGGCTGTATCCATAAGCTGTCTGGAGATGCCGCGGCCCTGAGCTCCAGGCTTCAAGTACAGTTTCTGCAGTTCGCAGATATCCCCGCTGAAAGGACCGATGCCGATGCCGCCGAGTAGTTCGCCGTCTTCTTCTGCGACCCAGTAGGCAGCGCCGTCAGCTGTATAATGCTCATAAAGTTTTCCGAGCTGCGGGTCATAATAAGCGGAACCTGGTATAGCGAGATCGTGAGCTTCTAATGAGCGCTGGATGATACTGTGGATCAGTGGATTGTCTTTCTGCTGAATATGACGAATGTTCATGGCGTACTCCTTTCGGTGATGAATATGAATAGCATTATATAATGAAAATTATCATTCGTCATTCAGTAATGAAGTGTCGGCTATGAAAAGACACAGTTTATCGAGAATAATTCATGTTATACTCATTTTAGTATTTTTATGGAGGTCATCATGATAAAACATATTAGAACACAGTGGCTGAATAACGCATGGGCCAATGTGCTCGCTGGAATTGTCGTCGCGCTGGCGCTCGTGCCTGAAGTCATCGCGTTTTCCGTCATTGCCGGCGTTGACCCGATGGTCGGCCTGTATGCGTCATTTGTCATCGCAGTGACCATCGCATTCACTGGCGGTCGCCCGGCGATGATTTCAGCGGCGGCCGGTGCGATCGCCCTGCTGGTCTACCCGCTGGTCAAAAACTACGGCGTCAACTATTTACTGGCGGCAACGTTGCTGATGGGTGTGATTCAGATCATACTCGGCCTGCTTAAAGTCGGCCATTTAATGAAATACATACCAAACACAGTGATGATCGGCTTTGTTGATGCACTGGCGATTCTTATTTTCCATTCCCAGCTGCAGCATATATTCGGCCGTTCATGGCAGACGTACGTGTTCACCGGCGTGACGATTGTCATCGTCCATTTCCTGCCGAAAGTGTTCACGAAAATACCGGCACCACTCATAGCAGTCGTGTTACTGACGACTATTTCCATTGTCACAAGCGCACCTGTCAGAACAGTCGGTGACCTCGGGGAGATCACACGCGCATTGCCGCATTTTCTCATCCCACATGTCCCGTTCACTGTTGAGACACTCATGATTATTCTGCCGTATTCTATCTCTATGGCAGTCGTCGGACTTGTTGAAAGCCTGCTGACCGCCCGTATTGTCGATGAGACACTGCAGTCTGACAGCGACAAAAATAAAGAAGCACGCGGACAGGGGATAGCGAACATATTATCCGGATTATTCGGTGGTATCGGCGGCTGCGCGATGATCGGTCAGTCCGTCATGAACTTAAAGTCAGGCGGTACTTCAAGGTTATCATCACTCACCGCCGGTCTCTTCCTTATGTTCATGATCATTGTGCTCGGTGATTTCCTTGTACAAATACCGATGGCAATATTAGCGGGTATTATGGTCGTTGTCGCGTTCAGTACATTTGAGTTCAAGACATTCAAACTCATGCGCACAGCACCGACAGCAGACACAGCTGTCATTGTCGTGACAGTCGTCCTCGTGCTGTTCACGCATAACCTGGCAGTCGGTGTGATTGTCGGCAGTGTGTTGAATGTGATATTGAAGCGGAAAATATAGACGTGTCACTAGAGTGGAGAATTAGGCCTATGTGATTTCGATGTCTGTCGCAATATTTATTTGAAACATGTGTAGTTGCAAACGAATGAAATCAAAAATTTTTTATTAAAGTATCTTAACAAATCCTGATGACTTTAAAATATAGTCGTTACTGATATAAAACTGATGAGCAATATTCCGTTCTTCACGATTTCCGCTATTTAAAGTGATAACTGTACAATGTTTTGTTTGAGAAAATTTTTCAGCTTCAATTAATAAACGGCTGCCAATACCTTTATTTCTATATTCAGAATCAATAATAAAAGCAAGTATTCTCATATAATTTCCATCTCTTTCAAAGAACATCATTCTGCACATTCCACAAAAGCCGATAATTCTTTGATTATGCTCTACAACTAATGCAAAATAATCTTTATGATTCATCAGTTTATCTAAACGTACTGAAAGCTCTTTATTAGTTGTTGGATATCCAAGTTCAGTAAATAATCGATCAAGTTTTCGTGAATCTGTAGTATTGAATTCTCTAATTGTTATTTCCATAGTATTCTTCCTTAATAAATTTAGTGTTTTTGTTAATTATCACAGTAGCATAAAATTTTTTATAGCGTTAATAACTTTTGTTAAAGTTAATGTACTAATAATTAGCTTTTGTAATATGAAAGCATTTAATTTATTTTGAGAATTTCTGTTTAAAGTAGAAAAACTAAATAATGAAAAGCCATACTAGACAGTTTTGAAATTTTAACTGACAGTCATCACTGCTCTATGTTAAAATAATAATTCAGAACTCTATATCCTCGTAGCTCAGCTGGTAGAGCAACTCCCTCCTAAGGAGTAGGTCGTGCGTTCGAATCGCATCGAGGGTTTCAGGCCTCTATAGTTAAGTGGTATAACCCATCAATGGTAATGATGAATCCTCAGTTCGATTCTGGGTGGAGGCATCGGTAATATAAATAAGACGCACTTTCCATCACCGGAAAGTGCGTCTTATTATTTATAACAGAATAGTCGCAAGTATCGGCACGATGACGACGACGATAATACCGAAAGTTCATGATTTATTAACAAATCAACCGTTCTGTAAATTCCGTAGCTTCAGCATTAAGAGTTCAAAGTGTTTGTTAATATCGTAATAGAGCCCGTTATGACAACTTTTCATTGCTATAATATAGGTGCTTCACAGAACCAATTAACAAAAAATAAATGATGAGGATGGACATGAAAAAATCAATCGCTCTTTTATTTTCTGTACTAATTGTTTCACCGTTTCTGACATCAGAAGCTGAAGTCACAAAACCATTAACGATAGCCCATCGCGGCGCCAGCTATGATGCTCCTGAACATACATTTGCGTCTTACGACCTTGCCATCAAGCAGCAGGCGGACGTGATTGAAATTGACCTGCAGCTGACTAAAGACGGCGAAGTGGTCGCGTTTCACGATGAAACGCTCGAGCGGACGACGGACGGCGCTGGACTGGTGCGTCATAAGACGCTCGCTGAACTGAAGACGCTTGATGCCGGCAGCTGGTTCAATAAGAAATATCCTGAACGGGCTAAAGCTGCGTATTCACATGAGAAGATCAGAACGCTCGATGAAATACTGGCACGCTACGCCGGCAGAGCGAAGCTGAATATTGAGATGAAAGTGCCGGAGAAGAACAAAGGCATGGAGCAGCAGGTCGCTCTGTCGCTACAGCGGCACGGCATGCTGACGGCTGAGAACTTCAGCAATAGAACAGTCGTCGTGGAATCGTTCACGCCGGCTTCATTAAAGAAGCTGAAAACACTTGCACCCGGGCTGCCACTCAATCAGTCGATATGGAAAGGCGATGTCCGTAAGTTAGCACAGCCTGAACTGACAACAATTAAAACATATGCAGATTCTGTCTCGATCAATTATCAGGATGCCACTGCAGAAAATGTCAGACAATTGAAGCAGGCAGGCTTAATCGTCCGCTCCTATACAATCGATAATGAAAGAGATATGGAACGCCTATCGACATACGGCATCAGCGGCGTTTATACGAATCGGCCGAATGTCCATGTCATGATTACAAGTGATGGTTAACTGAACACAGAACCGAACGCCTCTATAACAGGCGTTATTTTTTTTATCAAAAATGTATAATGTAAATAAAGTGTAATGAATTGAGGGGGAGTAAGATGGAAACAATTTATATGGCAGGCGGCTGTCTCTGGGGCGTGCAGGCCTTTATTAAGACGATTCCGGGTGTAGTGAAGACAGAAGCGGGCAGAGCGAACGGCAGCAGCCGAACACTTGACGGAGACTATGACGGTTATGCGGAGTGCGTCAAAACCGTGTTTGATCCGGAAGTACTCTCACTTTATGAATTATTGGGCGAGTTCTTTCAGATCATTGATCCGTACAGTGTGGATAAGCAAGGCATCGATGTCGGCAGGAAGTATAGAACGGGCATCTACAGCGAAGACGATGATCATTTGGAGGCAGCGGCATCCTACATTACAGAGCGTCCAGATGCAAGCCGTATTAAAGTCGAAGTACTGCCGCTCATGAATTATATCCCGAGTGCGGAGGAACATCAGGATCATCTTGATAAGTTTCCGGACCATTACTGTCATATCCCGGTGGACTTAATGAACAAGCACCGTACCGGCAATTGACACTGACTCATCAACTCAATGATTATGATAATTATTCTCAATTATAATATATTATTCTCAATTAGATAATTTAATTGACTATTATTACTTATACAGATTATAATTATTATAAATAAGGGATGGTTATCTATACTCGATGAATGATAAGGAGTGATAGACATGTTTAACTATTTAATGAGATCAAGGCAGGGCCAGTTTCTGTTGATTGGTATTCTGTTCACTATACTAGGTTATATTTTATCCGGCATTAACATGCAGTTAAGCCGATTTCCGTTTTATATCGCTATATTCTTCTTAGGATTTTACGCGGCAAAGGAAGCAGTTGTTGAAACGATTCAGGCAAAATCACCGAACGTCGATCTGTTGATGATTCTTGCCGCGCTCGGCGCTGTCGTGATCAACTATGAGTCTGAAGGGGCGGTTCTGCTGTTAATATTCGCGGGAGCAGAAGCGCTGGAAGACTACGCGTCAAACAAATCAACGAATGCTATATCAGAACTGATGGCGCAAGTGCCGGATACCGCACACGTATTAAAAGCGAACGGTGAAATCATTAAAGTGCTGACTGATGAACTGCAAGTCGGAGATATAGTCGTTGTATCGAAAGGCGAGCAGATTCCGATTGACGGTATGATAGACCGCGCGGCGATGGTCAATGAATCAGCGCTGACAGGTGAAGCAGTTCCTGTCGAGAAAGAAAGCGGCGCAGAAGTATTTGCCGGAACAATCAATGAAGGCAACGTCTTCTATCTGCGGGTGAACAAATTAAGCAGTGAGACTGTGTTCTCAAATATTATCCGGATGGTTGAAGAAGCACAGAACAGACCATCGAAAGTATCGAAGTTCATCGACCGGATCGAAGCAAAGTATGTCATCGGTGTGCTGATTGCCGTACCAATCTTTATCTTTATTCTGTATTATTTCAATCATCTCGGCTTCCAGGAAGCGTTCTACCGAGGAATGGTGCTGCTGACAGTCGCAAGCCCATGTGCCTTAGTAGCATCCGCAACACCTGCTACGCTCAGTGCCATCAGTAACGGTGCGAAAAATGGTGTGCTGTTCAAAGGCGGTGCTGCCATGGAAGCACTCAGCAGAATGGACGTATTATACAGCGACAAAACAGGGACGCTGACGCTCGGCGAATTCCAAGTGACCGATTATGAGGTACCGGAAGATGTCTTAAAAGAAGTTGTCTATATGGAACAGCAATCCAGTCATCCGATTGCACAGGCTATCGTCACGGGGTTCAAAGAACTGAATCTCGATACGGTTGATCAGACACAGCCTGTTGAAGAGAAAACAGCTTCCGGCTTAGTTAAAGGTGCTATTAAAGTCGGTAAACCGTCAGCATTTGCCGGTTACCGGGATAACCATCACTATCAGGCAAAAGCAGCTGAAGGGAAGACGACTGTTCTCGTCAGCAAAGGTGATGACATCGTCGGTTATTTCTCACTTGCTGACCAGGTGCGTCAAGAATCGGTGTCAGCAGTATCGGGATTCCAGCAGCAGAATATCGATGTCATTCTACTTACCGGTGATAATGAACAGGTGGCTAAAAAGGTCGCTGATGAAGTCGGTATTACGCACTATATTCCGTCGTGTCTGCCGGAAGACAAAATTAACTATGTCACTGCCAGCCAGAAGAACAACAAGCTGGTTGGTATGATCGGTGATGGTATCAATGATGCGCCGGCATTAGCCAGTGCAGATATCGGTATCGCGATGGGCAGCGGTTCATCGGTCGCGATGGAATCAGCTGATGTCGTCATCGTGAAAAGTGATTTATTGAAATTACTCTATAGTTTTAACTTAAGCAGAAGATTGAACAGTAAAATTATGATGAACGTTGTATTTTCACTGTCAGTCATCGTCATTCTCGTCATACTGAATATTTTCGGCTTGCTCAGCCTGCCGACAGCCGTGCTGTTCCACGAAGGCTCGACGATACTTGTCATCCTGAACGGTCTGCTGCTGTTAAGACAGCGGAAAGAAGCAGTAGAGCGGCAATCTAGAGTAGCAGTAGATCACACTGTTAACTAAATGAAACCTTATTACAGCTTTTGCTGTGATAAGGTTTTTTGTTGCCGCCAGTTCATAAGAGCAGAATGAGTACTAAGTTTATGGTATAATTTTTATACTAATTAAACAGAAGGAGTATATAATGAGACAAATTTTAGGTCATCACCATGCATCAGGCATCACAAAGGATGCATCAGACAATTATCATTTTTATGCGGAGATTCTTGGGATGCGGCTTGTGAAGAAGACGGTCAATCAAGATAGCCCGGACATGTATCACTTGTTTTTCGGCGACCGTATTGGTAACGAAGGAACAGATATCACGTTCTTTGAAATACCGATGGCAGGGCGCACGTGGCGGGGGTCAGACAGCATCACGCGTATTTCACTGCGCGTACCGACTGACGCGGCCATCCATTATTTTAAGCAGCGCTTCGACGACTTTAATGTACCGTACAAAGAACCCGTGCGCATCAACTCACGGCTGACACTTGAATTCGAAGATTTTGATCAGCAGCGGCTCGCACTAGTCAGTGACGAGAACGAAGCGTATGTCCCGCACTATGAACCATGGGACAACAGTCCTGTGCCGACTGAATATCAGATTGCAGGGCTCGGTCCATTCCAGCTGGATGTCAGCGATATTGACAGCTTTGAAGAAATGCTGAAAAATGTATTCAGCTACCGCATAGCACCGTCATTTGTTCATCCGGGAACAGGTGACACGATACGTGTGTACAGCGTTAATAAAGGGGGCAGCAGCGATGAGCTTCACGTGAAACATAACATCAGTGAAAGAGAACGTCCGGGACGAGGAAGCATGCATCATATTGCACTGCAGGTTAAAGATGAAGCGGAGCTGGAAGAATGGCTGGGCTGGCTGCGTGAAAATGGGCTTATGACGTCACCGGTCATTGACCGTTTCTTCTTTAAGTCACTTTATATTACGACACCTGAACGGATTGTCATTGAGCTGGCAACGAACGGACCAGGATTTTTGGAGAATGAGCAGGAAGCAACTTTAGGTGAACAGTTATCACTGCCGCCGTTTTTAGAAGCAGATAGAGTGGAGATTGAAAGTAGATTAGCACCTATCCGGACGACAGGCGGGTCAGCTGATGAATGAACTGAATTTATTGTTACGCTTTAAACCATTAAAAGGTATAGAGGTGACTCAATGAATATTGCAATAGTAGGACTCGGTGTCATTGGTGGTACATTCGCGAAAGCCATTCGTAGTCATAATGAAGACCACCGTATTATGGCGATTGATACAAACTTAGAAACATTAAAACTGGCACAGGACGAGGGATTCATCGATCACGGGGAAACCGTGAATAAGACGGTGCTGCAGCAGGCGGACCTTGTTATATTTGCGCTCTATCCAGAAGTGATGAAAGAATATGTCCGCACGCATCAAAATGATTTCAAGGCAGGGGCGATTATCACTGACACAACAGGTGTCAAGCGTACTGTCATTGCTTCGATGGCTGACGTCATCCCTGAACAGGTCGATTTCATCTTCGGACACCCCATGGCCGGCCGAGAAAAGCGTGGATTTGAATATGCTGATGCAAGTGTCTTTGAAGGTGCTAATTATGTGATTACACCGACAGACCGTAATAAGCAGGAAAATATTGACTGGTTCAAAGACTTTCTGTCTCACTTAGGATTCAAACGGGTGACGATGACAGACGCCAATACACATGATGAGATGATTGCTCATACAAGTCAGCTGACCCATGCGATTGCGGTCGCCTTGATCAACAGTGATGACCGGTCGCATGAAACCATCCGCTTCATCGGTGACAGCTATCGTGACTTAACGCGCATTGCCAACATGAACGAAAAATTATGGCCCGAACTCTTCATGAATAACAAAGATCACTTAATCACCTATATCGAACGGTTTGAAGAAGCATTACGGGAACTGAAAACTGCGATACAGGACGACGATGCTCACAAGATGGAACAAATATTCAAGGAATCAACAGCCCGCCGGCTGAAATTGCAGGAATCGGATTTAAGAGTAAAATAGTTATGACATGCGCCTTTATTAAAAAGAGGGGCATTTTTTTAGATCGTCGCTCAGTTTTTGATTGTCATTTTATTTTTAATATGACATACTAATTAACAAATAGTATAACACATTAAATTTTGAGGTGATGAGTCGTGACTAAATATATTTATGCATTTGAAGAAGGCAGGCAATCAATGAAAGACCTGTTAGGCGGTAAAGGAGCCAATTTATCAGAGATGATGCGTCTAGGGCTGCCTGTGCCGAATGGTTTCACGATTACGACTGAAGCATGCATTGAATATTTGAAGCAGGGCGAGACGCTGTCAGACGAGCTGCTGGCAGAGCTCGAGACGCAGTTAAAGCGTCTGTCGGATACGACCGGCAAGGCTTTTTCTGCTGATGACAACTTACTGCTCGTCTCTGTCCGGAGCGGTGCGAAGATTTCGATGCCGGGTATGATGGACACGATTTTGAACTTAGGATTAAATGATGACAATGTGGAGAAGCTCGCTCGGAAGACAAATGATCCGCGTTTCGCGTATGACTGCTACCGTCGTCTGCTGCAGATGTTCGGTCAAGTCGTCTATAATATTCCGATGGCAGCGTTCGATGAGTACTTCAATGAGTTCAAGCAGGAGCACGGCTATACAAGTGACGCTGCTATTTCAGCGGACCATTTACAGACCATCTGCAGTCACTACAAGGAAGTCTATGTCGAAGAAGTGTATCAGGCGTTCCCGCAGAATCCGCTTGACCAGCTGCGTGCAGCGATCGAAGCGGTCTTCAAATCTTGGAATAACGACCGTGCCCGCGTGTACCGTGAGCTGAACGAGATTCCTCACGATATCGGCACTGCAGTGAACGTGCAGGAAATGGTGTTCGGTAACAGCGGTGACAAGAGCGGGACAGGTGTGGCATTCACGCGGAACCCGTCGACCGGTGAGAACGTATTGTACGGTGAGTATTTACTGAATGCCCAAGGTGAAGATGTCGTTGCCGGTATCCGTACCCCGCAGAAAATCTCGACGTTAAACGACCAGATGCCGGATGTCTACCAGCAGTTCGTTGATGTCACAGAACGTCTAGAAGCACATTACAAAGATATGCAGGACATTGAGTTCACCATTGAAAACGAAAAATTATATATACTGCAGACCCGTAACGGGAAACGCACCGCAAAAGCCGCGATGAAAATTGCAGCTGATATGGTGGAGGACGGTGTATTATCGACAGCAGATGCGATAGCGAAAGTAGACGTGCGGTCAATCGACCAGCTGCTGCACCCGGCATTTCATCCGGCCGCACTGGCACATACTGAAACGATTTCAACGATCGGTCTGCCGGCGAGCCCCGGCGCTGCGACCGGCAAAGTTGTCTTCTCTGCCGCTGATGCGAAAGCACAGGCCGCAGCTGGAGAAAAAGTCATATTGATGCGTCCTGAAACGTCTCCGGAAGATATCGAAGGGATGATTGCAGCGGAAGCCATTATTACAACACACGGTGGGATGACATCCCATGCGGCAGTCGTCGCCCGCGGCATGGGGAAATGCTGTGTGACGGGCTGTTCCGACTTGACAATCAACACTAAAGAAAAACGCGTCATTTATCCAGGCGGCACGATTGTTGAAGGAGATATCGTCTCAGTTGACGGTTCGACCGGCCGCGTCTATTTAGGTGAGCTTGAAACAGTGAGCGCAGAACACACGCCGGAATTCGAACAGTTCATGGAATGGGCGGCTGATGCCGGTCGGCTCAGCGTCCGCATGAATGCCGAGACAGAGGCGGATATTAAAGTCGGTTACGGCTTCAATGCTGCAGGGATCGGTTTAGTCCGTACTGAGCATATGTTCTTCGGCGCAGAACGCCTGGTTGAAATGCGCCGTTTTATTCTGTCATCTACGCAGGACGAGCGGCAGCAGGCACTGGACACCATCTTAAAATATCAGACAGAAGATTTTGAAGCGATCTTCAAATTATCCGGAGACCGGCCGACGATTGTCCGGCTGCTTGATCCACCGCTGCATGAGTTCCTGCCGCATTCAGCAGAAGAGATCGAGACAGTCGCTGCACAGCTTGGACTGTCCTCTGACAAGCTGACAGAACGCATGAAAGAACTGCAGGAAGTCAACCCGATGCTCGGCCACCGCGGCTGCCGCCTTGCCATCACGTATCCAGAACTGTATGAAATGCAGGCAGAGGCAATCATCAGCAGTGTTATCCGACTGAAATCGCAGGGTATAGAGTGTCAACCGGAAATTATGATTCCGCTTGTTGCGACGGTGAAAGAATTCACTGAGCTGAAAGCAGTGATTCACAACAAAGTACAGGCACTTGAAGCAGCAGAAAATACATCTGTCAGCTACTTGATAGGAACAATGATCGAAACGCCGCGCGCGTGCCTGATTGCAGGACAGCTCGCTGAAGAATGTGACTTCTTCAGTTTCGGGACGAATGATTTAACGCAGCTGACATACGGCTTCTCCCGCGATGATGCCGGTAAATTCATCGGTGAATATATCGACCGCGGCATTCTTGAAGTTGACCCGTTCCAGACGCTGGACGTTGCGGGTATCGGTCAGCTGATCAAGCTGACTGTCGAGCAGGCGAAAGCCGTGAAACCAGCCATTAAGATCGGTGTGTGCGGGGAACTGGGCGGCGATGCGAAGTCTATTCAGTTCTTCAATCAACTGGCCGTTGATTACGTGTCATGTTCTCCGTTCCGTGTACCAGGAGCAGTGCTTGCGGCAGCACAGAGTCAAGTAGCAGCACAGTAGGAGGTCTTGATTTGAACGACCACGAACTAACGATATTTGTCGTCTCGGATTCTATCGGCGAGACAGCGCAGCGCATGATTCATGCGACACTCACCCAGTTTCCGATGCTTGATTCTGTCGTCATTAAGAAGTTCCCTTTTATGAAGGATAAGGAACAGTTCCAGAACATACTGGAGCTCGCCAAAAGCAGCAATGCGATATTAGTGACGACACTTGTTGACCAGGAGCTGAATCAGCTGGGCCTTAAGTTTGCAGCAGACTACGGCATTCCTTATGTTGACTATTTGTCAGGGCTGATCCATATTATTCAGCAGCAGACGAACGTCGAACCGTTATTAGAAAGCGGGGCGCTGCGGAGGCTCGACAGCACATATTTCAAACGGATTGAAGCGATGGAATATTCGGTGAAGTACGATGACGGTAAGAACTTCAATGATTTAAGCGAAGCAGATGCAGTGATTGTCGGTGTGTCACGGACATCAAAGACACCGCTCAGCATGTATCTTGCCAACAAAGGCTATAAAATAGCGAACATCCCGCTTGTGCCGGAAGTACCGCTGCCGGAAGCGCTGTTCAAGCAGCACTTGAAAGTATTCGGTCTTACGGCAGGTCCGAACTATATTATGAATATTAGAACGGAACGGGTAAAAATACTGGGGCTGCAGGGGCCGGCTGACTACAATAACTTACAGCGTATTAAAGAAGAGCTGATATACGCAGAAGAAGTGTTTGAACGGCTGAACGCGATAGTGATCAATACAGAATACAAGTCGATTGAAGAATCAGCCTTTTATATTGAGAAGTATTTAAACCGTTCTTAGACGACCAGCGGAAACATAGCAGATGCTATGTTTCTTTTTTTTAGTAACTGCTACATATCGAGGGCGAGTATGTTACTATACATAAGTAAGTTTTTGAAGCGATTACATTAGGAGGACTAAAATAGATGAATAATAGCTCTGAACTCAAAAAGAGCATTGGCTTCTTTCCGGCACTGGCATTGGTGATGGGGACAGTCATCGGTTCAGGTGTGTTTTTTAAAGTATCGAATATTACAGAAGTGACAGGAAGTGGAGGACTAACACTGCTTGTCTGGCTGATCGGCGGCATTATTACTATATGCGCAGGACTCACAGCAGCGGAACTCGCTGCAGCTATCCCGGAGACGGGCGGCCTGACGACGTATTTAGAATATACTTACGGCAAGTTCTGGGGCTTCTTATCCGGCTGGGCACAGGCGTTCATTTACTTCCCGGCCAATGTCGCGGCCCAGGCCATCGTCTTTGCGACGCAGGTGATCAATCTGTTCCATCTGGCACCGACATTGTTGATTCCTATCGCTTTTGTCGCGGCGCTATCCATTTACTTGATCAACATACTCGGCTCTAAAGCGGGCGGTATTCTGCAGTCGGTGACATTAGTGATCAAACTGATTCCGCTCATTTTAATCATTGTGTTCGGACTGATGCAGTCAGGGGACGTTCAGTTCTCATTATTCCCCGCTGCAGGCGCGAACAGCGGGCTGTTCACCGCCATCGGTGCCGGCTTGCTGGCGACAATGTTCGCTTATGACGGCTGGATTCATGTCGGCAATATTGCCGGGGAAATGAAGAATCCGAAGAAAGATTTACCGGCAGCGATTACAATCGGTCTTGGACTGGTCATGGCAATCTACTTGCTGATCAATGCTGCATTTTTACTGACATTTCCGATCAGCGGACTCGCTGGTAATTTGAATGCCGCTACTGATACGGCGGTTAAGTTGTTCGGAGAAGCGGGCGGCAAGTTAATCACAATCGGCATTCTGATCTCTGTGTACGGCGCATTGAACGGCTATACAATGACTGGCATGCGTGTGCCTTATGCGATGGCGGAGAAAAGTATGCTGCCATGGAGTAAGCAGTTTATGAGTCTCACTAAAGCAGGCGCGCCGTGGTTCAGCGGTCTCATTCAGCTGATGATTGCGATGATTATGGTATCACTCGGTGCCTTCGACTCGATTACTAATATGCTGGTCTTTGTTATCTGGCTCTTCTACTGCATGGCGTTTGTCGCAGTGTTTATACTGCGCAGACGCGAACCACGTATGGAGCGCCCTTACAAAGTGCCGCTCTATCCAGTCATTCCAGGGATTGCACTAGTCGCAGGCGTTTATGTCATGATCAATACACTAGTCACACAGCCGGTTCTTGCTATTATAGGAATCGCTGTGACATTAATCGGTATACCGGTGTACTATTATAAGAAGAACTGACAAGACTGCATAAAAAATACGGCTGCCTTCCGCGGAAAGCAGCCGTATTTTTTGTGAGATAAAGTAAGTGCTATAACGCAGCAATGAAGCTGTTGATGTCTTCTTCTTTAGTCGACCAGCTCGTACAGATTCTGACTGCTTTTCTGCCGTCACCTGCTTCCTCCCATACATAGAAGGAGTAATGGTCATGCAGTTCTTTAATTTTGTCATCTTCTAATATCGGGAAGATTTGATTCGTCGGTGAATCATATTTGAGCGCAATGCCTTTGTCCTTGAACGCGGCAAGCAGCAGTTCAGCCATACGGATAGCGTGATTTGAGACGTCAAAGTACAGGTTATCTTCAAACAGCACTTTGAACTGCAGCCCGAGGAAGCGGCCTTTAGCGAGCATACCACCGCGCTGCTTCATAATATAGCGGAAATCTTCTTTAATATAGTCATGACTGATGACGATCGCTTCACCGAACATCGCGCCGACTTTTGTGCCGCCGATATAGAATATATCTGTTAATGTCGTCAGGTCATGCAATGTCACATCGTTCGTTTTAGCAGCCATGCCGTAGCCGAGACGGGCACCATCGACCATTAAATAGAGGTTTTTAGCAAGGCAGACGTCTCTGATTGCCTGCAGTTCAGCTTTAGTATAAAGTGTGCCGAGCTCAGTCGGCTGAGACAGATAGACGAGCTTCGGCTGCGGAATGTGTTCATGGGTCGGGTCATCCCAGTGATTCTGCACATAGCTTGCGATCTGTTCGGCACTGATTTTACCATCTATATTCTGCAGCTCCAGCACTTTATGGCCGGTCGATTCAATCGCACCTGTTTCGTGGACAGCGATATGGCCGGAGTCCGCTGCCAGCACAGCTTGGTGCGGCCGCAAAATCGCAGAGATAATCGTTGTGTTGGCCTGCGTGCCGCCGACCATAAAATGAACATCGACGTCCTCATTGGCACAATGTCTTTTAATATGCTCAGCTGCAAGCCTGCAGTACTCATCCTCGCCGTAACCCGGCAGCTGCACTGTATTGGTCTTGACGAGTTCCTCAAGTATGAAAGGGTGCGCGCCCTCTGTATAATCATTATCAAATCTAATCATGTCATTCACTCATTTCCTAAAAGGTAGTTTGCTGTTATGATTATATTATCATAAGATTCTGTATTTGATGATGCTGTTAAGCTGGACGGATTTAATGATAAGTCAAGAAACTTAAAACGTGACGTGCAAACTTAAATTCACGCATCGCGCTAATAAATACGACGATTGAGTTGACTGTTTTAGGGAATGAATAAGAATTGGCAATTAGACCATTACATATAAGAAAGAAGGAACTCAAGTGAACAAGAAAAATATATCTATCGGCACGGCAGTAGGTGTAGCAGCGCTTATGGCGAGTGTAGGAATAGCGATAGCGCAGAAGAAAGAACCTAGAACTGCTAAAGAATCATATGCAATGTACAATAGAGACCGTCTTGTTAAAGCTGCCTCAGACCAGCTGGAAGGTGTGAACCTCGAACTTGTCCGGTCAAAGGCGGAATTCATCATTGATCGTTCGGTTGAAGAAATACAGGACGCTATTCGGAACAATGAGCTGAACTATGAAATATTGACTGCGTTCTACTTGGATCGTATTTTGACGTTCGACCAGGCAGAGAATGGTATTAACGGGATTTCTGAGATTAATAGTGAAGCGCTGGAGCTTGCCCGCAAGTGCGATGCATCACCAGTCGTTGAAAAAGGAATTCTGTTTGGTATTCCGGTGACAGTGAAAGAAAATATTAATACTTCTGATATGATTACAAGTGTCGGCACTTATATGATGCGGGACTATATCCCGGCAGAAGATGCTGACGTTGTAAAACGCTTGAAAGAAGCGGGCGCCATTATTATGGCGAAAACCAATTTATCTGAACTGGCGAACTACATGTCGCCGAAGATGCCGAGCGGTTACAGTTCAAAACATGGTCAGACGCTTAATCCGTATAAGCCGCTTGAATTATCACCACTTGGTTCAAGTTCAGGTGCCGGGACAAGTACGACTGCTAATATCGGTGCTATTGCACTTGGTACAGAGACAACAGGTTCTATTGTCGCACCCGCTGCTTATACGTCAACAGTCGGCTTCAAGCCAAGCATCAACCGTACAGCAGGTGAAGGCGTCTTTCCGCTTGCGAAGTCACTTGATGTCGTCGGGCCGATCACTAAATCAGTCACGGATGCAGTGTACGGCTACAACGCTATCACTGCCGACCGGTTAGACCGAATTGACATTGATGAAGTACGTGCAGGCAGCTTGAATAACAAACGCATCGGCGTGATTCAGGACGATCACGAGATGACGCAGCGCGCAATTGACTCATTGCGTCAGGCAGGCGCTGAAGTAATTGAACTGAAGTTCGACACATCAAATATTGATAATGTACCGGTTATCAATGCTGAATTCGGCCCGGCGGTAGAGCGCTACGCGAAGCAGCACAGCCTGCCATTCAATACGCTGGATGAACTGATTGCCTACAATAAGGAAGATATGAAGACGCGCGGCAAATACGGTCAAGGGCACGTTGAAACAGCAGCAGCCGCTGACAATAATCAAAGGCTTGTTGATGAGACCATTCATCATGCGGCAAGCTATTATGATGACTTGATCGACCGTCATCAGCTGGACAGCGTTGCGTATCTTGATTACGCTGGCACACTCGTAACAGCAGTGGCAGGTTATCCGGAAATCTCAATCCCGCTTGGTGTTGATAAAGACGGGGCGCCGCATGGTCTGACAATTACAGCAGAGATGGATGAAGACGAGAAAGTACTGCAGCTCGGCTACGCTTTTGAACAGCATCACCAAGGACGCCGCCGTTTGTCAGATGAAGAACTGAAAGCCAATTTAAAGCTATAACAACTAACAGCAGTGATCAAGGACTCCCTTAATCACTGCCTCTTTTTAATGGTCACAGAGCAGCTGTTTAATATACTGCTGGTCATCATGCTCGATTGTGCTGCCTCTGAAATGCTGAGGCTCGTTGATGCCGGTAAGAAGTATAATATCTTCAGCAGGATCAGTCGCTTTGATCAGTTGACTGATCCCTTCTTTTCTTGATGGTGATGACAGAACATGGTCGCTGTTATAACAGTCAGTTAAATGGTCAATCATCGTCGTCATGATAGTCTCGGGCTCGACATAGCCTACCTGCTCAGCTGCCAGCATCAGCTGATGGACGCCCGGCGGCAGCTGTTTGACGGTCAGCATAATCTTATCAAACCCTCGTAAGCCGATGCCGGTCACCATGACATTCAAGTTTTTCTGTTGTCTTGCGGCATACTTCAGTGCGTTATGAATGGATTCATTGACGGCAACTGGCGTATGGGCGAAGTCGAGTATGAATTCATAGCCTTGAATGTCCAGCACTTCAAACCGGTGGACAGGCGGCTGCACTTCTCCCGCATATTTCAGCAGCTGATTAATAGGGAAGCCGAGTTTATGCAGCGCGAACACACTCGTTGAGATATTGATGTAATTATGTTCGCCGAAAAATGAAGGATAAAGGCGGTGCTGCTCGCTGCCGACCTTGAGATCGATGTAGTCATCGTGTAAGTTGAACTGATAATAAGTGTCTGCATTACTGGAAAAATGGAAAGGGCCTTGTGCAAGTGAATGATATTCTCGAGTATCCATATTGACGATGTTATCCTTGCTTAACGCATCAAGCCGCAATTTGGCTTGAAGATAAGAGGCCATCGTCCCGTGATATTCAAGATGTTCCGGACTGAAATTAGTGAAAACTGCGAGGTCATTACTGATGAAATCTGTACGCTGCTGGTCGAGTGCGATAGAAGTCGCTTCATAAACAATATAGTCATACGCTTCTTCCGCGAAATATTTGATGATCTCAGCCAGCTCGAAATACATCGGAGTTGTTTGAGTGGAATGATTAAAATCAAGCTTATGATAATGGCAGTCGAAAATACCAAGCGTGCCGATAATACCTGTCTTCTGGCCTGAACATGTCAGCAGTTTAGCGATCATATGGCTTGTTGTCGTTTTACCGTTAGTACCGGTCACGGCGATGAATTTCAGGCGGCTGATAGCGTCATCGTAAAGCAGACGGATCAGCTGATTGGCCACCGCCGCGAAGTCACTGACCACTACTACTGGAATGCTGCTTTCTGCTAAAGCTATGTCTGTAATGATAAGTGCCGGCTTTTTCGCGACCGCAAGTTCAGCGTAGTGAGCCGCCTGCTCAGAGGATTTCAGCATGAAGATACTTTCATTCGTGATGTCCTGATACATTGATACGATGTGCGGCCTAAAGCCATCATCAGGCTTTAGATTATTGCTTGTAATGATGTACTCTTCGATAGCTGCAAGCATGATAGGTATATTCATATAACCCTCCGAGTTTATAGCATGGCATAAGGCACTGTTAAATCGACTTAGTATTTCAAGTATAAATTACTATTTAATAATATTATAGCTTATATAGACAGCTGTCAGATAATTTATATTTTCTGAATCCATTATATATTTATAGTTTTTTATAATGGAGTATGCTACAGCTGAGTAAAAATCTGCTATTACATTTTATTAAAATATAGTAAATATTGTAATATAAACTAAATGTAAACTGTTATAACTTAATCAATGTCCACTAATTATTAAAGGCAGGTGAACTGATTATGCTGGAGACAACAGAATTATACCAATTACTGTATCACCATATGGGACCGCAAGGGTGGTGGCCGGCAGAAAGTGAAATTGAGATGATGCTCGGTGCCATTCTCGTGCAGAACACCAACTGGAACAATGTCGTCAAGTCACTCGCTAATATCCGGCAGATGACTGCGTTTGATCGTTATAAACTTGCAGCGCTTACTACGGACGAAATAGCAGTGCTGATTCGGCCGAGCGGCTACTATAAGAACAAATCAAAAGCCGTGAAGACGCTGCTCGACTGGCTGGCACTATACGATTTTAATTACAGGCAGCTGTCAGATGATTACGGCACTGATTTGAGGAATGAACTGCTGAAGCTTCATGGCATCGGTCCTGAGACAGCGGATGTTCTTCTTGTCTACTTGTTTCATCGAGTCGAATTCATTCCTGACAGCTATACGAGGCGGCTCTATGCACGTCTCGGTTACAGCAATACTGACAACTACAACAAGTTCAAGCAAGAAGTCATACTGCCGGCTGATTTTACGTCAGAAGATGCCAAGGAGTTTCATGGACTACTTGATGAATTCGGCAAGAAATATTTATCCGGCAGGCCAAAAGAGCGTGAGCACTTTTTGACTGAATACTTTATAAATTAATAGAAATTACTTATTAATGAAACCAGGTGATATTAACAGACAGTGAAGTTCTGGACAGAGAAACTCGGTTTCCACTTTGTGAGAAATCAGCATCTTTACATTTTTGTATAGATGCTTTTTCGGTTTAAAGTGTGATTGACATTAATTTTTCGAAACATTATAATTTTTAGATAATTGTGTTCGCACTTAGTACTCAGGAGGAAGTCATGAATAAAACAGTAGTTGTGTCAGGTTTAATGTTATTTTCACTATTTTTCGGGGCGGGTAATCTCATCTTTCCGCCGATGCTCGGGTACACAGCAGGTCAGCATCTCTGGATTGCGATGCTTGGCTTTGTAGTGACAGGTATACTGCTGCCGCTATTGACGGTCATTATCACCGCTTACTATGACGAGGGTGTAGAAGGTGCCGGTAATAAAGTTCACCCGGTATTCGGACTGATTTTTGCGATTGTCATCTACTTATCCATCGGAGCGTTATACGGCATTCCGAGAGCGGCGAATGTCGCCTACGAAATTGGTGTGAAAAGCATTTTCCCTGCTGCAGGTTATTGGCTGCTCATTGTTTTCTCGCTGCTGTTTTTTATCCTGGTCTATATCATCGCTTTGAATCCATCAAAGATGGCAGCGACACTCGGGAAAGTGCTGACACCTGTGCTGCTATTTGTCATCGCTTTACTCTCACTGTTTGCGATAATGCATCCGGAACGCGCGCTGCAGCCTGCGCATGGTAAGTATATTCATGCGCCGTTTGTATCTGGATTACTTGAAGGCTACTTTACGATGGATCTTGTCGCTGCGCTTGCGTTCTCGGTAGTAGTCGTCAATTCATTTAAATACGCAGGGATCACTGATAAGAAGCAGATTGTCATCAGTATTTTTAAGGCCGGTATCATTTCATCGTCACTGCTGCTGCTGATTTATTTGTCGCTTGCCTATATGGGCGGCACTTCAAGTGCTCATGCATTTAAAGACGGAACAGATATTTTAACGTATCAGTCACTCCGAAACTTCGGCAGCCTCGGTAACCTGCTGTTTGCTGCGATTGTACTGCTTGCCTGTCTGACAACTTGTATCGGGCTCGTCAATGCCTGTGCCGAGTTTTTCCATAAAATTTACGGCAAGATTTCTTATCAGCGATGGGCACTCATTTTTTCTGTCATGGGCTTCTGTTTTACGACGCTTGGACTGGAGACAATATTAAGTCTTGCAGTGCCGCTGCTCATCTTTATCTATCCGGTGTCTATCGTTCTTGTCCTGCTGTCATGCGTCCAGGTCATCATTAAAGGACGGTCGAAATATTTGTTCATCCTGCCGGCTGCGGTCACGCTGCTTTTTTCAGTGCTGCAGATTATCGCGGAGCAGGTCGGATGGTTTCATGGATTCTATAATATGCTGCCGCTCTCATCACTTGGGCTTGCCTGGCTTGTTCCCTTCATGATATTCAGCTTTATCGGATTTATAATGGACCGTGTAATTCCTGCATCGCGTGTTGCTGCATAAAATTAATATAAGCCCATCCAGCCGCAGCCGGATGGGCTTCTTGTACTGTATAGGTATACAAAAATATGAAATTCGATTACAAAATGTTTATTAATACCAAATAGAGGTTATGTATTAAAAGTACAATAACTATATTTCTAGGAGGTTACTTTATGTTCTTACATGATAAACATTTACAGTTTGAAGCGAAACCGGTAAAACCCGATCCGTTAATGGCGAAGAAAGTTCAAGAGTTAATCGGTGGGCAATTTGGTGAGATGAGTGTAGCCATGCAGTACTTGTTCCAAGGCTGGGGTGTAAGAAAAGGTAACGAAAAATATAAAGATTTATTACTTGATATTGGTACTGAGGAATTAGGACATATTGAGATGCTTGCAACGATGGTCGGCCGTCTGCTGGAAGGTACGGACATTAAGCATCAGGAAGCGGCAGCGAAAGATCCGGTTGTCGGTTCAATTTTAGCTGGAATGAATCCGCAGCATGCGATTGTGTCCGGCTTGAATGCACGTCCTGCTGACAGTGTCGGCAATCCGTGGATGGGCAGCTATATTATTTCAAGTGGTAACCTGCTGGCAGACTTCCGTGCGAACTTAAATGCGGAATCTCAAGGTAGAATCCAGGCAGTCCGCATTTATGAGATGGCTGATGATCCAGGTCTTAAAGATATGCTGGCAGTACTGATTGCGCGTGACTCTTTCCATCAGAACTTATGGATGCAGGCAATTGCAGAACTTGAAGCGTCTGAAGGCAAAATTGTTCCTTCAACATTCGACCGTTCAAAAGAACGTACAGATATTGCCTTCTCATTGTATAACCATTCTGCAAGCTCAGAAGAAAGCAGCCTCGGTTCATGGGCAGGCGGCACAACTCCTGCCGGCGACGGCGAGTTCAATTACGTAGAAAAAATTCCTTTCGAAGGTGCAGTGCCAGAACTTGAGAACCCACCGGCATCACTGCATAATACATTACCACAGAACGATAACAAAAAATTATAAAATCAATGAGAACCATCCTGTTACTTCAGGATGGTTCTTTTTTGTCTTGACGCATAGAAGAGTAGATGACAATTCCAAAGGGTTGATACTTCGAACGAGGCGATACTCCCATTAGTCATAAGTAAGAAATACCAATAATTGCATCATAACTCTCAAAGTTGTGACGCAAAAACCGATAATTGCATCATCACTCTCAAAGTTGTGACGCAAAAACCGATAATTGCATCATAACTCTCAAAGTTGTGACGCAAAAACCAATAATTGCATCATCACTCTTTAAAGAAGACGGTTGCTTTCCATAGAGAAAGCACCGTCTTTTTTATGTTAATCACTATTAATTAAAACACTTCAATTAGAATAACACCGATAATCATCAATAGAATGCCGAGTAACTGAATGCCGGTGACAGAAGTTTTCTTCGCTCCGAGCAGACCGAACTGATCAATCATCATACTGCAGAGAATCTGGCCGAACAGTCCGACAATGACGACAAGTCCTGTACCTACTATCGGTACGAGTGTCGCCATGCCGAGCACAAATATTGAACCGATCAGACCACCGGTAAGAATCCACCATGGCCGTCCTTGACCGAAAGCCAGTTTGACGTTAGGCAGCTTTCTCAAGCCGAGCGTGACTATCAGCAATAAGATGATCATTCCGACAGTAAAGGAAATGAAAGCAGCATGAATCGGTGAATGAAGAACACTGCCGAGGTGACCGTTAATAGGGGCCTGCGTTGCCATCATCATCCCGGCAAGAATGCCGAACAACTGAAACGGCAGTTTACTGCCCTGCGTCTCAGCTGGCATACCGCGTTTTCTGCGGTTCAGCACATCCGGCAAAACAACGATACATATTAATCCAACGACAAGAATAAGAACACCGACGCCGCGCATAACAGTGAACGGCTGCTGAAGCGAGTTAAATAATCCGAAAGTATCAATCAGCATGCTGGCAATAATCTGCCCCATAATCGGCAGTAATACAGTCTGGACACCACCAAGCTTAGGGAACAGCAGTATATTACCAGTCAGACCGATGACACCAAGCAATCCGCCTATCCACAGCCAGGCCGGTTCTTCCGTAACTAAAGACGCGGGAAACAGCAGAGTACCTTTAGTCAGTAACGTAGCAATGCCGAGAAAAGTCATCCCGACTGTGAATGAAATCAGTGAAGCGACAAAAGGCGAGAGGACATAGCTGCGTAACCTCGAATTCACAGCCGTCTGCACCGGAACGCCGATTCCGATCAGTAACGCAAATAACAAAAAGAACACAATAAACCACTCCAATAATAAGGTATATCGTTATCATACACCTTTATAGAATGCTTTTAAAAAGAGAGAGTTTTCAAAAAAAGACATTATATCAACCTGCGGACTATAAATACTGCTCAAACATAATCGTATGGCCATCGGGATCTTCGATGACAAAATGAGCAGGACCTGTCGATTCATATTCAAAGGATTTGACCGGTTCGATGCCGTCTGCACGAAGTTTTGCTTCAATCTCACGGATATCCGGTGCATCTTGATTCTCCTGAAAGTCAGTATCCCACTTCGGATTGAATGTCAGTATATGACTGTCAAACATCCCTTGGAACAAGCCGATCGTGCACTCGCCATTCTTGACTACACACCATTTCTGGCTTAAGTCGCCCATAATCTGCTTGAAGCCGAGCTTCTTATAAAACTCCAGTGAAGCATTAATATCTTTTACTTCCAGACTTAACGAAAAGTTACCTAAATTCATGACTCAATCTCCTTTAGTATCAGCTATTACTATTAAAACATACATAGCGCGGAAAATGGTCTAAGAAACTTGCAGCATCGCTCGGTTTCAGGAATAAAAGCTTGTCAGGCAGACACAGATATTTTTAACAGTGACGGTTGAAAATCAAGAACACGAATATCGTTCACTGACAAAAACTATTTTTCTAATATAGACACTTATCTATATTTCCTTTATTATATAGACGAACATCTATATTAAGGAGGAAGTATATGGACTACGAACGACTGTCCGCTGTGTTCAAAGTACTGTCAGACCGCAATAGGCTTGAGATTATTGATCTGTTGTCATGTGGTCCGCTCTGTGCATGTGATATTCTAAAACATTTCAATGTCACTCAGCCGACACTGTCTCACCATATGAAGCAGCTGAAAGATATGGATATAGTGACGTCATGGAAAGAAGGCACGCGCGTGATGTATGCGCTGAACTGTGAGACGACGAATCGTACCATGCAGTTCATTGACCAGTTATTTACTGACAGCAATCACTGTATGTGCGGCCAAATTACTAAAGAAAGTTGTTGTGAATTATGACCTGGATTGCTGTTCTTATATTTTTAATCACATTAACACTTGTCATCTGGCAGCCGAAAGGTTTATCAATCGGTTATTCTGCAGTCGGTGGGGCGCTGCTTGCTTTACTATTCGGCGTCGTTGACTTCAATGACGTACTCGCTGTAACTGGTATTGTCTGGAACGCGACGTTTACGTTTATCGCTGTCATTTTAATCTCTCTTATTCTAGATGAAATCGGCTTCTTTGAATGGGCGGCCCTGCATATGACGCATCTGGCGCGAGGAAATTCATTTCTGATGTTCATCTACGTCTGTCTGCTCGGTGCAGTCGTCGCAGCATTTTTTGCGAATGACGGGGCGGCATTGATTTTGACGCCAATCGTGCTTGCGATGGTGCGTAATCTGAAGTTTGATGAGAAGATGGTCTTCCCGTTCATCATTGCTTCCGGTTTCATTGCGGATACGACGAGTCTGCCGCTGATTGTCAGCAATCTTGTGAACATTGTATCTGCAGATTACTTCGATATCAGCTTTCTGGAATATGCCAAACATATGCTGCTGCCGAATATTTTCAGTCTGCTCGCAAGTATCATCGTGTTATGGCTTTACTTCGGCAGACGCGTGCCGAGACACTATGATGAGACGCAGCTGCCGGCACCTGCCTCAGTGATCAAGGATAAGACACTGTTCACTATGTCATGGATTGTCCTCGGACTGCTGCTGATGGGTTATTTACTCAGCGACGTCATTCATGTCCCTGTGTCACTCATCGCTGGAATCATCGCCTTAGTGTTCATTTTGTTTGCACGCCGAAGTGGTGCTGTGCATACTGCGAAAGTCATTAAAGGTGCACCGTGGGCTATCGTCTTCTTCTCTATCGGTATGTATGTCGTGATTTACGGCCTGAAAAACGTCGGTCTGACAAGCGTGCTTGCAAATCTGATTCATCACATCAGCCAGACCGGGTTGTTCGGTGCGGTGATGGGAATGGGATTCTTGTCAGCTGTACTGTCATCCATCATGAACAATATGCCGACTGTGCTGATTGATTCTATTGCGATTCATCAGGCGCAGACAGCAGGCGTCATCAAAGAAGCGCTCGTCTATGCGAATGTCATCGGCTGTGACCTTGGTCCAAAGATTACACCGATCGGCTCACTTGCGACATTGTTATGGTTACATGTACTGCGTGGTAAAGGCGTCAAAATCTCATGGGGTACATACTTCAAGACAGGTATCGTCATCACGATTCCGGTGTTGTTCATGACACTTGTCGGATTATATTTATCGATGCTATTAAATTAAAAGGAGAATGACAATGAAAAAGAATAAGACGATATATTTCTTATGTACGGGTAATTCATGCCGCAGTCAAATAGCAGAAGGATTCGGGAAAAAATATTTACCTGAATGGAACGTATACTCCGCAGGGATTGAAACGCACGGCGTCAATCCTAAAGCGATAGAAGCAATGAAAGAAGTAGGGATTGATATTACTGAGCAGACGTCAGATAAAATAGACAGTGAACTGTTGAACAGTGCTGACTTAGTCATCACACTTTGTGATCATGCAAGAGACGTCTGCCCTGTGACACCGGCTCATGTGAAGACAGTGCACTGGGGATTCGACGATCCAGCCGGGCAGGACTGGTCAGTATTTCAGCGCGTCAGAGACGAAATTGGCACGCGTATTAAAGCATTCAGTGAGACTGGTGAGTAGGTAAATAAAATAAACCTGTAAATTTATTACAGGTTTATTTTAACAGGAAAGGGTAAATACCGAGCGATATGTTTAGCGGGAGTTAATGCTATGAATAAAGAAAATCAGCTTGTTTTTACAGGTATTATATTTATCGCAATGGCTTATGGCATTTCGCGCTTCAGTTATGGTCTGCTGCTGCCTTATTTCAATGGGCCGCTGCAGATGACTAATCAAATATCTGGTCTGATTTCAGCGGTCTCTTATTTAACATATATACTCGGGCTGCTGTCGGTCTTTACTGTCTTCAAAAACGTCCAGCCGCGCGACGATCTGCTTATATCAGCTTTGTTATCGTTGTTCGGACTGTCATTGCTGGTGCTCTCCACTCATTATATGCTGTTTGGCACAGGAGTCTGCATACTCGGATTTTCTGCTGGTATGGCTACGTCACCATTCGGCTATATTATTAAAGAAGAAGTGACATATGGTTATCAGGATAGAAGCAATGCCTGGCTCAATACCGGCATTGGTCTCGGCCTTGTCATTATAGGACTGGTTGTCTTCTTCTTTAAAGGACACTGGCGGTACAGTTACTTTACGTTCATTGTACTCAGTGTACTGATCACACTTGTGAACTATAAGAAGCTGCCGTTTGTTAATATGGGACATTTGAACTATAAGATGGATCTACGGTATATTTTCTACGGCAGAAAGCTGATTCTTTCCACAGTGCTGCTCGGTATCGGGACATCAGCGTACTGGACGTATTTCCAGTCCTATATTTATGAGACGGACTTCAAACAGTGGACGAGTCTGTTCTGGGTGACGCTCGGTCTCGGCGGCCTGCTCGGCGGTTTTGCCGGACGTGCCTTTGAGTTGTTCGGTCTGACGCGCATCCATATATTCACAGGATTATCACTTGCTGCTGCCAACGTCATGTTAATACTGACTCAGAACAGTATGCTGATGGCAGCTTCAACGGTATTGTTCGGCATGATTTACGTGTTCAGTATGGGTGTGTATGCTTTCTGGAGTTCAAGGCTCTATGTGGAGTTCCCATCGATGGGTATTATCATCACATTTGTGACGCTTGCTGCCGGTCAGTTCCTCGGAACATTCTTCTCGGGGTTTATACTGGAAGTCACAGGATTCAGAGGATTGTTCATTGTCTATAGTATATTGAGTCTAGTCACTATTCTGTTCAGGCCATTTGCCGAAGAACTGGAAGAGCTGTAGTCAGCGGCAATAAAGCGGTCCTTTTTTATTGCCGCTGACTCAAATAAATAGACAAAAAAAGACATCTCCTAGGAGATGTCTTGAAGGTTAAATTATAATTTAACGATGTTAGCTGCTTGAGGACCACGTTGGCCTTCTTCGATGTTGAATTCAACAGCTTGTCCTTCTTCTAATGTTTTGTAGCCGTCGCCTTCGATAGCGCTGAAGTGAGCGAATACGTCGTCTCCGCCTTCAACTGAAATGAAACCGAAACCTTTTTCTGCGTTAAACCATTTAACTGTACCTTGTGTCATGTGTAATGACCTCCAAATAATTATTACTAAATCAGAATTTCTCAAAAAGAAATTCACACGTTACAAAAGTATTAACAAACCACGTTACTTTTGTACCATGTGAATGCGTTGCCTTTTAAACGTTCGATTTAATTACTCTTAGTATATAACACATAAATGGCTTTGTCCAGTAAAGTATCAATTTATATTAATAGAAATTATATTAGTTTGAAATAATTGGACAATTCAGCGTTAAATTCTACGGTATTTCTTTAGTGCTGCAACGTTCAGACCGATGAACAGCAATGCAAATACAGCGAGAACGATGATATCTAAAGTGACAGCGCTGAGCGGCCACTCTTTGTACATGATTTTCTTCAGTGCATCTCCAGCGTAGTACAGCGGCATAATTCTGGCAAGTACTTGCAGCCAGCCCGCCATATTTTCAAGTGGAAACAATCCTGAGAGAAAGGCTTGCGGTACAATGACGAGCGGGATGAACTGAATCATCTGGAACTCCGACTTGGCGAACGCTGATAATAACAGCCCGAGTGACAATGCGACGAGTGCCACAAACAAGTTGACGACAATTACTTGCAGGATGGTCTTAGGTGCAGCAATGCCGAGTACGAAGACAGCGAACAGGACGATGACAAGTGTCTGGATTGATGCAAGCAGTCCGTAGCTGATGACATAGCTGAGTGTCACTTCGTATCTTTTTACCGGTGACAGGAGCATCCGCTCAAGCGTACCTGTCGTCCGTTCTTTCAAGAAACCGATACCTGCAATAAGGAAGACGAAGAAAAATACGAAAAAGCCGATGAGCACTGGTGACAAAGTGTCAAAAGCTGATGTATCTTTACTGCCGTAAATATAATCAGTCTTGACCGTCGTCTGTTCTGGTTTATTGACTGTCATATTTTTTGTCGGACTGAACGGGATTTTATTGAGTACTTGAGTGAGGTCTTTAAGCTGTGCTTTCATATCATCGATTAACGTGCTCTGTGTTTTCTGCTGGTAAATCTGATTGACCAGCAGCTTAATTTTGTTCGCAATAGCCGGGTCATCATTGAGCAGCTTGATAGTCACTTTATCTTTAGTTTTGATCACTATGCCGTCCAGCTGATGATCTTCCATAAAGGACTTTAAGTCAGACGGCTTATTCCTGTAATCCGTCACAGTCATCTCACTGTCTTCTAGTCTATCTACTATAGAAGGTTCAATATTTACAGTGCTGATTGCAGGTTTCTTCGTGCTGTTGTCAAAGGCTGCGTGCATGAGCGTCAAAATGAATAGCGGCGCAATGAACAGCATGGCAAGTGTCCGTTTATCTCTCAGCTTCTCAAGCAGTATGCGTTTGACGATTCCTGTCATTCTCATAGCGGCACCTGCTTTCTGCCGGCCTTAATGAAGACATCATCGAATGACGCTGCATGATACTGAGTCTTCAAATGATAAGGCGTGCCTGATGCCAGTATCGTACCATCTTTGATCATCGCGATATAGTCACAGCGTTCTGCTTCATCCATTACGTGCGTCGTCATAATAATCGTCTTTCCTTGCGCTTTAAGTTTCGCAAGCTCCTCCCATATTGACCGGCGCAGTTCCGGATCGATGCCTACGGTCGGCTCATCCAGTATAATAATCGTCGGATTGTGCAGCAGTGCGATCGCCAGTGACAAGCGCCGCTTCATACCGCCTGAATACTGGCTGACTTTCTTGTTCAGATCGTTTTCCAGACCGACAAGACCTGCTGTATAAGCGATGCGTTCTTTCGCGACATTCTTCTTAAGTGAATATAAAGAACAGTAGAATGCCAGATTCTCACGTCCCGTTAACTCGCTGTACAAAGCATCAGACTGTGCCATAAAGCCGACGTGCTGCATGAGCGATCTATCAGGGACTACTTTATCAAGCACATAAATACTGCCGGCAGACGGATAGTCAAGCCCTGCAATCATCCGCACAAGCGTTGTCTTGCCCGCACCAGACGGCCCGATAAAGCCGTATATTCTGCCGCTGTCCATATCGAAGTCGATACCAGTCAGCACTTGAGCATTACCGAAGGATTTGGAGACATTATTAATAATAATCTGTTCTGCCATAGGGCACCTCCATAAGTTGGACTTTCTTACATTATAACGATATATGGCTCACAGTACCTATATGATTGATTAATCGATTATATTGAAGATTTCATGTACAATGTAAGCGTAACCTAAAATGATGTGAGGGGTGACGGCAGTGGAAGTGAGGATTGAAGAGAAAGACGCATTTAATATCGTCGGTGTGACTAAACGAGTGCCTATCCGCTTTGAAGGATTAAACGCGGAAATCATAGAACTTGCACAGAGCATCACTGCATCACAACATGACACGATGAATTGCTTGAATGATTTATATCCTCATCAAGTCGTCAATGCTTCCTTTGACTTTGACGACACGCGCTTTGAAGGAAAAGGGGAGCTGACGCATATGATCGGTTTCATCACAGCGAAAGACAACCCGACAGACGAACTGAAGCAGCTGCATGTCGAAAGCGGCACATGGGCCGTATTCCCGAGCACAGGACCATTTCCGCAGACCCTGCAGGATATATGGGGGATGATTTATGCAGAGTGGCTGCCGGAATCAGATTACATAGTGACAGCAGGCCCGGAAATATCATTCACGCAGAACAACAACAGTGAAATAAAATACAGCGAAATATGGCTGCCTGTTAAGAAGAAGTGAAAAAATATTAAGAGTGAAGCAGAGCGGTTGTATTGCTGCTTCTTTTTTGTGTAAATTTGGTATTGAGTCAGATTGACAAAACCCATATTGTCTGCAGAAACACAAAGGACTTAAAATGTAGACCAAATTTGAAATGAAAATGGGCCACATTTTGATTTGTGGACCAAATTTGAAATGAAAATGGGCCACATTTTGATTTGTGGACCAAATTTTGAGTGGATAACATCGTCACATTTTTTGTGCTGGACAGCGGGAGTGATGCAGAGCGGTTCAGTGAGCGTTCTAATACTCTGCTGATCCGGGATTTCTCAACGGAAGCAGCACTCGGACAGCTGCCGGAGTTAGCAGCAGTCAGTTCATCTGTTTGACAATAGTACCCTTAGGGGGTATAATTACTATGTAACAGGAGGTGTTGCCATTGACAGAAGAACGCAGGAGCCACCATCCTGATCATGTCAAAAAAGATATGGTCAACCGTCTGAACAGAGTAGAAGGGCAGATCCGCGGGATTAAAGGGATGATAGAGAAAGATGTCTACTGTGATGAAGTGATCACGCAGTTATCAGCTGCCCAGTCAGCGCTTAACAGCGTGGCGAAAATACTGCTTGAAGGTCACTTGAAAGGCTGCGTTGTCAACCGGTTGAACGCCGGTGATGATGAAGTGCTGGATGAATTGTTAGTCACGATGCAGAAGTTAATGAGAAAATAACAAGGAGTGGTTAATATGGCAAACCAAACATTGAACGTACGAGGTATGACTTGTGAACACTGCCGTTCAGCTGTAGAAGAAAGTGTCAGTGCAGTTGAAGGGGTAAACGATGTGACCGTGAATCTTGAAAGCGGAGAAGTCGCTGTAGGATTTGACGATACGAAAGCCGCTGTCGAAGATATTAAAGATGCCATCGAAGAGCAGGGCTACGAAGTGATTCCGACAATAGAATAGTGAGAGAGTGCGAATTTTTCGCACTTATTTTTTAATTTAAATATACCCTGGTATGGTATGGGAAGGTGAATAAATGAAACCGCACAAAACAGAGCTTGAGATCACAGGTATGACGTGTGCTGCCTGCTCCAGCCGTATAGAGAGAGTGCTGAACAAAATGGAAGGCATTGATGAAGCGAATGTCAATTTAGCGCTGGAACATGCAACAGTGACTTATGACCCGGACATGACTGATGCGGCGCATATTATAGCGCGGATTGAGAAACTTGGCTACGGCGCATTCCAGGAAGTAGACTCACAACAGACAGAAGATATAAGGGGCGAGGAGTCACGCCGGCAGCTCATCAAGTTCATCGCTGCTGCCGTTTTGTCGCTGCCACTGTTATGGACGATGCTCGGTCACTTTAAGCTGACGTCTTTCCTGCCGGTGCCGATGCTCCTGATGAATCCGTGGGTTCAGCTGCTGCTGGCGACGCCGGTGCAGTTCGTCATCGGCCGGCAGTTCTACACAGGTGCCTATAAAGCACTGAAAAATGGCAGTGCCAATATGGATGTCCTTGTTGTACTCGGTACATCAGCGGCTTATGGCTATAGTGTCTACCAGATGTTTAAAGGACATCATACGCACCTTTATTTTGAGACGAGTACTGTACTGATCACATTAATATTGCTCGGGAAATTATTAGAAGCAAGAGCGAAGGGTAAATCGTCCGGCGCTATAAAAGCACTGATGGGGCTGCAGGCTGAAACAGCAGTGGTCAGCCGTAATGGCGAAGAACTGACGATTCCGTTAGCAGAAGTCATCATAGGAGACATCGTGCAGGTGAAACCCGGGGAAAAAATCCCGGTTGACGGTGAAATGCTGGAAGGACAGTCAGCGGTGGATGAATCAATGCTGACAGGTGAAAGTCTGCCGGTCGACAAAAGTGCGGGTGACACGCTTTACGGGGCGACGCTTAATAAGAACGGCTTTATTACGATGCGTGCAACGAAAGTCGGTAAAGAGACAGCGCTCGCACAGATTATTAAAGTCGTCTCTGACGCTCAAGGTTCGAAAGCACCGATTCAGCGTCTGGCTGACCAAATTTCCAATGTTTTTGTGCCGATTGTCATCACTCTTGCACTGGCGGCCGGACTCATCTGGTATATGTTCGCTGCGCCGGGCAACTTTGCCCAGGCACTTGAAATTACAATCAGCGTGCTCGTCATCGCCTGTCCGTGTGCGCTCGGACTCGCGACGCCAACATCAATTATGGCAGGATCCGGGCGTGCTGCTGAAGCGGGCGTATTGTTCAAAGGCGGAGAGTTTCTTGAGCAGACGGGCCGAGTCAATACAGTCGTGATCGATAAGACCGGGACAGTGACGCATGGTCAGCCTGTGCTGACAGATATCATATCAGTCGATATGCCGCATGCAGAGCTGCTGACACTTGCTGCTTCTGCTGAGAAGCAGTCGGAACATCCGCTTGCTGAAGCGGTCGTCAACAAAGCAGCAGCGGAAGAGCTGACATTAGTTAAGCCTGACCAGTTTCAAGTAATCCCAGGCTATGGTATTCAAGCAGTCATCGCCAGCCGTGAAATCATCATCGGCACTGAGCGACTGCTGGCATCAGTTTCTGTCGATGAATACGTGCTGGAACAGATGCATGCATTTGAAGCAGATGGTAAGACAGTCATGCTGATTGCTGTCGACAATAAGTTCGAAGGGCTGATCGCGGTTGCTGACACAGTGAAAGAAACCTCGGGAGAAGCTGTGGCACGCCTGAAATCTCTCGGTGTGGCAGTCATCATGCTGACTGGAGATAACAAGAGGACAGCAGAAGCAATCGGCAGACAAGTAGGTGTGGATCAGATCATTTCAGATGTGCTGCCGGAAGACAAGGCGAAAGTAGTGCGCAGGCTGCAGTCAGAGGGCAAGACAGTAGCAATGGTCGGCGACGGTATTAATGATGCACCGGCACTTGCCACAGCGGACATCGGTATGGCAATCGGGACAGGGACTGACGTTGCAATGGAAGCAGCCGATATTACATTGATCCGCGGTGATTTGAACAGTATTGCTGATGCGCTCATTATGAGCCGGAAGACGATGCGCAACATTAAGCAGAATTTGTTCTGGGCATTCGGCTACAATGTCATTGGTATCCCTGTCGCAGCACTTGGTCTGCTTGCGCCGTGGGTAGCGGGTGCTGCGATGGCATTCAGCTCAGTCTCTGTTGTGCTGAACGCTTTACGGCTGCAGCGGATGAAGATTAAATAGTATATTCATTTACAAATTACTTCGGCTTCCGATATAATGTGAATAATAAAACACTGGGGTGATTGGATGAAACAGTTTACTGAACAGATCAAAAAATATGCTGAAGTCATTGCGAAAGTCGGATTGAACGTGCAGCCGGGCGAAACAGTCGTCGTGCTGTCAGACGTCCGTGCACTTGATTTAGTGCGCGCGTTTACAACAGCGAGCTATGAGCTTGGAGCGAAGAAAGTCATTGTTGAGCTGTCTGACAGCACGCTTCAGCAGGACCATATGAAATATCAGTCTATCGAAACTATTGAAGACTTACCACCTTATTTAAAAGTGAAAAACGACTATTACTTGCAGGAAAAAGTATCAATGCTGTTTATTCACGCGACATCTCCTGAAAGCCTGAAAGATGCTGCTCCTGAAAAACTTGCGGCAGCTAATCGTGCCGGCCGTGAAGTATCAAAGGAACTCAGTGATTCACGCATGCGTCATGACCAGCCGTGGTGTATCGTCGGCTACCCGGGTCCAGAATGGGCGAAGCTTGTCTTCCCTGACTTAGCAGAGGAAGAAGCAGTAGCTGAACTGATGGAAAATATATTGAAAACAGTGCGGGTGGATCAGGAAGACCCAGTAGCCGCATGGAATGCCCACGGTGATTTTCTGAAGTCACGTGCTAAATGGTTAAGTGATTTCAACTTTGACCGGCTGAAATATACGGCACCGGGCACTGACCTTGAAATCGGTCTGATTGACGGCTCACAGTTTGCAGGCGGCGGCCATAAAAGCCGCGGTAACCTTGATATTAAAGTCAATATGCCGACAGAAGAAGTGTTTACGTCACCGGATTACCGCCGGGTGAACGGTGTCGTCAGCAATACGCTGCCGCTGAGTTACGCAGGGCAGATCATCGATCACTTCAAGCTGACTTTTAAAGATGGTGTAGTCACTGACTTTGAGGCAGAACAAGGCTTTGATGCCCTGAGAGAACTGCTGGATACGGACGAAGGTGCAAGACGACTAGGAGAAGCAGCGTTAGTACCGGTTGATTCACCGATTTCGAACTCCGGTATTCTTTATTACAACACATTGTTCGATGAGAATGCATCATGCCACGTTGCTCTCGGCAAAGCTTATCCAGGACCAGTGCCCGGAGCAAACGAGATGACCGAGGAAGAGCGCGATGCAGTCGGCTTGAACAGCTCTTTAACACACGTCGACTTTATGATCGGCAGCAAAGAACTCGATATCGACGGCATCACAAGAGATGGTAAAGTTGTCCCTGTGTTCCGTCAAGGGAACTGGGTGGAATAATCAAGAATGGACGGTGTCATATGACACCGTCCATTCTTGATTATTCAGTGCCTGTCGCTGATAAGTTCACATTGACGTTGCCGTGCAGCGCTTTTGAGTAAGGGCAGTGCTTATGAGCAATCTTGATGAATTTCTCTGCATCGGCCTGTGATAGTCCTTTAATATCTGCTGCTAAATCAATATCGAGCTTGAAGCTGTTTTTGTCATCTGGGTCTTCAATTAAGCGGACTGTTGCTTTGACCTGACTTGATTCATAATCTTTATGAGCTGCTTTCAGTACGAGTTCAAGCGCACTGTTGAAACATGTGCTGTAACCCGCTGCGAATAATTGTTCCGGATTCGTTTCAGTCGTCGCTGTACCACCCATTTCCTTTGGTTTGTCGACCTTGACTTTTAAGTTGCCGTCTTCTGTATAGGCTTCACCTGCACGGCCGCCGGTATTAATCGCGCTCGTTTCATAAATAGTCTTCATAGTCATCGCTCCTTATAGTTTAAATCTACAATTATAGTTCCACTGAACGTAGCTGTTGAAACATATAACGGGTAAAGTATATGATAAACTGATAGAGGTGAGAGCGATGAATGTTGTGATTTATGATGGTGACTGCGGGTTCTGTCAGCACTGGATCCGCTGGCTGCTGAAACATGACAGCAATGAACGGCTGTTGTTTGCTGATCAGTACTCGGCGTTCTTTCAGAGCCTGCCCGTGCGCACGGCTGACAGTGTCATGCTGATTGCCGGCCGGCACAGTTATACGAAATCAGATGCCGTGATCGAAATTCTGGCCGCAATCGGCTGCAGAAAACTTGCCTTTGCCGGCCGGCTTGTACCAAAAGTGTTAAGAGATGCACTTTATGAAATCATCGCTAAATACCGCCACCGGCTCGCACCAAAGTCATGCGAAATAATGCCGGATGCGTATAAAAAACGGTTTATTGGGTAAAGAGGATAAGAACATAACGACTGAAAAACTAACTAAAAGCGAGGGAATTACATATGGAAAAGTGGCTGAGACTAGGATTTGGCATTGGAGCAGGTATTTATATCACGAAAGACGTCATGGGCTATGTGAGAAAATTAGAAAGTCGCGATCAGGTGACTGAACAGCTGAATCAGCTGCAGAAATACAGCGGTCTTGCGACAGTGTTCTTAACGACGACGACCGCACTACTGAAAAATCATTCTGATAAAAATAAAAAAGGCAGTGCAGAAGTCAGTGCAGTCGCGGATGAGACAGTGACAACTGACGGGCATGTACCGAAAGAGTCTGTCAGTGATTCTGTGAAATCGATTCTTGATACCGGGATTGTCTCAGCGTTTGTGACGGACCAGCAGAAAGTAGACCGCATTAAAGATGTCGTTGATGAAGCGGCAAAAGTAGAGAAATTTCTGCGCGGCTGGTTGAAATAAGTATATATGCCGGCATGGACTGCAGGCTCGAGAGATAAGAGGTGATAGTATGGCAGGTGAACATAACCATGCCCATACGGCAAATAAAAAGGCACTGTTACTGAGCTTTATTGTTATTACCGCCTATATGATTGTTGAAGCAGTCGGCGGGTTTATGACGAATAGTCTTGCACTGCTGTCAGATGCGGGACATATGCTGTCTGATGCTATATCGCTCGGTGTAGGATTGATGGCACTCGTTTATGGTACGAAGTCAGCAAATTATACGAAGACATATGGCTATAAGCGATTTGAAATATTAGCTGCTGTAGTCAATGGCGTTGCATTGATCGGTATATCACTATACATATTAGTAGAAGCGGTCGGCCGTTTCCAGCATCCACCGGCAGTCGCATCAAGGGGCATGCTGATCATCGCTGTCATCGGTCTCCTCGTCAATATCTTTGTCGCGTGGCTGTTGATGCGCGGTGATACGCATGAGAACTTGAACATCCGCGCAGCTTTCCTGCATGTCATCGGGGACCTGCTTGGTTCTGTCGGTGCGATTATCGCAGCACTGCTCATTATGTTCTTTAATCTTGGTATCGCTGATCCGATTGCCAGTATCATCGTTGCCTTACTAGTGCTCGTCAGCGGCTTCAGAGTGACGCGTGACGCTGTCCATATTTTGATGGAGGGGACACCTGCCAACGTCGATATCGATGAAGTCATCAGCACGATTAATGAGGTTGACGGTGTAATAGCTTTACATGATCTGCATATATGGAGCATTACGAGCGGACAGAATGCACTGAGCTGCCATGTTGTCGTTGATGGCGGGATGACTGTCCAGGAAAGTCAAATGATCCAGGAAGAGATCAGTCATCGACTGGAGCACAAGAATATCGGCCATACGACTATCCAAGTGGAATGCACGACGACGCAGCACGCAGCATCGATTATCTGCACCCATCAGGAACAGGCGCACAGCCATCATCATTAAAGAAAGCACCTTATTTAGCGATAAGGTGCTTTACTGTATCAAATTGTTGGACGCCGAACGGAAAGACACCGTTTGTAATATTGTTTTTCAGTTCCTGTAATGACACAACAGCGAAATTAGTCAGCTGAATAGGATAGTGGTATTTTCTGCTGTTCTTTAAATACATCTCATGATTTTTCAGGAACCAGAGACCTTCGCTTGTTTTGACATAATCCATATCGATATCAATATAAGTGATATTGCCGTTCTCATTTTTACATGGCGTGGAGATGTTGCAGAACATGCTGAGCGGTTTCATGTCATCATCGATGCAGATAGACACGGTGTAGCCGTGATATTTTGAGAAGAAATGCAGACTGGCATGTTCTGATATGTACGTCTGTTCGTTGATGAAATGCTTAAGTTCATTGAATTTCGGGCAGTAAACCAGCCAGTAATGAGAAGTTTCATCCAGTAGTTTGCCTTTGTATTCAACGTGAGGGTTGTTAGGATATTTATATGATTTGATTAATATTGTATCTTCCATGCAATCACTCCTTTGAGTTCTCGAGAATGATAAATAGGGCAGTGCTTTATTTTGAAAGCGTTTAACTTTTTGCCTATTGTCTTATTGTATAAGATAACTTAAAACTTCGCACATATTTTTAGAGAAAATATTTTATCTGGAGTAAATTTATGACGAAAGCATGACTATTTTGCTAATAGTTTCACAATGACAATAGTATAGCGCTGAGAGATAATAAAATCTCTGTTTAAAATAACAGTTATTGTAAATTTATTGATATTCCATTACGATGAAAGAAAACTGATAAGGAGCAATCATGCTGAAAAAACAATTTATAATGTCTGGTATCCTGTTGATTACTTTTTTACTGTTGAGTAACGGGAAAGATGTGAAGGACAATCCATGGCTGCTGCTTGTCTATATCATTCTTATATTCTTTTATGCGTTTATTAGATGGCTTTGGGAATCAGAACCTTATCAATGGAGAAAGAAGGACAAGAAATGAAGCATGGACTTTACAGCATAGGCACTGCGGTCTTCCTGTTGCTGCTGAATGTGCTATGGGACGCTCTATTTCATACGCAGCTGACCAAACTACTGTTGAATGTCGATTTCATGATTGATTATAGGGAGAGGAAGCCGTCATTCGCTGAAGAAGCTGCTTATCATATGATAACCGGAGTTATTATTTACATGCTGCTGTTAGTCATTGCCCGGAAATATGAGAGGTTCTATAAGCCGGCACTTATCATCATCCTAATTTTCACTTGTGCGCTCTACTTTATATTGGCAGCACTTGCTGTAAGGCCGTTATCTCCATTGTCTGTTATTGGTGCTGCAGGCTGGTTTCTCTCACATGTATGCTATTTTCTAGTCGTCGCCCGGCTGCAGTCCTCAACAATCTCTCAATAGTATTGTAATATTACAGACTGCTAAAACATAGTATGATAGGAGTAATCATTGCTTCAGGAGGAACGTATGAACCGGTTAATAGAAATTTTTATGGTGGCGTTAAAGCTCGGCTTGACGTCATTCGGCGGGCCGACCGCACATTTAGGCTATTTCAGGAATGAATATGTAGAAAGGCGGCAATGGCTGAGCGATAAGATGTATCAGGATCTGGTCGCCCTCTGCCAGTTTCTGCCGGGGCCTGCCAGCAGTCAAGTAGGGATGGCCATCGGCATGATGCGCGGTGGAATCATCGGCGGGATACTTGCTTTTCTCGGTTTCACGCTGCCGTCAGTACTGCTGTTAATTGCGGCGGTCTATCTCATTCATACATTTTCAGTGTCACTTGACTGGATCCAAGGGTTAAAACTAGTCGCTGTCGCAGTCGTGCTGCATGCACTGCTCGGCATGGGCAGAACGAGCATGACGTCTATCGCAGCAGTTATTATTGCAGCAGCAGCGCTTTTCGTCAGCCTGCTGCTGCCGACTGCGTTCACCCAGATTGGCATTATCATTATCTCAGGCGTTAGCGGTATTATACTGTTTAAAGCGGCAGGAGATGAACAATCAGACCGCTTCTTAGTACCGGTTTCGAAAAGAACGGGAATAGTTAGTCTTATAGTTCTGCTGACAATATTGCTGGTGCTGCCGCTTGTCACCAGCTTAGTGGATAATGACTGGCTGCACATGTTCGATAAGTTTTACCGCTCAGGGCTGCTTGTGTTCGGCGGCGGTCATGTTGTACTGCCGCTGCTTGAACGGGAATTTGTACCCGGAATGATGACGGCGGATGATTTTATCGCGGGATACGGCTTTGCGCAGGCGGTGCCCGGCCCGTTGTTTACATTCGCCTCCTACTTAGGAGCTGTTATCAAAGGGCTGCTCGGCGGCCTGTTTGCAATGTTCGCCATCTTTCTGCCGGCATTCCTGCTCATACTCGGCTGTCTGCCGTTCTGGGAGCAGATGCGCAAAAATACAGTGATGCGCCGTGCATTGAAGGGGATTAATGCCGGCGTGCTGGGTATACTGGCAGCAGCATGGATCACACCGATCATCACGCATACCATTACAGCGCCGCTTGATGTTTTAGTCGCAGCACTGCTCTTTATCATGCTGCACTACTTCAAAATTGCACCGTGGCTGATCGTTGTAACAGGAATCATTATCGGGTTAATCGTCTACAGGTAACGAGTATTGAGACTTAATAAGGAGGTCATCATATGACAGAGCAGTTAACGATTGTCGACATGAATCGTAATTATAAAGGCGTGATGGACCGGGATGAAGTGCACCGGACAGGAGAATGGCACGAAACATTTCAGTGCCTGCTCTTCGATGAGAACTTCGTGTATTTCCAGCGGCGTGCTGAAGATAAGAAAGACTTCCCGGACATGCTTGATATTTCAGTCGGCGGCCATCTCACAAGCGACGAAACGATACAGGATGCTTACCGTGAGATTAAAGAAGAACTTGGCATTCAACCGGATACCAGCCGGTTGAAGCTGGCGGAAATCATCAAGGCTGAAATAGATATCGAAGGAATTGACCGTTATATCGACCGCGAGTTTGCCCATGTCCATACGTATCATGTGACAGACGACGAACTGCAGCAGATTAATTTTGAAGACCAGGAAGTATGTGACTTGATCAGCTTCGAGAAACATTTAATCGTGCAGCTCTTCAATATGGAACTGGATGAACTAGAAGGAATCAGTGTCATGACCGGCGACGAGACATTAGTTCGGATGGAAGACTTTGTCCCGCATGCAGCTGACTACTACAAAAAAATAGCAGCAATCATAAAAGCGGCGTAAGCTGCTTTTATTTATGAATTTTTCTGAAAATATAGTAATTATCTGAATATTCATTATATAATAGGGTGGGAGGGATTATATGAAACAGCTGATAGTTGAAAGCCTGCGTCTGCTTACTGTTCTCATTTCTTTTATAATTATTGCGACGTTCACTCAACTGTTTACAGTCGTGGGCTTAAATGTCCAGCATTATATAGTGAGTCTCGCGCATTTGGCCGGAAATCTGATTCATATTTATGACTTTCACTTCCAGATTGCGGGTGGATTCATTGAGAGGAAGCTCTTTCCTTTCATCATTCAGCCGTGGTTGAACACGATGAAGATATTTATACTCGCGCTGATCATCGCTATTGTTCTCAGTTTTTTAATGATTGCCATCGCCAAACGAGTGAAATGGTTGAACTGGCTGATGACGAGGATTGTTAGAGTACTTGGTTACCTGCCGGATATTTTCATTATGCCGATTGTTATCTTATTAGTCATCCTTACTTATAAACACACAGGTCTATTGGTTATTGATGTTGCCTCAACTGTCGATAAAGACATTATACTGCTGCCGGCTGTGCTGCTGTCGATCGTTCCCTTTGTTCAGTTCTACAAAATTCTCGATCAGGCTATCGAAGAGGAACGCAGTGAAAGTTATGTCATGACGGCTAAAGGGAAAGGCTTATCAGAGACTGAAATTCTTATTAAGCATATTATGCCTAATATCGCTTCTATTTATTATATTAACTTCAGACAAGTAGTATGGATGACATTATCCAGTCTGTTTGTCATGGAGATTCTATTCGGAATTTTTGGAGCGACGTCTTTTCTTTATACTTATCATCAGCCTGAAATTATACTGACAGTGCTTATCCTTATGTTCATCCCGCTTTATATGATGTTCATAGGCTTGAAATTCTTTATTGAAAGATTCACTGGAGTATCGTTATGAAGAAGCACATGAAACTGCTGCTGTCTCTTGTTTTTATCGTTATTCCTTTTGCGATTAGTGTTATCTACTTCGATGTATTGAACAGACAAGTGCCGCAGACCTTTTATTTGAAGACGGCGGCTGGTGACATCAAAGCTGGAAGCCCGATTGCACCGGGCAGAGATGTTTGGTTTGGCACAGATGCTGATGGTTATCATATATTTTTTGAAGCGCTGGCCGGTCTGCGTATCACGCTACTATTTGTGATTGGTATTGCACTTTTTTGTTTTTTGCTGGCTCTTATTGCCGGTGCGTGGCTGAGTTTTAAGAAAGGAATTTTTGACTTCGTGACTGATGCAGTCTTAACATCCTATTACTTTATTCCCCAGGCAATTATTGCTTATATTCTGCTTGAGCCGGTAGTCGTCGAGACACTGGATGGTTTTGTGTACAGTAGAACTACACGCGTAATTTATACAACAGTCGTGCTGGCACTTGTGCTGCTGCCGACAACGTTAATCGTGATTCGAGATGAAATCAGGCAACTGTTGAAACGCGATTTCATTGATTCAGCTTTTGTCCTCGGCGCAGGGAAGATAAGACTACTGTGGCATCATGTATTACCGAATATTAAATCACGGCTGCTGATTATCTTTACGCGGCTGGTTTATCAATCTATTATGGTCATGGCTCACATTTCATTTTTAGCGATATTTTTTGGCGGGACGGACGTCTGCTTTGGACCGGGTTGTCCTTCTCCACCGACAAAACCAGCTGTCAGAGAGCTGTCCTCTCTGCTCGGCTATCATATGAGAGAGTTATATAGTTCATGGTGGACATTTGTTGTTCCGCTCTGTTTTGTTGTTATGCTGCTGCTTGCATTCCAGCTGCTGAGTGAAGCACTGGAAAATTCTGAAGAAAACAGGTGAATTTATGACACGTTTCAGCTGGGCAGATGCACATCCTTTGCTGACCGAATATTACGACACGGAATGGGGGAGGCCGGTCTTTGCTGACCGGCTGTTATTTGAGCTGCTGATTCTAGAAGGATTTCAGGCCGGTTTGTCATGGCTGACGGTGCTGAAGAAAAGAAAAACGATGCAAATTGCATTTAGTGGGTTTGAGGTCGCTGAAATAGTGAAATATGATGATAATACACTTAATACGATTCTGGACATACCGGATATGATTAAGCACCGGGCAAAAGTTGAAAGCGTCGTGACCAATGCGCGGGCCTTTCAGAAAGTGCAGCAGGAATTCGGCTCTTTCTCAGACTATATATGGGCGTTTGTAGACGAGCCTGTCGTCCGCTATTACGAACGGGAAGCAGATGTCCCGGTGAAGGATGAACTCTCTGAAGCGGTGAGCAGGGACCTGAAAAAGCGCGGCTTCAAGTTTATCGGCCCGGTCGTCAGTTATTCATACTTAAGTGCTATTGGCATGATTCAGGATCGATTATGATAAAAAGGATGATGACGATGAAATACCCTGAAATGAAGCCGGATTATGTGATCGGTGTGACACCGGTCTCAAACGGCATCTACCGCGAGACAGAAACATTGTTTAAAAATACATTTGCACGGATGGAAGAGCGTGGTTTCAAGATTAAGAAGAAAGCGGAGATATGGGGGCAGGAGAATGCGCGGGCCTGTTCCGGTGAAGAGCGGGCTGAAGGTTTGATAGCGATGATGAACGACGATGAAGTGGACATCATCATGCCGCCGTGGGGTGGTCATCTTGCGGTGGAGATGCTGGAACATCTTGATTTCAGCAAGCTGAAGCCCAAATGGCTGACCGGCTACTCAGATATTTCAACCGTCATGCTGCCGATTACGCTGAAGACAGGCATTGCGACAGCCCATATGGCGAATATCGTCGACCTGCGCGGTGAAGCGATGGATGAAGTGACGGCGAAGTGGCTGCAAGTATTAAATACGAAATCCGGCGACTCGGTCGAGCAGGTGTCATCCAAACTATATCAGGAAGAATGGGATCATGAAAATCCGACGTCCATGGTCTTTAAGCTGTCTGAACAGACGGAATGGAAAGGCTTCGATGCAGCAGGTGAGAAAGTGTCAGGCATGCATATGGAGGGAAGAATGCTCGGCGGCTGTATCGACTGCTTCCGCCATCTTATCGGCACGGAATACGGCGATATTGAAGCATTCAAGAAGAATCATACTAATAATGAATCCATTGTATGGTATATCGATGACAGCGAGCTCGACACAGTCGATTTCAAACGGTCACTTGTCCAGATGATGTATGCCGGCTGGTTTAAAGACTGCGCCGGTATCATCTTCAGCCGGGTCGGCAAACCGAAAATAAAAGAGAGCTATCAGTATGAGGACGTTTACCGGGAGATGGCGACAACGTTAAATGTTCCTGTGCTTTACGATGTGGATTTCGGCCATAAGCCGCCGCAGATGACGATCATTAACGGGGCGTATGGTATGATAGACATGGAACAAGGGAAGGGACATTTTACACAGCGTTTTATTTAGCGTCAGGGGGTTACAGATGTGGATAACACCGAACTGTTTACTAATAAAGCAGAAATATACGAACTGGGCAGACCGTCTTATCCAGATGCGCTGCTTGCCTTTATGAAAGACCGGTTTATAATCACTGAACAGACGGTTATCGCGGATATCGGAGCGGGCACCGGGAAGTTCACGGAGAAGCTGCTCGACCTCGGCTGTCATGTCATTGCGATTGAACCGAACCAGGCGATGGCCAATGAACTGAGAGATGGTCTGATGTGCGGTCAGCTGTCCATCAGCGAGCGCCCTGCGGAGCACACAGAGCTTGACGACAACAGCGTCGATATGATTACGGCGGCTCAGTCGTTCCATTGGTTTGAAGTACATCACTTCAAAAAAGAATGTCAGCGTATTTTAGCAGGCAATGGTCCGGTCTGTCTCATCTGGAACTCGCGTATAGAAGAAGCACCAATCAATAAGAAGACGCATGCTGTGTTCAAGCAGCATTGCCCGGATTTCAAGGGATTCAGCGGGGGTGAAGACAGCGGAGAAGGAGTCATCAGCGATTTCTTTGAAGGTGACTTTGAACTGTTTGAATTTGACTATCCGCTTGATTACACGCTGAAGAAATTTGTCGGCCGCTGTGTCTCGGCAAGCTATTCTTTAGAGCCTTCCCACGAGAATTATCCGGCTTTCGAGCAGGCACTCACTAAGATGTTTCATGAGTTTGCTGAAGACGGAAAAGTGAAGGTGCCGAATGTGACTCGCTGCTATTACGGCTATATTTAATCATAATATTTATAGCTTTCTGAAAAAAAGCAATTGACGGAATTTTCACTATGCTGTAAGATTCTATCTATCAACCAATTAAATAACTTATCAAGAGTGACTGAGGGATAGGCCCGATGAAGTCCAGCAACCTGCCGACACGGACAAGGTGCCAAATCCTACAGTACGCATGTACTGAAAGATAAGTAGAGATACTAAAGGCGACGTTTTTCTGTGAGACAGGGAAAACGTCTTTTTTTGTTGCAAAAAAATAGATGAGGTGAAGAAATGAGTCAGTTTGAAGAGTATTTTCTAATGGATGAGGAAGCGGTCAAAGCTTATGTGCGCCATAAAACCGAATTTTTCGGTAGCGACGAGCTCATTGCGACGGAAATCGGTGACGGTAATTTGAACTACGTCTTCCGTGTTGAAGACAGTAAAGGGCAGTCCGTCATCGTCAAACATTCCGGCCGTACAGCACGTATTTCGGATGAATTTGTACTGTCGACCGACCGCACGATACGCGAAGGGAAGCTGCTGGAAGTTCACGGTTCATTCGTGCCGGATTTAACGCCGACCGTCTATTTAGTAGACGAGACGATGAAATGCGTCATTATGGAGGACTTAGCCGACCATAAAATACTGCGCAGTGCGCTGAACACCGGCGATTCATTTCCGAACCTCGGGGAAGACTTAGGACGCTACCTTGCAGAGACATTGATTAATACATCAGACTTTGTCCTTCACCCGAAAGAAAAGAAAGCACTGCAGCAGGAGATGATCAACCCGGAACTATGCGAAATATCAGAAGACCTCGTCTATACAGAGCCGTTCTATGATAACAATCACCGTAACGAAGTGTCCGAGACGCTTGCGCCGTTTGTTCAGTCATTGCTGTACGACGACGAAGAACTGAAAGTCGCAGTGGCGCAGGCGAAGCTGAAGTTTATGAACAAAGCAGAAGCGCTGATCCACGGCGACCTGCATACAGGGTCAGTGTTTGTAAATCGCGACAGCACAAAAGTCATCGATCCGGAGTTCGGCTTCTTCGGGCCGGCGGGTTATGATGTCGGCAATGTCATTGCGCACCTCTTCTTCGCCTATGCACATGCCGAAGCACAGCATGATTTAACGCAGGCGCATTATATCGAGACAGTCATCAATGAAGTGCAGGCCTATTTCAAAAGTCGTGCGCTCAAACTTCTGAAAGATAAAACGCGTGACGTCTCACTGAAGCAGGAGAAAGTGTTTGCAAGTTACATAAGAGAAATAGAACGGGATGCACACGTCATCGCAGGCCTGGAAATCATCAGACGCATCGTCGGTCTCGCAAAAGTCAGTGACATCACATCACTTTCTGCTGACGTCCGTCTGCAGAAAGAAGTGCAGCTGCTGAAGTTCGCGAAATTTTTAGTGCAGTATCCAGAAGAAGCGAGAGTCTATCCATCGCTCTTCTCCATTTATAACGATTATGAGGTGCAGGTCGCATGAACATCAATGCATTAAGCTACAACGACGGCGTGCTGACTTTGCTCGATCAGACGAAGCTGCCGCATGCGACAGTGTACCGTGATTACACGGATTACGAAACGATTGCCCGGGCAATAGAAGAGATGATCGTCCGCGGTGCACCCGCTATCGGTATGACAGCTGCATACGGTGCTGTCATTGGAGCGCGTCAGTTTGCAGGTGACGCGCACTTTACGGACTATATGGAGAATGTCATTGACCGCCTCTGGCATACACGGCCGACTGCGGTAAATTTAATGTGGGCATTGAACCGGCTGAAGCCGCTCGTGAGTGACAATCCGGCAGAAACGATTCAGCGTCTGGAGCAGGCGGCTCACGACATTTTTAAAGAAGATGCGGAGATTAACCGCCGCATCGGTGAACATCTGCTTGAAGTGCTGCATGACGGCGTAACCCTGCTCACACACTGCAATCCCGGTGCACTGGCGACAGCCGCATACGGTACAGCGACAGCGCCGATGTATCTCGCACATGAGCGCGGCTGGAACATTAAAGTTTACTCTGACGAGACGAGACCAAGACTGCAGGGTGCACTCACTGCCTACGAACTCAGTCAGGCGGGCATCGATGTGACAACTATCACGGACTCCACAGCTGCGACACTCATGCAGCAGGGGAAGATTGATGCAGTCATTGTCGGCTGTGACCGCATTGCGGCTAACGGTGATACAGTGAACAAAATCGGCACGATGCCGCTCGCCATCTGTGCGAACTACTACAATGTGCCGTTTTACGTCGCTGCGCCGACCCCGTCGTTTGATATTTCTCTCGCTGACGGCAGTCGTATCCCGATTGAAGAACGGCAGAGCGTAGAAGTGACCACGTTCAATGAGCAGGCACTCAGCATCCCTGACGTTCCCGTCTATAATCCGGCCTTTGACATCACACCGCATACATTGATCACCGGCATTGCGACAGAACATGGCATTATCAAAGCAAATAAAGAAACGATCATTCAGCTATTTGAGAAGAAGGAGATTACGACATGACCATCAACGCAACTTACCACATCAGGCAGCCTGAATCGAAGATTGACGCAGTCGCTGAGAAGCTGGCGATCGGACTGACAGTGGGCAGCTGGACGGATTTGACGGCTGAAGACCGTGACCATCTGGAACGGTTCAAAGGTCAGGTCATCGAGAAGAAAGTACTGGAAGAAAATTTACTGGAAGTCGTTATCGGCTATCCGGAATCCAATGTCACTCCGGACTTTTCTTCTATTATAACGACAGTGTTCGGCAAGCTGTCACTGGACGGTGAAGTGAAGCTGATAGACCTTGAATTTGCAGCTGATTATTATCGTCATTTCAAAGGGCCGGCATTCGGAATTGAAGGCATTAGAGAATTACTCGGGGTAGCCGGCCGGCCGCTTGTGATGAGTATATTTAAAGGGATCATCGGCCGGGACAAAGTGTTCTTTGAGGAGCAGCTGCGTGCTCAGGCACTTGGTGGTGTCAATCTGATTAAAGACGATGAAATTTTGTATGACGTGCCTGAACTGCCGTTTGAAGAGCGCATTCAAATTGCAAACCGTGTACTTGATGAAGTGGAGCAGGAGACCGGCAGGAAAGTTATTTATGCCGTGAACTTATCAGGACCAGTGTTCGACCTGCCGGAAAAAGCAAGGCGCGGGGTTGAACTCGGCGCACGGGCATTTTTGTTCAATGTGCACAGCTACGGTCTTGATGTACTGAAAGGTTTGAGGGCACTTGAGCTCGGCGTGCCGCTTATGGCGCATCCGGCGTTCAGCGGTGCGATTGCCGGCAGTCCGGATTACGGTCTGAGTTATCCGCTGATACTCGCGAAACTGACGCGTCTTGCTGGTGCGGATTTAGTGCTTTTTCCGGCACCGTTCGGCTCGGTAACTTTATCTGAGGAGACAGCCGGAGCGATTGTTGCTGAATGTGTGAAGACGCTGCCGATTAGCGCGGCATTTCCTGTACCGTCTGCCGGCATTCATCCGGGACTCGTCAATAAGCTGATTGATAGCTACGGAGTGGATCAAGTCATCAATGCGGGCGGCGGCGTTCATGGTCATCCGGAAGGTGCCGCGGCTGGTGGCCTTGCATTTACTGAAGCGATTGACTTGTATTACGGCGGTACAACGGGCAGTGCCTACGAGCAGGCGGTGACATTATGGGGTTCATAATCTGCTGTGACTTTGACGGCACCGTGACGACAAAAGATACAATCGTCTCTATTATGAAGCGCTTTGTCCCTGACGAGAGCGCACCGATCATCAGACAGATTCTTGCAGATGATATCTCTGTTCAAGAAGGAGTTACTAGACTGTTTGCCCTCATTCCTACGGCACTGAAAGAAGACATCATTGACTATGCCGTCAATGAAATTCCGGTCCGTCAAGGATTTCAGGAGCTGCTGGATTTTGCTCGGGCTGAAGATATTCCGTTCTATATTGTCAGCGGAGGCATGCACTTCTTCATCGATCCGATACTCAGCCGCTTCCGCGGTGTGACAGAAGTATTTGCGAATGACGTCGATATGTCAGGCGATTATATGGCGGTCAACTGGAGTCATCCATGCGACGAGGCATGTGACAGTCAAGCATGCGGGACATGCAAGCCGTCGATACTGCGCGCGGTGAATCATGAGGCGAGTGACGTGATTGTCATCGGCGACAGTCTGACAGACCGGCTGGCGGCTCATGAAGCGGCGCTGTTATTTACGACAGACAAACTGACGGATTATGCTGAAGCCCATGATTTAGCTTTCTATCCGTTTGAGACATTTGATGATATAACGATTCAATTAAAGGAGGTGATGAAGTGATTATCGGCAGTCAACCGTGGAACGAGCTTGCAGCCGTCAAACAACGGCTCGCTGACAGAGGCTGGTTCCCCGGAACAAGCGGCAATCTTGCAGTCCGCTACGATTCAGACAGTCTGCTCGTGACGACGAGCGGCATCGACAAATATGACACAACAGACGACAGCTTCGTCCATGTGACTAATAACGGCGAACCGATTGATACTTCTCTCAGACCATCGCTGGAAACATTGCTTCATCTGCAGATATTTGAGAAGACAAACGCCGGCTGTTCATTACATGTACATACAGTCAACAACAATGTTATCTCCAGCGTTTATAAAGCGCACGGCAATATCCGCTTCAAAAACCAGGAGCTGATTAAAGCATTCGGATTGTGGGAGGAGACAGACGAACTTGTGATTCCGATCATCGATAATCCAGCCGACATTCCGACACTGGCCGCATTGTTTGAACCGCATATTCGTGGTGATAAAGGGGCCATACTCATATGGAACCACGGCATCAACGTATGGGGGAAAGATGCCGCGCAAGCTTTCAAGCTGCTGGAAGCGGCAGAGTTTTTATTCGATTACCAACTGAAGTTAAATCAAGCCAACTACTATAACAGAGGAGTGTATTTAAATGACAACAATAAAATTACAGCAAAGTGGTAGAGAATTTTCAAATCCTGAGGAAGTTAAATCATTTTTGGAGAACAATGAAGTGATCTACGAACAGTGGGATACGACAAAGCTGCCGGAAGCATTAGTCGAGAACTATCAGCTGTCAGATGAAGACAAACAGACGATCCTTGATACATATAAAGAAGAAATTGCGGATATCAGCGAGCGCCGCGGCTATAAGGCAAGTGACGTCATCAGCTTATCATCAGCGACACCGAACATCGAGCAGCTGCTCGAGAACTTCAATCGTGAACACCATCATACGGATGATGAAGTCAGATTGATTGTCAGCGGAAACGGCGTCTTTGTCATCCAGGGCAAAGACGGTGAGTTCTTTGAAGTTCATTTAAATCCAGGAGATTTAATCTCAGTACCACCGAACATCCGTCATTACTTTACATTGGCAGACAACCGCAAAGTCGTTGCCGTCCGTATCTTTGTGGATGAAGCAGGCTGGGTGCCGGTATACGAAGAAACAGCATAATATGACAAAAGCACACTCTTTAAGGGTGTGCTTTTTTGGTAGTATAGAGGAAAGGAGGAGATGGCATGAAAGCATTTAAAGGTTCAGCCGGCATTTGTCTACAGGACAAGAAATTACTGATGGTCCTGCAGGGAACAGCCGACGAAGAAAAGCTGTGGTCTGTTCCGTCAGGCGGCTTAGCAGCAGGAGAAACATTTGAAGCATGCTGCATTCGTGAAATATATGAAGAAACCGGTTATCATGCAGCCATTCAAAGCTTTGTGAAGACTAAAGAGACGACTGTTAAAGACTTTGAAGTGACGATCAACTACTATTTAGTTGAAATAACAGGGGGCGATCGGACGTTTCATGATCCCGACCAGCTGATTCATGACATTGCCTGGATAGATTACGATAGACTAATGAATTTAAGCCTGTCATTTGAGGAAGATAGAGAACTGCTGTTATCTTATTTAAAGTGACAAGAGAAGTGGCCTTCAGGAGCTGTTTGAAGGCCAAAATTCCGAGAAATCGCTGAAAATTAAAGAGAAGTGGCCTTCAGGAGCTGTTTGAAGGCCAAAATTCCGAGAAATCACCGAAAATTAAAGAGAAGTGGCCTTCAAAACCAGTTTGAAGGCCAAAATTCCGATATAATACTGACTATCTCTTAATAGTCGTCGCTATTAACAGACAGATAATAGCGAGTGCGGCAGCGATATAAGTGCTGAATGACGGTGCGAAATATTCAACCAGTACACCGCCGATTAATGCGCCGAAACCGATGCCGGCATTTAATGCTGACATATTCCAAGCCATGATCTGACTCGTATCGCCTTCTACTTGATTGATGATACCCATCTGGATGGCGGGGTTTGTCCCCCATTCTGATAAATTCCACGTCAGAATAATAAGCAGCAGCAGCAAGTAGACAGGTAACGTCACATTAAGGAGTAACACGGATAGAATAAAGATAGCTATACTGAGCAGCAGCCACTTTCGGCTGCCAAGTTTATCAGTCATTGCCCCGCCAAGGCTTGTGCCGGTCATGCTGCCGATACCTGCGATAAATAAGGCGATGGATACTTCTGATAAATGATAGCCGCCGTTGATCATTATGGGACTGATATATGTGAAAACAGCTGAGTTAGCTGCTAGTATTAAAAAGGTGATGGAAATATATTTAGCTGCTTCTTTCGGATAAAGTAGTTTTGATTTCACCTTACCGGCAGTTGCTGGTGATACTGGTGCGATTCTGCTCGGCAGCTGGAACATCAATAGTACTGCAGCGATGAAGCTGACAGCGACAATCATCCAGAACGTTGCACGCCAGCCGAAGAGTTCACCGATTTTAGTGCCGATCGGTACGCCGAACACATTGGCACCGCTGAATCCGATATAGACGAGTCCGAGCATTTTGCCGCGGACTTCCGGCCGGCTTAAGACGACGGTGAGTGCGAGCAGCTTGACGACAATGAGCGCAGCGGCAGCCGAGGCGATGATGCGGCCGACTACAATGACTGCAAATGTCGGTCCGGCGGCATTAATGGCATTACCGATTATAAAGACACCCATTGTAATGAGCAGCACCCATTTCGGGTTATACTTCTCGGTCAGTTTGACAAGCAGCGGGCCTGATAACGCAAAAGTAAAGGCATAGATTGTCACCAGCTGTCCTGCGAGCGCTTCTGATATATGCAGGTCATCACTGACAAGCGTCAAAATGCCGGCTATCATCAGCTCCACCATGCCGACGACGAAAATACTGAGTATAAATGTAAATAGTTTAGTATATGACATATGATTCCTCTCTGTTCAGTCGTATGATGATTATAACAAATACTGCCAGAAGTACAATAATACACGTATTATCAAGAATATTCACTAAACTTATCGCTTATAATAGACTTTCGATATTGCACGGTTTAAAATTTAAGTAACAACTAATTTTACGGGGTGGACATACTATGGATATCAATACGACGATCGACCAGGCATTTGAAGCGTTTCATGAAGGAGACGAGAAAGAAGCGGAACGTTTATTCGCGACTTTGAAAAACAATGTCAAGCCTGAAGACGAAGATTATACTCAATATTTAAGCGCACTCGGTTACTTCTATACATTGAAGCTCAACCTGGAAAAAGCGAAAGAAGTATATCAGCGGCTGCTGGAAGGGGCAGAGTCCGCTGAAGACAAGTATGCAGCTATTCATGAACTCGGCATTGTCTCCCGCATGGACAGTGAGTTTGAAGCAGCAAAAGATTATTTTGCACAAGAAGCAGCTATCATCAGCACTGACTTCGCTGACGATGACTTACTCAAATCAGTCAATCGCTATGAGCTCGGTTACGTTTATATGCAGGAAGGAAAATACACGGAAGCTGTACAAATTTTGAAAGAGGCGCTTCAACTTGCAGAAAAAGCAGGAGACGCACTTGGCATTGGTTCCATCCACCGGGCACTCGGTGAACTGAATGCAGCACAGGACAACCAGAATGAGGCAAAAGAGCACTTCAAGCTGGCGAAGAAGAACTTCAAAAACGCTGGAGAAGAGATGAGCGTGCAGGAAATCGAGATGCTCGAATCTATCATCTTTGAAGATTAATATATCGTTTGACGAAGGGATTGGTAGGGATGATTAAAGAACTAACAAATGTTGAACTACCCGATTATGTTGAAGACATTGCAGCACTTCATCTCGCAAACTTTGATGATAAGCGTTCTATGCGTCAATTATGTGAAGACATGAAGAAGTATAGTGAGACTCAAGGATTCAGATGTCTGGTCAGCACAAATAGCGGCATCGTGACCGGATTTCTGTTCGGCTATATGAGCGCTGCGGACCAGTTTTATCGCGGACTGATTGATCAGTTTATCACTGCTGATGAGCAGCAAGTGCTGAACAGCTCATTTGAAGTCGTTTCAATGGCTGTGAAGCAGGGCTACCGGCAGAATGGCACCGGCTCTGCTCTGCTGGCAGCACTGACTGCCGAACCGGGACGTTACTACTTAACAGCAGATGTTCATGATGTACGCGCCAATGCTTTTTATTATAAGAACGACTGGAAGCTCGTGAAAAGTAACCTGAAACTACATCCGAACATTGCGCCGAAAAATCTGTACTACAAACAGGCGGATGTCCACATCAATTAATGATTCCTGCTCTAAACCCGAATGGATTGAAACATATCCATCCGGGTTTTTTTGTCATTATAAAAACGTTATATTATTATGCAAACATTTAATTTTCAGTTTATTTTGTGTTGTAAACGGTTTCATTTGCATGTATAATCATTCATGGTAAGTGTATGAACAACACTTTAAATGGATAAAGAATATTTAGTTAAAATAATGCATATTAATACTTTTAATGTGTTATTATAAACATGTTAATGTATTTTTATTACTTAAAGTGAATAAATTTTGGAGGATTTTATGAACGAATATACAGAGAGTCAACGTAAGAAAGGTTTATGGAAGTTCATCATCGCATCTCTGATCGGGATATTTCTTTTTATGACGCCATTGAAGATCAATGGTGAAACAAGTCTGCCAGTTGCAGTGCTTGCGGATAAATTCAAAAATCTGATTGGTGGATTTATGCCGACGTTAATTTATATTGTTATTATTTTATCAATTTTACTGACGATTTATTTTTCACTGACACGCAATGCGAAAACGTCATTCTTTAAAAATCTGTTTGAAGTGAACTGGATCTGGCTGCTCATCCGCGTCATTGGTGGTATATTTGCGACCATCATCTACTTTAACTTGAATGTACCGTGGATCAATACAGAAGAGACAGGTGGACTGATTTATAACGGCTTACTGCCGACTTTAATCTCCGTCTTCTTTTTCGCCGGCATTTTCCTGCCGTTACTAATGGACTACGGACTGTTTGAATTTATCGGCCCGATGTTCTCACGCGTGATGAGACCACTATTTACATTGCCGGGTCGTTCAGCGGTTGAGAACTTGGCGTCATTCGTCGGTGATGGCACAGTCGGTGTCATGATGGCATCGAAACAATACGATGAAGGATTTTATACAAGACGTGAAGCGACAGTCATTGCAACCAGCTTCTCAGTCGTATCGATTACATTTGCTATCGTTATCGCAAAAAAAGTAGACTTAATGAATCATTTCTTCTATTTTTATTTCACGGTCATTGTATCATGTTTAGTTGCAGCAATGATTACACCGAGAATTTGGCCGCTTAAACAAATTGCCGATTCTTACTCTAACGGGTCCACAAAACGCTTAAGCGAAGTAACACCTGATACGCATAATGCGATTACATATGGTTTTGAAAACGCTGTTGAACGTGGAATTAAAGGCGCGGATGTTAAAGGCCTGCTGACACTCGGCTCACGTACCGTAATGGATATGTGGTTTGCGGTGCTGCCTGTTGTTATGTGTATCGGAACACTGGCAACGATGATTGCTGAATATACACCATTCTTCAGATGGGTCGGTGCACCATTTGTACCGATTCTTCAGCTGATGAATGTACCAGAAGCAGTAGCAGCTTCAGAAACTATTCTGATTGGTTTTGCCGACATGTTCCTGCCGGCGATTTTAATCGCTGATGTACACAGTGAACTGACGCGTTTCGTCGTAGCAGCACTGAGTATTTCACAGCTGATTTATTTATCAGAAGTAGGGGGCGTTATACTGGGATCTAAAATTCCGGTCAGCCTGCCTAAGTTATTCGCTATTTTCTTGATTAGAACGATTATCATCTTACCGATTATCGTCTTGATGGGGCATTTCATTTTATAGTCCGAGCAAAAATTAAGCGTAAGAAAACTCCCTGCAGAAGCTGTCTGCAGGGAGTTTGTTATGTTTAAAGCAATAATATAACAGAAAGTGGCCTTCAGACAGCATCTGAAGGCCAAAATTCCGAGAAATCGCTGAAATTGAGCGAGAAGTGGCCTTCAAACAACATCTGAAGGCCAAAATTCTGAGAAATCGCCGAAATTGAGCGAGAAGTGGCCTTCAAACAGCATCTGAAGGCCAAAATTCTAAGAAATCTCTGAAATTGAGCGAGAAGTGGCCTTCAGACAGCATCTGAAGGCCACTTTTTATTATAATCAGTCTAAAACTGAATTATTTCTCTAACTTTGTTTCAAGTTTTGAGATGACGAGTTCTGAGCCGAGCATTGGTGATTCGCCTTTTTCTCCGCCGCCTGATGGACGACTGTGCGCCTGCTTGAAAGCATCAGATGTTTTCCACGCTTCAAAGTCTTCGAGTGTTTCCCAGTAGGTGTTCACATGAAGCTCGTCATGTTCATTGTTTTGGACAGACCATGTTTCAATTTTGATGAATCCTTTTAATTCTTCGATAGCGCCGCCTTTAGTGAACATCGGTGCCATTTTCTCCGCAAAGCCGGATTTCATTTTGATACGGTTAGTGACGATAAACATATAAAGTTCCTCCTATTATTTCTGCTGTGGGTTTGTCGCCCAAATTTGATTGGTCTTCACGAAAACTCTGCGGTTCAGCTGCAGCTGGCTGACGATGACATCTGCGACATCTTCTGCATGGATCATTGTATCCCGCTCAAGTGATGGTTCGCCGATTAAGTCTGTCAGCACAGCAGATGGATTGATAGTGAATGTACGTATATTATGTTTGCGCATTTCTTTCATCACACCTTCTGTCAGCCCCGTCAGTGCGAACTTAGTCGCTGAATAAGCGGCTGTCTGCTCAGAGGCATTGACGGCAGACATAGAAGCGATGTTGACGATATCACCGGTCTTTCGTTCAATCATCTGCGGCAGTACTTGCTGCATCATGTGATAAGGCCCCATGACATTCGTCTCAAAAAGATCGCGGAACATCTCTTCAGTCGTATCGAGAAATAATGCATTGTCCATCACGCCGGCATTGTTGATTAAAATATCAATATGGCCGAACGTTTCAATCGTATGATTGACAGCCGCTTTAATATCATCTTTGTTCTTCATATCCGCGACGATAGCTGCCGCATCCACATCATACTGGTCAGCGGCAGCTAATGTCTCCTGCAGTGACTCATAGTTACGTCCCGTAATCGTGATGTTGACACCAATACTTGCAAGTTTCAGTGCGACTGCACGGCCGATGCCGCGCGAGCCGCCGGTGATCAATGCTGATTTACCTGATAAGTTTTCCATGTTCAACCTCCTTCTGCTAGTCTCATCGTATCAAAAGTAGGCGGCAAAACACTAATCATATGAATGAACGACGCAAAAAAAGCCATCCATAATGGATGGCCGTCAATTATTTGCTTAATTCATTAAGAATCTTTTTGTCGTTATGCGTATAAATGATGTAGTGTTTATCTTTAGTATCTAAAAGAATGCGATTGGTTTTGCCGAAAGTAGAACCGATTCTCACAACGTTAGCTTCGTCTTCGTTCGTGCTCGCGTAAATGTTAGTGTCTTCTTTAACACTTACGATATCCTCGTTAGGAATTACGATATCTGCTACACGCCATTTGATGCTTACTTCTTTATCATTCTTAGTTACTCTCATTGCCATTGCTAAACACATCCTTATCATTTTTATAGCTTTAATATACTGTATTTTGCATTCGCTTACAATTTAAGTGACACGCTTAAACGAAATTAAACGTTTTTAACTTTTTTTGAACGTAATTGAAGCACAAAATGATGTCCTCTATTACGCCGATAGTCTTCGCTGCGTGCGGTACTGCTGATATTTAGCGCAGCTGTAAATGATAAGACCTAACCAGATGCAGGCGAAAGTGACAAGGTGCGTCATACTGAATGCTTCATTATAGAGGAAGACGCCTTGAATGAACATTAACGTCGGAGCGATATACTGAAGGAAGCCGATCAGTGACAGCGGAATTCGTCTGGCGCCTGCTGTGAACAAGATCAGCGGAATAGCTGTCAATATGCCTGAAAACAGCAGAATGCCACTGTCTTTGTTATAGCCGAAGCTGCTCATGCCGACAGCTTTCAAGTACCATATCCCCGCAAGCGCAAACGGCAGTGTGGCCAGACATTCAAGAAGAATCGTGAACATCGCATCCATCTTGACGTTCTTTTTAATCAGCCCGTACAGGGCGAATGATACAGCCAGCAGCAGCGAGATATAAGGAATCTCACCAATGGACAAAGCCATATAGAGAACGCCGAGCGCTGCCAGTATGATGGCAGTCCATTCTACTCTTGAAAAGCGCTCCTTCATAAAAATCATGCCGAGCAGTATACTCATCAGGGGGTTGATATAATAACCGAGGCTTGCCTGCAGCACATGATGATTGGCGACCGCCCAGATGAAGAGTCCCCAGTTAAAAGCGATGACGACACCTGCGACAAATAGACTGATGGCAGTTTTCTTGTTCGTCAGCAGCTGAAGCGTCTGAACTTTGAGCGCTGTCGTCTTTCCGAGTGCCACAATTAAAATAACCATAAAGACAAATGACCAGATAATCCGGTGGGCAAGAATTTCATAGGCACCGATACCGCCGATAAGACGCCAGTAAAAGGGAAGTATACCCCATAACAGATAGCTGGTTGCCGCAAAAATGATACCTTTTTGTTGTTCTGACATGATTTCACTCCTTTAGTAATGCTATTATCATAACAGATATAGTGAGGTGTACTAAAAATAAATTCACATTTTCCGGATAATCAGTATAATAGATAAATACAGTATGTTAGGAGAGACTTGATGAAACAACTAATACTGCTGCTGTTAAGTTTATCAGTCTTACTTAGTGCCTGTAACAGCACGCCAAAGACTGAAGACAAAAAAACTGTGAACGCGGACGGAACGACAGAAACACCTAAAGTAGAAGTGAAGGTCAAGCAATCAGATGATGCCCGGAAGAAGATTGAAGCGGCTAAAGAACGTGGACGCAAAAAATCAAGCACGGCTGAAGGGCTGGATACTGATAAATATAATCAAGCAAGATCATGTTTGACAGAGGCAAGTATGGCTGATACTAAAACATGTACTGACATCGAAAATTCAGTGGAATATTCAAGAGCGTGGAATAACTTGACGGCAGAAGGCTACATTTGTCAGCACAAGCAGTGTGAAGCAGTAGAGCAGCCTGAGCCTGCAACTGAAACGCCGACGACTGAGTCTCCATCGAGCGAGGCGGCGACAGAGCAGCCGGTTTCCACAGAGATAATAAAGCCGGGCGGATTGTCGACAGAAGCACCTCAACCCGACGTGGCCCCTTAATTAAAACCAATAATAAATCTACTCCTCAATCAGCGAAGAAGTAGATTTTTTATTGTCAGGAAAGGAATCGATTATGACAGGTAAAACTCATGCGGCTTTCGGCATTCTGCTCGGGACCGCCTATGCGATTAATACATCACATGATATCGGCACAAGTGCCGTAATGATCGGAACGACCGGTGTTTTCAGCCTGGTCCCTGATATTTGCCATTCAGGCAGCAAGATCGGCAGGGAGTTCAAACTGCTGAGCAGACTGATTAATTTTTTCTTCGGGCATCGGACGCTCACGCATTCTTTGTTGTTTATGGCTATTATTGCGGTGCTGATGACGCTCAGCAACATTGAGCTGACTTATATCATATGTGCGATGCTCGGAATAGCGAGCCATATTCTGCTTGATATGATGACACCGAGAGGAGTGGCCTTATTGTTTCCGCTCGATTACAAAGTGACGCTGCCGCTGACTTTCAAGACCGGCGGTGCCATGGATTTATCACTGGCGACGACGTTTTCACTGCTGACCGCTTATCTGCTCTATACAGAAATATTCCACCGGACACTCGAGTGGATACATTTATAATGCACTAACGACTTAAACAAATTATAATGGAAGAGAAATTATGTATTTCAAAGGAGAAACTATGGCTAATATTCAGGATTTACCAAAATATCATCATCATCTCATCACTGAAATGATGACCATGATGTCTGAAAGTGAAAAAAATAATCTTGAACAGGAACTCAGTGCGCTTGATTTAGAAGAAATCAAAGCGCTGTACGAAGAAGTATATGTGAATCGTCATGTGGCAGCACCAGCAGGCGAAGTGACAGATGTAGCAGCTGAAGTGAAGCGCGATATGTCGGATGCCCGCATTCAGGAACTTGAACAGCTTGGACTTGAGGCGATTCAGGCAGGCAGGTTTGCCGCTTTGTTAATGGCCGGTGGACAAGGGACACGGCTTGCTCATAAAGGGCCGAAAGGAACCTTCTCATTCGACGGCATCAGCCTCTTCCAGATGCAGGCCGATCAGCTGCTCCGCCTGAATGAACAGCTGAACGTCACTGTGCCCTGGTATGTTATGACAAGTGACATTAATCATCACGAAACAATTGAGTTCTTCAGCCGTCATGATTATTTCGGCTACCCGGATTCAGCAGTTACTTTCTTCAAGCAGCCGAATATTGTCGCATTATCTCCGGCAGGGGAACTGCTGCTGAACGCAGGCAGCACATTGCTGACAGCACCGAACGGCAACGGTGGTGTCTTTGAGGCGATGGCTGCTACCGGCATATATAATAGAATGAACAAACAAGGTGTCACTCACGTATATTTAAATAACATTGATAATGTGCTGGTCAAAGTGCTGGACCCTGTATTATGTGGTCTTGCTGTCGAATCAAATGCAGACGTGACAACAAAGACCATCGCACCGCTTGAAGCAGAAAGTGTCGGCCGCGTCATTATGGTCGATGATAAGAAGCGTGTGATGGAATACACAGAACTGCCGGAAGGTATGGAGAATACGTTCAAGAACGCCAACATCGGCATCCATATTTTTAGACTGGACTTTCTGCAGGAAGCGTCACAGAAAGAGCTGCCCTACCACTTAGCAATCAAGAATTTGGCGCAGCTTGATGAAGACTTCGAAGTTGTGAAGAAAGAGACGTTGAAATTTGAGAAGTTCTACTTCGATATTTTTCAGTATGCACAGTCGTTTTGCACATTACAAGTTGAACGACATTCAGAGTTCAGTTCGCTGAAAAATAAAGAAGGCAGAGACAGCATAGAGACGGCACGTCAGGCATTACTAGACAACGGGATATTGTAGGTGATTGGATGTATCCGTATATCGGGATGAGCGTCATCGCACTGCTCAACTTTTATTTTGCTTATTACTATATTATAGGAGCCGGGCGCGGTGAACTGACTTTTATGGGCTATGTGTCTTTATTGGTAGGGCTTGTCTTTTTGCTGCTGCTCTACCGTTATCATCAGTCAGTCAAACGTCAGAATATGAAAGACTTCAATTCACATATTAAGTCAGATGATGACCGACTCATCAAATAATTTACAAATAATTTAGCGTCACTTAATAATAACACTATGATTTATTGCTACACTAAATGAAAAAATATGATGCAGAGGGCTGTATATGAAAAAGAGTTGGTTCTGGCCGGTAATATTAACACTTGTAATACTTGGACTTATCATCATAAGCGGGATTTTTATGACGTTCCGGGCAATGAATGCGAATAACACGCTCGATATTGATGAACGGATGAAGAATCATGTCATCAATACTAAGGCAGAAGCTCGGCAGAAGCTCGGCTTCTATTATTTGCGGGCTTCGCAGAAGGAACCTGTACTGATGCACGTGCAGACAGGAGATAAAGTCCAAAAAGGGGATCCGCTCTTCACCTATATTGATGAACGATTGAACAACGATGAGACAGAAGTTGAACTGCAGCTGGATAATAGACGGGTCGCTAAAGAGCAGGTGAGAGGTCAGATTGCAGCTTATGAGGACAAGAAACTGACAGCTGCTGCGAGGGACACCGCAACAATTAATGCACAGTTGAACTGGCTGGACTCCGAACTGACGAAAGCTGAGAATAACATCGATATTCTTAAGGAGAGACAGAAGAGAATCGTTAAGCAGATTGATGACTTGACGGTAAAAGCAGGAGCAGACGGCACAGTGCTTTCCGTCAACGAGGAACAACTGCAGTCATTCACAAGCAGCAGCCAGTACAAGCCGGTCGTCACGTTAAGTATGGATGCACTTTATATAGATGGAACTGCCAACCGTTATGACATGCAGTTTCTTGAGCCTAATATGAAGCTGAAGGTGACAAGCTCTGCAGTAAAAGGTGAGACATTTAAAGGACAGCTGGAGACGATCAGCAAAACGCCAGTGGAACATCTGGCTGAAGGGAATTTACCGGTGGCAGCATCACAGCCTGAAACTGAGCAGCCGACGACTGAGCAGCCTGAAACGAAAAAACCCGAAGCTTCAGAATTCCAGTACAGCGGGTTTCTTAACAAGGCCGACCATCTTGTCGATGGTGATCCGCTTCATGTGAAGGTTTATCCGTCATACAAAAATCATATATGGCTGCCGGAACGCTTTGTCATGAAAGACGTCGTGACGAAGGAAAAAGATAAGAAACTAAAGAAACCTGTAACGAAATATTATGTCCAGAAAGTGTATGGCAAAGAGACGAACAATGAACTCGTTGTCATTAAGGCGCATCTCGGTGGCCAGTATTTAGTGACGAAAGGCTTATCGTCCATCGATAAAATTAAAGCATTTCAAGACTAATAAAGTAGAGGCAGCCGTTTAAGTGCTGGCTCTCCTTTAAATTTTATAGATTTAGATGATAATAATTATTCTATAATGGGTATTAAACAATAAGTTATTCATTAACAGCTTATTTTATAGGGGGATACATTATGGAATGGCAAGGTAGGCAAGGAAGCTCCAATGTAGAAAATGTCGGCGGCGGTGGCGGCCGCGGATTGGCAACAGGTGGCGGTGTCGGCTGTCTCGGGATTATAATTGCCATTATTTATATGCTGATGGGCGGCAATCCCTCTGATATTCTCGGCGGCGGTTCTTCTAGTCAACAGCAGCCTCAGCAGACACAGCAGCAGACGGGTGAATCCGGTCAGAGCGACCGGCAGCAGTTTGCAAGTGTTGTTCTGAAAGATACAGAGACAGTATGGCATAATTTATTTCAGCAGGAAGGTCTGACATATAAAGAGCCGACGATGGTTTTATTTTCTCAAGGTATTCAAACAGGATGTGGTAATGCAAGCTCTGATATGGGTCCATTCTACTGTCCGGCGGATGAGAAGCTTTATATTGACTTATCATTTATGGATGAACTGGATCAGAGATTCCAGGCGCCTGGTGACTTTGCGATGGCTTATGTTATCGCGCACGAAGTAGGTCACCATGTGCAGAATCAGCTGGGAGTCGCTGACAAAGTCAATCGTCTGAGACAGCAGTTAAGTGAAACAGAATTTAATAAATATTCTGTAGCAATGGAACTGCAGGCCGATTATTATGCGGGTGTGTATGCCCATTATGAGAAAGAGATGGGTGTCACTGAAGCAGGCGACATTGAAGAAGCGATCAAAGCAGCACAGGCTGTCGGCGATGATACACTGCAGAAGCAGGCAACAGGCCGCGTCAATACAGATACATTCACTCATGGATCAAGTGAGCAGCGGATGAAATGGTTCAATCAAGGTTTTGAGTCAGGTGATATACGTGGCGGCAACACTTTTGAAGCATTAGGTTTACCGTTATAGTCAGTTCAATCATTAAGAGATATACTAGCGATAGTATATCTTTTTTTGTTAGGGGGCACATATGAAGATTTATTATAATGGTACGATTTACACGATGGACAAAGAAGGCAGAACAGTTGCTGCTGTCGGTGTGGAAGGTAACCGGATTGTCGCATTGTTTGAGGAGACACCGGAGATTGATGGCGCTGAATACATTGATTTAAAGAGCCGGGTAATGTTTCCTGGATTTATTGATACGCATATTCATCTCGTCGGTACAGGTATGGCGCTCGGTGGTATTGATTTCAGAGATGACCGCTCGATTGATGACGTCATGAAGAAGATAGCAGTTGCCGCGGAAGCATTACCTGAGGGCAGCTGGCTTGTGTGCGAAGGCTACGATGACAATCAGCTGAATCATAAGCTGACACGCAGGGAACTGGATGCAGTAACGTCACATAAAGTGATTGTAAAGCGCATCTGCCGTCACGCAGCTATCGTCAACAGTGCGGCCTTTAATGCTTTAGCGATCAGTGAAGACGTTGCAGATATGGAAGGCGGGCATTTTGAGCGGCAGGATGGAATGCTGAATGGCTGGGTGCACGACAATGCGATGGAACTGTTCGTCAATGCAAGCGTGCATGAGACGGAGGAATCATTGTCCCGTCACATGGAACGGGCAGCAGACGCTATGCATGCAGTCGGGCTGACCGCCATCCATACAGAAGACCTCGGTTATTATAATAATTTTCATAATGTTTTCCGCGCTTATCAACATACATTCGGCAAGGGTAAGAAGCAGCTGCGGCTGAACCTGCTGCGCCATACATCTATATTTGAGGAACTGATGGCATCCGACTATACGTATGATACTTGGATAAAAGCTGATTCAATGAAGTTTTATGCAGACGGGGCGCTCGGCGGCAGAACAGCACTGTTCCGTGAACCGTACAGCGATGCGCCGGAAACTTCAGGACTTGCGATCTATACGCAGCAGGAACTGGAAGCAGAAGTGCAGAAAGCACGCCGCTACGGTGCAACAGTCGCAGTCCATATGATCGGCGACCGTGCCTGTGAAATGGTGCTTGATGCTGTTGAGAAGTATCCGCCGCGGTCAGGACGCGACCGGCTCATTCATGTGAGTTTTCTTGCTGAAGACCTGATAGACAGAATGGCGGAGCTGCCGATTATTTGTGACGTGCAGCCGTCATTTCTGACATCAGATTTTCCATGGGCAATCGAGCGGGTTGGTGAAGAGCGGCTGACTTACGCTTATGCCTGGCAGACACTGCTTAATAAAGGCATAATTATCGGCGGCGGCTCAGATGCACCGATTGAGAGCTTCAATCCACTGGTCGGAATAGATGCAGCGGTGAACCGCCGGCCGTTTGACGCTGCAGTGCAGTATACGATGGACGAAGCACTTTCGGTCTTCAATGCTGTCAGGCTGTATACGGAGCTTGCAGCGACTGTAGCAGAACGTCCGGATAACGGGCTCATTAAAGCAGGCTACCTTGCAGACTTCACCATACTCGAGGCGGATCCTTTCACCATCAACCCGTTTAATATTCATCAAATTAAAGTCGCTATGACTGTCGTTGACGGAGATATTGTGTATAGTACTATTTATTAAGAAACGTCAGACTATGTTAATATATAGGCGTCAACAGATTCAGGAAGAAGGGATAGAGTGAAGGGCTTCAAAGTCAATGGCAGGACGCTGCTATCACTGCTGATGATCACAGCTATCGTATTATTGTCCGGCATCACCTTTGTAGTAATGGTTGCTTTCGGTTTATTTGGTTTAAGCCGTATTTTGATTTACTGGAAGCTGGCTGAGTTTACTTACAATCAGAGCTTTGTAGATAATTTATTCTATTATGGCTCTTATATGCTGACCGGCTATTTTCTTCTTGTATTCATCGAATTTATTTTTGATGAGCTGAAAAAGAATTATCCTGAGCACTCGTTGCTGCAAGGGTTTAAGTTTCATTCATTAGTTGTGTTTATCAGTACGACGATTTTTTATTTGTTTGTGCATTTGAATTACGAATATATTAAGATCAATTATTTTGTCATTCTAGTGATCATCGGCATACTTTATGCACTGACAGAACTGTTTTATCCGGACAGTGAGAATTTAAATCAGAAGAATGATGACTGACAATATGAAAAAGGTGACGGCTATTATACGCCGTCACCTTTTTCTCGTGAATTGTTGTTATTCTTCTTTCTGGCAGTAGACAGAGACGCTGCCCGGATTCACTTTGAACAGGCCGTTTCCTTCTTCGTCAATGATGACTTCCTCGTCACGTGTGTTCGTGTAGTCAATCCACACTTGTCCTTGACGCTCTTTACCGACGAACATTATTTTTTCCGCATCTTCTGTGCCGCTGTTGATGATGACTGCACAGCCGGAATGATCAACTTCCTTCGCCCCGCGTCTTACCCAGCCGATAACATTTTCGTGGTCAAAGTAATCATCCTGCTGACCGAACGCTTTCTTTTTACGGACATAGAGGAGTGGATCGATAGCCATCTGTTTGCCCTCAACCGGCGCGTCACCTGCGATGCCGTAGTAGTCACCGTAGAAGACGACCGGGAAGCCGTCATAACGCAGTAAAGTTAACGCATAGGCACTCTGCTTAAACCAGTCTTTGACGAACGACTCAAGTGCCTCTCCCGGCTGAGAATCGTGATTGTCGACAAATGTCACTGCATTTAATGGATTTTCCTTAACGAGCGTGTTGTCAAAGATCGTTCTTAAGTCATAGGCCGCACCTGCTTCTGATGCTTCTTTTAAGTTATAGTGGAGCGCGACATCGAATAAATCAAGAGAATAGTCAGCGTCGACAAGGAAGCTTTCATTCGTCTGAACATCAGCGCGCCAGAACTCACCGACAAAGTAGAAGTTGTTATCCGTATGTTCGTTCATCGCCTGCACGAAGTCACGGACGAAGTAACTTTCGATATGTTTGATCGCATCAAGACGCATGCCGTCAATACCAAGCTCATCTATCAGCCATTTGCCCCATTCAATCATTTCGTTTCTGACATCTGGATGCTTGTAGTCGATATTGCTGAACATTAAGTAATCGAAGTTACCTTTTTCGTCATCGACATTTTCATTCCAGCCTTTATTTTCTCCGAGAATACGGTAGACACCTGTATTACCGGTCGCATGATCGTAATCTGTGCCGTTAAAGTGCGTATAGTTCCAGATGAAGTCGCTGTATTTACCGTTACGGCCGGGGAAAGTGAATTTCGTGTAACCTTCTATATCAAATGGTTCTGAAATCACTTCGGTTCTGTTCTCCGGGTCTACTTCAACTACTTGGAACACTTCAGTCTCATCAGCACCAGCTTTGTGGTTCATAACCACATCAACATATACTTTAATGTCATTGTCGTGGCATGCCTGAATCGCTGCTTTTAATTCCTCTTTCGTGCCATATTTTGTGCGGACGCTGCCTTTTTGGTCGAACTCTCCTATATCAAAATGGTCATAGACACTGTAACCCGGGTTTTGGTTGTTGTCAGCCTTAGTGACCGGGGGAATCCATACGGCGTCTATACCGCGTTCTTTCAGTGTTGCTGCATCTTCTTTCAGTCGATTCCAGTGGTTGCCGTCGCCGTTTGTGTACCATTCAAAATACTGCATGATTGTGTGGTTGAGTATCATCGTCTTCCTCCTGATTGTCTGAGTATGGTTGTTAATAACCTTAATTATACTCTTTCAATCCTAAAGTAGTTAAAAATTTGTCATATAATACATTTATACAAAGGACGTGTTTTTTGTTATCCTTATAGTAATGAATAATTAAAGGGGCGTATGAATGTGTTAACTATAGAAGCGGCAACAAATCTGCTTGGGGAAATCGCAGATCCAATCATCAATCTTCCATTGAAAGAAACAGGCGGCATCAAAGAAGTCACTATTAAAGAAGAGAAAGAGCATGTCAGTGTGAAGATTGCTATGGCAAAGCTTGGCGGGCAGCCGCAGCTTGACTTGCAGACTAAGATCGTGGAAACATTGAAAGCTAATGGTGCGCGTACAGTCGGTTTGAGATTTGAACAGCTGGAAGATGCAGCACTTGAACAGTTCCGCGGAGAGACAGGTTCAGAGATTGAGCGTCAACTGAAGAATACAGAGTTTATCTCAATCGCCTCTGGTAAAGGTGGCGTCGGTAAATCGACGGTCTCTGTCAATCTGGCTGTCGCACTTGCAAGACTCGGCAAAAAAGTCGGGCTTGTCGATGCGGATATTTACGGTTTCAGTGTACCGGATATGATGGGTATTACGTCACGTCCAGGAATCAACGGGCAGATGATTGTGCCTGTTGAACGTTTCGGTGTCAAAGTTATTTCGATGGCATTCTTCGTCGAGGAAAACACACCGGTCATCTGGCGCGGGCCGATGCTTGGCAAGATGATCAACAACTTTTTCCGGGAAGTAGAGTGGGGCGAGCTTGATTACATTCTCCTTGATCTGCCGCCGGGTACAGGTGACGTGGCACTTGATGTGCATGAGATGCTGCCGAAAAGCAAAGAGATTGTCGTAACAACACCGCATCCGACTGCAGCATTCGTTGCTGCGCGTGCCGGTGCTATGGCGCTCCATACTAATCATGACATTCTCGGCGTTGTAGAGAACATGTCTTACTTTGAAAGCCGTGAAACCGGGAATAGAGAATATGTCTTTGGTACAGGCGGCGGTGAGAAACTAGCTAACGAGCTGAATACAGAATTGATCGGTCAGCTGCCGCTTGCACAGCCTGACTGGAATGAATATGACTTTGCCCCATCTGTTTATGCAGCGGACCATCCGCTCGGCATTATTTACAGAAATATGGCGGCGAAGGTTATAGAGAAAACAGAGAAGTAAGAGAGGCAGAGCTGTGACAATAAGAAATTTAGGTAAGTTTTATGGGATGACGTTGCTGCTTGGACTGATAGCAACGCTGCTTGTCAGCCTCATATTTGGATATGACCGTCTGACTGTCTATTTATTTAAAGGACAGTTCGGCGACTTTATAGCAGCATTCATCTGGTTTATCGGCTATGGCCTGTTAATTGCATCAATCAGTCAGCTTGCATATTTCAGTTATTTATTTATTCATCAGCTGGGAGCAGGTATATTCCGCTCAGCGTGGAATCCCATTCAGGCGGTCATCACCATTTTTGCACTGTTTGATCTGATCTATTTCCGTTATTTGAGATTCGGCAGACATGCCGGCGATATTCAGCACTTTATCTGGATTCCAATATTAATACTGATAGCGGCTGTCATTGTCAGTTACTATAAAGTGAAGCTGACGAAAACGAATGTTGTGATTCCGGCGATGTTCTTTATGATTGTAATGACAACAGTGGAACTCATCCCTTTTTTAAGAGTAGAGGATACAACGTGGTTATACTGCACTATTTTCCCGCTGTTATTATGTAATGCCTATCAGCTGCTTGTGCTGCCGAAATATAATAAGGCATCCAGACAAGAGCGTTATGCACGTAAAGTAGCGAAAGGCGAAATTAAACCGGAAGAAAAGGTGCAAGTGAAGAATACAAAAGTCTCAGCCAGAAAGAACAAGAAAAAGTAGAATAAAGCTATCAAGGCGTCTCTGACAATGCTCAGGGATGCCTTTTTTACGGTTAAAAGACACTATTTCGATAAATGTACACACGGTTTACTAACGAATTAAAAAAACTGCAAAAAAGTTGTCGTAAAGTGTTGACTTTAATATAGAGCCTTGTTAAGATATAAAAGTCGCTGAAAACGACAGCAATAACGCAGTAAACAACAGCAAACAAGTTGCTACAAAGTGTAAAATTGATACTTGCGAAAGTGGTTGAAACACTTTATAGTATATAAGGTAGTATTAATTCTTGCAGAGAGCTAAAACATCTGCTAAAATGAATTTTGAACCCCAAAATGAACATTGAAAACTGAATGACAATATGTCAACGTTAATTCCAATAATTTGAGTACATGAGTACTTTCAGAGTGACTGGCTTAAGCAGTCAACGAGCTTTTATCAGACAAACTATTATGGAGAGTTTGATCCTGGCTCAGGATGAACGCTGGCGGCGTGCCTAATACATGCAAGTCGAGCGGACAGACAGGAGTGCTTGCACTCCTTGAAGTCAGCGGCGGACGGGTGAGTAACACGTGGGTAACCTACCTGTAAGACTGGGATAACTTCGGGAAACCGGAGCTAATACCGGATAATATGTTTCACCTCATGGTGAAACAGTGAAAGACGGTTCTGCTGTCACTTATAGATGGACCCGCGGCGCATTAGCTAGTTGGTGAGGTAACGGCTCACCAAGGCGACGATGCGTAGCCGACCTGAGAGGGTGATCGGCCACACTGGGACTGAGACACGGCCCAGACTCCTACGGGAGGCAGCAGTAGGGAATCTTCCGCAATGGACGAAAGTCTGACGGAGCAACGCCGCGTGAGTGAAGAAGGTTTTCGGATCGTAAAACTCTGTTGTAAGGGAAGAACAAGTACGTTAGTAACTGAACGTACCTTGACGGTACCTTACCAGAAAGCCACGGCTAACTACGTGCCAGCAGCCGCGGTAATACGTAGGTGGCAAGCGTTATCCGGAATTATTGGGCGTAAAGCGCGCGTAGGCGGTCTCTTAAGTCTGATGTGAAAGCCCCCGGCTCAACCGGGGAGGGTCATTGGAAACTGGGAGACTTGAGTGCAGAAGAGGAGAGTGGAATTCCATGTGTAGCGGTGAAATGCGCAGAGATATGGAGGAACACCAGTGGCGAAGGCGGCTCTCTGGTCTGTAACTGACGCTGAGGTGCGAAAGCGTGGGGATCAAACAGGATTAGATACCCTGGTAGTCCACGCCGTAAACGATGAGTGCTAAGTGTTGGGGGGTTTCCGCCCCTCAGTGCTGCAGCTAACGCATTAAGCACTCCGCCTGGGGAGTACGGTCGCAAGACTGAAACTCAAAGGAATTGACGGGGACCCGCACAAGCGGTGGAGCATGTGGTTTAATTCGAAGCAACGCGAAGAACCTTACCAAATCTTGACATCCTCTGACAACTCTGGAGACAGAGCGTTCCCCTTCGGGGGACAGAGTGACAGGTGGTGCATGGTTGTCGTCAGCTCGTGTCGTGAGATGTTGGGTTAAGTCCCGCAACGAGCGCAACCCTTATCTTTAGTTGCCATCATTCAGTTGGGCACTCTAGAGAGACTGCCGGTGACAAACCGGAGGAAGGTGGGGATGACGTCAAATCATCATGCCCCTTATGATTTGGGCTACACACGTGCTACAATGGATGGTACAAAGGGCAGCAAAACCGCGAGGTCAAGCCAATCCCATAAAACCATTCTCAGTTCGGATTGTAGTCTGCAACTCGACTACATGAAGCTGGAATCGCTAGTAATCGTAGATCAGCATGCTACGGTGAATACGTTCCCGGGTCTTGTACACACCGCCCGTCACACCACGAGAGTTTGTAACACCCGAAGCCGGTGGAGTAACCTTTTAGGAGCTAGCCGTCGAAGGTGGGACAGATGATTGGGGTGAAGTCGTAACAAGGTAGCCGTATCGGAAGGTGCGGCTGGATCACCTCCTTTCTAAGGATTATACGGAAAAGGGATACTTGATATCCCTTAGGGATTAACGTCTGACATATTGTATTCAGTTTTGAATGTTCATAGGACCTGTGGTCCATGCATTCAGATTGTACCTTGAAAACTAGATAAGCAATGAAGAAGAAAAAGATTTTACCAAGCAATACCGAGTGAGTTCATTTTTTGAATTCTTAGAAATCGCGCGTCTGCATTTATGCAGACATCACATTATTAATAACAGATTAAGTTATTAAGGGCGCACGGTGGATGCCTTGGCACTAGAAGCCGACGAAGGACGTTACTAACGACGATATGCTCTGGGGAGCTGTAAGTAAGCTTTGATCCAGAGATCTCCGAATGGGGAAACCCAGCATGAGTCATGTCATGTTATCCATATGTGAATACATAGCATATGAGAAGGCACACCCGGGGAACTGAAACATCTAAGTACCCGGAGGAAGAGAAAGAAAACTCGATTCCCTGAGTAGCGGCGAGCGAAACGGGAAGAGCCCAAACCAGGATGCCTGCATCCTGGGGTTGTAGGACACTCAGCACGGAGTTACAAAGGAATAATTTAGACGAATGACTTTGGAAAAGTCAACCAGAGAAGGTAAAGGTCCTGTAGTCGAAAAGTTATTCCCTCCTGAGTGGATCCTGAGTACGGCGGAACACGTGGAATTCCGTCGGAATCCGGGAGGACCATCTCCCAAGGCTAAATACTCTCTAGTGACCGATAGTGAACCAGTACCGTGAGGGAAAGGTGAAAAGCACCCCGGAAGGGGAGTGAAATAGAACCTGAAACCGTGTGCTTACAAGTAGTCAGAGCCCGTTAATGGGTGATGGCGTGCCTTTTGTAGAATGATCCGGCGAGTTACGATTTGATGCAAGGTTAAGCAGTGGATGCGGAGCCGCAGCGAAAGCGAGTCTGAACAGGGCGAATGAGTATCAGGTCGTAGACCCGAAACCAGGTGATCTACCCATGTCCAGGTTGAAGTTCAGGTAACACTGAATGGAGGACCGAACCGACTTACGTTGAAAAGTGAGCGGATGAGGTGTGGGTAGCGGAGAAATTCCAATCGAACCTGGAGATAGCTGGTTCTCTCCGAAATAGCTTTAGGGCTAGCCTCGCATGATGATTACTGGAGGTAGAGCACTGTTTGGACTAGGGGCCCCCCTCGGGTTACCGAATTCAGACAAACTCCGAATGCCAGATAATTTAATGCGGGAGTCAGACTGCGGGTGATAAGGTCCGTAGTCGAGAGGGAAACAGCCCAGACCACCAGCTAAGGTCCCAAAATATATGTTAAGTGGAAAAGGATGTGGCGTTGCCCAGACAACTAGGATGTTGGCTTAGAAGCAGCCATCATTTAAAGAGTGCGTAATAGCTCACTAGTCGAGTGACGCTGCGCCGAAAATGTACCGGGGCTAAACATATTACCGAAGCTGTGGATTGTCCGTAGGACAATGGTAGGAGAGCGTTCCAAGGGCGTCGAAGCATGACCGCAAGGACATGTGGAGCGCTTGGAAGTGAGAATGCCGGAGTGAGTAGCGAAAGACGGGTGAGAATCCCGTCCACCGATTGACTAAGGTTTCCAGAGGAAGGCTCGTCCGCTCTGGGTTAGTCGGGACCTAAGCCGAGGCCGAATGGCGTAGGCGATGGATAACAGGTAGATATTCCTGTACCACCTAAGATTGTTTGAACGATGGGGGGACGCAGAAGGATAGGCGATCGTACTGTTGGTTATGTACGTCCAAGCATCAAGACTGAGCATCAGGCAAATCCGGTGCTCGCGAAGGTTGAGATGTGACGGGGAGCGAAATTATAGTAGCGAAGTCGTTGATTTCACACTGCCAAGAAAAGCCTCTAGTTAGAAATTAGGTGCCCGTACCGCAAACCGACACAGGTAGTCAAGATGAGAATTCTAAGGTGAGCGAGCGAACTCTCGTTAAGGAACTCGGCAAAATGACCCCGTAACTTCGGGAGAAGGGGTGCTTTTTAGGGTGCAAGCCCTGAAGAGCCGCAGTGAATAGGCCCAAGCGACTGTTTATCAAAAACACAGGTCTCTGCAAAACCGTAAGGTGACGTATAGGGGCTGACGCCTGCCCGGTGCTGGAAGGTTAAAAGGAGTGGTTAGCGCAAGCGAAGCTACGAATTGAAGCCCCAGTAAACGGCGGCCGTAACTATAACGGTCCTAAGGTAGCGAAATTCCTTGTCGGGTAAGTTCCGACCCGCACGAAAGGCGTAACGATTTGGGCACTGTCTCAACGAGAGACTCGGTGAAATCATAGTACCTGTGAAGATGCAGGTTACCCGCGACAGGACGGAAAGACCCCGTGGAGCTTTACTGCAGCCTGATATTGAAATTCGGCACAGCTTGTACAGGATAGGTAGGAGCCTTCGAAGCGTGAGCGCCAGCTTACGTCGAGGCGCTGGTGGGATACTACCCTGGCTGTGTTGACTTTCTAACCCGCGCCACTTATCGTGGCGGGAGACAGTGTCAGGCGGGCAGTTTGACTGGGGCGGTCGCCTCCTAAAGAGTAACGGAGGCGCTCAAAGGTTCCCTCAGAATGGTTGGAAATCATTCGCAGAGTGTAAAGGCACAAGGGAGCTTGACTGCGAGACCTACAAGTCGAGCAGGGTCGAAAGACGGACTTAGTGATCCGGTGGTTCCGCATGGAAGGGCCATCGCTCAACGGATAAAAGCTACCCCGGGGATAACAGGCTTATCTCCCCCAAGAGTTCACATCGACGGGGAGGTTTGGCACCTCGATGTCGGCTCATCGCATCCTGGGGCTGTAGTCGGTCCCAAGGGTTGGGCTGTTCGCCCATTAAAGCGGTACGCGAGCTGGGTTCAGAACGTCGTGAGACAGTTCGGTCCCTATCCGTCGTGGGCGTAGGAAATTTGAGAGGAGCTGTCCTTAGTACGAGAGGACCGGGATGGACATACCTCTGGTGTACCAGTTGTCGCGCCAGCGGCATAGCTGGGTAGCTATGTATGGACGGGATAAGTGCTGAAAGCATCTAAGCATGAAGCCCCCCTCAAGATGAGATTTCCCAACTTCGGTTATAAGATCCCTCGAAGATGATGAGGTAGATAGGTTCGAGGTGGAAGCACAGTAATGTGTGGAGCTGACGGATACTAATCGATCGAAGACTTAATCAATTAAGAAAAGCGAAGGTAAGCGGAATGGCTTGAATCATTTTTGATGAGGCGGATGACAATCCTGATTGTCAGTACGGCTTAGAAAATGATGAAAGACAGCGCAGCTGTAGCTGGACAAACATAGATTTATCGGCATTGCCGGTCGGATCACTTCTTCAGCGTTTATCTAGTTTTGAGGGTATAATTCACCCCATCTGTCTGGTGACGATGGCAGAGAGGTCACACCTGTTCCCATACCGAACACAGAAGTTAAGCTCTCTAGCGCCGATGGTAGTTGGACTGACGTCCCGCGAGAGTAGGACGTTGCCGGGCAGTATTATTATTCCACAGTAGCTCAGTGGTAGAGCTATCGGCTGTTAACCGATCGGTCGTAGGTTCGAGTCCTACCTGTGGAGCCATTTTTTTTTGGCCCCTTGGTCAAGCGGTTAAGACACCGCCCTTTCACGGCGGTAACACGGGTTCGAATCCCGTAGGGGTCATATGGAGGATTAGCTCAGCTGGGAGAGCATCTGCCTTACAAGCAGAGGGTCGGCGGTTCGATCCCGTCATCCTCCACCATTCTAATTAAACTTACATACTAATAAGCTGGAGGGGTAGCGAAGTGGCTAAACGCGGCGGACTGTAAATCCGCTCCTTCGGGTTCGGCAGTTCGAATCTGCCCCCCTCCACCATTATTGGGGTATAGCCAAGCGGTAAGGCAACGGACTTTGACTCCGTCACTCGTTGGTTCGAATCCAGCTACCCCAGCCATTAGAGCCATTAGCTCAGTTGGTAGAGCATTTGACTTTTAATCAAAGGGTCAGAGGTTCGAATCCTCTATGGCTCATAATGAAACCCTTGTCTTCGGACAAGGGTTTTTTGTTGCAATGATATAAGGAAAAGCGAATTTTTAGTCGCTATATTCCATAAAAATACATTTTATTCATTCATGCATAAATTTATTGAATATTCTTTTATTCTCCTATAAAATAAAGATGTTAGCGCTTTCTTATCATATTTAACACAGAGGGGAAAAGTTATGAATAAAACAGTTGAAATTATCGGCGCACCATGTGCATTTGGACAACGTAAGCTTGGTGTAAACATGGGTGCTGATGCGATGCGCTATGCGGGTTTAGTTGAACGTATTGAAGCTATCGGAGTAACAGTAGAAGATAAGGGCGATATTAAAGGTCCTGCTATTAATATGAAAAAATACCGCAGTGAACAGGATGGGGGTCTTCGAAATCTAGAGGAAGTTACTGAATTCTGTGAAACACTTTGTAATGAAGTAGATGAGACGATTCAAGCAGGTAAGTTTCCTTTAGTCATCGGCGGAGATCATTCTATTGCGATGGGTACAATTTCCGGCGTTAAACGTCACTATGATAATTTAGGAGTCATCTGGTACGATGCCCATGGTGATTTGAATGTTGCTGATTCATCACCATCAGGTAATATTCACGGTATGCCGTTACGTGCATTAATCGGGGACGGCCATGAAGATTTAGTCAACATCGGTGGCTACAAAAATAAAGTCAAAGTAGAAAATATCGTATTGATCGGTATGCGTGATCTTGATGACGGTGAAAAGAAATATATTAGAGAAGTCGGCATTAAAACATATACAATGGCTGAAATTGATAAGCTTGGAATGAAGACAGTCATCGAAGAGACGATTGACTACTTAAAAGATAAAGACGGTGTGCATTTGTCACTTGATGTGGATGCGCTTGACCCAGTAGAGACCCCGGGAACTGGAACTTGTGTGCCGGGCGGTATTACTTACCGTGAGAGTCATCTCGCAATGGAACTGCTGCATGATTCAGGCATTGTGACATCTATGGAACTTGTTGAAGTAAATCCGTTGATTGATGTGAACAATCAAACTGCAAACCAGGCAGTAGGTCTGCTCGGTTCATTTTTCGGGGAAACATTGCTGTAGTCAGCGATATAAAAATCAGATGGACAGGAAACTGCCATCTGATTTTTTTATCGTATATGAGCATTTATGATTCGCTGCTTATAGCTCTGTACTCGGGAGAATCGTCACTTCATAGGATGCGGATCCTGATTTTTTCGAGGATTTCTTTACAAACTTCTTCATATCCTTCTTAAAATCATTGAAGTCTTCCTGATTCAGCTGCAGCTTAAAAGTTGCGAGTTCTTTCTTCGTTTCTTCCGCTCCGAACTTCAAAAGATCTGGACTCGGCAGCAGTTGTTTCGCAGTTGGTGCATAGAATTTCTGGATGATGCTGTGCTTTTGTTCTGTCTTGACCATCTCGATAATACGGTATTTCTCCAGCTCTCTTAAATGGTAATGAATTTTAGCTCGCGGTATATGCAGCTCATCTGCCAGCTGCTGACCGGTTTTCTCACCTTCAGAGAGCAGTTCAAGCAGCTTTATACGAAATGGATCGCTGACACATTTTAGCTGGGCCAGATTATCGATGACAAGGATATCTAACATTGAGCGTCTCCTTTAAATAAATGATAACTTAATTATTACTATTAATTCTTACGGTGTCAACGTATTACACAAATAGAATTATTTTATCATTTGAAGCGATATTGACAGAATAAAAGGTTTTTCTGAGAAAGAACAACTTAATCAAGATTTAACATTAATTTAAATTAAGTGAGCGTTACATTTTATGTTTAACACAGTATAATATAGTTAAATCAAATGGAGGTCTTGGTATGCTTGGACAACGTGTAAAAGAATTGAGGAATGCGGCCAACTTAACACAGCAGCAATTAGCAGAAGGTATCATATCGAGAACTTATTTAAGTCTGATTGAAAAGAACTCCGTGCATCCCTCCACAAACGTGCTGAAGAAACTGAGTGTACGCCTGAACTGTACGCTTGACGACTTCACGGCAACGTCGGCAGATAGGAATCTGAGTCTGCTGGATATTAAGAAGGATATTAAGTGGGCAGAGAATCATGTGATGCTGCATGAATTTAATAAGCTGGAAGACTTTTTGGCAAAGAACTATGAAACGCTGGAGAGTATTACAGAATATGAACGCGGAGCTGTCCACTGGATTAAGGCAAGCTATTATTTTCATCAGAAGAATTACGCCAAGACGCGGGAAGAACTGGATGCTGCGATTAGTATCGTTAAAAAGCTGAAAGACGTAACGATTTATTTACGTGCGCTTGTCCTTCTCGGCCGTGTTGAACAGCGGACTGACAATATAATGGAAGCTATTCATCAGCTGACCATCGCCAATAATATCACTATTTTTGAAAATATCACGAACACGTCTCGCGTGACGATTCTTGGCAGTCTAGGCGAATATTACAGACTGATCGGTGAGAATTATGTGGCACTGAACTTATGTGAAGATGCGCTGTCACTCAGCAGCCGGTTAAATACATATCACTTCGGTTTTGAAATTGAGAATACAATGGGGAAAGCGTATCATGTGCTGAAGAATTACGATAAGGCAGAAGTTCACGTGCGTCGTGCGATTGCTTATGCAGAGCTTAAAGGACCGAGCCTTGAACTTGTCGGCGCGAGAACCAACCTGGCCATTCTGCTGATGGAAGTCGGCCGTCTGGATGAAGCCTATGACAATATTAAGATTGCTTTTGAGATGATAGGGGAAAATGGCTATGATGTTCCATTTGTGATGAACGTCCGTCTGCGCTACGGTCAGATATTGAGCAAGCTCGGCCGTATTGACGAAGCGAAAGCACTCGTCAAGGAACAGACCGATAAAGATGAGGCAGGGTTCGCCAATGAAATTATGGGTGATATTTCTGTGAAAGAAGGCAATCTGCAAGGTGCGCTGACATATTATCTGGAAGCTTTGAAAGGCGATGATCTACCGATCTACATGGTCCAGTTACGCCCGAAAGTAGCGGATATTTATAAGCAGCTTGGTCAGACTGATAAAGCTATGGAACATTATGAAAAAAGCATTACGGAATACAAGAGTCTTGTCAATGACATGTTATAATAGAGAAAGCTGAAGTATGGAGGAGATGCAATGCAGTTCTTTGATAACTTGAATACACTTAAAGTTATCACCGGCATTCTGGACCTGCTGATTGTGTGGTATGTACTTTACTTGGTCATCAATGCCATTAAAGGCACAAAAGCGATACAGTTACTTAAAGGGATCTTCTTTATTCTGATTGGTAGAAGTGTCAGTGACCTACTCGATTTAACCACAACTACGAGATTATTTGATTTTGTATTGGAATGGGGTTTTTTAGCTGTCATTGTAATTTTTCAGCCAGAATTAAGAAGAGCATTGGAACAGCTGGGGCGAGGTAGTTTGTTCAAGAGAAATACTTCGCACTTAAAAGTGGATAAAAAGAAATTGACCGGCGACATGGTTAAAGCAGTTCAATATATGGCGAAGCGTCGGATCGGCGCATTGATTGTAATAGAAAAAGAGACGGGACTTCAGGATTATATCGAAACAGGGATACCGATTTATGCCAGCATTTCATCGGAACTGCTAATCAATATTTTTATTCCGAATACACCGCTGCATGACGGCGCCATGATTATTCAAGGCGATAAGATTGCTACGGCTGCGAGTTATCTTCCGCTCTCTGATTCCAGTAAGATTCAAAAGAGTCTCGGCACACGGCACAGAGCTGCTATCGGTCTGTCAGAAGTGTCAGATGCATTTACAGTCGTCGTGTCAGAGGAGACCGGTGCTATTTCGGTCACTTATAACGGCCGGCTGCGTAAAGATGTGTCACTGGAAGTTTTTGAAGCACTTCTGACCGAACACTGGTTCAGTGCACATCTTGACAAGAAAGGTGTGACGGACAATGCTGGAAACTAAATGGGGATTACGTCTTATATCATTAGTACTTGCCTTATTCTTATTTCTCTCTGTCAATGACGTGTTCGGCACCTTTTTTACGCAGGAGCAGTTCAACGAATCGGAAGAGACGGTCATCCAGGACGTTCCAGTCGAGACCGTGTACGACCAGGATAACCTCTATCTGGCCGGCGCGCCGAAAACAGTGAACATCAGGCTTGCAGGTCCGACTGCGATTATCAAGAAGACAGAGAGCATGAGGGACTTCAAAGTGAAACTGGACTTAAGTCATGATACAGTCGGTGATCATAAGAAGAAGTTCATCGTTGAAGGCCTGTCTGACAAGCTGTCCTATGTACTGATGCCGAAGACTACGAACGTGACGCTGTCAGAAAAGACAAGTGTGACTAATCAAGTGGAAGCGGAAATCAGTGACAGCCGTATTGCAACGGGCTACGAACTGATCGGGCAGGAAGTCGATCCGTCGCAGGTAACAATTACAGGCGGTGAAGACGAAATAAACAAAATCGCTTATGTCAAAGCGACGCTTGATAATAAAACAAAGCTGTCTGAGTCTACGACAGAAGAAGCAGAAGTCGGTGTCTTTGATGCCCAGCTGAATAAGCTGGACGTCACGGTTAAGCCGGCTAAAGTTAAGATTAACATTAAAGTGGCTCCGTCCTCTAAACTGGTGTCTATTATGCCGAAGACGACCGGACAGCTGCCGGCGGAACTTAAAGTCAATAAGATTTCATTGTCCGATGATCAGGTAGAATTGTTCGGTAAACGCTCAGTACTTGATGGTATCGGCAATATGCAAGTAGAAGTCAACCTGGACAAAATCACAAAAGATACGGTGTTGAAGCAAAAGATTCCGCTGCCGAAAGATGTGACAAAAGCAGCACCGGATGAAGTAACAGTGACGATTGACGTCGATAAAAAATAATTGGAAATTAAAGGAGTTTACAATCATGGGTAAATATTTTGGAACAGACGGTGTCAGAGGTGTGGCAAATAGTGAATTAACACCTGAATTTGCATTCAAGCTAGGACGTTTTGGTGGTTATGTGCTTGCGCATAATGGTCAGGACAAGCCGACTGTCCTCGTAGGACGTGACACACGGGTCTCTGGAATCATGCTTGAATCAGCACTAGTAGCTGGACTATTATCAACCGGCGCAGAAGTGATGAGACTCGGTGTCATTTCAACGCCGGGCGTGTCCTATTTGACGAGAGAATTAGAAGCTCAGGCAGGCGTCATGATTTCTGCGAGCCATAATCCAGTGCAGGATAACGGCATCAAGTTTTTCGGTGCGGATGGTTTCAAGCTGAGTGATGACCAGGAAGCAGAGATTGAAAAGTTACTGGATGCTGAAGATACACTGCCAAGACCAATCGGTGCAGACCTTGGCCACACATCTGATTTCTTTGAAGGCGGCAACCGCTACTTAAGCTTCCTGAAATCAACGATTGACGGCGATCTGGAAGGGCTGAAAATTGCACTGGACGGTGCGCATGGTTCGACGTATTCTTTAGCACCGTATTTATTCGGTGACTTAGAGGCGGACACAGTGACAATCGGCTGTAACCCGGACGGCAATAACATCAACGATAAAGTAGGTTCTACTCATCCGGAAGCACTCGCGGAACTCGTACTGGATTCAGAAAGCGACTTCGGTCTTGCGTTTGATGGTGATGGCGACCGCATTATTGCCGTTGATGAGAAAGGGCAGATTGTCGATGGCGACCAGATTATGTTTATTCTGGCACAGGCGATGAAAGAGCGTGGTGTACTGAAAGATGATATGGTTGTTTCAACAGTCATGAGTAATCTCGGGTTCTATAAAGCACTGGAAGAGCACGGCATTAAAAGCGACAAGACGAAAGTCGGCGACCGCTATGTTGTAGAAGAAATGCGCCGTGGTCAGTATAACCTGGGCGGTGAGCAGTCCGGCCATATCGTGATGATGGATCATAACACAACAGGAGACGGCCTGCTGACAGGTATTCATTTAGCCGCTATCGTGAAGCAGTCCGGCCGAACGTTAAGTGAGCTTGCCGGCCAGATGACAAAATATCCGCAGCGTCTCGTGAACATTCGAGTGACTGACAAACATGCAGTGACTGATAATGTAGATGTTGCAGCAGCTATCCAGGCAGTAGAAGCAGAGATGAACGGCGAAGGCCGCGTGTTGGTCAGACCATCGGGAACAGAACCGTTAGTCCGCGTCATGGTCGAAGCAAAAACAGACGAAGATGCAGAGCGTTTCGTCAACAGTATCTCTGACGTTGTAAGAGAGAAAATGGGATTATAATAACTGACGACCCGCAGAAGCTGCGGGTCGTTTTTTTGTGGCTTGAAGGCCAAAATTCCTGAGAAATCATCGAAAACTGACGAGAAGTGGCCTTCAAATGACTCCTGAAGGCCAAAATCCCTGAGAAATCGTCGAAAACTGGCGAGAAGTGGCCTTCAAACGGCTCCTGAAGGCCAAAATTCCTGAGAAATCATCGAAAACTGACGAGAAGTGGCCTTCAAATGACTCCTGAAGGCCAAAATTCCTGAGAAATCATCGAAAATTGGTGAGAAGTGGCCTTCAAACCGCTCCTGAAGGCCAAAATTCCTGAGAAATCATCGAAAACTGACGAGAAGTGGCCTTCAAATGACTCCTGAAGGCCAAAATTCCTGAGAAATCATCGAAAATTGGTGAGAAGTGGCCTTCAAATGACTCCTGAAGGCCAAAATCCCTGAGAAATCCATCCATAACGAAAAGACCGTATCAACACGATACGGTCTCAACAAAACTAGTTATTCTCTTTATCAAACAATAGGGTGTTATATCGTTCTTCTATTTCTTTTGCAAGTGCACCTTCAACTTTAGCATAATGCTGCAGGAATTCAGTGATGCCTTTTTCCTGGATAAAGTTATTCTTCTCTACAGCTTCTGGATCCTGTTCATCAGAATAGCGCAGTAAGTATGCTGCCATATCAACTAATGCGTCGTGTTTTCTGCCTTCTTCTGCAAGATAAGCGAGTGGCTTCACTACACGGTCTTCCGGGCTGATTTTACGCAGCGGTGAACGGCCGACACGGTTTAACGCGTCTGATAAGTATGGATTCTTGAAGCGGCCGATGATCTTCTCGACGTAAGTGGCCTGTTCTGCAGCAGTGAAGTCATAGACAGTCGTTAAGTAGTCACTTGTTTCAGCAAGCACTGCTTTCAACTGCTCGACAAGCTCTGCATCTTTCATTGCTTCATCTACTGTTGTATAACCTTTATAAGTGCCGAAGTAAGCGATGAACGCGTGTCCAGTATTGACAGTCAATAGTTTACGCTCAATGTATGGATGTAAATCTGAGACATATTTCACGCCGTCAAGCTTGTCGCCTGCCCAGATATCTTCTTCGATAACCCATTCAAAGAACGGCTCAACCATAACGTCTAATGGATTGTCCTGCTTCTGAATCGGTACAATACGGTCTACTGCTGAATTCGGGAAGTGAATATGCGCACCAAGTTCGCCCGTGATTGCAGTGACTGCTTTTTTCAGCTGGTCTGTCGCCATAATCGCATTCTCACACGCAACAATGTTCAGTGGCTTGTCAGCTGTCCGCTCTGTCAATGGACCAGCGATGCTTTTAGCGATGATCGGCAGGATGTTGACACCGACTGCTGTCGTAATTAAGTCTGCGTCTTTAATAGCAGCTTGCAGCTTGTCTGTATCTGTCATGCTGTTGATACCTTTGACGCCTGAGACGTGCTGACGGGACTTCGCTTCTTCAGCGATGATGACGTCATATTCCTGTTCTTTGTTGATCAGATCAATCATCTCAGCGTTAACATCGACAAATGTAATGTCATAGCCGTTGTCATATAATACTTTACCGATAAAGCCACGGCCGATATTGCCGGCACCGAAATGGACTGCTTTCATTACAGTTCGACCTCCCCGAAGATTGCGTTGATTTCGTCAGCTGATTGAGCCTGAATGACACGGTCAACGTTCTCTTCATCTGAGAAGACGATAGCGATCTGTGATAATAAATCTAAGTGGTCGCCGTCTTTACCAGCGATACCGACTACGACTTTAACTATGTTGCCGTCCCAGTCGATGCCGTCAGGTGCGTGCAGTAACGTAATGCCTGTTTTAATCACTTCAGTTTTTGCTTCGTCAGTACCATGAGGAATCGCCAGGAAGTTACCCATATAAGTTGACACGATAGCTTCACGGTCTTTCATCGCCTCGATGTAACCTTCGCCTACTGCACCGACTTCAACTAATTGACGGCCTGCTGCTTCGATGGCTTCTTCTTTCGTTGCGAGCTGCTGGTTCATTAAAATATTTTCTGTTGGGATTAAATTTGACATGTTTTCTTCACTCCATTTAGTAGATTAGTTGTGTGACTTGCTGCATTAAAGCTTGTTTCATATGATTAACGACAAATGATCTGCTGCCAAATAATTTGTCTGGTGACTCCAGATGGTTCATCAATAGTACACTGAATTCGCTGACAAGCGGCCGTAACCGCGTGTCTTCCGGCAGCAGCATAATCGCGAGATACCGGACAGGCTGCATATCGTCATCCATGTTTTTAGCGGTAACGGGCTTAGCCAAGGTGATTAACGCAATGCCCGGGCGCTCAATCAATGGATGGACGAGGTGAGGGAGCGCAATCTCTGAACCGGTTATCGCAAACCCCTGCGCGTCTTCTCGTTTGCTGATGACAGCCAGCAGTTCCTCGCTGGCGCTTGTAATATGCTGTGCTGCCACATAATCCGCGATTGCATCTTCCAGCGTCAGGACATCTGCCTCGTGGAAGTAAAGCGCATCAATCAGTGCATGACCTTCGACGACGAACGGGACGACCGCGTCATAAATGTCGAGATTGACAACATGCGTCTCTTTCTGCCGCCTCACTGTAGCAGATGTGAAAATCTGCGCCAGAATCTGCTTGTCGGATGCAGGGAGCAGTGGATTGACCACTGTATAAGGCTGCTTGATATCCAGGCCGACCGTCGAAATAATATGGTCAAACTGGTCCAGCGCAATCGACTTCAGTTCACTGACCGAGGCTTGACGGGCGACAGTGACATTTGGAAAGTTCTGCTCGATCTGATTGGACAGTATTCTGCTTGTTCCAATCCCGCTCGTACAGACGACAAGCACCTGCTCTTCTTCAGCGGCTTTCATAGCACCGCCGAAATGCAGCACGACGAAGGCGACTTCCCCGTCCGGAAACGAATGGTCAGGGAATATCCGGGTGAGAGCGCTGCTCACTGCTTCAAACAACACCGGATAGTCCGCCTTGATCATAGCTGTCAGCGGGTTATACGTTTCTATACCACCGGACAGACGATTCAAAGCAGGTACAAGGTGAAGAAGAATGCCTTCCCGGAGCACGGTGTTGCCTTCAAAGTCATTGCCGGTCAGCCGTTCAACATGAGCGATCAGCTGTTCGGCTTCCGTCGTAATATCAATCGCTGTCTCACTTTCATCCGCCCGGCGTTTCGCCCCGCGCAGATGCATCGTGATGAAGACGACTTCTTCAAGGTCAAAGTCTACGTTGTAGACATGAGATAATGATTCAGCTAAATTTTCTGCGACCTTGAATTCAGGAGTCACTCGCAGCGCCTGAATGAGCTCTTCGTTAATCGTCACCTGCTCGCCGTTACGGATGCGTTCAATCGCCAGGACGATATGAATCGTCAGCGTCAAATACGACGTTTCCATTAGTACGTAAGGAAGTTCAGACAGCTCGTCCATCAGCAGCCGCTCGACATTGAAGATCTGATTCATGTCCACAATATCAAGCAGCTTCTCATCATTTAATGTCTGATAGACGAAGTGGTCTTCGATAACCGAGTAGACGCTTGTTGAATTCAATCTCTCGAGCATGAGATCTGCGAGCAGCTGACGCTTATTGACTTCACCGCCGGACAGCACGAGCCCTTCACCGCGCTTTTTATGGAGCACGAGGTGATAGTGGGTGAGATCTGCTTCAAGCGCTGAGAGCTCCTTATTCAGCTTATTGATGGAAATGCCGATTTCGCTTGCCAGACTGTAGAGCTTGACGGGGTCCTTTGATTTAATCAAGGTGTACAAAATAATGACTTTTCGTTCATCCATCGACAAGTCAAGGACATCCATCGCATCGAGCTGGTCGGTCAGCTGATTGAAATGATCGCTGTCCCCCTCGATCCGCAGCCCTTTGTTAGGAAGGCGGAGCAGTTCAAGCCCGAAGCGGTCAAGTGAACGCTCGACAAATTTAAGCTCCCGGTGAATCGTCCGGCTTGAGACACCGAGGTCCTGGGCAATCTGCCGAATCGTCAAAAAGGAGCGGGGGTTCTTCAGCAACGATTCGATGATTCTCTTCTCGCGATTACTGATCTGCATACCCCCACTCCTTTCAAAAATTATTCAATTAAAGTGTAGCTGTTGACTGACCAATTGTCTAATTATTGGTCTTTTTTTAAGTTAGCAATCAGTTCATCATAACGCGGTGAATTTAAGAAGTTATCCACTGAAATATGGATTGCATCCGGCACCTGCTTAATCGCGCGGTCAGTCAGAACTTTCTGTGTGATGACAAGCTGAGCATCTTTAGGTAACTGATTGATCGCTGAGTTAGTGACTTCAGCATTGATGCCTGCTTTCTTGAATTTATTGCGCAGCATACCCGCACCCATCGCGCTTGAACCCATCCCTGCATCACAAGCGAAGATGACTTTGCTGACGTTTGAGTAATCGTGCGCGCCTACATTCTCTGTATCGTATTGATTCAATAAATTCGGCTCAGTTGTTTCGTCTTTATCGACTTCGACCACTTTCACGCGGTCAGAAGTTGCAGCACCAGTCAATGCGCCTGCTACTGAAGATTTTTTACCTTTCGTTGCTTCCATTTTTGCTGTTGCTGCTGCTAAATCTTCTTCGCCTTTATCTTTAGAGAATTTAAGAATTAATGAACCGACGATGAATGATACAAGCGCTGCGCCGAGGACACCAGCAAACATTGTTAATAAATCACCTTTAGGCGTTACTGCCATATACGCAAGTATTGAACCTGGAGCAGCAGGTGATTTCAAACCGAAATCTGTTGCAGAGAAAATGGCAACACCAGTCATACCACCTGCGATCGCTGCGATAATCATCGCAGGTTTCATCAGTACATAAGGGAAGTAGATTTCGTGAATACCACCGATAAAGTGGATCAATGCCGCACCTGGTGCAGTCGCACGTGCAGACCCTCTACCGAAAATCATGTAAGCGAGTAAAATACCAAGACCTGGTCCCGGGTTAGATTCTAATGTATAAAGAATAGATTTTCCAACTTCAGCAGCCTGGTCAGTCGCAAGCGGCGTTAACACACCGTGGTTAATTGCGTTATTTAAGAATAATACTTTTGCTGGTTCAATCAGAATTGAAGTTAAAGGAAGGATATGAAGGGCAACAAGGAATTTTACGCCTTTACCAAGTGCCCACATAATCCAGCCGACAATTGGAGCTAATAGATAATATGAAACAATCATCATACCTAATGCTAAAAATCCAGCTGAGAAGTTATTGATTAACATCTCAAAACCAGTACGAATTCTTGGTTGGACAACTTTATCGAACTGTTTCATTAACCATGCTGTTAATGGTCCGATAATCATTGCACCTAGTAACATATGCTGGTCAAAAGCAGCGATAATACCCATTGTTGCTGCTGCACCGACAACACCACCGCGGACATCATGAATGAGTTTACCACCCATGAATGCGATTAAGATTGGAATAAGATAGTGAATAGTTGGGTCGACGATTTTAGCTAAATCTTTATTCGGCCACCAGCCATCTGGAATAAATAGAGCAGTGAGGAATCCCCATGCAATGAATACTGCAATGTTCGGCATAACCATACTGCTTAAAAAAGAACCGAAAGCCTGAACTTTGCGTTGAAGGCCACTTTTCTGTTCTGCCATATGTTTCTCTCCTTTGAAATTATATTTTTATGCTATCTTCATGTTAATCCCACATTGACTCTTACACAACACATACTAAACTTAACTTTGTCACGTACATTGATGACAAGTTGCTGCATGATACTGCCGGAACTCGTAATTGCTAGGTAAACTTTGTAAATCGTCTGATGGAAAATAAATACACAAATATGGAAAATAAGATAAAATTAAAGAGGATAGTCTAAAGAACGGAGGGAACTACATGCCGCTTATAGTAATGATCATCATATTACTCTTTCTTATACCGCTTGCTGTTATGTTTTCAATGGGGAAAGGTGCGATGCTGATCGCCGGCTACAATACGATGAGTAAAGACCAGCAGAACCAGTATGACGAGAAGAAATTATGCCAGGGTATGGGCAAGTTTTTGTTTGTTGTCAGTGCAGAAATCATTGCACTCTATTTAGTCATCAACTTCGGACGGGAGTGGGGAGCATATGTTCTGTTTGCAGTCATTTTTATAAGTACGATTGGATTCAATAGTTACATGTTCAGAACAAGAGCTTATAAGAAGTAGGAGGAAGTTTTTACAATTATATAATGAATGTTCTATTAATTGCACGATGGACCTACAATATATATATTGTCGGATAGCTATAAATTCAACCTAGTTATAAGGAGATATCATGATGCTGAAATTACCGGATATAACTGACACACAGATCATCGAACAGATGATAGAAGGAACATTCAATTATAACGGAATCCAATATGGATCTACTTACAGAGAAGTGCTTGAGCAACTAGGCAGATGTCCTGCTAAAGAGTCTTCTGATTATCCGACGTCATTTAGCTACGACTATGGTGATCAGGATCATTCAGTCACCTTATCGTTTTCTGGAAAAGAGCAGTGGAAGAAGAAAGACTTCATACTATTGTCATTCGACTACAATCATCTAGACGAGACGATGGATGTTAACACAAAGGCGATACGCAAGTTATGGGGCAAGCCGGAGAAAACATGGAAAGATCAAACCGACTGGGATGATGAAGGAGAGTTTAAGACATATCGATACCGTTATGGCTATACTTATATGTATTTCAATAAAGATAAGAAACTGTTTGCGATGTCGTACTATGATAAAAAGCTGATGAAAAAGTGGAGTGAGGATTGGTGAAGTGATAGGAGAATATAATAAATCATTGTTCAATATCAAGGAAAAACCAGGAGGCTGTGATGACAGTCTCCTGGTTTTAGTCGTTGCCGATATTAAGAAGTGTAAATGGATAGATTTCATTCGCGCCGTTTTCAAGAAGCAAACTTGCTGCGACGGTCATCGTCCAGCGTGAGTCGATAAAATCATCAATTAAGAGGACGTTCTTGCCACTAACCGCTGCTATATCAGCTGTTTTCACTTTCTCTCTTGCGTTTTGTTCCTGCATCATAGCATTGTGCATCTCACGCTGCGGACTGCCGAGTGCAGCTTGCAGTGCTTCGATATAGGCGATATGATACTCGTTCGCAATAAACTGGGCGAGTTCTGAGACGAGGTGCGGCTTTCTGTCACTTGGCACCGCCGCGATCGCATCAATACCATGCTCAGCAATATGCTCACTTAAAAACTGGCTGATAGTGATCATTGTCTTGTCAGAGAACTGGCCGTTATCCCGTTCCAGCATGAAGCGTCTGCCGATTGGTGAATAGGCATCGACTGTATACGACCAGCCTTCTTCATATGGATGGTCAATCTTCTTATTATTCGACCATCTTTTTCGCGGCTTGATGACACCGTGCAGCTGGTTCTTGTAGTCGCGTGCCGCTACGAGATACGGATTATCATCTGCCATTACGATGAACTGGCGACCCCGGCAATGGACGCATATACCGCACGTCTCCTTAGCATCAGGTGCGTCCAGCTCGTCTGCAATAAACTTCATATAGCAGCCGTCGTATTCAATGAAGTCCTTTAATCTTGCGAGCTCAGCAAGTCGTGTCTTATTGAGCTGCTGCTGGACCTCGGCATTTCGCACAGCATCGAAGTGCTGGTTGCGATTCAGGTGATAAGTGGTCTTATCCATATAGATATAGTTATGGACATAGAGGTATTTTAAGACAGACGACAGCTTCGTAACATTCAGATTGAAGTGCTGCAGAATCTCATTACGTTTCATTCCTTTGTCATTGTCATGCAGAAGGTTCAGAATCTGTGACAACAGCTCCGGATCCTTATTTGCACCTTCAATAAATGACTTGATGATTTCCTCGTCTTCATCACCATGCAGGAGCACTGCGAGACTAGGAGAACCATCGCGCCCGGCACGTCCAATCTGCTGATAGTAGGCAATCAGGTTCTGCGGCAGCTGGAAATGAATGACGAAACCGATATCCGATTTGTCATAACCCATACCGAGCTTTACAGTGGAGACAATCACACGTGTCTCACCGCTATGAAAAGCACTTAGAATTTCCTCGGAAATATCTTCGCCAGACTCTCCTTGTACACCTGAATAATAGGCCGCTGCAGAAATACCGTGCTGAACTAGAAATTCAGCGACAGACTCACATTCCTTCTTCGTCAGGCAGTAGATGATCCCCTGCTGCTGGCTCAGGAAAGGGTGACGGGTCAGAGCATCAGTGATAAACGCCAGCCGCTCAACCTTGCTCTGCGACGGATTGACCTGAATAGAAATATTGTCACGAATCAAATCACCGCGGAAAACATTTAAGTCGCCCAGTTGATCCTTGATATCCTGAATCACTCGGTCATTGGCCGTCGCGGTTGTACCAAGGATGGCGATGTGGTCTGGAAACGACTGCAGCAGATAGACGATGCGCTGATAATCCGGACGGAAGTCATGACCCCAGTCAGAAATGGAATGTGCCTCATCCACCACGACCATCTGAATATCAGACACAGCAGACAGCCGCTCGATAAAGTCCGGACTCGATAACTTCTCAGGCGAGACAATGATTGCATCAACGTCATTAAGACGCTCATAAATCGTATCCCAGTCCTCACGATTCTGACTGTTGATGGTCACAACATCAAGATCGAGTTTAGACGCTGCCTCGATCTGATTATGCATCAGAGCGAGAAGCGGACTGATAATAATTGTCGGCCCGGCACCACGCTCGCGCAGAATCTTCGTCGCAATAAAATAGACAATTGACTTACCCCAGCCCGTCTTCTGAATCACCAGCGTCTTCTGCTTATTCACAACCGCCGTAATCGCCTCAAGCTGACCCTCGCGGAACTGACTCGACTCACTATAAGTCTCTTTTAAAATCTGAACTGCACGTTCTTGAATATCCATGATGCGCCCACCTTTCTGTAATGAGTTTATTGTATCTCTAGATATGAGTGGTGTGACACATCTATTTGCAGAGATACCGTATAATTTTTTTCTATCAGCTTGGCTTTAGACAAATTACTTTCAATATGACTTAACAGAATATGGACTTTCAGATAATGAGCAAGATCATCCTGCACATTTGTGAAATTATGGGTCACAATTGTTTGATGGAAAAGATATTAGAAATCTTTATTGTGGTTAATGGACTTAATAATTCGTATTATCTTCTTCTCATTTTTCCATATAAACCCTCATAATAAAATATTTACAAAGTAATTATACTATTTTAATAACTTAGAAGTATAATGTTTATGTAAACAATAAATTATATTGACAATTTTACTTATTAGGAGATTAAGTGTGATAAGAAGAGAAAAGCAAATTTAAAAGGTCAAAGTGGTGTGAAAGCAAAATTTATTCTAAATTTATTTGTAAGACTTAAAAGAGAAATACTGTGAATTAAGTTTGTAAAAAGGGGAGAGTTTGATGAAAACAAGAAGAGAATATGGTTTGGGAACAAATGATACTCCAATAAGTGAAAGTAAGCATGATAAATTTGAAATCATACCATATGTTGAAGCATTGGGCGAATTTATTGAGTATTGTGAGACACCTATCACTATCGCATTACAAGGTGGTTGGGGAACAGGGAAGACATCATTTATAAACTTTATAGATAATTATCTTAGAGAAAACAACCGAGATAAGATAATTACATTTAAATTTAATACGTGGCAATATTCACAATTTAATTTAGAGCATCATATAGGCATTTCCTTTCTGAAGTATCTTATAAATGAAATTGGAGTACAAGAAAATGAAAAAGAAAGAGGAAGAATTAATAAAATTTTAAATGGACTATCGAAAGCAGTGAGTGGTGGAACTATCACTTTAGGTCCACTAGGATATACATTTCCAATAGGTAAAGATGCAGAAACTCAAGAAGATGGAAATGAGTTAACAACTTTAGACATTGCACAAATGATAAGTGTGTTGAGGAAAACTATGCAAGAAGTTGTTAATAATAGACTTTCTAGATTAGGTAAAGACGGGAGAATAGTCATCTTTATCGATGACTTAGATCGTTTATCACCAGAAATTGCAGTTAAATTATTAGAAGTGATTAAACTATTTGTTGATGTAGAAGGTTGCGTATTTGTTTTAGCGGTTGATAACAAAGTGATAGAACAAGGTGTTAAACATATAAAAAATACTTCGAATGAGAAAACTAAAAGTTTTATGGAAAAAATGATTCAAGTACCTTTTAAAATTCCAGTTGAAGTTTATAAATATGAATCATTGCTTAAAGAAAAAATAGATTTATTTAAAGATAATACGGATAACTATATCAAACCTTTGTTAGAAATAATTAAGTTTTCAGTTGGTAGCAATCCTAGAGCGATTAAAAGACTTATAAATTATTACTCATTAAATATGCGAGTGATGGCATTAGATCAAACGTTAATGAACGATAAAAAATATCAAGCTCTAATGCTTTCTGTTATTTGTATGCAATTATCTAGTCAGCCTCTATATATTTTACTTATTAAGTATAAACACGATGAAGAGAAAATATTAGAACTCATAACTCAGACAACGGAAGAAGATATATCTTTCGATAATCAGTTACATGAAGAATTAGAACATTTTAATTACGGTACTGTATATGATGAAGAGATTGAGTATAATCTTAAAAAATACGAAAGGTTTTTACAGCTAACACACGACCTTCTTAATTCACTCTATTTTAATGACGAGTCAGGGAAGTTAGGAATAAGTGAAAATGAGGAACTGTCTACTGATCATTTGACTGATTTCATTAATATTCTTGGCTATAGTGAAACGACAAGTTCTGGAGAGAAGACTGATACAATAGAGAATGTAAGAACGTTTGGTGATGAAGAAGAAATTAGTCTTCAAGATTTCTATAAAGAGAGATATAAATATAAGATTCAGAGAAAATCGATTTCTTTAAAACAGATTGATGGAAGTCTTAAGGAAAATATGGAACCGAAGTATGCTTTCAGCGTAGTGATAAATGATTTATTAAGAGATATAAACAATCAAGAAATCTATTTAGAACGTTTATCAAATCCTCAATTTTTAATAGAGAATAACGTGCCGGAAAGCGTTGCTAAAGAAGCGAAGATAATAGAAAAGGATGATACTAAATATCCTAAGTGTGCAACAATATATATACCTGAAAAAAATAAGAAACTGAAACTCGGTTATCACTATAATGCTGAAGCGGGATTGGATGCAATATATAGAATATTGTATGCTGTAACTGAAAATGAATATGATTATAATAGATTGAAGTTTAAAGTTAGGTCGATAAAATAATAGTCAATAATAAAGATGATTATTGCTAAGCTGATGTGAATTAATTATGACGATTTCTTAGTCTTCAGCATCAGTTTCACCAGAAGATTGATATTATGCGTCTTTGTCAGTTATAGTGGCATGTCAAAGTGAAAATAGATTATCGGAGACTTTGAGACAAGATTAATTTCTTGTCTTTTTTTATTTTTTAACTCCATAAAAATTGTAATTTTCAGAAAATATTACTATACTAAAAGTGTAATATTAGTTTAATAGGAGGGACTCAAATGGCGAAAAAAATCTTCGAAATCGATTTAACTAAAAAGATGCACGAACAGAAATATCCAGGACATAATAGATGGCATCCTGATATTCCGGCTGCTTTTTCTGTTGAACCTGGGGAAAGTTTCAAAATGGAATGTTTAGACTGGACGGATGGTCAGATCAGCAATAATGATGATCCAACAGATATTAAGAACGTTAATTTAAATCGTGTTCATGTTCTGAGTGGTCCGGTTCATGTTAATGGTGTTGAACCTGGTGATTTGTTAGTGGTTGATATTTTAGATATTGGTACTTTCAGTGCGCATGAGTGGGGGTTTAATGGTATTTTTGCTAAGGAAAATGGCGGTAGTTTCTTAGTGGATCATTATCCAAATGCAGCGAAGTCAATTTGGGATTTTGAAGGTATTTATGCGACGAGTCGTCATGTCCCGAATGTTAAATTTGCAGGTATTATTCACCCTGGCTTAATTGGTGTTGCACCGAGTCAGGAAATGCTGGATGAGTGGAATAGACGTGAGAAGGCATTAGTTGATACGAATCCGAATCGAGTCCCGGCATTAGCGAATTTACCAGACCCTGATTCTTGTGTACTGGGTACGTTGAAAGGCGCAGAGTTTGATCGTGTGGCTAAAGAAGGTGCACGTACTGTACCACCACGTGAGAACGGTGGTAACTGTGATATTAAGAACTTATCGAAAGGTTCCAGAATTTACTTTCCTGTATTTGTTGATGGTGCTAAGCTATCTGTTGGGGATTTACATTTCTCTCAAGGTGACGGTGAGATTACGTTCTGTGGCGGTATTGAAATGCCCGGCTGGATTGAGCTTAAAGTGAATGTCATTAAAGGTGGCATGGACAAGTACAAGATTAAGAGAAATCCGGCCTTCCAACCAGGGCCAGTGATGCCGCATTATAATGAGTACTTAGTATTTGAAGGGATTTCAGTCAATGAATTCTCTGGTGATCAAACGTATTTAGATGCCAATACGGCATACAGAAATGCATGTCTCAATGCGATTGAATTCTTGAAATCATGCGGTTACACAGGTGAGCAGGCTTATATGTTACTCGGATCTGCACCCGTTCAAGGTAACGTTGCGGGCATTGTTGATGTTCCAAATGCATGTTGTACCGTCTCTTTACCGAAAGAAATCTTCTTAAATAACATTATTCCGAAGCTTGATGAATAATGCCTAAATATACATTTGTTTGCCAACGTTGCGGAGAATATGACATATGGAAATCAATGAACAGTAACCTGCAGGAAGATACCTGCCCTGAATGCAGTGAAGTGACAAACCGGATCTATAAAAGTTTTAGAACGAATCAAATGGATTCAAAGTTATACAATAGAATCAATTCAGGCATGACACCGAAATTGGTTAAACGCGAAAACCTGCCAAAGAGTAATGTCAAACAACTCAATCGTAATAGAAATCCTATGCCATGGACGTTATAGGAATTAAAAGCTTGCACTTTCACAGTGTAAGTTTTTTTATCAGTATGGCGTATTTTTTTATAAATAATGTATCTTCCATCTTAAATGGCTAACTTGATTGTATAACTTACCCCTGTAAATTCACGCTAGAAACGAGGAATTCCATGATTATCAATCCTACTAAGAAGACCTTGCCGCTATTTAGTCAGTTAACGCCGAGCACGAGTAGGCTAACAGCGGAAAGTGCAGCGGCTGCTAATCCGCTGTATTCATGGCATGCGACTTATATCAACGTCAACCGTAAGAAAGTGCTTGTTCTCGTCAATGACCTGACGTATACCCCGGTGATTATTACGGACGTTAAGGCGCAGGATAGAAAACAACTGGATGTGCTCATTGAACAGGGGATTAGGCAGCAGTTCAATGCCGTGCTGCATGACCCTGAAAAGATTGAACAGTATTTAACCAATGCGGGAACGATAGAAGTGAATACAGCGCATAATCGTGCGGTCATCAGTGCGGTTAATCAGTATGTCAAGCTGCTGTCCTACCAGCATATTGATTTAACGGAACGGTTCCCTCAGTCATTGATGGACAAGCTCAGCGACTATCCGTTTCTGAAGCCGGAATATCGTACGGGTAAGTCAGCACTGCAGCAAGCGTTCAAAGCGCATATTGAGTTGAAACCTGTCGTGCCGCTCGAACAGCAGAAGATGACACGATACAAAGTGGTGCGTACGTGGCAGCCGTTCTCTCACTGGGATGACTATACAGCAAACGGAGGTTGGTTTGAGGGCTATGAGGCAATTGTTGAACAGGTTCAAGCTAATAATCAGAAGCTGCTCGAGTCATTCCGCCATTATTTGATCAATCACGATAAAATGGCAGAGCAGACAGCATCAGAACACGTGGAAAATATCGTCTTTTTCGTCGATGTCTACTTGCTGAATTATGGCATCAGAACGCCCGTGACCGATATGCGTGACCCGTATGATTTCCTGGATGACTTCCTCGTTCGGAAGGCGCTATGGGTGGGAAGTAAGGAAGTCAGACAGTTCGGCACATCGCTGAGACGCTTCTATACCTTCTTGTTCGCAGCGCGGGAAATCATGAAATATGAACGTGATTTTGCCAAAGAAGGTATCAGTTATGGTGTCGAAGAAGCGCTGCAGCGGCTAGAGCACATGGCAGATGATTATTGGGACTGAGATAGTAATAAGTCGAAAAATTCCAAAGCCCGGAGATCTCCGGGCTTTTTTCTATATGAGAAAATAAGGTATGCAAGTTGCAGCGAATCATATGCTCCACCCTTGTTTGAATTATGAAAAAATAGTACAATTAATAAAGTTTAGCAGAACAGGAGGATTAAAGGAGTAATAAGGGATACAGCGCCAGAACAGTGAACACTGTTGACGAGGAGAATGGTCATCGAACTTTCGGCGGATGCCATTCCGGATATGCTTATTCGACAGCTGAACGTTAAACCTGCCAGGTGACTGGTCGTACAAAGACGTCAGCAGAAGCAACTACGCTAAACTAACGAGCGACACTATAAAAATATACGAATTAATCGGAGGAAATGAATATGTGCGGTATCGTTGGATATATTGGAACTGAAGACGCAAAGGAAATTCTATTAAAAGGGCTTGAGAAACTCGAGTACCGCGGTTATGATTCTGCGGGTATCGCAGTGCGTAACGGCGAAGATGTCCGTGTGTACAAAGAAAAAGGACGTATCGCTGAACTGCGTAAAGTCGTTGATTCATCATTTGAGACATCAACAGGTATCGGTCATACACGCTGGGCGACGCACGGCGTACCTAACCATACAAACTCTCACCCGCACCAATCGGAATCAGAGCGTTTCACTTTAGTTCATAACGGCGTGATCGAGAACTACGAACAGCTGAAAAAAGAATACTTATCAGATGTGACATTCAAGTCAGACACTGATACAGAGATTATTGTTCAATTAGTGGAGTACTTCTCTAAGCAAGGTCAGACTACAGAAGAAGCATTTACTGCTGTGCTTAAATTGCTGCATGGTTCATATGCACTCGGGTTACTTGACAAAGAAAATCCGGACGTCATCTATGTCGCTAAAAACAAATCACCGTTACTCGTCGGTTTAGGTGAAGGCTTCAACGTCATCGCATCAGACGCGATGGCAATGCTGCAAGTGACTGACACTTATGTTGAGCTTGTAGACGGTGAAATTGTCTTAGTCTCAAAAGACAGCGTGACGATTAAAGACCTTGACGGTAACGTGATTGAACGTGCGCCTTACAAAGCCGAGATCGATGCATCTGATATCGAAAAAGGCACTTATGCACACTATATGTTAAAAGAAATTCACGAACAGCCGGGCGTGATGCGTAAAATCATCCAGGAATATCAGGATGACAACGGTGAATTAAAAGTAGATGCTGATATCATTCAGGCAGTGCGTAAAGCTGACCGCGTCTATATTATTGCATGCGGTACATCTTACAATGCCGGTCTTGTCGGCAAAGAATACCTTGAGAAATGGGCAGGCGTTCCGACAGAAGTGCATGTAGCGAGCGAATTCGTCTACAACATGCCGTTATTGTCAGAGCAACCATTGTTCATCTTCATCTCACAGTCAGGTGAAACAGCGGACAGCCGTGCCGTGCTCGTCGCGATCAAAGAATTAGGTCACACAGCGCTGACAATCACCAACGTGCCGGGCTCTACATTATCTCGTGAAGCTTCTTATACATTGATTCTGCATGCCGGCCCTGAGATTGCTGTGGCGTCAACAAAAGCTTACACAGCTCAGATTGCCGTACTTGCGATTCTGTCTCAAGTTGTTGCTAAAGATGCAGGCATTACAACAGACATCGACTTATTACCTGAACTTGCAAAAGTGACTGCAGCGATCACGACTGTTGTCGACGATGCACCACGCATGGAAGAGATCGCGCGTGACTTCTTAGCGACGACTCGTAACGCATTCTTCATCGGCCGTACAATGGACTACTATGTCGGCGTCGAAGGATCATTGAAACTGAAAGAAATTTCTTACATCCAGGCAGAAGGATTTGCCGGCGGAGAACTGAAGCACGGAACAATCGCGCTGATAGAAGAAGGCACACCTGTCATCGCGCTTGCGACGCAGGAAGCGGTCAACTTATCTATCCGCGGTAACGTCAAAGAAGTGGTGGCACGCGGGGCGAACCCATGTATCATCACGATGAGCGGCCTTGAGCAGGACGGTGACACTTATGTCCTGCCGGCTGTTCATGAAATGCTGGCACCACTTGTCTCTGTTGTGACGACGCAATTAATTGCGTACTACGCAGCGCTGCACAGAGACTGCGATGTTGATAAACCGCGTAACTTAGCGAAATCTGTCACAGTCGAATAATCATGAACCTCGCTCACTGTATGAGCGGGGTTTTATTGCCGGGCACTTGACAGAAAGCAAGGTTGACAAGCCATTCTTTTACAGTTACAGTGAGATTAACAAATAAATAACGAAAAGCACTAGGGGTGTTATTAACTGAGACGAGCGCAGCTCGAACCCTTCGAACCTGATCTAGTTGATGCTAGCGTAGGAAAGTGCATGCTTATATAAGTATGTCTTTTTGGCGCCATCTTCTGTTGAAGGTGGTGTTTTTTTGTGGAGGAGACTAACATGGCACGAGCAAAAAAAGGTTTAACACTGTCAGACATCTTGGTGACAGTACTCATTTCAGTGATTTTTGCAGTCATTTACAACTTATGGTGGGGGTTTTACGAAGCATTGAAGCCGCTTGGTCTTCATATTGAGCAGCTGTCATACGGCATGTGGTTCATTGCAGCGGTCGTCGCTTATTTAATTATTCCGAAGATGGGGATTGCATTGTTAGCTGAGTTTGCTGCAGGCGCCGGTGAAACAATCGCGATGGGTAAGTTCGATATTCCGACGTTTGTCTTTGCGTTACTGCAAGGTCTCGCGTGTGAAATTGTTTTTGCTGTCTTCCGCTATAAGTCGCGCCATGTCATGGTTGCTGTGCTTGCCGGATTAGCGGCAGCCATTATCAGTCTGCCGATTGATTACTTCTACGGCTATATGTCAGACGTTGCCGGCTGGAACGTACTGCTCTTCGTCATCTTCCGGTTGATCAGTGGGATTGTGCTTGCAGGTATTGTCCCTTATCTCCTCGTCAAGGCACTGGATGAGACCGGAGTGACCAAGTTATTCAGACCGGCGTCAAAAGAAGACTATGACGCCCTGTAAGTTATCGGTCCATAACTTGCGGTTGAAATATCCGGGCGGTGAACGCAAAATATTCGACGGCTTATCGCTCGATATTAAGGCCAAGGAAAAAGTGTTGATTCTCGGCCAGTCAGGCAGCGGCAAGAGCACACTGCTGAACGTGCTGAGTGGTGTCGTGCCTGAGCTGATTGAACTGCCGATGAAATACGACAGGCTCGCCATCGATGCTTCGCCGGCAATCATCTTCCAGGATCCGGACAGCCAGTTCTGTATGCCGAAAGTATATGAGGAACTCGCGTTTATACTTGAGAATCAGCAGGTGGCTGGAGCGGCGATGGACAGCCGCATCGAACAGGCGCTGCAGACTGTCGGTCTGAATGTTGACAAGCATCAGTCAATCAATCAGCTGAGCGGCGGCATGAAGCAGAAACTCGCTATCGCCGGCACGCTGCTGCAAGGTGCAGATACATTATTTCTCGATGAGCCGACTGCGATGCTTGATGCACAATCGACTGCAGCGTTATGGCAGCAGATCATCACATTATGGGAGGATCAGACCGTAGTCATTGTTGAACATAAGGTCGAACATATTTGGCAGCACGTAGACCGTATCCTCCTCATGGACCAGAACGGTGCAATAATAGAGGACAGCACACCGGATGATATTTCAGCGCGCTGTACATCGCTGCTTGATGACTTCGGCGTATGGCATCCTGGTGCATGGAGTCACGCGCCGGAACCGTACGATTATAGCAGCGGTGCCGCACTATTTGAATTTGACGGCGCCGTGAAACGCAGGCGGAACACTCTTTATACCGCTTCACTCGATATTGCTTCGGGTGAGTGGATTACCATCACCGGTAAGAACGGCGCAGGGAAGACGACACTGCTTGAATCCATCATGCAGCTGATTCCTTATGACGGTGCAATGTATTACCTGGGAAATCGTCTGAAGAAATTAAGGACAGCGGCGCAGTATTTCTATCTTGTCTATCAGAACCCGGAGCTGCAGTTCATTAAGAACCGTGTTTATGACGAACTGTATGTGAACTTCTATCATCAGAATCAGCAGACCGCGCATGACGAGACAGCAGCTATGCTCGAACTGCTCGGGCTGTTTCACCTGAAAGACCATCATCCTTATGAGTTGTCGATGGGTCAGAAGCGAAGGTTAAGCGTAGCGACGGCATTGAGTACACCGGCTGCGATTATTCTACTCGATGAACCGACTTTCGGCCTCGACAGCAGCAGCACGTTTGAACTGATCAAACTGTTCCAGCAGCGTATAAAGAGCGGTCAGACGATTGTCATGGTGACTCATGACCGGCAGTTGATTGAGCGCTATGCATCAAGGCAGCTCGTTGTATCAGACGGGCAGCTGAAGGAAGCAGGTGGCAGCGATGTTTGAACAATGGAAGCAGCATAAGAACTTCATGGACCGTGCGAACTTTATTACGAAGATGACACTTGGAGTGATGCTGTTTTTCTTCGTGATCTTTGTCCACCGCTTTGACTTGATGCTCTATATTGCGCTGCTTATGCTCATCTATTTATTCATGGTGAGCGGGACGAAGTTTAAAGTTGTACTGACGTTTACAGCGATCTCCGCATCCTTCAGCCTGCTGTCTTCACTGTTTATGATCTTCTACGGCAATGGGACGCATCCGCTGTTTGACTGGGGGATCATCCATATTACGACTGAGAGTTTGTTCCGCGGGCTGCATTTGTCGTTACGGACCATCGCTGTCTCAGCTTTCGGACTGAGCATCGCCTTTACGACAGAAGTTGTCATGATTTTCTACAGCTTAATGCAGCATTTACGCGTCAAACCTAAGTACGCCTATGCCTTTATGGCTTCTATCCGTATGCTCCCGCTCGTGATCGACTCGCTGTTCCAGCTGCGGAATGCACTAAGAATGCGCTATCAGATGATAGATGCGGCGCATTACAGAGGCATCAACCGACTGCATCATCTGCTCATTCCGCTGCTCAGCCAGAACATCCGGAAAGCGCACCGGCTCGCAGTCGCGATGGAGAAAAAAGGCTTCCATGACGGACCGAGAACGTACTATTATAAGACGCGCTTCGGCTATGAGGATATACTGCTTGTCCTACTGGTTATCGGTATCATCGCACTCAGCCATGTACTCGCAGGCGTGCTGCCGCTGACCGGTATAGCAGATGTAAGATCAATATAAAATGAGTTAATCATCAAATAGAGAGAAGCCGGGATATTTATCTCGGCTTCTCTCTTGCATACATACGTTTATCTATATAACAGCTGACGGACAGTTGTCTCAGCGCTGCTCGTGTTGTCAGCGCCGGTCAGGATGACGCGCCCGTCATGAAACAGGCTCAGCTGATAATCGTCATCTTGATAATATTTGAAGAACGGAGACGTTCGCTGGAAGCTGAGCCCGCTGTCAGTAAACAGCTCTACAGGCACTCTGACAAGGAATTTGCCGCCGCACAGCTTAGTGACTGCTGCAGGTGGTGCTGCAAGCGCGCCGTATTGATGGTGGACACAAATCGGGCAGTCCGCGTCAGCAAAGGCCGCAGCGTTTGTCTGCTGGAATTTCATCACAGCGGTATTGAAGGTCAGCAGCTGGTTGGAGAAGCGGCCTTCTGCCATATAATTCATCACTTCAGCACACTGCATCGCTGCCGTCATATGTGCGACAGGCGGCAATATACCTGCGATTGAGCAGTCTTCTCCTGTCTCCGGGATAGTAGACAACAGACATGACAGACAAGGACCTGTGAAATCGATGCCTACCACAGTGCCTTTTGTGCCGAGGCATGCCCCGTAAATCCACGGAATATGATGACGGTGGCATGCCTGGTTAATCAGAAAGCGGGTGCTGAACTGATCGGTGCCGTCAATCATCATCACAGGATGATACATACTGATTAAGCGTTCAATATTCAGTGAAGTGATTTCCTCGGCAACAGCTGTCACAGTAATCTCACTGTTAATTCTCAGTAAATGGTGTTTCAGTGCTTCTGCTTTCAAGGCACCGCTTGATGCATCATGTTCGTCATAGCAGCTCTGGCGGTGCAGATTCGAACACTCTACAATATCCATATCACATAGCACAAGATGGCCGGCTCCAGCCCGCGCCAGCTGCTCAGCGGCTGCACTGCCGAGCGCTCCAAGTCCGGTGATCATAATGACTGCCTGTGATAAGGCCGACTGACCGCGTGTTCCGAATGCACCGCACTTCATCTGCCGGTCGTAGCGGCTCATAGAAACTGCAGACCTTCTACTGGGCTCGATGGACTTGCGACATATTGTTTTGGAATACGTCCGGCTTCAAAGCTTAACCGTCCGGCGATTACGCCGTGCTTCATCGCCTCGGCCATTTTGACGGGGTCATCCGCACTTGAGACCGCTGTGTTCAGCAGCACGGCATCCGCACCGAGTTCCATCGCATAAGCCGCATCTTTCGCTGAACCGATACCTGCATCAACAATGACAGGGATGTTCACTGACTCAACAATATAGCGAATATTCAGCGGGTCATTAATACCGAGCCCGGTACCGATAGGCGCACCGAGCGGCATGACGGCATGAACGCCGAGCTTCTCCAGCTTCTCTGCAAGAACAACGTCGCAGTTAATATAAGGGCATACCGTATAGCCCTGCTCAAGGAGTCTGCCGCATGCTTCGTAAGTTTCAATACTGTCAGGCAGCAGTGTGCGGTCGTGACCGATGATTTCGACTTTAATCATATCGCACATACCGGCGTGCCGCGAAATGTCAGCGATTCTGATCGCTTCTGCTGCAGTCTTCGCACCGGCTGTATTCGGGAACTTAATATAACGGGACAGGTCGATATCTGCCAGCGGGTTAGGCAGCTGCCGGTCAAAGAGGTTCATCCGTCTGACAGCAAACGTCAGCGCCTCAGTGCCGCTCGCTTCAATTGCCTGCGACTGGACTGCTGCATTGTCAAACTTGCCAGTACCCAGTATTAAGCGTGAGTTAAATTCATAGTGTCCAATAGTAAACATTGTTATCCGCCTCCAACAAATTCTAATAGTTCTAACCGGTCTGCTGCCGCAAGTTCTGCTGTCAGCCATAGTTTTTGTGCGACAGGTACATCATTCAACAGTACAATCACACGGTCATCATCAACATTAAGCTCGTCAAGCAGCGCCCGGATTGTCGCTGCCGCTGTCGTGTATTGTTCACCGTTCACAGTGAGTGTCATAAACTGCCTCCTTAATCGTGAAATGTTCAAGCAATGGATGGCGTCTGCCTTGAATCAGCTCTGCCATATAGTGACCCGTCACTGCTGACAAAAGAATGCCGTTTCGGTAATGACCGCAGGCAGTGAATAAGCCGGGCAGACATTCATCCATATAAAGTGCCGGTGTATAAGGCCGGACGCCACTGTAATGCTTGACTACTGTGCCGTTACTTAAGACCGGGATCATCTCGCGGCTTGTCGTCAGCAGCCAGTCCTTTCCTGCTGCAGTCACTTTGTGCAAGCGGTCGCGGCAGCTCGTTGCGCCGACTAAGTAGTGCCCGCTGTGCTTCGGTACGATGTAACAGCCGTTCGTACCAAAGATCGTCTGCCTGATGGTTAAGTCCGGCTGATGAACTAAGCAGACTTCACCGCGCATACCGTCCACCGGGAGCTCGATGCCCAGCTGAGCGAGCAGGTCACCTGACCAGGCGCCTGCAGCGATGACGAGCTGCGGGGCGATATAGCTGTTGTTGTCGGCCACGACTGTATAACCATGTGACACCGACAGTACTTCACCATCAATCCAGGTGACGTGACTTAACGACTGCCGCAGCGCGGGAACATAGCAGGAGACGTCCAGCTGGCCGTCGTCTTTAATGAAGATGCCCGCTGAATTCTCCCTGGCTGACAGCTCTGGTATCAGCCGCTGTAATTCCTCGTGACCCAGCAGCTGGATGTCCGGGTCATGAGATTTGAGAAACTGATACTGCTGCTGCAGCTTGCCGCGGTCTGCATCGCTGCTCAAATACTTCAGTAAACCATGCTGCTGTAAATGGACAGCTATACCGGTCTCTTCTTCAAGCGCTGCAATAACGTCAGGCATCATGCGGCGGCCTTCCAGCGACAGTCGGTAAAGCGGAGTGTCACGGGAGAACTCGTTTTGCGCACCGAGCATGCCGCCTGCAGCATAAGAGGCGTTAAGCCCTGTTGTGTTGTGGTCAATAATAGCGATAGACATATCTTTCGGCAGCTGGCGGGCGATGGATAAGCCCGTTACTCCGGCACCGATGATAATTAAGTCATACGTTTTGATAACAGCACCTCCTTAATCGCCTGCAGCGTCGCATTATCCTGCTGGAACAACCGGATCCCTGCAATAGTGACAAAACCTGAAGGCAGCTGTGAGACGGTCTCTGTTGTGATGCCGCCTAACGCAATAAGCGGCAGCCCGGCAGCTAATGCCTGCGTTATTTCTTCATCTGTTCTGAGCTGCACTCCAGGTTTTGACGGCGTAGCAAACAGCGGACTGAAAATGCCGTAGTCAATCTGTGCTGCTTTCAATGCCGGACATTCCGCAGCGCTATGAACAGCCATGCTGACAGTGACGTCCGGCCGGGATTTCTTCATGTCAAAGCCTTTGGGATCGCCCGCCCGGAAGTGAATACGGGAGAGCTGATAGTGCTCGAGCAGGCGGCAGTTACTATGGATGATTAATTTGTCTTTATTGAACCCGCCGTCAAGGAGCAGCTGAATGAAATCAGCAAGCCGCTCCTCGTGCCACGGCAGACGAAGGATGACTCCTGAAATGACCGGTTCAATACGCAGCAGCTGGTCACGCAGCTGCGTCTCAAGCAGATTATCGGTAATCGCAATCATATATGCAGTCCTTTCCATAAAAAAATCCCCCAGCATAAGATGCTGAAGGATTGTATAGTCATATCAATACGATCAAATCATTATGCTTCCCTACGGTGGTTCTAACCACATCAGGTTCAAAGAGTCGGATAATATCCTCTCAGCTCAAACTTAGAGCGCCTCCAGCAATTATTCAGTTGTACTAACAGCCTAACACTAAACGAACAGTCTGGCAACGGTTGATCATCTGTCGGACGTCAGTGTCATGCACGAGTACATGACTGTTCTCTTTGTTCGGTGATTAACCGGCGGATATTTGGGAATAGTGAAAGAGCGATAACTGATAAGGGGGAAATTCAGATGAATCATAACATGCATTACGGTAAAGATTATAAAGCGATTCCTGTCACTTCATTATCAAGCGGGCGGACAAAAGAAGTGCTGCCTGACTTGTTCAGCCATACGACCCAGATTGCAAATGTCTATTTTGTCGGTCATCCAGAGTCCGGAGAATTTGTCATGATTGACGCGGGGATGCCGAACTGTGCGACGCAGATCAAGATGGCGGCGGAAGATATATACGGTGAAGGTGCTAAGCCGAAAGCGATTATTTTGACGCACGGTCATTTCGACCACGTCGGTTCCATCATTGAACTGGTCAATGACTGGAACGTCCCAGTCATTGCACATCGCCGTGAAATTCCGTTTTTGACCGGTCAGGAATATTATGAATCACCGGACCCGGGTGTCGGCGGCATGGCAGCGAGAATGTCGATGCTCTTCCCGAAACGCCCGATCAACCTGCAGCATCATGTCTATGCACTGCCGGCAGACGGCACAGTGCCTTATATGCCGGGCTTCCGCTGGGTTCATACACCAGGCCATACGCCGGGCCATGTCTCATTTTTCCGCGAGGCAGACCGCGTGCTGATTGCAGGCGATGCGTTTGTCAACGTCAAGCAGGAATCGCTGCGGAAAGTATTCCTGCAGACAGAAGAGCTGACAGGTCCGCCGCAGTACTTCACACCTGACTGGATAGCAGCAGGGGAATCAGTGAGACGGCTCGCTGCACTGAAACCAAGAGTCGCAGTGACCGGCCACGGCAAGGAGATCGTCGGTGAACAGCTTCAGCACCAGCTGGATTACCTGGCTGAGAACTTCAACTTGATGGCCGTTCCGACAGACGGCCGTTATGTCAGACGGATGAAGCGTCAGCAGGCAGCACAGGAGTAACTCCTGTGCTTTTTTACTGCGTGTGACAAACGGCCGGGTATTATGAAGATGCTCCTGTCAGTTGAACCGTATAAGAACGTGATTATCCTGAAGACACCGCAGCAGATTGAGCGGTTTGTGCAGAGGCTGGCTGATCAGTGACTGATAACCTTGTTACAACAACAGGGTTATTTTTTTGTGATAGTGACAAAATATATTATTAAAATCAGCTGCTGCATACAGTTATTTTGAAAGTGGTATTGGCTAAATCGCTGTGGGATGCTATAATTAAGAAAATCTTATATGTGCACCCTTAGTTCAGCGGGAGAATACTTGCTCGACAAGCAAGGGGTCGGCGGTTCGAATCCGTCAGGGTGCATTGTAAGCTCGCTTGTTACTGAACAAGCGAGTTTTTTGTTCAGTAACAATTATGTTTCTTAAGAAATACTCTGGCACTACTATAATTGTCTCTGCTATAATAAAGTGTCTCGTTGAGACGCCAGTCATCAAATGAAATAATGCTATGAATTAGGGGTAAAACATGAGTCATTTTAATTTTTTGTTAGCTTGTCAAAACCGTGACTTTGATGCACTTGAAGAGATGTCGTCTGAACGGATGGTGTTTCGTTTAGTCCGTCAAGACAGCACGGAACAGACTGGTTCACTGAAAGAAATGAAAGAAGTATTTGCTAATGCTTTTCAGGACTTATCATACTGGGATTTTGAAGTTGTCCACAAAGTGCAGCGAAATGATCATAACATTGTGATCATTGATTCTAGACGAGAGAATAGAGTAGATGGTACAGTGAGTCATTCACTATGGATCCTTACGTTCCAAATGCATGACGGGAAAGAAGAAATACAGAAAGTCCATATAGAATGGCTGTAAGGCATAAAAAAGACAGAGATCATCCTCCGTCTTTTTTTGGTGGAGCCGTTTAGAGAAATCTTTTGAGCAGTGCTTTAACGGCAAAAAACACAATCGCAATAATCAGTAAGTTGATCAGTAAACCAACCGGTGAAATAAATAATAGTGTCATAAGCGCCTCCTTATTGTCTTGACTCCATTATAACTAGGATTAGGAGTTTATGCCATTGACCTTTCATTCTTTCTCGTGTATGCTTATAAACAATTAAATAACTTATAAAGAGCAGACGGAGGGAATTGGCCCTATGAAGTCTCAGCAACCGGCTTATGCACGGTGCTAACTCCAACAGGTTCGCCTGGAATATGAGTGTATACTTTAGTACTCCTCTTTTTCAGAGGGGTATTTTTTTATGGGAGGAAATTGCAATGTCTAATGAGTTCAGAAGAGGTTTAGAGCAGCGGCACGTCATGATGCTCAGTTTCGGCGGGGTGATCGGCACGGGACTGTTCCTCAGCACCGGCTATACACTTCAGCAGGCAGGACCGATCGGCACGGTCATCAGTTACCTCGTCGGCGCACTGCTCGTCTATATTGTGATGAAGTGTCTCGGAGTACTGGCAGTCAAGCACCCGGATGTCGGCGGGTTTCATACATATGCAAACATTTATATCCATCCGTCTGTCGGTCACGTCGTCGCCTGGAGCTACTGGCTGTGCTGGACCATTGCAATCGGTTCCGAGGTCACGGCAGGCGGTATTCTGTTTCAGAAATGGTTCCCGGATTTTCCGGTCTGGCTGTTCAGTCTCATATTCATCGTCATCATTATCGCAGTCAACATGACGTCGAGCCGGATCTACGGCGAAGCGGAGTTCTGGCTGTCACTCATCAAAGTGCTTGCAATCATCGCTTTCATGCTGATCGGCCTGCTTATTCTGTTCAACGTGCTGCCGTCATCGCTCGAGCCTGTCACGGCAGGCGAGCAGTTATTCGATGTACCGAATGGTCTGTTCGGTATCTTTATCACGATGCTCGCTGTCAACTATGCGTTCAGCGGCACGGAGCTGATCGCGATTGCAGCAGGCGAGACGAAAAATCCTGAACATGTCATCCCGAAGACCATTCGTGCGACCGTCTGGCGGCTCGCCTTACTCTTCATCGGTACCATCGTCATCATGGTGCTGTTATTACCGACGGATCAAGCAAGTCTCCTGGAAAGCCCGTTTGTCTCGATTCTGGATAGCGTCGGCATCCCGTACGCAGGCGATATGATGAACTTCATCATCCTGACGGCACTCCTGTCCGCCGCGAACTCAGGACTTTATGCTGCGAGCAGAATGCTGTGGAGTCTGGCAGAACGGGACAACATCCTGCCGGTCGCAAAGAAACTGAGCAAGAACGGAATGCCGGTCAACGCCACAGTGATCAGCTTAGTAGGCGCGCTGTTGAGTCTGTTATCGAGCGTCATCGCACCGACGACTGTCTATCTTGTCCTCGTCTCAGTCGCAGGCTTTGCGGTGGTCGTCGTCTGGATGAGCATCTGCCTGTCACGCATCAATCAGCTTAAAACAACAGGCGTGGCAAACCGCTCATCATACATCTTACCGGTGACAGGCTTCACTTTATGCCTGATCTCATGTATCGGCGTGCTGTTCGATCCCAACCAGCGCCTTGCAACACTCATCGGCCTGCCGTTCTGCATCATCGTCGGCCTGATTCATTACTACGTCAAATACAGGAAAGGACATGAGATTCATGAAGCTGCAAGATAAACTGATGCAGGACATCACACTCCTCGACGGCGGCTTCGGCACGACCGTCGAACAGTTCGGCTATGACGTCAAGCACCCGCTCTGGTCATCGAACTTGATCAAGCATCAGCCGGAAGCGGTGTATCAAGTCCATAAGGCTTTTGTCGACAGCGGCGCAGACATCATCCTGACCAATACTTACCAGGCAGCCGTGCCGTCATTTCTGAACAGCGGACTGACAAGAGATGATGCAGTGTACTACCTGCAGCAAGCAGTGACACTTGCAAGACGTGCCGCGACAGACCAGACAATCGTCGCCGGCTCGCTCGGACCATACGGCGCCATGCTCGGCAACGGTGCAGAGTATACGGGTGATTACGAAGTGACAGCGGAAGACTATATTCATTATCATCAAGAACGGCTGGATATACTAATAGCAGCAGGCATCACGGTCTTTGCCTTTGAAACCATCCCGAATCTAGAGGAGATCAAGGCAATCAAGACGCTGCTGGCAGACTATACTGACATCGAATGCTGGCTGTCCATTACGCTGAAAGATAGCGCTCATCTGTCTGACGGAACAAAGCTTGAAGAAGCATGCAACGTCGTTAATACGATAAAGAACGTCTCTGTATTCGGCGTCAATTGTACGAGCGTCAAAGTCATCGATGCAGCGCTCGAAGGTCTTCTGAGAGACAGTAAGCATCCACTTATCCTCTATCCGAACGGCGGCAGAACATATGACGCAGAGAAGAAAATCTGGATTGATCAGGAAGATAGTTCGCTCGTGGAAGCGGCTGTCAGATGGAAGGAGCAGGGTGTGAAGATTATCGGGGGTTGCTGTCAGGTGGGACCGGAGGAGATAGGGGAGCTCAGTGATGTACTCAAGACCTGAATGTTTGGATAATACCTAAATACATAAGTAATTAATTCTGTTCTTCAAAAGCAATTATGGAGAACTGCACTATATACATATATAGAAATATTCAAAGTGAATTATAAACTGGAAGTAGAGAAGAAGAATAGTATCATTTTAATGAGAAAGAGAAGATTCTGATTATCGAACTAAACAATGGCTCCATCAACAAAAAAGATTTTGATGGCATCTTCAAAGCAGCGAGTATACCGGACCGGTTCAATGTCATCTCATACGATGAAGCAACTAACTTCGACCTTAGAGTACTGGAATACACCACAGCCTATTCAGACATCTTCATCGATACAGTTCCTTACCTATGAAAGGGATGGAAGTCGACAGTGGCTTGAAGAAACTGGAGGATTGCTCAGAACACATCTATCCGAAAGTAAATGTACTGATATAAGAGAGCCGAGGGCTGAACATCAATAAAACTAATATCAAATCAGCAATACAGAAATCAGTTTTGTCTAGAGTGATTAATGTAATTTATATATTAAAATATTACATATTTGTATATAATGTAAGTAAAACGGTTTCTTAAAAGTAGTTTAACAATAATAAAGTTTAAATAGTTTTATACGATATTCGTAATGATAAGGAGACTTAATATTGGAAGAGACATCGATATTTAATGGGTTGCTATCTGTACATAAGATGATATCTATCTCAAAATTAAATGATTATCAAGATATTCAGTCGTCACATTTTCTAGAGAAAATTCCTAAAAGATCAAAAGAAGCTATTTTACATGCATTAGAAGAACAAGAAATCTCAAAAAATAAAGAATTAATAGAACAAGTTAACTTTTTTATTTTTGCATGCCAGCATTTATCATATAGAAGTCTGAATATATTAATAAAAGAAAATATTTTATCTGGACAAAAAATTGCTGAATTATCAAATACTGCTATAACAAATATTAATAATGCTGGTAAAAAAACAATTGATGAGTTAATTAAAATGAAGGAAATGGTTTTAAAAGATACAAAATCCACTAACTTTGATTTAGCACAATTTATCAGTCATGACGGAACAGAAAAACTTAGTCTCTATAATATAGAAGAACCGTCAGATGTTCTTTCTATAGATATTGCGAATATATCTTTGTGTAAGGAAGATATTGTAATAATTAATCAAATAAAAAGAATAGTTAACAAAGACAATAAAAATGAAATGTATAGCTTATTTGATTCATGGAAAAGTGGTAAAACAGTCAAAATTATTGATTTATTAGAATCAAAATTAAACGAAACAACACAATTGATGTTTTTAAATAACAGTACTACATCTATTAAAATGAATTTGAAATATCCAGAAATCGATGGGAAATTCAGAGATATAATAAAAAAGTTTGAACTAAATGATATTTCTAAATTAAAGAATTTAAAATATGAAGATATTGATAAAGAATTTTATCTTACTCCTTCTTTTGACTTAAAATTAAAATATTTAATTATTGATAAAATAATTATTAAGAATGAAAATTTTTTTGTTTTTGCAGAGCCAATAAATTATGTATTCAATTACTATAAAAACAATGTACTTAAAACTAAAAACGAAAAAGTGTTCTTATCAATAGCAAAATATCTAGACAAAACTATAGTAAATAATATTTCATTTAAAAAATTAGAATTATTAATGCTAAGTAAAAATTTTGTCAATCAACTAGCAGATTATAAAAAGACCCTCCCCTATGCCTTCGAAATATTCATGAATATCTATTCTGATAACAAACATTTAACATATGATGAGTTAGGAAAAAAATATATTGCAGCAGTTCACGATATAACTATAAGTGAAATAATAAATATATTAATTAAATATGAAACATTTTCTATTAATGAAAATAATATTGTTAACATAAAGCCACGTAAGATAGAGAACGTAGTTAACTTTATGGAAAACGAACAAGAACGATTTATTATTAATTCGAGACTTTCCGGAAAAACTTTAGAAGAAATCGGAGTAGAAGTTAAAGTAACGCGGGAGCGGGTAAGACAAATTCTCAAGAAAATCTTTAATAAATTGCCTGAAAGTCTCTTTGAAGATAGGTACAAGTATATTTATGAACATTATGATATTCCGAAAAAGATATTTGAATATATATTTTACATAGAACCAGTTGAATACTATTATTTACAAAATCGTTATAATAAAGGCAACAGAGATATTGAACTATTGTTAAATGATGAAAATATTCACTTAGAAGATTCAATTGTAGAAAGATTGAAAAATTATTTGAATAGAAATTATATTATTATTGATAACGAAAAAATAAGAAAAAGTAAACATGACATTTTGATGTATTTAATCAAATATTTTTGTAATGAACCTACTAAAATCGAAGATTTACATGATTTATATCTTCAGTTTATAGATGAATTTGCGTTAAATGAAAACTTAAAAGTTAATAATAAAGCATCTTTTGAAAATAGCATTGAACGGATAGATAATTGTATTAATTATCCACGAAGAAGCGTCAAGTATTATCCATTTTCAAAATACGACTGGGATGCATTTTACGACAACTTAAAGATTGAAGACTTTATAGATAAAGAAATATCAGTACTTGCTTTATTTAAAAATAACTCGGATCTGATGCAAACTTATGCAATAAAAGATCAATATGAATTACACAATATCATTCGTAGAACTGTTGAACACAGAGATATAAAAATAGCTATGAGAAGGAACCCTCATATTGCCATAGGGAATGCTGATTTTGAATATCAAGTACTAGAATTATTAATTGAACTAGCACCTATAACACAAATTGAGTTTATTAAAAAATTTTGTTCTATATATGGATTCAGTCAAGATTCCTTACTCGCTAATGGAGATTTAAAGTGCATAGATTCTTATTTGCAAAATGGAACTTATTATATAGATGATGATTACTTATCAAAGATAGATATCAATTATCTATCTTCGAATATTAATGAGGATAAATTATATTTTATTGATGATATTAAAAGAAAATATGTTAAACATACGGGACATGAATTAATAGCTACAGAATATGTCTTTAAACAGTTAGGTTACAAAATGCAAAGTTCATATATAATTCCTGAGAAGTATATTTCAATGAGAGAATTTATAAATTTAAATATTTTCAATAAAGACATAGTTAATATCTCAATGTTATCCTATCGAATTAAAAATCTAACGACATTTAGAACTTATACTCAAAAATTAGTAGAAGAAGAAAAATATATTGAATTTGAGACAGAAAAGTTTATTTCAACTAAGCGTCTAGATAAAAATGAGATGACGAAAGAAGTTATTGATAAATTTATTAATGAATTAGTGAATCGACTAGAAGAGAATAAAATATACGATTTACAGTCAATATTGAAAGATTTAGAAGAAACTATATTTGATAATTATGGTTTTGGATTACGTTTTTACGAGTCAATGTTCAGAAGAGACAAAGATAATAGAAGAATACAATCTTTGTCTGTTGGTGGAACTGTATTAATCAGAAAATATGAAAGGATTAATTCTTTCACCGATTTGTTAGAACAAATAATAGAAAAGAATAGATCGTTTGACATTAATGATCTTCTATATTATTTAAGCGAAGAATATAATATCAATACTAATCGTTCATTTATTCTAGAAAAAGTCAAAGAATGTGACATGTATTATAATGAGACTATGGAGAAAATATATATAGATAGTGATTATTATTATGAGGAGCTAAGTTGATGGAAAAACTAAACTTAAATGACGTAATCAAGTTAGATAGAAAAGAAAAATTAACAGTAGATGGACATACAGATAGTTATCAAGTATACAAAATAAAGTTAACAGATTTATACTACAATGATCAAAATGATAGAATTGCAAGTTGGATAAGTAAGTATAAATTTGATAATGAAGTTTCAGAAATGAATATTGCTAATAGAGAAGAATATAATGAAATCGTATCACAATTTATCATTAAGAGTAATGAGAAGGCATTTAAGTCAACTAAAAAAAATATTGAATTAATTGGTCAAGAAGTTCCAGCTGTCATACTTATGGATGGTCGAATTATTGATGGTAATAGACGATTCACTTGTTTAAGAGAAATTGAGAAAGAAAAGAATGAAACAGGATACATTGAAGCTATTGTATTAGAAAAAGATATTACAAGTGATCAAAAAGCAATTAAATTATTAGAATTATATTTGCAACATGGAAGAGAAGAGCGTGTAGGTTATAATCCTGTAGATAGACTAGTTGGTATTTACAAAGATGTAGTACAAACTGAACTTGTATCAGTTGAAGAGTATGCAAAGACCACTAGTATGGAATTAAAAGAAGTAAAAGACATGGTTAAACGAGCTGAACTGATGGTTGAGTTCCTGGAATTTATAAATATGCCAGAGCAATATCATGTGGCACGTGACTTAGAGATTGAAGGACCTATACGTGAGATTGAAACAGTATTGAAAAAAGCAAAAGATGAAGAAGTTATGGAAGACATTAAGAACATTATTTTTGCTTCTATACTAATGAAACCTAAAGGAGATATTACACGATATATTCGTGACTTCAAAAATATTATCAATAGTACATATCAAGATGAATTTATTGAACATCAATTAGACTTAACAGAAAAAGTGCTTGAAAAAATTGATGAAGCTGAAGAAGTGAATACGAAGTTTATTAATCAGCATGTTCGCGCTCAAGAAGAAATTAAAGAAGAGATGTTAGAAGGTTTTGAAAAGTACCAAGAGCGGTTAAAGAAAAATAAGACGTTAAATTCACCTGCTGCCCAAATAGAAAAAGCAATTTTAGCAATAGAAAGTATAGACACGAATATTGTAAAGAAATTAAATGATGAAGGATATCATAAGTTATTGGATGCATTAATTCAACTTGATGATACCATCAATAGCTTTAAAAATGAGGTGACAGGTGATGAGTCTATTCACAATTAATGACGAGCAGTTAAAAATTATTATAGATCACATTGATATGAAAGACATTGTTAAAGATAGGACATATAAACTTAAATTAAAAAAGTTCGTTGAAGCTATCAATGGTGATACAATTCACCTCAAAAAAGATATTCATTACGGAAGAATTAAAGATATTATTAAAATGTTTGAAAAAGTTATTAATAAATATTGTGATGTCTTAGAAGTAGATGAGAAAGTATACGAATATATTAATCAACTTGAATCGTACATAGAAAAAAAGTATACCATTGGAAATGATATTCGAAATCAGGATGAGCGATATTTTGAGAAATATAAAGAGTTTAAAAGCATAGTAAATCAAAATATGAAACGTCAATTACGTGAAAAACAAATGTGGGATGCATTTTTCATGACGTTTATACAAAAGTCAGGAAATTTCTCAGTACCCGGCTCCGGAAAAACATCAAGTGTATTAGGTATGTTTGCTTATTTAATGGCAATGAAAGATGTTAAACGAATTATTATGATTGGCCCAAAGAATGCATTTAAATCATGGAAAGATGAATTTGATGTATGTTTTGGAGAAAATATAAAACGAGTAAGTTTAGATTTACAAAATGTCAAAAATAAAAAGATAGCTCTAAAGTATGATAGTGGTAATGCTAACTTGATATTAGTGAATTATGAAGCATTAGAAGGTATTGGAAATGAGTTAGTGGATTTAATAGATGATAAAACAATACTTGTCTTTGATGAAGTACATAGAGTAAAGAATCCTAATTCAATTAGAGCCGGTTATTCACTTAATATAGCTAAAGTCGCACATTATGTGGTTGCATTGACAGGGACGCCAATTCCAAATGGTTATCAAGATATCAATGTACTTCTGAATTTGTTATACCCAGATGATTATAATCAATTTTTTAGATTTAGCATGAGTACATTAAAAAATCCTACTGAAGAAGATATACTTAATATAAATGATAAAATTCAGCCTTTCTATTGCAGGACAAATAAAAAAGAGCTTAATGTGCCTGAACCCAATGAAGATATTATTATTAATATATTCCCGACAGAAGCTGAAAATAGATTGTTTGAAATTTTGTTTAACAAACATAGAAAAAGTAGTTTTGAATTATTTATTAGGCTCTTGCAGTTAGAAAGCGATCCAAATATGTTATTGCAAACTATTGATGTTGAAAAGTATAAGAAAATTTTGGAATATACAAATGAGGACATCGAAAGAATTGACTATATTGATTATTCAAATGAAATAAAGCCCTTAGTGAAATCAATAAATATAACATCTAAAACTGAACGAACTCTAAAGTTAATTAACAAATTAGTCGAAGAAAATAAGAATGTGATAGTTTGGTGTATCTTTAGAAAGTCGATGGATAATTTTAAGGCTTATCTTGATGATGCAGAAATTAAATCAGAAATAATATCTGGTTCAGTAGATTCGATGGAACGTGAAGAAATTATAGAGAGATTCAAAGAAGGATCTACAAAAGTACTCATAACTAATCCACATACTTTAGCAGAATCAGTATCATTACATAAGACGTGCCATGATGCTATTTATTTTGAGTATAGCTTTAATTTAGTACATTTATTACAATCTAAAGATCGTATACACCGTTTAGGTCTACGAGAAGACGATTATACTCAGTATTATTTTATGCAGAATATATTTATGGCACCTGATGGAGAGTTTTCTTTAGATCGAAGGATATATGATCGCCTAATGCAAAAGGAGCAACTTATGATAGATGCTATAGAAAATCACAAATTAGAGATTATGCCAACAAATGATGAAGATTTAAAGTGGATGTTTGAAATTTTGATGAAATAAATGAAACTAAATAAATATTTCTCATTAATCTATTTGATAAAATATATTAAACAGTTCTTAATTATCTTGGGTATTAGTTGTACATTATCTATAATTAATCAATATTAAGAAACAGGGGCAGGTGTTTTCATGTACCAATCCGAGCACGCACTCGAGGAACTGACAATCAGTCAACTGGTTGCCAAGGGCTATGAGCGTATCCAGATAAAAGATAATGAAGCGTTACTTGATAACTTCAGGCAGATTCTGAATGAGCGTCATATGGATAAGCTTAATGACGAACCGCTGACTGATGCTGAATTTGATCGTCTGATGACGCAGATTAATGGTAAATCGGTCTTTGACAGTGCGATGATTCTGCGCGATAAGTTTGTGCTGACGCGGGATGATGAGTCTAAGGTCTATCTGGAATTCTTCAATACAGAGAAGTGGTGTCAGAATAAGTTCCAGGTGACGAATCAGGTCACTGTTCATGATACCTACAAAGGACGTTATGATATTACGATTCTAATCAATGGACTGCCGGTTACCCAGATTGAGCTAAAGAGAAGCGGTGTCGCTTTCTCTGAAGCATTCAATCAAGTTGAACGCTATCGTCGTCATAATTTTACGGGGCTCTTCCGTTATATCCAGCTCTTTGTGATCAGTAACAGTGTTGAGACACGTTATTATGCGAATAGTGACAAGGAAATTAATAAGAGTCATATGTTCTACTGGAGTGATGAAGAGAACAATCGCATCAACAATCTGAAGGAGTTTGCAGAGACCTTCCTTGAGCCTTGTCATCTGGCGAAGATGATTGCACGGTATATGGTAGTGAATGAATCGGACCGCATTCTGATGGCGATGCGGCCTTATCAAGTCTATGCGGTTGAAGCCATTATCAATCGTGCGCTTGAAACGAATAACAACGGCTATATCTGGCATACGACGGGAAGCGGTAAGACGCTCACGTCCTTCAAGGCGAGTCAGCTGCTCGCTAAAGAACCTGGCATCAGTAAAGTCATCTTCCTGGTCGATAGACGAGATCTTGACAGTCAGACCTTAGCTGAGTTCAATAAGTTTGAAAAAGACGCAGTTGATATGACAGATAACACGCATACCCTTCTGAAGCAATTAGGGGACCGCTCAAAATCACTCATTGTCACGACTATTCAGAAGATGGCTCATGCAATCAAACGTCAGGACCCTGTGATGGCGCAGTATGAGACTGAGAAAGTAGTTTTCATCATTGATGAGTGTCACCGGACACAGTTCGGTGAGATGCACCGCCTGATTAAGCAGCAGTTCAAGAATGCCCAGTACTTCGGCTTCACAGGAACACCTCGCTTTGAGGAGAACAAAAGTCAGGATGGCCGCGCGACAGCAGATATCTTCGAGAAATGTCTGCACAAATACCTCATCAAAGATGCCATCCGGGATGGTAATGTACTCGGTTTCTCGGTAGAATACATCAACACATTCAAGAATGAAGTTGATACTACCAATGAAGAATATGTGGAGTCTATTAACACAGATGAAGTCTGGATGGCAGATGAACGCATTCAGATGGTGGCAGAACACATCTACCGCAATCATCATAAGAAGACACGGAATGGCCAGTACTCAGCCATTCTTGCGACGCAGAAGATTCCAATGGCCATGAAATATTATCACGCACTGAAAGCACTCTCTGAACAGGAAGGCAAGAACGGGCTTAAAATCGCAACGATTTTCACGTATCAGCCGAACCAAGATATGCGTGACGGCGAGGTCACAGAACACGCCAAGGACCAGCTTGAAAGTGTCATCAAGGACTACAATAAGACATTCGGCACTAACTACTCAACCGATACATACAACAGCTATTTCGCTGATATCTCAAAACGTGTCAAACAGGGCATCAAGGACAACAAGATTGATATTCTGATTGTCGTCAATATGTTCCTGACAGGGTTTGACTCAAAAGTGCTGAACACGTTGTATGTCGATAAGAACTTGAAACACCATGATCTGATTCAGGCATACTCACGGACAAACCGTATTGAAAAGGAAACAAAGCCTTACGGTAATATCGTTGCCTACCGTAATCTGAAAAAAGCGACAGATGATGCTATACAGCTTTTCTCAACAACAGATAATACAGAATCAGTGCTCAGTCAGTCCTACGATTATTACCTAAATGTTTTCCTGAAGACGCTGGGTGAGCTCTACACAATGGCACCGGATCCATCAAGTGTTGACCAGATTGAGGATGAAGAGCAGCAGAAGACATTTGTTGAGACCTTCAAGCAGCTCTCCAAGACACTGCTGATGCTGAAGACATTCGATGAATTTGAATTCGATGAAGCAGTCCTTGAAATTAATCAGCAGACGTATGAGGAGTACAAAGGCAAATATCTGCATCTCTATGAAGAAACGAAGAAGAGGAAAGAAGCGGATAAAGTCTCTGTTCTGGATGATATCGACTTTGAGATTGAGATCATGCGCAATGATATTATCAATGTCAGCTATATCTTGAATCTGCTGCGTGAAATCAATTTAGAAGACAAGAAGGAACAGAATAAAATGCGTCAACAGATTCATGTCCTGCTGGACAAAGCAGATGACGAGAACCTGCGACTGAAACGTGACCTTATCAGAGCATTCTTGGATAAAGTCGTGCCGACCTTACTACCAGGCTCAAGCATAGACGATGCCTTTATGGACTTCGAGGAAGAAGAAAAGCAGAAAGCTATCGAAAGCTTCTCAAAGAAATTTGAATATCCGCAGCAGCAGCTCAACCGACTCGTATCAGAATATGAATTCAGCGGGCAGCTGGACCGTTCAGAAGTAGGAAAGCCATTGAAAGGCGGACTGTTAGTTAAACGTAAGAAAATCGATGACGTGCAGACGTTCGTTAAAGAGACAGCGAAGATATACGGAAGTGAGATATGATTTAATATCTATATAGAAAACTTATTGTGAAAAGTATAAGTTCTTCTATATAGATATTTTGTTATATTGAATTATTTTTATTGTAATTGTCTATTTTAAGTATACAATCTTATATCAATTTAGGAGTGTTAGTGTGAAAATTGATGCTAAAAGAATTGAAAAAAAAGCTATAAACATTTTAGAGGGTGTAATCGGAGAACTTTCTAATTTAGATTATAATTTTAATTATGGAGATAAAGATATTTCATTTGACGGTAATATAGATGTTTATAATACTGATAAACTTTCAAAAAAAAACTATATCAAAAGTATTAAGGTTCAAATAAAAGGAAGAAAATATTCAAAACTGAACAAGGTAATAAAATATCCCGTAGATGTTAAAGATTTAAATGTATTTTTAAAAGAGAATGGTGCTGTTTATTTTGTCGTAGGTCAAATCTATAATTCAGAAAAAAGATGTGTTGAATCAAAAATATATATGAGACATCTTTTACCTTTAACAATCAATAAGATTCTTCATAATAAAGAAAAGCAAAAAACCATATCTATATCTTTTTACGAAATTAACTTAGAGGAGTTTTATGGTGAATGTATTAAATTTATTGAACATCAAAGCATTCAAGTTATAAGAATGAATTCATCATTAATACAACATGGCAGTAAAAATCTTATAGTTGGAACATCAGAATCCATAAAAATAGATGAAAATGGCTTACCACAAAATGATTTTTACTTATATAAAAAAGATCCATTAGATATTAATCCAACACTACCTATAACGGCTTTATCTATAACTAAATTAGAATCGGGTAATTATACAACAGTCAGGTTGAACGGTGAATATTTACGTATATTTGTTAGAATTGAGAAAACTAAAGAATATCAAAAAATAATATTTAATCAGAGTTTAGAAATAACGCATATTTATAAAAAAGACATCCAAAAATTAAAGTTTCATAGTCTATTAGATATAAATAAATATATCGAAGCTATTAAAATCTATAAGGCTATAGTTAATAATGAGATAATTGAGAGCGAACTTTTTAAAATTGAATTAATTGATAGTTTTGAGGAGATTGAAGTAATAAATAAAATTAATGACCATCTAAATGAACTTGATACAATCTTAAGTGAGATGCAAATTGATTCTCGATATTTAAATGGAGTAAGTAATCCAATAGATGATATGAAAATTATTAGTTTATTCATAGAAAGCTATAAAAATAACAATTTTGAATATTATGGATTAAATAAAAGTAATATTTATCAACTTCCACTTGGTAATACAAATTTGGCAGTTTTTTATGATAATGATAAAAAAGAAGTTTTTAATATATTTTCATTAAGATTTATTGAAAGTTGGTGTGCAATAAAACCAAAAGAAACCTCTAAACCGACAATTAAAATTCCGTTTATATTTAGCTTAAATCGAGATTTTTTCTTAAACACAATAAATTTTAATATAGATAGAATAATTGAAGGTATAAGAAAATTAGATAATTATGAATGTAAAGATTTGTTTGAAGTATTTAATAATTTTTCTCTAGAATTGATTTATTGTTATGATAAAACTAAAAATAGAAATTTTTTAGATGCTGCTCAAGAACTAATAAATAATATAATCACTAGAACATCAAATGAAAAAAATATTTTGATAGTAAATATGGCACAAATAGAATATAGACTGTTTGATGGAATTAGTGAAGAAACACGTGAAAAATTAATGCAAACAAAAATTTCTTTTGTACAAGAGGAACATTTCATAGGCTCTATATGTGTAAATATTTTGCTAGGTAATGAAGAAGAAACAGAATTTTATTTAAAAAAGTTGGATGAAGAAGAGCTAACTAATTTAAAAAAATATCCAATTTTCAACTTGAAATAAAATCATTCAATTTAAGGAGAGTAAGTTTATGATGTCAGTTACAGAAGCACAGAAACAACAGCAGGCGGAGTTACATAAGAAGTTATGGAGTATTGCGAATGATCTTCGCGGGAATATGGATGCGAGTGAATTCAGAAATTATATTTTAGGGTTAATCTTCTACCGTTTCTTATCAGAGAAGACAGAAGAGCAAATTGCAGAGTTACTCAGTGATGATGACATCAGCTATGAAGACGCTTGGGAGAATCCTGAATATCAGGAGGCCATCACAGATGAGCTGACTAAACGAATCGGCTTCGTCATTGAACCACAGTATCTCTATAGCAAGATGATTGCAGATATCATCGCGGATAAATTCAATATTGAAGATTTGGCTAAAGCTGTAAGTAAAGTAGAGGAATCGACACTGGGAACAGACAGTCAGGATGACTTCGTCAATCTGTTCTCGGATATGGATTTGAACTCATCACGTCTTGGCAATAACGTCGCAGCTCGTACGAAACTCATCTCAAAAGTCATGATGAACCTAAGTGAACTGCCGTTCGTACATAGTGAACTTGAGATTGATATGCTCGGTGATGCCTATGAATATATGATCGGCCAGTTCGCAGCGACTGCTGGTAAGAAAGCAGGGGAATTCTATACACCGCAGCAAGTCTCTAAAATTCTCGCTAAAATCGTAACAATGGGTAAGACGGACCTTAAGAACGTCTATGACCCGACATGTGGATCAGGATCTCTTCTCCTACGTGTCGGTAAAGAAGCGAATGTGCGTCATTACTACGGACAGGAACTGAATAGTACGACATACAACCTCGCACGTATGAATATGTTACTGCATGATGTGAACTTTAATGCGTTTACAATTCATAATGGTGACACATTAGAAGAGCCGTCAATTATAGAGGAGAAGTTTGAAGCGGTAATTGCAAATCCGCCGTACAGTGCAAAATGGTCAGCAGATGCAAAGTATCTAGATGACGAGAGATTCTCTAACTACGGTAAACTCGCACCAAAATCAAAAGCAGACTTTGCTTTCGTCCAACACATGATCTACCACTTAGATGATAATGGCACAATGGCAGTCGTATTACCACACGGTGTTTTATTCCGCGGTGCAGCAGAAGGTGTGATTCGTAAGTACTTAATCGAAGAGAAGAACTACTTGGACGCTGTCATCGGATTACCTGCTAATATCTTCTACGGTACAAGCATTCCTACATGTATCTTAGTCTTCAAGAAATGCCGTCAACAAGATGATAAAGTGTTGTTCATTGATGCATCAGAAGAATTTGAAAAGGGAAAGAACCAGAACAACCTGACGAGCGTACATGTCGATAAAATTGTAGAGACTTATCAAACAAGAGAGACTATCGACCGCTATAGCTATGCAGCGACGTTAGAAGAGATTAAAGAAAATGATTATAATTTAAATATTCCAAGATACGTGGATACGTTCATTGAAGAAGAACCGGTTGATTTAGAGAAAGTACAACAGGAATTGAAGGATATCGATAAAGAAATTGCAGTATTAGAAGAAGAAATTAACGGATATTTGAAAGAATTAGGAGTGTTGTAGCATGACTAATGAAAAGAGAGTGCCGGAGTTACGCTTTCCTGAGTTTAGTGGAGAGTGGGAGGAAAAAGAACTTTCAAAAATAGGATCTTTTACAAAGGGAAAATTGATATCAAAAAGTGATTTATCATCTACGGGACATAAATGTATATTGTATGGTGAGCTCTATACTAAATATGGTGCATTAATAAATGAAGTTTATAGCAAAACAGAGTTAAAAACGAAAAATCTAGTTAAAGCCCAATATCAAGATGTTTTAATTCCTTCCTCTGGTGAAACTTCTTTGGATATTGCTACAGCCTCTAGTTTAAATACTCATGAAGAAGTTTATTTAGGAGGGGATATCAATGTTATTACACCTAGTAAGGATTACAACGGCAATTTTCTTTCCCTTTCAATTAATGGAAAAAATAAGCTGAAATTATCAAAGTATGCACAAGGTAAAACTGTTGTTCACTTATATAACTCTGATATTAAAAAATTGAGAATTAACTTTCCTACAGTAGAAGAACAAAAAAAAATCAGTGAGTTTTTTAGTAAGCTTGATCGGCAGATTGAGTTGGAAGAGAAGAAGCTGGCGTTATTGGAAGAGCAGAAGAAGGGATATATGCAAAAGATATTCTCTCAAGAATTGCGATTCAAAGATGAGAATGGTGAGGATTATCCGGAGTGGGAAGAGATGACTGTAGAACAGATTATTAGAACTACTTCAATTCGTAATTTACAAATAAGTAATAGCAGTATAAAAAAAGTTGGAAAATTTCCGGTTATAGACCAAGGTAAAGAAAAAATTGTGGGTTATTCAGATGAAGAAAACAAAGTTTTTTCGGAAAGAAAAGACATCATTGTTTTTGGAGATCATACAACGAATTTAAAATATATAGATTTTCCATTTATAGTTGGTGGAGATGGAGTCAAACTTTTATTTTCAAATGTAGTAGATATGAAGTATTTATATGCAATACTTGATTATAATATGATTGAACAAGATGGTTATAAACGACATTTTAGCATTTTAAAAACCAAAAAATTAAAAATGAGTAAATCCTATTTGGAACAAAAAAAAATTGGTAGTTTCTCTATCATTTTTGATAGAAAAGTAATAAACCAACAATATAAAATCGAAAAACTGAATTTAATAAAAAAATACTTTTTAAATACATTAATTATTTGAAAGAGGGAGAATCAATGAAAAAAAAAGTGTTTTTAACTATTAATGAAAATATTCTAACTACGATTAATGATATAGAGTTTGAGGGATATACTGATGAAAAAACCTTTGATAACATTGATGATTTCAATGAGTACATACACTCAAATAAGATAGAATGTCCTATAGATCTTGAAGAAAGCATTAAAAGTATTTTTGATTTTACTGAAGTAGAAGTAAATGAATTATCTGAATACAAGATAAAGCATTGGGTAAGTAATAGATCTTATGGTGAACTTATTGATATGTTTGAAAATGAAGAAATATTAGTACCAAAAATGCAAAGAAATTTTGTATGGGATTCATTGAAGTGTTCTAGACTTATCGAGTCTATTATCCTTGGATTACCAATTCCTCCTTTATTTTTGCTTGAAATTGACGATAATAAATATGAATTAATTGATGGTTTTCAAAGAGTTACTACTCTTTCAAACTTTGTAAATAGTCGACCTTGGAATTATGAAGAAGGAAAAACTAAAAAAATGATACCTGCAAAATTATCTGGCAAAGTAGCAAAAGAAATTGCAAATAAAACTTTTAAAAATTTAGAAAAAAAACATCAAGCGAAAATTAAAAGAAGTACTATACCACTTATTGAATTTAAACAATTGGATCCTTTAAATTTTGATTCGAAGTATCTGATTTTTGAGAGAATAAATACTGGTTCTGTTAGATTGAATCCGATGCAAATTAGAAAATCTCTTTCTTATGGTACATTTATTCAAGAAGTTTATGAATTTGTTGATGGAATAGAAGGCTTAAGAAAAATTTTTTCAATTAACAACATTAAAAAAGATGCTCACATTGAGGCGTTTATCAGAACTATATGTTTCTATGATTTATTTTTCAAAAAGACTTTTTCATCTAAGAATAAAGGTATAAAGAACACATTAAATGAGTACTGTGAATATAATAAAAACAAAAACTTAGATAAAGTGTTTTTGCATAACTTTATAAATGCTTTAAATATAGTTTTGGAAGCATTTAAGGAGGATGAATATTTTAAACAAGTTGATAAAATGGCTGATGATAGCCCTGTATTTATGGGTTATATTAATATAAGTATATTTGAATCTATTATGGCTGCCCTAATATGCAAATTACAAGAAAAGGGAGAAATAAATCATCAACTTCTTAGAGATAATTATATAAAAAATATGATTATGATAACTGAAAAAGCAAGAAGAGATAATATAAATCCTTATAGTATTTCTACGGGGACAACAGAAGCTCAAAGAGATAGATACAACATTTCAAAGCAAATAGTGGAAGAAAGTGTTAATAAATGATACATCAATTCGATGGTTATAATACATTAACAGAAATTCGAAATAATTATAAAAAAATTGAATATGTTGCAAATAGTTTAGCGGATAACGCTACAGAATATAGAAAATTTTATAATACAATTAAATTAGACTTTAGTATTTCCAAAGAAGTAATTCATAAAGCTGAATATTCATTATTAATTGAATGTTATACTTTTGCTGAGCGCTTGCTTAAAAATACAATTTACCATTGCTTAGAATACAACAATTCAGATAATAAATATATAAACAGATTTTTGGAGAAAAAAATACCTCCAGGTAATTTCAGTCCACAAGTTACATTTAAAAAATTTGAAGAAGAACTCTGCTCATATGAAAAAGATTTTAAATTCATCTTAAACAAAAACCATCCGTTTGTTAAGGTGTATGATGAAATGATTAAAGCCAGACATCAATATGCACACAGAAATTATTATAATCAGTCATATCAGGAATACTCTGAGTCCATAGAAATATTAGAATATATCCTTTGGGAATGTGAAATGTTTATTAATGATTTAAGGCTAAGAGATAATCTAGTAAAGGATTTTACAGTTATAATTAGCAATTGTAAGGCTATAAAAAGGAACAAAATAGAAGCAAGTAGAATAAAAAACTTAAAAATTGATGAATTTAACTTAGCTGATTTAAAAAAATCAGCTAAAAACTTAAAAAATCTAAAACATAAACATTTTCATGATTTGAATATTTTTAAAGATTTCAATAGTTTTTTAGATGAACTAATAATTATAGATTTTAGAAAAGAAACTCTTAAAGATTTCAAAATAAAGCTTAGAAAAATAGATGATTACTTTAGATAATGATCTACTAAATATAAAATTTCACAAATTCCCTATCTGGATATTTTAACTAAACATACTTAAAACTTTCTCATTAGAATTAATTTAAAAACTGAGTGTTAAAAATTATGATAAGTCAAACGAGCCCCTTCAGCTCCTGACTTATCTTTTTCATTTCCTGCGATAGATTGATATGTGTTACTTTTACTTTCTTTCCCTTGATCACATACTCATGATCCGGTTGCTCTTCGTCATTCGTCATCGCATACAGCAGCATGCCACTGACCATTTCGTCATCTTTCTTCTGATAGTTCTCCAGATACGTGAATAGCTGATATAGATTGCCTGTCAGATGTTTCTTTGGTTCGTTCTCATATCTTGATTTCATATTCTGCTGATAGAATTTCGTATCAATGATTATCGTCTGATGATCTTTCTTTAGCACAATATCCGTCTGCATAACTGGAAGTGCTTCGCTGTATCCGTCATCGACATCCCAGTGAATCTTAGGTCGTGAGACTTTCCAGTCTGTTTCTTTCTGATAGAATGCGTAGACAAAATTCTCAAACAGCGATGATAATGCTTGTTCGTCCTTTATTTCCTTCAACTGATGACTGCCTGCTTCATCACTGATCAACATAGAGTCATAGAGAAACTTCGCGATATCAACCGGCAGTTCGTAATGGCGGTTCTGGTTGTTGTAACGAACTTGGCTGAAACTATATTCAGTTAGGGTGATGAAGGAGACTTCTGTCAGATAGAGCAGTATTTTTTTGATGGCTTTCAGTTGTCGAGCTAATATAATCTCAGAGACATTGAATGATTTTCTCATATTCCATGGTCTACGTCACTTCTTGTCATGACCATATCTTATACTCCTCTATGAAGGAGGTCGTTCGCACATGGATAAATTCAAGAAGATGTTGTTTGATTACTTTGTCGTCCTGGAGGAGGAGTATGAGCCGCCGTCCATTCATGTTATTCTGCTGTTTCTGCTGATTCATACTATTGTCTCAGCAACAGTCTTTTATATAGGGGCTTTATAAGAAGGAATCTTAACTACTGGAGCCTGTTTTTGTCTCCCTTCCTATCCATCTTCTTCTTTGCCGCCATTCCCGGTAAATGTCATAGAGGCACACTAGAATCCAGAGAAGACTCAGTATACGCCATAACCACTCGTCACTCAGAAAAAAGGTGAGGTAATAACAGATGGCGGCGAAGGCTATGATGCAGAGTCCCTGAATGATTGTATTGATCCATGACCAGCGCAGCCGGACTATCAGCGGATAGTGTCTGCTGTAATCTTCGCGGTTTAGGGTATTAGTGAAAATGTTTGTGCCGAAGCCTGCGACGAGTGTCAGTGCACCGAGTAGCATAAAGAGGGCATATAGATTATCTGGTGTCAGGCCTGATCTGATGATGTCAGGTAGATACAGCAAGCCGAGGATAAGCATGCCGATCTGGCTGAAAAGAAGAATAGCGTCATATCTGTTCATATTCGTCTCCTTTATTAATCAAGAGTAATTTTAGCCATTATATTATAGACCTAACAATGTGTAAATATCTACCTCACAGGGAATAATCAACTATTACAAAGGGGAGGTATTGTATGGACATTAAACGATTGTTTGAGAATGACAAGGTTTATTTCGCGGCTACATTGAATCCAGGTGCGACGGATGAGGAGATTGAGGCGCTTGCTGAAGTATTCAAGGCACCGCTTGATGAACAGTTCGTGGCGCTGTACCGGGAAGCGGATGGTGAGAGTTATGACAGTGTCGGTCTGTTCTTCGGTCTTGAGTGGCTGCCGCTGGAGGAAGTCATCAGAGAAGTGGAGTTTAATCAGGATGAAGCGGAAGAGATTGCGGTTTCTGTTGTGCCTGAAGGTGCCATTAAGGAAGAGTACTATCATGAGCTCTGGCTGCCTTTTGCGACTGACGGTTTCGGTAACTTCCTGGCTGTTGATACAGATCCGGGTGAGACGGGAACAAAGGGACAGGTCATCACCTATGGCAGCGATTTCGAGACGATGTATGTCGTCGCCGAGTCATTGAATGATTTCCTGGCCTTCATCGAGAAGACGATTGATAGCGATCAGTACCATATAGATGAGGACGGACGTTTTCACTATGGCCAGGATGAAGTGCTTTTCTTTGATAAACTGAAGGACATGGAGCTGCCTTTAAAAGGCTAAGTTCATTAGAGGTCATAAAATCAGATAAGCAGAGAACACCCCGACAGTTAGGATTCAATCTAACAGCCGGGGTGTTTTATATCTTATGGACACTTTTAATGTCATTGAATGCTATCGGTTTTAACTCAGCAGTTGCAGTGAGGCGGAATTCTAGCCAGGCATGGTTTATATCTTCTTCATCCAGACTTTCCATACGCCCAATCAGTACTTGGTTGTTATGCAGTGTCAGTTTGACTTCACTGTCTCCGTATATCCATAGCTGATAAGGCTGATAGTTAGTGTAACCATTATCATCAGATAAATGCTGCTGAATCAATGCTTTACGTTCATATAAATCTTTGACCCAGGTATTCGTCATTATTTGTTCAAGGTCATAGTCATAGCCGAACTGTTCAATCAAAGTCTCTTCGACTGCGTGATCAACCATGTTTAGTACATAATCCATTTCTTCTTCCAAACTGTCTACAAGATCATAGCTATATTTTAATAAAAACTTTCGGTCTTCATCTCTAATTGCTAATAGTGAGGGTATCATGGACATGTCCTTTCTAATTATCGAGTTATCCTAGCTATTAATTTTAACAAATAAATATGTCCACTTGCGCTTGAATAAGTATGTAAAGTGACTTTTCTGTTTCCTAGAAGTATGATTCCTTCAAATACTTCCGCCGCTTCGCTTCTCTATAAATCACTGTGATACACATACCTATCCAAAAGACACAGAAGAGCGGCCATAGCTTTTGCCCGGGGAAGTAAGTGAGCGTAAATATCAGGCAGCCGATGAAAGCGATAAGGCATACGGATTGGATGGCTGTGTTGATCCAAGACCATTTAATACTGACAGCCGCCGGATAATCTTTTGCTGGATCTTCCCGGTCGAGCGTATTAGTATAAATGCCGGTAAAATAACTGGCTACAAGAGAAAGCGCACCGAATAACATAATGAGCGTAAAGTAATTATCTTTGTTTAATCCTTCTCTGACTATACCAGGTAAGCTGCAGAGCGCCACGATGACAATCAGACTTTGAGCAAGAAAAGAGATAGCGTCACTTTTCGACATAGTTTTCCTCCTTCAACGAACTTTGAAGTAACAGTTAATCTATTTACTAGTAACAATGTAATTTATTTTATTATATAAGTAGCAGGATGGTTCAGCTACTGATAATTTGAGCTGACATCATGTTTCTATTAGTTATTAAGTGCTGAATGATATAATGGATGCACAAGCCACAATACAAGGACTGACTTTAATGAACAACATACTGCCTTACCAATATATCGGCATTAAGCGCCAGAGTATGCGTCTGATGAAGGCTTACCAGACGATGAATGACCCGAAGATGATTGAGACTTATCAGAGTCTGATACAGGAAAGTGTCGAGCAGATTTTCACGGAACCTTTGCCTGAAGTGGAAGCATTCTTGAATGTGATGATGGACCGCACGATGACGAGGCACCAGCTGGATAAACAGCTGGAACTGCTGAAGATTTACGTTGAACCATTCAAAGTACCGTCCAATCAGCAGCTGGATAAGCTGTTCAAGAAGGTGAAGAAGCTGAAGTATCAGAACTGGGCGGATTACGAGCTCACTGAATCGACTTATATCGGCTGGAATGATCCGGGCCAGCAGAAGAAATTCATCATCTTCTACCACGAAGGTGAACTGAGAGGGCTATACGGTGACTTATCACCAAGCGTCAACAAAGGCGTCTGTCCAATCTGTAAGAACGACAGCAAGGTATCGATGTTTCTCGCAACGACTAAGATTGCAGGAGATGGCACTTATACAAAGAACGGCAACTACATCTGCCACGACAGCAGGAGTTGCAACAAACAGCTGGATGACCTGACAGGACTGTATGAATTTCTGGCAGCGACGAAGACGGTGTTGTAATTAAAAGCCTGTTATTATGAGAGTCCGCTGAACACCTAATGACTTTCTATGAGGTCATCAGTTTTAACAACTGAATAGTGTGACAAGAACCTGTTATTCTCCTCTTTATTAAGGAATAACGGGTTCTTTTGCTTTAATAGATCCATCTATTTGATTTTCTCGTACCGTGTCTATTTTTTAACTCGGCCTTCTTTATGTTTAATGTAAGATTCATGCTGATAAAGATAGCAACTAAAATGAATATATTCTCCGTAATATAAATTTCAAGTAAATTATGTAAAATTTAAAATATAAGAAGTTTAAAAGATCTTTTAAGTGTATAATGTAACTGTAATAAAATAGATTCAAGGAGGCAATCAAATGAAAAAATTTGCTGTTGTTGCGCTGACTTCTGCTCTTTTCGTTACACCACTTATCAGTGATAATGATGCTTCTGCCGCTACTCGTCAAACGTTTAAAGCGCCTGACTTATTAAATACTACTGTTGCCAGACAATTGAAAGCAAAGTCGTTTATCTATAAAAGTGAACAAGGAAAAATCGTTAAAATCGGAGATACATTCAAGACAGTGAAATATCAATGGGGAAGACCATCATATTTTTCTACTTATAGTATATCTGGTAATTCGAGTTTTGAAGCAGGTTATGGCAAATACCCAACTGCTGCTGTATATGGTAGTACAAATCAATTTGTTTATAACTTTAATTCAGCTAAAGTAGACGGCTATAAATTCTGGTACCTTCTCAAATATTCACCAACCGCCGTACAAAAGGTTTACGGTAAACCAACAACTAGCCAGCTGGTCAATAAAAATGAAATTAAGCACTACTATAAAAATCTCTTTGAACTGACTTATCACAAAAACTCTCAAGGTAGTTGGAGAGTCTTCGAAATGAACTATCACTTAACTAAGTAACAATAAAATAGTTCCATTTTCTCATTCTTTTGACGACAAAATAAAAATGTAGGAAAACGACCAATTGAAAGGTTGTTTTCCTGCATTTTTTTATTCTAACTATCATCTCGACTCTCTCTGACCAGCATTTTGCGGTAAGCTGAACGTGATTTGAAAAATCTGATGATATTTCCAATAGTTAACCCGGTAATTGCTCCCATCATTCCGGATGTGGTAGACAAGAATCCAAAAGATGAAAAAATTATGACTAAGTAGATAAGTGACACTACAATAGTAGGGATAGTTGAACGCTTCTGCCATTTATAGACGAGGGCAGGGCTGAAGTTGTTTTTCTTATAATATCTGGCATATTCATCCGCATAAGATATAGGTAATGATAGAACTAAGTAACTGATTGCTAGAATTGCTATGACAGGATGGTCAGGCATCGCTATGTAGTAAATAACAGCAGCCAGTATAATAAACAAAATGACTGTGAGGACCAGATTTCTTTTGATTTTAGCCGGCATAGATCTCCTCCTAGCATATAATTATATTTATTTACTATATTATACTATTATTACTAATATACAACAGATTTCTATCATTTAAGCTATGTTATGTAAGCGTTTTCAAAGTATAATGAAATCAGGCAGCCGCCAAATTACTTTTCAAGGAGTGTTTATGATGAAACAATTAGTTTCTCTCTTACTTGTATTATTAATCGCTGTCCCATGGACCCATCACGCAGAAGCTGCCAGGAACATACCGGGACAAGTCAACTTAAAGGACAAAAAAGTCATCACAGCGCTGAAATCCGGGAAGATGACTTTCAGGGGGGTCAAGCTGGGTGACACAGTGAAAACAGCACAGGTGAAATGGGGGAAGCCGGCGAGTTCTTATAGAAGTGTCAACCAGTATTATGATTATGAGCTGGATTATGAGCTCGAGTCAGATGACTATTATGACCTGGCTGAGACTTATTTCACGGGTCAACGTCGGCAGACTTATCCGCAGTTCAAGCTGCGCTACATCAATTATAACAATGAGAGCATCAGATTCAGTTATAAGGATATGCTGAAGTACTGGGGCAAGAAAGCGGATTTCGTTTACACAAGTGCAGACACTGAGAACTATATTTACGGGCAGACCATTCTGACTTATGATTCAGCGGACGGCGCATTTTACGGCTATCAATATGCAGATCAAGCGACTATCAAAGAAATTAAACGATTATATACGAAGTAATGAAAGTCAGCCTGCGCTGGCTTTTTATTGTTGGTCAGAAAGCGTTATATCGCGTTTTTCCCGGGACATCCATGAATCGCCGAGGACACTTGAGTTATGACTGATAAACGCGGAATATCGCTCATAACTCTCCCACTATGTCCAGTCATCCCTGATTCCCTAAAACATCCGCTATACCTCCTGCTAGGTCCGTGGTATATTTACTATCATTAATCATTTTTCAAATATAAAAACAGGGGTATACAGATGAAACGACGATTATTTGTAATAACAGGCGTGCTGTTATGTTCTTTGACGACTCAGGCGCATGCGATGGAGACAGATTATTATTATGACGGCCTGAAGCCGAACAACTTACAGACCGGTTATGAGCGTGCCAAGTCTTACAGCAACTCGACAACAATCATGAAACTACAGGGCAATGACAGCAAATCACGCTATAAAGCAGTCGGCTATATTTCAAACAAGAATGGCTGGGCAGGTGAAGGCGAAGAATCGATGGGGACAGGTTTTGTCATTGATGATTACACGGTGCTGACGAATGCCCATGTCATAGGTGATAAGAATGGGAATAAAGTACAGGCGAAGTATATCCGCTTCATGATGAACCGCGACGGCAAGAAAATCCCGTATAACTTCGAAGTGAAGGATATCGTCAAAATTCCGTCGGCGGATCTTGCGGTGCTGCATACGAAGAACCGTCTGACAGCTTACGTCAAACCGCTGAAGCTTGCCACTGACTGGCAGATCAATCAGCTGCGTCCAGGCACGCCGCTTTATTCCGTCGGCTATCCGTATCACGGGACAGATGATTACACGACGCGTTACTGGAATCAGGCAGTGTTCCTCGGCCGCAGCTCGAATATAACCGAACTGATGACGAAAGACAGGTTCAGAGCAGGCGCATCAGGTTCACCGCTCGTCGATGCGAACTTCAACGTTTACGGTGTCAGAACTTACAGCCATAAGCTTTATAACGTCAATGATGACAAGTACGGCCGGGTGGAACTGGCAGGCGCTGAGTCATTGTATGGTTATTCCGGCGCTAAAGTACTGCAGTATAGTTACTAAGTCAATCGAAGTGACATTATTAAATAAACCTCACGGTATACCGTGAGGTTTATTTTGTGTTTATCATTCATAGTTAATTATTGTTTTGAGGATTACTTTTCAACCGATTTAAGAGTGGATGTATCAGCTGAAATTACGTTTTCATTAACTGGTGTGATTAATGAATCAACGATTGAATCTTTGACCGGAGGTACTGTAAATATTTGCTTCTCAGTAGCCTCATCACTATTACTTTTTTCAATGACTCTTTGAGCAGAACCTTCTGATGACCTCTCGCCATTATGACTAATATTCACTGAAACAGCTGACTGAGGATTAGTATTAGTCTGTTGGTAAAACAGCAATTCATTTTGCGCACGGTTTCTTACTTCCGCCTCATGTTTCTTTAGCCAGCCTGGAATAAGAAAGGCATCAACAATCAGCCAGATGGCCATCGGAATGAAAAACATCCACCAGTTAATTAGAAGTGTCACAACAATCATTACGATAGCAGTTGCCGGTTTTCCTAAATAGAAGCGATGGACACCTAAAGAACCCAGAAAAAACCATAGTAAATATGCAACAGGACCACTTTTCTTTTCTGAAGCAACTTTAGATTCAATATAAGAGCGTTCTTGGATATTCATAAATATCCTCCTTTTAAGTTATATAACAACAAAGGTGTAATAATCTAATACATGACTATTATACTTAATTCTATTATTTGAATCAATAACAATTTTTTTAGTTATTTGTTTGATTTTGAAAAATATTCCTATAGCGATGGGAGTGATTTTTCAAAGAAAAAACCGGCACTACAGTGTTCTGTTAAGGTTAGAAACAGCTAGTTCAGTTGTTCCAGCCGATCGATAGTTGTATCCAGACCAAAATATTTATTAAGCAGCTCACGGTAGTTCTCTGCCGTGAGTTTTATTTTTTGTTTGTCGCCGTTCTTTGTAATCGTCAGATGGTCCTGGCTCATCGATACGCGGCCGTCCGCCTGAGCTTTCGTGATAAGCAGATTTTGGACGAAGATGGACTGCGGGTTGTGCTGGTTATAGTCAATCATAGCAGCGAAATCAGCCAGAGACTTCTCGTCTGTCAGCCCTTTATAAAGCGTGTTAAAACTGCCGTCTGTCTCTTTCTGCAGCTCGAAGCGGCCGCCGGTCTGAATCGCCCGGAAGCGGCCGTTGATGTCATCCACGATGTCAGGTGCTTCTAGTGCTGACAGCGGGACGGGTTTCATCGGCAGATCGCCGAAACCGACGTCCGCTATATACAGCCGGTCCAGCTGCACGAGCGTCGTCATATGAGAGCCTTCCAGCGCCCAGCCGTGCGGCGATTTGACCGTCGCAGCAGCGTTATAGGCGTGAAATCCTTTCGCCGTCAGATAAGCCCTGAAAAATGTGTTAAGTTCGTAGCAGAAGCCGCCTCTATGATTAATGATGATTTTATCGAACAAGTCATCAGTGCTGGTGGAAATGGGTATATTATTTTGGACATTGATATTTTCAAACGGTATTTTCAGCATGAAAGCACGCATGTAGTCTTCAAGCGCAGCGTCCGCTGTAATGTTCAAATACTGATCAATTTGATGGATATTCATTATGTCACGTCCTTTATGCTTATTATAACATCGGGCCTTATATTTTATAGATGAAGGGCTTTACTATATAATGGCAGTGATAAGAAGAGGGGGAAATAATGATGGAAACAATTAAAGGATTTAAAGACGATTTCTTATGGGGCGGTGCGACGGCAGCGAATCAAATAGAAGGGGCATTTGATGAAGACGGTAAAGGATTGTCAGCAGCTGACTTCGTGGAATATATTCCGAAGGAGCAGCGCACGAAAGACAACCATATGGAAGTGACAAGTGATGTCATCAAGAAAGCACTTGCAGGCGAATATTCCGGGCGTTTCCCGAAACGTGAAGGTATTGATTTTTATCACACGTACAAAGAGGACATTAAACTGTTCGCTGAAATGGGTTTTACAGCGTTCCGTCTGTCGATCCACTGGTCTCGTATTTTCCCGAATGGGTATGATGCTGAGCCGAATGAAGCGGGTCTGAAGTATTATGATGAGGTCTTCAAGGAGCTGAGAAAATACAACATCGAGCCTGTCGTGACGCTCAGTCATTATGAGACGCCGTACGGCCTGATTGAGAAATACAACGGCTGGGTCGGCCGTGAATGTATTGAGCACTTCGTGACATACGCTGAGACTGTCTTCAATCGTTACAAAGGCCAGGTAAAGTACTGGATCACTTTCAACGAAATCAATATCATCAATATCTCTCCTTTTACAGGCGGCGGTGTGCTGAGCGACCTTGAAGAGAATCCTGAAGAGGCAGCTTATCAGGCACTCCATCATCAGTTCGTGGCGTCCAGTCTTGCGACGAAGAAGCTGAAGGAAATTGATCCCGAGGCACAGATGGGCTGTATGCTTGCAAGAATGCTGTCCTATCCGAACACATGTCATCCTGAAGATATCAGAAAAGCACAGGTTGATAATCAGCTGAACTTAATGTACACAGATGTGCATGCGCGCGGCGAATATCCGAACTTCTTCAAGCGTTACTTAGCAGAGAATAATATAACGATTCAGATGGAAGATGGAGATTTAGCAGTATTGAAGCAATATCCGGTCGATTATATTTCATTCAGCTACTACATGACGCTGCTGTCTTCTGCTGCACCTGAAGGAGAAGTGACAGCAGGTAACTTAATGAACAGTCTTAAAAATAAATATCTTGAATCGTCCGACTGGGGCTGGCAGATTGATCCGCTCGGCTTAAGAACGCTGCTGAACGATATGTGGGACAGATATCAGAAGCCGTTGTTCATCGTGGAAAATGGCCTCGGTGCATATGACAAAGTAGAAGAGGGCCGCATTCATGATTCATACCGGATTGATTATTTGAAGCGGCACATAGAACAGATGAAAGAAGCGGTCAAAGACGGTGTCGATCTTATGGGCTACCTTGCGTGGGGGCCGATTGACCTGGTGTCTATGTCAACAAGCGAAATGAGCAAACGCTACGGCTTCATTTATGTGGATAAAGATGACGATGGCCGTGGAACAGGAGAACGGATCAGAAAAGATTCATTTGACTGGTACAAAGAAGTGATCGCGACGAATGGTGAAAACTTATAGCTTAATGAATTCTGTGATTTTCATAATTTTGGCCTTCAGGAGCAGTTTGAAGGCCACTTCTCGGATAAATGGATGATTTTTTCGTAATTTTGGCCTTCAGGAACAGTTTGAAGGCCACTTTTTCGATAAATGGATGATTTTTTCGTAATTTTGGCCTTCAGGAGCAGTTTGAAGGCCACTTCTCGGATAAATGGATGATTTTTTCGTAATTTTGGCCTTCAGGAGTAGTTTGAAGGCCACTTCTCGGATAAATGGATGATATTTTTATAATTTTGGCCTTCAGGAACAGTTTGAAGGCCACTTCTCGGATAAATGGATGATATTTTCATAATTTTGGCCTTCAGGAGCAGTTTGAAGGCCACTTCTCGGATAAATGGATGATTTTTTCATATAGGAGCAGTGTTATGAATCTTGAATTTAATATGGCGGTTCATATTCTCAGCTGCCTGGCAAAGCATCCCGAGGATAAATTCAGCAGCAGCGAGCTCGCAGCTAAAATATGTGTCAACCCGGCTCAGCTGAGACGGGTGCTCAGTAAGCTGAATGAGCATCATTATATTGAGTCATTCAATGGGAAATACGGCGGCTACACGGCGAACGCCGGCACGATTGATGTGTCACTTGCTGATCTTTATCTTCTGTTTATGGAAGGCAGGTCAACAAGACGGCTGTTCACGGGTAGTACTGATAATCCGTGTGATATTTCCCGGAGTATTAAAGATGTTATGGTTGATTATCAGCGTAAGGAGCAGGAAGTGATTGCAGCGCATTATCGTAGTATCACAGTAAGAGATGTGCTGAACGACATAGTACAGGAGGATTATCATGAAGTATGATTTAGTAATTATAGGATTCGGTAAAGGCGGTAAAACAATCGCGAAATTCGCAGCGGCACAAGGTCAATCAGTCGCGGTCATCGAGAAATCTGAAGAGATGTACGGCGGGACTTGTATCAATGTCGGCTGTATCCCATCAAAAACTTTGTTCCACGGCAGCCGGCAGGCTATCAGCTTTGACGAAGGCGTTTCAAGAAAACGTCAAGTTGTGCAGGCACTCAACAAAAAGAACTTCAACAACTTGAATGAAGATGACAATATAAAAGTGCTGAACTATAAAGCACAGTTTAAATCCAATGATGAAATCGAGCTGCTTAATGAACAGAATGAAGTAGTAGAGACAATCAGTGGTGATCACATTATCATTAATACAGGAGCGAAACCGGTCATTCCTGAAATCGACGACGTAAAGACATCGAAATACCTTTATGACTCAACAGGCATCATGAATTTAGCGGAACAGCCGAAACGTCTTGTGATTATCGGCGGCGGCTATATTGCGCTTGAGTTTGCGGCGACGTTTATGAATTACGGAACTGAAGTCACAGTCATCGAACGCGGCGGCCGCTTAATGGCACGTGAAGATGACGAGATTGCAGCTGAAGTCGTTAAAGACATGACAGACCGCGGCATTAATTTTGTGCTTGATGCCCAAACAGAACGTATTACTGACAAGGATGGTTATACAGTCGTCGAAACATCACAAGGCTCATTTGAAACAGATGCTGTGCTGCTTGCGACAGGCCGTCAGCCGAATACAGACCTGGCGCTGTCAAATACAGAGGTTGAACTCGGCGAGCACGGCCAGGTTAAAGTTGACCAACAGCTGAGAACAACAGTTCCTCATATTTATGCACTTGGCGATGTGAAAGGCGGCATGCAGTTCACATACATTTCACTGGATGACTTCAGAATTGTCAGAGATGCATTGTTCGGCGAAGGGACAAGAACGACTGCTAACAGAGGCGCCGTGCCTTATACAGTGTTCATTGATCCACCGCTGTCCCGTGTCGGTCTGACTGCTGCTGAAGCGCGTGAGCAAGGCTGCGAAATATTAGAAAATACACTGCCAGTCAATCAGATTCCAAGACATAAAGTCAATAATGATCCTCGCGGTCTATTTAAAGTAGTGATCGATGCCAAAACTGATTTAATACTCGGTGCTACATTATACGGCGCACAGTCAGAAGAGCTCATCAACCAGGTTAAGCTGGCAATTGATCAGAACATCCCTTATCAAGTATTACGGGATAACATTTATACACATCCGACGATGATAGAATCATTCAACGATCTCTTTAATATTAAGCAGTAACCTATAAAACAGGAAGGATGACATCACTGTGATGTCATCCTTCCTGTTGTTTTATTACTCTTTAATATAAGCGTTTTTCAGTGAAGTATCACCGGCAAACTTATGCAGCACTAAACCTTTTACTTTAGAATTCACAAGACGTGCCATACCACTTTGATACATTGGAGAGATAGCTGCGTCCTCGAGCAGGATAGATTCTGCTTCCTGCAGTGTTGTCCAGCGTTTATCCGGGTCTGAAAGGAGCGGGCCTTTAGCGTCTTTAACTTTCTTGTCGAATTCAGCGTTCTTCCAGCCCATTTCGTTGTTCGGGCTGTCAGATAAGAAGAGGTCGACGTAAGTCATCGGGTCTGGATAATCTGCACCCCAGCGGCCGAACGACATTTCGTAGTCCTGCTTGTATTCGAGTGCAAGTTTCTGCTTGAACGGCTGCTGCTTGATCTTCAGCTTGACGCCCGGCAGGTTGCTTTCAATCTGTTCTTTAACATACTCGGATTCTTTCTTCGCGGTATCCTGGTCATAAGTCAAAAACTCAAAGTCGAAGTGATCTTTACCAAGTTCTTTCTTCGCTTGTTCGTAATATTTCTTCGCCTCTGCTTTGTCATAGTTCAGCGGTGATCTCACGCCTTTAACATAATCTTTGTCATCTGAACCTCTGACGAATTCACTAGGTGTCAGGACATCGGTCGGCGCAGAACCATTATTCAATAAGTTGCGGACATATTTATCTTTGTCTACTGCTTTAGCAAGAGCAAGACGCAAGTTCTTGTTTTTCAGTTCCGGCACTTTGTCCTGGTTGAAGCGGATGAAATAAGTGCGTGCCTCAAGCTGAGTGTCGAACTCTTTCTTGTCTTTATATTTATCCACTTGTTCAGCAGTCAACTGGACGACATCCAGTTTGCCGGTGTCATATAGGTTCGCCGCTGTCTGCTGGTCTTTGATGACGTCGTAGTTGACTTCATCCAGCTTCACTTTATCTTTATCCCAGTATTCTTTATTCGGCTTAAGTTTATAGTTTTTCTCGAGGTTCCATTCTGACAATACGAAAGGACCGTTGTATAACGTGCTTTGTGCAGTCGTGCCGTACTTCTCACCTTGTTTCTCGACGAACTTCTTGTTCTGCGGGTTGAACGTACCGAAAGCAAGGAGCTCCTGGAAATAAGGGACATTCGTGTTCAGCTGGATTTGCAGCGTATGATCATCCAGTGCTTTAACGCCTAGTTCTTCAGGTTTCTTCTTACCTAAGTTCACGTCTTCCGCGTTTTTAACGTCATACATGATATAAGCATATTCAGAGCCGGTTTTAGGGTCTAAAGTGCGCTGCCATGAATAGACAAAGTCCTGTGCCGTCACAGGGTCACCGTTAGACCATTTAGCATCATCACGCAGCTTGATCGTCCATGTCTTGCCATCCTTAGACTTCTCAGGATCGCCTTCTGCCACACCCGGCACGGCTTTATCTTTATTATCAAGCGTGTACAGACCTTCCATCACCTGATTGAATACGTTGAATGCGACCATATCTGTCGCAAGAGATGTATCTAACGTCGGAATATCAGACAGTGATGCTAAATTCAGCACTTGCTTCTTATCTTTGCCGGAAGCTGAATCCTTATTATCAGAACTATTGCCGCCTGAACATGCCGCTGTAAAACCTGATACCGCAATTAATGACGCTAAAAATAAACGACTTTTCTTTTTCATTCAATTTCCCCCGTATCATATTTTAGATTATTTTCAATATTTTCTGAATATTTTTATTATAGGCAAATAAGCATATTAATACAATAACAATTTTTTAATATTGCCTAAGAGAGGAGCAGAATGAGCCGCTGGGCAAAGAAAAAACCTGAGCAGAAATGCTCAGGCGCGTACATCATTACTCAGTCTTCTGTTCTTTCAAAAACTTATTGTAAATAAGCGTCAGCTGCTGATCAGTGATCTCGATGTCATGCTCATACATATATTTCATGGCGTAACCGAGTGACACAGTCGTGGCACCGGCGACGCTGGCACCGATGACAGAGCCGGCACCCGGAATAAACTTCACAAGCTGGCGGAATGCTGCTTTGCCGGCGTTGCCGACGATGGTCGCGATGATCAGTTCACGGGCATTTTCCTTCGATAACGGTTTGCCGTAGAGACTGGCAAGCTTCAGCATCATGCCGATCTGAATCGACGTCAGCGGAACGAAGTCAGAGCCCGGAACAGGTAGGGCACCGACTGCCGTCGCTGAAACTCCTGCACCGAGTATCCATTTATTAGCGATATGACTTTTGTCCTGCATGTGCTTTCCCATCAGCAGGTCTTTTGATTTCTTCTGCAGCACGTCCAGCAGCTGCTTCTGCAGCATAGTGATATTCTCGCCGGTGCGCGAGGAAATCGGAGCGATCAGAAATTGATTCTTTGTTTTATCCTCAATATATTTCACTTGTTCAGGCACATCATCAGCTGCATCGATCTTGTTCAGCACAATAATGATGTCTTTGTTCGTTTTCGCGATATCTTTCAAGTTCTTCAGTTCATTCTCTGACAGCACAGTGCCTGCAGCGTTTAAGAAGAACAGAATGACATCCGCTTGTTTGTAGTAATCAAGTGTGACTTGTGAATTCACCGCATTCACGTCATCAAGTCCCGGCGTATCGACAAACAGAATATTATCCATATACGGAATTTCTTTGACAGCAACTGTTTCCCCGGGCTTTGCGCCGACTGAGGCAATGTCCTGCTGCATCAGTTTGTTGATGACTTGCCGCTGTTCACGTCACCGACTAAGGCAATCATAATCTTCTGTGACAACTGCGCACTGATTTTTTCTGATTCACTTTTAAACACCTGGTCAAACGTACTATTGAAGTCTTGATTATTCACATTCTCCGCCATTTCATCACCCCTAAGTTTTATATCATTATCATAGCAGTTTTCACCGCTGAAGATAAAATCTTAATCTTTCTTAAATATCAGAAAACTGATGAGTCGATTGCAGAAGATGTGATACAATGAGTAGAATAATATACTTTTTATTACATATGTACGATGGAGGACTGAAGATGGGATATTTCTATGTCTCGCTATTTTCTAACATGTTGTTATTGATGCTCATACCTTACATGCCGTTCGACTTAAATAATGCAGAAAGTCCCGTGTCATTATTAGTCGTGCTGAATTTGATGACTTTGACTTTATTCAGAAATGAATATGACCGCTGGCAGCATGGCAAAAAATGTTTTCTGTATTTACTCGTGCATTTACTGCTGTCACTGCTCGTCATCGTGCTCATACCCGAGGCGGATGAATCATTGACAGAGAGACTGCTGTTTATAGTGATTGTATTTTTAACGTTCAGCTATGCAGCTGACAGCTTTATCAGACTGCTCGACCGAAAAGTGAATGAAAAGGGGAGATAGAAGTGAAAGATAGCTTCTATGATTTCTGGCTGCATGCATTTTCAGGAAAAGGTAAAGATTCGCGTTTTGAGTACTGGTTTCCAGCACTCAGTTCAATAGCCGCCTGTTTTTTGATCACTTATCTGCTCGTCAAAGTGAACAGCTTTTATAACAACGGGGAAGGCCTATCAATTGAACTGCTGTTTATCTTTATCCCGCTCTACATCATTGTATTTGCAGCAGTTGCGAACAGTGCACTACGCCGCTTCCGTGACGTCGGATTAACCGATAAAAATATTATGCTGATTACACTAATATTTAATTCGGCATTTCTACTATTTATAATTTATGACGCCTTTACAGAACTTCATGACAATAAGATAGGGGAGCTGTTATTTAATATAGAGGGCACCGCCGTATCGCTCGCGGTTATAACATCTACTATCATTCTCATGCTGCCAACTGACTTCATGCTGAAGAAGAAGGATAGAGTGTAGGAGGACTGCCGGGTGAAGATGGTTGATGTCAAGAATTGAAGAAGAGTTACTATTAATATTAAAAACAGCTTCCGAGTTAAAAGGAAGCTGTTTTTATGACAATAAATTTAGAATTCAATGCCGCCGTCAGAGATGATGAACAGCTCAGTCAGTTTTTTGTTTTTATCGAAGAATGCTTCGAATGTCCCGTTTTTAGTTTGATAAGAATACGTATATTCTATAATATCGCCGCGCTCTGAATACGTTTCTGCTTCAGTGCTGAAGTTTGTGCCGTAAACCTGCTGGAACTGCTTGATTGAGATTTTTCCTTTCTGGACAGGAAGAATTACGGTGAAGATTTGATTTTTAGCGGATTTCAATGCGATTGTATCAAATTTTTTCAGAGCGTATTTTTTGTTGATTTTTTTAGTGGCTGCGATGTCATAGTAGTGATCAAAGCCTGCCATAATATCGGTTTCTTTCACTTGTTTCACTACTTTGTAGCCATTAATTGTCACATTGCTGTTCAACAGCGCATTCTTGAAGTGTTTATCAAGCACAAATTGATAGCTGCTTCCTGTATAGCCGGTCCAGTTATAGTAAGGAGTGACTGTTTTGGCATCGGCTGCACTGTGATGAACGACGGGCGCTGCTGCAAATAATAATGACGTTGCAAGTCCTATTTTAATTAAGTTTTTCATAAGTTTTCCTCTTTTCTTTTAACTGTTTTCAGCATACTATACAACCTATGTAAAATATATGAAATTATTGTATATTTAAGGTAACTTTAAGATTTCAAAGAATAGTCATCCATAAGACTACAGCAATAAAACACCTCACGCTTTTATAGTCATTTTATTCTTCAGGATAAATTATTGAGATTTATGGGTAATATGTAATTGTTGATGCTGTTTATTCACTAAGCAGCTACAGTGCAGGTAATAGGAAAGCAGATAGGAGGACAGCGGGATGACGGAAGTTTACATGGCGTTCTGGAAGAATGCTTTGAATATAAGAGATGGTGCGACGAGGAAAGAGTTCAATGTACCTTTTCTGTTGCATCTCGTCATCATCTGGTTCATTATGCCGCTGCTCGCTAAACTGCTAGGAATCAGCGGGGAAGCTTATCATACTGACTTCTATATATTGAGCACTGAAGTGAAGTTTAATGGTAATGAATTAACATGGCTGCTGATAGTCATCTTAATTGTACCGACTGCAACGCTCACATTCAGAAGATTCCAGGATCTTAAGATGAACGGCTGGTGGTCGCTTTATATCATCGGATTTCCGATTATCTTTATGAGTTTCACACTGCTTGCTAATACAATCGGTCAATTTCTGCCTGCTGATTCACTGCTTGCTGAAATCATTATCACTGCCGTCGTCTGCGTGCCGATACTCCTTCTTGTGCTGCTGATATCGCAGCTTATTTTCTATGAACATAAAACTTATCCGAAATGGCGGATGATTGATAAAGATAACAGTATTTAATTTTTAAGGAAACTTTAAGATTAAGAAAATACGGCTTATGTTACCATTAAATAGAATAATATATAAGGGGTGGTAATGTTGGAGAGAGAAATGTCGTTTAAAGATGCTTATTTGAATTTCTGGCGGAAAGCATTTGTGATGAAAGGGAGAGCGAGGCGTAAAGAATACTGGTTTCCTGTGCTGGTACATATAGCATTGTCCATTGTTCTGAGCCTGCTTGCCGGCTTTATCGATTCTAGTATGGGCCGAAATACAGAAGATCTGGGTTCTGTCTCTCAAGTCGTCCAAGGGCTCACAGGACTGATTCTGCTTGTTCCTAACTTTACGGTCGGTGCACGACGTCTTCAGGATATCAACATTAACGGCTGGGTGAATCTTGTGCCGATTATCGTATCACTGGTAGGCTTAGGGGCCATTATTTTTAGCGTTTTACAGGAAGCAGCTAATCCTGCAGGTGTAGTCACAACGTCGTTACTTGTGTTAGCTGTCCTGCTTGTTATGAGTCTTGTTTTCATCATTATGTTTGCGCTTGATGGTACACGCGGAGCTAATAAATACGGAGAAGATCCTAAAAACAGAGTGAAATATTGAGAAATCTCTCATGACCTGGTCATGAGAGATTTTTTAATGGAAATTCTGAAGGCCAAAACTTTGTAGAATCTGTTGAAATTAGCGAGAAGTGGCCTTCAAACCGCTCCTGAAGGCCAAAATTCTAAAAAATTGACGAAAATCGGTGAGAAGTGGCCTTCAAACTGTTCCTGAAGGCCAAAATTCCTTTATATTAATCTAATTCTTTCATCTGAATAACAACTTTCCCTTTAGTACTGCCGTTCTCTACGTAGTCTAAAGCTTTCTGTGTTTCACTGAACGGAAAGACGCGGTCGATGATTGGACGGAGTCTGCCTTCTGCAATGAGGTCATTGAAATATTCCAGCTGTTCGCCGCTTGGATGCATGAACATATAGCTGTAATGGGCGTTGTATTCTTTAGCGGATTTTTCGTATTTCATAGCGGCTACTTTAAACAGTCCCTGGCGCAAATAGCCGAGGTTATTCTCGACCGCAAATCTTGCATTCGGAACAGCCGCTATAGAGACCACATGACCGCCGTCTTTCACAGCTTTAAATGACTGATTAGTCGTATTACCGCCGACGGTATCAAATACGCTGTCAAAACGACCGGCTGGTTCACTGAAATCGACTTCCTTATAGTTGATCAGCTCATCTGCACCGAGCTCTTTAGCGAGTGCTTCGCCTTTACTGCTGACAGTAGTCGTCACATGACCGCCGAGTGCCTTGCCGAGCTGTACAGCAAAACTGCCGACACCGCCTGCTCCTGCATGAATCAGCACATGATCGCCAGGCTGGACATGCAGTTTCTCAGTCAATGCCTGATAAGCAGTCAGACCGGCGAGCGGAATGGCAGCTGCTTCGACAAACGACAGGCTTTCAGGTTTCAAGGCAAGATTATTCTCACTGATGACTGCATATTCAGCAAATGTCCCGTAATTATCGTCCTCAACCCGGCCGTATACTGCATCACCTTCTTTGAACTTCGTCACATGCATGCCCACCTGCTTCACCACACCCGCAAAATCTCCGCCGAGAATAAGCGGCATCTTGTAGCTTCTCAGTATTCGTAACTGACCATCGCGCAATTTGTAGTCAACCGGATTGATACTCGCAGCATACACTTCCACAAGTACATCATGCGCGCCAATCTTCGGCACCGGTAACTCCATTAACTTAAGCGGTACTTTCCTGCCGTACTTCTCAATTGCCATCGCCTTCATATGATCATCTCCTTATGTCCAAGTATAAATGGAAGCTTCAGAAAACTTAAGTCATAAGGTCTGGAGTAATGAGTCAGATGACTATGACGAGATCTAAAAATCGCCTGCTGTACAAAGGCATGTGTTTTAAAATCAGCAGTCCATCTTTGTGTTTAGTTATAAATATACAGAAAATAAATTGAAAATTCATATATTAACTTTAAGCGACTAAATATATTAATAAAATAGAACAAATGTTAACAAAAATAAATTTTATAAATTATAAAGTTATAAAATCAGATAAATATTTTAAGATTAAAATATGACAGATGGAATTATTACAATTTAGACATTGGCACTACTTTAAATTTACGATAATTATGCAGATTTTAATAAAAATTATTATTTTATAACTATGCTAATATAATAAATATAAATGTTAAATAAAATTTAACTTTATGAAAATTCATAATAAAATCAGTTTATTAAAATTTTTTGTGAAATAAGTATTGCCATAGCAAATTAATAAATGGTAATATCAAGAAGCAAAATCGATTATGGAGGAAATTATGATAAAAAAAGTAACAATATTCACCCTAATAGTCGTGTTGTTGAATATGTTTATTGTAGATTATTTCCAGAAAGATGTTTCGGCTGATAGTACAACGCTCAAAACTGATCAAGCCGACGTTATACGAGTAGAGGAAAAAGGGGAAATTAGTAATAAAGTGAACTGGAGCTTAATGATTAATGAGCGAGGTCAAAAACTGGATAACGACACTATCATGCTGACTTTAGCAGGACATCATAAAGTTAACGAAGTAGAATTAGCACAAGCGTTAAATGCTAAAGGTATTGAACTCACAAAACCTGACGTGAATCAAAGTAAGTATGTACTGAAACTTAGTAAAATCGATCAGCCGATCAGTATAGCAATGACTACTGAAACACTTGATGACAATACGAATTATACACTCTCATTGACAACGACCGTAGCAGGACAGAAAATGCAGGCGAGCGACACGTTCTATCAGAAGATGGACGTGACAGGAAATATCGCCTATAAGAACGTGCCGGAAACAGTGACGAAGCCAGCAGTCGTCATCTCGCTGATCAATAAAACTTCAGGTGCAGTTGTTCAGCAGCAGACAATAAGTTCGAATGAAACGACTTATACTTTTAAAGATGTGAACAAGCTGAATGTCGATAACCAGCTGGTTGAATATGAAGTTAAGACAGAGCCGCTTGGTAACTATAAGACGACGGTCAATCAATTCGATATCGAGCAGACTTACATGACGACTGAAGTCAAAGGGACAGTGACCAATGAGACCGGTAAACCTTTGACGATTGAGTTTGTTAATCAGGCGACGAAAGAAGCGGTCGACTCAATGACAGTGGATGAAAATGCTGAAACATATGTTGCCGACCAACTGCCTCTGAATGATGAACAAGGACAGAAAATTGCATACGAAGTAAGCGTTCCAGATGTTGAAGGATATGATAAAAAGATCAATGACTATAACATAGCGCTGACGAAATCGGAAGAGCCGACAACAGAAGAGCCGACAACAGAAGAAGCGACAACGGAGAAGTCAACGACAGAAGAAACGACAACGGAGAAGTCGACGACAGAAAAAGCGACGACGGAAGAGGCAACGACGGAGAAGTCAACGACAGAAGAAACGACAACGGAAGAAGCGACGACGGAAGAGCCGACAACAGAAAAAGCGACAACAGAAGAAGCGACAACGGAAAAGTCAACGACAGAAGAGCCGACGACGGAGAAGTCAACGACAGAAGAAGCGACGACGGAAGAAGCGACGACGGAAGAAGCGACGACGGAAGAAGCGACGACAGAAGAAGCAATGACAGAAGAAACGACGACGGAAGAAGCAATGACAGAAGAAGCGACGACGGAGAAGTCAACGACCGAAGAGCCGGTAACAGAAGAGGCGGCGACAGAAGAAGCGACGACAGAAGAAGCGACGACAGAAGAAGCGGCGATGGAAATGCCGGATGCAAAAAGCGCTTCTACTAATGTACCAGTCGTAAAAGCACCTGTAGAAGATTCTGTTGTTTATACACCACCAAAAACTAAAACGTTCAGCTTAAGAACTTTTAGCCTGGCACCAACACTTGCACCAACAACGTTGGCTGCAGCTGCTACAAGTTATACACCGAGCGACTATACGTATACAAGTAACACTTATACTTATGGCAGTAGTTTCTCAGCCACATTAACTGGTGTTATGGCTACTGATCAATCAAAGATAGACTGGACAATGACAATTACAAATAAAACAGGATATATATATACTGCTAATTTGGAAAATATAGTTGTTAATAATTTACAATATATGACTTCTATGAATTTAAATAACACTTCTTACAGTTATTCGAAGAGTCTTTCGATTACAAAAGGAAGAGCAAGTGCATATTCAAATAGTTTTTATTTATATCCAAACGATTCAACGTTTAAGTTTTCAACACCTATCACTAACCCAAATCAGTCCAGTTACTCAATAACTCTAGGGTCATTATATTCTTCAGGTGATTATCCTATGAATTTGACTGGCACGTTTACTTTAAATGCAAAGTCAGCAACGCCTACAGTGAAACCAGTGTCTATTTATGACACGTCAGTCAAAGGAACGGCAGCTCCGGGTGCTGTTGTTAAGGTGATGAATGGTACGACTGAACTTGGAACAGCTACTGCTGATAGTGCGGGGACTTATTCAGTAACTATTCCTAAGCAGTCAGCGGGGACAGTCTTGAGTGTTACTTCTACGGAATCAAACAAACGGGTGAGTGATCCAACAAACGTTACGGTTAGTAGTTCGGTGCCGATTACTATAAATAACATTTATAGCGATCAGACGTATGTAACGGGAACAGCTGAACCAGGCGCTTTGGTTACTATTAAAAATTCAATGGGGACAGTGCTTGGCAGTACAAAAGCATCAACAGATGGATTATATTTCGTTGAACTCTATCGTCCTTTAAGTGCAGGAACTGTCATTACTGCTGAAGCTGTTTCTACTAATGGTTCGAAAACAGCAACAACAACTGTACTTGCTGCTGATTCAAGTGGTACGCCTGGAACAGGAAAGGAAATCGTTGAACCTAGTCCTACATATAAAGGATTAATATCTAATATGAGTTGGGATGAGCGAGGATTATACCGTAATCGCGTGCCACAACCTGTTGAATATAATGAATCATTTCAATGGAAAGCTGCTCAACCCACTACAGTGACTAATGAGTATGCAATTGATTTAAAAACCCAAGGACGAGCCAGTGTAACTGACGATCCGTTAGATATCGTACTTGTAGTAGATAACTCAGCTAGTATGAGTGAATCTATTAATGGAATCTCTAGATGGCAGAATATGATAAGCAGTATTAATACATTCATAGATGACGTTACTAGAAGCAATAGTACGACAAATCCTCGAGTTAGAATTGATGTTGTGAACTATGCTTCTGCTATTAGGCCAACACTCAATGCGGGATTCTCTGGAGATCCTAATGTAATTAAGTCAAAATTATACCCGAGTTATGTTCCAAGTGGACAGGGTGGAGGTACATTTACTCAAGCAGGCTTGAATAGTGGTATTAGTTTATTAAAAAGTTCAAAAGCTGTTAAAAAAGTAATGATTGTTTTAACTGATGGAGCGCCAACGTTAAGCTATCAAGGAACAGATGGTACAAGTGCAGTAACTATGACTAAATTCAATGAAACGATAAAAGGAAATGGTACTTCATTTCAAATGACACCATATATTGTTAATAATTTCTCTGTATCTAATCATGGTCAGCCAACCATTTCTCAAGCCTTATTAAACAAGACGAATAATCCTAATATAAATATCTTCTCTATAGGTATTGATGTGGATGATCAAACTTATAGTAATGGGACTACTGCAACAAAACAAGACTTCTACAATGTATTAAACAGTATTGCTTCAAAAAAGGATTATGCTTATCAAACTACCGGCTCATCCAGTAATATTTCTAATGTACTTAATACTATTTCTCAAAATGTTTCAAACAGTATCTCAAATGGCATAGTGTCCGATCCAATTGGCACAATGTACGATTTAAATTTAGGTTCGGACAATGTGTTTGATGCATCAGATTACACATTAACAGCATCTGATCCTACATTATTAACAGGTGTTACCGTGACTTACGATTCTGTTACAAGAACAATTAAATTGAACGGTTTAACTCTAGGTAAAGGTGAATGGGTCAATATTAACTATAAAGTCAAATTGCGTGTGACTGATGACAGCTTTGTTGAAAATCAATGGTATCCAATGAATGGTACAACAACCTTGAAACCAACAGCAACTTCTACATTGTTAAGAGAATATCCCGTTCCTGAAGCTAGAGCAGTAAGTCCGGTATACAGTTTCACTTTCAATAAATTAAGTGATTCTAATACACCACTAGGCGGTGCTACTTTTGAACTGAAAGATTCAACTGGAAAGATTATGACACAGACTTCCAGTACAAACGGTCTGGTTAAATTCGATAACCTGAAAAAAGGGACGTATACCTTAACTGAGACTGCAGCACCGACCAATTACAGCAAAGATCCAAAGACGTATACGGTTGTTATTGCAAGTAACGGCGACATCAAAGTTGACGGCGTGCTTTACTCAGGCACCAATGTCTTCAAGGTTATCAATAAGAAAGTGCTCGGTTCTATTGAGGTTGTTAAACATCAAAGTGGTGATGAAAGCAAGTTGCTTGCTGGAGCTACTTTTGAACTGAGAGATTCGGCAGGTAAAGTAGTGACATTGACGACTGGCACAGATGGTAAGGCATTGTTCAGTGCATTGCCGCTTGGTAGTTACACACTTGTAGAAACAAAGGCGCCAGCTGGATACCAGCTGAAAACAACACCTGTGAAGATAGATGTGACATCTGCCACTAAAGTAGTTGTAAAGGTAGCGAACCAAAGTAATTCAGCAGTATTACCAAATACAGGTGGGCCAGGACCTTTGTGGTTTTCAATAATTGGCATCTTAGTCATTATAGCGTCACTATTTTCAAGGAAAAAATTTGCACATATGAATTAAGCCGCATCTGCGGATTAATATAAATAAATTATAAAATTATTAGGAGGCATTTATGTCAAAATTATTTAAGCGTTTGTCCCTGTTTTTAGTATTAGCATTACTAGTAAGTATAGTAGCTCCGCTCGGTAAAGCATTCGCAGCAAGTCCTGCAACTAACTTGACTATTCACAAAGTGACCGGTTCATCAGAAATAAGAGCAACCTATGATCAGTTAGTTAACGGTACAGCGCCAGCTGGTTCTCAACCAATCTCCAATATTTCATTTACTTATTGGAAAGTCACTCCGGAACAATTAGCAACAATGAAAGCTGCACCTGGCAGCTTTGATACAGAGTCAGAAGTAACAGGATTAGCGGGAGCTAAATTAGGTACAACTGCTAAAACTTCAGCAAATGGTACGACGACAGCTCCAAACTTAGCTGAAGGTTTCTACTGGTTCATTGAAGATGTAAGTACTGCAGTTAAAACATCAAACGCCGTTCCTTTCGGTCTTGAATTACCGATTACAAATGAAGCGGGTAATGGTTACATTACAGATTTACATGTATTCCCGAAAAATACATTACAAGACTTACCGACGATTGATAAAGACGTCAAAGCAGATGGTACTAAATCAGCTTCATTTGCAGTAGGCGAATCTTTCAACTGGATCATCCAACCGTCAGTACCAAAAGGTATCAATGAGTATACTAAGTTTACTGTTACAGATACGATTGCTTCTCAATTAACATTTGCAGGAACTGATAAAGTCTATGTAGAAGTAAATGGAACTAAACTTGCAGCAGACAACTACACTGTTTCTAATCCTGATGGCAAAGTAGTAATAGATTTCACTGATGCAGGCCGTCAGGCGTTAGCTGCTGCTGGAGATTCCGCTAAGCTGAACATTTTCATTCCTACAGTCATCAATGACACAGCAGTCATGGGATTACCTATTCAAAATAATGCTACATTAACATTTGATAACGGTCATGGTACGACGACAGAGCCTGGTGGTCAGAATCCACCAGTGACACCGCCAACAGTACCGTCCACTGATACACCTATCGTTTACACTGGTGGTAAGAAGTTTGTTAAAACAAATGGCTCAGGTACTAATCTTGAAGGAGCTGTATTCGTTGTTAAAAATGCAGCCGGTAAATATTTAGTTCAAGATGCTAAGTTGAATACAACTTGGGTTGACAGCAAAGATGCGGCAACAAAATTCACTTCTAAAAAAGATGGTTCATTCGAAGTGAAAGGACTATCTTACGGTACAGATGGTTCTAACAATAAAGGTGCAACTGACTATACAATTGAAGAGGTAACAGCACCAGCAGGTTATACATTACCGACTAATCCTGAAACATCATTCACAGTAAATGCAACATCTTACTATGCAGATCCTACTGCGGCTCAGTTAACTAGTGCTGCACCTAAAGAAATCGTCAACAAAAAGACTGAAATCCCTAACACAGGTGGTATCGGTACAGTGATCTTCACTGTTGTAGGTCTTGCACTGATGTTACTTGCGTTCGTATTATTAAGAAGAAGACAACAAGCTTAACATCATGCTATATAATAATAAGGTAGACTTTAGTCTGCCTTATTTTTTATAAGGAGGAGAGTCATTTTGAGCTCCGAGAAAAAACAGAAAAAGAAAAAGAACAATCGTCTTTCTAATTTAATATTTGCCTTTATATTTCTTATTGGTCTTGGTATATTGATCTACCCGATGATTAGCGCTGTGTACTATGATTATGAATCAGGGACTGAAGTGAACGACTTCAATAAAGAAGTGGAGTTATTGTCTGACAAGGAGATTGACGCACGGATCAACAGGGCGAAGGCCTATAATGAATCACTGAGCGGCAACGAAGTGCTGCACGACGCTTACAGCAAGGCAGAGGAAGCGGCGGGTAAGCGGGAGTATGCGAAGATGCTTGAAGTGCATGAGAAGATGGGGCACGTTGAGATTCCGAGGATTCATCAGGATCTGCCGCTGTTTGCGGGGACGACTGAACGGGTGCTGCAGGAAGGGCTCGGTCATCTGGAGAACACGTCACTGCCGGTCGGCGGGGAATCGACGCATACGGTTATCACCGGTCACAGAGGTCTGCCGGACAAGAAGCTGTTCACGGATCTTGATAAGATGAAGCTCGGCGACATGATCTACGTCCATAATATTCAGGGAGTTCTTGCCTATAAAGTGGACCATATTGACGTAATCGAGCCGAGTGATTTCAGCAAGCTGAAGATTGTGAAAGGCAAGGACCAGCTGACACTGCTCACCTGCACGCCGTATATGATCAACTCGCACCGTTTGATTGTCACCGGTCACCGCGTGCCGTATACCCCTGAAGAAGCGAAGAAACATGAGGCAGCACAGGAACCGTGGTGGTATAAATTCCTGAATGTCTACAGAAATTACTTGATTGGTCTTGCTGTAGCGCTTATCTTATACTTATTATACCGTCTGTGGAATAAGCGGAAGAAGAAGGTAACGTAATGAACAAGTGGCTTGCTGTCGTGCTGTTTTGCGCGGGGCTCTTTATCTGTCTCTATCCCCTCGCTGCGAAAGTGTACTATAACTATGATATGTCGCAGGAGTCTGACGCGCTGAATAAACATTTTCAGGTGGATTCCGACGACCAGAAGAATAGATATATGCAGTTTGAGCAGTACAACCGGCAGATGACGATGAATCAGACGATTGAAGCGCCGGCAGTACAAGTGAAGAAGAATGACAGTGATGATGAGCAGATGATTTCCGATGACGTCATCGCGACAGTGAAGATTCCGAAGCTGAACTTACATTACCCGGTATACGACAAAGCGACGCCGGAAAACTTGAACCGCGGTGTGTCACGTGTTGAAGGCACGAGCTATCCCGTTGGCGGCCGCTCGACAAACAGCGTCCTTGCCGCGCACAGCTATTCGCCTTACCATGAGTGGTTCACGCATATTGACCGTCTGGAAAACGGCGACCAGGTGATCATCAATAACTTTAAAGAGACGTTGTACTATAAAGTGTATGACCGTGTGATCGTAACACCCGACAAAGTGGAAGCGATGGCAGTCAGGCAGGGGAAAGATGTCCTCACACTTCTCACGTGTACGCCGTCAGGAGCAGAGCGTCTGCTCATCTATGCCGAGCGGACGACGAAAGACGGGAAGAAAGTGACGCCGCAGCCGGTCCTGCCGCAGCCTATGGTCGAGAAATCGATATGGGAGAAGATGAAAGTATTATCGGATTCCTGGGTTGTCATTGCTGCTGCAGCCTTATTATCTTTCTTATTCATTGTCATGCTGATTCGCCAGAAAGAAAGCTGAAAACCGTTCCTTGCGAGGGACGGTTTTTTGTTTTTCTTACTATTTAATAAGAACGTTCTATGTAACCGCGTACATTTTTCGCGAGAAAGTTGGTTGTTTCCCTATTGATTTCTCTGTAAAAGGTCTATAATAAAAGTCAAAGGGTTTAAGCATGTGATATTTATTTTGGGAGGCAACGGGGTTATGAATTTTGTTAACAGCAGTTCTGCTAAAACTGACGTCATCTTAATCGGCGGCGGAATTATGAGTGCAACACTCGGTGTATTATTGAAAGAATTGAAGCCTGATCTTAACATCAAAATGTTCGAGCAGCTCGGTGAGCCGGCTCTTGAAAGTTCCAATGCATGGAATAACGCAGGAACTGGTCACTCAGCACTGTGCGAACTTAACTATACGACTGAATCAGCTGACGGCAATATCGATGTCAGTAAAGCACTGAACATTAATGAACAGTTCCAGCTGTCTAAACAGTTCTGGACGCATTTAGTGAAGACAGGAAAGCTGAAAAATCCTGAGAACTTCATTAAGACAGTACCGCACATGAGCTTTGTGGAAGGCGCGGACAACATCGATTTCTTGAAGCGCCGTCTTGCTGCGCTGCAGGACAATCCACTGTTCCGCGGCATGGAGATCTCTGAAGACCATGCCGTCTTGAAAGAATGGGTGCCGCTCATGATGGAAGGCCGTGATCCGTCAGACAAAATCGCGATCACGAAGATGGATTCAGGGACAGATATCAACTTCGGCCGGCTGACGGTTGATCTCTTCAATCTACTGGCTGAGCAGGGCGTTGAACTGAACTACAACCACGCGGTGAAAGACTTGAAACGCGACGGGCGCGGCTGGAAAGTGAAAGTGCATAACGCCGGCAGCGGTAAGACAGAAGAGCATACAGCGCGCTTCGTCTTCATCGGTGCAGGCGGTTACAGTCTGCCATTACTGCAGAAGACCAACATTCCGGAATCCAAGCACGTCGGCGGGTTCCCGGTCAGCGGCTTGTTCTTAGTGTGCAACAATGAAGAAGTCATCAACAAACATCTCGCGAAAGTGTACGGCAAAGCAAAAGTCGGCGCACCGCCGATGTCTGTGCCGCATTTAGATACGCGTTACATCGACGGTAAGCGCTCACTGCTATTCGGACCGTATGCCGGCTTCTCGCCGAAGTTCCTGAAAGAAGGGTCATACTTCGACTTGATCGGCTCAGTGAAGCCGAATAACGTGCTGACGATGCTGTCTGCCGGCGCGAAGGAAATGAAGCTGACGCAGTATTTGATCAGCCAGGTCATCCAGTCGCACGAAGACCGTATGGCAGAACTGCGTGAATTCGTTCCTGAGGCGAAGTCAGAAGACTGGGAGATTGTTGTTGCCGGTCAGCGCGTGCAGGTCATTAAAGATACGGACAAAGGAAAAGGCACGCTGCAGTTCGGTACAGAAGTCATCAGCGCTGAAGACGGCTCGATTGCGGCACTGCTCGGTGCGTCACCAGGTGCCTCTACAGCTGTTCATGTCATGCTGAATGTACTGGACAAATGCTTCAAGGACTACATGGCTGAATGGCAACCGAAAATTCAAGAGATGGTGCCGTCTTACGGTCAGCAGCTGGGCGACAATGAAGAACTGTTCAGTAAAGTGAACGAAGAGACGTCAGCAGTTCTGAACCTCGTTAAGAAGAAAGAAACAGTCAGTCAGGAAGTATAATATAAACAAACGGGATGTCATGACTGGCATCCCGTTTGTTATGTTTATAATTTTTCTGTAAAAGCTGCCGGAAAGAGTAGTCAAATGGCATGATGATTTATATAATTTAGTCCATACAATATAATAGGAGCTGCTCATGATTAAGAAAATGATTCTCTCGACCGTCCTGACTTTGATAAGTTTTATAGTCACTTCTCTGTCAACAGCCGAAGCTGCAGCGTATGACAGAGGCGTTACAATTGATATCGCCCGTAAGTATCACTCCCTCAGCACACTGAAAGCGATCGTCGATGAGATGAAAGCGAACAATGCCACCTACTTGCAGCTGCATTTCTCAGACAATGAAAACTATGCGCTTGCTTCCCCTTACTTATATCAGACGAGTAATATAACCAACTCGCGTTACTTGACTGCCGGTGAATTAGCGGCATTGATCACTTATTGTAACGACCGTGACATTATGGTCATCCCTGACATCGATATGCCGGCTCATTCTGCTGCCTGGACGGTTAAAGTGGCACCGCGATTAAAAGCAGGTGAGCGCATCACGACTGACTTTGATAGCAGCGTCGTCGATTATTTCGGCAATACGGTCGCACTCACGCACTCAAAAGCACTGCTGACAGAAGTCATGACTCAGTTCAAGCAGCCGAAGTTCTATGGCCGCCAGCGCATCGTCATCGGCGGTGATGAAGTGACAGGTGGTTACGCTTTCCAGGATGAGCTGCTCACTTACATCAATCAGTTAGCGGCACATACCGTGCAGGCGGGATATAAACCCCAGCTCTGGAATGACAGCCTGACTAAGAGCGGCTTAAGCGGCCTGAACAAATCAGTATCCATCTTATACTGGTCACAGCGCGGGGACACTAACGTCACTGTTGAAGATTTCGCCCAGGCGGGTCTCAGCGTTTACAACTATAACGCCATGTCGTTATACTTCCTTCCTGACAGCCGTTGTGCAGCAGATATAACGGAACAGGCTGGTTATATTCAACGTGCTTACAAGATTAATCACTTCTATGAGAACGGTGAGTACTACTATCCTGTCACAACCTTTAACATCGCCGGCTCTGCTCTGACGTTCTGGGGGGAGCATGCGGGGGAACTCTCACAGCAGCAGCTGCTGGAGCAGGAACTGCCGTTGATCAGAGGTTATTTAACGGTGCAGTAATCATCAAACAATAACCGGATAGTCACCGACCATCCGGTTATTGTCTTGGATTTAATTCATCAATCACTTCTTTCGGGTCGTGACCGTACTTATTCGGACCTTCTGTCCCGTCAAACGCCAGCACTATAAAGAAGAGAATAGAAACGATGGCGTAGCAGAAGACAACAGCGCCATCTGCTGTGTCATCAAGAGTCATGAATTCTGTAGCATTGAACAGTGCTGTGAATATAAAGACGGGCAGTGCAGTCCAGCCGGTTATATTCAAATCCTGGAGCCGTCTGAATAAGACCGAGAAGAAAGGAATCACCAGTACAGTGTCACTGATGAGCTGCAGGTTGAACAGCAGTGCATCAGGATAGCGGGGGGATATTAATACAGCCAGCAGTAAACCTGCTGCAGCGATTGTCATATGAATAATGAAAGGAACCCAGAATTCTTTTCGTCTTGCCCGCTGATTGAGCACAAAGGCCTGCGTCCAGAATCGTTTGTATGCTTCACGGGCTGTCATTTTGATCTCCATAGTTAACCTCCTTCTAGTGTGAGATATGAAGATGATAACATAGCTGCCTATGAAAGCGACTGAACCAAGGCGGTATTTAAGAAAAGTTTAAGAAAGCGGACGTGTTATAATGGATAGAAAAGTACGAGGCACAGAGTCATCAACTTATTTTAAAACTGTCACTTTTCCATGAACTATTAATGCGCAGTATGGGTATAAACAACTATCTGGATATAGGAGACGATAATCATGAACATATTACTGACAGGTGCTTCCGGTTATATCGGCGGCCACTTACTGAAAGAACTGAAGAAAAATCACCATATCGTTGCCGCGTCGCGCAGTACTAAAAACAAAGAGAATGAAGAAAATGTGGAATGGAAAAAAGTCGATTTGTTCTCGCTGAAAGATGTGGAGGACGCGATGGAAGGCATTGATACGGCAATCTATCTTGTCCATTCAATGATGCCGTCAGCTAAGCTGACGCAGGCATCATTCATGGATATGGATGCGATACTTGCTGATAACTTCGGCCGTGCCGCGAAAACAAAAGGGGTCAAACATATCATCTTCATGAGCGGTATTATGCCGCCTGATGAAGATGAAGAAGATTTATCAGACCACTTAAAGAGCCGGAAAGAATGCGAGAAAATCCTCGGGTTTTACGGTGTGCCGGTCTCGACACTGCGTGCCGGACTCATTATCGGACCAAAAGGATCGTCGTTCCCGATTCTGAAAAAACTGACGGAACGGCTGCCGGCGCTTGTGCTGCCGAAATGGGCATACAGCAAGACAGCGCCTGTCGCACTGGACGATGTCGTAGCAGGGCTGAAGGCACTAGTTGACCGGGATATAACAGAGAACGAAGTGATTGATATCAGTCATGACGTGACGACATACAAAGAGATGTTCAAAGAAACAGCAGCAGTGATGAATAAGAAACTGCCGATGATCAATCTTCCGATTATTCCTGTCTGGCTGTCAAAACCCGTCGTTCGCCTGATCGCCGGAGAACCGAAAGAACTGGTCTATCCGCTGCTTGACAGCCTGGTCCACGACATGGTGCCGAGCAAGAAAAACTACATGGAAGGTATTTCCAATGCGCCGACGCCGATCAAAGAAAGCATCAAAAAAGCATTCGAAGAAGATAAAGATGATAAGAAGAAAAAGAAATCATCGAAGTCCATTGGTGATGAACTGAAGAAGAGCGATGTGAAATCAGTGCAGCGTATCATGATTCCATCCAGCTGGACGATTGACCAGACAGCGAACTACTATGCCAACTGGTTATCGCGTATCGGTTATTCCTTCATCAATACATCAATTGAAAATGAAAAGCTGATGATCAGTCTGCCGATCTTTAAAGAGCCGATTCTCATCCTTGAGAAATCAAAGGAACGTTCAAGCGAAAACCGGGTGCTCTTCTATATTAGAGGAGGTAAGTTCGCGCGGTCTGTAGAAGGCGGCCGTGCGCGTCTTGAATTCCGGCGTGTGCTTGATACGAATGAATGTTTGATCGCCATCCACGAATATGAGCCGACACTGCCATGGTTCATCTATAAATTCACACAGGCGAGAGTACATATCATCGTCATGACACTGTTCGGCTATGAAACAAAGCTGCTCGCTAAAACACTTGATTCCAAATATTTGGTTGACCGGACGAAACAGCTGGCAGACCGTTAATCACAAACCACCTTGGAGAAACGCCAAGGTGGTTTTTTATGACCGTTTACTGTTCATAGCGGTCTTTATGCTCTTTTTTCATCCGCTGATAATCTGCGTCGGCCCGGATTTTATCCCAGTATTCTTTAAAGATCAGTGCCGACTGCCGTTTAATGTCATCATCTTCATTCGGCATGACTTTACGGTCATCATCATATTTCCGGCCAGACTTATGATGCGCATAACGCATGGCACGTGTGTAACCCATCTGGATGAATTTTCTCGCCATATCCATGCCGACAAAATCGTCTGCCTCTTTATAAGCCTCGTATAACTGATAAATTTCTGCGCTTGATTTCTTCGCGATGTCCGGCGTCTTAAAGCGCCAGTGGGGAAGTATTTCGCCTTTATACGGTTCGACGAGCAGCACACCCTGCTCACCACGCCCGACTTGGTACAGCTCGGGATGCTTGCGAAAGTCAATCTTCTTGAAATCCTGTTCATAATTAAATTTCATCTTATGCCTCCTATATCACTTGTCATCACTGTCAATCGTTTCTTCATATTGTAACAATGGAACATGTTGTATATCACTTATGTAACAAATAAATGACAATAAGCGTTTCAAGAATTTGTCGTGCTATGATTAATTTAACTTATAAAGAGAAGCTAATACTACTAATCAACTAAGGGGGACTACCAGCTTGAAGAAGACATTGCTCGCTGTAACGACTGCTGCTTTATTGACGACCGGGATTGCTGCACCAGTACATGAGGCAGATGCTGTACGACAGACAGTGACATACAAGAAAGCATCCGGTAACTATTTGGCATCAGTCGCAAGAAGCATCGCTGCAAAACGTATTTACAAATATGGTGCGAACAACAATTATGCAGTGGACTGCTCAGCCTTTGCTCAGCAAGTTATGAGTGCTGTCGGTAAACGCGTGCCAAGAACAACTCATGCTCAAATAAAAGCAGGCAGACGTGTCTACAATCCTCAAGCAGGAGATCTCGTCTTCTTCAATCGCGGGACTCATGTTGGTGTCTATATCGGCAACGGCCAGATGGTCGATGCACTAAATCCAGTAGAAGGTGTTAAAGAGCGTTCAATTTATTATATCAACGGCACAATCACTGGTTTCTACAGATATTATTAGCTGCTATATTAATGAATTCCTGCCGCAGATGCGGCAGGAATTTTTTTAATACAGTGTTAAGTAATATGACAGAGAAAAAGATGCACTGTAATATTTATTCCTTAATTTGTAAATTAAAAGGAATAAATAGGAAAATGAACGTTGCTATGACGGCTTCGAGAAGAGGAAAGTGTAAAATGTATATTATTACAATCTGGCTTAATAATTTTCAGTGTCGTAACAATACTATAACAAGGCCCTTTTATTAATTGTTATATGGTATGATTCTATCTGTCCTAAATAACTCGTAACTTTTAATGAATTAACCATATATAACGGAGGAATTACAAAATGAAAAAAACTATTATTGCTTTATCTACATTAGCAGGTTTAACAGTAGCAGGTAATCATCATGCGGATGCAGCTGCATACGGAAAAGGAACTCCGGAAGCACAAGCACATATGAACAATGCTACTTCAACTTCTTACAACTATAACTATTCAAATGACTACAAATATAACTACACTTATACTGCTAATGCAGATGGAAGCACTGTATACAACTATAACTATGGTTCAAATAACAACTTCAGAGCTAACTCAGTCACTACTGAAGCGAATGCTGACACTACACAGACAACTGTAAGAAACTTCAACCAAAATACTACTTATCAAAAAGCAGTTTCTACAACAACATCTGCTGCAGTCAATAACAATGTAGCATCAGTAGCAAACAGCATGGCTGCAACTCGTATCTACGTTTACGGTGCTAACACTTCTACTGCAGTAGACTGTTCATCATTTGCACAGCAAGTACTGGCAGCGATGGGTAAATCAATTCCACGTACAACATACGCTCAAATGGCAGCAGGTACACCGGTATCTAACCCGCAACCAGGCGACTTAGTCTTCTTTAACGACGGATCACACGTTGGTGTCTACATCGGCGGCGGTATGATGGTCGATGCACTTAATCCTGCTGAAGGCGTTGGCGAACGTGCAGTATCATATGTTGATGGTACAGTCACTGGCTACTACCGATTCTAATAAACAGTCAGATCAGGTTAGACCTATATAGGTCTAACCTGGTTTTTTATTTTGCCTCAAGAGCAGCAGCTAACTTTTTACCGACTTTCTGTGCGGACGGTGGATTCTGCCCGGTGATAACGCGGCCGTCAATCCGCACATACGATTTCAGGGGACGCTTCGCTTTATATTTCCCGCCGGCTGCAGTCATCGCATCCTGCGTCAAATAAGGCATCTGTTTCTTAGTGCCGTTCAGGCGTTCTTCCATCGTGCTGAAACCGGTGACTTTCTTCCCGTGCAGCACCGGGACACCTGTCTGCCGGTCGACTACATTGACTAGACCGACGACGCCGTGACATACACCAGTAACAAAGCCGCCGTTAGCATAGATAGTCTCTGCAATTTCCTGCAGCTCGGTATTATCCTTGAAGTCCCACATGGCGCCGTGGCCTCCCGCGTAATAAATTGCCGCATATTCTAATGGATTGACTGCTGACGGCTTCATTGTAGCAGCAAGTGCACGCTGTTTGAAGATATCATTGCCATACCATTTCCAGTCAGTATCGTTTGCCGCTTTCAAGCTTGCCGGGTCAATCGGCACATAGCCGCCTTTCGGGCTGACGTAATCAATTTCATGACCTGCGGCTGCCATCTCTTCGACAAAATGTGTCATTTCGCCGAGCCAGACACCAGTTGCACGGTCAGTCGTCTCATACTTTTCGACATTAGTTGCTACTACTAGTATTTTAGCCATGATCATTCTCCTCGTTAAACTAGTTATTATCTGTTTACCCGTCTGACGAGAAATTATGCTTTAAATTTAAGGTAAGTGAACTTGGAATATAGTAGAATAAAGAAAACTCGCTGAGGTGACGACTATGTGGAAGTTTAAAGAATTCGACCGACTGACGACATTAGAACTGTTTAAGATTTATAAGCTGCGCGTCAATACATTTGTTGTGGAACAGCAGTGCGCCTATCCGGAGATTGACGACAAGGATCTACAGTCCATTCATATTTTTGACTGGGAAAACGATGACGTCCTGAACTATGCCCGTCTCATTATCGATGAACCTGTGCATATCGGCAGAGTGATTGTGGCGCCGGCACAGCGTGGCAGCGGAGCCGGCCGTATATTGATGGAGAAAGTCATGAACTATATTGAAACGCATCATTCCCATACGCCGCTGCATCTTCAGGGGCAGGCGCATCTTCATGATTTCTATGCGTCATACGGTTTTAAAGCCGTGTCTGATATTTATTTTGAGGACATGATTCCGCACATAGATATGGAGCGACCGGCATTTAAGGCAGCCGATCAATTTTAAGGGGTGAACGTATGATTTATTTAAGCGAATGGCAGCACGGTGATACTGTCTACTATTTGGCAGCATCAAAGAAAGGGGTATGTTATTTCGGCAATAATGAGCGGGCAGTCGTCATGACGTGGCTCGGGCGCCACTTTAATGAAGACGTGTTGCTGGGTTCTCCTGCTGATGCACATAACAGGAAATACATGGATGACCTGACGAATTATTTTAACGGCAGCTTAACCGCTTTTGACTGGCCGTTTGATTTAAAAGGGACGCCGTTTCAGCAGCTTGTCTGGGAACAGCTGCTGACCGTGCCCTACGGCCGGACACTGACTTACGGCGACATCGCAGCGCGTCTTAATAACAGCAAGGCGGTACGAGCAGTAGGGGGCGCTATCGGCAGAAACCCGGTCATGGTCGCTATACCGTGCCATCGTATTATCGGCAGGAATGGTAAGTTGACCGGCTTTTCCGGTGGACTTGATATTAAACGACAGCTGCTTGATATTGAAGGGATTGCTTATCATGACTAAAGTGTTCGGCAGCACAGTCGATAATGAGACGCGGTGCATTCATTATCATCAGCCGGAAGATGTCATCGCCATCAAGTTTAACTGCTGCAGCAAATATTATCCGTGCTACAAATGTCATCAAGAAAACGAGGCACATTCTATTATTCCATGGCCGAAAGATGACTGGGATAAACAGGCGATACTGTGCGGCAGCTGCAAAATGGAGCTGACAATCAATGACTATATGGCAGCAGTACAGTGCCCGCACTGTGCGGCGCCGTTCAATCCGCGATGCAGCAATCACTACCATCTATATTTTGATATGACAGGAGAGGGCCTTTAATATGAACAGCAGTCATCACAAAGTTCCGGACATAAGATGACGAAAGAACGCATCTATAGTCTGGACGTACTCCGTGGATTCAGCCTGTTCGGCATTATTATAATGAATATTGTCGGCTTCACGCATGATACGTTTCATATGAATCCTTATTTGATATTCCGCCATGGCTGGGACCGGGTGCTGTACAGCATAGAAGTATTGTTCGTGCAGAACTCCTTCTATCCGATCTTCGCCTTTCTGTTCGGCTACGGGCTTGCAATGATGCATGAGAGCGCCGCCGCAAGAGGCAGCAGCTTTGCGCCGATTGCTTATAGAAGGCTCAGTGCGATGATTATTTTCGGTGTCATTCACGGTATGCTGATTTTCTCAGGGGACATTCTGCAGTCGTATGCGATTGTGACACTAGTCGGCGTACTGTTTTTATTTATCGATCGTGCCTTCAGTTTAATCGCGGCACTTTTTCTCTGGCTGCTGTATGCTGCATTGTACTGGGTACCGACACTGACACTGGCGCTGCAGCGGCCCGAGCTTGACTACATGGGCAGCAACACGCAGGCCGCACGTCACATGATGGCTGTACTTAATAGTCATGATCTAGTTAAAATCATTCAGCTGACAGGCGATAACTTTCTCACTTACTTCTTTGTCACGGATGCTGATTCATTTCTCTTCAGAGCGACGTCACTACTGCCGCTCATACTGCTTGGAATGTTTGCCAAGCGGGTGAGGCTGTTCGAGCGTCTCATTCGATACCGCAAATATGCTGTACTGCTTGCAGCAGTGTTCTTTGTCAGCGGCCTTGCGATTAAAAGTCTGCCGCTCATCTATTACGGACGCTTCAGTCTGGATCAAGTCGGCGTATACAGCGGCGGTATTATTTTAGCCGCCGCCTATGTCATTGCACTTGTGCTGCTGAGTGAGCACGCGACGTTCAGAACATGGACGGCGCCTCTCAGCAAAGTCGGCAGGCTCAGCTTTACGACTTATATTATGCAGAGCATACTCATGTTCATCATTGTCTATGGGTTCCAGCTGTTCGGCACACTGAATCTGCTGGAGACATATACGATTGCTGTCCTGATTTATTTGTTCAATATTATATTTGCGGTCTGTTATTTGAAGAAATTCAAGCAAGGTCCGCTTGAATATATATGGCGTAAAATCACTTATTTGAAATAGACGGCTATTGCTTTGACGGCAGTTATACCATCAATAGATTTTCCTGAACTGCAGTGTTCTTGTCACTTCCCGTCCGTAACCGTCGATCTGCATATGATTGTCGTAAAGCTTAATGATGCTGTAGGCGTTCTGGTCAGGCGTTTCAACCATCCCTTTTAAGTTGACGTAGTGGACGCCTTTTCTGACGTGATATTTTCCGTTATGCGTATGTCCGTTGAAATACACCTGCACGTTATCATATTTATCGATCAGCTCCAGAATCTTCTCGCGGTTCAGCACATTATCTTTATAAAGCGGATAGACTGCATGATGACTGAATAGGATGACCGGCTGCCTGGCTGTTTTCGCCGTCTTCAGCACCGTGTTAAGCCAGGCTAACTGCCGGCTGCTGACCGCCCCGTTCGATTCAAGCGCATACGGTCTGGCGGAATTTTTCGCCTGTGTCAGATAGTGCTGTGCCAGGGCATAGGACGTCGATGTTTTTGGATGCGCATATGTGCTGATTTCATTAGTATCGAGAACGATGAAGCGGATGTTCTGCTTAACGAATGTATAGTAGTTATGTTCCATATGGAGCGCGCTCATTGCTGCGTTGTTATGACCCGGGAAATCATGATTACCGAGTACATCATAGCGGGGTGATTTCAGCTGCTGATAAAGGGGTATCATCTTGCTGAACGACTGATAGTCGCGGTCGATGGTATCGCCGAGCTGGATGGTGAAAGCGAGAGGCCTGCTGTTAAATGTCCTGACTGCTTCAGTCATCTTTGCCGGAGTAGCGAGGAAATACCGATGTGATTGATAGCTCGGTATATATTCCGGTGCGCAGTCGCAGTACTGGGCATCAGTAAACATGCCGAACTGCAGCAGCGGCACGGGCAGTTTTGACGGGATGATCAAGAATATGATGACAGTCATAATTAAGCGCAGTATTCTCTCCAGCATCGTCAGACCTCCTCTGCAGTCTGAGTATAAAATATTGAGTGTGAGAACAGTGGTTTTTTACGTAATCTTTAATATTACTTATTAATAAATATAATTAATTTACAAAATAGGTTGTAGGTTACTCATAGGAAATTACCATGCCATATGGTAAAATAAAAAAGCTATAATCTTAAAGGAGGACATCATGAAAGACGAAATTGAATATTTGATTTTAGATGGAAATTTCGCAGCGGTGCAGCAGATGATGTCTGAAACGGACTTTATGGCATTTGAAGAAGCATTTATCAGCGCAGCTTATGACAGCGAATCCATTATGTTCTATACATTTATCGCCGAGATGATTAAAGCGGAGGAGACAGTCGAACTCCATGACCTTGCTTTCCTGCTCCTCGTCTATCCTTTAAGTGATGTCAACGGTGCATTCAACGCAGCATACTATCATGCAAAACGCTCTGTTGTGATGACCGGAGATAAAGAAATTAAAAGCCTGCTGCAGCTGTTGTTCCTATATGCTGTGCCTGACCCGGTCGTTTCTGACAAAGAAGCATTCACTGTTGCAAAAGAGATCTTGAAGCAGGACCCGAACAACAAAGTTGCGAGAACTATATTAAAGCAGACAGCGAAGAAGCTCGACTCAGTAGTAGTCGACATTAATCACTTCAATCACATGAAAAACGCCTGAAGACATGGCTTCAGGCGTTTGTTTTATTCTTAATCTTCAAGCCATACTTCAACCGGAAGAATGACCGGGAACATACCTCTGTCTTCAGTCATTTTGACAATGAGTGCGGAAGCCTTGGAAAATAGCGGTACAGCGTACATCTTCTCGTCACTCTGCAGTTCCGCCAGAACGTCAACATCCTCATCAGCGCTGCTGGCAAGTATGGTCGCTTCGATTACCCCGTCCACTTGAGTGCCGAAATGCGCAAACATAAAATTCAGTGTGAATTCAAAGACGTGCGGGTCATTCGGGTGCTGCTCGATATCAATACGGTGCATTTTCGTCATATCCGCTGATGTCTGTTCAAAATCTCTGACATGCAGTTCTCTGACAAACATATGGACTACTTGTTTGTTCAATTCCATTTAGTCATCCCTCCAATTAGTGGTTACATTTTTATTATACAGATAAATAGGTTTTCAGGCCTATAAATATAGGGTATTTAACTAAAGTCGCTTAAAATTGCACACGATATGAAATGAGGATTATTTGCTATTAAGCCGGTTATTTGTTTAAATGGGACACGTATGTTTCAAAAATAGAAGGAGGAGATAAAGTGTCAAAGAATAAAGAAGCTATTAAAATCGGCTCTGCTTATGTCGGGGTCGTTGTTGGTGCAGGTTTTTCGACAGGACAGGAAGTTTTGAAGTTTTTCACGAATTACGGTACATACAGTTATGCTGCCATTTTGATTGCAGGGCTGATGCTCGCTTTTTTCGGGCGTGAGATTACTAAGATCGGCCGGGGGTTAGAGGCAGACAGTCACGAAAGTGCGATCAACTACCTATTTGGTGAAAAATTTGGAAAAGTCATCGATTATGTACTGGTATTCTTCCTATACGCTATTTCTATTATTATGCTGGCCGGGGCAGGGAGTGCTTTCAATGAAAGCTTCGGCGTTCCGATATGGCTCGGCTCATTGATCATGCTGCTGGCAGTCATTGCTACATTGATGATGGATTTCAATAAAATCGTCGGAGCGCTCGGTTTAGTGACGCCCTTTCTTATTGCTGTCGTCACGACGATTGCGGTCTACTTCTTCTTTAACGGCGACTTGGCGTTCAATGAAGTGAACAGGCATATCGATGTCTCGAAGCAGCCGTCTAAAAGCTGGTGGTGGGATGGTATTCTGTACGGCGGCCTTGCGTTCTCCACAGCTTTCAGCATGCTGACAGCAATCGGCGGTGATTCAAGCCGGAAAGTGATTGCAGGGCGCGGCGGGACAATCGGCGGTATTGTGCTGCTGATTCTCTTGATGATGGTGAATTCCGGTCTTCTGACTGAGCTCGATCAAGTGAAAGATTCTCCGATTCCCTCACTTGTGCTCGGCCGCATGATACATCCGGCGCTGAGTTTGGCACTCAGTATTATTATGCTGACCGTCATCTATAATACAATCGTCGGCCTGATGTATTCATTTGTCGCGCGCTTTACAGAGCCGTATTCAAAAAAATATGTGCTGCTGCTCGTCGGTGCGATGGTTATCGGCTATTTCCTGAGCTTCATCGGCTTTGTCGACCTCGTCGGCAAACTGTATCCGGCAATGGGGTATATCGGGCTGCTGTTATGCGTCGGTATTCTCGTCAAATACTTTGTCAGAAAAAGCCGGGGTAAGAAACATATAGCATAACCTTCAACTACAAAGGAGTTACAGCGATGAAAAAATTATTGTGGATGGGCGGGAGTATACTCTGGCTGTTTGTCATCGGATTGATCGCCGATCAGATTCCACGGGATTCTGCGCAGATTGCCGGGCCGGTCTTCAAGAATGACAACATTACAATGTACCGCAATATCACCTACAGCAAAATCCATGACAGCCAGCTTGATATACTGATGCCGAAGAAAGTGAAAAAAGGGGACAAACTGCCGCTCATCTTATGGACGCACGGCGGCGGGTTTATTGCGGGAGATAAAAAGCATAAAAACCCATACTTGGCACAGCTCGCAGAAAAAGGGTTCATCATTGCGAATATGAACTATGCGCTGGCACCAGAATATCAGTATCCGACGCCGATTAAGCAGCAGATAGCAGCGGCGGGCTATATGATGCGCAATACACTCAGACTGCCGCTTGACAAAACGCAGATTGTGATCGGCGGTGATTCAGCGGGGGCTCAGCTGGCGAGCCAGTTTGCAGCCATTCAGACAAATCCACTGCTGCGAAAAGAGATGGCTGTCAGCCAGAGCTTTTCACAAAGCCAGCTGAAAGCAGTCATTTTATTCGGCGGATTTTACGACATGAATAGTGTCCGAGCAACAAAATTCCCTCGGATTAATTTGTTTATGGAAAGCTATACCGGGGAAGCGGACTGGGAAAAGAACTTTCTGCCGCTTAATCAAATGTCTACAGTTAAACAAGTGACAGCAAAATATCCGCCGACGTTTTTGACGGTCGGAGATGCCGATCCGTTCGACTCACAAGGTAAGGAACTTGTGGCTGTGCTGAAGAAAAACCAGGTGCCTTACAAGACGGCTTTTTTTGATGGGACACATCGACTGCCGCATCAATACCAATTCCATATGCAGCTCAAGGAGTCCCAGCTGACTTATCAGCAACTGCTGATGTTTTTAGGACGCTATACGAACCAAGTCCCGTATGATGCAGGAACTAAAGGAACAGGCGCAGGTATATAGCGATGTATGGCTGGTATGATAAAATAAAACTATGCTGAATGAGACGGAGGCAGTTTATATGCGACCAAAAGTATTATTATCAGGCATCACTGGTTATATTGGCAGCCATTTATATAAAGTGCTGAGCGGAGAGATGGCTGTGACGGCGATGTCCAAGTATCCGGAAGAGTCATTATGGACACAAGGCGATATATTTAATCTGGAAGATGTGGAGCGGGCGATGGAAGGCATAGATTTCGCTGTTTACTTTCTTGATCCGACTAAACGGTCGAGTAAGACGACTGAAGCGAAATTCAGCGATTTAAACGCTATCGCTGCTGACAACTATGCCCGGGCTGCAGAGAAGAACCAGATCAAGGAAATCATCTATATCGCTGGCGCTACAGAAGATGAAGAGACGCTGAAAATATTGAGACATTATAAAACACCTGTCAAAGTGACGACGAGCAAAATCCGGCGTAAAGGGATAATGGCACAGGATCAGACTTCAAAACAAGACGATGTCAGAGTGCTGGTCAGATATAAACTGCCGCAGTCATGGACGCTTGAACGCTTCGTCACGCACTACTTTAATTACTATAACGATATCGTTCCTAAAATATCGAATGTTGAACATCAGAACGGGGCTTATCATCTGCAGGCGTGCTCTAATGACCTAATCATACTGACCCAGCTGACCGATGTAACGAATAACGACCGGCAGTTATTTGAGATTTCTGCCGGGACACTTGTCAAACAAAGCTGTGATAACAAGGGACGGCTGGAGTTCAGACGGCTGATTGATACGAATGAAGTCATCGTCGGCATTAATGACTACGTCCCGTCCATGCCGAAATGGTTTTATCAGTTCTGCCAGTCCCCGTTTCATCAGGTGACCATGCATGTGTTCGATGTCGAGATGCGTATTCAGGCATTTAATGAGGAGAAAACACGCGGTGTAGTCAAGTCCTATACAAAAGATTAATAGCTAAAGAAAGTGAGCGCCGGGCTGTAACTGCGCTCACTTTCTTTATTATTGCTAATAAGTAGAACAGCTCTTTTAGACAGAACAGTATAATTACAATAAATCAATTTACAAAACTGTAACATAAAATAAATATATAATTTACAAAGTACAAAATTTATTCAATATTAGTATATTTTCTATACGAAATTTACTTTTTGTTTACAAAGAGGCTATCGTTCCTGTCCGATTTCATATAAAATATTATCGTTGACCTGATACAAGAATAGGTGGCTAAACCATAGGAGGCATTATTTAATGTTTAACAGAAAAAAAGATAAATTTGCAATTCAACTTGAAGCGATGGCTGAAAATCTGCAGCGTGCATCATTAGCATTCGGAGAAATGAATTTCCACAGTGCTTTTGATCTGAAGAAATATGCAGACGGCATTAAAGCATTCGAGAAAAATGGTGATAACTTAATGCATCAGATTATCTCTGATTTGAACCAGACATTTATCACACCAATTGAACGTGAAGATATTTTAGCACTGGCTAATGCGATCGATGATGTACTCGACGGTATGGAAGAGACAGCTGCCATGTTCGAAATGTATTCTATCGATTATACAGATGAATTCACTGCTGAATTCGTTAAAAATATTCAAGCTTGCGCAGAAGAAATCAAAATTGCAGTAGGATTAGTAGCGCAGAAGAAATTCTCACATATCCGCGTGCATTCTATCAATATTAAAGAGCATGAGACAAACTGTGACGGCATTCTCCGTCAATCTATCAAACATATCCTGTCTGTTGAATCCGACCCTGTAGTGATTATGAAGATAAAAGACATTTATCAGTCACTTGAAGATATCGCAAACAAATGTCAGACTGTGGCGCATAATCTTGAATCAATCATTATGAAGAACAGCTAAGGAGTTTTTAGGATGGAACCTATATTAATCATTACGATGGCAATCGTTGTTTGTGCGTTAGTCTTTGACTTCATCAATGGTTTCCACGATACGGCGAATGCCATTGCGACTGCTGTCTCAACAAAAGCACTGAAGCCCCGCCATGCAATCTTAATGGCAGCGGTGATGAACTTCCTCGGTGCACTAATGTTCACAGGTGTCGCGAAAACAATCACTAAAGACATCGTCGATCCGTTTACACTTAATAACGGGTCAGTCGTGATTCTGGCAGCACTGCTTGCAGCAATCGTCTGGAACTTAGTCACATGGTATTACGGCATACCAAGCTCTTCTTCACACGCGCTTATCGGTGCAGTGGCAGGGGCAGCTATAGCCTCAGCAGGATTCAATGTACTGCATTATTCCGGCTTCATCAAGATCATCATTGCCTTACTTGTATCACCGATTCTTGCATTTGTTATCGGCTATATTATGTATTCAATTTTTAAGGTTATATTCAAGAACAACAACTTAACAAAAACGAACCGCAACTTCCGTTTCGTGCAGATCTTCACTGCAGCACTGCAGGCGTTCTCACACGGGACTAACGATGCTCAAAAAGCAATGGGTATTATCACGATGGCATTGATTACAGCAGGACTGCAGACCGGCGACGACATCCAGCACTGGGTACAGATTTCATGTGCGACGGCAATGGGTCTCGGTACAGCGATCGGCGGCTGGAAAATCATTAAGACAGTCGGCGGCAATATTATGAAAATACGTCCGGCGAACGGCGTGGCAGCTGACTTAAGTTCAGCGCTGATTATTTTCGGTGCGACGCATGTTCATCTGCCGGTGTCAACAACACACGTAGTTTCATCATCTATTTTAGGTGTCGGCTCATCTCATCGTGTTAAAGGTGTGAAATGGACGACGGCACAGCGTATGATCATTACATGGGTAATCACACTGCCGATTTCAGCCGTGATTGCAGCATTGATGTTCTGGGTGCTGAATATTTTCATATAATGATAATTAATGGGCAGACTCTTATAATAGTCTGCCTGTTTTTTTATGGAGATTTTTATCAGCTCTAGCAAGAAGAAAAAAAGAAACCGTTTACAAGAAAGCGTTTTTACATTACTATACTTGTATACAAGTATGCGGGAGGGATGACATGTTTCCTGAACAATGGCTCGATAAAGCATCATCTGGAGAGAGAATTGCAGCTGACCTCCGGCTGAAAATCATCGACGGCAGCTACAAGCCGGGTGATAAGTTGACTGAAAACCAGCTGGCACAAATGTATGGAACGAGCCGGTCGCCGATACGAGATGCTATTAAGATGCTCGCCTCTGATAACTTAATCAGCAGCGAACGGATGGGCGTGACAGTCATCGGGCTGTCTTCGAAAGATATTGAAGAGATCTATGATATTAGACTGCTGATTGAAGGGTTCGTTTTTGAAAAGCTGATGAAGCTCGAGTCAGCTGAACTGTTGAATCAGCTGAACAAAATTATCGCGATGATGGAAGTGGCCGTTAAGTTCAAGGATGCTGATGAGTTCAGTCTGCAGGACATATTGTTCCATCAGACCGTCATCCGCTTCGTCAATCATCAGCAGGTCCTTTATTTATGGCAGAACTTAAAGCCGATCATGGAGACGCTCATCCTGATTTCGATGAGGAAGCGGATGACTGAGGAGGCGCATGATTTTGCCCGGGTGATTGATAATCATCTGTTATATATCCAGGCGATTGTCACGAAGGACAGAGCATTATTCAAGCAGGCGATGCATCTGAACTTTGATGATGTCGACAGTCACATTGACGCCTTATGGCATTCCAGTAAACAGAGGAAGGGTGAGTAACATGAAGTTTATGATCGGTGCCGATATCGGTACGACAAGTACGAAAGCTGTCATTTACGATGACGAGGGGACGATTAAAGCCGTCCATCACGTGGAATACCCGCTGCATACACCGACTGCTGATACGGCTGAGCAGGATCCGAATGAAATATTTGATGCGGTGTTAATGACGATCAAACATGTTGTCAGGGAAGCAGGTGCCGCTAAAAACGAGATTGCTTTTGTCAGTTTCTCAAGTGCGATGCACAGTCTGATTGTCATGGATGATGATAATGAACCCATTACACGCAGCATCACGTGGGCGGATAATAGAAGCTATCAGTATGCGAAGAAGATCAATAAAGAATATAACGGGCTTGATATATACCACCGGACCGGGACGCCCGTTCATCCGATGAGCCCGCTCTCTAAAATCATGTGGCTGAAAGAAGAGAAGCCTGAACTGTTCCAGCGGGCGAAGAAGTTCATCGGCATTAAGGAGTTCGTCTTCTACAAGCTGTTCAACCGCTACGTCATTGATTATTCCATCGCTTCAGCGACCGGGCTGTTCAATATTCATGAGCTTGACTACGACAAGGACGTGCTGCAGCTGCTGGACATCGATGACTCACAGTTATCTGAACCTGTGGATACGACAACGTATTATGAAGATATGGACAGACGATTTGCGGATGTGATGGGCATCGATGCCGGAACACCGTTTGTTATCGGTGCTTCTGACGGTGTCCTCAGCAACCTCGGTGTCGATGCCTTCAAACCGGGTGAAGTTGCGGTCACTATCGGTACAAGCGGTGCGATCCGCACAGTCATTGACCAGCCGAAGACGGATAAGCAGGGCAGATTGTTCTGCTATGCTCTGACGAAAGACCAGTGGGTTATCGGCGGGCCGGTGAATAACGGCGGCATCGTCCTCAGATGGATCCGCGATGAGTTTGCAGCGAGCGAAACAGAGACCGCAAAACGCCTCGGCGTTGAGAGCTACGATGTCCTCATGAAGATTGCTGAACGCGTACCTGCGGGCAGTAACGGTCTGCTCTTTCATCCATACCTGGCAGGAGAACGGGCGCCGCACTGGAACGCTGACGTCAGAGGTTCATTTTTCGGGCTGACATTGTCCCATAAGAAAGAACACATGATCCGTGCAGCACTGGAAGGTGTCATCTTTAACTTGTATTCCGTGTTCATCGCGCTGAATGTTTTGATGGATGAGCCGGTCAAGTCATTGAAGGCGACCGGTGGATTTGCTAAAAGTGAACTGTGGCGTCAAATGATGGCGGATATTTTCGAGCACGACTTGATCGTGCCGGAAAGCCATGAGAGCTCATGTCTCGGTGCGATGGCACTTGGCCAGGTCGCACTGGGCATGAAAAAGGATTTCTCTCATATCAGCGACATGGTCGGTGCTTCGTTCGAACATACGCCGGCATTTGACAACGTAAAGATTTACCGGGAAATACTTCCGCTCTATATTAACTTGACGCAGAGCCTGGAAGAGAACTACGCGGCAATCGCCGCCTTCCAGCGCCGTCATGAACAGCTGCTCGAAGAGAACTGAAAACAGGAGGACTATTAAATGAACTTTTTTGTAGAACAGTGGCCGCTGATCACAGTAGCTATCGCAATTATTTTGCTGCTTGTATTAATTATGGGGTTCAAACTCAACACCTTTATCGCTCTTATCATCACAGCTTTCACCACTGCTTTATTACTCGGGATGCCGCTTGATAAAGTCGTGGCCACAGTTGAAACGGGGATGGGCGGGACGCTCGGTCATATCGCACTGATCTTCGGTCTTGGCGCCATGCTCGGTAAGCTGCTGGCTGACGGCGGCGGTGCAACCCGTATCGCCAACACGCTGATCAACCGCTTCGGCCTGAAAAATATCCAGTGGGCAGTTGTCATTGCGTCGTTCATTATCGGTATCGCCTTATTCTTCGAAGTCGGTCTTGTCTTACTGATTCCGATTGTCTATACAATCGCGAAAGAAACAAAACTACCGGCGCTTCATCTCGGTATTCCGATGGCGGCTGCTCTTTCTGTCACTCACGGTTTCCTGCCGCCGCATCCAGGGCCTGTGCTCATCGCCAAGGAATACGGTGCGAATCTAGGGGAAGTGCTGCTGTATGGTTTCATCGTCGGTGTTCCGGTCGCGATTATCGCAGGTCCCGTGTTCAATAAGCTCGCAAAGAAAATCGCACCAACTGCTTTCACGAAAGAAGGGGATATTTCGTCATTAGGAAAGAATGTCCACTTCAAGCTTGAAGACACACCGGGATTCGGTATCAGTACACTGACCGCATTGTTTCCTGTCATCTTAATGCTTATGGCGACAATCGTTAAACTGATTGTCGGCGCACAAAATATAACACCGGGCAATGGCATTAAAGCGCTCTACTTATTAGGGGATGCATCGACTGCTATGCTGCTGTCTATTATCTTTGCCATATTTACGATGGGTCTTGGACGTAAACGTCCGATGAAAGATGTCATGCAGTCAGTCACTGACGCCATCTATCCGATCGGCATGATGCTGCTCATTATCGGAGCGGGCGGCGCCTTTAAGCAAGTGCTGATTGACGGCGGTGTCGGTAAGCATGTTGAGACACTGTTCACACATTCAGACTTCTCTCCGATTATTTTAGCGTGGCTGGTCGCTGCTGTACTGCGGATTGCACTTGGTTCTGCCACTGTCGCAGCGATTTCTACGACCGGTATTATCATTCCGCTGCTGGCGGCAAGTGATGTCAATGTGGCACTGGTCGTTCTTGCGACCGGCGCCGGCAGTGTTATTGCCTCTCACGTCAATGACGCCGGCTTCTGGATGTTCAAGGAGTACTTCGGTCTATCTGTTAAAGAGACATTATTGACATGGACACTGCTTGAAACAATCATCTCTGTCACAGGTCTGATTTTCATTCTGCTGCTCAGCATGTTCGTCTAATTTGAAAGTTTGTAATTGTCTGGCTGACCATGTAAAATATGAATTAATCCTACCGGATGAATTCACTTTAAAGAGGTTATGCTATGAACTATCAATCAACCTATTCAAATTCACGCTCAAGCAGCGTTAAACAAGCCTGGCTTTACTTCGTCTATTACTGGGTGGTCTTTTTAGCAGGAACATTTGTCGGACAGTTTGTACCGGATGCTTTGAGATTTCCAATTACCATGTTGATCTTTGCGATTATTATGATTTCATTGTTTGTGAAAGCTTCTAGAAAATTTGATTCCCTGCTGTCGAATGTACTGGCATTTCTGCTCGGCGTCGTCAGCTATACGGCATTTACGTACTACATCGCTGACTTAGGCGCCATGTCGTTTTATCAGAACATCGGGCTTGCAGTCGGTTCATTCTTTGCATTCGGATTTCTCGGCTACTTTGTTGTCGGTGATGCGACCAATCTCGGCAGACTGCTCTTCCCGGCGCTGATTGTCCTCGTACTGGCAAGTTTCGCGGGACTGTTCATTCACATTCCGATGTTCCAGCTAGTGCTGACGATTGCAGGTCTTGCGATCTTCCTGCTGTATACGATTTATGACTTCAACAGAATGAAGCGGGGTAACTTCTCGGCACGGGAAATGGGCTTCAACTTATTTATCAACCTGCTCAACATCATCATGGATGTATTGAGACTTGCAAGTATATTGAAGGATTAACAGAGACGGTGACACCGTCTCTTTTTTTGTTCTATATTTGGTGTATAATAGAGCTATATTAGTTGAAAGAAGGATGACATTATGGGTCGTAAATGGAACAATATTAAAGAGAAAAAAGCTGCAAAAGATAAAAATACAAGCCGGATTTATGCGAAATTCGGGCGTGAAATCTATGTGGCTGCTAAATCTGGCGAACCGGATCCGGAATCCAACCAGAACTTGAAATTCACTTTAGAGCGCGCAAAAACATACTCAGTGCCGAAGCACATCATTGACCGTGCGATTGAAAAAGCAAAAGGCGGCGCAGAGGAGAACTTCGATGAACTGCGTTACGAAGGCTTCGGTCCGGGCGGTTCTATGCTGATTGTTGATGCGCTGACCAACAACGTCAACCGGACAGCAAGTGATGTCCGTGCAGCGTTCGGTAAAAACGGCGGCAACATGGGTGTATCAGGCTCTGTTGCCTATATGTTCGACAACACGGCGATCTTCGGCTTTGAAGGTAAGTCTGCCGACGAAACACTCGAACTGCTCATGGAAGAAGATATCGATGTCCGTGACGTGCTGGAAGAAGACGGGCAGACAATCGTCTATGCAGAACCCGACCAGTTTGCAGCGGTGCAGACGGCACTTAAAAATGCAGGGATTGAAGAGTTCACGGTCGCTGAACTGTCAATGGTCGCTCAAAATGAATTAGAGCTGTCTGAAGCGGATCTTGAAGTGTTTGAGAAGCTGGTAGATGCGATTGAAGACTTAGAAGATGTCCAGACTGTGCACCATAACGTCGCACTGCCTGAGTAGTTAAACTTATTGATTAAATAGTCTGCTTACTGATGAATGGAGCATAACGTGTTTCATTCATCTTTATATATCAGTACTTTATAAGGAGGTCTTTATGACTACAAAAGAAGAGATTATTAACCGGCTCAACTTGCAGCCTCATCCTGAGGGCGGATACTTTCATCAGTCCTATGCTTCAGCCGAAACCACTGGAGATAAACAGCTGTTCACCAGTATTTATTTCTTGATCGAGTCAGGCAACATCTCACACTTTCACCGGCTCACTTCTGATGAACTGTGGTACTATCACGGCGGCGATGCGATTACAATCCACATGATCCATCCGGACGGCCGCTACGAGGTGGTCAAGCTGGGTATGAACCTTGAACAAGGCGAAGTGCCGCAGTTTCTAGTGCCTGCCCGCACGATCTTTGCATCAACGGTAGAAGATGCAGCCTGGAGCTTTGTCGGCTGTATGGTGGCACCCGGCTTTACATTCGATGACTTCGAGCTCTTTAAAGCTGAAGAGCTGCTGCCGCTCTATCCTAAGCATGAAGCAGTGATCAGACGTTATGCACTTTAAGAAACGCCGGTCTGAGTGACTGTGCGTTTCTGTCGCATTTTCCCTGACATTTCATTACACTGAAGGAGGACTAAACAATGAGAATGCAAAAAGTAGTGCCTTTTCTAATGTTTAACGGCCGGGCGGAAGAAGCGGTCGATTTTTACACGACGATATTTAGAAACAGTCAGATCATCTCGATCAATAAATACGGCGAAGAAGGTCCGGGTGCACCGGGAACCGTGAATCACAGTATATTTACATTGAATAACCAGCAGTTCATGGCGATTGATAATGCGGATAGTACAGCGATTCCGTTCACTCCTGCCATGTCTTTTGCTATTAACTGCGACAGTGAAGAAGAAATCGACTATTTGTATGCCCGGCTGTCGACTAACGGCAAAGTTTTGATGGAACTCGCACCGTTAGAGCCGATCGCACGAAAGTTCGCCTGGGTAGAAGACCGCTTCGGTATCAGCTGGCAGCTGAATCTGCCATCATTCGGTGAGTAGAATGATCCGCAAGTTTAAAGCTGCTGATATTGAGACTATCCAGCAGCTGAACCGTGACGAAGGCTGGGATAATTTAGTCGTGCGTCATGAGCAGACATTGAACAGCTGGCTTGGCAGTGAAGCATATGTCATCGAAGAGGCAGGAGACGTCATCGGCTGCATCCGTGCGCTGACAGACGGTCATGTGTCTTTATATATATGTGAATTAATCATCCGGCATGATCAGCGGGGAAAAGGGTACGGCAGAATGCTGCTTGATCACATTCACAGCTTATATCCGACGACCCGTATGGAACTCCTGGCGACAAGCAGCTCCAAAAGCTATTACGAGAACCGGTTCAGACCATTTTACGGGTTCAGAAGAACATATCATGAATAACTCCGCAGACCTTCGTCTGCGGAGTTTTTGATGGCGCTAAATCTTTATGCAGTGGTTCATATATTTCTGGATATACATTCGACGATTCCTTTTAGTTTAAAATTTGTGCGCTGCTTCTTTATAATAAAGTAAAAGGAGTGATTGAGATGGATTTAAAGTTAGCAGGCAAAGTAGCAGTCATTACAGGTTCAAGTAAAGGGATCGGCAGAGAAACAGCAGCCGTCCTGACGGAAGAGGGCGCAGTCGTTATACTCACTGCCCGTAACGAGGAAAGCTTACAAGACGCCGTGCAGTATATAAAAGACAGAACAGGCAGGACAGTCGATTACGTCACAGCAGACGTTACGAACGAAGCAGATGCGAAGAAAGTCATCGCGTTTGCCGCTGAAAAGTACGGTCATCTTGATATACTGATCAACAACGCAGGCTCTGCCTTCGCTGAAAACTTTGAGAATGTGTCGCTTGATGACTGGCAGAACGACTTGAACTTGAAACTGTTCGGCTGGATCCATATGATTCATGCAGCACTCCCGGAACTTAAAAAGCAGGGCGGGGCCATCTTGAATTTAACAGCAGTGGCAGGCAAGACACCGCCCGCTAATACGTCTCCGACTTCTGTGTCAAGAGCAGCAGGCCTCGCTCTGACGAACACATTAAGTAAAGACCTTGCCCCTTACAACATCCGCGTCAATGCCGTCTGCATCGGTCTTATCCGCAGCGGTCAGATCGAAAGACGCTGGCAGGCAGAGGCGCCGGAGCAGTCATGGGAAGACTATGCGCGTGATCCGAAGTTCAACATTCCGCTCGGGCGCATCGGCGATACAAGAGAAGCGGCGAACGTGATCTCATTTTTAGTATCAGACGCTGCAAGCTACGTTACAGGCACTGCCGTCAATATCGACGGCGGCAGTGCACCGTCCTTATAACGAAAATAAACCTGACTGCTGTCAGGTTTATTTATTCGAAGTCACCTACAGTATTTCCTCGGCAATATCGACGACGTATTTCAGTTTGCGCCATTGGTCGTCTTCTGTCAGAAGGTTGCCTTCTTCGGTTGAACTGAAGCCGCATTGCGGGCTGAGTGCCAGCTGCTCTTTCGGTACATATCGGCTTGCTTCTTCGACGCGTTCGATGATTGTCTCTTTATTTTCGAGCGCACCGTGCTTTGATGTGAACAGGCCGAGCACAACTTTGGAGTCATCACGCTTGAAGTGCTGAAGCGGCTCAAAATCGCCTGACCGCTCGTCATCATATTCCAGGAAGAAACCGGCAAGATTTTCTTTGAACAAATCTTCTGCAATCGGACCGTAGCCGCCTTTCATCGCCCAGCTTGAACGGAAGTTGCCGCGGCATATGTGGGTCGTGATATGCAGGTCATCGGGCAGTCCGGCAATCGCATCGTTCACGGTCTTCACTGCGAGCTTGATTGCTGCCTGCTTCTCTGCCTGAGAGCGCAGTCTGCGTTTAATTCTATGCTCAGTCGCTGCCAGTCCTGCCCAGTAAACATCATCGAGCTGCACATAGCGGATGCCGAGGTCATAGAGTGCAGTCAAGCTGGCATTATAAGCTTTAGAGACATCGCGCTGGTAATCATTGATGTCAGGATAAATATCATGATTTAAAATATTCGGATGGAACAGCTGGTTAGGACTTGGAATCGTGACTTTCGCTGTCCCTTGCCTGCCGACTGCCTGCAGCAGAAAATCAGCATGTTCAAAGTGGGTGTGGTTCAAGTTCGCTGTTACTTGTTCTGTCACTTTGACATCATATGCTTTCGTCTGCACGCCGCTGAACTGCAGTCCTTCATCAGGAATATAGCCGGTCACACCGTTCAGTCCTTCGATAAAGTCGAAGTGCCACCATGCGCGGCGGAACTCTCCGTCTGTAATGCTGTTTAAGCCCGTGTCCACTTGTTTCTTTACGATATCCTGAATCAGCCTGTTCTCAAGACGAGTCAGTTCGTCTCTTGAAATCAGCTGCTTTTTGAAATCTTCTCTTGCCTGCAATAATTCTGTCGGACGGAGCAGGCTGCCGACATGATCTGCTTTGAATGGAATCGTTGACATGGATGTTCCTCTTTTCTTTATAAAATAAAAAAACTTTCTCCTCTTAACAAGGACGAAAGTTTCGTGGTGCCACCTTAATTCATGACTGAAAGTCACCTCTGACCGGTAACGACGGATACGTGCAGTGCTTATCGATGACTCACACTGACATCACAAAAAGACCATCTTCATAAAAGTTCAGTGCTTGTTTTCACCGGCCACAAGCTCGCTGCAAAAGAACGTTTTACTACTTTTCTTTTTATTGTGAAAATTGCGTATATTGAATTGCCTATAAATTTATCACCATCATGAGAAGTTGTCAAATCAATTTGTTATAATTAAAGAAATGGAGGGATGACAGTGGCCCGGACGACAACAAAAGCGCGAAAAAAACAACCTGTAAAAAAAAGCACGGTCAACAAGACAGCACCTAAAAAACAGCCGGTGAAAAAAACAGCCGTCAAACAGATGAGCTCTAAGAAAATACAACCAAAGAAGACGAGGATCAATATTAAATGGGTCAGTGGTATACTATTTTTCATCGTGCTGCTCGTGTCCATATGGAATGTCTTTAAGCCGCTGCCTGCCGGTATTTCGAAGCGCTACGAACCGAGCAGGACAAATGATGTCAAGCTGCTGCTCGACAACAGCTATGAGCAGGGCGGGATGCATTATGAGCAGACTATTTTTCCGGCAATATACCGGCTGATTGATGAGGCGGATGACTTTATCATCATGGATATGTTTTTGTTCAATGATGCTTATGATGGCAGCATCCAGTTTCCGAAGCTGTCAAGTGAGCTTACGAATCACCTGATCGCGAAGAAAAGGCAGCATCCGGACATGCCGATTTATGTGCTGACCGACCCGATCAATTCGTTTTACGGCAGCTATACGCCGGATAACTATAAAAGACTGCGTGACAACGGCATATTAGTCTACGAGACGGACTTGACGAAACTGCGCGATTCCAATCCGCTTTATTCCGGCTTATGGCGTTCGACTGTCCGCTGGCTGGGAAACAGTGAGAACGGTTCACTGCCTAACATCTTCTCAAAAAATGCCCTGGATGTTACTGTAAGGGGATACGCCCGTATGCTGAACTTCAAGGCGAATCACCGGAAGACGATTGTATCAGAAAAAGCAGCGATTATTGCCAGCAGTAATCCCCATGACCCGAGCGGCCACCATCAGAATATCGCCGTGAAAGTGAGCGGTCAGCTGCAGGAGGACGTAATTCGGAGTGAAGTGGCAGCGATCAACATGAGCGGTGGTAAACTCGACCATGAGGAATTTCCAATCAATCATCATGCTTATAACAACATGATGGACTACGGGACGACGCTTGTCACTGAAGGCAGGATTAAAGAGACGCTTCTTCAGGCGATCAATCGGACCAACGACAAAGATGAACTGAAGATGGGGATGTTCTATCTTGCAGACCGCGATATCATTCGTGCGCTGCTTGATGCGGCAGACCGGGGCGTTAAGATTAAACTGATTCTCGATGTGAACAAAGAAGCGTTCGGCAAAGAGAAGCCGGGTGTGCCGAATAAACCAGTGGCACACGAACTGGTCGCAAAAAGTGACGATAGGATTCAAATCAAATGGGCTGTTTCCCACGGCGAGCAGTTCCATGCGAAATATGTGCTGATCACTGATGACCGTAAGCAGCAGGCGACGCTCTTTGTCGGCAGTGCCAACTTGACGCGCCGCAATATCGGTGACTACAACATGGAGACCGATGCCATTATCACCGGGAAATCGACTCTTCCGGTCTTCCGGGAATTAGCGGCTGACTTCGATGCCAAATGGACGAATGAGTACAGTCATGTCACGGATCACTACGAAGTGAAAAAAGACGCATCATTCTTGAAAACACTGCTGTACCGCGTGCAGGAATTCACGGGATTATCAAGTTTTTAAAAAAATCGTTGACAGGTTGTATGGACGTCTGCAATAATTTAGTTAACTTAATAAAAAAATTATCAAGAGAGATTGAGGGATATGGCCCGATGACATCTCAGCAGCGGACTCATTTATGAGCACTGTGCTAATTCCATCAAGCTTAGCTTGGCAGATAAAGGGACGTAAAACGACTTTTTAGCGCTTGCTAAGAAGTCGTTTTTTTTATATTCGGGAGGGAATTATGGCAATTATTGAAATCGAGCACGTGACCAAGCAGTTCCAGACGAAAAAAGGTGTGGTCGAAGCATTGAGAGATGTTTCACTGACCATTGAGAAAGGGCAGATCTTCGGTATCGTCGGCTATTCCGGTGCGGGTAAGTCAACACTCGTCAGGCTGATCAACAAACTGGAAAAACCGACGTCCGGCCGAGTCGTTATTGAAGGTGAGGATATCACGCGCCTTAGTCAGAAGTTACTACGGAGACGTCGTCAGAACATCGGCATGATCTTCCAGCAGTTTAACTTGTTCCGTGCAAAGACGGTGGAAGACAACATCAAGTACCCGCTCAAGCTGACAAAGAAATATTCGAAAGCTGAGATTGATAAGCGGGTGGACGAGCTGCTGCAGTTCGTCGGACTGCAGGATAAGAAGCACGATTATCCAAGTCAGCTGTCCGGCGGCCAGAAGCAGCGTATCGGTATCGCAAGAGCACTGGCGACTAATCCTGATATACTGCTCTGTGACGAAGCCACTTCTGCACTGGACCCTGAGACAACCGATGAAATATTGAGACTGCTGAAACGCATCAACGATGAGCTGAACATTACGATTGTGATGATCACTCATGAAATGGAAGTCGTCAAAAGCATCTGTGACGAAGTAGCCGTCATGGAAAAGGGCAGAATCGTTGAGCAGAATCAAGTGTTCGAGTTGTTCACAAATCCTGTTCACCCGACGACAAAACGTTTTGTGCATTCAGTATTGAATGATGATATTCCGGGCGAAGTCGATGTCAGAGCCCGAAAAATTTACCGCTTCATCTTCAACCATCAGCAAATACTGCGCCCGGTGCTCAGTCAAGTCGGCAGACAGTTCAATGTCGATTTCAATATTTTGTACGGCGGAATAACTGAGTTAACCGATAAACTTTTCGGTAATTTACTGATTGAAGCAGTCGGCAATGACAGCAGCATCCATGCAGCACTTGATTCATTACTCAGTCACGGTATTCAAATTAAGGAGGTCAATGGCTTTGAAAACTGATTTAACGGAGTTTTATCCTGTGCTTATTCAGGAGACCATCAATACGCTCATTATGGTCAGCATTACATTGATGCTGGCAGTACTCATCGGACTGCCGCTCGGTATCATTCTCTACGCGACAGGCCGGGGTCATGTACTCGAAAATAAGGCGGTCAATGTCATTTTGAACTTCTTCATCAATACCATCCGGCCGATTCCGTTCATTATCTTTCTCGTAGCACTGATCCCTGTCACGAGATTTCTTGTCGGGACGACGATCGGGATATGGGCGGCCATTTTCCCGATGACGCTTGCAGCATCGTTATCAATTGCCCGTGTTGTTGAGAACAACATCATCTCGGTGGATAAAGGCGTCATCGAAGCGGCTGAAGCGATGGGATCATCCAAGTTTGACATTTTATTTAAAGTGCTTGTACCGGAAGCGGCCGGCTCATTGATTCTCGGCCTGACGTTTACAACGGTCTCACTGATAGAGTTTTCTGCAGTGGCAGGACTCGTCGGCGCAGGCGGTATCGGTTATCTGGCATTTACATACGGTTATCAGCGGTTTGACGTGGCTGTGATGTTTGTCACTGTACTCATACTCATCATCCTCGTGCAGATCACCCAGTTTATCGGCAATAAGATTGCAAATATATATACAGGCAGATTATAAGGAGAGAACAACTGATGAAAAGATTATTATTACTCGTATTAAGTGCATTACTTGTATTAGCGGCATGCGGCAACAAGAAGGACGATAAAACAATTAAAATCGGGGTCACTGGTGTCGATGGCAAAGTATGGAATGTTGTTAAAAAGAAAGCGGCAAAGGACGGCATTAAAGTGAAGTTAGTTGAATTCCAGGATTATACAGCACCAAACAACGCTTTAAGCGAAGGTGATATCGACTTGAATGCCTTCCAGCACTTCGCATTCTTAGATCAGTTCAAAAAAGACCATCACTTAAAATTATCAGTTATCGGTACAACAGTATTTGCACCGCTTGGCGCTTACTCAAATAAAATTAAAGATATTAAAGACTTGAAAAAAGGCGATACAATCGCAATTCCAAATGATGTGACAAACCAGGCACGTGCATTAAGACTGCTTGAATCAGCAGGTGTCATCAAGTTAGCCGATGACTTCGGATTATTCGGAGACCCATCAAAAATCACAGAAAACAAACTGAACTTAAAAATCAAAGCAATCGATGCACAGCAGACACCACGTGTGCTGCCTGACGTCGCTCTGTCAATCATTAACAACGGTGTAGCAGGTAAAGCAGGTTTAAATCCGAAAGATGACCCTATTTATCTGGAAGACCCGAATTCTGAAGCTGCTAAACCATACATCAACGTCATTGCTGCTAAAACAAGCCAAAAAGACAATAAAGACTACAAAAAAATTGTGGAATACTACCATTCAGCTGAAGCAGTGAAAGCCATCGAAAAAGATTCAAATGATGGTGAGATTGTAAAGAAACTATCACAAAAACAAATCAATGACATCGAGAAAAGTTTGAAGTAGTCAAATAGCCACCCGTGCGGTGGTTATTTTTTATATGTTAATTCAGTTGGAAAATAACGGGGAGTTCGGTATGATTAAATAGTCAGAAAATTAAGAGAGGGGATGTTTGAATGAGTCAGCATCATTTATTGAAGAAGTACGCAGATGTCATTGTTAAAATAGGATTGAACATCCAGCACAATGAAATTTTAGTTATCGAGTCAGACATTAATACCGCACCTTTAGTCAGACCTGTTGTAGAAGCTGCCTATAAACAAGGAGCCAAAAAAGTCATCGTCAATTATTCTGATAGTGAAGTGGCAAAATATACATATGATTATCAGTCAGTTGAGACACTGCAGGAAGTGCCTGAATATTTGAAGCAGGAACTGAAATACTACGAAGAAGAAAAAGCAGCACTTTTAAGTATTATAAGTGTTTCGCCGGAAGCGCTGAAAAATCAGTCTGAGGAAAAGATCAACGCCAGGGCAAAAGTCATGATGAAAGCGCATGAAAGCCTTTCAGACAGCTTCGGTAACTTCAGACAGACATGGTGTATTGTCGCCTATCCATCTGTTGAATGGGCAGAGATTGTTTTTCCGGAACTGAGCGGAGAAGCAGCACAGAATGCCTTGTTCGATGCTATATTTAAAGCGGTCCGGGCTGATCAGGAGAACCCTGTTGCCGCATGGAAATCTCATATTGAACATCTTAACCAGCGTGCCAATTGGCTGACGGAGAAAGGCTTTGACAAGCTTCACTATACAGCTCCCGGCACTGATCTGACAGTCGGACTTCATCAGGGCGGTAACTGGCTGAAGGCAGGAAAAGTCAATAAGCAGGGGACAGAGATTATCGTCAATATGCCGACCGAGGAAGTCTATACGACACCTGACTTCAGACGTGTGGACGGCTATGTATCAAATACACTGCCGCTCAGCTTATCCGGTAAAATAGTCGATCAGTTCAAACTGACTTTCAAGGACGGAGTAGTGACTGATTTTGAAGCGGGTGAAGGCTATGAAACTTTGAAGAATTTACTGGAGATTGATGACGGCGCAAAACGTCTCGGCGAAATTGCGCTAGTACCGGTCAACTCACCGATCTATGAAAGCGGCTTATTGTTTTACAATACGTTGTTCGATGAGAATGCATCGTGTCATATCGCACTCGGCAGTGGATTTGCTGAAGTGATAAATGGTGCTGAAGATCAATCAATAGAAGAGCAGGTCGCACTCGGCATCAATGACAGTCTGACTCACGTGGACTTTATGATAGGAAGCGAATCACTTGATATAGATGGTGTTTATGCAGATGACCGGTGCGAACCTATCTTCAGACAAGGCCGGTGGGTCGAATAAATAAAGAATCCCTTTCTCGACGAAAGGGATTCTTTATTTAAAACGAGTCGGAACGACGTTTGCCTCTCAAGAAAAGATAAACGTGAGAGGGAACGACGTTTGCCTCTCAAGAAACGACAAACGTGAGAGGGAACGACGTTTGCCTCTCAAGAAACGACAAACGTGAGAGGGAACGACTCTCTATAGATAATACTTAGTCGCTTTACTCAATCCGGTTTTCTTGAAGTGTTCAGCCAAAACTCGTGAAATAGAGGCACGGCTTATTCCACAGCACCATTCCATTGCTTCATTGATTGTAAAAGCGTCTCCTTTCAAATGATACAAGTCTCTTAAATTGTGAAAGGTAATGCGCTTGATGGCAGTTGAGCTGCCGCAGTTAGTACATGTATGATATTTTGTCCGGCTGGTGATTGCCTTGATCATGTAGTTACAGTGGAGACATTTCATTCCTTTCATCTGCATAGAAAACTCACTGCGTTCGATGGGGTTAAAATCAAGCTCTGGCATATTAGCTGCCAGGAAGTAACTGCCGAGCGACTTATTGTCCTCAATTAATAAATTCGGCTCCCGGAACTTTTTGAGGTGACTGTGCACCATACTGCGGAACAACCAGCGTGGATTGTCATTGTTGCTACGCAGATGAAAGTATTCGTTGATGAAAACAAGGTAACTCTCAATTATATAACGTTCACCGGACTGAGCGATAACGTCTTCTAAAATATGATGAGCCCGAGATAACTGGTCATCTGGATTTTTGAAGTTACGGCCGTAGCTATTGACGAGCAGCCGGTCATTCATAGTGAATATCCCTTTATAGTTCTTGATATCATAATGAGTGACTGTATTCCCGTGTATGACAATGATGTCAAACTGGGCCATTCCTTTATATTTAGAGCGGAACGTTAAATCCCAGAGCACTACTGCGTCAGGAAACTCACTCAGCAGCCTGATAAACTGTTTCTCTCCTTCGTAACCTTTAAAATGGGTGTGATAGTCTTCACGCTGGTTGTCAGATAACGGAGTACGATTATGGAGAGCATTGTAATAGTGAATTTTCCGAGGAATAGACCGTGTCTTGAGCAGCATCTTTCACCTCATAAAAGAATTTAATCACTGCCAAAAGAAAAGCCATCACCATAGTGACAGCTTGTTATTGATGTATCTTGAAGAAATGCAGTAAATGAGCATCGAACAGTTTTGGCTGATCAATCTGGAGATTATGTCCTGCTTCATCTAACAAAATAAAGCTGCCGGACTCATTATCTTTCACTAAATTATAGGCATCGTCATAACCTACAGTGGAATCCTGTCTGCCTACAAGCACTGTCATCGGGCAATCATGCCGGGCAGCAAGCATTTGACGTTCAAAACTGAAAGAATAACCATCATCAAAGTAGCGCTTTTTAAATTCGTTGTCAGCAAGTGTCATGCCTGTCACTAACTCATCCAGATAGCGCTGCCAGTTTTTCCGCGTAATGATGACATTGGTATTTAAAAATTCTTTGAACTCTTTTTGATGATCATCAGGCTGGATATCCTCAAGTAAAATATGCTGGTGGACAGGCAGCTTACGTTTCTCACTGTCAGCAATAATGACAGGACAGAAGAAAAACATGCCGTTAATACAGCCGTCCATCTTATAATTCACGCCGTTTGATAAATAGGCACCATACGAGTTGCCGATGATAAGAAACTGCTGTTTCTTAATGACTTTCCGAATGAATTTCATCAGTACATCCAGCATATCATCAGCATTAATGATGGCTGGGTTTACTTCTGACCGACCCATCCCGGGAAGATCGATATAAATTCTTGAATAAGAATAGTCTGTCTGAGCAACAACTGATTCTATAGGGTGTTTCATAATTCGGTGATCGACGCCGTATCCATGGAGACATAATACGGGTGTCCCTTGACCGATTATCTCGTAGTAAATTTGATGACCGTCAATTTCTATAAACATCTCTACCTCCATATCATAAATTGTCATTATGATGTTCTTACTTCATCAGTTTAGCAGAACTTCGTTTCTTCTCAAAACGACTTCTGTCAAAAAAATCAAGAAACTGCTGCAGCTGATGTAATGATAAAAGATGGACTAGGAAGCTGCACTCATATAACGGTCATAAGCTGTTATTTCGCGTAATGGATAAAGTGGTATTTTCCGCCTTCAATCCCTAACTGCTGGTAAAAGCCTGCGATGTAGCTCGCATTGGAAGAAGCCCATAGTATATCAGTCGCATACTGTGAGTTTCCAGGTGATGCCGGGTTCCAGCGCATCGAATAAAGGGTGTTCTGTGATTCTGACAGATAGCCCTGTGAAATAAACTGAGCGCCACCGATAATTGCTTTCTCAGGCGTATCCCAGCCGACGTTGGCTGCGTACTGAGCGCCGTACTTCAATGCGTTGTGGTCATATGCACCGACGCCGAACATGTTGTAGAAGCGTTTGCCGGTCGGCTCACCTTTAACTGTTACACCATTAGCGAGTTTGCTTCGGCCTTCAGCCGTTTCAAGAAAAGCATGCGAAATCAAATAAATTTCATTGATATGATATTTTTCGCTGGCGATTTTAAACGCCTGTCCGCGGCCTTCAAGAATCCCTTTGCCCTGGAGCAGGATGTTCAGCTGATCAGCAGTTAAACCTTGCGGCTCGTTAAGGACAAGGAACTGATATTTTCCGACTGCATCATTGATTAACGGTTCAGTACCTATATAACGTTTCACTAAATCAGTAGGAGCATTTTTCCATTTCACACCATCAGAAACTTGCGGTTTCGGTGATAGCTGCATTTGACGGTTCACAGCATCCTGCAGAGTGGCATTGACTGTGGTGTGAGTAACAGCAGCTGAAGCTGTAGGCTGTGGTGCCGGCACAGCGGGGTTGGCTGGTTGTGGTGCTGTAGACTTTGGTGCCGGCACAGTCGGTTTGACCGCTGCTTTTACCTGCACCGTTGATTCAGTTTTTTTCTGCGGCTGAACAGGGGGAGTGACTTCAGCTTTTGTGACAGGTGCCTCCACCCAGCCGGTGGCACCTGTGACCAATGTGCCGTGCAAGTAGGTGCTGCTGCCGATTTTCAGTGCAGCATCGACTGTCATCGATTCATCTTTGGCAGCACGGTCAATCACCTGACGCTCTGTTCCGCCCGGGAAACTGTAAAATTTAGTCGTCGTTTTAAATGTTACTGTCTGCTGAGCAGGGGATACTGTTTTTACAGGTTGAATGGTTAAATCGCCTGCTTTGACATAACCGATTGCATTATCGATATTTTCTGATGTCTGCACGCGATAGTAAGGCTGACCTTCAATCATCACCTTATCGTTAACATATAATGTGTAATTTGCATAATCGCCTGCTACTTTCTTTGCCATCATCGTTTTGTTTGTAATAATGACAGCATTACTGCTCTTTATAGTGCCGATTCTTAACTGTTCGGCAGCATGGGCATAATCTGATAACAGCATCATAGCTACTGCGGTAACGCCTAATGTTCTTTTTAAATACTTCATGTTTCCCCTCCATCAGCTCGTTATCTGTATTATACATGAATCGTTACTTCTTTTGATTCGATTTACAAGATTTTAATATTATCTGTTGGAGCGGAGAATATTGTGGTAAATGATGTCTGCCATTAGTTCTGGCGGTTCCAAACAGTCATTTTGCAGCCAAAAGAAGAGAATGCCGAACTGTCCTCCGAGCGTATAATTCACGAAGTATTTCGGTTCTCTTAAAGAAGAGCTATTTGCTTCAATCGATGCCAAATAATTTGAGCGCAGCGTTTCAATTAATTTCTGGGTGAAGTTCTGTGCCGGATGGACCGTCATTAATGTCTTAAAAAACTGCTGATGAGCATAAATATAATGACAGAGATTTAAAAAGTATTTCTTAACCAAAGGTTTTATATCTTCTGTATGCTGCATATCATTTGAAGTCTGTTCCACAAACTGACCGATAGCTGTCAGATGCGTATCAATCATCCGGTCCAGCAGATCATATTTGTCTAAATAATAGGCGTAGAAAGTAGAGCGGTTAATATGGGCCGCTTCACATATCATCTTAATAGTAATTTCTCTGAATCGATGTTTTTCAAGCAAATTTAAAAATTCTGCTTCTATTATTAAATGTTTATCTTTCATAAGTAATCACTTTTCTTATTAATTTATTTGTCACTGCTAGCATTATTTTAAAGTAAAACCGACATTTAAACAAATATTGTTGGTTGAAAGTTTTCATAGGGGAACTATAATATAGCTTATGTGAAAAAAATTAAATGGAGGAATCACAATGAAGAAAATACTTTTAATCAACATCCTTACATTAGTTATTCTGGCTATCGCCGGTATTGCTGCTTTTCATTTCTATGATGAAGCAACAAACTATGTAAAAACAGACAATGCAAAGATCGACGGTACACAAATCTCAATCGCAAGCCCGGTTGCAGGTAAATTAACTTCTTTTAAAAAGCAAGCGGGAGACAAAGTTTCTCAAGATTCAGTGATCGGTTCAGTAGAAGGTATGGGCCAAGATGGTAAACCAGCTAAAATGGACATCACTATGCCTCAAGATGGAACAATCGTTAAAACACAGGCAACTGAAAATGGTTTTGTTGGAGCAGGCATTCCTGTTGCTTACGCTTATAATATGGATGACTTATATGTTACAGCTAACATTAAAGAAACAGATCTTGACGGCATTCAAGAAGGACAAGATGTCGATGTTTATGTTGACGGCTACAAAGATACAACACTTGACGGTGAAGTAGATAAAATCGGTTTAGCGACTGCTTCAAGCTTCTCAGTACTACCATCATCTAACGGTAACGCTAACTACACTAAAGTCACTCAAGTCGTTCCAGTAAAAATCAAATTATCAAAAGAGAAATCTTTAGACGTTATTCCAGGAATGAATGTAACTGTACGCATTCATAAAAACTAAGGAGGTTTTTGTATGACCTCAATGATTATAGGCTATGTCCTTCTGTCACTGGTCATCTTCTTCCTATTGAACCGCTTCCTGCTTAATCGCAGAGGTAAAAAAGCGGTCCAACCCGAAGTAGAGACAACTCAGACACACGAAACATATGAACGTCAACCTGAACGATCAGTTCGTCCAGAACCAGCACCAAGACCTGAACATCACACTGACAACGAAGTGATTTACAACAGCGAAGCACATCGTGAAGATGCAGATCTTTATAACAATGATGAGCAAGAAGACCTTGTTGTAGAGCAGCCTTATGAAGAAGAACTTGAGAAAGAAGCGGTTCATCATAAAGCGACTAAACCATCACATACGTTAGGCAAAGGGATTACGACAGGCAAAATCGTCACGGCATTAATGATCGGGATGTTCGTCGCAATTCTTAACCAGACGTTAATCAACGTCGCCCTGCCGGTCATGATCAGTGACTTCAATGTCTCAACATCAACTGCGCAGTGGCTGACTACCGGGTTTATGCTGGTAAATGGTATTCTTGTACCGATCAGTGCATTCATGATTCAACGGTTTACTTATCGTCAGCTGTTCTTATCAGCGATGACTTTCTTTACAATCGGTTCATTGATCTGTGCTATGTCCGGCAACTTCCCGATGATGATGACCGGACGTGTCGTGCAGGCAGTCGGCGCAGGGATATTAATGCCGCTTGGAACAAACGTATTTATGACGATCTTCCCGCCTGATAAACGCGGGGCAGCGATGGGGACGATGGGTATCGCCTTCATCCTGGCACCAGCGATCGGTCCTACATTGACAGGCTGGGTTATTCAGAGCTATCACTGGAATGTGATGTTTTACGGGATGTTCGCAGTCGGTTTAATTTCTTTAGCCGTTGGTATGTTCTGGTTTAAGATTGTGCAGCCGACATTCAAAGCAAAACTTGATGTGCCAGGTGTTATCTTCAGTACACTCGGTTTCGGCAGTGTTTTATACGGCTTTAGTGAAGCAGGAAACAAAGGCTGGGATTCACCAGTCGTTGTTTCAACCATTATCATTGGACTGCTTTTCATCGCAGCATTTACGGCAAGAGAGCTATCGATGAACAATCCGATGATGGACTTACATGTTCTTAAGTATTCCGGCTTCTCATTCCCATTACTGATTAACATCATTGTAACGATGAGTTTATTCGGGGGTATGATTCTGCTGCCGATCTACTTGCAGTCAATCCGCGGTTTCTCACCCCTTGATTCTGGTCTGTTATTACTGCCTGGATCACTATTGATGGGTATTATGGGACCGATTGCCGGACGATTATTCGACAAATATGGTATTAAACCACTTGCCATCTTTGGTCTGGCGATTATGACTTATGCAACATGGGAATTGACACGTATTAATCTTGATACATCTTATAGAACGATTCTTGGTATTTACATTCTGCGTTCATTCGGTATGTCATTCATTATGATGCCGATTATGACAGCAGGTATGAACGCACTGCCTGGGCGTATGATTCCTCATGGTAATGCGATCAGTAACACAGTACGTCAGCTTGCCGGTTCAATCGGTACAGCAGTCCTTGTAACGGTGATGACGCAGCAGACGACTGCTCATATCGGTGATATGACTAACGCAATGGATAAAACATTGCCGTCGACTGCGACTCAGCTGAATCAGCTTGGCCAGTCACTCGGCTCAAGCACAGCAGGAATCCAGGTCTTAATGGGCAAATTGCAGCAGCTGGCAACAGTGAATGGTATTACAGATGCTTTCTGGTTAGCTACTGCCTTCAGTCTGCTCGCATTCATCCTGGCGTTCTTCCTGAAAGGGAAAGACCATTATCGTTCAGATGAAGCTTAAATAAGTATAATTATAAACAAGTTGAAATTAAGTATTTCTTCAACTTGTTTATTTTTATATAATGATTTGTGAGGAGTTGGGCGACTTGAAGATAAAATATATCGATAAAAGGCATTGGCGTAGATTGCAAAGACGTGACTACAAGGAAATACGACTGGAAGACACGCGGTTTGATGGAATCGTCGGTCTTGTGACAATGCAGAAAGTCAAATCTCCCTTACAAGTTGAAGTAGTAGGAAAGTGTATTACAGTGGCAGACGCAGGTTACCAGTGGCTGCAGCTGCTGCCGAAAGACAAACTTTACAGCATTACAGCGATGTATGACAACTACGGCCGCCCAGTTCAGTACTATATTGACGTCAATGATCACAATTTCATTGAACTCGGTGAAGCGCGGGCGAACGACTTATTTCTGGATGTCCTTGTATTGCCGACTGGAGAATATGAGCTTGTAGATGAAGCGGACTTGAAGTTTGCGCTGAAAAAAGGCAGCATTACAAAAAAGCAGTATGATTCAGCCTATCAGACAGCGCACTATATTATGACTATCATTCAGCAGGATTTTGAGACTTTCAAGAAGACAATCGATTACTGCAGACAACAAATAACACCGTCAGGCGAGTAGCCGGACGGTGTTATTTTAATTCTATATTAACAGTCAAGATGATTTAGCTTGAAAGATAATCTCCGCCGTTAATGTGAATAGCCTGACCCGTAATGTAAGTAGAATCCTGAGAGGCAAGGAAAACATAGGCTGGAGCATTTTCACTAGGCTGACCACGGCGTTCCATCGCTGTTTCCTGTCCATGCTTCTCTACTTTTTCAGCAGGGAATGTAGCAGGAATCAACGGGGTATATATAGGACCCGGCGCGACGCTGTTCACACGGATCTTTTTAGGTGCCAAATTCTGTGCCAAAGAGCGGGTGAACGCTGTGATAGCACCTTTTGTCGCTGAGTAATCAATAAGTGACTCAGAGCCGCGGTAAGCGGTCACGCTGCTTGTGTTGATAATGGTGTCACCTGCAGACAGATGAGGAATGGCAGCCTGCGAGACATACATCATTCCGAAAATATTAGTCGAGAACGTCGTCTGAATCTGTTCAGGCGTAATCGCCAGAAAATCTTCCTGCGGGAACTGAACCCCGCCGTTATTGACAACAATGTTCAGCCCGCCGAAGTCAGTCACTACATCCGATACTAATTTTCTGCACTGCTCAACGTCCTTTAAATCAAATGCGTAAGCCTTCGCTTTAGCACCGAGCTCTTCAAGACGTTTTACGGTATCTTCAGCATCAGCTGTCTCGTCGTAGTAACCGATAGCAACATCAGCGCCTTCTTTAGCGTAAAGAATCGCTACGGCACGGCCGATACCAGAATCGCCGCCTGTAATTAAAGCGATTTTGCCTGTCAGCTTACCGCCGGCCTTATAGTCGTCATCTTCAGCAATCGGACGTGGATTCATATCGCGCTCACTACCGGGCTGTTTATCCTGAGTATAGCCTTTAATCTCCTGATCAATCTTTTCAAATTTATCCATTATGACACCTCATTTAAATGATTTGTTATTGTTCTATACCTCAATTTTTATAAGTGAAACAACGTGTACTACTATTATCGGGTAATCATTAATGACATGATAAAGAAGTTGAGCTGGCTGGAAAGTAGGAGGATATTATGATAGATAGTCATATTCATCTTGATCAGTTTGATGATGAAGATATCAATACTATTTTAACGGAGTTAGACGATGGAAAACTAGACGGTCTCATTACGGTCAGCATGAACTTGGATAGTGCGGTTAAGCTGCTGAGGTTGAAGCAGCAAGCTCCTGCCATTCAAATAGCGGCTGGATTTCATCCGGAACAGGAGCTTCCTGATGATGAAGAACTGGGTGCGCTTGAGCAGTGGCTAACTGAACATCATGAGTCACTCTCAGCGATTGGTGAAGTCGGTCTGCCGCACTATTTGAACCGGGCAGGTAAAGTGCACGATATGAGCCGTTATGTCTATCTTTTGGAAAGAATGATCATCATAGCGAAGCGCTATGACCTACCAGTCGTTCTTCATGCGGTTTATGAAGATGCAGGAACTGCAGTGGATCTACTGCAGAAACATGGAGTGACACGAGCGCACTTCCACTGGTTTAAGGCAAGTGACGACGTCATCCGGCTTGTCATCCAGTCCGGTTACATGGTCAGTGTAACACCGGACGTTTTGTGGAATGACAAGACAAGGCGTGTGCTGACTGCAGCGCCGCTTAGTCAGCTGATGATCGAAACAGACGGGCCGTGGCCGCATGCAGGTTTTGATGCGACTGATATTCCCGCCATGTTATCTGCTATAATAGATGAAATAGCAGTAATCAAACAGCTGGAACAGGCTGTTGTGCGTGAAGCAGTGACGCGCAACACTGTGCTGTTCTATGGAAATGAGGTTATTAATGAAAATCGATGACTACCGTCTGCTTGTAGCACTGGCGGATGAGGAAACATTAAGAAAAGCTGCTGATACACTTTACATTTCCCAGCCGGCTGTCAGTCAGCGTCTGAAATCCATTGAGCGGGAATGGGGGACTGATATTTTCATCCGGACAAAGAAAAAGCTGATTGTGACAACGAACGGAGAGATTATTCTTCAGCATGCCCGTAAAATGCTGAAAGAAGAGACCAACTTGAAGGAAATGATTCAGTCTTCTGAAGGAATTGTCAACGGCAAGCTGTCTATCGGTGTATCGTCATTGATCGGGCACACGATACTGCCACGCGTACTTGGACATTATGTAGAACTGTATCCAGAAGTGAAAATCCAGCTGCAGGTCGGTTCAAGCAGCCGGATTATGGCAAATCGACATGATTTTCATATCTCAGTTATCCGCGGTATGAAGATCATGAACATGAATAATGACGTACTGCTCACGGATAAACATTATTTCATTTATCCGAAGGCAAAGAAAAACCAGCTGCAGACATTACCGATGATTGAATTCCAGGCGGACCCCGTCTATCTGAAGGAGATTGAACTGTGGTATACCGAGCAGTTCAATCAAACTTATGCCCCGCAGATTAAGACCGATCAGATTGCAACGTGCAAGGAGCTGCTGCTGTCAGGGGTGGGTGTCACTGTGCTGCCTGAGATTGTCATCGGTGATATTGACAGTGAGCAGTTTGAAGTGGAGCTGCTTGAAGTCAATCATCATCAGCTGCTGCGGGAGACGTATATCAGTTATGAGAATGATGTGCTGGCTCTGCCGCAGGTCAAGGCATTTATTGATTTAATGAAGATGGAGGCGGCTGTTTAATCGGCTAATAATTTATCCGCCCGGTAAGCTTCTGCAGCTGCTTTGTGAATTTGAGCTGATGTTCTTCAGGCAGTGCATCTACAGTCAGTGCCTTTTCGAGCAGTGCCTTGTTCTTCTTATCCGTATATTTAAGTGCATTGAATGCGTTCAGTGTAAACTGCGCTGGATGTTTCTCCAGCAGCTCAAGTCGGCTGTCTGGTGTAACGATGCCTTCCTGCAGCACTCTGAAGTAACAGCCGGTTGCATGGGCGGCACTCATGAGCTTGACGAGGTCAGGGACATCATACTTCTTTGCGATGGTGTTGCACGGGCCGCGTCCTTCAGTGACTTGAATAACTGCTTCACCGAATTTGAATTGATCGCCGATGGCAAGCTGGTCTTTCGTCAGTCCGATAGTTGTAATGTTCTCACCGAACATGGCATATTCCGGCATGTCTTGAATATAAGGCCGCCACATATCATAGTCCAGCTTGTCGTAAAGGCAGATTGCTTTGTTCGGGCCGCCGTGACCCTGGTACGCATGTTCATCGCCTTCAAGCCCGAGAAAAGACAGGAACGCCGGCTGCTGGATAGGATATTTAGAGACAGCTGTCTTTTTAGGACGGTTCGAGCCGAAAATTTCGGTTTTGATTTTACCGGTGCATATATTGATGACTTCATACTCCATAATTATTCCTCCGCTCTTTTGCAATTCGGTGAGTTCTTATATAATTAAACAATATCATTAAGTAGAAAGTTTGTGAAGCTATGTTCAGGCAGCTGTTGAGTATTAAAAACTACAAGTTATTCCTCGTCAATATGGCGCTGCTCGGCATGGGCCTTGCTGTGACCGTTCCGTTCTTTATCCTTTATGCCACGCAGGAGCTCGGCATGACGAAAGGGCAGTATGGGCTGTTAATGGCATCAGCTGCGCTGGCAGGTTTTTTGATGAACACATTGATCGGTCGTATTTCTGATACGGGCCGAGTTAACCGGAAATGGCTGATTATTTTCTCGCTGCTGATGGCGAGTATGGCGTTCGGTGTCTATTTCTATGTCCATAGCGTGCTGTGGTTTATTGTCCTTTATACTATTTTCACCGGTTTCGCGGCCCCGGCTATGCCGCAGATGTACGCGTCAGCCCGCGAAAGCATCAATGCATCTGCATCAAGTAAAAATTCAGTATTCGCAAATACTGTGCTCCGCTCAATGTTCAGCCTCGGGTTTTTGTTCGGGCCGCTCGTCGGGACTGTACTGCTCAGTCGTTTCGGCTATGATGGGTTGTTCGGCGGCACAATCGTTCTTTATTTGATCGTTCTGATGTCAATGATCATCTTCTTCCGCGATATAGTGACGGTGCAGCCGGCGAGAACGCAGAATTACGTTGAACCAGTCGCCCCTAACTTATTAAAGGACAGCCAGCTGCTGATCCCATTTCTCGGATTTGTCATGCTGCACGTCGGGCAATGGATGTATACACTGAATATGCCGCTCTTTGTGACAGAGCACCTGCATGAATCAGAGAACAACGTCGGCTACCTGGCGAGTTTATGTGCAGGACTGGAAGTGCCTTTTATGATTATTCTCGGTATTCTGGCAAGTAAGTTTCAGACAAGAACACTGCTGATGCTCGGTGCGGTTTTAGGCGGCGGCTACTTCTTGTCAATCGGTGTCTTCAACTCTGTCGCAGCCATGCTCGTCGGTCAGCTGGCACTGGCGTTCTTTCTCGCGATTCTGCTTGGACTCGGCATCAGTTATTTCCAGGATATACTTCCTGATTTCCCGGGCTATGCGTCAACACTGTTTTCAAATGCGATGATTGCAGGACAGTTGATCGGCAATCTGCTCGGCGGCGTAATGAGTGATATCGTCGGTTTAGGCAATGTGTTCTATGTATCCGCGGCATTCATCGCCATCGCGTTCGTTCTATTGAGCTTTACAAAACCTGTGACAAGGGAGGACATGCTATGAGCGCTATCATCTGGCTACTGATTATCGCTGCATTTATACTGGCCTTTGTCGGACTCGTAGTGCCGGTGATACCAGGAATATTATTGATGTGGATTGGCTTTTTTCTTTATCACTTTATGATTGATGACAGTAAGTTATCATGGTTTTTCTGGATAGTCATGATGATACTCACCATCGCCACTTTAGTGAGTGACTATGTCGCTGGAAGCTATTTCGTTAAACGTTACGGCGGCAGTAAAGCCGGGGAAATCACCGCAGCAGTCGGTGTCATCGTCGGGAGTTTCGTCATTCCGCCGTTTGGCGTCATCATCGTGCCGTTGATTGCTGTATTGCTGATAGAGCTCATTATGTTAAAAGACCCTGTACGTGCGGTGAAGGCAAGCATCGGTTCACTGTTTGGATTTTTGGCGAGTACACTTGCCAAATTCTTAATACTGCTGATCATGGTCATCTGGTTCTTAATAGCTATCAACGTATAAACCCCTGCACCTGTTAGGTGAAGGGGTTTTATGGTGGGTATAATTCAAGGGAATCGAGTCAAGGCTTTAAATAATTTTTAGGAACGGCTTTTTTGATTCCGGTTCTGTTTGCCGATTTTTGAAATTTTTTTCCACCTATTTACTTCTGCCTGCTGCATCGCTTGATTACTGCGACGTTCCTGATAGGCAAGTTCACGCTTATATTTCAAATACTGGTCATAGCGCTGTCCACTTAATGACCCAATGTGTAATGCCTCAAGTACAGCACACCCAGGTTCATTGGAATGGCTGCAGTTATTAAATCGGCATTGAGCTATAAGCTCTTCAACATCTGAAAATTCATGACTCAATCCTATATTTTCGCCGGTTGACCAAAGTTGGAATTCACGCATGCCTGGTGTATCGATGATAATTCCACCGCCTGGTAGCAATAGAAGTTCACGGTGCGTGGTGGTATGTTTTCCTTTACTGTCGCTTTCACGAATGTCATTAGTTACCATGACGTTTTGACCCATCAATTGGTTTATCAATGTGGATTTACCGATACCGCTTGAGCCGAGAATAGTGGCAGTTTTATTATTTTTAAGCAAGGCACGGAGTTCATCTATGTGCTCATTAGTATGCATAGTAATAAAAAATACTGGTACATCTTCAGCTATCTCCGTCAGCTCAGCAGCCATAATCTCTTTATCAAGTGTGTCAGCAAGATCAGCTTTCGTTAGAAGAATAATCGGTACAGCTCCAGAATCGCGTGCGGCAATCAAAAACCGCTGCATGCGATTAACGTTAAAATTGTCGTTACAGCTCATCGCGAGAAAGGCATAGTCAATGTTCGTCGAAATAATCTGAGGTTTTGTCTCGATTCCTGCTGCCTGTCTAATGAATGCCTGTTTTCTTGGCAATACTTCTTCAATAATTCCTTTTTGTTCGCTGGGATGTACAGTCATCAGTACAAAATCACCGACTGCTGGAATATCCAGGGGGTCAGTCAACGTATGCATAAATTTTCCAGGTAATGTGGCTAATATTGTCTGCGCTTCAGTGACAACTTTATAAATCCCTTTTGACTGAGTAGAAATTCTGCCGGGAACAAATGAGCCTGTATAGGCTGCCGCCTCATCTGTAAAGCCTAGTTGTTTAAGTGAATTCATTCATAATCATCCTTTTTCAGTTAATAAAAAATACCTGTGGCAGCAACCACGGGCACACTGAAAAAGCGTCATTAAAGAGCCAGTGATGACCATGATTGCAGAGACAGTGTCGTTGCTAGTTTATTCATAGTCATCACCCTCCTTTTTTATTATCATAATGGCTTCCAAATATAATGTCAATCAGTTGCGAAGTGTTCAATTATTACTCTAAACTAGAAAAGGAGTTAATGAAAGAGGGCACACGATGGTCCAGGCAAAAGAAAGTTTTCTGGCATGAAGGTGAGTTAACGTGGTCATGCTTAAAGGAATTGACAGCTGGTTCTTTGGCCGGTCGATACAAAGAGGCGCACTGCTGTCTGCCACTATTCTTCACTAGACGCATCACCGGGGATGACTGTTCTGATGCGGCAGTCAGGACTGCATGTGCCTTCGATCTACGGGCGGTCCCGTGATGCAGAATAGTTAAAATACAGGCTTAAAGCAGATGCTTTAAGCTTTTGTGTACAGAACGATAAACAGATGACAGGTGAAACCATGAAGAAGCTTACTATAGAAGATGAACAGCTGAAAACAATCGCTGCTATTCATGAGTCGATTCCATCAGGCTATAAAGAATGGCATGTCAGTTCGATGGACTTAGCACTGCGGTTTGAATCAATGAAACTATTAATGATGCATAACGGCGATGAAATTATAGCCGTCGTCGATAAAGAAGACGTCATTGCTTTTATCTGGTATGTTATTAATGACGAGACAATGATTAAGTCACTGTGGGTGACGCCTGCAAGAAGAAGGCAGGGCATTGCGACAGAGCTGAAGGATTATGTCAGACAGCAGTCACTGGCTGCTGGAGTAACAGTCATCAGAAGTCATGTCCATCCGCTTAACAGTAAGATGCGGCAGTTGAATGAAAAACTCGGCTACAGCCACCGGGGGAACGAAATGATCTATAAGTTAGAGGTGCACAATGATTAGAACGCTATACATCGATGAATTGAATGAACTGAGGACTTGTGACTCCCCGTATGATATGGAGGGGACCGCAAAATGGTTATGGGTCGATCTGTCGGAACCGACGACCCATGAAAATCTGCTGCTGAGTCAGTACTTTCACTTCCATCCATTATCGATAGAAGATGCAGTATCAGTCAGACAGCGTCCGAAGTATAAGGAATATGATGATTACTTGTTCTTTGTCTTTCATGCTATTGACTTAAAAACAATGCTTCCTGAAGAGATCGATGTCTTCATCAACAGTAGCATGGTTGTGACCTATCATAAGGAACATTCAGAAGAAGTAGATAAAGTATGGAACTCGGTCATCTGTAAGCGGGCGAATGAAAAGCTGACGACGGCTGAAGTGATGTATCGCACGCTGGACGCAATTGTCGATAACTATTTTCCTTTTGTGTATGAGCTGGAGGACAAAGTGTTCTCTTTCGAGGACCAGCACTCTGTTGATATCTCGACGGAGGAGCTGATTGAAGAGACATTCGATTTAAGAGAAGACCTGCTCATCATCCGGCGGACCGTGCTGCCGATGAAAGACCTGGTCTACCGGCTGCTTGAAGGACGTATTATGGAGCTGTCAAAGAAGCAGAAAATCTTTTTGCATCATATTAATGACCACCTTGTGAAGCAGGCGGAGATGATTGATTCTTCACGGGAGATGACAGCGGACATAAGAGATAACTACATATCGCTCAACTCATTTAAAATGAATAATATTATGAAAATATTGACCATTTATTCTGTCATATTCATGCCGCTGACGTTGATTGCGGGAATATACGGCATGAACTTTGATGTCATGCCTGAACTGCACTGGAAATATGGTTATCTTGCAGTCTGGCTGTTGATGATCGGTATATCGCTTGGGATGATTTATTATTTCAAAAAGAAGAAGTGGTTTTAAATATTTTTCCATACAAAACACCTTGCAAATAATCAAAGTGTTTTGTATTGCTGTATTATACTGTGCTGCAGTGGTAAATGCCTGCCCATTCTTTGAACATCGGACCGCTCTTGCCTTCGACAGGATCGGTTGGAGGAATCATCACCTGGTTAATCCTGCTTTGTATGGCTGTTAAGTTGTCATAGGAAGTAAGCAGCTCTATTTTCTTGTCTTCTGGATAAGCGCCGACTACTTTAAAGTCGTCGGACCGGCTTAACAGCTTATGGCCGTAACCCGCCGGCAGCAGTATGACGTCACCCGTCTGAACTTTGAGCTTCTGGCCGTTCTCCCCGCCGATCATCAGTTCAGCATCACCCGATTTGACGCCGAGCACTTCATGGGCGTTCGGATGGAAATGATGGTAATCAAATACGCCGTTCTCCCATATCCTTTGCCAGCCGTTATTCTTAAACGTCTCAGCGGGATCAGTCACTGCCTGTGAATAGACGATGGCTGGATAGATGATGTGATTAGGTGCAGAGGGGGACACCGGGGCATGAATAATTTTGTAGGACATAAAAAAACCTCCCGTTTATTGTTATAATAAAAACTATTCCCTGATCAACTATTAATTAACCACTTATGACTTAACTCTATTAGATGATTAAGAAAACACTGGAGAGGTGAACTATGGAAAGTTTTATCGTAATCATCAGTTTTATTGTAGCTGTCATTATATCAGCTGTCATCCATCATTATTTCAGCAAAATACCGCTTGTTTTTATTCAGATTGGTATCGGCATGCTGATTTTTCTGACGCCCCTCCCGATTCAACTGGAGTTTGAACCGGAACTGTTTCTCATCGGTATCATTGCACCGCTGCTGTTTTTGGAAGGCAATCACGTCTCACGGATCAACCTGCTGAAATATTTGAAGCCGGTCATACTGATGGCCATCGGGCTCGTATTTACGACTGTTATCGGACTCGGTTATATTATCCAGTGGATGCTTCCTGTCATTCCTTTTGCAGCCTGTTTCGCGCTCGCTGCCATTATCTGTCCGACAGATGCTGTCGCTGTGCAGGCTATTGCCAAAGGGCGGAAACTGCCTAAAGGACTGATGACGATTCTTAGCGGAGAGTCTCTGCTGAACGACGCCGCCGGAATTTTAAGCTTCAATATTGCATTAGTGGCACTGACGACAGGTGAATTCAGTGCAACTCATGCAGTACTGCAGTTCGTCATGTCGACTTTCGGCGGTCTTATAGTCGGTGCGATAATCGGCGTTGCTTTTGTGCAGTTCCGGATGTTTCTCATCCGCACCGGGTTCTACAATGAGTTCGTCTTTATATTGATTCAGCTGCTGACACCATTCATTATATATATGACTGCTGAATCTTTTCACGTATCGGGTGTCATAGCGGCAGTCATCGGCGGGATCATCCACGGAATGGAACGCGATAGACTGAGCCAGGCGACAACACGGCTGCAGCTGGGCTACGACAATACGTGGGGGCTGTTATCCACTGTCCTGAACGGCTTTGTCTTCACGATACTCGGATATATTATCCCGGAAGTAACCGTTCATATGATAAATACTGAGTCAGGCCATCTCGGCAGGATTATTTTCTATACACTGCTGATTGCACTTTTTGTCTATATATTCAGGTTTGTCTGGGTCTACTTGCTGTACGACCGTTTCTTTATTCCGGAGAGCAGGTTCGAACGTATACTGAACAATGAATCTGTTGCAAATGTCGAGAAAAGACCTTCACGCTTTAAATATGCACTGCTGGCATCCGTATGCGGTGTTCATGGAACGATTTCGATGGCCATTGCGTTGACCTTGCCGATGAAAGTCTTTCATGATCAGCCGTTTGCGACGAGAGATGATATGCTCTTTATCACAGCAGGTGTCGTCGTCATCAGTCTGATTATAGCGCAGATTGTTCTGCCGCTGTTAACGACATTTGAAGAACGCGTCAGTGTCTCGAAGCTGTCATTCCGGGAAGCGCGAATGATGATGAAAGAGCACGGCCTGTTCTATATCCAGCGTAATTCCGGCCCGGAAAACAGTGTGGCAGCCAGCAGTCTCACCCACCAATATGCCACACAGATCAGCTTCTTCAAGGAAGCAGACGATAACGAGCAGAGTTTGAAGGAGCTTTCAAGATTACAGTCCATTGCGCTTCAGACAGAGATGGAGACGCTGAAGGAATTAACTCAGACCGGTAAAATTACTGAAAGCACGTTCAACAATTACATCACCTATACAGAACGCACAAGAAATTTCGCTTCGTTAAGTTTTTTTGCGAAGCTAACGTTTATTTTTAGAATGCGGAAAAGAAGGACGCAGTTTATGAATCAAGTGAATGCCGCAAGCTCACTTTCCTTCAAAAATAATCTGCTTGAAATAGAAAAGGTAGCGCAAGTCGTTCACTATAAAATTGTAGAACGGTTGTCAGGAGAACTGGTGAAAAGCAACAAAATTGAAATGGCAATGGTGACTGACAGCTATTTGAACCGCATGATTCAGCTGAAAAGAAATGCTACGACAGAGGACATGAATAACAGTGAAACATTACTGGCGCTCGAAGTGCTGAATGTAGAACGCGATTATATTCATCAGCTGGTCGACAAGGAGAAGATCTCATCAGAAGTCGCAGTTGAGCTCAGACAATCGATTAACTATGATGAGATGGTGATGTTAAGTTCAAACGAGCGCTGATGTATCATTAGTTGAAACATGCCTTCTATGATAAAATTAAATTAAAGAAATAGAAGGTGGAGAAACGCAGTGAAGCGACTATTGATAAGCCTAGTTTCAGCATCTCTCATGCTTACAGCATGTGGAAACAGCGACAGTGAAAAAATCAAAGAGAACATTAAAACGCTCGAAAAACAACAAGCTGAAGCAAAAAAGGAATATAAAGCATTAAAAGAGCAGAACAAACAAAAAAATAAAGAGATACAGAATAAACAGCAAGCGCTGGCAAAGCTTAAAAAAGCTAAAGAAGAAGCGCTGAAAAAGCAGATAGCTGAAGAAGAGAAGCAAAAAGCAGAGGCCGAGAAACGACAGGCTGAAGAGACAAAAAAAGCGGCTGCACAGGCAAAAACTGCTTCAGCTGTCAAAGCGGTGATGCCTAACACAATCGAAGCGTCAACGAATGGTACGACCAAACTTGTGATGAAGAAAGATGATGTGCCGTTGAAACTTGACGACAGCGGGATGAAAGTGGATATCGGACAGCTTCAGATTTTTAATGTTAAAGACATGCCTGAGGGGCAGGTGCTGCTGTTTGACGGCGCCACTGAAGGCTACGTCATCATTTATCAGGTGACAGCTGAAAATACGTCAGATCAGACATTGTACTACAATAACAATACGAAACTGACAGCGGGAGATCATACAAAGTTCTCAGATTTTGCATCATTCATCCCAAGTGATTATCAGGAAATGAGCATGAAGAAGAGCAGGACCAATTTCAACGAATATTCCCCCCATGAAAAAACGACGAGCTACAAGTCACTGGCGATTTCAACGGATGATTATGACCAGCTGAAAGCAGGGCAGGCGACTTTAGTCATTCAAGGCGGAATATCTGCTGATAAATTATTCAGAGATAAATCGGGGACAACATCTGAACCGTACGCCTTTAAATAAATGTTTGTACAAATGAGTGTTTGGGAATTTATAAGAAACAAATTGAGAAGAGGGTGATAGTGATGCATGAGGAAAAGTTTGTTCTAATTGAGAACCAGATGATGACATTAAATGAGATCGCTCAGGAGTTAGAAGCGATTACCGGCTATACAGTTAAAGACAGCTTTGGCGATGTGAACCGTATCGTGGCACAGAAACCTAATTTCGATGATGATTTTGAAAGTTTTCTAGTCACTTACGAGTTTAATGAGTCTGATGATATTGTGGATGCGACCATCACAACGCCGCGGCACGAAAATATAGACTTAAAAATAGCAGAAGTTAAATTGCGGCTGCTATCTTATAAATCGCGGTAACTATCATTTAACACTTTACTTTAAACAGAGGTGGTTGTTTAATTAAAGTGTTAATTTTTTTTATGGCAGTCAATTTGGAGAAGATGAATGAAAAAACTATGGATGCTCAGCTTATTATTGACAGGTGGCTGTAGTGAACAGCAGCATTTTACCGCATCAACGTCTCACGCAACAATATTATTTGATACAGCACACGAAGAAACAGCCGGTGAAGCTGACTGGGTCATTGACGGTGCATTTTCAAGTTATGCTGACGCCTTGAAGCGTGCTGGCTACCGTCTTGACGAGAGTAAGGCTGATGCACTGATCACTTATAAGACACTTAAATCACATGATATCTTTGTGCTGCCGGAACCTAATATTCCTTTGAAAGAAAGCGAACAGGCGGCGCTTAAACAATATGCTGAAAATGGCGGCAGCATATTGTTCATCAGTGATCATTATAACGCTGACCGCAACTTGAACCGGTTCGATGCTTCAGAAGTATTGAACGGTTATCGCAGGGGTGCCTATGAAGACCCGGCGAAAGGAATGACAGACGGTGAGCGGCATTCTGCGATGATGTCCGGTGTCTCATCCAGTGACTTCCTAAGTGAAACGTTTGGTGTCAGGTTTCGTTATAATGCCATTGATAATGTCACGATGACAACAATGAAAGATGTCTTCAATATTACGGACGGCGTGAAGAAAGTAGAGATGCATGCGGGTTCAACGATGGCAATCACGGATCCGTCGAAAGCCAGAGGGCTTGTCTATCTGCCTGAATTAACGCATCGGGATGCCTGGTCTCATGCAGTAGATAAAGGTGTCTATAACGGCGGCGGTCAGGACGAAGGGCCGGTTGTCGCGATCAGTAAGGCGGGGAAAGGGAAAGCTGCTTTTATCGGCGACTCTTCCATCGTTGAAGATGCGACACCGAAGTACCGTCGTGAAGATAACGGCAGAACGAAGCAGACTCATGACGGCTTTGATGAGGCGGACCATGAGACACTGCTGATGAATTTGACAGCATGGCTCGCACGCCAGGAGGACTATACGTCATTTCAGGAACAGGATAAGAAAACGCCGCTCCATCGCGATGAGGAACCGGCAGCTTCTGTTGAACCCCGGAAAGAACCGTGGGCGCGTCCTGAACAAGGTTATTTATGGTACGACCGGACGACATTTGCAGAAGGCAGTTACGGGGCTGAAGGATCCGATATTTCTGCATCCGATGCAGCACAGGATGACGTTCAGATCATAAGCCCGGACAGTGCCGCGCCGTCAGAAAATTTCCAGATCAAAGTGAGAGCAAGCCGGGCAGTGCCGACAAGCATCGCCTTAGTTATGTCGGACGGTCAGCAGGTCGGACTTTTCAGCGGCAGGCCGCCAGGTGTGTCCAATATATATACGCCGAGACGTGTTAATAATGATTATGAGTGTTATTTTAATGGCAGGATTGCCAGAGAAGCACACGGTCAGCTGTCGATTCAGGTGATTCAGAATAAAAAAGTCGTTGCTACTCAAATGCTGAATATAAATTAGGAGTTTTTGACTATGAAAAAAATAGTGATAGCTGCCCTGCTGCTCTCTCCTCTGACCGGGAATGCAGCTCATGCTGAGGGAGATTACATGCAGACAAAGGCTGACGGTGACAAAGTAGAGCTGAAAAGCAGTGAAAAACTGAAAGTTAACGAGCCGGTCGTCAATATCCATAAGATGGCGCGGACAAGTTCAGTGCCTGCTTTTAAACCGAGAACATACAAGGGTAAAGTGAGAGAGGAGAATGTTCTCGTTGTACTGATGGATTTCCCGGATAGTCCGCAGTCGACACTGACGAAAGGTGATACGCAGAACTATTATGATAACTACACAAAGGCGTATTACAACACACTGTTCTTCGGCAATACTGATAAAGCACCAGATGGCAGTTATTACAATACACTGAAGACTTACTACGAAAAAGCTTCCGGCAGCAGTCTGCGCATTAAGGGGCAGGTCACCGGCTGGTATCGTGCGAAACATCCACTGAAATATTATGGTGATGCCAACGATAAAAATGTAGGTGAACTGATCATGGAAGCTGCAGTAAAAGCAGCAACAGATCCGAAGGTCAATATGAAGCAATATGACCGTTATGATTATTATGATCTGGATAAAGACGGCAATATTTATGAGCCTGATGGTATTATCGATAAAATGGTAGTTATATTCAGCGGTGTGGGTGAAAGTGAAGGCGGAGGCAGACTTGGAAGCCGCTCTATATGGGAACACGTCAGTGAAGTCCCGTTCACAAGTCCGGGCCATCCACAGACTATTACCGGTACAACGAGCAACTACTCAAAATTCTATAAAAAACGTCTGGCAGTTGCTGAATACGGGATAATGGCTGAAGACAGCACTGTAGGAACGCTTGCTCATGAGTTTGGACATATGCTCGGGCTGATTGATGAATATGATGTTTCTTCAAGTGCCGTGGAACACGGCGGCGAACCGGTACGTTACTGGTCATTGATGAGTTACGGTGCAGATGCCGGTAAAATTCACGGAACGATGCCGGTCAGTCTGAGCCCTCTGGCAAAATCTGACCTGCAGCAGCTGTATGGTGGTAACTGGACGCTCGGCAGTGAGATCAATTACGGGACAATCACTGCAAAGGGCAAGGAATTCCTGCTGGATCAGGCCGGCATTAAAGGCTCAAATAATGATGTAGTCAAAGTGAACCTGCCGCCTATAAAAAAAATACAGGCCGGCAAAGTCATGCGCTATAATCAGTATTATCTGCTGGAGTGGCGCAGTCATAACGGACTCGATAAAGGACTTAGTTATATATACGATCCGTTCGGCAAAAACCGCTATGGCAAAGGGCTGGTCATCTGGTATGTCAATGAATCCTATAGGGATAACGGCGATATCATTAAACATCCCGGAAAAAGTCTGCTCGGCGTTGTCGATGCCAATCCTCAGTCGATAAGAAGTAAAGATGGCTACAGCCCTGTGACAGATACCCAAATATATGACGCCGCATTTAACACACGGAATTATGGAAACTATAATTCAAATCCAAATTACTTCTTCAAAAAACCAACGACAGCTCCGAAACCATTGTTCAGTGACAGCAACTACACACAGACCGCTTTAAACCACTTAACATTGCGTGAAGCAGGGAGAGTCCTACCGCAGCTCGGCCTGAAAATTAAAGTGGTCGATCAGAATAGCGATGGCACTGTAGCAAAAATCAAAATATATAAATAAGCCGGCAGCCATTAATGCACATTATCTTTTATGATAATGTGCATATTTCTAATGAATAAATATACCGTTTTAATCATTTTTGTAACACAATATTAATATCAGAAAATTCAAATAGTTATTTACATTCTTCCATTTTCTATACATAATGGGATTAAGTAAGCTAAACACTATCAAAACGGGGGAAAATCAATGAAGAAAAAAGCAGTAGTGTCATCGTTACTGGCATTGAGTCTAGGGGTATCGGGTCTAGGATTGACGAGCGGCGCAGCTTATGCTGACGAAGCGCTGAAAGTGAAGTCTGCTGATGCATTTACAGGGGAAAGCTTTGACCGCGTCATCGCTAATGAAGAGCGGCTGATTAAGATGCTGAAAGATGAAGGAATCATCAGCAAAAATGCAACCCGTGCCGAAGCAGAAAAGGCAGTCTCTGATTATTTGAACAGCAAACAGGAGACAACAGATAGAAAAGTAAAGAATGAAGGCAAATTCGTTAAGAAATATAAAAAAGTCGATGCTAAAAATGGCAAGGGCAAACTAAACAAATATACAAAAGGCCAGGGCAAGAAAAAAGGTCATGCCGGCAACTTGAAACCTGTTGTTGAAGAAAACTACACAGGAGAAAAACGCACGGACAAAGTGCTGATTCTCGCGATTGATTTCCCGGATTATCAGAACTCAACCATTACAAAAGAAGAGACGGATATGTTCTATGAGGATTATCCGGTGAGTCACTTCCAGGACATGGTGTTCGGACAAAACGGCTATAAAGGGCCGAACGGCGAGAACTTGATCAGCATGAAGCAGTTCTACCAGAATCAGTCAGGCGGCAGCTATGATATTGACGGTCAAGTGCATGGCTGGTACAAAGCCAAATACCCTGCAAAATACTACGGCGGTCATGCCGGTTCGAGTAAAGATGTTAACGCCAGAGCGCTCGTCAAAGAAGCACTGGAGCAGGCTGCCAAAGACCCGAGTCTTAACCTGGCAGACTACGACCAGTGGGATCGCTACGACCTTGATGGTGACGGCGTGCTGCACGAAAAAGATGGTATCGTTGACCACGTGATGATTATCCATGCCTCTCCAGGTGAAGAAGCAGGCGGCGGTAAATTAGGACCAGATGCTATCTGGTCTCACAGATGGAGCCTGGACTTCACGAATACAGGTGAGCCTTATACAATCCCGGGCACGAACTCCGGCCAGAAGCAGTTCGGCGGTAAACTGGCAGTCATCGACTACACAATCCAGCCTGAAGATGGAGCGGCCGGTGTCTTCTCCCATGAATATGGTCATGACCTAGGACTACCTGATGAATACGATACAATCTACTCAGGGAAAGGTGAGCCTGTATCTTACTGGTCTATTATGTCAAGCGGCAGCTGGGCAGGTAAAATCCCGGGGACAGAGCCGTCTGGATTCGATGCTTACATGAAAGAGCAGCTGCAGGAAATGCACGGTGGTAACTGGCAGACGGGCACTGAAATCGATGCCGCTGATGTCACTGCTGCACCGCAGGAATTCCTGCTGGACGAAGCAGCAACTAAAGGAACAAACAATGATGCAGTCCGTATCAATCTTCCAGACAAAGTCACTCAAGTATTGAAACCGGCTGAAGGAGAAAAAGCTTACTTCAGTGGTGCCGGCGATGATTTAACGAACACAGCGACAGCATCAGTTGATTTAACAGGAAAAACAACAGCTGACCTGACATTTAAAGCATGGTATAACATTGAAAAAGGCTATGACTATGCATATGTTCAAGCATCAACAGATGGTAAAAACTGGACAAATATCGCAGGTAACATTACTAATAATGATGATTCTGAAGGTACAGGGGCTAACACCGGCAATGGTATTGACGGCGAGAGCAACGGCTGGGTCGACGCTAAGTTCAACCTTGATGCCTTTGCAGGTAAAAAAGTACAGTTACGTTACCTTTATGTAACTGACGGTGGTTATACAGCACCTGGATTTTATGCTGATGATATTAAAGTGACAGCAGACGGTGCTACTGTATTTGCTGATAATGCTGAAGGAGCATCAAAACTTGAACTGAATGGTTTCTCAGTAAGCGATGGTAAGACGTATGCCAAAAACTACTACTTGCTGCAATGGAGAAGCCATAATAAAGTAGACCAAGGACTGGCACATATTTTAAGAAACGGGTCATTAATGAGCTTCAATACTGGCCTGAACGTTTACTATGTTGACAATAGCTACACAGACAACCATGTAGGTAAGCACCCAGGTTACGGCTTCATCGGAATCGTTGATGCGGACCAGAATGCAGTGAAGTGGGAAGGCACAGTACCTTCAGTCGCTTTTACACAGTATCAAGTACGCGATGCAGCATTCAGTCTGACACCACAGGATCCAGTCAGCCTGAAACTTGCCGACGGTTCAACGTTAGTCGACAAAAATCTGCAGTCTAATCCATTGTTCGACGACTCAAAAGATTACTCAGACCCGGCACAGCCTCATGCGGGCAGAGTATTGCCTCATACAGGGCTTAAAGTACAGGTCGTAAGCGAATCTAAAGATAAATCGACAGGTAAAATAGTCATCTACAAGTAATATGAGCATTCCACACCTTGAAATTCCTGCGGACGAAACGAAGTTAACTTCGTTTCGTCCGTATGAGTTCAAGGTGTTTTTTTGTGAGAACAGCTGCATTCATAAGAAAACTGACGAGAAAACGCTTATACCGAGTGTCTTTTTGCTATAATAGTAAAAAAGGGGTGGGTAGATGATTTATTTGGAGACTGACCGATTACAGCTGCGGGATTTCGTGCCGGAAGATCTGCAGCCATTCAAAGAGATGAATGTGGATCCTGATGTCCGTCAATATTTTCCGGACATTATGAGTTTTAAACGCTCGGAAATGGCATTCCGGCATATGCAGCAGGAGATTGATGCCACAGGTCTCGGCTTATATGCCGTAGAAGAGAAGAAGAGCAGGGAATTCATCGGCTTCATCGGTGTCCAGTATATGGAAGCGACACCGATGTATTCACTTGATATTATGCCGTGCTACGAAATTGGCTGGCGTCTCATTAAATCAGCATGGGGAAAAGGCTACGCGACAGAAGGGGCACGGGCCGTGCTCGACTATGTCCGGCCGCGAATTGACCTGCCGATCTATAGTTTTACAAGCATTGATAATAAGCGGAGCATGAAAGTGATGGAGAAGTTAGGGTTGAAGCAAGTGACGACATTCAAGCACCCGCTAGTCGATCCACGACATCCGATGAGTCTCCAGGTGCTCTATAAGGATGTGGCACAATGATTTTAGTCAGCAGCTGTCTGATCGGCGAAGAAGTCAGATATGATGGCAGGCACCAATTGAATAGCAGCTTAAAGACACTCGTTGATGACGGGAAAGCCATCGCTGCTTGTCCTGAACTCATGGGGGGGTTGCTAGTGCCGCGTACACCTGCTGAGATTATCGGGGGTGCAGGAGAAGATGTCTGGCAGGGGACAGCACAAGTGATGACACGCGATGGTCGAGATGTCACTGCTGACTACAAGGCAGGTGCTGAACGCTTTCTTGAACTGTGTCTGAAGCACGATATCACAACAGTCATCTTAAAAGAAAACAGTCCAAGCTGCGGATTCCAGGCGATATACGACGGCACGTTCTCAGGCGAAAAAATTGCGGGGGAGGGCGTGACAACTGCCCTGCTGCTTGCTAACGGCATCAAAATTTACAGTGAGAAAAATTTCATCAACAAATAAAGCGGTATGACGATTAAGTCATACCGCTTTATTGCTGTGTCAAATGATCGAGAAGTCGAACCGGATCATCGTCAAACACGGCGATGTCCAGCTGCGGTGTATCAATAAATCCCTGCTGATTCATATGACGGAGCATGTTCTGCAGCGGCTCATAAAAGGCATGGGTATTCAGCACGCCGACCGGCTTATGATGAAGGCCGATCTGTGCCCACGTGAATATTTCGAAAAATTCTTCTAAAGTTCCGGCACCGCCCGGCATCATAATAAACCCTTCAGCGAGGTCAGCCATCATTTTCTTGCGTTCATGCATCGTCTCTACAATATGCAGCTCAGTAATGCCGGTATGAGCGATTTCTCTAGAATGCAGGAAGCTCGGTATAATACCGATGGCGCTGCCGCCATGAGTCATAACGCTGTCTGCGATCGCACCCATCAATCCTACTTTGCCGCCGCCGTAGACTAAAGTGATATCTCTTGCAGCAAGCTGTGCCCCGAGACGTCTCGCATGTTCCTCGTAAATGGGGGCTCCGGTGCGGGATCCGCAGAATACAGCGACTGTTTTCATATTAACTCTCCTTTATATGATATGATAAGATTATTGAAACGAGGTGTTACAATGCTCAGAATTATGCAGGTCGACCCTTCGATGGAAATTTCATTCCGTCATTATCAGCTGTCGTTAAAGCAGATGTTCTTTGCGGGTCATCCGGCCTATATTATTAACCGTAAGCGTTCCAACTACTTTCCTTTCGTCATTTTGAAGGACGACGAAATTATCGGCGCGTTCGCTCTTGAACGTGGTGCCATACTCTCAGTCATGGATGCACCGAAAACTGCTATCTATCTCCGAGGCCTGTCTTTAGACAGCCGTCATCAGGGGAAAGGTTACTTCAGAAAAGTGCTGCAGGAATTAGAACGCTATATTAAGGAACAGGATCCTGATATTACTGACCTTTATTTAATGGTCAACGTCAACAACGACAACGGCTACTATGCCTTCATCAAATCAGGGTTTATCGACCGGCAGAAAACAGTGAAGCAAAGTCTGGTCACTCTTAAAGTACTGTCAAAATCATTGTGATGTCTCGATCAGTGCCAGCAAAGCTTTTTTGAACTGTTTCTTATGTTGGGCCGTGAATTTAGCAGGGCCTTTTGTACGTATTCCTGCCTGACGCAGCTGGCTGGACTGGTGTCGCATCATCAGCAGCTGGTCGATGTTATCATGAGTATAGGCGCTGCCGTTATGGTGCATGACAATGATGTTTTTGTTCAGCAGCAGACTTGCCAGCCCGTAATCCTGTGTGACAACCAGGTCACCTGGCCGGGACAACTGAACAATTTTATAGTCGGCACTGTCAGCACCGTCATCGACATATTGAATAGTGACAAAATCTGGATAGGTATGATGAGAAAAATGATTGAAGTTTCTGACGAGCAGAACTTCAATCATTTTTTGCTGTGCTGTATCGATTACTTCATTGATGACAGGTGAAGCATCAGCATCGATGATAATGCGCTTGATCATTAATACTTGCCGAGTCTTCTGAGATGTTCAGCCATTTCAAGCCGGTGCCGGTTAAATAAAGGCGCATTGGCTGTATTGTCCTCATATTCATGAGCGAGTACACGATTCTCTATGTAGTCATTGACATCGTGGAAAGCATCATGTTCTGTCTGCTGTTTTGCGATCTGCTGATGCAGGAACTGTGTGGCCTGCTTATGGGCCGCAGGAATTTGCTGCTCGCGCTTATCTGCAGCTTTCAGTGCTTTTTTCATTTCTTTTTGGCGCTGTTTCAGTGCTTTCTCTTCCTGAGCATGACGTCTCTCGACTTCTTTTGACAATGTCTGAATCATTTTTTGGTCCTCGTGTTCTTTCTTCTTCTCTGCATGGTCATGCTGGTAGGCGGCTGTTTTATGCTGCAGCTGGTGAGTGGTATGAGAGATAAATTCAGCTGTTCTGACTGTCTTATCTTTAGCGCTGCCTGCTTTATAGGACAGCTTACGGCCGGTCGCAGTTGTTTTGTCGATAGTCATGGCAGCGAGATCTTTAGTCGTTGATAATGTGTGCATCGTTCTGTTGCGCATTCTGATATAGTCCTTGTTATGCGTCAGACGATGACGTTCGGTAATTAATGGTACAAGAACAATAGCACCGACATTGACTGCCGTCTTGATTTTCTGGTTCATGGTAACCTCTCCTTAGTGATGACTGAATAGTTAATTGTACCCTCATTATATATACTATAAACGAGACCGAAAAGCCCCGAAAGACTGTCTGATTTTGTTTCATGGAGAAGAGCTTTACTGCTAGTAATACCGCATGTTGTTGACTATCTTCCGGGAAATGTGCATAAGCGATGCAAATTCACGGGGCGTCAAGTTAGCGACAGCGAGCATTTCTTCAGGCACATGATTCAACTGCTCAATTAAATGACGGCCTTCCGCTGTCAGAAGCACATGAACAATTCTTTCATCTTCTTGTGCACGGGCACGTTCAATCAGACCGCGCAGTTCCATTTTTTTGATGATCGGGGTAATGGTCCCGGATTGAAATGCCAGTTTTTCGCCGAGTCTGAGGACTGGAAGAGGGCCTGATTCAAGCAGTACCATAAGTACAAGATAATGCTGATAGCTAATATTATAAGGTTTTAATTTATTTCTGTTATAATGTTTAATCACTTCACGTTGAACGAGATACATCTTATAGGCGACGCTGGTTTCTATTGTCATGAGCACTCCTTTATGTATTTATGCATTTTAAATAATATTTTAATGATACCATGCAGAAGTATGAATATAAAGTTATATCTGAGTAACTATGTCATCATTCAATTTTCACCAGCTACAATCAATGTAAAAAAGTGTAAAGGAAATTCCTTTACACTTTTTTTGTTATATATGTCTGCCGATTCCGAAGCCAAAATACAGGACAGCGATAATAGCGACGAGCACAAGTCGGTAAATCGCGAAAGGTATCAACTTAACCCGGCTGATCAGTTCAAGGAATAATTTAATGGACAATAAGCCGAATACAAAGGCAGCGATAAAGCCGACTATATAAAACCATAAAGTATCATGGGTAATATAGTGATAATTGCTCAGCAGGCTTTTCGCGCTCGCTGCTGCCATAATCGGTACAGCCATAATAAACGTGAAATCAGACGCTCCTTTATGAGACATTTTAGTCAGCACGCCCGTTGAAATAGTGGAGCCTGAGCGGGAGAAGCCCGGCCATAAAGCAAGTACTTGCGTCAGACCGATAATCAGAGCCTGCTTGTGCGTAATGCTGTCGACGCTGATTGGATGTTTGACGTTTTTGGCATATAGATCAGCGGCAATCATTAATAGGGCACCGAGTGCAAGGCCGACCAGTACAGTAGGGACAGAGAATAAATACTCGTCGATAAAGTCGTTGAACAGCAGTCCTGCGATACCTGCCGGTAACAGTCCGATAAAAACATGAGATAATTTAAGCCGATGAGCAGTTTTCTGGTTTTTAACGCTCAGCATGTCGACAAAGCGGTGTCTGAATATCCATGCTGCTGCGAAAATTGACCCGAGCTGAATGACTACTTTGAATGTGTTGGCTGATTCTTTTGAGCCTAACACTGCTTGTGAGTGCAGCCACATGTCATCCACTAAGATTTGATGACCAGTTGAAGAGATAGGAGCGAACTCTGTGAGCCCTTCTACAATGCCTAGAATAAACGCTTTTACTAGTTCAAACAGTTCCATTATGTTACCACCTTATATGAAATAAAATACTTCCAAAAGTATAGCATATGTACTTAAAATTCTCTTGCCTAATCATCAAACATATTCCTTTAGTTTTCAGCGAAATACTATATAATACTAGTTAGGATGTGATAATGTGAAATACTTAACAAAGTTATCAGGGTGCTATTTTTACTTCCATATACTGATGGTTGTCTCGGCTGTACTGCTTGCAGGCATCATCATCATGCAGAGTGTACAGATCGGTAAAATCATCGATAGCGTACTGTTGAATCATCATATAAATTTCGGCTTCGTTATAGCGACCGTACTGCTTATATTAATCGTGCGGAGTGTGCTGCAGACATTGCTGAAGAGCATCGGTGCCATGCTCAGCCGAAAAGTGAAGTCACTGCTTCGCCGTCAGCTGCTGAGCGACAGACGGGACACTGCTGAAACACTTAATTTATCGACAGAAGGTATTGAAGGTATCGACAGCTTCTACAGTGACTATTTACCGCAAGTGTACCGGTCAACTTTCATTCCGCTGCTGATCATTGTTTTTTTGCTGTTCTTTCATCGTAACGCAGCATTTATCATGCTTATCACTGCACCATTTATCCCTATTTTCTATATTATCATCGGAATCAACACGTCAAAAAAAGCGGCTGAACAGATGACTGTGCTGAATCAGTTCTCCGCTTATTTTCTTGATGCAGTCCGCGGTATCGTGACGATTAAGCTGTTCAGTCATGAAGATAAAGTGAAACAGGCTATTGGTGACAAGTCACAGCAGTTCAAAGATAAAACGATGGTCATCTTAAAAACAGCGTTTCTTTCTACGTTGATGCTGGAATTCATTGCGATGCTGTCAATTGGTATTATCGCCCTTGAAATCGGAATCGGGCTCATTGTCCTGAATAAAATTTCTTTCTATACGGCGGTCGTCACGCTGATGCTCGCACCTGAATTTTATAATGCGCTGAAAGATCTCGGGATGGCTTTTCATACAGGCAAGCAGTCAGAAGGCTATGCAGAGCTGCTCGATTATAAGCCGGCTGAAAAAATAGTGAGGCAGTATGAACGTGTGCCGACAATTAACGCTGACTTCTCTGTGGACTACGGTCATTTCAAGCTAATAGTGGATGATGCCTTCTCTTTAAGAGAAACAGTCATCTGTGGTCCGAGCGGCGCCGGGAAGTCCACATTTGCCAAAGTGATTGCAGGCGTCATTGAGAGCGGTCATGGGGCAGTGGAAATTCCTGAAGCTTTTCATCACGACATCGCCTATATGGCCCAGCAGCCGTTTGTCATGAGTGACACAATTATGAACAACATTACAATGTTCAATGACCATTCATTAGAAGAAATAGTGGCAGTCGCCAAATCAGTGAATATGCATGACCGTATTATGGCCTTTAAAGAAGGCTATGATACATTGATTGGTGCAGGCGGCGAACAGCTGTCAGGCGGTGAGACGCATCGGCTGATGTTGATGCGTATGTTATTAAATCCAGCGAAGCTCATTATTTTTGATGAGCCGACAGCAATGCTTGACCATGACACTGAGCAGCTGATCAAAGCAGCGATTGCACAGCTGAAAGAGACTGCTGTCGTCTGGACAGTCGCTCACCAGGTGGAGACGATCAGGCAGGCACCGTATTTAATGATCTTTAACAAGGGGATAGTCGTGCAGGGGACGCACAGCGCGATGAAACAGGAGCCATTTTATAAGGCGGTGATGAAATGAAAATAATCAACAAAGACACGAAGAAAGCGCTCATGATAGCGATTATTATCGGGACGCTCGGTGGACTGACCGCTATCGGCATGTTCAGCTTAAGCGGTCTCATGCTTTCCAGAAGTGCCTTTAAAGTGCCGCTCTATACATTGATGGTGCTCGTTGCGACAATCAAGCTGTTCGGTGTGCTGCGCGCATTTGCCCGTTATTTCGAACGGCTCGTCAGCCATGAAGCGACGTTTACAATGCTGAAGGACATTCGCGTTGAGACGTTTGAACGGCTTGTCAGCGATTTCGTCAATCTGCATGCGAAGTGGCAGCTGTCGACTTTGCTTGAACGCACAGTCAACGATATAGAAAAACTGCAGAATATACTGCTGAGAGTCATCTATCCGCCTGTCGTCGCACTGCTGACGACAATCATTGTATGTATCATCTACGCGTTTTATAGTATCGCAGCCGTGCTCGTCATCATAGCCGCTATGGGGATTATACTCGGTGTGCTGCCGTTTATTTTCAGCCGCTATATGGCGCGCCTGACCACTGAGTCAGAAGCGGCCCGTTCAGCGTTCATGAAGCGGCTGGCCGATTATCAGCTGGGTCGTGAAGATATTGATGTGTTCGATCAGACAGGCCGTTATTTGACGCTGCTCGAGGAAAATCAGCTGCATTATGAGCGGTCAGTCGTCAAGGAAAAACGGGCGGTCGTCTTCTATGACTTTCTGCTGAACAGTATGAGTATGCTTGCGATATGGGGTGTCCTTTATGTCATGGCCGGAAATACAAATACAATGATGTATGCAAGTGTCGTCATGGTGACGATCACATTGTTTGAACTGGCGATTCCGATGACCAACTTTCCGTTCTATCATCAGGAAACTAAGCGGGCGCTGATGAATGTCAGCTCATTAGCTGAGCACGAGCCGCACGCAGGACTGGTGCCGACTGAATTGCTGCCGCTGGAACTGGATCATCTATCATTTACTTATGCCGGTCAGCAGCGGCCGACGTTAAAAGATATTTCGCTGAAAGTGACTGCCGGGCAGAAAGTCGGTATCATCGGCAGCAGTGGTTCCGGCAAAACTACATTACTGCATCTTTTGGCCGGGTTATATGAAAGTGATATGACAGCAGCAAGCGTGCCACTCAGTCAGCTTGACCGTGAAGCTTATTTCAAGCAGCTGAATGTCATGCAGCAGCATAACCATTTCTTTCAAGGGACCGTGCAGGAGAACTTATTCAGCGCTGATCAAGATAAAGTGAACACTTATTTAAAAATGCTCAATCTTTCTTTTACAGCAGACAGTGAACTCAATGAATTCGGGGCACAGCTGTCAGGCGGAGAACGACGACGCCTGCATTTTATTAGAATGCTGCTGAGAGAGAGCAGACTCTGGCTGCTCGATGAACCATTCAATGGCGTAGATGTACTCAACAGAAGTATAATGCTTAACAAGCTGCTGACACTCGATGCCACTGTTATACTGATCAGTCATGATATTGATGTGCTGAAAGACTTTGATATCATCTATGTGATGGAGGAAGGCCGCTTGACCGCGAAAGGCTCCTATCATCAGCTGCATAGTACTGGTCGATTCAAGACGGCTGAACAGCACATGCTATAGAAATAGTATTATTCATCACAAATAAAATATGATATGATAAAAAAAATAATGGGGGTAGAAAATGACTAAACTAGCATGGTTAGTTGACACGGCGGCAGGTTTCACAGAAGAAGAGACAGCACAGTATCCTCTCTTTGTCGTGCCGATGGGTGTCATTATCAATGGTACACATTACGTCGACCAGCAGGAGCTGTCGACTGAGCGGTTTTATGAACTGCTGAATGAATACGGCGAAGGTGCAAAGACATCACAACCTAATTTCCAGTCGATGCTTGAAGCCTATGAAGCGATTAAACAGGAGGGCTATGATGCGGTCATTGCAGTGCATCCATCAAGTGAACTGACAGGTTCCTACCAGAATTCAGTCGCTGCAAGCAAGGAAGTTGATATTCAGTCAGCTGTCATAGATTCAAAGATTGGCGCTTATCCATACAAAAAGATGGTGCTGGAAGGAATGAAAGCGGCAGAAGACGGCCGGTCCTTCGACGACGTTGTCCAGCTGGTTGAATCATTTCCACCGAAGGCCCAGCTGCTGCTGCAGCCAAAAAACCTGCATCAGCTGAAAAGAAGTGGACGTGTGACTGCATCTCAAAGTTTCCTGGCAGGGCTGCTCAATATACAGCTGATTCTGCATTTTGAAGAAGGGAAAGTAGCGCCATTCGAAAAAATGCGCACTAAAAAGAAAGTGTTTGAACGCTTGATTGCTATTGCGAGCGAAAATATTGAGAATCACCAGCTGACAGAAATTGCTGTTATGAATGCCGGGGACCTGGAACAGGCGAAGAAGTATGTAGAAGCGTTACAAGCCCTTCATCCTGAGCTGCTCATTCATGAAGAGCGGCTTGTTCCTGTGGCGGGAGTCCATACAGGTTACGGCACAGTCGGTATCGGCTGGCTCGACACAAAAAATTAAACCCGGGCTTATGCCAGGGTTTAATTTTTTGTGTTTGAAATATTGTGGATCAGCTTGTCCAGCAGCTCTTTAAGTGTGGAGAACTCTGAATCTGTCAGGTCAGCTGCTTCTTGGATGACTTCTGTACAGTCTTCCAGTTCAGGCTGTATCATCTGACTTTTATCCGTCAGATGGATGAACACTTCCCGCTGGTCAAGCTCAGAGCGTTCACGCTTGATTAAATCATTGGATTCCATTCTCTTCAGCAGAGGAGAGACAGTACCTGTATCAAGAGCCAGTTCATTGACCAGCGTCTTCACGTTGACCGGTGATGTTTCCCATAGAATAGACAGCACAAGGTACTGCGGATAAGTGAGATGATGTTTCTTGAAAATTTTATTCGAAAAATAACGGTTCATCTGCCGCTGTGCATTATATAGACTGAAACAAAGCTGTTTATCAAGCTTTAGATTGTTGGTCATATGGTTCCTCCGATAATAATTATATATGAAATTATATAAAAAATGATAATGATGGAAATTTTTTACGAAATTATACTGTGCAAAACATGTCACTTATTTAACATATTATAATAAGGTAGACATTTCAAGTAATATCATTTATAAAAGTGAAGCATTTTATGTGCAAGAAAATTCAGCGAATAAAAGTGGGGATTGAGATGAAAAAAATACAGCTTTATATTATTAGTGGATTTCTCGGGAGTGGTAAGACAACATTACTCGTTCAATTGATCAAGCAGTGGCAGGATCAGAAAGTAGCGATTCTTATGAATGAATACGGTGGATTCAACGTCGATTCCAAAATACTGGGCGACGCTGTGCCGTCGCATGAACTGCTGAACGGCTGCATCTGCTGCGATTTAAAGAGCGACGTTGAAGTGCAGCTTCATGACATGAAACATCGGTATCAACCGGATATTATTATCATTGAAGCGACAGGCGTAGCGCATCCTGTGGAAATATATGATGCCTGTTCGGCGCCGTCGCTGACAGAGATACTTGACATCCAGGCAGTTGTGACACTTGTAGACGGTCCCAGGTTCCTTGACCGCGGCAAGTTGAGTGTAATGACAAAACGGCTGATGGAGGAGCAGGTGCAGTACGCCCATATTGTGCTGCTGAATAAGTGTGACCTGCTGGATGAACAAGAAGTCGGCCGGCTGCAAAGTGACATCACGGCCATCAATCAACGGGCTGAGTTGATAATGACTACTTACTCACAAGTGGACGCTGTTCAGCTTGCAGCATCGGGAGCAGCTTTTGAGGCAGGTCCACACAGCCATCACGGTATTCAGTCACTGGTCTACACTTTCACAGGGCCGGTCAACAGCAGAAGGTTCGTTGACTGGCTTAGAAGCATGCCATCTTCTATACTAAGAGTGAAAGGATTTATTAAATTTCAGGAGAATCCAGAACAGGTCGTTCTCTTCCAGTATGCTTACGGCATTCCTCAATATGAACCTGAAGCGATGAATCTGCCGCTCAAGCTCGTGATTATTGGAGAGGCACTGGATAAGAGTCGTCTGCTGGACCAGCTGGATCAGCTGCAGTTCGGTTGAAAAAATATAACAATGAGGTGTTATGATGAGTGAAATGGTACCAATGTCAAATGTTATTCAAGGGTTCTGGCGTCTTGCGGACTGGAACTATACGAAGAAAGAAACGAATGCATTGCTGCATCAGCTGATTGACAGAGGAATCACTGCGATGGATCATGCCGATATATATGGCGGCTACAGCTGTGAGACATTGTTCGGTGAAGCGCTGAGTGTGACACCTGAGTTGAGAAAAGATATGCATATCATTACAAAATGCGGCATTGTCCTTCCTTCAGACAAAATGGGTTTCGACTATCACAAATATGACTACTCAGCGGAGCATATTACGGCGTCGGTCAACAGAAGTTTAACAGAACTTCAGATTGATGAGATAGATACGCTGCTTCTGCACCGGCCGTCACCATTGATGGATCCGGAAGCAGTGGCACATACTTTAAAAATGCTGCAGCAGCAAGGGAAAGTGAGACAATTCGGTGTCTCTAACTTTAAACTGCATCAGTACAGTCCGTTTAAAGAAGCGATGACTCGTCAAAAGTTAGCCGTTAAAGTCAATCAGCTGGAAATTTCAGCAGCTGAACTTGAAAACCTGGAAGATGGGACGGTGAACAAAATGCTGCAGGATGATGTGACTATTATGGCATGGAGTCCTCTCGGGGGAGGCAGACTGTTTGATCCTGAGCATAAGCCGACCGCTGCAGTGCGGAAAGAACTTGAAGCAATCGCTCAAAAACATCAAATGACACCAGATGTCATTGCTTATGCCTGGCTCTATCATATGCCTTATCGTATCAGACCGATTGTCGGCTCACGGTCGATAGCACGTGCAGAGGCTGCGCTGCAAGCAAAGCACGTCAAGTTGACTGATAATGAATGGTTCGAAATTTACAAGCGGTGTCTCGGCCGTGATATATTATAATAACGAAGCAGTGTGCTGAAAATACGCACTGCTTCTTTTTTCATAATCGTAATTGAACGTTTTTGAATGTTTGTGGTTGACTTTTGAAAGCGTTGACATTAATATATAGAGGAATAAAGGAGCTGATTTTATGCTGACGATTGAAAGACATGATATGATTCTGAGCCTGCTCAGCACACATGATGTTGTATCGCTGCAGCTGCTTATGGATGAAACGAACAGCAGTGAATCAACGATCAGACGGGACTTATCCAGTTTAGAAGATGAGGGGAAGCTCATCCGTATTCACGGCGGGGCGAAGCGTGTCGTTGAGAAGCATCGCGATATGGCGCTTGCAGTTAAGACGACGAAATTTGTCGCGGAGAAAAATGATATTGCAAAGCAGGCGGCGGCACTCGTGCAGGACAATGACTGTATTTATCTTGATGCAGGAAGTACGACGCTTGCTATGATTCCGTATTTGAATCAGCAGCATATTACAGTCGTCACAAACGGTCTTACTCATGTACCGCCGCTCGTCGAGCAGGGGATAGAAGTCTACATGGTCGGCGGCTATGTCAAGAGCAGTACTTATGCTCACGTCGGTGTCCAGGCGCGTTTGATGCTTGACGCCTTTAGTTTTGACAAAGCATTTCTCGGTGCGAATGGCGTCGATCTTATGCAGGGACTGACGACACCAGACCTCGAAGAAGCAGCGATCAAGTCGTCAGCCATCAAGAAAAGCAGGAAGAGCTATTTCCTTGTCGACGACTCAAAGTTCAACGAAATTACATTTGCTAAAATATGTGATCTTGAAGATGTCCAGTTAATTACTAACAGCAGCAATCCATACTATTCAGAGTACAAAGCATTTATTAAACAAGGAGGAACGATATGATCTACACAGTGACATTAAATCCGTCCATTGACTATGTCATGTTCACATCACAGTTTGAGCTTGGTGCGTTAAACAGGGCGGCAGCGACTTATAAGTTTGCCGGCGGTAAAGGCATCAATGTCTCAAGAGTGCTGAAAGAACATGGCGTTGATTCTGTGGCATTAGGATTCACCGGTGGATTTCCCGGGAAATTCATTGAGCACGAGCTGATAGAGAGCGGTATTCAGACCGCATTTGTGAATGTTGATGGAGACACGCGTATTAACGTGAAATTAAAAGGGGGCAGCGAGACAGAAATCAATGCACCAGGACCAGAGGTGACAAAAGCACAGGAAGCAGCGTTTCTCGCACAGCTGGAGCAGCTGACAGGTGATGATCTCGTCATTATTTCCGGCAGTGTGCCAGGGACGCTTGACCAGACTATCTACAGCAAGATTGCACAGCGCTGCACAGACCGCGATGTTAAGTTCGTCGTTGATGCAGAGAAAGAACTGCTTGACTCTGTCCTGTCATACGGGCCGGAATTCGTCAAACCTAACAAAGTGGAGCTCGAAGAAATGTTCGGTGAGACACTGGATAACGATACTTCAATTACGCAGTGCGCCCGCAAACTAATGGCTAAAGGTGCGAAGCAAGTACTCGTCTCACTCGGGGGCGACGGCGCGCTTCTTGTCACTGATACATTGGTCCTGAAAGCAGTTGTGCCGTCAGGCCGGGTCATCAATACAGTCGGCTCAGGTGACTCGACTGTAGCGGGAATGATTGCTGGACTCGCGAACAATGAATCACTGGAGGACAGTTTCAGACGCGCCGTAGCATCAGGTACTGCAACAGCATTTACAGAAGATTTAGCACAGCAGCATGATATAGACAAAATAATGGAACAGATCACAATAACGACTTTAATGGAGGCTAAAGAATGAGAATAACAGACTTACTGACAGCGTCAACCATCGCTCTGGACTTAAGAGCATCCTCGAAAGATGCAGTAATCAACGAACTGGTTGACACGTTGTGGTCAGCAGGGAAACTAAACGATAAAGAAAAATATCACGCGGCGATTCACGCACGTGAAGCTCAAAGTACGACAGGAATCGGCGAAGGAATAGCCATCCCTCATGCGAAGACTGATGCCGTTAAAACACCGGCCATCGCCTTCGGTAAATCTAAACCAGGTGTAGACTATCAGTCACTTGACGGCACTCCCGCACACTTGTTCTTCATGATCGCGGCACCGGCAGGCGGTGCACAGACGCATCTCGACGCGCTGGCAAAGCTTTCAGGAATGCTGATGAATGAAGACGTCCGCCGTCAGCTCCTTGACGCACGCTCCAAAGAAGAAGTGCTCGCTATTATTGATGCACACGACGAACCGGAGGAACGCCATAAAGAAGCGGCGGTAGTGGCAGCCCCTACGCAGGAGCCGGATGAAAATCTTATCCTGGCGGTTACTGCATGTCCAACTGGTATTGCGCACACGTATATGGCAGCAGATTCACTGAAAAATAAAGCGGCGAGAATGGGTGTACCGATCAAAGTTGAAACAAATGGTTCCGGCGGCGTTAAAAACAAACTGACTGCTGACGAAATCAGACGTGCAAAAGGCATTATCGTCGCAGCTGACGTCAATGTGGATACAGCGCGTTTCCATGGCAAGAACGTCGTCATGGTGCCGGTAGCAGACGGCATTAAGCGGCCGGAAGAACTAATCACTATGGCTCAGGATGAGTCGCGTCCTAAATTCGTTGCTAAAGGCGGTGCAGGCACGTCCAGCACAGGCAGCGAAAAAACAGGATTTTATAAGCATTTAATGAACGGTGTATCCAACATGCTGCCATTTGTTGTAGCCGGCGGTATTTTAATGGCGATTGCGTTCATGTTCGGTATTACATCATTTGACCCAACAAAGAGTGATTACAATCCGTTTGCACAAGCGTTATGGGCAATTGGTAACGGCAGTGCCTTTGCGCTGATGATTCCGATTTTAGCAGGATTCATCGCGATGAGTATCGCAGATCGTCCAGGTCTTGCACCGGGTATGGTCGGCGGTATGTTGGCAATGAGCGGCGGCTCAGGGTTCCTCGGCGGTCTGATTGCCGGTTTCCTTGCGGGTTATTTAGTGCAGGGCATTAAGAAATTACTGAGCTTTCTGCCCCGGGCACTTGAAGGGACTAAGCCGACACTGCTTTATCCATTGCTCGGTGTATTGAGTACAGGACTCATTATGTACTATATTATCAATCCGCCGACAAAGTGGCTGAATGACTGGATGAATACAACGCTCAGCGGCATGAACGGTGCCAACATTGTGTTGTTAGGGCTGATTTTAGGCGGCATGATGGCAATAGATATGGGTGGACCGATTAATAAAGCATCCTATGCATTCGGTATTGCAGCGATTGCTGGGAACAACTACGCACCGATTACAGCAGCGATGATCGGTGGTATGGTACCGCCGCTTGCGATTGCGGTATCGATGATGTTATTCAAACGTAAATACACGAAAACTCAGCGCGGTTCTATAGTGTCGAACTTAATTATGGGAGCTTCATTCATCACAGAAGGCGCGATCCCGTTTGCAGCAGCTGACCCGCTGCGCGTCATCCCGTCCATGATTGCCGGCAGTGCAACAGCAGGCGCGATGGCAATGGCGTTCGGCTGCCGTATTCCGGCACCGCACGGCGGTCTATGGGTCGCAGGACTTGATAAAGGCCATCTCTTTGGTTTCCTTGTTTCCTTAGTAGTCGGTACACTGATTTCAGCAGTTATTTACGGCTTGATTAAGCCGAAGTTATCTGAAGAAGAGCTGGCACAGGAAATGGATACGGAGCGCGCGGCTCAAGCGTAATCAATAAGCAGTGAAGAGCATGAACATCTTGACACTTCGAAACGACTCATTCGGAGAAAGAGAGCTCAGCTTATTCACTGCTTTTTTGTGTGCATCATATGAGTGCAGATGACAGGTCGTGAACCTCTCTCTCTATCTTGGAGCACTTAAAAGCGAAAAATCCACATTTCATCGCTTGAGTGTGGTAAAATGATACTAACTATTAGGCGTTTTAAGGAGGTGACTGCATTGGGAAGGCTTTAGACTATCAACATCTTGACCTGACTCCTGCACTCACAACTACTACCGGAGGTGAATCCCTACTCTTAGGGAATTAATTGGACATATCGACCTTATCAAGTTTATTATTATTTATTTTTCTTATAGCGATGACCGCGCTATTTGTCGGCTCAGAATTCAGTTTGGTGAAAGTCAGAACGTCGCGGATTGATCAGCTTGTCTCAGAGGGCAACAAATCAGCGAAGACTGTACAGCACATGGTGCATGAACTGGACTATTACTTATCAGCATGCCAGCTTGGAATTACAGTGACAGCGCTTGGTCTTGGCTGGATCGGGGAATCGACGTTTGCATCAGTCATTCATCCCGTACTGCATTTGATTCATGTGCCTGCTGAACTGGCTAAACCTATTACGGTTGCACTGAGCTTTGCGATTGTCACGTTTATTCACGTGGTCGTCGGAGAACTGTCTCCTAAATCACTGGCGATTCAATATGCGGAGCGTATGACGCTGGCATTTGCCCGACCATTGTATTTCTTCGGCGTCGTGATGAAACCTGTGATCTGGTCGATGAACGGAGCAGCACGACTGATTCTACGTATATTCGGCGTTCAGCCTTCAGGACATGAACAGGCGATGAGCGAAGACGAGCTGAAGATTATTATGACGCAGAGCTATCAAAGCGGCGAGATCAATCATACGGAACTCGCTTATATGCAGAATATCTTTTCATTTGATGAACGTCTGGCAAAAGATATTATGGTGCCGCGTACACAGATGATCACGATGACACAGCCTTTCAATATTGAAGATTTGCTGGAAGTTGTCAACGAACATCAGTTCACGCGCTATCCAATTTCTGAAGACGGTGATAAAGACCATATTATCGGCTTCATCAATGTCAAAGAGTTTCTGACAAAGTATGCTTCAGGTGATCCTGTCAGAATTAAGGAGCATATTCATGAACTGCCGCTGATTCACGAAGTGACGAGAATCAGTGATGCATTGATTAAAATGCAGCGTGAGCGCGTCCATATCGCGTTAGTTATAGATGAGTACGGCGGGACGGCTGGTATTTTGACGATGGAAGATATTCTTGAGGAAATTGTCGGTGAAATCCGTGATGAATTCGATGATGATGAAGTCAATGATATTATCCGCACCGGGGATAACACGTATCAGATTAACGGACGTGTACTGCTCGATGAAATCGAAGAGCAGTTTGGCATTGAATTTGAAGACGCTGATGATATTGATACAATCGGCGGCTGGCTGCAGGCACAGAATCCAGACATTGATATTGACGATTATGTGGATACGACCTATGATAAATGGGTCATACTGGATGCGGAGAATCATCAGATTAAATCTGTTGCGCTGCATAAGGAATTCAATACTTCACGGACAAGTTCTGAAGAAGAGGACTATCAATAATCGCTATAGCTTGATTTACTTATCTCACTGCAGAGCTCGCTATATTATCAAACGGGAGGGACATGTGTCTCTCTTTTTTTGGAGGTTAATCATGAGGATCAATAAATATTTATCTGAATCAGGAATCACATCGCGGCGGGGGGCCGATAAGTTCATTAACGACGGCCGCATTATGATTAACGGCCTTCCGGCGGAACTCGGCAGTCAAGTCGCAGAAGGTGATGTAGTGCTGGTAGACGGCCGGCCTGTTACGCTGGATAACAGCTATGTTTATTTGAAGCTGAATAAACCAAGAGGCATCACATCAACAACGGAACGTCATATTAAAGGGAACATTGTTGATTTCGTTGGTCATCGCGAGCGGATTTTTCATATCGGCAGATTGGATAAAGACTCTGAAGGATTGATTCTGCTCACCAATGACGGGGATATCGTCAACGAGATACTGCGTGCAGAGAACAAGCATGAGAAAGAATATGTCGTGACAGTAGACAAGAAAATCACCGCTGAGTTTTTGACAAAGATGGCTGAAGGTGTGGCGATACTTGATACAGTGACGCTGCCTGCGAAAGTAAAAAAAATTAACGATCATACTTTTAATATTGTTTTAATGCAGGGGTTAAACAGACAGATCCGTAGAATGTGCGAGGCGCTGGGATATGACGTGCGGCGGCTGAAGCGCATCCGGGTCATGAATATTTTAATCGACGGACTGAAAAACGGAGAATGGCAGGATCTTACAGCTGGCGAACGACAGGAACTGTTCACCCAGTTGAATTATGAGCCGAAACGATAAATAAGCATGAACTATGGGCAAAACAAAGAGCCGCACAATGCGGCTCTTTGTTTTATTTAGTTATCTCCGCCGAGTATATCGAAGAGACCGCCAAGTGAGCTGCCTTCACCTCTAGTAGCCCCGGTGGGTGGCGCCGCAGCAAATATTCTGCTCGCTAAACGGGAGAACGGCAGAGACTGGACATAAACAGTGCCCGGGCCTTCAAGCCGCGCGAACCAGACACCTTCTCCGCCGAACAGCTTTGTCTTAATGCCGGGAACGCGTTCCAGGTCATAACTCACGCTGCTTGTCATTCCTACTAAACAGCCTGTATCGACTTGCAGCACTTCACCGGCCGCAAGATCCTTCTGGATGATCGCACCGCCTGCATGAATGAATGCCATGCCATCACCTGACAGACGCTGCATAATAAATCCTTCACCGCCGAAAAAGCCGACGCCGATTTTCTTCTGGATGGCGATGCCCACTGAGACGCCTTTAGCCGCGCCTAAAAATGCATCTTTCTGGCAGATGAATTCACCGCCGAGACGGTCCAGATCGATTGGAATGATTTTACCGGGATAAGGGGCCGCCAGATAAACATGTTCTTTACCTGTACCGCGGTTAGTGAACGTCGTCATAAACAGGCTTTCACCCGTCAATGTACGTTTCCCGGCTGCAAATAATTTGTCCATAAACCCTGAGCCGCCGGAAGAGGCGCCATCACCGAAGATTGTTTCCATCTGAATCGCCGGTTTGATCATCATCATACTGCCGGCCTCAGAAATAACAGTTTCATTAGGATCCAGTTCGATTTCTACATATTGAATATCATCACCATAAATTTTGTAATCTATTTCATGATTGTTCATTTAAGTCACCCTCCTTAATACTTCCAGTATACAAATCATTCCATATACTGTCGAATGATAGCAGGATAGACAGCACAAAAAAAAGAGCCCGCAGGCTCTTTTTTTAATTAACGACGACGGTGCATCATGTTTAATATGATTGACACAATCGCAATTAAAAGAATAGTACCGATTAAAGCCGGTAAAATGTGAACGCCCCAGATTGAAGGACCCCAGCTGCCTAATAGAAAGCCGCCAAGTGAAGCACCGATTAAACCTGCGATAATATTACCGATTTTTCCGCCGGGAATATCAGTACCCATAATCATACCAGCAATCCAGCCGATAAGACCACCCATGATTAATGTAAGAATTAAGCCCATGTATGTTTCCTCCTGATAAGTAAGTAATAAGAACATTAAATTATGATGAGAAAGCTCTCATGCTGTATATATACCACCTGCTTAAAAAGTTAAACACAAAACTTATATTTTTTCTTAATTTACTTGCTCACGTCTTAAAACAAAGAGGATGAGCAGCAGAAACCAGAGTATATATAAATAGTTATAAGGCATAAAAAATGTCAGCAGGATGACCGTGCTGTACATCAGCAGCAGACCATAACGAACAGGGTACGTCATATACCGGTAAATGCTGTCTTTACTCCGCTCCAGCGGCCGGTCAATCACGCCCAGTGTAAACAGAATATAGCCTGTTATAAAAACACTGATACTCAAATAAGCAGTCGATAAATAAACTGATGAATCACTTGTAGAAAACAACAGCGGAATTAATAAGCAGATGACTAACGTCAGACCGGTCCATTCCCGCTTGCAGCGGACAGTCAGCGGCAGCATGCCTCTCATCGAGAGCAGAATGATGACAAACAGCTGACAGACGATAGTCAAAAGAAAAGCACGGTTGATGAAGTTCCCTTCACCGGAGAGCGGATACGTAATAAGTGCCGTCATCGTCATCGCAGCCGGAAGATAAGCAATAAAATATTGAGCATAATACCGGCTGAATAAATAGTGAAGAACGATTACTGTAATCACGCTGATTGACATTAGCAAAATCATAACTCACACTCCTGGAAAACAAACATTAAGCCGATTATATCAGTTTCGTGTGCGCTATACACCTTTTTTGTTGCTCCACAGCAGTGTATGAAGCTGCGGTGTTACAAATACGCTGTTCATCTGATGATCATCCATAACGCGGTCAATCAGCTCTTCATAGCGCTCCAGCAGTTTTTCTGTATGATTGCTGACTGTTTCGTCCAGATAAGGGTTGCCGACTTGAAGGTAAAACTTAAGCTCAGGGTAACGCTGATGAATCGTCCGTGCGAATGCGTAATCAGCGTCGTCAAAGACAACGACTTTCAAGCTGATGCGCTCTTTGTTCACCTGATTGATGATGCTGTCCAGTACGGCCAGGTTATGAACCATACCGGAGGACGGGGGCTTCGGACTGAGTGTCAGCTGATTGATGTCCGTCATCCAGTCCTGAAATTTAGAGCCTTGTGTTTCAAGCGCCACTTCGCAGCCTTCAGCATGAAGTAAAGTGACTAGTGAACTAAGTCCTTTAATCAAGGCCGGGTTTCCTCCTGATATAGTCACATGGTCAAAACAATCACCACCGACCGCCTTCAGTTCATTCATGATGTCTTCAGCCGTCATCATCCGGATGTCGTCTTTTGCTGTGCCGTCCCAGGTGAACTTGGAGTCGCACCAGCTGCATCTGAAATCACAGCCTGCCGTACGGACGAACATGGTTTTGCGGCCGATGACCATCCCTTCACCCTGGATAGTCGGTCCGAACACTTCCATTACAGGAATTTTCATGACTGCTCACCCCGGTAAATCACGTAGCTTGTCGGTGTCTCTCTTAAAAACACTTGCAGACAGACCGCTTTATTCGGCAGTGTATTCAGGTGCTCCTGCACTAATTCATGAATGCGTTCCGCTAATTTTTCTGTGGAGGGCATGATATCTTGAATATCAGGCAGGTCATTCAATAGCTGATGATCAAACCGGCCATGAATAAGCTGCTTCAGCGTGCTGAAATTCACGAGAAATCCTGCATCATCAAGCGTATTGCCGGCAATAGTGAGATTGAGGAAATACGTATGGCCGTGAACTCTGCCGCATGCACCTGCATCAGAATGCGGAATGTAATGCGCACTTGAGAAATTCATATCTTTGTTAAGCTCGAAACGATAGTTATGGGCGACTTGGGGATAAATCTGCTGTATCATGTTGTTTCTCTCTCTTTCATATAGGCATTGAGCCCGTTATTTCGTAATAGACAGCTCGGACATGTGCCGCAGCCGTCAGCGATAATGCCTTCGTAGCATGTTAATGTATTGTTTCTGACGTACTCCAGTTGACCAAGCGAATCAGCAAGTGCCCACGTCTCTGTTTTGTCGAGCCACATCAACGGGGTATGAATGACAAAGTCCTTGTCCATCGACAAGTTCAGCGTGACATTCAGTGATTTAATAAATATGTCCCGGCAGTCCGGATAGCCTGAGAAATCGGTTTCGCACACGCCGGTAATGATATGTCTGGCACCGATCTGATAGGCAAGGGCGCCCGCAAATGACATGAACAGCAGGTTACGGGCCGGAACAAACGTGTTCGGAATATCGTTTTCGGCTGTAATAGCCATTGTATGGTCGGTCAGTGCGTTCGGTGCAAGTTGTGCCAGAAGCGACATATCCAGCACGTGGTGTGTCAACTGCTGATCCTGTGCAATGCGTTCTGCCACCTCAATTTCAAGTGCATGTCGCTGGCCGTAGTTGAACGTCACGAGCTCAACTTCCTTGAAATGCTTCAGCGCGTAGAACATGCATGTCGTGCTGTCCTGACCGCCGCTGAAGACGACAAGTGCTTTATCATTTAATAATTGTCCATTCATTATATTCACCTTTTCCAATAAAAAAAGACATCTTTCCCTAGCAAGATGTCGTACTAGTTTTTTATAGAGGGTATGCGCTAGGAACCTCTTATATTAAATTCGTTTCTCATTGTAACAGAAAAAAGTTTATACTTAAAGAAATTAATGATAAGGACATGATGAGCATGCTGCTGATGATAGATAACTATGATTCATTTACCTATAATATTGTTCATTATTTAGAAGGGCTGGATTATGACGTTGTTGTCCGGACTCCTGACGAACTCACACTTGAAGAAATCTCCCTGCTTCATCCGGAAGCCATCATCATCTCACCGGGACCCGGGCATCCGCTTGAAGCAGAGCTCTGCCTGGCTGTTGTCCGGGAGTTTCAGGGCAAGTATCCGCTGCTCGGCATATGTCTCGGTTTTCAGGTGATCGTGGCAGCATTCGGCGGACAAGTTGTCCAGGGGCCGCCGGTTCATGGGCATCAAGTGATGATGACTCACGACGGACAAGGGATGTTTGAAGGATTAAAAAACCCGCTTGCTGTCGGACGCTACCATTCACTGAGAGCGTCAGTTGTTCCTGACTGCCTGACGATTACTGCGTCAGCGGATGATGTCATCATGGCAGTCCGCCATCGCTCGCTCCCCATTGAAGCTGTGCAGTACCATCCGGAATCCGTACTGACGGACTGCGGGCGGGAACAGCTCGCTAATTTTTTGAAGAGGTGCAGCCGATGATAAGAGCCTGTGTTCATTTTATCTCGCTTACAGACCATCAGCCTATAGACTATTATTTTGAAAATCCAGTTAAAGTGCTGAAAGCAGGATCGCCGGCTGAAGTGCCGCCCGTTCTGCAGGAGGCGGAACGATACAGCAGGGACCATTATGTAGTCGGCTATATGGCTTATGAAGCGGCAGCTGCCTGGTCTGATCGTATGAGCGTCAAAGAAGTCGAGACGTATGCTGCTTTTTATGTCTTTGATGCACCAGTCGCTCCTTTTGAGGGAGAACTGATGACAGCGCCGATGACTTTTGAATTTGAAACACCAAAAGCACAAGTGATCGAGCACATCGCTGAAATCCAGGAGGAAATCAGACGAGGCAATACGTATCAAGTCAATTACACAGTCCGTTTAAAGTCAGTCAGCGATAACGTGCCGTACGCGGTGTATCAACTGCTGACCAGAAAAGAGAATGGGCACTATACGTGTTATATTGAGGAAGACGAGGCAGCGGTCATCAGCATCTCGCCCGAGCTGTTCTTTGAACACGACCGCCAATCAGGCCGTATATACACGAAACCGATGAAAGGGACGATGCCGAGAACAGCAGGAGAAGATAATGCCCATCAACTTCTGACATCCACAAAAGACCGCGCTGAAAATGTGATGATTGTCGATCTATTGAGGAATGACTTAAGCAGAATCGCACTGAAAAACACCGTGACAGTTTCTTCACTGTTTGAGATTACGGCGTATCCGACCGTCTATCAGATGACGTCAACAATCGAAGCTGTGCTGCCGGACACTATCACCTTGAATGAATTGTTTGCAGCGCTCTATCCATGCGGCTCGATTACAGGGGCACCTAAAATCAGTACGATGACCGTCATCGACAGGCTGGAAGACTCGGCGCGCAGTGTATACTGCGGCGCCTGCGGCATCATGCTGCCGGACGGTAGAACGATTTTCAATGTGCCGATCCGTACGCTTGTGAAAGACGGGAAAAGTTATACTTACGGTGTCGGCGGGGGCATTACCATTGATTCTCTAGCGGACAAAGAATATGAAGAGATGGAAGCTAAATCGCATATACTCGACGAATTGACTCAAAGCAGCTTTCATCTGATTGAAACGATGCGTATTGATGACACAGGGGTCAAGCGACGGGACTATCATCTGGACCGGTTGACGCGCAGCTTGCAGCATTTCAATATGAGCTGGCATGCACGCCGGCTGAACAGCATCATGCAGCTGACAAATGACAATGCTGCGCTGCTGCGTGTCACAGCTGCTTCTGACAAACTGTTCTATGAAATAAAGGAACTTCCACCGGCAGCTAATAAAAAAGCTGTGCTGCGGCTGATGGATGAAGAAGACGAAGATAGACTGCTGTATAAGACTTCGTGCCGGGACCATTATACCGCTGATAAAGACAGTCTCTCTCTGTATTATGACAAGCGCGGCTATATTACTGAATTCAATATCGGTAATGTTGTCTACGAGCTGGATGGTGAGTATTATACGCCGGGCACCGGGAAATTTCTGCGGGGATGTATGCGGCAGGAACTGCTCGATAAACATATCATTAAAGTGCGCGATCTGACGCTCAACGAGTATGAGAATAAAAAGGAAGCGCTGAAATTCTGGATGATCAATTCACTCCGCGAGTGGACCGTTGTTCGTATTGAAAGTGAAATCACAACTATTAATGGTAATTCATGAGAGAAAAGCGTAGAATGAAAGTATTAACCTCGAAACGTTATAGGAGAATATTATGATTATAAGCTTACTGCTTCTCATTGGATTATGTATCTGGATTTATTACTGCAACCAGCAGGTACAGCTATTACTTAAAAAAGGTAATATCAATAAAGCACTCATATGGCTCTATTTAACCATGATTACTTCCGTGATTATAGTCGGTTTCCTGGTATTTGGTTTGAGAGAACAAGTATTGGCTCTATTAGATGTGTTCTACCGTCACTAGGTAGGGCACTTTTTTGGTAGCCTCAGTCTAAAGTCTTATTTTATTTACCGTGCTTATATTTTAAAGTAAAGAGCGAGGGATTGTTATGATTTTTGAAAAAGCAGGGATGTTTTCAACATTCCATAAAGACACAGCAAGTGATCCACTTGCCCATACACTGGCCAATGCACTGGTAGGCAACACGCTTGATACGGCAACGCTCGAAATGACGTTTGTCGCACCAGTCATCCACTTTGATGAACCCACTTTAATTGCGCTTACTGGAGCAGACTTTAAAGCTTATACGAAAGATAAGCCTGTTGCTCCTTACAAGCTGCATTTAATGGAACGCGGCGATACGCTGATGTTCCGCACACCTGATAAAGGAACGCGCGCTTATATGGCAGTCGGCGGCGGTATGCAGCTGAAAATCAATAAGACATTGAACGCATCAATCGATGGTTTGACAGGACTGATCAAAGACGGCGACGTTATTGAACTGTCCCGGCAGTATACGGATGTCCAGAAGACACTGCTGTACCAGCTCGTTCATCAGAAGGAGAGCAGCTGGGGAATCGACCGCTACAGTCTGGCGCGCATCTATTACTCTGATGTCTTCCACATTGCTGAGACTGATTACACGGTTCAGCTGACGGCGGACCAGAAGCAGCTGCTCGCTGAAGAAGTGTACGAAGTTTCACAGCAGTTCGACCGGACAGGATTCATGCTGGACGGTGATCATATAGCGCATGAAATTGCAGTGGCAGAGCAGCCTATTTGCCGGGGGGCGGTGCAGCTTAGTCCAGAAGGCAGGCTGATCGTCATTCAGAACGATGTGGAGCGGCCTGGTAAATTCCCGCAGATTGCGACCATTGCGCCTTATCATCTGCCGAAGCTGTCGCAGAAGAAACCCGGTTCAAAGCTGATCTTTAAATGGGAGACACTGGAAGAACATGCCTTATCAGAGAAATCTTACGAAACTTGGGTGAAAAGTCTGCTGCTGCAGATTAACTATCATTTAAAGCATCAATGAAAAATTTACATAATTGACATGATAAGTTCACATTTTACAATTTTTCGTCTAAAAATGCGGTCTTATAATTGATATTTGGCCAAAAAAGGTTTAAATTTATATGTTGTAACGCAAATTCCGGCTGATATTTATTAAGCATGATAATTTAAAGTAAATTTTATTAATGATCCCTGGGACACTAGTCATCTCAATCAATTATTTCAACCAATTTTATTTAATGGAGGAAAACTTATGAAGGAACGTAAAATAAGTATTTTTGTCTTCTTCCTGCTGACATTATTGACCATTTCAATAAAAACGTATTTCGCATACTATATCGATTTGTCACTCGGCGTAAAAGGCATAGTACAAAATTTAATATTACTGATGAATCCTTATAGTCTTGTCGCACTTATTTTGAGTGTGTTTTTATTCTTTAAAGGTCGTAAAGCATTCTGGCTGGTCTTTACAGCAGGATTCTTTCTGACATTACTGCTTTATTCCAATGTCGTTTACTTCAGATTCTTCTCTGATTTCTTGACATTCAGCACTTTGAATCAAGTAAGTAATGTCGATTCTATGTCAGGAGCTGTATGGAGTTCATTCCAATGGTATGACTTCGTCTACTTTATCGACACGATCATTTATCTGTTCGTTCTGCTGTTTAGAAAACAGTGGCTCAATACAAAAGCATTCAAGCGTAAATTCGTACCGGTATTAATGGGAATAGCAGTCGCACTGTTCTTCCTTAACCTGGCGTTTGCTGAATCAGACCGCCCGGAATTATTGACCCGGACATTTGACCACAAATATTTAGTCAAATATTTAGGACCGTACAACTTTACGGTGTACGACGGTGTCAAGACGATTAAAAATAACCAGCAAAAAGCAATGGCAAGTGAAGATGATCTTGCTAAAGTAAGATCGTACACAAAAACAAAATATGCTGAACCGAATCAACAGTATTTCGGCATCGCCAAGAAGAAGAACATCATTAAAATCCATCTGGAAAGCTTCCAGACTTTCCTGCTCGGACTGAAAGTTAATGGAGAAGAAGTGACACCATTCCTGAATCAGCTGACAAAAGGCAATGGGGACTTCATCTATTACAGCAATTTCTTCCATTCAACAGGCCAAGGGAAAACTTCTGATGCTGAACTGACGATGGATAATAGTATTTACGGGCTGCCGCAAGGTTCTGCGTTCTCACTGAAAGGTGATAACACGTATCAGTCACTGCCTGCGATATTGAATCAGCAGGAAGGCTATTACACATCAGTCATGCACGGCGACTACAAAACATTCTGGAACAGAGACCAGATTTATAAACATTTCGGTATCGATAAGTTCTACGATGCATCGTATTATGATATGAGTCCTGACAACCTTGAGAACTTAGGCTTGAAAGACAAAGAATTCTTCAAGGAATCTATACCTTACTTGAAAGCAGAGAAACAGCCGTTTTACACGCATCTGTTGACATTGACCAACCATTATCCGTTTACAGTAAGCAAGAAAGACGCGACTATCGCTTCACCGAATACAGGGAACCCGACAGTCGACGGATACATCCAAACAGCCCGTTATCTTGATGAATCAATAAAACAGTTCATTACAGAGCTTAAAAAAGAAGGACTGTATGACAACTCAGTCATCATGATCTACGGTGACCATTATGGTATCTCAGAAAACCATAATAAAGCGATGGCTAAACTGCTTGGTCAGGACATTACACCGACGAAATTCATGGATCTGCAGCGTACAGGTTTATTCCTGAAAGTCCCTGGTATTAAAGGACATGTTGATCCAACTTACGCAAGTCAAGTAGATGTAATGCCGACGCTCCTTCACTTAACAGGAATCGATGCGAAACCTTACATCGTTTTCGGTACTGATTTATTCTCTAAAAAACATAATCAGACCGTTGTCTTCAGAAATGGTGATTATATCACTCCTCAATATAAATCAATCAATGGAGTATATTACAACAATCAAACGAACGAGCCGCTAACAGATGAACAAGATAAGAAAAATGCAGAGAAAATCAAAAACCAAGTAGAAACTGAACTTGAAGTATCAGATAGTCTGTTAAATGGTGATTTGATGAGATTCTATAAAAATCCGGAATTCAAGAAAATCAATCCGATGAAATACAACTATGTTAATGGTACGGTAAGTAAAGAATAATCATTAAAGAAAAATCCCCTGAACTTTTGTTCAGGGGATTTTTGGTTAACCGAGCGATACGTCCAGTATCATCATGATAGTGAAGCCGAGCATTAAGCCGAGTGTCGCAAGGTCTGTATTATTACCGGATTGTGACTCTGGAATCAGTTCTTCTACGACGACAAAAATCATCGCACCCGCTGCAAATGCTAAAGCATAAGGCAGTAACGGTGTAATAAGTAAGACAGCAGCAGCGCCGATGACGGCGAACAGCGGTTCTACAAGTGCTGAAGCCTGTCCGAGCTGGAATGCCTTGCCCTTCGACTTGCCGTCTGCATAGAGCGGCAGGCTGAGCGCTGTCCCTTCCGGAATGTTCTGAATACCGATACCGATCGCAAGACCGATTGCTGCAAGCAGCGCAGTATGGTCATGATGGATAATGGAACCGAACGCAACACCGAGTGCCAGTCCTTCCGGAATATTATGTAATGTGATTGCGAGCAGTAACAGTGTTGACTGCTTTAAGTTACTTTTGACGCCTTCCTGCCTGTGTCCTTCTGAGCCTTCTCTATGCATATGGGGAATAATGAAATCAAGGCCGCGGATAAACATCCCGCCGAGCAGAAAGCCGACAGCTGCCGGTATCCACGGGATATTCCCCGCCTTTTCACTGAATTCGAGTGCCGGGGCGAGCAGTGACCAGAATGAGGCTGCAATCATGACGCCCGCTGCAAAACCCTGCATCGTGTTCAGCAGCTTGTTATTGACGCCGCGCACGAAGAACACAGCAGCAGCACCAGCAGCCGTTAAACTCCAGGTGAAAATTCCGGCAATCAGTGCCTGGATAACAGGTGATAATTGACTAAACCAGTCGTACATACGTACCTCCTTATTAAAAAAAGTGTATAATATTATATTGAGATTTTCATTTATAAATCATAACACATTAGACGAGATGAGGCCTAACTTTGGAAGCATATAAAATTGAGAAATTAATGAAGCAGTATGGTGACAAAACGATTTTTCACGATGTCGGTCTGAGTATCGCTGAAGGTGAAAAAGTAGCATTAGTCGGCATCAACGGCACCGGCAAAAGTGCACTGCTTAAATGTATCGCAGAAATTGAGCCGCATGACGGCGAGGTGACGCATCCTAATCATTATAAGATCAGCTACGCTGCCCAGGACCCTGTGCTAAGTGACGAGGACAATGCACTGGCCAATGTAATGGATCAGGACAGCCCGGTCGTACGTCTGCTCAATGAGTATGAAGCAGTCATCCAGCTGATGGCCCATGATACTTCTGAAGCGGTGATGCATCGCTTCAACAAGCTGCAGCAGCAGCTGGATGCTGTAGATGGCTTCAGCTATCAGGCAGAAGCCCGGACGATTCTGACGAAGCTCGGAATTATGGATCATACATCACCGCTGAAGACAATGAGCGGCGGCCAGCAGAAGCGGGTGGCACTTGCCCGGACCCTGCTTGAGAAACCGGATCTGCTGCTGCTTGATGAACCGACCAACCATCTGGATTTTGAATCCATCGCCTGGCTCATTCAGTTTATTAAGAGCTATAAAAAATCGGTGCTTGTCGTCACCCATGACCGTTATTTCTTGAATGAGACAGCTGACCGCATCATTGAACTGAGAAACGGGCGGACGTATCAGTATCCTGGAAACTATGATGCCTATATTGTCGGCAAGGCTGAAGAAGAGGCGACGCTTGAACGCGTGCAGCATAAAGAAAAGCAGCTCTATAAGCAGGAGCTCGCCTGGATGCGTAAAGGCGCGAAAGCCCGCTCGACAAAACAGCAGGCCCGTATTGAACGCTTCAAGTCCATCGAAGACAAAGTAGCAGGACATATTTCTAAAGATGAGATGGCTGTCGATTTGAGCCACCAGCGGCTCGGTAAACAAGTATTTGAACTGGAGAATATCGGGATGGCATTCAACGGCCGGACATTGTTTGACAGCTTCAGCACTATCGTTCAGACGACTGACCGGATTGGTATTGTCGGCGAGAACGGGACAGGCAAGTCAACGCTGTTGAACATACTCGCGATGGAGCTTGAAAACTTCACTGGTCACTTGAAAGTCGGACAGACGGTTAAAGTCGGCTATTACAAGCAGAGCAATGCCCGTATGAATGAACAGATGCGAGTCATTGACTTTCTGCGGGAAAAAGCAGAGGAAGCCACGCAGTCTGACGGCACGAAGATTTCTGTCACGCAGCTGCTCGAACGGTTTCTGTTTCCGTCAAGCACCCACGGGACATTGATTCACCGGCTGTCAGGCGGAGAGAAGAAGCGCCTGTACTTACTCAGCATACTGATTGAAGGACCGAATGTGCTGCTGCTGGATGAGCCGACGAATGATCTCGATACAGAGACACTGACTATTCTTGAGCACTATTTGTCTGAATTCAGCGGTGCCGTGATCACTGTCAGCCATGACCGCTATTTCCTGGATAAAGTCGTGAACAAATACTGGTATTTGCATGACGGCGAAGTAGAGACATTACTCGGAGAATTTGACGATTATTTAACAGCGAAGAAGGACAAGGCTTCCGCTGTTAAAGTGCAGCCGGCGACTGTAAAGCCAAGACAGCAGAGCCGCATATCGTATAAGGAAAAACGCCGGTTTGAACAGCTGGGCTTGGAAATTGAGTCACTCGAACTGCAACTCGAGTCTGTTGATGCTGAGATTGCCGGTGAAACAACAAATTATGAGCGGTTGAATGAACTGACTGCTGAACGAGAAGCTTTAACTTTACGCTATGACGAATCATTCATCGAATGGAGCGACTTAGCAGAACGGATGGAGTAGAACATTAGTGGAAGACATATTACAGCGCTATTTTGGTTATGAGACATTTCGTACAGGTCAGCGGGAGTTAATATCATTTGTGCTGGACAATGAGTCAGCACTCGGGATTTTGCCGACAGGTGGAGGGAAATCCATCTGTTATCAAGTGCCGGGCATTATTAAAGGGGGCCTTACGCTTGTCATCAGCCCGCTGATTTCATTAATGAAAGATCAGGTCGATACATTGAACGCCTCAGGGATCAGTGCCGCTTATTTGAACAGCAACTTAAAAGCAGCCGAAGAACGGGAAATCATGACAGGTCTTGCCTATAACCGCTATCAGTTTCTTTATGTGGCGCCGGAACGATTCAATCAGCTGACTTTCAGGCAGATGCTGAATCAGCTTGATATTAAGCTGATCGCTTTTGATGAAGCACACTGCATCTCCAAATGGGGTCATGATTTCAGACCGAGCTACCGGCAGGTCATCAATTTTATCGGCCGGTTCAGCTGTCCGTTTCTTGCGGTGACCGCTACGGCGACAGTCGACGTCAAAAAAGATATACAGTCACTGTTAAACATAGCAGATGACCACGTCATCGAAACAAGCACAGGACGTGATAACCTGGCATTTAAAGTTGACCCGACTTATCAGAAAGAGAAGATGGTGCGGGAGTACGTCAGCAGTCACCGGCATGACTCAGGCATCATCTATGCCGGAACAAGAAAACAGGTCGAGGCGCTCAGTGAGCAGTTTAATCATCTGAATATTGATCACACTCTTTATCACGCCGGTCTGCCAAAGGCCGAGCGTGAGGAAAACCAGGCGAAGTTCGTCAACGATGACTGCCCGGTTATGATTGCGACGAATGCATTCGGCATGGGGATTGATAAATCCAATGTCCGTTACGTCATTCATTACAACATGCCGCAGGACCTGGAATCCTATTATCAGGAGGCGGGCCGCGCCGGACGGGACGGCCTGGACAGTGAATGTATTCTGCTGTTCAGTGACCAGGATATTAGACTGCAGCAGTTCTTCATCAGCACGAGCGATGAAGCGATTCAGGAGAAGAAGAAAGAGAAGCTTGAGAAGATGGTGCACTATACGAAGACAACACAGTGCCTGCAAGGAACAATCATCAATTACTTTAACCCGGATGAGCATTTACAACCATGCGGCAAGTGCGGCAACTGTCTGCGTCAAGGCTCTTATAACATGACGACTGAGGCGCTGAAGATTTTAAGCTGCCTGATCCGCATGAAAGAGCCGGTGAACCGTCTGCTGCTCATTAAAGTGCTGAGAGGGGAAGATGATCATGAAATCAAAGATTATCATTACCATCAGCTCAGTACTTTCGGTCTGCTGAAAGACTATGAAACAAAGGACATCTCAAGATTTATTGATACGCTGCTGTTCAATGGTTATATTCATGAAGTGAACGGCAGAATGATCTGTCATCCGTCAGCGAAAGAAGTCATCATGGGGCAGACAAAAGTGATGACTCACTATGAACCGATTAATTACAAAGAAAAAGTGACGATTAAAACAGTGACTGAAGTCAACGAGCAGCTCTTCAGTCAGCTGAAAAAAGTGAGAAAGCAGCTGGCTTCAGAGCTGAATGTGCCGCCGTTTACCATCTTCTCCGATCATACGCTGACGTTATTCGCCAAGAAGATGCCGACAACGAAGCAGGAGATGATTCATATTGAGGGGGTAGGCAGCTATAAGCTGAAGCATTATTGTCCGCAGTTCATTGATTGTATCAATGACTATCTGTCAGTGGCAAGATAGCGGCGATAGGCTTACAATAGATTGTAACAACTAACTTGCGGGGTGACGTCATGATAAAGTTCGATAATGTGTCAAAAATATATGGAGATAAGCATGCAGTGGATCATGTCTCCATGAATATTAAAGAAGGAGAGTTTTTCGTCCTGATTGGTCCTTCAGGCTGCGGCAAGACGACGACTCTCAAAATGATCAATCGTCTTATCCCGTTGTCAACCGGCTATATTTATTTCAAGGACAGACCAATCAGCAGCTATAAACTTGATGAGATGCGCTGGGATATCGGCTACGTGCTGCAGCAGATTGCTCTGTTTCCGCATATGACCATCCGCGATAATATCGCCCAAGTCCCATTGATGAAGAGATGGTCGCAGGCTGACATTGACAGCCAAGTCGACCGGCTGCTGAATATGACGGGTCTACCTGCTGAACAGTATCGGCATCGTTATCCGGCCGAACTGTCCGGCGGCCAGCAGCAGCGTGTCGGTGTCGTGCGCGCCCTCGCGGCTGACCCGCCGGTCATTTTGATGGATGAGCCGTTCAGTGCCCTCGATCCAATCAGCCGTGAGAAGCTGCAGGATGATCTGCTTAAGTTGCAGTCAGAAATCAAAAAGACAATTATCTTTGTCACGCATGACATTGCTGAAGCATTTAAACTGGGTGACCGCATCTGCCTGATGAATGAAGGCCGTATCGAACAGATCGGTACGCCTGAAGAGTTTATGAAAAATCCGAAAAACGATTTCGTGAAATCATTTATCGGCAATATGGCAGGCAGAATATACTACGCTGAAAACTTTGCCACACCTCTGCCGTTTGACCCGCAGTTTCAGGTCATGCCTGCTGACACGAGAATGGAAGAGATATACGACCTGCTGCAGACGCATGAGCGGATCAATATAGAGAGCGGGGACAAGTACATAGGTGCCATCACAAGAAGCACAGTGTTCACGCAGTTAAGTAAAGGAGGACAACCTTCATGAACGATTTAATGAACACACTGACAGAACGTAAAGGTGAACTGCTTACTGCTTTATTCGAGCATATTCAGCTGTCATTCATCGCTCTGCTGATCGCCATGCTGATTGCGGTGCCGCTCGGTATTCTGCTGACGAGAAGACAGAAGATCGCAGAACCGATCATCAATATTGCAGCAGTACTCCAGACTATTCCGTCACTCGCTCTGCTCGGGCTGATGATTCCGCTGTTTGGTATCGGCCGGATCCCAGCAATCATTGCCCTTGTCATCTATGCACTGCTGCCGATTCTGCGCAATACATACACGGGCATTAAAGAAGTGGATCCATCACTGAAAGAAGCGGCGAGCGGCATCGGGATGAACCCGTTCCGCCGGCTGACAAAAGTCGAACTGCCGCTTGCGATGCCTGTCATTATGGCGGGAATACGGACAGCGATGGTGCTGATTATCGGTACAGCGACACTTGCCGCATTCATTGGTGCAGGAGGTCTCGGTGACTTGATTCTGCTGGGGATCGACCGCAATAATACATCGTTAATACTGCTTGGTGCCATTCCGGCTGCAATACTTGCTGTGTTCTTTGACAGCATACTGCGTGTTATGCAGCGGCTATCCTACAAGAACATCGGCATCATTTTGGCAGTTCTTGCAGCTCTGTGCGTCGTTGTAGCAGTGCTGCCGCTGTTCAACCGCGGCAGTGACAAACTGGAGATCGCCGGCAAACTTGGCACAGAACCAGAGATCATCACGAATATGTATAAGTTTGTCATCGAAGACAAAACGGCTCTTAAAGTCGATGTGAAGCCGGGTCTCGGTAAGACGTCATTTTTATTCAACGCGCTGAAGTCAGGAGACATTGACGGTTACCTGGAATTCACCGGCACGGTCCTCGGTGAACTGACGAAAGAACAGCCGACGGGAACAACTGAACAGGAAGTATTCAAACAGGCGAAAACATCCATTGATAAAAAATACGGCATGGCGCTGTTAGCACCGATGAAATACAACAATACTTATGCGCTGGCCGTGAAAAAAGAGTACGCCGAGCAGCACGGCTTAAAGACAATATCTGACCTGGCTAAAGTGAAAAATGACATTAAGGCCGGATTTACACTTGAATTCAACGACCGGGAAGATGGCTATAAAGGCATCCAGAAAAAATACGGCATTCAATTGAAGAACGTCAAGACGATGGAACCTAAAATTCGCTATCAGGCCGTACAAAACGGCAGTATTGATGTCATCGATGCTTACTCAACAGATGCTGAGCTCCGCAAATACGGCATGGTTGTCCTGCAGGACGATCAACAGCTCTTCCCGCCTTATCAAGGGGCACCGCTATTTATGAATCAAACGATCAAAGACCATCCTGAAGTGAAGACAGCACTTAATACACTGGCCGGTAAAATTACTGACGAAGAGATGCAGCAGATGAACTATGATGTCGCTTACGGCGGCAAGAAAGCAGAAGATGTCGCACGGCAATATTTGAAACAGCATCAGCTGATAAAATAGGAGGGCTCGTATGAAACCACAGATTAAGCAACTGAATGTCTACCAGCCTGGCAAAACAGCTGAGGAACTTCAGACAGAACTTGGTATTAACGGCGAGATGATGAAACTCTCATCCAATGAGAATGTTTACGGACCGTCACCTGCAGTGCAGCGAGCACTGCAGCAAGCGCTGAAAAATCTGCATGAATATCCGGATAGCAGCGGCAGAGCGCTTAAACAGACGATCGCTGCCCATTATGATGTTGCTGAAGCGTCGATACTGCTCGGTGCAGGACTCGATGAAGTGATTATGATGCTGTCCCGTGCTATTTTAAGACCAGGTGACGTCATACTGACAAGTGACCAGACGTTTGTCCAGTATCAGCATCATGCAGTCATTGAAGACTGTACGATTGTGACCGCGCCACTGACAGATGGCAAATTTAATTTGACGGCGCTCAGCGCTAAAATTTCTGCTGACACCGCGCTGATCTGGCTGTGCAATCCGAATAATCCGACCGGCAACTATTTCTCAGAAGAAGAACTGACTGCATTTCTTGATCAAGCAGGGGATATTCCAGTCGTGCTGGACGAAGCTTACGCAGAATATGTGACGGCAACTGATTACCCGGACAGCTTCGCACTGCGTGCAGCTTATCCAAATCTGATCATCTTAAGAACATTCTCGAAAGCTTACGGACTTGCCGCATTACGTGTCGGCTACGCCGTTTCTTCTGATGACTGGACGTATCTATGGCATCATGTCAAACTGCCGTTCAATGTGACGTCGCTGTCACTTGCAGCGGCGGACGCTGCACTGCAGGATCAGTCGTACTTGACAACAGTTCAGCAGCGGAATGCAGTGGAAAGACAGCGTTATTTTGCTTCTGAGGTCAGCAAATATCTGCTGCCGTCTCAGACCAACTTTGTACTTGTGGAGACAGAAGACATCAAGCAGCTGAACGACTATTTACTTGATGCAAGTATTATTGCACGGCCGACGCCGGCTGGAGTGAGGATTACAATCGGCACGGCAGCGCAGAATACGGTTGTCATTAAAGCGCTGGAAGATTACTTTGCATAAAAAAATGAAGGGATGAACACTATGACGAGAGAAACAATTGCGATAGATATGGATGAAGTGCTGGCAGATACATTGAAGAAAGTCATCTTCAAATTCAATGAGGAGTCAGGTGAAACAGTGACGCTTGAGCAGCTGCAGGGTATTAAGCTGAGAGATATGCACCCGCAGCATGTAGACACGCTGTCCCAGCTACTGCTTGACCGTGAATTTTTCAGAGATCTGGAAGTGTTCCCGGATGCTGTCCGCGTCGTCAAACGTCTGACAGAGCATTATGACGTTTATATCGCGACAGCAGCGATGGATGTTCCGACGTCTTTCGATGCCAAGTATGAATGGCTGCTGGAACATTTTCCGTTTCTTGATCCGCAGCACTTTATTTTCTGCGGGAATAAAGGCATTGTCGGCACAGATTACTTAATTGATGACAATCCTAAGCAGCTCCGGGCATTCAAAGGTAAAGGCATTATGTACAATGCCGCTCACAACATCCATGAAGAGGGCTTTGACCGTGTGCACAGCTGGCAGGAAGTAGAAGCTTATTTTCTTAATGACAAATAAAATACCGGCCGCAGCGCTGCGGCCGGTATTTTATATGCAGCATGTTTACTGTTAAAAAGTTTTGTTCCCTGTAAACATCCGCAGGCGCTTAGTGAGCATGTCAATCTGCAGCGGTGTCTCAATATCAATTTCACCATCGACATCGACAGCCATCGTCTCTGCGGTCTCTATCGTAATCTGGCAGCCGGAATAATGTTCGATGTTGTTACTGAGCTCATTCCAGTTGTCCGTACTTTTTTCGGACAGCAGCTCTGTGAACAGCTTGATACCGGACTCTTTGAAGATGAACACATTAAGAATACCGTCATCCGCCGCAAGCTCCGTCAGCGGTATACGGTTGCCGCCTACAAACTGGCCGTTGGCTGTAATAATCATGGAACTGCTGCCTGTAATGAGTTTACCGTCAACCGTCACTTTATAGTCGAAGAAAGTCGGATTGGTGACATTTTTCAGTGTCGACATCAAGTAGCTGAATTTACCGATTCTGCTCTTGGCATCTTCTGCAACGCCTTCAGAGTTTTCGACAATAAGGCCGAGACCGACAAAATTAAGAACGTATCTGTCATTCACTTTCATCACATCGATATGTTTGACTGAAGCTTCAAGCAATGCCTGTGAGGCGGCAACGGGCTCAGGCGGCAGATTCAAAGTTTTCGTGAAGTCATTAAACGTACCGCCCGGCAGAATGCCGATCGGCAGGTTAAGCTCTGCTGCAATCACCCCGTTGATCAGTTCGTGCACCGTGCCGTCACCACCCAGTAAGTAAATCACATCAAACGGCAGCTGTTCTTCTTTGATCTTATGGCAGTAATCGATAATATCGCCTTTCTCCTCGCTTTTATATATAGTGAGCGACTGACACATCTTTACAAGATTTTTCGTGACTTCTCCGATAGTCTCGGTCACTTCTCCTTGTCCTGCACTGTCATGATAGAATAAAATTCCGTTTGTAAAGCTTGCCATAGTGACACCTCGTTTTTATTATACTGTACCCTTTTTCCAAATAAAAAACACGCGCCGGAGCACGTGCTGAAAAATTAATGGATCCCTTCCATATGGCGCGAAATCCAGCGGTTCAATAACATCATCAGCACAAATAAGATGATGGCGAGACCACCGATGAACGCGAAGTAATTAGCGTAACCGAGCGGTGCCACAAGATTGACCAGCTGGGCATTGATAGCCTGAGCAGTGGCATTCGTCAAGAACCAGAGACTAAGCATCTGTGAACTGAAGGCCTCAGGTGCCAGTTTGACGGAAACCGAAGAACCGGTAGGAGACAAGCAGAGTTCACCGATGACACACAGCAAAAATGATGTGACAAGCCACATTGGATGATACAGTGAATGGCCGCCGCTCATCGTCGGAATCACCATAATCAGGAACGAAGCACCGGCAAACAACAGACCGATTGCAAACTTCAGTGGTGTTGATGGATTATATTTACCAAGTTTTGCCCAGAGTGCTGAAATGACAGGGGCAAGCAGCACGATGAAGAACGGGTTGATGGACTGGAACCAGGCAGCCGGAACAATATAGTTGAATCCGAACACTTTGTTCATGTCAAGCTGTGTGCGTTCGTTGGCAAATATGCTCAGCACGTTTGCGCCTTGTTCCTGAATAGACCAGAACATGACACCCGCGATAAACAGCGGAATGTAAGCGAGCAGTCTTGAGCGTTCAGTAGCAGTGACATCTTGACTACGGAACATAGTTGTGAAGTACAGCACAGGAAGGATGACTCCAAGCACAGTCACAACGACTGAGAAGGTGCGGAATGACAGCACGCCTGTCAATTGAGCGGCGATCAGTACGACTGCAACAGCTATCACAGCACCGATAATCATTTTTGAATATCTGCTTTTCTCAGCAGCGGACAGTGGATGCGTCGGTTCCAGACCGACTAAACCGAGGGAACGTCTGTTGAATATCAGATAGATGATGAGCGCAAGTGCCATACCGATAGCCGCTGCAAGAAAGCCGAGATGATAATTATAGTTCTTCTGCAGTGCGCCGACGATGAATGGTGACAACAACGCACCCATATTGACAGACATATAGAAGATGACGAAGCCTGCATCCATTCTGCTGTCATTCTTGTCATAGAGACCGCCGACGACATTCGAAATATTCGGTTTCATCAGTCCGGACCCGACGATGATCAGCAGCATGGACGCTAAAAATGCTGGTACACCGAACGGCAGACTCATCGCGATATGGCCGCCCATAATGAGCAGTGCGCCGATGAGCAGTGACTTTCTTGAGCCGATGACACGGTCAGCCAGCCAGCCGCCGATAATACCAGTCATAAAGATCAGTGCGCCGTACATCGATGCGACACTGGCAGCGGTCGTCTGGTCCATCCCAAGGCCGCCGTTGATCACTTTATCATACATATAGTAAACGAGGATAGCACGCATCCCGTAATAACTGAAGCGTTCCCAGAACTCAACGAAGAACAGTATGCCAAGCCCTTTCGGATGGCCGAAGAAACCGGCATGCGGTACGCTGTCCACCATCTCTTTTCTTGTATAAGCCAAAATAAATCTCTCCTTTAAAAGTTAGAATGTTATGAAAATTAAAAGAACAGAATATATAATATTCTGCTCCTTGTAGTGGTTAATGAATGCCATGCATCAATTTTTTGATGAATGGTGATACGAAGAATAATATTATTCCTAGTCCGATAGCGATGCCTCCGAATATTCCGAAGTAACGGACAGGACTAACAGATGTATAGACATTCACCAGCTGTGCATTTAATCCTTGCGCCATCGTATTGGACAGGAACCAGATACTCATCATCTGTGCTGTAAATGCTTCAGGCGCAAGTTTAGTCGTTGTTGACAGACCCGTCGGTGATAAGCAGAGCTCCGCAAGTGTGACGAGCAGGAAGCTGAGAACAAGCCATAATGGATTAATCAGCTGAACACCACTTTGAAGCGGCATAATCATAATCATAAAGCTTAAACCGGCAAGAATGAGTGCAATCGCAAACTTAACGACTGTTGATGGATTGCGTTTACCGAGTTTAGTCCAGAGAATCGAGAATAAAGGTGCTAGTGTGACGATAAACAATGGATTGAGTGACTGGAACCATGCAGCCGGAATACGAAAATCGATAGCGCCATTTGTCAGGACGTTCAAATCAAGCTGTGTCTTCTTATCAGAAAAATTAGCAAGAACGGTTGAACCCTGCTCCTGAATCATCCAGAACACAACAGCAGCTAAAAACAGCGGGATGTAAGCTGTGACACGCGATTTTTCGACGCTTGATGTTTTAGGTGATATGATCATCAGAGTGAAGTAGATGACCGGCAGGACGACGCCGAGAAATGTAATCATATTGGCGAAGTGCGGCAGATCAAGCTGTCCGCGCCATGCCAGGTAGACGAAGTAAAGCGCAAAGACCAGAACGATAACAAGCAGGTATGTGATGGTCTTCTTGCGTTCTTCCGGTGTAATCGGATTCGGTACATCTAGTCCGGCAAGACCAAGTGAGCGCTTTGACATGATGACAAAAGCAATAAGGCTGAAGAACATACCAATTGCTGCTGCCGCAAAGCCGGCATGGAAACCGATGTTCATCTGCAATGAACCGACGACAAGCGGCGCCAGAAAAGCACCGAGGTTAATAGACATAACGAATAAAGTGAAGGCTGCATCAACACGACTGTCATTCTTATGATAGAGCTCTCCGACTGTTGATGAAATATTAGGTTTCAGCAACCCGGTCCCCAATATAATGAATAACAGGGCGACGAGCATCAGTGTAAAGTTATTCGGCAGTGACAGCAGAATATGACCGATCATAATCAGCACGGCACCGATAGTGATTGAATGTCTTGTACCAAGTAACCGGTCAGCAATCCAGCCGCCGATAATACCGCTCATATAAATTAATGCACCGTAAATTGAAACGATTTGAAGCGCAAAACCTTCCTCAATTCCGAAACCGCCTTTAGCGACGCTGTAATAAAGATAGAAGACGAGAATGGCTTTCATGCCGTAATAGCTGAAGCGCTCCCAGAATTCTGTAAGCATTAAAGTGATAAGTCCTCTTGGATGTCCGAAGAAGCCGGTTCTCGGCATACTGTTGACGACTTCCTCACGCGTGTGACGAGCTGACATGATAATACCTCTTTTCAATTAAATAAGTAACAACGTAACTATTCTACTCTTTTTAGATTTTTTAGACAACTTCGTTTAAGAGTAATATTACCGGTTTGTAATCGTTTCCGGATAGAGGTCGTGATTCATCAGTCGGTAGGAAGCCATCTCCTCGTATTTCGTGTCAGGCCTGCCGTAGTTCGTATAAGGGTCGATGGAAATTCCGCCGCGCGGTGTGAATTTACCCCATACTTCGATATAGTGGGGGTCCATTAACTTAATCAGATCATTCATGATGATATTCATGCAGTCCTCATGGAAGTCACCGTGGTTTCTGAAGCTGAATAAATAAAGCTTCAATGATTTAGATTCGACCATCTTAACGTTTGGGATGTAGCTGATGTAAATCGTCGCAAAGTCAGGCTGGCCGGTAATCGGGCAGAGACTGGTGAATTCCGGGCAGTTGAATTTAACAAAGTAGTCACGTCCTTGATGTTTATTATCAAATGATTCTAGGACATCCGGATCGTAACTGTATTCATAGACGTTATTCTGATTGCCGAGCAATGTAATATCTTTTAGTTCGTCGTTTGTTCTTCCTGTCATGATAAGTCTCCTTTAGTTTTTGTTTTCTGAAACATGTAGTAACTCGCACTGAAAATAATGATATAACCGATATAGCTGAAGATATCCGGATGCTGGTGGAACATAAGAAATCCAATAAGAGCACTGAACAATACGGTTGCATAGAAAAAGATGGAAATATCTTTCGCCGGTGCAAACTGATAGGCGATTGTAATGCCGAACTGCCCCATAGTCGCAAAGATACCTGACAGCAGCAAATAAACAAGCTGTGTCATCGTCATCGGTTCATAATGAGTGATGACAAACGGCACTAGTACGATAGTTGAAAAAAATGAAAAATAAAAGACTGTCGTATAAAATTTCTCTTTAGGACCGAGCACTCTAAGCGTCGTATAAGCAAGGCCGGCAAACAGCGCCCCGAGTATTCCGATGAAAGAAACTGAAATATCGCTGGAAAAAGTCGGTTTAATGATGAACAGTGTCCCGGCAAACGCGACAATGATAGCCGCCGCCTGATACTTCTGAATGCGTTCCTTCAGAAATACAGCGCATAATATAATGGTAAAGAAAGGACTCAGTTTATTCAGCATATCCGCATCACTAAGTAACATGCGGTCAATCGTATAGTAGTTCAGGAGCACGCCGACAAGCCCGAATATACTTCTCGCCATAAGCAGCGGCTGATTGTTCAGGCTGCCAAACAGACGTTCATGATGCTTGATGACAAAATACAGCGGAATAATCATGCCGACTAAGTTGCGGAATAGCGACTTCTGCATGACCGGCAGCTCACCGGACAGTTTGACAAATGCTCCCATCAGACTGAAACCGAGCGAGGCGATCAGCAGCCACATGATGCCCTTCTGTTGATTATTCATAGTTTTCTCCTTATACTTACAGTTTCAGAAAATTTACCTCTTATTCTATCACAAAAACTTTCGGCTAAACTAGAAATATTAGATTGAAACGAGAAACTCTCAGAGTAAATATATTTTCTGAAGTCACAAAAATTTAATGAAATTTGCAAAGTCACATGGGGCAATGGATTGACGAAAATTATAGAAAGTCAAGCCTAATAATTTATAAAATTTAGGTTATGATAGATTGAAACGGGGAACAAACGTGCTATAATACTTCGTATATATTGTGGTTGTATTTGATAGCTAACACTATATATAGTGTTATTCATTGTATTAGCCGCAAAAGTGTGTGATACATATCGGAGTGATGACTATGAAGATTATTTATTACTCATTAACAGGAAATATTACAAGGTTTCTCAATAGAGCAGGCGTCGATGCAGTCCCTCTGACTGACGTCGGCGATGTCTGTGAACCTTATATTTTAGTGACAGGAACATTTGGTTTCGGAGAAGTACCGCAGCCGGTTGCTGATTTTTTAATGAAGCATCATTCGTATTTGAGGGGCGTTGCTGCAAGCGGCAACAAAAATTTCGGCCAAAACTTTGCCCGGGCCGGTGATACGATAGCAGCGCAGTACAACGTACCGCTGCTCATGAAGTTCGAGCTGCATGGCAATGAAGGGGATTCTATACTATTCAAGAAAAAGGTGGCGGATTTAGATGAAGATTCTAGACGAAAAAAAGTACAATCATATTGAACTGAACAACCAGGTGACAAAACGCCGTGAAGATGGATTCTTTGATCTTGCTAAAGATCAGGAGGCTCTGCTTGTCTACCTCGAAGAAGTGAACGATAAGACGATTCATTTTGATTCTCCGCTGGAACGCCTGCATTATCTTGTAGATAACAACTTCTACTACAATTTGTTCGAACAGTACACTGAAGAAGACTTGCTGGATATTATCAACTACACTGAAACGCTGCCTTTTACTTTTGCAAGTTATATGTCAGCAAGTAAGTTCTTCAAAGATTATGCGATGAAGACTAATGATAAAAAGCAGTACTTGGAGGATTACAAGCAGCATGTGATCATCGTCAGCCTGTATTTAGCGAAAGGTGATAAAGCACAGGCGATGGAACTGGTCAATGCGATGGTTGAGCAGCGTTATCAGCCGGCGACACCGACGTTTCTGAATGCCGGCCGTGCCCGCCGCGGTGAACTTGTCTCTTGTTTCCTGCTGGAAGTTGACGACAGTCTGAACTCCATCAACTACATCGATTCCACAGCGAAGCAGCTGTCTAAGATTGGTGGCGGCGTCGCGATCAACTTATCGAAGCTGCGTGCCCGCGGGGAAGCGATTAAAGGCATTAAAGGTGTCGCAAAAGGTGTGCTGCCGGTCGCTAAAGCACTGGAAGGCGGGTTCGGTTATGCCGATCAGCTCGGTCAGCGTCCCGGTGCTGGTGCCGTGTACTTGAATATCTTCCACTATGACGTCCTTGAATTCCTTGATACTAAAAAAGTGAATGCCGATGAAGACCTGCGTCTTTCTACGATTTCTACCGGCCTGATTGTGCCATCAAAATTCTTTGAGCTGGCACGTGATGGTAAAGACTTCTTTATGTTTGCACCGCATACAGTCGAGCAGGAATACGGTCAGACACTGGATGACATCAATCTGGATGAAATGTATGACCAGCTCGTCGAAAATCCGAATATTATCAAAAAATCAAAAGACGCGCGTGAAATGCTGAATACTATTGCACAGACGCAGCTGCAGTCAGGCTATCCTTATTTAATGTTCAAAGACAATGCCAACAAAGTGCATGCGAACAGCAATATCGGTCAGATCAAGATGAGTAACCTCTGCACAGAGATTTTCCAGCTGCAGGAGACATCGGTCATCAACGATTACGGTACAGAAGACGACATTAAGCGTGATATTTCATGTAACTTAGGGTCGTTGAATATTGTCAATGTGATGGAATCCAAAAAAGTGAAAGAATCTGTTCATATCGGAATGGATGCACTGACGACGGTGAGCGACGAAGCAGATATCAAAAATGCGCCGGGTGTCGCTAAAGCGAATCGCGAACTTCATTCTGTAGGACTCGGTGTGATGAACCTCCACGGCTTCCTCGCTAAAAACAAGATTGCCTATGAATCAGAAGAAGCAAAAGATTTCGCCAATACATTCTTCATGATGATGAACTTCTATTCGATTGAACGTTCGATGGAGATCGCTAAAGAACGCGGCGAATGTTACGCTGACTTTGAAAAGTCTGACTATGCGTCAGGGACATACTTTGATAAATATGTGTCAAACAGCTATGCACCGAAGTTCGAGAAAGTGAGTGCATTATTCGATGGTATTAAAGTGCCGACTGAAGCGGACTGGGCTGAACTGCGTGACCAGGTGAAACAGCATGGACTGTTCCATGCGTACCGCCTTGCCATCGCACCGACACAGAGTATTTCCTATGTGCAGAATGCGACAAGTTCAGTGATGCCGATAGTTGACCAGATTGAGCGACGAACATACGGCAACGCTGAAACATTCTATCCGATGCCGTTTTTATCGCCTGAAACGATGTGGTTCTATAAATCAGCGTTCACGACAAATCAGATGAAGCTGATTGATTTGATCGCGACGATTCAGGAACATGTCGATCAAGGGATCTCAACAATTCTGTTCGTCAATTCAGAGATTTCAACGAGAGAATTATCAAGGCTTTATGTGTATGCGCATCATAAAGGATTGAAATCACTTTACTATACAAGGAACAAGCTGTTAAGTGTAGAAGAATGTACGAGCTGTGCGGTATAAGTTAAAGAAAAGAGGGTTACTATGAAAGCAGTCAACTGGAACACGCAGGAAGACATGACTAATATGTTCTGGCGTCAGAACATTTCACAAATGTGGGTGGAATCAGAATTCAAAGTGTCAAAAGATATTGCGAGCTGGAAAGAATTAACGCCTGATGAACAGGATACATTCAAGAAAGTGCTGTCTGGACTGACCGGTCTCGACACACATCAGGCAGATGACGGCATGCCGCTCATCATGCTGCACACAAAAGACCTCCGCAAAAAGGCCGTTTACTCGTTCATGGCGATGATGGAGCAGATTCATGCCAAAAGCTATTCACATATTTTTACGACGCTGCTGTCATCACAGGAAACAAATGAACTGCTCGATGTCTGGGTCGTGGAGCAGCCGGAACTGAAACTCAAATCCGATATTATTTTAGCGCGCTATCATAGATTATGGCAGCCGGAAGCATCGATCTATGACCAGTATATGGCACGCGTCGCAAGTGTGTTCCTCGAATCATTCTTGTTCTACTCAGGCTTTTACTATCCGCTTTATCTGGCAGGACAGGGCCGCATGACCACATCAGGTGAAATCATCCGTAAAATTCTGCTTGATGAAAGCATTCACGGGGTCTTTACAGGTCTTGATGCACAGAGTCTGCGTAACGAGCTGTCTGATGATGAGAAAACGAAAGCGGACCGGGAAATGTATCAGTTGCTGATTGCATTGTTTGAAAATGAAGAGCGCTATACGAAGAAGCTGTATGACAATATCGGGCTGACTGATGATGTGATGAACTATGTCGCTTACAATGCCAACAAAGCACTGGCAAATCTCGGCTTTGAGCCGTACTTCGAAGAACGCGGCTTCAATCCGATCATTGAGAACGCGCTGAATACAAGTACAAAAAACCATGACTTCTTCAGCGTCAAAGGAGATGGCTACGTCATCGCCTTGAATGTTGAAGCATTGAAAGATGAAGACTTTATCTTCGATGACGAGAAAGTGGCGCAAGCGTAGTAAAGTCCTATCGTATTCATCGCCCTGACTATCAGTCAGGGCTTTTTTACTGGTTCAATAGAAATTGTCATCATTTGGTCATTGTATATGAGCTCAGTTATTTTCATAATAGAAGAAGATAATGTTCAAAGGAGATGACTTATGAAAAAATTTCTATTAACAGCAGGCGCCTTATTATTTTTAACTGCGTGCAGCAATGAACAAGGTCATGCAGGACACGGTTCGACAGCGACAAATGATAAACTGGAGCCGCTTAAAGTTGCACTGACTGTACCGAAGAGCGCCTCAGCAGGTGATAAAATAAGCTTGAAAGCGAAAGTCACCTACGGCAAAGAGAGCGTCGATAAAGCAGATGAAGTGATGTTTGAGATTATTAAAGATAACAATGCGAAGTCATCTGTCAAAGAAAAAGTAGAACACGGAGAAGACGGTGTTTATACGCTTGACTACACGTTCAACGAACCAGGAAAATATAGGGTTATCAGTCATGTGACTGCTAAAAATCAGCATACAATGCCTGACGCAGATATCGTCGTCAGCAAATAAGAGGAGGCATTCCTCTTTTTTTGTACATTAATACACGATACAATAAAGAAAAAGAGAGGATGGTTGGATGCGTTTAACTGAAAAAGTTGTGCTGATTACTGGAGCGGCAGGGGGACAAGGCAGAAGAGAAGCGCTGTTATGTGCAGAAGAAGGGGCTATTGTGATTGCGACCGATGTTAATGTGCAGGCGCTGGAAACACTGGAGACGGAACTGCGTGACGTGTCAGATAAAGACCATATGACGATGATTCATGATATTTCCAAAGAAATTGACTGGCAGCGTATTGTCACGGAAGTAAAGGAGCACTTCGGCCGCATTGATGTGCTGATCAATAATGCAGGGATCATCGGCAATGTGGAGTCCTATCATCACACGACCATCGATGAATTCCATCGTGTGATGGACACGAATGTATGGGGGACTTATCTTGGTATGAGAACAGTAATTCTTGTCATGAAAGAGCAGCAGGCAGGCAGCATCATCAATGTGTCATCCATTGCAAGTATGATCGGCCTCGGCCTGAGTCCGTACGGTGCCTCTAAAGGGGCAGTCCGATCAATGACTAAATCAGCAGCCGGTGATTTCGCGAAGTATAATGTCCGGGTCAATGTAGTGCTGCCTGGCTTTATTGAGACAAATATGATTAAAGATCAGCTGGAGAACGAACAGCGCCATGACTGGTACGTGGAGAAGACACCGCTTAAAAGAATCGGTCGAATTGACGATGTCGCACCTGCAGTCGTCTTTCTGGCAAGCGATGAGTCACAATTTATGACTGGCGCAGAACTTGTGGTGGATGGCGGGGTTACCGCTATATAATGAAAAAAAAGCCCGCTTGTGGGCTTTTTTTCATTATATATATTCACCGATAATCCGCACTTCAGGCTGCAGTTCAACACCTGCATGAGCAAGAACAGTATCACGGACATGGCTGATCATGTTTTCGTAGTCGGTCGCTGTCCCGTGGTCGACATTGACGATAAAGCCCGCATGTTTCTTTGAGACTTCGACGCCGCCGATGCGATGACCCTGCAGGCCTGCTTCCTGGATGAGCTGGCCGGCGAAATGTCCCGGCGGTCTTCTGAACACACTGCCGCATGATGGGTATTCAAGCGGCTGTTTGTCTTCCCGGCGCTGCGTCAGCTCAGCCATCTTCGCCTGGATCAGATTGACATCCCCGCGTTCCAGGTTGAAGGTCGCTTCCAGAACGACAAGATGGCGTTTCTGGATAGCACTTGTCCGGTAATCGAGAGCCAGTGCCTCCTTATCAAGCGTGAACATTTCTCCGTTCTCATCGATGACTTTAGCGTGGTCGATGCAGTCCTTGATCTCTCCGCCATAAGCACCGGCATTCATGAATATAGCACCGCCGACAGAGCCGGGAATACCGCAGGCAAATTCAAGCCCGGTCAGATGATGGTCACGTGCTGTTGTTGATACATCGATAATAGCGGCTCCGCTGCCGGCGATAATCTGATTGTATTCGACCTGGATATCCTTTAAATTCAGCAGACTGAGCACGATTCCCCGAATACCACCATCTCTGATAATGATATTCGAACCGTTTCCCAGGAAAGTGACAGGAACGTCATAGTCCTGTGCAAGTTTCATGACAGCACTGACATCTTCATAACGAACAGGTGAAACATAGAAGTCTGCATTACCGCCGGTTTTAGTATACGTATATTTTTTTAATGGCTCGTCCACTTTAATCAGTGCAGCCGGAATAACTTGAGTTAATGAGTCATATAAATTATTTAGAGTCACTGGGTTACGCCCTTTCATTCTAATTCCTATCTATTATAGCAAGATTTTTACTGATTGGCGATAAGAGAGGCGAACCATATTGATTTCTTTTCCTCATAATCTTGTTTTGACAAGGTATTTAATCCCGATTTAAAAGTATTGAAAGCATTGAGGAGCTCCGGCTCAGCAGCCAGCGCCTGCTGAGCTGCTAAATACCGTGCAGCTTTGTCGCTGTCTGCTTCTATGACATGAAGTCTGCACTGTTCATTGAGCGTTTTTAAGTCGGTGAACTGTGTAAAGACGCATTTCTTTCTATAAGGATGGTGGAGCCGGTAGAAGCCGCTGTTGTTCAGACGCTTCTCATCCAGTGTTGTCATAGCATGCAGATTAGGAACGATGACCAGCACATCAATGACAGCAGATGTCATGGCATCTTGAAGTGCTGTACTCCCGATATGATGCACGGCGGTCACCGGTGTGTCGAGTAAATTGAAGAGGAGATTTTCAATCTCACGGTAGCGCAGGGCATAACCTGCGGCATCATTGTTTAACGTTAAAGAAGAGCGTTGTTTTAGCATAGTAGAACCTCGGTTTTTTGATAGGTATTTAACTTGATAATGATTTTATGTATAATGTGTTTAGCAAGGAGAAGATAAATGAAAATAATAATTCGCCTATTTGTACTTTTATGTCTAACGATGCTTGCTGCGTGCGGCAATGAACTTAAGTCAGACATTAATGATTATAAAGCCCAGATGACCGATGTTCAATCAGAAGAAAAGAAGCTCGTTAAATCGATTGACCGGTTAAAGCTTGAAAAAGCAGATCAGCTGATTGGTTCGGAAGTCACTGAGGCTAAAAAAGAGAAGCTTAAGGCAATAGAGCTGGCGCTCAACAACAAAGTCATGCCGCAGCTTGCTGTCTACGAGAAGAAGCTGGATGCCGTGGAGGTCAAAACGACAGAAGTGGCTGATGTTCATGAGATATATGTCGATAATTTCAAGAAAAAAAAGCAGTTCATCAACGATATGTACCAATATATCAGTCTTTATAACCAATCAATCGTCTCCAATGAAGAAATTCTCGGCTACACGAAAGTGTTTGAGAAAAACAAGGAAAAGAGCGAGCAGTTCGCTGCACGTGCAGTGAAGAACAAGAAAGAACAGGCAGATTATAACGCCCTGACCGATGTGATCAATGCCAACAACGCTGAGCTTAAGACTAAAGTCGGGTATTTAATAGGGAGTGCCGGCACTAAGGAAAAGCAGAACTTTATTGCTAAGACATTGCTGCCGCTGCTTCATTCGCATGTGGAGAAACTGAACAAGACGAACATCAGCTCAGCAGATGTGATTCAGATGCGCACAGCGCAGACGGAAATAGACTATAGTCTGATCAATTACTACAAAGAACGTAAACATGCGATGGGTATTGAAAAGAGCCTCCAGCACATGCCGATTCAAAGTATTCTTGAAAATACAAAGCAGATTAAATCCATCGATGACAAATACTATGAAGCGCTGAAAAAACTTGAAGAGAAGGCATAATCCCTTCTCTCCGCTCATTGCTTATGATATTTTGACAGATAAATATTCCGCGCGAGCACAGTGAGTGCCCATATTCCGAAGGCGGCTATGACAAGCCACGAAATCAGCGGATTATGTTGGAAGTCGACGACAAATAGACAGACAAAAATCATCAGGCAGAGATTAATAGTATCAAGAACGCCCCAGCGTTTAACAGGTAATGGTGATCGGTTCAATAGTAAATCCTCCTTTCTTGTTATTATAACATGACTAAAGAGAACTAATTAAGGGTATAAAATAAAAGATATATCAAAACAAATAGTCCATCTATTTGATGAGGTGAAACGATGGTATTAAAGATTAGTAATATAGAGCAATTTGAGAAGCTGCTGGACGAACAGGATAAATTCTTTCTGATGAAGCATTCAACGACGTGCCCCATTTCTTTGAATGCTTTTGACCAGTATAATAACTTTCTCTATGAACGGGATATGGACGGTTATTACTTAACCGTGCAGGAAGCGCGTGAGCTTTCCAATTACATTGCAGAGCAGACAGGCATCAGGCACGAATCGCCCCAGGCATTTTACTTCGTCAACAAGAAGGTTGCGTGGAACGCAAGCCACAGCCAGATAACAGTCCATTCTCTCTCAGCAGCAGAGGAATAACAGATAGGAAGACAAGTGACTAATAGCTGAGGCTATTAGTTATTTATTTTGGAGGGGACTTATGAAGATATTAGTAGCACTAGATCGGTTCGGAGATAAACTGAGTTCACACGAAGCGAATGTGTATATTGAAGAAGGCATACAAAAAGCAGCCCCGGGCAGTCAAGTCATTAAAGTGCCGCTCTTTGACGGGACAAAAGATATGATTGACGGCGTGCTGCAATGGAACCGCGGCAAACGGTATCACTGGAATGTGCTCGGCAGTCAGCTGCAGCAGAAGCGTGCGACTGTAGCAGGAATCGATAAACGGTTGTTCATTGACTGTGCGACATTATTTGATGATGTGACAGAGCTGCAGCAGACCTCTTCTGCAGGTCTCGGGCAGGTAATATTAAACGGACTTGATCTCGGCTATGATGCTTTTACAGTTGCGCTTGGTCATACGACCGTTATGGACGGCGGCATCGGCATGCTTGAGCTGCTCGGTGCACGTTTCTATGACCTGAACGGGCAGCAGCTGACGGGTCCATTGTCAGCTGCTGATATTAAAAGGATCCGTGAAATCGATCTGTCGTCTTTGGACGACCGGCTGAGCACGAGCACCTTTACTGTAGTCAGTGACCAGTCGTACTATTTGTTCGGCAGAAACAGTCATGTCGCAAGCTTCACGTTGAATGCTGAAGCACAGCAGGTCATTGATAATAACATCTGGTATTTAAACGAGCAGTTCAAAAAGATCGATATCAACTTGACCGAGCCTGCATTCGGAGGTGACGGCGGTGGACTGAGAGCGGTCTTCAGCGCCGTGCTGTCCGCTGAAGTGATGACATCGAAGGAGATGATCTTTAAAGAGACAGATATTGAAGCACTGCTCGAAGAAGCGGATATGGTCATATTCGGCGGGGGGACAGAGCATGCGACAAAAGGCTCGCTCGTCTCACAGGCGATCATGGAGCATTCGAAGCAGGACAAAATCTTTCTTTATTTGACGGCGGGGCGGCAGCTGCCAAGCGATAAAGCGACTATTTATCATTTCAACATTTATCCTGAGATGACTGAACAGACGCAGGATATACAAATTGGCATTCAGCTGCAGAACACTGTTATGACACTGATTAATATGTACCGCTAAACGAAAAAACATAGCTCTCAGTAAGAGAGCTATGTTTTTTTATGCCAATTATGAGCGGGCCTCGAACTTAGAGGCGATACCGACAATAGTCTGGACCGCTTTTTCAAGATTGTCGATGGACACATATTCATAAGGTCCATGGAAGTTGTCGGCGCCCGTGAAGATGTTCGGCGTCGGCAGTCCCATATATGATAACTGTGAGCCGTCTGTGCCGCCGCGAATCGGTTCAATGATCGGTTCGATTGCCAGTTCCTTCATCACTTCCTGCGGTATTTCAGTCAGTTCAGGATGGGGCATGATTTTTTCTCCCATATTGTAATACTGATCATTAATGGTCAGTTTCACTTTATCTTCACCGTACTGCCCGGCAATATTTTTCGCTGCCTGCTCCATCAGTGCTTTCCGTGCAGCGAACTGCGCTTTATCGTGGTCTCTGATAATATAGTGCAGCACAGCCTCTTCAACAGAACCTTCCATCGCCATCAGATGATAGAAGCCTTCGTAGTTCTCAGTTTTTTCAGGCACTTCATCTACCGGCAGGGCGCTGTTGAACTGTATACCTAATGTCAGCGCGTTGATCATTTTGTCTTTCGCGGAACCTGGATGGACATTGACACCGTAGAAATGTACTTCGGCGCTTGCGGCGTTGAAGCTTTCATACTGGAGCTCCCCGAGGCGTCCGCCGTCAATTGTGTAGGCGAAATCTGCACCGAAACGCTTGACGTCAAAGTGATGCGGACCGCGGCCGATTTCTTCGTCCGGTGTGAACGCAAAGCGGATCATGCCGTGCTTAATTTCCGGATGTGCCTGAAGATAGATGACTGCTTCCATGATTGCTGTAATGCCCGCCTTATTGTCAGCACCAAGCAGCGTTGTGCCGTCAGTTGTCATCATCGTATGACCTTTGTAGTCCGGCAGTTCAGGGAATGTTTTCGTATCGATGACAAGGCCGCTTTTTAATGTGATGTCCTTGCCGTCATAGTTTTCGATCACTTGAGGAGAGACGTTTGTTCCCGTAAAATCAGTAGCCGTATCCACATGTGCCAGAAGCCCGATCACCGGCACTTCTTTATCCGTATTTGCCGGCAATGTCGCCATCAAGTAACCTTTATCATCAATGGCTGCTTCAAGGCCGAGTTCCTTGATTTCCTGTTCGAGCAGACGTAAGAGTTCCCATTGTTTGTCTGTTGATGGTGTTGTCTCACTGACTGCGTCTGACTGTGTATCGATTTTGACATAACGCGATAAACGTTCAATAATTTCATGCTTCAAGTTAAATCCCCCTAATCATTGATACGTATATTATATCGGATTTCGATGCATTTGCACCTTTCTTCTTAATTTTAAATAAGTCTGAAAGATAATTTCCACGATAATGAGTGCAAATGCGATGGCACCGGAGATCATCATCGCTTCAAAGCTTTTCTGAATCGCTGCATCGTAATTATGAATAATCATCAGCTTTGTCGCATCATAGGCCAGTCCTCCGGGAACGAGCGGGATGATCCCTGATACATAAAAAATAATAACCGGCCGCTTATAATACCTTGCCATAAAATGGGCCATCATCCCTAAACAGAAAGCCCCTGAAAACGAGGCTCCGACGCTCGTCATCGCCTGCAGTGTAAAGTAGTAGACGACCCATCCTACAGCACCGACAATACCGCACGGCACAAGCAGTCTTTTCGGCGCGTTGAAAATAATGGAGAAGAACAAGGTCGCAAAAAAACTCGTGATGAACTGAAAAGCAACCATTAAAATATCGTTAAGCATAGAGCCACCCCCGCGCCGATTGCAAATGCTGTCAGTCCCGCTTCCACGCCTTTAACGATACCGGCCTGTAAATGCGATGCCATCAAGTCGCGGATGGCGTTAGTGATCAATACTCCAGGCACAAGCGGCATGACACCTGCAATGATAATTTTGTTGATAGATCCCCCGCCAAGCTGCAGGACAAACAGCTGGGCGATTAATGCGATGATGATCGCTGCCGCGAATTCCGAGAAGAATTTGATGCGTGTATGCAGCTGAATGTATTCCGCGATCAGAAAACTGATGCTGCCTGCTAGAAAAGCAGGCAGCGCATCAACTGCTGTGCCACCGAACATGAACAGGAAGAAGAAGCTGACGATACCGGCGGACAGCACCTTCAGCCAGAGAGGGTACTGCAGATTCGCCTGATCAAGCTCATGGAGCGCGGCTTTTGCCATATCCAGCGTCATCGTATCAGCTGCAATGGCTCTTGATATTTCATTGGTGTTAGCAATTTTCTCAAGGTCAGTTGTCCGTGTATCGATCCGCATGAGCCGTGTCTCTGATTTATCGCTGAGTGAGAAGATGATGGCAGTCGGTACGACGAAGCTGTGCGTATTATTCAGTCCATAATGAGCTGCAATGCGTGTCATTGTATCTTCGACGCGGTATGTCTCTGCACCGTTCTCAAGCAGTATTTTACCGGCGATCATGATGACATCAATCGTTTTATTTATATCATTACTTGTCATTTTAACCTCCTATATAATAAAAAAAATAACAGAAAGGGTGCCTTTCCGTTATTTGATGATGGGATTGAACATGACCGTATCGTGTCCCTGTTCTTTTGCAGCATACAGCATGTCATCTGCATCTTTAAAAATTTTACGGTGAGATTTCATTTCCTCTTTTTGAAGATAACCGACGCCGATAGATACAGTCAATGAAATTGTTTCTTTATTCGGCAGATGGAACGTTGTCTGCCGGACGCCTTGACGAATACTTTCAGCAAGCTTGATTGCACTGTCGAGCGTGACGTCGACAAGAATGACTGAAAACTCCTCGCCCCCATTTCTGAAAGCTTTCGTTCCGACTGGAATATAGTTGGTCAGTACCTGGGCGATCTGCCTTAATACGGCATCACCTGCGATATGGCCGTACTGATCGTTGACTTCCTTGAACTCATCGATATCAATCAACAGCAGACTAATCGCCTGATGTTCATAGCGGCTCGTCGCATTAAGCTGACGGTCGAATTCGCGGACGTTGCCGAGACCGGTCAAGTAATCGACCGCATCTTCATGCTCATAGCGTTTGATCAATTTTGAGATCTGCCAAATATCGACGAACATCAAGCCGCTGCATATCGTCATGATGAAGGACACACAGATCAGCATGGCTGTATAGAGCAGCATATGAGGCAACTCGCGAAATGGCAGGCTGAGCACGATAACGACAAGTGCAATGCCATTGAGTATTTGAATGCTTGCGAAATGAGACATGCTGATAAAAGGACCGATGACGCCGACGAACAAGCCGATGCCGACGAACACAAGTCCGTCAATCCAGCTGCCGTGAAAGAAGGCAAGCTGCAGCACAGCAGCAATGACAGCACTCACGAACGTATAGACGGCATTCGTATAGCGGCCGATAAATAGCAGCGGCATGAATGCCATATTAAATGCCAGCCCTTTGAATTCAATAGGGTAAGTCATTAGTAAGAAACTGATGAATATCATCAGCAAAGTAATATAATTCTTCGAGAAAACAATTTCTTTCTCTTCAAAGAACTGCATCCGGTGAAACAAATAAATACCACTGATAGTGACAGCTACATTAAAAATAACTGCTTCAAACATAAAACCAACTCCTACTATTGTCATTCATTTTGATTACTGTCATATCGTTTTGATTTAGAGAAGCCGCGTCCGATAATATCGGAGGCATTGAGGAAAATGACGAATGACTCAGGTTCAGCCCGACTGATCACCTGCTTGAAATAAATAGCTTCCTTCTGCTCCATAACAGAAAACAGCAGGGCTTTCTCTGCATGTGAATAGCTTCCGAAAGAACTGACTTTAGTCACACCGCGCTCGACCGAATCATAGATCAGCTGCGTAACTGTTCGTTCTTCTTCTGTAATAATAAAGACAAGTTTGTTGTCACCCGTATGAAGCTGAACGAAGTCAATGACTTTGCTGGTGACGTAAATAGAAATAAGGGCGTAGAGCGCAAGCTCAAAATCAAAGACGAAGGCACTTGCCGCCACTACGACTGCATCTACGATCAGCTGACAGAAGCCGCTGGACAACCCTGTATATTTTTTGACGATCTGTGCAAGTGTTGCTGTGCCGCCTGTGGAACCATTCCCTCTGTAGACGAGGCCTAAGCCTAATCCGAGCAGTATTCCGCCGTAGATGGCACCGAGCAGAGGATTATGTATGCCGTTGTCCACAAAATCATCCGTCAGAAAAATAACGAACGGAATCAGAAAGGTTGCCACAATAGTCTTCAGACTGAAATCCCGGCCGAGAACCATCCAGCCGGCAATGAAAATAGGGATATTGATGACGGACTGGACGATAAAGGGCTCCACTTGAAACAGCTCATTTAATATCGTGCTCACTCCTGAAATACCTCCTGCTGCCAGCTGTGACGGCAGCAGGAACAAATTGTAGCTGAGCGCTACAAGAATAGAACCAATAATCGTGTATAAATAGTCCAGACGTTTCACAATTCCCATCTCCTTAACATTTAGTCCCTAAAAAAGAGAGTAAAGCTTGAGCTTTACTCTTTATTTCAATTATTACCGATGTCTGCGGACAGCTGATTGTTCATAGACATGGTGCCGAGTATTGTTATTAACCGTATTATTATGTATCAAATAAAGCGTTTCGTCAATCGGTCCAGATGTATCTGTTCACGAAAATAATACCGCATTTAAATTTAATATGCTATATTAAATAAGAATTTAAACCTTGGGGTGGCCTATGTTTACATTAACGTTAATTCTTATTACGGCTGTTATCTCATTTATCATAACACCACTGATCATCAAGTTCTCGCCGTACATCGGAGCACTTGACAAACCAAATATACGCAAAGTCCATACCGTTCCAGTATCTATGCTTGGCGGTGTTGTCCTGCTCATTTCGTTTTTGACCGGGATGTTTATTGGTCATCCTGTAGAACGAGAGTTTATGCCTATCGTCATTGGTGCGATATTGATTAATTTCCTCGGCCTGATTGATGACTTGTATGATTTAAGACCGATTGTGAAGCTGATCGGACAGATTGCTATTAGTTCCATCGTCGTTTATTATGGCGTGACGCTTGATTTAATTACCCTGCCGTTCGGCATCGTCATTGATTTCGGCGTATTGAGTATCCCGATGACAATTTTCTGGATTGTCGCTGTGACTAATGCTATCAACTTGATTGACGGTCTCGATGGCCTGGCGTCCGGTGTATCGCTCATCGCGCTTTGTACGATCGGCTTTATCTCCATTTTACAGCATGATATTTTCATTATGATGATCTGCAGTGTGCTGATTGGCTCGCTGATTGGTTTTATCCGCTATAATTTCTATCCCGCCAAAATATTTCTCGGTGACAATGGGGCACTGATGCTCGGTTATATTATCGGTGTATTAAGTCTGCTCGGCTTTAAAAATATCACCTTGATCTCGTTGTTTTTCCCGGTTATCATTCTCGCCGTGCCATTTATTGATATGTTTGTGGCGATGATCAGACGATACCGTCAGGGGAAGCCAATTATGCAGGCGGACAAATCTCATCTGCACCATAAACTGCTTGAACTAGGTTACACGCATCCGCAGACCGTTATTCTCATATACTCTATCGCCATTTTGTTTAGCATCGCCTCAATCATTTTATATTTATCTACTAACTGGGGTGCGCTGCTGATAGGATTTATGATTTTACTAACGATTGAAATGATAGTCGAACTGACGGGACTTGTCGATGAACATTACCGGCCGGTGCTTAACATTTATTCGAGAATTTTCAAAAAAACATTATAAATCGAACGGAAGCATCAATGATGCTTCTTTTTTTATGGCTGCCTGGCCGTTTGTCTGATTGCTGACAAATGATTCAAATGCGGGGACATCTTCGGCGGTAATATGGATGGTATAAGTGACTTTATCGGTATAGCTTTTGTCGATGACGTCATAAGGCGTCTGGTCTATGAAGTGGTCGAACTTTCCGGTCTGTTCATAGTTCATCGTGACTAAGTAGCGTTCCGCCTGCTGCATGCTCACTTTTCCTGTCTGTCTGACCGCTTCTGTAATGCCGGACTGGTAAGCGCGGATCAGTCCGCCTGTCCCGAGCTTAACGCCGCCGAAGTAACGCGTGACAATGGCGACGACATTATGAACATCTTCCTTTTTAAGGGTTTCAAGCATCGGCACGCCTGCTGTTCCGGATGGCTCGCCGTCATCGTTCGCTTTTTGGATCTGATGTGCTGTGCCGAGCGTATAGGCTGAACAGTTATGATTAGCACCTTTATGCGTATCTTTAGTAAGGGCGATATAAGCTTTTGCTTCATCTTCTGTTGACACTGGATAAAGAGACGTGATGAAGCGGGATTTATTGATCACCTGTTCATAGGTGACCTCCTGTTTAATCGTGATATAGTTGTCGGACATTCGCATTCATTCCTTTAGCTTTCGTTTATATAAGTATAGTCAATGACTATCGTGGATACAATTGGTCCGCACTTTATTTTTCAAGCCAACATGGTATGATGGAAATGTGGGTAAGGAGGAATGACATGAGCATTGCAATAATAACAGATTCTACAGCATATCTGCCGGCACAGCTGGCAGCAGATTATGATATTCATGTAATACCACTGAATGTATTGTTTGATGGCGTCTCCTATAAAGAAATAGAGGAGCTGTCAAGCGAAGAATTCTACAGGCGGATGAAAGCTGAGAAGGAACTACCGACGACGAGCCAGCCGGCTATCGGCGACTACGTCAAGCTGCTTCAACGATTGAAGGATGACGGAGCTACTGATGTTATTGCCGTTCACCTGTCAAGCGGCATCAGTGGAACGTATCAAGGTGCTGTCACAGCAGGAACGATGGTTGATGGTCTTACGGTCCATGCCTTTGACTCGGAAATTTCATGTGCACCGCAAGGATTCTTTGCGCTGCGCGCCAGCGAAATGAAGGAGACACATTCAGCAGCTGAAATCATCGCGGAACTTACGGCGATGAAAGAAGACACAAATGCCTATTTTCTTGTCGATGATCTGAAGAACTTGCAAAAAGGAGGCCGGCTGACTGGGGCACAGGCTTTTATCGGCAGCATGCTGCAGGTCAAGCCGATACTGAACTTTCAGGGAACAAAAATTGTGCCGTTCGACAAAGTCCGCACAAAGAAAAAAGCAATGAAGGAAATAGAGTCACTGATTGAGCAGTTTATCGGTGATGCCCGCGATGTGACAGCATGTATCATTCACGCAAACGATGAAGCGTCAGCACGTGAATGGCTGGATAGACTGGAAGCAGCTCATCCTGATATCAAGTGGATACTGACAGAATTTGGTCCTGTCATCGGCTCACATTTAGGCGAGAAAGCATTAGGCTTCGGTGTGACCAAACGACGCCTGAATATTTGAAGTTTCAATACAACGTCTTATATTTTAATTTTATATTCTACAGCACACTTACTTTAGTGTGCTGTTTTTTTGGAGGTCATTATGGCACTGCTTGAAACAAGCTGCTCCGGGATGCCGGGTGTCATCAAAGCACAGGGTTATCACTGCAGCTATTGCTTGAATGAAGATCAGCGGTTGTTTTATACGTACTTCAATCATCAGTTCCAGAAGGAGATCACTTATTGCCGTGTCTGTATTATGATGACGTGGTCGACGACAGAAACTTATTATCAGCCGGTGGCAATACCTGATGCTCCTGAACAGCTGGAATGTCACCTTGATTTTGCCCTCACTGCCCAGCAGAATTATGCTTCCCGCTTAATTGTTGAAGCGGTCGAATCAGGAGGCAGGCGGCTGCTGCATGCGGTGACCGGTGCGGGCAAAACAGAGATGATTCTGAAGGGGATTCAGACAGCAAGACGGCTTGGCAGAAATGTGGCCATCGTATCGCCGAGAGTCGATGTCGTCAAAGAAGTGTACTTAAGAATGGCAGCGTACTTTGATGCGGACATTGACGTCTTGTACGAAGGGCAGTCGCTTGCTTACAGCAGTCGGTTCGTCATCTGCACAGTCCCGCAGCTCTATCGTTATATGCATCACTTCGGTCTGTTGATTGTCGATGAGGTGGATGCCTTTCCGCTGCCGATGGACGAACGGTTGATGCGCTGTGTAGCAAGAGCGGCTGCAGCAGACGGCACGATGATCTACTTGACGGCGACACCGCCGAGAGCACTGCGGGCGGCATTCGAGAAGCATGAGGTCATTACACTGCCGGCACGTTATCATGAACGTCCGCTGCCCGTCCCGCGCTTTAAGTATCTGTCGGTAAAATCAATATTGAAAGGGCGGCTCGCTGCCCGGCTGGAACGCCGGCACAGCGGCACACTGCTTGTCTTCTTCAATGATATACAAGTGATGACAGCCGCAGCCGTCACCTACCAATCATTTAAGCCGCTGACCGTCTTTGCGGCTGACCGCAGCAGGCATGACAAAGTAGAGGAGATCAGGGCGGGGAAGCACCGTATTGTTTTTACGACCACTATACTTGAGCGTGGTTTTACGCTCGCAGGTCTTGATGTCTGGGTCGTTGATTCCGGGAGTTTCACCGCGGAATGCCTGATTCAGATGGCCGGCCGTGTTGACCGGAAACGTGAGTATTATGACGGAGAAGTTATCTTTTTTCATGATGGTGTAACGCTGAGTATGCAGCGGGCCGTCAAGGAAATCCAGACGATGAATCAGACGGCTAAAAGGCGGGGATGGATTAAATGAACTGCTTGATCTGCTTGAATCGCCACAGAACGGAGTTATCATTTCACACGTATTTGACAGGTGAACCGCTCATCTGTGAAGCATGCAGCAGCAAGTTTAAGCTGGAGGATGCGAGACGCTGCAGCCACTGCCGCAAAAAGCTGCAGCCGGAAGAAGTTGACTGCACAGACTGTCATTTCATGAGCAGTCGATTTGCGCCGGTGGATCACATCCATTGTCTCTATGATTATGATGACTGGACAAAGGAGCTGATCTTTAAATACAAGTTTAAGAAGGATATCGTTCTTGCTGAAGTGTTTGCGGCGCTGTTAAAACCGCACATTAAGGCGATGAACTGCGATATGGTCATCCCGCTGCCGTCAAGCCCGGAAAAAATCGTTGAGCGGGGATTTGATCATATGGCAGAAGTCGTGCATCGGACCGGCGTCAGTTTTCAGCAGCCGCTGAAGACAAAGCACCGCGTGAAGCAGGCAGGACTGACTAAAGCTGAACGACTGCAGGACAGCAATCCTTTCTATATAGAAGGTGGGACTGCGCCACGTGTGCTGCTGATTGATGACATTTATACGACAGGTTTAACGGTCCACCGGGCTGCTCAAGTGCTGCGACAGGAACAAGTCACAGAAATAGGAGTGTTAATCTTTGCAAGAGTCTGAATATTTGGTAAAATGAAGACAGGAAGAAACAACATAGAATATGGTTTCAAAAGGAGCGATGCAATATGTTCAGATATGAAATACACGGTGATAACATTACAGTGACAGATGCCATTCGCAATTATATTGAAGAGAAATTGAGTAAGCTTGAGCGCTACTTTACTGAGGTGCCGGACGCAAATGCCCATGTAAAGATTAAGACTTACCAAGATTCTAAGGCAAAAGTCGAAGTCACTATTCCTTTGAAAAACCTGACATTACGGGCGGAAGAACGGCATGCTGACTTGTATGCAGCTGTTGATCTTATTGTAGAGAAACTGGAGCGTCAAGTCCGGAAACATAAAACAAAAGTCAACCGTAAGTTTCGTGAGAAAGGCGTGGAGAAAGATGTATTCCCGGCGCTGCCGGAATTGGATGCTGCAGAAGACGACCAGCAGGATGAGATGGAGATCATTCGTTCCAAACAGTTTGATCTTAAACCGATGGACTCTGAAGAAGCAGTGCTGCAGATGAACATGCTGGGCCATGATTTCTTCATCTTTAACGATGCGGAGACTAATGGGACTAACATCGTCTATCGACGTAACGATGGTAAGTACGGTCTGATTGAAACATCTACAGAAGTATAGCAACGCTGCCCCCGTCGCGACGGGGGTGCTTTTTTGTGAGCACTGCTAAGTTTCCGGTGCCGCGCAGAACATATCTTACTGTGAGCTTTTTAAATGTTTTTATATAGCGTCAATAAATGCTATTATTAGATGTTGTAGACGATAGTTTTTCGTAATTAAAGGAGAGAACAGCATGGGATTTATTAAAAAGATGTTTGACGGTTCTAAACGTGAAGTAAAATCTTTATCTAAAATTGCCGACCAGGTTGAATCCTATAAAGATCAAATGGCAGCAAAGTCAGATGATGAACTCAGAAGTATGACAGTTAAATATCAGAATGACCTTAAAGAAATCACTGACTATAAAGATCAGGAGAAATATCTTGATCAAATTCTGCCGGAAGCATTCGCGGTTGTACGTGAAGCGGCTTTACGTGTTCTCGGCTTGTTCCCTCATCCTGTGCAGATCATGGGTGGTACGGTCATCCATCGCGGCGATATCGCTGAAATGAAAACAGGGGAAGGTAAAACGTTGACGGCGACAATGCCGGTTTATTTGAATGCATTATCCGGTCGCGGCGTCCATGTTGTAACGGTCAATGAGTATTTATCAAGCACGCAGGCAGTAGAGATGGGGCAGCTTTATAACTTCCTTGGTCTTTCAGTCGGTGTCAACTTGAACAGTAAGGCGACAGCAGAGAAACGCGACGCTTATGCAGCAGATATTACTTACAGTACGAACAATGAACTCGGTTTCGACTATTTAAGAGATAACATGGTGACTTATGCAGAGGAACGTGTCATGCGTCCACTCAACTTTGCTATCATCGATGAAGTCGATTCCATTTTAATTGATGAAGCGCGTACGCCGTTAATTATTTCGGGACAGGCTGAGAAATCAACGGGTCTTTACGTACAGGCGAATGTCTTTGTGAAGATGCTGAAAGATGAAGTCGATTATAACTATGACGAGAAGACAAAGGGCATCCAGCTGACAGAAGCAGGTATCGATAAAGCGGAGAAGATGTTCAAAGTCGATAATCTCTATGATGTTAAAAATGTGACGCTGATGCACCACATCAATATCGCGCTGAAAGCACACCGTTCTATGCTGAACAATGTCGATTACGTGGTTCAGGACGGCGAGATTGTTATCGTTGACCAGTTCACCGGCCGGACAATGCCCGGACGTCGTTTCTCTGATGGTGTTCATCAGGCGATTGAAGCGAAAGAAGGCGTTGAGATTCAAAATGAATCCAAAACGATGGCCTCTATTACATTCCAGAACTTCTTCCGTATGTATAACAAGTTATCAGGGATGACCGGTACAGCGAAGACTGAGGAAGAAGAATTCGTCAGCATCTATAATATGGTTGTGACGCAGATTCCGACCAATAAACCGGTTGCCCGCCAGGATAAAGCGGATTTAATCTTTGCTTCTGAGAAAGGTAAGCTTGCAGCTGTCGTCGAGGAAGTCATTGCCAGACATAAAGTCGGACAGCCTGTGCTGCTTGGTACAGTGGCAGTTGAGACGAGTGAATATATTTCAGGGCTGCTGAAAAAACGCGGCATCCGTCATAACGTGCTGAATGCGAAAAACCATGAGCGGGAAGCTGAGATTGTAGCGAATGCAGGTCAACGCGGTGCGGTGACGATTGCGACGAACATGGCCGGCCGGGGAACGGATATTAAACTCGGAGAGGGTGTCGTGGAACTTGGAGGACTCGCGGTCATCGGTACAGAACGTCACGAATCACGCCGAATCGATGATCAGCTGCGCGGACGTTCAGGACGTCAAGGAGATCCGGGTTTCAGCCGGTTCTATTTATCACTACAGGATGAGCTGATGGTGCGTTTCGGTTCAGAAAGAATGCAGACGATGATGACACGTCTTGGTATGAATGACGATGCACCGATTGAATCGAAGATGGTCTCACGCGCTGTTGAATCTGCTCAGAAACGAGTGGAAGGTAATAACTATGACAGCCGTAAACGTGTCCTTGAATATGATGATGTGCTGCGTAAACAGCGCGAAATCATCTATAAGGAACGGAATGACATCCTTGAGCAGGAAGACTGTTCAGAGCAGGTTCATTCAATGATTGAGGAGTCAGTACGTCGTGCCGTCAGTGGTCACTTTATCACAGAAGAGGACCACGACTATCAAGCGTTCATCAACTTCGTGGAAGATATGTATCTCCCTGAAGGGCAATTGAAAGAAGAAGAGGTTGCCCGCCGCGATAACGATGAAATCTTCAAAGTCGTGATGCGTCACATTGATGAACAGTACAAGCGTCAGGAAGAAATGCTCGGTGACCAGATGCATGAATTCGAACGGATGATTCTCCTCCGTACGATTGATATGAAGTGGACGGATCATATTGATACGATGGATCAGCTGCGTACAGGTATTCATCTGCGTTCGTACGGTCAGATTAACCCGCTGCGTGAATATCAGAACGAAGGATTAAGCATGTTTGAAGGTATGCTTGAAGATATCGAAGATGATGTTGCGAAGTATATCCTTAAATCTGTCATCGATAAAGATGAACAAGTTGAGCGTGAGCAGGTCGCTAAAGGTGAAGCGATGGTTGCAAGCGACGGCAAAGAGAAAGTTAAGAAACAACCGAAGCAGAATGAACCGGAAATCGGTAGAAATGAACCGTGTCCTTGCGGCAGCGGCAAAAAGTATAAAAATTGTCATGGTAGAGAGTAGGAACAATAATGGAATCATATGAAATAAAAAACAGACTGGCAGAGTTAAAAGAGAAATTACAATCATTTAGGGGGTCTCTTTGACTTAGAGGAAAAAGAGACGAACATCCAGGAATATGACGAGATGATGGCGGACCCGGGTTTCTGGGACGATTCCAGCAAGGCCCAGCAGATCATTAACGAGAGCAATGCGTTAAAAGAAGTGGTCAACGGCTACTATCAGCTGACGGAAGAGAAAGAAAATATTGAAGTTATGGTTGAGATGGTTAAAGAAGAGCCGGATGCTGAAATGGAGCAGGACATCAGTGAAAACTTGCTCGCTTTGAAAGAAGCGGTAGATCAGTTTGAGCTGAAACTGCTGCTTAATGGTGAGCATGATGCCAACAATGCGATTCTTGAACTTCATCCAGGAGCAGGTGGAACTGAGTCCCAGGACTGGGGTGCTATGCTTTTGCGTATGTATCAGCGGTTCAGCGAGAAGCAGGGATTCAAGGTGGAGACAGTGGACTACCTGCCAGGCGATGAAGCAGGGATTAAGAGCGTGACACTGCTCATTAAAGGACATAATGCTTACGGCTATCTTAAAGCAGAGAAAGGGGTACACCGCCTCGTGCGTATTTCCCCGTTCGATTCGTCAGGAAGACGTCATACGTCATTTGCTTCATGTGAAGTGACGCCGGAGTTTGATAATGACAATATTGAAATCGAAATCAATACTGAAGACTTGAATATTGACACGTACCGGGCAAGCGGTGCCGGTGGTCAGCATATCAACACAACAGATTCAGCTGTCCGGATTACCCATAAACCGACAGGTGTTGTTGTGACATGTCAGAACGAACGTTCACAGATTAAAAACCGTGAACAGGCGATGAAGATGCTGAAAGCCAAGCTTTATCAGCGTAAGATTGAAGAGCAGGAAGCAGAGATGCTTGCTATCCGTGGTGAGCAGAAAGAAATCGGCTGGGGCTCACAAATTCGTTCTTATGTCTTTCATCCTTATTCAATGGTTAAAGACCACCGCACGAATGCAGAGACAGGCAACACGGGAGCTGTCATGGACGGAGATATCTCCATGTTCATCGATGCTTACTTGAAAAGCCAGCTCCAGTAACCACGCTAATGAAAAGAGGATTGTCATGAAAAAACAATTGTCAGTTGTACTGATAGGTTCAGCTCTTCTGCTCGCAGCCTGTGGCAGCGAAACTAAAACATCAGACACGTCAACTTCTGATCCTGGTAAGACAGCCTTTCAGCAGAACACATGCGTCGGTTGTCACGGCCGCGATATGGAAGGGGCAAGTGGACCTAACCTTCAAAAAGTGGGAAGCAAGTACTCAAAAGCGGAAATACTGAATATCATTAAAAATGGTAAAGGTCCGATGCCGAAAGGTCAGGCACAAGGCAAAGAAGCAGAGCAGATTGCAGCGTATTTGTCAAAGCAGAAGTAAAATGTAGCAGCCTTATCAAATAATGGAAATCTGCCGGCAACTAATTTGCCGGCAGATTTCTTTTTTTGTTACAAAATTGTAGCATAACGGGCAATTTTGTAACTTTTACGGTTATTTTATGCTGTCCTCGTAACACTTGTATTACAAAACCATAACATTGGTTTGAACAGTTCATTGGTATGTTACTCTTTTTTTAAGAACAAAACTTAAGGAGAAAACATACTAATGAAAAAATTAATGCTGACGATGCTGACGATATTAATGCTGATTACAATTGGTGGAGAACTGAATATCACTCCTTTTAAAGTGACTAAGGAAGCCGACGCCGCTGCATATGCCAACCCTATCCGCTATAAAGCACCTAACTACTATACGACAGGATCATGTGCTTACTATGCGTTTAACCGCCGTGCTCAGATGGGACGCTACGTGTCTAACCAATGGGGCAATGCGAAATACTGGGCATCCAATGCTGTCCGTTATGGATATACTGTCAGAAGATCACCGATTAAAGGTTCTGTGCTTGTTTCACAATCAGGTTATTACGGCCATGTCGCTGTCGTTGAAAGCATCTACAGCAACGGTGATATCATCGTCTCTGAAATGAACTATCCAGTACGCGGCATTAAAACTTTCCGTAAAGTTTATCGCGCCAATGTTTCATATTACCAATACATTTACTAGATTAAACATACCGTCATCACCGCTATAGCGGTGATGACGTTTTTTTGTATAATAATATAGTGTTTCACCGCTTATCCTTGTTATAATGTAACCATATTAAGGAGGGGCATCGTGAAACGTTTTATGATTATTTTATTAAGTGCAGCGCTGCTCGCTGCAGCGGGCTATAGTGTGTGGCGTGTACTGACGTACGACGATCAATCGAATCAAGTGGCAGGCCATCCTCACTATTTAAACGGCAAGAATATTACTGAAATGACAGCTTATGATCAACATGGGAAGCCGCAGCCGCTGACTGAATTACTCACAGGGGATATCAATATTATTAATTTCTGGGCTTCCTGGTGTGAACCATGTAACCGTGAGATGCCGGCACTGGTCAATTACAATCACGACAAACCGGGTCATGTGACGGTCATCGGTATGAATCTCCAGGATAAGGAACTTAATCGCACGGCGTTCATCAAAAAATATCATGCGGCTTATCCGATGCTGACGGCTGATGCTTCCGTGAGAAAGAATTATAAAATCAACAACTTACCGACGACAATTTTTGTAAATAGTAAAGGTGTGGTCCTAAAGACATATTTAGGAGAACTGAATGAAGAAAAAGTGAAAGTGTTAATACAGCAAATTGAGGAGGGCAAATAATGGGTGTTCATCAATATTTCAAAAGCTTGTCCGATCTTGAGAAACTTGTCCGCTGTCCGGGCAAATTCAAATATCATGACCATAATGTAGCTAGTCACTCATTCAAAGTGACTAAAATTGCCCAGTACTTAGGAACGGTAGAAGAATACCATGGTCATGCCATTGACTGGAAGAAATTGTATGAAAAAGCACTCAACCATGACTATCCGGAGATTTTCACAGGAGATATTAAAACACCTGTCAAATATGCCTCTAAAGAACTGAAGCAGCTCTTCAATGAAGTGGAGGAACAGATGATTACTAAGTTCATTGACACAGAATTTCCACCTGAGTACCGCGAGGTTTACCGCGAACGGCTGCAGGAAGGAAAAGATGATACGATGGAGGGGCAGATTTTAGCTGTCGCAGATAAGATTGACCTGCTCTACGAATCGTTCGGGGAAATTCAAAAGCGTAATCCAGAGCCGCTGTTTTTTGAAATTTATGAAAAGAGTCTGGAAACAATCATGCAGTTTGACCATTTAGTGTCGGTGCAGGATTTCCTGAATAATATTCTGCCGGAAATGCTTGAGGAGAAGTTTATTCCAAGATCTGAACTGAGAGAGATCACGTATGCCATTCTTGATAGGGAGGATTCGGAGTGACGTGGTATTTACTCGCCTTATTTCTTCCTGCGTTGATGGTCATCGTCTTCAGCATGATTATCAGAAATAAATATACGGGTCTATTGTTAGCGACTATAGTGATCGGGGTATCAGTTTATAAAGGATTCTTTCATTCAGAGATGATTGTCTTTATCGATACCATTTCACTGATCATCGGTTATTTACTTGTCGATCGCTTTCAATTGCACGAACAGTAGCAGATGCATCATGCATCTGCTTTTTTACGAACAGATGTTTGTACCTGAATGATGAAATTTGATAAAATAATGAAGAAAAGGGAGGGGTATGATGGAAAATCATCCATTCAAGATACAGTCAGAATTTCAGCCTTCAGGAGACCAGCCTGAAGCGATTAATCAGCTTGTAAAAGGCATCAAGGAAGGCAGAAGACATCAGACACTCCTTGGCGCGACAGGGACGGGGAAGACATTTACGATGAGCAATGTTATTCAGCAGGTCGGCAAACCGACGCTGATCATTGCGCATAATAAGACGCTCGCAGGTCAGCTGTACAGTGAGTTCAAGGAGTTTTTCCCGGAGAACCGCGTCGAATACTTTGTCAGCTATTATGATTATTACCAGCCGGAAGCTTATGTTCCGTCCACGGATACATTCATCGAAAAAGATGCTTCTATTAATGACGAGATTGACAAGCTGCGTCACTCCGCGACGAGTGCGCTGTTTGAACGCAACGATGTCATCGTCATTTCCTCGGTCAGCTGTATTTATGGTCTTGGTAACCCGGAAGAGTACAAAGATATGGTAGTGAGTGTCCGTGTCGGTATGGAGATGGAACGTAATGCCCTGCTCAGAAAGCTTGTCGATGTTCAGTATACGAGAAATGATATCGATTTTCACCGCGGTACATTCCGTGTCAGAGGTGACGTCGTTGAAATTTTTCCGGCGTCACGTGATGAGCAGTGTATCCGCATTGAATTTTTTGGGGATGAGATTGAGCGTATCCGCGAGATCAACTATTTGACCGGAGAAGTATTAAAGGAACGGGAACACTTCGCTATTTTCCCGGCGAGTCACTTCGTCACCCGGGAGGAGAAGATGAAGCTTGCGATAGAGCGCATTGAACGGGAACTGGAAGAACAGCTGAAAGTGTTCCGGGCGGAGAATAAGCTGCTGGAAGCGCAGCGGCTGGAACAGCGGACCAATTACGATCTTGAGATGATGCGTGAGATGGGATTTTGTTCAGGGATTGAGAACTACTCGGTCCACCTGACGCTGCGTCCGACAGGTTCGACGCCCTATACACTGCTTGATTACTTCGGTGATGACTGGCTCATTATGATTGATGAATCGCACGTCAGTCTGCCGCAGGTGCGCGGGATGTACAACGGTGACCAGGCGAGAAAGAAAGTGCTGGTGGAACACGGTTTCAGGCTGCCGAGTGCGCTGGACAACAGACCGCTGACATTTGAGGAGTTTGACAGCAAAGCGAAGCAGTTTGTCTATGTTTCTGCCACACCGGGTCCTTATGAAATTGAACATACAGATGAGATGGTCGAGCAGATTATCAGGCCGACCGGACTGCTTGATCCAATCATTGAAGTCAGAAAATCTGAGCATCAGATTGATGACCTTATGGAAGAGATACAGCTGCGTGTCGCTCAAAATGAACGCGTGCTTATTACGACGCTGACGAAGAAGATGAGTGAAGACTTGACGACTTACTTGAAAGAAGCAGGCGTTAAAGTCAATTACCTCCATTCGGAAATCAAGACATTGGAGCGGATAGAAATCATCCGTGACCTGCGCATGGGTGTGTACGATGTGTTAATCGGTATCAACCTGCTGCGGGAAGGACTGGATATTCCTGAAGTATCACTTGTCGCTATTCTGGATGCGGATAAAGAAGGTTTCCTGCGTTCTGAGCGTTCGTTAATCCAGACCATCGGCCGTGCCGCGCGTAACGAACAAGGTAAAGTCATTATGTATGCTGATAAGATGACAAAGTCAATGGAAATTGCCATCTCAGAGACAAAGCGCCGACGGGAAACTCAGGAAGCATACAACAAGGCGCATGGCATTACGCCGATGACCATCAATAAGAAAATTCGTGATGTCATCAGCGCGAGTGTTGAGACTGAAGAGACAGCAGCACCTAAGAAGACGAAGAAATTAACGAAGAAAGAACGCCAGCAGACTATCGAGCGTGTGGAACATGAAATGAAAGAAGCAGCTAAAGCGCTTGACTTCGAACGTGCGACGGAATTACGTGATATTCTGTTTGAACTGAAGGCTGAAGGGTGAGATCATGAAGAATAAAGAAATCGTTGTAAAAGGCGCAAGAGCACATAACTTAAAAAATATAGACATTACGATTCCGCGCGATAAGCTGGTCGTCATGACCGGGTTGTCAGGGTCAGGTAAATCAAGTCTTGCCTTTGATACCATCTACGCAGAAGGTCAGAGACGTTACGTAGAATCACTTAGTGCATATGCCAGACAGTTTTTAGGACAGATGGACAAGCCTGATGTGGATACGATTGAAGGGTTGTCACCTGCCATCTCTATCGACCAGAAGACGACGAGCAACAATCCGCGAAGTACGGTCGCCACAGTCACTGAAATTTATGACTACTTAAGACTGCTTTATGCACGGATCGGGACGCCGTACTGTCCGATCCATGATATTAAGATAGAATCGCAGACCATTCAGCAGATGGTTGACCATGTGATGGCGCTTGAAGAGCGGACGAAGATCCAGGTGCTTGCGCCGCTTGTCAGAGGGCGTAAAGGCACGCATAAGAAACTGATTGAGGACATCTCCAAAAAAGGCTATGCGCGGCTTAAAATTAATGGTGAGATGCATGATGCCGGTGATGATATTGATCTTCCTAAAACGCACGCACATGATATCGATGTCGTGGTCGACCGGCTGGTCGTCAAGCCGGGCATTGAAAGCAGACTCGCAGATTCGCTTGAAAATGCGCTGCAGCTGGCTGAAGGAAATGTCCTGATTGATGTCATCGGTGACAAAGAGCTCAAGTTCTCTGAGCATCATGCATGTCCGGTATGCGGCTTCTCCATCGACAAGCTGGAACCGCGGATGTTTTCGTTTAACAGCCCGTTCGGTGCGTGTCCGGACTGCGATGGGTTAGGCATTAAGCTGACTGTTGATATCAGCCTGGTTATTCCCGATGAATCCAAAAGCCTGCAGGACGGCGTATTAGTGCCATGGCAGCCGATCAGCTCTGAGTATTATCCTAATTTACTGAAGCAGACGTGCAAGCACTATAAGATTGATATGAAGAAACCATTTAATCAGCTGTCAGCTGAAGAACGCGATATTATTCTGTACGGCGGACCGGATACAATCGCCTATAAGTTCAAGCAGGATAATCGTGTGTCCCGGACGAGAAGCATGAAGTTCGAGGGAATCGTTAATAATATTGAACGCCGCTTCAAAGAGACGCCGTCTGAATATACACGGGAACAGATGCGTAAATATATGACGGATGAGAAGTGTGAGACATGTCATGGCTACCGGTTAAATGAACAGGCGATGGCTGTTAAGATCAACGATGAACATATCGGACAGACGGTCCGTCGTTCCATCGGTGAATCAGCGGCCTACTTTAACTCTCTTGACCTGACTGAGAAGGAACAGATGATCTCAAACTTAATTCTTAAAGAGATTACAGAACGGTTATCATTTCTGAATAATGTCGGTCTTGAGTATTTGACATTGAACCGGATGGCAGGCACATTATCAGGCGGAGAGGCGCAGCGTATTCGCCTTGCCACACAGATCGGTTCAAGACTGACGGGCGTTCTCTATATTCTGGATGAGCCGTCTATCGGACTGCATCAGCGTGATAACGACCGGTTAATCGCTACACTGCAGTCGATGCGTGATATGGGGAACACGCTGATTGTCGTCGAACATGATGAAGATACGATGCTTGCGGCCGATTATTTGATTGATATCGGTCCGGGCGCAGGCGTCCATGGCGGCCAAATCGTGTCTCAAGGGACCCCTAAGCAGGTCATGAAAGACAAGAAATCATTGACCGGCCAGTATTTGAGCGGCAAGAAGAAAATTGAACTGCCGACCGAGCGGCGCAAGCCTGACGGCCGTTACATCTCAGTGAAAGGCGCATCGAGCAACAATCTGCAGGACGTGGATGTTGATATCCCGCTCGGCATGATGACGGTTGTGACAGGTGTCTCTGGTTCCGGCAAAAGTACGCTGGTCAATGATGTAATATATAAAGGGCTGGCACAGAAACTCTATAAGACAAAGGCCAAACCAGGTCCACACCGGTCAATTGACGGGGCAGAGCAGATCGAGAAAATCATCGATATCGACCAGTCGCCGATCGGCCGGACACCGCGGTCAAACCCGGCGACTTATACAGGCGTATTTGACGATATTCGCGATGTCTTCAGCCAGACCAATGAAGCAAAGCTGCGCGGTTATCAGAAAGGCCGCTTCAGCTTCAATGTAAAAGGCGGCCGTTGTGAAGCGTGCCGCGGGGACGGCATCATTAAAATTGAGATGCACTTTTTGCCTGACGTCTATGTACCATGTGAAGTATGTGACGGCAAGCGTTATAACCGGGAGACGCTGGAAGTGACCTACAAAGACAAAAACATTTCAGATGTGCTGGATATGACAGTAGAAGATGCTTATTACTTCTTTGAAAACATTCCAAAGATCAACCGGAAACTGAAAACGATTGTTGATGTCGGTCTTGGTTACGTCAAACTCGGTCAGCCGGCGACGACATTGTCGGGCGGCGAAGCACAGCGTGTGAAGCTGGCTTCAGAGCTCCATAGACGCTCGAACGGCAGGTCGCTGTACATTCTCGACGAACCGACGACAGGACTGCATGTAGATGACGTTGCAAGACTGCTGAAAGTATTGCATCAGCTTGTCGATAACGGTGACACGGTCATTATTATTGAGCATAACCTCGATGTGATCAAGACGGCCGATTACATTATCGACCTCGGTCCGGAGGGCGGTTCAGGAGGCGGTCAGATCATTGCGCAGGGAACGCCGGAAGTCATTATGGAGACAGCCGCATCTTATACGGGCAAGTATTTGAAGCAGCTTGTGGAAAGAATGCATCAATAGTTCAACTGATCACTGATAGATAGCAGCCAGATGGGAGACCTCCTGTCTGGTTTTGTGCTTTCAGGGAATCAGCTGAATCAGTAAATGAAAGGCTTTTTTCATTTCATTGTAATTACAGCAGAAGTTATTTAGAATAATAGTATCGAAAGTACGGAGGGTATCCATGATAACATGTAACGATATAACCGCTAAGTTTAAACTGACGCTGCTTGCAGGAGAACAAGGACTTGACCGCCCTGTGATGAATACGGATATTTCAAGACCAGGTCTTGAAATGGCCGGCTACTTCTCCCACTACTCCTCTGATAGAATTCAAGTGCTCGGTACGACGGAGACATCTTTTTTCGAGATGCTCGGCAAGGAAGATAAAGTCGACCGGATGAATAAGCTCTGCCGCAAAGAAACACCGTGCATCATCATTACGCGCGGTATCGAACCGCCTGAAGAACTGATCGCCGCATGTGACCGTAAAGGTACGCCGCTGCTGTCGTCAGAAGATGCCACAACGAGTCTGATGAGCAAACTCACTTCTTATCTTGAAACGCAGCTTGCTCCTGAGACAAGCCTGCACGGCGTTCTTGTCGATGTCTACGGGATAGGCGTACTCATTACCGGGGATTCCGGTGTCGGTAAAAGTGAGACCGCACTTGAACTCGTCAAAAGAGGTCACCGTCTTGTAGCGGATGACAATGTGGAAATCAAAGAGATTTCAAAAAATGTACTGATGGGCAAACCGCCGCAGCTGATTGAACATCTGCTTGAAATCAGAGGGCTGGGTATCATCAATGTCATGACACTGTTCGGGGCAGGCTCTATCCTCCAGGAAAAACGCGTCATGCTGAACATCAACCTTGAAATATGGGATAAAAACAAGATGTATGACCGGGTCGGCCTGATTGAAGAGAAGCTGACCATACTTGATTCGCAGATTACAAAGAAGACCATTCCTGTCAGACCCGGCCGGAATCTTGCGGTCATTATAGAAGTTGCGGCAATGAACTACCGGCTTAATGCGCTCGGTGTCAATACGGCTGAGGAATTTAACGATAGATTGAACGAACAAATCAGAAGCCAGTCATTAAAGGGGAACTAACATGTTATCAGCTATTAATCCAATTGCGTTTGAACTCGGACCGTTATCTGTCAGATGGTATGGCATCATTATTGCTTCAGCGATATTGATCGGCTATTTAATCGCCCAGCGTGAGTCAGTAAAAAAAGGGTATAAGGAAGACACTTTGATAGATATTATCGTCTGGGCCGTTATTATCGCGATTATTTGCGCCCGTATTTACTATGTTGCTTTCGAATGGAGCTACTACAAAGCCCATCCCGCTGAAATACCGATGATCATGAACGGCGGCATCGCCATTCACGGCGGGCTGATCGGTGCTTTCAGTACAGGCTTTATTCTGGCTAAACGAAAAAATCTGTCATTTTTCCAGCTCGCTGATATTGTGGCGCCGAGTATTATACTGGCCCAGGCTATCGGCCGCTGGGGTAACTTCATGAATCAGGAGGCACACGGCGGAGAAGTTTCGAGAACGTTTCTTGAACAACTGATGCTGCCTGAGTGGATTATTAATCAGATGAACGTAGGCGGCACTTATTATCATCCGACCTTTCTCTATGAATCGCTCTGGAGTCTAACCGGTTTCGTGATGCTGCTGCTGGTGAGAAAACATCTGCGGATCGGCCAGACGTTTCTCCTCTATGCCATCTGGTATTCAATCGGCCGCTTCTTTGTGGAAGGTTTAAGAACAGACAGCCTCATGCTGACAGAACATTTAAGAATTGCCCAGGTTATCTCTATTGTAATTATTACAGTGGCAGTAATCACCTGGCTCTACCGCGCGTACCGTTACCGTCTGCCGAAATACGGCGATGTCAATGTAGCGCTTAAAGGAAGCAATGATGAGACGTATAAGTAGCACGAAAGTAACAGGGCCGAATCCATTATGGCGGGTGTACCGGACAGTCTCTTTTCTTAAAGTATCCCGCAATACCGTGCTTATTGAAGCTGGAAGGTTCTGTCCATCCATGCGCATTAAACGTAGACTTTATCAGTACATAGGAATGACAATCGGGCCATATACTTCTATCGCCTACAGAGTAACACCGGATATTATGTTTCCGGAGAAGATTACAATCGGCACTAACTGCATTATAGGATTTAATACGACGCTGCTCTGCCATGAATATTTAGTCCATGAATATCGTACGGGCGATATTATTATCGGGGATGAAGTAATGATTGGAGCAAATGTCACTGTACTGCCGGGCGTAAATATCGGTCACAGGGCAGTGATCGGCGCTGGAAGTGTCGTCTCGAAAGATGTCCCGGCCGGTGCATTTGCTTATGGTTGTCCGCTTCAGATCAGAAGTGAGGTGAAGTCATGAACGACAAAATCATCAGTCTGCCTAACAATGCGGAAAGTTATTATCTGCTGGCTCGGAAAAAAATGAGTCAGCAGCTATTCAAGGATGCCATCGTCTATTTGAAGAAGGCATTGGATCATCAACAGTCCCGTGACTATATTAAAGACCTCGCTATGTGTTATGCGGAGATCGGGCAGGTGGACATTGGTGCAGGTTACATTTATGAATGCATCGTCACAGCAGAGACGTTTGCTGACTACTTCTACATATTGAGTCAGCTGTATACGAAAGCACGGGAACCTAACAAAGCCTTTTTGTTCGGCTTATACTATGTTCAGCTGACCGATGATCAGTCTTATATGGCGGAACTGGTCAAAACATTTGATGTCGTCTATAAAAATAAGGCGGAAGTAGAAGCGGAAAGTGCTTTGTTTGTCACTCAGCAGATTTTTCAGTACTTATTCTCGCGCGGTAGAATCAACGAGTCGATTGACTGGATTAGTAATCAGCCGCTTGCACTGCAGGCGCGTAAAGAAATGCGCAACTTAAAAGCGATGGCTTATTTATTCATGAGCCGGTATCCGGAAGCGGAAGCGCTGCTCGAACAGCTGCTTGACGAAGATGAAACAGATATCCATGCGCTCTGCCACTATACATTACTGCTCTATAATACGCATCAGCATAGTAAGTATCAGCACTACATTCAGCGGCTGAACAAGCTGCATCCGATTAGTGAGGATGAATCATTTAAGCTGGGTATTGTGCTCTGCTACTTGAAGCAGTACGAAGCGTCACAAGCTCTGCTGCTGCCCATCTACAAGAAGAAGATGCTGAAGAATGCGCAGCTGTATCATGCGCTCAGCTTCAATTATTATGCGCTCGGCGACCGCACGGCATCCGAAGAAATGTGGCGGCAGCTTGTCCGGCTGACCGGCAATGATACGCCGAGCCCCCGTGATATATTCGAAGGGATGCGTTATCTCGAGGAGCAGGTGATTCCGCTGTTAAGAAGCGATGATAGTCATCATAGGCTGCTCGGTATCTTTCTCATCTCACAGCTTGACCATAAGGAAACAATGATCTCTAAGGAACTCTGGGATGAACTTGAACAGATGAGAGATTACGAAAAGCTTTATTTGTCCTATATCTTTCACCAGCTTGAACTGGTCAAGCTTGATTTCATCCATAAAGGACTGCAGGCACTTTATGAAGTGAACCAGGAGCATGAGCTGCTGCTTGCCTGGATTGATAATGCGGAGGAAGTCATTGCAGCAAAACGGCCGCTTACTGTGGATGCTTATGCAGCAGCGACCTATTATGCATATTCTAAAGTAAACGGCACATCTGCTTCCATGAAGCACTGCGCTGAACTATTTAATACGACTCACTATCAGTTTACGAAAGCGTATGAGTTCTTCAAGCAAAATAATGTTTAAATCAGTTAAATTGGTATATGCTATATTCACGAACATTCGTTTAAGGAGGATATTATGACTGAAATAAAGAAATACGATGTAATTATTATTGGTGCTGGACCAGCAGGTATGACGGCGGCACTATATGCAGCCCGGGCAAACTTATCTGTAGTAATGGTCGAAAGAGGGATGCCGGGCGGCCAGATGGCCAGCACAGCGGACGTTGAAAACTTCCCCGGCTTCGACTTGATCACAGGCCCTGATTTATCCACTAAAATGTTTAACCATGCGCAGAAGTTCGGTGCAGAATATGCATACGGCGACATTAAAAGTGTCCGTGTTGAAGGAGACGACAAAATCGTTTCATTGGGAGACAAGGAATTAGTCGGCAAAGCGGTCATCATCGCGACCGGTGCAGAGTACAAAAAAATCGGTGTGCCTGGTGAGACAGAGCTTGGCGGCCGTGGTGTTTCTTACTGTGCGGTCTGTGACGGCGCATTCTTCAAGCAGAAGAACTTAATTGTCATCGGCGGCGGAGATTCAGCGGTCGAAGAAGGGGTTTATTTGACTAAGTTTGCGGACAAAGTAACCATCGTCCACCGTCGTGAAGAACTTCGGGCACAGAAGATTTTACAGGAACGTGCCTTTAAAAATGACAAAGTAGACTTCATCTGGAACTCTACATTGAAATCGATTAATGATAAAGACGGTAAAGTAGGCAGCGTTACCTTGATCAATAAAGCCGGCGAAGAATCAGATGTTCAGGCAGATGGTGTCTTCATCTACATCGGTATGCAGCCGCTTACTGCACCGTTCGTTGATCTAGGGATTACTAATGAAGCGGGCTACATCGAAACAAACGACGAGATGGAAACAAAAATCCCGGGTATTTACGCAGCGGGAGACGTCAGAAACAAATCTCTCAGACAGATTGTCACAGCAACGGGTGATGGCAGTCTGGCAGCTCAAAATGCTCAGCACTACATCGAGCATCTCAATGACAAAGTAAATAGCTAGTAAAGCACAATAGATACGCCGCACGGGCGTGTCTATTTTTATGAATTCGTGTAAAATGGATAGTGATGACAAGGGGGCTGACTATGAATGATGTTGGAATGAAAAAGCTGGTAGTCGTTACAGGAATGAGTGGCGCAGGTAAATCCGTAGCCATTCAAAGTCTGGAAGATCTCGGCTACTTCTGTGTGGATAATTTACCACCGATTTTGCTGCCGAAGTTTATCGAACTGATGCATGATGGTCATCAGTCTTTATCACGCGTAGCAATCGGCATCGACTTAAGAGGGAAAGATTTCTTTGATAACTTGAGAGAAGAACTGCAGAACATCATCAATTTAACGGATATTGCTGTGCAGGTGCTGTTCATTGATGCGCAGGATAAAGTACTGGTGTCACGATATAAGGAAACAAGAAGAACTCATCCGCTGGCAGACGGCGGGGCGCCGCTTGAAGCGATACACCATGAGCGTACGCTGCTTGCCGATCTTCGCGGCGTCGCCTCTTATATAATTGATACGACGGATATGAAATCAAAAGAGCTGAGAGCTTTTATCATGGAGCAGTACAATCAAGGCAAAGCCGATATTTTCAGAATCAACGTGATGAGCTTCGGTTTTAAGCATGGTATACCGATCGACGCGGACTTAGTGTTTGATGTGAGATTTCTACCGAATCCTTATTATATCGAAACGCTGCGTCCGCTGACCGGACTTGATGAAACAGTCTATGACTATGTCATGAAATGGAAAGAGACGACGATATTCTATAATAAACTGATGGATTTACTGAAGTTCATCATTCCCGGTTATATGAGAGAAGGGAAGTCACAAGTCGTCATCGCAATCGGCTGCACAGGCGGTCAGCACCGCTCAGTGGCACTTGCAGAAAGAATCAGCCACGATTTAAAGGAATTCTTTGAATTCGAAGTGACGACAAGCCATAGAGATGCAATGATTGAAGGAAAACTGAGTCATGAGACAACTTAAAATATGTCTGATCGGCGGCGGGACCGGACTGTCAGTGCTTGCCCGCGGATTAAAAGCATATCCTGTAGACATTACAGCAATCGTTACTGTGGCGGATGATGGCGGTAGTACAGGAAGAATAAGGGACGTCATGGACATTCCGGCGCCGGGAGACATTAGAAATGTTCTGGCGGCACTCAGTGACGCTGAACCGATGCTTGAGAAGCTGTTTCAATATCGCTTTGATACTGATACATTAGGCGGCCATCCAGTCGGCAATCTGATGCTGGCGGCCATGACCGATATTACAGGTGATTTCGGTCACGCTGTCCGTGAACTCAGCAAAATTTTGAATGTGAAAGGGACAGTCATTCCGTCGACGAATAAAAGTCCGATCTTAAACGCGATTATGGAGGACGGGGAGATTGTAGTCGGGGAGTCACTCATTCCACTTAAAAACAAGCGGATTGACAGTGTCTTCCTGACACCGGCCAACATCAAACCGATGGCAGAAGCGGTGACTGCTCTGCTGGAAGCAGATTTGATTGTTCTAGGTCCGGGCAGTCTTTATACGAGCATCATTCCGAATCTGCTGCTCGATGAACTGGCGCAGGCACTGCTCGACAGTGAGGCGAAGAAACTATACGTGGCGAATATTATGACACAGCCCGGTGAATCGACGGGTTATTCGGTGGCTGATCATATCGAAGCTATCCATAAGCACGTAGGTGCACCGTTCATTCAGTTTGTCATCGCGAACCATAAGACACTGAACAAGAAGATTTCATCCAACTATGCAAGAAGCCATTCAACGTTCGTTAACTGTGATATATTGAAAGTGAAATCGATGGGCATTGAGATGATCACGAACGATCAATTAGTGCATGTCAATAAAGACTACATGGTCAGACATAATAATGTAGTGCTGGCCGATATGATCTATGAGCTTGCTTTATCTGAGATAAGCACGATTCAGGTCACTCAGAGAGAGGAAGAGTAACTGTGTCATTTGCATCTGAAATGAAAAATGAACTTACACGTATTGAAGCGGATGACTGCTGTAACAAAGCAGAACTGGCCGCGTTGATCCGTATGAATGGTAATTTAAGCATATCGAACAGAGAATGGGTCATTAATGTCCAGTCGGAAAACGCAGCGATTGCAAGACGCGTATTCTCGCTCATCAAGAAAATATTCGGTGTGGAAATTGAGTTGTTAGTCAGAAAAAAGATGAAGCTGAAAAAGAACAATGTCTACATATGCCGTATTAAAACACGGGCCAAAGCTATTTTATCTGAACTTGGCATACTGGTAGAAGGCAGTTTTCTTCACGCTATAGACGAGCGGCTCATTCAAGATGACTGCTGCAAGAGAAGTTATTTACGAGGTGCTTTTCTGGCAGGGGGCTCTGTCAATAACCCCGAGACATCATCTTATCATCTTGAGATTTTTTCTTTATACGAAGAGCATTCCCGTGATCTGACGAAGCTGATGAATAATTACGGACTTAATGCAAAGACACTTGAACGTAAAAAAGGATACATCAGCTATATGAAAGAAGCGGAGCGGATCTCTGATTTTCTGAGCTTGATCGGCGGTTATCAGGCACTGCTGAAATTTGAGGATGTCAGAATTGTCCGTGACATGAGAAATTCAGTCAATCGCCTCGTCAACTGTGAAACGGCTAACTTGAACAAAACAATCGGCGCAGCAATGCGGCAAGTGGAAAACATCGAATTCATCGATGCGGAGATCGGTATTGACGAACTGCCGGTACGGCTGCGTGAAATTGCGAGGCTGCGCGTACTGCATCAGGACATCTCTTTGAAGGAACTGGGAGAGATGGTGTCGACCGGCGTCATTTCAAAGTCAGGAGTCAACCATCGCCTGCGGAAGCTAGATGAAATCGCCGACAAACTGAGAAACGGTGAACATATTGAATTTAAAAAATAAAGAGTCTGTGGATGCCCACAGACTCTTTTATTTCAGGGGATGAGAGTCTTATTACTTAGCTTTTTTGAAAGCTTCAAACGACTGGAAAGATTCTTTCGGTATTTCCAGGCTGTTCGGTGTTTGATGATTCACTGCATGGATAGCTGTATGCATGAGCATTTCGCGCGTATAATCATACTGGCGCTGGCCAAACTGCTGGGCATACGTCTTATAGGATTTATAGTCGGCATCTTTTTTGTCCAGGCTGTTCAAATAGTGGACATCATCTTCATGCATTTTGTACTGGGGATAATTGTTGCTGTGATGCCCTTTCTCTGTTACGACAACATGTTTCGGGTCAGCTGTCACAAAAGTGCCGTCATCCAGCATATACATGCTCAGCTGTTTATAAGTCACTTTTAAAATAGCGTGGAATGTATGACCTTCACCGGCAGGCTTTGTCGGGATGCCGTGACCTGTATCTTCGGTATAAATGATTGTATCGTTGTCTTTCACTTTGATAGTATGATCAATAGTCGTCGTTTTCAGCTTCGTGAGGGGATAAGTCTTCACCTTGCCGACCGCAATTGTCTGACCGTCCTTAAATGCATGATGATGATGCCCGTCTTTGATTGAAGTTGATGGATTGCCCGCTGTCTGAGCACAGCCGGTCAATAAAACAGCCATCATTATGTATATAAACAATTTCATGTGAAAGCTCCTTTAATCATGTAAATAAGCCTGGAACAAATAGCTGACTGTCCCAGACTTATTTGATACTGCATAAAATGTTATTTCAAGAATTTGAAGATGCGCTTTGCATTGTCAGTGTTGTCCATATTGCCTCTCCATAACGTGCTTCCCGGACCGTAACCGTAAACGTTGACATCTTCACCAGTGTGACCACCTGTAGTCCAACCTGTATAACTTCTCGTATCAACCGGGCGTTCGATTGCATCTTCGATAGCAGTAGCATTTTTAGCGGCTACAGCATCTTTGATTGCCTGTAATTCAGCAGCAGTCAACTGGAAGCCGATGTTGTCTTTAATAATTTTATCGACATCAGCGCCATCTTTCATTAACTGTGCACGAAGATACTCAGGTGTATGTTTCATCTGTCTGATCGGTTCTACGAAGAAGTTGTACTCACCACGTGCACCCATGGATAAGCCGCCGGTAGAATGGTCTGCTGTAGCGATGACTAATGTGTTGCAGTCAGTTTTAGCGAAGTTGATCGCTTCCTGGAAAGCAAGGTCGAAGTCTCTCATTTCACTCATAGCGCCGGTCACGTCGTTAGCATGGCCTGCCCAATCAATCTGAGAACCTTCTACCATTAAGAAGAATCCTTTTTTGTTGGCGTTTAATTTTTTGATTGCTGTTTTAGTCATGTCTTGTAAAGAAGGCATATTAGCATCCCGGTCGATCATTTTAGGCATACCGCCTGGAGAGAACAATCCGAGAATCTGCTTATCTTTTGAATTAGAAGCAGCTTTCAGTAATCCTTTTTTATTGTCAACAAATTTATAGCCGTCATTTTTGAATTCTTTGATCAGATTGCGGTCTTCACGCTTGAAGTAATCTTTACCGCCTCCGAGGATGACGTCTACTTTATGTTTGCCGTTGATCATTTCATCGTAGTAATCATCAGCAATCGCCGGCATGTTTTTTCGGGATTCATCGTGAGCACCGTAAGCAGCAGGTGTTGCATGTGTTACTTCAGAAGTGGCAACCAGACCTGTTGATTTACCGACCGTTTTGGCCTGCTCTAACACAGTTTTAACAGGTGTTTTATCATTATCGACAGCAATGGCATTGTTGTAAGTCTTAACGCCGGAACTCATAGCGGTAGCAGCAGATGCAGAATCCGTGATGTTCTGGTGATCATCTTCAGCGATTGTACGCTGCGCACCTAATAAGTAACTATCAAAAGAAACAGTGTCCAGACCATTTGTCTGCGGTTTATCCTGCATGTAGCGGTAAGCTGATGTATAAGATGGTCCCATACCGTCACCGATCATGAAGATGACGTTTTTCGGCTGAGCTGATACTTTACACGTTGAAGCTGCCTGGGCAGTCTTTGTCTGAAGTGGGGAAGCTGTTGGGAGCGCGGACAGGAACAGTCCAGCTATTACAGACGAAGCAATAACTTTGTTCATATTTTTCACGGAAAATTTCCTCCTAAATTTTATGAGTACATCATTAATCTATCAGTAATTTGTAAATTAATTGAATAGATAATGTAAACATAATGTAAAATTTGCCGTAAAAAAAGCTGACAGTATAACTACTGTCAGCAGAACCATCATTACTTAGCAGCGTCAGTTGGATGCATCACGTCATCAATCAGGCCGTATTCTTTCGCTTCTTCAGCGCTTAAGAAATTATCGCGGTCAGTATCTTTCTCGATTTTTTCAATCGGCTGACCTGTGCGTTCTGATAAAATGCGGTTTAATTTCTCACGTGTTTTTAAAATGTGACGCGCAGCGATTTCGATTTCAGTTGCCTGACCTTGAGCGCCGCCGAGTGGCTGGTGAATCATCACTTCTGCATTCGGTAATGCAAAGCGTTTGCCTTTAGCGCCGGCTGCGAGCAGGAATGAACCCATTGAAGCGGCCATACCGATACAGATCGTCTGAACGTCAGGTTTAATGTGCTGCATTGTGTCATAGATTGCCATGCCTGCTGTGACGCTGCCGCCTGGTGAGTTGATATATAAGTAGATATCTTTCTCAGCATCCTGCGCCTGCAGGAATAATAACTGCGAGACGATTGAGTTGGCAACGTTATCATCGATTTGAGAACCAAGCATAATAATGCGGTCTTTTAAGAGACGTGAATAAATATCATACGCACGTTCGCCGCGGTTTGTAGTTTCAATTACTGTAGGAATTAAATTCATTGATAAATCCTCCTTAAAGTTAAGTTTAAATATAATATACTATGGTTGGTCAAAAATAGTCAAAAGATAGAACTTCATCTGCTTTAAATAATATGATAATCGCGGAATGAGTTAAAATAAAACATAGAAAACATCATAAAAACCACAATATTGTATAATTGCATATTTATCTTTAGCGAGACAGTGGTTATAATAGAAACTATCATGCCCTCGTGGTGTAATGGATAACACATAAGATTCCGGTTCTTAAGATGGGGGTTCGATCCCCTCCGAGGGCGTTATGCGGCTGCTTTTAAATAAGCAGTCTTTTTTTATCTGAAATTTGCTTGCTCTGCATGACGGGTCAAGTTATAAAGTATAATAATGAACGAGCTAATGAATTCAGGAGGGATGGACCGTATGAATAAGATTGAACTGATGATGTACTCACAGCCGAACTGCGGCTTATGTGAAGAGGCGAAGCTGCAGCTTGAACTGGCCAAGGAAGATGTTTCTTTCACGTACCGCACAGTAAACATCACTGAAGATGATTTACTGCTGGAACGATTTCAGCTGCGTGTACCGGTCATTATGTATCATGATGAAATCATCCAGGAAGGCATTATTGATTTCGTGACAGTGACTGAAGCATTGGCAAAATATCTTTAAAGATGAATGTTATTTCTTGCAATAATAGTGTACTCTTGTTATCATGAATTTGTAACGAGAGTACTTTTTTGTCCCGTGCGGGTCGTTCAACGTCTCGGTTGGGTCGCTCTTGTTTGCGGGGAGGACGTCTATGGATAACATTCTTGCAGTGCAGCAACGACTGATTCCTGATTTAATCGAAAAGATGTATCGCAGATTCACGATTCTCTCAACTATATATCAGCTTCAGCCGATCGGCAGACGTGCGCTGAGTGAGCAGCTTCATCTCACGGAACGCGTGCTGCGGACAGAGGTTAACATATTGAAGGATGAGTATTTGATTGAGATTCATACGAAAGGTATGACAGTGACGTCTGACGGTGAACTTGTGCTGCAGCAGCTGTCACATTATTTGAAGAGCTACGGCAATCTTACTGCTGTCAGCGGTCAGCTGCAGGAGCTCTATCGCCTCAAAAAAGTCATCGTCGTTAAAGGTGACTCAGATATCGACAGCTCAGCGGCTGACCAGCTCGGCAGTGAGGCAAGTCGATGTCTGCAGGATATTTTAGTGCCTGATATAGGGGTGACAGTGACGGGCGGTTCGACGATGGCAAGTGTCGCTGAGCATCTTAATCCGGTCTCTTTCAGTGTGAAGTTCACTCCTGCACGTGGTGGACTCGGTGAGCATATGCAGCAGCAGGCCAACAGTATTGTCGCCAGCATGGCTGCCGAAACCGGCGGAACATACGAAGTACTGTATGTGCCTGACTTGGTCAGCGAAGCTACTTATCGCAGTCTCGTTCAGGAGCCGTCAGTTAAACGTGTGCTGGAGCAGGTGAAATCGGCTGAAGTGGTGGTTCACGGGATCGGCAATGCGATGAAGATGGCTGACCGTCGTGCGACACCGGAAGAGGTCAAGGCGCTGCTTGTTGAACAACGGGCAGCAGGCGAAGCATTTGGTTATTATTTCGATAAATCGGGTAATATTATTCATAAGGTGCGGACTATCGGCCTGCAGCTTGAGGACCTGCCTGATAAGCAGCATATTATTGCTGTTGCAGGTGGTGGCAGCAAGGCAGAGGCCATCGAGGCTTACTTAAAGATAGCACCGGCTCAGACCATTTTAATCACAGACGAAGCAGTAGCCAGTTATTTATTAAAAGTTAAAACCTTTTAAAATATTAAATGAAATAAAGGAGGCCATTATTCATGGCAGTTAAAGTAGCAATCAACGGATTTGGACGTATTGGACGTTTAGCATTCAGAAGACTACAAGAAGTGGAAGGTATCGAGGTTGTCGCAGTAAACGATTTAACAGACGACAAAATGTTAGCTCACTTACTTAAATATGATACAACTCAAGGCCGTTTCAAAGAAGAAGTTCGCGTTATTGAAGGTGGTTTCCTTGTTAACGGACGTGAAATCAAATCGTTCTCTAATCCAAAACCAGAAGAACTTCCATGGGGCGATCTTGACATCGATGTTGTTTTAGAATGTACTGGTTTCTTCACAGATAAAGATAAAGCACAAGCTCATATTACAGCAGGCGCTAAAAAAGTATTGATCTCTGCTCCAGCAACAGGCGACTTAAAAACAGTAGTTTACAACGTTAACCATGATGTTCTTGACGGTTCAGAAGAAATCGTATCAGGTGCTTCATGTACAACTAACTGCTTAGCGCCAATGGCTAAAACATTACATGACAAATTCGGCATCATTGAAGGTTTAATGATGACAGTTCACGCATTCACAGGCGATCAAAACACATTGGATGCGCCACATCCAAAAGGTGACTTCCGTCGTGCACGTGCAGCAGCTAACAATATCGTTCCTAACTCAACAGGTGCAGCTAAAGCAATCGGTTTAGTTATTCCTGAACTTAAAGGTAAATTAGACGGTTCAGCACAGCGTGTGCCAGTACCAACTGGTTCTATCACTGAGTTAACAACGATTCTTGAAAAAGAAGTAACAGTTGATGAAATTAACCAGGCGATGAAAGAAGCAACTAACGAATCATTCGGTTATACTGAAGATGAGATTGTTTCTTCAGATGTTATCGGTATCACTTATGGTTCATTATTTGATGCGACTCAAACGCGTGTCATGACAGTCGGCGATCACCAAATGGTTAAAACAGTAGCATGGTATGATAATGAAATGAGTTACACTGCACAACTTGTGCGTACATTAGAATACTTAGCAAAGCAAGCTCAAGCTAAATAATATTTGCTTAATTGAGTAAGCGGGAGAAGATACGCTTCTCCCGCTTATTTTTATGATAATTCACTATTTAAACTGGGGGCATACAAAATGGCGAAGAAGATTGTTTCAGACTTACAACTTAAAGATAAAAAGGTGCTTGTACGTGCAGATTTCAACGTGCCAATGAAAGACGGCGAAATTACAAATGACAACCGTATTGTGGAAGCTGTACCGACGATTAAATACATCGTTGAGCAAGGCGGCATTCCGGTCATTTTCTCTCACTTAGGTAAAGTAAAGACTGAAGAAGACAAGAAAAAGCTGTCACTGCGTCCTGTCGCACGCCGCTTAGCTGAACTGTTAGGAACTGAAGTAGGATTCTCCACTGAAACACGCGGAGAAAAACTGGAAGAAGCGGTCAGCAATTTAACGCCGGGCGCTGTCTTTTTAGTGGAAAACACACGTTTTGAAGATGTAGACGGCAAAAAAGAGAGCGGTAATGATCCAGAGCTCGGTAAGTACTGGGCCTCTTTAGGGGATGTATTCGTCAATGATGCATTCGGAACAGCACACCGTGCACATGCATCGAATGTCGGAATTGCGTCTCATCTGGAAACAGCTGCCGGCTTCCTGATGGAAAAAGAAATTAAATTCATCGGAGGTGTTGTCGAACATCCTGAACGTCCATTCGTCGCTATTTTAGGTGGTGCTAAAGTTTCAGATAAAATCGGTGTCATCGAAAACTTGCTGACTGTTGCGGATAAAGTATTGATCGGCGGCGGTATGGCATATACTTTCTTAAAAGCACAAGGCAAGGAAGTCGGAAACTCACTGCTGGAAGAAGATAAAATCGAGCTGGCGAAAGACCTGCTTAAACGCGGCGAAGGCAAAATCGTGCTGCCGGTCGACGGCAAAGCTGTTAAAGAATTTTCAAATGATGCAGAAATCACTGAAGTATCTGTTGATGAAATTCCGGCAGACCAAGAATCACTGGATATTGGACCGAAAACAATCGAACTGTTCAAAAAGGAACTTGCAGGCGCTAAAACTGTCGTCTGGAATGGACCGATGGGTGTATTCGAGATGAGCAACTTCGCCCAAGGAACAATCGGTGTCTGTGAAGCGATTGCCGGCTTGCAGGATGCGACTACTATTATCGGCGGCGGCGATTCAGCTGCAGCAGCGATGGACTTAGGATTTGCCGACCAGTTTACGCATATCTCAACAGGCGGCGGCGCATCACTTGAGTATCTTGAAGGTAAGGAACTACCAGGCATCAAAGCAATTTCAGACAAATAATTAAGGAGTGTTTACATTGAGAAAACCAATTATCGCAGGAAACTGGAAAATGAACAAAACAGTAGCAGAGGCAAAAGATTTCGTCAATCAGCTGCCGGCATTACCTGCTGCTGAAGAAATGGATACAGTCATCTGTGCACCGGCGATTCAACTGGATGCACTCGTGTCTGCTGATGTGGCGAATTTAAATATCGGCGCTCAAAATGCCTATTTTGAAGAAAGCGGTGCTTTTACCGGTGAAACAAGCCCGGCAGCACTGAAAGACCTCGGCGTCAAATACGTCGTCCTTGGTCACTCTGAACGTCGTCAATATTTCCATGAAACAGATGAAGATGTCAACAAGAAATCACTTGCTGTGTTCAATAATCATATGACACCGATTATCTGTGTCGGTGAAACGTTAGAAGAGCGTGAATCAAACACTGCTGAGCAGGTCGTAGGAGACCAGGTGTCTAAAGCACTTGCTGGGTTCTCAGAAGACCAGGTGAAACAAGCAGTGATTGCCTACGAACCCATCTGGGCGATCGGTACAGGTAAATCTTCATCAGTCGACGATGCAGAGCAGATGTGTAAATTTGTCCGTTCTGTTGTTGAGAAAGATTTCTCAAGTGAAGCGGCTGAAGCGGTGCGTATTCAGTACGGCGGCTCTGTTAAGCCTGAGAACATCAAGGAATATATGGCGCAGGAAGACATTGACGGTGCTCTAGTAGGAGGCGCTTCTTTAGAAGTTGACTCATTCGTAAAGCTGTTAGAAGGTGCTAAGTAATGAAACAACCAACAGCGCTTATTATTCTTGATGGCTTCGCCTGCCGTGATGAAGTGACAGGTAATGCAGTGGCACAGGCGAACAAACCTAACTTTGACCGCTACTACAAAGAATTTCCGCACAATCAGCTGATTGCCTCTGGTCTTGATGTCGGTCTTCCTGAAGGTCAGATGGGAAATTCAGAAGTCGGTCATTTAAATATCGGAGCGGGACGCGTCGTCTATCAAAGTTTGACACGTATCAATAAATCCATTGAAGACGGCGATTTCTTTGACAATGAAGTGCTTGTTCGCGCTATGAAGCATGTCAAAGAGCACAACAGCACGCTGCATCTCATGGGACTGCTTTCTGACGGCGGTGTCCACAGCCACTACAAGCATTTATTCGCGCTGCTTAGACTTGCTAAAAATCAGGGCGTCGAAAAAGTGTATGTCCATGCCTTTTTAGATGGTCGTGATGTCGGACAGGAAACAGCACTGCAGTATATTGAAGACACAGAAGCACAGTTCAGAGCTCTAGGTGTCGGCCAGTTTGCTTCTGTTTCCGGCCGTTATTATGCCATGGACCGTGACAAGCGATGGGAACGTGAACAGCTGGCCTATGAGGCGATGACTTACGGTAAAGGTAAGGAATTTAAATCAGCAGCTGAAGGAGTACGGGCAAGCTATGCAGCAGGTGTGACTGATGAATTCATCGTACCGTTTGTCGTCAAGGATTTTGAAGCAGGGTCAGAGAACACGGGTGTAAATGACGGTGACTCGATGATTTTCTTCAACTTTAGACCGGACCGCGCTGCACAGTTATCAGAAGTTTATACAAATGAAGAGTTTGTCGGCTTCGAAATGGACAGACGTTTAATAGGCGTTAATTTCGTCACTTTCACTAAATACAGCGACACTGTTAAAGCAGACGTTGTCTTTGAGAAAGAAGATTTAGCGAATACAATCGGTGAAGTTGTCGCAAAACAAGGGATGAAGCAGCTGAGAATCGCTGAAACTGAAAAATTCCCGCATGTCACTTACTTTATGAGTGGCGGGCGCAATAATGAGTTTGACGGGGAACGCCGCGTGCTGATTGATTCACCGAAAGTAGCCACTTATGATTTGAAACCAGAGATGAGTGCATATGAAGTGAAGGATGCATTGATTGCAGAGCTTAACAAAGGCGATCTTGACCTGATTCTGCTTAACTTTGCAAATCCGGACATGGTGGGACACAGCGGTATGCTTGAACCGACCATCAAAGCGATTGAAGCGGTTGATGAATGCCTTGGCGAAGTGGTTGACCGTATTCTTGAGCTTGGCGGCCGTGCCATCATTACAGCTGACCACGGGAACTCAGATGAAGTCGTGACGCTGGACGGCCAGCCGATGACGGCGCATACAACAAACCCTGTGCCAGTCATTCTGACGGACAAAAACGTGACGCTTAGAAGCGGCGGCAGACTGGCTGACCTTGCACCGACACTACTTGAACTGCTAGGGGTTGAACAACCAGAAGAAATGACCGGTCAGTCACTGATCGCTAAATCTTAACAGTTGCTATATTCAGTTCAATCATCAATAATATAAAATGAAAATACATTCAAAGGAGTTTTAACTATGCCAATCATTACAGACGTATACGCTCGCGAAGTCCTTGACTCTCGTGGGAACCCGACAATCGAAGTAGAAGTATTAACAGAAAGCGGTGCCTTCGGACGTGCTTTAGTACCATCTGGTGCTTCTACTGGAGAGCATGAAGCGGTTGAATTACGTGACGGAGACAAATCACGTTATTTAGGTAAAGGTGTAGAGAAAGCTGTTGAGAACGTAAATGAAATTATCGCACCAGAAATCATCGAAGGAGAATTCAGTGTTCTTGAGCAGGTATCTATCGACAAAATGCTGATCGCTTTAGATGGCACGGAAAATAAAGGTAAACTCGGTGCCAACGCTATTCTTGGCGTTTCTATGGCAGTGGCACGTGCAGCGGCTGACTATCTGGGTCAACCACTGTATAAATACTTAGGTGGCTTCAACGGTACTCAATTACCAGTACCTATGATGAACATTGTTAACGGCGGCTCTCACTCAGATGCACCAATCGCATTCCAGGAGTTTATGGTATTACCAGTCGGTGCTAAAAACTTTAAAGAAGCATTACGCTGGGGCGCTGAAATTTTCCACAACTTAGCGAAAATCTTGAAATCACGCGGTTTAGTGACAGCAGTGGGTGACGAAGGTGGATTTGCTCCAACATTTGATGGCACTGAAGACGCTGTTGAAACGATTTTAGAAGCGATTAAAGCAGCAGGACTAGAGCCTGGAACAGATGTATTTTTAGGTTTTGACTGTGCTTCTTCTGAATTCTACGAAAACGGCGTTTATGACTACGCTAAATTCGAAGGTGAAGGCGGCGCGAAGCGTACGTCTGCTGAACAGGTTGATTTCCTGGAAGAGTTAGTCAATAAATATCCGATCCTCTCTATTGAAGATGGTATGGATGAAAATGACTGGGACGGCTGGAAAGCACTTACTGAACGTTTAGGTGACAGAGTACAGTTAGTGGGTGATGACTTGTTCGTAACGAATACGAAGATTTTAGCAGAAGGTATCGACAAAGGTATCGGTAACTCAATTCTGATTAAAGTTAATCAGATCGGTACATTGACTGAAACATTTGAAGCGATTGAAATGGCGCAAAAAGCTGGCTACACAGCGGTCATCTCACACCGTTCAGGTGAAACAGAAGATACAACTATTGCTGATATCGCTGTTGCAACAAACGCTGGACAAATTAAAACAGGTTCATTATCAAGAACTGACCGTATTGCGAAATACAACCAGTTACTTCGTATTGAAGATGAGTTATACGAAACAGCGAAGTTTGAAGGGCTTAAATCTTTCTACAACTTAAAAAAATAATCACTACTTAAAAGACACGGGACGCCGTGTCTTTTTTATGTCTGCCTGTAATCATTTATGATGAAATTGATTCATAACTAGTGACGTCGCTGTTAAGGAAGTACAAACATTCCCTTTTACTCCGCTTTATGATAAAATTATAAAAGTGATTATGAGTAGGAGGGCCAACCATGCATACGTTGTTAATGATATTATTGGTCATTGTTTGTATCGGATTGATTACAGTCGTTTTATTACAAGAGGGTAAAAGTAATGGTTTATCAGGCGCAATCAGCGGTGGCGCTGAAACGTTGTTTGGTAAACAGAAGACACGTGGTGTCGAACTGGTACTCCTGCGTACGACCATTGTGTTGTCAGTATTGTTTTTCCTGATTATGCTGGCATTAACTTATTTCGATTTATAAGACAAAGTCCGGTCATAACCGGACTTTTTTGTTTTATTTAACCGTTAAAAAACCATACAATAGAATTAAGCGTAACAAGTGAAGGAGCTATCAATGATGAGAATTCAATTACCTAAGCCATTTTTTTTCGAGGAGGGCGAACGTGCCGTACTATTACTCCACGGTTTCACGGGCAACTCCTCTGATGTAAGACAACTTGGCCGCTATCTTCAAAAGCAGGGTTATACGTCCTATGCGCCGCATTATGAAGGTCATGGTGTACCGCCTGAAGAACTATTAGCTTCCAGTCCGCACGTGTGGTGGCGGCAAGTGCTGGAAGCCTATGATTTTTTACAGAAAAAAGGGTATAAGGATATAGCAGTTGCCGGATTGTCTCTCGGCGGCGTATTCGCCCTTAAATTAAGTCAGTACCGAGATGTCATAGGGGTCGCAACGATGTGCAGTCCGATGTACATTAAGACGACAGGCAGTATGTTTGATGGTGTGCTGGAATATGCGCGTGAGTTCAAGAGACGGGAAGGAAAGGATGCAGCCCGGATTGAAGCCGAGATGAAGCAGTTCCATCCGACAGAGATGCTTGAAGAACTGCAGCAGACAATCAGCGACGTCAGAGACTCAGTGAGCGATGTCTATGCGCCGCTGTTCATCGCACAAGGCAGACTGGATAAAGTCATTAATCCAGAATCAGCCAGCATTATTTATGACGAAACACCAAGTGATGACAAAGAAATACACTGGTACGAACAGTCAGGTCACGTCATTACTATAGATAAGGAAAAAGAGCAGTTATTTGCTGATTACCATCATCACTTGGAGTCACTTGACTGGTCTAACTAAGAAGGGGGAACACCCATGCAGGATTTTAAACAGACAGCACTCGACTTGTTACAGATAAAAAGTGAAGCTGTGTCTATTACAGACTTGGAACAAGGACTCGGTCTGACGTCAGCTGATGAGTTCAAGGAGCTGATTAAAGCGCTCGTCGATCTTGAACAGAAAGGTAAAATCAGACGGACGAAGAACGACAAATATATCATCGCAGAACGCGACAACAGAGTCGAAGGTATTTTAAGCCAGAACAAAAAAGGATTTGCCTTTGTCCGACCGACAGCAGCAGACGTCGAAGACATTTTCATTCCACCGAATGCGATTCATCAGGCGATGGACGGTGACACGGTTTTAGTGGAAGTTTCTAAAGGAAGAGACGGCAGAGAAGAAGGCGTCGTCAAAGAAATTACAAACCGTGCCATTACTCAGGTTGTCGGAACTTATACAGAAGCGAAGCATTTCGGCTTCGTACTGCCGGATGATAAACGGCTGACACAGGATATCTTCATTCCGAAAGGCAAGAACCTCGGTGCCGTTGAAGGTCATAAAGTACTTGTTGAGCTGACAGCCTATCCAGACGGTACAAGCAATCCGGAAGGAATGGTCAAGTCCATTCTCGGCCATAAAAATGACCCTGGTGTCGATATTTTATCCATCATTTATCAGCACGGCATCAATATTGACTTTGCGCCCGATGCACTGGATGAAGCGAACCGCGTGCCTGATGAAATCGCTAAAAGTGATATCAAAGGGAGACGTGATCTCCGTGATCGTCTGACGATTACGATTGACGGGAAAGATGCGAAAGACTTAGACGATGCCATCAGCATTGAGCGTCTTGGTAACGGCAATTTCCTGTTGACTGTCAGCATCGCAGACGTCAGCCATTATGTCACAGAAGGTTCTGCGCTTGACCGTGAAGCTTATGAGCGCGGCACAAGTGTGTATTTAGTTGACCGCGTCATTCCGATGATTCCGCACCGACTGTCCAATGGTATCTGCTCGCTTAATCCGCAGGTCGACCGGTTGACACTGAGCTGTGAGATGGAAATCAACAGTAACGGGGAAGTCGTGAAGCATGAGATTTATGACAGCGTCATCTTCTCAGACGAGCGGATGACTTATGACGATGTCAATGCCATTTTAGCCGGTGATGAAGCGTTGAGAGAGAAATATGCGCATATCGTGCCGATGGTAGAAGATGCACAGCAGCTCTCTGGAATTCTTGTCCAGATGCGTAAGCGCCGTGGTGAAGTCGACTTTGATTTCAAGGAAGCGAAGATTCTCGTCAATGAAGATGGTATTCCTTATGACGTTGCGATTCGTAACCGCGGGCTCGGTGAGCGACTGATTGAGTCGTTCATGCTGGCAGCGAACGAAACAGTGGCTGAGCATTTCCATCATATGAATGTCCCGTTTATTTACCGTATTCATGAAGAACCTAAAGTAGATAAGCTGAAACGGTTCTTTGAATTTATTACGAACTTCGGCATTATGGTCCGCGGCGGCACAGAAAACGTGCATCCAAAGACATTGCAGAGCATTGCGAAGGAAATCAAAGGAAAACCGGAAGAGATGGTCATCTCAACATTGATGCTCCGCAGTATGCAGCAGGCGAAATATTCAGAGCAGTCGCTCGGTCACTTCGGCCTGTCTGCGGAATATTATACGCATTTCACATCACCGATCCGCCGTTATCCTGACTTGATCGTTCATCGTCTCATCAGAAAGTATTTGATCGAGAAGTCAATGGACCAGAAAGCAATGGATAAATGGGAGGAAGCGCTCGTTGAAATCAGCGACCATACATCTAAACGTGAACGCCGGGCAGTGGACGCTGAGCGGGATACAGATGATCTTAAAAAAGCGGAATATATGGTCCAGCATCTCGGTGAGGAGTTCGAAGGTGTTATTTCCTCAGTGGCGAACTTCGGTATGTTCGTTGAACTTGAGAATACGATTGAAGGTATGGTCCATAATACAAATATGACGGATGATTACTATAACTTTGACGAACGTCATATGGCACTGATCGGTGAGCGGACAGCAAAAATTTTCAGAATCGGCGATAAAGTAAAAGTGAAAGTGCTTAACGTCAACATCGATGAACGCATGATCGATTTTGGTATTGTGGGCATGACGCCGCGTGAAACGTCCCGTAAAGATAAGCCGTCAGTCATCCGGACCGAGAAAAGACGTGACGGGAAGCAAAGTGACCGTCCGCGTGGTAAAGGCCGTGCAAAAGGCAGAGCGACTGGTCATTCAGGAGGCAGACCGGAGAATAAATCCGGTAAAAAGCCGTTCTATAAAGCGAAAGCAGTGAAGAACGCAGGACGCGGCAAGAAGAAATAAGAGGTGAACAGCATGCCGAAAGGTGAAGGAAAGACACTCGCACAGAACAGAAAAGCAAGTCATGACTATACGATAGAAGAGACTATCGAAGCAGGAATTGAACTGCAGGGCACTGAAATCAAATCCATCAGACGCGGTAGTGCGAATTTAAGAGATTCATATGCCCGTGTCTATCAGGGTGAGATGTATGTCTATAATATGCACATCGCTCCTTATGAAGAAGGAAATCGGTTTAACCACGATCCGCTTCGGACGCGTAAGCTGTTATTAAAACGCAAGCAGATTGATAAGCTGTTCGGCCAGACAAAGGAGCAGGGGTATGCGTTAGTGCCGCTCAAGCTCTATATTAAAAACGGCTACTGCAAGATGCTGCTCGGGCTTGCCAAAGGTAAGAAAGATTATGACAAACGTCATGCCTTAAAGGCGAAGGAAGCAAAACGTGAGATGGACCGTGCATTAAAAGGGAAATATTAAGTCAGGCTCCTGGCTGATACATATGAGTTGAATCTGCCAGGAGTATTTGTTATATTTAAATATGCTTGATTATTATAATTTTCTATCCAGGGGGCGTTACGGATTCGACAGGGGTCACTTGGGTTGATATAGCGTGCCGGAGGGTTGTCTTCGTCATCAACACAACAGTTATAATAACTGGCAAAACAAACAACTTCGCAGTAGCTGCCTAATCGCACTCTGCACCTCTCTCAAGCATCGCCTATGTGCCTGATGCAGAGGTTCAACCTTAAGTAGGATACGCTGTTCACTTCCGCCTGGAGTCTGAACAGAAGAGATGAATCGGGCTAGTCATCAGCTGGGGTGTCCATTCTCAGGCTGATGGTGAAACTTCAATAATGCGACTACGCACGTAGAAGTATCAATTGCAGGATCTTTGGACGCGGGTTCGACTCCCGCCGTCTCCATATTTCAGCCGCGCTACTATTCAGTAGGGCGGTTTTTTGTGATGTTATTCGTTTACAGCGGCCTTTTTAATGGTATATGATTAATGTGACTGGAGGGACGGGTAATGGATAAATGTAGTGTAACGCCTAAGATTGTAGTGACGTTAAGTTCCACTAATAACGACTGGAAAGAAACGATTGAGCGGCTGTCAGAGAACATGTCATATATCGATATGATGGAATACCGGGCGGATTTATGTGGCGAACTGGCGGTAGAAGACTATATCGCTGATCTGAAGATGCTGAAAGAGCAGTTCACGCTCCCGTTGATCTTTACGTATCGTTCGAAAGGGCAGGGCGGCAAGGGTGAAAAAGAGCCGCATGCATATTATGAACTCGTGAAAGAGATAGTAACAGCGAATATCATTGATATTATCGATATCGAGCTTCTGTTATATGAAGACTTGATGGATGAATTAATTGAAGCAGCACGGATGCATCACGTGCAGGTGTTGATTTCACACCATGAATTCGATCATACACCGAGTTCCAAAGACTTGATTGCCTTATATAATAGAATGCAGGGCTTAGGAGCGGATTTCAGCAAGGTCGCTGTTATGCCGGCAGACGTCCGCGATGTACTGAAACTGCTGCTGGCTGTATACGAGACGAAGCAGAACTGCGATAACCATATTGTCGGTATAGCAATGGGTGAGCAGGGTAAACTCAGCAGGATTGCCGGCGGGTCGTTTGGTTCTTCATTGACCTATGGTCATATCGGTGAAGAAGCGGCACCTGGTCAGCTGCATGTGAAACAGCTGAAATCATTGCTCGAAATCTATTAGCAGGCAATTACTTTATATGAGGAGTTTTTCTATGGAGTTAAAACAAGCGATCATCAATAGACGCAGCTATAAGAAATACGACCACGATACTACTGTAAGTGATACCGTTATCGAAGAAGCGGTCGCGCTCGCAGCTTATGCACCGAATCACGGGATGCGTGAACCATGGCGCGTCATCTGGATCAAGAAAGACAGGCTGGCTGAATTTGCGGCGCTGTTTGCGGACTTTGCCTTTAAAAATGAGCCTGAGAAGAAAGCGAAGCATATTGACACGCTCACTAAGTTAAGCGGCCTGCTTGTTATTGTCGGAAATTACGACCGCAGACAGAAGCAGTTTCTGGAAGATGTGCTGGCAGTCGGCGCATTTCTGCAGACCTTGTCACTTGTACTGCATGAAGCAGGAGTCGGCAGCTGCATTAAAACGCCCGGCGTGATCACGGCACCCGGCTTAAACGGCAGTCTTGATATCGCAGCAGATGAAATGATTTACGGCTTTGTTTATTTAACGGATACGGCTGACGAAGTTCCATTGAAGGAACGTAACAACAGCCGCCTGCTTACTGAATGGTAAAATTCATAAAAAAATTCCCGACAACTCGTCGGGAATTTTTTTATTTACGGATGTTTTCCTGAAGGAATGCTTTCACTTCTTCAGGTGTTTTTGTATTCGCTGAATGCAGGTGCGCTGTTTTTTTGCCGTTTTCAAAAATCAACAGGCTTGGAATGCCCATGACGTCATTTTCAGTCGCAGCTTCCGGCACTTGGTCACGATTAATCTTGTACCATGTAATATCGTGATATTCATCAACAATAGGGTCAATCCAGTTATCCATCTTCGCGCAGTCAGGGCACCAGTCCGCAAAAAATTTAACAATCATCTGTTCGTCCTGATTAATAATTTCCTCAAATTCTGCATACTGACTTATTGTTCTCATTGTAAAGCTCCTCTACTTATTTTATTATATTATATACCATTCTGTCCTAAAGGTTAAACGGTGTGCCTTTAATAAGTTAATTGTCGTCTTGAATAAATATTGATACTATTGAAATATAACTACAGATGGAGGTTCAATATGATTAAATTTTTCCAGATTCCTAACTGCTCGACATGTAAGAAAGCGGCTCAGTTTTTAACAGATAATGGTGTGAGTTATGAGCCGATCAATCTTAAAGAACATACGCCGACTACCGGGGAATTCACGCAGATCATCCAGCAGACAGGGGTAGACATCGATAAACTGTTTAATCGTCAGGGGACTAAGTTCCGTGAACTGAACTTAAAGGACAGACTAGCTCACCTGAGTCATGCAGAAAAGCTGGATCTTCTTGCATCTGACGGGATGCTCGTCAAACGACCGCTTGCTGTCAATGACGGTAAAATCACTTTAGGTTTTAAAGAAGCAGATTACCGCGATACATGGTTATAAAAAAGATTGAATAAAGATTTATGCTATGTCATTATTAATATATAAACTTAGAGGAGGGATTTTTGTGGCATCATTAGAAGGCTTAAAATTTTCCAAAGATCATGAATGGGTAAAAACTGAAGGAACTGTTAATACGATAGGGATTACTGATTTCGCACAATCAGAATTAGGGGATATCGTATTCGTCGAACTTCCGGAAGTAGGCGATGACATCACTGCAGGTCAGCCGTTTGGCAGCGTGGAATCTGTGAAGACAGTTTCTGAGTTATACGCTCCAATCAGCGGTAAAGTCGTTGAAGTGAACAGCGCTCTTGAGAACAGCCCGGAATTCGTCAATGAATCTCCTTACGACAATGCATGGATGGTTAAAGTTGAAGCATCTAACGAAGATGAATTCAATGAACTGTTAGACCAAGCGCAATATGATGAAATGATAAATGCATAAATGCTATAATTTCCTTGATAATACTGTTATCAGGGAATTTTTTTATAATCGCATATGAGAAGGTGATGAATGTGGCTGTGATGAGTAAAGTCATCGTTGTTGAAGGTAAATCCGACAAGAAGAAGTTGCAGGAAGTCTTATCTGAACCGGTACATATTATTTGCACGAACGGGACGATGGGGGTTTCTAAGCTCGACGCTATGCTTGAGGAGCTCATTGGCCATAAAGTCTATATTATGACTGATGCGGATAAAGCGGGCAAGACAATCCGCAGCTGGTTCAAGCGGCATTTAAGCGAAAGCCGGCATATATATATTGACCCGAAGTATTGCGAAGTAGGAAGGTGTCCTAACGATTATTTAGCAAAAGTGCTGATCAGGCACGAATTTGAAGTGAAAGATGGGAATGTAGCAAATGAGCATCAAGCAGTATTTGCCTGGCAGTCCGCCTGGTGAGACGTATATTATTTTCGGTTATACGCCGTTATGCGGTACATGCAAAGTTGCTGAACGTATGGTAGACGTACTAGCCGAACTGACGAAACTTCATGTTATTAAACAGGATGTGAACTATGTCCCGGCATTAGTACAGGATTATCAAGTGATGAGCGTACCGGTCCTGTTTGTCGTTAAAGCCGACGAAGTGGCCGCAACAGTCTTTAAATTTGAATCTGTGACAAATTTATATGAAATCGTTAATAAAGCATTGACGGAATAAAAATCATAGTCTATGATTAGAAAATAATTTAATAATGTAACTCTTATCAAGAGAGGTGGAGGGATGTGCCCTTTGAAGCCCGGCAACCGTCGTCAGACATGGTGCCAATTCACATAAAGCTTATGGCTTTAGAAGATGAGAGACGATATATTCACGCGTCTTTCTCTTAACATGGGAAAGACGCTTTATTCGTTTAAAGGAGGTAAGTAAGTGATTACACTGCAATCTGTTGTAAAGCAATTTGCAACGAAGAAAGGAACATTGACTGCTGTAGATAACGTTAATCTTCAGATTAGTGAAGGCGAGATATACGGTGTCATCGGATTTTCAGGTGCTGGTAAAAGTACTTTAATCCGAATGTTCAATGGACTTGAAAAACCTACAAGCGGCGATGTCATCGTCGGTGGCGACAATATTGCACAGCTTGGCATTAAAGACTTACGTAAAAAAAGGCAGAAAATCGGCATGATTTTCCAGCATTTTAATCTGCTCTGGTCACGGACTGTCTTTGACAATATCGCTTTCCCACTTGAAATCGCAGGTGTAGCTAAAGCAGAACGGGAACAAAGAGTGAATGAGTTAATCCGTATGGTCGGATTAACCGGCAGAGAGAAAGCATTTCCTTCTCAACTGTCTGGTGGCCAAAAACAGCGTGTCGGCATCGCCCGCGCCCTGGCTAATGACCCGACTGTCTTACTGTGTGACGAAGCGACAAGTGCCCTTGATCCACAGACGACCGATGAAATTTTAGAACTTCTTGTAGCTATTAATAAAAAAATAGGGCTGACCATCATTTTGATTACGCATGAAATGCATGTCATCCGCAAAATCTGTCATAAAGTCGCAGTGATGGAAAACGGCCGTGTCGTTGAAGAAGGACCTGTGCTCACGGTCTTTGGAAATCCGCAGTCAGCCGTGACGCAGCGTTTTGTCAAAGATGACCTGAAAGATGAGGAAGTAGAAACGTCAATCAATGAAATCTTTGAGTCCTACCCGACGGGAACAATCTTAAGATTGAAATTCATTGGTTCAACGACCGGACAGCCGATCATCTCGAAAATGATCCGCAAGTTCAATCTTGATATGAATGTGTTAGCTGGTCATGTCAGTCATACACAGAACGGTGCTGTCGGTCACTTGATTGTCCATGTTCCAGCACTTAACGAACGCACAGATGAGATGTTCAGAGAACTTGAACAGCATGGTGTGAAAGCGGAGGTGGAACGACATGGATAACAGCAGTATCGTACAGATTTTACAGGACATGTTCAGCTTCAAGAATGTGGTCTGGCCGGATGTCTGGACAGCAGTCTATGAGACGTTATTCATGACAATTGTTTCTACATTCTTCACGTTTTTCCTGGGTCTTATCATCGGAACCATTTTATTTCTGACTTCTAGAAGCAAGTCGAGCGGTGCACGCGCTGTCTACAGAATTACGGCGTTCTTAGTCAATCTGTTCCGGGCAGTACCATTCATCATTTTGATCATTCTGCTGATTCCGTTCACCAACATACTGATGCATACCATCAGCGGTGTGAAAGGAGCGCTGCCGGCTTTAATCATCGGTGCTGCACCATTCTATGCCCGCCTTGTTGAAATCGGCATGAAGGAAATTGATAAAGGCGTCATCGAAGCAGCAGAAGCAATGGGTGCTACACGCTGGACCTTGATCACTAAAGTGCTGCTGAGAGAGTCAATGCCGGCACTTGTGTCAGGAATTACAGTAACAGCAATCGCGCTGGTCGGTTCTACAGCAATCGCCGGTGTCATCGGTGCCGGCGGACTTGGTAACTTAGCTTATCTTGTCGGCTTCACCCGCAGTCAGAACGACGTCATTTTAGTAGCAACTGTTTTAATTCTTATCATTGTGTTTGCAATACAGTTTATCGGTGACACAATTACGAGACGCATCGATAAACGATAATAATAAAATATAAGGGAGATTTACAATGAAAAAATTATTAGCTTTCGTCATCACCGTTTTATTTGCAGTAGTTTTAACAGCATGTGGTTCATCTGACAGCAAAGATTCAAGCAGTGCTAAAGGCGACAAAACAATCACAGTCGGTGCATCACCTGCACCTCACGCTGAAATTTTAGAGCAGGCAAAACCCATCCTTAAAAAAGAAGGCTACACATTAAAAATTAAAACAATCAACGACTATACAACACCGAACCGTCTGTTATCTGAAGGCGACATCGATGCTAACTACTTCCAGCATACACCATACTTAGATACAGAGAAAAAATCTAAAGGCTACAAAATCGAGTCAGCAGGTAACGTTCACATCGAACCGATGGCTGTCTACTCTAAAAAATATAAATCTTTAGAAGATCTGCCAAAAGGCGCTACCGTGTTTGTCTCTAATAACCCTGCAGAAGAAGGACGCTTCTTATCATTCTTCACTAAAGCTGGATTAATCGAGCTTAAACCTGGTACAGATCCAATCCAAGCGACATTCAAAGATATTAAAACAAACAAAAAGAACATTCAGTTCAACAATAAGCAGGCAGCTGAATTCCTGGCTAAAACTTATCAAAACAACGAAGGCGATGCAGTTATCATTAATGCGAACGTGGCGTTAGCTAACAAAATCAATCCGGTTAAAGATTCTATCGTTATCGAAGACAAAAAATCTCCATACGCTAACTTGATTGCCGTACAACAAGGTCATAAAAACGATGCTAAAATTAAAGCATTAGTTAAAGCATTGCAATCACCACAAATCGTTAAATATATTAAAGATCACTATGATGGTGCAGTTATCCCTGCAAAATAATATGATTTAACTTGAACAGCCCTCTATCTTTTATAGATAGGGGGCTGTTCTTTTAACGATAATCCCATATGCTGCGTCATCAATCATTTTCAATAAAGTGCGTGTTATTCTCAATGACGTAAAAAATCTATATCAATTAATTTAATATAGGCGCTATTTACGTTATAATGATTACTGTGAGTCAATACAACTGTCTTTGACCGTAGATTAAAATTATTATAAGCTAATAGAGATGAAAATTTTTATATATATCTGGAGGGAATACACATGGCATCAGTTTTAGAAATTAAAGATTTACACGTTTCAATCGAAAATAAAGAAATCTTAAAAGGTGTGAATCTGACAATCAAGCAGGGAGAAATCCATGCGATCATGGGACCGAACGGTACTGGTAAATCTACTTTATCATCTGCTATTATGGGTCACCCGAAATACGAAGTGACACAAGGCGAAGTATTATTAGACGGTGAAAATGTACTTGAGATGGAAGTAGACGAAAGAGCCCAGGCAGGTCTTTTCCTTGCGATGCAGTATCCATCAGAGATCTCCGGTGTGACTAACGCAGACTTCTTACGTTCAGCGATTAACTCACGCCGCGAAGAAGGTCAGGAAATCAACTTGATGCAGTTCATCAAAAAATTAGATAAACAGATGGAATTCCTTGAGATGGACCTTGATATGGCACAGCGTTACTTAAATGAAGGTTTCTCAGGCGGCGAAAAGAAACGTAACGAGATTCTTCAGTTAATGATGCTTGAACCAAAATTCGCTATTCTGGATGAAATCGACTCAGGGCTTGATATCGATGCACTTAAAGTCGTTTCTAAAGGAATCAATGAGATGCGCGGAGAAAACTTCGGCTGTCTGATTATTACTCACTACCAGCGTCTACTCAATTACATCACACCCGACTATGTGCATGTCATGATGCAGGGCCGCGTTGTGAAATCAGGTGGAGAAGAGTTAGCACAACGTCTTGAAGCTGAAGGTTATGACTGGATCAAACAAGAATTAAATATCGAAGACGAAACTGTTAGTGCTGAATAATATCTGATTATACACGAGGAGGATTTTGCAATGAGTCAAACGTTTGACGTGAATCCTGGGATTATCCAGGAATTTTCACAATCAAAAAATGAGCCTTCATGGATGACAGCTGTCCGTGAAGATGCATTCAACCGATTAAATACTATTGAAATGCCAAAACCCGATAAAACGAAGTTAGATAAATGGAATTTTCATTCTGTTAAGCATACAGTGATTGATAGTGACACTTATGCATCAGTTGAAGCACTGCCTGCTTCCGTGAAGCAAGTGCTGGATATTGAGTCGATTGATAACTTGTACGTTCAGCATAACAATACACCGGCTCTTCTGAAAGTGAGTCCGGAACTTGAAGCACAGGGTGTCATCATTAAAGATATCCATACAGCGATGGCTGAACACAGTGAATTAGTACAGCAGTACTTCATGACGGAAGCGGTAAAAGTAGACGAACATCGTCTGACAGCGCTGCATGCCGCATTGATGAACGGTGGATTATTCATTTATGTCCCTAAAAACGTAGTCATTGAATCACCGATTCAAATGGTGACACTGCATGACAATGCTGACGTCAACTTATTCAATCACGTACTGATTGTTGCAGATGAAAGTTCTGAAGTGACATACGTTGAAAACTATATTTCAACAATCGCTGAAGCTAAAGCTCAGTTGAATTTAATTTCTGAAGTCATTGCCAGCAATAACGCGAAAATCACTTACGGCACAGTAGATTTCTTGTGCAAAGGCTTGACAGGTCACGTCATCCGCCGCGGCGTTGCAGCGCAGGATGCTGTGATTGACTGGGCATTAGGATTAATGAACGACGGCGATACGATTAATGACAACACCACTTACTTGATGGGCGACAACTCTTCAAGTGACTTGAAGATTGTTGTGGTCGGCCGTGGAGAACAGAAATTAAACTTCACGACTCAGATTATTCAGTACGGGAAAAATTCACAAGGTCACATCTTGAAACATGGTGTGATGAAAGACGCAGCATCATCTATCTTTAACGGCATCGGTTACATTAAACACGGTGCGACTAAAGCTGATGCACAGCAGGAGTCACGTGTCTTGATGCTGTCAGAAAAGTCACGCGGCGACGCGAATCCGATTTTACTGATTGATGAAGATGATGTGACAGCAGGTCACGCGGCTTCAGCAGGCCGTGTTGATCCGCTGCAGCTCTTCTACTTGATGAGCCGCGGTATTTCCAAGCAGGAGGCAGAACGCCTTGTCATTCACGGCTTCCTAGCACCAGTTGTTAACGTGCTGCCGATTGAAGCAGTCAAGCGTCAGCTGACAGAAGTGATTGAACAGAAAGTCATGGGCAACATTTAGTTTAAAGAAAGGTCCTGATAATATGACCGTTTTAAATATTAATAAAGTCAGAGCTGACTTCCCGATATTAAACGAACAAGTGAACGGGCAGCCGCTCGTTTATCTTGATTCATCAGCATCAAGCCAGAAGCCGCAAGCTGTTATTGATACCATCAGCCAGTACTATGAATCGATGAATGCCAATGTCCACCGCGGTGTGCACACACTCGGCACACGGGCGACGGACGGCTACGAGAAAGCGCGCGAGGCAGTTCGACGTTTCATCAATGCTCAGTATTTTGAGGAAATCGTTTTTACCCGCGGGACAACGACGGCGCTCAATCTTGTGGCTCATAGCTACGGTGACATGGTGGTCAATGCAGGCGATGAGATTGTCATCACAGAAATGGAGCACCATGCCAATCTTGTACCGTGGCAGATGCTTGCTAAACGTCGGCAGGCAGTACTAAAATATATTCCGCTGCAACCTGACGGCACACTGCTCATGAGTGATGTTGAGGCTGCGATTACCGATAGAACAAAAATTGTCTCTGTTACGCATGTGTCGAACGTACTCGGCACGATTAACGACATTAAGGCGATTGCCGCAGTGGCTCATAAACACGGGGCAGTTATGGTTGCCGATGGTGCTCAGGCTGTTCCTCATATGACCGTGGATGTTCAGGCGCTTGATGTTGATTTCTATGCCTTCAGCGGCCACAAAATGGTCGGCCCGACAGGAATCGGCGTGCTTTACGGCCGTCGTAAACTGCTGAATCAGATGGAACCGATTGAATTCGGCGGCGACATGATTGATTTTGTCGGCCTCCATGATTCAACATGGACCGAACTTCCTGTGAAATTTGAAGCAGGTACACCGCTGATTGCTGAAGCGATTGGCCTGCACGCAGCAATCGATTATCTTGAAGCGCTCGGCATGGATAATGTGCTTGAGTATGAACATGAACTGACGCGTTATGCCTATGAAAAAATGTCTGAAATAGAAGGCCTTGAGATTTATGGTCCGGGTCCGGATGCGAGAGCGGGACTGATTACTTTTAATCTGAAAGGTGTCCATCCTCATGACCTGGCGACAGCGCTTGATGCAGACGGTATTGCCATTCGTGCAGGTCATCACTGTGCACAGCCGCTGATGAAATGGCTGAATCAGTCATCAACAGCACGTGCCAGCTTCTACATCTACAATACAACAGAAGAAGTGGATGTACTGATTGAAAGTCTGAAGAAGACAAAGGAGTTTTTCAGTTATGAGTTTTAATAACCTTGATCAACTGTATCGCTCCGTGATTATGGATCATTACAAAAACCCCCGCAATAAAGGGGTCATTGCAGACGGCACGATGACGATTGACATGAACAATCCGACTTGTGGCGACCGTATCCGTCTGACATTGAATATGGAAGGTGACACGATTCAGGACGCTAAGTTCGAAGGTGAAGGTTGTTCCATCTCAATGTCCAGTGCGTCTATGATGACGCAGGCGATCAAAGGTCATACAATAGAAGAAGCATTACACATGAGTAGCGAATTCAGCCGGATGATGCTCGGAGAAGATTACAACATTGACGAAGACATGGGTGATATTGAAGCACTGTCAGGTGTTGCGAAGTTTCCTGCCCGTATTAAATGTGCTACCCTTGCATGGAAAGCACTAGAAAAAGGAACACAAGAAGAAGAATAAGGAGTGAATCAAATGGCTAAAAAAGCACCAGATGTCGGCGATTACAAATATGGCTTTCACGATAAAGACGTCTCTATCTTCCGTTCAGAACGTGGTCTGACAGAAGAGATTGTAAGAGAAATATCAAAAATGAAGGAAGAACCGCAGTGGATGCTCGACTTCCGTCTTAAATCATTAAAACAGTTCTACAAAATGCCGATGCCGATGTGGGGCGGTGATTTATCAGAGTTAAACTTTGATGAAATCACTTACTATGTTAAACCATCTGAGCATACAGAACGTTCTTGGGACGAAGTGCCTGAAGAAATCAAGCAGACGTTTGATAAATTAGGTATTCCGGAAGCGGAACAGAAATATCTTGCAGGTGTATCTGCTCAGTATGAATCTGAAGTGGTTTACCACAATATGCAGGAAGACTTAGAAGAACAGGGCATTATCTTTAAAGATACTGACTCTGCACTGCGAGAAAACGAAGAATTATTCAGAGAACACTTCGCATCAGTGATTCCGCCGGCAGACAACAAGTTTGCTGCACTGAACTCTGCCGTATGGTCTGGTGGATCGTTCATCTATGTACCAAAAAACATTAAGCTTGAAACACCACTGCAGGCTTACTTCCGTATTAACTCTGAAAACATGGGTCAGTTCGAACGTACACTCATCATCGTTGACGAAGGCGCAAGCGTTCACTATGTAGAAGGCTGTACAGCACCGGTTTATACAACGAACTCCCTTCACTCAGCAGTCGTTGAGATCATCGTTAAAAAAGATGCTTACTGCCGTTACACAACAATACAGAACTGGGCGAACAATGTCTATAACTTAGTAACGAAGCGGACATTCGTCTATGAGAACGGTACGATGGAATGGATTGATGGTAACATCGGCTCTAAGCTGACGATGAAATATCCAGCTTGTTACTTGCTCGGTGAAGGTGCGCGTGGTATGACATTATCTATCGCCCTGGCAGGTCGTGGACAAGTTCAGGATGCCGGTGCTAAAATGATGCATATGGCACCAAATACATCATCTACTATCGTCTCTAAATCTATTTCGAAACAAGGCGGTAAAGTCGTTTACCGTGGTATTGTCCACTTCGGTCGTAAAGCAGAAGGTGCACGTTCAAATATTGAGTGTGACACATTGATTATGGACAATGCGTCGACTTCAGACACGATCCCTTACAATGAAGTGATGAATGACAATATTTCACTGGAGCACGAAGCGAAAGTTTCAAAAGTCTCTGAAGAGCAGCTGTTCTATTTAATGAGCCGCGGTATCTCTGAAGAAGAAGCGACAGAAATGATTGTTATGGGCTTCATTGAACCATTCACAAAAGAGTTGCCGATGGAGTATGCAGTAGAAATGAACCGTCTGATCAAGTTTGAGATGGAAGGTTCTATCGGTTAATCATCAAAGACGAGAGTTTCTCGTCTTTTTTTTGTTTAAACAAGTATCTTTCTTTCGTGTTTTACGTTAAGATTTTTATGTTGATAAAGACGCGGAGAAAGGAGCAGGCTTATGATTACCACGTATATAAACTCCGAAGAAGGAACGATTATAAAAGCCGATAAATATCAGGTGAACAACTGGGTGAATATCGTCCAGCCATCCCGTGAAGAGATGGAGGAAGTGGCTGAACAATTCAATATACCGATTGAATTTCTGGAAGATCCACTTGATCCTGAAGAAAGTGCACGTATAGAATACGATGAAGAAACCAATAGCACACTGATTATTAATGATTTTCCCATTCTAGATAAAAATATACGACAGACAGAATCTTATATTACTGTGCCGATCGGTATCATCTTGAGTAAAGGTTATATTATTACAATCTGTTCACAGGAAAATGATATGTTTAATAAACTGCTGAACCAACGTTTTGATTTACGGATGAAGTCAAGATTTTTGCTGGAAGTGCTGTTTATTGTAGCGACGATGTACAACAACACGTTGAAGAAAATCAACCGGGACCGGATCAGAATCGAGAGCAACTTAAGAAACTCTTTGACGAATAAGCAGCTGTACGACCTGATGGAGATTGAAAAGAGTCTCGTCTATTTCCTGACGTCGCTGACCGCCAATGGTGATGCAATCAAGAAAATCTTCAGATCGCGTTCAATCAAGCCTTATGATGATGATCAGGAACTATTGGAAGACTTATTAATCGAAAACACACAGGCACTTAATACGACAGAGCTTTACACGCGCATTCTTGAAAGTATCACAGGGTCCTATTCATCACTCATCGGTAATGAGATGAATAACATCATGAAAATCCTGACGCTGTTCACGGTTTTCTTGACGCTGCCGACACTCGTTTTCAGCTTCTTCGGTATGAACGTCCATCTTCCAGGCGTTTCATGGCTCGGCACACTGCTGGTCGCACTAGCGTTAATGATGCTGACCTTTATCTTTTTACAGCGGCGTAATATATTCAAATAATTGAGACTTGAGACAACTGTCCTGTCTTCAATAACCTTTCACACAGGGGCGTGCGCGAGCCTGCACGCTATTTCTGCAGGAGTCGCTGTGTATTGTTTTTGAAGAAAGCTGAATAGTAAGCTCAAGTCTTATTTTAATGATGGCCAGGGATGCGTCATAGATAATACGGATGTTTATGGTATGATAAATGCAGGTGATGATATGATAAATATAGGACTTACAGGCTGGGGAGACCATGATACTCTTTACGCTGATCTATCAAATAAAAAAGATAAACTGCTGACATACGGCAGTCATTTTCCGACGGTTGAACTGGATTCAACGTACTATGCCATTCAACCTGAACGGAATATCAGAAAATGGATTGCTGAAACACCGGCGAGCTTCAAGTTTGTCGTGAAGATCCATCAGGCATTGACTGGGCATGCAGCTGTCGAGGACTATGCGGAGAGTAAGCTGCAGCTGATCGAACAGTTTAATTTAATGATAGGGCCGATGCTGGAGGAGAATAAGCTCGCCATGGTGCTCATTCAGTTTCCGCCGTGGTTTGACTGTAATACCGGCAATATTAATTACATGCTGTATTTGAAGGAATATTTAGTGGACATGCCGCTGGCGATAGAATTCAGGAATGACAGCTGGTTTTTGCCGGAGATGAAGGAGAATACGCTCAGCTTCCTCCATGATAACGGCTTTATTCATTCGGTCTGTGATGAACCACAGAGCGGTCACGGTTCGATTCCGTTCGTCAATAGAGTGACGAGCCGGACTGCCCTGATGCGCTTTCACGGCCGCAATGTAGCCGGATGGACCAAAAAGGACTTGACTGACCAGGAATGGCGTGCTGTCCGCTACCTTTATAATTACAATGAAGAAGAGCTGCAGGAACTCGCCCGCAAAGTGAAAATTCTGGAGCAGAAGACAAAAGACGTCTATGTCATCTTCAACAATAACTCCGGCGGTCATGCGGCAGCAAACGCGAAACGGCTGATTGAAATATTGGATATTGAATACCGCGGGCTTAACTTTCAGCAGCTTAAACTATTTTAGGATGTGTCTTAATGTCAATTGTTATATTAATTATACTAGGTGTATTATCTGCTGTTATCGGGGCGATCGTAGGGATCGGCGGCGGCATCATTATCGTGCCGACGTTAATTTACTTAGGCATGGATGCGGGGATTCTCGATGATATCACGCCCCAGAAGGCGATAGGGACATCTACTGTTATTTTAATTTCCACTGGTCTGTCCGCTACGCTCGGCTATTTGAAGACGAAGCAGGTCGATTTGAAGTCGGGTATGCTGTTTCTTTGCGGTATAGTGCCGGGTGCGTTTATTGGTGCTTATTTAAGCCGTTATTTAACACTTGACAGCTTTAATCTGTACTTTGGAATATTTCTTATCATCATCAGTATTGTGCTGATGGTCCGGAATCATATCAAGCCGATCAAATTGTTCCAGAACGAAGCGCATCAACGTATGTTTACCGATGCAGCAGGCACAACACATCACTACAGCATTGCGCCTGTGCCGGCGATTATCGCGACATTCATTGTAGGCTGTCTGACCGGACTGTTCGGTATCGGCGGCGGTGCCTTGATGACGCCGTTAATGATTATTTTATTCAGATTTCCGCCTCATATTGCAGTCGGTACGAGCATGCTGATGATTTTCTTCTCAAGTTTGTCTGGTGCTGTCAGTCATATTGTTCAGGGGAATGTTATCTGGTATTATGCAGTGATATTGATTATTGCAAGTTATATCGGTGCTAATATTGGCGTGCAGATCAACAAAAGAATGAAGTCAGATACAGTGATTTTAGTGTTGAGAAGTATTATGCTTCTGTTAGGAGTTTATTTAATTATTAAGAGTCTGTTATAGAGGTGAAGTCAATGGAACTGAAACTTTATCATACGAATGATATTCATAGTCATTTAATGACATACAATAAAATCATCCGCTTTCTGGCCGACAAGCGCGCTCAGTTCCCGCATACATACTATGTCGATATTGGAGATCATGTTGATCGCAGCCACCCTTTCACAGAAGGAACGCTCGGTCGCGGCAACGTTCAACTATTGAATGAAGCAGGAGCAGGAGTCGTCACGATCGGCAACAATGAAGGGATCACGCTGACGCATGAAGACTTCAATCATCTTTATGAAGATGCGGACTTTCAGGTGACCTGCTGCAATGTGACTGACCTTGACGGACGGCTGCCGGAGAATGTGAAGCGTCATGCCATTGAAGACATACATGGCATCACGTTCGGATTTATCGGAGCGACAGCTGAATTCACTCCTTTTTATAGAGCGCTCGGCTGGAATGTGACTGACCCGGTGGAAGCAATACGGACACAAGTACAGGCCATCAAATCACAATGTGATGTCATCGTAATTCTCAGTCATCTCGGTAAGTTTACAGACCAAAGAATCGCTGCAGAGATTCACGGTATCGATATTATTCTTGGTGCCCATACGCACCATCACTTCGATAACGGTGATCTTGTGAACGGCGTGCTGATTGGTGCAGCCGGACGGTACGGCGAATACATCGGTGAATTGACATTGACGTTTGACGGCAGGCAGCTTACCGCCAAGAGCGCCCGGTTGGTCAGTACAAATGAACTGATTGACGGCGAAGAGGATTACTATGACCAGGGCCGGCGTATACTGAATGAAGTCATAACAGATCACACGCTCTCGCTGCCGAGAAGACTATACAGTGCCTCTGTGACGACTGCGTTACTTGCCAGGGAGCTGCGGCTGTTTTTGGAGGCTGACTGTGCACTTATCAATTCAGGACTGATTGTTGAAGGATTTGAAGGACCAGGTTTCACAAAGTATGATCTCCATAAGATGCTGCCGCATCCAATTAATCCGGTGAAGATTACATTGTCAGGACGTGAACTGATGGAAGTCATCGCGATGAGCATGAAACATGAACATCGGGGTGATATCGTCAAAGGCTTCGGTTTTCGGGGAGATTTATTCGGCATGTATGTGCTGGATAATGTCGGTATGATTCAATCAGAGCGACAGTTTTCCGTCGGGGGACGCTTAATCGATGTTCACCAGCAGTATACTTTGGCGACGCTTGACATGTATACTTTCGGTAGATTCTTCCCGCAGTTCGTTCAGAATGAGAAGGAATATATTATGCCGGAATTTCTGCGCGACGTAATGATGATGGCGCTTAACCGCCGTTAAAATAAATACAGCATTTAAATTTTGCTTAATGTTCGTTATAATGATAGGGTAATTTATTGGAGGGATGTTGTTTTGGCTACTAAGAATGAAGAGATACTGAGAAAACCAGAATGGTTGAAAATAAAGCTTAACACGAACAAGAACTATACAGGTCTTAAAAAAATGATGCGTGAGAAGAATCTTCATACGGTATGTGAAGAAGCACGCTGCCCAAACATCCATGAGTGCTGGGGAGAACGCCGTACAGCGACGTTTATGATCTTAGGAGCAGTATGTACACGTGCCTGCCGTTTCTGTGCCGTTAAGACAGGACTGCCGAACGAGCTCGATCTTGAAGAACCTGGTCGCGTAGCAGAATCAGTGGAACTCATGAACTTAAAGCACGTAGTTATTACTGCCGTTGCGCGTGATGATTTAAAAGACGGCGGCTCCCATGTCTATGCTGATACAATCCGTAAAGTCCGTGAACGCAACCCTTATACAACCATTGAAGTGCTGCCGTCAGATATGGGCGGTTCATTTGACAACTGGGTGACACTGCTTGAAGCAAAGCCCGATATTTTAAACCATAATATTGAAACAGTCAGACGTCTGACACCGAGAGTCCGTGCGCGTGCGACCTATGATCGCTCACTTGAAGTACTGCGCCGCTCTAAAGAGCTTTATCCGGATATCCCTACTAAATCAAGCTTGATGCTTGGGCTCGGCGAGACTTGGGAAGAAATTCTTGAAGTGATGGACGATCTGCGTGCCAATAATGTAGACATTATGACAATCGGCCAGTACTTGCAGCCATCGCGTAAACATCTGAAAGTACAGAAGTACTATACACCACTTGAATTCGGTAAGCTTCGTAAGATCGCTATGGAAAAAGGTTTCAAACATTGTCAGGCAGGGCCGATGGTCCGTAGCTCCTACCATGCTGATGAGCAGGTGAATGAAGCGGCGAAAGTCCGTCAGGCTATGGGAGAACTCGCTGAGTAGGTGAATATATGGTCATTAAGATAGGTGAACATTATTATAACATCATCGCCAATTACCGTGATGCGTTTGACGCAGAACAATTTGAAAGGCGTTATTCAGAAGTACTCGATAAATATCCTGTTATCGTCGGAGATATCGGATTCGAGCAGCTGAGATTAAAAGGGTTCTATGAGGACCGGAATAAAAAAGCGGATATTAGTAAACGCTTCTCAAGTATTCAGGACTACCTTATGGAATACTGCAACTTCGGATGTCCTTATTTTGTCTTGAAACGACTGCCGGCAGCTGAACGCCTCAATGAAGAAACACCGGTTGAAGAACATATTGCCGATGAAAGAGTAGAAATAATTGCAGAGCAGACTGATGAGCTATATAATAACAAAACATTAAAACAGTTTTTAAAGTGATCACTTAACAGTGATTACTTTATTTTTTTGGAGGATGCGATGAAACGAGTGTTATATGTATTATGTTTAGTGGTGCTATGTCTAGTGCTGGCGAGCTGCAGTTTAGCGCCTTTTAATTTCAATCAAGCTAAAGAGAATAGCAAGGAGGCCAGCGACGGTAATAATCAGTTCAGTAGTAATCCCGGGGATCAGCAGGCAATCAAAGAAATAAACGCTATTTTAAAGCAGGAGAACTTTAAGGGCACTCTTTATATTAAGAATCATAATAAAGTACTGATGAATGAAGCAGTCGGAGAAAAAAATTATAAAGGTGAGCAGTTAGGGACGGAATCTATGTTCCTGATAGGTTCCAGTCAAAAATTCCTAACAGGTATCATCGTAAAAAAACTAGAGGATAAAGGACTGATTGATCGTAATCAGCTCGTCTCTTTTTATCTTCCGCAATTTTACGGCATGAATATGACTATTAAGAATTTACTGATGCATAGAAGCGGATTAATGCCTTATCGTATGACCAAAAAATATAGAGGACTTGACGCGACAGTAAATACGATTGCTGAAAACGGCATGAATTTATCATTGTATAATACATATCATTATAATGATGCCAATTATATAGTTTTAGCTAAAGTGATTGAACAAGTTACCCAAAAAACTTATAAAGAGAATGTCTATCAATATATCATTAATCCTTTAAAACTGAAAAGAACAGGATTCTATGATGATAAATTGTTACAACCTTTTTTTGCTGAAGGTTATAGAACGAAATTTATGATGAAAACACCGATAAAACCTTTCGGCCTTGATCAATTTGACGGTGCAGGCAATATTTATATGTCAGCAGCTGATATGGTGACTTTAGCAGATGCATTCTATCATAATCAGTTATTTAGTAGCCAGGAGACGAACTTGATGAAAACGAGTATAGATGACAATGTGCAGCCTTATAGATATGGCTTTAATGTGAAAAAAAACTATCTTCGTCTTAGAGGCTACTTCTTTAATCAGGAAGTCATCTGCTGGTTCAATAATAATTTAACGATTGCTATGGCAACAAATATAGCAAAGCCGAGTAAAACAAAAAATAATGAACAAAGCGTTCTGAAAATTTATAACATCCTTACTCACAATAAGAGGTAGACATTTCGTAAGAAAATAAAAACATTAAATAAAGTTAATAAATATTTATGTTTTGTATATTATGTATTGCAAAATAATGTTAATTACCTTATTATTACAGATATGTTACATCAAAGCGAAAGTATTTTGTTTTAATTGGAGATGTTCAATTTATTGCAACAATTTCAAAAAACAATCGCTAATTAATGATGATATGAGTTGTGAAAAATAAAATCAGTTTTTATAATTTGATAGTATGGCTGGCAGGTGAAAATAATAATGATACTACAAAATGAAAATGTGAAACTCGCTTTGCTTACGTTGCTTTATCTCATCATTCTTTTTACTCTATTCTGGATTTATGGCGGTGGTGGAGTCGAAAGCAACTTTATTTATAATGAATTTTAATGAGTAGGTGTAAATATGAATTTTTTAACTCAATTATCACATCATACAACTGACAAACCGGATTCTTTATGTTTCATTCACCGCGAGGAGCGAATGACGTATGAGGAATTAGAGCAGTTATCAAACGGTCTGGCAGCTATGGTGGTCGAGAGTCGCCAGCCTTTAGTCGTTTACGGGCATATGTCAAAATGGATGATTGTAGGAATGATCGCTGCACTGAAAGCAGGCATCGGTTATGTGCCTATCGATACGTCTATACCGGATGAGCGCGTGGCTAAGATTCTACAAAAGATAGAACCGGAGTATATATTAGTGGCCGAACCGCTGGAAGTAGCGACTGAGGCACGACTAATTGAGCCGGGACAATGGCCTGACAGGGCGGAGTTCATCAAGGACGTCCAGCCTGAAGATATCGCCTATACGATCTTCACCTCAGGCTCAACCGGAATGCCGAAGGGCGTTGCGATTAAATATAAGAGCCTGGATGATTTCACTGACTGGATGGTGAGTCTATATGGTGCATCTGAAAAAAATTACTGGCTGAATCAGGCACCGTTATCGTTCGACCTATCAGTGATGGCTGTCTATCCGGCACTTGCTTCCGGTGGAACATTAGTGATGATCGATAAAGAGATGATTAAAAAACCTGCTGAAATTCAGCAGCAGCTGACTGAATATCCGATATCAGCGTGGGTTTCTACGCCGTCATTTATGGAGATGGGACTGCTGCTTCCGCAATTCAGTCAGGAAACATATCCGAATCTGCGCTATTTCTATTTCTGCGGAGAAGCACTTAAACATAAGACGGCTTCCCAGCTGAAGAACAACTTCGCTGATGCTTTTATTTATAACACTTACGGGCCGACAGAGGCGACTGTTGCGGTGACAAGTGTCAGAGTAACGGATGAACTGCTCGCAAAGTATAATCCACTGCCTGTCGGGTCACCGAGACCGAAAACGACCCTCTCTCTCAGCGAAGAAGGCGAACTGCTGATTCACGGAGATGCTGTCAGCGCAGGTTATATTAAAGAACCGGAAAAGACAGCACAGCAGTTTTTCAAGGCGGATGGTGAACGTAGCTACCGCACAGGAGATAAAGCAGAAATTAAGGATGGTCTCTGGTTCATCAATGGCCGTATTGATTATCAGATCAAGCTGAACGGCTACCGGATGGAGCTTGAAGAAATTGAGGAGCAGCTGACAAAAATCAATGGAATCCGTCAGGCAGTTGTCACACCTATAGAGAAAAATGGCAAAGTCCAGTACTTGGTGGCTTCTGTCTCAGCTGAAGCGGACGACCAGCTGGCACAGACGGTGAAGCAGCAGCTGAAATCGACTTTACCGGAATATATGATTCCAAGAAAAATCAGAGTCGTTGACAGCCTGCCGATGACACCGAACGGCAAAGTAGATAGACAGCGGATAAAAGAGGCTGTTTCATGATTCCATATGGTGATTTTTCATTCTTTTATATTGCGCTTTTATTATTGCTGCCGGTCATTATTCTTGGACTGCTGGGCAGAAAGTATAACGGACTAAATATAGCCATCAGTTTTATTATGCTGCTGCTTATATTTAAGGATCCGAATAAAAATTTATTCGGATTGTCTTTGTTGTCATATGAGATGGTCAGCTTTATCATCTATATCTTTTATCAGTTACTGCTGATCAAATTATACTTGAAGATAGTCAAAAACCATAATACGCTCACTAACTTTATACTGATTATGGCAGCGGTTATTGCACCGCTCGCCGTCGTTAAAGTCTTTCAGAGCTCATGGTTCGGTTTCGGCTCCTATGAGGTCGGTCAGCTACCTTTAAAATCGATAATCGGGTTTTTAGGGATCTCGTATATCATGTTCAAAAGCATTCAGATTTTAATGGAGATTAGAGATAGAAGGCTGAAAGAGATTAACAGCTATGAACTGATTAAGTTTTTAAGCTTTTTTCCGACGATTTCTTCAGGGCCGATTGACCGCTACAAAAGATTTCAAAAGGATGAGCACAAGCCGCTGACAAAAGAGCGGTATCGCGAGCTGCTGCTTAAAGCTGTCCACTATATCATGATAGGCTTACTCTATAAATATATTCTGGCATACTGGGTGGATCAGTTCATTATTCTGTCGATAGATTTTTCGGCGGCTTCCATCTGGATGAAGCTCGTGTATATGTATGGTTACAGCTTCTACTTGTTCTTTGATTTTGCAGGCTATAGTTTATTCGCCATCGCCTTCAGTTATTTGATGTCGATAGAAACACCACCGAATTTCAATGCACCTTTTGCATCTAAAAATATTAAAGACTTCTGGAACAGATGGCATATGACCTTGTCATTCTGGTTCCGGGACATGGTATACATGCGTATTGTGTTCTTCATGACGAAGAAAAAGCTATTGAAGGATGCTTTTATGGTATCCAATATCGCCTTTATGCTTAACTTCCTCATCATGGGAATATGGCATGGACTTGAATGGCATTATATTGCTTATGGTCTCTACCATGGTGTACTGTTTGTGAGTTATGGTTATTATGAGAAATGGCGAAAAAAACATCCGTGGAAATTACCGCAGGCCGCTGTAGACATTTTGGCAGTTGTCATTACTTTTCACTTTGTTGCTTTCGGATTTTTGATTTTCTCAGGTAAATTATTTTAGGAGGAAAAAAGATGAATATTAGAGAAGAAGTACTGGATATTTTAGAAGAAATTGCTGAGAGTGATATCGTTAAGACCAATCCGGATATCCGGGTTTTTGATGAAGGGATCATTGATTCACTGGCAACTGTCGTGCTGCTGATGAATATTCAGGAGCGCCTTGATATCGATGTGACGATCACAGACTTTGACCGTGAGACGTGGGCTACACCTAATATGATTGTGGATGAAGTGGAAAAACTTCAATGAAAAAGTTTATCCCCATCCTTATCAGTCTGACTCTGTTTGGCTTATTTTTATTAATTCCAGCCAGATTCGTTGATAAAATTTTTCCATTTACTATCACTACTAATGAAGGCACTAATTTAAATGAAACCACATTTAAAGGTACAGCCGTCCAAAATGTGATGTTTAAAGAAAAAAAGTTTTATCCCCTGTTCGGTTCCAGTGAGCTGGAGAAGAAAGATCCATTCCACCCGGTCCATGTCTTTCAGGAGCGGGGACTTAAAGTCAGACCATTTCTCATTGGAATGGGTGGTTCAACAGATTTAATTCATGCGATCAATATCGCGAGTCACATCGGCCAGATGAAAGATAAGAAGATGGCAATCATTATCTCACCGCAATGGTTTACGCAGAAAGGGATTCAAAATGATAACTTCAGCGCTCGTTTTTCAGCGCAGCAGGTGATTAACTTATTTTCCAATCCTCATGTACCACCTTATTTGAAAGCGCAGTTTGCGAAGAGACTGATTCATTTTGATGCGATAAAGAACGATGCAGCATTATATGATATTGTGAATGATAATATGAACGAGAAATTGACAGCGAGTGATTCCGGATTATCATGGAATCAATGGCTCTACAAAAATTCACTGAAAAAAAATGATATTATCAAAGCAAAATCGATGATGCAGAGTTCATACTTCGGACAACAGCGGAGCATGGATATTAAGTCGAAAAGCTGGCCTGAAGTAAGACAAATGGCAGTGGAATATGGTCGCAGAAAAGCAACCAACAACCCTTACTATATAAGAAATAAATATTATCATATGATACAGCATCATCAGAAAAAATTATCACGTTCAGACGAGTTTTTTGTCAACTCGCCGGAATTTGAAGATTTAGAGCTGCTGACTGCTGCGTTAAAAGCAGGAGGGGCAGACCCGTTATTTATCTCGATTCCTGCTAATGGCAAATGGTATGATCATATTCATATCAATTCAGCCCGTCGTCAGCCGGTTTATGATAAGATTGATGCCGTTATCAGCCGCAGCCATTTCAAACTGTATGATATGACCGACAAAGAATATGAACCTTATGTGCTCAGTGATGCCGTCCATATCGGCTGGAAAGGGTGGGTTTATATCGATGAACAGATGATTAACCACATCGAAGATAAATTTAACCATAAAAAAAGACTTCCGTGAGGAAGTCTTTTTTTATGCGATCACTTCTCTTAGAAAATCAGTGACTTCCTCTGCTTCTGCCTCACTGAGCCCTAAAACATAGGCGATATAACCGTCTTCATCCAGGTCATCCCTGCCGATGATACCGAACTTATTAGACTGCGTATTAAGCACTATCGTCTTACCGTAATGACGGTCTGTCTGAATTAGAGTCAAATCATGCCGCGTATCCCCGATAAAGCTGACAAATCTAATATTCGCTTTCTCAGAATCATCGTATAAAAACATATCAATCATCAGTCATACCTCCAGTTGACATCATTATATCCTGTCATCCAGGAAATATCAAAGGAGTGATTGTTATGTTAAGCGTGCCAGCAGCTCTCTACCTTGAGCAGTCAGCCCAATCGCTTCAAAGTCATTCTGACCGGTATCGCCGAATGTCAGTTTGATGCTTTCAATATCACGCTGGTCATACAGTGTATTCAAAGCCGCTTCAAGCTCCTGGTCTGAGAAACTCAGAGTAGAATCAGCCGCTTTAATTCTGCTGCCGATTTCAGCGACATCACTGAAACCTAAGTCTTTATTATGTTCTAATACTGATAAAATCTCCCGCGTAAAATTATCGGATAAAGTCATTTTGTCATCTCCCAAAGTAAGTGTTTCTTTTATATACCTGACATTTCATGGAGCTAAACGCTGAAACCACTTTTATTTTGCCGGTGACAGGGAATCAACTGTGAAGACATTGAAGAAATTTGTTAAACTAATGATGGAGGCGATCATATGTATTTTGTGGATAGAGAAGAGTTGCAGCACAAACTTGATTATATAGAACAGCTGACTCAAAGCTTCAGCCGGGAAGAAGGTTATGGCCTTGAGCGTGTATGCCATATGCTGATAGAAAGTGTCGTTGATGTCGGCAATATGATTATCGACGGCTTCATTATGAGGGATCCAGGGAGCTATCAGGATGTCATTGACATCCTCGAGATGGAGAACGTCATCAGCAGCACTGAGGCAGCAGCAATCTCAGCGACATTACCGCTGAGACAGTGGATGGTCAGAGATTACACGGCGATTGACCATCAGTCACTTAAACAGCAGTTTGCTGACCATCTGTCAGCTTATGAATCTTTTAAACCTGCAGTATCATCATTTATCGACAAAGAACTCGGACCGGTGTCGGCATTTGGTAAAGGAGGACGCGCATGAAGAAGTATAAAGGCTATCTGCTTGATCTGGACGGGACGATGTACGCAGGAACCCGCTTGATTGAAGGGGCAAAGGAATTCATTGATTATCTTGCTTTGAATCAGCTGCCTTATTTATTTGTCACTAATAATGCATCAAAAACTCCGGAAGAAGTATCAGCTAAATTATCCGCCATGGGCTTTGTCAGCACACCAGACAATGTCGTGACCTCTGCCATGGCAACAGCCATGTATATTGCAGCGGAAAAATCGGAAGCAAGCGTCTATGTCATCGGCGGCACTGGGATTAAAAAGGCGCTGGAAGATGAAGGGCTGGTCATTAAGGACGAGGAACATGTCGATTATGTGGTCGTTGGTCTTGATGTCGACATCACCTATGAGAAGTATGCAGTAGCATGCCTCGCTGTAAGAAACGGGGCGACTTTCATCTCCACGAACCCCGATGTATCGATTCCGACTGAGCGTGGTTTTCTGCCGGGTAATGGTGCACTGACAAGCGTGGTCGCAGTATCGACGGGAGTGGACCCCGTGTTTATCGGTAAGCCGGAGCAGCATATCATGAACAAGGCGGTCGAGCTGATCGGACTGCCGAAAGAAGACCTCGTCATGATCGGTGACCTTTATATGACTGACATTATGTCAGGCATCAACAGCGGGATTGATACACTGCACGTCCAGACCGGTGTCTCGACTTATGAGGCCGTCATGCAGGAAGCGGTGCCGCCGACTTATTCGGTGAAAAACCTGCTGGAAGTGATTGCTTATTATGAGGGGGAGACGCATGAGTAAAGTATTGATCACACGTGCAGTTCCTGAACGGTTTTTAGAAGACTTGAGGCAGACAGCTGAAGTCACCGTATATCCGGAAGAACTGAAACCGATGACCCGTGAACAGTTTCTTGACGAGAGTAAAGATAAAACAGTCGTCATTACGATGCTGAGCGACCGGGTGGATCAGGAATTTATGGATCACTGCCCTGAATTAAAGGCTGTCATCAATCTTGCGGTCGGTTACGACAACATTGATCTTGACTATGCTGCAGCAAAAGGAATCATCGTCTGCAATACGCCGGACGTGCTCACTGAGACAACCGCAGAGCTTGCTTTCACCTTGATGCTTGTCACAGCGCGCCGCATCATTGAAGCGGCACAGATGGTTCAGGACAGCCGCTGGATCGGCTGGGCCCCGTACTTAATGGCCGGTCAGGATGTTTACGGCAAAACAGTCGGGATTTACGGCATGGGTGCTATCGGACGGGCATTTGCACGCCGCTGCAGCGGCTTCGGCATGACTATTTTGTATCATAACCGGTCGCGTCAAGAAGCAGCAGAGAGCGAGTTAGGGGTAAAGTATGCTGACTTCGACGAACTGATCACAACGAGTGATTATGTCGTCTGTACAGCGCCGTTGACTGCCGAGACAGCAGGCAAGTTCAACAAAGACGTGTTCAGCCGGATGAAAGAAGATGCCATATTCATTAATATCGGCCGCGGCGGACATGTCATCGAGGAAGATTTACTGCATGCGGTGCAGCACCGTAAGATTCTTGCGGCAGGGCTCGATGTGCTGGCTGAAGAACCTATCAACAAGAACCATCCATTTCTGGCGGAGCCGAATATTGTGGTGTTACCTCACATCGGCAGTGCATCTGTCGAAACTAGAGATGCGATGATTCAACTCTGCGTGGACAATGCACGGCGTATCATAAATGGTGAGCAGCCGTTAACACCTGTAAAGATGAACTGAATCAAATTTAAATCTCTGCAAAAAAAGACCGAAGCTATAAGCTTCGGTCTTCTTTAGTTACTTTCTAAGCAGCAGGACACATGCGGAAAGTGCGACTGCACCAGCTGCCAGTCCAAATACCATATTCGAATTACCGGAAGATTTCTCTTTTCTCTGACTCGGCAGTTTGACTTTGCTGACATTTTTCAAGTCTCCTGTATCAGTCTGGACAGGATCGACGATGCCTTGTTCAACCTTTAGGTCATCAGCGTCGTAACCAAATCCTTCAACGAATTTTGTCAGGAAAAGTGCGCCTTCAATAAAGTCACGGCTTACGAGTACTTTCAGCAGGCTGAACACGCCGAGTGTTTTATTGTGGTTAGTCGACAGTTCAAATCCTTTGTTGATTTTCAGAATCATCGGCTCAAGCTCTCCGAACTTGAACTTACCGAGCCCTTGAGCGAGAAGCAGCCCATTACGGATCGCTTTATCAAGCTCTGTCTCGTTAAGCGCTTTAAGGACACGTGTCAGTATAGGGTCACTTTTTGCGAGCGCCGCATTCAAGGCATTGAACACTTCATGGTCATCCAGTTGATCCATCAGACGGAACAGCTTAAGCAGTGTATCTTTATGCATCATCAGCTGCTGTTCAAGCTCACGGAGTTCCTGCTCACGTAATTGGTCAACATCGACTTCTGTTCTTCTGATGATTTTAGTAGAGTGTGCCATTATTTTCCACCTCGTCTTTCTTTCACGATATCACCCGGGAAGGCATAATCAGGGCGTGCCCATTTCTGCTGGATGTTCACCCCGTACTGCGGCACAGGTGAACCATAACGGAAGTTAGATTTTGGAAGCGGTGATTTGCCGCCGCGTTCAAGAATGATCAGTTTAGCTTTTGTTTCCTTGTAAGCAGGTGTAGAAGTATTTTTATCCGCAATTGAGCTGGACAGCAAGTTGATCGCGGCATCGCCTGAATCATTCATCGGTAAGTATACTTCTTTGCCGTAGACGCGGTCTGTGACAAGTGCCTTGACGTCAACTTTGCCGTACGGAGACTGCAGACGGACGAGAGTGCCATCTTCAATGCGGCGTTCTGCTGCAAGTTCGTGTGATACTTCAAGGAATGTTTCTGGTGTTTCGCTTGTCAAGCCGGCAACTTTGTATGTCATGTTTCCTTCATGGAAGTGCTCCAGCAGACGGCCGTTGTTGACGTGAATATCATATTCTTCAGCATATTCTGTCGGCGGCGTCCAGTCGACCGGGAACAGGATCGCTTTTTTATCATCAAATGGGAAGCCGTCTGTAAAGAGCAGCGGTGTATCTGTGCCATCAGCATTGACCGGCCACTGCAGACTGTTGAATCCTTCTAATCTATCATAGCTCACACCCGCATAAATCGGTGTTAACGCAGCGATTTCATCCATGATCTGTGATGGATCTGAATAATTCCAGCCGGCGCCGAGGTGATTCGCAATCTCCTGGATGATCACCCAGTCCGGTTTAGAGCCTTCAAGTGGTTCAAGCACTTGGTACAGACGCTGGATACGGCGCTCTGTATTAGAGAAAGTTCCTGTTTTCTCAAAACTTGGTGAAGCAGGCAGTACGACGTCTGCATACTCACATGTTTTAGAGAAGAAGATGTCCTGAACGACCATGAATTTAAGTTTCTCGAAGCCTGCTCTGACATGGTTGACGTTTGAATCGACAATACCCATATCTTCACCTTTCAAGTAAAGAATATCAAGTTCACCTGAATGCATCGCATCGACCATCTGGTGGTTGTTCTGACCTTTTTGAGTATTCAGTTCAACACCCCAGGCATTATTGAACTTCTCAATCACACCTTCATTAGTCAGCTTCTGGTAGCCCGGCAGGTGGTCAGGCATACTTCCCATATCACTTGCGCCCTGCACGTTGTTATGGCCGCGCAGTGGATAAGCACCAGCACCTGGTTTCATATAGTTACCTGTCACAAGCAGCAGGTTGGAGATTGCTGTAGAGGCATCACTGCCACCGCGCTGCTGAGTAATACCCATCGCCCACATGATAACCGTAGTTTTTGCTTCGTGAATCATTGTTGCGACGTTGATCAGTTCTTCTTTAGTGAGTCCTGTATGTTCTACTGCATAATCAAGTGTATATTTTTCAAGACTGTTGACGAATTCGCTGTAGTTATTGACATGCTGATCGATGAACGCTTTATCATGCCAGTTATTGTCGATAATGTATTTAGTGACGGCATTTAACCAGACAAGGTCGGATGCAGGGTTAGGGCGGATGAACATGTCTGCCCGTTCAGCAAGCTCGTGTTTACGGATGTCTGAGACGAGCAGTTTTGAGCCGCGCAGTTTCTGAGCGCTCTTCACACGTGTTGCGATGACCGGATGGGCTTCTGCTGTGTTCGTACCGATACCAATGATCAGTTCAGCGCTCGCGATATCTGTGATGGAACCTGAGTCACCACCGTAACCGACTGTGCGCCATAAGCCCATAGTCGCAGGAGATTGACAGTATCTTGAACAGTTATCGACATTGTTAGTGCCGACAACAGCACGTGCCAGTTTCTGCATCAAATATGATTCTTCATTCGTACATTTTGAAGAAGTGATAAATGCCAGACGTTCTGGTCCGCGTGTTTTGATTGTCTCTGCAAATTTGCTGGTGATTAATTCATAAGCTTCTTCCCATGTGCCTTCTCTGAATTCATCGCCTTCACGAATGAGCGGCTTAGTCAGACGTTCGCCGGAGTTGACGAAATCCCAGCCGAATTTACCTTTAACACATGTTGAGATCTGGTTGGCAGGAGATTCTGGTGACGGTTCCACTTTAAGAATGTCACGGCCTTTTGTCCAGACTTCAAATGAGCAGCCGACTCCGCAGTATGTACATACGGTTTTAGTCTTCTTAATTCTATCTTGACGCATTTCTGCTTCTATATCTGAAATAGCCATGAGCGGCGTATAACCTGTTTCTACTGCTTTAGTGACATCGACAGCAGGGCGGAAGGCATCTTTAAGCATACCAGTTAAGAAGCCTGCTTCTCCTTCCATACCGACTTCCATCATTGCGTTACACGGACATACGGTTGAACAATGGCCGCAGTTGACACAAGATGAATCGTCGATAGGATTACCATCTTTACCATCCCAGAGAACTCTAGGACGTTCAAGTGTCCAATCAATCATCAGCGTTTCATTGACCTGAACGTTCTGGCACGCCTGAACACAGCGGCCGCAGAGAATGCACTGGTCAGGATCGTAGCGGTAGAACTTACCTCTATTGACCGGTGCGCCTTTAGGAGACTGATGCGTTGCCTGATGGTCGATTTTTAACTGCTTAACTGTATTATGGACGGTACAGTTACCGTTGTTGAAATCACATACTGTACAATAAAGTTCATGATTGTGCAGCACGCGGTCCATCGCAATCATCTGTGCTTCGAATGCTTCACTGGTGCCTGTCTTGACGACGTCACCTTCTTTTAGCTGTGTGCTGCATGAGCGTACGAGTTCCCCGTTAACTTCAATAATACATGCATCACACGTTTCGATCGGACCAAGGTCTGAGTGGAAGCAGAGAGATGGTACATCAATGCCCTGCCATCTCAAGTATTCCAGTAAATTGGTCTGTACCGGTAATTCAAGCTGCTTACCATTCAAAGTAATAGTGACGACTTGAGTTGTTTCGTTCATACATAACCCCTCTTTCTATCTTATTAAAAACTTTATGCCTACCTACATTATAGGTTTTCTTAAGATTTATACAATGAATTACATGTTTTTAGTACTTTAAATTCCATGTTCCTTAACAAAATCGCCTTTTTTTCGTGTAAAAGACAGGCACTAATTCAAAATAAATAATTAACTGTTAAAGAATACCATTAAAAAAACGGATTGCTCCGTTTTTAACTTTCTATAAGGGAAGGGTCATTTGTGAAGGCGTTCGTCTCAATTTCAAAGCCCAAATCCTGAATCATTTGATAGTCTTCTTCGTTCGGCTGGCCGTTAGTCACTAAGTAATCACCGACAAAGATGGAATTTGCCATGTAAAGGCTCAGCGGCTGCAGTGAGCGGAGGTTGACTTCGCGTCCGCCGGAGACGCGGATTTCTTTTGTCGGATTGACGAGACGAAATAGGGCAAGGATTTTCAGGCATTTGTTCGGTGTCAGATCGTCTTTATCTTCAAATTTAGTTCCTTTAATGGCATGAAGGAAATTGACAGGAATGCTGTCGGCATTGATCTCTTTGAGCGCAAATGCCATGTTGACAATGTCGTCAGCTGTTTCCCCCATGCCGCAGATCACACCGGAGCATGGCGAGATATGATTGTTTTTCATAATCTCTATTGTATTCACACGATCCTGATAGCTATGGGTCGTTACGACTTTATCATGATAACGCTCACTCGTATTGATATTGTGATTATAACGGTCAACGCCTGCTGCTTTCAGCTTCTTTGCCTGTTCATCATTTGTCAGTCCGAGGCAGGCGCAGATTTTAAGTGTTGGATATTTCTGCTTGATGGTTTCAACAGCATTTGTGACGCGGCCTACTTCACGATTCGTCGGTTTGCGGCCGCTCATGACGATGCAGTAAGTTCCGATTTGATGTTCGACAGCAGCACCGGCGCCTTCGACAAGCTGCTGCTCATCAACGAGTGCATACTGACTGCAGCCGGTATTCGCCTTCACAGACTGCCCGCAGTAGCCGCAGTCTTCAGCACAGAGGCCGCTTTTAGCATTTAAGATCATATTCAGCTTTACTTTGTTCTGATAATAATGATAGCGGACATGGTAAGCTTCATTGATTAACGTCAGCAGCTCCTTATCCTCTGTGTGTAATATGTTGAGCGCTTCTTCTTTAGTCAGAACATACCCATCGATCACGCGTTGTCCTAATGTCATTTCAATTCCCCCTTTGTTAACTTAAATTAATATTAAGTTAACAATAACGAGGATGCAAGAAAAAATGGACAAAAAAAAGACCACGACTGTGGTCTCTATATTAAAAGACTTGTTCAACTTCAACGACACCCGGCACTTCTTCAAGAAGTGCACGCTCGATACCGGCTTTTAAAGTGATAGTAGAAGAAGGGCATGTACCGCATGCACCGAGTAGACGTAATTTGACGATACCATCTTCAACATCGACTAACTCGCAGTCACCGCCGTCGCGCAGCAGGAATGGACGAAGTTTTTCAAGTACTTCATTGACGTGATCAAACATTGTTTGTTGTTCTGTAGTCATAGGAGACTCCTTTCTTTATAGCTTTGCTAATAGTATAATAACTATAGCACATTTTAGTGGAATGGTTAAGGGGGATGCAAGTGGATTCTATTAAAGTTAATGTTTACGGGGCTGATGCCGTCTGTGCAAGCTGTGTTAATGCACCGACATCAAAAGATATTTACGACTGGATACAGCCGAACTTAAAACGAAAGTTTGAGCAGCTCAGCTTTACTTTCAATTATATCGATATCGCAGATGAGGAAGGGCTGTCAGATTATGACCAGTCATTGCTTGAACAGATTGAGAACGATGAACTGTTTTATCCGCTTGTAACGATGAATGATGACATCGTGGCTGACGGCTATATTCAGCTGCCGCAGCTGACTAAATACATTGACCGGACATTTATTAAGTAACTACAACTAGAACGCCTCAGTTCATGCTTCCATGGGCTGAGGCGTTCTGTTGTAGATGAATGTGGTTAGCCGTTATGATATTTATAGAGCCATAATACGCCGGATTTCATAATTCTTGCGATACGGCCGGTCACGGTCCGGTCCATCAAGTAGGCAAAGCCTTCTTTGTCGCCTAATGAACCGATGAAGCCCTGAAGTTTCAAGTCCGGCATTTTATCAGGCAGCGGTTGACCTGCCCATTGCAGCTTCAGAATATCAACGATCTGCTCAGCCTGGACTTCAGCAAGCTGTGCACTTGGTGCATGAGGCAGCAGGGCACAGTCTCCGACAACATAGACGTTTGGATGCGTTGGAATCTGATGGTACTGATTCACGCGGACACGGCTGCCTTCACCGAACTCCACAGGCAGGCTGCGTACGATCTCGACAGGCTGGATGCCTGCAGTCCACACGCATATATCGACATCGTGCGTGTCGTCATTATTATAAAGTTTACCCGGCTCGACTTTCACAATATTAGATTTCGGGATGACTTCCACTTGGTGTTTATCAAACCACTTCTTGACGTATTTACTTAACTTTTCAGGGAAAGCCGGTAAAATACGCTCGCCTCTGTCAAACAGTTTAATTTTTAAGTCAGCACGTGATTCACGCAGTTCGCTTGCCAGCTCAATGCCGCTTAATCCTGCTCCGACAATACCTACCGTACTGCCAGCTGGTAAATCTGCGATTGCCTGATAAGTTTTTCTCGCCTGTGTGATGGTCTGGATGCTGTAAGTGTAGACATCTGCACCAGGTACGTTGTGATATTTGTCTTCACAGCCAAGACCGATGATTAGTTCGTCATAATCCACTTGAGAGTCTCCAACAGAAACAATCTGCTGGTCAAGGTCGATTGCTGTAATTTCACCGAATGTCTGGTTTAATCGCTGATCTTTCGGGAACTCAAGTCTGATGTCTTTATCGGATTCTGTCCCAGCCGCAAGGGCATAGTATTCAGTTTTTAATCCTTGAAAAGGAATTCTATCGATTAAAGTAATGGTGTATTCTTCTGGTAATGCAGAGGGCAATAAGCGCTGCATTACGCGCATGTTACCATAGCCACCGCCAAGCAGTACAAGATTTTTCATAATGATCCCCTTTTCTTATGAAGTCAAATTTCTACTTTTTTCAACTATCATAAATTATAATATAGATTACAGTTAATTTGTAGCGCTTTAGTTATTGACATGGATAAAAAGTGCTTGTTTGAGGTGGAAAATGAATCCAATCGTAGAGTTCTGTCTTTCTAATATGGCAGCCGGCAGTCAAAGTGTCTATGATACTTTATCCAAAGATCCCGGCGTGGACTGCCTGGAATATGGCTGTCTGACCTATTGCGGGCTGTGCAATGAACGTCTTTATGCGCTGGTCAATGGAGATGTCGTCACAGGAGAAACAGCGGATGAACTACTTAACAATATTTATAAGCATATTGAAGAAAACTGGTTATTCTAGGAGGTAAATGATGAGCACTATAATATTAACAGAAGCAGCAGCCTATGAAGTCAAAGATATGATGGCAAAAAACGGCCTGCCTGATGGTTACTTGAAAGTATCGGTGAAAGGCGGCGGATGTACCGGACTGTCATACGGCATGAGCGCTGAGGAAGTACCGGGAGATAATGATGAACTGCTGAATTTCTACGGCGTCAATGTTCTCGTCGATAAAGCGGATGCACCGATATTGAACGGGACGACGATTGATTTTAAACAGTCGTTGATGGGCGGGGGTTTTGCGATCAATAATCCTAATGCGATTGCTGCTTGCGGCTGCGGCAGTTCGTTCCGCACAAGAGATGTTGCAGGGAGCCCTGAGAATTGCTGAAAATGAAGTTATTAGCTTGAATAATATGCCTATTCAAGTTATGATTACTAAGGAATCTAGTAATGGTTTATGTGACTAAAATCACAATATAATAATCTTAAAAGACAGGTGAATATGATGAGCTTCGAAAGAAAAAAGGTTGTTGTATTAGGAGCGGGTTATGCCGGCCTTCAGACAATCGCAAAATTGCAAAAGTTAGTTTCAGCACAGGATTGTGATATTACACTGATCAACAAAAATGAATATCACTACGAAGCGACATGGTTACATGAAGCTTCAGCAGGTACTCGCGCTTATAAAGACTGTTTATATCCAGTGGCAAGTGTCTTAGATGCTTCTAAAGTTGACTTTGTTGCTGCAGAAGTGACTAAAATCAACCGTGATGAAAAAACTGTGGAGACGACTAACGGAACGTTCAAATTTGACATTCTTGTCGTTGCATTAGGGTTCGAATCAGAAACATTCGGCATTAAAGGAATGAAAGAACACGCGTTCCAGATTGAAAATATCAATACAGCACGCCGCATTTCAGCTCATATTGAAGAGCGCTTCGCGAACTATGCGCAGAGCACTGGCAAAGACGACAAAGACCTTGCTATTCTTGTCGGCGGCGCTGGTTTCACTGGTATTGAATTATTAGGCGAGTTAACTGAAAGAATGCCTGAGCTATGTAAAAAATATGGTATCGACCCATCTAAAGTCAAAATGACATGTGTAGAAGCAGCGCCAAAAATGCTTCCTATGTTCTCCGATAAATTAGTGGACTATGTTGTCAACTACCTTGAAGCGCGCGGTGTTGAGTTCAAAATTGCAACACCAATCGTGGCAGCGAACGAAAATGGTTTCGTCGTGAAGAACGGAGAGCAGGAAGAGCAGCTGTATGCTAACACTGTGATCTGGGCAGCAGGTGTTCGCGGCAGCCAGTTAATGGAAGAATCATTTGAAGGCGTTAAACGCGGCCGTATCATCGTGCGTGATGATCTGCGCATTGACGGTTATGATGATATCTTTGTTATCGGAGACTGTTCTGCAGTCATGGCTGGTGAAGGGGACAACAAACGTCCATTACCGACAACAGCACAAATTGCTATGCAGCAAGGTGAGTTCACTGCGAAACAAATCGTGAAGTTACTGAACAACGATAAACTGGATACATTTAAATATGACGACAAAGGAACTGTGGCATCACTTGGTTCACACGACGGTGTCGGTGTTGTTTTCGGTAAAGAAATTACAGGTAAAAAAGCTGCGTTCATGAAGAAAGTAATCGATACACGTGCACTGTTCAAAATTGGTGGTCCAGGTGTTGCTTTCAAAAAAGGTAAATTCCTGTAATAAGCCTGTCTTAATATCGATTAAAGAGACTTGTTTATAACAAGTCTCTTTTTATTGTCGGGGGGATGGTTATGAGTAAAAGAGGGAATGTCTGGCTCGGTGCTGCAGCGGTCGTCATCAATGAGCAGGGTGACTGGCTGGTCGTCAAGAAACAGTATGGCGGCCTGAAAGATATGTGGTCCATGTGTGCGGGATTTGTCGATGCCGGAGAAACAGCGGATCAGGCGATCGTGCGTGAATTGGCAGAAGAAACGGGTATAATAGGACAGGTGGAAGGTATCATCGGTGTCAGAAGCGGGGTCATCAAAGACATTATTTCTGATAATATGATTATTTTCCTTGTCCGCCCGCTGTCTGAGGCAATCACCATCACACTTCCCAATGACGAGATTAAAGACGTCAAATGGGAGACAACGACCCATCTGCTCGCTGATCCCATGTGTTCACCGATGGTCCATGAATTCATCAGAAGACTAGCAGCGCCGCTCGTTCTCGGAAGCACGACGCCGCCGGGACCGCAGTTTAACTATACGACTTATCATTTATTTCTTTAGGAGGCAATAATGACTGCTTTAATACAGTTGATTATTAGTGTATTATTGTTCTTTGTACTATTTTTCGGAATAGCATTCATTTTGAACATGCTGCTTAAATCCACATGGATCATGGCAGGCTTTTACCCGTTTGTCGTCTGTGCGATCGTCGACAAAATTTCAACAGCCGATTATTTTTTGAAACCGAAGTATGCATTTCAGCAATTATGGCACGGCATCACTCATTTATTACCTGCGGACATCATTATGCTTTCCGGTGGACTCATCGGAGCACTGGTAGCAGGATTTGTTATTAGAGGCTTGCGTAACAGCGGATATACTATGTTCTAGGAGTGATAGAATGATGAAGCAAACAGAAACACATGTAGACGATGTCTATGTGTGTTTTTTACCCTTTCAGCACAGCCAGTGGGTGAAGACGAAGCATGATACAGTGAACCGGCATGTGGACGCTTATTATCGTGATCAGCTCACAGCGCTTGATACAGTAGTTGACGGCCTGCATATCATCGGGATTGAAATCGGCAATCCCAAGCGATATAAGACAGAGCAGCTGCTCATACTCCATAGCGAGCTGACCGACGTGCTGACGACTTATCATGAGCAGCGGCTGACAGTAGATGTCACAGTGCTGACAAAATATTTGGATGACGAAGCGCTTCTTGCGCTTGCCTGGACAATAGAATCATCAGCTCCCCGCAGTATCAGCGGCTATGAGCCGGAATTACCGGACTTATTCTACCGGCTGGCTGAGACGCTGGAGCTGCCAACTAGCTCTGTCACAGAGCGGCTGACTGAGCTGTTAAGCAGTCTGAGCGGCAAAGTGACACTATTCAATGCCCAAGAACGCTGCCAGCTGCTGCCGGCCTGTCCGGATGAGGAAGTGACAGCCGTTGAATGGCAGTCAGCGGCTCATGTATCAGAAGTACTGCTGCTCCCTCTCGACTTAACCCGCCGGCTGCCGGATTTACTTCCGCTGTTATTGGCACTGACTGACTGGCCAGGTGCTGTACTATTTGTCTGTTATCACGAGCGGCAGGAAGCGCTCAGTAGAATTGCAAGAAGCGGTATTACTGTGGAAGCAGAACAGCTCAAATCAGCTGTGATATTCGATATGCTGCACTATGGCTTTCAGTATAACGCGGCTCCTATTGTACTAATGATTGAAGACTCAACTGCTGAGCGGATCACGACTTATGGCAGGCCCCTGAATATTAAGGACAAAGGGCATCGTTACCGCATACAGACGCCTGATTTCGAACTGTTTCCGTCTGCACAGAAGCGTGCCGGGCAGCTGGCCGACGGGCGTGTTGAATTAGCAGCTGACTGCTATGAACCGATGGCCCATTATTATCACAAGCCGTTCAGTGTCGTCGAGGAACAGCAGACGACTCCCGCTTACTTTAAGTACCAAATTTACCGCTCCATGTTTCAAAAGGGTTGACACTTAAAGTCAAATACGTTACTTTAGTATGGTATTACTTTACCAAGCTAAAGGATTGGAGTTTTTATATGAATGCAGTATTACTAGCAGTATTAGTCATGATTATTTTAAGTTTATGCCGGTTAAACGTCGTTCTTGCCATATTTGTCGGTGCATTAGTCGGCGGATTGAGTGCAGGGATGGGTTTGAATCATACGATCACTGTCTTTACTGAAGGAATCGGTGCAGGGTCGGAAGTGGCGCTGAGTTATGCACTGCTCGGTGGATTTGCTGCACTGATCTCCTACAGTGGAATTACTGATTACTTTGTCGGTAAGATCATCAATATGATTCGTGTCGACAGCACTGTAAAGACACGGACAGTGACAAAAATTGTCATCATTTTCTCACTGACGCTGCTTGCCTGTATGTCACAAAACCTGATTCCTGTCCACATCGCGTTTATTCCGATTATTATCCCGCCGCTGCTCAGCCTGTTCAATGAGCTGAAGATGGACAGACGGATGATCGCTGTAATGCTGACTTTCGGTTTATGTTTTCCTTACGTCTTACTGCCTTTTGGCTTTGGCCACATTTTTCACGAAATTATTAAAAAAGGGTTTGACCAAGTAGGGTATACCATCCAGTTTGATGATATATGGAAAGCAATGGTCATTCCATCGCTCGGTTTTGTTGTCGGGCTGATTCTCGGTCTTATTATTTATAGAAAGCCAAGAGAATATCATACAGTCGTTGCAGAAGAAACATTTAAGGCGAAGGACATCAAGCCTTATACAGTTTTTGTGACGGTTGCCGCTATTCTCGCTACATTTATTGTGCAGCTGACGACAGAATCGATGATCTTCGGCGCACTTGCCGGCATACTGATTTTCTTTCTCTCTGGCGTGTTCAACTGGCAGACAATGGATGATGAATTAACGACAGGTATTAAAATAATGGCGTATATAGGTGTCGTCATGCTGGCGGCTAATGGCTTTGCGCATGTCATGACAGAATCGGGTCAAGTGACTTCTCTTGTAAAAGAAATGGTCCACTTAACCGGTGGTAATAAAGCGCTGGGTGTGATGTTCATGCTGATTGTCGGCCTGGTTGTCACGCTTGGTATCGGATCGTCATTTGCAACAGTGCCGATCATCGCTGCCCTGTTTATTCCTTTCGGTGATGCCATGGGGTTATCAAGTCTTGCTATCATCAGTATTATCGGTACAGCTGGTGCACTAGGTGATGCAGGCAGTCCGGCAAGTGATTCAACGCTTGGACCGACAGCCGGATTAAATATGGACGGCCAGCATAATCACATCTGGGATACATGTGTCCCGACATTCATGTTATTTAATATTCCTCTTATTATATTCGGCTTTATCGCGGCTATGGTATTATAGTCAAAAAGGGGAAATACAATGGATTTCATGGAGTTATTTACAACAGACAGTCTGCTGACGCAGTTTGAGATGAAGATAGAAGAAAGAGCACCAGGGAGACTCGTGATCAGCATGCCTGTCACTCATAAAGTCAGGCAGCCGTTCGGTTACCTGCACGGTGGTGCGAGTGTCGCCTTAAGTGAGACAGTCGCATCTATGGGGACAGCAGATTTAATCGACCTTGACAAAGAGCTTGGACTAGGTCTTGAAATCAATGCCAATCATATCTCATCTGTCCGCTCCGGCAGAGTGAAAGCAGTCGGTGAGATTCTGCATCAAGGGAAGACGACCCATGTATGGGATATTAAAGTTTACGATGATAATGACCGGCTGCTGTCAGTTGCACGGTGCACAGTCGCCGTCAAAACATTAAGATAACAAAGAAGAGTCCAGGATATTCTGGACTCTTCTTTGTTTAAGCTATTTTGCATCTTTTAGATCATCTCTCACGGTCTTCTTTGTATAAGGTGTACCTGTATAGTAGGCACTCCGCATAATAAGATGGCCGCCGATTGGACCGGTAAGGAAAATGAACAGAATAGCCAGCAGCAGGGACGGCTGAAACTGATGATCTTTACCGATGAAGAACAGCAGCACCCCGGATATAATACACATGACTCCGAGCGTTGATGCCTTACTGGCAGCATGGGCACGCGTATAGACGTCAGGCAGTCTATATAGACCCAGTGCACTGGCGAAGCTTAGCAGAGCACCGAGGATTATGAAAATCATGGCGGCACTATTGACGATGATGTCGATCATATTCGATGATCTCTCCTTTATCCATAAATTTCGCGAATGATACGGTCCCGAGGAATGAGAGTATGGCAAGCAGCATCATAATACTGATATAATGCGTGGTGTTCAATAAGATTGAAAACAGCGCAATGACAGCCATGAGAGAGATGCCGAGCGCATCAAGAGCAACTACACGGTCAGCAACACTCGGCCCTTTGACAGCGCGGTACAAAAAGCCGAACATGCTGACAACGACAACAATAAGCGCTATCACTACAATAATCGTCATCTAATACCAACCTCCTTAATAGCCGCTTCAAATGAGGAGCGGATACCCTCTATCTCATCTTCCAGATTCGAGAAATTAATCGCATGAATATATAAAGTCTTACGGTCATTGCTGACAGCCACAACGACTGTGCCGGGCGTTAAAGTAATCATCTGTGACAGCAATGAAATTTCCCAGTCTTTCGTCAATTCTGTCGGATAGGCAAAAAACGCCGGTGAAATGTCAATTTCTTTTGAGAGGACAATTTTAAATACTTGGACGTTTGCTTTCACTAACTCAATAATAAAAATGATACAAAGCCGGATGCTTTTCACAAGCGGCCGTAAATAGAAGCGTCCGGGCAGGAAAGGACGCATGACGAAAACAGCGAACAGCCCGAACAAAAATCCGAGAACAATGTTGCCGAAAGAAAAGCTCATTGTAATCAAGCACCAGAGCAGTGTCAGGGACAGATTGATCAGAAACTGTACTGCCATTAGTTCACCTCCATTATTTGTGTGTAATGGGACGGCTCTGTCAAGGTGAGGGCTGCTTGATGAAACAGCGGATAGAGCTGGTCAGCGTATAATCCGAAAGCGACAGCGAGACATGTTGCGATGACACTGACAACCAGCATTCTGCGGTACGGTTTGACAGGTGTCACTGTGACCGGGTTACCCCAGAACACGTGAATGAACATACGGATGATGGAGTAGAGCACAATGAGGCTGCTCAGCAGAATGATAACTGCTGCAAACGTATGACCGTCAGCAAGAGCCGCTTTAACAATATAATACTTACCGTAAAAGCCGCTGAGCGGAGGGATGCCTGCAAGCGACAGTGCTGCGATGAAAAACGTCCAGCCGAGCACCGGATAATCTTTAATCATACCGCCGAGTCTGTTCGACTGAGTTTCTCCTGTCATATGAATGATAACACCGACCAGCATGAATAATGCGGCTTTAATCAATATGTCATTGAAGATATAATAAATCGCACCGAGCATACCGTCAGTGGACAGCAGGCTGACACCGGTCAGAATGACACCGACCGCAATCATAATGTTATAAATGATCACTTTCTTCATATCGTAATAGGCGAGAGCACCTATACAGCCGAAAATAATCGTCAGCAGTGCAATGACCATAATGAATGTGCCGACGATGTGTGTCGGAAAGAATAAAGTATAAGTCCGCATAATCGCATAAATGCCGACTTTGGTGAGCAGTGCACCGAACATCGTCAAAATCGGAATCGGCGGTGCGTAATAAGCCCCTGGCAGCCAGAAGTAAAAGGGGAACATCCCGGCTTTTGTCGCAAAGACAAAAATAAAGAGAATAGCACAGAGCACGATAATCGGCTGATTTTCCTGTCCGGAGAGCTTCACACTGATATCTGCCATATTCAATGAACCGACAACGGAATACAGCATCGCTATCGCCAGTACAAAGAACGATGACGAGATGACATTCACTAAAATATACTTAATACTTTCCTGCAGCTGAATCTTTGTACCGCCGATAATCATCAATACATAAGAGCTCATCAGAAACACTTCAAAGAAGACAAATAAGTTGAAAATATCTCCTGTGGAAAAAGCACCGTTCAAACCAGTCAGCATAAACAGCAGTGAAGCGTAGTAGTAATAGCGCTCCCGTTCAACACCGATAGATTGGTAGGAATAGATAATGACTAGACAAGTCAGTAATGACGTCATGAACACAAATGATGCTGACAGCTGATCGACGGTCAGTGTAATACTGTAAGGGATGGGCCAGCTGCCGAGCTCAAGAAACTGAATACCGTGTTTAATGATATGCCAGAGATTAAGCGCTGCAAACAAAGTAGTGACGACAGCACCCAGCAGCACAACCATACGCTTTATAAGCAGCCGCTTACCGATGAAAATGAGAATAAGTGAAAAAATAGCAGGAATAATCACAGGAAACACTAATAGATTACTTATCATCCGGTACTCCTTTCATCATCGACATATTATCTGTCCCGAGCTCCTTGTAACTTCTGAATGCCAGTACAAGGAAGAAGGCAGTGACAGCAAAGCTGATGACAATAGCTGTCAGTATCAGGGCCTGCGGGATTGGATCCACATAACGCGCAATATGCTTATCATAAATAGGGATGGCCCCCTCTTTCAGACCGCCCATCGTCAGGAGCAGTAAATTAACCGCATGAGTGAGAATAGATGTCCCGATAATAATTCTGAGCAGGCTTCTAGAAAGGATGAGATAGACACTTGCAGCAATTAAAATGCCGCTCAATATAATCATGATCACTTCCATTATTCATTCTCTCCTATCGTCAGAATAATTGTCATTGTTGTCCCGATGACAGCGAGCATAACACCGAGGTCAAACAGCATGGCTGTATGCCAGTGCACAGCGCCGAACAGCGGTAAATGCAGGTCGCCGGAAAAGTGTGTGAAAAATGGTCTGCCGAGCAGCACTGCAATTAAAGGTGTGGCATAGCAGAAAGTGAGACCGACCGCTATGACTTTCTTAAAGTCTATTGGTAGTATACTTTCCAGCGTTTTAATGTCATAGGCGATCAAAACAAGCAGCAAAGCACCTGCAACGAGCAGACCGCCGACAAATCCACCACCCGGTGTATAATGACCTCCCAGAAAGATGGAGAGGCTGAACATGAAGATGATGAAAAACACAATTAAAGTACAGAATTGAAAAATAACATCATTTCTTTGTTTGTTCATGATTGACCTCCTTGCTGTCCCGCAATTTAATCAATGTATAGATGCCGATGCCGGCAATGCCGAGTACAGTCGATTCAAACAATGTGTCAAAGCCCCGGAAATCAACGAGAATGACGTTGACCATGTTTTTACCGTGAGCCAGGTCATACACATGTTTAATGTAATATTCAGTGATGGACGGTGAAAAGCGATGGCCGTAAGCCATCAGTGCAATGACGGTCACAACAGCCCCGACACCGACCGCAATCACTGCATTAGTCAGTTTGAATGGCATGGTCTCCTCGTAGCGTGACAGCTTCGGCAGATGATAGAAGCACATCAGAAATAATGCGGTGGAAATCGTTTCAATCGTCAACTGTGTAAGCGCTAAGTCAGGCGCATTGAAGAAGACGAAGAACAGACCGACGGCATAACCGATGGCACTCAGCATAATAATACTGAATAGACGGGACTTCGCGACAATCACCATAAAGGTCGCAATCAATATCAGAACGACAAGAATCAGTTCAAACGAACGGACTTCTGATAAGTGCCAGCTGCCGAAATTGAGCGGTGCCTGCAGCAGCAGGACGACAGTCATCACGATTAAAGCACTGAAGACCAGCAGTAAATGGCTGCGGATACCGGCAGTAATCACCTTGTTGTTAAGACGGTAGGAAATGGATTCAGCGGCCGCCAGTAGTTTCTCGTAAACGTAATTGAATGTCCAGTTCGGGCGCTGCACTGAATAGATAGGTGCCCACTGCTGGTAAGTGAAGATGAGCACCGTACCTGCCGCAAAAATCAGCAGTGTTGTCACCAATGCAGGGTTAACACCATGCCAGTGTGAAATATGCAGCGGTGCCACATGTTTGTTCAAGATGGCCTGTCCTGCACTGTCGATCATTGGCGTCAGTATATTCGGGAATAATCCGGTGAAGACAACGACAGTAACCATCAGTAAAGGAGACAACAGCAATAACAGCGGTGCCTCGTGGACATGTTTGTCTACCGACGGCGGACCACCGAAAAAGAGGTCTTTGAGCAGTTTCACAGAGTAGATGAACGTCAACAGGCTGCCGATGATAACAAGTGACAGCAGCAGTACGAGCGACGGTCCATGGAACAGGCCGCTCTTACTGTCAAACATGCTCGTCAGAAACATCTCTTTAGACAGAAAGCCGTTGAACGGCGGTACACCGGCCATGCTGAGTGCGCCGATGATAGCGGCGGTAAACGTAACAGGCATCAGCTGCAGCAGGCCGGACAGTTTTTTGAGATCGCGCGTGCCTGTCTCATGATCGATAATACCGACGACCATAAACAGTGCCCCTTTGAATGAGGCATGGTTGAAAATATGGAAGACGCAGGCGGCAATCGCTGCATAGAAGACCGGCTGGTTATTATAATAGACGCCGAGACCGCCGACACCAAGCAGTGTCATCATCAGTCCGAGCTGACTGATCGTGCTGTAGGCAAGAACGCCTTTTAAGTCCTGCTGTTTCACTGCATTGAACGATGCCCAGAACAACGTAATTGCCCCGATAAAAGTCACAATGTAAATCCATTGTGCTGACAGTGCAAAGAGCGGTGTGAACCGTGCAATTAAATAAACACCGGCCTTCACCATAGTCGCAGAGTGCAGATAAGCACTGACAGGTGTCGGTGCTTCCATCGCATCAGGCAGCCAGATATGGAACGGAAACTGCGCTGACTTTGTGAATGCTGCAAGCAATATGAATACCATGGCAGTCGTAAATAATGGAGACTGCTGCAGCACATCTGCCTGCATCACCATTTCCCTGATACTGAATGTATGGGCAATAGACACTAAGGTCAGCAGACCTCCGAGCAGCATCAGGCCGCCGAACACAGTGATCAGCATCGACTTCAGAGCACCTTGCAGTGATTTCTCCTTATGATGCCAGAATGCAATCAACAGAAAGCTCGAGATGCTTGTCAGCTCCCAGAACAGATAGAGCGACAGAACATTGTCACTGAGCACAACGCCGAGCATAGCACCCATAAACAGCAGCAGATACGTATAAAAATGACCGAGCTGCTCACGGCTGCTTAAATAATGGATGGAGTAAAAGACAACGAGTGCACCGATGACAGTAATCAGCAGACAGAACAACAGGCTGATACCATCCATTCTGAAATCCAGATTCAAGCCGATGCGCGGCATCCATTTGACTGATTGACTGACTTGGCCGCTCATCAACAACAGTACAGCGGCTGCCACAGGAACAAGCAGTGCAAAATAACCCGGATGAATCCGTTTATTATAATAATGTATCAGCGGGATAAGTAGGGCGCCGAGAAACGGCAGACTGACGGCTAAATGTAATAAACTCATGAAAGACCTCCTTCAATAAATTAAGTATACAGAAAATCTGCAACGCTTTAAATGCGATAAGCTGTTGCCCGGGCACTAGTGAGCGGGTGTTCTTAAATAAGAAGAAAGCACTTGATTTATCCTTCATTGTTCGAAAAATCGTCAAATTTTATCCCGTAATAATGCGCATATTCTTTTTTCAGCGACTGCATTTTCTGCAGGGCAAGCTGGTTAAAAGAAGTGGGTTCTGCTGCCAGTTTTTCCTCCATTGCAGTGACTGCCTTGTAAAGTGAGGCTTCATAAGCAGGGACCGCATCGTCATATGGCTTCAGAAGATTAGGGCTGACAATGCGCTTTTCGTACTGAGCCAGTGCTTTTCGTTCATGGAAGAACACTTCAGTCTCATGAGGATGATGCAGATCTCCCTGCTTGGGATGAATAAGAACGGCAGTGACTTTAACAACCACGCCGTTCGGATGATCACTTACTTTTTCTACAATATAGCGTCCCGTTTTAAATGAAAGTTGATAATACATGTTCGTCATCCTTTTGTGTTAATATATTATGGTACTTATCATATCATGAAGGAGCAGTTATCATGACTAATTTTCCGCAATTAAATACAGAAATATCAGAAAACGAACGTGTCGTTGACATGGTTACATCAAAAGGGACAATGAAAATTAAATTGTTCCCTGAAATTGCACCGAAGACGGTTGCCAATTTCATTCAGCTCGCTGAGCAGGGTTATTATGAAGGCATTACTTTCCACCGCGTGATCAATGACTTTATGATTCAAGGCGGCGACCCGACCGGTACAGGAATGGGCGGCGAAAGTATTTACGGCGATTCATTTGAAGATGAGTTCTCAATGAATGCCTTCAATCTTTACGGGGCATTGTCTATGGCAAATGCCGGCCCGAATACGAATGGTTCTCAGTTCTTCATCGTCCAGATGAAACAGGTTCCGGCGCAGATGCTGTCACAGTTAAAGCAGGGCGGCTGGCCTGAAGAAGTTGTCGATGCCTATGCAGAACGCGGCGGTACACCATGGCTTGACCAGAAGCATACCGTGTTCGGACAAGTGATTGAAGGACTGGATGTATTAGAAGCGATCGCTGATGTTAAAGTCGGCCCGCAGGATAAACCGGTTGAAGATGTCACTATCGAAACAATTAATATTATCAAGTAGTCCATTGCATCAATAAGTCATGAAATGTTCATGACTTATTGATTTTTTTATATTTTCATCATGCTATAATTTGATAGATTAGGAGCGTGATAAACAATGATGGATTTTCTATACTTCCCAGAAAATAAAATGGAGTACATCCCGGCAAGTATTACATTATTATGCTTTATGCTGCTTGCTTATATAGCTTATCGCCTTTTCAAACGTCACTCGGTTCGTGAAGAAGCGAAGATGAAAGCGTTCGAAGAGGAAGTCATGAAACGTCTGGAAAGCGGAGAACTGTATAATGAACGCTGAATTTAATATCGAACTTTACAAACTGATAGCTGACTGGAACCCGATGAAGTTTGAGGACGCATCGATGGGCGACCAGGAAGTCTATGACTGCATGGACATCATTCATCAGACTGATGTCCGCGATGAAACGGTGAAGCGTATCCAGCATGTCTATCACTTCAGTTTTGACCAATATATACCTGCAGAAGAGATTCACCTTCTGCTGGACCGTGTGGCCACTTTAAATATGCAATGTAAGTTATAGAATGTTAGGTCATTGCCACTCATTATGGTAAACTTAGTTTATTAATAATGAGGAGGGGCATGGCAGTGAAGAATAAGTACAAAAAAGGCCAGTTCATTAAAGTCAAAGTAACTGGTATTCAGCCGTATGGTGCCTTTGTTGAAACCCCCGATCATGTAGAAGGCTTAATTCATATTTCTGAAGTGATGAACGATTATATTCATAACTTAAACCTTTTTCTGACAGTCGGCCAGATTGTCAAAGCGAAAGTGATTGATGTGTCAGAAGATGGTAAGCTTAATTTATCGTTAAAGGAAAATGACTACTTTAAGCGTCATGAACGGAAAAAAGAAAAGAAATCTGTGCTTGAGGAATTGAATCAGACAGATGCCATAGGGTTCGAGTCGTTGAAGCAGAAACTGCCGGAATGGGTAGCGCGTGCAGAACGTATACAGTGACCTGTAAAAAAGAGCGGTAATGATACCGTTCCTTTTTACAGGTTATTTTTATGCATTAATAATGTAGAAAGCGCTAGATTTATTCATAAATATGCATAAAAAATTTTTATGGTTGAATATGTGTGAAAAGGTTGAACTTCGTGCATTTTTTGTTCATTATAGATGTTGTAAGGGTTTTCTTAAAACCCAATTTCAAGGAGGTACTATAATGATTCCATATAAGCATGAACCATTCACTGATTTCACTGTAGAAGAAAATCAGCAGGCAATGAAGAAAGGTCTTGAAACGGTCAATGGTTACTTAGGTCAGGACTATCCACTGATTATCGGTGGCGAACGTATTATGACTGAAGATAAAGTACGTTCATACAATCCCGCTAAAAAAGATGAAACAATCGGTTTCGTATCTAAGGCGACTCAGGAGCATGCTGAACAAGCAATGGAAGTAGCTAAAGCAACGTTCGAAACTTGGAGATCATCGTCTGCTACTGTTCGCGCTGACATTTTATTCCGTGCGGCAGCAATCATCCGCCGCCGTAAATTTGAATTCTCAGCACTGATGGTTAAAGAAGCAGGGAAACCATGGAATGAGGCTGATGCAGATACTGCAGAAGCAATCGACTTTCTTGAGTTCTACGGCCGTGAAATGCTGCGTCTTAAAGATGGCGTCAAAGTAGAGAGCCGTCCAGGCGAATTCAACCGCTATGACTATATTCCGTTAGGTGTCGGCGTTGTTATCTCACCATGGAACTTCCCATTCGCTATTATGGCGGGTACGACTGTAGCACCGCTTGTCACAGGTAACACTGTGTTATTAAAACCTTCATCAAACACATTAGTAGTTGCCTACAAATTTATGGAAGTATTAGAAGAAGCGGGCATGCCTAAAGGGGTTGTTAACTTTATCCCTGGTTCATCACGCGATATCGGTGACTTCATCGTCGATCACGTTGATACACGCTTTATCTCATTCACTGGCTCACGCGACGTCGGTGTGCATATTTACGAGCGTGCTGCCAAAGTTCACGAAGGCCAGTTAAACTTAAAACGCGTCATCGCTGAAATGGGCGGTAAAGATACAATTGTCGTTGACTCAGAAGCTGATTTAGAACTTGCAGCTGAAGCAATCGTTAAATCTGCATTCGGATTCTCCGGCCAGAAATGTTCCGCATGTTCAAGAGCAATCGTCCTTGAGGATGTATACGATGAAGTCATCGCTAAAGTTAAGGAAAAAACAGAAAAATTAACAGTAGGTAACCCTGAAACAAACGAACACTTCATGGGTCCTGTTATCGATGAAAATTCATTGAATAAAATTAAGGAATATATTGAAATCGGTAAAAATGAAGATGGCGGTACAGTGCTTGTCGGTGGAACAACTGACGAAGAAGAAGGTCACTTTGTCCATCCAACAGTCTTCGTTGATGTCAAACATGATTCACGCATCATGAAAGAAGAGATTTTCGGTCCGGTCGTCGGCATCGCAAAAGCTAAAGACTTCACTGAAGCGATCAAATTTGCGAATGATACGGATTATGGTTTAACAGGAGCTGTCATCACGAACAACCGCGAACATTTAGAAGAAGCGCGCCGTGATTTCATGGTCGGTAACCTATACTTCAACCGTGGCTGTACAGGCGCAATCGTTGGCTATCAGCCATTCGGTGGTTTCAAAATGTCTGGTACAGATTCTAAAGCCGGCGGTCCGGATTACTTAGTGCTTCACATGCAAGGTAGAACATCTTCAGAAATGCTGTAATACAATAATCAATGACAGTAGTGCATGGTGCACTACTGTTTTAATGAAAAAGGGGATAACAATGACTAAATCAACTGAAATCATCGAACAGACTAACCATTACGGCGCACCGAACTATCATCCGCTGCCAATCGTAATTTCAGAGGCAGATGGTGTCTGGGTTAAAGATCCAGAAGGCAATAAATATATGGACATGCTGTCTGCTTACTCTGCAGTGAACCAGGGCCACCGCCATCCAAAAATCGTGCAGGCATTAAAAGATCAGGCGGACCGCGTGACATTAACATCTCGTGCATTCCATAGTGATCAGCTGGGTCCTTGGTATGAAAAAATCTGCAAGTTAGCAAACAAAGAAATGGCTCTGCCGATGAACACAGGTGCTGAAGCAGTGGAAACTGCGATCAAAGCAGCGCGCCGCTGGGCATATGATGTTAAAGGCGTTGCCGATAATCAAGCGGAAATCATCGCGATGAAAGGGAACTTCCACGGACGCACGATGGCCGCTGTATCATTGTCAAGCGAAGCTGAATACCGCCGTGGTTACGGACCGCTGCTTGGTGGTTTCAAATTAGTTGATTTCGGTGATATCGAGCAGATCAAAGCAGCAGTCACACCTAACACAGCTGCCATCTTACTTGAGCCGATTCAAGGGGAGGCAGGAATCATCATCCCGCCAGAAGGTTTCCTGAAAGAAGTACGTCAATTATGTGATGACAATAACATTTTGTTCATTGCAGATGAAATTCAGGCAGGCTTATGCCGTTCTGGTAAATTCTTCGCTACAAGCTGGGAAGATGTTGAACCTGACATGTACATTCTCGGCAAAGCATTAGGCGGCGGTGTCTTCCCGATTTCATGTGTGCTTGCTGACAAAGAAGTGCTTGAAGTGTTTAATGCAGGTTCCCACGGTTCAACATTCGGTGGAAATCCGCTTGCATGTGCCGTATCTGTTGCAGCTTTAGATGTTCTTCTTGACGAAAATCTTGCTGAACGTTCAAATGAACTCGGTGAATACTTCAAAGCTGAACTTAAGAAAATTGATAACCCAGTGATTAAAGAAGTGCGTGGACGCGGCTTATTCATCGGTGTGGAATTAACGGAGAATGCTCGTCCATACTGTGAACAGCTGAAAGAATTAGGACTGCTGTGTAAAGAAACTCATGACACAGTCATTCGTTTTGCACCACCACTAGTTATTTCTAAAGAAGATCTTGACTGGGCAATCGAACAGGTTAAGAAAGTATTCACGAAATAATTATTTGATAGCGTTTACAAAAAATCAATTAGACCATTTTATTTAACCTTTAGTGTGTTACAATGGTTAACGAATAATTATTTTAAAAAGAGGCGAAGAGGATAATGACGGAACATTTAAACTTAGTATCATCAACTCAAGTAATTATTAAAGATGCATTGGACAAGCTGGGCTTTGATGAAGGTATGTATGAATTAGTCAAAGAACCGATGCGTTTGCTGACAGTTAGAATTCCAGTCCGTATGGATGACGGGACAGTTAAAACATTCACAGGTTACAGAGCACAGCATAATGACGCTGTCGGACCGACAAAAGGCGGCGTACGTTTTCATCCGGAAGTTGATGAAGATGAAGTGAAAGCGTTGTCCATGTGGATGACATTGAAGTGTGGAATTGTTGATTTACCTTACGGTGGTGGTAAAGGCGGTATCGTCTGTGACCCACGTCAAATGAGTATTCATGAAGTAGAACGTTTGAGCCGCGGCTACGTACGTGCTATTTCTCAGATTGTCGGGCCGACAAAAGATATTCCGGCGCCGGACGTCTTCACTAACTCACAGATTATGGCATGGATGATGGATGAATACAGCAAAATGGATGAGTTCAATTCTCCTGGGTTTATCACTGGTAAGCCGATTGTACTGGGTGGTTCACAAGGTCGTGACCGTTCTACCGCTCTTGGTGTCGTTATCGCTATTGAAGAAGCAGCGAAACGCCGTGGTAAAACAGTGAAGGATTCTCGTGTCGTCATTCAAGGTTTCGGGAATGCCGGCAGCTTCCTTGCTAAATTCTTGTACGATGCTGGTGCTAAAGTTGTCGGTATCTCTGACGCACACGGTGCACTGCATGATCCTAACGGGCTTGATATTGATTACCTGCTTGACCGTCGCGACAGCTTCGGTACAGTGACGAATCTGTTTGAAGATACAATCACTAATAAAGAACTGTTTGAGTTAGATTGTGACATTCTTGTCCCTGCTGCGATCTCTAACCAGATTACAGAAGAGAATGCGCATGATATTAAAGCGGATATCGTTGTAGAGGCGGCTAACGGTCCAACAACAATGGAAGCTACAAAAATTCTGACAGACCGCGGCATCCTGCTTGTACCGGACGTACTTGCAAGTGCAGGTGGTGTAACAGTTTCTTACTTCGAATGGGTTCAGAACAACCAAGGTTACTACTGGACAGAAGAAGAAGTTAACGAAAAATTACGCGAAAAATTAGTAAAAGCATTTGATACTATTTATTCATTATCCGAAAATCGTAAAATTGATATGAGACTGGCTGCTTATATTGTCGGTATTAAACGTACAGCAGAAGCTGCACGTTACCGCGGCTGGGCATAAGCTGCTAAACACACTCACCTCATGTGAGTGTGTTTTTTAATGGTGTGAGCATATTAATTTAATCATGCTGCGATTACCTATACACTTATGACTATCAGCTATTGGAGGTTATTTATGAATTCATTTACATTCTACAATCCGACGCAACTTGTTTTCGGTAAAGACAGTATTGAAAAGCTGCCGGCAATGATTAACCAGTTTACATCAGGTACTAAAGTACTCATCACTTACGGCGGCGGCAGTATTAAACGCACCGGTCTTTATGACCGTGTCATCGGCCTGCTTGAAGGATTTGAAGTGTTTGAACTTGAAGGGATTGAACCAAACCCGCGTCTTTCTACTGTGAAAAAAGGGGTTCAGCTTGTAAAGGACAATAATATTGACTTCATTCTTGCAATCGGCGGCGGCAGCGTTATCGATGGTACGAAACTGATTTCAGCTGCGAGCACGATCGATGAAGACCCATGGAAAATCGTGACTCGTGAAGTGACACCGACAGCGGCTGTGCCGTTCGGTACGATTTTAACGATTGCTGCAACAGGTTCTGAGATGAATTCAGGCAGTGTCATCACGAACTGGGAGACGAATGAAAAACTAGGCTGGGGTTCACCGCTAGTCTTCCCTAAATTCTCACTGCTTAACCCGGAAGTGACGTATACACTGCCGAAAAATCAGACGGTCAATGGCATCGTTGACTCTATGAGCCATCTGCTTGAACAGTATTTCAATGAAGCTGACAACAGTGCCGTCGGTGATGCGATGATCGCAGGTGTGATGAAAGCAATTATGAAAGCAGGTCTTGCCGTGCAGGATGAGCCTGAAAACTATGAAGCACGCGAAACACTGATGATCGGTGCGACGGTTGCTTTGAATGGCTTTATGCGTATGGGCTATAACGGTGACTGGGCGACTCACAACATTGAGCATGCTGTCAGTGCCGTTCATGATATTGCCCATGGTGCAGGCCTTGCCGTGTTATTCCCGGCATGGATGACATATGTCAGCGGGAAGTCACCGGAACGCTTCGCACAGTTTGCAGAAGATGTCTTTGATGTCGATGCATCATTACCACAGGAAGAAAAAGTGAAGGCCGGCATAGCAGGTATCACTGATTACTGGAAGGCTATCGGTGCACCGTCAAGCTTGAGTGAATTTGATATTCCTGAATCAGATTTTGAAGTATTTGCGGATAAAACATTGTTCAACGGTCCGTTCGGAAATTTCTACAAATTGAATAAAGAGGACGTCATTGAAATCTATAAATTGGCACACTAAATTTAAGTAAAGACTCTATCTTTTTAGAGTCTTTTTTATTTTGGCTCTGTAAAATTAGTTAAGTATTGATGAAAACAAACATATAGGGGTTGTAACTCGTTATGATAATGCTGTAATACATAATAAATAGCCAAGGAGGATTTTAAATGAAGAAACTCATCACATTAATGCTTGTCAGCTTAATCGGGCTTTTCGTTACCCCTCCGTATGTCGATGCAAAAAAACAAATACACTCTGTGATTGCTCACCGAGGTGCAAGCGGCTATGCGCCAGAGCACACATTCGCAAGTTATGATATGAGCCACTTTAACATGAACGCAGATTATATTGAAGTCGATCTTCAGATGACAAAAGATGGCCAGCTGGTTGCCATGCATGATGAAACTGTTGACCGGACAACTAATGGTACAGGGCTTGTTAAAGATTACACACTGGCTGAGCTTAAAGCACTGGATGCCGGCAGCTGGTTCAATGAAAAGTATCCTGAACAGGCACGCTCGGAATACGTCGGGCTAAAAGTACCGACACTTGATGAAGTGATTTCACGCTATGGCACGCAAGCGAAGTACTATATCGAAACTAAATCACCGGAAGTTTATCCGGGGATGGAAGAAACGCTGCTGAATACGCTCAGTCATCATGGTCTATTGAAGAAGAATCAGCTGAAAAAAGGACATGTGCTTATTCAATCATTCTCTACAGCCAGTCTCATTAAAGTGCATCAGCTGGATGTAGCGATTCCATTAGTGAAACTGACGGATAAAGGTGTTATTGATACATTAACGGATCAGCAGCTTAAAACATTGCGGAATTTAGTAGTCGGAATCGGACCGAACTATAAAGACTTGACCGCAGCTAATACAAAACGACTACATTCATATGGATTGCTTGTACATCCATACACCGTCAACACTGAAGCTGACATGAGACGGTTGAACAGTTATGGTGTAGACGGTGTTTTCACCAATTATCCTGATGTCTATAAACGGATTAACGAAGAAAAGAAAGTGAAATAATATTGTCGGGCGTGCTGATGCCCTGCTTTTTAACAGGTTAAGCAAGGCGTTTCATTGAGAACTTTACTGTAATAGAGTAAAATGATGGTGAGACGATATTCAGGAGGGTAATCATGACACATATTAAATTTGATTATGAGACAGCACTGACATTTTTTGGTCAGCACGAAATGGACCAAGTGAGAGATTTAGTCAAAAATGTACATCATACGATTCACGAAGGCAGTGGAGCGGGCAGTGACTTTTTAGGCTGGGTGGACTTACCTGAAAACTATGATAAAGAAGAGTTTGACCGCATTAAAAAAGCATCAGAGAAAATTAAATCAGATAGTGAAGTACTGCTTGTGATCGGCATTGGCGGCTCATATCTCGGCGCACGTGCAGCGATTGAAATGCTGTCGAATTCATTTGATAACTTCGCACCGCAGGAAGGCCGTCCGCAGATTATTTTTGCAGGTCATCAGTTATCTTCATCCTATACAACAGACTTGATAAAGTATCTCGACGGCAAAGATTTCTCAATCAATGTCATCTCTAAGTCCGGGACAACGACAGAACCTGCAGTGGCATTCAGAATCTTCAAGAAGCTGCTTGAAGAGAAGTACGGCAGAGAAGAAGCGAAATCACGTATTTATGCGACAACAGACAAAGCAAAAGGTGCATTGAAATCACTTGCTGATACAGAAGGCTATGAAACATTCGTCGTGCCTGATGACGTCGGCGGCCGTTATTCAGTGCTGACAGCTGTCGGCCTTCTGCCGATTGCAGCAGCGGGAATTGACATTGATCAGATGATGACAGGGGCAGCAGATGCGAGAAATGATCTGTCTTCTTCTGAGCTGGAAGATAATATCAGCTATCAGTATGCTGCCATCCGCAATATTCTCTACAATAAAGGCTATACGATCGAAATGCTGATCAACTATGAGCCGAGCCTGCAGCTGTTCAATGAATGGTGGAAGCAGCTGTTCGGCGAATCAGAAGGCAAGGACTTTAAAGGGATTTATCCGTCAAGTGCGAACTTCTCAACTGATCTTCATTCGTTAGGTCAGTATGTACAGGAAGGAAGACGCGACTTATTTGAAACGGTCATCAAAGTGGCAGAGCCGAGAGCAGATATTACGATTGAAGAAGAGGAAAATGATCTGGATGGTCTGAACTTCCTTGCAGGACGGACGATGGATTATGTCAATACGAAGGCGTTCCAGGGAACACTGCTTGCCCATACAGACGGCGGTGTGCCGAACTTAGTTGTTGAGATTCCTAAGCAGGATGCTTACACATTCGGTTACCTTGTCTACTTCTTTGAACTCAGCTGTGCGATGAGCGGCTATCTCCTCGGGGTCAACCCGTTCAATCAGCCTGGTGTTGAAGCCTACAAACAGAATATGTTTGCACTGCTCGGTAAACCAGGTTATGAAGATAAAAAGGCAGAACTTGAAGAACGCCTGAATAACTAAGCTTTAAAGAAAACCGCATAGCGGTTTTCTTTTTATTTTGGCCTTTATAGTTTAAACTGGTAGTCAATAACAAAAAAATATTAAAGTAGGTTATGTAATGACAGAGTGGGTTCATCATTATTTATCAGAGGATTCTGTGATGGGCTGGATTGAAAAATTTAAATCGTTTGGCATTATTATTGCATTTCTTCTGCCATTTCTAGAAGCTTTCTTTCCAGTGCTGCCGCTTGTTGTATTTGCCGTGGTTAATTCTAACGCCTATGGGATCATCCCGGGCTTTTTGTTGACGTGGAGCGGTGCGATGACAGGTGCCTATGCGGTTTTTCTCATCATCAGATATTTTTCTGAAACAAAGTTCATTAAGAAGTTCACGGACCGTCCGCAAGTCCATCGTTTCATTGAATCAGTCAATGCCCGAGGTGTCATACCCTTATTCATACTGCTCTGTTTTCCGTTTACACCGTCCAGCGTCATCAATATCGTAGCTGCTTTATCTAATATAAGACAGCGGGAATATTTGCTGGCTGTCGGTCTCGGGAAAGCCGTGATGCTGCTGATTCTCAGTTTTATCGGTGCAGATATTAAGTCGTTCTTCGCCCAGCCCGACAAGGCCGTGCTTGTCGTGCTGCTGCTCGTTCTGCTATGGTGGGCAGGTAAAAAACTGGAGTCTTATTATAATAGAAAAACAGGTAAAAAATAATGAGAAAATGGTTAACCTTTATTATTTTAAGTCTTGTTTTAATTATTGTCATCCGTTCATTTATCATCACTACTTATGTCATTGAAGGAAAGTCCATGGAACCTTATTTCCATTCTGGTGACAGGGTTGTCGTCAATCTGCTTGAAGATGTTTTTTTCCCTCTCCGGTCTAAAGATATCATCTTCTTCAGGCTGAATGACCATGACACATTCGTCAAACGTATTATCGCAGCACCGGGCGATTATATAGCAGTTCATCATAGTCAGGTTTTTGTTAACGGGGAGCAGGTGACAAAGCGGCCTGCTGATTACAGCAGTCTGCTTAAAGTGGAAGGTATGAAGGAACAAATTGTGCCTGAAAAATGTTATATTGTATTAGGGGATAATTTAGCGGACAGCATTGACTCCAGGGAGTACGGCTGTGTCAACGAATATTATATCCTTGGTAAAGTAATCAATACATACTGGCATAAAACAACTAATTAACGAGGTGGCTTTTTTGAAAAAAGAATTATATGAATGGCTTTCAGCTATCGGAATAGCATTAGTGCTGCTATTCGTCATCCATCAGTTTTTATTCCTGACTTATTCAGTCAAAGGCGATTCCATGTATCCGATGTTGAAGGACGGAGAAAAAGTCATCGTCAGCAGAATCAATTATACGCTCGGCAAAATCAATGAAGGAGACGTCATCGTCTTCCATGCCGATAAAAAATCCGATTATGTCAAACGGGTCATCGGTGTCGGTGGAGACACAGTGATGTATAAAGATGACACGTTGTATATCAACAATAAAAAAGTGAAAGAACCATACCTTGATGAGAACAAGCTTGCAAAGACGAATGTACTGTTAACTGAAAACTTTTCTGTGAAAGATTTAGTAAATTCCGGCGGTAAGTCAAAAATCCCGAAAGGCGAGCTGCTTGTGCTCGGCGATAACCGGGAAGTAAGTAAAGATAGCCGTTATTTCGGGCTTATCAAGGAAAAACAGGTGGTCGGTGAAGTCGTCTTAAGATTCTGGCCGTTCAATGTGTTCCATTATAATTTTGACCCTGCCACTGAAAAATAAGACCATTAATCAACACTTTTTATACTTGTATAAAAGGTGTTTTTTAGTCAGGAGGATAAGATGACCGTTCAATTATTACTTGGTAGACGAGGCAGTGGAAAGACGTACCAGATGATGTCCGAGATTAAAGAGAAGATTGTAGCAGAGCCGCTCGGCGATCCTGTCATATTAATTGCACCGAAACAGACGACATTTTCGCTGGAGCAGAGTTTTGCGGCTGATCCGGCGATTAAAGGAAGTCTGAGGGCATCTGTCTACGGATTTGACCGCCTTGCCTGGCGCATTATGAGTGAAGAAGGCGGCTTGTCCGAGGAAATGATCTCGAAAGCCGGTATAGAGATGCTGACTTATTTGACGCTGAAAAACATGCAGGATGAGCTCATATTATTCGGCACATCTGCAAAGTATTATGGTTTCAGCCAGAAGTTGACTGAGACGATTAAGGAGTTCAAGAAATATAATGTGTCGCCTGACGCATTGATGGAGCTGAGCCGACAGGACGTGGCTGTTCGTACGCAGCATAAACTGCATGACATCGGACTGATTTACGGAGCGCTTGAAGAACAGCTCGCAGGTCTTTATATTCAGTCAGAAGACATTATGCAATTTCTGTATGAACTGATTCCCGCTTCCCGTACGATCCGGCATGCTGATATTTACATCGACGGCTTCCATAATTTCACGACGATTGAATATGTCGTGCTCCAGCAGCTCGCAAAATATGCGAAGTCCATGACCTTGACCTTGACGCTTGATCCATCCAAAGAAAACGAAACGTTCAGAAAGACAAGAGAGACGATGGACCTGCTCGTTGAAAGTCTGCAGGAAATCAATATCCCGGTAGAAATCACCACATTGAAAGATGTCGCACGCTATAAAAATCCGAGCTTAAAAGTACTGGAACAGCAGTTTGACGCCCTGCTCCCTGCTGAAAGCCCGGTGAACGGCATTACGTTGAATGAGGCGGATCATATGAGAACTGAAACCGATGCCATCGTCAGAACCATCCACAAAAAGGCGCGGACCGGGGAGTTCCGTTACGCAGAAATGGCTGTTCTCTACCGCGACACATCTTATATTCCACTGCTGAAGTCCATGTTTGATCAGTATGAGATTCCTTTTTACACGGATGATAAAGAACAGATGATTCATCATCCGGCGATCGAACTGATCCGCTCGCTGCTCGATTTCGTTGCGCAGCCATGGCAGAATGACCATCTGTTCAGAGCATTGAAAACAGGTTTATTGTCACGCCGATTTGATATCCAGGGCGATCTGATTCTTATCGATATGCTGGAGAACACTGTGATAGAACGGGGGCTGTCCTTTAACCGCTGGCTGGAAGATGACCGTTTCTTCTTTGATACAAGGAAGCCTTACAGCCAGGAAAACTGGGAGACGATGAACACGTTCCGCCAGTATGTCACGAAACTGCTGCTTGGTTTTACAGAGCAGATTAAGGCGGTGGAGCGGGCTGAACAGTTTGCCGCGCTGCTCTATAATTTTCTTGTGGAAATTAAAATTCCGGACTACTTGATGGCAGAGAAGGACCGTTTCGTTCAGCTCGGTATGAATGAAGAAGCGCTGAAAAATGAGCAGGTCTATGAAGGCATCATTGACGTGATGGATGACTTCGTTGAAATGCTGGGTGATGAGCCCCTTGACTTTCAGACGATGAAGGAGATGTTTGATGTCGGTCTCGTTTCACTTGAATTCAGTTCAATTCCGCAGGCGCTGGATGAAATCCAGCTTCTGAACCTTGATCTTGCCCGCATTGAAAATATTCCATGTGTCTTTATATGCGGCTTCAATGAAGAGGTGCTGCCTCGGATGACTAAAGATAATGGATTGATTACAGACCAGGATAAAACAATGATAGAATCTTCCGGTGTGCTGAAGCTTGCGCCTTCAAGCGTTGCACTGACCATGGACGAGAGCTTTGTGGCTTATCAGGCTTTGACCCATGCGAGTACAGAACTGCATATTTATTATAGTTTGATGGGCGAAGATGGCAGCGCGAGACGGCCCTCCTCCTATATCAATCAGTTGAAAGCCATCTTCCCTGAACTCTCCACTCACGTCATTGCTGAAGACACACGTCCTGAGCAGCTTGTTGAGACTGTCAGAACAGGTATTCCTTATATTATCAGCCATCTGGAGGCACCGGAATGGTATGCAGTCGCAGAATGGATGAAGCGCATTCCTGTGTTTAATGAAGTCTATCGGCTCAAAGATTATACGAATGCTACGCTGCAGCTGAGTGAACAGCGGTCCGTTGAGCTTTACGGCGAGGAAATAAAGGCCAGTGTCTCACGGTTTGAGAGTTACAATAACTGTCCATTCCAGCATTTTGCTGCACACGGCTTAAGATTGAATGAACGAACGCCGTTTGAGTTTCAGCACTTTGAACTCGGTAACATTTTTCATCACGCCTTAAAGCTTATTTCCGAGGAAATAAAGGACTCCATTATAACGATGTCAAAAGAATCACTGCGGCGTTATGTGGAAGTGACGTTAAAAGACCTGCTGCCTGAAGTGCAGTATCAAGTGCTGTATTCAAGAGCGTACTATCAGTTTATGATCAATCAGATCACTAAAATATTGACCGAGACGTTGACTGCCCTGCAGTTCCAGCAGTCGCGCAGTCAGTTCAGAATGGCTAAGTTTGAGCAGAGCTTCAATGCAGACCCATCTCGTCGTGACCAGTTTGCAGTACAGAAGCTGTATACAAACAGAGGCATCCCGATTTCCATCCGCGGGCAAATCGATAGAATTGATGTGCTTGAAGGACGCGATAAAGATTATGTCAGTATTATCGATTACAAATCATCGAGCCATGAACTGGATCTCCGTGAAGTGTATTACGGCAAGCAGATGCAGATGCTCACTTATATGGACGTCGCCCTGCAGAACGATAAAAAAATCACAGCAAAACGTCTTTCACCGGCAGCGATGCTTTATTTCCATGTGAAGGCGCCGATGCTGAACTACAACAACCGCAATGATATTAAAGATCACAAGTTATCCTATTTAGAGCAGTTCAGGCTGCAGGGCTTTATCGTCGATGATCTTGAGATCGCTTCGAAGCTTGATACGACGCTTGACGTCGGTGTCAAGTCAGCGGTTATCCCGGCTAAACTTAAAAAAGACGGCACATTTTACAGCAGCTCAAGAACACTGTCAGAACGTGAAATAAGAAAGCTCATCGATATTAACCGCCACAACTTTGTGTCGACAGCAGAACATATTATGGACGGCCATACGAAAGTTGCGCCGCTTGAATTTGGCGGCAGGCTGCCGTGTCAGTTCTGTGCCTTTAAATCAACGTGCCATATTGACCCGCTGATTAATGCACAGGATGTCAGAACAGTAGATGAAAGCATTGATGTGAAAGCTATACTTAAGGAGGATGAGCATGAGACAGAAACCCATTGATTCTCAGTGGACAGATGCACAGTGGGAAGCGATCACGGCAGACGGCAGCGATATTCTGGTCGCGGCAGCAGCCGGCAGCGGCAAAACTGCTGTCCTCGTTGAACGAATCATCCAGAAAATAGTGAATGACAATTTAAGCCTGGATGAACTGCTTGTAGTGACATTTACTAACGCCAGCGCCCGCGAGATGAAAGAGCGCATACACGAGGCGATTCAGCGCGAAGCGATGAAGCAGCCGACTGACCATTTAAAAACACAGCTCGTCAAAATTCATGCCGCTGAAATCTCGACGCTCCACAGCTTCTGTCTGAAACTGATTGAACAGTATTACTATACTATTGACCTGGACCCGGCGTTCAGAACAGCAAGTGATGAAGAAGTATCACTGCTGCTCATGCAGTCGCTGGATGAAGTGATGGAGCAGCACTACGGGACGCCTGACGAAGATTTCCTGAGAACCGCGCTCCATCTGTCGACAGACCGCCATGACCAGACACTCCGGCAGACGATTAAACAGCTGTATTACTTTGCCATTGCCAATCCTGAGCCTGAACAGTGGCTGCAGCGCTTATCAGACAACTACAGCGCACTGTCTATCGATCATCCGCTGTTCCAGCGGCTGACAGCTGTCATTACCGATGCTGTAAAGTCGACGGCTGAACTGCTGACCGAAGCAAGTCTGCTGCTTGACGGCCCGGCATACGAAAAGCACTATCTTGCTGTAGAACCTTATGCGAGAAGATTAGAAGGGCTATCAGGTGATTTTGAGGAGCTCTATGAGCAGTTCATGGCGCTTGACGGCCTGCAGATTCCCGCCTTCAGATTTTCGAAGAGTGTCGAGGAGATGCGTCATGATGAGCTGACTGAAGCACGTATCAAGCAGCTGCTAAATGAAGCGAAAGCTCAGCTGGAGAGCGTACGCCATGATTATTTCTATGCGGTACCCGCTGACATGATGGCAGATATAGAAGCGATGGCTGCTGAAGTAAAGACATTGACTAATCTAACGCAGGATTTAATCGTGCATTTCCGGCAGAAGAAACGCGAACGCAAAATTCTTGATTTCAGCGACTATGAACATCTGGCACTGCAGATCTTAATGCAGCACAATGAGCCGACACCGATTGCTGAAGCGTTAAAAACACGTTATAAGGAAATACTTGTCGATGAGTATCAGGATACGAACAGAGTGCAGGAGACAATCGTACAGCTTATCAATAACGATCATCTCTTTATGGTCGGCGACGTTAAGCAGTCCATCTATAAGTTCCGTCAGGCAGAGCCCGGCTTATTTCTTGAGAAATACAAACGGTTCAATCAGACAGATGATGGCATCGTTATTGACTTGTCGCGCAATTTCAGGTCAAGAGAGCCAGTCATTGAAGACACGAATGCGGTCTTCCGCAGACTGATGGACGAAGAAGTGGGGGAGATTTCATACGATGAGAAGCAGCAGCTTTATTACGGCGCACCGTTTGATGATAATCACACAGCGACAGAACTTACAGTCCTGGTAAAAGATGACATCGATACTCCGGCAGCTGAAAGTGAATGGATAGCGCACAAAATTAAAGAGATTGTTCAGCACGAACAAGTTTATGATATGAAAACCGGTGTTTACCGGCCCGCTGAGTATCGGGATATTGTTGTGTTAGAACGCAGCTTTACTCAGGCGAACGATCATCAGACAATCATGAAGAAATATGGGATTCCATTTCACGTCAACAGTAGAACTGGTTATTTTCAGACGGATGAAATACGGACGATAATGAGTCTGCTGCGAATCATCGATAATCCGCTGCAGGACATCCATCTCGTCGGAATACTCCGTTCACTGCTCTATCAATTTGATGAAGTGGAGCTTGTGGAGATAAGACTGAGCAATAAAGACATTTATTTCTTCAATAATTTAACGGAATATGTCGAAGTGCATGATAATGCACTTAGTCAGAAAGTTACTCAGTTTCTCACAGACTTGTCACTGTACCGGGAATGGGCGAGAACGCTGAGCGTCAGACAGCTGCTTGAAGCCGTATACAGCAGACTATTTGTTGTGGAGAAGTTCGCGATTTTGACAGGAGGCGCACAGCGGCGGGCGAACCTGCTCGGCCTGCTTGCGAAAGCAGAAGATTTCGAAAGATCCAGTTACCGCGGGCTGTATCAGTTTATCCGCTACGTCGATAACATGCTGAGTGAAGGCAAGGATTTCGGTGAAGTGAACATTGTTTCTGAAGAAGCGGATGTCGTCCGCATGATGACCGTACACGCCAGTAAAGGGCTGGAGTTTCCGTTTGTCATCTATGCCGGGCTCGGAAGGGAATTCAATATGATGGATTTGAACGGGATGGTGCAGCTTAACCAGAACTTAGGGCTTGCGATAAGCTATTATGATCCAATCCGGCACTTAAGTTATCCGACATTGATGAATCATCTGTTCAAGCATGTCGCCCGCATTGAAATTATCTCCGAAGAAATGCGCTTAATGTATGTGGCATTCACTAGAGCAAAGGAACGGCTGATTCTGCTCGGTAAAGCATCCCGCAGAAATATTGAGAGCTGGACGCAGGTTAAACTCGCGGGTACATTAGACGAGCGCTTCAGACGCGGTGCTTCGTCACCGCTCGCGTTGATTATCGGCAGTGTGCTTAACGAATCAGCGCCGCTGACTGACATTCAAGTACAGCTTGTGGCATCGCTCGAACAGTCAGCTGAGATAGACCAGACAGAGGACGCAGTGTTGTCCGCTCAAACCGCAGACTGGCTGAATGAGCGTATGAACTATCATTATCCTTTCACTCAGATGAACAAACTGCCGACCAAAGAATCAGTCTCCGATATTAAACGGCAGACTGAAGTAGATGACGGTGCGACAACGTGGACACTTGTCAACCAGTATCAGCTGGACCGGGCGTCTTACGAGCGGCCGAAGTTTATGACTGAGAAGAAACGCACAGCTGCTGAACGCGGAACTTTAATGCATACCGTGATGCAGCATTTCCCTTACCAAGGTCACGAGCTGTCAGCAGATGAACTGTCACAGTTTCTTGCGCAGCTTATTGCGAAAAAAATCATTGGGACAGAAGACATCAAAGAGATTGATTTAGAAGCGCTTGTTCGATATACACGTTCACCGTTATACAAGATGATCAGTGAGTCGAAGGCAGTGTACACCGAGCTGCCGTTTGTCATCGGAAAATCTTATTTGACAGGTGAAGGGCTTGCTGATGCACCGATGGAACAGCTGGTGCAGGGGATGATTGACTGTGTCTTCATCTATGAAGGAAAGTATTATTTCGTCGATTTCAAGACGGACCGTTTTATTGCACGGAGAGGCCAGTCTAAAGCAGAAGTGGCCGAGCAGCTGAAGCAGCGTTACAAGATTCAGATGCAGTTTTACAAGAAAGCATTGGAAGAAATGGTCAAGGAGCCGGTCACAGGCTTTCTGTATTTTTTTGAGTATCAAGAGGTAGAGGTTTAATCATGAAATATAATTTATTCATCATACTAGCAACCATGCTTGTTATAGTGGAGGAGAGCATTAACTTCTCTCATCCTATCCGTGTCACTCTGCCGCTTTCGTACTTTTCAGACGACCAGCAGCAGGAGTTCATTCTGATAATCTTTCTAGTGCTTGGTACGGGATATGCACTGCTGGCGCTGCTGCTCAGCCGCGCTGTCCGCAGCTGGTCATATACTCAGTGTGCTTTCATACTGGCAGCAGGGATGATCGACAAAGTCTTCATCAATCCGCATAGCATGATTCTTTTCTTAGGAGTAGCAATACTTGTTGCAAAATGGGTGATGGCCGGCAGCTACCCAGAGTATCTGCTCGGCATCGTCTTATTAGGTGCAGGTATAATTGTCGGACTGCCGCTGCTCATACTGTCGTTATTCAATGAAACGTTTTTAAATGTCGCGCTGTTCCAGCATTTAATACAACTTTATCAGTCGAATGACTATATGGCCTATGTACAAGAGAACGTGTTGACAAGCCCGCTCCGGGAATTGGCGGTGACTGCTTTCATCATCCTGCCGTTTCTGTTGCTGGGCGACCATACAGCACGCTTCGTCTCCCATTATAAGTGGGGGACAGTACTTGGCGCTTCTATGATGCTTGCACTCGGGACCATCATTAAAGTGTTGAGCCGTTTCACTGAATCAGCAGCGGCGTTTGACCTCATTGTGCTGCTCGGCGGTGCCTGTCAGGCTCTCGGCCTATTTATGGCAGCAGCGCTCGTCATTAAGTATTACCGGATTGATTGGCTTGTTCTAGCTGTTGTGCTCATCACGGCTGAGCTGTTAATGCTCCTTGTTTTTACAGGTATCGGCTTCGGTGACTACAAGGTCATGCTGCTTGATACTATTCTGTTACGCAGTATGATAATCGGCTTATTAACAGCTGTCATACTGATAATCTTCAGTTATTTCAGAAAGTCTGCCGTAAACACATGATAAATATTCAAATATTCTGTATAATATGAACAAACACAGAAGGAGTTGTGCCAAATATGAAATTTCTATCATTTGAACATCAAGGTCAGAAAACTTACGGTGTCAAAGTAAAGCGTGAAGAAGCAGCGTGGATTTTGCCGAAAGTATTTGAAGCATTCGGGGAAAGCGATTATCCTAAAACATTGCTGGAAGGCCTTGAACAGAATGTATCAATCGATTTTCAGGAAGCTGTACGTAAAGTTGTGGTACAGGCTGAGAAAAGTGATGAGAAAGCACAATATAAAGTGAACTTCAGCGATATTAAATTTCTGCCGCCGGTCACACCGACCAACAATGTCATTGCGGTAGGGCGCAATTTTGCCAAACATGCAGAAGAGCTCAATAATACAGTAGATCGTCTCTATGTCTTCACTAAAGCACCATCCAGTCTGATTGGTGATGGCAACGAGATTCCACTTCACAGTGATGTCACTGAAGCGCTGGACTACGAAGGGGAGCTTGGAATTGTCATTGGTAAGTACGGCCACAAAATTCCAAAAGGGATGGCACTGGACTATGTGTACGGCTATACAATCGTCAATGATATTACAGCACGTGATCTGCAGAAAGCACATGCGCAGGCGTTCTTAAGTAAAAGTCTGCTCGGCGGCTGTCCGATGGGTCCTTATATCGTAACGAAAGATGAATTGCCGACACCTGAAAACGTCAATATTGTAACGAAAGTCAACAATGAGATTCGTCAGGACGGCAGCACAAAAGAAATGATTCTGAAAATCGATGACTTAATCGCAGAGATCTCAAAATATATTGCCCTGCATCCCGGCGATGTCATTGCAACAGGTACACCGAGCGGCGTTGGAGCTGGAATGAATCCTCCTGCCTATTTAAAAGCAGGTGATGAAATTAAAGTGACCATCGATGGTATCGGAACATTAGCCAATACAATCAGTGAAAAATAAATGACGCCCAGAGAAGATGGTTATCTTCTCTGTTTTTGTATTTCAAGCGTATATGTTAAAATGGAATAGGACTAATAAAAGGAGTTGAAAAACATGATTACAGGAATGCTGCACTTACATATTTTAAGCTGGGTCGCTGTATTAATCTTATTTTTTGCGGCTTATGAAAATTTCTCTGACCGTCTTGGGCCGAGCAAATATTTCAAACCGCTGCATATGCTGCTAAGAATATTCCTGCTGCTGACATTGATTAGCGGCGGCTACGTTTTCTTTCAGGCAATGGGAGCTAACGCGGCGCTTTACGGCATCAAATTTTTATTCGGCTTATTGACGATCGGGCTGATTGAAATGACACTTGCCCGCAAGAAAAAGAAGAAACCTTCTAGAAATTTCTTCTACTTAACGATTTTATCAGCATTGATCACCTTTGTCCTCGGCGCTTACTTGCCGCTCGGACCTATTACAGCTTTATTCCATTAATCACGGCCCGCTCAGTTGAGCGGGTCTTTTTTAATGGATGAATCTTATGAACATTTTATGACGATGAACACAACCATCAGCTGTTCTAGTATAATTGAAGTATTAACAGAATAAGAGGGAATGCTATGAAAAGAATATTATTGCTGCTATTGGTACTGTTAGTCGTGCCAAAACCGGTATTCGCTGAATCCAGTGTGCCACCAAGAATCTACAGTCTGGTTGTCGACCGCTTCATGAACGGCGATGAAATAAACAACCAGTACATTCACAATGATAAAAATGATAACCTTCCGTATGGCGGTGATTTTCAGGGCATCGAAAAGAAGCTGGATTATATTAAAGATATGGGGTTTGATACAGTACAGCTCTCACCGGTCTTCAAGCATCAGCAGCAGGATTACTTAGGTTATAAAGTGACGTCATATGATAAAGTAGATGATGTGTACGGCGGAGAGAAAAATCTTAAACAGCTGATCAAAGCAGTCCATCATAAGCATATGAAAATCATCATTGATATGCCCGCTGTTGCAACCGATGAGTTTACAGCGGCTGAGGAGACGAAGATGAATGCTGTCCAGCAGCAGTATTTTAAGAATACAGCGGTCATCGACCTTAATAATGCTAGAAATCAGCAGCTGTATAAGCAGAAGATGGAGCAGTTCACAGCAGAATTTAATGTCGACGGCCTGTCCATGTATGTGCTGCAGAACAATATAGACAGCAGCAAAATATTCCCGGCTCATTTGATGACCATCGCCATTCAGCCGAAGGGAACAGCAACTAAAAACTTTAAATACGTGCAAAAGGAAGAAACGACAGTTAAACTGGCCAATGCCTTTAAAACGACTGATCAGAACATTCCGGTCAGCTACAGCAGCAATGAAATACTAGCGGCTGATCAGTTTTTTATGCCGCGTTTCACAAAATATGCCGCTGATGAAAACATGTTCCCCGGTACACGTATTAAAGAGCTGATGAGCTACCTGCTCATTCAGAAACATCCAATAAGCATGACGTATGGTACTGAAATTGCGATGAACGGGGCAAAGATGCCGCAGATGCATCAGCTGCTTGATTTCAGAACAGATAAAGAAGTGACGGATTATTTGAATGATACTTCTGCTGTCTACAAAAAGTACAGTGAACTTTTTAAAGGACAGCCGAAAGTAATTCTTAACAAGTCAGGCAATCAGGTGATCTTTTATAATACTGACAAAGTAGACTTTGTCTACAACGTCAATAATTCCAGCAAAGCAACTAATGTAGCGCTCGGGAGAGATATTGTACCATCAGGTAAAATGATGAGCGGCCTGTTGATTGGTGATAGCATCCATGCGAAAGACGGTAAGTTCCATTTAATCACGAACCGTGAAGAAGCGGAACTGTACGCGGTCACAGCTGAGCGCGGATTGAACAACGGATATTTATATGCTGCTGGGACAATCGTCATTCTCTTCTCGGCTTTCATTATTACAGTAGCGAGACGGTCAAAGAACAATAAAGCTGCATAATAAGCGTTTACTAAAAACAGTATCCTGTTATTGATGATCAATAACAGGATACTGTTTTTATGGATGAAAGATGTTAAGCTCTATAGCCGATCATATTGACAATGTCTTTCGGTGAAGAATAAGGCGGCGCATAAGCAATTTCGATATCCTTGAAATCATCAACCGTTGCGCCGAAGCCCATAGCTGCCGCGATGATATCAATTCTTTTGTCGACACCTTCCTGACCGACTATACATGCACGCAGCAGCTGCCTGTTGTCTTTACGGTAATAGATGGAGATACAGGTGACACGGGCATCCGGTAAGTAGCTTGCATGATTTTTCTGCTCATAGCTGATATGCTCATAGTCGTAAGCTGCAAGTTCACTTTCACTAATACCGACACTTGCGATAGTATGATCAAAGAAACGAACAATGTTAGTGGCAAGGAGTCCTTTGAACCGCTCTTTATGACCGCTTAAGTTACCGGCAATTAAGTTAGCGCCGCGATGAGCTCCCCAGGCGAGTGCTACTGTTGTTGTCGTGCCGGTGTGCCGGTAAAATGTCTCTATGGCATCACCGAGTGCGTAAACATTGTCTGCCGTCGTCTCAAAATATTCATTGACTTTAATATAGCCTTTATCATTTAATTCGATGCCGCTGTGCGCAATGAATTCTGTATTCGGCGTTATGCCGATCGCTTCGATGACGATGTCAAAAGACTCACGGTGACCGGATTTGAATATCACATCATGTCCTTCCAGTGCGACGACTTCGTCATCCAGCAGGAGCCCAACCTGCTGCTCCGTGATGATATTCTTTAGGAGAGGGATGAACTGCTGATCCATCGCTGTCATGATATGTTCACTGCGGTTGGTCAGTGTAACGTCCAGTCCCCGGCACTTGAAGTTCTCAACGATCTCAATACCGATATAGCCGGCACCGATAATCAGAGCTTTCTGGACATCGTTAGTATCGATATACTGGTCGATTGCATCCGTATCTTCCAAGTTACGGAGCGGAAAGACGAAATCTGAATGCTTTGTTGCCGTCATACGCAGTGGCCGGCAGCCGGGACTTAAAATGAGGGCATCGTAATGACCCAGGAACGATTCACCTGTCGTATGATTGACGACCGTAATGAACTGGCCCGCTGTATCAATAGCTGTGACTTCATGGTCAGTGTTGACGGTGATCTGCTTATGCTGCTGAAATGACTCAGGCGTCGCCTGCAGCAGGCGCTCGCGTTCAGCAAACACTTTACCAAGATAATAGGGAAGTCCGCAGTTGGCAAAGCTCATATCCCGGTCTTTCTCATAGATGACAATGTCAGCGTCCGGCAGTGTTCTCCGGATTTGTGAAGCACTTGTTGCACCACCTGCGACAGCGCCGACGACAATGATCTTCATGAATGACCTTCCTTAAAATAATACATAGCAATCGTTCCTTGTCCAGTATGAGACGCGATTGTCGGGCCCAGCTCATGAATGTGAATAGTGCCGCCGCATTCCTGTGCTATTAAGTCAGCCAGCTGGCGGGCACCTGTTTCATCATTGGAATGACTGATGTTGATAACAGCACCATGACCGTCCTTTTTCAGCTGGGCGGCCATTTCTTTGAAGACTTTTTTTCTGCCCCGATATTTTCCGACTGGCACAAGCTGACCTTCTTCTACAGTCAGCAGTGGTTTAATATTGATAAGTGAACCGAGAACCGCCTGACTTTTGCTCAGACGTCCGCCTTTAGCAAGGTACGCCAAGTCTTCCACGGTGAACAAATGGACAATCGCCTCATGCATCTCATGAATCTGTGTGACAATCTCATCTTTCGTCATGCCTTGGTCCCGCAGACTGACGATATCAAGAATCTGCATGCCGAGTCCGCGGGATGCTGAATGAGAGTCAATGATCTCGATATCAAAGTCCGGACAGCGCTCCGTCACTTGTTCTTTCACCATCACTGCTGACTGATAAGTGCCGCTCAGTGCACTGGAAAAGGCATAATAAATAGCCTGTTCACCTTTACCTGCAATTTCGGTAAACAGTTCTGTCAGCTGATCGATTGACACCTGGCTTGTCATCGGCCGTCTTCCTTGCTGAATCGCTTCATAAACCGTCTGATTATCAATTTCCAGCTGATCTTTATAGGACTTATCACCGATTGCGACAGACATCGGTAAAAAATCGAGGTTGTGCTGCTCAATTTCCTGAAGTGTCAAGTCACTTCCGCTATCTACTAATATACGCATACTGTTCCTCCTTATGACTTAATAAAAGTATTGATTGAGAAATTTACCGATACCATCTTCATTATTAGTGCCGATTACTTGATCGGCAAGCTCTTTTAACGGCTGAATGGCATTGCCCATCGCAAGACCCATTCCTGCATATTCTATCATTTCATTGTCATTATCTTCATCACCAAAAGCGATAATGTTTTCGCGGCTGATGCCGAAATATTCAGCGACATACTTGACACCTACTGCTTTGTTGATGCCTTTTTTGACGATTTCAATGACGGGGTACGGCGCTCCCCAGCGACGGTGTTCAATGCTTTCAGCGTAAATTTCACTTAAATGCTGCCGAATAGAGGGGATATACTTTTCTTCCGCCTGAATTAAAATGCTGGTCGGTCCTTCTGTTAAATTGGTCGTTAAGTCCCCTGTAGTGACCAGAGGATTGCCCATTGTAAAACCATCAAATAAATATTGATCATGATAATGAAAAAAGACATTATCTTTCACTTCAGCGATGACATTCTGGATATTCAATTGTTTGACCTGGGAGAATATTTCCTGCGCAATATTTAAATCGAGTGTCTCATGAATTGTCTTGAAAGTCATATTACCAGGATGATGGACGAAGGCGCCGTTGAAGTTTACGATAGGAGACGCCAGTCCGAGCTCCTGATAATAAATTTGACTTGCTCTGTAAGGTCTTCCAGTTGAGATGATGACTTCATGGCCATCTTTTATCAACGTCTGGATGACGGTCCGGGTATAAGGCGAAATGATTTTGTCATCCGTCAGTAAAGTGCCGTCCAGATCAAGACAGATTAAATGTTTGTCTGTCATAGTAACCGTTCCTTTCTATCTTCTATAGTTATCATATCATTTAATTGGCTATGTGAAAGTTATTTGATATAGTAGGAATAAGATGACAAGGAGTGATATTAAATGGAAGAAGCAATGAAAGACAGCATACTCGGAGCACTAGAAAATGTAATTGACCCGGAACTTGGCATAGATGTTGTCAATCTCGGGCTTGTCTATAATGTCGATATGGATGACGACGGAATTGCGACAGTGAGCATGACATTGACATCAATGGGCTGTCCGATGGGGCCGCAAATTATCGACCAGGTGAAGACAGCGCTCGGCGAACTGCCTGAGATTAAAGAGACGGTCGTCAACATCGTCTGGAACCCGCCATGGAACAAAGATATGATGAGCCGCTACGCTAAAATTGCTTTAGGCGTAAGCGGTTAAGCATCATTATATTGATGCAGGACGAATCTTTTTGATTCGTCTTTTTTTATGGGTTAAAAGATAAAAAAGAGGGCAAATAATTTGTGTGATGAATAGCAAGGTATTATAATTAAGTTAAAGGTCAAATATAGTCAAACAATTAATGAGGTGAACTGATGAATATCGATAATATGACTTATAATGTCCAGTCTGCTATTGAATTTTCGCAGAATGATGCTGTGGCACGTAAAGTGCAGGCTATTGAACCAGAAAGTCTGCTGCTGGCGTTCACTAATGATGCAGACAGTATGCTGACGACTGTTGTTGAGCGGTCGAACCTTGATATGAAAGAATATGTCAGACGACTGACTGAAAAATTAACAGGTCTGCCGCAGATCAGCGGTGATAACGTCCAGTACGGCCAGTATATGAGCGCCGGCTTGAACCAGCTGCTGCAGAAGGCCGAAACAGTTAAAAACACGATGGAAGATGATTACTTATCTGTTGAGCATTTAATTATTGCAGCGATGGAAGTTCATGACATCACTAAGCAGTTTGTAGGCAATAAAGCAGAAGTCATCAAAGAAATCATTACTCAAATCAGAGGGGGGAACCATGTGACAACTCAAAATCCAGAAGTACAGTATGAAGTACTCAAAAAATATGGCCGGGATTTAGTGGAGGAAGTGCGGAACGGCAAGATGGATCCAGTGATCGGCCGTGACGAAGAAGTGCGTAATACTATCCGTATTTTAAGCCGTAAAACAAAAAATAATCCTATATTGATCGGGGAGCCGGGGGTCGGTAAAACAGCGATCGTCGAAGGACTGGCGCAGCGTATCGTCCGGAAAGACGTTCCTGACTCCCTGCTGAACAAAACAATCTTTGAACTTGATTTAAGTGCATTAGTCGCCGGCGCAAAGTTTCGCGGGGAATTTGAAGAACGCTTGAAAGCCGTGCTGAAAGAAGTTAAAGACAGCAACGGAGAGATCATCCTGTTTATCGATGAGATTCACATGCTGGTTGGAGCAGGCAAGACAGACGGCGCGATGGATGCAGGTAATATGCTGAAACCGATGCTTGCACGTGGTGAACTGCACTGTATCGGTGCGACGACACTCAATGAATACCGCCAGTACATCGAGAAAGACTCAGCGCTTGAACGCCGCTTTCAGAAAGTGCATGTTGCTGAACCTGATGTGGAAGACACCATCTCGATACTGCGCGGCCTGAAGGAGCGTTATGAAGTCCATCATGGTGTCAGAATTCAGGACAGAGCGCTTGTAGCTGCGGCTGAGTTATCAGACCGCTATATTACAGACCGCTTTCTGCCGGATAAAGCGATTGACCTTGTAGACCAGGCATGTGCGACCATCCGGACTGAGATGGGTTCTAAACCGACTGAACTCGACGCAGTTAACCGGCGTGTGCTGCAGCTGGAAATCGAAGAGAAGGCGTTGAAAAATGAGCAGGACACTCAAAGCATGAACCGCTTGAAAGAGCTGCAGAAAGAGCTTGCTGATGAGAAAGAGAAACAGCAGATTTTGACAGCGAAAGTAGATAAAGAAAAAGCGCAGATTCAAGTTGTGCAGGAGAAACGCAGCGAGCTCGATCAATATCGTCAGCAGCTGGAAGACGCACAGAACAAGTATGATCTAGCTAAAGCTTCTGAACTGCAGTACGGAAAAATACCGGAGATTGAAAGAGAGCTTGCTGAACTTGAAGAAGAGTTTCAGGAAGAGACAAAAGGCACAGACCGCCTGATCCGTGAAGTAGTGACCGATGAGGAAATTGGCTATATCGTGTCACAGTGGACCGGAATTCCTGTTAGTAAGTTAGTTGAAACTGAGAAAGAAAAATTACTTAAACTCTCTGATATATTACATGAGCGGGTCGTCGGCCAGGAAGAAGCAGTCGACTTAGTAGCAGATGCTGTTGTCCGTGCACGTGCCGGTATTAAAGATCCGAACCGTCCAATCGGCAGCTTCTTGTTCCTTGGTCCGACCGGTGTCGGTAAGACAGAACTTGCTAAAACTCTGGCAAGCACGATGTTCGATTCAGAGAAACATATGATCCGGATCGACATGAGTGAATATATGGAGAAACATGCTGTCGCACGCTTGATTGGTGCGCCTCCGGGATACGTCGGCTATGAAGAGGGCGGTCAGCTGACTGAAGCGGTCAGACGTCAGCCGTATTCCGTCATTCTGCTTGATGAAATCGAAAAGGCGCACAGCGATGTCTTCAACGTACTGCTGCAGCTGCTTGATGAAGGACGGCTGACGGATTCTAAAGGCCGTGTCGTCGACTTCAAGAACACCATCATCATTATGACAAGCAACATCGGTTCACAATATCTGCTTGAAGGAATTCAAGATGATGCAGTCGGTGAGCAAGCACGCCAGCAAGTAATGACTGCGCTCCATCAGCATTTCAAACCGGAGATTTTAAACCGGATGGATGATATTATTTTATTCAGACCGTTAAGTGCGAATGATATGACTTATATTGTCGATAAAATTATTGCACAGTTAAACAGACGACTTAATGATCAGCATATGTCGATTGAAGTGACTGACGAAGTGAAGCAGTGGGTCGCAAAAGAAGCATATGAACCGCAGTTCGGTGCACGGCCGTTAAAACGGTTTGTCCAGCGCCAGATAGAGACGCCGCTTGCACGTTTACTGATACAGCATGACCTTGAAGAAGGAGCAAGAGTTGTCGTGACCATGGAGAATGGCCGGCCGAAGCTTGAACTGCAATAAAAAGGCGATGTAATCTTAATGATTACATCGCTTTTTTAATGTTCGCTATGATGCGGAACCGGGTCATCCGGCAGCGTCATTGAAATGAGAATGACCAATACTGCAAAGATGACAGATAACAGTGAAGCAGTCGCCAGATGAAGAGCCTGTCCGCCCCCCAAACTCATCAATACAAAGTTAATCATATGAACTAAAATGAATGACCAGACAAAAGTCATGATATATTGCATGTTTATATCCCCCATAAATCTTGATATAGTTATATTATAAAAGAGTTGCATTAAAAAGTATACCCTTACATTAAGAGGCGGAAGATGAAAAAACTACTGAGCGTGGCAGCTGTCCTTCTGTTGATAGGCGGCGGCATCTGGTTATTCAGACCGGAAAAAAAAGAACTGACAAGTGTCGGCTTTCTGTTCCCTGGTTCAATGTATGATCAGACATGGGGCACAGAAGGTTACAAAGGTATGCTGGATATCGTCCAGACTTATGATACAGCATTTTTTTATGAGCAGAATATTAATACACGGGTCAAAATGGAGAAGGCAATTAAAGAAATGGCAGCGAGGAAGGTCAATATACTCTTTGGTCAGGGTAAAGAGTTTTCCCAGGTGTTTAATGACCTGGCTTCACAATACCCTGATATAAACTTTGTCGTCTTCAATGGTAAATCGAAAGCAGAGAATGTCACTGCTGTGAATATCGACGGCTATTCCATGGGGTTTTTCAGCGGGATGGTGGCCGGACATCAGACCGACAATAATCGCATTGGCGTCATCGGGGCCTATAACACGCAGCCGGATATTAGAGGATTTATCGACGGGGCTCAGTACGAGAACCCGAAAGTCAAGGTTGTGGCGAATTACATCAGCACATTCGGCTACGATAACCGCGGAGAAATGCTTGCTGACCGGATGATTAAGCATGACCGTGTAGATGTCCTGTTTCCTGCAGCAGACGGAGTCAATGCGGATATCATGATGCTGCTGAAAGACCAGGACGTCTCAGGCATCGGCTACATCATTGATCAGAGCGGCTACGGGCCGCAGGTGCTGACCAGTCTTCAGCTGAACTTAGCGAAAGCCTATGCTGATATGGCAGACCGCTATACAAAAAATCAGCTGCAGGGCGGTACCTATTATTTCGGTGTTAAAGAAGGGATGGTCCAGCTCGGTGAATTCTCTTACCGTGTTGACCCGGAGTTTCAACAGGAGATCAATAAGCAGCTGAAACGCTATGAAAGTGAGCGGATACTGCCGAATGGCAGAAAAGATTCAAAAGACTACTTCGAGTCCTATTTAAAAGCCGACCATTGACAGTCACTTTATTTGAAAACTTCCTGAAACTGTGATAAATTAGTACCTGGTTATAACAACTGATTATAAGAAGGTGCTCATTTGAACGTAGGTATAAAAGGGATAGGAACATACATCCCGGAAAAAATAATGACAAACCATGATTTTGAGAAATTCCTGGATACATCGGATGAATGGATTTCAAAGATGACCGGAATTAAAGAACGACGCTTTGCGGCGGCAGATGAAGAAACAAGCGATATGGCCTTTATAGCGGCTGAAAAAGCGATTGCAGACGCAGGAATCGATAAAGATGAAATCGATATGATTATTGTGGCCACAGCAACAGGAGACCATAAATTTCCGGCGGTTGCCAATCAGCTGCAGGAAAGATTAGGCTTAAGGAATATCCCGTCAATGGACCAGCTGGCAGCGTGTACAGGCTTTATATACAGTATTGTCACAGCGCAGCAGTTTGTTCTGACCGGCATGTGCAGAAATATCCTTGTTATCGGTGCTGAAAAACTGTCAAAAATCGCTAATATGGAAGACCGCAATACGGCCATTCTGTTCGGTGACGGCGCGGGTGCAGTCATTATTGGCGAAGTCAGTCCGGGACATGGTATACTCAGCTCACTACTCGGCAGTGACGGGTCAGGCGGCAAATACTTATATGACCGTAAGGAAGATCAGCTGCTTGTAATGAATGGACGAGAAGTCTTTAAGTTTGCTGTACGGATTATGGGAGAGATGGCTACAGAAGTCGTTGCGAAAGCAGGTCTTAAGCCGGAAGATGTCGATATGTTCATTCCGCATCAAGCGAACATCAGAATTATGGAAGCATCCCGTGAACGACTGGGAATACCACGAGAAAAAATGAGTGTGACAATAGATAAATACGGCAATACTTCGGCAGCTTCAATCCCATTGTCGATGATGTACGAACTCGAACAAGGTAAGATCAAAGAAGGCAGTAATCTTGTGTTAGTAGGTTTTGGCGGCGGTCTGACGTATGGAGCTATTACATTAGTATGGGGAAAATAGGAGGAGACTATGAAGAAAAGAGTTGTGATCACAGGAATCGGGGCGTTAAGTCCTCTAGGGAATGATGCAAGAACAACATTTAACAATGCAATTGACGGTGTCAATGGTATTGACTATATTACGAGAATCGATACGACAGACTATGCTGTTAAAATTGCCGGTGAGTTAAAAGACTTCAATATTGAAGATCATATTCCAAAAAAAGATGCGAGAAAAATGGACCGCTTTACGCAGTATGCAATGGTAGCAGCAAGACAGGCCGTTGAAGACAGCAAGCTTGAAATCAATGATAATAACCGCGACCGTGTGGGTGTGTGGATCGGCTCTGGAATTGGTGGGATGGAGACATTCGAAAACTCATATGAACAGCTGCAGCAGCGTGGTCCTAACCGCGTCAGCCCGTTCTTTGTACCGATGATGATTCCCGATATGGCAACTGGTCAAGTTTCGATAGACCTTGGTGCACAAGGGCCGAACGGCTGTACCGTGACAGCATGTGCGACAGGAACAAACTGTATCGGTGACGCCTTCAGAATCATTCAGTACGGTGATGCAGATGTTATGGTCGCAGGCGGAACGGAAGCACCAATCACCAAAATGGGTATCGCAGGATTTATGGCAAATAAAGCACTGTCGTTTAACAACGACCCTGAAACTGCCTGCCGACCATTCCAGGAAGGCCGTGACGGTTTTGTTATGGGTGAAGGGGCAGGAATTGTCGTTCTTGAAGAACTGGAACATGCTAAAGCGCGTGGCGCACATATTTATGCTGAAGTAGTCGGCTATGGCAACAACGGGGATGCATTCCACATCACTGCGCCAGCACCGAACGGTGAAGGCGGTGTCAGAACGATGAAAATGGCACTGAAAGATGCAGGGATCACACCGGAAGAAGTGCAGTATTTAAATGCGCACGGCACAAGTACACCGATTGGTGACTTATATGAAACAATGGCCATTAAACAGGTGTTCGGTGAAGCAGTCAATCAACTAAAAGTTTCATCTACAAAATCAATGACGGGCCATTTACTGGGTGCGACAGGTGCAGTCGAAGCAATTATTACAGCGCTTGCCATTGAAAACAGTAAAGTTCCGCCGACTATTCATCAGGCAACACCGGATCCAGAATGTGATATCGACTATATTCCAGAGCATGCCCAGGACCTGGAGATTGAATATGCTTTATCGAACAGTCTAGGTTTTGGCGGTCATAATGCTGTTCTCGTATTCAAAAAATATCGCGATTAACTGATAAGTGATGACTATAGAAATCCCGGATGGAATTGATTCCATCCGGGATTTTTTATTGCATGTAAGACAGAAGCAGTGCCAGCACTAAAGCAGTGCCGGACGTTACAAGAAGAGGCAGAGTAATCGGATAGAGCTGCTGTCTGATTTTGACATCTTTTCTTGTATAGAGCTCATCGCCGTCCAGTGTCTCCCTTACTCTTTTAGGAGCAGTCATATAGTGAAAGCGTCTGAATGAATGGCCCATAATGCTGAACGCACCGTCTGAGAACAGCAGGATCAGCAGTGAAAGACAGAAGAGTATGAGTGACGCTAAAAACAGTGAATTGATGAGTCCGATGGCTGTAAAACCGTTAAAGAGCATGAATACAAGTGTCAGCAAAAAAAGAAGCAGTACTGACAGCATAAAAAAATGACGTTTCAATGGTATCCTCCCATATCAATCGAATAATAGTTATTGTACATTAAAAATCATAGTTATGTATATGATATTAATTTTTTTTTACAAAGAACAGACCGAATGGTTGGTCTAATCAACATATTTAAAAAATGAAATCAATTTTTATTCTGAAAAATGAATAATCAATTCATTTATTTACTTTAAAGCATTAAAATAACTCAAAAAATCTTATAAATATAAAGTTTCTGAATAAAAAATGTATTGCAAAAATTGTTGTCTAACCTCTATAATAATCATAGGTTTTACAAGTTGGAAACGAAATGAGGTTAATCACTAGAAGATCATTACTATTATTTTGCTATATCAATAATGTCCATCTTCACGAAGCTAAGTCATTTGAATGTCACTGAAATTCTTCATCATTTGTTTAAGATAAAGCAAAATATTGTGATTAACTGTAATATATCACTATTTGTGGAATATAATATTAAAACTTATTCTTCTCTGCAATTTAATAAAAAAACTAGTATGAATTATATGAAAATTTAGTTATTATAAATACTATATACTGAATTTAACTAAGAAGCATAGGATAGAAGGAGGATTTTGAAGTATGTTAAAATTTGCACTCAGACGTCTTGGTTACATGGCTATAACGTTATTTATCATTACGACAGTTACATTTTTTCTCATGAATTTACTGCCAGGTACACCTTATAATGATGAAAAATTATCGCCGGCTCAGAAAGAGATAGTTAATGAAAAATATGGTTTGAATGATCCTATAGGTGTTCAATATGTCGATTATTTAAAGAAAATTGCAACAGGGGATTTTGGTATATCATTCCAATATGATAATAGACCTGTTACTGATATCATAGGCCCACGACTTGGTCCATCAGCAGAAATAGGCTTATATGCCATGATTATTGGTATTATAGCTGGAATATTATTAGGTGTAATAGCAGCAGTAAAACAAAACACATGGGTCGATTACATAGCGACACTTTTTTCAGTTCTTGCTATTTCAGTGCCGTCATTTGTACTTGCTGTTTTACTGCAATATTATCTTACTGTGAAATGGCAGTTATTTAACTTGCCGGTAGCCGGCTGGGACGGTTTTAGTTATGCTATTTTACCTTCTATCGCTTTATCAGCAAGCGTTATTGCTACGGTGGCACGTTATATTCGTTCAGAAATGATTGAAGTGTTAAGCTCTGATTACATCACGCTCGCTAAAGCGAAAGGAAATACAACAAGGCGTGTCTTATTCGGTCATGCTTTACGTAACGCATTAATTCCTATTATTACTTTAATAGGGCCTATGGCTGTAGCGATATTAACAGGTGCATTAACTATTGAGAATATTTTTAGTATTCCAGGACTTGGAGACCAGTTTGTCCTTTCTATCAGAACAAACGACTATCCTGTTATTATGGCGTTAACGCTCCTAGTGAGTTTCTTATTTATTGCCGTCTTATTTATTGTAGATGTACTTTACGGAATTATAGATCCACGTATTCGCGTTCAAGGAGGTAGGGATTAATGACGAATGAAACAAATGGCAACCAAGTATACACTCACGCCGATCTAAATCAAGAACAAACAACTAATAGAGCTCAGCCATTTATTCTTGCTAATCACAAGGAAATCTATGAAGAGAAAATCGAACGGCAAAGTAAGACATTCTGGCAGGATGCATGGTTACAACTGCGTTCTAATAAAGGTGCAGTTGCAGGATTAATTGGATTGATTTTATTGTTAATTATGGCGTTTTTAGGGCCTGCTATCAGCGGACATACTTACCGCGCTCAAAACATTGATCATACTAATTTACCTCCTAAAATTGAAGCGTTAAAAGGAATTGATTTCCTGCCTTTTACTGGTAAAGATAAAGATGGATATGATATGTATGCAGCCAAAAAAGTTGAAGAAAACTATTGGTTTGGAACAGATGATTTAGGACGGGATATTTTTACTCGCGTCTGGAAAGGAACACAAGTTTCATTATTGATTGGTGTTGTTGCAGCATTATTAGATGTTTTAATAGGAATTACATATGGTGCAATTTCAGGTTTCTTCGGTGGCTGGATAGATACATTTATGCAGCGTGTTATTGAAATCATTGCCTCAATTCCAAACTTGATTATTATGATTTTATTCGTTATTGTCTTTGACGCTAGCATAGTAACAATTATTCTCGCAATGTCTCTAACTGGTTGGATTGGTATGAGTCGAATAGTTCGAGGACAGTTCCTCAAATTAAAAAATCAGGAATATGTCATGGCTTCAAGAACTTTAGGTGCATCTAATATGAGCTTAATTTTCAAACATATCTTACCCAATGCATTAGGACCGATTATCGTTACGGCAATGTTTTCTATTCCTAGTGCTATTTTCTTCGAAGCATTTTTAAGCTTCATCGGACTGGGTATACCAGCCCCTGCTGCATCGCTTGGTTCATTAGTCAATGACGGTAGAAAAATGCTGTTATCTTATCCGTATCAAATGTTTACACCAGCTGCAATCTTAAGTTTATTGATTCTATGTTTTTATCTATTCGGTGATGGTGTCCGTGATGCCTTTGACCCTAAAATGCGAAAATAAGGAGGAACTATAAATGGCTGAAAGAATTTTAGAAGTAAGAAACCTCAAAGTTTCCTTCGATATCAATGCGGGGGAAGTTCAGGCAGTCCGAGGTGTCGATTTTCACCTGGACAAAGCAGAAACGCTTGCTATAGTTGGAGAGTCTGGTTCAGGTAAATCGGTAACGATTAAAGCGATTATGCGCCTGTTACCAACGCCGCCGAGCCGTATTAAAGAAGGACAGATTTTATTTGATGGTAAAGATTTAGCAAAACTCTCTGAGAAAGAGATGCAGAAAGTTCGTGGACGGGACATCTCAATGATTTTCCAGGATCCGATGACCTCACTTAATCCAACAATGAAGATTGGTAAGCAGGTTATGGAGCCTTTAATTAAACACCAAAAGCTGTCTAAAGCAAATGCTAAAGCACGCGCACTTGATATTCTTCGTCTTGTGGGATTGCCAAATCCAGAAGGTCGATTCAACAATTATCCTCACCAATTCTCAGGGGGTCAACGTCAGCGTATAGTTATCGCGACGGCGCTTGCTTGTGATCCGAAAGTTCTTATTGCAGATGAACCGACAACAGCACTTGATGTAACGATTCAGGCTCAGATTCTTGAACTTATGAAAGACTTGCAGAAGAAGATTGATACATCTATTATTTTCATTACCCACGACTTAGGTGTTGTAGCTAATGTCGCTGACAGAGTCGCTGTTATGTATGGTGGTCAAATTGTTGAAACAGGAACAGTTGATGAAATTTTCTATGATCCGAAACATCCATATACATGGGGCCTATTATCTTCTATGCCAAGTCTTGATACTGCTCAGGATATCGAACTTCGTGCAATTCCTGGGACACCACCGGACTTAATTAAGCCACCAGTCGGAGATGCTTTTGCTCGCCGTTCTGAATATGCTCTGCAGATTGACTTTGAACAGGAGCCACCGTGGTATCAAGTATCGAAGACGCATTTTGTAAAGTCATGGCTGATGGATCCCCAAGCTCCTAAAGTAGAAATACCTGAAATGGTTAAGATGAAGCAGCGTGATCTGCCAGGTCAATTTGCTCAGCCAAGACAAGTAGAGGGGGTTAGCTTTTAATGAGAGATCACAGAGTACATAACAATACTGATAATAAGAATGTTCATGTCGTTAATGAGACTAATCAAACTTTTACACATAATGAAAGTAATCATGTGCACAGCAGTAGTCCATCTGAAAAGATTAAAGACGACACACAAAGTGTACTACTTAAAAATCAGGCACATACAATAGAAGAGGGACCAACTGCAGTCGATGAGTCATTAATTACTGAAAATGCCTCCCAATATAGTAATCGTGAACTAAATAAGACACAACTTTCAGAAGCTGAAAAACAAAGTACTGGCTATGCTTCATATGGAGAAGGCAAAGAGAAATTAATTGAAGTTTATAACTTAAAGCAATATTTTAACAAAGGAAAATCAAATGAAGTAAGAGCGATCGACGATATTACGTTTAATATTTATCGTGGAGAAACATTAGGTCTTGTAGGGGAATCTGGTTGTGGTAAGTCTACTACGGGTCGAACATTGATTAAATTATATAACGCTACAGACGGCAAAGTTATCTTTGATGGAACTGATATTCAGTCAATTAAAAACAAAAAAGATTTGTTGAAATTCAATCGACGTATGCAGATGATTTTCCAGGATCCCTATGCATCGTTGAATCCTCGTCTGAAAGTTATGGATATTGTTGCAGAAGGTATTGATATTCATAAGCTTGCTGCTAATAAGCAGGATAGAGCTAACCGCGTCTATGAACTGCTTGAGACAGTAGGATTGTCTAAAGAGCATGCCAACCGTTATCCACATGAATTTTCTGGAGGTCAGCGTCAGCGTATTGGTATTGCACGTGCACTTGCCGTAGAACCGGAATTCATTATTGCGGATGAGCCAATATCAGCCTTGGACGTTTCTATTCAGGCTCAAGTTGTCAATTTGATGTTACGTTTACAAAGAGAACGCGGACTGACATTTTTATTTATTGCTCATGATTTATCAATGGTTAAGTATATCTCAGATCGAATTGGTGTTATGTATTTTGGCAAACTTGTTGAAATCGGACCGGCAGATGCTATTTACAACAATCCATTGCACGAATATACAAAGTCATTGTTATCTGCAATTCCGCTACCTGATCCAGAATCAGAGCGCTCACGTGTCAGAAGAACGTATAATCTGGATGTTCATGCATACACTGCGCATGATGTCCTGGAGCTTCGTGAAGTAGCACCTGACCATTATGTTTACTGTTCGCCAAAAGAATACGAAACTATGAAAGCACATTATAATCATAGTTATGTAAATGTATAATCTTTTAATCAGACTGACCTAGTAAAAGGTCAGTCTTTTTTAAGGTTATAAGCATGACTATATAAAAATTAATGACTATAATGAATAAAACATATTAATATTAATAAATTGAATAGTTATGAGATAAGTTATTATAATTCAATGCTTTAATGCATGAATATAAAATTATAAAATATTCAAAATAATTGATAAATGTATAAAAAACTATTGCTAAGCTCATATTTATAAAATATAATTAATACAAATCTTCTGAAAATTTGCAGAGTGATTTTAGAAAACGTTGGGGGGCAATTACAGTATGAAGAAGAAGAGTACGTTATTTTTAGCATCATTAATCGCAGTATCTGGTTTTACAGCAGCTTGTTCAGGTGGCGGAGATGACAAAGACTCTAAAAGCGGATCAGGGACTGCTAGTAAATCTGGTGGAGAAGAGCAAGTATTAAATTTTGCTTCTACATCTGATATTCCATCTATGGATTCATCATTAGCAACTGACCAAGTGTCATTCGATGTTTTCAACCAAACTTTAGAAGGGCTTTATACATTAGATAAAAATGATAAAGCTGTCCCAGGTGTCGCTGAAGGAGATCCTGAAAAGTCTAAAGACGGCAAAACATGGACTATTAAACTTCGTGACGACGCGAAATGGTCAAATGGAGATCCTGTAACTGCTAATGACTTTGTCTATGCATGGCGTCGTACTTTAAATCCTAAGACTGGTGCGGAATATGCATATATCATGTCTGATATCAAAAATGCCACAGCTGTCAATGAAGGTAAAATGAAGCCTGAAGAATTAGGAGTTAAAGCGGTCGATGATCATACATTAGAAATTCAATTAGAAACTAACGTTCCTTACTTCCAAGAAATGCTGGCATTCGGTACATTTATGCCTCAGAACGAAAAGTTCGTTAAAGAAAAAGGCGATAAATACGGAACTACTGCTGAAAATACTTTATCAAACGGACCTTTTAAATTAGATTCTTGGGAAACTGAGAAAAAATTCGTTCTTAAGAAAAATGATGAGTACTGGGATAAAGATAAAGTTAAATTAGATCAAGTTAACTACCAAGTCGTCAAAGAAAATCAAACTGCTTTAAATCTGTACAATACAGGTAAAATTGATTCTGTCATTTTAACACCAGAAAATGTCGATAAATATAAAAACGATAAAAACTTTGTGACAGAAAAAGAAGCAACAACATTCTTCTTACGTATCAATACAACTAAAAATAAAGATCTTAAAAATAAGAACTTACGTTTAGCAATTGCTAAATCTTACGACAAAGATAAATATGTAAAGAACTTATTGAACAATGGATCTATTCCTGTAGATACATTAATGCCTAAAGAGTTCGTTAAAGGACCGGATGGTAAAGATTATATTGATGGTGTTAAATCTCCACTTAATTATGATGCAGCTGAAGCTAAGAAATATTTAGAGAAAGCAAAAGATGAATTAGGTAAAGATAAATTCGAAATTCAATTCTTAACTTATGATACAGATGTTTCAAAGAAAGATGCTGAATATATTAAAGAACAAGTTGAAAGTAATCTACCCGGTGTAGAGCTTAAGATTAAACAGCAACCATTTAAACAGAAATTAGCTTTAGAATCAAAAGGCGACTACGATATTTCTATGGCAGGCTGGGGTCCTGACTATCCAGATCCAATGACATTTTTAGATATGTTTGTAACAGATGGTCCTCATAACCAGACCGGTTATTCAAATGATAAGTATGATCAAATGATTAAGGATGCCAAAGGACCGTTGTTAGAAAAACCTGAAGAACGTTGGAAAACAATGCAGAGTGCAGAATCTATGTTCTTAGAAGACGCTTATATCGCGCCAGTTTATCAACGAGGAATTTCTCGTCTACGACAAGGATACATTAAAAATTATGTAACGCACATGTTTGCTGGAGACACTACACTTAAAGAAACATACATTGAAGGCAAAGATAAAAAATAATATTGTATATATTAACCTCAAAGTTTGTATTAAATTACTTACTTTGAGGTGTATTATTCGAAATGAAATGAATAATATATTATTATTTTAAGGTTAATAATAAAGGGAATTTTTCTAATTAATTAAACAAGACGATAAAAATGTTCAAAACATTTTTATCGTCTTGTTTAATTATAAAATTTAGTGTGTTTTTTCATAAATAAAGTAGAATATTTTAATAAAAGCTTGTAATAAGTTTTATTCTTTCATTTAAAGCTAGGGAACTTACAACGTATAAATTTACTGACTGAGCATCGCTTGCATTAGCATTCCATGTAAATGTTTGTGATTTATGCGGACCAATTATTACTTGAGAACCGTAACGTGCTACTTTGTTACTACTACGACGATCAATGTAGAACTCTGGAACATAAGGAGATTGACTTGAATTGTTATTAATTTTCATTACTACTTTACTAACTTTGACAGGACCTTTAGATTTTTTAACAGTATAAGTGATTTTAGTGCTTGCAGTAATTTTTCCACCTTTAACTTTAAAAGATTTAGAATTAGTAAAAGTATGGGTTCCTACAGTTCTACTTACTTTTTTTATACTATCAGAAGCACTTGCAAAATTTCCTTCAACGTTAAATCCAATTGCTAAACTTAGTACTAATAACAAAAGTAACGGTTTAATTAATTTTTTAACCATTAAAAACACCTCCTAAAAAATAGTATAATATAAAATGACAATATAATATATAATTTTATTCATAAATTTTATTTATACTCTTGATAAAATGGTAATAAAGAAATCTGTCTTAAGAAACTTCTTCATTACTAAACTTAAGGTGTTACTTCTATAAAAGCATTTTTAATCAATCATTAAATAGTTTCTAAAAATATATTAATTTATGTTCTCATTGACTATAAAAATTTGCTGTAAAGAATTATTACATATAATCTATCAATACAATATTATTTTCTCTTGCGTCCAAGTCCCATCGCGTTCTCCATCTTCTTCAGCATTTTACTTGCTTTTAAAGAAGCTTTCTCAGCACCACGGTCAAGTATCGCATCCAGCTCTGCCGATTCCATGTAATAGTTATATTTCTCCTGGAACTGAGTGATAAACTGGACCATGACGTCAGCTAGATCTGATTTAAATTCACCGTAACCTTTTCCGTCGTATTTCGCTTCAAGGTCGCTGATCGGTGTCTCGGTAATAATAGAATAAATGCTGAGCAGGTTGGAGACGCCGGGTTTATGTTCTTTGTCATATTTCACTGTGCCATCAGAATCCGTGACAGCACTTTTGATTTTCTTTGCAACTGCAGACGGGGTATCAAGCAGTGAGATAAAACCTTTTGTATTGGTATCAGATTTGCTCATTTTTTTAGTCGGTTCCTGCAGACTCATGACGCGGCCGCCAACTTTCGGCATTCTGATTTCCGGCATCGTGAAAATGTCGTTATAGCGCTGATTAAAGCGGGCAGCCAGGTCACGTGTCAACTCAAGGTGCTGCTTCTGATCTTCGCCGACTGGCACAAGGTCAGTGCTGTACAGGAGAATGTCTGCAGCCATCAGCGGCGGATAAGTTAAGAGTCCTGCAGGAATGCCTTCTTTACGGTCTTTCGCTTTATCCTTGAACTGTGTCATACGTTCCAGTTCACCGATAGTGGAAATAGTCGTCAGCATCCATCCGGCCTGTGCGTGAGCCGGCACCTCTGATTGTATGAAGAGCGTGATCTTATCAGGATCGAGTCCGCTTGCAAGGTACAAAGCAGCGAGTGACCGGATATTTTTTCTGAGCGCCGCCTTGTCCTGTGGCACAGTGATCGCATGCTGGTCAACTATACAGAAATAGCAGTCATAATCATTTTGAATATCAACAAATTGTTTTAATGCACCGATGTAGTTTCCGATAGTCGGAACACCGCTCGGCTGAATGCCTGAGAATAAAGTTTTCATCGTCTGTCCTCCAAAATTTATATTTACTATTGTACACTATTTCATTCAAGGTTAAAATGAAGCTGTGTTAAGAACTGCTTGATGACTACAGCTTAGAAAGAAATTCAAATTATTTGAAATTCTTCATTGTTTCTCATTTAATTTTAATGTTATGAATTTATAATAATATTATCAGTACAACAGAGGTTGATATCGATTTCTTGCTATCTTGACGTTTATATGAAGCAGGAGAGGGAATATTTAACTAACTGCTGATACATGAGACAATTGACAGACTACATATACAAATAGGAGAGTGAGATGTATGGTAACATTATTTACTTCACCAAGTTGCACATCTTGCCGTAAAGCGAAAGCATGGTTACAAGAACATGATATTCCGTATACGGAGCGCAATATTTTTTCTGATAACTTAACAATTGATGAAATTAAAGCGATTTTACGCATGACTGAAGATGGAACAGACGAAATCATTTCTACACGTTCTAAAACCTTCCAAAAATTAAATATCGATATTGATGCAATGCCATTACAGGACTTATATGAAATCATTCAGCAGCACCCGGGGCTCTTACGCCGTCCGATCATTCTGGATGAGAAACGTCTGCAGGTGGGTTATAACGAAGATGAAATCCGTCGTTTTCTTCCACGTAAAGTTCGTACATTCCAACTGCTTGAAGCACAACGAATGGTGGATTAATCACGAAAAACAGCTGTCGCCTGCGACAGCTGTTTTTCGTGATTGGTGTAATCAAATTACTATGTTTTTTCCTTCCGTTATAATACAATGAGATTACTATTCATTCAGAGATGGAGGGATACATAATGAGAATAGAACGCATTAATGATGTAACCATCAAATTTTATTTAACATATACTGACCTTGAAGAGCGGGGGTTCAAACAAGACGAGCTATGGACGAACCGCAAAAAGGGTGAAGAATTCTTCTGGTCTATGATGGAAGAAGTGAACCAGGAAGAAGAGTTTGTCATTGAAGGGCCTCTCTGGATTCAAGTGCACGCGTTTGATAAAGGAATCGAGTTTGTAGTGACAAAGTCCCGCAACGATGAATTTATGCATTTACCTGAAGAAGAATCGGACGACCGGCTGGAATATCAAGTCAATGAGTTTCTGAATAAAGCGATAGAAAATGATCATGATCTGACGAACCTTTTGACCGGTGAACAGAATGAGCAGAAGCCGCTGTTCAGTGATGATATTCTCGTACAGTTCAGTGATCTTGAGACAGTGATACAGTTCAGTCATTCTCATGAGTTTGAACAGGTGGATTTCGAGGACCTGCTTTATATGCAAGACGGCAAGTATTATTACTACGTGCAGTTCGATAAGAGCACACCGTTCGATATTATTGACGGCTACGTCGCCCATGTCTTTGAATATGCAGATCATACGAAAGTGAGTCATGCCTGGCTTGAAGAGTATGGGAAAGTCGTTATGAGCCATAACGTCCGTCATCAGGTGAAACGCTACTTCAAAGCGAATTAATGAAGTTTATATAAACTTAATAAAGCAAATCAACACTTCCTGCGATTATAAAGTAGGAGGTGTTTTTGTGCTTATTGCTGTGAATGATGAAGGACACTATGTGTCAGCAGACAGGGCAGCAGGGAAAGGGTTCAAGTGTCCTGTCTGTCTGAGCCCGGTTATATTAAAGAAAGGCCGCTATAAAATCCCGCACTTCTCTCATCAGCGTATACAGGACTGTTTCAAATCTACTTATAAACAGGAATCAGCGGCACATTTAGCCGGCAAACATGAACTTTACCGGCTGGCGCAGCATGAACATGTCGCCATGGAGTATTACTTACATGACATTGAACAGATTCCGGATATACTTGTGAACAATAAAATGGCACTCGAGATCCAGCTGTCTGTTATTCCGGTCACGACACTGATAGAGCGGACTTACGGCTACCGGAGAATTGGAATGGACGTCATCTGGATTGCCGCTGAGGAATCATTGAAGAAAGAAGGACAGGCACTCAAGCTGACGCTCTTTCAGAGGAGCATGGTTAATGCATCAATGCGCCGGCTGATCACTTATGATGCCGGCAAGAACAAATTTTATCGCTATCAATTGACAGGTCTTACAGAAAGCATGGCAGTCATGTATAAGCGTCAGCAAATAACGGCGGTCAATGAATTGATGAATATTCATGACGGTCCGTCATCGTCCCAGTGCCTGCTGATCAGTGAGAGCGCTCGTGACAGCTATATCCGCCGCTGTCAGAGCAAAAAAAGCGTCCTTGAACCGACGCTCAGCGCCTTGTACCAGCTGAGAATCAACTGGCAGCAGCTGCCCGAAGAGCTGGGAATCATTGTGCCCAGTCAGTTTTATATCAGAACACATCCTATTCAGTGGCAGAGCCGGCTGCGGCTGTTGGTGATCCGCGATGAGTTCACCATGCAGAAGTTTAAGGAGGAGCTTGATTTCTTTGTCTATTATGCCAGTGACCTTGATCATGAACAGCTCACCAAACAATTACTTCAGGAATATCGCGAAGCGGTCAGGAACTTATACGTGCAAATTTAATTGAAAAATGAGAAAATTATAGCAATCAATCTTTTGGGAGGCAATGATGGCTGAAATGATAACACGTGAACAACAACTTGAAGAAAACACATGGGATTTAACAAAGATTTTTCCGAGCGATGCTGCATTTGAAGAAGCGTTCAAAGAAGTGGAAAGTTATCTTGGACGTGAGGAGGAAGTGAAAGGAACGCTTGCACAAAGCGCTCAGCAGTTATTAAACGGCTTACTGCTGGAAACAGAAATTGATGAGAAACTCGGCAAAGTATATGTCTATGCGCACTTAAAGCATGACCAGGATACATCAAACGATACATATACAGCAATGGAGCAGCGTGCAGCGGCACTTGCTGCACAGTTCGGCAGCGCATGGAGCTTCATGATGCCGGAGCTGATGACCATCAGCGAAGAGCAGCTCAACCAGTTTGTAGCAGAGAACGCAGGGCTGCAGCGCTTCAAGTTCGATCTTGAACGCATCAATAAGAAGCGAGCGCATGTATTGTCCGATAAAGAGGAGAAGCTGCTGGCAGAAGCAGGGGAAGCACTCAGCACCCCGAGCAATGTCTTCGGCATGTTCAATAATGCAGACCTTGCGTTCAATGATATTGCAGATAAAGACGGCAAGCTGCATCCGTTGTCTCAAGGAACATACGTGCAGTATCTGGAATCAAGTGACAGAGTGCTGAGAGAGAATGCCTATAAGGAGATATACCGCAACTACGGACAGTTCAAAAATACCCTTGCTCAGACACTTGCCGGCAAAGTGAAGGCCGCAGTGTTTTCCAGTAAGGTGAGAGGCTATGCGTCACCACGTCAGCAGGCGCTGGCGAATAACGATATTCCTGAAGCGGTCTATGACAACTTAATCAAGACCATCCATGACCATCTTCCACTGCTGCATCGTTATACGGCGCTGCGGAAAGAACTGCTCGGACTCGATGATATGAAAATGTATGATATGTATACATCACTTGTCCAGGATGAGAAGTTTGAAGTGACATATGACCAGGCAAAAGAGTGGGTGCTCAATTCTCTGAAGCCGATGGGCGAGGAATACACCGAAGTCATCGAAGAAGGATTCAATAACCGCTGGGTCGATGTTTATGAGAACAAAGGAAAGAGAAGCGGTGCATACTCTTCAGGGACTTATGGCACTAACCCTTACATTCTGATGAACTGGACAAATAACGTCAACAATACATTTACACTGACTCATGAATTCGGTCATTCAGCGCACAGCTACTTCTCGCGCCGGAATCAGCCGTCAAATATGTCAGGCTATTCAATATTCGTCGCAGAAGTGGCTTCAACTTGTAATGAAGCACTGCTCGCGCATCATATGTACCATACACTCAATGATGAGAAGAAAAAACTCTATCTGCTGAATTATCAGCTGGAAGGCTTCCGGGGCACAGTGTTCAGACAGACGATGTTCGCTGAGTTTGAACATTTAATTCATACACTCGCCCAGAACAATGAACCATTGACTGCAGAACGCCTGAATAAAGAATATCTTGAACTGAACAGAACGTATTATGGCGATGCCGTGGTGCATGATGACTACATCCAGAGTGAGTGGAGCAGAATCCCGCATTTCTACTATAATTATTATGTCTATCAGTATGCGACAGGCTACAGTGCGGCACTTGCATTAAGCGATCAGATTCTGAAGGAAGGTCAACCGGCTGTTGACCGCTATATCAATTCGTTCCTGAAAGCAGGCAGCTCTGACTATCCGATAGAAGTACTGAAAAAAGCAGGCGTAGATATGACAACGAGCGAACCGATAGAAAAAGCATGTCAAGTTTTCGAAGAACGACTGAATGAATTCGAGCGCTTGATCAAAGCAGCACGCTAAAAACAGAGAATGCGTTTTCATTATGTCAGAATTGTGAAATCGGGCTTTAAAGGTTGAATGGCCTATATATTCATGATATTATACAAACATGAAATTTATCACAAACCAAACATACCCCTTTGTTTGAGTGAAAATTTCTCCCATCCCCTTTGTTTAAATACCGTGTAATCAGACACGGTATTTTTTAATTTTTAATAATGACTGACATAATATAATAAAAAACACTCTTATTCCATTCATTTTATTATGAATAGAATAAGAGTGTTTTTTTATTTTGTCTCAAAGACAGGGGTCGGTTCAAGTGATAACCCGTTTTTTTATGCGGCCGTGTCGTTACATGGCCTCTTTTTTGCGCCAGTACTGACCGGTATGATAGGTCACTGCCTCTATTTTGTTCATCAGCTTCAATTTCTTCAGTTCCCGTGACAGTACATTTTTAGGCCATTCATAGATAATCTCTAACTCGCTTTCACTTACCAGTTCATTCTCAATGATATATTCATCGATCTTCGGCGGCAGTTCTTTCTCTATCGTATGGCTGATCATTTCGTTAATAATATAAGTATAAATCGCGTACTGCTGTATTCCCTCGACTTTAAGGCCGTCGTCTTCAAAATTCTCATTAAAGAACACAAGTGTCGGCGACATCGTGACTTCCATTTCCCTTGAAATATGCTGATCCACTTTCAGTGAATTTGTGACATGAACGCTTTTAATGTCAGTCTGAAATGTCTCGATATCAAGCCGTGCCTTTTGTGCGCAGTCCATGATGAGTTCACGGGTAATGATATCCTGTTTCGGCATAATTTCATTCTGCACGAAGCGCAGAAACATTCCAGCTTTTTTCCTGCCCTGTAATTCTGCTGCTTTATAGGCAAGGGCGATATTATCATCTTCTGTTGTGCTCTGTGCCTGGCACTTTGTCAGCACTCGCAGCGTGGGCAGCAGTATTTGCTTAATCTCAACATACTGGCTGTATTCAATTTGAAGTTTGCGCAGCACTGCTTTCAATTCCCAGCAGTCTTTGCAGAACGGATCAAAAAATGAATATATTTCTACCTTCTTCACCGGCTGAAGGGAGAGACACTTTTCATTATGAATGACCTGTAAATGTTTCATGCTTTCACCTACAATTTTATTCAGTGTTTACCATATGTGTCGCAGTCAATGACAGACGTTCAAAGATATAGTTCTTTACTGGCTCATCAATTTCAAAGTCATCGAGTGCCCTGTGCATGTTCTCAAGCCACGCATCGCGTGCGGCCGGCGTTATTTGAAAGGGCAGATGCCGCATGCGCAGCATCGGATGACCATGTTCTTCAGTATAAAGAGACGGGCCTCCAAGAAATTGCGTTAAAAACTGTTTCTGCTTACGTGCTGTTTCATTCAGCTCGGCAGGAAAGAGATGGTTGATGCGGTCGTCCGCCTTGACATAATCATAGAAACGGTCAATCACCGCATATAATTTTTCCTGTCCGATTGCTTCATAAGGGCTTGTCAATGTGATCACCTTTTTATTAAATATATCATGTTGGTTATATTATTAAAGTTATTTGCCTATCAGTTCGCTGCGTCTCGTATAGAACCGCTGAACTTTATTCATGGCAGTTTTTTTGGGGACCGCATAGTCTATAAGAAACTGTTCGAACTGCTCATGACCACTCTCGTAGTCCTGCGCTTCAAATTCCACTTCGTAATCTTCACAATCAAGGTAACAGCTTGCATCCAGCACAAGCAGACCACTGTCATAAGGTGTCTCTCTTCGTTCAGTCGATAAGGCACCGACAATCAGCAGCCGTGACAAATCAATGGGATATGTCGTCAGCTGGTCATGAATATTCGAAGGAAGGGCAGCCGGCGGAATATATTGGTCGTCCAGCAGATGATCCGCTACTTCTCCGTGATACTCCATCACGCCGATCTCCTGAGGGATTTTAAGCGTCATCATCTGACGGCCTTTACTATCTCTTATTCGCAGGGCAATCTTCTGGTCGATGAACTGATGATCCGGTGTATCGATATAAAAATTCGTATGAGTGACAGGTTCAATGTCCTTGAACAGAGAATCCCGGAGTTTTGCGAAAGTTTCATAGTCCAGTAAATTTTTGAATTCAATTTCTAGTTCTTCCAAAGCAATCCCCTCCATACAAGAATTATCCCTGACAATATAAATGAAGTAAAGGGATAAGCTATAGTACGACTTACTTTTATTTTGTGTTAAAATATCTATGTTAAGGGAGAGATTGTTATGAATTTACATGTCAATGAAATTAAATTGGTGGACGACTCTGTCCATGTATTTACAGAGGAAGAACAGCTGGCTGTGACGCCTGCGGGGCAGCTGCTGACAGATAGCGATCATTTTCAATTTGTCTATTTGCTGGATGATGGTGATGTTTACCATCATTTGAGGTTCGTCGAGGAGACATGGCGGATGATGAACGAATACAAAGAGAAGAAATGGTATTTATACGGTACAATTGAGCTCGAATATTTCAGTGAAGAATTCACTATGCTGCTTGATAATATTGAAGGAAACCATAACTACGGGAAGCCTTTTGTTGAGCGCGTGGAAGAAGTCTTTGAACTGTAAAAACAGAGGTGAGACAGATGAATCAATGGGATATATTTTTAGCACCTTATAAACAGGCGATTGATGAACTGAAGATTAAGTTGAAGGGGATTCGTAAGCAGTATGAAGGGGAAGGTAAATCTTCACCCATTGAATTTGTGACGGGTAGAGTGAAACCGATACCGAGCATCATTGAAAAAGCGAATCAAAGAGGTATCCAGTTTGATAAGCTGTCAGAGGAAATGTACGATATCGCCGGGCTGCGCATGATGTGTCAGTTTGTAGATGATATCGATATTGTCGTTGAACTGCTGAAAAACAGAAAAGATTTTGAAGTTGTCGAAGAACGTGACTACATTAAAGATACGAAAGAGAGTGGTTACCGCTCTTATCACGTCATCGTCAAATATCCGATTGAAACGTTGGACGGCCAGCGCTTTATTCTTGCTGAAATTCAGATTAGAACGCTGGCGATGAATTTCTGGGCAACGATTGAACATACGCTGCGCTATAAATATGATGGTGATTATCCGCCGGAAATCCAGCACAGGCTGGAACGTGCGGCAGAGGCCGCTTATTTATTGGATGAAGAGATGTCTGAAATACGTGAAGAGATTAAAGAGGCGCAGAAATATTATACAGAACAGCGAAGTGAACTAAGATAGGGGTGAGTCAGCTGAAATATGCGATTCTTTCTAAAGGGGATTCAAAAAGTAATGCATTGACACAGAAGATGAAAAGTTATATGAAAGACTTCAAGATGATACAAGATGACGATGAACCTGATATTGTCATCTCTGTCGGTGGTGACGGGACGTTGCTTCAGGCTTTCCATACATATAGTCACCGGCTTGATGACTGCAGTTTTGTCGGTGTGCATACCGGTCATCTCGGCTTCTATGCGGACTGGCTGCCTCATGAAGTCGAACGGTTGATCATCGCCATCAACAACGAACCGATTCAGCGCATTGAATATCCGCTGATTGAAGTGATTGTCCGCTATACGAACGGCGGAAGAGAATCCCGCTATTTAGCTTTAAATGAAGCGACGATCAAGACGCATAACGGCGCGACGCTCGTCGTTGATGTAGATATTCGCGGTGAACAGTTCGAACGCTTCAGGGGCGACGGCCTCTGTATGTCGACACCGAGCGGTTCGACCGCCTATAACAAGGCGCTCGGCGGTGCCTTGATTCATCCGTCGCTTGAGGCGATGCAGATGGCGGAGATCGCTTCGATTAATAACCGGGTGTTCAGGACAGTCGGCTCACCGCTTGTGCTGCCGAAGCATCATACCATCCATGTGACGCCGGTCAACCGGGGCATGCTGCAGCTGACGATTGACCATATTGCAAGTGATCATCAAGGCATCTCATCCATTCAGTACCGGGTAGCTGATGAAAAGATCAAGTTCGCGAGATTCAGACCGTTCCCGTTCTGGAAACGCGTCCATGACTCCTTTATTGCGAGTGAATGATGAAGATTACTTACACAGCTGACGCGCAAATGCTGCTCCGGGACTTTTTGCAGCGGCAGAATATATCAAAGAAAAGTTTGAGCGCCATTAAACAGAATGGCGCTTTACTTGTGAATGAAGTGCCGGTCACTGTACGCTATATGCTGGCTCCAGGCGAGCAGGTGACCGTCTGTCTTCCGGCTGAACAGCCGAGCAGAAGTTTGAGGCCGAGTGCCGGTCGGTTGACTATTATATATGAAGATAATTATTTGTGTGTCGTCTCAAAACCAGCGGGTATCAGCACGATGCCTTCTCAGCTGCATCCGCATGATAGCCTGCTCGAACGCACGCTGCATCACTTCATAGAGAACAAGGAAACAGGTATACCTCATATTGTGACGCGGCTGGACCGCAATACAAGTGGAATCGTCGTGTTTGCCAAACATCAATTGATTCATCATCTGATGACGGACAGTATAACGAAGACGTATCTCTGTGCAGCGTGCGGTAAAATCCCGGCAGCAGGAATGATTGATTATCCGATCGGCAGAAAGAGCGACTCTATTATTGAACGGCATATTACAGCAGACGGCAAGCAGGCGCTCACAACTTTCATTGCGCTTCATCGAAGCAATGATTATAGTGTGGCTCTGGTCAAGCTGCATACCGGTCGGACACATCAAATTCGTGTGCATTTTCAGGCGATCGGCCATCCGCTTGCCGGAGATACTCTTTATGGTCATGACACACGGCTTGCAAGGCAGGCGCTGCATGCCTTCCAGATAGAATTTGTCCATCCTTTTACAGAGGTGTCTATTATTCTTCAGGATGCCCCGCCGGAGGATTTGAGAAGCCTGATACCTATGTTATAATGAATTGTATTTTTTAGGAGGTGAGCGCATGGCAGAAGAATTAGAAGAGCAATTATACGATAAAGAATTACTCGATGAATTGCTTGAACATCATCATATTGATCGATTTAGAGAAGTCTTCCTTGCGCTGCACATTTATGAACAAGGGGAGTACTTCACAGAATCGGATGAAAATAAACGGAGCATCATCTACCAGATGCTGTCTCCGCAGGAAGTGGCTGAATTTGTAGAGCAGACAGAACTAGAGAACTATGACCAAGTATTTGAGACGATGGATGCCATCTTTGCAAGTCAGATGTTAAGTGAAATGTCCTATGACAACGCAGTGGATATTTTAAATGAGCTGCCGAAAGCCAAAATCGCCGGCCTGCTTCTGTTGATGGATAAAGAAGCGGCGGGAGAAGTGAAAGCCTTGCTGCATTATGAGGAGGATACGGCCGGGGGTCTGATGACGACCGAATACATTTCCGTTTCATCATTGATGACTGTGCGTGAAGCGATGCTGCAGTTGAAGGAGCAGGCACCGAGCGCTGAAACGATTTACTATATTTTTATCGTGAATGACCGCAATCAGCTGGTCGGTGTCATCTCTTTAAGAGATTTAATCGTGGCGGAGAATGACGCTTATATTGAAGACGTGATGAATGAACGGGTTATCAGTGTAAATGTTGCTGATGACCAGGAAGACGTCGCTATGGTCGTAAGAGACTACGACTTACTGGCACTGCCGGTAGTAGATTACCAGAACCATCTGCTCGGTATCATCACGATTGATGATATCGTTGACGTTATCGATGAAGAGGCAAGTGAGGATTACTCCAAACTTGCCGGTGTCAGTGATATTGACTCCATTGATGACTCTGTATTTGATACAGCGAAGAAACGGCTGCCCTGGCTTGCCGCACTGACAATCATGGGAATGGGAACAGCAACAATTCTTGGAAGCTTTCAAGAGACGCTCGAGCATGTAGCACTGCTGGCGGCTTTTATTCCTATAATCGGCGGGATGGCCGGAAATTCCGGCACACAAAGCCTCGCTGTCGTTGTCCGCGGGATCTCTACCGGAGAAATAGAAGGACAGAACAAGGTCAAGCTGGCTATAAGGGAAGCGGGCTCAGGTCTATTGACCGGTTTCAGCTGTGCATTCCTATTATTCGCTATTATCTGTATCGTCTATAAAAAGCCTGTCCTCGCAGTCATCGTAGCAGTCAGTTTAACGATTGCGATGACTGTCGCGACACTTGCCGGTGCTTTAGTTCCAATTATCATGCACCGTATTAACATTGATCCCGCGGTGGCAAGTGGACCGTTTATTTCAACGATCAATGATATTATCAGTATGCTCATCTATTTCGGACTGGCCACAACATTTATGAGCTACTTATCATAGGGGGATTTATGGAACATCATTTACCAGCACTTGTTATTATTGTAATCACTGCATTAATCACCCCGATACTCGTCAAACGACTTCATCTGAATTTTCTGCCTGTTGTAGTCGCAGAAATACTGATGGGGATTCTCATCGGAAAATCTGTCCTGAATATTGTGCAGCCTACAGAAGTATTAAATATACTATCGACGCTTGGAATCATCTTTCTGATGTTTCTAAGTGGCCTTGAGATTGATTTTTCGGCATTCAAGACGAAGAAAAAAAGTGAAAATAATGAACCGGCTAATGAACCGAACCGACTGTATTTAACGACCGGCATTTTTATGGGAATCGTTGTGCTGTCTGTGCTGGCTGCTTATTTATTTAAGTGGACTGGTCTAGTCGATGATGTACTATTGATGATTATCATCGTATCAACGATTTCGCTCGGTGTTGTCATGCCGACGTTAAAGGAAATGAATCTTCTCCGTACGTCTATCGGTCAGATTATTCTTCTTGTAGCAGTCATCGCCGATCTTGCGACAATGCTGCTGTTGACGGTTTACGGCACAATGCATGCGAAGGGGGATTCACCGATATGGCTGATTGGGACGTTAGTCGTGTTCACTGTACTGTTCTATATAATGGGCGGTTACTTCAAGAAATCATCATTTCTGAAGAAAATGATGGAAGGGACCACTCAGATTGGTATTCGTGCCATCTTCGCGCTCATTATCCTGCTTGTTGCGCTTGCTGAAGGAGTAGGCGCTGAAAATATTTTAGGTGCTTTTTTAGCGGGTGTTGTCGTCAGCTTAATCGGACCGGACCAGGACCTTGTCAATAAACTGGATTCGTTCGGCTACGGCTTCTTTATCCCTATATTTTTCATCATGGTGGGCGTTGAACTGAATATTAGAGAACTGCTGCACGATCCGTCAGTACTTATCTTGATTCCGCTGCTGTTCATTGTGTTCTTCCTGTCCAAAGTGTTCCCGATGCTTATACTGATGAAATGGTATGACAAAAAGACGGTCATCGCCTCGTCGTTTCTGCTGACATCTACACTGTCTCTAGTCATCGTCTCAGCGAAGCTTGCAGAACAGCTCGGCACTATCAGCAACGTACTGTCAGGCACTTTTATTTTAAGCGCAATCATTACATGTGTTATCGTGCCGATTTTCTTTAAGAAATTGTTCCCGGTGCAGCTGTCTGAAGAGAAAGTGATAAGAATCGCATTCATCGGTAAAAATCAGATGTCGATACCGGTAGCACAGAGCATTAAATCTGAGCTTTACCAGCCGACTTTGTTCTACCGCAGGGACCATTCAGACAATCGGATGCTTGAAGATATTGAGGCGATTGAGCTTGACCGTTATGACTATGAGACGCTGAACCGGCTCGGTCTCTTTACGTTCGATATCGTCGTCTGTTCAGCGAATGATGAGCAGATCAACAGAGATGTCGCTCTGATGACGAAGCAGAACGGTGTCAACCGCGTCATCTGCCGCATTGAGAACACCGGTGATGACGAGGAGCTGGCACAGGCAGGCATTGAGCTGTTCAGCGAGTTCCAGAGCACGAAGACACTGCTTAAAGGATTGATTGAATCACCGAACATGCTGAATCTGTTATCGAACGTTGAAACGTCACTTTATGAGATCGAGATGCTGAATACGCGCTATCATGAGATGATGCTGCGTGATTTTCCGTTCAGCGGCGATATTATTTTCGTCAGACTGCTGCGCGGAAAAGATTCGATTGTACCTCACGGCGATACAGAGCTGCACTTTAAAGACCGGCTCATTGTGACCGGCTCACGCGGTTATGTCGATGAATTAAAGCGTGAACTTGAACTGATATAGGCATGAAAAACAGGGCGACCTGTTTTTTCTTGCATTTAAAGATTAAAAACTATAAATTAGTAACAGGTACTAATAACTTATAATAATAGTGAGGGATAGCATGTTAAACTTAGAAGGTCAGGCATATGTCATTATGGGCGTTGCTAATAAAAGAAGTATCGGGTTTGGTGTTGCACAAGTATTGGATGAAGCCGGCGCAAAAGTCGTCTTTACTTATCGTAAGGACCGGAGCCGCAATGAACTTGAAAAGCTGCTGCCGAGCTTGAAGAATAACCAGGATGCATTGCTGATTCAATGTGATGTTCAGGAAGATGAAGCGGTGATTCAGGCGTTCAAGGAAATCGGAGCGCAGTGCGGTAAGATTAATGGCGTCTTCCATTCTATCGCATTCGCTAATACTGAAGATTTAAGAGGTAGATTCTCTGATACATCAAGAGACGGCTTCCTGCTGGCACATGATATCAGCTCTTATTCACTGACCATTGTTGCAAGAGAAGCTAAAAAAGTGATGGCAGAAAACGGCAGCATCGTGACGACGACTTATATCGGTGGTGAATTTGCTGTTCCTAACTATAATATCATGGGTGTCGCGAAAGCATCGCTTGAAGCAAGTGTAAAATATTTGGCGCAGGATCTTGGCGCAGAAGGTATCCGTGTCAATGCTGTATCGGCCGGACCGATTCGTACATTGAGTGCTAAAGGGGTAGGCGGCCTGAACATCATTTTGAAAGAAGTGGAAGAGAGAGCGCCGTTAAAACGTAATGTCGATATCATTGAAGTTGGTAAGACAGCGGCTTACTTATTGAGCGACTTGTCAAGCGGTGTCACAGGTGAAAATATCCACGTTGATGCGGGCTATCATATTTTAGGTTAAACTTATGTCACAAAAAACGGAAATTCCAGTAGGAATTTCCGTTTTTTGTGTAGATGCTTCAGTTATATCTATTACTATAAAAACAAAGCGGGGATATCACTGTGTCCCCGTTTTGTTTCTCTGCGGAAGAGTTGCCGCCTGTTAGTTACCTAATTTAAACGTTTCAAGCACGTTCCATGTGCCATTGTCGAGCTGGTAGCATAAGCTGATTTTATCCACTGTTTCTTTATGATCGATACCGGCCATTTTCAGCTGACCATATACATCTTCAAACTCCTGGCTTGAGAAACCTTGGCCGATAGTGAAATGCGGCACGAAAGGGTGAGCATTCTTTCCGTAAAAAGAACCATCATTTAATACTTCATAAATCTTTGTCAGACCTTCACTGCTTACCACTTTAAAGAAAATGATATTTTTAGTCGGGGCAAAGCTTGATACTTTTGTCACTTCAATTTCAACCGGCTCAACTTCAGCCGCGACTTCTGTTAATTTAGCTGTTACATTTTTAACGTCATCCTCTGCCACTTCAAACGCATCTTTCAGCGTAATATGCGGTGGAATTAAAGCATAGTGTGAGTCATAACGTTTGCGGTATGAATTAACTTTATCCTGGAACCCCTTCGATGGAAAAATAACGATACCTAATTTCATGTGAATGCCTCCCTTTGTTGAATTCAATTAATTATAACAAATTATTTCGATAAAAAATACTTTAGCACTAGTTCAAGTTGCGGTTTCCATGTCTTCCATGTATGACCGCCGTCAAGCTCTTCGTAATAAGTCGTCACGCCTAATGAAATCAACTGGTCATGGAAGGCCTGGTTCGGTGTCAGAAAGTCTGCTTCTTCACCTGTCATCAATTTAAAGGAGTTTTCTTCTAGGCCGATGACATGGTACAAATCGATGTTTGATGTATTGGCGATGGCAAGCTCCTCATTAATGGTTGCGGTGATCATCGGGCTCAGCAGCAGTGCCCGTGAGAAATTGAGCGGATAGGAAAGCACCAGTGACAGTGAAATACTCGCAGCGAGACTGTCACCCATCACTAACCGTGCGTTTCCTGTTTTCAACGTTGCAAAGTTCTGGTCGATGTACGGCATCAGTTCATTCGTGATAAATTTAATCATGTGCTGCTTGTCCGGACTGTCAGGATGATATTCCCGCTTCCGTGTCTGAACGTCAGGATAATGGACGTAGATGATAATGGCGCGTTCTATTTCATCAGCTGCATACAGTTTCTCATAGCAGCGGTGAAGCTGTCCGAGCTGGCTGAAATCCTGGCCGTCAAATGTAATGATGACATGATGCTTATACAGCGATGTATAGTTCTTCGGCAAGTAGATACCGAATTTGACCGTGCGGTTTAAATGCTTACTTACTAGTTCATGTGGATTGACGAGCCCTTGTTGAAACATAGACAGTAGTCACCTCGAAGTTTTTTTACTATTGTAACACAATATAAAATCAATTCTTTGGTTTCAATGGATATCACTCCGATATTTCTATCATATTTGGGTATAATAGAGAAGAACTTGAAACGAGGAGGTATATATGTTAAATAAAGTTTGGGTCAGAGTAGCGATAGGGCTTTTGCTCGCGTTTCTGCTAATTAAGTATTTTCTTGAGATCAACCACATTTTTTACCCTATTATTGTCATCGTCAATTCAATAGCACTACCGTTATTACTAGGTGGATTTCTTTATTATGTCACCGTACCACTTCAGACCTTTCTCGAGAAGAAACGGGTTCCGAGATGGGGCAGTCTGATTATCATTATTTTTCTGCTGCTGCTTATAGTAACCAGCTTTGTGTCAATCGTCGGGCCGATACTCGTCGGCCAGGTCAACTCATTTATCGATAATCTGCCGCAGATTCAGCATGATTTTGAGGCGTACATCAGCTATGCGCTCGATCAGCGTGAAAAGCTGCCGGCAGGGGTCAAGGACAGTATCAACAATGGTATTCAAAAAATTAATACGTATACAGGTGCCTTATTATCGAATGCTGTAGTCTATATTACTAAATTCATCTCTACGCTGTTCCTGTTAATACTTGTACCATTTTTCCTGATCTACATGCTGAAAGATCACGACAGATTTATCCCGTTCATTGCTTCTCCTTTTTCCGGAAGTCGGAAGAAGTTTGTCGTTGATTTATTCAAGGATATCGACAAGACGCTGAAGAGCTATATTCAGGGACAGGTCACAGTCAGTGCTATTTTAGGGTCACTGCTGTTAATCGGCTATTTGATTATCGGTCTTGATTATGCATTAGTACTTGCACTATGGGGCATGGTCACAAACCTGATCCCGTTTCTTGGCCCTTATCTTGCGATAATACCGGCACTTGTCATCGCATTGATTCAAGATCCGATCATGGTCGTCTACGTCGGTATTATCATGTTTGTCGCTCAGCAGCTCGAAGGTAATGTAATTACTCCGAACATTATGGGTAAATCGCTGAACATCCATCCGCTGACAGTCATTACTGTCATACTGGCGGCCGGCAATCTTGGAGGGTTCTTTGCGATTTTAATCGCTGTTCCGACGTATGCGGTATTAAAAACAATTGTCACTAATTTTTATAAGCATCGCCAGGATATTCAGCTGCAGGCTCAGAAGGTAGTGAAAGACCAGCCGAAATCTGAATAAAATTTTCCACTGTGCTATATCATTGGTAAAATATTGCTAAAAGCATCATTTGCAAGGAGATTATATGAAAAAAGTGAAAAAAGCTGTTATACCTGCAGCAGGAATCGGTTCAAGATTCTTACCGGCCACAAAGGCAATGCCGAAAGAAATGCTTCCTATTCTCGATAAACCGACGATTCAGTATATCGTTGAAGAAGCTGCAGCCGCAGGAATTGAAGACATTATTATTATTACCGGGAAACATAAACGAGCCATTGAAGATCACTTTGATTCTCAGCTGGAACTGGAGTTAAATCTCAAGGAGAAGCATAAGACGGATTTACTGGAGAAAGTGCAGCATTCTACTAATCTGGCTAATATCTTCTACGTGCGTCAGAAGTCACCGCAAGGTCTCGGACATGCCATCTGGACAGCGAAGCAGTTCATCGGTGACGAACCGTTTGCGGTGCTGCTCGGGGATGATATCGTTGACGCTGAAAAGCCCGCTATTAAACAACTGGTTGAAGTCTATGAACAAACCGGGACGTCAGTCATCGGGGCAAAGACCGTGGAAGCCCATGAAACAGAACGCTACGGTATCATCGAATCAAAATCACAGAACGGGCGGCTGTATGAAATCAACAATTTGATTGAAAAGCCGAAAGCCGGTTCAACCGAATCGACCCTGGCGATTATGGGACGCTATGTTTTAACGCCTGATATTTTCACTTATCTGGAAGAGCAGAATATCGGTGCCGGCGGAGAAATCCAGCTCACGGACGCTATTCAGCGGGTCAATGAGAAGACAGCGGTTTACGCCTATAATTTTGAAGGTGATCGTTATGACGTCGGTGATAAATTTGGTTTTGTGAAGACAACGGTGGAATATGCCATGCGCTCTGAAATGAAAGATGAACTAGTACCTTTCCTTGAGCAATTGATTGAGAAGTATCGTTAACAGCTCAGCATTATTAATTAAAAAACGGAAATTCCTGTAATTCAAGGAATTTCCGTTTTTTGCTGACATGAGCATTTGATTATGACTGCCGAGCTTTTCTCAAATGTATAAAAAAGTAGCCGCTGTAAAACAGCGCAAGCAACGTGAAGGTGATAGCTGACAAATACAGGGTGAAGTTTACATTTCTGAACAGCTCAACGGCGAGTCCTCCGGCCACCGGACCGAACATCGTGCCGAAGCCCTGCAGGCTGTTGAATACTCCCCATGATTCCTCTTTCATGTCCTCGCTGATATTCTCAGCGAGAAATGTGTTCCAGCCCGGCAGCAGCAGACCATAGAACAATCCGATAAATGCTGCAATGACAAGTGCCGGAACGAACGTTGTAAGCGTGCTGAGCATATAGATGGCAGCCCCGAAAAATAAAAAGCCTGCTGTAATGATCGCATAGCGCAAGTTACGGCTGATCACGTCCATCCACTTAGAAATGAACAGCATCGCCACTGTACAGCCGATGCCTCCTGCAATGAGCAGGTAAGTATACTCAAGCGTCGTCACCTTTAAGTGATTAATCGCATACGTCGGTAAGATTGGGACAAGCATGCCGATAGCGAGACCTTGAAACAAAATACCCGGGAACAGGCCGCAGTGCTGTTTCATGACAGAGCCGATGAGATGCACCTGTGCTTTGATCGATTTCTTGTCGATGAAAGAGACTTCAGTATGTACAAAGAAGTAGAGCACCCAGCCAATGCCTGCGACGACAGCCATTAAAAATGTATAGCGGTTCGGGTGAAGCTTGAAGATTAAATTCATGACAATCATCCCGGACATCATGCCGACAAGCCAGGCAAAGTAAACATAGCCCATTTGTTTTGCCCGTTTATTTTCCTGAACTGAGCTCAGCATCACTACCCATATCGGACAGACGGCTATACCCAGCAGTACAGCCGTTAAAATAAGGACAGCAGTGGAATGGAAAAAGATCACGAGCACTAGACCGATGACGGCAAGTAAAAAGCCGGTGTTCAATATAACTTTAGTGCCGAAACGTCTGAGTAGAAAACCCGTAGAGAAATTCATCAGCGCATCACTGACAAAATGCAATGTAATGCACAATGAAGTAATACCGACGGAAACACCGATGCCGGTCGTCGGTAAGACCGGCAGATAACTTAATATGAACATGCCCCGTGCAAACTCCATTAAAAACAAAACGGCGAGCATTAATGAAAAGTTCAACCCTCTTAGTCGATTATCTTGCAAAGAATTTCGCATATAATGAAACCTTGGACTGAATTTGCTGGTTGATGAGTGATTCATTCATCAGAGAGACTAAATCATAGCAGATGTTTTCAGACGCTGAGGGCAAGTAGTCGAGTTTCATCTGCTGTTTCATTCTGTTCAGTTCCTCGTCGTTGGTCAGAAGGTCGATAGCGACATGCGTTGTTTCAGCGACAGTATGGGTCATTCGTGCATAACCTTGGCGACTGAAATAAACGGCATTTTCACCTTCCTGGCCCGGGGCAGGGTTAAAGAAGACGAAAGGTATCGCTTTGCACAGACCTTCAGAGATTGTAATGCCGCCGGGTTTAGTCAGCATTAAATCGCAGGCGTTCATCCATGCATCCATTTCCTTTGTGTAGCCGATAATGACGATGTTGTCAGCTGCTGCAAACTGCTGGTTCAATTCATTGAACAGGCGGGTGTTATTGCCGCAGACGACAACAAACTGAACATCAGCCCGTTCATTCATATCGTGCAGCATCGTGTTGAACCCTTGAACGACACCGAACGCACCTGCTACCATCAGCAGTGTCTTCTTGGCTGTTGACAGGCCGTGAGATTGAAGCCAGTGCGTTCTGTCGACAGTATGCTCAAATTTAGAGTCGATCGGAATGCCGGTGACATGAATACTGTCCTCAGCTATGCCGATTGCTGTCAGCTGCTGCTTTGTGTGATCTGCCGCCACATAATAACGTCTTGATTCTGGAGTGATCCAGTTCTTCTGCATGTTGTAGTCGGTGATAACAGTGGCAATCGGGATGTTAAGCTTGAATTCCTGCGTCAGCAGTGACACTACGGGCGTCGGAAATGTCAGCAGAATAAGGTCAGGTTTTTCCTTGATGAGCAGGTTCAGCAGTCGGTTGAGACCGTAGTATTTATAGAAGCATTTGTCGATTTCATCCGGTCTTGAATAATAGAAATATTTGTAAGTGTTACGGAAATATTTATAGCTGTTGATGTACCATTTCTTCATCAGCGAAGTGACGACTGGATGGGCTTCCAGAAACAAGTCATGCTGAATGACCTCAAGATGCTTTAAATCCATCTGGTTGAATTTCTCCACAATGCTGTTGGTCACAGAAATATGGCCATTTCCAAAAGAGCCTGTTATGATCAGTAATTTTTTGTTTGTCTTCAATATAGTCACGCTCCGGAAATCATTATTGTACTAAGTCATTTTATCTTATTATAGTTAGTTTTGAAAAAGAAAACATACTAATTACAAAAAAATTACAATTTCACTGTAAAGTTTAACGGAATATTTACAGTGAAAAAGAGACCTTAGCTACTGATTTTAACAAATTTTTAAAGAGAATGATTTATATCGTGTGACAAAAAGGTGTATAATAATAAACTGTATAAAAGGAGGCTGTCCTGTGGATGTAAAAGAATTGATTGATTCAATAAAAGCAAAAAAAATATATGGTGACTTTCCGACTGCAGTTACAAATATAACGACGGATTCAAGAGAGGCGGATGCGTCTAGTATTTTTGTCGCATCTGTCGGTTATACTGTTGACAGTCATCGCTTCATACCGGATGTGATTGAGCAGGGCTGCCGGTTCATTGTGACCGACCATTATGTTGAAACACCGCCGCATATAGGCCAGGTGGTCGTCAAGGATACACTGCGTACGGCAAGTCTGTTCGCCCATAAGATCTTTAATGATCCAAGCGCCCGTCTGACGACTTACGGCATTACTGGCACAAACGGCAAAACAAGTGTCGCAACGATGATCCATCATCTGCACCGTGCCCTTCATATAAGCAGTGCTTATTTAGGGACTAACGGTCTGCAGATTGATGACCAGGTGACTAAAGGGGCTAATTCGACGCCCGAGACCGTCACCCTTGTCAAAAGCATGGTGAAAGCGCTTGATGCCGGCGCAGCAGCGATGAGTTTCGAGGTTTCGAGTCATGGACTCGTACTCGGCCGGTTGAACGGCGTGCAGTTTGATGTCGCAGTATTCACGAATTTGACACAGGATCATCTGGATTTCCATGGGACGATGAAAGACTACGGCTTTGCGAAATCACTGCTGTTCAGTCAGCTGGGCCATGACTTTACGCAGCCGAAATATGCTGTGCTGAATGGTGATGATGCCTTTACGGAGCAGTTAAGCAGTGTGACCTCAAGAGAAGTCATTACGTATGGCATTAACAAACCTGCTGATTTTATGGCAGAAAACGTTAAGACGACCCTTCACGGGACAGCATTTGACCTGCTGACACCAGAAGGCCGCTTTCATGTCGAGAGCCCTTATCTCGGCACTTTCAATATATATAACATGATGGCAGCTATTGCCGCTCTGTTTGCAGCAGGACATCAACTTGAGACCATCTGCAGCGTGACGGGCGAACTGCCGCCGGTAGAAGGCCGGCTTGAAGTGCTGGACAGAAATCTGCCGATTGATTTAATCATTGATTATGCCCACACCCCTGACGGTATGAATAAACTGATTGATGCCGTGCAGCCGTTTGTCAAAGGCCGCCTTATTTTCCTGGTCGGCATGGCCGGCGAGCGGGATTTGTCGAAAGCAGCAGAGATGGGTGCCATCGCCTGCCGCGCGGATTATGTCATCTTCACACCGGACAATCCAGCGAACGACGAGCCGAAAAAACTCACTGATGCGCTAGAAGCGGGCGTCACTCATCAGAATTACATCTCGTTTGAGGACCGTAAAGAAGGCATTATCCATGCCATCGCTAGCGCTGAACCGGGTGATATGGTCGTTCTTGCTTCGAAAGGCCGGGAGCCCTATCAGATTATGAAGAATTACGTTAAAGTGCCGCACCGCGATGATCTGATCGGGCTGGAAGCGGCTTATAACAAGTTCGGAGGCCGTCATGAAAATTAGACAGAGTAACAGTGAGACATTAACCGTAAAAGTGTATATACACGAAAATAAAAAAGAAGAAACATTCCTCGTCAGCATACCTGACATCTTCTTTTCCATTCAGTTTGATTACCACTTATTTGGAGAAGCACTGACAGAACATCTTTATGTGCATCTCTTTAATATACTGGATGAGAAAGAAGCGGCGGAACTTGCACTGCGCATCACGCAGTGGACGAGCGAAGTATAAGGAGAAAATATGACTTTAAGAGAAGAAGTAGCAATTAGAAAGACATTCGCCATCATCTCTCACCCGGATGCCGGTAAAACGACGTTAACAGAGAAATTACTGCTGTTCGGGGGGGCCATCCGCGAGGCCGGCACAGTGAAAGGGAAGAAATCAGGCAAATTTGCGACAAGCGACTGGATGGATGTAGAAAAAGAACGGGGTATCTCAGTCACGAGTTCAGTCATGCAGTTTGACTATGACCATTATAAGATCAATATTTTAGATACACCGGGACACGAAGATTTCTCTGAAGACACGTACCGTACATTGATGGCGGTCGATAGTGCCGTCATGGTCATCGATGCCGCTAAAGGGATTGAGCCGCAGACATTGAAACTGTTCAAAGTGTGTAAAATGCGCGGTATCCCGATTTTCACGTTCATCAATAAACTTGACCGGGTCGGCAAAGAACCGTTTGAGCTGCTGGAAGAAATCGAAAAAACACTGGAAATTGAGACTTATCCGATGAACTGGCCGATTGGTATGGGACAGTCTTTCTTTGGCATTATCGACCGGAAACAACGGACAATTGAACCGTTTCGCGATGAAGACAATCTGCTTCACCTAACTGATGAGTATCAGCTGACTGAAAGTCATCCGATTGAATCAGACAGTGCATTTGAAGCGGCGATTGAAGAGCTGATGCTTGTGGATGAAGCAGGTGAATCTTTTGATGAGGATAAGCTGCTGAAAGGTGACTTGACTCCGGTCTTCTTCGGTTCAGCGCTGGCAAACTTCGGGGTGCGCAACTTCCTGAATGCTTATGTGGATTTTGCACCGATGCCAGGCGGCCGCCTGACAGAAGAAGGAGACGTGATTGAACCGTTTGAACCTGATTTCTCAGGTTTCATCTTTAAGATCCAGGCGAATATGAATCCCGCTCACCGCGATAGAATCGCTTTCATGAGAATTGTCTCAGGAGCCTTTGAAAGAGGAATGGATGTCACATTGACACGGACAGGTAAGAAGCTGAAGATTTCAAGATCGACATCATTTATGGCGGATGATACACAGACGGTCAACCATGCAGTGAGCGGTGACATTATCGGGCTTTATGATTCAGGCAACTATCAGATCGGTGATACACTGGTCGGCAGCAGCCAGAAGTTTAGTTTTGAAAAACTGCCGCAGTTCACACCGGAGCTGTTCATGAAAGTCAGCGCAAAGAATGTCATGAAACAGAAGCATTTTCATAAGGGAATTGAGCAGCTGGTTCAGGAAGGTGCGATCCAGCTGTACCGTACGCTGTATACCAACCAGATTATTCTTGGTGCTGTCGGACAGCTGCAGTTTGAAGTGTTTGAGCATCGTATGAATAATGAATATAATGTGGATGTCATTATGGAGCCGGTGGGTAAGAAAATTGCGCGCTGGATTGAGAATGAGGAAGACATCCGCGATGTGATGAACTCAAGCCGTTCAATTCTTGTAGATGACCGCTTCGGCAATAAAGTGTTCTTGTTTGAAAATGAATTTGCGACACGCTGGTTCGAAGACAAGTTCCCTGACATCAAACTCTATAGTCTGCTATAATGATTGAATTAACTAAGCGGGAGGAATCGTTTTGGATCCAAGTATATTATTGACTTATGGCTGGGTAGTCATCGTTCTCGTCGTACTGGAAGGGCTGCTCGCCGCTGACAATGCGATTGTCATGGCTGTCATGGTCAAACATCTGCCGGAAGAACGGCGAAAGAAAGCATTGTTCTATGGTTTAGTCGGTGCTTTTGTGTTTAGATTCATCTCCTTGTTTGTCATCAGTTACCTTGCGAATATATGGGAAATACAAGCAATCGGTGCGATTTATCTGCTGTACATCTCGATCAAGAATCTCTATGAGTATTTTTCATCAGGCGATGCGACATCTGAGGAAGAGGAAGAAGAAATCGCAGCGAGAGCTAGTACCGGCGGCAAAGGGTTCTGGCTGACTGTATTGAAAGTAGAGCTTGCAGATATTGCTTTTGCGATTGACTCTATGCTTGCAGCGATTGCGATTGCCATTACGCTGCCGCATGTCGGTCCTCAGTTCGGCGGCATGAATGCCGGGCAATTCACGGTGATGTTTATCGGCGGGATGCTGGGTGTCATCATTATGCGTTTTGCGGCGAATTGGTTTGTCGCGCTGCTGCACAAATATCCCTCACTCGAAGCGGCAGCGTTTGCGATTGTCGGCTGGGTAGGTATTAAGCTCATGGTCATCGTCCTGGCTCATGAACAGATCGGTATACTGCCTCATGACTTCCCGCACTCAGCACTGTGGCAGAGTATTTTCTGGATCGTGCTGGTCGCTATTCTTGCCATAGGCTGGTTTACAGGTAAGAAAAACGCCGTTAAATAAAGCAGAACATTTATATTAAACTTAGTATTTCTTTTGTATAATGGAAATACTAAGTTTTTTTGTGGAGGCAATAATGAAAAAGATTACGATTAGGAAGGCAGATTATCGAAGAAAGAAGAGAAATTTCTTTGATAAAGCTCATGATGATAATGCCCCTATACAGAAAAGTTCCGCCGAAGAACCGGAATGGATGGAGGAACCGATACTAGAGGAGCCGGCTGAGATTGTTGTGCCTGATCAAGAGGTCCGTCATACCGACTTGCTTGAAACGGATGAACCCGTCCGGATCAGGCGGCCGAACTTGAGCTTTCTCTGGCTGCTCCTTGGTCTGCTGCTCGGCATTGTACTAATGTCTATTTTTTCGATGCTGTTTATGAAGCAGCGTGCAGAACCAGCGCCGGCCGCGGCGTCCAAAACAGAACACGCCATACAGCTGGCTAAAGATGATGTGGTAAGCATCATCAATACAAAGAAAGTTTCCAACCTGCTGGATAGCAGCGCAGTGATCAGTCCTGAAAAGCTGGGTATCGGCAGCGGAGTCATCTACAAGGTGACCGGTAAATCTGCTTATATCATCACGAACTATCATGTGATAAATGATGCCCAGGTTATTGAAGTCACGATGACCAACCATGACAAGCAGATTGCTAAAGTCGTCGGTTCAGATAAGTGGGCAGATATTGCTGTGCTCCGTATTCCGAAAGGTAAGATTAAAGATAGCATTACATTTGCTGACAGCGATGCAGTCGTTGTAGGTGAGCCTGCGATAGCTATCGGCAGTCCTCTCAGCCCGTCGTTTGCGGGCAGCGTGTCTCAAGGAATTATTTCCGGTAAAAATAGAAGTGTGCCTGTCGATCTGGACGGTGACGGCAGTTATGACTGGGAGGCAGATGTCCTGCAGACAGATGCAGCAATCAACCCTGGTAATTCAGGCGGTGCATTGATTAATGACGACGGGAAGCTGATCGGCATTAATACGCTTAAAATCTCCATCGATAATGTGGAAGGCATTAACTTTGCTGTTCCAGCTAATGAAGTGAAAGAGATCGCCGGTATACTCGAAGATAAAGGAGAAATCAAGCGGCCGTCCCTCGGTGTGCTGCTGGAAGATCTGTCCGACCTGCAGATAGATGCGGTGCGTGCACAGATCGCTTTACCGGACGCAGTGAACAAAGGAGTCGTCATAACAGGATTTGAAGACAGCTCAGTCGCTGAAGCAGCAGGGCTCATGACGAAAGATGTCATTACAAAGATCGATGATACGCCGGTAGAAAGCTTAAGCCAGTTCAGAAATCTTCTTTATTATGGTAAAAAGAGCGGTGACAATGCAGTCATTACATACTACAGGCAAGGACAGCAGAAGACTGTGCAACTTAAGCTGAAATAAGGAAGTGACAGAGAACATGCAAAAACTATTTGAACGGCTGACACCTCAACAAGGTATCGTCCTCTATTATATTGCTGCCATACTTATTTCATTTTTGCTTCTCAGATTGCCATATGTCCATAGACATGGTGTACACATCTCATATATAGATAGTTTATTTGTAGCGGTCTCAGGAATCAGTGTGACAGGGCTGACACCGGTGTCCATTATCGATACTTATTCAATATTCGGGCAGCTGCTGATTCTCTTCATTCTAAATCTCGGGGGCATCGGTGTAATGGCTATGGGCACTTTGCTGTGGGTAGTGCTCGGTAAAAGAATCGGTATACGTGAACGTCAACTGATTATGGTCGACAATAACCGGGATAAAATGTCCGGGACGGTGTCATTGATCAGAGAAATAGTGAAGACGATGCTGATGATTGAGCTTGCAGGGGCACTGCTTTTAGCGTTTTACTTCTACAAAGATTTTCATTCAGTCAGCCAGTCGCTCTATCACGGCCTGTTCGCAAGCGTCTCTGCTACGACGAACGGAGGACTTGATATAACGGGTGAATCATTAAATCCATATGCGGACGATTATTTTGTCCAGGCGGTCATTATGGTGCTGATCATACTCGGGGCCATCGGCTTTCCGGTGATCATTGAAGTGAAGACTTATTTAACGAATAAAGTGCCGAACTTCAGATTTAGTCTGTTCGCCAAACTGACGGTGACGACGTATTTATCACTCCTGGCAGCCGGTTTTGCAGTTATTTATTTGCTGGAGTTCAATCATGCCTTTGAAGGAGAGACGTGGCATAAAGGGCTTTTTTACGCTCTGTTTCAATCCGCCACGACGCGTAGTGCGGGATTGACTACTATTGATTTAAGCCGCTTTTCTGAAGCCACCCAGTTCTTTATGGGAGGACTGATGTTTGTCGGCTCTTCACCGAGTTCTGTCGGCGGCGGCATCAGAACGACGACGCTTGCTATTCTAGTGCTCTTTCTGGTGAACTTCAGCAACGGCCGGACGACGATCAAAGTATTCAACAAGGAGATTCATCCGCTTGATATTCAGCGGTCGTTTGCTGTTATGATTCTTGCCTGTCTTATCTGCTTTACAGCTCTGATGCTGATACTTAGCTTTGAGAAGCATCATATCGGACTGTTGTCCATCTTCTTTGAAGTGATGAGTGCGTTCGGGACGTGCGGACTGTCGATGGGTATTACCGACGATTTATCATCACCATCAAAACTTGTCATTATATCACTCATGTTCGTTGGCCGGGTCGGGCTGATCTCATTCATCATCATGCTGGGCGGCAAAGCAGAGCCGGATAAATTCAATTACCCGAAAGAACGGGTGATGATCGGTTAAAAAAGACTGATACGACGCATGGCTGTCGTATCAGTCTTTTTTGTTGGGCAGCTGGATGATGAACGTTGTTCCTATATGGACTTCGCTTTCTACGGAAATCGTGCCGCCGTTTGTCTCGATGATGTTTTTTGTCACCGGCAGGCCGAGACCTGTGCCGTTCGCCTTTGTAGTGAAGAAAGTATCAAATAACTGGTTGATGGTCTGTTTAGTCATTCCTTCACCGTTATCCCGTACAGACAGAAATATATGCTCCTGCTGGCTGACTTTCACTTCGATGATGCCCTGACGGTCAGGGGGTATCGCTTCTCGCGCATTCTGGATGAGATTGATCAGAATCTGCTTCAGCTGGTCACTTGAAATGGTTGTATAGAGCGGCTGTTCAGGATAGCTGCTGATAAGCCTGATGTTGTAATGCTCAAGCTCGTACTTCAAGAATATAAGGATGTCCTTGACGACTGTCGTGATTTCAACGGGTTCACCGATGATAGAAGTCGGACGGCCGAGCAGCAGAAACTGACTGACGATTTCATTGATACGGTCAAGTTCACTTTTAACAATGGAGAAATGGGGGTTGGACCGTTCTTTATCATAGCTCAGTTCAAGCAGTTCGACGAATCCTTTGACAGCGGTCAAAGGATTTTTGATTTCATGAGCTGTATTGGCTGCAAGCATGCCGATCAGCTCTTTTTTCTGGACATTGATTTCCTCAATCAGCCGCAGTCGTTCCTTTTGAATCTCCCGGTGGTGCATGAATAACTGCAGCATAGCGGTCACAAGGCTGATGATAAATGCGATGGGCACTATTCGTTTCAGCGTCGTCCAATAAATATTTTCATTGGATGTGATGGTCAGTTTCCACTGCATGTTCTGGAAGGAGACTGTTCTTGAAATGCCCGATTTTACTGGATTCTTTGACTCAAAAATAACTTTATTGTGAAAATCTGTTATAGTAATGGTACTTTTCGACTGGATGGCATCAATAACCGAAATCAGGCCGTTGATATCGACTTCAATCACGACCAGCACTTTACTGGATTCATTCGGTATGAACTTCGAAATATAGATGACATCAATGCCGTTTCTATCTTGTTCACGGCCGCTGACAGCAACATTATTCAAATTCATATTACTGTTAAAGAACGCGTAGCTTTTCAATGTCTTGCCTATCATCTGGGAACTGGAAGAATTGACCACTTTGCTCTCTTTGTTCAGCACATAGACCGTCTTATATCTTGGTTCTTGTCTCTTGATGGAATCGATGGCGCTGTTGATTTCATCCTCATCACGGCTGAGTGAGACGACAGTCGCCAAATTCGCTACCGTCGCGTAGGCATCATTGATGAATGTTTCGATATGCTGCTGATGCATGGCGATGTTACGGTCAATTTTAATAAGATCCTGACCTTTATAGTAATGGAATAGGGCATAAAAGATGGCGGATGATAGGATAAGCGTGATGAGCAGATTGAGAATTAGATGCTTTTTCAGCTGTTTCATTAAACTAGTCAACCTCCGGCTCGCTCATTTGTTATAATTAAAAAAAACGTGGATAGGTGATACTGATGACTCAAGGATTAATCGATATTCATATTATAGCAACAAATGATATTCATGGGGCGCTCTTTCCGTCAGAAAATGATGCAGGAATCATGAAAGCAGCGACTTATGTCAAAATGGTCCGCCGCGCATCAGAGCATCTGCTCCTTATTGATAACGGCAACGCCCTGAGCGGATCTGTCAGCACATATTTTTTCTCACACTCAAAAAATAATTTCCGTAATCCGATAATCACTTTGATGAATAAGATGAACTATGACGCGAGCGGCATCAGTCCTAATGAGTTCCGCTACGGGCTCTCATACTTCAATAAAGCACAGGCGATGGCTGACTTTCCTTTTCTGTCCGCCAATATTCTGCACTCCCGCACGAAAGAGCCTTATTTTAACTCGCCTTATATCATTAAGACGTTTAATGGTATGAAAATCGGCATTATCGGTATTACTTCAAGAGGATTGATGGCGAAGGAGACGGTAGAGAGGGTGGGCGAATTTGCAGTGGAGGAAACAGTAAGAGCTGCCAAGCGATGGATCCGGCATATGCATGACAAGGAAAGTCCTGACTTTGTCATAGCCCTGTATCACGGCGGCCTGAATGAACTGGTCCGTAACACCGACTATAAAGAGTTGACAAGTAATGAGGCGGAGGCCATTATTCAGGCAAGTGAAGGTATAGATGTCATGATTACCGGCCATCAGAAGAAGACGCTGAATAAAATGATTGATGATACATTATTTATACAGGCGGGCAGCAATATGAGTCACCTCTGCCATATTCAGCTGCAGTTCAAAGGGCGGACAAATACATTCGAACTGGTGAACAGTCAGTCTGAGTTGATTGACATGACCGCCTATCAGGAAGATGAGCAGCTGAAAGACGAAGTCTACTTTGAGGAGAAGGAATTCAGACAGTGGCTGAAAAGTAAAGCGGGGGTCGTCAACGACGATTTCCGGCTTGAGCATTACGAGGACTTTCTAGCACCGCATCCGTTCAAAACATTGCTGCATGATCTCTTGAAGAATTGTACAGCAGAAATCACATGCTGCCATATTCCACATATGAAGGCACAGGGACTGAGCGGCATGGTCACGCAGCACGACCTCTACAATTCGTATATCAGTATCGATCATCCGGTTCAGCTGCTGCTGACCGGCAAGCAGATTCACAGAATCATGGAGCGGAGTGCAGCCGCGCTGTATGAAGAGAATGGCATACACATCCGGCAGGAAATGCTGGATCCGACGGTCATCACAGACTGGCGGGGATTTGATTATTCACTTGACCTTGACCAGCCCATCGGCCGGCGGGTAAAGATGACACTGGAACCGGCGGCGGAATATATCATCGGGACGACAGATTATATATACCGTCAGTACAGTGATTTAATAGCGGATGGCCAGCTGCTTAAAGTTCATGACCGACATATGATAGAACTGCTGGAAGAACGACTGAAGTCAACGCTTTATCTGGCATAAACTAAGCTGCGCCCGATTACGGACGCAGCTCTTTTAGCGGGCATAGATTATGATGAGAAGAACGATAGCAAGTATTTGACCGATCATCGGTGTAATCAGGCGCTTCGTATAGGCATAGCTTACTGCTAAAAGAAGCTGGACTACAAAAATAAACAGGACGAGCTGACTATCCAGTGTCCAGACAAACAGCAGTGCTGAGGCAGCGCTTGTCACGATTACCGAAAGCCACGGGCTTGTGACTTCCATCAAGCGCTGTTCAAGCATGCTTCTCATGTACAGTTCATGAAGCGGGACAGTGACAATTAACGAAATAATCAGCTGCCACTTGTAATAGACACCGATAGATACAAGTGTCTTTAACAGATGGAAGTAATGCACATCTGTAGTCATTGCTGAAGCGGCCATATAAACAAGTAGAATGGCGATGCTTGCTGTAATTCCGGCTGCGATAGAAATAAGAATACGCTTTGACCGGATGCTGCGCTCATAAAAGACATAGCTGATAGAAGAGAACAGCATGATACCTGTCATGATGTGCCAGAATACTTGTTCTTCGTTACGCATCACTATAAGGATAATCTGAAAAACAATATAAGTGACAATAAACCATAGCAGCGGCTTTCTGATTGCCATGCTACGCCTCGTCAACGATAGTATAACGCTTATGGTTAATCACAGTTTTCTCCTGCAGATCCAGCTGTTCGAAATTTTCCATAATTGTTAAATCAACAATAACAGAGTTTTCATTGACTTTTTCCACTTTTCCGCGTAAGCCGTCATGAAACTCAACAATATTTCCTACTTTAGCGATTGTCATCATTATCCTCCTAAAAACGTGCTATTTGACATTATACTAAATTACTGCACAGATTTAAATGTAAAATTGTCGTTTAACCGTAATTTTTCTCGGGCACATTTACGCCAGCGCTTGACAGCTGATGGACTGCGGTCAGACATTCCTGCGATTTCCTCGATGGTATAGCCGAGAAGCGCATACTTCAGCCAGAGCAGCTCATTATCAGTCAGGCTGACAGCCAGCTCCTCAATCAAAAAAGCTACAGGTTCCTCAGTACAATCTAATAGAGGGATGAGCACTTCATCAGTGACCGGATGATAGCGCTCCTTGTACTTTATTCGTTTTCTTAGTTCATCGATAATAGAAAATTTCAGCTTCATATAGACAAACTGATCCTGATGAGCTGTACGCGTCGGATCAAAGCTTTCATGAATCTCCCATAACTTGATTAATGCCAGCTGGTAATATTCATCAAAGTCATAGGTAATATGATACTGGTGCAGCAGGTGATAAATCATTCGGTCATAGCGGGTTTTCCATTCCTCGAACATCATAACTCTTTTCTGCCTATGCACATAAACGATTGATTTCCGGATGACTACAGTGTAATGGCGTAAACTGTTAAATGAAAATTAACAAATTTAAATAATTTTAATATGTATTAAAAATAACCCTGTATTTTATTAATTTTTCCGCTGTTTGAGCTTGTTAATCAAGTTTCAGCTATATAATTTAGTTAATAATCAAGAGAGGAGGAAACGCTATCGACACCATCAATCATGAAGTAGTTTTTGTGAAGCGGGATTTAAGCAGCGGTGGGCAGTCAGAAATCATGCTGCGCAACGGCCGGATCCTTAAAGTGGACCGGGAACCCGAACAATTATTGAACGAGACGTTAATCTATCTTGGAAGTAATTTAAAAGCGAGACGCTCAGCGGCTAAACACGTCCATCAGATCAAGCAGTTTATTCCGATAGTCATTGATTCAGAGACAGGCATCACATTTTTTCCGCTGCATCGGCAGACCGACTACTGCCGTTATTATATCAACAGCTTTTATTATTTGAACTATGCAGATCAGCAGATTACCTTTACCAATCAGACATGCTTGAAGATAGCACTGTCGGAAGCCTTTGTGAGAAGGCAGTATGAGAAGTCGCTGACCATGATGGACAGCCAGAAGAAAATAAGAGAGCAAAAAATAAAGTATGACTATTAACAGATGAGTCATCCAGTAATAGTCATACTTGAAGTTCAGCGGGTTAAATCGTTGACCATCGCTTCCAGTCTATTCAAACCTTCAGCTAAGACGTCCTGGTGATAAGCATAGCTCAGTCTGACATAACCTTCCCCGGCTGCTGTGAAAGTGGAGCCGGGGACAATGACAACACCGTACTGTTCAAGCGCCCTGTTAGCAAAATCAAATGACGTCATGGCGAAAGGCTGGATATCAATAAACAAATAAAATGCACCGTCAGGCTGAATGCAGCGCATATTCATGGCTGAAAGCCGTTCCATACAGTAATTTCTTCTGGCGATGTAAGCTTCATTCATCACAGCGGCTGCATCTCTAGCCGTAGTGACAGCAGCGATAGCCGCGTGCTGGGCAGGAACATTAGCGCATATGCAGTTATAGGCATGAACAATCGTGATATGCGCCATCAGTTCCGCCGGGCCCATACAAAAGCCGATTCTGAAGCCGGTCATGGCATGAGATTTACTGAGTCCATTAATCAGCAGCAGCTTCTCCTGAAGTTCCGGAAAACTGCCGAATGACACATGGGGTTGTCCGAATGTATTTTCACTGTATATTTCGTCGCTGATTGTATAAAAGTTCTGCTGCGCCAAATAATGAGCAAGCGCAGCTGTGTCATCGGCTGACAATATAGCGCCGGTCGGATTGTTAGGGTAATTCAGTATGATGGCTTTCGTCTTGTCTGTCACGACAGCTTCAATCATTTCCGGCGTCACTTTGCACTGATTGACTGTAGTATCTATCAATACGACGGTCGCGCCCATGTTTTCAATGACAGGGATATAGCCCGCGTAGATGGGGCCGGGAAGTATGACTTCATCCCCTGGTTCAAGCAGCGTTCTAAAGACTGTGTCAATCGCTTCAGAGGCGCCGTTTGTAATCAATATACAGTCACTCTCGTAACAGGCATTATATTTATCGGCCATAAACTGACTCACGGCACGACGCAGTTCCGGCAGTCCCTGATTATGGGAATAAGTCGTATAGTTGTCGTTGACAGCATCGATAAACGCCTGCTTGACAATAGCCGGCGTATGAAAGTCCGGCTGTCCGACCGTTAAATTGACGGCTTCAGGGAATTCTGAGATTCGGTTGGAGAACTTGCGTATTCCGGGCACTTCTAATTTTTCAGCATAGCGATTTAAAGTTAACGACATAGAATCATCCTTTATGTTTTATTGTTCATTATAACGTATTCAATGAATGATAAAAATGAGTGGGCAGGATAAATAAGAGTGAAGATGAAACAGGAATCAATACACAGAAAAAACAGCTGTCAGTCAAGAGGATTTTTAACTTCGACGACGGGGGCCGTCACTTTCCTGGTCATATTGTGGCTGAAGAGATAGACGATAAGTGTCGATAACACAAAAAGAGCGACTATGATCAACAGCATATTGCCTTCAAACACTTTATCCCACTTATAGACCCGGAACAGTCCGATAAAGAGGCCGTGCAGCAAATAGATGAACATCGTTCTTGAACCGATATAAGTGAGCGGAAGTTCCCGCTTTGGCACGACGTTTAAAAAGCTGAATGTACTCAGGACGATAATACCGTATATCAGCCCGCGCTTGACACCACTGTAGGCATCGACATGTTCGAGTGAACTGTATGGTTTACTGCCGAACAGCCATTCAAAGTTGAAATCAGTCATCATATAGAAGACAAAGATCAGTGTAAGAGCAAGGATGGATAAGGGAAGGTACTTCTTATTCTTTATATAGCTGAAATGTTCCGGTGTTGCATAATAGCCCAGTAGAAACAACGGGAAGAATACAAAGGTCCGCGACAGGCTTAGTGTATTATTGATGAAATCAAAATAACCGACTAATATTCCGGTGAGAAAAGCGAGTACGACGACATAGTACACATTGAAGTCTTTGACTAAGTACAGCAGGATATGCCATGAGAATAAGCTGAGCAGAAACCACATCGCCCACTGTGGATCGAAAGGGTTCAAGTCAATGGTCTTTACGTCATCAATAAAATAATAGTAACATGCGTAAAAAGTCTGGAATATTAAATAAGGGATGATGAGTTTTTTTACCAGCTTCAGCAGATAGCCGGGCCTGCTGATTCCTTTGGCAAAGTAGCCGGAAATAAGCACAAAAGCCGGCATATGAAAACTATATATAAACATATAAAGCGCCTGCAGAAAGTGATTTTCTGTCACAAATGACCGAAGAAGGTGGCCGAAAACGACAAGAACGATTAACAGAAACCGCGCATTATCGAAATAATGATCGCGTGTTTTAGCCATAAAAACGCCTACTTTCTTAAAACTTAAAGTCTTGAATTTATTACCCTGTTTAAAGGGGGGTATGCATAAGACGACTGAAAGAATAGATTATATATAGTTTGCAATACTTCTTCAAAATTTAATAAGTAGTTGATAAACTAATACGAGTGCATTATAATTCATGGTAACAGTGATGAAGGAGAAATAGCATGGATGATACTCGTTTAAAAAGGTTTGGGCAATTGATTTACTTCATGAATTCTAAAATAGACGAAATCACATCGACGGAATTGACAGATGTCAATCTTACTAGAGAACAGCTTTATATGCTGGAATTAATCGCCGGTGAAGAAAATATGACGCAGAAAAAACTGATCTATCGATTGAACAAAGAACAGACAGCTGTGTCTCGGGCGATTAAAAAATTAGTTGATAATGGTTATGTTTATAAAGAGCAGAGTATATATGATTTACGTTCCACTGTTCTGAAAGTGACTGATAACGGAAAAAAAGTACTGGAGAAAGCAGAAGTTATAAAAGGCAGAGTTGTCCAGAACTTTATGAAGGAATTAGGCACAGAAGAGTCTCAAGAATTGATTATGTTACTAGAAAAAGTGTACAACTCTTTTTCTATCCGTGACCCATTCAGATATTAATGACCGCTTTGTTCAATTAAAAACCCCCGGCAGTCCGCTTTAACAGCGGACTGCCGGGGGTTTTCAATGATTACTGGTCATAGCGATAAACGAAGAACTTCAAGCCTTCAAGTCCAATCTGTTGGTAGAAATCAGCAATACGTGCAGCGTTCTTGGAAGCCCATGCAATATCCGTTGCATATTGATGTGTCGCCGTATTTTTAGGGTTCCAGCGCATTTGATGCAGTGTAAACTGCTGGTTTTTGAAATAGCTGTCCGCTACGTACTTAGCACCGCCTATAATGGCTTTTGCAGGTGTGTCCCAGCCGTTTTCATAAGCATACTTAGTGCCGTTGTATACATTGCTGTCGGTTGCTTTAGTGCCGTACATGTTATAGTACTTTTTTGATGCGGTCTTACTGACTTGCCCGGTTTTGCTGTTATAACCTAGTCCGCGGCTTAATTCACTTGTACCGTTGCCTGTTTCAAGTAAGGCATGACTGATTAAATAAATCTCGTTAATATTTAACAGTTTTGAAGCTTCAGCAAATGTTTGTCCCTGGCCTGCAAGAATGCCTTTTCCGACAAGCAGTTTATTAAGAGTAGAACCTGAAATACCTTGAGAGACATTCAAATTAAGGAACTGATATTTCTGTGCCGGATTGTTCATAGCGGAAGAAGTATTTAAGTAATTGCGGACTTCCTGACTTGTAGCGGCACGTGCCATGGATTTGCCGGTCTTATCTGTGTAGATGACTTTTGGAGCTGCTGTAGCTGCCAGATTCATCTGTTTTTTAACAGCAGTTGATAAGGATTCTGGTGCCTTAGCGATAGTGACCAGCTGCTTTGCTAAATATTTTCCTTCGATCCAGCCGACTGTGTTCGTTTTAGTGAATACTCCTTTGTACCAGAGTGATGTGCCCACTTTCTCTGTTTTCACGACATTAAAAATCTTGCTTGTCTGTTTTGACAATGGAGCAATACGCTGCGTAGTGCTGCCGCCTGGAATAGAGAAGAGATAGGATTGAACATTTGTAATGACATACGGTGCTTTTTCCCAGCTGACTGTCTGATGAGCAAATTGTGTGATTTGCTTATCGTTGATCCAGCCGACTGTTTTGTTGGCGGCATCGACAATCTGGAAGTACTTTTCTGAGCCCTTAAGTGCTTCTTTACTGATGTAGTACTGTTTATCTGCTAATTTCGCGGCTGCTTTCTTGTAGATAAGGTTGTCGGTATAGTAGACAGCGCCATTCGCTGTGCGGCCGATCATATCAATCGCTTTGACGTTGGTTGGTTGAGGCGTCAAGTATTTCCCTGGAATCCAGCCGACTGTGTTTGTATTAGCGAACACCCCTTTGTACCAGAGTGATGTGCCCACTTTCTCTGTTTTCACGACATTGAAGACTTTGCCCGACAGGTTAGCCAGTGGTGCGACGCGCTGTGTATTACTGCCGTCAGGAATGGAGAGGACATATGACTTAGTGTCTGTCACTGCGTAAGGTGCTTTTTTCCAGTCAATCACCTGGTGTGTTGTCTGGGTGATATCCTTGTCGCTGACCCAGCCGACTGTTTTGTTGGCGGCATCGACAATCTGGAAGTACTTTTCTGTGCCCTTGAGTGCTTCTTTATTGATGTAATACTGTGTAGCAGCAAGATTTACTGCTGCCTTTTTAGAAATATTGCTGTCCGTATAATAAGCGGCACCGTTCGCTGTGCGGCCGATCATATCAATCGCTTTGACGTTGGTTGGAGCAGGAACCTGGAGCGTTAAATGACTGCCGCTGATCCAGCCGGATATGTTGTTGACTGTACCGAAATAGTAAGGCGTGCTGTTGATGATCACTTTCTTGCTTGGCGCAAACACTTGATTGACTGCAGTCTTTAAATCGCTGAGTTTTTGTGTGTCTGTTCCCCACGGCGTTGAATAAATGCCGCTGACAAGAGAGTTGATAGTATATTTAGTGCTGACCTGCTGTTCAGTGCTTCTAGTAGCCTGTGTCAGGTCTTTCGATTCAATCCAGCCACGTGGATTGCCTTTATCATCCTGAATTAAATAATACGTGTCACCGTTCAGTTCTGCCTTTTTGTTGACGAAATAAGAAGAACTATACTTCGCACCCGCTGGAGTGCTCACTGTATCTGTCACACTCGCATAAATAGGTGTCGCTGCCGAGTTGATACGGGCCATTTTAGAAACAGCTGTTGTTGTCACTTTTCCAGTTTTCACAGGAGCAGGTGACGTGACAGGAGGTGTAGGGGGAGTCGGAAGCACATTATTTGTTTTATAGTTATATTTTTCTGTGACAAGCTGCACAAGTTCATCAAATGTATAACCGTTCTCCGCAAACCAGCCGTATGGGTCCCCGTGGTCAGTTCCACCGAGATAATTGGATACCGCTTTATGGGACCAAAGCGTACCGGTACCGTCATATTCGGCGCTGTCTACCGGTAGATTGTAGTACAGCAGGTTAGTCGCAATATAATCCGCGTAGTTATTGATCGCTTTACTGAACCGGTCTTTGCCCTGCACGCGGACGAGTTCTACCTGGATAAAGCGCGGGTTCGCATACTGACCGCTGCCCCAAGCGAGATAATCAGTCGGTGCTGTTTCTATGATATTATTGTCATCAACGAAAGCATGGACAAAGGCGTTTTCAAAGTTATTTTTCATATAAGCAATTTCGCCCCAGATGGTCGAGGTGTTATTGGCAGTTTCGTGGGCGACGACGCCTTCTGGAGCCCCCACACCATTACGGTAAGCAATGAGCGGGAAGTCGCTTGAAAAGTCCTGCTGATAGACAGGGACGTTATAATTCATGTATTTAATGTAGTCATTCACTGACATACTGCTAGCCGTTTTTTGAAGTGTCGTTTTCGGTGCGGCAATCGCAGAGCCTGATTGGTGAGAAAAAGTTCTGACAGCATTTCCTGCTGTTATTGCAGTAGAACTTTTTTGAACAGCAGTCGGCTGGACAGTCGTTGTGACCGTCGAAGAAGTGCCTGCAGTTGTTGATGGGACAGCAGCTGTTTTAGTTGAAGCTGCCGTCGATTTAGTAGCCGCAGTTTTAAGCGTTGAAGTTACAGGTATTTCAGCCGTTTTAGGAGTAGTGGCTTGCATCACAGGGTCTTGCGTCACAGTTTTAGCTGCTGTAGAGACAGTTGTTGCCGGTGCTTGGGTTTCAGTTGCCGGTATTGCCGTCGCTTTAGGAGCAGGGTCTTGCGCCGCAGTTTTAGGTGCTGTAGAGACAGCAGGTGCCGGTGCTTGGATTTCAGTTGCCGGTATTGCAGCCGCTTTAGGAGCAGGGTCTTGCGCCGCAGTTTTAGCTGCTGTAGAGACAGCAGGTGCCGGTGCTTGGATTTCAGTTGCCGGTATTGCCGCCGTTTTAGGAGCAGGGTCTTGCGTCACAGTTTTAGCTGCTGTAGAGACAGCAGTTGCCGGTGCTTGGATTTCAGTTGCCGGTATTGCCGTCGCTTTAGGAGCAGTGGCTTGCGCTGCAGTTTTAGGTGCTGTAGAGACAGCAGTTGCCGGTGCTTGAATTTCAGTTGCCGGTATTACAGCCGCTTTAGGAGCAGTGGCTTGCGTCACAGGCGCTTGTGTTGCCGGTGTTGCTGCCGTTGTAGTTTTAAGTGCTGTAAGGACAGCTGCAGGTGTCTGGGTGTCTGGTGGTGTCGATACTGCACTGCTGCTTTGTTCAGGGAGCGAAGTCGTCACGTTATTGTAATCAGATGCATTGATGGTTTTCACTACATTAGAAGGTGTGGATACTGTATTGTTTCCTCCTTGTGGTGTAGCAGTGATCTCCTGCGGTAAAACATTAACAGCTGAGTCATTGTTTTCTGCAGCAGTGCTATTCTCCGCAGCATGTGCTGCTGTAGAATGTGCTGCGAACATCATTAATAAAAGGGCTGGTGCCTTAAAGTAAAATTTGTTATCCATAATGCATCCTTTCGTCATTTGATTTCAATTACTAGCAATATTATAAATTTTTTGAGAATTGATGTATATAGTGCTACAAAACTGTAATATTATTTTAACAAACTAAAATTTCCATTTTAACTATAGATTTTTCAGCAGTTATTTATCTACTTATAGTATCGAAAACTCCATAATAAAAAGACAGTATCAATAGGATACTGTCCTTTTATTTATTGGTTTTGTCAATTACCGGCAAACATCTAAATCAATATATTATTTTTACTGTATAATATTAAACCACTTAATTGTCTAATATTCGTATATCACTTAAAGCGCATTTCGACGAATAATCGCTGTATACTGCCAGAATAATTTCATTTGGGTGATATTCCAGTTAGTCATGCCGAGTGAGTAGCCGGAAGGTTCAAATATTTTAATGTCTGATACTTCTAGAATCGCTGCAATTAAGTATTGATAATAAACATTCAGTGATTTGAAGGTTTCACTTAAGTGACCGTTCTCAAAGACAAAATCAAGGGGTACTTCATATTCAAAAATATTCAGTACGTTAAATATTTCTGGGATGGCGAGTATATAGCATGCACCGTCAATAAGGGGATTATCATCTGACTGATGGTAATACAGTCTTAAAGACTCATAGTTCTGATGGTGATATTCATCCAGATAGAAAAATCTTGAGCGGAAATATTCCAAGTCTCCGGCATGAATAATCTGATGTTCCAGCCGATCAAATATTTGATTGATCTGTTCGTATTTTTCATAAGTTTTACGCTGACTCATTATGTCACTCCTTTCCTCATATATGGTCAGGTTTGAGTGGATTCTGTTGACACGCTGTCTTCTGCAGGCTTGCTGTTAAATTCTTTGTTGATTGCATCAACATCAATTTTTTCAAGCGGTATGAGACTGCCATATAATGATATCACTTTGTAGTCGAGAAGGTATTCTTGTCTGCCTTTAGCAAGGCCCAGATCTTTTCTTATAAGGTTTGATATCCGGTAGACATCTGTAAATTCAGGATTATAGTAATAGACGCCGTTATACATATCATCTGTTCCTTTTAACTGAGTCTGTTTAAACGTGACATCGTTTGATGAATACAGCGAAGCAAGCGATGTGATATTGGTGAATGTCAAATTATGCTTGGCGTTGTCGCCGACAATGTTGATGAGTTCATCTAGTTTGGACAAAGAATCTGTTCTTTCCGCTTTTTTGATAATCGCTTCAATCATCTGCATTTGACGCTTACCGCGGCCTAAGTCTGTATCGATATGTCTACTCCGGGCAAGGGCAAGTGCCTGATCACCGTTCAATAACTGATGTCCTTGTTTGACTTTTATTCTTCCATGGTCATTTTTAGTAGGTTCATCGATATCAAATGGAACATCGAACTCAATACCATCCAGCTCATCCACGATATCGACAAAAGCCTGCATGTTGACTCGGGCATAGTAGTCCACAGGCACATTGAACAGCTGCTCGACTGCATTCATCGATGATTTCGGCCCGCCTTCTGCATGGGCATGAGTGATTTTGTCATAGTAGCTGACTGCTGGAATATAGGACAAGGTATCACGCGGGATGCTGATCAGCCTGATCTGTTTGTCATCACGATTAAACGTCGCTAAAATCATGGCATCTGTTCTTGCTTTATCTGCCGACTGGCCATTTTTTCGTCTGCTTTCACTGTCATCTATTCCAAGGAAAAGGATTGACACATGGTTCATCGACGGGTCAACATCGTTCTTTCTTAAATCTGATTTATCAGTATTCTTTGCATACGAACCGTTAATGGCGTCTTTAGTTGTCCAGTATAAATAACCGGCATATGCGGCTGGTACTACAATTAAACTCAGACTTAACAAAATCAGTAGCGCTTTAAAATATTTGTTCATCGTCTCGTCACCTTATCTGATCGTATTTGTATTTAAATCATACTATTATATTGCATTATTATAATCATAACAAGATTTTTCATTGGCGGCATCATTTAACATAAGGTTTCAGCTAATAATGAAGAGGCCCCTTCTGTCGGGAGGAAAAGCATTGTAAATGACAAACGATTCCTGTAAATTAGAAAGTAAGTATGTATTTTGCCGATCTATAGTGAGCAGCTGCTGGAATATCAGCTGACTGGTAATACAGCTGTTATTCTATCAGGGCAAAGCGATAGGTTGCAATTTATACATAATCCTATAATATAGTGTAAGCAGATAATTTATTATTAAATGTATATTAAATCATAGTAAATTCTAACGACATATGATTAAATTAATTTATTCTATAAGTTAGTACTTAATTAAAGTTAAAGGCGGGATTTTTTTGAAATTAACAACAATTGGCCTCGGTTATATTGGGTTACCAACATCTATTATGTTTGCGAAGCATGGTGTGGATGTTGTCGGTGTCGACATCAATCAGAAAGCTGTTGATTCACTAAACAGCGGTACGATTCATATTGAAGAACCAGGTCTGCAGGAGGCATTTGAAGAAGTGCTTGCATGCGGCAGATTTAAGGCGACAACTAAACCGGAACCGGCTGACTGCTTCATTATCGCAGTACCGACACCGAACAATGCTGATCAGTTCAAATCATGTGATATTTCAATGGTGATGTCAGCAGTTGAATCCGTATTACCATTAGTGGAAAAAGGCAATGTTATCATTGTAGAATCAACAATTGCTCCTCGTACAATGGATGACTTCGTGAAACCACTAGTCGAATCCAAAGGCTTCACAATTGGTAAGGATGTTTTTCTCGTTCATTGTCCAGAGCGTGTCCTGCCGGGTCAGATTATGTACGAATTAATCCATAACAACCGTATCATCGGTGGTGTGACTAAAGAATGTATCGAAGCTGGTAAAAAAGTATACGGCACATTCGTCCAAGGTGAGATGATTGAAACAGATGCTAAGACGGCTGAGATGAGCAAATTAATGGAGAATACTTATCGTGACGTTAATATTGCTCTTGCGAATGAACTCGCTAAAATCTGTAATCACCTTGAAATCAATGCACTTGACGTCATCGAGATGGCAAACAAACATCCACGAGTAAACTTGCATCAGCCAGGTCCAGGTGTTGGTGGTCACTGTTTAGCAGTCGATCCTTACTTTATTATTGCGAAAGACCCGATTAATTCAGATATTATTCAGGTCGGCCGTAAGATCAATAACCAGATGCCGCATTACGTGGTCAATCAGACTAAAGAAATCCTGAAAGCAGTCGACGGCAATAAAGTCACTGTGTTCGGTCTGACTTACAAAGGTGATGTGGATGATATCCGCGAATCTCCGGCATTCGATATTTACCAGATGCTGAATGACGAACACTTTGAAGTAGTCGCATACGACCCGCACGTAAAACTTGATTTTGTTGAGAAAGACTTAAAGACCGCAGTCAAAGACAGCTCACTTGTCCTTGTGTTAAGCGACCATTCTGAGTTCAAAGCATTAACAGATGCTGACTTTGAAAGTATGAAAGACGCTATTATCTTTGATACAAAGAACATCGTAAAAACTCAGTTCGAAAATACACAGTACTATAACTTCGGTAATCTTTACGCATTTAAATAATTGTTATAAGAACTTGTACTTCATTTATATGAATTATAAGTTCTTATGTGTTTATAGACATTAAAGCGAATGAATATGACTATTTGTACAGAAGCGCTCTTGGAGGAAATAGCAATGACAAAAGTATTGGTTGTGTGTAATGCGTATCCGTCTGATGAAAACATTTATCAGAACGGCTTCATCCATAGACGAGTAAAATCTTATCAGAAAAAAGGTTTTACAGTAGAAGTCTATTATTTGAAGCAGACGGCTCATGAAGAAGAGGAATATAACTATCACGATGTCAATGTGACAATGGGGAATGGAACACATTACAGCCAGTATATTCAGGCGCATCGCGAAGACTATGCGAGCTACCTGATTCACTTTATCAATCCTCTGATGTATTACCCGATCATCGAATATGTCACAAACCCTAAATTAGTCATATGGATTCATGGTTATGAGGCAGAGGCATGGCATAGAAGATGGTTTAATTTTCTTGCCAGTGTTGAAGAGCTGAAAGCCATTGTCGACAAGGCGACAGGTTATTACAAGGAGCAGCTTGAATTTATGAATGCGCTGTACAAAGAGCAGGACGTTGATATAACGTTCATCCATGTATCACAGTGGTTCAAAGATCATATCGCGGATGTCGACGGGAAGTTTGCACCACAGAACTACGAGATCATCCCCAATATAATTGATAGCAGAATATTTAATTTTAAGCAAAAACAGCGAGAAGGTAAACTGAAGATCTTATCGATTCGTCCTTATGCGTCACATAAATATGCGAATGATCAGATTCGGGATGCGATTCTTCTCCTGTCAAAGAAAACTTTTTTTAAAGAGCTTGAATTTCATATTTACGGGGAAGGGAAGCTGTATGCTGAGCTCACGGCTCCTCTTGTTCCGTTTGATAACGTTCATCTGCATAACACTTTCCTTCGTCAGAGAGAGATATCGAGTCTGCATAAGGCGTTTGATGTCTTCTTATGTCCGACCCGCCTTGATTCACAAGGTGTATCAATGTGCGAGGCGATGAGCAGCGGACTTGCAGTGGTGGCGACGGATATCTCTGCTATTCCTGAGTTTGTGGAGCATAATGTATCTGGACTGCTGGCAAAACCCGAGTCACCGGAGTCGATTGCTGTTCAGATTGAAAGGTTGTATAACGAAGCTGAACTGCTGAAGAATATTTCCTATCATGCGGCACTGTCCATCAGACGGAAAGCAAGTGAAGAAGTCGTAATCAACAAAGAATTGAAGGTGATTTTAGGTGGCTGATTATATCGACTGGAAAGCACGGTACATCGAACTGGAAGATCAGCTGCTTCAGATGATGGAGATGACGATCCATCTTATTGATAAAGAAGTACATCAGCAGAAGGCCAAAATCAGTGGATTAGAGACAACGTACGTCGATAGAGAGCTGACGGTGACGGTGAAATCTAAATCAGCCAATGCTCAATATTTATTTGAGCTGCTCAATACTGATAATGATGTACTGCTGAAGCAAGAGACAGGCTATAGAAATAACCATATATTCAATATTGAACAGCTTGATGAACCGTTCAAAGTCAGAGTGTCAATCCGAAACGAAGGACATGACAGTTATGATGATGTGAATGAATCAAAAATATTTAATGCAGAGGATGGCCAAAATGAAGAAAAAAGTGCTGATTAGTGGTCTTATCACTTCCAACCTATTAGATGAATCTGCTTTATTTCTGTCAAGAATCACTCAAGTTTTAGCGATGAACCGTGATGCAGAAATTGACCTTCTGCTGACAGCTCCTTTTGAAAAAAATACGGTTCTGAAGCAACTGCTGAACTATCCGAATATTCATCTTATTGATCCGTTTGAAGAAGCAAAGTACAGCGATTTTCATTTTTTCAGTGGAATTGATGTAACCGCACGGGGTGCAGCCCTGCTGATAGATTACACGCTGCATCAAAACGACTATGACATCATCATGATCGGCTCACTTGACGTAGGGCGCGAACTGGTGCGCATGGACAGCAGATTCATCGATCGTCTTTTAGTCAATGTAACCGGCATGACAAAAAACGGGAATGCCATCCCGGAAGAAATATGGCAGTTACTGCTGACTATTATTAGCGGCGGCGGCCGTCTGCTTTGTCAGACACAACAGATGATTCACTATCTGCACAGCGAGCTTCATATTGAGAACGAGAAGATGATTTATCTGAATCCGATGATTCCAGATAACCTTTACACATTTGAACAAATATTTACACCTCGGAAGCGCTATAATAGATTCAGTCATATGGATATCTTTTCTAGAGAAAGTGAGATTATCACACTGATTGACCAGTTCCGTATGTTACAGGAAACTTATCCTGAGGCAGCGCTTTATCTTGCTGAAGATGACACAGCTAAAACTCAAGAAATCCCTGAGCTCCTGCACGAGGTGCTGGAGCATGCATCAAACATCATCTGGATAAGTGGCCTGACACCGTCCAGCACTATTAATTTGATTCGTTTAAGTGATGTCGGTATCTTATATCGTAAAGATGACTTAAATGATTCTTTCGAACTTTCTCCGAAGCTGTTTGAATACTGTAATATGGCGGTACCACCGATTATCAATCGGAGTGAAATGCACGAAGCGATATTAGGTGCTGATTATCCTTATTATGCAGATGATGATGTAGAATTCTACAGTCAGATGGTCAAAGTGATAGAAGACCCTGAATTATATGAAGCAACTGCAAGAAAAGTATATGCACTCGCTAAGCAGTTCTCCTGCACAGCGACTTATCACAGGCTCGCGCCACATCTTTTCGGCATCCCGGAAAATGAGACAGACCAGCTTGTCAGCGAGGTGTTTCAAAAGCAGGAACCTATATTCAGAGAAGCGGACAGCATCTACTTCTTCCCGCTGGGTGAGAACGACATGCAGTTTATTGAGGAAGCGGCACGTCATGGACGTATTCTCTCTATGGATGTTAACAACGGCGTTGCACTTTGTCATGTGCAAGCCGGGGAGAGCGGCAGTATGAGTGATATGCTGAAGGCTGCCACCGAGCTCGCGTATTATACACATAGGAGTCACTTTGCTAAAGCTTCAGAAGATATCGGGCACTTTATCAAAGGGGCACCTCTGCCGATTGAACAGATACCTGCATCTGAACCTGCACCGGAAATTGAATATATAGAGCCGGGGCTCGTGTTAAGTCTTGAGACTGAAAATGCACAGCTGAAGAACGAACTGGCAGTCATCAAAAGACAGTATCAACGTTTATCATCTTCAAAGCTGGGCAGCATGCAGAAAAAATACTGGAAAATACGTAATAAGAAGAAAAATAAGAAATCTCGGTGAAAGAAATTATGGCGTATCGCTTTAGGTCAGTTTTTTTGACTTCCTGTCATAGGTAAGACCTTTACTTTTAATGGCGTACAGTATACTTTATAAGTAACAATAACTGAGAAGAGAAACAGAATGAGGGTTTAATAGATGAAAGAAGTATGGTTGATCTTAAAAGAACAGTTTGAAAATATGCATATGATTCGCAAACTTGCGATATATAATATGAAAACAGAGTATTCCAATCATTACCTGGGTATGTTCTGGAATATTCTGCAGCCGTTGTTCCAGGTGCTGATTTATTATGTTGTCTTCGGCATGGGGATGAGACAGGGCGGTACCGGTATGACTTATCTGCTTCATCTGATTTCCGGTCTTTTTCCTTGGCTTTTTATATCACAGTCTTTAAATATCGGTGCGAATGCCATCTATGCTCAGCTTGGACTCGTCACAAAGATGAAGTTTCCGTCGTCCGTCCTGTTATCCATATCCTTTACCAATACATTCATCAATCTGCTGTTCACGACGGCCATTGTTGTGGCTATGTCGTTGATCAATGGCTACAGAGGTTACATTCATTTCTTCGAATTTATATATTTCATTGTCGCGGCTTTTGCGCTTATTTTTGCGATCAACCTGGTGATGAGTACGCTTGTAATTCTGGTTCGTGATACAAGGCTCATTTTGCAGAATGTTTTAAGAATGGGTTTTTTCGTCACACCGATATTCTGGAATGTACATACTGCATCGCCCATCCTCCAGAAAATCGCTTCACTGAATCCATTTGCATTTTTAATCGGTATGTACCGCAATGCGTTTATTGAAGGCTCAGCACCTGTCTATGGCCACTTAGGCGATCATCTTTATTTTTGGAGCATCACGTTATTATTATTATTTATCGGTAGTCATATTCATTATAGATTCAAGAACCGTCTAATTGACTTTTTATAGTATGCTGCCAGCAGGAAATGAGGAAACAAAATGAGTAATGAAATGAACGAAGTAAATGCAACAAACGACATAAAAGTTAAAGTTGAGAATGTCACGAAAGTCTACGAAGTGAATCAGAATAAAAAGGACAAAATACTGTCTGTGCTGAAGTTCTGGCAAAACAATGACAGTGATAATGTGTACTACGCGCTCCGGAATATCAGCTTCGTCGTCAATGCAGGAGATAGTATTGGTCTTGTCGGCTTGAACGGAGCCGGTAAGTCAACCCTGTCCAATCTGCTCGGTGAAGTCACTGTGCCTACAGCAGGCTCCATTAAAATCAATGGCAGAAGCTCGCTGATCGCGATATCCGCCGGACTCAATAATGAGCTGACAGGTGAGGAGAATATCAGAATGAAATGTCTGATGCACGGGATGTCAGAGGCGCTGATCAATGAAAGGTATCAGGATATCATCCAGTTCTCAGAGCTCGGAGAATTTATCAAACAGCCGATCAAGACTTATTCAAGCGGGATGAAGTCCCGTCTCGGGTTTGCAATCGCTGTTCATACAGATCCTGACGTGCTGATTGTCGATGAGGCTCTGTCGGTCGGTGATGATACGTTCTCAAACAAATGTATAGAACGTATGAAGCAGTTTCAGGCGGAAGGCAAGACGATATTCTTCGTCAGTCACTCGGCTGAACAGATTCGTAAGATGTGTAACAAAGCAATCTGGCTGCACTACGGCGAAGTGAAAGCGGCAGGCGAATGCCAGTCTATTGTCAAGGACTATACGGATTTTGTCAAAGACTACAATCAGAAGACGAAGCCTGAGCAGCTGGAATACAAAGAGAAGATGTCACAGGCCCAGTATGCGCCGTATCAGGCGGAGAAAGAGAAAAGCAGCACGTCAATCTCCAGTCTCTTCTATCTCGTCTTACTCGTCATGTTTTTCGTCGGAAGCCTGCTCTCTCAGCTTCATATTATTAACTTCCTGAATTAATTAAAACTTAAATAGGTGATAAAATGAAAAACATTACAATGTTTCTCTGGAATAACTTCACCAATGATGCACGGGTGACCCGAGAAGGTTCAGCACTTGTTGAGGCAGGTTATCAAGTCACTGTCATTGCCAAACGTGAAGAAAATGAAAGAGAACTAGAGAAAAGAGAGCAGCTGCCGTCCGGCATCCAGGTGTATCGGAAGGATAAAGCCGAAATCAGTGTAAAAGCATTGAAAGCATCCACGCTCATGAAAAAGCATATTCCGAATGCCTTATTGATGTTTAAAATGATAGCGGCGGGATATAAAATTGACACGGATGTCTATCATAGTCATGATCTCAATACGCTCATTCAAGGGGTCGTCTGCGCAAAGTTACGACCGCGAAAACGTACCCTGGTCTTTGATTCACATGAAGTCAACACGAGCCGGACAAACTATAGTGCTGGACTAGTTTACAAAGTGGAAAAGTTTCTGCTGAACTTCGTTGATCATACGATAGTGGAGAATGAAACACGGGCAACGTATCACGAAAGATTATACGGTGATAGACCGATGTCACTGCATAACTACTCAGAATACTACGATATCAGCGAGGTGCCGGCAGCTGAACTTGCCATACCGGCTGATAAAAAGATTCTTCTTTATCAGGGCGGTCTGCAGCAAGGCCGCGGTCTGCCTCTACTGATTGACGCATTTAAGGAAGCAGATGTAGATGCCGTTCTGCTCATGGTAGGTGACGGCAAGATCCGTCAGCAGCTTGAAGAGCAGGTCAGGACACTCGGTATCAGTGATAAGGTTATCTTTACCGGCCGTGTTCCTTATGAACTGCTGCGGGCTTATACGAAGCGAGCTTATATCGGTTTTCAAATTCTGCAGAATACAAACTTCAATCATTACTCTGCCTCATCGAATAAGCTGTATGAGTATATGATGGCGCATGTGCCGGTCATAGGAACGAATATGCCGGAGATACGCCGCGTTATTGAAGCGGAAAATATCGGTCTGGTCATCAGTGAATCTGATAAGAACGAGCTTACAGCAGCTATTCGATATGTTATGACCCATCCTGAGAAACATGCAGAGTGGGTACTGAATAATGAACACGCAAAAGATATATACAACTGGGAACAGGAAAAAGCCAAGCTTCTCAATCTTTATAAAATTATAAACGTGGGTGAGAATAATGGAGAGTGAAGAACTGAAAGGACTGCTGATTCAGAGTCTTGAATCAGAGAAGAAAACCTTGCAGCAGCTGCATATGCGTGACCGTGAAATTGAGAAACTGAAAGGACTGCTGATACAGAGCCTTGAATCAGAGAAGAAGTCGCTGCAGCAGCTGAATATGCGTGATCTTGAAATTGATAAGCTGAAGAAGAAAGTCTTGCTGCATGAGAGAAGAATGGAAAAGATTAAACGTCAGCCTGTTATCAAGCTATTATTAAAAATTAAATCTTTTGTCAAAGGATTGAAGTAAATGCAGAACAGCAGAGTAAGAGTCAAAGAAATCAACCGGGTTCTAGCCGCACTTAAAGAAGGTCAGCCCCTGCAGCCAACAAAATCCGAGCGTTTTATAGAGAAGGATTATCAGCCGGGATTGTCCATCATTATTCCGATGTACAAGAGCGCGCCTTTTATTGAGCGTCTTGTTAACAGCCTGATCCACGTGATTTCAGAGAGTGTGCCGTATGAAGTGGTGTTTGTTCTGAACGGTACCGAAGAAACTGTTGCGCTTGACCAAGATCTGCTGGAAAAAGCGCTCTCCAGCAGCCGGCTGAACTATTCCATTCTGCTGTCCGAACAAGGTGCAGGGAAAGCGAGAAATGCCGGTATAAAGGCAGCACGGTACAGTCATTCCCTGCTGCTGGACAGTGATGATACGTTATCGCCGGGCATTATTGATCAGCTGGAACCTTATCTTTCTCCGACAGCTATCACAGTGTTTGAAATTCATGATATACACACGGAAAGTGACAGCGGCAGCAATGTCATTCAAGAAGAGGTTAAACCATTTTTCGGCCAGACGACAACTGAGTACTTTAAAATCATGAAGATTTTATCGATGAATGGGGCAAAAGTGATTCCGTCTTCTTATCTCCTCAACACGCTTTATGATGAGAACTTGAGAAGTGGGGAAGACATCGTCCTGATGATGTCCATCATCACTAAGTTCATGCCTGAAGTTATCATAGTCCCGGAACATACGGCAGTCTATCATCGTTATATTGTTGATAATTCTGTCAGCCGCGTTGCGATGAGCTATGACTTCAATGTCCAGCAGCGTTTTGAAGTGATCCGTCTCCTCGGTGATCTGGCTGATGAAGCAGATGCGGAGATAAGACAGCTGATTCTTAACCGGATGGATGCACAGGCGGGCTTTGTCTCGCGTTATCTTATGGTGCACCCAGAGGACTACAGCCGTGTGATTCAGCTGTTTCAGACGCTGGACTGTGATTATATTCCTTACGGAGCTATTAACAGAAATAATGTCAGAACGCTGTATATCGGCTACTGTTTCACGCCATATGCCGATACGAGCGGCATTGTACTTGCCAAACGTATCCGCGAGCGCTGTCAGCCATGTGACGTCATCTCGAATGATATGTCAGCCGTCCGTACAGTTGACTATACATTAAACCAGATAGCAGAACCGTTTATTTATCAACATTTCGAGCTGCCGACAAAACCTTCTTTTAGCAGCTGGAGTGTAATTGAGAGCTTTGTCACACTTGGTGAGAGAAAAGTTAAAGACCGTAAATATGATGAGATATATTCACGTGTTCTCTGGCCGGGCAGTCATTTTCTGGCATTCAAGCTCAAGATGCAGCGTCCGGAAATAAAATGGACAGCAGAATTCTCAGATCCAGTGCTGCATGATATTAAGAACAACGAGCGCGAAGCGCCACTTCACAGCAAACAGCTGCATAAATTGTTCGGCAAGATAGATAAGCGCTGGAAGTCTTATATCGACAGCAATCTGTTCAATATGACGGAGATCATCGCCTTTGCAGAGGCAGATGAGATCATCTTCACAAACTACAGTCAGATGTTCAGTATGTGTGAACGATTCAAGGAACCTGAACTCAGACAGATTATTACAGAGAAGGCGGTTATCAAGACGCATCCTGTGGCAGAACCATCATTCTATCAGCTGGAGCAGTCGCTCATTCAGCTGGATCAGGACTATTTCCATATCGGTTACTTCGGCAATTTCTATGAGACAAGAGGACTGCAGGAAATTATCTCGCTGATCCGGGAGCCGGAGCAGGTGGCAGCGCTGAATCCAAAATCACTGCCGCTTAAGCTTCATATCTTCACCTCTAATCCGAAGCAGTCCAAAATGGAGCTGAGAAAGCATGGACTCGGCCGTAGTGTCGAAGTCTATCCTTATCTCCCGTATTTGGAGTTTCTGAATATGACGACTCATCTGGACGCTTTGCTAGTAATGGATGCCCATACGAAAGAATATAAGCGAATTAATCCTTACTTGCCAAGTAAGCTGAGCGACTATCTGGGAAGCAATACTCCAATCATTGCTTTCACGGAAAGAGATAGTCCTATGAGCAGATTAAAAGACGCGAATTTATTAAAAATAGAACTATAATGTCTGGGCAGTGTCTTAAAACACTGTCCCTTTAAATGACAAGCGGAGGATTAGAATGAAAAACGAAGAAGTAAAAATAAAGAAAAAATTCCGCCCGGAAATTGAGGGGTTAAGAGCAGTTGCTGCTATTCTGGTTGCTGTCTATCACATTTGGTTCGGACGTGTATCAGGCGGTGTCGATGTATTCTTTGTCGTATCAGGATTTCTGATCACTACCAGCTTACTATCAAAAGTCAGACGGACAGGAACAGTGAATTTCTTTGATTTTATCTTCGGTTTACTAAAGCGGTTACTGCCGTCAGCATTTTTTGTATTGTATACTGTGATTATTTTCAGCTATATATTTATTGATCAGTCTCAATGGGTGCAGATTATCAAAGAGGTGTTTGCATCATCTTTTTATTATGAGAATTGGCAGCTTGCGTTAAGTGCGACCGACTATTTAGATCAGAGCAACGAAAAAAGTCCGGTGCAGCATTTCTGGGCTATGAGTATTCAAGGGCAGTTCTATCTCATCTGGTTCTTAATTTTTACGTTTGCCATTAAATTCTTTAATAAAAACATAAGAAAAACGCTGGCAGTCTTTTTCACACTACTATTAATAGTCTCTTTTGCATAATCTGTCTACCTTACTCAAGTCAATCAGCCTTGGGCTTATTTTGATACTCGTACTCGTGTATGGGAGTTCGCAATGGGTGCACTTCTCTGCTTAACCATTACAAAAATCAAGCTGCCGAAAATATTAGCTGCAATAGGCGGCTGGCTTGGTCTAATCATGCTGGTGCTCTGCGGTGTACTATTTGAAGTATCAACTATGTTTCCAGGTTACATCGCTTTAGTTCCTACTTTAGCAGCAGTATTGATTCTTGTTTCTGGTGAAAACGAAAGCGGAAAAGGTGCTGAGAAGTTCCTGGGACATCCTATCATGGTTAAATTAGGTGCGTTGTCATATGGTTTTTATTTATGGCATTGGGTTATTCTTACTTTCTACAAAGAGATTTACAATATTAAGCAGGTCAGTCTGCTGCATGGTATTTTGATTATTGTTCTTTCTGCGTTCTTATCCTGGGTTGTAACATTGTTGGTGGAAAAACCGATTAGAAATCTGAAAATTAATCATCAGTCATTTAAAATGTTTGCCATTCTTTTAATTATTTTGTTACCGGTTGTCTTAACCAACGGTTTATGGAAATACAAAATTGAGACAGATTCAAATAAATCTGAAGTTCTTATCGGCTCAGATGATTATCCGGGTGCCCGAGTCTTCGATATGAAAAAGATCGATAAGAAACCTTATTTACCTACCGCTGCAAATATTTCCGATGACAAAGCTCTTCCTTTTACAGATGGCTGTCAGCAGAATCTCGATTCCGCTGAAGTGAAAATATGTGAATACGGAGCAACTAAAAATTATGATGCCACTGTAGCCTTGGTCGGTGGCTCACATTCGACGCACTGGCACAGTGCATTGCTGAAAATAGCGGAAAAACACAATATCAGACTAGTTAATATGACTAAAGCAGGTTGTCGTCTATCTACAGGTAAAGAAGGGCTGCCTAAATGTGATGAATGGAACGAACATATCATTGGAAAAATTGCAGAAGTCAAACCGGATTTAGTTTTTACGACAGCAGAAATATCGTATTTTAATATTAAAGAAGTGCCTCAAGGGTATATCGAACAGTTTGAAGCTTTAAATAAATTAGGTATTCAAGTATTCGGTGTTAGAGACACCCCATATTTCAGAAACCATGTTCCTCGCTGTATTGAAGAGTTTGGACGCGATAGCAAGGAATGTGCGATTGAAAAAGTGCTGGTCGTTCCGGACGTAACAGATTGGTCAAAACTCAAGAATCCTCCTGCAAATGTTCACTACTATGACTATACAGATCATATTTGTCCGGATACTCTCTGTAGACCTGTTATAGGTAATGTAGTCGGCTATTATGATACAGGTCATCTGTCGGTCTCATTTGTCAATACGTTGGTCCCTTATATTGAGGAAGACTTAATACCACTGCTGAATAAGGTGAAAAAGAAATAAAGCGGGACGCACATGCGTTGTCTGGAAATATTATAATAAACTTACTATATAAAAAGGTGAGAAGTACATGAAGCTATTACTCGTGACACAGAATTTCTATCCAGAAATAGGCTCGGGAGCAAATCGGTTTAGAAATTTATATAATCATTTATCGAAGACACATGACGTCGATGTTCTGACGACACATCCAGCTTATCCAAATGAACGTCTATATCAGGATAGTAAGTTCTGGTACGATGACGGTATTAATCAGTCATCAAACATCAAACGGCTTAACATGATGACCAGTAAGCAGCACAAGTCAATAGTAATGCGTCTTCTGTACTATTTTGAGCTAGGATACAAAGTACGAAATATCATCAAGCATCAGCAGGATAACTACGATATTCTCTATGTGACCTCACCTAATATCTTTATGCCATGGGCAGCGTTTTTCGGTCAGAAGCATATAACAAAGCGAGTGCTTGAAGTCAGGGATCTATGGCCGGATTCACTGATTGGAATAGATAAATTAAGAACATTCAAGTTCGTCTTCCCTGTGCTGAAGCTGCTCGAAAAACGTATGTACCGTGCTTCCGACATCATCATTATCAACAATGAAGGTTTCAGACCACATATTTCCAAACTTGCACCAAAAGTCAGACAATACTATTTTCCGAATGCCTTTAATCAGGATGAGATTCAGTTCTCGGACGTTACTGGAGACTTCAAGGTCATCTATACAGGCAATATCGGCTTTGCGCAAAGTTATAATCAGCTGATAGAGGTTGCCAAAGGATTGGAAGAACGCCGTATTTACTTCAATGCAGTGGTCTACGGCATAAATGCTCATCAGTTCATTCGTTATATAGAAGAACATGACTTTAAGTATGTTAAAGCTTATTCAGAGAAAAGCCGGTTAGAATGCCTGGAAATGATTAAAACACATAATGTCCAGCTATCATTGCTGAAAGAGACGGAAACGTTCATGAATGTGCTGCCGGGTAAGATCATTGACGGTATCGGCTGCGGCGTACCCGTCGTAACTAACCTCGGCGGCTATGCGAATGGGCTGATAAACGATAATCGGGTGGGCTATGCAAAAGAGAAGGCGACGACAGAAGAAGTACTTAAGGCGATAGAAGAGATTAAAAATGACCGAAAACTTGAGGAAAGCATGCGTGACAATGCACGGGAGCTTGTTTATAAGGAATTTCTCTGGAACAAGAACATCATTGAACTTGAGAGAGTGTTAAGCGCTGAATAACTAAGCATAGCAGTATATAAGACTTTTGTGCTGAAGCTCACTATTTTAATTAATAAGTAGCATGTACTGCGTTTAAAGCATAAGGTTTACTCACCTTAATTTGAAGGAGACAGAATAAAAAACCATTTCATTTGTTATTTCCAGTCATTGCCTTATCCGTGGAAGTAATATAATATTAATTAAGTCGAAGTGATTTCCTGTTCATCAACATGCGGCTATTACATTTCATCATGACATTACTGGAGGTATACATATTGTTGTCCATCACTGCAAAGCAAAGACTTGTCACCTTGCTCATTATTGACTCCATCATTGTGAGCTTATCGGTTTTCGTCGGGTTTTATGTGCTCCAACCATTCTTTGAAGGCTACACGATTAAACTTCTGCTGTTATCTTCTCTTATTTTATTGATTTCTCATCATGTTTCAGCGCATCTTTTCAATCTATATCACAGAGCGTGGGAATATGCGAGTGTCAATGAACTGCTGATGATTGTTAAAGCAGTCAGCCTCTCTATTGCTGTGACAGCTGCCATTGTGCCGCTGTTCACTCATAAACCGCCTTTTCTACGTCTTTATTTTATCACTTGGATGATGCACTTAATTTTAATCGGTGGTTCAAGAATTTTCTGGCGCATTTACAGGAGAGCGTTCATTGACAGCACGATCAAGAAAAAACCGACGCTCATTGTCGGCGCGGGCCGCGGTGGTTCGATGCTGATCAGACAGATGTTGTCGACACCTTATATGGGGATGGAACCAGTCACGGTTGTTGATGACGATAAAAACAAGCAGAACCTCTCGATCTATGCGGGAGTGAAAGTACAGGGGTATGTCAAAGATATCCCGGAACTGGTGAAAAAGTACAAAATCAAGAAAATCATTATCGCTATCCCGACGCTGACACAAAAACGACTGAAGGAAATCAGTGAACTATGCGAAGGACTTGGCATTGAAGTTTATCGTATGCCGAACATTGAGAATGTCATGTCAGGTCAGCTGAAAGTCAGTGAAATCAAAAAGGTGGAGGTCGAGGACCTGCTCGGGCGTGATCCCGTCCATCTTGACATGGCGATGATATCAAAAGAACTGACCCATCAGACGATTTTAGTGACTGGTGCCGGTGGTTCTATCGGTTCAGAAATCTGTCGTCAAGTATGTAAATTCAGTCCGGAGCGCATCATTCTGCTCGGCCACGGGGAGAACAGTATTTATACGATTCATCAGGAGTTATTTAATACATATGGGGAAACGATTGATATCGTTCCGATCATCGCAGATATTCAGGACCGCAGCCGGATGTTTCAGATTATGGCTGACTATAAGCCGTATATGGTTTATCACGCTGCTGCCCATAAACATGTACCGTTAATGGAGTACAATCCCAAAGAGGCCATCAAAAACAACATTCTCGGCACTAAAAACACTGCCGAGGCGGCCGGTGCGGCCGGTGTCAACAAGTTCGTCATGGTATCGACAGATAAAGCCGTCAATCCTCCGAACGTCATGGGAGCGACGAAGCGGATCGCTGAGATGGTCGTGCAGAGTCTGAACTCAGAGTCAAATGTTACGGACTTTGTCGCTGTCCGTTTCGGTAATGTTCTCGGTTCACGAGGGTCTGTCATCCCGCTGTTCAAACGCCAGATAGAAGTAGGCGGTCCCGTCACAGTCACACATCCTGACATGACCCGCTATTTCATGACCATCCCTGAGGCTTCACGACTTGTGCTGCAGGCAGGTGCGCTTGCTGAAGGCGGGGAAGTGTTCGTCCTTGATATGGGGGAACCCGTGAAGATTGTCGACCTTGCAACAAACCTCATTCAGCTGTCCGGCTATAAAGTCGAAGATATCGGCATTGAGTTCAGCGGCATTAGACCGGGTGAGAAGCTGTTCGAGGAACTACTGAATGAGGATGAGATTCATCCGGAGCAGGCTTATGAGAAAATTTACCGCGGCAAAGTAGCTGCGGTGAGCAGAGAACAGGTGGATAGTATTATCAATGACCTGCTGACTGGTTACACAAAAGAAAAAATCATTAACTATACAAACAGATAAAAAGGAAATTGAGTGCCTTCACTCAATTTCCTTTTTTTTACGAATATAGCCTGGCGTGACATCGGCGACAGTATATTGGTCAAGCACATTGATATAAGACCACAGCGCTTCGCCGAGCACAGCCTGCAGCCCGCAGTGCCCGATCAATGGACACGTATTGGTTTCCGGATTGAAGCATTCCACTAACGTGAAGTTCTCTTCCGTCTGTCTGATTAAGGCGCCGACATTGATCTCTTCCGGCTGCATCTTCAGCATAATGCCGCCGCCGCGTCCTCTGATGGAAGTGATATATCCAAGAAGCGCAAGGTTATGAACGACTTTAGTCAGATGGTTTTTAGATATATTATAAAATTTTGCGATTTCATCTATTTGTGTCAGCTGGTCCTGTCTGGCTAGATACATGAGCACACGCAGCGAATAATCTGAGTATAAAGTTAATTTCATGAGTACTGACTCCTTTGACTGTCTGCTATTAATTGTTACAGAATAACAAACAAATTGCAATTCTATTGTCATCGGCAGCAAATCATATTATATTAAAGATGTATTTAATATATATCTTTAGGGGGAAAAGTCATGTTATCGCAACAGACAAGAGAAATCATTAAAGCGACTGTACCTGTACTGGAACAGCACGGCCAAGAAATTACCACGGTTTTCTATGCTCATCTGTTTGAAGCACATCCTGAGCTGCTGAATATTTTCAATAAGACAAATCAGCAGCAGGGCAGACAGCAGGCTGCGCTGGCACAGACGGTACTAGCGGCAGCTAAACACATCGACCACCTGGAAGCGATTGTGCCGAATGTCAATCAAATCGCTCATAAACATCGTGCGCTGCAGGTGAAAGCGGAACATTATCCAATTGTCGGCGAGCATTTAATCTATGCGATTAAAGAAGTTTTAGGAGATGCGGCGACGCCTGACATCATCACGGCATGGACAGAGGCTTACGGTGAGATTGCGGATGTCTTCATTCAAATGGAAAAAGCATTGTATGAAGAAGAAGAGTGGCATGACTTCAAACCGTTTAAAGTGACAGCGATCAAGCGGGAATCAGCACATATCAAGTCATTTACAGTCAAGCCGGTGAACGACATAAAGTTGAAAGCTGTAGTGCCGGGTCAGTATATTACTGTAAAAGTACATCCTGAAGATGAGCAGAATGACATGCTGCGTCATTATTCCATCTGCACGCACGATGTAACAGACGGCATTCAATTCGCTGTTAAACGCGATGTCGCGGGTGCTCAAAAAGGCATTGTCTCTAATTATCTGCATGACAAAGTCACAGTAGGCGATGAACTGCTGTTATCAGCACCGGCAGGCGAGTTTACATTGCAGTCTGCTGACCAGCCGCTCGTCTTTTTAAGCGGCGGCGTCGGTATGACACCGCTTATGGCGATGCTTCAGTCATCAGCTGACAAGCAGGTGACATTCATCCATTCAGCGTACAACCGCGCAGAAGTACCGTTTAAAGATGAAATCACAGCCTTTCACGGTCAAGAAAACATCCAGTTCTACTTCAACTACTCTGAAGAAGCGGGTAGATTGACAGCGGACAAACTGCGTCAAGTGATGACAGGCAATGAAGCGATTTATATGTGCGGCAGTGTCAGCTTCATGGAAAGTATGCTCGTTATTCTCGATGAACTGGGCATCGACCGGACAAATATTCATTTTGAGCCTTTCGGTCCGAAGATGAGTATCACAGCTTAATCCAGCGTTTACTACATGAAATGAGCCACCTGATCAGGTGGCTCATTTTTTGTTGTGCCTTTGTTGTTTAGTGCGCTGTGCTGCAATGAGCGTATTGTTGAGGACCATCGTGATAGTCATCGGACCCACACCGCCAGGGACCGGTGTAATAGCGCCTGCGACTTCTTTGACGTCGTCGTAGAGCACATCGCCCTGCAGTCTGCCGTCTACAACAGTATTGCCGACATCGATAACGACGGCCCCCGGTTTGACATCTTCTTTAGTGACAAGTCCCGGCTTACCGACAGCTGAAATAATGATGTCGGAACGCTTCAATGTCTCTTTTAAGAACCGGCTTCTTGAATGGAGCAGTGTCACGGTCGCATTGCTGTCAGTCAATAGCTTCGCAACAGGCTGACCGACAATATGACTGCGCCCGATGACAGCGACCTCTTGACCTGTGAGGTCACTGTCTGCATGTTTCAGCAGTTCCATGATGCCGAGTGGTGTACATGGAATAAATGTCTCCACTCCTACATAGAGACGGCCGATATTGACAGGATTGAAGCCGTCTACATCTTTTTCAGGTGCGATGGCCTCGAGTATATGCGTCTCATTGATCTGCTGAGGCAGCGGTACCTGGACAAGAATACCGTGAACAGTCGGATCCTCGTTTAACTTTCTGATCACTGTCAGTACGTCTTCTTCTGAAGTATCTTCAGCCAGTCTGATGATGTCTGATGACATACCTATTTTTTCAGCGGCCTTTTTCTTGGAAGTGACGTAGCTTAAGCTCGCCCCGTCATTACCGACGAGTACAACCGTTAAGTTGGGAGTAATGCCTTCCGCTTGCAGCGCGGTTACTTCACTTTGTAAGTTCGCCCGGTAATCCTGAGCAATCTTCTTTCCGTCTAAAATTTTTGCAGTCATTTATAATCCTCCTTATTTCGAACATTTTTATTATATCACAACATAATTAAAGTCTAAATACGAACGAAAATCAAATTTTAATTTAAAAAATATAAAAATGTCCGTATATTCAATTGAAATCATACTGGGATGTTGATATGCTATACAAGTAATATACACTTTATCAAATGGCAACATCAAATGTATGGGAGCTGAAAATCAATGAAAGTAGCTGTTGTTATGGGTTCGTCATCTGACTGGGAGACGATGAAAGAAGCCTGTATAATGCTCGACGATTTTAATATACCTTATGAGAAATCGGTCGTCTCTGCACATCGGACGCCTGTCGAGATGGTAACCTTTGCTCAGAATGCCAGACGAAATGATATTGATATCATTATTGCGGGTGCAGGCGGTGCGGCGCACCTGCCCGGCATGATTGCTTCACTGACAACGGTGCCGGTCATCGGCGTGCCGATTGAAACGAAAATCTTAAAAGGACTTGATTCGCTCTTGTCTATCGTGCAGATGCCGGGCGGGATACCGGTCGCAACGACAGCAATCGGTAAAGCAGGCGCGAAAAATGCAGGTATACTTGCAGCACGTATACTGAGCCTGAAAGACGAACGATTGATTGAAGCATTAGACAGTTATGAGCAGTCACTGGTCAGGAAAGTAGAGGCGATGCAGCATGAACTCAACTAAACTCACTATCGGCAGCACAATCGGCATTATCGGCGGCGGCCAGCTCGGGAAGATGATGGCCCAGTCGGCACAGCGCATGGGCTTCAAGGTCGCTGTTCTTGATCCGGATGAGACTTGTCCCGCAAGATTTTCAGCGCATCATTTCATTCATGCCTCTTACAATGATCTGACGGCACTGACGAAACTCGGCGAACTGTCTGACAGTGTGACTTATGAATTTGAGAACATTGATGGCGAAGCACTCGCAGCCTTGACTGAGAACTATAACGTGCCGCAGGGGTCGGCAGCGGTGATCACACTGCAGAACAGGCTGTCAGAGAAAGATGCGGTGGCAGCAGCCGGCGCACAAGTCGTACCGTACGTTCCAGTCGATGACGCAGCAGCACTGGAGACAGCGGCAGAGCAGCTGGGCTTTCCCTTTATCCTGAAGACAGTTTTTGGCGGCTATGACGGTAAAGGTCAGTATGTGGTCAAAGCAGCTGAACAGCTTGAGTCAGCCCGTGAGTTCATCAGCAGTGGCCTCTGTGTCGCTGAGCAGATGATTGATCTTCAGTCAGAAATATCGATTACAGCGACAGCTGCTGCAGACGGCAGTGTTGTATTTTTTCCGGTGCAGGAAAATGTGCACCGCAACCAAATATTATACAGAACGACAGTCACAGGCACACATCGGCATCAGCAGAACGCCATCAATGAAGTGAAGAAGATCATGGCAGACATCAAACTCATCGGCACATTCACAGTTGAGTTCTTCATCGATCAGGAGGACAAGCTATACGTCAATGAGATTGCACCGAGACCGCATAACTCAGGACATTATTCTATAGAAGCTTGTGATTATTCCCAGTTTGACACCCATATATTAGCCGTCGCAGGATGGGGCCTGCCGGAGCAGATTACGCTGCATCAGCCTGCTGTGATGTATAATTTGCTCGGACAGGATCTGGATGTTATGGCGCATGTATTCAGCGAGCATCCAGAGTGGCATGTTCATGTGTATGGCAAGGAAGTGCGCAAGCATGACCGTAAGATGGGCCACGTCACTATTTTAACTACAGCCAATGACTACGAGACTATTTATGAGGAGCAGATGAAATGACTTTAGTCTATGAAGGGAAAGCAAAGCGTGTATTCACTACGGAAGAAGACGGGGTATACCGCATTGAATATAAGGATGAAGTGACAGCGGGCAACGGGGCTAAAAAAGACAGCATGGCGGGCAAAGGACGTCTGAATAACCTGATCACATCGAAATTTTTCGAAAAGCTGAATGAAGAAGGTTACGCGTCGCATTTCATCAGCAGGCTGTCAGAAACAGAGCAGCTTGTCAGAAAAGTTGACATCATCCCACTGGAAGTAGTCGTCAGAAACAAGGCGGCAGGTTCGATTGTTAAACGTCTCGGCCTGACAAAAGGCCAGGCATTTGAAGTGCCGATCGTTGAGTTCTACTATAAGAACGATGAACTGAACGACCCGATTATTACTGAGGATCATGTGAAGCTGCTCAACATTGCTGACGATGAAGAAATCAAAGCATTAAAAGAGCAGGCGCTGATTATTAACCGCATTTTAATCAGGCTGATGGAGCAGATGAACTTATCACTCATCGACTTTAAAATTGAATTCGGCAAGGATAAGGACGGAACTATTCTGCTTGCTGACGAAATTTCACCGGATACTTGCAGAATCTGGGATAAGGCGACAAATGAAAACTTTGACAAGGACGTCTACCGTGAAGACACAGGTTCACTGATTGATACGTATACCGCATTTTATAATAAACTGGAGGCTCTTTAATAATGAAAACGATTGAACTCTTTATAACTTTACAGCGTCAAGTACTCGACACACAAGGTCAGACATTAACGCGTGCAGTCCATGATTTAGGCTATCCTGAGGTCAATGATATCCGTGTCGGTAAAGTACTTTACATGACAGTGGACGAGGCATCAGATGAAGCGGTGGATAACATTGTCAGAACATTGAGTGAGAAGTTATTTGCCAACACAGTCATTGAGGAATATTCGTACAATGTAATCGAGGCAGAGGAGACTAACTGATGAGACTTGCGGTCATTGAATTTCCAGGTTCGAACTGTGACAGAGATATGCTGAATGCGGCGATAAACACTGGCATGGAAGCTGTTTATGTAGATTACAGAGAGACGTCGCTCGCTGGCTTTGACGGCGTATTGATACCCGGCGGTTTTTCATTCGGTGATTACTTGCGCTGCGGCGCGATGGCACGTGTAGCTCCGGTTGTCAGTGAAGTGAAACGTCTGGCAGACGAGGGCAAACCTGTACTTGGTGTGTGCAACGGCTTTCAAATATTGACGGAAATCGGATTATTACCCGGGGCATTACTTCATAACGAAAGTCACCGCTTTATCTGCAAGGATGAACATTTGAAGATCCGTAACACCACGAAGTTCACTCATCTTTATGAGGACAATGAAACAGTCGTCTATCCGATTGCGCATGGCGAAGGAAGTTATTACTGTTCACCGGAAACATTGACAGAGCTGAAAGACAATCAGCAGATTGTACTGACTTATGCAGAAAATCCGAACGGCTCAGTAGAAGATATCGCAGGAATCGTCAATCGTGCAGGTAATGTCCTTGGGATGATGCCGCATCCGGAGCGCGCCATGGAGACACTGCTCGGGTCTGATGACGGCAGACGATTATTTCAATCTATTCTAGAAAGCTGGGGTAAGTAATATGGCTAAGTTTTTGGAACCAACAGCACAAGAGATCAAACTGAATCATGTTTATAGAGATATGGGACTGACAGACGAGGAATATGACAAAGTCTGTCATATTCTTGGCCGTCAGCCGAACTATACAGAAATCGGTATTTTCTCTGTGATGTGGAGTGAACATTGTTCTTATAAGCATTCAAAGCCGTTGCTCAAGCAGTTTCCGACGACAGGAGACCGCGTGTTGATGGGACCAGGTGAAGGTGCAGGAGTTGTTGATATCGGTGATAATCAGGCGGTGGTCTTCAAAGTGGAATCTCATAATCACCCGAGCGCTATTGAGCCTTATCAAGGAGCAGCGACTGGTGTCGGCGGCATTATCCGTGATATTGTCTCAATCGGTGCCCGGCCAGTGCAGCTGCTTAACAGTCTCCGCTTCGGCGAACTGGACAGCAGACAGAATCAGCGGCTGTTCCAGGGGGTTGTCGCGGGTATTAGCGGCTACGGCAACTGCATCGGCATTCCGACAGTTGCCGGCGAGATTGAGTTCGATTCGCGCTATGACGGCAACCCGCTGGTCAATGCGATGTGCGTTGGTATTATTGACCACGATAAAATCCAGAAAGGGACAGCAAAAGGCGCAGGCAATCCGGTTATTTATGTCGGTCTTAAGACCGGGAGAGACGGCATCCACGGAGCAACGTTTGCCTCTGAGGAGCTGAACGAATCATCTGAAGCCAAACGCCCGTCTGTTCAGATTGGCGATCCTTTTGTCGGCAAGAAGCTGATGGAAGCGACTCTCGAAGCTATCACTTATCCTGAGCTTGTCGGTATTCAGGACATGGGCGCTGCAGGACTGACATCATCTTCTTCTGAGATGGCTGCTAAAGGTGGTTCCGGTATGCATCTGACCCTGGAGAAAGTACCCGTCAGAGAAGCAGGTATTTCTCCTTATGAGATGATGCTGTCAGAGACACAGGAGCGGATGCTGCTCGTTGTTAAGAAAGGAACAGAACAGAAGTTTCTTGAGTTATTTGAGCATCATGAGCTGGACAGTGCAGTCATTGGTGAAGTCACTGATACGGACCGTCTTGTACTGACTTATGACGATGAAGTATATGCAGATATTCCAGTGCAGCCGCTGTCTGACGAAGCACCGGTCTACGTGCTTGAAGGGATAGCGGTCCACCGCGAAGTGACACATGATTACAGCATGATTGATGCGGAAGAAACGCTGCTTCAGCTGCTGAGTCATCCGACGATGGCGTCTAAGTACTGGGCTTATTCCCAGTATGACCAGCAGGTCGGCGCCAACACGATCATCAAACCCGGCCTGTCAGCTGGTGTGACACGTGTTGAAGGAACAACAAAGGCGATTGCCTCGACGATTGACGGTGAAGCACGCTATGTCTTCAGCAGCCCGTATAACGGCGGTAAGATGGTTGTCGCAGAAGCATACCGTAACTTGATTGCAGTCGGCAGTGAGCCGCTGGCGATGACTGACTGTCTGAACTACGGGAGTCCGGAAAAACCTGAGATTTATCACCAGCTTGCAGAATCAACGCGCGGCATGGCAGATGCCTGCCGTGTGCTGAATACACCGGTTGTATCAGGTAACGTCAGTCTGTACAACGAAACAAAGGGCGATGCTATTTTTCCGACACCAGTTGTCGGTATGGTCGGACTGATTGACGACATCAGTTTTCTGCATCATTACCATCCGACAGCCGGCGAGAATATTTATCTGCTGGGTGAGACAAATGACGACTTCGGCGGTTCCCAGCTTGAGAAGCTGCTGTATGACGACGTTGCAGAACAGGAAGAGACAATTGACCTTGAACAGGAAGTGACGCGCGGTCAAGCAGTCCGTGACGCGATCCGTGCGGGCAGTGTATCCCATGCCCAGTCACCTGGTAAAGGAGGCCTTGCTGTTAAACTGGCGCAGCTTGCTGCCTACTTTGAGACAGGTATTGACGTGACTGTTGAATTATCAGCTGCGCAGCTCTTTTCAGAAACACCGGGACGCTATATTTTAATCGCAAAAGAGCAGCCGGTTGAAGGTGCAGTGAAAATCGGTACATTTGGTACTGAACAGCTGACGATCAACTATAACGGCGGCACGATTAATTATGACGTCAAAATGATCAGTGAGACATGGAAAGGGGCTGTTTCAACATGTATGACATCCGCGGTCTAAATGAAGAATGCGGCGTGTTCGGCATATGGAATCATCCTCAGGCAGCACAGCTCACTTATATGGCGCTGCATAGTCTGCAGCACCGGGGACAGGAAGGGGCAGGCATTGTCTGCTCAAACGGCGAAAATATTTTCGGCGCACGCGGCATGGGTCTACTGCCCGATGCAATCAGCCAGATTCAGCTTGAATCGCTGTCAGGTTACACAAACGCGATCGGACATGTCCGTTATGCGACGACCGGTGCGTCTGAGCTCTCCAATGTGCAGCCTTTTATATTCAAGCATTCAAAAGGAGACCTTGGTCTTGCCCATAACGGTAACTTGACCAACGCCCGTCAAATCAGACTGGCGCTGGAAGATGCAGGATCGATATTCCAGACATCAAGCGATTCTGAAGTGCTGGGGCATCTGCTGCTGAAAGCACGGTCAGCGAGCGAGACTGCGAATTTAAAGGCGGCACTTAACATGATTAAAGGGGCTTTCGCCTTTTTAGTACTGCGGAAGGATAGTCTCTCTGCAGCGCTGGATAACCACGGGGTGCGTCCGTTAATGCTCGGCATGGTGGACGGCGCTTACTGCGTGGCAAGCGAAACGTGCGCTTTCAATGCTATCGGTGCGACGTATATTCGTGACGTCCGGCCGGGTGAAGTGCTGACGTTCACTAACGACGGGCTTGTCGAAGATAATTACTCGCAGTATAGAGACAGTAAACTATGCTCGATGGAATACGTCTATTTTGCAAGACCAGATTCAGAGTTCAACAGGCATTCCGTCTATAATGTCAGAAAAGCACTTGGCGAGCAGTTAGCGAGAGAGATGTCCGTAGATGCCGATGTCGTCATCGGCGTGCCGGATTCATCACTGCAGGCTGCGATGGGGTTCTCGGACTATTCAGGCATCCCGAATGAACAGGGTCTGCTGAAAAACCGTTATATCGGCCGGACCTTTATCACACCGAACCAGGAGATGCGGGAACGTGCTGTACGGATGAAACATGCACCGATCCGTGATGTCATCGCAGGAAAACGTGTCATTGTCATCGATGACTCTATCGTCCGTGGAACGACGAGCAAGTACATCGTCAAAGCTCTGAGAAATGCCGGCGCAAAAGAAGTGCATATGGGCATCTCATCACCCCCGCTTAAGCATCCATGCTACTACGGCATTGACGTATCCACTCACGCAGAGCTGATTGCCGCTTATCAGTCAGTCGAAGCAATAAGAGCAGAGATTGAAGTCGACTCACTCAGCTATTTATCTGTCGAAGGAATGCACGACGTTTACCGGAGACACGGCTCACATGGTGAATGTGATGCCTGCTTCACGGGGAATTATCCGGTTGAAATTGTGGATCATCTGCTGCCGGAAGAAAAAGAAAAGAAGACGAAAGGGGTATAGCGATGTCTGAAGCATACAAAGCGTCAGGAGTCGATATCCATGCTGGATATGAGGCTGTGGAACGGATGAAAAAGCATGTCGCGCGCACGATGCGTCCTGAAGTGCTGGGAGGACTTGGAGGATTTGGTGCAGCGTTTGATCTCTCAGCGCTGAACATGACGTCACCGGTGCTTGTCTCTGGAACGGACGGTGTCGGGACGAAGCTTCGGCTCGCGATTGATTATAGTAAGCACGATACGATAGGGATTGACGCTGTTGCCATGTGCGTCAACGACATACTGACAACCGGTGCGCTGCCTATTTATTTTCTTGATTATTTAGCGCTTCACTCAGTAGATCCGGTAGTGGTGGAGCAGATTGTCAAAGGGGTTGCTGATGGCTGCAGTCAGTCGGAATGTGCGCTCATCGGCGGCGAAACAGCAGAAATGGGAGAAATGTATCATCCAGGGGACTATGATATCGCAGGATTTGCTGTCGGTGCGGTTGAAAAAAGTGATTATATTACCGGTGCAGCGATTACAGCAGGAGATGTCATTATCGGCCTGCCATCAAGTGGTATTCATTCTAACGGCTACAGTCTTGTCCGTAAAATCATTCATGACTCAACAGCTGACCTTTCACAGAAGTTCGGCGACCGGACACTGCTTGATGTACTGATTGAACCGACCCGCATTTATGTGAAGCCGGTGAAGGCACTGCTCGCGGCACATTCCATTAAAGGGATGTGCCACATTACAGGCGGCGGCTTCATCGAAAATATACCGAGAGTGCTGCCGGATAAACTCGCTGCAGTGATTGATGTCACGTCCTATCCGTGCCCGCCTGTCTTTGACTGGCTGCAGAAAGAGGGCGGACTGGACCGCGCTGAGATGTATAATGTCTTTAATATGGGCATCGGCTTCTGCATCATTGCAGCTCATGAAGAAAGTGAAGCCATCATTCAGTCACTGAACGATGCAGGCGAACAGGCGTTTGTCATCGGTACGATTAAAGAACAGCAGTGCCCGATAGAACTGACGGGGGTATAGCATGAAGAACATCGCGATTTTTGCCTCAGGTAACGGCTCGAATTTTGAAAAAATTATGGAGAACATAGAAGTCGGCTATTTAGACCATATTCATGTCACCGGTCTTTATACCGATCAGCAGGACGCCTTCGCAATCGAACGTGCCCGCAGATTCCGTCTGCCGGTTCATGTCTTCAATATGAAGCGCTATGATAATAAAGAGCATTATGAGACGGCCATCTTAAAGCAGCTGCACCGCGATAAAGTGGAGTGGCTCGTGCTTGCAGGTTATATGAAACTAGTCGGTCCGACGCTGCTTAATGCCTATGCAGACCAGATCATCAATATCCATCCGTCCATTCTGCCGAGTTTTCCCGGGAAAAATGCAGTAGGCCAGGCGCTCCGCTACGGCTGCCGTGTGAGCGGCGCGACCGTCCACTATGTTGACAGCGGAATGGACACCGGGAAAATTATCGACCAGATGAGCTGCCCGATCTATCCGGATGATACGGAGGAGACATTGCAGCTCAGAATACAGAACCTGGAATATGAACTATATCCGAGAGTTATCAAGACTATTATTTCCTAAGGAGTTTATCATGAAAAAAGCATTGTTAAGCGTTTCAGACAAAACAGGGATTGTCGAATTTGCGAAAGAGCTGAGCGCTCTTGATTATGAGCTCTATTCAACCGGCGGTACAAAGAAGACTTTAGAAGCCCATGACGTAGCTGTCAAATCAGTGAGCGAGCTGACACAGTTTCCGGAGATTATGGACGGCCGTGTCAAAACACTGCATCCGCATATTCACGGCGGCATACTTGCAGACAGAGATGTGCCGGAACACCTGGAAGCTTTAAATGAACTCGGCATAGAGCTGATAGATTTAGTAGTCGTCAATCTTTATCCGTTCGAACAGACTGTGGCACGTCCTGATGTGACAGAAGAAGAAGCCATTGAAAACATCGATATCGGCGGGCCGACCATGCTCCGTGCGAGTGCGAAAAATTTCAAGCACGTGCTGACAGTTGTCGATCCCGCTGACTACGCTGCAGTGATCGATAAGATCAAGCATGATCAAGCTGACTATCAGTTCAGAAAATCACTCATGCTCAAAGTGTTCGATCATACGAATCATTATGACGCAGCTATCGTCAATTTCTTCTCTAATAAAGTCACGACACTCAGATACGGCGAAAACCCTCAGCAGGCAGCCCGTTTCGTGAAAACTTCAGCTGCCCCGAATACAATCGCCGGTGCACGTCAGCTGCACGGCAAGGCATTAAGCTACAATAACATTAAAGATGCCGACGCAGCACTGCAGCTGGTCAAACAGTTCAGCGTGCCGGCAGCAGTAGCAGTGAAGCATATGAATCCTTGCGGCGTCGGTACAGGTGAAACCATCGCCGAGGCGTTTCAGCATGCCTATGAAGCGGATGACCAGTCGATATTCGGCGGCATTGTCAGTCTGAACAAAGAAGTCGACAAAGAAACAGCAGAGCAGCTGAAAGCAATCTTTCTGGAAGTGGTCATTGCACCTTCGTATTCGTCTGAAGCACTTGAGCTGCTCACTCAGAAGAAGAACATCCGTCTGCTGGAAGTACAGATGCACGGCGACGAAGAAACTGAAGAGTTTGTCTCGGTATCGGGCGGCTATTTAGTGCAGGATAAAGATCAAAAAGTATTATCTCCGGATGAGATGACAGTTGTGACAAAAGCACAGCCGACCGCTGAGCAGTGGCAGGCAATTGAACTTGGATGGACAGTTGTCAAGAGCGTCAAAAGCAATGCCATTGTACTTGCAAACGATAAACATACGGTCGGTATCGGCGCCGGCCAGATGAACAGAGTCGGCTCTGCAAAGATTGCGATCGAACGTGCGGCAGCCATTGATGACCACGTCATTATGGCGTCAGACGGATTTTTCCCGATGAGTGACACAGTGGAAACAGCAGCACTCGCAGGCATCACATGCATCGTGCAGCCGGGCGGCTCTATTAAGGACCAGGAATCTATTGATATGGCTGATAAACACGGCATTGCAATGGTAATGACCGGCATGCGTCATTTCAAACATTAGGAGGAAGTTGATGAAAGTACTTGTAATCGGTTCAGGCGGCCGTGAACATGCCCTGGCACATAAAGTCAGCCAGTCCGTACATGTCGAGGAAGTTTTCGTTATTCCCGGCAATGATGCCATGACAAATGTCGCAACAGTCGTCACTGCCATTGCTGAGACCGACCATGAAAAAATTGCCGATTTTGCAGTAGCAGAAGCTATTGACTGGGTGATCATCGGTCCGGAGCAGCCGCTCACCGCAGGGCTGGCTGATGTGCTCAAGGAGCGCGGTATTAAAGTGTTCGGACCGAATAAGAAGGCAGCACAGATGGAAGGTTCAAAGTCATTTGCCAAGCAGATGATGAAGCACTACAACATACCGACTGCGGCTTATGAGATGATTAGTACGAAAGAAGCGGCCCTCGCCTATATTCAAGAGCACTCAGGGCCGGTCGTGCTGAAGCAGGACGGCCTGGCCGCAGGAAAAGGAGTCATTGTCGCTATGACGGAGCAGGAGGCAGTTGCTGCTGTCCATGAGTTTTACAAAGATGGTGACACAGAAGTCGTCTTTGAAGAGTACCTGCAAGGTGAGGAGTTTTCATTGATGGTGTTTGTCAATGATGACTTCATCATTCCGCTTGACTGTGTGGCGCAGGACCATAAACGTGCCTTTGACGGTGACACGGGCCCTAATACGGGCGGCATGGGCGCTTACTGTCCGGTTGCCCATATTAAGGAACAGACGATGAAAGAGACGAATGAACGGATTTCCTATCCGATTGCCAGAGCTATGAAGGAGGAAGGGCTGCATTACTTCGGTCTGTTGTATATCGGTGCTATCATTACAGAAGAAGGGCCCAAAGTCATCGAGTTCAATGCACGTTTCGGTGATCCGGAATGCCAGGTGCTGCTGACACGTCTTGAGACAGACTTAATGGATATCATCTTCGCGCTGGAAGCAAAGCAGGATATCACTTTAACGTGGTCCGCTGATACAGTGGTCGGCGTTGTTCTGGCAGCGAAGGGATACCCGGCAGCTTACGATAAAGGAATCAAGGTTGAGGGATATAACGGTGAACTTGATTATTATGTCAGCGGCTTGAAGTATGAGGACGGCTGGAAGACAGCCGGCGGACGCGTAATGCTTGCAGTCGGCAGTGGCGGGACAGTGAAGGATGCTGTAGAAGCAAGCTATCAAAACGCAGCAAAAATAAAAAGCGATGGACTCTTCTATAGAACAGACATTGCGCATCGTGCGCTAAAAAATAACGGCTGAGACATTCTCAGCCGTTATTTTTACTGCTCATATGCTTGTTTGACGTCGTCTTCAGTCTGTTCATCACCGGAATGATCATTCTCTAAAGAGTCAATCTTTTCTTTAGTTTCAGAGTTATTGTCAGCGCCGTTACCAGCTGCCTTTTGAGCGTCATCTTTGAATTCTTCAATTTTATCGTCAGTCATAATAAATTCCTCCTAATATGATTAATATTCATCTATTCCCTGCTGTCTTCCTTTAAAACATCTCATACTTAAGACTGAAATTTTCATATTCAAAGGACAATCACGCGACTTTTCCTTATAATGGTTATGAGGTGAAAGTATGAAATGGTTTAAAAACAATATAGAAGTCATCACCGGCTGTTTATTGGGACTGATTTTTGTCGGCAGCGGAATATTTATCATATTCAATAGCAGCGCTATTGTAAATTTCAAGGAAATAGCAGTGAATAAACTGCATATGGCACAGCTGCTGGATTTTATCAGTATTTATCACTATGCTTTTATCAAAATATTAAGCCGTTATATTCATAGTCTTCCGCTCATTTACGCGGCCATACTGATGATATACGGACTGGGCTTCATTTATATCAGCAGACTGCTGAAGAAGACGACACAGTTTGATCAGCTGATCGCTTATTTCTATTTGCTGAGTGCATTCTTTCTTTTTCTCTTTACAGCAGTGCTGATGTTTGAAGTTTACGATATATATACAATCGTCTATTTTCTGTCCTTTCTCATTCTGACGTTCTATGTATTGAATAGAAAGCGACTGAATCAGGATTACCGGAAGATGCATCATATCGTCCTGCTGTTTTTCTTTTCAGTCGCCTATATACTGACGCAGAACAGAATTTATGACCGCCTGGCAGATAACACAGTGACGCCGCTCGATGTAATGGCGCTTAACTTCTTCTTCATCCTGCTGACAGTGATGGGATTAAGTGCGCTCGGCAACTATATCTTTTTGCACCGGGCGACAAAAGCGGACAGCACTGATGAGCTGTCACGTGTGCACCGCAAAAAACGCGACCGCCTGGTGAGCGATACAATCAATCATCAGACTAATGAAGCATTTGAGCAGCTGTCTAGGCAGTCATTGAAAGCTGATGAAAAAGTAATGATCGCCCTTAAGAAAATGCGGCTGAAGTTTGCCGAATGGATCAATTTAAAAGATGAAGATATCCCGGCATGGATGAGAAAACCAAAGTGGTTCAAATTCTTTCATATTGAACTGCTGTTCGGGACAATGATACTAATATTGACGTTTATTGAACTGAACAACAGAAGTGTGCTCTTCAATGTCAGTCAGTTCAATGTCGTGAAAATGCAGTATTTCTATGAATGGATCAATCTTGCTGGTCTGCTGCTTATGGTCATCGGCTACTTATTCTTTACCGCGCTGATCCATTTCAAAAAGCGGGGTTATTTTGGTCAGCTGCTCACCGTGACCTTTTTATTCGTCAAAATCATCACTGCCTTCTATTTGATGCTGTTCAAAGGCATTAACTTGTCGTTGTTTATTCCACCTGTCATTATCCTGCTGGTTTTGATGATTACGCCGTTATTTTTCTATCATCTGAAGAAACAGTACTGATTAAGCAGTAATAAGTTAATTGTTTAATTTTCTCTCATTTTATGTATTGTCATTCTCCTGTATTTTAATTATAATATAATGGAAAGCGGTTACATAGCGATGGGAGAAATGCACTTTGGGGAAAGTGCAGTGGTAATATGAACGTACAGAGTGCCTTTACGGCACTCTTTTTGTGTTATAGTGAAGTATAACTAAATGAGGTGAAGTGAGTGAAGACAGTAACATTGAAAGAACGGCATGGCAAGAAATACAAGGATGGCTATTTAGTCGTCGAAGAAGCAGATGTGTTTGATATGGACCCTTTAAATGAAGGCGATCTTTTTATTTTAAAGAACGCGTCGGCAGAGGCACTCGGCCTGTTTTACTTCGGCCGTCAAAATAGAGGCATCGGCTATAAGGTGAGCGATGATTTAGAGGTCAAGCTGACACAGAGCTATTTTACAGCATTGATGGAGCAGGCGCATAAAGAACGCGAATCACTTTACCGGGCAAGTCACACGAATGCCTTCCGGATCTATAACGGAGAAGGGGACGGGCTTGGAGGTTTCACTGTTGATAACTATAACGGACATTTATTGATTCAGTGGTATTCAAAAGGAATTTACCGCTACCAGCAGGAAGTACTGACAGCGCTGAAAGCCGTCTTCAACTATGAAACGATCTATGAGAAACTAAGATTTGACAGAGAAGTGCCGACGCATCTCCTGACTGATAAGCCGGCGGAGTTCCCGTTGATCATTCAGGAAAATAATTTATTCTATACGATACATTTTGAAGAAGGACCGATGACCGGCATCTTCCTCGATCAGCGCGATGTGAGAAACAAAATATTAGCGCTGCCGTTAGAAGAAGGAACGATGCTGAATTTATTTGCCTATTCCGGAGGCTTTAGTGTGGCAGCGGCTAAAAATGGGATGAGTACGACAAGTGTGGATATCGCTAAACGCTCGCTGGAGCTCATTGAACAGAATTTTGGCTTGAATGAACTGCCGCTGGATGATCATTTCCGTTATACACTTGATGTGTTTGATATGTTCAAATACTGCTCCCGCAAAAAACTGTCATATGACTTGATTGTCATCGATCCGCCGAGTTTCTCACGTTCTAAAAAGCGCCGGTTCAGCGTGAAGAGCAATTACCATGAGCTGATTGAAGGAGCCGTGCCGCTTGTTAAAGCGAATGGTTATCTGCTGCTCAGCACAAATGCCAGTGATTACTCGCTGAATGCTTTCAAGAAGATGATTGAGACAACGCTGAAAGAACAGCGGCGGGACTTTGAATTTGTAGAAGTGATGGGGCTGCCGAAAGACTTTAAAACCACCAATTCTTATAAGGCTTCCAAGTATTTGAAAGTCGTGCTTATCAAGTTTTTAGATTAATCATCAATTTTTCGGGAAATAAATGATTAAACAATTAAGGAGTGAGCGACATGGGATTACTGGATACAATGATTAATAAAATCGCTAAAAACTTAAATAGCACCAACCGAAAAACAGCAATGATAAAAAATGATCTTCCTGCTGACGAGAGGCAGCTGATAGAGCGCCGGGAGATGGCGGAGAACTTGATTAAAAACAAGTCGCTGATGAGCTCAGCCGGTGCTGTTGTACCGATTCCCGGACTGGATGTCGGGGTTGACATGAAGCTGATGACTGACATGATTGAGCAGATCAACCGGACATATGGTTTAAGCCATAAGCAGGTGAACGGCATGACTGATGATCTTAAACAAAAAGTCATGATGACAGCGGCTAAACAGGGCAGCGAATTAATAGGCAGACGTATGTCTCGAGCAGTGGTTGCAGCATTGTTCAAGACGGTAGCAAAACGCGAACTTGCCAAGCAGTCTAAATGGGTGCCGATTGTCGGCCAGGCGATTTCTGCTTCTGTCAGCTACTATATGATGAAGAAAATGGGGCTTGCACATATCGATAAATGCGAGAAAGTCGCACGAGCATTAATCAATAGTACAAAGTGATAACTTATGTGTAGAGTGTTTATTTTACGGTGAGTTAAATCATCATCCTATATCAAACAATTGAAGTTGACGCTATAATTTGTTATTCTATTCACTGTATAGACCGTTTCAGTTTATATATAAAAAAATTTGCATAATCATGCTTCTAAAGGAGAAATTTAACGATGGAACAAAAATCTTATGTAATTATTGACGAAACTGGTATTCACGCACGCCCGGCGACAATGCTTGTACAAACTGCAAGTAAGTTTGATTCAGACGTTCAATTAGAATACAACGGCAAAAAAGTTAACTTAAAATCAATCATGGGTGTTATGAGTCTTGGTGTAGGTAAAAATGCTGAAATCACAATTTATGCTGAAGGTGCTGATGAGCAGGAAGCTATTCAAGCCATTTCAGACGTGTTGACTAAAGAAGGCTTAACAGAATAATGTCTAATATGTTAAACGGAATTGGGGCTTCCGATGGCGTTGCCATCGCGAAGGCCTATCTTTTAGTTGAACCAGACTTAACCTACACTAATGATACAGTTGCTGATCCTGAAACGGAAGTGACAAAATTTAAGGCGGCTATCAACCAGTCAAAAGTTGAGCTGACTCAAATTAGAAATAATGCAGAAGTAGCGCTCGGCCCTGACAAAGCGGCTATTTTTGACGCACATCTGCTCGTTCTTGAAGATCCGGAACTGATTCAGCCGATCGAAGATGATATCCGCACAAACCAGTCCAATGCAGCAGCGGCATTAATGACTGTAGCGAATAACTTTGTGATGATTTTTGAATCGATGGATAATGAATATATGAGAGAACGTGCGGCTGACATCCGTGATGTGTCCAAGCGTGTGCTGGCTCATATATTAGGTGTGACACTGCCGAATCCAACGACCATCAATGAAAGTGTCGTCATTATCGCAGATGATCTGACACCGTCTGATACGGCGCAGCTGAACAAAGAATTTGTCAAAGGGTTTGCGACTAATATCGGTGGCCGGACAAGCCATTCGGCTATTATGAGCCGCTCTCTCGAAATTCCCGCGGTAGTAGGGACTAAAAACATTACTGCTGCTGTGAAGCACGGCGATATGGTCATTGTTGACGGTTCAACAGGTGAAGTGTTTATTAATCCTGATGAGACAACTATCATCGCTTACAAACAGAAGCAGGCGAACTTCATTCAGGAAAAAGAAGAACTGAAGCAGCTTGTCAATGACAAAACAACGTCTAAAGACGGCCTGCACGTGGAACTTGCTGCGAACATCGGGACGCCTAACGATTTAGAAGGCGTAATCAATAACGGCGCAGAAGGTATCGGTCTTTACCGTACAGAATTCCTGTATATGGGAAGAGACAGCATGCCGACTGAAGAAGAACAATACGAAGCTTATAAACGCGTGCTTTCTGAAATGAAAGGTAAGCGTGTCGTTGTCCGTACGCTTGATATCGGCGGAGACAAAGAGCTGCCGTATTTAAACTTACCGCATGAAATGAACCCGTTCCTTGGCTATCGTGCGATCCGCTTATGTCTGGACCAGCAGGATATCTTCAGAACACAGCTTCGTGCACTGCTGCGTGCATCTGCGCATGGCAGCTTAAGCATTATGTTCCCGATGATTGCAACAATCAACGAGTTCCGTGAAGCGAAAGCGATTCTGGAAGAAGAAAAGGCGAAGCTGATTGACGACAAAGTGAAAGTATCAGATACTATTGAACTCGGCATTATGGTGGAAATTCCATCGACTGCTGCGATGGCTGATATTTTTGCAAAAGAAGTCGATTTCTTCAGTATCGGTACTAATGATTTAATTCAGTACACGATGGCAGCTGACCGTATGTCAGAACGCGTTTCATATTTGTACCAGCCTTATAACCCGGCGATTCTGCGCTTAGTGAAGCAGGTTATCGATGCGAGTCATAAAGAAGGTAAATGGACAGGTATGTGCGGTGAGATGGCAGGCGATACAACAGCAATTCCGTTGCTGCTTGGTCTTGGTCTGGATGAGTTCTCAATGAGTGCGACCAGCATCTTGAAAGCCCGCCGCCAGATTAAGAATTTAAATCAGACAGAAATGAAAAAATTAGCGGAACAGGCAATCAATTGTGCGACTCAGGAAGAAGTCGTGGAACTGGTTAACCGTATATAAAAAAGAAGCCGAGTAAACGAATTGTTTACTCGGCTTCTTTTGTTGTCAGCTCGAGCACAGTGATCTCTGGCGGGCAGAAAAAACGGATGGGCAAATGCGTTGTCCCGAGACCCGGAGACACATGGAGCATCATTGAATGATGATGATGCATCAGCTGATAGAGGCCGCGCACATATTTTTTTCCCAGTGCCGGCAGGATAGGGGCGCCCAGCAGTGGTAGTCTGATCTGACCACCGTGCGTGTGTCCCGACAGCTGTAGATCGACGTCAAAGCGTTTGACGTAATCAGCAAAATCAGGCTCATGAACCATCATAATAGTGAAATCGTGGGAGTCGGTCCTGTTTTTCAGCGCCTGTGTGACATTGCCTTTACTGTTTAACACGTCATCAATGCCGCTAATATAGATGGCTTCTCCATCATAGTCAATGGTCCGGCCGAAATTATTCATCAGGTGAATGCCGCTGTCTTCGATGACCTGCTGTATTTTATGGGTCCGGCTGCTGCGCTGGTCGTGGTTGCCGTAAGAAAAATAAACGCCGGATGGTGCCTGAATGGTCCGGAGCAGCGGCGAGAAAGCTTGAGGTTTTCCTTTATAGCGATCGATCCGGTCAAACAGGTCGCCGGTAATCATGACGATGTCCGGGCGAAGCGTGTTCACTTTATTAATATGCTCGATTAAATCCTCATATGTATAATTAAAACCGATATGAAGGTCGGAAATATGAACGATTCGAAACGGCCGTGCATGCTGGTTGTGCAGCAGCGGTATTCTATAAGTCTTGACTTTAACATCATCAGCCCTGGCATAGAGGAAGCGGGGCTTAAGTTTTAATAAAGTCCGTATGGCAAGCTCAATCATGCTGCACCTCCTGCAGCCGCGCTTCGATACGTGCTATATCCACTGTGCGGATGACTTCGTCACCCATGATGATAAGAGGTGTGCTGAACGCGTCGTAATCCATCATCTCCCGGCGGTAACGGGGGTTTCTGATATTCTTTTCCGTGTAAGGAATAGATTTTTCTGCCAAATAACGTTTTATGAATGCGCAAGGAGGGCATTGGTTCTGTGTATAGATGGTAATATTCATTGGTCGTTCTCCTTCTTAAGAATAGTATCAATATAGCTTTAATAGATGAAGAATACAATAAAGATGATCAATCAATATATTGTCACATTTATTTCAAGTTTATAAATAGAATTATGGATGGAAATTAGCTATAATAGAAATATATCAATTTGTGATAAAAATCACAATAAGGAGGAAATCGATGGATGCAGTTGTACTAAGTCGTCTGCTTACTGCTATGACACTTGCGTTTCATATTATATTTGCAACAATCGGTGTCGCTCTGCCGGTCATGTTTATGATTGCTGAGGGACTCGGTCTCTATAAGAAAGACCCGCGTCATATCGCGATGGCGAAACGCTGGGCAAAAGGCTTCACTATTACGGTGGCAGTCGGCGTCGTGACCGGGACGATTATCGGTCTGTTATTATCCTTATTATGGCCGACATTTATGAAGCTTGGCGGCCAGGTGATCGCCCTGCCGCTGTTTATGGAAACATTCGCCTTCTTCTTTGAAGCGATATTCCTGAGTATTTATCTTTACACATGGGATAGATTCAAAAACAAATGGCTTCACTGGCTCATTAACTTTCCGATCATCATCGGTTCAACCATGAGTGCCTTGTTCATTACGAGTGTGAACTCATTTATGAATACACCACAAGGCTTTAAGATTGTGCACGGAAAAATGACCGGTGTCGATCCGATAGCGGCTATGCTTAACCCGTCATTTTTTGTGCGTGCGTTCCATGTCGTAGCAACCGGCGGTATGACGATAGCATTTATGCTGGCAAGTATCGCGGCCGTGAAAATTTTGCGCAACAAGTTTCCACAGGATAGAGATTATCATACCCACGGCCTGAAAATCACGATCACTGTCGGTCTGTTGTTCGGCTTGCTGACAATTATTGCAGGGGATATGTCTGCTAAGTTTCTGCATAATGAACAGCCTGAAAAATTGGCAGCTATGGAATGGCATTTCAAAACTGAAAGACAGGCGGACCTTGTACTGTTTGGTATTTTAGATCCTAAAACCCAGGAAGTAAAAGGCGCTGTCAAAGTTCCAGGTGTCCTGAGCTTCCTGGCTGATAATAACTTCAATACTAAAGTAACAGGGCTGGATGATATTCCTAAAGATGAACGCCCGCCGCTCATCATTCACTATTTCTTTGATTTAATGGTATTCTTCGGTATGTTTGCATTCACTATTTCAATCGTGTATTTAGTGCTCAGAAAGTTCAAGCCGGCTATCACCGAGCATCCGTTTATGCTTTACATGATTGCACTGACCGGGCCGATGTGTATGCTGTCAATTGAATTCGGCTGGTTCCTTGCAGAGATGGGCAGACAGCCATGGCTCCTGAGAGGCTATTTAAAAGTGGTTCAAGGGGCAACACAGGCAGACGGTCTGTCACTTGTCCTCGTCGCTTTTGCCATGCTGTACGCTATTCTAGGTTTCTCTTGCGCCTATGTTCTGATCAGAATGTTCCGGGACAAGCCTGCTGAGTTTGATGTTAAACAGAATCAAGCATTTGTGGGAGGGGAATAAATATGGATTATCAGCATATTGGTATTACTGTGTTATGGACCTTCCTGTACGGTTATATTATTATCGGAGCTATTGACTTCGGCGCAGGATTTTTCATGCTGTATGCAAAGATTACAAAGCAGGACCATATGATCAGCAGTCTAGTGTCAAGGTACCTTAATCCGGTATGGGAAGTGACGAACGTCTTCCTCGTATTCTTCTTTGTAGGAATCGTCGGCTTTTTCCCGGATACGGCTTACTACTTCGGTTCAACGTTGTTGATTCCAGGAACAGTGGCGCTCATTCTGCTGGCTATCCGTGGCGGCTTCTATGCTTTTGAAACATACGGCAAAGATTCCAAGTTCGCATGGATTTTCCTGTACGGGATGACAGGACTGTTAATTCCGGCGGCATTCTCAACCGTCTTAACGATTTCAGAAGGTGGTTTTATTGAGAAGACGGATAAAGGAGTCATGCTCAACTGGCTGGAACTGTTGATGAGTCCGTATTCATGGGCCGTTGTTTTTCTTGCCATCATCTCTGTGCTGTATATTTCGTCAGGATTTTTAACGTATTATGCGCATAAAGCAGGGGACACGGCAGCTTACCGGCTGATGCGCCAGTGGTTTTTAATATGGGCGGGCCCGATGCTTATTATTTGCCAGTTTGTCTTCTTGAGTCTCCGGCAGCATAATGCACAGCACTTTAACACAGCACTCACGCATTACTGGTGGCTGTTTGCACTGAGTATCGTCTTCTTTCTGGCAGCACTCATTCTGATACTGCTGAAAAGAAATCATGGAGTGGCGTTTATCATGATTATGATCCAGTTCGCACTCGCATTCTTCGGCTATGGATTAAGCAAACTTCCTTACATTTTATATCCATATGTCAATATCAATAAAGCAGTCGTCAACGATAACATGGCCATTGCACTTGTCATCGTATTTATTTTAGGTTTACTTTTACTTGTTCCTTCATTACTATTATTATTAAGATTATTTATCTTTGACGCAGATTATGTCAAAGGTAACAAGAAGTAACGGAGGTTCATATGGAGAAAGAGTTTGTAGTGATCGGCCTCGGTCGATTTGGGGGAAGTATTGTTCGTGAGTTAAACGCTTTAGGGGTCGACGTCATGGCGATTGACAACGACGAGGCGCGGGTTAATGAATACGCAGATATCGCAACGCACGCGGTCATCGCTGATACAACAGACGAAGCGGTGCTTAAAAGTCTCGGCATCCGGAACTTCGATCATGTCATCGTTGCTATCGGTGATAATATTCAGGCGAGTATTTTGACGACATTGATTCTTAAGGATTTAGGAGTCAAGACAGTCACGACGAAAGCTCAGAATGATTATCATGCCAAAGTGCTCAATAAAATTGGCGCAGATACTGTCGTTCATCCGGAACGAGATATGGGCAGACGTATCGCGCATAACCTTGCGAGTGCTTCGGTGCTCGATTACCTGGAGCTTTCTGACCAGTATTCCATCGTGGAAATACGGGCAGGGGAAACGTTACAGGGCAATACGATTTTAGACCTGGATGTCCGGGCCAACTATGGACTGAATATTATCGCCGTGAAACGAGGCAAGGAAATACTCGTATCACCGGATCCGTATGAAGTGATTGAACGCGGTGATATACTGATTGTCATTGGTCACGATAACGATCTGAACCGCTTTGAGAAAAAAATAGCGAACGATTAAGACTGATTATCAAGCATTCTTATAATAAACAGCCCTCCCTGAGTACTCAGGGAGGGCTGTTTATTATTGTTTAACATCCATAATCATCGGCAGAATCATTGGTTTACGTTCTGTCTTCTCATAAAGATAAGGTGATAGTTCTTCTGCGATGGCATTTTTAATATGATGCCATTCGACTGCTTCAGTGCTGTTCAGCTTTTCGATGACGACGCGCTTCAAGCGGCGCTGTGCATCGTAGATTAAATGACCGGATTCACGCATATAGACAAATCCACGTGAGATGATGTCAGGTCCTGCAAGCAGCTGCTTCGTTTTAAAGTCAATGCTGACGACGACAATCACCAGACCATCTTCCGATAATATTTTACGGTCTTTGATGACGACGTTGCCGATGTCACCGATACCACTGCCATCAACCAGTATGTCACCTGACTGCACTTGGCCTGCTGTTCTCGCGGAATTTCTAGTCAGTGCCAGCACTTCACCGTTTTCATGGATGAACACATTGTCAGGATGAACGCCGCAATCGATACCGAGCTTACCATGAAGACTCTGCATACGGTATTCACCGTGAATCGGCATGAAAAACTTCGGTTTGATAAGTCTCAGCATTAACTTCTGCTCTTCCTGTGACCCGTGACCCGATGTATGAATATTTGACAGCTTACCGTGGATGACATCAGCACCTGCTTTATAGAGCGCGTTGATGGTCCGGTTGACGCTGCGAATATTGCCCGGTATCGGTGAAGAAGAGAAGATAACAGTATCATCAGGGATGATGCTGATCTGCCTATGTGTACCATTAGCGATACGAGACAGCGCAGCCATAGGTTCCCCTTGAGAACCGGTGCAAAGAATAAGCAGCTTATGCTTTGGTATGCCGTTGATTTTATTCGCTTCTACAAACGTTTCAGGCGGCACTTTAATGTAGCCGAGCTCTATGCCGATCTTAATATTGTTCTCCATTGAACGCCCGAAGATGACAATCTTACGGTCAAACTTGACAGCCGCTTCAATCGCCTGCTGAACACGGTATATATTAGAGGCGAATGTCGCGAAAATAATACGGCCGGTACATTTTCTGAAAATCTGTTCAACGTTCTGTCCGACTTCACGCTCACTGATGGTGAAATTCGGGACTTCTGCATTAGTTGAGTCAGACAGCAGACAGAGTACGCCCTCATCACCAAGCGCAGCCATGCGGGCAATGTTCGCCGGTGCGCCGACCGGTGTGAAGTCAAACTTGAAGTCACCGGTATGCACAATCTTACCTTCCGGTGTCTCAACAACAACGCCGTATGCCTCAGGAATGGAGTGTGTCGTCAAATAAAATGACACTTTCAGGTGATTGAATTCAAACACGCTGTCTTCGTTGATCGGATTTAATGATGCAGTTCTTAACAGATGGTGTTCTTCCAGCTTATTTCTGATCAGCCCTAAAGCAAGCGGTCCGCCGTAAATAGGAATGTTCAGCTGTTTCAGCAGGAATGGCACGCCGCCGATATGGTCTTCGTGACCATGCGTAATGAATAAGCCTTTAATCTTATCTTTGTTCGCCACAAGATAAGAATAGTCAGGTATGACATAATCAATACCAAGAAGCTCGTCTTCAGGGAACTTAATTCCTGCGTCAATGACAACGATTTCATCCTGGTATTCTACTGCATAGGTGTTTTTACCGATTTCGCCCATACCACCCAGCGCAAATACGCCTACCTCATTTTTTTGGAGAAGATTCATTAGATTGTCTCCACGTTATAACTTGGTGCTTTTTCTTCATATGCAAGATGAGCACCTTCCAGTTTCTGAACAAATTCGATATTGTAAGGGCGATCTGATAGATGTTTTCTCACTTGTTCTTCAGTTTCTGCTTCGAAATATTTGACGTGCGTATTTTCGCGGATGATGACTTCACTTCTGTCCTCTTGATAAAATACTTTAAAAATTGCCATTATATAGCCTCCTAATTTATTGAAATCACATAAAGAATGCCCTAGCTAGTCTAGGGCCAATTCAAACCGTACAAGACATTTATATAAATGTATGAGTACTGTTATTTTACATGAAGTAAGAAGCGAGTGTAAAGCCTTTAACTTAAAAACTAGAGTTTAACGTTAATCTTTTGTATGATTATAAAATATGGAGGCGGTAAAGTGACGAGGAAATTAATCTTTTTTGATGTAGATGGAACAATTTATAACAGCAGGACGGAAATACCTGAAGCCACCCATCAGGCGATTCGGCAGTTGAAAGCGAATGGACACATTCTCGCTATCGCAAGCGGTAGAGCACCGTTTACGCTCGAGAAAGTATGCCGTGATACAGAAATACATAACTTTGTCTCTTTCAACGGCCAATATGTTGTCTATAATAATGAAGTGATTCATGAAAATCCGCTCGATATTGAAGCGCTGCGGCAGCTTGAGGAGCAGGCAGCGGAGCGGGAGCATCCGATGGTCTATTTCACGCATAATGATATGGTATCAAACGTCAATCATCATGAGCATATAGAAAAGAGTCTGTCCTCAATTAAAATAAACCATCCGCGCTTTGAAGCTGAATATTTTGAACGTCATCCGATCTATCAGGCGTTAATATTCCACGAGGCGAGCGATGATGTACTCTACGACAATCAGTATGACGCGCTGAAATTTTACCGCTGGCACGAAGTGAGCCGTGATGTTGTGCCGAGCAGCGGCTCGAAAGCTGAAGGGATCAAGAAGTTCGCAGAAAAGCTCGGTATCGCTCAGCAGGACTGTATTGCAGTAGGGGACGGGAACAACGATTTTGAGATGATAGCGTGGGCCGGTATCGGTATAGCGATGGGCAATGCAGTTGATGGATTGAAAGCATCCGCTGACTACATCACTGCTCATGTAGATGATGACGGGATATACAAAGCTTTCAAACAGCTGCAGATGATATAGGATAGACGATAGAAAACAGATAAAGGATGATCATTATGGCAAACGTAGCAAGAATTAAAGAGGAGATTCAAAAAGAATTTAATCATCCCTCTAAATCATTGAGCCATGTTGAGTTCAATAGACGGGGCGGTGAAGTCGTGATGACTTATGTTTATTTCCCTGACACTCATGACAATAAGGACCCTCATCTCGCAGCACATAACAAAGACCCGGAATGGCTGAATATTGAAGAGATGAACCAGCTGGAGAAATTTTTGAGAGACAATAATCTATCGTTCAATGAACGGACAGATGTCTTTATTTAATACTTAAAGAGACTGGATAACCGAAAGAAGCCGCCAGGAATTTTATTTCCGGCGGCTTCCTCAGTTATTCGACAGGTGATGCGTTAGGCTCAGGCTTGAATGGATCGTCATGATTGATATGGTCATAAAACATCACACCGTTTAAATGGTCGATTTCATGCTGGGCGACGATAGCGGCAAAACTGTTTAAGCGCAGCTTCACTTCCTTGCCCTCAGGATTGTAGCCTTTCACTGTAATACGGGCATAGCGGTGGACAAGCCCCGGGATGGTTTCATCGACACTCAAGCATCCTTCACCTTGCGGCAGATAGCTTTTTTCTATGCTGTGGCTGATAATTTTTGGATTGATCAGCTGATGGGTAATATAATTGTTCTTCTTGTCATCAAAGAAATGGATGACGAGCATTCTTTTATTGATGTTCAGCTGAGGCGCAGCAAGGCCGACGCCGCTGCGGAGCTGATACTTGGCTGCGATATCATCGTCCTGACTATTTATAAGGAAGTCAAGCATATCGTCAATCGTCTGCCGATCTTCAGTGCTGAGCGGAAGGCTGACGTCTTCTGCTTTTGTGCGGAGGCCCGGATGGCCGTCGCGAATAATATCTTTCATCGTTAACATGTTATCACTCCTTGATAATAATATAACAGAGAGCAAATCGCTGTTCCACCTAATGATTGAATCACTAAATAAAAAAAGCTACTATAAGATAGAAATCACAAGGAGGTATGATGATGCCAATGTATAAAACAGCTGTCTGTTTATCAGTGCTGCTGCTCGCAGCCTGCGGCAATGAAAACAAGCAGCTTGAATCATTCTACAAGCAGATTGAACTAGCGAATGAGAAAGAAAAGCCGATTGTCGAGACAAGTGACAAGTTAAGCCGGCTTGAGAATGAAAAAGTGCAGATGTTTGAAAAAATCAATAAAGGCACTTTGAATGAAATTCATGCCACTGCCAAGAAACTCGCACAGAACGCTGATAATCGGAAAGCAGTCATTACAGAGGAGAAAGAGGCTATTGCAGCGTCTGAAGCAGCATTCAAAAAGTCGCTGCCGCTCGCTAAGGCCATCGCCGATCAGCAGAATAAAAACGAAGCGCAGGATATCATCGATAAGATGGAGAAGAAATACAGCACGCATGCGCAGCTGATGACAGCCTATGAAGACATTCTCGCTAAAGAGCGGAATATTTTCAGCTATTTACAGCAGCCTCAGCCAGCCGGTCAAATTGTCAACGAAAAAATAGATCAGCTGGGCGAAACAACGAAAAAATTTCAGCAGCTGACAACAGTATACAACAATAATTCCAAAGCGCTCGAAAAAGAGAAAAAAGATGTCGTTGATCGATTGAACGAATAGTCGAATAAAAAATTTTTTGATATATAACAGATGATAAATAAATACTAATACAGTTTATTAAACGGTTGATAGTTATAATGTAAAACGTTTAAAGTTTTTTATTTAACACTACTACAGATATATGATAGAATAGTTTAGTAAAGAAATTATATTAAATCCGAAAGGTTTGGTGAATTGAATGGCTTCGAAGAAACAAGCACCATTCGATGCAGTAGCAGTTCTTAATGAAATCGAGTCTAAGTTTGAACTTGTTCAAGTATTAGATTTAGATGGTAATGTAGTAAATGAGGCATTTATGCCGGACTTAACAGACGAGCAGTTAGTTGAATTAATGGAAAGAATGGTCTGGACACGTGTTCTTGATCAACGTTCTATCTCTCTTAACCGCCAGGGCCGTCTTGGGTTCTATGCACCGACAGCTGGTCAGGAAGCATCCCAACTTGGCTCTCACTATGCACTTGAAAAAGAAGACTGGATTTTACCGGGTTACCGTGACGTCCCGCAATTAATCTGGCAGGGTCTTCCGTTGACTAAAGCATTCTTATGGTCGCGTGGTCACTTTGTAGGAAGTCAGTTCCCTGAAGGAATGCATGCATTAGCGCCACAAATCATTATCGGTGCGCAGTACGTACAGACAGCAGGTGTCGCACTTGGTCTGAAAAAACGCGGTCAACAGGCAGTAGCTATCACTTATACAGGTGACGGCGGTTCTTCACAAGGTGACTTCTATGAAGGTATCAACTTTGCATCTGCATTTAAAGCACCGGCAATCTTTGTCATCCAGAACAACAACTATGCGATCTCTACACCACGTGACAAACAGACAGCTGCTAAAACATTAGCTCAAAAATCAGTAGCAGCAGGTATCCCTGGTATCGTCGTAGATGGCATGGACGTTTTAGCGGTTTACGAAGTGACACGTCAAGCGCGTGAACGTGCAATCGCGGGTGATGGTCCGACATTAATCGAGACTATGACTTACCGTTACGGTCCACATACAATGGCAGGTGACGATCCGACTCGTTACAGAACTTCAGATGATGATGCTGAATGGATCAAAAAAGACCCATTAGTTCGTTTCCGTAAATTCCTTGAAGCTAAAGGTCTATGGAATGAAGAGAAAGAAAACGAAGTTATGGAACGTGCGAAAGAAGACATTAAAAATGCGATTAAAGAAGCAGATGCGACTCCAAAACAAACGGTTTCTCAATTAGCTGAGATTATGTACTCAGGAGAAATGCCTGCTAACTTAAAAGAGCAATATGAAATTTATAAAGAGAAGGAGTCGAAGTAAGTCATGGCACAAATGACAATGATTCAAGCAATAACTAATGCACTTCAAACTGAACTAAAAAATGACGAAAACGTTCTTGTATTCGGTGAAGACGTTGGTGTCAACGGTGGTGTATTCCGTGCGACTGAAGGACTTCAAAAAGAATTCGGTGAAGACCGTGTGTTCGATACACCGCTTGCTGAATCAGGTATCGGTGGATTGGCAGTCGGTTTAACATTGACGGGCTTCCGTCCGGTTATGGAAATTCAGTTCTTCGGCTTCGTCTTCGAAGTATTTGATTCAATTGCGGCTCAGTTAACGCGTCAGAATTTCCGTTCAGGCGGCACTAAGCCTGCTCCGGTTGTAATCCGTGCACCATTCGGCGGCGGTGTTCATACACCTGAACTTCACGCTGATAACCTGGAAGGTTTAATGGCTCAGACACCGGGTCTTAAAGTGGTTATTCCATCAAACCCATACGATGCTAAAGGTCTATTGATCTCAGCAATTCGTGACAATGATCCAGTTGTCTACTTGGAGCATATGAAATTATACCGTTCATTCCGTGAAGAAGTACCTGAAGAAGAGTACACAGTGGAACTGGGCAAAGCAGCAGTGAAACAAGAAGGAACTGACCTTTCTATCATTACTTACGGTGCAATGGTTCAAGAATCATTGAAAGCAGCTGAAGAGTTAGCGAAAGACGGTCATTCTGTTGAAGTAATTGACCTGCGTACAATCCAGCCGCTTGATATTGAGACAATTATTGCCTCAGTTGAAAAAACAGGCCGTGTTGTTGTCGTACAGGAAGCTCAAAAACAAGCAGGGGTCGGCGCGAACGTTGTGTCAGAAATCTCTGAACGTGCTGTATTGAGTTTAGAAGCTCCTATTGCCCGCGTATCTGCAGCTGATACTGCTTATCCATTTACACAGGCTGAGAACGTCTGGCTTCCAAACAAAACGGATATTGTCGAAGCAGCTAAGAAAACTTTAGAATTCTAAAAAAGAGTTTGATTGAAAGGTAGCAATGGTTGTTACCTTTCTCCATTTTAATATTACGGAATATTTAGGAGGAACCTATAGTGGCATTTGAATTTAAATTACCAGCACTTGGTGAAGGTATCTTTGAAGGTGAGATTGTTAAGTGGTTCGTTAAATCGGGCGATACGATTCAGGAAGATGATATTCTTTGCGAAGTACAAAATGATAAGTCAGTAGTCGAAATTCCCTCTCCTGTCTCAGGTACAGTTGAGAAAGTAGTCGTTGAAGAAGGCACAGTGGCTAACTTAGGTGATGTCATTGTAACAATTGACTCTCCTGACGCACCGGCATCAGATGCACATGGTGAAGAAGCTAAAGAAGAACAGCCGGCGGAAGCACCTGCTAAAGAAGAAACAGTGAAAGAAACTACAGCAGCTACTGCTGACGTTGAAGTAGACGACAACCGTCGTGTTATCGCTATGCCATCTGTACGTAAATTTGCCCGCGATAACGGCGTCAATATTAAAGCTGTACAAGGTACAGGCAAAAACGGCCGTGTGCTTAAAGAAGATATCGAAGCATACAAAAATGGCGGCACTCCAGCTGTAACGCCACAAGTAGATGCAGCACCAGCTAAAGAAGCGACTGAACAAGTGGCTGAACAAAAACAACCGATTGCAGCTCCGGAAGGCGAGTTCCCAGAGACTCGTGAAAAAATCCCTGCAATGCGTAAAGCAATCGCTAAAGCGATGGTTAACTCTAAACATACAGCGCCTCACGTAACATTAATGGATGAAATTGATGTTGAAGCGTTATGGAATCACCGTAAAAAATTCAAAGATGTGGCAGCTGAACAAGGTATTAAATTAACGTTCTTACCTTATGTGGTCAAAGCATTAGTATCAGCATTGAAAGCTTACCCTGCTTTAAACACTTCTATTGATGATGCAACAGATGAAGTCGTACAAAAACATTACTACAACATCGGTATTGCAGCAGATACAGAACGTGGTCTGTTAGTACCAGTCGTTAAAAATGCGGATCGCAAATCAATCTTCGCAGTTTCTGACGAAATTAATCAGTTAGCAGGAAAAGCACGTGACGGTAAACTTCAAGCTAGCGAAATGAAGGGTGCTTCATGTACAATTAGTAATATCGGTTCAGCTGGTGGACAATGGTTCACGCCGGTCATCAATCATCCTGAAGTAGCGATTTTAGGTATCGGCCGTATTGCACAGAAACCGATCGTTAAAGACGGCGAAATCGTTGCAGCACCAGTTCTTGCATTATCACTCAGCTTTGACCACCGTCAAATCGATGGCGCGACTGCTCAAAATGCAATGAACCATATTAAACGTTTGTTAAATAATCCAGAATTATTATTAATGGAGGGGTAAAAAATGGTAGTAGGCGATTTTCCAATTGAAACAGATACTATAATTATCGGTGCAGGTCCTGGCGGTTATGTTGCAGCAATTCGTGCAGCACAATTAGGTCAAAAAGTAACAATCGTTGAGAAAGCTTCTCTTGGCGGTGTATGTCTGAACGTCGGATGTATCCCTTCAAAAGCTTTATTATCAGCTTCACACCGCTATGAAACAGCGAAACATTCTGAAGACATGGGTATTTCTGCTGACAACGTCACAGTAGATTTCACTAAAGTTCAGGAATTCAAAAACAGCGTTGTTAACAAATTGACAGGCGGCGTCGGTTCATTGCTTAAAGGCCGTAAAGTAGAAGTTGTTCAAGGGGAAGCGTACTTCGTCGATCAGAACAACCTGAAAGTGATGACTGAAAAATCTTCACAAACTTATACGTTCAAAAACGCGATCATCGCAACAGGTTCTCGCCCGATCGAAATTCCTAACTTCAAATTCAACAAGCGTGTTATCGATTCTACAGGCGCACTTGCACTTCAGGAAATTCCTGAAAGCTTAGTTGTAGTCGGTGGCGGATATATCGGTTCAGAGCTTGGAACAGCTTATGCTAACTTTGGCACTAAAGTAACAATTTTAGAAGGTGCGAAAGATATTTTAGGCGGTTTCGAGAAACAAATGACTCAAATCGTTAAAAAAGGCCTGAAAGCTAAAGGCGTTGAAATCGTTACTGAAGCGATGGCTAAATCAGCTGAAGAATCAGAAAACGGTGTTAAAGTGACTTATGAAGCTGCCGGCGAAACTAAAACAGTGGAAGCGGATTACTGCTTAGTGACTGTTGGACGTCGTCCTAATACAGATGAACTTGGTCTGGAAGAGCTCGGCTTAAAAATGTCTGACCGCGGTCTTATTGACGTGGACAAACAAGGCCGTACATCAGTAGACAATATCTTTGCAATCGGTGATATCGTTGCTGGTCCTCCACTTGCTCATAAAGCATCTTATGAGGCTAAAATTGCTGCTGAAGCAATTTCTGGTGAAAAATCAGAAGTGGATTACTTAGCAATTCCTGCAGTATGTTTCACTGAGCCTGAACTGGCAACTGTAGGTTACACTGAAGCAATGGCTAAAGAAGAAGGATTGGAGATCAAAGCTTCTAAATTCCCATTCGCAGCTAATGGCCGTGCATTATCTATCAATGCGACTGACGGTTTCGTTAAATTGATCTCATTAAAAGAAGACGGCCTGTTGATCGGTGCTCAAGTTGCCGGCGCTGGTGCTTCTGACATCATTGCTGAACTTGGTTTAGCGATCGAAACAGGGATGACTGCTGAAGATATGGCAATGACAATCCATGCGCACCCGACATTAGGTGAGATTTCAATGGAAGCTGCTGAAGTGGCAATTGGACACCCAATCCACACAATGTAATTTTAGGTTTAAAAAAATATCGGAAAACGCTATTCTATTATAGAATGGCGTTTTTTTAAGGAGGAAATGAAATGGAATATAGTTATCCGATTGATTTAAGCTGGAGCCCGGAGGAAATGGTTGATGTCGTTAACTTTCTATCATGTATCGAAGAAGCTTATGAATCAAAAATTGATCCGGCCTTAATGAACGACCGGTATCAGCGTTTTAAACACGTCGTCCCTGGAAAAGCAGAAGAAAATACTATTTATAAGGACTTTAAAAAAGCATCAGGCTATGACGGTTATATCGTTGTTAAAGCGATGAAAGAAGCGCTGAAGAAAGACAATCCGAAATCTATCACAATAAAACAGCATCATCCTAAACTTTAAGCCATAAAATTGAGTATTATGTTGTTTTCTCGCCTCATTTTTGGTAATTTATTATTATATTAAACTTTTAGTTTATATATATTAAACAAAATGAGGTGTCATATGGATATAGGAAAGAAAATCAAAGATCTTCGACGCCAAAAAAACTTGACGCAGGAAGAACTCGGCGAACGCACCGATTTGTCGAAAGGTTACATTTCACAGCTTGAACGCAATCTATGTTCTCCGTCGATGGAGACATTCTTCAACATTCTAGAAGTGCTCGGCTCAGAGCCAGGTGACTTTTTTAATGAGACGCTCTATCAGCAGAAAATTTACTATCCGAAAAGTGAGCAGACGTTATATGATGAATATGACGACGGCTATATCATCAACTGGCTTGTACCGGATTCCAATGAATATGATATGGAACCGGTCATAATCACGCTGAAGTCAGGCGCTGAATATAAGAAGTTTGAGCCTTCGTTATCAGAGAGCTTTATGTATGTACTGAAAGGCTGTGCATCCATCAGAATCGGCAGAAAAGAATACAAGGCACGGACCGGGGAAAGCTTTTACTTTAAAGCCAATGAATCTCATCAGCTGTTCAATGCAGAGCAGCAGGAGGCAGAAGTGCTTATTGTTGCGACAGAATCATATTTATAGGAGGAACGTATGAAGTTCATCACATTTGACAATATCTCAAAAGTATATGATGGTAATCAAGTGCTTGATCATATCAATTTTGACATTGAACAAGGCAAGTTTTATACGCTGCTCGGTCCATCCGGCTGCGGCAAAACAACGATTCTCAGACTGATCGCAGGATTCGAGAAACCGACATCCGGCGATGTTTATTTTGCTGGACAACGTATTAATGACGTGCCGGCGAACAAACGCCAGGTGAACACGGTCTTTCAGGATTATGCCTTATTTCCTCACTTGGATGTCTATGAGAATGTGGCTTTCGGTCTGCGCATCAAAAAGGCGAGTAAGGCTGACATTGCTGCTAAAGTGAAAGATGCCTTGAAACTCGTTAAACTGGAAGGCTATGAAAAACGCCGTATTGATGAGATGAGCGGGGGACAGCGGCAGCGTGTCGCAATTGCGAGAGCCATCGTCAACGAACCTGAAGTCATTCTTCTCGATGAACCACTGAGTGCCCTTGATCTGAAGCTGAGAACTGAAATGCAGTATGAACTGCGGGAAATTCAGCGGCGCCTCGGTATTACATTCATCTTCGTCACACATGACCAGGAAGAAGCGCTCGCGATGAGTGATTATATTTTTGTTATGCGCAATGGTCGTATTGAACAAAGCGGCACACCGCATGATATTTATGATGAGCCGGTCAATAAATATGTGGCTGATTTCATCGGCGAATCCAATATCGTTGAAGGTTATATGGTCAGAGATTATGTCGTGAATATTCATGGGAATGATTATACGTGCGTCGATAAAGGATTTGCGGCGAATGCGCAGGTTGACATCGTCATCCGGCCGGAGGACCTTGAGATCACGACTGTGGATAACGGCAAATTGACGGCGCGGGTTGATTCTCAGCTGTTCAGGGGCGTCCATTATGAAATTTGTCTGTACGATGCGACCGGCCATGAATGGATCTGTCACTCGACAAGACCTGCGCCTATCGGTGAAGCGGTCGGACTGACATTTGATGAGCGGGCCGTGCATATTATGCTGCCGGGTGAGACAGAAGAAGAGTTTGATGCGCGTATTGAGTCTTATGAGGTCAACGCATGAGTCGGGCCAAAAATTATTTTCTGATTCCTTATCTGCTGTGGATTGTCCTGTTTATCATCATGCCGGTCGTGATGATCTGCTATACGAGCTTTAAAGATATGGACAATCACTTTACGCTTGAGAACTACCGGAACTTTTTGTCACCAGTCTATCTGGATATGACATTATCGTCTTTTTTCTATGCGCTGATCATTACAGTGATCTGCCTTATTATTGCCTACCCAGTGGCGCTTGCGCTGAGAAATACTAAAAATAAGCAGTTCTGGCTGCTGCTGATTATTTTGCCGACATGGATCAATCTGCTGCTGAAAACATACGCTTTTATCGGCATACTGAGTAAAGAAGGCACAGTCAATGACGTCATGCGTGCTCTGCACCTGCCGGCATCACAGCTGCTGTTTACGGACGCGGCATTTATTATTGTCTCCGTCTATATTTACATTCCCTTCATGATTCTCCCGATCTTTAACAGCATGGATGAAATTCCGGAAAACTTGCTGCAGGCTTCCCGTGACTTAGGGGCTGACCAGTGGACAACATTCAGGAAAGTCATTATGCCGCTGTCGTGGGAAGGGGTTAAAACAGGTATTCAGGTCACTTTTATTCCTGCGCTCAGCCTGTTCATGATCACGCGGTTAATCGCCGGCAACAAGGTGGTCAATTTAGGAACGGCAATAGAAGAGCAGTTTTTAGTGACGCAGAATTACGGCATGGGCTCAACAATAGCAGTCTTCTTAATACTGGCCATGGCACTCGTTATGGTCATCACTAAAACCAATAAAGAAAGCAGGGACAACCGATGAAGCTACAGGCCAAATTATTTCTCGCTGCCGCTTTATTGCTGCTCTATTTCCCGATTTTCTTTCTGATGTATTATTCTTTTAATGCAGCCGGCAATATGAATCACTTTAAAGGCTTTACGCTCGATCATTATAAGGCGGTTTTTGAGAACAAGCGGCTGCTTGTTATTATCATGAACACGATTGCCGTCGCATTAATTGCAGCGAGCATTTCAACGCTGATTGGCGTCTTTGGCGCATTAGGGATTCACTATATGCGCAATAAACAGCTGAAAATCGGATTGTTGACATTGAACAATATTTTAATGGTCAGTTCCGACGTCGTCATCGGTTCCTCATTCCTCATTCTGTTCACGGTTATCGGTCACTATACAGGTCTCGGCCTTGGCTTCTGGTCAGTCCTCGTGTCTCATATCGCCTTCTGTGTGCCGATTGTCGTGCTGATGGTGCTGCCGAAGCTCTACGATATGAAGCAGTCCATGATTAATGCGGCGACCGACCTGGGCGCTTCAACGTATCAGACGTTGTCCCGGGTCATTATTCCGCATATTATGCCGGGTGCTGTCGCAGGCTTCTTTATGGCGCTGACTTATTCGCTGGACGATTTCACGGTCAGTTTCTTTGTGACAGGTAACGGGTTCAGTGTGCTGTCCGTTGAGATTTACTCAATGGCACGAAAAGGTATATCGATGGAGATCAATGCATTATCGACGTTGCTCTTCCTGATTGTCATGATCATCATTATCATTTATTATTTCCTGTCGACCGGACGAGAACGCCGTAGAAGAGTGAAAGCGGGGGTATTAAAATGAGACGATTGCTGCAGTTAATCGGTGTATCACTGCTCATTGCGGTGCTGCTGCTGTTTTCCACAAGGTTTATTGATCCACCGCCGAAAGCCGGTAAAGGGAATGTCCTCTACGTCTATAACTGGGGTGAGTACATGGACCCTGCCCTGCTTAAAAAGTTTGAAAAAGAGACAGGTATCCGCGTCATCTATGAAACGTTTGACTCCAACGAGTCTATGCTCGCTAAAATTAAAAATGGCGGTACGCATTACGATATCGCTGTCCCGAGTGAATATGCGATCCAGAAGATGGCCGATGACAATCTGCTGATTCCGATCGATCACAAGCAGCTTCCTAACTTGAAAAATATCGACCCATCGTTTATGAATCTTGACTTTGATAAAGAGAACAAATATTCAGTGCCGTATTTCTGGGGGACGGTAGGGATTCTCTATAACCCGAAAGCCACAAAAGGAATTGATTTCTCCAGCTGGAACAGCTTATGGAATAAACGACTGAAAAATAACGTGTTAATCGTCGACGGCGCCCGTGAAGGTATCGGATTTGCGTTGAACAGCATGGGTGAATCGCTGAATGAGACGAATACTGCGAAGCTGAAGCGGGCAGAAGAAAAGCTCGAAAAGCTGTCACCTAACGTCAAAGGGGTCGTCGGTGATGAGATCAATACGATGATGGTCCAGAAAGAAGCGGATGTGGCAGTCGTCTGGAGCGGCATGGGGGCAGATATCATGACGGAAAATGAAAATCTTGATTTTGTCGTCCCGAAAGAAGGCTCCAACTTATGGTTTGACAACATGGTCATTCCGAAGACAGCCCAAAACGTGGAAGGTGCCCATAAGTTCATCAATTTCCTGCTTGACGAGAAAAATGGCAGACAGAACACGGAGTGGGTCGGCTATGCCACACCGAACATGAAAAGTTATCAGCTGCTGGATAAGAAAGTGAGAGAAGACAAACGCTTCTATCCTTCTCAAGCAGTCAAAGATAAGCTCGAAGTATACGAAGACCTGGGTCAGGAAAAAATAGGTGAGTATAACGAGCTGTTCCTGAAGTTCAAAATGTCACTGAAGTGACTGTTAAATGATTAACCATACAGGCATCAGGGTAATGGAGAAGTAACGACATGGATTAAGGAGATGAATTTATGGTAAAAAGAGAATATACACAGACAGTTCGACCTGTCAGCCGAATACCCGAAAAAATATTCGGATGGCTTGCCTGGTTGACACTGCTCGCTATCGCAGGTTTTATACTTTACAGTCTTTTAGTATCGGGCAATGATCCGAACTTCATGGAATCTGCGACATCAGAATTAGAACGTCAGATCACCTCCAATCCTCAAATCGGAGACTTTATGGCGAACAATAATTTGACGCCGCAGGAATTCGTCCATTTAATATTGGAGGCCGGCTGGTACGTTCTTGCTTACATGGCACTGCCGTTAATTCTCGGTCTGATTGGCCTGTTATCCATGAAGAACAGAATAGCGGCGGGAGTCCTGCTGTTACTTGCAGGATTACTGACATTACCGATGTTCGCTATTTTCTGGATTCCTTTGTTCTTCCTGATTGCCGCTATTTTATTGTTCATCAGAAAAAACAAAGTTATCCGTAACGACGATTATCACGATGATAATCGCCGTGACACATATGACCGTCATCGTGAAGCCGCACCTGTCTACGTTGACCGTGATGAATCGCTTGACCGTGAACGCAACGACAACTATGAGCCCCGAACAACGAGTCAACCGGCGTCCGAACAGCTTACAGATTATGTCGATACGACTGGACGCCGCAATGAGACGGTTGAACCAGTGACTCAAGAACATGGCACGGTACAGCAGGAATCAGAGGCTTATAGAGACCGCGTCAAATACGTCGATAAAACAAAAGATGCGACGATTGAACGCCGTGAGAATTATAACAACCGCATGAACAACAGAGATTGATAATAAAGAGAGTATGCATCTGGTAAGTCCAGCAGGCATACTCTCTTTTTATAGGTGAATCGATTATTGTAAGTCGATCAGTTTAAGGAACGTCTCTTCAAGTTCATTGATGAATGCCTGGTCAGACTTTAAGGCCGGGTGTTCCGGCGGATATACTTTACCGAACAGCAGTTCACCATTTTTAACTTCTTTAAGGCGCCGGACAGCAGCCGTCAGTTCTTCATCAGTGACATCGCGCATCAATGTATAATCTTCCTTCATATGGTCTTTCTTCATAATGAAGTCTTCAGGCAGCGCGCGTAGTGTCTGCTGTTTCTGCTGCCAGAGCTCCGCTACATTCGCTTTTTCAGGGGATTCATAAATGACGCCGTACAGCACGAAGGCATGCGAGCCGAATAGACCGATCTGGAAATGGGGCAGCATCTTATAACCGCGTTTATGAGTGGCAAAAGCGACCCATGTATCATTCGGCGGATTGGTCTTACGTCTTAAATGTTTAGCGACATGCGGATAATAGACGTCACCTGTATGTTCTGTGAGAAATGCGCTCATATGTGTCCCGAGGTTGTTCAGCTTCGGCCTGATATGGTCAATCAATGCTGCCATTCTTGGCTCAAGCCCGTCAATATTAAAAACTTCAAAATCTTTTGTCGTAAAATGATAGTTAGCCATGATACCCTCCATTCACATTAATTTTATCATAAGAGGCAGGTTGAATAAATTTTTATTGGCTGTTCGGTCATGTATAATGAAACTATTGCAGGGAGGAATCGACATGACGATTTATGAATTCGCAGAGCAGATCATCTATGAAGCAGGTCAAAATATAAAAAACAAACTGGCGCTGGAGCTGACGATTGAAACCAAGTCGAATCCGAACGACTTGGTGACAAATATGGATAAAGAAACGGAACAGCTGCTCGTCGAGCGCATCAATCAAGCGTATCCGGATCATCATATCATCGGTGAAGAAGGCCATGGTAAGGAAGTTGATACGCTGGACGGTGTCGTCTGGATCATCGATCCGATTGACGGCACATTGAACTTCGTCCATCAGCAGCAGAACTTTGCTATTTCAATCGGCATCTTTAAAGACGGCGAGAAATATGCGGGTCTTGTCTATGATGTGATGAATGATAATCTTTATCATGCCATTGCGGGTGAAGGCGCCTATTTAAATGACATGAAGCTGGGAGCACTGGCCGATACAACACTTAAACGGTCAATTATTTCCTTGAATCCCAACTGGCTGACGAAAGACTGGATAAAAGATGTTTATACACCGATTGTCAAAGATGCAAGAAGCGCACGGAGCTATGGGTCGGCGGCACTGGACTTTGTATTTGTCGCGGTCGGAATTGTCGACAGTTATATGACACTCCGGCTTCACCCCTGGGATTTTGCAGGCGGTATGATTATCGCTGAAGAAACAGGTGCTGTTGTCAGCAATCAGATGGGGGAAACGCTCCATCCGCTGCAATCGAACTCCATCATAGTCGCAAACCAGCAGCTGCACCGTGAAATTGTCAGCGGCTATTTAAGTCGTTATGAGAAAGAACTGACAGAACTGCATCAAGGAATGTTCAGCTCTAGATAATAGGTGCCTTTCGTCCGCCCCTCATTTTTAAAATGCTGTTTCAATAGCAGTGCTATTTTAGCAGGCGGGATTTTTTTGTTGCACCATTGATACATCGCGGATTTGGTCATTTTTCTGTCAGGATAGATTAATAAGTACTCTTTTGCCGCCTGTACAAATAACTGATCAATTGAAATGATAGTCCGGCACGACAGGCAGAGGAACAGCCGCTGGTGGCAGTTAAAGTCACTGATGAGTTGACAGGACGGGCAGCGCAGTCCTTTTTTAACTGATTGAAACGAGATATTGTCTGAGACGTGATGGAAATCATGAATCATCTCAGCAATAATTCTCGTTTTTTTTTATGGCTGCCTTTAATCTGACTCAGATACGCCGCGATATCATTCTTGAATAGAAAGTGCTGCTTGGAGGCATGACCGTCCAGTGCGAAGCGGTCATTCAGGCAGACGCATTTAATGATGATAGGCAGCTGTTTTAAGCGGGGATCCAGTATATTGTAAATACTGTATTTGACACAGTTCAGATGGACAAGATCAATTTTGACTTCATCCGTGAAGTAGTCAGCCAGCATGCCGTGATGATTGATATAGTGCAGGCCGGAATAATTATTCAGCTTGAACAAATAAATTCCGTCATTTGAAATAAGAACGAGATTGATCAGGGCGTCCTGGTGATAATCCGAATAGTTGAACTGCCAGATGACATCGATGTTGTCCATATCCAGTGCGCTGAGGTATAACTCAAAATGCTGCTCGAGCAGTGTCGTCTCTTTCAGATGGCGCAGCAGTTCAAGCTGATGAGACGTTAAATCTGTCCGGTGTTTGAGTGCTTCCAGCAGTTCAACCTGCTTATAATTTCTTCGTGCTTTAATGATCATAATGTGCTCCTTTCATTTGATGATTAAAATTTAAAATGAAAAGAGACAAAGTGCAACTTGCAGATTTTAATGAAAAACAAAGAAAAAGCATCCATTTCTTAAGAAATGATGCTTTTTCTTCAAATTCTGCAGAGATAATATGAGTTTTCAGCAAAAATTACAGCCAGCCGTTTTCTCTGTACTTTTTTTTCTGGGTGAAGCCGATACCGAAAATCGAGATAAACAGCAGGAGGCCGATGATCACAGTGAGAATACTGCCTTCAGCAATACCCGCACTAATGACGATCAGCATGATCACTGCCATAATCGCAAGGAACAGAAATATGGATTTGCTTTTTTTCATAGAAACCTCTCTTTATAGAAAATATGAGTTATATATGCTATAATATCACAGTTAGATAATAAACTGTACATGTGAAAGGGATACAATATGCCAAACTTTAGAGAAGATGTACGTAATATTGCCATAATCGCCCACGTCGACCATGGTAAAACGACATTAGTAGATGAATTACTTAAACAATCCGGAATTTTCCGTGAAAACGAGCATGTGGAAGAACGTGCGATGGATTCAAATGATCTGGAAAGAGAACGTGGTATTACGATTTTAGCGAAAAATACAGCGATTGACTATAAAGGAACACGTATTAACATTCTTGATACACCAGGACACGCGGACTTCGGTGGTGAAGTTGAACGTATTATGCGTATGGTTGATGGTGTAGTGCTTGTTGTTGATGCTTACGAAGGAACAATGCCGCAGACGCGTTTCGTTCTTAAGAAAGCACTGGAGCAGAACTTAAAACCAGTCGTCGTCGTCAATAAAATTGACAAACCATCAGCACGTCCTGCTGAAGTGCTTGACGAAGTATATGACCTGTTCATCGAGCTCGATGCTAACGACGAACAGCTTGATTTCCCGGTTGTTTACGCGAGTGCCATTAATGGTACTGCCAGCCTGAATGCAGAGGCTCAGGATGAGAACATGCAGAGCCTGTATGAAACCATTCTTGACTACGTGCCTGCACCAGTTGATAACCGCGAGGAACCGCTGCAGTTCCAGGTTGCGCTTCTGGACTACAACGACTATGTAGGTCGTATCGGTATCGGCCGGGTATTCCGCGGGACGATGGAAGTCGGTCAGCAAGTATCATTGATCAAGATTGACGGAACAGTCAAAAACTTCCGTGTCACTAAAATCTTTGGTTTCTTTGGTCTGCGCCGTGTAGAAATTGAAAAAGCATATCCGGGTGACTTGATTGCCGTATCTGGTATGGAAGATATCAACGTCGGTGAAACAGTGACACCTGTTGATCATCAGGAAGCATTGCCTGTTCTTCGCATCGATGAGCCGACACTGCAGATGACATTCTCTGTCAACAACTCTCCATTTGCAGGTAAGGAAGGTAAATTTGTGACAGCAAGAAATATCCAGGACCGTCTGGAATCTCAGCTTGAAACAGATGTATCACTGCGTGTTGAAGCGGTCGGACCAGACTCATGGACTGTATCAGGCCGTGGTGAACTTCACTTGTCCATTCTCATCGAGAATATGCGCCGTGAAGGATTTGAACTGCAGGTTTCTAAACCACAAGTGATCGTCAAAGAAATTGACGGCAAGAAATATGAGCCATACGAGCGCGTGCAGATTGATGTACCTGAGGAAAATACAGGGTCAGTCATCGAATCGCTGGGTACTCGTAAAGGCGAAATGGTCGATATGATTAATACGGGTAACGGCCAGACACGTCTGATCTTCAATGTACCGGCACGTGGATTGATCGGTTACCGTACTGAGTTCATGTCAATGACACGCGGCTATGGTATTTTAAACCATACATTCGATGAATACCGTCCATTGTTAAAAGGACGTATCGGCGGCCGTCATAATGGTGTATTAGTATCGATGGATAAAGGGGTAGCGAGTACTTATGCGATTCTTGCCCTTGAAGACCGTGGGACTAACTTCATGGAACCAGGAACAGAAGTCTATGAAGGCATGATTGTCGGCGAAAACTCACGCGACAACGACTTAACGGTCAACATCACAAAAGTAAAAGCGGCAAACAACATCCGTTCTGCGACTAAAGAAGCGACAACGACGATGAAAAAACCTCGTATCATGACGTTAGAAGAAGCGCTCGAGTACTTAAATGATGACGAGCTGCTTGAAGTCACACCTGAATCGATTCGTCTGAGAAAGAAAACATTGGATAAAGCGCAGCGCGAAAGAGAACAGAAGAAGCAAAAAGCGGCATTACAGGAACAGGAGTGATCCTATGAATTTTGTTCTGGCGATGGCAAAAGGCGTAAGCGTGAATCCTGACGAACGTATGTCATTTCTGGCAAAATTATTTCAGGTCGACAAACATCCGGGTACAGGAATGTGGTATTTGCTGATAGCCATCTTTATATTGAGTGCTGTCGTCTACAACCTTGGATTTGCAAGAAAGTTAAAGCTCTGGCAGAATGTTGTCATCTATATTATGCTGTTTCTCGGCTGCATCATACTGAACTTCCTGGCAGTATTTCTGCCGGTCGGGGAAAGTCTGATCATCGCGGCGATTGTCCTCGGACTTTACCGCTACCGACTGCATAAAGAAAGACAGCATACTGCGAACTAAAAAAGGAGACCGAAAGGTCTCCTTTTTTATGTGTAGTTTTAAATGAGTCGCGCTCAGCACTTATTTAATAGTGATAGCAGTCACATGATTGATGCGCTGCTTATAGCCGTTATTATAGACAAATGCATCGACCATGCCGTCTTGATACAGGCGTTTACCTTCTTTTGAGAACTGGAAGTAAAGATCAGTCAAATCAGTCAGTGCGATTTCTTCAGTCGTTTCTTCATTAGACAGGGCGATGACAGCTGCATCTTCCCCGGGTTCCGCATTGACAAAGAATGGTTCCATATTGATGACGAATGTTCCTTCAAGCAGTGCCTGCTTTTTGAACTTCTTTTCAGAGTTTAATGTCGGCGGTTTTGAAGCACCTTCTAAAATATCACGGTTCCATTCCCGGTTGTCCTTGAACTTGATCGGTGCCACTCCGGTCTTCTTCCCTTGTTCCATTTCTTCAACAGTGACTTTTCTATCATCGAATATCCATGTGGATGGATCGAGTGTGATAGGGAACTTTACATTGCCTTTAATCTGAATAATCATTTCATTCACTCCTTCATAGCCATTCTAACATAAGGACAGCACTATTTTGCTTGATTTTTAGCGGGTGCTCATATAGAATTTTATATTATAGAATGATAAACGGGGGTGTATGTCTATGCAGGAAGTGAATTATAAACAACAGGCATATGACCAGCTACATCAAGATGCAGATAAAATCCTGCAATTGATCAAAGTGCAGATGGATAACTTAACAATGCCCCAATGTCCGCTATACGAAGAAGTTCTGGATACCCAGATGTTTGGTTTGAGCCGTGAAGTGGATTTTGCGGTCAAAGTGGGTCTTATTGATAGAGAAGTAGGGAAAGCACTGCTGTCCAGTCTGGAAAAAGAACTGTCCAAGCTGCATGATGCTTTTACGAATGTATAGAAGTCTAGAGCCGGCGCTTTAGACTATTTTTTATTAGAATTGAGTGATTGAATTGATGTACCAGCTTAAAAGATTTATTGATTACATAAGAGTGTATTCGAAATATGTTGATTTTACATTGTTGATTTCCTATGTGGCTCTTTGTCTGATCGGTCTTGTGATGATCTACAGCGCCAGTATTGTGGCAGGGCCGAGAGGGATGCTGACAGGCGGCAGCGGTCCGGTCAGTTCTACTTATTTCTACGTGCGTCAATTGTTCGCTGTGATTCTCGGATTCGGTATCGTGTTTTTTATGGCTTACTTCATGCATATCAATATCATTAAAAACAAGCGCTTCCAGCAGTTCGCGATTGTGGTCATGCTTTTTATACTGCTGCTGACATTGATTGCAGGGACAGAAATCAACGGGGCAAAGAGCTGGATCAACTTAGGAGTGATGAGTCTGCAGCCTTCTGAGTTCTTGAAGATAGTGACCATCATCTACCTTGCCTATATTTATGACAAAAAGAAAAACTTAAGCAAGATGAGCGTCGATCTGCTGGCACCTTTAGTTTTGATCGGTCTCTGTTCAGGGCTTGTCCTGCTGCAGCCTGACTTTGGTTCGATGATGCTGATCATGATGATTATTGCCTGCATCTTCTTGTATGCCGGAATTGCTTTTAAGCCGATGATGATCATGGCGGCTATTGTCGGTGGTGTGACCGGACTGATTATGCTGGGTACTTATTTATTTACCGGGCATTTGCTGCTGAAGCACCAGTCGCAGCGGTTTGAAGTGCTGCAGAATCCATTCAAGGACGAAAGCGGGATCGGCTACCAGCTGTCCAACTCACTGCTTGCTATCGGTAATGGCGGATTATTCGGCAGAGGGCTCGGTAACGGGATTATGAAGCTTGGTTATCTGCCCGAGCCGCATACCGATTTCATTTTTGCGGTTATCGCTGAGGAGCTCGGCCTTGTCGGCGTGCTAGTGGTTATTTTTCTGCTGTTCTTTATCGTCTACAAAGGTTTTCTCTATGCCGCACTTGCCAAATCGCTGTTTTATAAACTGATCTGCGTCGGTGTGGCAAGTTATATCGGTATCCAGACGTTCATCAACATGGCCGGTGTCTCGGGGCTGATTCCGCTGACAGGTGTGCCGCTGCCGTTTCTCAGTTACGGTGGTTCAAGTATGCTCAGCCTTTCAATAGCAGTCGGCCTGCTGCTGATGGCTTCCAAGCACGTCAAGCAGGAAGCGGAAAATAAATAGCTGTATGTGTCATTTTGGCGTTCTTTAAAATCAAAGGTATAATGAATAGGCTGGTCCGGCCGGCATATTTTTAAAGAAATTGATGGATATCGCTGAGGTTACTTCGAGCTGAATGGCATGCCGAGAAAAGTTTATATTAAAGATGCATGTGGAAGCTTCAGTTCACGTCATGCGCCAAGCTGATCCTGCCCATATCCCGGTTGATAAAAACAAGTTATTCATATAAGACAGCATCATAATAAATCCCCGCGGTCCTTCCTGGGCCGCGGGGATTTATTCAGCTTCTTAGTCGGGCTCTTGATATCAGTAGAATAAAGTAGCATAGCAAGCCGAATAACAATGTGATAAACAAGGCATGCAAAAGCGCGATATTCAAATTCAGCATCGTCAGGACGCTCAAGGCGCCGGTCGTCACCTGCAGGCAGACTAAAGCGAAAGCGATAGTATAGCCAAATTTAATCACCCGGTACTGTCGATAATGACGCACTGCATGAATGAACAAATAGAGCAGCCAGAAAAAAAGAATAGCAGCAAGAGTCCGGTGGCTCATCTGCACCCACTCATAGAAGTTAGCGGGCAGCGCGAAAGTGCCGCGCCTGCATAACGGCCAGCTGAGGCAGGCAAGACTGGCCTGAGCATGTCTGACAAGAGCACCGCTATAGATGACAAGATAAATGTAGCAGGTGATGGCGATTGTATGATAGCGCAAATGGTTTTTAATGACGATCTGCGTCGCATCGAATTTCTGATCCACCTCGAATATTATAAGCGTTAAAAGAAATACCGAGCTGAAGCTGATGAGTGAAATTCCGAAGTGAAGCGCCAGAATGAAATTGTTCTGCTGCCACATGACAGCGGCCGCACCGATCAATGCCTGGGCAAAGATAAAAGCGATACTCATAAAGCAGAGAAATTTTGTTTCTCTTTTATGGCCGAGATATTTAATGCTTAATATGACCAGCCATGTCACAGAAATTAGAGCGAGCCCTGAAACGCCGCGATGGGCGAGCTCAATCAATGTTTCTTTCGGGATTTGCGTAGGGACAAACTGACCATGACAGAGCGGCCATGATTTACCGCAGCCGTCAGCAGAGCCGGTTTTAGTTACGAGCGCCCCGCCGATCTGGACAATCAGCATCAATATAGTCGTGAATACTGACAGCCATTTTAAATTCTTTTCTTTTAACACTAAATTCACCTCTATAATCATCACAATCATTAAAATTCAAGTTATAAGTTATAAGTACATATGGTAGAATAAAAGAGAATCAGAACGAATTGCCACACATACACTTAAATAATAGTATAACAGTGATTCTCATATGTAAATGTGTCACATCCATGAACTTTGACAGCAGCTGTTCAAGGAGAAAATGTCATAATTTTATTTTTAAATGGTATAGAAAATGTGACGTTTTTGATTTATTATTGTTATTATATGCGTCAGTAGTGCTAAAGGAGGGTGGATATGCAAAATGAAACGATCATCAGAGACATTACAGTGGCTGATGAGAAGTTAACAATTAAAGACGTTAAAGCGATTATAAAACTTGGGCTTGTACAAGGTAACTTGATTCCTACATTCGCTGCAGCATGGCTTGCCATTGTGATGACCGGGCAATCATTTCTAGGCAGCATGCCAGAAGTCATTACGATGCTTTTAGGGTCGACTTTGATTATGGGTGGGAGTTGTGCATTAAATAATTTTTATGATCAGGATATAGATGCATTAATGCCGAGCAAGATGAACAGACCGAGCGTCACCGGTAAAATAAGCAGCGCCAGTATTTTAAAGCTGGCTGTCCTTCTCATTGTTACAGGTGAGATCATGCTGTTTATGATCAATACAACTACAGGCGTCATCGGTTTTCTCGGGGTTTTCGGCTATGTCGTCCTTTATTCCGTCTGGTCTAAACGTCATTTAGTGTCAAACACTATTGTAGGTAGTTTTCCAGGTGCTGTGCCGCCATTAATCGGCTGGGCATGCATCGATCCGTCATTGTCAAAGACAGCGTGGATGCTATTTATTATTATGTTTGCCTGGCAACCTGCTCATTTCTATGCACTTGCCATTAAGCGTCAAGAAGAATATCGTCTGGCAGGCATACCGATGCTGCCGGCAGTCAAAGGATTCAGCCGCACTCGACTAGGCATGCTGTTATGGGTGCTTGCGCTGATTCCTGCGCCGCTGTTCATGGGAGAGTTAGGAACGGTCTTCGTCGTATTAGCTTCTCTTCTCAATCTGGGCTGGTTAGGTCTGGTACTGTCAGGCTTCCGAAAAGGACTGAATGAAGAGAAATGGGCAATGAAAATGTTTATTTATTCTTTAAACTATTTAATGCTCTTTTTTGTTATGATAGTGGTAGTTACTTTAGTTCAAATGATTTAATAATGAATGAGTGAAAGAGGGGTTTATTTTAATGAAAAACAATTTGAAGAACTTAAAATTGTTTAGCCTGATTTTTGTGCTGGTAATGACGCTGGCAGGGTGTGGCAAGCCTTACTTATCAACACTTCGTCCAGCAGGTGAAGTAGCAAAAGAACAATTCGACTTGATGATGCTCTCTATCTTCATCATGCTCTTCGTCATTATTGTCGTGATCGTTGTCTTCATCTTAGCGATTTTACGCAGCAGACGTAGTAAACTTGGCGAAAACTTTATGCCGAAACAAGTACACGGAAATATGAAGCTGGAAATCATCTGGACGCTGTTCCCGATTATCCTGCTGATCATCCTTGCAGTGCCGACTGTCTTACTTACTTTTAAACTTGCAGATGTCAGAGCAATGGACAAAGTAAACTCTAAAGGTGAGAACAAGCAGATGATTGTCAATGTGACATCGCATCAGTACTGGTGGGAGTTTGAATATCCGAACCAGAAGATTGTCACTGCTCAGGAACTTGTTGTACCGACTGACAAAAAAGTATACTTCCGTCTGCATTCAGCAGATGTTAAACACTCATTCTGGATTCCAGCTGTCGGCGGTAAACTAGATACGAACGTAGAAAACATCAATAAATTCTATTTGATTTTTGATGACAAGAAAGCTAAAGAAGCAAACAATATGTTCTATGGTAAATGTACAGAGTTATGCGGTCCTTCTCACGCATTGATGGACTTCAAAGTTAGAGCGCTTCCTGAAGCTGAATTCGATAAATGGGTCAGCGATATGCAGGCAGTTAAAAAACCGGTAGCCTCAAGCAGCGACGCTAAAGACGGGGAAAAAGTCTTCAAGCAGTCATGTGCAGGATGTCACGCCGTAACGCCGACCGGTGTAGGGTCAAAAGGTCCTAACTTAACAGAATTCGGTGACAGAACAAGAATCGCCGGTGTCCTCACTCACAACGAAGAGAACTTGAAAAAATGGATCAAAGATCCAGACAGTGTTAAACCAGGAAATAAAATGGCTGGGCAGTACAAAGTTTCTGACAGCGATATCGATGCATTAGCGAAATACTTAATGGAACGAAAAGTCGGGAACTAAAGTTTAAAGGGAGGTTACACAATTGTCTACACAGACTAAAAGAGGATTTGGGGCAACAGTCAAGGATTACTTGACCACTGTTGACCACAAAAAAATTGCGATTCTTTACTTGATTATGGGTGGGTTGTTCTTCGCTATGGGTGGTCTGGAAGCGATGTTCATTCGTATCCAGCTGGCAGTACCGGAAAACGACTTTGTATCAGCAGGTCTATTCAACCAGATCATTACAATGCATGGTACTACAATGATTTTCCTTGCAGCAATGCCTTTGTTATTCGCATTTATGAATGCGGTCGTGCCGCTGCAAATCGGTGCGCGTGACGTTGCATTCCCATTCTTGAATGCATTAGGTTTCTGGTTATTCTTCTTCGGCGGAATCTTCCTGAACTTATCATGGTTACTTGGCGGCGCACCTGATGCCGGCTGGACATCATACGCTTCACTTTCACTGGCATCAGCAGGTCATGGTATTGACTTCTATGCATTAGGTTTACAGATTTCTGGTGCCGGAACATTGATTGCTGGGATTAACTTCCTTGTAACCATTGTTAATATGAGAGCACCAGGTATGACATACATGCGTATGCCGCTATTCACCTGGACAACATTCGTTGCCAGTGCACTAATCGTCTTCGCATTTCCACCACTGACTATCGGTTTATTCTTACTGATTTTCGATAGAATGTTCGGTACAGGATTCTTCATTGTCTCTCAAGGTGGTAACACGATTATCTGGGAACACTTATTCTGGATTTTCGGTCACCCGGAAGTATATATCTTAATCTTACCGGCATTTGGTATTTTCTCAGAAATCATCCCGACATTCTCACGTAAAAGATTGTTCGGTTACTCAGCAATGGTATTTGCCACTGTACTGATTGGTTTCCTTGGCTTCATGGTGTGGGCGCACCATATGTTCACCGTAGGTCTTGGACCGACAGCGAATGCCATCTTCGCCTTAGCAACAATGGCGATTGCAGTACCAACAGGGGTTAAAGTCTTCAACTGGCTGTTAACTGTCTGGGGCGGTAGTGTTGAATTTACGACACCTATGCTTTATGCACTAGCGTTTATCCCTTCATTCGTAATGGGTGGGGTTACAGGTATCATGCAGGCTTCTGCTCCAGCGGATTACCAGTTCCATGATACGTATTTCATCGTTGCGCATTTCCACTATGTTATCGTCGGTGGTGTCGTGTTTGCCTTACTGGCAGGTCTTCACTTCTACTGGCCGTTAATGTTCGGTAAGATGCTGAGCGATAAGCTGGGCAAAATTGCTTTTGTCCTGTTCTTCACAGGTTTCCACTTAACATTCTTAGTACAGCATTTCCTTGGTCTATGGGGTATGCCAAGACGTGTCTTCACATACTTACCAGGACAAGGCTATGACTTATTCAACATGATTTCTACTATCGGTGCTTTAACAATGGCCGTAGCAGTGATTATTACAGTAATCAACATCATCATGACATTCGCTAAAGCACCTCGCGTTGGTCGCGATGCATGGGGCGACGGTCGTACGCTTGAATGGTCATTACCACAACCAGTGCCATTCTATAACTTTGCTCAAACACCATTAGTACGTGGTTTAGATGCATTCTGGCTGGAGAAAACTAAAGGCGACGGTAAAATCTTACCGGCTGAATCTTTAGGTGAAATCCATATGCCTAACAATTCAATTATTCCGTTTATCCAATCACTCGGATTATTTGTAGCAGCATTCGGTGCCTTGTATTTCGCTGATGGTAAAGACTGGGCAATTGAAGCAGTTAAGGAATTACCAGTACAGCCATGGGCTCCTTTCATCATCGGCCTTGGCCTTGCGATTACAGCGGGCGGAATGATTGCTCGTTCTCTTATGGATGATCATGGTTACCATATCTCCAAAGAAGAGTTAATTGAGTATGAAAGAGGTGTGAAATAATGGCACATGTAGAAGAACCAATGACGGCTGAAAGATGGCCGAGCCATCCTGAAACTGCATCGATGGAAGGAAAGAACAAACTGACCGGCTTCTGGGTTTTCCTGGGCGGTGAGACAGCATTGTTCGCTTCATTGTTTGCAACTTACTTGACACTGAAAGACCATGTACCTAACCAGGAACACTTATTAGCAAAACAGTTATTCCACTTACCACTCGCATTTGTTATGACGATGTTACTGTTAACATCGTCACTGACAAGTGTCTATGCTATTTACCACATGAAAAACTATAACTTCGGTAAGATGAGATTATGGTTTATCATCACGATTTTACTGGGCTTCGGCTTTCTGGCTCTTGAAATCTATGAGTTCACTGAATATATTCATCAAGGTCATACGTTCAGATCAAGCGCGTTCGGTAGTGCGTTCTACTTCTTAGTCGGAACACATGGTGCCCACGTATTAATCGGACTTGTCTGGATGATCCTGCTGGTTGTCAGAAACAATTCTCGCGGCTTGTCAGTATATAACGCTGCTAAATTCAATACAGTTTCTCTATACTGGCATTTCATTGACGTTGTTTGGGTATTCATCTTTACAGTAGTTTACTTGTTAGGGGTGCTGGGATAATGACAAATCACGAAAACAAACGAGTAATCAACGAACAGCAGGTCACTGAACATGTGAAAGTAAGAGACGTAGACACTGTTGAAACACACAGTGCAGCGGTTCATGCACCCGTGTTCAACCGAGCAAGATTTGAGTACGATAAACGCGTAAGAACAGAAGAAATGAGAATGCAGGTCACTACATTCGCTGTCATGATTTTCTTGACGTTCATTGCCTTTGCAATGACTGCAGCCGGCTTAAGCAAAGATTTTGTACTGCCAGTCATTTTATTACTGGCGTTAATACAGGTTATTCTTCAGTTCTTCTACTTCATGCACATGAAGCATAAAGGACATGATATTGCTAAGCTGTTCATGCTTTTCGGTATGTTCCTTGCGATGACATTCGTCGTCACTGCGCTCTACTTAATGTGGTTAGGTTCACCGCTGAAATAACAACAAAAACACCGCTGACTTGTCAGCGGTGTTTTTAAATTGACATAGAATTTTCGTTATTGCCCGTTTGTCTCACCTTTGCTATCGTTTATAATAAAGTGAGAATATTTTATGGAGTGATGGTATGGGTCGTTTAAGCTCAATTTCTATATTTGGTTTTATGGCGAACTGGAGTCCATACTACCTGTTGATTGTAGTGTTTTTAACAGTGCTGTATTTTATGGCTGTAACAAAATGGAGACACGGCATAGCGGGAAATCGTCTGCTGAAGGCAAGTGAAACGGTCTTATTACTGATCGCTGTCGTTCTCATCTACTTATTAAAAGGTGGCCCGATTGATCTGCTCAGTCACATCGTCTTCAGCTTCCATATGCTGCAGATGGCAATGCTGTATTTATTAGTCATTCCGATGCTGTATTTTGCTGTGCCTGCTTACTTCGTTGATTACATCATCTCGCGTCCGGTCATTAAGCCGGTGTTCCAGCTGATGACGCGCCCGGTCGTAGCACTTGTGGTCTTCAATGGACTGTTCAGCATCTATCACCTGCCGGTTGTCCTTGATTTCCTTAAGACCAATGCAGCACTGCATGCAGTATATACGATTTTACTTTCAGTAACAGCCTTTGTGATGTGGTTCCCAGTATTCAATCGCAGCCAGCTGCAGAGATCACAGCTTTCCGGATTGCAGAAAATGCTCTTTATCTTTATGATCGGCGTACTGCTGACGCCGTCGTGCGGACTCATTATCTTTGCCCAGCAGCCGATGTACAAGACGTACACTGATCCTAAAGCCTGGATGAACGCCATGAGTTTATGTGTGCCATCAGGGACGCTCGATAACATTTTGGCTTCAAGTGGTATTTCGGGGCCTCAGTACTTTACGAATATGTCTTCACTGGAAGACCAGCAGACAGGTGGCGTCATCATGAAAGTACTGCAGGAGCTCTTCTTTGCCGTCATGCTGTTCTATGTCTTCTTCAGCTGGAAGTACAGTGAAGGAAAAGATGAAGAACACACAACGATGAGAAGTTTAGAGCGGCGCCGTCAGGAGCAGGCATATTTTAATCAATTCAGATAGGAGAACTTATGAACTTACCAATTTTACCGACGATCAGTACATCATTTATTGTCATCAGTGCGATTTTTGTAGCCATTGGATGGTACCAGATTGCTAAAGGCAATATAGAAGCACATAAAAAGATTATGTTAATCGCAGGGATTTGCGCGTTGACCTTCTTTATCATCTATGCCACTAGAACGGTTTTTATTGGCAACACTTCTTTCGGAGGACCGCATCGTCTCAAACTTTACTATACGATTTTTCTTGTATTCCATATCAATCTCGCGACTATCGGTGGTATTATGGGACTTGTGAATATATGGTCAGGTCTGAAAGGAAAACTTAAGCTGCACCGTAAAATCGGGCCGATCACTTCAGTCATCTGGTTCTTTACAGCGATTACAGGTGTGGCCGTCTACTTGCTGCTTTATGTGTTCTATCACGGCGGAGAAACAACGTCAGTCATTAAAGCGATATTAGGCCACTAAATATAAAAAGGCTTTGACACAATGTCAAGGCCTTTTTATATTTTAAAGTTAGTCTTAATCGCTCCTGATTCAATAAAAGTCAGAATGAGGATAAGGACGATAGGTCCGACGAAGAAGCCGATGAAGCCCATCAGTTTAAGACCGATGTACATCGCAATTAAAGTCGGCAATGGACTGAGGCCGACACCGTTACCCATGACTTTAGGTTCGAGCACTTTTCGCTGCACGAGCAGGAATAATGAAAGGACAATCAGTTTCACCGCCATGATATGGTCACCGGTAAAGTATTCGTAGAGCGCCCATGGAATAGTGATTCCTGTTGCCCCTACAATCGGCAGCAGATCGACCACACAGATGACAAGGCTCATCACGAGGGCATTTTCAAAGGTAATGAACAGCAGGCCGATGAATGTGAACACCCAGGTGATAAATGATAAGATGAATGCCGCACGTATCATACCGAAGATAGAGCCGGAAATCCGCTTCCAGACGAATAATGACTTCTGATAGGTCGAGTCATACATATGATTTCTGAAGAACTGCTTGATTTTCGGTATTTCCAGCATGAACAAAAATAATGCTACTAAAAAGACGAGTCCTGAAATAAGCAGCTCGGGCAGTGCTGAAATGAAGCCGGTAATATTTTCAACATTGAAGTAACTAACGATGCTATCTCTCATAGAGAGCAGGAACTTCTGTACTTCGTCGTTAATTGCGGTTGTCACGCTTGCCGGTAGAATGGTATTGATTCGCGCTTCAATATGTGACCACGCATCAATGAGCCCGTTCATCTTAGCCGGTAGATCTGTGGCGAGCTGAATAATATTCTGAATCAGCTTAGTCAGAAAGAAATAGATGAACAGTAGCAGCAGTCCAAGTATCAATGAATAAATGGTAGTGACACTCCATTTACGGCTGCCGAATTTCAGCTCAAGCCGTCTGATCAGCGGCTCGATCATCAAAGCCAGCAGCAGGGCGATGATGAGCGGGATAGAGATCGGTAGTATAAAGTAGACAAAAAGCACTAAAAGAATGATTACTAATGCAATAGTCATTGTTCGTTTCGTCAGCCATTTTTTAAGCATTCCAGCACCTCAAAGTGAATAATAAAAAAGACGTGGCAACCACGTCTTAAGCAAGTAAAGCACGGATATCATGATATACGTTCATTATTGTACGTTTGCAATGCTCAACCATTGCTTCAGGGAAGTATTCATCTTCACCGTATTCAATACCGGTCGGATAATAATGTTTACCTAAATATGGATCCATCATTTGCAGCGTGGCATTTTTCGCACCGACATCACCGTCAACTGCATAGCCAGGTATGCGCAAGTAATAAACGCCTTCTTCAAGCTGATATTTCAAGTCATATGTGACACGCTCGTAATCCCAATGGCCGCCAAGATTAAAACCATGTTTATTCATTACATGCTGAATCAATGTCTGGTCAGCAACTATATTTTCAATTCCTGAATTTTCAAATACCATTGAATAATCCTCCCTCGTTATGCTCACTTCTCATTTTAAGACAAAATGACGCGGCTTGCAATCAGATATTTTTTTCAGAGTAAATATTGTATAATATAATGATAAAAAGGCCAGGAGGCGCTTATGAAAAATATTCTGATAAAATTACTGGCCGTCCTGTTCGCCGCCGTTTTTCTGTTCTATTTATTTTATTCACCGTCACTGAAATTCGATGTCCTTGAAAACCCGGAAAAAGTATCGAAGCCGACGGAACAGATCAATGATAACAGCACACAGCCGGCCAACCCGAAATTGACGAAAGGCATCGGTGTCTATATCGGCAGGTCAATTAATGACTTTACAGACCGCTACGGCTATCCAAAACGCATCTATCCGTCGAAATACAGCTATGACAACTATATTTTTCAGTTTCACGATAAATATTATATATGTGGTGTGAAAGACAAGCGGATTGTAATGATTTATGCGACCGGTAAAGCCGCTGACACATATCCGCTGAAAATTACAGCGGATGCCGCGCAGATTTTTAACGGCACGACCATCAATACTGAGCCTGTCATAAAGACCGCTAAAGGTAAGTACCGGTTTGAACTGTCGGAAGTCGATGTCAAAACACAGCTGCTGCTGCAGTACGGGAATATATATGCCCAAGTATTTGTTGACCGGCTGACCAGCAAAGTGATGGCGGTGAAGTATATGACCGGACCTGTGCTCGTCGAAATGCAGCCGTATGCCATGAGCTATAACGGTGAAATCATTGAACGGACACCGCAACAGCTGGATCATACAATTGATGAGATCTCAATTAATTCGAATAATGTACTGACGATGTTTGAGCTGACTAATATCATGCGCGAAATTAACGGCAGAAAACCGCTTGCAACGAATGAACTCATCAATCATACCGCTCAGTTCCAGGTAGCTGAACTCAGCAGAAAAAGCGGGAAGGTAGTCACTCAAGTAGAGAATGATATCGGCACGCAGCTGAAAGATGAGAATATTGACTATAAAGATTTTGCCCAGAATATCGCTTATAACTTTGAAGATGTGCCGAGTCTGATCAACAGCTGGCTGAACTCGGATGAACATAGAGAGCAGCTGCTGAACAGTAAGTTCAACGAAATGGGCGGCGGTATTTCAGGTGGTTATACGTCACTTGTATTCATCGAGCGGGCGGAAGGTCAATAAGAAAGAAACTGCCGGTCGCAAAACTAATTAAGTCATCGTCATTGAATACTTGACAGGTCACAAGATAAGTGGTCGACCCTTTTTTAATGATGTCGGCACGGGCAGAGATGACAGCACCCGTGCCTTTTTTTGTGAAGTACGTCGTCATTTCATGAGTGACGACCCGCTTGCCGGCCGGCACAACTTCATTGCACAGCGTGCCCATCAGTGTATCAGCCATCAGCATCACGATACCGCCGTGCAGAATGCCGAGGCTGTTATCCATCAGTTCGGTCCGTGATACTTTGAGAGTGCCGGTGTCGCCGGAGAAGGCCATCTCAAAAGGATAGATTTTCTGCAGCCACGTGTCTTTCGGCCGGCCGTCGAACTGAGAGAGCAGCGTCATAACCGCGGCCAGTTCAGCTGGATTGTTCCGCTCAAAGATGTCTTTTAGTTGCAGGTCGATAGACTGTTTGAATTCGCGCATAGGATGCTCCTTAAGTTTATGGTATAATTTTTGCTGAAACAGGAAGAGGTGTGCCATGGTATACGATGAGACTATCTTTGAGCTGCTGGATTATGCAGAAGGCATCAACCGCATGATTCTCAGCAGTGAAAGTTATATTAATTATAGAAATAATACGCTGCAAATGCAATGTGACCCGGAAGTTGAGCGGTTAAGGAAACGATTTATCAGACTGAAGGAACGTTACGATGAAGTGATGCGCTTTGGCAGATACCATCCGGACTATATGGAGGTCATGCTGGAGACAAGACGCGCCAAAAAGGCCTATGACCTGCATCCAATGGTCGCTGCTGCTAAACAGGCTGAGACCGCCTTACAGACGCTGCTTGATGAAGTCATCGTGAGCGTATCAGCTGCGGTATCGAGTGAAATTAAAGTTGACAGAGGGAATCCATTCTTTACAGCTGATCACCAGTGCGGCGGCGGCTGTTCATGTTCAGCATAAGGAGCGATTGACATGAATGAGGAAAAGTTTCAGGATCAGCTGAGAAGAAAATGGAAGGCACGGAACGAATTCATCACGCTGCCGCCGCAGAAAGTTTACCGGCTGCTGGCTGTGCACAATGTACTGATCCATGAGTTTGAACAGTGGATCACACAGCAGCATGATATTGCGGCTAAAGCGAAAGTCCTCTGTCTGGGCTGTCATCACGGCCGTATACTGAGCCGTATAGATAAAGAGCGGGGGATTAAAGGTTACTATGTGGATCAGTCGCCGCGACTGATGCAGTCTGCCATTCATCTATATCCCCATTTCTCCTATAAGCTGCTTGAACCTGAACATATTCCTTATAAGAGCCGGAAAGTGAACTATGCGATAGTTGCAGTGCCTTTTCAGTCTTTGTATCACAAAAGTGCCATCACGGCCGAACTGAGGCGCGTGCTCAAAAAGCAGGGGGTCATCTACTTGTATGACCGAGTCGGTCAGTCACTGAGCAGTGTCATAGAAGCAAACGGTCTTTACATTGAAGAGAAAATCAACTATAAATTGATTACCATCTACCGGGTGAAAGCACTGGAGGATAAGCGCTTCATATAAAAGAAGAGGACAGCCGTGCAATACCCCCCTCGCACGCGAGGGGGGTATTCACATTACTTCCTGTATTTTTCCTGTACTAAATGATAAGCGAGGTCCGGCCGGTCGGTGACAATCGTATGAGCGCCTTTAGTGAGCAGGTCGTCCATTTCATCAATGGTATTGATCACCCAGTATCCGACCGCTATGTTATAGCGCTGCAAGTAGCTGATGAAACGGGGATTATCCAGTCGGATGCCGCTGTAGTGCACCGGCAGCTGGAATGTGTCAATCGCCGGCTGATACAGCTGACCGAGTCCGAGTTTAAAGAGCAGGAATGCTTTAGCGGCTTCAGTCTGACTTGCTCCCGTTGCGACACGGTCCTGTGCGTAATGTTTGAAGCGCTGCACTTGTTCAGCATAAAAACTTGTGACCAGCACATGGTCAAATGCGTCGAGCGCATCAATCAGCTGATACAGTTGGGACGGTACGCGTCTGCCGGCTGTAGTGTCCGGCGCGTCTTTTATATCTATATTGATACGCATGCCGGGAAATGCTTCAATCAAGTCTTTCAATGTCACGATTTTAGCGTCATGATGACCTCTGAACGAATGATTTCCATAGACATCTTTGAAATGATAGCCGACATCGAGCGACCGCAATGCTTCAAGCGTCAGTTCTGATACTTTTCCGGAGCCGTCGGAAACACGGTCCACATAAGCATCATGGAAGACGACGATTTCTCCGTCCTGAGTCAGCCGGATGTCGATTTCAAAGCCGTCGACTTGAAAGGCTTTCGCTTCCTTAAAGGCAGCCATCGTGTTTTCTGGAGCTAACTGCATGCCGCCGCGGTGCGCAAAGATGTAAGGTGAGCGGCTGCTGAAATAAGGCTTGACCGCTCTTTTATGCGGCTTGATCATCGCTTTCATGGCTGCGGTGGCGCCCATATATACCGTGACCGCTGCCAATGCTGCTATCGTTCTTTTTTTATTCAAGATAGTGCCTCCTTCATATTTTGATGCTTTATATTTTACTAAAGTTAATGATACTATTAAAGAAACTGTGAGACGAGGTTTTTACAATGAATATTATTGAACGAACACATTTAATCGTATATTTAAAAAGTCCGAAACATGAACGGCAGATCAGAAAGTTCGGCCATATTGTCTATTCCAGCAAAAAAGACAAATGGCTGTCCCTCTATATCGATAAAGAGAAGACGGATGACGTGCTGGAACAGCTGGCAAAGCTTAAGTATGTGGTGGACGTGCAGATCTCTCCGTACAGTTCGCTGGAACGGAGTTATGAATCAACGCATCGGGGGTAACAGCCGCTGCAGCCTCAGCACGCCGGTCAAATAATTGAAGTAGAGCGCATCTTCAAAGAAGTGATGCTTCGCCTTCACTTCAAGCTCAGCGAGCGGCAGAGATTGCCCGGCCGCCCATGATTTGATAAAATCAAAGCGCTTGTTGCTTTTTGGATAAGGGTAAGGGATGGCTTCGAAGATAGAATAAATACCTTGGAAATTTCCTTGCCGGGTGGGCTTCATAATGAGCAGTACGCTCGTCTTCGGTTTTTGTTCGAGGGTCGTATGCAGACAGACAATTTTATGAATTCTGTCGTGATTATAATTGATGAGCTCCTCAAGCTCAAAGAAATCGCTGTAGCCATCGCCGAGTTTGATAAATGATTGTGACATGATAGTGCTCCTTTATTATAGATTAAGTAGGTGAAATGATGCGGGTCATCGCAGGAAAATACAAGAAAAAACAGATTACTGCCGCTCGGGGCATGACGTCACGACCGACGACAGATAAAATAAAAGAAAACATCTTCAACATACTCGGCCCGTTGTCCGGTCGAGGCCTTGACTTGTTCGCCGGAAGCGGTGGACTCGGCATCGAGGGGCTCAGCCGCGGTCTGGATGAGGCGATTTTTGTTGATGGCAGCATAGATGCGGTAAAAGCTATCAAACACAATCTGGAGCAGGTGACAGAACCTACAGAAGTGTATCGCAATGATGCTTTCAGAGCACTGAAAGCATTGAATAAGCGCGGCCTGCAGTTTGATCTCATTTTTCTTGATCCGCCTTACCGTAAAGGGCTTCTCAATCAGTCGCTCGCACTGATTGAGGAGTATGAGCTGCTGGCAGCTGACGGCTTGATCATGTGCGAGTGTGACAAGGAGGAGCTGGTAGACTGCCGCTCTTTTGAACGCATCAAAGAAGAAGTTTATGGTTCCATCAAAATTACAATATTAAGAGGTAATACAAATGACAATTAAAAAAGCAGTAGTGCCGGGAAGCTTTGATCCTATTACGCTTGGCCACCTGGATATTATAACGCGCAGCGCCAAACTTTTTGATGAAGTGCATGTCTCTGTGCTGCGCAATACAAATAAGACCGGTTTCTTCACGATTCAAGAGCGGGTGCAGCTGATCGAAGAAGTGACTAAAGACTTGCCGAATGTCCATGTCGGCTACTTCGAAGGCCTGCTGATTGATTACTGCGAGAAAATCGGAGCAGAAACAATTGTCAGAGGACTACGGGCAGTCAGTGACTTTGAATATGAAATGCAGCTGACGAGCATGAATAAAAAACTGAACGACAACATTGAAACGCTTTATATGATGACGAACAACAAGTATTCATTCATCAGCTCGAGCATTGCGAAGGAAGTAGCCAAGTTCGGTGGTAACGTGAGTGATATCGTGCCGCTTCAAGTGGCGGAAGCACTGCAACAAAAATATCAGGACCGGTAAATCACCGGCGTGTTAAAGTCGGTCATCCCGCTGCCGCTTATTAAATTATGAAGACGTGTCGCTTTAATTTCAAGATGAAAAAGCGGTGCGTTCTTTTTATTGGTCATCGTATAATAATGTTCGCCCGGCAGTGTCTTTAAGTAGCGCCTTCCTTTATCATTCATAGCGAGCACTCTGACAGCGCTGACTTCGGGATAGCGCTCTGAAGTCTTGATATTGAGCAGCACGTAGCAGAGCAGCCGCTGCAGCCGTGTATAAGTATAACGCTTCGTCTTAATACGGGACATAAAATCACTGAATGTCGCTGCTTCTACTATATGCTTTTTCAGCAGGTTTTCCAGTCCTTCCGTCATCATATAAATAGCGCGCAGCTCGTCTGTGCTTGACGTAAGAAGTCTGTATTTCAAAATCTCGAAAAACTGTTCCCACTGAAGCAGCTGTTCTGACAGCAGCAGCCTGCCGGTCCAGCTCGGCACAGTGCGGGTAACGTCTTCATGTTGCAGCGCGGCACGCCTGATTGCTGTTGCGCTGGCGATCCGTCCGTTGATCTCTGTATCATGATAAGAACTATCAATACGCTGAACCGGGACAAGCTGCAGCCCGGGATTAATCTGTCGTGCCGCCTTCATATACTGCATGGCAAGGATATTGTTCGGCGAGAAATAGTCTCTTTGTTCTTCACCCATCATCATGGCGTAACTTTTACCGCGGTCGACAGCACTCGGCTCTGTCAGCAGGTCGACAGCAGCCGTCAGCTTATCGATGTCCGGCTCTTCTGCGCCGAACGACAGTGCATCTGCACGCAGTAATTTAGCGGCCTGAATGCCGCCTGAAGCAAAGTCATTGGCATAGCTCAGGGCATAGAACTGCGGCAGCTCGACGATGAGGTCACAAGCAGAGAGCGCCATTTCAGCCCGGATGAATTTATTGACGATGGCCGGTTCGCCGCGCTGCGTGAACTGACCGCTCATAATGGCGATGACAACATCCGCTCCTGTCTGCTCGCGGGCGAGTTCGGCCTGATAGGCATGGCCGTTATGAAAAGGATTGTATTCAGAAATGATAGCGACTGACTTCATTGATATTCCCGCCTTTTAAGTTTATAATATTGATTGTATCAAAATTAACTGTTAAGAAAAAATCTTGACAAATAACTATATTTAAAGTTAAAATAAATTTTGTGTTTGTAAGAGGTGAAACCTATGAAATGGTCAATGACACAACTTCGGAAACACCAGGATGCGCCGTTAAGTTTTGAAACTGATATGGAGTTTCCACATCTTATTAAAAGTCTTCAGTTAATTGATTTATCCACTATCCATGTTGAAGGGCAGTTAACGACGAGAACTAAGGAAGTTTACGCTGATTTAGTGATCACAGGCAGCTATACAATGAGCTGTGCCCGCACACTGGAGCCGGTAGAAGTGCCGATTCATATTGAATCCCTTGAAATCTTTGACATGAATGAATTTAATCTTGATGAGGAATTAAATCGACATGAAATGATTAATGGCATGATCGATATTAAGCCTGTCGTTGAAGAACTGGTTGTATTGAATAAACCGGCCCGTGTCGTTAAAGATGACGTTGAAATGTCATTAACGCAGGGCAATGGCTGGGAAGTTGTTGCTGAGGATCAGTTAACCCAGGAAGATACACCTAAAGTTGATCCGAGATTTGCGAAACTGCAAGATTTACTTGATAGCAAGTCTTAACGAACAGTCTCAAGTAGAGGAGGAGAAAAGAATGGCAGTACCTAAAAGAAGAACGTCTAAAACAGCTAAAAGAAAACGTCGTACACACTTCAAAATTTCAGTACCTGGCATGGTTGAATGTTCAAGCTGTGGCGAAATGAAATTATCTCACCGTGTATGCCCGTCATGTGGCTCATATAACGGTAAAGAAGTCGTCGCTAAATAATGATAAAACCCCTTACGCTGTAAGGGGTTTTTACTTTGCGGGCCGCAAGATTACTGTTCAGCCGGGTACCAGACATAAACATTCTCATTCAGGTCGCGTTCCAGATTATATTCAAGCGGTACAAAGCCCTGCTTGATAAAGAACGGCGCTGCCTGTAAGCGCGGCGCTGTTTTAATCGGCAGCCCGAATGTTTTGGCGTAATCGAGCAGCTGTCTGCCGTAACCTTTATGCTGGTATTTCTCGAGTACTTCAAGTTTCCAGAGTACAAGATAGTCCGTCGCATCGCTGAAGTAGTCGTTGTTCACATCATCTTTCTTAAACAGGCACATACGTGCTGCAAGATTTTCTCCGACATAGATACCATAGAATGGGGATTCAATATCAGCATCCATCATATTGCCTTCAAGCTCATTGACCATCCATAGTTCCTGATTGCCGACTTCTCTGAACTTCTTAAAGTCATCCGCTGTCTTATAGTTGATTTCTAGTTTCTTGACTTCTGTCATCATCATCACTCCTTGTTCATATTATAACCTTGTTTACATTATAGCGATGTGAATTCACTCATAACAAGCCGGAATATTGTATTATTGTTTTAAAGTTATTATACTATTGTAAGAATAACGTGAAGGAGTATCAGCAATGGAGATACTAACGGTCAATGACCACGAGAAAAGTTACCATGAGGAATTTCCTCAGCATCTGTTCAAAGAACGTGCAGCAGTGAAATCCCATCCGCATACACAGCAGCTGGCTGACATTATTGCAGATTACATGAAGCCGCTTGGTATAACGAAGCAGCAGGACAATCACCTGACAGCGCTTAAAGAAGGGGCACCAGTGATTATCGGCGGCCAGCAGGCGGGGTTATTTATCAGTCCGCTGTATACCATACATAAAATTATTTCTATTATCGTGCTCGCAAGAGAACAGTCTCATCAGCTGAATCGCCCGGTTATCCCAGTGTTCTGGATTGCAGGAGAAGACCATGATTTCAGCGAAGTCAATCATGCTTATCTTTATGATGATAGTCAGGTCAGACTGAATAAAGTAAAAGTCGCGACGAAGCAGCAGGTGGAGACTTCCGTCTCCGACTTTATGCTGAGTGACGAAGAAAAACACAGTACGGTTCATGAGTTCATGTCAAAGCTTAAGGAGACGGAACGCACCCGGCAGATTCAGCAGCTGCTTTCAGAGCTGCCGAATGCGTGGACCGATCAAGTGAAGCAGCTGATTCACGAACTATTTAAGGAGAGTGGCCTGCTGCTGATTGACAGTAATGACCCTGCATTCCGTCGTCTTGAAAAAGAAACGTTCAAGTATATGCTGACGCATCACGAAGCGATTCATGCGGCATTTATCGCCGGTCAGAAGAAATCCGTTGCCGGCGGGCAGCAGCAGATGATTGAGACAAATTCCAATGTCCATCTGTTCATGAAATATGACAATCAGCGGCAGCTCCTGAATTTTACGGCAGGAAAGTTCGTGCTGAATAAATCTGACGTGACATTCACGCGGGATGAACTGCTGCGGCTCATTGATACAGAGCCTGAACTGTTCTCGAACAACGTAGTGACTCGCCCGGTCATGCAGGAATTAATGTTCAACACGCTCTGTTTCATCGGTGGACCGTCCGAGATTAAATACTGGAATGAACTGGCTGATGTGTTTGCGTACTTAGATCGTCCTCTGCCCATATTAATTCCGCGGATGAGAATAACATATATTAACCGGCGTATTCAGAAGCTGCTCGAACAGTATGAACTGAATATATCAGCTATTTTAACGGGCGGCATGCAGCATCAGCAGGAGCAGTTTCTGGCGGACGAGGCGAATAAGGCGCTGCTTGTAAAAGTTGACGCTCTTGAGCAGCAGCTGACCACTGTGTTCAGCGAAATAACAGAGCTGGCCGAGACGAAACAGGTTCAAGTGATCGCTGGCAGCAATCTTGAGCATCATTTAAAACAGCTCGATTACTTCAGAAAGGCTTATCAGCGCGAACTCAGACAGAAGAATGAGATTGTGCTGCGCCACTTCAAGGAGATAGAGCTGCACTTAAATCCAAGAGGCGGTCTGCAGGAGCGGACATGGCATCCGCTGCAGCTGATCAATGACACGGATTTATGCATATTTACTAAAATTTCTGATGAACTCGTGTATACGACAGGACAAGTTGTCATTGAGTTATAACGCTATAGCCATCAATACTTTCCAGCCATTTCGACAAATGTCGAAATGGTTTTTTTTTGTATTATTTAATTAATAAATAATATATTGTGAAAATTTTATTTTTCAGTGGTACAAAGTGGGGCGATGTGGTAAATTATATTTAAGGCAGGGTGATAGATATGTTCATGGGTGAATATCAGCATCAACTGGATGCTAAAGGACGTATCATTGTTCCTTCAAAATTCCGTGATGAATTATCAGAACATTTCGTTATTACTCGCGGCCTTGACAACTGTCTTTTTGGATACACGATTGCCGAATGGCAGAAGATTGAAGAGAAGTTAAAGACACTTCCCATCACTAAAAAAGATGCACGTAAATTTATGAGATTGTTTTTTTCCGGAGCTGTTGAAGTAGACCTTGATAAACAAGGAAGAATCAACATTCCATCTCATCTGAGAGAATATGCTGGATTAACGAAAGAATGTGTAGTCATCGGTGTATCGTCCCGCATAGAAATATGGGATAAAGCTGTATGGCAGACATTTTATGAAGAAACTGAAGAGCATTATGAAGAAATAGCAGAAGAATTGATTGATCTGGATTTTTAGGAGGTAAATTATGTTCCATCACATCACCGTATTATTGCGTGAAACAGTCGATATGCTGGATATTAAAGAAGACGGCGTTTATGTCGATTGCACATTAGGTGGTGCAGGCCATAGTCTTTATCTTGTCAGTCAGCTGTCCGATAAAGGACGTTTGATTGCGATCGATCAAGATGACAAAGCATTGAATAATGCATCTGATGTCCTGAAAGATCATATGCATAAAGTGACGCTCGTCAAGAACAATTTTAGAAACTTGCGGGAAGTTCTGGATTCATTGAATATTGATAAAGTAGACGGCATATTATATGACCTCGGCGTATCAAGTCCACAGCTGGACGAAGCAGAACGCGGCTTCAGCTATCACAACGCGGCAAGACTCGATATGAGAATGGACCAGACGCAGGAACTGTCTGCCTATGAAGTGGTCAATGACTGGCCGTATGAAAAACTTGTCAGCATCTTTTACCGTTATGGCGAAGAGAAATTTTCCAAGCAGATTGCAAGAAACATTGAAAAATTAAGAGAACTGAAACCTATTGAAACGACAATCGAACTCGTCGATATTATTAAGGATAGCATCCCGGCACCGGCTCGGCGCAAGGGCGGGCATCCGGCTAAAAGAGTCTTTCAGGCCATACGCATAGCGGTCAACGATGAACTGGGCGCTTTTGAATCATCGATTGAGCAAGCCATCCAATCAGTAAAAAAAGGTGGCAGAATTTCAGTCATCACGTTCCATTCACTGGAAGATCGTATATGTAAACAGTTGTTCCTGGAATATGAAAGAGGGCCTGAAGTACCTAGAGGCCTGCCCGTTATCCCCGACGAATATCAACCTAAACTCAAACGAGTCAACCGAAAAGCCATTGAGTCAACAGCAGAAGAATTAGCTGAAAATAACCGGGCAAGAAGTGCGAAGCTACGCGTCGCAGAAGTATTAAAATAAGGGGTGACAACATGGCAGCAGAATACATAGGCAGTAATGCGTATGAAAGAGCTTATGACACATATGAAGGCAGCAGTACGAAAGCTACAGCAAAAACCCATGTTGTATCGCTTTCTAAAGTAGAGAAGCTGATTTATTTAGCGCTTGTAGCATTGATTGCTTTGGTCAGTGTTTATATGCTATCTTTAAAGTATGATGCGTATGACATGAATGTAAAAATTGCAGCAACAGACAGTAAAATAATCCATCAGCAGAGCATTAACGGAGAATTAAACGCTGAAGCAATGAAACAATCATCTTACGAACGTATCTATAGTAAAGCGAAAGCTTATGGGCTGAGCTTGAACAATGATAACGTAAAGGTAGTGCAAAAAGATGGCAGCAATTAAGATTAAAAAAAACAAAATAGGAGCAGTCCTCTTAGTATTGTTATTCGGACTGCTCTTTTTTCTATTGATTTTTAGATACTCGTATGTAATGATTTCCGGGCATTCGTCGGGACAGGATTTATCTATTAAAGCCAGTGAGAAATATGCCAGAAATATTATCAATCAGCCGAAGCGTGGTGTCATCTATGACCGGAACGGTGAAGTGCTCGCGCAGGACATCAGTTCCTTCAAACTTGTTGCTGTGCTTGATAAGCGCATGGTCAACACAGATAAGTCGCCCGCTTATGTTGTGAATAAGAAAAAGACAGCTGCTGCCCTGAGTAAAATTATCGATATGCCGAAAAAAGAAGTGTATAACCGGCTGATGACAAAAAAAGTGTTCCAGGTTGAATTCGGTAAAGCCGGCAAAGATTTAACTTATAATCAGAAGAAAAAAATAGAGGCGCTGAATCTCCCGGGACTCACTTTCTTCTCTGAGAAGAAACGGTTTTACCCGAACGGCAATTTTGCCTCACATTTAATCGGCTATGCTGAGAAAAATTCTGAGACCAATAAGATCGAAGGAATGCTCGGCACAGAAAAAGTATTTGACTCCTACTTATCAGGTAAAGCCGGTAAAACAACTTATAAGCAGGATATATGGCAGTATGTCCTGCCGAATTCCGGGAATGTCACGCCGGCAGTCGACGGAGATGACGTTCACTTGACCATTGACAAGAACATCCAGATATTCGTCGAGGATTCACTTGATATGATGGTGAAGCGCTATGCGCCGAAAGATTTATTTGCGGTTGTCGCTGATGCAAAAACAGGAGAGATCCTCGGGTACAGTCAGCGGCCGACCTTCAACCCCGAGACGCGTGAAAACTTCGGCGTCAAATGGCAGAACGATTTGTTCCAGAATACATATGAGCCGGGTTCTACGTTTAAGACATATGGTCTCGCTGCTGCGATAGAAGAAGGCAAGTATCAGCCGAACAAAAAATATAAGTCAGGCAGCCGGACAATAGAAGGCCAGAAGATTTATGACTGGAACAAGACAGGGTGGGGCAGGATCACAGAGAACCACGGCTTCCAGCTCTCTTCCAATGTTCTGATGATGAAGCTGCAGGATGAGGTCGGTATTAAGAAGATGAAGGAGTATTACGAAAAATTCGGTTTCGGCAAGACGACGAATTCACTGTTTGACGGCGAAGTGACCGGCAATATTTCCTGGGGCGATCCATTAAGCCGTAAAGTGTCAGCCTTCGGCCAGTCCACAACTGTGACCCCTATTCAGATGGTGCAGGCTGAAACAGCGATTCTCAATGGCGGCAAAATGCTCAAGCCGTATTACGTCCAGTCTATTAATGGAGATAAGAAAGTGATGTATCAAGGGGAAAAGACGATAGTCGGCACACCGGTCACAAAGCAGACCGCGAAAGAAACGATGAAAGCACTTAAGAGTGTCGTCTACGGCTCAGAGATGCATGCTTATAACTACCGTATTGATGACTACCAAATTGCCGGCAAGACAGGAACCGCCCAAGTGCCGGACACAGAACACGGCGGTTATGTGCAGGGCGATAATCCGTATTTACTGAGTTTCATGGGCTATGCGCCTGCGGATCATCCTAAAGTCATCGTCTACATGGCGATGTCACTCGCACAGAAAAATGCAGCGGAAGCTTACAATATTGGTGTTTCGAAAGGCTACAAACCACTGATGGAAAACACACTGAAATACTTGGATGTTGAAAACGGCAAAGAGAAAAACCAGCCGCTGACGACTAAAGTTCCTACTACTGCAGGTATGCCTGTAGAAAAAGCGCAGGCAGCTCTTGAAAGTAAGTCTGTCGCACCTGTTATGATCGGCTCAGGTAAAACGGTCACTGCTTCTGAACCGGCAGCAGGTCAGACGATGCTGCTCGGCGATAAAGTGTTCATTGCAACAGACGGTGACTTGATGATGCCTGACATTTCAGGCTGGTCCAAACGTGAACTGCTGGAATTTGAACAGCTGACCGGTATCAAGGTGAAGTTTGATGGCTCCGGTTACGTTGTCAAGCAGTCTGTTCCACAAGGTGAAATTATTAAACAAGGCGAAGCGGTTGTCGTTAAAATGGATTCGCTTGATCCGCTGAAACAGTCACCCGCCTACGATGATATTATTGATGCCAACCAGAAAGATGAAGAGAATGCATTAAAGAAACAACTTGAAGCAGAAAAAGCAAAACAAAATTAAAAGGAGAATGCGACGTTACGTCGCGACCATAATCATGCAGACATTTCCCTACGCGCTTGCTGCGTTTATATTAACAGCAATTTTAGTTCCTTTATTCATCCCGCTGCTGAAACGAATGAAGTTCGGTCAGTCCATCAGAACAGAAGGTCCTCAGAGTCATATGAAAAAAAGCGGCACACCGACGATGGGCGGCCTGACATTCCTAATCAGTACGCTTGTCATCAGTCTCATCGCCCTATTGTTTGTTGAAGATAGAGGACCGATCATGCTGTTGATGCTCGTCACTTTAGGATTCGGGCTGATCGGCTTTGTAGATGATTACATCATCGTGGTCAAAAAGAATAACCAAGGCCTGACTTCCAGACAGAAATTTCTATTCCAGATTTTAATCGCAGTGCTGTTTTATATCGTCAGCAAATCATTAGGACTGCTTGCATTGAACACAACGATCAATCTGCCGTTCACTGACATGGGTATTCCACTCGGCTTGTTCTATATTGTATTTATTGTTTTCTGGCAGGTCGGTTTCTCGAACGCAGTCAATCTGACGGACGGTCTCGACGGACTGGCAACCGGCTTATCGATTATCGCCTTCAGTTGTTATGCGGTGATTGCCATGTATCAGCAGGCGTTCGGTATCGGTGTGTTTACGATGATTCTTGTCGGCAGTTTATGCGGCTTCCTGATCTACAATAAATATAAGGCGAAGCTATTTATGGGTGATACCGGCTCGCTCGCGCTCGGCGGTGTGATTGCGACTGTATCCATCATGCTGAATCAAGAACTCACGCTGCTCTTCATCGGCTTAGTATTCGTCCTTGAAACACTGTCAGTGATGCTGCAGGTCACATCATTCAAATTAACAGGGAAAAGAATTTTCCGTATGAGTCCGCTTCATCATCACTTTGAACTGGGTGGATGGAGCGAATGGAAGATTGTCATTGTGTTCTGGCTTGCCGGTCTGATTACCGGTGCCGTCGGAATTTATTTAGGAGTGAACTAACATGAAAAACATTACAGATTACAGAGAGAAGCATGTACTGGTCCTCGGTCTGGCAAAAAGCGGCTATGAAACAGCAAAATTACTTCATCGCTTAGGTGCAGTGGTGACGGTCAATGACGGGAAGGACTTGACTGACAATCAAGACGCCCGTGAACTGAAAGAGATGGGCGTCACAGTGATAGATAAAGAACATCCATTGACACTGCTTGATACGCACGAACTCATCGTCAAAAATCCAGGTATTCCTTACCATGTACCGCTGCTCAAGGAAGCTGTCAGCAGAAATATACCCGTTATTACTGAAGTGGAGCTTGCCTATCAGATCAATGAAGGAACGACGATTGCAATCACCGGCACAAACGGCAAGACGACAGTGACATCGTTGATCGGCGACATGTTCAGTCATTCACCTGAAACAGGTCTGTTAAGTGGCAACATCGGAGTTGTCGCGTCAAAAGTCGCGCAAACAGCCGGCCCTATGGATACGATGATCACAGAGCTGTCATCCTTTCAGCTGATGGGCATCCGTCAGTATAAACCCCATATTGCGGTTATCACTAACATTTATTCAGCGCACCTTGATTATCACGGGACACAGGATGACTATGTCCAGGCTAAGATGACTATTTTTAAGAATCAGACGGCAGAAGATTACCTGGTCTTTAACGATGCACAGCGGCATTTGCTGCAAGACTTTCCGGTTCATAGTCAAGTCAGCTATTTCTCACCGGACCATGAGACGAACGGCGCCTATATTATAGATGACCATATTTATTTCCAAGGTGAGGTCATCTGTTCTGTCGGGCAGGTCGTTCTTCCCGGCAAACATAATCTTGAAAACATTCTCGCAAGTATCGCTGTCTGTAAATTATCCGGTATCACCAATGAAGCAATCATCGCTACGCTGACTACATTCGAAGGTATTAAGCACCGCACGCAGTACGTCGCAACAATTGATGGTGTGAAGTACTACAATGATTCGAAAGCGACTAATACACTGGCAACAACGTTCGCACTTGATGCGTTCAAAGCGCGTGTGCACTGGCTGTGCGGCGGTCTCGACCGCGGCAATGGCTTTGAGGATCTGGATCATCATGTGGGGAACGTTGAGCGCATGTATATTTTCGGTGAGACGACACCTAAACTGATTGCGTTTGCGCAGCAGCATGCTATTCCTTACGAAGTATGCGAGGATGTCAAAGATGCCGCAGCAAAAACCGCGCACTTCACACAGCCGGGACAAGTCGTCCTGTTAAGCCCGGCCTGTGCCAGCTGGGATCAGTATCCCACATATGAAGTACGCGGTGATGAGTTCATCCAGCAAGTTAAGAAGATGGGATAGCAGGTGATAGAATGGCTGAATCAAATGTGGTGAAATCCACAAGTTTTAACGGTCGGACAAAAAACCGTAGAAATCGGTATCGGTTGCAGCTAGGGATTTTTTTAGCAGTCGTTGTACTTGTGACATTGATTCTGCTGTATATGTTCACGAGTATCAGTTATGTCGGCAAGGTGACCATCAACAAGACCCAGCTCATCACAGAAAGCAAAGTGAAACAAATACTCAATCTGTCGCCGAAAGACAGAATCTATTCGCTTCCCGTCAGCAAGATGGAACAGAACTTAAAAATGCAGGATGGCGTTAAAAAAGTTGAGATTCACCGCCATTTCCCGAACAAACTGTCTGTGGATATTACAGAATATGCTATAGTGGGTGTAGTCGCTGACGGCAGCGGATTCAATCCGCTGCTGGAAAACGGCCAGGTACTGAAGTCCATTAATAATATTGACAGCAGCACTGCACCTGTCGTCTCGGATTTCGGCAGAAAAGAACGGCAGCAGCTGGTGACTATTTTAAACAAGACCAATCCTGCTATTGTCAACGCCATCTCCGAAATTAACTTTGTGCCGAACCAGGAAGCATCCAGACGCGTTCAGCTGTTTATGAATGATGGTCTTGAAGTTATCGGGGATTTAAGGACGCTCGGCGACAAACTTGACTACTATCCCGGCATGGCAAAAAATGTGCCGCGGGACCAGAACGGCAATCTTGTGAAGCCTGGTATTATCGATCTTGAAGTAGGCGCAGTGTTCATTCCTTATGAATCGCAAAAAGCAGAGACGCGGCGCCTTGAAATGGAAAGTGAAGTGGCAGCGAGAAAGAAAAGAGAAGATCAGAAACTTGAGCAGTCTATCAATGAACTGAAGAAACAGCTCGATGCCATCCGCACAAAATCAAAAAAAGCTTCATCATAAAAACAGCGCCGGCATAATCAGCAGGCTGCAGCGATAAATCAGCCGCTCAATAGTTATTATAAGAATTGATTAAAATTAACGATATATTTGTTTTATAGTTCACATGACGATAGCTATCATGTAAACTAATGTTAGTGTGTAATAGTATAAATTGTGTTTTGGAGGTGCCTATTAATGGAAGAGCATTATTATGTAGCCATAGATATTGGCTCAGCAAGCGTGAAAGTGGTTGTCGGTGAGAAATTTCATAACGGTATCAATGTGATAGGCACAGGACAAACTTTCACGGATGGAATCAGACGCGGTGTCATCGATGATTTTGATGTTGCACAGCATGCGATTAAAGATACGATTAAAAAGGCGCAGATTGCTTCCGGCGTAGATATCAAGGAAGTATTCTTAAAAATGCCGATCATCCATACAGAAATACATGATGTGACGAATGAAATTTCTTTTAATGGAGAATCAACGGAAATACACGGTGAACATATTGAAGAAGTGCTTGAAAACATCCGCGGCAAAAATACGGCAAGCGACATTGAGATTATCGGGGTATATCCGAAATTGTTCAGAGTCGATGATATCCATGAAGTGAGCGACCCTAAAAATATGGTGGCGACGCAGAGTCTTGCAGTAGATGCAGGTGTCATCACGACTAACCGTTCACTTTTGATCAACACATTGAAATGTGTGGAGTCATGCGGTGTTGAAGTGCTGGACGTCTACTCAGATGCCTATAACTACAAGCATATACTGACACCGACAGAAGTCGAACTTGGGGCCTGTGTCATCGACATCGGAGACCAGCTGACACAAGTAGCGTTCTATGAACGCGGTACACTTGTCGATGCGGACAGCATTCCGGTTGCAGGCGCTCATATTACAGCAGATATCGCACAGGCGCTTAATACATCGTACGATAAAGCGGAGAAAATCAAAGAGCAGTATGGTCATGCATTTTTCGACCTTGCGTCTGAACAGGACGTCTTCCACGTCGTCCAGAACGACAGCAACGAGGAAGTGGCATTCAACCAGAAGGAACTCAGTGACTTTATTGAAGCGCGTGTCGAGGAGATGTTCCAGGAAGTCTTTGATTTACTTCAGGACATGGGAATTGATAAGATCAACGGCGGCTTCGTCATCACAGGGGGTTCTGCCAATATGCTTGGAATGAAAGAGCTGCTGATGGACATGGTCAATGAAAAAGTAAGAGTTCATGTACCAGTTCAGATGGGTATCAGAAAGCCTGAGTTCTCATCAAGCATCGCGATGATTTCAAGCGGCATTAACTTTGATGAGCTTCTTGATTATGTTACAATTAATAATCATGAAACGCATGCAGAAGAAGTGCATGTTGAACAAGGATCAAAGCCGAAACAAAATCGGCTGGACGGCTTCTTCAAAAGAAAAAGCCAGGTCAATGTCGAACCCGGTGAAACGGTCATTGTTGACAATGATAGACAAAATCACTCAGATGAATCAGCAGCACACGAAGAACAACCAAGTATGATGAAAAAAATTATGAAATCATTATTTGAATAGACGGCCATTACAGTATAGGAGGAAATATTAATGTTGGAATTTGAACAAGGGTTTAACCATTTAGCAACACTCAAAGTCATCGGTGTCGGAGGCGGCGGTAACAACGCGGTCAACCGAATGATTGAACATGGCATGAACAATGTAGAATTTATCGCGATTAATACTGATGGCCAGGCACTTAACTTATCAAAAGCTTCATCAAAGATTCAGATCGGTGAAAAACTGACGCGTGGTCTTGGCGCGGGGGCTAATCCTGAAATCGGGAAGAAAGCTGCCGAAGAATCACGTGAACAGATTGAAGATGCCATTCAAGGCGCTGATATGGTCTTCGTCACTGCCGGCATGGGCGGCGGTACTGGAACAGGTGCAGCACCGGTTGTCGCTAAAATCGCTAAAGAGATGGGCGCGTTGACAGTGGGTGTCGTGACACGTCCGTTCTCATTTGAAGGCCGTAAACGTCAGACTCAGGCGGCAGCAGGTGTAGAAGCAATGAAAGCTGCGGTCGACACATTGATTGTCATCCCGAATGACCGACTGCTTGATATCGTTGACAAATCAACGCCGATGATGGAAGCGTTTAAAGAGGCGGATAATGTATTACGTCAAGGGGTTCAAGGGATTTCAGACTTAATCGCTGTGTCCGGTGAAGTGAACCTTGACTTCGCCGATGTCAAGACGATTATGTCTAACCAAGGATCAGCATTGATGGGAATTGGCGTGGCATCTGGTGAGAACCGTGCGATGGAAGCCGCTAAAAAAGCGATTTCTTCTCCACTGCTTGAAACGTCTATCGTTGGTGCGCAAGGGGTTCTGATGAACATTACCGGCGGCGAATCATTATCACTATTTGAAGCTCAGGAAGCAGCAAATATTGTGCAGGATGCCGCGGACGAAGACGTGAACATGATCTTTGGTACAGTCATCAATCCTGAACTGCAGGACGAAATTGTTGTGACGGTCATCGCGACTGGCTTCAACGAAAAAACGAGTGCCCGCTCAGTGAAACCACAGACATCTTTCAGTCAAAACCCTGTAAGAGAGACTAAAGAGGAGCGTCCAGAACCATCACAGCCGCAGTCACAACCACAGTCAACTAACGATGGAGATCTTGATGTACCAAGCTTCTTACGTGACCGTACGCGTTCACGCCGGTCAAGAAGATAATAATAATGCATGAAGCTGGGACAAACATTATTTCCTCTCGGAGGGAACAAACGTCCCGGCTTTTTTTTCATAGGAGGATACGGTGGAACTATTCGATACTCAACCACTGCATATGGCTGTCGACAATAACAGAGTGATCGGAATCACGACGAGAAACGGCGGGGTGAGTGCTTACCCGGCCGACGCCATGAATATGGCGCATTATATCGATGACCTGCCGGCTAATGTCGTTCATAACCAGCAGCTGCTTGCTGAGGCGATCGGTGTGCCGCGTGAGAACTGGGTGTTTCCGGTTCAGACGCACGGCAACCGGATTGCTCAAGTGACTGCCGAACGCCGGGGAACCAATATTGATGAACTGACTGGTGACCTGCATGGTTATGACGGGCTCTGGACGATGGAAGCGGATGTTCTCTTGACGATGTGCTTTGCAGACTGCGTGCCCGTCTATCTTTATTCATTAGTCGATTCGTTTACAGCGCTCGGTCACGCGGGCTGGCGGGGAACGCTCGGCATGGTCACAGGAGAACTGATTAAAGAAGTGACGCATCCTGAAGAACTCGTCTGCATCATCGGACCGTCCATCTGTCCGGACTGCTACGAAGTGAACGAAGATATCAGGAGGCAGTTCAACGCGCTGCCCTTTGACACAGCACCTTTCTTTGAACGGAAGGACAGCGGGCATTATAAGATCAACTTAAAGGCACTGAACCGGGAAATCGCCCTATTTCACGGAGTTAAGCCGGAGAATATATGGATTTCAGCACATTGCACAGCAGAACACCCTGACTTTTTTTCTTATCGGACGGAATGCGGCAATACAGGCCGGATGCTTGCATTTATAGGAACGAGGAATGAACATGACAGTTAAAGAAAATTTGAAAACAATCAATGAGTCACTAGCTGCAAGAACAGGCAGCAGTCGTCCTACTGTAATTGCAGTCACAAAATATGTTACAATAGACCGAGCAAAGGAAGCATTAAATGCCGGCGTCACTCACTTCGGAGAGAACAGAGTTGAAGGATTTCTAGCTAAGAAAGAGGCGCTGCCGGAAGGGATTTTCCATTTCATCGGTTCGCTGCAGACGAGAAAAGTGAAAGACGTGATCAATTCGATTGATTACCTGCATTCGCTGGATAGATGGTCACTGGCTGAAGAGATCGAAAAACGTGCGGATCATCCCGTTAAATGTTTCGTACAGGTAAATGTGTCCGGAGAAGCATCAAAGCACGGGATGGCGCCGGAAGCAGTAGTGCCGTTCGTGCAATCATTAAAAGCATTTCAACAGATCGAAGTGGTCGGCTTGATGACGATGGCGCCTTTCTCGGACAACGAAGAAGAACTGAGAAGCTGCTTTGCCGCTTTAAGAACATTAAAAGATGAAGTAGCGGACTTGAAACAGTCCAATGCACCATGTACTGAGCTGTCAATGGGTATGAGCAATGACTATTTGATTGCTGCAGAAGAAGGTGCGACATTTATTAGAATTGGCACAAAGCTTGTCGGGTAGGAGGACACTATGGCGATTAAAGATGTATTTAAAGGATTCTTCGTCGTTGAAGATGAAGACAATGATAATGAGATATACAGCAGTGAAGATACACGCGAAGCGCGGCTGAAAGAAGAGCAGAAGGTCGTCCAGAAGAAAGTGGTGCAGGGTGAACCAAGAAAAGCATTTAAGCCGACGGAGAACAAAGTGGTGACTAAACCGAACGTTGTCAATATAAAGCAGGATGTGCAGAGCAGCTCGAAAATGTGTCTGTTTGAGCCCCGTGTGTTTTCAGATACGCAGGATATTGCGGACGAACTTAAGAATCGTCGGGCGACGCTTGTCAATCTGCAGCGCATCGATAAAATCTCTGCTAAAAGAATCATTGATTTTCTGAGTGGAACAGTATATGCTATCGGCGGCGACATTCAGCGCATCGGCCAGGATATTTTTCTGTGCACACCTGACAATGTAGAAGTTGCAGGAACTATCACAGAGATGCTGGATGCCCCTGAAAACATGGAAGAAAGATAGGAGAAAAAATGTCCCAGGATATCGTCATACCCATTTTTAACTTTATATTGTTTTTGCTGCAAGTTTATTTCTATGCCATGATTGTCTATTTCTTTATGTCGTGGATTCCAGGTGCGCAGCAATCCGCATTCGGCAGAATACTGGCACGAATCGTCGAGCCTTACTTAGAACTGTTCAGACGCTATATTCCGCCGGTCGGCATGTTTGATCTGTCAGCCATTGTCGCGTTAGTGGTGTTCAACTTATTCAGAAACGGCGTTATAGCTATTTTTTACCAGTTTGTACTACCTCATCTGTATTAACTTGAATGAGCGATGACGAATAATCTCAGTTTAATGGGATTATTTTTTTGTAGCATAAGGAGAAGCGCATGAATCTACTACAGCATTTCAGATACGAAGAACAGGAGACAGTCAAAGCGATGATGCAGTTCTGTGAGCGCGCAGATTCAAGCTATGCACCGGTATTGACGCCTTTTCTTGATCCCCGCGAACAGTATATTTTAACTGTCGTCGTCAAGCAGTTTGCCGGCCTTCATGTTCATACGTTCGGCGGTGATGCCCAGGCTGAACGCTGCCGGGCCATCATCAGTCCGGACTACTTTGTTCCGGAGGAGGAGGACTTTCAGCTGACACTGCTTGAAGTGAATTATCCGGACAAATTTGTCACGCTGACGCACCGCAATTTACTCGGCTCGCTGATGCAGACCGGCATTAAACGGGAGCAGCTCGGTGATATCAGAGTCGGGCATCACATCCAGTTCGTTTTGACGAAACCTTTTGAATCTTTTATGATACTCGAATTGACACGCATCAAGAAAGCCGCCGTCACTTTGCGGGCCGTCCCGTTCAGTGACTTCATTGAACCGGTGGAGGCTTATACGCAGCTGCAGACGACGGTCTCCAGTTTAAGGCTCGACAATGTCATCCAGCAGCTCACAAAGAAGTCACGGGCGGTCGCCCAGAAACTCATAGACGGCGAACATGTTAAAGTGAATCATACCGTGATCACTAAGACGAGTTTCACAGTGGAAGAACACGACTTATTATCCATCAAAGGATTCGGCAGAGCGAAAGTCACGCATATCGGAGACCGGACGAAAAAAGACAAAATCAGACTAACGATAGAGACATTATTTAATTAAGAGGTGAACACAATGAATTATTCTCCTTCAGACATCGAAATGAAGCAGTTCAATATCGTCCATAAAGGATTGAATGAAAACGAAGTAAGAGATTACTTGCGTGAACTGAGTGATGAACTGGAACGGCAGCGTGAAGAAAAAGCGATGCTGCAGCGCATGATTGACGATAAAGATGAAAACATCAGCCGATTCCGCGCGGTTGAAAATACAATCGGTGAGGCGCTTGTCGTTGCACAGCGCGCCGGCGATGAAATTAAAGCTGCAGCAGGCATGCAGGCTGACGTCATCATTAAAGATGCGCAGAACCATGCCGATCAGATTGTCAATGATGCGATGCAGAAAGCCCGCGAAATCAGTTTTCAGACAGAAGACATGAAGCGCCAGTCAAAAATTTTCCGTGCACGGTTCCGTATGCTTGTAGAAGCGCAGCTTGATCTGCTGAAGAATGAGGACTGGGATTACTTATTAAATTACGATTTGGAAACAAAACCTATTGAACAATCGCAGTTAAATGATGTAGAATCAGAGTAATAGTTAAATAGCAGAACCGTTCTATAGCATAATGGCAGTCAAGCGAGCTGATGACAGTGGGAGATCAGCCTGCCGCTCTATGGATATATCACTCTGCTGATTAATTCAATCATGAACTAAGAGAACTCTAAACTTGAGTTAAACAAGGTGGTACCGCGGAGCAATTCGTCCTTGATACAAAGTTTAGCGTTCTTTTTTTATATTTAGAAAATGGAGATGATCAAATGGAATATAAAGACACATTGCTGATGCCGAAAACTGCTTTTCCGATGCGCGGCGGTCTGCCGAACAAAGAGCCTGAGATTCAGGCGCAGTGGGATGAGCAGGATTTATATCATAAAATTTTAGAGAAAAATGCCGGAAAACCGAACTATATTCTGCATGACGGCCCGCCGTATGCAAACGGACAGATCCATATGGGTCATGCCCTAAATAAAATCATCAAAGACTTCATTACCCGTTATAAAGCGATGACCGGCTTCAACTCACCGTTTGTTCCCGGCTGGGATACGCATGGTCTGCCGATTGAACAGGCACTGACCAAAAAAGGAGTCAACCGCAAGGAGATGTCTGTCGCTGAGTTCCGTGAGCTGTGCAAGCAGTTCGCATTAGAGCAGGTCGACCTGCAGAAAGCAGATTTCAAACGTCTCGGTGTCAATGCGGACTGGCAGAAGCCATACATCACGCTGCAGGAGAAGTTTGAGGCGGAGCAGATTCGTCTGTTCGGCGACATGGCGAAAAAAGGCTATATCTATAAAGGGAAAAAACCGGTCTACTGGTCTCCGTCCAGTGAATCATCACTAGCTGAAGCAGAGATCGAGTACCAAGACAAAGTATCACCATCAATCTATGTCGCATTTAAGACGAAAGATGGTAAAGGTCTTATCGACAACGATGTGAAGTTCGTCATCTGGACAACGACGCCGTGGACATTACCTGCGAACGTAGCAATCGCTCTTAATCCGGCGCTTGATTATGTACAGGTGAATGTCGCAGGAGAATCATTCATCGTCGCTCAAGTACTGCTTGACAATGTTTGTGACGCAGTAGGCTGGGACAAAGACAGTATAACGATCGACAAGACATTTAAAGGCGAGGCACTTGAACATATTACAGCGCAGCATCCGTTCCTTGACCGTGAGTCACTCATTATTTTAGGGGACCACGTAACGACTGATGCCGGTACCGGCTGTGTCCATACTGCACCTGGGCACGGGGAAGATGACTTTATCGTCGGTCAGAAATATGATCTTCCTGTCATCTCACCTGTAGATGATAAAGGGGTGTTCACTGAGGAAGCGGGCGAATTCGCAGGTGTCTACTATGATAAAGCGAACAAGCTGATCACAGAGAAGCTGACAGAAGTCGGCGCACTGTTGAAACTTGAATTCTTCACGCACTCATATCCGCATGACTGGCGTACAAAGAAACCAGTTATTTTCCGTGCGACACCGCAGTGGTTCGCATCCATCAACAAAGTCCGCCAGGATATACTGGACGCGATTGATGAGACAGCGTTTAAAGTGGACTGGGGTAAAACACGTATTTACAATATGATCCGTGACCGCGGCGACTGGGTCATCTCCCGTCAGCGTGCATGGGGCGTGCCGCTGCCGGTATTCTATGCGGAGAACGGCGACATCATCATGGAAGAAGCAACGATTGAGCATGTCGCACAGTTATTTGAACAGTTCGGCTCGAATGTGTGGTATGAAAGAGAAGCGAAAGACTTGCTGCCGGAAGGCTATACACATAGCGGCAGCCCGAACGGTGAGTTCATAAAAGAGACGGATATCATGGATGTCTGGTTTGATTCAGGATCATCGCACCGCGGTGTACTGGAAGCACGTCCGGAACTCTCATTCCCGGCAGACCTGTACTTTGAAGGGTCTGACCAGTATCGCGGCTGGTTCAACTCATCCATCACGACAGCGGTAGCGACACGCGGGAAATCACCTTACAAAAAACTCCTGTCCCATGGCTTTGTCATGGACGGAGAAGGCCGTAAGATGAGTAAGTCACTCGGTAACACGATCTTACCTGAGAAAGTCGTCAAACAGATGGGTGCAGATATCATCCGTCTCTGGGTGATGTCAGTCGATTACTTGGCAGACGTCCGTATTTCTGACGACATCCTGAAGCAGGTGTCAGAAGTGTACCGTAAAATCCGTAACACATTCCGCTTCCTGCTCGGTAATGTGGCAGACTTCAATCCCGAGACAGATGCGGTCGCTTATGACGACTTAACAGAAGTCGATCAGTATATGCTGAACCGCCTTTATGCCTTTGTCAACCAGGCACATGGTCATTTTGAGAATCATGACTACTTATTCATCTATCAGGAGCTGCAGAACTTCATCAACGTTGAACTGAGTAATTTCTATCTCGATTACGGCAAAGATATTCTTTATATCGAAGGCCGGCATGCACACGTCCGCCGCAGCATGCAGACCGTTATTTATGAAGTGCTGACTTCCTTGACCCGGTTACTGGCACCTGTTCTCCCGCATACAGCAGAAGAAGTATGGAGCCATACCCCTCATGTCACAGAAGAGAGCGTGCATTTAACAAATATGCCGGAAACAACAGAAGTCGATACTGCGTTAGTTGAGAAGTGGGAGAGATTCCTTGAGCTGCGCGATGATGTGCTGAAAGCATTAGAAGATGCGCGTCATGAGAAAGTCATCGGTAAGTCACTGGAAGCGAAAGTGCAGATCTTCACTGACAATGCTGAAGATAAGGCGCTGCTTGAGTCGTTTGACAACTTAAACCAGCTGTTCATCACGTCACAGGCAGAACTTACTGCTGATCAAGCAGGTAAGGACTATGACTTCTTAAATGTTGCGGTAGCGAAAGCAGACGGAGAGAAATGTGAGCGCTGCTGGAACTATACAACAGAGCTCAACGATGAAAAACTATGCCCGCGCTGTCAGAGCGTGCTGCAGGCCGGCTAATACAGAAGTAGTGAATAACAACCATCCATGGATGGTTGTTATTTTTTTATATAAGTTAATAGAATATAATTATGTCAACTTAAAAATCAAGACGATTACTGCGAAATGTGATAAAATAGGAAAGATTGGAGTGAGGACATGACTAAAAAATACAACCTGGCACTAATGATTCCTCTCGGTATGTTCTTGGTTGCTATGGATCAACTTGCAAAATGGATTATCGTTAAAACGCTGGCAGTCGGTGACTCTGTCCCGGTGATCGGCGATATACTGGAAATTACGTCTCACAGGAATTACGGCGCTGCCTGGGGCATGCTGCAGAATCAGAGGATTTTCTTCTTCATCATCACTATTTTTGTGCTGCTGATGATTCTCTACTTCTACCGGAAGGATGCTGTCAATAAGCCGTTGATGCAGCTTGGTCTGACACTCGTCTTCGCCGGAGCAGTCGGTAATTTCATCGACCGCCTGTTCAGAGGAAGCGTCGTGGATTTCATCGATACGAAGATCATCAACTATGACTTCCCGATTTTTAACATCGCAGATTCATGTTTGACGATTGGTGTCATCATACTGCTCTATGAAATATTAGTGAATGAAAATAAGGAGAAAAAGAATGCAGACATTTAATTTTGAAATACTGGAAGAAGAAGTGGGTCAGCGTATCGATAAATATTTAACAGATATGAATGCTGACTGGTCGCGCAACCAGATCCAGGACTGGATTAAAAATGAACTTGTCCAGGTGAACGGTAAAGTGGTGAAAGCGAACTATAAGCTGAGATTGAACGATGAGATCATCGTGACAGAGAAACCGGTGGAAGAAGTCAATTTAGTCGCTGAGGATTTAGGCATTGAAATCTATTATGAAGATAAAGATGTGGCGGTTGTCTATAAACCAAAAGGGATGGTTGTGCATCCGGCACCGGGACATCCGAACGGCACGCTGGTCAATGGTCTGATGTATGCGATTAAAGACTTGTCAGGCATTAACGGGGAGATCCGTCCGGGAATTGTGCACCGTATCGATAAAGATACATCAGGACTGCTGATGGTCGCAAAAAATGATATCGCACACCGCGGTCTCGTAGATCAGCTGGTCAGTAAAACCGTCACGCGGAAGTACACGGCGCTCGTTCATGGCATCATTCCTCATGAATTCGGCACGATTGACGCACCGATCGGACGCAATCCGAAAGACCGTCAGGAAATGTCCGTGCAGGATAACGGCAAAGAGGCGGTGACACATTTCAACGTGCTGGAAACATTTGATAAGTTCTCACTCGTTGAATGTCAGCTGGAAACAGGACGTACGCATCAGATCCGTGTCCATATGAAGCATATCGGCTTTCCACTCGCAGGAGACCCGAAATACGGCCCTAAAAAGACACTTGATATCGGCGGGCAGGCGCTGCACGCAGGAGTCATCGGCTTTGAGCATCCAGTGACGGGCGAGTATATCGAGCGTACGGCTCCGCTGCCTGACTATTTTGAAGAGCTGATCCGTAAACTACGCAAATAGTTTTAGAATGTTGTTTGACAATGGTCGTCAGTATGTTACTATGTATATAACTTAATCACGTTGCTTTTAACTAAGTCCAGAGAGGCTTAAAAGGCGTTGAGCGGGCAAAACCTCACGTCTATTAGACGTGAGGTTTTTTAGGAGGTTAATATGGAAAAACGAGTCATTCTTGATGATAAAGCAATCGACAGAACATTGACACGGATTGCCCATGAAATTCTGGAGAACAACAAAGGGACGGCTGACCTTGCTTTGCTCGGCATCCGGACGCGTGGTGTCTACCTCGCGAACCGCATCCAGCAGAAAATCGAGAAGATTGAAGGTGTCATCGTGCCGACAGGTGTGCTCGATGTGACCGCATACCGTGATGATATTGATGACCGTCATGCAGTGGAGGTAACGGCTTATGAAATCCAGGCTGACTTGAACAATAAGCATGTCGTCATCGTCGATGATGTGCTTTACACGGGACGCACCGTCAGAGCATCACTGGATGCAATCCTTGATCAAGTGCGGCCGAAGCGCATCAGCCTTGCGACGCTGGTCGACCGCGGGCACCGTGAGCTGCCGATCCGGGCGGACTTCATCGGTAAGAACATTCCGACGGCCCTCACTGAAGAGATTGTTGTGATGCTTGATGAAGTTGATGAGAAAACACAAGTTTATATTAAATAAATCCTTTTAAATCGGTACGAGATACCGGCAAAGGGCCATTAAGTGAAAAACTTAAGTCTCTTTGCATACGCAAAGAGACTTTTTTTGATAAGGAGAAGAAAAAATGACGATTAACGAAGAAATATACGAACGCACGGTGGAACCGGTCTACGATGTTCATGACAAACCAAGAGCACGGGAATGGCTGCTGCTGAGTTCACAGCACTTGTTCGCGATGTTCGGTGCGACTGTACTTGTCCCTTATTTGACAGGACTCCCGGTGTCAGCGGCACTGATTGCATCTGGTCTTGGGACACTGCTTTATCTGCTGATTACAAAAGGGATGATTCCTGCTTATCTCGGTTCAAGCTTCGCCTTCATCACGCCGATCATCGTCGGACTGAAGACGCATGACCTAGGTGAGATGCTGATGGCGCTCTTCATGTCAGGTGTGTTCTATGTCATCATCGGTCTGATGATTAAGCTCACCGGCACAGAGTGGCTCTTGAAACTGCTGCCGCCGGTTGTTGTCGGACCCGTCATTATGGTCATCGGTCTCGGCCTTGCGCCTGTTGCTGTCAACATGGCGATGTATAAAGACAGCGCACAGATGACAGGTTACAGCGGTCAGTACTTAATCATCGCTGCGGTGACAACGCTGACAGTTGTTGCCTTCAATATATTCGCGAAAGGCTTCTTCTCGATTATTCCGGTGCTGATGGGTATCATCTTCGGCTATATCACAGCAGTCGCACTTGGCGTAGTTGATTTCACAGGAATCAGTAAAGCCAAATGGCTGCAGCTGCCGGACATCTACATGCCGTTCAGAGATTACCAGCCGACATTTGACTGGATGCTGATTTTAATCATGCTGCCGATCGTCCTTGTCACAGTCAGCGAGCATATCGGCCATCAGGTCGTCATCAACAAAATTGTAGGAAGAAACTTCTTCAAAAACCCGGGTCTTCATCGAAGCTTGATCGGTGACGGTGTGTCAACGATGGTATCTTCCATCATCGGCGGCCCGCCGAGCACGACTTACGGTGAGAACATCGGAGTTCTTGCCATCACAAGAATTTACAGTGTATGGGTTATCGGCGGTGCCGCAGTGCTGGCCTTGATCTTAGGCTTCGTCGGTAAGTTTACAGCGCTTGTATCCAGTATCCCGACGCCGGTCATGGGCGGCGTATCTATTCTCTTGTTCGGGATCATCGCAGCAAGCGGACTGCGCATGCTGGTGGAATCAAAAGTAGATTTCGGCGATAAGCGTAACTTGATCATCGCCTCTGTCATTTTAGTGCTCGGCATCGGTAAAGCGCATATTGACCTGACGATTCAGGATATCCATCTGAATATCGAAGGGATGGCACTTGCTGCACTGGCCGGCATACTGCTGAATCTCATCCTGCCTGAAGCAAAAGTTCATGAAGATTACGAATAAGGAGGCAGACGATGAAACATCTGCATTCAATTAATGAGTTGACGCCGGAACAAATGATGGCTGTCATTGAACGGGCATTAGCATTTAAACAGGGGAAAAAAGCACACTACTCAGGATATGCTGCCAATCTATTTTTTGAGAATTCAACGCGCACAAAATGCTCCTTCGAAATGGCGGAACGCCGCTTAGGACTCGATGTCATTCCGTTTGAGACAAGCACTTCTTCAGTGACAAAAGGCGAGAGCCTGTACGATACATGTAAGACGCTTGAAAGCATCGGAGTTGATGTACTCGTCATTAGACACCCCGATAATGCATACTACGACCAGCTTGAAGTGCTGAATATTCCGGTCGTGAACGGCGGGGACGGTAGCGGTCAGCATCCTTCCCAGTGTTTGCTTGACTTGATGACGATCTACGAGGAATATGGTACCTTCAAAGATTTAAAAGTACTGATCTGCGGCGATATTATTAACTCGCGTGTCGCAAGAAGCAATTACACGGCACTGACGAAACTCGGCGCACATGTCCAGTTCGCAGCACCTGAGCACTGGCAGGACTATACACTGGATGCCGCTTACGTCGCAATCGATGATGTCATCGGGGACATTGATGTCTGCATGCTGCTGCGCGTGCAGCATGAGCGCCATGCAGATGGTCAGTCGTTTGAAGAGGCTGATTACCATTCACGATACGGCCTGACAACCACGCGCTACAATCAGCTGAAAGACGGAGCGATTGTCATGCATCCTGCGCCGGTCAACCGCGGTGTTGAGATTGACAGTGCGCTTGTCGAAGCGGATAAATCACGGATCTTCAAACAGATGGAAAACGGTGTTTACACACGCATGAGTATATTGAGTCATATTCTTGATAACTAAGGAGTGGATATAATGGCGACATTGCTACGGAACGGTAAAATACTTGAAAACGGTGAACTTGTCACCCGCGATATTCGGATTGAAGCAGGCAGAGTGAGTGAAATAGGCGAACGCCTGAATGTTTACAACAGCGACATCATCGATTTGAACGGCCAGTTTGTCTCTGCAGGATTCATTGATGTCCATGTCCATTTGAGAGAACCGGGCGGTGAGCATAAAGAGACGATTGAAACAGGGACAAAAGCAGCGGCACGCGGCGGTTTTACAACCGTCTGCCCGATGCCGAACACAAGACCTGTGCCGGATACAGTCGACCATTTAGAACGTCTGAATGCCTCTATCAGAAGAAACGCAGCTGTCAGAGTTCTGCCTTATGCGTCCATTACAGAGCGGCAGCTGGGCGAGCAGCTCGTAGACTTCAAAGCGCTGAAAGAACACGGCGCTTTTGCTTTCACTGATGACGGGGTCGGGGTACAGACGGCGAGCGTCATGTACGAAGCGATGCAGCAGGCAGCGAAGCTTGATATGGCAATTGTTGCGCACTGTGAAGACAATTCACTCATTTACGGCGGCGCTATGCATGAAGGTGAAGTCTCTAGGAAGCTCGGCATTCCAGGCATTCCGGCTATCTGTGAGGCCGTGCAGATTGCACGTGACGTCCTGCTCGCTGAGGCAGCAGGCTGTCATTATCATGTCTGCCATGTATCTTCAAAAGAAAGTGTCCGAGTGATCCGCGACGCAAAGCGTGCCGGTATTAAAGTGACCGCTGAAGTGACGCCGCACCACTTATTATTAAATGAGACAGCCATAACTGAAGATGATGCGATTTTGAAGATGAATCCACCGCTGAGAGGTCACGATGACCAGGCGGCATTAATCGCAGCGCTGCTGGACGGTACGATTGACTTTATTGCGACAGACCATGCACCGCATGCAGCGGACGAGAAGGCACAGCCGATGGCTAAGGCACCATTCGGTATTGTCGGCAGCGAAACGGCATTCCCGCTGCTCTATACACATTTCGTCAAAAATGGGGACTGGACTCTGGAACAGCTTGTCAGCTATATGACGACAAAACCAAGTGACGTCTTCCAGCTGCCGTACGGTAGGCTTGCAGTTGGTGAACCCGCAGACATCACAGTGATCAATCTGGACGACTGCTATGAAATCAAGGCGGAAGATTTTCTGTCTAAAAGCAGCAACACCCCGTTTATCGGTGAGAAAGTATTCGGCAATGTCACATTGACTTTAGTAGAAGGAAAAATCGCTTATCAGGAGGAACAGCATGCGTAAACAAAGATTTCTAGTATTAGAAGACGGCACAATATTCAAAGGCTACCGGTTCGGCAGCGACAAAGAGATTACAGGTGAAATCGTGTTCAATACAGCCATGACCGGCTATCAAGAAACATTATCCGACCCGTCGTACACCGGTCAGATCATTACGTTCACTTATCCATTGATCGGCAACTACGGCATCAATAGAGATGATTTCGAAACGTTGACTCCGACATTAAAAGGGATGGTCGTCCGTGAGGCATGTGAGCTGCCAAGTAACTTCAGAAATATGGCATCGCTTGACGAGACGCTGACTTCTTATGATATTCCTGGGATTGATGGCATTGATACGCGTCAGCTGACAAGAAAAATCCGTGAGCACGGTGTGCTGAAAGCAGCATTTGTCAACGACGAAGACAACATTGCTGCAGCGATTGAAGCGCTGAAAACAGCAATCTTCCCGACCGATGAAGTGGCACAAGTGTCAACAAAGACAGCATATGTATCGACTGGAAACGACTTAAGAGTCGTGCTGATTGACTTCGGCAAGAAAGAGAACATCGTCCGTGAACTGAATCTGCGCGGCTGTGATGTCACAGTCATGCCTTATAATACGACGGCAGAGGAAATCCTTCGTCTGCGGCCGGATGGTGTCATGCTGTCAAACGGTCCCGGCAATCCGCAGGACGTTGAAGCGGGGATCAATATGATCAAAGGAATTCTCGGCCATATTCCATTCTTCGGTATTTGTCTCGGCCACCAGCTGTTTGCACTTGCATGCGGTGCAGAGACGTTCAAGATGAAGTTCGGTCACCGCGGTGCCAACCATCCGGTTAAAAACTTGGCGACCGGCAGAATTGAGATCACTTCACAAAATCACGGCTACGCAGTAGATCCAGCTTCCGTCAGAAACACAGCGCTTGAAATTACACATACAGCCTTGAACGACGGTACGGTGGAAGGGTTAAGACATGTATCGCTGCCGGCGTTCTCCGTCCAGTATCATCCGGAGGCGTCTCCTGGCCCGCATGATCCGAACTACTTATTTGATGACTTTATCACATTGATGACAGAAAACAAAGGGAGTGTCCTAAATGCCTAAACGCGACGATATCAATACTATACTTGTAATTGGTTCAGGCCCGATTATCATCGGCCAGGCCGCAGAGTTTGACTATGCAGGAACACAGGCGTGTCTTGCGTTAAGAGAAGAAGGGTACCGCGTTATTCTCGTGAACTCAAATCCTGCGACGATTATGACAGATACTGAGATTGCGGACAAAGTGTACATCGAGCCGCTTACGCTTGACTTTGTCGCACGTATTATCCGTAAGGAACAGCCGGATGCGCTGCTGCCGACGCTCGGCGGTCAGACGGGACTGAATATGGCTGTGCAGCTGCATGAAGCGGGGATTCTTGAGGAGAACAATGTGACGCTGCTCGGCACGAAGCTCTCTTCTATTGAACAGGCGGAAGACCGTGATTTATTCCGCAGCCTGATGAATGAACTCGGTGAACCAGTTCCTGAAAGTGATATCGTCAATGATGTCCAGGGGGCCGTCAACTTCGCCAATGCTATCGGCTATCCGGTCATCGTCCGTCCGGCATTCACAATGGGCGGCACCGGCGGCGGTATTTGCCATCATGAGAAAGAACTGATTGAGATCGTCACTAACGGGCTGAAGTACTCTCCTGTGACTCAATGTCTGATCGAAAAATCTATCGCCGGCTTCAAGGAGATTGAGTATGAAGTGATGCGCGACTCAAATGACAACGCGATCGTCGTCTGCAACATGGAAAACATTGACCCGGTCGGTATTCATACGGGTGACTCAATCGTTGTAGCACCAAGCCAGACATTATCTGACCGTGAATATCATATGCTCCGCGATGTCTCCCTGAAAATCATCCGGGCACTGAAAATTGAAGGCGGCTGTAACGTTCAGCTTGCGCTTGACCCGCATTCATTCAATTATTACATCATTGAAGTCAATCCGCGTGTATCGCGTTCATCAGCACTTGCTTCTAAAGCGACCGGCTATCCGATCGCGAAACTCGCTGCTAAAATTGCAGTCGGGCTGACACTTGATGAGATGCTGAATCCGGTGACCGGCACAAGTTACGCAGCCTTTGAACCGGCACTGGACTATGTCGTGTCAAAAATACCGCGTTTTCCGTTCGATAAATTCGAAAAAGGTGAACGTGTACTCGGCACTCAGATGAAAGCAACAGGAGAAGTAATGGCGATCGGCCGTACTTATGAAGAATCTCTGCTGAAAGCAATCCGTTCCCTTGAGTATGGTGTCCATCACCTCGGTCTGCCGAACGGCGAGCAGTTCGACCTTGACTTCATAGAAGCGCGCATTAAAGCACAGGACGACGAGCGTCTGTTCTTCATCGGTGAAGCATTAAGACGCGGCGTGACACCGGAACAGATTCATGAGCTGACGAAGATTGATCTGTTCTTCCTGAACAAAATGCAGCATATCATCGACATCGAGCATGACCTGAAAGAACATCCGGGCGATATCGACCGCTTGATCTGGGCGAAGAAATACGGCTTCAGTGACCGTGTCATCGCCCATAGATGGCAGATGACTGAGCGTGACGTTTATAATCTGCGTCATCAGCATCACATTCTTCCTGTCTATAAAATGGTGGACACTTGTGCCTCAGAGTTCGAATCATCGACCCCGTATTTCTACGGCACGTACGAGACTGAGAATGAATCCATCGTCTCAGACAAAAAGAAAATCGTCGTTCTCGGTTCCGGACCGATTCGCATCGGGCAAGGGGTTGAATTCGACTATGCGACCGTACATGCTGTATGGGCGATCCGTGAGATGGGTTACGAAGCGATTATCATCAACAACAACCCTGAAACCGTATCAACCGACTTCTCCATCTCGGACAAACTGTATTTTGAGCCGCTTACTGAAGAAGATGTCATGAACATCATCAACCTTGAGCAGCCGGAAGGTGTCGTCGTGCAGTTCGGCGGCCAGACGGCGATTAACTTGGCAGAGAAGCTGTCTAAATACGGTGTGCAGGTGCTGGGAACAAGCCTTGAGAACTTGGACCGTGCTGAAGACCGTAAAGAGTTTGAAGCCTTGATGCAGACCATCAGCATCCCTCAGCCATTAGGTAAAACAGCAACATCTGTAGAAGAAGCAGTCGCTAATGCAGACTTTATCGGTTATCCGGTGCTCGTCCGCCCGTCATACGTCCTCGGCGGCCGTGCCATGGAAATTGTATACGATAAACAGGAACTGACTAACTACATGACGCAGGCTGTTAAAGCAAGCCCTGAGCACCCGGTCTTAATCGACAGATATTTGACAGGAAAAGAGATTGAAGTGGATGCCATCTGTGATGGTGAGACAGTAGTCATTCCAGGGATTATGGAGCATATCGAACGTGCGGGCGTCCATTCCGGTGACTCTATCGCCGTCTACCCGCCGCAAAGTCTGACTGAAGAACAGATTGAAGTGCTGGCAGACTATACAACACGCCTCGCTCACGGACTTGAAATTGTCGGTCTGCTCAACATCCAGTTTGTTATCGCAGACAATGAAGTGTATGTCCTTGAAGTGAACCCGCGTTCAAGCCGTACAGTACCGTTCTTAAGCAAAATCACAGAAGTACCGATGGCAAACCTTGCGATGAAAGCTATTTTAGGTGAGAAGCTCACGACGAAAGGCTACAGCGAAGGACTGATTCCGTTCAAGGAAGGCGTCTTCGTGAAAGCACCGGTGTTCAGTTTCAGCAAGCTGAAGAACGTCGACATCACGCTCGGGCCGGAGATGAAGTCAACAGGAGAAGTCATGGGCAAAGACATGACACTTGAGAAAGCACTGTATAAAGGGCTTGTGGCAAGCGGTCTGCAGGTGAAAGATCACGGAACAGCGCTCATTACTGTAGCTGACAAAGACAAAGAAGAAGCGCTTGAACTGGCTAAACGTCTGCATAGCGTCGGTTACCGCATGATGGCGACAACAGGAACCGCCGCAGTGCTCAAGGCACACAATATTCCAGTCGTGGAAGTCAGCAAAATCGGGCAGGAGTTAAATCTGCTTGACGTCATTAAAGACGGGCACGTCCAGATTGTCATCAATACAATGACTAAAGGTAAACTTTTTGAACGTGACGGCTTCCAGATCAGACGTGAATCAGTCGATAACGGTGTACCTTGTTTAACGTCTCTTGATACAGCGAGAGCGTTGATTGGAGTCATCGAGAGCATGACATTCAGTATGAATCAGATGTAGGGGGAATAACCATGCAGGAAAAAATGACAGTCGTCAGTCAACGGCCGATTGCCCGCAATATTTTTGAGCTGGTGATGCACGGTACGATTACAAGAAACATGAAGACACCCGGGCAGTTCGTCCATATTCGTGTCGGCAGCTCCAATGAGTTTATGCTCAGACGCCCGATTTCCATCTGCAATGTCAATGCCGAAGAAGAGACATTGACATGTCTGTACCGGGCGGAAGGAAAAGGGACGCTTGCCCTGTCAGCAGCACGGCCGGGTGACGTCATTGATATTATCGCACCGCTCGGCAACGGTTTCCCGGTAACAGCCGCACAGAAATGTGCGCTGCTGATCGGCGGCGGCATCGGTGTGCCACCGCTCTACGAACTGTCCAAGCAGCTGAACGCGCGTGGAATCAAGACGATTCATGTGCTCGGGTTCCAGTCTGAAGCAGATATGTTCTATATGGATGCATTCAGTGCACTGGGCGAAACACATATCGCGACAGTTGACGGCAGTTACGGCACACGTGGGTTTGTGACGGACGTCATTAAAGCACTGCCTGTGGTGTATGACACGTTCTATACATGCGGACCGATCGTCATGATTAAAGCGATTGAAGCGGCACTGCCTGATACACCTGGCTTTATGTCCCTTGAAGAGCGGATGGGCTGCGGCATCGGAGCGTGCTATGCGTGTGTCTGTCAGGCAGACAACAACCATGGTTATGTGAAAATCTGCTCAGATGGCCCTGTATTTGAGAAAGGAGCGCTTGTACTATGAGATTAACTGTGGAATTGCCGGGGCTCAGCCTGAAAAATCCTGTGATGCCCGCTTCCGGCTGCTTTGCGTTCGGACAGGAATATGCGCGCTTTATGGACCTCAATCAGCTCGGTGCCATTATGATCAAAGCGGCGACAAAAGAGCAGCGTTTCGGCAACCCGACACCGCGCGTCGCCGAAACGTCAAGCGGTATGATCAACGCGATCGGTCTGCAGAATCCGGGCGTCGACCATATTATGGCGCATGAACTCAAATGGCTCGAGCAGTTTGATGTGCCGATTATCGCAAACGTTGCCGGGTCTAAAGTGGAGGACTATGTGGATGTGGCCGGAAGCATTTCAACAGCACCGAACGTCCATGCGCTGGAACTGAATATTTCCTGTCCGAATGTCAAGGAAGGCGGCATCCAGTTCGGTACAGATCCGGAGACTGCGGCACGCCTGACAAGCATGGTCCAGGAAGTGTCGGCTGTGCCGGTCTACGTCAAGCTGTCGCCGAACGTCACGAATATTGTTGACATGGCAAAAGCCGTGGCACCTTATTGCGACGGACTGACTATGATCAATACATTAGTCGGCCTGCGCATTGACCATAAGACAGGAAAACCGATCATCGCGAATGTTGTCGGCGGATTAAGCGGTCCAGCGATCAAACCTGTCGCGATGCGTATGGTGTATGAAGTACGTCAGCACCTGGACATTCCTATTATCGCCATGGGCGGTGTGACTGATGCAGAAGACGTCATTGATTACATTTCAGTCGGCGCTGATGCCGTAGCAGTCGGTACAGCAAACTTCCAGAACCCGACTGTCTGCCGGGACATTATTGAAGCACTCCCGTCAAAACTTGATGCTTTAGGTGTCAACCATATTCACGAACTGAAAGGGCGCACGTTGCGTGCGTTAGGTTTATCATGATGACCAAGCCGATTATCGCACTGGATTTTAAAAATATGACGGAAGTCACTGACTTTCTGGCACCATTTGATGAAGCACTGTTCGTTAAAGTCGGGATGGAGCTGTATTTACAAAATGGTCCTGCCTTGATCAAGGAAATTAGAGCGATGGAACATGAGATCTTTCTCGATCTTAAGCTGCATGATATTCCGAACACGGTGAAACAGGCGATGTACGGTCTTGGCGGGCTGGACATCCAGATGACCAATGTCCATGCCGCAGGAGGGCGCACCATGATGACGGCAGCACTTGATGGTCTGCGTGCTGCAGGCAGTGAGGCCGCGCTTATCGCCGTGACCCAGCTCACAAGTACATCTGAAGAACAGATGCAGCGCGAGCAGCTCATACAGGTATCGATGAACGACAGCATTCTTCACTATGCAGAAACAGCACAGCAAGCAGGTCTTGACGGTATTGTCTGCTCAGCCCATGAGAGCCGCATCATTACAGATAAGCTTGGAACATCATTTTTGAAAGTCACGCCCGGCATCAGAACTGCGGAAGATGCTGTCGGTGACCAAGTACGGGTCGCAACACCGGAGTACGCCCGTCAGAACGGGTCGACTCATATTGTCGTCGGCCGCGCCATCACACAGGATGCTGATCCAGTGGCCAAGTATCAAATAATCAAGAAAGCGTGGGGAACAGAATGCTGAAACAAGAAATAGCACGTCATTTATTAACAATCGGAGCAGTCGCCTTCAGCCCGGAAGAACCTTATACATGGGCATCCGGCATTAAAAGCCCGATTTACTGCGATAACCGCCTGACGATGTCTTATCCTGAAGTACGCGGTGAAGTGGCGGACGGCTTAGTGACACTGATCAAACAGCACTATCCGGAAGTGGAAGTCATCGCGGGGACTGCAACAGCAGGTATTCCACATGCTGCATTTGTCTCTGAACGGATGCAGCTGCCGATGAGCTACGTGCGTTCTTCCAGTAAAAAGCACGGTAAAGGCAACCAGATTGAAGGGAAAGTGGAGGCTGGACAGAAAGTCGTCGTCGTTGAAGATTTGATCTCAACGGGTGGGTCTGCTATTGATGCATGTGACGCACTGAAAGCACATGGCGCCGATGTGTTAGGCATTGTCGCTATTTTCAGCTACCAGCTGCAAAAAGGCAGGGACAAGCTTACTGCAGCCGGTTATCCTTATTCCACCTTGACCGACTTTGATACACTGGTGGAAGAGGCGGCAGCCATGAACAAACTGAACCAAAAAGATATCGAGACAGTCACTGACTTCAGAAATAATCTGTAATATTTTCAGCCCGTTTACTGTATACTACAATAAACGGGCTAAACTATTGAGGTGACTTATGGGGAACAGATGGAATCATATTAACTCATTCATTAAAAACAGAAATGAAACAACGACCATTAAGCGGCAAATACCATCAAAGAATGACGGACGCAGTACATTACATGCGCAAGTCATAAAACCGGTCAAGCAGTTCGACTATAAGATTGAAACGTTCATCACTTATGTCTTTTATGCGTTGTCCAAACCGCACATCATTGTCGGAGACGAACGCAGCAGCAGATATTTTATATTTGCGGCATTGAATTTCCTGCTTTACTTAGTCGTGCTTTTTTTCGTCGGCGCTACAGCGGGCGGGCACTTCAACTGGCAGCACGGCACTGTCAACATGATGCTGCAGGGGCTGTTCACCATCGCACTGATTCTGTTCACCTTTTTCATCCAGCTGCTGTCAATTAACCGGATGAACACCATCTATAAAGTATTCGTCGATACGATCAGTTATTTCTCGATTGTCAGCTTTATCGGTGCTGTGCAGGTAATCTTCAATCTTCTCGCTCTGCCGTTCATTCATGAGCTTGAGATCATCTCGTTTTTGATCATCATGAGCATACCTATGAGATTGTTCACGACTTACAATGAGAAGCATCACTTTGATATCGACGTCTTTAAGCTCAATCTGATGTTCATCGTATTGATTGTCATCTATATGGCGCTTGCCGAACATATTCCGTGGACTAGATTTTTAGAGGGGATTAGTTCACTGAGTGCCAAAAATTAAATAATAAGAAGAGTCCAGGACATTGTTATCCTGGACTCTTCTATTATGAAGCCGGTTTATGCGCCGAAGAACTCAGCATTGATTTTTTCCGCCAGTTCATCAATGTCGTCGGTGATAAGTGACACATATAATTTGATCTTTGGTTCAGTGCCTGATGGCCGCAGTGCAATCCAGCCGTCCTCAAAGAAGAACTTCAGCACATCAGCTTTCGGCAGATGAATCGCGGTCTCGCCGTGTTCGTCTTTCCGGAACTGCGCTGCGTAGTCTTCTATGGCTGTGACTTTCAGACCGGCAATAGAAACAGGTGACTCCTGTCTTGCTTTTGTCATAATATCCTGGATTTTCTGTCTGCCACTTTGACCTTCAAATGTATGGGCGAACAGTTTCTCCTGGTAATGGCCGTAAGTGCTGTAAATATCGTTCATCTTATCGACGATGGTCTTGCCGTCATTCTTCAGCTCGCTGGCTAATTTAATGATGAGCGGCACGATCTGCACGGCATCTTTATCGCGGACAAACGGGCTTGCCATATAGCCGTAGCTTTCCTCATAGCCGAATATATAGTGATAGTCCTCTGTGCGTTCGAACTCGGCGATTTTCTCGGCGATGAATTTGAATCCTGTCAGTACATCGAACATTTTGACATCGTTTTTCTCTGCAATGACTTTGCCGAGTTCACTGGTCACGATGGATTTGACGGCGGCACGGTTTTTAATACCTTTTGTCTGTTCAATGCGGTAATTGAGAAGAAGACTTCCGAGCTGGTTGCCGTTGAAGTAATGGAAGTCATCACCGACTTTTGCGACAACGCCCATACGGTCTGCATCCGGGTCTGTTGCAATGAGCAGGTCGGCATTTTCTTCCCGAGCCAGCTCAACGGCCAGATCGAATGCCACGTGATCTTCCGGATTTGCTGAGGCGACGCTTGAGAAGTCCGGATCCGGCTTACACTGCGCAGTGACCAGCTTGAAATTGCTGAAATTCAGTGATTCCAGTAGTTCCGGTATAATCGGTACGCTTGTCCCGTGAAGACTTGAGAAGACAACCTTTAAGTCTGACTGCGGAATATCCTGGATCAAGTCGATGACTTCCTGCTTATAGCTTTCAATAACATCAGTATGCGCCTGTTTCACAAGGCCGTCTGCCTTTAACTGCGCTAAAGGTTTGACGGGAATAGTCAGTTCATCGTCAATTCCATCAATATAGCCGCTGACTTTCTGCGAACCTTCCAGTGCCATCTGACCGCCATCTGGTCCATAAATTTTAATCCCGTTATAGTCAGGCGGGTTATGGCTCGCCGTGATCATGACACCGGCATCCGCCTGCAGGTAGCGGACGGCGTATGATAGTTCAGGCGTTGTATGATAGCGCTTGAATATATAGGCTGTGATGCCGTTTGTCCCGAGGACAGCCGCAATCTCATCACAGAACTCCTTAGATAGATGGCGGGTGTCATAAGCAATGACGACTGTTGCGTGCTGAGTCATTTCATTTAAATAGCGGCTTAAACCATGAGCCACTTTGCGGACGGTGAAGCGGTTCAGACGGTTCGGTCCAAGACCAATCTTCCCTCGGATACCGGCAGTACCGAAGGCAAGGTCTGCGCTGAAACTTTCCTCTTTCTCTTCCTCGGACAGTTGATGATACTGCTCTTCAGTGATCAGACTGTGCTGTAATTGAGTTTCCCATTGTTGTCTAGCAGGCATGTAAAACATCTCCTTATTGATTAATAGACGTGCTTTAAAATAACGCTCTCAAAAGGTTCCAGTGCATAGCAGTATGACTGCGTCGCTGACGATTGAGTCGTACTTAACACCATATCAAATACCCCTGCATGCGGCAGTTCAATCGTATAAGATTCAGGTGTCGGGTTGAACATGACAATGAATTCACATGATGTATCAAGCAGCCGGGCACCGAATACCGGCGGTGGACAGGCAAAGCTGATGATTTTTGATGTGATGTCCTGGTAATCTGTCATCCGGAACACGGTAAAGTCCTTCTTGAGGGCTACCGCTTTTTTGAACACTGCTATCTCCTTGTCATAACGCTGACGTCTGCTCCAGTTCAGGCGATTCATATAGTCACCGAGATTATACGTGTTACCGTGACCATACTTTGTCCGGAAGAACTCCTGGCCTGCATGGATGAACGGCACCCCCTGGCTCAGCAGAGTGAAAATAGTCGTCATCTGATGAAGCAGCAGCTTGTCCTCATCCGGACGGTCGACTGAGTAATATATACGGTCATATAACGTATGGTTATCGTGCACTTCGCTGTAATTGATAGTCTGCTGCACGTGCATATCATCATACTTTCCGGTGAACAGATTATACATCCGGTCATTATATTTGCCGAAGCCGTTCATATAACCTGTATCTTCGATGTCAAAGTTATTGCCCTTCAGTGTATCTCTGAAGAAGTCATTAAAGAAATGAATATGAGGTACGAGATGGCCATTGGCAGGAACTGTTTTCTGCTCGTCTGCTAACGCTGTGTTTAAGTTCCATCCTTCACCGAGCAGCATGATGTTCGGGTGTCTTTCGTGCAGCGCTTCGTCAACTGTCTTCATCGTCTCCACATCAATGGCGCCCATTAAATCGAAACGGAAGCCGTCTACTTTATAGTAGTCAGCATAGTAGAGCAGGGAATCGATGATAAACTTGCGGGCCATCACACGCTCACTCGCAAAGTCATTACCGACACCTGTTCCGTTGCTGATTGAAAGATCATCGAAGTATCTGAAGTAATAACCGGGGACGAGCTTCTCAAATGAGGAGGTCAGTCTGTCAAAGACATGATTGAACACTACATCAAAAATAATGCCCATCCCGTGTCCGTGATAAGTCATGATAAGCTGCTTGAGTTCAAGCAGCCGTTGTTCCGGCTGCCCGGGCGCCTCGGAAAAGCTGCCGTCCGGTGTCTGGAAATGCACAGGGTCATAACCCCAGTTATAATTAGCTGTAAATTTAACATCATCGACCCGGGCGAAATCATTGATAGGCAGCAGTTCAACGTGAGTGACTCCGAGTGCCGCGATGTAATCGAGTCCTGTGCTGAAGCCGTCCGCAGTCGTTGTTCCGGCTTCAATCATCGCGCTGAATTTTCCGCGCTGATGCTCCGGAATACCACTGTTCGGGTGCATGGAAAAGTCACGGACATGCACTTCATAAATAATGCTTTCCTCCTGCTTGATAGCCGGGACAGTATGACTGCTGAAGCCGTCCGGTTCAACTTCCGGATTGACGACGACGCCTGACACTGCATTCAGAGCCAGTCCTTTCGCGTATGGATCGACCATGCGGCTGTATTCATGATTTGTGACGACGCCGAATAAATATTCAGCAAGATGAAAATCACCGTGCAGCGTCACGGTCCAGTTGCCATCCTCATAAGTCATTGGATAAACACGTTCGCCGATAATGACATCGGCTGAGGCCGCAACCGGCGACCATAAGGTGAAGGTCGTCGCCTCCGGATGATAAATGGCACCATAAGCTGTTCCTGGCTGCTGGAACTTCTCATCAAACGCTGCTGTCCTGACTATCTGTCCGATATGGAGCGGATATTTCTCCTGTTGAAACTCAAGCCACCACGAGGCGTTCAAGGCGATGGACTGAGCAGTAGTAAAAGTAAATACATTTTCATGCTGACAGCTATATTTAACAGGAAGGGTTATCCCTTCACAGCTGATGACAGCATCATGAAAATACTGATCAGGCTGATCTACCGAATGATATGGCAGATTGATTTCAGTGAAATGATCAATATAGCCGACATAAGTCATATTTTGCCTCCTCTGCAGACTAGTTAAATTATAAACTGACAGCGCGTGCAATGCTATCAGTATTCCTTTATTCTCTAAATAAAATGAATATTCTATCTGTTAAATGTTATACTTCGTGATTAATTACAAGTACAATGATAAATGAAGCATAAAATAGCTTTTATGCATAATAATTAAGGGTATATATGACTATACATGCGCACGACTTAGTGTACGGGAAGGAATGATGATATGCAGGAAGTTTCTGAGTTAGACCAATATTTATTTCATCAGGGCACTCACTATGAGGCTTATCAGTTTTTAGGTGCGCATTATTATTCTGAGCAGCAGATGACGACGTTCACTGTATGGGCGCCTAACGCCCGGGCCGTCGCAGTTGCGACAGACAGCAACAGCTGGACCGGTGAAGGCTATGAACTCGAGCGGATTAATGAGCAGGGACTGTGGAGCGGAAGCTTCAGTATCGAGCCGGCAGTCACCTACAAATATGCAATTCATACTGACCAGGGCACACTGCTTAAGGCGGACCCTTACGGCAGATATGCTGAAGTCAGGCCGAGAACAGCGTCGGTTATCACGAAGCCGTCCACTTATGAGTGGCATGATGACGACTGGATGACTTCTAAGAGCAAAGGCAATCCGTATACTAGTGCCATCAATATTTATGAGGTGCATCCCGGGACTTGGAAAAAGCATGACGTTGAATGGACAGCTGATATGACTGTCGACAGCTATACAGATGCCACTTATTATTCATACCGCGAGATGGCGGAAGCGCTTGTACCATACGTCAAAGAGATGGGCTATACACATGTTGAGTTTCTGCCGCTGACGGAGCATCCATTTGACTTGTCCTGGGGTTATCAGGTGACCGGCTACTATGCACCGACATCGCGCTTCGGTACACCGGATGACTTCAAATATTTAGTGGACTGCTGTCACCAGGCGGGTATCGGCGTGCTCATGGACTGGGTGCCGGCTCATTTCTGTAAGGACGCCCACGGCTTAAGGCAGTTTGACGGTGCACCGCTGTATGAATACAGCGACCCGAAACGAGCGGATAAGAAAGGATGGGGGACACTAACCTTTGATTTCGGGCGCAATGAAGTGCAGAGTTTTCTCATCTCCAATGCCAACTTCTGGCTCCAGGAATTTCATCTGGACGGCCTGAGAGTGGACGCGGTCCACAGTATGACCGATCTGAACTTTGAAAATCATACGCCTGAAGAGAAAATCTTTAATGAAGAAGGCACGAGTGAACATAAAGAAGCGGTTGCTTTCATCCGCAAGCTGAACACAGTTATTTTTGACTACCATCCTGAGGCTCTTGTGATGGCTGAAGATTCCTCCGACATACCGATGGTGACAGCGCCCGTCGATCAAGGCGGTCTTGGCTTCAACTTCAAATGGGATCTCGGATTTATGCATGATACGCTTGATTACTTTGAACTGGAACAGAGTGAACGGCGCCATCATCATCAACATTTAACATTTCCGATGATGTACCGTTATAATGAGAATTATGTACTGCCGTTTTCCCATGATGAAGTCGTCCATGGTAAACGGTCTATGCTGGATAAGATGCCGGGTGACCAGTGGCAGAAATTCGCCAATCTCCGGGCTTTATACGGCTATACAATGACTTATCCAGGTAAAAAGCTGCTCTTTATGGGAAGCGAACTGGGCCTGTACTCTGAATGGAAAGATAAAGAGCAGGTGGACTGGTTCATCCTCGACTATCCAATCCACCATAAGATGCAGACTTATGTGAAGGCGCTGAATCATCTCTATACGCAGTATCCTGAACTTTATGAGCTGGATTATGAGCCGGAAGGGTTCAGCTGGATAGACGTTGATAATGCTGAACAGTCGATTATCAGCTATGTAAGAACAAGTAAGAGTGGACGGCAGCTGGTCATCGTCCTGAATTTCACCGGCGAGGTTCATTATGATTATGTGCTCGGCGTACCCGCTGCCGGGAGCTACCAGGAAATCTTCAATTCTGACCGTGAGGAATACGGCGGCTCCAATCAAGTAGTGGAAGATATACTCTATTCAGATAAAGCAGCCGTAAATGGGTATAATAATAGTATTAAAACGAAGCTTCCGCCGTTTGGCATGGCGATTTATCAGAAGCTCGAGGAAACACCAAAAAATAAACTTATTGCTGGAGGAATATAAGATGAGCACAGAAGTAGTTGGAATGTTGTTGGCAGGCGGTAAAGGAACACGATTAGGACAGCTGACAAAGGAGATCGCTAAGCCTGCAGTGCCGTTCGGCGGTAAATATCGGATCATCGATTTCACGCTGAGCAATTTATCTAATTCAGATATCAGTACGGTCGGCGTACTCGTGCAATATGCGCCGTTAATGCTAAACCGCCATATCGGTATGGGAAAACCTTGGGGACTGGATAAGCAGGACGGCGGCGTCACAGTGCTCGCACCGTTCGCCAATCAGACAGGTGCTTCATGGTTCGAAGGCACAGCAGATGCGATCACGAAAAATATTCACTTCATCGACCAGTATGACCCGGAATACTTGCTGATTTTGTCAGGTGACCATATTTATCAGATGGACTATCAGGCGATGCTTGATTTCCATAAAGAACAGCAGTCCGATGCGACGATCTCTGTCATCGAAGTGCCGATTGAAGAGGCGTCACGTTTCGGTATTTTGAACACAGAAGACGACTTAAAGATTTATGAGTTTGACGAGAAGCCGAAAGAGCCGAAAAACAATCTGGCCTCTATGGGCATTTATATTTTCAACTGGAAAGTGCTCCGTGAGTACTTGCTGAAAGATGAGCAGGATACGACTTCAGAGCATGACTTCGGCAATGACATCATTCCGAAAATGCTCGCTGATGATAAACGCCTGTATGCCTATCGCTTCGATGGTTACTGGAAAGACGTCGGTACTATCCAGTCATACTGGGAGGCGAATATGGATCTGCTGGAAGAAGACTTAGCTGAGCTGCTGAACAGCAAAACGTGGCCGACTTATTCTCATGAAGCGAATCTGCCGCCGCAGTTCATCGGCCGCACAGCAAATATTACGAATTCTCTTGTCTGCCCGGGTTCTTTCATCTTCGGTGAAGTCACGCGCTCTGTATTGTTCAGTGAAGTGACAGTTGAAGAAGGTGCTAAAATTACAGAATCCATCATTCACCCGAGAGCGGTCATCGGTAAACAGGCAGTAATCAACAAAGCGATCATCATGGAAGGCTTCACTATTCCTGACCATGCTGTCGTGGATGGGTCGACAGCAGAGGAGCCGATTGTCGTGGGTCCTGAAAATATTAATGATTTTATGAGTGGAGGTAAATAAATATGCGTTCTTTAATGGGATTAATCAACTTAGCGAATGAACATGACTTTCTGGAAGAACTGACTTACTTCAGAAACGGGGCGAGTGTCCCGTTCGCCGGGCGTTATCGGATCATCGACTTCGCCATTTCCAATATGGTGAATACTGGAGCAGACGAAATCGGTATATTTACCAATCAAAAGTACCGTGCGCTGATGGACCATCTTGAAAACGGGGATAACTTCGGGCTTGATGACCGAAACTCCCGCTTGTTCGTGCTGCCGCCTGACTGGCATGACCCGACGGACATTTCACGGGGAGACTTAAGACATTTCCATAATAACCGGGATTACTTCAACCGTTCCAATGCGACCGACGTCATGATTGCCGGCTCACAGTTCATCTGTAACACGGACTTTAAGGAAGCGCTGAGACAGCACGAAGAAACCGGGGCGGATGTCACGCTGATCACAGAACAGCGAGAGACGCTTGAAGACATGCACCAGCCGCTCCTGCGTATTAATGATGAAGAAGGACGCGTCGTCTTTTTGAATCATGACCAGGAGAATAAGCATATTTTTACCGGCACTTATATCATCAAAAAAGATAAGCTGCTTGAAATCGTTGATTACTGCATCCAGAACTATAAGGATAACTTCTTTATTCAGGGCGTTCAGGAACGACTGGATCAGCTCAGCGTCAGATTCTTTGATATCCACGAAAGAACGATGTATGTCAATTCATTGAAGGCATTCTATCACAGCAACATGTCCATCCTTGATCCGACGGTTTACAAAGATATTTTCCTGCAAGCGCAGCGTATTCGTACGAAAACATCCAATCAGCCGCCTGCTAAATATTTGAATGACTGCATCGTCAAAGATTCAACCGTAGCTAACGGCTGTCTCATTGAAGGTGAAGTAGAGCATTCCATCCTTTACCGCGGCGTCAAAATCGCAAAAGGTGCGGTCGTCAAAAATTCCATCATTATGTCGAACTGCCGAATTGGTGAGAACGCCATTATCGAAAATGTCATTCTTGATAAAGATGTCAGTGTCAGCGATAATCAACGTCTCATTGGTTCATCGGATAAACCATTTGTTGTTGCAAAACGACAGACCATCTAATACGAGGTAAACAATCATGAAAAAAATACTATATGTGGCGTCTGAATGTACACCATTTTTCAAATCGGGAGGGCTCGCTGATGTCATCGGCAGCCTCCCGCAATATTTAAATAAGACTAAAAAATGTGAAGTCCGCGTCATTCTGCCGCTCTACAAGCAGCTGAAAGAAGCGTTCCGCGAACAGCTGACAGAAGTCATGATCTATACGACGGAAGTGGGCTGGCGGCAGCAGTATACCGGCATCTATGAAATGGTCTACGAAGGGGTTCACTACTACTTTGTGGATAATGAATACTACTTCAACAGGGAAAGTCTGTACGGCTATATTGATGACGGCGAACGATTTATTTATTTCTCGAATGCAGTCATCGAATTCATCTACCGCGGAGATTTCAAGCCGGATGTGCTGCACGGCCACGACTGGCAGGCAGCAGCGGCCGTCGCCATCTGCAACATCAAGAAGCCGGTGCCGGGTATCCGGACGGTATTCACTATTCACAACATTTTATATCAGGGCTGGCTCATGCACAGTGCATTTGAAGAGCTGCTGAATCTTGACCGCATTCACTTTGCGGGATTTGAGTGGGGCGGCATGCTCAACTTGATGAAAGCGGGCATTTTCCACGCTGATAAAATTACGACAGTCTCACCGACCTATGCGGAAGAGATCAAGACGGATTATTACGGCGAAGGGCTGCAGTGGATGCTGCAGCAGAGAAATGCTGACGTCCTCGGTATCGTCAATGGAATCAACGTGGACGACTACAACCCGATGAAAGACCCGAATATCCCGGTGAACTATAAAACATCCCTGCCGAAAAAACGCGAGAACAAAAAGGCGCTGCAGCAGGAAATCGGTCTGCCGGTTGATGCTGATGTACCGATGTTTTCCATCATCACCCGGATGGTGGAACAAAAAGGACTGCACCTTGTGATGGCGATTCTGGAAGAGTTCGTTCAGCAGCATGTCCAGATTGTCATCCTTGGCAACGGGCTGTATGAATTTGAATCCTACTTCAATGAGCTGCAGCGTAAATATCCGGAGAAAGTGCAGGTGACCATCGGTTTTGATGAAGGGTTCTCCCGCAGAATTTATGCGGCCAGTGATTTCTTCATCATGCCGTCACTCTTTGAGCCGTGCGGTCTGTCACAATTAATCGCGCTGCAGTATAAGGCGATACCGATTGTCAGAGAAACAGGCGGCCTGAAAGATACGGTCATTCCTTATAACATCTACAGCGGCATCGGCACAGGTCTTACCTTTGCCAATTACAACGCACATGAACTGTTAAGCAAGTTAAATGAAGCGGTGCGTCTATACCGTGATCCTGAGAACTACAAGTTATTGCTCAAAAATATTTCAAAAGTCAATAATAGCTGGGCTAAATCTGCAGCACAATACTTAGCAATCTATTAAGGGGCGGTAATCGTGAGAACATATACAAAATATGAATTCCTTGATCTTCTTGAAGATAAACTCCGCAAACAGCGGATGACGACAGTAGACGATGCGACAGACAAGGATCTATTTTATGCGATAGCTGCTATTATCAATGATGAAGTCCGTCAGGCAGGCCTTGAGACAGTGAAGCGCTATAGACAGAATAAAGAACGGCAGGTGTCGTATTTATCGCTTGAATTTTTGATCGGTCGTCTCATTGAAAGCAACTTAGTTAATACAGGGTTTAAAGCGGTGTGTGACGAAGTGCTGACGGACCTTGGCCGTAGTCCGAGAGCTGTCTATCATGAAGAAGAGGATGCGGCACTTGGTAACGGGGGACTCGGCCGGCTGGCAGCCTGCTTCCTCGATTCCGTTGCAAGCCTTGGTCTTGCAGGGAATGGCTTTGGTATACGTTACCGCTACGGTTTATTTGAACAGCATATCGCTGAGGGCCATCAGATTGAGCTGCCGGACAACTGGCTGAAAGAACCTTATCCATGGGAGACGCGGAGAGCGGAAGAGGCAGTGACAGTGAACTTCGGCGGGTCAGTCGATTATATCACTGATGACGACGGCAACTATGTCTTCACTGTCACCCATCTGCAGAGAGTGACAGCAGTCCCTTATGATGTCAGTATTGTCGGCTATCGTAATGACGTCGTCAATAACTTAAGGCTCTTTAAAGCAGAAGCAGCTGATCATCTCGAGAACGCGACATATAACAGCCGGCTTGACGAAATGAATGCTATCGATCAAATATCAGCTGTGCTGTATCCAGATGATAACAGTGAGGACGGCAAACTGCTGCGACTCAAACAGCAGTACTTCCTTGTGTCAGCGACCATCCAGACGCTTGTTAAGCGGTTCAAGCAGACATTCGGAATGCCGCTGACACAGTTTCACGACAAAAATGTCATTCAGATCAACGACACTCATCCGACGCTCGGCATTCCGGAGTTGATGAGAGTGCTGATGGATGAAGAAGGTCTCGACTGGGATGCGGCCTGGCATGTGACGACACAGACATTTGCCTACACCAACCATACCATTATGCAGGAGGCACTTGAAAAGTGGTCTTATAATCTGATTAGACAGCTCAATCCACGCGTGCTGATGATTATCGAAGAGATCAACAGAAGGTTCTGTGAAGACAAGCCGGCTGAAGATATAGAAGAGATCGCCATCATCAGTGACGGTCTTGTTCATATGAGCAGGCTTGCGATCGTCGGCAGCTTCAGCGTCAATGGTGTGGCGGCGCTTCACAGCGAGATCATCAAGAACTATACATTCAATGCCTTCTACCGCTTGACGCCTGACAAATTCAACAACAAGACAAACGGCATCACGCATCGTCGCTGGCTGCAAAACGCCAATCCTGAACTCAGCCGGCTGATCACTGAACGCATCGGTGATACATGGGTCACACATCCGGAGCAGCTTGAACAGCTCATGAATTATACGGATGATGTGGAGTTTCTGGAGCAGCTGCATGCAGTGAAATTCAGCAACAAGCAGCGTCTGAAAGCCCTTATCTTTGAGCAGACAGGGATAACAGTCGATGAAAACTCGATTTTCGATGTGCAGATTAAACGGCTGCATGAGTATAAGCGGCAGCTGCTGAACGTGTTTCATATGATGTATCTCTACAATACGATTAAAGACAATCCGGCGATTAATATGCAGCCGAGAACGTTTATCTTCGGTGCCAAGGCCGCACCGGGTTATAAGCGGGCGAAAGAAATCATCCGTCTGATTCATGCAGTGGCTGACACTGTCAATGCGGATCCGGCTGTCGGCAGCCGGATGAAAGTCGTGTTTTTAGAGAACTATAATGTCAGCCTTGCTGAAGACATCATACCGGCGGCGGACATTTCTGAACAGATTTCAACTGCTTCGATGGAGGCGTCAGGTACAGGTAATATGAAGATGATGATGAACGGTGCTGTGACGTTAGGTACAATGGACGGGGCGAATGTGGAGATTGATGAGCGCGTCGGCAGAGATAACATCATCATTTTCGGGCTGTCATCTGATGACGTCATTGGCTACCAGCATAACGGCGGCTACAATGCACGGGATGTCTATACAAACGACGACCGTGTCAAAAGAGTGATGGACCAGCTGATCGATGATACATTTAACCACGGTAAGTCATTTGATGATTTATATTATCATCTGCTGAAAGATAATGATCCTTACTTCGTCCTTGAGGATTTCACCGCGTATGTCGAAGCACAGGAACGTGCCGCAGCGCTTTATCAGGATAAGAAAACATGGCAGCGGATGAGCCTTGTCAATATTGCACAGTCCGGCCGGTTCTCAAGTGACCGGACTATTAAAGAGTACAATCAGGATATTTGGAAGCTGCACAACAACCAATAAAAAAGAAGCCGGCCGGCTTCTTTTTTTGTCTGATTCACTTAATCTTTCACTCTCATCTGCTCGACTTGAGCCTTGTCAGGTGTCGCATAGACGGTCGACTGGTCGGTGTAAGTGACAAACCCCGGCTTAGCGCCGCTTGGTTTATGGACATGTTTGATCAGCGTGAAGTCAACCGGTACTTGAGCGGACTGGCTTGCTTTCGAGAAGTAGCTGGCGATAACGGCTGCCTCTTTGATAGTTGCTTCAGACGGTGCTTTCGCCTGGATGACGACGTGTGAGCCCGGAATATCCTTTGTATGCAGCCAAGTATGGTCTTTTCGTGCGACTTTGTTGGTCAAATAGTCATTCTGTATGTTGTTCTTACCGACCAGAATCGGTGTGCCGTCTGCAGACTGGTATTGTTCCAGCTGAATGGTCTGCTTCTTGTTAGCCTTCGTCTTCTGGCGCTTTTTCATCAGACCCTGCTCCTGCAGTTCTTCACGGATGCCTTCAATATCTTCATAGGAAATATAGGCAAGCTGTGCTTCCAGTGTCTCAAGATAAGCGATCTCCTGTTTCGTTTCTTCGATCTGCGTCAGCGCATGGCCTTTACGCGTCTTCATTTTGTTGTACTGCTTGTAGTAGTACTGGGCGTTTTCAGCAGGAGACTTCCGCGGGTCAAGCGGGATGGTGACCATCTCGTTCGTATAGTAATTCAGTGCCGCAAATTCACTTAAGCCCTGCTTCAGCTGATACATGTTGGCAGTGATCAGTTCACCGTAGAGTTTGATCTCATCTGTATGTTCCGCTTCTTCCAGTTCGTTCACCAGTTTGGCGAGTTTTTTCTCGTCCTTATGCAGCAGCTGCGTGATATGACGGCTTAAATCCACGCTTTTTGACTTGATGCGTTCGCGTTCGCCGCGCTCGTTGTAATAGTCATCAAGCAGTAATGACAACGTCTCGAACGACTTGACGGGTTCGCCGAGTGTCTCAAGCGGCATAAAGTAAAAGTATTCTTTCGGGCCGTGTGTGTAATAGACCGGCTGGACGTTATCCATACGCGCTTTAAAGCTGCGGAACGCTTCATCCATATCGTCATCAAGCGTCAGCATTTCATCGACAGCAAGCGGGCTGAATCCTTCGAGTGCATTCAGCAGCTGCTTTCGTGCCGGCAGTTCACCTGTCAGCAGCGGCGTAACGCGCTCGAGCTCAAACGGATTATGTTTTTTTACGGTCGGCGGCTCCTCGTATGTGAAGCCGGGCATGATGGTGCGTGCGGCATTGGTGTTCGGCGTCAAATGTTTCATGCTCTCTAAAATCTTGAACTGCGCATCCGTCAGTATGACATTGCTGTGCTTACCCATCAGTTCGATGATAAGTTTGCGTTTGACAGGGTCGCCGATCTCATCGGTGTTATCGAAGTCAATCGTGACAATCCGGTCATTTCCCTGCTGCGAGAGCGCTCTAATAATGCCGCCTTCTAAATGCTTTCTGAGCACCCGGAGGAACATCGGCGGATCGAACGGATTGGCATATTTCTTCTCAGTCAGCTGAAAGCGGGCGAAATTCGGATGCCCGGATATAAGGAACTGCTGATTCTTTCTGTCTGCTCTCACTGTCATAATGATGGTCTGGTGGTCGGGCTGCGTCACCCGGTTAATTCGGCCGCCGGTTAAAAAGGCTAGTTCAGCCATCATCTTTCCTGTAAATAATCCATCAAAAGCCATTATTCATTCACCTCATTTATCATTATTATAGTGTATCATGATTCATCAGACGAAACATTAAAGATGAATAATTTATGGAAACATGTATTTTTGGCGGAATTTATGATAAATTAAGTTATAACGAATTTTTAAGTAGAAAGGTCGTCGCAATGGATACTGAAAAAGGATTGCTCATTGTTTTATCCGGCCCCTCAGGTGTAGGTAAAGGTACAGTTCGAAAAGCGATATTCGATGATCCTACAACGGACTTTGAATATTCTATTTCAATGACTACCCGCAAGATGAGAATAGGAGAAACAGATGGTGTGGATTATTTCTTCAAATCACGCGAAACATTTGAAGCACTCATTGAAGAAGATGAATTCATCGAATATGCTGAGTACGTCGGCAATTATTACGGGACTCCTGTTCAATATGTAAGAGATACGATGGATGCCGGCAAAGATGTCTTCCTTGAAATTGAAGTAGAAGGAGCAAAGCAGGTCCGCCGGAAGTTTCCTGAAGCATTGTTTATCTTCCTGGCACCGCCGACACTTGCGCATCTGGAGGAACGATTGATCGGACGCGGCACAGAATCTGCGGACGTTATCGCCTACAGAATTTCAGAAGCGAGAAAAGAAGTGGAAATGATGAACCTGTATGACTATGTCGTCGTGAATGATGAAGTGCTGGAAGCGAAGCGTAAAATCCAGACTATCGTAGAAGCGGAGCATTTAAAGCGTGAGCGTATTGAAGCGAGATTCAGAAAAATGTTATTGGAGGCAAAAAAATAATGTTATACCCACCATTAGATAAAATTAAAGAGAATGTAAATTCAAAATATTTGGTTGTTACACTGGCAGCAAAACGCGCCCGTGAATTACAGGACAATCCTGATTCAAACTTGCTGGAACGTTACACGTCCTACAAACCGGTCGGCCAGTCATTGGAAGAGATCGCCCAGGGTAAAATCCACATTATCGAAGAATAGTTGAAGCGTTCGTCTGATGCGACGCTTTTTAGCAACGAAGTGCTGCCGGCACTTCGTTTTATTTTTCTCTTGGCCGGTGATTCACAGAATTCTAACATGTGGCATCATTGTCCATCACGTATTATAATAATAGAGGATACAATCATCTGAACGTTCATCTGGCAAACTTGTTTGTCAGATTTTTTATAGGAGGAAACAATGAAAATATTACTGAGTGTGACTGGTGGTATCGCTGTCTATAAGGCGATTGATTTAACGAGCAAACTCGTGCAGGCAGGTCACGAAGTCAAAGTCCTGATGACACAATCAGCACAGAAATTCGTGACACCGCTGCCGTTTCAAGCGTTGAGCCGCCATGAAGTGCATACGGACTTATTTGATGAGACGAATCCAGAGGTTGTTAAACATATCGATCTTGCGGACTGGGCGGACATCAATATCGTCGCCCCGGCGACAGCATCAACGATCGGCAGGCTGGCACACGGCATCGCTGATAATATGGTGACAACAACGCTTATCGCATCGACAAAACCGACGTTCATCGCCCCGGCCATGAACAGCAATATGTATAGAAACCAGGCCGTGCAGCGCAACATGGCACTGCTCCGTGAGATGAACTATCATGTCATTGATCCGAACAGCGGCTTTCTGGCATGCGGCTATATTGCTGAAGGACGTATGGCTGAACCGCTTGAAATCATTCAGTCGATCGAGACGTTTATCATAGGGCAGCGTTATCTTCAGGATTATGCGGGCAGACGTCTGCTGGTTACTGCCGGGCCGACTATCGAGCGGCTGGATGCGGTCAGATATATGACTAATCATTCGACCGGCCGCATGGGTTACGCGCTTGCGGAAGCCGCTGCTTCCCGCGGGGCTGATGTGACTTTAGTGAGCGGCCCGGTTCAACTGACACCGCCAAAAGGCGTGCGTGTCGTTAATGTGGAGAGTGCTGAGGACATGTTTGAAGCAGTGAAATCACGGATGGACAGTCAGGACATCATCATCAAGGCTGCCGCTGTCGCTGATTATACGCCTGAATCACGCCTTGAAGGTAAGCTGAAGAAACAGGAAGGGAATCTCGAACTGTCATTCAAGCGGACGACTGATATTCTGAACTATTTAGGCGAACATAAGACGCATCAATATCTTGTCGGCTTCGCGGCGGAGACCGAGCAGATCGAGAAGTATGCTAAAGACAAGCTGAAGAAGAAGAATGCTGATGTGATTGTCGCCAATAATGTCGGTGACACGTCCATTGGGTTTAAGTCGGCTGATAATGCCGTTCAGCTGTTCTTTAAGGACGGCAGTACGCGCGTCATCGAGAAGATGCCGAAACTCGATGTCGCCCACGAAATATTGACAGCGCTAAAGAAGGATGATCATGTACGCTAAAGTAGTAGTGGATGTCAATGCAAAACGAGTGGACAAACTGTTTGACTATGCGGTGCCCGGCGAACTGGAGGCAGTCATCGCTGTCGGCATGCGTGTCGTCGTACCGTTCGGCCCGAGAAAGATTCAAGGGTACATTATTGAACTGGTGACAGGTGAATCAGCAAAGCCGCTGAAAGCGATCCATTGTATACAGGATGTGACACCGGAACTCAATGCCGAACTCATCGAACTGAGCGCATGGATGCAGGAGACGCATATCGCTAAGCGCATTGCGGTGCTGGATGTCATGCTGCCGAACGCGGTGAAAGGGAAATATCAGAAAGTGTACCGGCTGATGGCTGACGATATCCCGAATGAAGTGAAACAGCTGTTCAACAAACAGGGGATACGGAAGATCGGCGACTGCGCGCTTGAAGAAGTGATGACGCTTGAGCCGTTCATTGCAACCGGCCAGGTGATCGAGGATATTGATGTCAGCCAGCAGCAGCGCATTAAAATGCAGAAGGCTGTCACGCTATCCGGCGACATAGATAGGGCGCTTGCCATGCTGAGGACGGACAAGCAGAAGTCGCTTGTTGAATTAGTGGCCGACCGCCGCACCATCACTTTGAAGGAACTGAAGGAGATGGACTATTCGGCAGCGGTCATCAATGGTGTCGTGAGTAAAGGAATTCTGAAAAAGATTGAAATTGAAGAGACAAGAGACCCTTACAAAGACCGGGTGTTCTTTGCAGATGACAGAAAAGTACTGAGAGCAGAACAGGAGACCGCCTATCATGCCATTAAAGCGGCAGTGGACGCTGAAAGAAACGACGTGTTTCTGCTGCACGGTATAACCGGCAGCGGCAAGACGGAAGTTTATCTGCAGGCAATCTCTGATGTTTTGGATAAAGGCATGACTGCGCTGATGCTTGTGCCTGAAATCGCACTGACACCGCAGATGGTTGAGCGGTTTAAGGCGCGGTTCGGCGATGAGGTCGCGGTGCTGCATTCGGGACTGAGCGCAGGAGAACGTTATGATGAATGGCGGAAAATCAGAAGCGGGGAAGCGCGCGTCTCTGTCGGCGCCCGCTCAAGCATCTTTGCGCCGTTCACGAACCTTGGACTCATCATTATCGACGAAGAGCACGAAGCGAGCTACAAGCAGGCGGATTATCCGCGTTACCATGCGCGAGACATCGCCCAGTGGCGTGCAGCGTACAATCATTGCCCTGTCATTCTTGGCAGTGCAACACCATCATTAGAAAGCTATGCGCGCGCTGAAAAAGGTGTGTATACACTGCTGACGATCAAGGAACGGGCGAACCAGTTCCCGGTGCCGTCAGTCGAGGTCATCAACATGCGCGATGAACTCGCAGCAGGCAACCGCTCGATGTTTTCCGAGACATTGACTGCAGCAATCAATGACCGCATACAAAAGGGTGAGCAGATTGTGCTGTTCTTAAATCGTAGAGGACATGCGCAGTTTATGCTGTGCCGCGACTGCGGCTATGTGCCGCAATGTCCGAACTGCGATATCAGTTTGACTTACCATAAAGTGACCGATGACTTAAAATGTCATTACTGCGGTTACAAGGAACCGAAAGTGCTGACATGTCCGAACTGTGACAGTGACCACATTCGTGAGATGGGTGTCGGCACACAGAAAGTCGAGGAATTGATCTATCAGCACTTCGACGGGGCGAAAGTCATCCGGATGGATAATGATACGACGTCCCGCAAGGGGGCACATGAACGGCTGCTCACTCAGTTTAAAAACGGGGAAGCGAATATTCTGCTCGGCACACAGATGATCGCGAAAGGGCTTGATTTCCCGAATATTACACTGGTCGGTGTGCTGAATGCAGATACAATGCTTAATCTGCCGGACTTCAGGTCTGCTGAGCGCACGTATCAGCTGCTGACACAGGTCGCGGGCCGCGCAGGCCGTGCGGAGAAGGAAGGGCATGTGATCATCCAGACTTATAACCCCGACCATTATGCGATCGAGCATGCGAAAAACAATGATTTCTCCGGCTTCTACACCCAGGAGATGCAGTTCAGGAAAGTCGGCAAATATCCGCCGTACTTCTATTTAGTCAATCTTGTGTTCAGCCACAGCGAGATGAAGCGGGTGCTGCTTGAAAGCAGACATATCCATGATGTGCTGCTGCAGCATTTAACACCGGGCAGCTTTGTTCTCGGTCCGGCGCCGTGTGCTATCGGACGGATCAATAACCAGTACAGATTCCAGATCATCATCAAGTTCAAGGCTGAACCAGAGCTGTTAAAGGCACTCACTTACCTTGATGATTATTATTATGAGCAGTTTGTAAAAGATAAATTTTCGTTAAGCATCGACATCAATCCACAGACGATGATGTAAGTTTGCTTAAGTGACAAAGTACACTTTTTGTGCTAATATATTAACCATTATAAGAATTCAAAAGAGCTGCTCGCGTGACTGCCGGCAGCTTTTATTCTGCTCAATGCCTTGCTATTCACAGTCTACATCATTTATACTATTATGATTGTATCAGATAAAGAAGAACGAGAAGAAACGGGGAATAACGATGGCGATAAGACCATTAATCGAAGGCAGCAGTCCATTGCTGCATAGAGAAGTGAAGGACGTAACAAAATTCGATCACTCACTGCGTGAGCTGCTCATGGACCTTGAAGATACGATGTTTGAGGCGGACGGTGTCGGGATAGCAGCACCGCAGATCGGCGTCGACCTAAAAGTCGCGCTTGTAGATATGGAGGAAGACGGGATACTGCAGTTAATCAATCCTGTGATCACCCACTATTCGACGGAGACAGCAGTAGATATCGAAGGATGTCTCAGCCTGCCGGATATATTCGGTGAAGTGGCGCGCAGCGTGAAGATTGAACTGAAGGGCCAGGACTTGTCAGGAAGACCCATTGAAATGACGGCATTTGATGATGTCGCGCGGGCTATCCAGCACGAAGTCGACCATTTATACGGCAAGCTGTTTACAGAAAAGATGATCAGACAGATTAGTCTGGAAGAACTGGAGGAGATGTATAGCGATGACGAAGATCATATTCATGGGGACGCCTGATTTCTCGAGCCCGATACTTGAGCGCTTAGCGCATGATTACAACGTAACAGCAGTAGTGACACAGCCTGACAAACCAGTCGGCCGCAAAAAAATAATGACCCCTCCACCGGTCAAAGTGACGGCACAGCAGCTGGGCATTCCGGTCTATCAGCCGGTAAAGCTTTCCGGTTCAGAAGAACTGGACGCGATTATTGCGCTTCAGCCGGATTTGATTGTCACTGCGGCTTACGGCCAGCTGTTACCTGAGCGGCTGCTCAACGCGCCGGCATTAGGCTGTATTAATGTCCATGCGAGCCTGCTGCCGAAATACCGCGGCGGTGCGCCGATTCACTACTCAGTCATTAACGGTGAGCAGGAGACCGGCGTCTCCATCATGTATATGGTGAAGCAGCTGGATGCCGGGGATGTGATCACACAGCGTGCGCTTCCTATTGAACTGAATGATACAGTCGGCACTGTCCATGACAAGCTGTCGCAGTTAGGTGTTGAGCTGCTGCTGGAGACACTTCCTTCTATTATTAACGGGACGAACACACGGACGCCGCAGGATGAGTCGCAGGTCACATTTGCCTCTAATATTTCGCGGGCGGACGAGTACGTGGATTTCAACCGGCCGTCACGCGCTGTTCATAACCAGATCAGAGGGCTGTCGCCATGGCCGGTCGGTTACGCGAACTTTGACGGCAGACCGATGAAGCTCTGGCAGGCCGAACTTACTGACGGCAGTGGTGCACCCGGTACGATCATCAGCACAGATAAAGAGGGTATTACAGTAGCGACGGCAGATGGAGCCGTGCTGCTGAAAGAAATCCAGCCGGCCGGTAAGAAACGGATGACTGCTGCAAGCTTTGCAGCCGGCCAGCAGAAAGACTTAACGGGGACGGTATTCAATGAAGGATAATAATGTAAGACTGACTGCACTGAACATACTGGATAAAGTACTGACAGAAGGCGGATACAGCAATCTGCTGATCAATGAGGCTATCAAGTCAGGAGACGTTGAAGTGCAGGACCGTGCGCTGTTGACAGAAATCGTCTACGGGACACTGCAGCATAAGCTCACACTCGAATTCTATTTAGAGCCGTTCATCAAGACGAACATTAAAGGGTGGATGCGCCGCCTGTTGATGATGAGCGTCTATCAGGCGGTCTACTTGACTAAAATACCGGACCACGCCATCATCAATGAAGCAGTCGAAATCACAAAGCGCCGCGGCTCTGTTGCCGGTGCTAATGCAGTAAATGCGATTCTCCGTAACTTCCAGCGGACACCGCTCCGGGAGTTCAGCGAGATTAAAGATGAACTGAAAAGAATCAGTGTTGAAACAAGTACACCGCTCTGGCTCGTCAAGCACTGGAAGACGCATTTTGGGCTGGAAGTGACAAAGAAAATCTGTGACAATCTGCTGGAACGTCCGGATACAAGCATCCGTGTCAATACGACTCGACTGACAGTGGAAGCTGCAGTGAACCGGCTGGAAGCAGAGGGCTATACAGTGAAGCAGTCAACGATTGTACCGGAATGTCTGTTCATCGAAGGGCCGCCGATCGTGCAGACACGGCTCTTCAAAGATGGTCTGGTCAGCATTCAGGACGCGTCATCCATGCTTGTGGCGCATATTATGGATCCGCAGCCGGGTGAGACCATCCTTGATACATGCAGTGCACCGGGCGGCAAGACGTGTCATATGGCGGAGCGCCTGAATAACACGGGTCACATTGATGCCTTCGACATTCATGAGCATAAGCTCGAACTGATTGACTTCAATCTGCGCAAGCTGCGGCTGACGAATGTGGAGGTCGGTCTGCACGATGCCCGTGCGCCGTTTGACAGACAGTATGATAAAGTGCTGGTCGATGCACCGTGCAGCGGACTCGGCGTCGCAAAGCGCAAGCCGGAGATTAAATACGAGAAATCTCAGAAAGATATCGACCAGCTCTGGCCGCTGCAGCTTGATATTTTAGCGAATGCCGCAGCAAGTGTGAAACCCGGTGGACTGCTCATTTATTCAACTTGTACGATTGAACAGATGGAAAATGAGAACGTAGTCTACTCATTCATTAAACAGAACAAAGACTTTGCCATTGAGCCGATTGTGCTTGGTGATGAAACACATAAAACATTGCAGATTCTGCCGCATGATTTTAATGCGGATGGATTCTTCATTGCGAAACTCAGAAGAAAGGACGTGTCATAATGGCATTATTAGAAAAGAAGAGAAATAAATTCATGCCGAACTTCGACAAGCCCTCAATCTATTCATTACAATTACATGAATTAAAAGAGTGGCTCGCTGATAACAAGCAGCAGGGATTCCGGGCGAAGCAGATATTCGACTGGTTATATGTTAAACGCATCACTTCATTTGAAGAGATGAGCAACTTATCAAAGGAGCTTCGTCAGCTGCTGGAGGAGCAGTTCTCTATTACCACCTTGAAGACTGTCGTCAAACAGGAAAGTAAAGACGGCACCATCAAGTTTCTCTATGAGCTGCAGGACGGTTATACGATTGAAACAGTGTTGATGCGTCACGACTACGGGAACTCTGTCTGCGTGACGACACAGGTCGGCTGCCGCATCGGCTGTACGTTCTGTGCCAGTACGCTCGGCGGCTTGAAACGAAATCTGGAAGCGGGTGAAATCGTCGCTCAAGTGCTGAACGTGCAGCAGGCGCTTGATTTAACAGAAGAACGTGTGAGCCATGTCGTCATCATGGGTATCGGTGAACCGTTTGAAAACTATGACGAGATGATGGATTTCCTGAAAATCATCAATCATAATGATGGACTGAATATCGGTGCACGTCATATCACCGTCTCAACGTCCGGCGTCGTCCCTCGTATTTATGACTTTGCTGATGAAGACCTGCAGATTAACTTTGCGCTGAGCCTTCATGCCGCAGATAATGATGTCCGTTCACGCTTAATGCCGATCAACCGGGCTTATAATCTGGATAAATTAATGCCGGCAATTGAATATTACACTGAGAAGACAGGGCGCCGTGTCACTTTCGAATACGGTCTGTTTGGCGGTGTCAATGATCAAGTGCACCACGCTCGGGAACTGGCGAAATTAATCAAGCACTTAAACTGCCACGTCAATCTGATTCCAGTGAACCATGTGCCGGAACGCGATTACGTCCGTACATCGAAAGAAGACATCTTCAAGTTCGAAAAAGAATTAAAAAGACATGGGATTAATGCTACAATTAGACGGGAACATGGTTCTGATATAGACGCTGCATGTGGGCAGCTGAGAGCTAAAGAAAGACAGGAAGAAACGAGGTAGCATAAATGGATGCACGTTTTTTTACGGATATAGGCAGGACACGGACGCGTAACGAAGATGCAGGCGGCGTCTTTAAAAATCATACGGGACAGGTTTTGTTACTCATATGTGATGGAATGGGCGGACATAATGCAGGAGACGTGGCGAGCAGCTTTGTCACTGCCCGCATGAAAGAGCGTTTTCAGGAAGAGAATTATATCGAGGACCATCAGGCAGAGAACTGGCTGAAATCCAATATCTCAGACATTAACCGTCAGTTATATCAGCTGGCGCATCAGGATGATGAGAACCAGGGCATGGGAACGACGATCGTAGCGGCGCTGCTGTATGATGACAAAGCTGTCATTGCGAATGTCGGTGATTCCAGGGCTTATTTCGTCAATGAACGGGAATTCAGACAAGTGACCAATGACCATACATTCGTCAATCATCTTGTCATGGCCGGAGAACTGTCAAAAGAAGAGGCAGCCCGCCATCCGCAGCGTCATATTATCACTAAAGTCGTCGGCAGTGATAAACGGTTGCATCCTGATATATTTACTTATGAGACAAAGCATTACGATAAAATTCTGCTGACATCAGACGGCCTGACGGATTATGTAGATGAGCAGGTCATCCATCATGTATTCAATGAAGAAGGTGAGCTGGAGACAATCGGCGAAAAGCTGATCGACCTTGCCTTGTCCTCTGATGTGAATGACAATGTCTCATTTGTGATAGGTGATTTTGGGGGTGTCCGTTAATGCTTGGAACGATCATCAGTGAGCGTTACAAATTAATCCGCTATATCGGTGGCGGTGGCATGAGCAATGTCTACTTAGCAGAAGACATCATTCTCAACCGGCGGGCAGCTGTAAAAATTATCAATATTCCACCTAATGACAAGGAACGTGCTGTCCAGAGGTTTGAACGGGAAGTACAGAATGCCACGTCGTTATCTCATCCTAATATTGTACAGGTCATCGATGTGGATGAAGATGACCATCATTATTATTTGATCATGGAGTTCATTGAAGGGCCGACACTATCAGAATACATCAAAGAGAACGGGCCATTATCAGTCGATGAAGCGATTTTGTTTACTAAGCAAATCTTAAGAGGCATCGGGCATGCCCATCATCACATGATCATTCATAGAGATATTAAGCCGCAGAATATTCTGCTGACAGAAGATAAGGAATTAAAAATCACTGATTTCGGCATTGCCCGCGCACTGAGTGAGACAGCGATGACGCAGACGAATCACGTGATGGGTTCTGTTCATTACTTACCGCCTGAACAGGCTAAAGGAAAGGCAGCCGATGAATCAGCAGATATCTATTCAATCGGTATCGTGCTCTATGAGATGCTTACCGGACATCCGCCGTATGAAGGTGATTCTCCGGTCAGCATCGCCATCAAGCATATTCAGGAGCCGCTGCCTGATATTCGTGCTGTCCGTTCTGATGTCCCGCAGAGTCTTGAGAACGTCGTCATCAAGGCAACGATGAAAGACAAATACAGCCGGTACCGGTCAACGGAAGATATGTACACTGACCTGTCGACCGTACTGGATGCCGAACGCGAGAAAGAAGAGCCGGTTAAAGTAGCCGATGATAAGACGATGATGATTCCTGTGATCGATGATAAAAGAAAAACCGTGCGGCCGGTTACAGCAGCAGTGACACCTGAACCACGAGAAAATACACCGGCAGCGAAGAAGAGAAATCCATTGTTACTGCTGCTTATGCCGCTGCTGCTCCTTCTACTGGCACTGGGCGGAATACTCTGGTATATGTTTCTACCAAAGTACAGCCATGTTCCAGTCGTCAGCAGACATTCTCTGGCGGAAGCGACAGCGCTGCTTGAAAAAGAGAACTTGAGAAAAGGGAAAGTCACTTATCAATACTCTGAAGAGGATGACGGCACTGTGCTGACTGCTACACCGAAAGCCGGCACTAAGCTCAAGGAAATGGCAGAAGTTGACCTTTTAGTGTCTAAAGGACTCAAGAAATATAAGATCCAGGACTATAAAGGTAAAAAAATCAGTGCGGTCAAAAAGACTCTGGAAAAAGCAGGATTCAATAAAGTCGCTGTGAAGCACGTCTATGAGTCAGCTGAATCCGGGATCATTTTAGCGCAGAGCTTAAATGCCGGACAACAAGTCATACCGGGAGATACAACAGTGACATTCACCGTGTCTAAAGGACTTAAAAAAATAAAAGTAGCAGATTTTACCGGGCAGCCGTTCACTGCGGCGAAAGACGAGCTGGAAGCGCTCGGCTTTAAAGTGAATGTAACCGGCGAACATTACAGCGACACTGTAAACAACGGCGCGATTATTTCGCAGGATCATAAAGACAGCAGCTATACTGCCGGCACAGTCATCAACTTTGTCGTGTCAAAAGGCAGTGAGCCGACAACAGAAGAACCGGCGACGGAAGAATCGACAACAGAAGAACCGACAACAGAAGAACCGACGACGGAAGAATCGACAACAGAAGAACCGACAACAGAAGAACCGACGACAGAAGAACCGACGACGGAAGAACCAGCAACAGAGAAACCGACAGCAGGATATGATGTCACTTATACAGAGACAGTCATCATTCCTTATCAGCAAGTCGCACAGGCCGGGCAGCCGTCAGCGAAAAAAGTAGAAGTATATGTCGAAGATAAGAACAATAAACAGAGCCGTGTAGTAAATTCGTTTAATATGAACAATGATGCCACGGTCGTGATACCGATGACGATTGCTCCGAAGGGCAGGGCGACATTTATTATTAAAGTCGATGGTAAAGTATTTACAAGTAAGACGATTAATTATGACGACGTATAAGCACCAATCATTGGATTGGTGCTTTTTTAATCGATATAATAATCATATTAATATTATGTAAACTAAGAAAGTCAGCGGGTGAAAAAATGTCTCATAAAAATATAAAGATTCTGGTCATGTTTATTTATGTCTTAATGTTATTTTTCTGCCGCTATGCTTTCGAGCTGCTGGATGATGCGGTGACGATGCTGCTGCTGATTATCGGGCTGATCATCATGCTGCTATTAAATAATAGAAGAAAGAGGTCGTAACAATACAAAGCGCTGTGCTATAAACAGCGTTTTAAGTGGAAAAGAGGAATATTGTGAAATTTAAATCAGCAGGGATTATTATTGCCCTGATACTTATTATGTTTATGTCGGCGATTGAGACGTCGATTATTTCATTGGCGCTGCCGACAATCAAAGACGATCTGAATGTAAAATCATCTGTTTCGCTCGTCTTTGCGGTATACTTCATCGCGATAGTCATTGCCAATCCGATTGTCGGGGAGCTGCTGTCACGGGTCAAAATCATTTATTTGACGATTACAGGTCTGATATTATTTACACTCGGCAGCCTGTTCTCCGGCTTAAGTGACACGTTCACTATCCTGATTATCTCCCGTTTTATTCAAGGGCTTGGTTCAGGTATTTTAATGGCGCTCAGTCAAATCGTGCCGAAGCTTGCATTTCCAATTCCGTTCCGCTACAAGGTCATGGGAATGGTCGGCAGTGTATGGGGCGTGGCGAGTCTGCTCGGACCGTTGATGGGCGGTGCGATCCTTGAGATTGCATCGTGGCACTGGCTGTTTTTCATCAATCTCCCGATCGCGGTCATTGCTGGTGCGCTCGTGCTCTGGACATTCCATTTTGAAGATGAAGTGCTGGTCAAGAACCGTCTGGACTACAAAGGCCTTGCGTTATTCTATGTCATGATTGCGGCATTGATGGTCACGGTGCTGTCTACCGCCCATCTTGTGTACAATAGTATTGGTTTCATCGTCTTTTTGCTTGCAGCATTGCTGCTGTTTAAAGCCGAGAAAAAGCAGCGGGTTCCTTTTATTCCGGTGACAGAGTTCAAGCGGACAATCATTATTGTCTTTCTGACGGATTTTCTCTATGCCATTATGCTGATGGGCTATAACTTATACATGCCGATCTATTTGCAGGAAGAAGTGGGACTGTCACCACTGCAGAGTGGTCTGACTATCTTCCCGATTTCACTTGCCTGGATCACCATCAACTTTAATATGCATAGAATCGAAGCCGGACGAACGAAGAAGATGCTTTATTTAAGTGCGTTCACCAGCTTGATGCTCTGCAGCATTCTGCTGTTGTTCGGCAGTTCAGTGCCGCTTTTCACCGCCGTAAGTCTACTGCTTGCCGGTGCAAGTTTCGGGATTGTCTATACGAAGGACAGCATCACCGTGCAGGAGGAATCGTCACCTGAACAGATGAAGCGCATGATGTCGCTGTACACGCTGACTAAGAGTCTCGGCAATTCCATCGGTTCAACCATTATGGGCTATATTTATGTGCTGCCGGTAGTACTTATCGGTCCGAACATTCATAATGTCATGCTGGCCGTCATCATCATACTGCTCGTATTGATGGGACTGTGGACGACTTGCTATAAAGAACAGAGCCGTCAGTAGCCGCGCGTCTAAAAACAGCATAAATGGGTAAGAATTAATAACAAGCAGTGTGAAGGGGGAACAGTATGGAAAACTATTTAACGATATTCCGGGAGGTCAGAAGTCTTCTGGAGCAGGAAGGATACAGCAATGACACTATCAGCAGCAATTATGAGGAGATATTCAAGAATCTCTCACCGAATGAACTGACTTTTCAGCAGCTGATGGTCGAGTATTTAAGTGAGTTCAATGTCAAATCGATGGATTATATAGATCAGCATTACTGGACAAATGGTATCCGTGTCAGACGCTATAACGACGCGCTGATTGTCACTGATGTCATTGATGATCTGCAGTTTGTTGTCGGTGATGAAATCGTCGCCTTATCAGGAGACCCGCTCAGCGACCTTGCGGAACGTTATCAGAAGCTGTTGTTCAATGAACCGGCTGAACGCCAGGACTGGCATCCGATACTCAGGAAACAAAGCAGTGCAAAAGTCAGAAGAAGCGACCAGTATTATGACTTTGACCTTCATGTCTACGATGACAACCGAGGTCTTGACGTCATCCAGCATGACCAGTACACGGAAGTCGTCGTCTATTCCATTGACATGCTGCAGCGCTATCTCCATGAACCGGCGGAGCGTTTACTTATTGACCTCACCGCTGCTTACGGCGTGATTCCTGACAACCAGATTGACTGGATGGCTGAACAGCTGGCACGCACTGAGTTCGTCATGCTGGTCGATGCAATGACGAAAGGTAGTGCTGAGCGGCTTGCTGACTCTTTCGCAGGCCGGGGGCGGCTCGTCGGCCGGGAAACGTACGGTCAGGCCCAACTGCTGAAGAAAGTAGCGCTCGGCAATCATTTTTTTATATATTCCGCATATAAAGATAAGACAGTTTTACCTGATGTTATGGTAGAATTAAGTGAATCTTCATTTTTACAGGATGATATCAGGCAAGTTGGCAGATTTGAACTAATGAACCGACTTAGCAATCAGTAGTAATATAATATGAAGGTAATAAGTTTAAGGACTTAGGAGGAATTCTGATGAGCAAGCCCATTCCAAAGGATAAGGGAATAGACAAAACATTAACAGTCATGAAAGAAGGATATGAATACATTTCCAACCGCACGAAAAAATTCAATTCCGATGTTTTCGAGACGCGTGTACTTGGTGGTAAACGCGCTGTGATTATCAGCGGTAAAGAAGCGGCAGAATTATTCTATGATAATGACAAAATTGAACGTAAAGGTACATTACCGCCCCGTGTCGTCAAAACATTGTTCGGTAAAGGTGCGATCCATACAACAACAGGTAAAGTCCATCTTGACCGTAAATCTTTATTCATGTCATTGATGACTGAAAACAACCTGGAATATTTAAGGAAATTAACGCGTACATTCTGGTACCAGAATACAGAACGCATGCAGCTGATGGGTAAAGTGAATGTTTATAAAGAATCCATCATTCTTCTGACTAAAGTCGGCTTCCGCTGGGCAGGTGTCACTGAAAAGCCTGAGAAGATTGAACAGCATGCGATGGACATGGACAAAATGATTGACTCATTCGGTTCAGTCGGCACTGCTTATAAAGGTTACCGCGAAGCAAAGAAAGCCCGTGCGCGCGTTGAAGATTTCCTTGAAAAGCAGATCATTGCGACGCGTAAGGGTAAAATCCATCCTGAAGTAGGAACGGCATTACATTCATTTAGTCACTGGAGAGACTTCCAGGGCAACTATATGGATTCAAGACTTGCTGCCGTTGACTTGATGAACGTCATCCGTCCATTAGTGGCGATCAACCGTTTCGTAGCGTATGGTGTTCTTGCACTGCATGAATTCCCGGGTGAACGTGAACGTGTTGCAGCTGATGACAACAACTATGCCTACAAATTTACACAGGAGTTAAGACGTTATTTCCCATTCGTACCGTTCTTACCTGCAAAAGCGAAAGTAGACATTGACTTTCAAGGTTACAGCATTCCACAGGACACAATGATTGTCCTTGATATTTTCGGCACGCTGCACCGCGAAGATTTATGGCAGGATCCAGAACGCTTCTATCCTGACCGTTTTGACAACTGGGATGGCAGCCCGTTCGACCTGATTCCTCAAGGCGGCGGCGATTATCATACGAACCACCGTTGTGCGGGTGAGTGGATGACCATCATCATTATGGAAGAAACGATGAAATACTTTGCGCGCGAAATCACTTATGATGTGCCTGCACAGGACTTCACTGTAGACCGCACAAAACTACCGGGCCGCGTGAAGAGTGGTATGGAAATCGAAAACGTACGTCTGAACTTCGACCGTACGCTTTAATATAAAAACCTGGGATATTATCCCAGGTTTTTATATGTCAATTTCACCATGCCAGTCGTCCATTCCGCCTTCAACGTTCGTCACATTATAGCCTTGTCCATGTAAATAATCGACTGCTTTTTGTGAACGACCGCCTTTCTGGCAAATGACGTAATAAGCTTGATCCTTAGCCAGCTCGTCTGTGTGTTCTGCGAGCGTTGACAGCGGCATATTCACTGCTTCATTAATATGGCCGCGGTTATATTCATCCTGTTCTCTGACATCGATGATACGGTCAGTTGTTGCAGCCTGAAGTGCATCCTGAAGCGCATCAGTTGTAATCGATTTGTTCGTCATGTTGACACCTCTTTTTTCAGAATTAAGGTACATGTTTAATATACCCCGGAGCGGGAAGTAAATAACGTTGAGTAGAAGGTACGATTCTAAAAATAAGGATTGCTATATCGCTGCAGCAGCAGTATCATATAGCATTGTAAGCAAAAAATATTTGATAAAAGAAGGGTTAAAAATGCCGCAAAATAAAAGAAGCAACTGGCAGTTCGGTCTAATGCTTGTCGCTATCGGTATCGTCTACGGGGATATCGGTACGTCTCCGCTCTATGTCATGAAAGCGGTCGTGGAGACGAACGGCGGAATGAAGGCGATGACTGAAGATTATATTATCGGCTGTCTGTCGCTTGTCATCTGGACCATCACCTTACTGACAACAGTAAAATATGTGCTGATTGCCATGCAGGCAGATAACCATGGTGAGGGAGGAATCTTCAGCCTTTACACTTTGGTCAGAAAACGCCGCCGCTGGTTGATTGTCCCGGCGATCATCGGCGGGGCAGCACTGCTCGCTGACGGCGTGCTGACGCCGGCCGTCACAGTTACAGCCGCTGTTGAAGGGATGCAGGAGATTCCGGCCCTCAAAAATAGCTTTGTCACTCATCAGACTAATATTCTGATCGTTGTCATTTCTGTCATCTCGCTGATTTTCTTTGCACAGCGTTTCGGCACGGGCAGCATCGGTAAAATATTCGGACCGTTCATGCTGATCTGGTTCTCGATGATGGGTCTGTTCGGTGTGATTCAGCTGGCAACTGATTTATCTGTTTTAAGAGCGATCAATCCGCTGTATGGTATCCGTGTGCTGTTCGATGACAGCAACAAAATGGGACTGCTGATTCTCGGCACAGTATTCCTCTCGACGACAGGGGCTGAAGCACTGTACTCAGATATGGGACATGTCGGCAAGCATGCGATCTTTAAAACATGGCCGTTCGTCAAACTCATGCTGCTGCTCAGTTATTTCGGGCAGTCTGCATGGATTATCGGTCATATTAAGAAGCAGGATATGCTCGGCAATCATGAGTTCAATCCGTTTTTTCAAGTCATGCCTGAATCATTTATTGTTTTCGGTGTCATTATCGCGACGGGTGCCGCGATTATAGCATCTCAGGCATTGATCTCAGGAAGTTTCACGCTTGTCTCAGAAGCCATTCACTTACGGCTGCTGCCTAAGCTGGACATTAAATATCCTTCGACGATGAAAGGACAGATGTATATACCGGCTGTCACATTCTGCATCTGGATATTATGCATCATGGTCGTCCTGTACTTTAAAACATCAGTCAACATGGAAGCGGCCTACGGTCTGAGTATTACAGTGACGATGCTGATGTCGACGATATTGATCTATCATTACTTATCGATGAAGAAAATCGACAAAGGGCTGACAATCATAATTACTGGATTTTTCCTGATACTGGAAAGTGCGTTCTTATTCTCAAGCCTCGCTAAATTCATGCACGGTGGTTATATCGCGGTCCTCATCTCTGTCGCGGTCATCGCGCTGATGATCGTCTGGTATAAAGGGTACAAAATCAAGGATAAGCGGACATTTGATGTCAACATCGATCTGTATGTGAACCAGCTGACAGCTTTATCAGCAGATGCAGCTGTCCCTAAATACGCTGCGAACCTCGTCTATCTGTCGACAACAAACGATATGAAGATGATTGAGAAACAGGCGCTGAAGTCTATTCTTGACGGCCGGCCGAAACGAGCAGACGTCTACTGGTTCGTCAATGTCAAAGTGTCTGATAAACCGTATCAGGTGAACTATCAGATTGAGGACTTCGGGACGAAGAACATCTTCAAAGTTCAGCTCGTTCTCGGCTTCCGTATCCATCAGAACATCAATCTGTACATCAAACAGATTGCAGCGCATATGCTGAAAGAAGGCATCATTCATGAGCAGTCGCGCCGCTACGGTACGAATCCGACAAGAATCATCGGCGACTTCGCTTATATTCTTCTTATGGATCAACTGCCGATTGATGCCAGCATTGCATGGTATGACCGCCTGATCATGCAGATAAAAATATTCTTGAAAAAATATACGGCTTCACCGACAAAATGGTTCGAACTGCCTGCGAATGAAGTGGTCTATGAATCGATTCCGATTTCACTGCCTGCTTATAAAGCACCGTATATCAAACCGCTGTAATTCAATACAAAAGGACCTGCATGTGAAATGCAGGTCCTTTTGTTATTCAGCTGCTAACGTCAAATAGCCGTCCTCAAGATAATACGTTTTATCAGTGTAGGAAAACAGGCGCTGGTCATGGGTAATCATGATGCAGGCGGCCCCCGATTCCTTAACACGCTTTCTCAGCATATCGACGACTTCAGACGCACGTTCCTTGTCAAGGCTCGCTGTCGGTTCATCGGCAAGAATCAGCTTCGGTTTATTCATGAAAGCGCGGGCAATGGCTGTCCGCTGTTTTTCGCCGCCCGACAGCTCTTTTGGATGAGCGGACAGGCGATGGTCGAGTCCGAATGATGTCAGCAGCTGTTCGGCACGTGCAGAGGCTTCTTTCTTGCTCTGCCCTGCTTCACTGCCGACTGCCGTCAACTGTTCTTTAACTGTCAAGTAGGGCAGCAGGTGAGATGACTGGAAGATGAAACCGATGTCTTTCAGCCGCATGTCGGTTCTTTCATTGTCAGTGAGGTGGCGCCATGCTCTGCCATCAAGAGTAATATCGCCGCAAGACGGCGTGAGTAATGCGCCGACGATGGACAGCAGCGTACTTTTACCGGAGCCGGATGGACCATACAGCGCAACGATTTCTCCCGGCGCCAGCTGCAGATTGATATCTTTCAGCACAGTCGTCGCCTGCGCGCCTTTACCATATGTTTTTGAGACGTTTTCGATGCTTAGCATATTATTCTCCTCCTAAAGCGACCTGCGGGTCAATTTTAATGACTTTGATCAGTGACATCATGGCACCGATTAACGAGACGACAAAGAATAGTCCTGCGAGTATAACGACAAGGTTATGATTTAAATAAAACGGCATTGTCGCAGGCAGGAACATAGAGATGACGACGGTCAGTATAATCGCTGCTGCGACACCGATGAACGTGATCAGCATAATTTCCGCGAGAATGACGAGCGCAATCTTCCGGTTCTTCATACCGATGGCTTTCAAAATACCGTATTCATTAGTCTTCTGTATCGTGATCACATAGAAGAACGCTGAAATAACAATCGCAGAGATCACGAACAGGAATACGACCATCAGCTGCAGCGGCATCTGTTCAGCTTCAAAGCTTGGGATTCCTTTTTTCAGTTCATCGGCTGTGATGATCTCTGAGTCACTTAAGTCATCTTTCAGTTTGCTCAGTTCTGCTTTATCATTGGCCTGAACAAAGCCGGCATTTGGTGTGACATCGGGATTGAACTGCTCAAATCCTGCTTTCGTGACGATGGCAGCCGGTGTATGGGCGTACATCTCTTTTGCGATGAAACCGGTCACTCTATATTTGATTTTTTTCTTGTTGTCTTCTTTATTTTTTACAGTTAATGTATCATTCAGTTTTAATTTTTCCTGCAGCGATTCGTCGACAGCAATTTCATCTGCCTGCTTCGGCATCCGGCCTTCAACTATCGTTCTTTCGGGCATTGTTTCAGAGTACATCGCTGCGACAAAGAGATTATTAGTCAGCGGCAGCAGCTGCATGGCAAGCAGGTCGATATGATAGTCCGTCAGCAGCTGCTTGTCTTTATCGCTGAGGGCCGACTGTGTCAGCTGATGATCAGCATCCTTATCTATGATGTACTGCTCTGCCTTCATATGGTCGATTGCTGAGACATTATCCTGACCGAGCCCTTGTGCTAAACTAGTGACAAAGAGCACAAGAAAAGCCAGCAGGAACAAGATGGCTGTAATCAGTAAGTATTTTAGTTTGTAGTAAGAGAGTTCTTTTAAAGCGAGTTTCATGATTAACTTCCTTTCTATTTTGTTTGATAACGTTATATTAAGGGAGTTATATGAACTGAATATGAACAGGAGCGAAAAAATGAAACCGACTATTTTAATTGTGGACGATGAGAAGAATATTAGAGAGATGGTGCTCCGGGGACTGCCTGATTTCACAGTCGTCGGTGCAGCGGATGCTGAAGAAGCAGTGACGCTGCTCGATGAAGGCGGCGTTGATCTGTGCGTCGTCGATGTCATGATGCCTGGGACCAACGGATTTCTGCTGTGCGATGATATTAAACGCTGCTATCATAAGCCGGTCATCATGCTGACTGCCCGCAGTGAGCTGCACGATAAGCGCCAGGCATTCGAAGCGGGTTCTGATGATTATATGACAAAGCCGTTCAGTACGGAGGAGCTGCAGTTCAGAATAAAGGCGGTGCTGAGCCGCTACCGCGTATCGTCAGAGCAGCTGAAGCTCGGCAATGTCGAACTGAACCCTGAGAGTTATGAGCTATATATCAATGACCAGACACTGTATTTGCCGCGGAAAGAATTCGAACTGCTGAGTACATTGGTCAAGCGCGAACCGAAAGTGGCACCGCGTGACGAGCTCATCACTGAAATATGGGGCTATGACTTCGACGGCGACGAGCGGACCATCGATGTTCATATTAAGCGGTTGAGAAAGCGGCTGGCGGCTGTTCAGGCAACGATCGAAATTGTCACAGTGCGGGGCGTCGGCTATAAGGTGCATCATGTTTAACCGGTTGTCGACACAGTTTATTGTCTCGACATTAATCGTTATGCTGCTCAGCAGTCTGCTTGCCTTTTTGCTCGCCAATGTCTGCTACCATAGTTATTTGAAACCGATGAATGACGCGCGTATCACGCACACGCTGGCCAGGCAGAAACAGTTTATAGAGCACCACCCGGACATCGATAGTGCTGCTTACTTCAACCAGGTTGCAAGCTTGAATTTCCAGGTGATGGCGATTAAAGACGGGCAGAAGCGCTTCTACGGTACACCGTTCCGAGTGGATAATCTCACAGTCCAGCCGCTTGAACACAAGATCTATCACGGCATCAAAAACAGGCCGTTTAATTTGTTCATCACCGGCTTCTTTGATAACGAGACGAAAAATACAGTGGGCAGGACGCTGATTGTGAACGGTGAATCTTATGATGTCTATATTCGTCCGGATGTCGGGCAGAGCATGGGAGAATTCAGGGTGTTTCTGGCGATACTGCTCGTACTCATTGTCCTCTTCTCCATCTTCTTCGTGCTGCTCAGTTCCATCGGCATCGTCAGTCCGGTCGTTAAACTGAAGTCGTTTGCAGAGCGCATTCGCAGCGGAGATTACAGCGACGTGACAGCGATTAAGCGGCGCGATGAGATCGGTGTGCTGGCTCGCGAGATGGAAGAGATGAGCCGCGCCATCAAGCGGCATCAGGAGATGAATGAACGGTTCGTCGCCAATGTCAGCCATGAAATCCAGTCGCCGATCACTAATCTGCTCGGCCTGACGCATCAGCTGAAAGACCGGCAGGACAGCACGGTGATCTCAGCCATTGAGCATCAGTCAGAACGACTCAGCAGACTGACGAAACAGCTGCTGCTGCTCGCTGCCATTGATAACGAAGGCGTAAAGCTCAAGAGGGCATATTTTAACGGCCGGGAGCTGCTGCAGGAAGTCATCCAGTCGATGCTCTATCAGCTGGACCTGAAAGAGCAGCTTGCCATCGCTGACGCTGATGACATCATGCTTTACGGGCACCGGGACCTGCTGTTTCAGCTCGTGACGAACTTACTGTCGAATGCCATTAAATATTCGCCGGCAGCAGGAGAGATCCGCCTGTCACTGAAACTCAGAGCGGGTCATACTGTTCTGCAGGTGAGTGACAATGGCCGCGGGATGACTGATGACACGCGCAGGCATTTGTTTGAGCGCTTCTATAAGGCGGATACAAAGGAAGATGAAACGCTGTCAAATGGTCTTGGGATGGCTATCGTGCATGAAATAGCAGTGCTGCACGGCGCGGAACTGAAAGTCGACAGCGAACTGAACGGTGGGACCATCATCACTGTTATCTTTCCGGCGCAATAATATACAACGTGTCATGTTCTGACGCTGCGATGTATGTTAAACTAATGACAATTGTTTATACTGAAATGAGCGAAAGAAACAGATGAGGTGACGCAGTGAGAGAAGGATTAATTTATAAGGCGTTAAGCGGTTTTTATTATGTGGACAGTGAAGGTGAAAGCTTCCAGTGCCGTGCGCGTGGTGTGTTCCGGAAAAAAGGCATCTCGCCGCTTGTCGGTGATGAAGTTATCTTTCAGATTGAAAATGAGACGGACGGCTACATTACAGAACTGAAATCCCGCCGGAATGAACTGAAGCGGCCGCCAGTCGCTAATATCGACCAGGTGCTCGTCGTGATGAGTGCGAAAGAACCTGAATTCAGCAAAAACTTAATCGATAAATTCCTTGTTATTGTTGAAAGCTATGACATAGAGCCTTGTCTCATTGTCACGAAGAAAGATCTGCTGAACGCGGCACAGACTGCAGCGATAGAGAGCCAGCTGAGCGATTATGAAGCCATCGGTTACCGCACGTATTTCGTCTCCAATCTTGAGGACCAGTCAGCGCTTGCCGATATTTTAGTGGATGGCATTAACGTGCTGAGCGGGCAGTCAGGTGTCGGCAAATCGTCACTGATCAATGCGGTGAAACCTGACAGTCAGCTTGAAACTGGGATTATTTCAAGCGCCCTTAACCGCGGGAAGCATACGACCAGGCATGTTGAACTGATTCAAGTGAACGGCAAGTATTTAGCGGATACGCCGGGGTTCAGTGCACTTGATATCGCCCATATTGATAAATATATCCTCAAAAACTGCTTTCCTGAGTTTGCGGCTCGTGAAGACCAGTGCAGATACAGGGAATGTCTGCATGTCAATGAGCCGTCATGCGCTGTTAAAGCAGCGGTTGAATCGGGTGAGGTGATGCAGTCAAGGTATGACAACTATCTGCAGCTGATGAATGAAATTGAGACGAGAAAGGTGAGATATTGATGGTTAAAATTGCACCGAGCTTATTATCATGTGATTTTACGAAGCTTCAGGAGGAGGTCAAGAAACTGGAGGCGAGCGGCGTCGACTATCTGCATTATGATGTCATGGACGGTCAGTTCGTACCAAACATCTCTTTCGGGCTGCCGATATTAGCGCAGCTGCGGCAGATTACCTCGCTGCCGATTGACAGCCATCTGATGATTGCCGACCCTGAAGTGTTCGTCAGTCAGTTTGCGGATGCCGGCAGCGATATCATTACCGTTCACTTGGAAGCGACGCCTCACATTCACCGCGTGCTGCAAATGATCAGGCAGAAGGGTAAGAAAGCAGGAGTGGCTGTTAATCCCGGAACGAACGTGACACTGCTTGAGCCGGTGCTGTCTGATGTCGACCTTGTACTTGTGATGACCGTCAATCCGGGTTTCGGCGGCCAGTCGTGCATAGAAGGCATGGTTGACAAGATCAGCTATCTGGACGACTACCGCCGGGCACACGGCCTGACCTATGAGATTGAAGTGGACGGCGGCATCAATGAGGAGACAGCCGCATTGTGCCGGGCACGCGGTGCCGACGTGTTTGTTGCAGGGTCCTATTTCTTCAAGCATGATGATTACAATGTACCTGCACAGAAACTGAGGGGTGAATAAGATGGATCTGCATCTGCTATGTACATATAACGGCGTGACAGAGGACACGCTAAGTCAGCTCGCTCATGAGGACTGGGTCGGGATAGATTACGGCACCGTCGTGCTGCTCAGGCACGGGATCACTCCGATTGCTGCTTTCGGTGACTTTGATTCGACGACGCCCGCAGAACGCGACTTGATCAATGACCATATCGAAGTGGAAGTGCTGCCGTCAGAAAAAAATGAGACGGATCTTGAAGTAGGCATTCACTACGCGTTGACGCTTGATTATGACCGGGTGTTCATTCACGGCGCGACAGGCGGCCGGATGGATCACTTCCTCGGCAACTTACAGACACTTGCACATCCGGACGTCATATTGTCCGGCAGTGAGTTCTATATTGTAGATGAGCAGAACATCATCCAGGTGCTGGCAGCAGGCACACATATCATTACGCATGCGCAAGACATGCAGTATGTCTCCTTCATTCCGCTCGGCGAGCAGGTGCTGCTGACGATAGAAGGCCTGAAATACGAGCTGCTCCGCACACCGCTTGAACTAGGGCGGACGCGGACGGTGTCCAATGAGTTTATCGCTGACCGGGCCCAAGTGACAGTAGAGAACGGCATGGTCTATATGGTGCAGAGCAGGGACAAATCAGCATAAAAAAAAAGACCTTCCACACAAAGGTCTTTTTTTCTGTATCTATATAGTCATTAAACGCGAGTCACTTTACCTGATTTTAATGCACGAGCAGAAACCCATACACGTTTCGGTTTGCCATCTACAAGGATTCTAACTTTTTGTAAGTTAGCATTCCAGCGACGTTTGTTCGCATTCATAGCGTGAGAACGATTGTTACCAGTTACGGCTTTACGGCCTGTAACGTGACATACTTTAGCCATGTGATTTCCTCCTTTAATGATATATAGAGATACACTTATCTTTTACATACCATAGTAATTTAACACAAATGAGTAGAGGTTGCAACTTTATTGTTGAGAAACTTGTGACAGCTGTGTGTTATTTTATGACAGAAAACCGGTCGGCTGTCTCTGCTGAGACATTGTATTCATTGAGCTGTGCTTTCATATTTTAGAGTTTTCTTGTACATTGCAGGGAATATTGCGTATAATAACTTGATGAATGAAAATTAGGAGGGATCTCATGACTTTAGAAATTACAAATGAGTTCGGCAGTATTGATATTTCTAATGACGTCATTGCTACCATTGCCGGCGGTGCTGCTGTTGAATGCTACGGTATCATCGGGATGGCAAGCAAACATCAAGTGAGAGACGGAATTGCGGATATTTTAAGACGTGATAACTACTCTAAAGGGGTTATTGTCTCACAGAAAGACGATAAACTGGACGTAGACATGTATATCATTGTCGCTTACGGCACAAAGATTTCAGAAATCGCGAATAATGTGCAGTCTGCTGTTAAATATACGCTTGAAAAAGCATTAAACTTAAAAGTTAATTCAGTTAATATATATATACAAGGTGTACGTGTGATTAAACTGGACGAGGAAGAATAAGGAGGATCATTTGAATGAACAAGATTGATGGCAGGCTATTTGCTGAGATGATTTCAGCTGGAGCAAATAACTTATCTCAGAACGCAGAGTACGTGGATTCTCTGAACGTTTTTCCTGTGCCTGACGGTGATACAGGAACTAATATGAATTTGTCGATGACTTCCGGCGCAAAAGAAACAGCAGCGCATGTTGAAGCTCATATCGGCAATGTCGGCAAAGCATTTTCTAAAGGACTGCTCATGGGTGCACGCGGAAACTCCGGTGTCATTCTGTCACAGCTGTTTAGAGGCTTCTCTAAAGCAGTGGAGGAACAGGCGGACATCGAGGCGAAGAAATTTGCAAAGGCTTTTGATTCAGGTGTTAAAACAGCTTATAAAGCAGTGATGAAACCTGTGGAAGGGACGATTTTGACGGTCGCACGAGAAGCAGCCGCCCGCGGCATGGAAGTGGCTGACACAAGTGATGATGTCATTGAGATCATGGAAGCCATCGTCGAAGCAGGCAATATTTCTCTGAAGAATACACCTGAACTACTACCTGTACTGAAGGAAGTCGGTGTCGTCGACAGCGGCGGCCAAGGGCTGATGTATGTGTATGAAGGCTTTCTTGCAGCGATGAAAGGTGAAGCTATTGCACCGCCGCAGGCCAAAGTGGATGAGTCGTTTGTCAATGACGACCATGACTTCGGTGATGTCGTGAAAACAGAAGACATTGTCCCTGGCTTCTGTACAGAGTTCATGGTGCGCTTTAAGCCGGGCAAAAAGCCGTTCAATGAAGATGCGTTCAGAAATGACATGGCTGAGTTCGGAGATTCTCTGCTTGTCATTTCAGATGATGAAATCGTAAAAACACATGTCCACTCAGAAACACCGGGAGAAGCGCTGACATATGGCAGCCAGTACGGTGAGATCATCAAGATCAAAGTGGAGAACATGCGTGAGCAGCATAGAGAAGTACTGCGTAAACGTGGAATTAAGCAGTCAGCGACAAAAGAAGTGGAAAAAGCGGTCATCACGATTTCAATGGGTGACGGTATTACGAAGCTCTTTGAGTCTATCGGTGCCACACACGTCATCAGCGGCGGTCAGACGATGAATCCATCGACAGAAGATATCGTCAAAGTCATCGAAGCTTCTAAATGTCAGGAAGCCATCATTCTGCCGAATAACAAAAATATCATCATGGCAGCAGAACAGGCAGCTTCCGTCGTCTCAATTCCGGTCGCGGTCATTCCGTCCAAGACGATTCCGCAAGGTATGACGGCTATGCTGTCCTATATGCCGGATGCTGAACTTGAAGCTAACAAGGAGCAGATGACTGAAGCGCTGAAACATGTGAAGTCCGGCTCTGTCACTTATGCAGTACGAGATACGTCAATTGACGGCGTGGAAATTAAAAAGGGTGCATTCATGGGTCTGTTTGAAAGCAAGATTAAAGTATCGGATGTGAGTCAGCAGAAAGTATGTACTGAGCTGCTTGCTGCGATGATCGATGACGACAGCGAGATCGTTACCATCTTTAAAGGTGCTGATGCTGCCGACGAAGACGTCGATGCACTGGTCGCGCATCTTGAGGAGCAGTATGAAGATATCGAAGTGGAAGTGCAGGACGGCAGACAGCCGATCTACAGTTTCATGTTTGCAGTAGAATAATTGAAGACATGTCTTCTTTCTGGAGCGAGTAGAGAAGCATGAATCGTTACAAAGCTTACTATAAGTAAGCTTTTTTATGTTTTTATGAGGCTTTAACCCGTTCAAGTTGAAGTGGTGCAGGAAAGATGGTAGGCTACTTATGGCGAAAATATTAATTTTCCTGAAAACGCTATCTTTTTGCGGCTGTCAGTGAATGGTCAGCCAGCATTTAATAGTCAAATGGTGGTATAATCATCATATTAAAAGGTTTAAAGGGGTAGGTAGCAATGAAATATAGAAGTGTATTCGATATTATTGGCCCGGTAATGGTCGGTCCGTCTTCTTCACATACAGCAGGGGCCGTGAGAATCGGTCTTGTCGCACGTGATTTATTCGGCGGGACACCGAAGCAGGCGGATATTTATTTATATGGTTCATTTATGGAGACTTACAGAGGACACGGCACAGATGTCGCGTTAGTCGGCGGACTGATGGGATTTGATACAGATGATTCCCGTATTCCTCAGGCGCTGAACATTGCGAAGGAACAGGGCATGGTTGTCTCATTCATCGAGATGAGTGAGGAGAAGAGTCATCCGAACACTGCCGTCATTCATATGTCAGACGGCGATAAAGAACTGACGATCGAAGGGATATCCATCGGCGGCGGTAAAATCGAAATTGTCGCGTTAAACGGCTTCCCTATTGCCATATCAGGCAACTATCCGACACTGCTTGTCTTTCACCAGGACACGTTCGGCTCTATTGCGAGCGTGACACAGATTTTAGGCAGACATCAGATCAACGTCGGTCAGATGCAGGTGTCCCGTAAAGAGAAAGGCGACATCGCGTTAATGACGTGTGAACTGGATGATCAGATCACTGAAGAGGTTTTAAATGAAATAAGAGCTTGTCAGGGGATACAGACAGTAACCTTGATGGAAGAGTCATAAGGAGGACATGATGTTTAAAAGTGTAGCAGAACTCGTAACGATTTGCGAAACAGAGAACAAAAAAATATATGAAGTGATGATCGAGCAGGAGATGGCAGTCTCTAAACGCTCTTATGAAGATATATACAAAGGAATGGAACGCAACCTGGAGGTCATGGAGCAGGCGGTTGAACGCGGACTGAACGGCGTGCAGAGTCCGACAGGTCTGACAGGCATGGATGCCGTTAAAATGCGTGAATATATTGAGAAAGGCAACATGTTAAGCGGTGAGCTGCTGCTTGATGCAGTTGCGAAAGCAGTCGCGACAAACGAAGTGAATGCTGCGATGGGCTTAATCTGTGCGACACCGACAGCCGGCTCTGCAGGGGTGGTACCGGGCACGTTGTTCGCCGTGAAAAATAAACTCAAGGCGACTCGAGAAGATATGGTGAACTTCCTGTTCACAACAGGCGCATTCGGCTTTGTCGTAGCGAACAATGCTTCTATTTCCGGTGCTGCCGGCGGCTGTCAGGCGGAAGTCGGCTCGGCTGCTGCGATGGCTGCAGCGGCGATCGTAGAAATGGCGGGCGGTTCACCGAAACAATCTGCTCATGCATTTGCCATCTGCATGAAAAATATGCTCGGTCTAGTATGCGACCCGGTTGCAGGACTCGTTGAAGTGCCATGTGTTAAACGTAATGCAGCCGGTGCTTCCAATGCCATCGTCTCAGCAGATATGGCGCTTGCAGGCATCGAAAGTCGTATTCCGACTGATGAAGTCATTGAAGCGATGTACAAAATCGGTCAGACGATGCCGAGTGCACTGCGTGAAACAGGACGCGGCGGCCTGGCGGGCACTAAGACAGGACAGGAAATGAAAGAAAGAATTTTCGGTTCCAATGCACAACCAACATTTAATTGAGTCTGAATGTCCATTAACAGAATTAAAAGGTGTCGGCCCGCAGACGGTGCTCAAGCTGAATGATCTCGGCATCCATTCGCTGACTGATATCGTGCTGCATCTGCCGTATCGCTATGAGGACGAATCCATTGTCGATATCAACACGGCGGCGGACGGCGAGAAAATAACGGTGGCGGGGGAAGTATATAGTTCTCCGCAACTGAGTTATTTTGGCAGAAGCCGCTCGAAAACAGCCTTTCACATGCTGGTGAACCAAGTGGCGGTCAGAGTCGAGTTTTTTAACCAGCCGTACATCAAGCATCAAGTCGTGCTCGGCGAGACAGTGACCGTCACCGGTAAATGGCAGCGGTCCAAGCAGATCATTCAAGGCAGCAAATTTTCAGCGACAGTGACTGACAGCTCGGACAAAGCGCTTGTGCCGCAGTACAGCTTGAAAGGTCAGCTGAAGCCGAAGCAGTTCCAGAAGTTAGTGGCACAGGCGTTATCGCTCACTGACATCACGCCAATGATTCCTGATGACCTCGCAGCGAAGTATAAGCTGTGGGATTTAAAGCAGGCGGTCGAAACACTGCATTTTCCGGCGGATGATTCCAGCCTGAAGCAGGCGAAACGAACGTTTGCTTTTTGCGAACTGTTTTTATTTCAGCTGAAGATGAGAATGCTGAATATGAAGGAGCATCAGACCGGTCTTGCGGTCGGTATCAATTATGATATAGACGCAGTCAAGGCGTTCATTGAGACGCTGCCGTTTGAACTGACTGAAGCGCAGAAGAAGAGCGTCAATGAAATATTCCGGGACATCAAACTGCCGCTGCGCATGAACCGTCTGCTGCAGGGAGACGTCGGTTCCGGTAAAACAGTGGTGGCTGCGATTGCCATGTATGCCCTTATGACAGCCGGCTATCAGAGTGCGCTCATGGTACCGACAGAGATTCTCGCGGAACAGCATGCAGAAAGTCTTGCAGCTCTCTACAAAGACAGCTGCCGTATCGCCCTGCTGACGAGTTCAGTCAAGGGCAGAAAGCGGCGTCTCCTGCTTGAACAGCTGGCAGCAGGAGAGATCGACATGATTGTCGGTACGCATGCCCTCATCCAGGACGAAGTACGGTTCAACCGGTTAGGACTGGTCATCACGGATGAGCAGCACCGCTTCGGCGTCAATCAGCGGAAACGACTGCGCGAAAAAGGCGAAGAGGCGAACGTGCTCTTTATGACGGCGACACCGATACCAAGAACACTGGCGATCTCTGTGTTCGGAGAAATGGACGTCACGACAATCCGTGAGATGCCAAAAGGCCGTAAACCGATTATCACGTCATGGGCGAAACATGAGGAGATGCCGATTATTTATCAGAGGACGGCAGACGAACTGAAGAAAGGCAGACAGGCCTATGTTATCTGCCCGCTCATAGAAGCATCCGAGAAACTGGATGTGCAGAACACCGTCGCTGTCTACGAGGAGTTCTGCCGCCAGTTCGGTGCGGAGCGGGTCGGCCTGCTGCACGGCCGCATGTCGTCAGAAGAGAAAGATGCGGTGATGGAGCGGTTCAGCAGACACGAGATATCAATTTTAGTGTCGACGACCGTCGTTGAAGTCGGGGTCAATGTGCCGAATGCCACGATGATGATCATTATAGATGCTGAGCGGTTCGGTCTGTCGACACTGCATCAGCTGCGCGGCCGCGTCGGGCGGAGCGATCAGCAGAGTTACTGCCTATTAATCAGCAACCCGTCAACAGAGACCGGAATTGAGCGGATGCAGATCATGTGTCAGACGACTGATGGCTTTGTCCTCAGTGAGAAAGACCTTGAGATGCGCGGCCCCGGCGACTTTTTCGGCGTGAAGCAGAGCGGGCTGCCGGATTTTAAAGTCGCAGATATTGTTGAAGATTACCGCATGCTTGAAGTGGCGCGTGACGAAGCAGCGGCAATGATCTTAAGCGGTGCGATTGATAGACCTGAAAACAGCGGCCTGAAAAATCGGCTGCAGCTGGAACTGAACACGCTGGAGATTGATTAAGCGGGCTGATGCTGAAATGGAGGAGAAAACTGATGAGAGGATTACGGGCACTCGGCGTGCTATTTATAATGGCAGCTCTTGTGCTGTTTTTCTGGCAGAATATCCGGGCTTACTTCACGGATAGAGTGAACCATCAAGTGATTACTTCCTTTGAACAGCAGGACAAAGCGCCTGAAGTCAATCCACTCGAGCGGTGGATCACTCAGACAGACCCGGAAAAAGTGACGCTGAAGAAGAACATGCTCGGCTATTTAGAAATACCGGCAGCGGGCATTAACGAGCCGCTGCTGAAAGGACCGGCGACACAGGCTAACTTAGAGAATGGTGTCACGCTTGTAGAGAAGGATGAACAGTTATCTGAACAGAATATCGCCATTGCAGGCCACCGGGTCGAAGGAGCAGGCATCAGGTTCAATTATCTCGGCCGCGCCAACAAGGGGGATAAAGTCATCCTCGTGACAAAGGGCGGAAAGAAAGTGTATGAGATTTATGACAGTTATAAGGTCAATCCGTCACAAGTGTCCGTGCTGAATGAACATCCGGGCAGACCGCAGGAGCTGACTTTGATTACATGTGATTCCTATAACCCTGACACGCTGCTCTTTGAAGAGCGGCTCATCGTCAAGGCACGTATTGTGAGAGGTGCTTAACAGCTGCTGGAGTGAACGACTGACTCCGGCGGTTTTTTTGTGCGGCAGAGTGTAGAACTACAGTCTGTAAATGTTTGCACAAACTTTAGAAGTTGTTTATACTAAGTACAAGTATTAGTACCAACTACTAAGACAGGACTTGAAGATATGAAAAAATTAACGAAGGCTGAACGCCAGCAGCAGCTGCAGACCATATTGAATGACAACCCTTTTCTGACCGATGAGGCGCTTAGTCAGACGTTCAATGTCAGCATCCAGACAATCCGGCTGGATCGACTTGAGAAGAACATTCCTGAGCTGCGTGAACGTATTAAAGATGTTGCCTGTCAGAACAGGGATGAAGTGAAGGCGCTGCCGATTGATGAAGTCATCGGTGAGATTGTTGAACTGCAGCTGGATAAAGTGGCGATCTCTATTCTTGATATCCAGGATGAGCATGTGTTCCACCGCAATAAGATTGCCCGCGGTCATTTCCTGTTTGCTCAGGCCAACTCACTTTGTGTGGCGCTGATGGATGATGAATTCGCCTTGACGGCAAAGAGTGAGGTCAAGTTTGTCAGTCCGGTCAAGCTCGGTGAACGGGTCATCACGAAAGCACTGCTTGTCGAGAAGAAAAACAACAGGGCGGTCATCGAAGTGGTCAGCACAGTCAAGCAGCGTATGGTATTTACAGGTAAGTTTGAAATGTATTATGTGAGTGAAGGTGAAAATAATGATTAAAATTGCGGTTGATATGATGGGTGGAGACAATGCTCCGGATGTTGTGCTTGACGGCGTTAAAATGCTGCTCGATGAATACGATGACGTCGAAATCCAGCTCTTCGGTGACCAGGAGAAATACCGCCTGCAGCATGAACGTATTCAGTTCCAGCATTGTACAGAAGTGATCGATATGGAGGATGAACCGGTCCGCGCCATCAGACGCAAAAAAGATTCTTCTATGGTCCGCATGGCAGAAGCAGTGAAATACGGTGAAGCGGATGCCTGTGTATCGGCGGGAAATACGGGGGCGCTCATGTCATCCGGCCTGTTTATCGTCGGCCGGCTGCCGGGCGTGGAAAGACCGGCACTTGCGCTGACGCTGCCGACTGTAGATGACAGCGGATTCATCCTGCTTGATATGGGGGCCAATGCCGACGCCAAGCCGGAGCACCTTGAGCAGTATGCGGTCATGGGCAATGTTTATGCCAAAGCAATCCGCAAAATAGAGCGGCCGACGATCGGTCTGCTGAATATCGGCACAGAGGATAAAAAAGGGAACATGCTGACACGTGAAGCCTTCACACTGCTGAAGGCGCAGGACCCGTTGAACTTCATCGGCAACGTTGAGGCGAAGGATTTATTGTTCAGTGCAGCTGACGTCGTTGTGACAGACGGTTTCACCGGCAATATGGTGCTTAAGTCACTGGAAGGTACAGCGAACAGTATCTTCACCATGCTGAAACAGCAGCTGACGAAAAACATGAAGAACAAACTGGCAGCAGGTGTGCTGAAAAAAGATATGAATCTTATTAAAGACAAAATGGACTATTCGGAGTACGGCGGCGCTATATTATTCGGCTTGAATGGGATCGTCATTAAAGCACACGGCTCATCCAACGCCAGAGCGATTTTCAATGCACTCCGCCAGGCGAAGGAAACAGTAGAAATGAATGTGTTAGAAACTATGAAACGAGAGGTTGTCCGAAATGACTAAACGCGCACTGCTCTTTCCCGGTCAGGGAGCCCAGAAGCTTGGGATGGCGAAAGATATATACGATGAACTGGAGAGCGGCCGGGCATTTCTTGACCAGCTGAACGCTGCACTTAACTTTGATGTGCTTGAGCTCATGTTCAATGATGAAGCACAGCTTGGTCTGACCCAGTATACCCAGCCGGCCATTGTCAGCCATAGCACGGCTGTCCTGAATGAACTGACAATCGATTATGACTATACTGTCGGTCACAGCTTAGGCGAATATGCAGCGCTTGTCGCAAGCGGCGTGCTGACTGCGGAAGATGCCGTCAAGATTGTTGCTAAACGCGGTGAACTGATGGCGACGGCCTTTCCGAAAGGCACCGGCTCCATGGCTGCGGTACTCGGCTTGACAGTGGAGGAAGTGACGGCTATCTGCGAACAGCTGTCTACACCGGAACTGAAAGTGGAACCGGCCAACTTGAACTGTCCGGGTCAGATTGTTGTCTCTGGGCATCAGGAAAAAATTGATGCGTTCGTGCGGGACGGTAAGTCGCTCGGCGCAAAACGTGTCCTGCCGCTTAATGTCTCAGGACCATTCCATTCATCGATGATGGAATGCATCGCTGAGGAGTTTCAAGCCTTTTTAGAGACGTTCACATTTAATGATGCGGTAGTACCGGTCGTTCAGAATACGACCGCACGGCCTGTGACCGATAAAGACGAAATTAAGCAGCAGCTGATCAAACAGCTGTATTCACCCGTCCGCTTTGAAGAATCAATCCGTTATTTAATCGAGCAGGGTGTCACTGAATTTGTAGAAGTAGGACCGAACAAAGTATTGAGCGGTCTCATCAAAAAAATCGACCGGAATGTCACGCTCACAGCGCTCGGCACGGTTGAAGAAATTAAAGGGTGGAATGCACAATGACAACAGCATTAGTAACCGGCGCGTCAAGAGGAATCGGCAAAGCCATTGCACTGCAGCTCGCAAAAGATGGCTTTGACGTCGTAGTCAACTATGCCGGCAGTAAAGAAAAAGCGGAGCAGGTCGTAGACGAAATCAAGGCGCTCGGCCGTGAAGCAGTTGCCGTTCAGGCGAATGTTGCCGTCAAAGAAGAAGTGGCGGCCATGGTCAAAGAAACGATTGAGAAGTTCGGGACGATTGACTGCGTTGTGAACAATGCAGGGATTACGCGCGACAATTTGATGATGCGCATGAAGCAGGACGAGTGGAGTGACGTCATCGACACTAACCTGACAGGCGTCTTCAACGTCGTGCAGGGTGTCACTCGTCAGCTGCTGAAGCAGAGAAGCGGTACCATCATCAATATCAGCAGCGTCGTCGGCACTATCGGCAATGCCGGACAGGCGAACTATGTCGCAGCGAAAGCCGGTGTAGAAGGACTGACAAAGACCTTTGCACGTGAACTGGCATCCCGTCACATTACAGTGAACGCGATCGCACCGGGTTTTATCGTCTCTGATATGACAGACCAGCTGAACGAGGACATCCAGTCAGCGATGAAAACCCAGATTCCGCTCGGAACATTCGGCCAAGTAGAAGATGTGGCATATGCGGCTAGCTTTTTAGCGTCTGATAAGGCAAAATATATAACAGGGCAGACTCTGCACGTCAACGGCGGCATGGTCATGAACTAATAGCACCGCAATCATTTGAAGGAGGTGAGATTGTGGAAAACTTCGATAAAGTAAAAGAAATCATCGTCGACCGTCTAGGTGTTGATGCTGAAAAAGTAACTCCTGAAGCGTCTTTCAAAGATGATTTAGGTGCTGATTCTTTGGACATCGCAGAATTAGTAATGGAATTAGAAGATGAATTCGGTATGGAGATTCCTGATGAGGAAGCAGAAAAAATCAACACTGTTGGTGACGCTGTATCATACATCGAATCATTAAATAAATAATCGACCAGCGATTTTTACGTCTTGAGAGCTTCCCCCGTGAAGACTGCAAGGCGTTTTTTTAGTTCGCTGAATGATAATCGGCGGTTTACTAGGAAGCATCAACTGATTTAGCCATTTTTTCTTTTTTTTCATGCAGGAATGACGTAAAATAAAGGGATAATAAAAGGAGGTAGCATATGAGTAAGAAACAAGCGATATTAAAAGATTTTCACAGCCGGCTGGCGCTGAAAATGACTGAGCTGAATATTAAGCCGGATAATTTAAAACTGTATGAACAGGCATTTTCTCATTCAAGCTTCATCAATGATTTCAAGATGGAGAAGCTGAAAGATAATGAACGTCTCGAATTCCTCGGTGATGCGGTGTTAGAATTGGTGGTTTCTCAATATTTATTCCGAGAACATAGCGATATGTCAGAGGGTAAGCTGACGAAATTAAGAGCAGCTATTGTCTGTGAGCCATCACTTGTAACATTCGCGAATAAACTTGAATTTTCCCGGCTGATTCTACTCGGTAAAGGTGAGGAGAAGACAGGGGGCAGAAATCGTCCGTCACTGATCGCGGATGTCTTTGAAGCGTTCATCGGAGCGCTGTTTCTTGACCTCGGGTTTGAGGCAGCGGTCAAGTTTGCGGATCTTGCGATCATCCCGCATATCAATGAGGAGCTGCTGGCAGGAATTTTAGATCATAAGACATTTCTGCAGGAATATCTTCATCAGCAGGGGCTGGGGCAGATTGTCTATCGTCTTGTAGAAGAAAACGGCCCGGCGCATCACAAGGAGTTCACTTCAGAAGTGGTGCTCGATACAAAGGTGATCGGCCGCGGTACGGGGCGTACGAAGAAAGAGTCAGAGCAGCAGGCAGCACGCATTGCGCTCGAAACGATTCAGTTAGGAGTATAGCATGGTGTATTTGAAAGGGGTTACGGCCTATGGCTTTAAATCATTCGCTGATAAGACTCATGTGACATTCGGCCGCGGAGTCACGGCGATTGTCGGGCCGAACGGTTCAGGTAAAAGTAATATTACAGATGCCATCCGCTGGGTGCTCGGGGAGCAGTCAGCCAGAAACCTGCGGGGTGCGCGCATGGAAGATGTCATCTTTTCAGGGGCTGAGAACCGGCAGCCGCTGAACTACGCGGAAGTGACGCTGAAGCTTGACGAGGCAGGTCAGCTGATTGACGGCGCGGCGGAGATTGAAGTGACGCGCCGGCTGTATCGCTCAGGAGAGAGTGAATATTTTCTGAATCATAATAAAGTCCGGCTGAAAGATATCACGGAGCTGTTTTTGGATACAGGTCTCGGTAAAGAAGCGTTCAGTATCATCTCACAGGGCAAAGTGGACGAAATATTGAATGCGAAGCCGGAAGACCGCCGGCAGTTGATCGAGGAAGCGGCCGGCGTCCTGAAGTACAAGAAGCGCAAAAAAGAGACGGAGTCAAAGCTCAGCGAGACGGTGGGCAACTTAGCACGCGTCAACGATATTATCTTTGACCTGGAAGGCCGCGTGGAGCCGCTGAAGATGGAGGCGGCGATTGCGCTGGAATACCAGGAGCTGCTGCAGGAGATGAAAGATGCCGACATCCAGGTCACGGTGTTTGACATCACTCAGTTGAAGACTCACTACAGCCGGCTTGAGCAGGAAATCAAAGAGTACGAAGAAATGATTTTAATCAAGCAGGACAAAGTGACACGGCTTGAGCAGCAGATCGGACAGGCAGCCGCTGACAAATCACTGGCGGCAGCCGAACTTGACAAGCTGACAGCGCGGCTGCTCGAGCTGACGGAGACAATAGAGCGGACGCAAGGACAGTATCACCTGTTGGCAGAGAAGAAAGAGAACCATGCCGCCTCAACAGCACGGCTGCAGCGCGAACTGACGAGACTGTCAGCAGAAAGCAGAGAAGCCCGGCAGCGTCATGATGACAGCATCAAAACCATTGACGAAGCTAAGCAGGCAGTCAAACAGCTGCGGGCAGAAGAACGCGCACTTGAACAGAAGCTGACGGCGCTGAACAGTGACGTCGACCAGCTCGTGGAAGAGGTGCGTGGTAATTACTACGAGACGTTAAGCGAGCAGACGGCGAATAAAAATGAGCTTAAACTGATCGAGCGGCAGCTGGAACAGCTGGCTGGTTATTTTGCGAGCCACAAGGTGGACGCGGCGGACCGTGACAATTACGAGCAGGCTGATAAAGCACATCGAATGAAGCAGCAGCAGCTCACTGAGCTCGAGCAGCAGTTAACCGCTGCCCGCGAAGCGTATAAGCAGGAAGCGCTCAAAGTCAGCAGTCTGAATCAGACGTATAAGACAGAAGAAGAAAACTTATTTAAAGCTTACCGTTACATCGAGCAGCTGACATCAAAACATGAGAGCATTGTCGCTATGCAGGCGGAATTCCAGGGCTATTTCCAAGGTGTACGGGCTGTCTTGAAAGATGGCTCATTACCCGGCATTCACGGCGCTGTGGCAGGGCTGATTGATATTGACGCTCTGTATCAGACGGCGCTCGATATTGCGCTCGGCGGCCAGCTGCAGAGCATTATTACAGAAGATGAGGACAGCGCCCGCACAGCGATTGCAGCGCTCAAGAAGAAGAAAGCAGGAAGAGCGACATTTCTGCCGCTGACAACTATCAAGAAGCGGGAACTGCCGGAGTCAGTCAAACTTCAGTTGACAGAGCAGGCAGGCTTTGTCGGTGTGCTGTCAGACCTCATCACAACAGACAGGCGCTATCAGGCAGTGATCCAGAACTTGACCGGCCTGACTATTATCGCCGATACACTCCCGCACGCTAACCAGCTGGCACGCATCGTCAACTATAAGTACCGCATCGTGACACTTGACGGCAATGTGGTGAATCCGGGCGGCTCGATGACCGGCGGCAGTCTGAATCAGCCGTCGCTGCTGCTGAAGCAGAAAGAAGAAGAACGAGCACTCGCCCTTAAAATCAGCACATACAAGACATCGGCGACAGCACTTGAGGCGAAAGTCGCCGCACTGAAAGAAGAACTGGCAGAAGCGGAACATTATGGCCATACATTAAGAGCGCGCGGGGAAGCACTGGCGGAAGATCGCCAGGAGAAAATGCTTGAACTGACGCAGCATGAGCAGAAGCTCGCGCAGCTGCAACGTGCGAATGAGGCGTTCGCTGAACTCGCAGACCGCCGTCAGGAGCATACAGAGCTTAAAGAGCAGGCGGCTGACCTCAGACAGCGCGTGTCACGCCGCGAGGAAGAGCTGGCACACATTCAGCAGCAGCTGGAAGACTATACGGTATTCCGCACTGACAGCAGAACGCTCGAAAAAGAAGTCAGTGCCGAACTGAATGATCTGAGAAGCCGCCGCATCATCCAGCAGGAACGGCTGAAGTATCAGGAGGAGCAGTCCGCGCAGATTCAGCAGCAGCAGACGCAGCTCGAGCAGCAGACGCTTGAACTGACTGCACAGAACGCGCTGACGTCAGTGGAAGAGATGACCGCTAAAATCAGTGAGCTGTCAACGACACTTGCTGATATGCAGCACGACCGCACGACTGTCCAGCAGCAGCTGGAAACATGGAGGTCAGAACTACAGGCGCAGGAAGACAGCCTGAGTCAGGCCCGGCACCATTACAATGAAGGGATGCGGCAGATCAGCGGCCTTGAGAACGGCATCGGCGAAATGAAAGCCCGCTACTCAAGAATTGATGTGCAGCTTGAGAACTTGATCTATCACCTGCTGGAAGACTATCATATGACATATGAAGCGGCGGCAGCTGATTATACGGACGATAGCGACATCGATGCGCTGAGAAAACGCGTCAAGCTGACGAAGGCATCGATTGAAGAACTGGGACCGGTCAACATCGGTGCCATCAAGCAGTATGAGGAAGTGAAAGAACGCTATGACTTCCTGACTGAGCAGGAAAACGATCTGCTGGCAGCGAAAGCGACACTCGAAACAGTCATCAAGGAGATGGACAGTGAAGTGATGACACGCTTCACGGAGACATTCAAGCAGGTGCAGCAGCATTTCAATGTGGTGTTCAGTGAGCTGTTCGGCGGCGGCATCGGTGAGTTGACATTAAACAGCGATGACCTCTTAACAGCAGGCGTTGACATGACAGTGGAGCTGCCCGGCAAGAAACGGCAGCAGCTGACACTGCTGTCAGGTGGTGAGCGGGCGTTGACTGCTGTTGCCCTGCTGTTTGCCATTCTGAAAGTAAGAAGTGCGCCGTTTGTCATACTTGATGAAGTGGAGGCGGCGCTCGACGAGGCGAACGTCGTCCGTTTCGGCAGTTACTTGCAGACATTGAGCGACGACACACAATTTATTGTCATCACGCACAGAAAAGGTACAATGGAAGCAGCGGATAGACTTTACGGCGTCACGATGCAGAACTCCGGCATCACTCAGTTAGTCAGTGTCAATTTAAATGAACTGGACCATAATAAAGTTAAGGAGCTGACACAATGAGTTTTTTTAAACGATTAAAAGATAGATTTGTAGCACCAGAAGAAGAACAGGAACAGTTACAGCCTTTAGATGAACCCGTTCCAGCCGATGAACCCGTTCCAGCCGATGAACCCGTTCCAGCAGAACCAGTCAAGCCGAAGAAAAAGGCGGACGACTGGGACTTCAGCTTTGATGACGAAGATTTAATGTCCATCGAAGAATTCGAGGAGCTGGAAGCGCAGCAGATCGGTGCGAAGTTCCGTCAAGGACTGGAAAAATCCCGTGAGAATTTCCAGAACAGACTGAATGACTTATTAGCGCACTACCGGACAGTCGATGAAGATTTCTTTGAAGCACTGGAAGAAATGCTGATCCAGGCGGACGTCGGCTTCAACACGGTGATGGAGCTGGTCGAATCATTAAGGTTTGAAGCCAAGCGTCAAAATATTACTGAAACAGCTGACCTCCGTGAAGTCATTGTTGAGAAAATTGTGGAAATTTATGAGCAGGAAGACGATGAGCTGCAGGCGATGAATATTCAGGAAGATGGTCTGACGGTCATCCTGATGGTCGGTGTCAACGGTGTCGGTAAGACGACGACTATCGGTAAGCTTGCACACCGCTACAGACAGCAGGGCAAGACAGTCATGCTGGCAGCAGGTGACACGTTCCGTGCAGGAGCGATTGAACAGCTGCAGATCTGGGGCGACCGCGTCGGCGTGGAAGTCGTGAAGCAGAGCGAAGGATCAGATCCGGCCGCAGTCATGTTTGATGCAGTCAATGCCGCGAAAGCGAAGAAAGTCGATATATTGATCTGTGATACAGCAGGCCGGCTGCAGAATAAAGCGAACTTGATGAATGAGCTGCAGAAAGTGAAGAAAGTCATCTCAAAATCTGTGCCGGGTGCACCGCATGAAGTGCTGCTGGCATTAGATGCGACGACTGGACAGAATGCACTTGTGCAGGCGAAGGCCTTCAAAGAAGTGACTGACGTCACAGGTATCGTGCTGACGAAGCTTGACGGTACAGCTAAAGGAGGTATCGTCCTTGCGATCCGTAACGAACTGCACATCCCTGTGAAGTTTGTCGGACTTGGTGAGAAGCTGGATGACCTGCAGCCGTTTGACGCAGAAAGCTATGTCTACGGCTTGTTCGCAGATATGATTGAAGCGAGCGGTGTTGAATCTGACACAGCGGACGACACAGAAACGACTGATCCTCATGCAGGATGATCTGAACAAAACGATGCGGATGAACTATCTCTTTGATTTCTACCAGGGGCTGCTGACCGATAAGCAGCGCAACTATTTAGAGCGCTATTATCTGGAAGATGAGTCACTGTCAGAAATCGCAGAGACATTTCAAGTGTCCCGTCAGGCGGTTTATGATAATATAAGACGGACTGACGAACTGCTTGAGGATTATGAGCAGAAGCTCGGGCTACTGAAGAAGTTTGAACAACGTAAAGCACTGCTGGATGATATGAAAGCAAGCTTAACACAGCAGGACACAGCGCTGCTGAAGCTGATAGAACAAATAGAATCGATTGAATAGAGGTGTGTCATATGGCATTTGAAGGATTATCAGAACGACTGCAGGCAACGATGCAGAAGATCAGAGGTAAAGGTAAAGTAACAGAAGCAGATATTAAAGTGATGATGCGTGAAGTCAGACTTGCACTGCTTGAAGCCGACGTCAACTTTAAAGTCGTCAAGCAGTTCGTCGCGACTGTATCAGAACGCGCGCTTGGCAGCGATGTCATGACATCATTGACGCCGGGCCAGCAGGTCATCAAGATCGTCCAGGATGAATTAACACAGCTCATGGGCGGAGAGAATACAGCCATCAACATGAGCAAAAAGCCGCCGACTGTCGTCATGATGGTCGGTCTGCAAGGGGCAGGTAAAACAACCACTGCCGGTAAACTTGCCCTCCTGATGCGGAAGAAATTCAACAAAAGACCGCTGCTTGTCGCGTGTGATATATATCGTCCCGCTGCGATTCAGCAGCTGCAGACAGTCGGTAAGCAGATCGACATCCCGGTGTTCACATTAGGAGACCAGGTGAAACCTGATGAAATCACGCGTCAGGCACTGCAGCACGCAAGAGAAGAACATTATGACTTCGTCATCATCGATACTGCAGGCCGGCTGCATATCGATGAAGCGCTGATGAATGAACTGGTTGATGTGAAAGAAGTCTCAAAACCGGATGAAATCATGCTTGTCGTCGATGCCATGACCGGTCAGGATGCAGTGAACGTGGCAGAGAGCTTCGATACACAGCTTGATGTGACAGGTGTCACGCTGACGAAACTTGACGGTGACACACGTGGTGGTGCAGCACTGTCCATCCGCAGCGTGACACAGAAACCGATCAAATTCGTCGGTATGAGCGAGAAGATGGACGGACTTGAGCCGTTCCATCCTGAGCGCATGGCGTCCCGTATACTCGGCATGGGTGACGTCTTAAGCTTCATCGAGAAAGCACAGGCGTCAGTCGATGAATCAAAAGCGAAGGAACTGGAACAGAAGATGAAGACATCATCATTCACGTTCGATGACTTCCTGGAGCAGCTGGATCAGGTCAAAGCGCTTGGACCGCTGGATGATCTGCTGAAGATGATACCAGGCGCCAACAAGATGAAAGGCGTCAATCAGCTGAACATGAATCCGAAGCAGATCGATCATGTGCAGGCGATCATCCGTTCCATGACGAAAGCAGAGCGTGAGAATCCGGCGATCATCAACGTCTCAAGAAAGCGCAGAATTGCGGCCGGCTCAGGTAGAAGCATGAGCGAAGTGAACCGTCTGATCAAGCAGTTCGACGAGATGAAGAAGATGATGAAGCAGTTCTCAGGCATGAAAAAAGGCAAAAAAGGCAGAAACCCGTTCCAGGGAATGAACCTGCCGTTTTAATATGACAAACAACCGCTGAACAATACGTTCAGCGGTTTTTTTACGGGAAAATAGATTTGTGGACCAAATCTGAAGAAAAAATGGTCCACATTTCGATTTGTGGACCATTTTTTATGGGAAAACAAAATTATCGTAACAGTGGGTTAATTTTGATTATTTTCACAGCTATTAATCAAATAAAAGATAAGCTTATCTTCAATTTATATTTTTTTAAAAAATTTTTATTTTAATATTGAGAAAATTTAGAATAGATATTAAAATTTAAAATAAAATGATACAATTTTTGATATAAGTTTTTAAAAAAGTAATTAAACTTTTGAGGAGTTACTTATGAAAATATTAGCTCATAGAGATGAAATAAGTAATCGAACACAAACTTTAGATGCACATTTGCTGAATGTTGCTGATAAAGCAGCTGAGGATGGGAAAAAACTTGGTTTAAGTAAGTCGTTATTTATATTAGGTATTCTTCATGATGCAGGGAAAGCAGATCGCATATTTCAGTTTAAAATTAAAGAAAAGCCTGCTCTTCATGTCAATCACTCTTCTGCCGGAGCAAAATACTTTATGTCATATATTGAGCATCATCCTGATGTGTGGCCGGACCCCAGTGATCTGGAATTATTTCAAGAATATTTGGATGTTATGCTTTATGTGATTACAAGTCACCATGGATTATATGATATTTGGAGGCCGGATAGTGCTAAAAACTTTCTGGATGAGCGAATAAGTTATGCGGAGATTGAAAAGAATGTATACCACTATTCAGAAGATGTCGTTCCATATATTGAACAGCTGTTAGCCGATAATCAGATTGATTTAACAGTAAAGTTGAAGGAATCATTTTTAGAATACAGGACGTTCAGTAAACGTTTAACAGTACACGATAAAACTGAGCAGAATTTTTACAGCGGTCTTAAAATGAGATTGTTGTTGTCCTGCTTAAAAAATGCGGATATTGAAGATACAGTAAATGCCTACTTTAAATTCATGGAACCATTAAATAATGAGGACGTCGCTGCAAAGAAAGATAAATATCTAGAGGCCGTTGAAAAACATTATAAGTCTTTTGGAACTCCTGCATCTGATATTAATAAAATACGTAGTGCGCTATCTCAGGAAGCAAAGAAAAGAGGCCGTTCTGACACCCACGGTATCTATCAGCTTAATTTGCCCACCGGTGCAGGTAAAACATTGACGTGTCTGAGATATGGCATGCAGCAGTTGGTTGAAAAAGAGATGGACCGGTTTTTTTATATAACACCTTTTCTGTCTGTGCTGGAACAGAATGCACAGGAAATCAAAAGTATACTTGATGATAGACATATCGTTGAGCATCACTCAAATATGGTGCGTCCCGATGATTGTGAGGATGATTCAGCTGAAGAGATACTCCAGCAATATTTAATGGACACCTGGACCAGTCCTATAGTTTTAAGTACGATGGTCCAGTTTTTTCAGACATTGTTTGGAGGGAAGGCTAACAATATAAGGCGATTTTCTTCTTTAGCTCACTCTGTCATTGTTCTTGATGAAGTACAATCGCTACCTGTTGAAACCCTTCATTTATTCAACATGACATTGAACTTTCTGTCAGATGCCATGCAAGCTAACGTGATTTTATGTACTGCAACCCAGCCGGTATATGATTCGCAGTATATTACTCATAAAATCAACTATCAGCGTGAAAACCTGAAGGAAATAGTGAAACTCAAGGAAAATGAAAGGAGAGTATTTGAACGTACAACAGTAAGAAATTTAAACAATGGAGAATTCGTGGATGAATATTCAATTGCTGACTATATCAATAACTATTCTGATGACAGCATTCTTGTCATATTGAATACAAAAAAAGCAGTAAGAAAAGTGGTTGATTTAGTAGGAGACTTGGATAGACCACTCTATTATTTATCGACCAATTTATGTCCTAAGCACCGTCAGACTATTATACAGCGGATAAGAAAGGAGCTTCAGGATGACCAGCCAGTCGTCTGTATCAGTACGCAGTTAATTGAAGCGGGCGTTGACGTGGATTTTAAACGTCTGATCAGGTCATATGCAGGTATAGACTCCATAGTACAAGCAATAGGCAGGTGTAACAGGAATGGTCACTTCAAAACTGGATATGTGGAACTGGCTCGGACGACTCCTGAATTTGAAAATATCGATGTCAGTACATTGAGATCCATCAAAGATAAAGCGGATGTCACAGCCCGTCTCATCGCGCGCCAACAGAAGGAAATTGATGTCGTTAACTTAAATGATGAGTTCTACGAATATTATTATGCTGATCATCAGTCATTGATGGACTATCCATTAGGAAAAGACGCGAGTAATGGTGTCTCATTACTCTCAACGAATGACGATGTATATAGAGCCGGCCAATCAAGACTGAACGGTTTAAAACAATCCTTTAAAAGTGGGGCCTCCAAAATCAGATTAATCGATAATCAAACGACAGGGGTGATTGTCTATTACGAAGATAGCAAAGAGTTGATTGAGCAGTTAATCATGGCAATCAATGGTTATGAGGCATCGTATGAGCATGAGATTCTTAGAAGTATAAAGTCTCTTTTAGAACAATTACAGCCATACACCGTTAATATATATGACTTTCATTCTATTCAAGATAAAGTGATGTCATATATGAATGATCAGATTTACATACTCGCTGATAGTTTTTATGACCAGCGTTTAGGCGTTATAGAAATAAGTGATGACTTTATTTTATAGGGGGATATATAGTGGAATTTCAATCGAAACCTTTTTATTTCAGGGTGAAAGGTGATTATGCATTATGGACTTCAGTGGAATCAAAAGGAGGGGGCGAACGTTTTACCTACTCTGTCCCCACCCGCCAAGGTTTGCATGGAATAGCTGATGCTATTTATTTTAAACCGACATTTACTAATGTCATCGATGAAGTAAAAGTAATAAACCCTATTATGACAGAGACTAAAGGTATTAGAGCCATGGTAGGGAAAGGAGGTGCAGATCTCAATTATGTTACGTATCTTGAAGACGTTGAGTATTTAGTGAAATTTCATTTTATATGGAATAAAAATAGAACTGATTTAACATATGACCGCAATGAAAAGAAACATGAAGCTATCATGGAACGTGCTCTTCTTAAAGGTGGACGGCGAGATACATTTTTAGGAACACGAGAATGTGTAGCCTATGTGGAACTGATTGATGAAGACGTCTATCTCCATAGTGAAAGTTTCTATCATAACCAGAATATTTCATTTGGGATTATGTTTCATTCATTTTCGTATCCAAGTACCCCTGGCGAGCCACTAGAGTCCTATTTTAGTCATACTGTGATGAATGACGGTATCATTAAATACAAAAAGCAGGAGGATTGTGAATTCAAAAATAAACTGTCCAATTATTCAATTAAACCGCCTAAAGAAATTAAATCAGCAGATGAAGAACTGAAAGAATACGATATAAAATAGAGGTGAATTTATGAGCTTTACTACAGCATTGCTTAAAGCCTATGAGACAGCGGAAGACTTAAATATCGTTGACAAGTATGATGAATTCACGACTGTCCTGCTCCCATTATTTCACAGCAGTATGAAATCAAATAATAAAAATATCATCTGCATATACATGAATTCAGAAGGACAGTTTGAGAAAGCGGAATATCTGCCGGATAAACAAGTGATTATCTTCCCGGTAACAGAGCAATCAGTATCACGTTCTGGTTCTAACCCACCACCACACCCTGTGTCTGATAAGCTGCAGTATATAATACCGGTTTACTTAGACAAGCACGAAAACTACTTAAGAGAGCTCAATCAGTTCTATGGCTCAGCAGAAACTAATGACAGTAAAAAATTCCTTCGAAGCATATTGCAACTTCTTCAGGATGGTGAGCTGCTTAATAAAATAGTGAAAGATCTTTATCCTGGTCAGGATGTCACAATCAATGAGATGACAGTGAGTTATCGAGATGAAAAGGATAAAAAGATAAGTGTTGATTTATCCAGTGTATTTGTAACTTTTGCTGTGACAGATTTTAATAAGCATCAAACAGCGACAGTATCCAATCTGAAGTCTCTGCATGACGACTATATTCAGTACTTCAATCAAAAAATAGAACCGAACGGAATATGTAATATTAGCGGAGAATCCGATTATATCACTCAAAAACATCGTGGGCTGCTAGGTAATGCAAAGTTAATATCTGTGAGCAATAACAAAGAAACATACGCTGGAAGATTTAAAGAAAAAACTGATATTGTCCGCATCGGTTATCGGTCATCAGAGAAAATCCATCTCATGCTGAAGTATTTGCTTGAGAATCCGAATAGCCAGGCATGGCTGAGTGAACAGCAATATTTAGTCAATTGGTTTTCCGACGATATTTCAAATGATCGTCAAGTCAATCTCACCAAAAATAGCAATGAGTTTTTCACTTTTTTAAACAGTCTGAATGATGCTCCGATAAAAAATAGTCCTGTCATGCAGCATAATAAGCAGATTAAGCAAGCTTTCAAACGAGGAGACTTATCAATAAAGGAAACAGAAAACTATTATATCGCTATTATTGATAAGGCGAGTAATGGCCGTATTTCTCTGAAATATTTCAGAGAGCTCTCTGTATCAAAGCTATTAGAGAATCTGCAGAAATGGCAGCATGAAAATGCGTGGTGGAGATATAAAAAAGAGCTGAATAAAAGTGTATTAGAAACTCCGAGTCTCTATCAGTTAATCGATACAATAATGGGTGTAGAAAGAGACGGCAATATTGTACTTAGCAATGATAATTACAGGAAGATGCAAATAAGAGATTTAGTCACATGCATCGTTGAAGGTAAGACTTTGCCGAACCAATATTTCTTGAAAGCAGACCTTAACTGCAGAAATAGGCTCAGCTACCCTGATACATGGAATCAAATGTTGTTTACAGCATTAGCGGTACTCAATAATAAAAAGGAGGCTTTTAACGAAATGCTTGATAGAGACAATAATAATCGTTCTTATTTGTTCGGCCGTCTACTCGCAGTATACGAAAGGATGGAAGCGGCTACTTTTGACAAAGAATCAAAAAGAACGACTAACGCCGAAAAATTCTGGACATCTTATACAAATAACCCTGCCACAATGATGAATACACTTGAAAACAAGGTTAAAAGTTATGAGTATAAATTACAGCATACTCAGCCTGGTATTTATAATACATTGCAAAGAGAAAAAAACGATATTATTAACAAACTGCATGACAACAGTTTTAATAATATGAACAGTAAGTTAGATTATGAATTTATTTTCGGTTATTATGCTGAAATTAAAGATATATTCACTAAAAAAACAGATGTGGGGGAAAAGAATAATGATCAATAACAAAGTGGATTTTATTGTGACAGTGGTGGTTAATAACGCGAATCCGAATGGAGATCCTCTGGCAGGCAATATGCCGCGTACAGATTCAAAGGGGTTCGGTGAAATCAGTGATGTCTGTATCAAGCGAAAGATACGTAACAGAATGCAGGATCAGGGCTATGATATATTTGTGAAATCAAGAGACCGCATTGATGATTCTTATAATTCTCTGGAGGAAAGATATAATAAAACACTTGATAACAGTAAGACAGATGAACTCATAGAGAAAGAAGCCAATGAAAAATGGTTGGATGTCCGCTCATTTGGTCAAGTCATTACATACGGAAAAAGATCAATCGGTATTCGCGGACCAGTCTCTATCAGTATCGCTAAATCGCTTGATCCTATTGAAACAACTTCGATGCAGATTACAAGAAGTACCAATGGTATGCAGCCAAAAGGAGATAAAACACGGTCATCAGATACAATGGGAACAAAGCATTTTGTCGAATTCGGAACTTATATCATTTACGGGGCAGTCAACAGTTTTTATGCTGAAAAGACAGGGTTCAATGAAGAAGACCTTGCGGTGATAAAAGAATCGCTGCGGACATTGTTTGTTAATGATTCATCTTCAGCCAGACCAGAAGGGTCAATGGAAGTTAAGGAAATATTCTGGTTTACACACTCTTCAAAAGTAGGGGACATTTCAAGCGCAAAGATTAAATCTTTACTTACTTATAATGAAGACGATGCCATGAAAACACATTATAAAGATTACGGCATCACCCTCAATGAAGAAAAACTGAGTGAATACAAAGCAATGGGCTTACAGGTAGACCATTTCGAAGGTATGTAGAAGTGTACGAAGAAGATGACTATTTAATGTTAAGTGGTATACAGCACTTTTACTTCTGCAGGAGGCAATGGAGTCTCATACATGTCGAACAGCAGTGGCAGGATAACCGCTGGACTGCTGAAGGTCAGATTGTTCATGAAAAGGCAGATAACCCTTACATCAAAGAGAAGCGCAAAAACCACTTTCTTTCGAGAGCGATGCCGGTGTCTTCACCTTCATTAGGGCTCGCCGGCATTCTTGATGTAGTGGAATTCTCCAAAAATGAAACTGGTATCTCAGTCGAAGGGAAAAAAGGTAAGTGGCAGCCGACTATTGTAGAATTCAAGCGGGGAAAAGAGAAAAAAGATAATCGTGATATTGTACAGTTAGTAGCTCAAGCCATGTGTCTGGAAGAGACCCTTGATATACAGGTTCCGTATGCCTATCTATATTATCATCAGACCAATAAGAAAGTGAAGATAAGCATATCGGATGAGCTGAAACATGAAGTGCATGATCTAACTGAGCAAATGCATGAAATTTATAATCAAAGGATAACCACAGAAGCGGAGTTTCATAAAAACTGTAAGGAATGTTCACTGATAGATATCTGTATGCCGAGATTAACTAAAAAAAGAGTCAATATCAATAGTTATATGTATAACCATTTATATGAGGATTTAATATGAGAAAATTACTCAATACTTTATACATTACTAATGAAAATTATTATCTGTCCAGAGATCGTGAAAATGTAGTCATTAAAGAGGACTCAAAAGTAATAAAAAGATTTCCTATTCATATAATAGAAGGCATAGTTTGTTTTAATTATATCGGTGCCAGCCCTTCGCTCATTCAACTGGCAAATGAAAATAACATTTCATTGACATTCCTGACACCTACCGGAAGATTTTGCGGTAAGTTTATCGGCACAACAAATGGCAATGTGATTCTCAGGCGTGAACAATATCGCATAGCTGATGATGAAGAGCGGTCCTTACAATTAGCCAAAAGGTGTATAGAAGCTAAGATTATCAACAGTCGCAAAGTCTTACTCCGTACATTACGCGATCATAGGGAAAAAGTAAACGTCGCTCGTTTGACTGTTGCAACAGAATATTTAAAGAAACAATTAGTATTGTGTCAGGAAGTTAATAATAAAGATAGTTTAAGAGGTATAGAAGGTGATACTGCACGCATGTACTTTCAATGTTTTGACGATATTATTCTGTATCAGAAAGAAGATTTTGTCTTTGTGGCACGCAGCAGACGCCCACCGTTAAATAGAGTCAATGCCATTCTTTCATATCTATATAGCCTGCTGACTTATGAAGTTCAATCAGCCCTTGAAACAGTCGGACTAGATAGCTATGTCGGTTTTTTTCACACTGATAGACCCGGACGGGCCAGCTTAGCGCTTGATATGATTGAGGAATTAAGACCGTATCTTGTCGACAGATTTGTAGTGACTTTAATTAACAGAAAGCAGATTGGAAGCGAAGATTTTGAAGTTAAAGAAAATGGGGCAGTTCTTTTAAATAAAAAGGGACGAGATAAAGTACTGACATTATGGCAAAAAAGAAAGCAGACAGAAATCATTCATCCTTTTATCAATGAAAAAATGTCCGTAGGTCTTATACCATATGTGCAGGCTCAATTACTGAGCAGACATATACGCGGTGATTTAGAAAGCTATCCACCATTTCTATCATAAGGAGTTTAAAATGCTGGTACTTGTTACTTATGATGTTAACACTATGGAAAAAAACGGTAGGAAAAGATTGAGACATGTTGCGAAAAAATGTCTGGATTATGGGCAACGCGTGCAGAATTCAGTATTTGAGTGCAGCTTGGAGCCGGAGCAGTATGTTAAACTGAAGGCAGATCTAGAAAAAATAATTGATTCTGATCTGGACTCTCTTAGGTTTTATATGCTGGGCAAGAATTGGGTGAAGAGAGTTGAAACATTAGGCAAAGATGAATCTTATAATCCGGATACAGATGTATTTATTTTGTAAGTGCGAACCTAACTTAAACATAAAAGTATAAGGAGTATCGCGGTGAAAACGAGTAAATCTATTTGATTTTCGTTTGAAAATTGGAGTAATATTTCGCTTATGTATTACGCTATGTTTATTTTATGCATTAAATAAGCAGTCGCACCTCACGCAGGTGCGTGGATTGAAATAGCTGATGAGATGACCGATCAGCTCATGACTTATGTCGCACCTCACGCAGGTGCGTGGATTGAAATTTTTTTAGAGAAGTAAGCTGCCGCTGCAGTACCGTCGCACCTCACGCAGGTGCGTGGATTGAAATTCATCAAACGCCTGCTGCAGTTTCCGGGCAACGGGGTCGCACCTCACGCAGGTGCGTGGATTGAAATTCAACAGAAGACCGTCAGAGTTATCTGCGCGTTAAAGTCGCACCTCACGCAGGTGCGTGGATTGAAATAAAAATGACCAGAGAACGAACGGTAAATGTATTTATGTCGCACCTCACGCAGGTGCGTGGATTGAAATTGGATGACGAGTGATCTCGTGTCGCCGATAAAAGTGTCGCACCTCACGCAGGTGCGTGGATTGAAATTGGTAATGGCCCTGGCGGGTACCGTCGCGAAATGTCGCACCTCACGCAGGTGCGTGGATTGAAATCCATTACCCACTCCGCTGTCAATCAGCATATTGCGTCGCACCTCACGCAGGTGCGTGGATTGAAATTCTCGTAGTGAATGTTTTGCCGCAGCGGCAGCGGTCGCACCTCACGCAGGTGCGTGGATTGAAATTATTTTGTCGTCAAACGGTTCCACCTGGTGCTCGTCGCACCTCACGCAGGTGCGTGGATTGAAATTATATCAAACCTAAAAAAGAAACCTGTACCTGTGTCGCACCTCACGCAGGTGCGTGGATTGAAATTATCGTCCATATACGTGCCGACCCAGCCAGTCCGTCGCACCTCACGCAGGTGCGTGGATTGAAATTTCTTCGTCAACGATGGTCAGCAGCTTAGAATCAGTCGCACCTCACGCAGGTGCGTGGATTGAAATTTTGTCAACGAATTTGACATCTTCACGTTCAATGTCGCACCTCACGCAGGTGCGTGGATTGAAATATAATGTCCTCTGTCGTGGCCACGATCCTTAACGTCGCACCTCACGCAGGTGCGTGGATTGAAATAAAGTTTAAACTGGTGCATTTAGCCATGTAGTAGTGTCGCACCTCACGCAGGTGCGTGGATTGAAATATTGGTATATTTTCAGTGAGCATGATGTAACCACGTCGCACCTCACGCAGGTGCGTGGATTGAAATTCGGACCGTCCCGGCTGTCGTGATGCCAAATATCAGTCGCACCTCACGCAGGTGCGTGGATTGAAATTCATTCTTTACTGTCGCCGTTGTTTTGCTCATCTGTCGCACCTCACGCAGGTGCGTGGATTGAAATATCAGCAACCTCTTTCAGTGTTCTGTTGTCAACGTCGCACCTCACGCAGGTGCGTGGATTGAAATTGCTCTATTGTACCGACTTTGCTGTTGGTTGAGGTCGCACCTCACGCAGGTGCGTGGATTGAAATTTTGTTAGTGCCGCCGGATAATCTGATTGATGGACGTCGCACCTCACGCAGGTGCGTGGATTGAAATCACTTGGTATTTGAGTGTCTCCACCGTCACACGCCCGTCGCACCTCACGCAGGTGCGTGGATTGAAATACCATCACGTGTGTTCAAGAAGATTGGTTACTACGTCGCACCTCACGCAGGTGCGTGGATTGAAATAGATACTTTAGTCTGTGCCGCAGATACGGCATTGGTCGCACCTCACGCAGGTGCGTGGATTGAAATGAGAACGATGCGAGTATAGTTGTATTTGTACCCGTCGCACCTCACGCAGGTGCGTGGATTGAAATTTCACATCCATGTCCTCAACCACATATGAGACGTTATGTCGCACCTCACGCAGGTGCGTGGATTGAAATAAATACTCACAGTGATGAAAGCAGCGAACCGTTTATCGTCGCACCTCACGCAGGTGCGTGGATTGAAATGCTTTTGCGTACAAAAAGTAATCTTCAAGCGTCTGTCGCACCTCACGCAGGTGCGTGGATTGAAATCGTTTCCACTCGTCGTGGAAGATATGACGATCAGTCGCACCTCACGCAGGTGCGTGGATTGAAATGAGTAATCATTACTGCTTTTCTTCAATTTCTTAGTCGCACCTCACGCAGGTGCGTGGATTGAAATTTTGTAGCCTGTCTTCGTTTCCTTGACGTCTCCCGTCGCACCTCACGCAGGTGCGTGGATTGAAATCTCGTGAATATACTGCGAACTATCAAAAACACTAGTCGCACCTCACGCAGGTGCGTGGATTGAAATATCACTTGCTGACATAGACTGACAGACCTCAAATGTCGCACCTCACGCAGGTGCGTGGATTGAAATGCCAGCTTATAGACCAATGCGTCCTGCAAGTCGTGTCGCACCTCACGCAGGTGCGTGGATTGAAATAATGGCAACGTGATTGTGACTGTCTAACTAGACGTCGCACCTCACGCAGGTGCGTGGATTGAAATCAGCCTTTTACGGTCAGGTCAGTCCCGATGCTTGGTCGCACCTCACGCAGGTGCGTGGATTGAAATGTCAAACTCGGATGGTCAAAGAATGCCATCTGCGTCGCACCTCACGCAGGTGCGTGGATTGAAATGACCACATATGATGGCCGGAACGTCTTTGCCAGGTCGCACCTCACGCAGGTGCGTGGATTGAAATATGCCGAGTAGCATATCAAGTGATTCGTCAATATTGTCGCACCTCACGCAGGTGCGTGGATTGAAATACCTAAAAAAAGTTGATTGACAATTAAAGCAACATGTCGCACCTCACGCAGGTGCGTGGATTGAAATTATTTCTCACTGGATCAAAGGAAATAAATATCCGTCGCACCTCACGCAGGTGCGTGGATTGAAATTGCTCAGACGGCTCCATTTTTAAGGACATTGCGCGTCGCACCTCACGCAGGTGCGTGGATTGAAATTCTTGCGTCCCTTTTCGAGCTTGGGTTTAAAGATGTCGCACCTCACGCAGGTGCGTGGATTGAAATGACAGCTGAAACCGATACTTATCATCTGGGCCGAGGTCGCACCTCACGCAGGTGCGTGGATTGAAATTTCATCCTCCCATCCATCAAGTTGTACATCTTCGTCGCACCTCACGCAGGTGCGTGGATTGAAATTAGGAACAATCGATAGTGGATATACTGGGGAACTTGGTCGCACCTCACGCAGGTGCGTGGATTGAAATAATTCCTACCATAAAAGCCTCCTATAATATTTTTGTCGCACCTCACGCAGGTGCGTGGATTGAAATAGCAGGCGGGGTGTCAATGGTGAAGTCCAGCCGGGTCGCACCTCACGCAGGTGCGTGGATTGAAATTGACAGTCCTTGTGCCACCCGGTACTTATTGACGTCGCACCTCACGCAGGTGCGTGGATTGAAATGATGAGCATGACAAACGTAAACTCCCTGTCATCGTCGCACCTCACGCAGGTGCGTGGATTGAAATGTCAAATTCGCCGTTATAAAACGGTGGTTTCAACGTCGCACCTCACGCAGGTGCGTGGATTGAAATTTAATGGTGTAATACTTTGTCTTGCCAATACCTAGGTCGCACCTCACGCAGGTGCGTGGATTGAAATTACATAATCTATAAACGCACCGTTGTCATATCCGTCGCACCTCACGCAGGTGCGTGGATTGAAATAATAAAAGCGACGGTCGCTTCTTCTTCGAATGTGTCGCACCTCACGCAGGTGCGTGGATTGAAATAACTTCAAAATCAACGTTTTGATAGAGATGAGCGTCGCACCTCACGCAGGTGCGTGGATTGAAATTCGTGGTCAAGAATATTAATAAACTATGATTTAAGTCGCACCTCACGCAAGTGCGTGGATTGAAATAATTTGTGTGAAAACATTCGGCGCTATCGTTCGTCCGTCGCACCTCACGCAGGTGCGTGGATTGAAATAAGCCAGAGCAAGTACCCTATAAAGACAGTTCCGTCGCACCTCACGCAGGTGCGTGGATTGAAATTTGTTGACATTATACAGCTCGACAAACACGCGCCAGTCGCACCTCACGCAGGTGCGTGGATTGAAATTTCTACTGTGTCATTTTTAGACACTTTGATTAGGGTCGCACCTCACGCAGGTGCGTGGATTGAAATATAGGATAGATATAAAGTTTTGTATTGTCTGCAACTGTCGCACCTCACGCAGGTGCGTGGATTGAAATCAATACTGCTAATTCCTTGTGGTCGATTCGTTGCTAGTCGCACCTCACGCAGGTGCGTGGATTGAAATTAACCAGTCACTGACCACGCCCCATGACATAAAGTCGCACCTCACGCAGGTGCGTGGATTGAAATAAAATAGTTTCCACACTCACTTCGGTGGGTGTTTTGTCGCACCTCACGCAGGTGCGTGGATTGAAATTACTACATGGGCGAAAAAGACCCGAACGCACCAGTCGCACCTCACGCAGGTGCGTGGATTGAAATAGTGGCAACATGAGTAGTGAAGACCTGAAACATGTCAGTCGCACCTCACGCAGGTGCGTGGATTGAAATAAAAGCTAAGTACAAAGAAATTGAAAAGGCTCAGTCGCACCTCACGCAGGTGCGTGGATTGAAATTTCGCTGTACTGTCCGACAAAATCAGTCTCGACTGCGTCGCACCTCACGCAGGTGCGTGGATTGAAATTTCGGTGTCATTCGCTTGCTCGATGTCCAGAATCAGTCGCACCTCACGCAGGTGCGTGGATTGAAATATCAGGAGGTTCGACAGGTGCAGCCAATGCGACGTCGCACCTCACGCAGGTGCGTGGATTGAAATATTGGTATCGGCCCTTTAATCGGAATGTTCCGGGAAGTCGCACCTCACGCAGGTGCGTGGATTGAAATTACGGCGATTATCTTATTAGATTCGAGCCGCTGGGTCGCACCTCACGCAGGTGCGTGGATTGAAATGCCTTTATCAGATTTTCCTGTCGGAACGATTTATGTCGCACCTCACGCAGGTGCGTGGATTGAAATTAGTTTGTTCAGTTCTACTAATCGTTCGTACTTGTCGCACCTCACGCAGGTGCGTGGATTGAAATTTTAATTTATTGCCCAGCATCTTGATGGAGGCAGTCGCACCTCACGCAGGTGCGTGGATTGAAATATCAGGTGTCAGGCTGTCAAACACCTGTCTCGCAGTCGCACCTCACGCAGGTGCGTGGATTGAAATGATGGACAAAATAGTGGTCATGTCATCCGCATTGTCGCACCTCACGCAGGTGCGTGGATTGAAATTTCCGTGTAGTTGATGTCTGACAGCCGTTTTCGGTAAGTCGCACCTCACGCAGGTGCGTGGATTGAAATACTCCTTTTTATTTGTTTGCCAGTCCTCGCAACTGTCGCACCTCACGCAGGTGCGTGGATTGAAATAAATTTTGATTTTGAATAAATTTTGCTATTAAATTGTCGCACCTCACGCAGGTGCGTGGATTGAAATATCGTCGAGCTGCGTCGCCCAGTTGACACCCTCCGTCGCACCTCACGCAGGTGCGTGGATTGAAATTATTTTTTGGATATGGCTTTTATTGATTTGTTCGTCGCACCTCACGCAGGTGCGTGGATTGAAATAACGCTGATGATGCCGCCTGTACGCCCGAAAAGCGTCGCACCTCACGCAGGTGCATAGATTTAATGTGTATGTCCTATTGCTTCAGTAGAAGAAATTGCTCCTCAACTGATTTCAACAGCAACCACCAAAGTCCGCTTCAGTGGTTTTACTTTCTATCGTTTACTATACTAATACCAGCTTTTCGTTTATAATGAGTTATTAAACATGAAATGAGTGATAATGATGGCAAATCTATTCAATCAGTATACTGACTTGAAAAAGAATCAGACGCCGTGGCCGACGAAAAATGCTGCGTCTAAAAATAATAATGAAAGTAAGTTTGATATAGCCAGAAGAAATACGAAGAAAGCTGCTGCAAAAGCCGCTGGTACAGAAGATCAATCAGATGAAAGCATCAATCGTTAATTCATGGTCCTGCTAAAGTCACTGAGTATTATATTCAGTGACTTTTTATTATGAGATGATAAAGACTATATTATTTATTAAAAAGTAATTTATAACTTCATTTACAATAAAAGTATTTTAATCTATAATTAAACTATTATAGAGAGAAATGAGGAACTGTTTTGCAGAAAATACCGATGAATCCACTGGAAGCTTATATCAGTTACTGGAAGAATACTTTTAACATGTCGGGCCGTGCCAGGCGCAAGGAATACTGGTGGTCTGTGCTGTTCAACTCACTTATTACTGTGTTGATCAGCTGTCTGCTGGAGGCGCTGCATGTTAAGGGGACAGCGAACTACGCGGTTACGATGATACTTGCTGTTATTTTCCTGGTTCCGGATTTTTCAGTCACTGTCAGAAGATTTCATGACAACGGACTGAGCGGGAAATGGGCCGTTCCGATGTTCGCGCTGACATTGATTGCTATATTTTTTCCTGATTTTGGAGAGAGTGAATTGAATAAAGGCGTTACTAACGACTATATTAATAACACGATTGTAGTCAGCAGCATTCTGCTGTTTATTACATTACTCGGCTACTTTATCTTCATGATCTTTACGATGATGAAAGAAGGAGAGCAAGGTACAAATCAGTACGGAGATGATCCGAAGCACAGCCGGTAAAATTGAATGAAATAGATTGATCTGTGGACGCATCTTAATGGTGACGTCCACTTTTTTCTTAAAGTTATCTTAAATATCCTGTGCTTTTGCCGCTGTGATTGGTATGGGTGATAATATTGTTGTGAAGGAGTGGTTATAATGAAGTTGAATCATAGTATGCAGTTATCTACGAATCACGAGAAGGATCCGCGCTGGTGGACGACGATACTCTGGACCATTGCGGCGTTTCTGATCGGTCCGCTTATTGCGACGCTTATCGCGATTCCGGTTATTTTAATGGTTGATCAGTCCATCACTCTGGATGAGCTGATGAACAGTAATAAGGCGAACACGTATTTGTCGCTGCTCGGCTTCCCGGCAACGTTACTGCTCATCTTTATCATCAACAAGTTCTTCTACCGTCATCCGGTTGGTGCGCTCGGATTTTTCGGCAGACAGCTGCCGGGCAAGTATGTCATTGGTGCACTGCTTGGCGCTGGTGCTATTCTGCTTGAATATGACATCAATCTGCTGGCGGGTGCTTTGTCGACGACGGTGCCTGCACAGATTGAATGGCTGACAGTGATCGGGCTTACGCTCGGCTTCATGGTGCAGGGGCTGACAGAAGAGGTCATCTGCCGGGGGTTTATTATGAATAAGATCAGCCGGCAGCTCGGTGTCATGGCAGGGATACTGATCAACTCCCTGTTGTTTGCGGCGCTGCACTTGATGAATTCGAATATGAGCATACTGACGTTTATCAACCTGCTGCTTGCCGGCATCGTCTTCTCGCTGCTCTTCTACTGGACGGATAATATCTGGCTGACGGGTGCTGCCCACAGTTTCTGGAATATTATGCTCGGTGTCGTGCTCGGTATTGAAGTCAGCGGCGAAGGGCTGCCGGCGTCGGTCGTCACAACGGTGCTGCATAAAGATATGACACTGCTGAACGGCGGTTTCTTCGGTCTTGAAGGCGGCATAGTGGATACTGCGCTGAGCATTGTACTGATTATCGTGTTATGGCGGCTGGCAAAGAGGAAATATCAGCCGGCCTGAACAAAACAATTGATATCCGCCTCTTTTCGGTTATAATTTTAGTTGATATAAAAATTATACTAGAAAGAGTGGTCATTCATGAAGATAGAACTTGGGATTACATCATTCGGTGACAACAATAGAATTCATACACCTGAAGGAATACAGGACAAAATTCCTGCGGATGAGCGAATCCGCAATATCGTGGAGGAAATCAAGCTGGCCGATTCGCTCGGCCTTGATATATATGGACTCGGCGAGCATCATCGTGCGGATTATGCGGTGTCTGATCCGGTGACCATACTTGCTGCAGCGGCCGCGCAGACGAGCCGCATCAGATTATCTTCGGCTGTGACAGTATTGTCCTCTGATGACCCTGTGCGTGTGTACCAGCGATTTGCGACACTTGATGCGTTATCAAACGGCCGCGCTGAAATTATGGCAGGCCGCGGGTCATTCATCGAGTCGTTTCCGCTGTTCGACTATGACTTAAGGGACTACGAAATGTTATATGAAGAGAAGCTGGACTTATTGATGGCGGTCAACAACAATGAGCGGGTCACCTGGTCCGGTTCAACGCGTCAGCCGATCGAAAATAAAGGTGTCTACCCGCGTGCGGTGCAGGACGAGCTTCCGATATATCTCGCGACGGGCGGCACGCCTGAATCATCTTATAGAGCAGGCGCGCTCGGTCTGCCGATCACTTATGCCATTATCGGCGGCAATCCGCTGCGTTTCCGGCAGAACATTGCTGTCTATCACGCAGCCGCTGACAGTCATGGGGTTGATAAGAGCAGGCTGAAGATAGCGACGCACTCATGGGGCTACATCGCAGAGACAGATGAACAGGCATTCCAAGAATACTATCCGCCGACTGCTGCAAGTCACAATGTCCTGGCGAAAGAACGCGGCTGGCCGCCGTATTCTGAACAGGCGTATATGCATGAAATTGAGCACGGTGCTCTGTATGTCGGCAGTCCTGAACGCGTCGCGCAGAAGATCATTGACACTGCGGAAGGGCTTGGACTTGACCGCTTCATGATTCATCTGCCGATGGGCTCTATGACGCATGACAGGACAATGAACGCAATCAGGCTGTACGGTGAACGCGTGAAGCCGATTGTCGATGCATATTTTGCGCAGAAATAAGAACCATATGCACCTGGCATGCCGGGTGTATTTTTTATAGTCTCCTTCATGTTAAAATGAAGGAGAAGGAAGGAGGCAGAAGATGAGGGTTATTCTGCTGATTATCGGAAGTATCAGTGCCATTCTTGGATTCATCGGCGTCATCATGCCGCTTCTGCCGACGACCCCTTTTCTCCTGCTTGCTGGTTTGTGCTTTGCGAGGAGCTCTGAGCGATTTCACAGCTGGCTGATACGGACGAAGCCGTACCAGGCTTACGTCGAGGATTTCAGGAAGTGCCGCGGCTATACGATGACACGGAAAATAGAGCTGTTAATCAGCGTCTATATTGTCGTCGGCTTCTCAATCTATATGATTGATCATTTTTACATCCGCCTTGGTCTGTGCCTGATGCTGTGCCTTCAGACAATTGTGCTCATCTTTTTCGTTAAAACGCTGCCTGAAGGTGACGGGTAAGATTGAACATGCGGAAAATGGGTATAACAGAGCATAACCAAAATTTTCAGGAGGTTTGACAATGGCTTATAATTACGAAGACCAGGGAAAGAAACCGTTTGCCGAAAATATTGAAGGTATGACGCTTGACAACGAAAATTTCCGTACGACGATATGGACCGGAGAGAAACTGCAGGTCACATTGATGACGATTCAGCCGGGCGATGATATCGGGCTGGAAGTGCATGAGGGCATCGATCAGTTTCTGCGTATTGAGCAGGGTGAAGGGTTATGCCAGATGGGACCGTCTGAAGATAACTTGAACTTCGAAAAAGAAGTGAAAGCGGATGACGCAATCATCGTGCCGGCTGACACTTGGCATAACGTCACTAACAAAGGCACTGAGCCGCTGAAGATCTATTCCATCTATGCCGGACCGGACCACGAACCAGGTACGGTTCATAAAACGCATGAAGATGCAGAGAACGACCCGAATGAATAACAATGGGCTCTCCGGTAACGGAGGGCTTTTACTATGACACGGAATCACTTGGATTCAGTAATATTGTAAATAATTTCAGCCTGTAAAGAAAAAACACTTTACAGCGATTCGATATCCTGTTATAGTATGTACTTGAGATTAAGAAATGAAATGGAGAGATTTTATAATGGCAGTTAAAATTCGTTTAACACGTATGGGTTCAAAAAGAAACCCGTTCTACCGTATCGTAGTTGCAGACGCTCGTGCGCCTCGTGACGGACGTATCATCGAAGCAATCGGAACTTACAATCCAGTTGCGAAACCAGCAGCAGAAATCAAAGTTAATGAAGAATTAGCTTTAAAATGGTTAGCTGACGGTGCGAAACCGACGGATACAGTACGTAACATTTTATCTACGCAAGGAATTATGGAGAAATTCCATAACTCTAAAATCGCGAAGTAATAATGGAAAAATTATTACAAACTATCATTGAACCGCTCGTCGATTTTCCCGAAGAGATTGAAATTTCCAAGGAAGAACATGCGAATAGTGTGACGTATTATTTGAGTGTACACCCTGATGATACGGGCAAGGTGATCGGCAGGCAGGGGCGCATCGCAAAAGCGGTCCGCACGCTTGCCGCCAGCCGCAGCGAGAACGGCAAAAGAGTGTTTGTAGAAATTGATTAAGGGTGCCCGTGTGGTGCTCTTTTTTCATTAGGAGGGAATGCCATGAAAGTAAATGTCGGTAAGATTGTCAATATGCACGGGATTAAAGGGGAAGTGAGAGTGCTGTCTGAATCGGATTTCACAAAGGAACGCTTCCAGCCGGGTCACGAGCTCATTATCCAGTCGGGTAAGGAAGAAACGGTCGTCAAGATCAAGTCGTATCGCACGCACAAAAACTTTCATCTGTTGACATTTGACGGGCTTTTGAATATTAATGCGGTTGAGCAGTATAAAGGGGCAGATGTCTTTCAGGAGCTTGAGGAAGTGGAGATTGCGCTTGCTGAACATGAGTACTACTATCACGACATCATCGGCTGCACAGTGTTCAATGAAGGCGAACCGATCGGCCGGGTCACTGATATCTTTGAGACAGGAGCAAATGACGTCTGGGTCGTTAAAGGCGATAAGGAGCATCTCATCCCTTATATCGCGGACGTCGTCAAAAAAGTCGATGTCGACAACAAGACAATTGAAATAGAAGCGATGGACGGGCTGCTGTCGTGAGAATCGATTTTCTGACATTGTTTCCTGAGATGTTTGAGACGTTGAACCATTCGATTATGAAACGGTCACAGGATAAAGGCATTGTCACATTGAACACGGTGAACTTCCGCGACTATGCGCTTAACAAGCATGCCCAGGTCGATGATTATCCGTACGGCGGCGGTCAGGGGATGGTGCTGAAGCCTGAACCCGTGTTCAATGCGATGAAAGCACTTGAGACGACTGAACAGACACGTATCGTCCTCATGTGTCCGCAAGGTGAGCCGTTCAACCAGCAGAAGGCAGAGGAGCTTGCACACGCTGAGCACCTCGTCTTCATCTGCGGGCATTACGAAGGCTATGATGAACGAATTCGTACTGAGCTGGTCACTGATGAACTATCGCTCGGCGACTTCGTGCTGACCGGCGGGGAGCTTGCGGCGATGACGATGACAGATGCGATTGTCCGGCTCATCCCGGATGTCCTCGGCAATCAGGTCTCTCATGAAGATGACTCGTTCTCGTCAGGACTGCTTGAACATCCGCAGTATACGAGACCTTCTGACTACGAAGGCATGACTGTGCCGGATGTCCTCATGAGCGGCAATCATCAGCGGATTGCTGAGTGGCGTCATGAGCAGTCACTGAAGCGCACGTATGAACGTCGTCCGGACCTGCTTGAGAGTTATCCGCTCACTAAAGACGACTTGAAGTATTTAAAATCACTCGGTTATGAGGGAAATTAAGATTAGTGATTGAAATTCTATCATCATTATGGTATGATACTAAAAGTGTGAAAACACAACAATCACTATGGTCCGCTGAATTCAATGATTTAAGAACATAGGCAGAAGGAGAAGAAAATATGAATAATCAATTAATCGATGCAATTACAAAAGACCAATTGCGTACAGACCTACCATCATTCCGTCCTGGTGACACAGTACGTGTACACGTACGTATCGTAGAGGGAACTCGCGAACGTGTTCAGTTATACGAAGGTGTTGTTATCAAACGTCGTGGCGGCGGTATCTCTGAAACTTTCACGGTTCGTAAGATCTCTTATGGTGTGGGTGTAGAACGTACTTTCCCAGTACACACTCCAAAAATCGAGAAGTTAGAAGTATTACGTCGTGGTAAAGTACGTCGTGCGAAACTTTACTACTTACGCAGCCTTCGCGGTAAAGCGGCTCGTATTAAAGAAATTCGCTAATAAAAACGCATATCTTATGATATGACAGCCCTTGATCAGTCAAGGGCTTTTTTTTGCGGATTTTTATCGCCATAAAAAAAGCCCTGCACAGTTTTGCAGGACTTACTAGAGGTCATCAAGCGGCTGTTCCGGTGCCACGTAGTCAATGTCTTCTTCATTGGAGACAGCGCGGTGTTCCTTTGGAAAAAGTTCACGGCGGTATAATTTCCGGGAGAAGACGACGGCAGACAGAATGCCTATAATGCTGATCAGCTGCATGAGATGGAACCAAGGCGGCGTGTAGCTGATAACGATCTGTCTGGCATCAGCACCTATTTTGACAGCGGTCATCAAATAATTGCCTTCCATGATTTCAGCCGCTCTGCCGTCGACACGGGCAGTCATACCTTTTAAGTAAGGGGTCGGTATGACTGCATAGCCGGGGTCATGCGTGCCGAGCGTGACGACAAGCTTACTGCCCGCTTGTTTCAGCTGGTGCGTCGGAGCGTGTGCCGCGGCTTGCAGCGTCCTGTAGTCCTCGCCGTATATGCCGTTGATCTTGACCGTGTAGCGGCCGGTCATCAGCTTCAGGTCAATCGTCGGACTTGATTTGATCCGCATGGTGATCCTCGGGTTGAACCGTCTATAATCATCATCGAGCGGCTTTCTTGACTGATAGATCTCATTGAACCAGACGTAATGATACTTGCTCGGACTTTTCAGTTCGATGCTGACGTCGATATATAAATCTTTGTAGCGGTTTGCCAGCTCTTTATCCAGCGTGAATGTCATCCCGCCCTGATCCTGATCGACGGCTAAATGAGTCCCGTTCAAAGCGGCATGATGAAACGTCACGCGGGCATGCGGGAGCAGGTTCCTTGCCGGTGCCACTGCAGCATTTGCCGGCGTATCTTCCAGCACGACACCACGCAGCATCGCATGCTCCCGGTCAATCGGTGTCTTCAATGCAGACGGGGAAAACACGCGTTCGGTCACTCTGACGACCGGCAGCTGATACTGGTTGGCATACATCGTATAATGCTGCACGGCGTCACTCCGCTTGTCCACTGCCTTGAAACCATAAGGCAGTGTCGCTGTGTTGTTCGTCCGCAGGCTGTGATTGACGTTAAAGAGCGCATACAGATTGGCACGTTCACCGAGCCGGTAATAAATGCTGTTGCTGTCTGTGTCCATCGTAATATTAAGCGCTTTGTCGTAAAACTGATAAATATCCTTATCAAAGATGCTGGAATACAGCTTGATGCCGTTGAAATGCTGATACATCGGCGTGTTATGCGTCGCAGAAGTCTGCCAGTCGATCCGTTCTGACGGATGTCTCGTTGTCACGGTCTGTATCATGGACTGCTGGACTGCACTGTTGTAATTGCCCGAATGGATGAACTTCATATTTCTGATGTCTGCCGGATGAAGAGTATCCATCTGCGCTGTAATGTAGTCGTGGACAAAGTAGAAGTTCCCGTAGATGATGACACCTGTCAGCAGCACGTACAGCCGCTGCTCAGACCGGGGGACCATGAAGATGAGCGTGATAATCACCGGTACAAATACAAGCCACGGCAGCCACTGATGAGTGCTGTAGATGGACAGCGGATAGATGATGACGACAGGAAGCAATGACACCGCTATATCTTTTGCTGACAGCGTACGGATGTGCTGTAAATAGACCGCACAGACGACAGCCGACGAGAAGACAAGAAAGTATACCCAGCGGCGCTGATCGATGGAAAAGCCGTTGAAGAAACTGTCAAAGAGCGGTGACAAAGAGCCCGCAAGAAAGAGCAGCGTGATGACGGCAAACAATCTGAACGTGTAGTTACGGTACAGCTTGAAGGTGATGAGTGCCATCACTGTAATAAACGGGATGACAACGTAGTAGCCGTGATAAAACACATTATAAAGTATATTGAAGTCGATGAACGGCTTCAGCTTAAGCGGCGGCAGTGTCCGGTCGTTCAGCAGATAGCTGGTTACACCGGTATAAAAGCCGACCGCAGCGGTCATCACGGCCAGCAGTACGGCGATGGTCAGCACACAGACTTTAGTGAGCCGCGGCACAATGTCGCTGCGCTTCGGATAAATCGTGCGGTACAGAAAATAAAATAAGACGAAGATAAATTCATAGTAGCTGAAATAAAAGTTGGAATGCAGCGTCACTGCAATCCCTAAAATGAACAGTCCGATTTTCTTCTCATGGAAAAAGCGCTCCATACCGAGAATCGTCAGCGGCAAGTACAGCATGACGTCGCTGAAGAAGCTCCATGTGAAGGTGAAGAAGAAATAAACGGTCGAATAGCTGTAAAGCATCGCACCGGTCATGGCGGCATACTTATTGATGCCGAAATAACGCAGCATCCGGAACATCACGTAAATGATGACCGCCAGCTTGAAGATGGAGACGGTCAGCTGATTGACCGCCCAGAAATCAACATGCTGGGTCGGCAGCGGCAGTATAAGGTCCAGCACATAGACAACGGTGAAATAAAGATAGGCGATCGGAGAAGTCGAATAATAATAGGCAAGACTTCTGAAAAAATCACCGCCGATACCAAAGCCCATATCATAGAAGAAATTGAAATGGGAGAACTGCTCATATAAATACATCTGAAACGGAATCATCTGCGCAAGACCGTCGCCTTTACCGGTAAACAATGTACCGGCAGCAAAGAAGCGGTAAATGACGACGCTATGCGCTGCCAGTGACAGCAGCAGACAAAGCGTCAGCAGCTTTGCGGGCAGTCTGTTAAGTGGTTTCATCATGGCGCTCATTCCTTCTTCGTCCGTAAATATAAAGCACGCTGAGTCCAGCAGATAATATAGACACTGTCACCATTAAATAGAAATAGGGCGGTATATATTTAAACGTGACGATATGGCTGCCGCTCGTCACTTTGACCGCGCTCATCAAATAGTTGGCACGTTTGACCGGCACGGCACGGCCGTCAACTTCTGCCGTCAAACCGTCGCGGTAGACAATCGGTGTGATTAAATAGCCGGACTGCGGATCGTGCAGCGTGACTGACATTTTGTTGCCGACCTCCTTGAATATGTGATCCGTATGACCAGCGGCCTGTGTCAGCGTCTTATAGTTCTCACCGTAGATGCCATTGATCTTGAAACGGTAAGTGCCGTGAGTCAGGCCGACCAATATTTTGCCGTCCTTAGGTTTCACCCGGTAGAGAAGGTGATCCTGATGCGTCCGGTACTTACTCGTCTTGAACAGCCGGTTGTTGGCGTAGCCGTTGACATTGATCTGGATATTACTTTCAGCAGATGTCAATGTGACTGTCATATCAATGTAGAACTCCTTATTATTGAGTGCATGCTGAGGCAGAGTGACGATGACGCCGCCGCTCGGTGGCTCAACTTTTAGGATGTCGTCTTTCAGCCACTGGGCACCGCTCGGCGTGACGTGCGACTCAGCGAGCAGATTGTCAGAACGCGGGAGCTGAAAGTTAGTCTTCGCATGCTGCAGCACGACGCCTTCAATCATCGCGTGCTCCCGGTCGATCGGTTCAGTGAGCGTGTCCTGCTGTGTAATATTGCTGGTGATTCTGACGACCGGCAGCATCTTTGTATTTTCATAGATGCGGTATCTGCCAACTGTGCGGATCAGCTTGAAGTTCTCAGGAACATCATGCTGGTAGTCTTTTCTGACGACATAACGCACATTGAAGAGCGATTCAAGATTACTTCTTTCCTGCAGGCCGGAGTAGCGGCTGATGGACTCCTCTTTAATATTGATTTTCAGCTTGTTGTAAAAGTAATCGATAATGCTGCCGTCAAATATACTGGAATACAGGCTGACACCGCTGAAACTCTGATACATCGGCGTATTGTCCTGCTCGAGGACGCGCCAGTCAATCCGTTCGCCGGGCTTCAATGTTGATTTCAGTTCATCGATGATCTGCTGCTGCAGACCTGAGTTATAGACACTTGAGTCGATGTATGACATCTTTGCCCGGCCGTTAATACCCGGATTATAGTTGTCATAGAGATTATGGTCTTTCACGACGACAAGGTCGAGCGCCGCTATACTGAGGACCAGCGCGATATAGGCGGTTTGTTTAAGCGACTGCTGTTTCATCATGAGTACGAGCAGGCCGAGGACAGCCGTCAGCGGCAAAAACCAGATCCAGTCTACTTTCTTAGCGATATAAACGTAGCTGAGGCCCACGATGACTGCGCCCGGAATAATGGAATACAGATAGTTCTGGATGGAAATCGTCTTGAAGCGCGAGATGTACATCGCAATCAGGCCGCTTGAGAAGAACGTCAGCAAGTAATGCCAGCGTTTCTGCGGTGCTGAAAAGCCGTTGAACACCGAGTCGATGAACGGCATAAAGCTTAAATAGATCAAAGCGAGCGTCATCAGTGCAAACAAGCGGTAGTAATAACTTTTGTAGAACTTAAAGGTCAATAGTGCCTGCAGTGTGATGTAGAGGACAATGACCAGGTAGTTGTCATAGAAAATATTCGCGTGCTGATCGAACGGGCTGAACAGCGGGATCGGGTCTTTGAAGGGCGCCCGGTCGTTCTGCATAAATCCTTTGACGCCGTAGAAGAAGCTGAAGAGCGCTATGCCGATACCGAGTGCCGACATGATGATAAAGCCGGTCCACTGCTTTAAGCGTGACAGCTTGTCATCAGGATGTCTGAAAATGTTGCGGATCAAAAAGTAGATAAGGCCGAACAGCACCTGATAATAGGCAAAATAAAAATTATTGATGAAAATCAGCGACGCAGCAGTGATGAACATCCCTTTTCTGCCGCCCTGAATATACCGCTCGATGCCGAGCAGCAGCAGCGGCAGAAAAATAAAGACATCTGAAAAGAAAGACCAGTATAAAGTGAAGCGGAAATAAATGGCGGCCGTCAGGAATAAAAAAGCGCCCAGTACAGCCGGCAGCTCCTTCACTTTCAACCAGCGCAAATATAAATAAGTGAAATACATCGCAGCAGCGGACTTGACGATGGAAATATAGAAGGCGTTCACTGCCCAGAACTGAATCGTGTTCGTCTTCAACGATAGAAACACATCGAGCAGTCTGACGCCGATGACGTTGACGAAAAAGACGACGGACGTGGAATAGTAATAGGCAAGGTCTGTATAGAAGTCGCCGCCGAGCCCGAAGTCCATGTCATAGAAGAACTTGCCGGACGTTATTTTATGATATAAATAAAGCTGCATCGGCAGCATCTGCTCCAGACCATCGTTCGGACCTGTGAAAATCGTGCCGTCCTTCAGGAAACGATAGATGTAGAAACTGTGGCCGATGACAGCTAGAACGAGAAAAATCATCAAATAGATTAAGGTTGACAGCACAGAACGTTTAATGACTTTCATGATGACTCCTTAACAAGAATTTTTTTGGATAAGACGTAAGTCACAGGAACAGTGATGATGAGCGCCGGAAAGGGTGCAAGTGCCGGGCTGATATGAAGCAGTGCGACAAATACATAGAGCAGCGCACTTTGAAGCCCCATATTGACCACCTGCGTCAACGGAAACTGCAGAAACGTTTTTACTGTCGGCTGCACCTGATACACATAGTAACAGTTCAGGAAATAGGAGACGACGAATGCCGCGAGAAAACCTGTGATATGACTCGCGAGATAAGGCAGACCGAGCGTCAGCAGTATGAGATAGACGATGTAATAATTCGCTGTATTGACCAGACCGACCAGCACGAACTTGACGAACGGATGGCTGAAGCAGCTCATGATTCTGCATCCTTCTCTTCAATATTGGCGTGCTGTATTAAATAATGCGGCCGTCTTTTCGTCTCGTAGTAGATCTTCCCGATATACTCACCGATGATGCCGAGGCTGAACAGCTGCACCCCGCCGAGAAACAGAATGGCGGAGATGATGGTGAAGTAGCCGGGTTCATCGATGCCGCTCTGCATGATCTGAATCAATGTCACTAATATGTAGGCAAGACAGACACTCAGCGTGAATGCACCGAAATAAAAGCAGACACGGAGCGGCTTATTGTTGTAGCTCAAAATGCCGTCAATGGCATAGTCAATCAGCTTAAAGAACGAAAACGCGGAGCTGCCGTTTTCCCGTGCGACATTGTCGAACTCAATCGTCTTCTTGTTGAAACCGACCCAGTCATATATGCCCTTCGAAAAGCGGTTGTATTCGTCGAGTGACAGTATCGCGTCAATGACCGGCCGTGACAGCAGTCTGAAATCACCTTCACCGTCCGTCAGCTTGACATCAACAGCGTTGTTGATAAGCGCATAGAAGAAAGTGGTCGGCAGTCTTCTGAACAGCGGCTCACCACGGCGGTTACGGCGGGCGACCACTTGATTGAACCCTGCGTGATACGCGTTCACAAGCTGTGGAATCAACTCAGGCGGGTGCTGCAGGTCAGCATCCAAGATGACGGCCGCATCGCCTGCCGCTGCTTCCAGCCCGGCAAGCATCGCCGCTTCTTTGCCGAAATTTCTGCTGAAAGAAATATATTTGACCCGCGTGTCCTTGAAGCTTAAGTTTTCTATGAGCGGTAATGAATGATCACGGGAACCATCATTGACCATGATTAATTCATAGTCGTACTGATTCAGTTCCATAGTTTTTGTGATAGTATGGTAAAGGCGTGCTATATTTTTTTCTTCATTATATATCGGAACGATAAGTGACAGCTTCATAACGGCTCCTTTAACTGTGGAATGTTTTGATGAAATTAACACCTTATTATAGTACATTTTAAGTATATATGATTATGACAATAATAACAGAAAAGAGGTCAATCAATGACAATACAATGGTTCCCGGGCCATATGGCCAAAGCAAGACGAGAAGTAACTGAACAATTAAAGATGGTCGACTGTGTGTTCGAACTCCTCGATGCACGTATACCGTATTCTTCAAGAAATCCGATGATCGATGAAGTGATTAAAGATAAGCCGAGAGTCGTGCTGCTGAATAAAATGGATATGGCTGACCCGCGCGAGACGCAGAAATGGATGAATCACTTTGAGAAACAAGGTATTTATCCGGTCATGCTTGATGCCAAGAACGGTAAGAACTTAGACAAAGTCGTTAAAGCGGCAGAACATGTCACACAAGAAAAATTTGACCGGCTGGCAGCGAAAGGCCTGCGTCCGCGTGCTATCAGAGCAATGATTGTCGGTATTCCGAACGTCGGTAAATCGACACTGATCAACCGGCTGGCAAAGAAATCGATCGCAAAGACCGGCAATACGCCTGGTGTCACTAAGAAGCAGCAGTGGATCAAAGTCGGCAAAGTGCTGGAGCTGCTTGATACGCCTGGGATACTCTGGCCGAAGTTCGAAGACCAGCTTGTCGGCAAAAAACTGAGCCTGACTGGTGCCATTAAAGACAGCATCGTCCATCTCGATGAAGTGGCCATCTACGGTCTGGAGTTTGTGCAGCAGCACGATCTCGCGACATTGAACAAACATTACAATATCGACGTCACAGACGATGCGCCGTACATCGAACTGTTTGACGCGATCGGCCGCAGCCGCGGCATGAAAAATAAAGGCGGCGAGACTGATTATGAATCCGTCGTAGAGCTCATCATCCGCGAAATCAGAAATGCCAAGTTCGGCCGCTATACATTTGACCGGGTGGCAGAGCTGGAGCAGCTGACCGATGACGCTGAATGAACTGAAGAAGGTAGTCGCTGAACTCACCGACAGAGCAGCGCTGAACAAGATTTACAAGGAGGACGAACGGACCGGAGCCCGCAGGCTTGTGACGAGCAGGCTCCGTCAGCTCGACCTGGAACGCGAGCAGCGCATGAACTACGACAGGGCAAGCACATTTGAAGCGCAGTATGCCGGTGACATCATCTGCGGCATCGACGAAGTCGGCCGTGGACCGCTTGCAGGACCAGTCGTCGCATGTGCAGTCATTCTGGAGGAGGGTCACTATTATCCCGGCCTGACCGATTCCAAGCAGCTGTCCGCAAAGAAACGACAGTCGCTGGAAGCGCAGCTCCTTGCAGCTGTCAGTGATTATGCGCTAGGGACGGCGACAGTCGAAGAGATTGATGCGATCAATATATACGAGGCAAGTAAGCTCGCGATGCGCCGGGCAGTCGAAAGTCTGACCGTGAAGCCGTCTGTCCTGCTTATCGACGCCATGACGCTCGGTACCGGCTTAGTTGAAGAAGCCCTCATTAAAGGAGATTCAAGAAGCGTCTCCATCGGGGCTGCAAGCATTATCGCCAAGGAATACCGCGACCGGCTGATGATGGCTTATGACGTCCAGTATCCGGGCTATGATTTTAAGAATAATGCCGGCTACGGCACGAAGAAGCATCTGGAAGGAATCGAACGCTTAGGAATCACGCCGATTCACCGCCGGACATTTGAACCGATCAAGAGTATCATACTACACCAATAAATATGACATAATAGCCGATTACGGTTTACAATAACGCTTTCATTTTCTATAATTGCTACGTAAGCAAAATTTAACCCGTATTTTAGGAGGATGGAAAATGAATATCCATGAGTATCAAGGAAAAGAAATTTTTCGCTCAATGGGTGTAGCTGTGCCTGAAGGTTCAGTAGCTTATACACCTGAGGAAGCTGTAAAAGTAGCAAAGGAATTAAAACCTGGCGTCTATGTCGTTAAAGCGCAGATCCATGCCGGGGGCCGCGGTAAGGCCGGCGGAGTTAAAATTGCTAAAAATCTTGATGAAGTAAAAGCTTACGCTAAAGAACTTCTTGGTAAAGTGCTGGTCACTCACCAGACGGGTCCTGAAGGTAAAGAAGTGAAACGTCTACTCGTTGAAGAAGGCTGCGATATTCAAAAAGAGTACTACTTAGGGTTCGTCCTTGACCGTGCGACTGATTCAGTGGTCTTGATGGGGTCAGAAGAAGGCGGAACTGAGATTGAGGAAGTCGCAGAAACAAACCCAGAAAAAATCTTCAAGGAAGTCATCGATCCTGTGACCGGCTTAATGCCTTACCAGGCAAGAAGACTTGCTTTCAATATCAATATTCCGAAAGAATCTGTAAACAAAGCAGTGAAAATCATGCTTGGCCTATATGATGTCTTCATCAAAAAAGATGCATCAATCATCGAAATCAATCCTCTTGTAACAACAGGTTCAGGTGACGTTCTGGCACTGGACGCAAAAATCAACTTCGATGCGAACGCATTATACCGTCACAAAGATATCGTTGAATTACGTGACCTAGAAGAAGAAGATCCAAAAGAAATCGAAGCGTCTAAATATGACCTTGCGTATATCGCACTTGACGGCAACATCGGCTGTATGGTCAATGGTGCAGGTCTTGCGATGGCGACGATGGATACGATCAATCACTTCGGCGGAAATCCCGCGAACTTCCTGGACGTAGGGGGCGGCGCAACAAAAGAGAAAGTAACAGAAGCTTTCAAAATCATCTTAGGTGATGACAAAGTAGAAGGTATTTTCGTCAATATTTTCGGCGGCATCATGAAATGTGATGTCATCGCTGAAGGTGTCGTTGCAGCGGCGAAAGAATTAGAGTTAACGATTCCACTTGTGGTTCGTCTTGAAGGGACAAACGTTGATCAGGGTAAAGAGATTCTAGGCAATTCCGGCTTAGCGATTACACCTGCAGGTACAATGGCAGAAGGCGCACAGAAAATCGTTGAATTAGTTAAACAAGCTAAATAGGAAGCGGGGAGAAATTCGTGGGAGTATTTATTGATAAAAATACGAAAGTATTAGTACAAGGGATTACAGGCGCTACAGCGCTGTTCCATACAAAACAGATGCTTGAATACGGGACACAGATCGTTGCCGGTGTAACACCTGGTAAAGGCGGCCTTGAAGTGGAGGGCGTTCCTGTGTTCAATACAGTCGAAGAAGCAGTTCAAGCGACAGGCGCAACAGTTTCAGTCATCTATGTGCCGGCACCATTTGCTGCAGACGCAATCATTGAATGTGTCGATGCAGAACTTGAGCTTGCCATCTGTATTACAGAACATATTCCAGTACTGGATATGGTCAAAGTGAAACGCTACATGCAGGGCAAGAAAACACGCCTTGTCGGCCCTAACTGTCCAGGTGTCATCACGGCGGACGAATGTAAGATCGGCATTATGCCGGGCTACATCCACAAAAAAGGTCACGTCGGCGTTGTCTCCCGTTCTGGTACATTGACGTATGAAGCGGTTCATCAGTTGACACAGCTTGGCATCGGCCAGACAACAGCTGTCGGTATCGGCGGGGACCCGGTTAACGGTACAGACTTCATCGACTGTCTAGAAGCGTTCAACAACGACCCTGAGACACTCGCGGTTGTCATGATCGGTGAAATCGGTGGAACGGCTGAAGAAGAAGCAGCTGAATGGGTGAAAGCGAACATGACGAAACCTGTTGTCGGCTTCATCGGCGGCCAGACAGCACCTCCAGGAAAACGTATGGGCCACGCAGGTGCCATCATTTCAGGCGGTAAAGGAACAGCGGCTGAAAAGATCAAAGCAATGAACGCAGCAGGTATCAAGACTGCAGCAACACCATCTGACATCGGTTCTACATTAGTGGAACGTATCAAAGAAGAAGATGGCTTATACGAAAAATGTTTAACAGTTAAATAAATCTTCCAGGTAGACTTCGGTCTGCCTTTTTTGGTTTTATAATGATAACCATTTTTTAGCTGGCTGTGATCAAAATAACTTTAATGATCAAGTTATTCCATTAGAATTTACATCCCGGTAGTCGTCTTATTTTTAAGTTAACGGTTTCTCAACAAAAGCCCGTTACTATAAGAGTGAGGTGATGATAATGGAACAGGATATGATCTTAAAGTTGATTTATGCAGGCTTTTCAACAGCGCAGCTGCACCGGTTCAAGGAGCGGTTCGGCTGTTTCAACTATATCAGCTTGAAATATGAAGCCCTGCTAAAGGAGTATCAGGACCCGGCGCTCCGTAAAAAACTCAAGAAACTGCAGACGCTGGATAGTTCAGCGCTTAAAGCAGCACTGCATGACAAAGGGATGACGTTAGTCTATTACAATGAAGCGAATTATCCTGCGCTGCTGCGTGAGCTGTATGATTATCCGTGGGTGCTCTTCTGCAGGGGTAATACGGACTATTTAACAGGGCGCTGCCTTGCCGTGGTCGGCGGCAGGGAGCGGACAGAATATACAACGACTGTACTAACACAGTTTATACCTGAACTGACCCGGCATCAGCTCGTCATAGTGAGCGGGCTCGCGAAAGGGACGGATTCTGATGCGCATATCATGACGATGAGAAGTAACGGCCGTACAATCGGCGTTCTCGGCTTCGGTCATGACCATCATTACCCGGAGGAGACCGCCCTCCTCAGAAAGTATATGGAAAGGCAGCATCTTGTCATCAGTGAATATCCGCCGCACGTAAGCCCGCGTGCCTGGCAGTTCCCTGAACGCAACCGGATTATCAGCGGGCTCTGTCAGGGCACATTGATCACTGAGGCGAAACGACGCAGCGGCAGTCTGATCACGTGTGACCAGGCACTCGACCAGAACCGCAACGTCTACTGTCTGCCCGGTCCGATCACAAGTGTTTATTCAGAAGGGTGCAACTTAAGAATTTCAGAAGGCGCAAAAGCCTGTCTGTCGGTAGCTGACATACTCGAAGATTATCAATAATAAGACAGCTTAAAGATTTTATAATTGACAACTATTTAGCGCTACCGTTATCATTTACACTTGAATACGAAATAGTAAGAAATGAAGGGGAGATACAATTGGCAGAGAATCTTGTCATTGTTGAATCGCCTGCAAAAGCAAAAACCATTGAAAAATATTTAGGAAAAAAATATAAGGTTATCGCCTCCATGGGACATGTGCGGGATTTACCGCGCAGTCAGATGGGAATCGACGTTGATAACGATTTTGAGCCGAGATATATTACAATTCGTGGTAAAGGGCCTGTTGTTCAGGAACTGAAAAAACATGCGAAGAAAGCAAAGCATGTCTTCCTGGCAAGTGACCCGGACCGCGAAGGTGAAGCGATTGCCTGGCATTTGGCACATTTACTGGATATTGATGAAAACGCAAAGTCACGTGTAGTGTTCAATGAAATTACGAAAGATGCGGTGAAGGAGAGCTTTAAATCACCGCGCGCCATTCAGCATGAGCTGGTCGATGCACAACAGGCAAGACGTGCACTTGACCGTCTCGTCGGTTATAACATCTCACCCGTGTTATGGAAGAAAGTCAAAAAAGGTCTGTCAGCCGGCCGCGTGCAGTCAGTGGCGCTTAAACTGATCATCGACCGCGAAGAAGAAATCAATGCCTTCAAGCCGGAAGAGTACTGGACAATCGATGGGCTGTTTGAACATCAGGGCGTCACGTTCAAAGCGAAATTCCTGCATGAGAACAACAAACCGACGAAACTAAGAAGCGAGCAGGACGTTAAAGCGATTGTGAAGCAGTTATCCTCTGATTTATTTGATGTGACAGATGTGTCAAAAAAAGAGAAGCTCAGAAACCCCGCCAATCCTTTTACGACTTCCAGTCTACAGCAGGAAGCAGCACGTAAGCTGAACTTCAAGGCCCGCAAGACGATGATGCTTGCACAGCAGCTGTACGAAGGGATCGACCTGAAGAAGCAGGGGACAGTCGGTCTGATCACTTACATGAGAACGGACTCGACCCGTATTTCTGAGACGGCAAAAACAGAAGCGGCAGGATACATTAAAGACCACTTCGGTGAGCAGTATTTATCGAAACGCAAGGCAGCAGGACAGAAAGCGGGTGCGCAGGATGCCCACGAGGCAATCCGGCCGACATCAGCACTGCGCACGCCGAATGATATGAAAGCTTACTTATCAAGAGACCAGTTAAGACTGTATAAACTTATCTGGGAACGTTTCATGGCAAGTCAGATGGCCGCAGCGGTCATCGATACTGTGGCAGTCGACTTAGTGCAGGGACCGATCAAGTTCCGGGCGAACGGTCAGACGATCAAGTTCAAAGGGTTCATGAGCGTCTACGTCGAAGGTCAGGATGACACGGAGGACGAGGGCGAGAACAGGCTGCCTGAACTTGCTGTCGGAGACCGGGTCAAAGCGACGAACATTGACGAAAACCAGCACTTTACACAGCCGCCGCCGCGCTATACGGAAGCACGGCTTGTCAAAACGCTTGAAGAAAAAGGGATCGGCCGGCCGTCGACCTACGCACCGACGATTGACACGATCACAAAACGTAATTACGTCAAGATTGACCAGAAGAAGTTTTATCCGACAGAGCTTGGGCTGATCGTCAACGAATCAGTCAAGGAATACTTCCCTGAAATTGTTGAAGTGGACTTCACGGCGAACATGGAGGCACTGCTTGACCGCGTGGCGAACGGCGAGATCACCTGGAAGAAAGTCATCGAGACATTCTACGGGGACTTCAAACTACATGTCGAACGCGCTGAAGAAGAGATGGAGAAAATTGAGATTAAAGATGAGCCGGCTGGTGAAGACTGTGAGAAATGCGGTTCGCCGATGGTCATCAAGATGGGCCGCTACGGTAAATTCATGGCCTGCTCGAACTTTCCGGACTGCCGTAACACGAAAGCCATCGTTAAGTCGATCGGTGTTCCTTGTCCAAAATGTGATGACGGAGAAGTCGTGGAACGTAAGTCGAAGAAGAACAGAATCTTCTACGGCTGTACTAACTTCCCGGAATGTGATTATATTTCCTGGGATAAACCGGTTGCGCGGAAATGTCCGAAATGTGAGACACAGCTCGTGGAACGTAAAAAAGGCAAGACTATGCAGGTCGCCTGTCCTTCTTGCGAATACGAGGAAAAAGCACAATAAATACACCCTCCGGAAGAATATTTCTCTGGAGGGTGTTTTACTGCTGTTCTATGACACAGCATGAGTTTCTTCCATTAATATTAGTCGGCTGTTATAGGGCGGCGGATCATGACAGCTTCTGATTGTATATATGGACAATATTATGGACAGGTGAACAATTCGGATTACGAACAGTTCGGCTTGATAATATTTAATGGTTTATTTAATAGTCAGAATATATTACAATCATTGAGGATACAAGGAGGAATTACTATGACTACGATTAATGTTATTGGTGCAGGACTTGCTGGTTCTGAAGCTGCCTATCAGCTGGCGAAGCGCGGCATCAAGGTGAACTTATATGAAATGCGTCCGGTGAAACAGACGCCTGCTCACCATACAGATAAATTTGCAGAGCTTGTCTGCTCAAACTCTTTACGAGGAAATGCTCTGACTAACGGTGTCGGTGTACTGAAAGAAGAGATGCGCCGTCTTGATTCGCTGATCATGAAGGCAGCTGACAGCGCAAGCGTCCCTGCGGGCGGTGCCTTGGCAGTAGACCGCCATGAATTCAGCGGCTATATTACGGATACGCTGAAAAATCACGAGAACATTACAGTGATTAACGAGGAAATCAATGAAGTGCCGGCAGGTCCGACGATTATCGCAACAGGCCCGCTGACGACTGAGCAGTTATCAAAGAGCATTCAGGAGCTGACCGGTCAAAGTCATCTGTACTTTTATGACGCAGCAGCACCGATCGTCGAGAAAGAATCCATCGACATGGACAAAGTATATTTGAAATCCCGCTATGATAAAGGAGAAGCGGCTTACTTGAACTGCCCGATGACAGAAGAGGAGTTCGACCGCTTCTATGAGGCGCTGACGACTGCTGAAGTCGTGTCGTTGAAAGACTTCGAAAAAGAGATTTATTTTGAAGGCTGTATGCCGTTTGAAGAGATGGCCCGCCGCGGCAAGAAGACATTGTTATTCGGCCCGATGAAGCCGGTCGGTCTGGAAGATCCGAAAACCGGGAAGCGGCCTTATGCTGTTGTCCAGCTGCGTCAGGATGATGCGGCCGGAACGTTATATAATATTGTCGGCTTCCAGACACACTTAAAGTGGGGCGCCCAAAAAGAAGTGCTGCGTCTCATTCCGGGTCTGGAAAATGTCGATATCGTCAGATACGGTGTTATGCACCGCAATACATTCATTAACTCACCGACCAACCTGGAGCAGACGTACCAGTTCAAAGGTAAAGAAGATTTGTTCCTGGCAGGTCAGATGACAGGCGTTGAGGGTTATGTGGAAAGTGCAGCAAGCGGTCTTATTGCTGGCATTAACGCCAGCAAGTTACTGTCCGGTGTAACGCCGATCACATTCCCTGAGAAAACCATGATTGGTGCCATGGCGTATTACATCACACATACAAGCAGTAAGAATTTCCAGCCGATGAATGCGAACTTCGGATTACTGCCACCCCTGGAGAAGAGAATCAAAGACAAAAAAGAACGTTATGAGGCACTCGCTGCACGTGCGCTTGACACTTTAGAACAGTTTAAAGTGACATTATAGTTATTAGTGTTAAAGAAATTTGAATTGTGATACAATTCAGATAACTGGAGGGGTCGTCGTGCAAAGTCAGATTAACGCGTTCATCGCATACTTGAAGAACGAAAAAAATTTTTCTAGCCACACGCTCACCGCATATAACAATGATGTGCGATCTTTTATAGACTATTTAAACCGTGAAGGGCTGAATATTGAAACATTCAGCTATCAAAATGCCCGGGGTTATTTAGTCTATTTATATGACCAAAAACTGACGCGTTCGTCAGTATCGCGGAAAATATCCAGTTTGAAGACATTCTACCGGTTTATACAGCTTGATAAAGACGCCGTGAATCCATTTGATGCACTCGTTCATCCGAAGAAAGAACAGTATTTGCCGGCATTTTTCTATGAAGAAGAAATGGCTCAGCTGTTTGCGGAAATCGATCAGGGCAAACCACTGCATAAGCGTGACCAGCTGATACTTGAGCTGCTCTATGCGACGGGTGCACGGGTCTCTGAATTGGTGAACCTGAAACTTCAGGACATTGATGAGGAGATGATGGTCATCAAATTACTCGGAAAAGGGAATAAGGAGCGGATTGTCCCGTTTGGCAGCTTCGCACTGAAAAGTCTGCGTAACTATTTCCCGGTAAGGCAGCAGTATGCGCATGATCATGACTATCTGCTTATCAACAGCCGCGGTGAGCCGCTGACGGCACGCGGTGTCCGCTATATTCTTGACCAGGTCATCATGCGGGCAGGCAATGTTTCTGAGATACATCCCCATAAGCTGCGCCATACATTTGCGACGCACCTGCTCAATGAAGGTGCAGACCTCAGGACGGTGCAGGACTTACTGGGACACGTCAACTTATCGACGACCGGCCGTTATACGCATGTAACAAAGGAACATCTGAGACAGACGTATTTAAATGCACATCCTCGTGCATAAAGGAGAGATTACAATTGGCAATGCATGCAACAACGATATTTGCAGTCAGACATAATGGTCACTCTGCCATGAGTGGCGACGGACAGGTGACGCTCGGCGAACAGGTCATCATGAAAGCGACGGCTAAAAAAGTCAGACGATTATTTGACGATCAGGTCGTCGCGGGATTTGCCGGCAGCGTCGCCGATGCATTCACATTGTTTGAAAAATTTGAAGCGAAGCTCTATGAATATAATGGCAACTTGTCTCGTGCAGCAGTGGAGCTTGCCAAAGAGTGGCGCGGCGATAAAATGCTCCGTCAGCTGGAAGCGATGCTGCTTGTCATGAATGACAGTGAACTGCTCCTGGTAAGCGGTACAGGTGAAGTCATTCAGCCGGATGACGACATCATGGCGATCGGCTCAGGCGGCAACTACGCGCTCAGTGCCGGCCGTGCACTCAAAAAACACGCGCCGCATCTGTCGGCAAAAGAAATTGCACAAGCAAGTCTTGAGACGGCAGCTGATATTTGTGTCTTTACCAATCACAATATTATTGTGGAAGAATTATAAGGAGGCATCATGAACATTCAGATGAAGATGACGCCAAAAGAAATAGTCAATGAACTGAATCAGCATATTGTCGGTCAGGCAGAAGCAAAGAAAAAAGTAGCAATCAGTCTGCGCAACCGCTACCGACGGTCACTTCTCGATGAGCAGCTGCAGCAGGAAATCATTCCGAAGAACATGCTCATGATCGGTCCGACGGGTGTCGGCAAGACGGAAATCGCACGGCGGATCGCAAAATTCGTCGGTGCACCCTTTGTTAAAGTCGAAGCGACTAAATATACGGAAGTCGGTTATGTCGGACGCGACGTTGAAAGTATGATCCGTGATTTAGTCGAGAACGGTGTCCGGCTCGTCAAAGAGGAGAAGAAGAAAGAAGTGCTGGGTGAAGCGGAAAAACAGGCCGAAGAACGACTGGTCAAACTGCTTGTACCGGCCATGAAGAAGAAGCAGGCACAGAGCAATCCTTTGGAGTCACTGTTCGGCGGTCAGTTCCCGGGCTTCGGTGAGCAGAGCGATGATGAGGAAGTGACAGAAGAAATCAGTTCGAAGCGCCGTGATATCCGGACTAAGCTTGCAGCACAGCAGCTGGAAAATGAAGAAATCGTCATCAAAGTGGAGCAGGAGCAGCAGGCATTCGGCATACCGGGCATGGAGAACAACATGCAGGACATGCTGAGCCAGATGATGCCGAAGAAGAAAGTGGAGCGCCGTCTGACGGTCGCAAAAGCTCGTCCGATTCTTATTGACGAGGAAGCATCAAAGCTGATCGACCAGGAAACGGTGAATCAGGAAGCGGTACAGCTGACTGAGCAGATGGGGATTGTCTTCATCGATGAAATCGATAAAATCGCAGGCTCCTCAAACAGCGGACCAGACGTCTCCCGCCAGGGCGTGCAGCGCGACATTCTACCGATTGTGGAAGGCAGTGTCATCCAGACGAAATACGGGGCAGTGAACACGGCGCATATTTTGTTTATCGGTGCCGGTGCGTTCCACGTCGCTAAACCGAGCGACCTTATCCCTGAGCTGCAGGGACGTTTCCCGATCAGAGTGGAGCTCGATAAACTGTCCGTCGAAGACTTCGAGAAAATTCTGCGGGAACCGCGTCTGTCACTCTTGAAGCAGTATGAAAGTCTGCTGGCAACGGAAGATGTGACGATCAGCTTCACAGACGATGCCATTAAGCGCCTCGCTGAAATTGCTTATGAAGTCAATCAGGAGACGGACAACATCGGGGCAAGACGTCTGCATACAATCCTCGAGAAAATGCTGGAAGACTTATTGTTTGAAGCATCCGAAATGCCGAATGCCCATGTCGATATTACAAAGCAGTATGTTGAATTGAAGCTTGGTTCAATAGCAAAAAATAAAAGTTTAAGTGAATTTATTTTATAAAAAGGAGAATCAAGATGGATTTATTAACGAGAACACGTGAAATCAACACATTATTGCAGGAGCATGAAGGGCTCGCTGTCGACTTCAAGGATATGGCTGACCATCTCGGTAAAACGATGCAGTCCAACGTCTTTATTGTCTCAAGAAGAGGGAGAATATTAGGGTTTGGCGTCAACGAACTGCTGAAGAACGAACGGATCATCAAAATGCTGGAAGAGCGTCAAATCCCTAAAGAGTATACAGACTTATTATCTGAAGTCGAACAGACGGAATCCAATATCCCGCTGTCTAATCATCTGACCGTCTTCCCGCCGGAAAGTGAAGAGCTGTTCAAAGAAAGTCAGACGACGATTATCCCGATTAAAGGCGGTGGTGACCGTCTTGGGACATTAGTGCTCGGCCGTGTCGACAATCACTTTGATGATAACGATCTTGTTCTCGGTGAATATGCAGCGACTGTCGTGGGTATGGAGATCTTGAGAGAGAAGCATACAGAAGTCGAACAGATTGCCCGCGACAGAGCAGCGATTACGATGGCCATCAGTTCATTGTCTTATTCAGAGAAAGAAGCAATCGAACATATCTTTGAAGAGCTGAATGCTTCAGAAGGTCTGCTGGTCGCTTCTAAAGTAGCTGACCGCGTCGGTATCACACGTTCAGTCATCGTCAATGCACTGCGTAAACTGGAAAGTGCAGGCGTCATTGAATCGCGTTCGTTAGGTATGAAAGGGACGTTCATCAAGATCAAGAAAGAGCAGTTTTTAGAAGAATTGGCGAACAGCCACTAATCATATGAACGAATTGTCCAGCAGCGGGCAGTTCGTTTTTTGTGTGATGGCAGCAGTGCGGAAAGATAACGCACTGCAGACGGAATTTTTCTTGTCTTAATCCATGAAATATGGTATATTAATAAACGGCTTGTAAAAAGCTAATTCACACATTGCAGATAAGTATTTTGATGGGTGCAGCACAGCTGTTGTCAAAATTGCCTGTAATGGCGGAATAAACCACTAGGAGGAAAATAAAATGGCAGTTATCTCAATGAAACAATTGTTAGAAGCTGGTGTTCACTTCGGTCATCAGACACGTCGCTGGAACCCAAAAATGAAGAAATACATTTTCACTGAAAGAAATGGTATCTACATCATCGACCTTCAAAAAACAGTGAAGAAAGTTGAAGAAGCATACAACTTCATGAAATCTGTTGCTGAAGAAGGCGGTACTGTCTTATTCGTCGGTACTAAAAAACAAGCACAGGAATCAGTTAAAGAAGAAGCTGAACGTTCAGGTCAGTTCTACATCAACCAGCGCTGGTTAGGTGGAACTTTAACAAACTACAAAACAATCAACAAACGTGTTAAACGTATTGCTGAAATCGAAAAAATGGAAGCAGACGGCACTTTCGACGTTCTTCCTAAAAAAGAAGTCGTAGAACTTAAAAAAGAATATGATCGTCTGATCAAATTCTTAGGCGGTATCCGCGACATGAAATCTATGCCATCAGCAATCTTCGTTGTTGACCCGCGTAAAGAGCGCAACGCAATCGCTGAAGCGAAAAAATTACACATTCCAATCGTCGGTATCGTTGATACAAACTGTGATCCAGATGAAATCGACTACGTCATCCCTGCCAACGACGATGCGATTCGTGCCGTTAAATTATTAACTGGTAAAATGGCTGACGCTATTTTAGAAGCAAAACAAGGCGTTTCTAACGAAGAAGTGGCTGCAGAGCAGAACATCGATTTAACAGAAGCTCCAGCTGCTGAAGCAACAGAAGCTGCAGAAACAACTGAAGCTTAATTATAGCAAACCAGGTGATAAGTTGAATGTCTTATCACCTTTTTTAAAAGAAATTAAGTAAATTTTTCGCCTTTTATCATGCAATTTAGTATGATGAAACTGTGAGCACATAACTATTATCTGGAGGAATTTATTCATGGCTATCTCAGCACAATTAGTTAAACAATTACGTGAAAGAACTGGCGCAGGTATGATGGACTGCAAAAAGGCATTGACTGAAACAAACGGTGACATCGATGCTGCAGTAGATTACTTACGTGAAAAAGGTATCGCGAAAGCAGCTAAAAAAGCAGACCGTATTGCAGCAGAAGGTACAACTTATGTGGCATCTAACGGTAACGATGCGGTTCTTCTTGAATTAAACTCTGAAACAGACTTCGTTGCTCGTAATGAAGGTTTCCAGGCATTGGTTAAAGAAATGGCGGATCACATTCTTGCTGTTAAACCAGCAGATGTTGATGAATTACTGACTTCTGAAATGGCTGAAGGCAAAACAGTTGAAAACAAAATTAACGAAGCGATTTCTACAATCGGTGAAAAATTAACATTACGTCGTTTCGTACTGGCGACTAAAACAGATGCAGATGCATTCGGTGAGTACTTACACATGGGCGGCCGTATTGGTGTGCTTGCAGTCGTTGAAAATACAACAGACGCTGCAGCTGCTAAAGACGTAGCAATGCATATCGCTGCATTAAACCCTAAATTCGTTTCTCGTGAACAAGTATCTGCTGAAGAGTTAGAGCATGAAAAAGAAATTCTTAAACAGCAGGCATTAAACGAAGGAAAACCTGAAAATATCGTTGAGAAAATGGTTGAAGGTCGTCTTCGTAAATACCTTGAAGAAATTTGTGCGGTCGATCAGCCGTTCGTTAAAAACCCTGATCAGACAGTGGCAGAGTTCTTGAAATCTAAAGGTGGCACATTAAAATCATTCGTCCGCTTTGAAGTCGGAGAAGGTATCGAAAAACGCTCTGATAACTTTGCTGATGAAGTAATGGGTCAGATCAAAGGTAACTAATAATTAAGGACACGATACGTCGTGTCCCTTTTTTTACATCGTTTTTGAGCGGACTAAGAAACCCTTTAACTTTTGAAGTGATTATTGATATAATACATATAGTTTTGTGCGCTTCTTTCATCAGCAAAGAGGTAGAAAATATAAATTCTGAAAGGGCGATAACACTTGGAAACTTCCAAATATAAACGCGTTGTATTAAAACTGAGCGGAGAAGCATTAGCAGGAGAAGCAGGCTTCGGAATTAATCCGGTCATCATTAAAAATATTGCCAAGCAGGTCGCTGAAGTTGCACAGATGGACTGTGAAATAGCAGTCATCGTCGGCGGCGGGAATATCTGGCGCGGTAAAACCGGCAGCGACCTCGGTATGGACCGCGGGACAGCTGACTACATGGGCATGCTTGCGACAGTCATGAACTCACTGGCATTACAGGACAGTCTGGAGCAGCTCGACTGTGATACCCGCGTACTGACTTCGATCGCGATGCAGCAGGTCGCTGAGCCGTATATCCGAAGACGTGCCATCCGCCACCTGGAAAAGGGCCGCGTTGTTATTTTCGCTGCAGGTATCGGCAACCCTTACTTCTCAACAGATACAACAGCTGCACTACGTGCCGCTGAAATGGAAGCGGATGTTATTCTGATGGGCAAAAATAATGTGGACGGCGTATATTCTGCTGACCCGAAACTTGATCCTACTGCAAAAAAATATGAATCATTGACTTATATCCAAATGCTGCAGGAAGGCCTGCAGGTCATGGACTCTACAGCAAGCTCGTTCTGTATGGACAACGATATCCCGCTCGTGGTATTCTCAATTATGGAAGAAGGTAACATTAAACGTGCTGTAAAAGGCGAAGTTATCGGAACGACGATCACTAAGTAATGATAGGAGAATTATAATGACGACAGCAATTATTAATGAAGCAAAAGACAAGATGTCAAAAAGTATCGACAGCTTAACACGTGAATTTGCCGGCATCCGTGCAGGCAATGCCAGTGCCAATTTACTGGACCGTGTGACAGTGAACTACTACGGAGCGGATACACCTGTGCAGCAGTTAGCAGGGATCTCTGTGCCGGAAGCAAGAATGCTCGTAGTATCTCCATATGACAAAACATCTATCAATGATATCTTAAAGGCTATCAACCAGGCGAACCTTGGACTGAACCCGACATCAGACGGCAATGTCATCCGTATCACAGTGCCTGCACTGACAGAAGAACGCCGTAAAGATCTCGTGAAAGATGCGAAGAAAGAAGCAGAGAACGCGAAAGTCGCTATCCGTAATATCCGTCGTGATGCCAACGATGCACTGAAGAAAGCGGAAAAATCAGGCGAACTGACTGAAGACGATTTAAAGAGCTTCACAGACGACGTTCAAAACTTGACGAATGATTACATCAAGAAAATTGATTCACTGACAGACAGTAAAGAAAAAGATATTATGGCTGTCTAACAGCCAAGTTCATGAAGTTGAGACATCAAGCGGTTTCTTTGGAGACGATTCAAAGAAGCGCTGCCCGTCTCAGCTTCTTTTTTATGAATGATGTGCATTAATAAAATTAACGACTTCAATTATGGGTTATGATAGAATAAAGAAATAGTATTATGAATAGTTGGAGGAACGTATGTTTAATTTATTCAAGAAAAGTTCTTCGTTAGAAAAAACCGTTCATCAACCTGTACCTGAACATATTGCGATTATTATGGACGGCAACGGCCGCTGGGCGAAACAGCGGAAAATGCCGCGTGTTACAGGTCATTACGAAGGGATGCAGACGGTTAAACGCATTACAAGACATGCGAGTAAAATCGGAGTCAAGTATTTAACGCTCTATGCTTTTTCCACTGAAAACTGGACTCGTCCTGAAGATGAAGTGAATTTCTTGATGAAGCTGCCGGGCGACTTCCTGTCATCGTTCCTGCCTGAGCTGATCGAACAGAACGTCAAAGTTGAATCCATCGGTTTCATTGACCAGCTGCCGGCACATACGAAGGCTGCACTTACTGAAGTGAAGGACAAGACAAAGGACAACTCTGGTCTTAAGCTGATTTTCGCGATGAATTACGGCGGCCGGAAAGAGATCGTCTCAGCAGTACAGCGGATTGCTGAAGAATATAAGGATAATAACCTGAAACTCAGCGAGATTGATGAAGAGCTGTTCAGCAGCTATTTATTCACAAAACATTTTCCTGATCCCGACCTGTTAATCAGAACATCAGGAGAAGAAAGACTCAGCAACTTCCTGATCTGGCAGACGTCATACAGTGAATTTGTATTTGAAGATAAGTTCTGGCCGGACTTCGCGGAAGCGGATTTCGATCATGCCATCACCATCTATAATAACCGTCAACGTCGATTTGGGGGACTTTAAGGAGTACATTTATGAAAACTAGAACAATCACAGCCATTATTGCTATGGCTATTTTTCTGCCGATTGTCATTTACGGGGGCTGGCCCGTATTAATCCTTGCCTATTTGCTGGCCGCTGTAGCACTGAAAGAAGTGCTGAACATGAAGCATATCAAACTTTATTCACTGCCTGGTGTCATCAGCTTGATTGCACTCTGTCTGATCATGTCACCGCAGCGCAGTGAACTGGTCGAGATGCGCTATCAAGTGCCATTTCTCATCATTATGAGTCTTGTACTGCTGAGTTACACGGTCGTCTCAAAGAACAGATTCACCTTTGTCGATGCGGCATTCTGTATGCTCGCCGTCGCCTATGTCGGTATCGGCTTCATGTATTTCTATGAGACGAGAAACAGTGCCGGCCTGCACTTTCTGTTATTCGCGCTGCTCATTGTCTGGCTGACGGATACAGGCGCCTATATATTCGGCCGCCTGTTCGGCAGACGGAAACTGTGGCCTGAAATCAGCCCGAACAAAACAATCGAGGGATTTGTCGGCGGCATATTGAGCAGTACGATCGTTGCGATTATTTTCAGCATTTATTATGATATGCCGCTCAGTCTGTTCCCGCTGCTCATTGTCACTTGGCTGCTCAGCATGTTCGGTCAACTGGGCGATTTAGTGGAATCAGCGCTTAAGCGTCACTTTGATGTCAAAGATTCAGGAACATTGCTGCCGGGACACGGTGGTATTTTAGACCGCTTTGACAGCTTTATTTTTGTGCTGCCACTGATGAATATTTTATTAATCAACTTTCAAGGTTAGGTGAAGACATGAAAAATATTGGAATACTTGGTGCCAGTGGTTCAGTCGGGATGCAGGGACTTGATGTCATACGAGAGCATTCAGACTGCTACCGGCTTGTCAGTTTCTCTGTCGGCAGAAGTCTTGATCAAGCGAGAGCGATCATTGAAGAGTTTCAGCCGGAGCTCGTCTGCGTGCAGAATGCGGAAGATGCCGCTCAGCTTGCTGACTATAACATTAAAGTAGTGTCAGGGGACGCGGGACTTCTCGACGTCGCAGGCTATGAACAAAATGATATGCTGCTGAACGCTATTTTAGGAAGCGTCGGTCTGAAGCCGACGCTGCATGCCATCGAGCAGGGTATTGACATCGCGCTTGCCAACAAGGAGACACTTGTTGTGGCCGGTGAACTTGTGATGGCGGCAGCAAGACGACATAACGTTAAAATCCTGCCGGTGGATTCAGAGCATTCAGCGATTTACCAGTGCCTGAACGGTGAGGATGAGAAGACGATTGAGCGGCTGATCATCACAGCGAGCGGCGGCTCGTTCAGAGACTTATCAAGAGACGCGCTTGAACATGTGACGCTTGAAGATGCACTCAATCATCCGAACTGGTCGATGGGAAGAAAAATCACGATTGATTCTGCGACGATGATGAATAAAGGACTTGAAGTGATAGAAGCGAAATGGCTGTTTGATGTACCTGTTGACCATATTGATACAGTGCTTCATAAGGAAAGTATTATTCATTCTATGGTAGAATTCAATGATACTAGTGTCATCGCACAACTCGGAACACCGGACATGCGTATGCCGATTCAATACGCCTTCAGTTATCCAGAGCGGCTGCCGCGGCAGGCGGAACGGCTCGACCTTGCAGCAATCGGGCAGCTGAACTTCAAGCCGATGGACCTCGAGCGCTTCAGATGTCTGAAATTTGCCTACGATGCAATCCACATCGGCGGGACGATGCCGGTTGTCATGAATGCGGTCAATGAAGCAGCTGTTGCTAAATTTTTAAACGGTGAGATCAGCTTCCTTGATATTGAGCGGCTGATTGAACGCGAAATGAAGGCGCATGACGTCATACTCAATCCTGACCTTGAGACGATACTAGAAATCGATGCTGACTATAAGTCACGTCACTATGAGGTGTAAGCTATGTTAGGAATGCTGTCGTTTATTATTGTCTTCGGAGTCCTGGTCACAGTGCATGAATTCGGCCATTTATATTTTGCGAAACGCGCAGGTATCATGTGTCCGGAATTTGCGATCGGGATGGGTCCGAAGCTCTTCTCTTATAAGAAAGATGAAACATTGTATACCATCCGTCTGCTGCCGGTCGGCGGCTATGTCATGATGGCGGGCAGCGGAATGGAGCAGAATCCTGTGACAGCAGGCATGACCGTCAGTATTAAGAAAAATGAGCAGAACGAAGTCACGCATATTATTTTAGATGACCAGCATCAGTTCAGACAGATTGAACAGCTGGAAGCCGTGGACAGTGATTTCGAAGACCAGCTGTTTATTAAAGGGATTGACCAGTATACGAATGAAGAAGTCACTTACCCGATCGCTGATGAAGCTTATTTTGTCCGTGAAGGGGACTTGATACAAATCGCGCCGCGTGACCGTCAGTTCAAAAACAAGAAGCCGTGGCCGAAGTTTCTGACATTGTTTGCAGGGCCGCTCTTTAACTTCCTGCTCGCGCTCGTGTTGTTCATCGGTTACTTCTATGTGACAGGCACACCGACTGATAAGGCGGTCATCGGAGATATTCTGCAGGACAGCCCGGCCGATAAAGCAGGACTTGTCACGAAGGACAGAGTTGTCAGTATAGATGGCAATTCTATCTCCAAATGGGAGGACATGACGTCTTACTTCAACAGTAATGACATCAAAACCCATCACATCATTATCGAACGTGACGGCAGAGAACTGAAGAAAGAGATAAAACCTGTGAAGGCGACGCTGCAGGATGGCTCAAAACAAGTGAAGCGGGCAGTTATCGGTGTCAATCCGCTGTTCACACATGATAATCTGTTAGATCCTTTGATCTACGGCGTGAAAACAACGTTTAAGACAGGGCTGATGATTTTCAGTCTTGTCGGTGCGCTGTTCACCAGTATTTTCACGGGGACATTCTCATTTGATATGTTGAACGGACCTGTCGGTATATACAAAAACACCGAAAAAATTGCATCGCTTGGTATTCTGCCGCTCGTCTACTTTACCGCATCATTATCAGTGAATCTCGGCATCATGAACCTGCTGCCGATTCCGGCACTCGATGGCGGACGAATTTTATTTGTGCTTTATGAAGCGATTTTCAGACGTCCGGTCAACAAAAAGGCTGAGATTGCTATTATCTCGCTTGGCGCCGTGTTCCTGTTCTTCGTTATGATCATGGTGACATGGAATGATATTCAGCGTTATTTCTTTTAAAACAAGGAGGATTATTTAATGAAGCAGTCAAAAATGTTTATTCCGACATTAAGGGAAGTACCGAATGATGCGGATTCAAAAAGTCATCAGCTGCTGCTGAAAGCAGGGATGATCAAACAGATTGCCAGTGGTATTTACAGCTATCTGCCGATCTCTAAACGTGTACTGAATAAGATTGAAGCGATTGTCCGTGAGGAAATGGAAGCAATCGACGGGATTGAAATTTTAATGCCGGCGCTGCAGCCGTCAGAACTTTGGCAGGAAAGCGGTCGCTGGCCGAGCTACGGTGCGGAGCTGATGCGTATGACTGACCGTCACGGCCGTGAGTTTGCGCTCGGTCCGACACATGAAGAGATCATCACTTCTCTTGTACGTGATGAACTGAAGTCCTACAAAAAGCTTCCTGTGACACTGTTCCAGATTCAAAATAAATTCAGGGATGAAAAACGGCCGAGATTCGGTCTGCTCCGCGGCCGTGAGTTTATTATGAAAGATGCCTACAGTTTCCATGCCTCTGAAGAATCGCTCGATGCGACTTATCAGGATATGTACCGCGCTTACTCCAATATTTTCTCACGGGTGAACTTGAAATTCCGTCCGGTGATCGCAGACAGCGGTGCAATCGGCGGCAGTCATACACATGAGTTCATGGCGCTTGCTGAGATCGGTGAAGATACGATCGCCTATACAGACGGCAGCGACTATGCAGCAAACATTGAGAAAGCTGAAGTCGTCTATACGCCTGATGTCCAGCATACAGAAGAGCAGCCGCTTGAAAAGATCCATACGCCGGGTGTCAAAACAGCGCAGCAGCTTGCTGATCTGCTCGGCAGACGATTAGACGAAATTGTGAAGTCAATGATCGTGAAAGTCGATGACCGTTTCGTCATGTTCCTGCTCCGCGGCCATCATGAGCTGAACGATGTCAAAGTGAAGTCTTATTTCGGCACAGAATATGTGGAACTGGCAACAGAAGCTGAAATTGAAGGGATCATGAACGCGAAGCCGGGTTCACTTGGACCGGTCGGTGTCGATAAGATAGAGATCTATGCGGACTATTCAGTGCAGGATATCAACAATCTTGCAGTCGGTGCCAATGAGACGGAGTACCATTACATCAATGCGAACTTAAACAGAGATTTCACAGTGACCGCGTTCGGTGATTTCCGGTTTATCACAGAAGGTGAACCCGCGGCAGACGGCAGCGGCCCGGTGAAATTTGCTGAAGGGATTGAAGTCGGTCAGGTGTTTAAGCTCGGCACGAAGTATTCTGAAGCGATGAAAGCGACGTTCCTTGACGAGCAGGGAAAAGCACGTCCGATGATTATGGGCTGCTACGGTATCGGGGTATCCCGCACATTATCTGCAGTCATTGAACAGCATCACGATGATAACGGTATCATCTGGCCGAAGTCTATTACACCATTTGACTTGCATATCATCTCAGTCAATCCGAAGCAGGAGGCGCAGCGCCAGCTTGCTGACGAACTGTATGCCACCTTCAGTAAAGACTACGAAGTATTATATGATGACCGGACAGAACGTGCCGGCGTTAAATTCAATGATGCAGATTTAATTGGTGTGCCGCTGCGCATCTTAGTCGGCAAAAACGCAGCAGACGGCATTGTTGAAGTGAAAGTAAGAAAGACCGGCGAATCATTTGATGTGAACATCGGCGAACTGAAAGCCGAAATCGATTCGTTATATGATACGCTTGACTAGAAAATTTGATATAATGAGTGAAGCAAAAAGTAATACGCATCAGCGTGTTACTTTTTATTTTGAGAAGGTGGTTCTGGCGTGGCAGATAAATACGAAAAATTTAAGATACTATTGACGCAGCTGAAAATGACGAATGTCTTTCCGGATGATATAGCAGCGGGAAGCTCACTTGAGCGGCTTGATATTTCACAGAAAGATAGAAAGTGGCATTTTTATATTACGAGTCCAGTCATACTGCCGAGCGATCTCTACTTCCAGCTCTGCAATGAACTGAAGACCGCATTCAGTCATATTGCAGCAGTCACTGTGTCCATCAAGGCGCTCGACCAGTCGGATATGACAGAGAAACTGTCCGGATACCTGCATCACTGCATCGACCAGACAGCAATCAGCCCGAGCCTGAAAGTCCAGCTGAAAAATAAGAAATATCACTTCTCAGGTTCGGTGCTGAAATTCCAGGTTCATAATGAAGTGGAAGAGAAACACCTCGAGAAGGCGTGCAACGGCTCACTGCTGGAGGCATTCAAACAGGCCGGTTTCGCACTTGATAAGATTGTCTTTGAAATCTCTGAGGAAGAGCATGTGAAGGAACTGGAGTCGCTGGAGGCACATATTCAGGAGGAGGACACGACGAGCGCCCTGGAAGCACGCGTCCGTGTCGCTGAAATGCAGCGGCAGCGGGCAGAAGACGACAGTGATGAAGTGAGCGTGTGTGCGATCGGCAAAGAAATCAACGTCGAGACGATTCGTCCGATTTCATCGATTATTGAAGAGGAGTTCAAAGCAGCCATCGAAGGAGTGATCTTTGATGTCGAGATCAAGGAGCTGAAAAGCGGCCGTCATATTGTCCAGCTGAAGATTACGGATTATACGGATTCCTTGACGCTCAAAATGTTCACCCGTAAAGGCAAGAATGACCTGGAACATTTCAATGCGCTGAAACCCGGCAAATGGGTGCGGGCACAGGGACGGATTGAGGAAGATACATTTATCCGCGACCTTGTGATGATGCTGAACGACATTCATGAGATCAAGAAATCCCCTAAGACAGATAAGTCAGAGGAAAAACGTGTTGAATTCCATCTGCATTCCAGCATGAGTCAGATGGACGGCATTACGCATATCGGTAAATACGTCGAGCAGGCGGCACAGTGGGGGCATAAGGCCATTGCAGTGACGGACCATAACGTCGTGCAGGCGTATCCTGATGCGCATGCCGCTGCTGAGAAGAACGGCATTAAGATGATCTATGGCCTTGAAGGGATGCTCGTTGATGACGGGGTGCCGATCACGTATCATCCGACTGATAGAGTGCTGAAAGACAGCACTTACGTCGTCTTTGACGTCGAGACGACCGGCTTAAGTTCACAGTATGACAAAATCATCGAGCTTGCAGCCGTTAAAGTGAAGGACGGAGAGATCATCGATAAGTTTGAGCGGTTCAGTAACCCGGGTGAACGGCTGAACGAGACGATCAAACGGCTGACCGGAATTACAGATGATATGCTGGTCGGTGCACCGCCGATTGAAGACGTGCTGCCTGAGTTTAAAGACTGGGCGGGCGACGCCATTTATGTCGCACATAATGCAAGCTTTGACATGGGTTTCATTGACACAGGATATGAACGTTTAAATCTCGGCGCGAGTACAAACGGGGTCATCGATACGCTGGAACTGTCCCGGACGATCAACACGGAGATGGGTAAGCATGGTCTGAATTTCCTCGCGAAGAAGTACGGGGTCGAACTGACCCAGCATCACCGCGCCATCTATGACGCGGAGACAACCGCCCATATTTTCGTCAAGATGCTGAAGCAGATGGAGCAGCTCGGCGTCACTAATCATCTCGATATCGATAAGAAGTTGTCTAATCAGGATGCCTATAAGCGGGCTCGTCCTGTGCATGTGACACTGATTGTGCAGAACCAGACCGGACTGAAAAATCTGTTCAAAATCGTCAGTGAATCACTCGTCAGCTATTTCTACCGGACGCCGCGTATTCCGCGTTCCTTGCTCAATGCCAACCGGGAAGGACTGCTGGTCGGCAGCGCCTGTGATAACGGTGAAGTATTTACGGCCGTCATGAACAAAGATCAGGCTGAAGTGGAAAAAATTGCGGACTTCTATGACTTCATAGAAGTCCAGCCGAAAGCGCTCTATCAGCACTTATTGGCACGTGACTTAATCCGTGACAACAAGACACTGGAAGAGATTTATCAGCGGATCATCGCAGTCGGTGAGAAACTGAATAAGCCGGTGCTCGCGACAGGCAATGTCCATTACTTATATGAGCATGACAAAATTGCCCGTGAAATTCTCATCGCCTCAATGCCCGGCAACCCGCTCAATAAAAGCGGCTTCCCGGATGCGCATTTCAGGACGACAGATGAGATGATGGATGACTTCATGTTCCTCGGTGAGGAGAAAGCGCGTGAAATTGTCATCACTAATACGAACCTGCTTGCAGACCGTATTGAGCGTGTCGTACCGATCCGCGATGAACTGTATACACCATCGATTGAAGGCGCGAATGAAGAAATACGGGAGATGTCCTATGAACATGCGCGCAAGCTTTACGGAGAAGAACTGCCGGACATCGTCACCGCACGGCTTGAGAAGGAGCTTGCAAGTATTATCGGCAACGGCTTCGCGGTCATCTACTTAATTTCGCAGAAGCTCGTGAAACGCTCTCTAGACGATGGCTATCTCGTCGGCTCACGGGGTTCGGTCGGTTCAAGCTTTGTTGCGACGATGACAGAGATCACGGAAGTGAATCCGCTGCCGCCGCATTACATCTGTCCGCAGTGTAAGGCCAGTCATTTCTTTGATGACGGTTCTGTCTCAAGTGGCTTTGACTTACCTGATAAATCGTGTGACGTCTGTCATGTGCCGTTCATCAAAGAAGGGCAGGATATACCGTTTGAGACGTTTCTCGGCTTCAAAGGGGACAAAGTGCCGGATATCGACTTGAACTTCAGTGGTGAGTATCAGCCGAAAGCTCATAACTATACGAAGGAGCTGTTCGGTGAGGACAAAGTGTTCCGTGCCGGCACGATCGGTACGGTGGCAGAGAAGACGGCATTCGGCTACGTCAAAGGTTATCTGAACGACAACAGCATGCATAAGCGCGGTGCCGAAGTCGACCGCCTTGTTAAGGCGTGTACTGGCGTCAAACGGACGACAGGTCAGCATCCGGGCGGCATCATCGTTGTCCCTGAGCATATGGATATTTATGATTTCACACCGATCCAGTATCCTGCGGACGATCAGAACTCTGCCTGGAAGACGACGCACTTTGACTTCCATTCCATCCATGATAACTTGCTGAAGCTGGATATACTCGGACACGATGACCCGACGATGATCCGCATGCTGCAGGACTTATCAGGCATTGACCCGAAAACGATACCGGTGGATGATAAAGAGACGATGAAGATCTTCTCAAGTCCCCGAAGTCTCGGTGTGACAGAAGAAGATATTCTATGCAAGACCGGTACGTTCGGTGTCCCTGAGTTCGGTACCGGCTTCGTCCGGCAGATGCTGGAAGACACGAAGCCGAGCACTTTCTCTGAACTTGTGCAGATCTCAGGGCTGTCTCACGGGACGGATGTCTGGCTCGGTAACGCGCAGGAACTCATACGCACGGGTACATGTGACTTGTCAGGGGTTATCGGCTGCCGGGATGACATCATGGTGTACTTGATGTACGCGGGTCTTGAGCCGTCGCTTGCCTTCAAGATCATGGAGTCCGTGCGTAAAGGTAAAGGACTGTCAGAAGAGTTTGAAGAAGCGATGCGTGAGAACAATGTGCCTGAATGGTATCTTGAGTCATGCAAGAAGATTAAATACATGTTCCCGAAAGCCCATGCGGCAGCTTATGTGCTGATGGCGGTAAGAATTGCCTACTTCAAAGTACATCATCCGCTGTACTACTATGCGAGCTACTTCACGGTCCGGGCGTCTGACTTTGATTTATTGACGATGACGAAGGACAAGCATACGCTGAAAGCAGCAGTAAAAGATTACTACAGCCGCTTCCACGACCTTGCGAAAAAAGAAAAAGACGTGCTGACCGTGCTTGAGCTTGCGAACGAAATGGCGCAGCGCGGCTTCAGAATGCAGCCGGTGTCACTGGAGAAGAGTGCGGCCTTTGACTTCATCATTGAAGGAGACACGCTGATTCCGCCGTTCATCGCAGTGCCGGGTCTCGGTGAGAACGTGGCCCGGAGAATCGTCGCAGCGCGTGAGGAAGGGCCGTTTCTGTCGAAAGAAGAGCTGAACAAAAAAGCAGGTGTCTCCCAGAAAATCATCGATTACTTGACGGAGCTCGGCACATTGAATAACATGCCGGATAAAGCGCAGCTGAGTATCTTTGATCTGTAGCAGAGATAAATTTCACACCGTATTTGTTCGATGCGTCTGTTTATGTTATAATAGTTATGCTTAAAGAAAATACTCTACGACGGAAAGAGTGGGATATCCCGCTCTTTTCTTCTTGTATCATGAAGGAGGACTATATGAGCAAAATCACAGAACGTGTAGAGGAAATTGTCAGCCCGATTGTCGCTGACCTTGGCTTTGAACTCGTTGATGTCGAATATGTGAAAGAAGGACCTGATTATTACTTGCGCATTGCGATTGATAAGGCAGGCGGCATCGATATTTCAGACTGTGCACTTGCCAGTGAAAAGATCAGCGAAGTGATGGACAAAGAAGACCCGATTAAAGAGGCTTATTTCATGGATGTATCGTCACCGGGTGCTGAAAGACCTCTGAAAAAGGAAAAAGACTATGAAGCAGCGGTCGGTCATCCCATCTACGTGAAACTCTATGAAGAAATCAACGGTGACAAGGAATGGCTCGGCGAATTACTCAGCTATGATGAGGAAGTCATTAAAATGTCTGTAAGAATCAAGACAAGAACAAAAGAAATTGAACTGCCGAGAAAGAAAATCGCAAAAATCAGACGTGCAGTCATTTTTTAGTGATGGAGGAACTAAAGTGAAAAATAATGAATTATTAAATGCAATTGATTTCCTTGAGAAAGAAAAAAGCATTCCACGTGAAGTATTGATTGAAACAATTGAAGCGGCATTGATCACAGCCTACAAGAAAAACTACAACTCTGCTAACAACGTCCGGGTGGAACTGAACATGGACAACGGGACATATGCGGTTTATTCACGTAAAGATGTTGTAGAAGAAGTGGAAAACCCACGGGAACAAGTTTCTCTTGAAATGGCGCTTGAAAGCAACCCCGCTTATGAAGTCGGTGACATCTTCGAAGAGAATGTGACACCTAAAGATTTCGGCCGGGTAAGTGCCCAGGCAGCAAAGCAGGCAGTGATGCAGCGTCTCCGTGATGCAGAACGCGGCATCCTATATAATGAGTTCATCGATAAAGAAGATGACATCATGACCGGTGTCATCGACCGTGTGGATCACCGTTATGTCTATGTGACGTTAGGTAAGACTGAAGCTGTGCTGTCTGATGCAGAGCGCAGCCCGAACGATGTATACCGTCCGACTGAGCGCATTAAAGTGTATGTCAACAAAGTTGAACAGACGACGAAAGGCCCGCAGATCTTTGTATCCCGCAGCCACCCGGGTCTGCTGAAACGATTATTTGAGCAGGAAGTCCCGGAAATTTTCGACGGCACAGTTGTCGTGAAATCAGTGGCACGTGAAGCGGGTGACCGCTCTAAGATCAGCGTCCACTCGGAAAATCCTGATATTGATGCAGTCGGCGCGTGTGTGGGTGCTAAAGGTGCGCGTGTCGGTACGGTCGTGGATGAACTCGGCGGCGAGAAAATTGATATCGTTGAATGGAGCGCCGATCCGAAAACGTTCGTTAAAAATGCGCTCAGCCCATCACAAGTGGTAGATGTGCTCATTAATGAAGAGAATCAATCAACGACGGTCATCGTACCGGATTATCAGTTGTCTCTTGCCATCGGTAAAAAAGGTCAGAACGCACGTCTTGCGGCAAAACTGACCGGTTGGAAAATTGATATTAAAAGTGAGACTGACGCTAAAGAAGCGGGTATCTATCCAGTAGAATAAGGGGGATTTCAATGAAGCAGAAAAAGATTCCCATGCGTAAATGCATTTTAAGTCAGGAAATGAAGCCTAAGAAAGAAATGATTCGTGTCGTCCGCTCGAAAGAAGGCGAAATGGCCGTCGACCCGACCGGCAAAGCCAACGGACGCGGTGCCTATGTGTCGAAAGACCTTGAAATCGTGGAAGCAGCACGCAAAAAGAAACGGTTGGAACAGTTTTTTGACAGCAATACAGATGACATGGCACCGATCTACGATGAAGTCATCCGTCTCATCTACCGTGAAAAGATTCCGAAACGATGAACAGAGACAAAATATTCAATCTGATCGGACTTGCGATGCGTGCGAGAAAGCTGACAACGGGTGAAGAACTGGTCATCAATGAAGTACGGAAAAATAAAGTCAGACTGGTCATTGTATCATCAGATGCATCAGCGAATACTAAAAAAAACATCACGAATAAATGTCATTCCTACCGCGTGAAGTGTGTCGAGTTCGGGTCCCGCTATGAACTCGGCTATGCAATCGGCAAGGATGAACGCGTCATCATCGGTGTCATGGATGCAGGTTTTGCGAAGAAACTTGAGACGATGATTCGTGAGAGCAATGAGGAGAGAGCCTATGAGTAAAAAAAGAGTATACGAATATGCAAAAGAAGTGAAGTTAAGATCCAAAGATATCATCGATGAACTGAAAAAAATCGATGTTGAAGTGACAAGTCATATGCAGACACTTGAACCGAATGAAATTACTGCACTCGACAAAGTATTTAAAAAGAACGCTGCACAAGAGCAGCGTCCGGCGCAAAATAATACACGTCCGAACAATGGTCAGAAACCGGCGCAGAACAACCAGCGCCCGCACAATGGCCAGAAGCCTGCCAATAACAACGGTCAGAAGCCGGCGCAGAACAACCAGCGCCCGAACAACAGCCAGAAACCTGCCAATAACAACGGCCAGAAGCCGGCGCAAAACGGCCAGCGCCCGAACAATAATGCACAGAAACCGGGAAGCCGTCCACAGCGTCCGAACAACCAGAACCGTAATAACCAGCGTCCTGGACAGAACAAAAAAGGCAAAGGTAAAACAAACAAACCTGCCGTACAGCAGGCGCCGGTCGTGAAAGAGACACCTTCTAAAATTACTTATCACGAAGGAATCACTGTCGGTGAACTGGCAGATAAACTGAACAAAGATGCGTCAGAAATCGTGAAAAACTTGTTCATGGTCGGCATTATGGCGAACATCAATCAGGCGCTGAACGAAGATGCCATCGAGCTGATCTGCGCGGAATACGAAGTTGAGGCGGAACTGGAAGTCATCATTGATGCGACAGACCTTGAAACTTATTTCGAGGACGAAGCAGGAGCAGAAGCTGACAAACAGGAGCGCCCACCGGTCGTCACTATCATGGGTCACGTTGACCACGGTAAAACGACACTGCTTGACTCTATCCGTAACACACGTGTGACAGCAGGAGAAGCAGGGGGTATCACACAGCATATCGGTGCCTATCAGATTGAAACAAACGGCAAGAAAATCACATTCCTTGATACACCGGGTCACGCAGCGTTCACTACAATGCGTGCACGAGGTGCCCAGGTCACAGATATCACTATTCTTGTAGTCGCTGCAGATGACGGTGTCATGCCGCAGACGATTGAAGCGATCAACCATGCGAAAGCAGCAGAAGTGCCGATTATCGTAGCAGTCAACAAAATCGACAAACCGACTGCCAATCCGGACCGCGTCATGCAGGAATTAGGCGAGTACGGCTTATATCCGGAAGACTGGGGCGGCGATACCATCTTCGTTCAGCTGTCAGCGATCAACGGCGAAGGTATCGATGACCTGCTTGAGATGATTCTCCTTATTACAGAAGTAGAAGAACTGAAAGCGAATCCGAAACGCTCAGCAATCGGTACAGTCATCGAAGCGGAGCTTGATAAGTCACGTGGACCAGCAGCGTCACTACTTGTTCAGGATGGTACGCTTGAAGTCGGTGATTCCATCGTTGTCGGTAACACATACGGCCGTGTCCGTGCGATGGTCAATGACCTTGGCAAGCGTATTAAGACAGCAGCACCGTCTACACCAGTTGAGATCACAGGTCTGCAGGACGTACCGCTTGCAGGGGACCGCTTCGTCGTCTTCAAAGATGAGAAGAAAGCACGCCGCATCGGTGAAGCACGTCAGCAGCAGAACATTATGGCGCAGCGTCAGGAAAGTCAGAAAGTATCACTCGACAACTTGTTTGAACAGATGAAGCAGGGTGAAATGAAAGACTTGAACGTCATCATCAAAGGGGATGTTCAAGGTTCAGTCGAAGCACTGGCAGCATCACTCATGAAAATCGACGTAGAAGGTGTCAACGTCCGTATCATTCATACAGCAGTCGGCGCTATCAACGAATCAGACGTTACATTAGCATCAGCATCAAACGGGATTATCATCGGTTTCAACGTCCGTCCTGATGTCAACGCGAAACGTGCCGCAGAAGCAGAGAAAGTCGATATGCGTCTGCACCGTATCATCTATAAAGTCATCGAAGAGATTGAATTCGCGATGAAAGGGATGCTTGATCCTGAATTCGAGGAGAAAGTCATCGGTCAGGCAGAAGTCCGTCAGACCATCAATATCTCTAAAGTCGGTACAGTCGCAGGAAGCTATGTCACAGAAGGTAAAATCACACGTAACGCAAGCGTCCGCATCATCCGTGACGGCATCGTCGTCTATGAAGGCGCAGTCGATGCACTCCGTCGTTTCAAAGATGACGTGAAAGAAGTATCAGCGGGGTACGAATGTGGTATCACGATCGAGAACTTCAACGACATCAAAGAAGGCGACATCTTCGAAGCGTTTGTGATGGAAGAGATCAAACGCGTCTAAAACGTTGATTTAAAGCCATTCTTCATAGTTGAAAGAAAGAGAGATACCAACCACTAACATTTTCCAGTTAGCTAAATTAGCTGATTTGGAATGACAGTAATACCAACTCTAAAAGATAGTATTACTGTTCAATAGTGAAAGTATCAATGAATAATATTACATCTCGTTAATTTGTTAAATACAATATTAGCGAGGTGTTTTTTTATGAGTAGAATCAAGACAAGGAGAGAGAGGACAGAAAATAAGTTTGGTAATTTTGAGAAGATAAAGCAAATAGTAATTGATGAAAAGGAATTGCAGAATCTTTCATACAATACAATCATTAATTACAATAAAGTATTTACTTCTTTGAATGACTACTTTAAAGATACTGATCCGATAGCTATTACTGAATTACAGGCTAAAGATTATATTAGATATTTAAATCTAAATTGCAATTACAAGTTAGCCACCCTGACAAATCTAGTTCATATAGAATCCTAGGGATTCACTCAGTATGTTCTCTTTGATTAGTTCCTTCAAAAACACTTCCATCGCTGACTGTCCATTTAGTATCTTGCGTGGATATCTGTTCATCCATTCCTGGATTCTATGGACGGTAGAAGCTGTTACAGTTGAAATGGGGATACCTTTAGAAATATGCCGGCGAATAAATCTGTGCTGATTTTCTTTCGTCCCTCTCTCCCAAGAGGCATAGGGGTGGGTAAAGTAGACTTCAGATAATCCCTTGAGACATTCAGAAAGATCGCTGAATTCAGGTCCGTTATCTGATGTAATGGACTTGAATATTTTAGGGAAAGCATCTCCTGTTTCTTTTATCAGATGACGTAGTGCATTGACTACATGGCAGCTTTGTTTACCATCAATCTTTAAGATAAGTTCATACCGGCTTTTTCTCTCAACCATGGTGAGGAGAACCTGATCCTCCCCAGACTTCTGGCCGACAACAGTATCTATCTCCCAATGTCCGAAGGTCGTGCGTGTATCCACTGCATGAGGTCGCAGCTCAATAGACTGACCCAGTACTTTTTTATTGATACGAGTAAAGCCTGTCGGCTTCTTATTCTTAAGCTTTAATTTCATCAGAAGATTAATATTGCATGTCTTTATCAGTTTTCTGTCAATCCAGTGATAGAGTGTCTTTATGCAGGGTATGAATCTTTCTGGAAAAAGATTAGATTTTTTAGCCAGCATAATAACGGAAGCCGGAGACATTTCCTGATGTATCATCAGATGATCAGCCCATTCAACAAAGGGATTTCCTGTGATAGGAATAGGACGACGTCCTGACTTGATACGATTTTCAAAGTATCTATCCTGAGCAAGATCAGGTGAATAGATACATTTGTAGTAGGTGTAAGTCTTATTATTCTGTATCTGTTGGCTTCTTTGCGTGTAAGTCCCACGCTTTATCTCATTATTGATGGTCTGTGGCGCTCTACCGAGCTTTCCGGCTATTTGTCTGTTTGAATACCCTTCATCAATCAGCGTCTGTATGATGATCCGTTCATCTCTAGAAAGGTGTTTGCCCTTAACGGTTTTCGTGTTACCATTGATATGCGTCATACGAATTCATTCCTTTATTGTCGGTGTGAGAACTACAATATTAACATGAATTCGTCATGGCGTATTTTTTTATAAACAATTAATGTATCTTCCACCTTAGGTGGCTAACTTGATTGTATAACTTACCTTTTTTTAAAAAAACTGAAAATTTATATTTACTTTTATTTTCTATGGGTGTAATATGAATTCAACAGTTACATAAAATACAAATTCTATAGTATATATCTATAATAAATGAAGTAGGTATACATAATGGAGACTACTCAAGTAAATGCATTAGAGACACAAGAATTAGAGTTTTTAGAATTTGATAGTGTAGAAGAATTTGATAACTGTGAATCTAGTTTTTTAGCTAAAAACTACTTCTTATTAAACTGGATCTTATCTTAAAAAATAAAAAGGTGATATCTAAATTAGATATCACTTTTTTATTTTAAACAAAAGGAGATATTATGATGATTTTAAAAATAATAATACTAATATACAGTACTTTAAATATACTTGTTTCTATACTTTCAATAAAAAAGAAGTTACCTATTTTAAATATATGTATCTTCATAGTTGGTTCGTTACTTATGATTTACTCTGTGTGGGATGATTTTTCTCTTAATAAAATGATTTCTTTACTAATTGGATTATTATTAATACAGTTAGGGGCTACCTTAAATGGTAATTTTTTGAAAGGTCGAATTTCTTTCTCCCATCAAATTATACGTTTAATTATCTCTCTGATCATTATATATATATATTGGAGAATAATGTGATGGGCTATCTATTAATTGATTTAAATTTTATATATAAATCTGTCTTAAAAGAATTTGATAATTAATCGGATATTTTAGATAAATATCCGATTAATTATAGTTATGGTGATGTAGATATTAAAGAATATGATATGTATTTGTTAGAAAAAGATCCAAATCTAAAATTAGAAATATGGAATAATTTCAAGGATAGCAATTTAATATTGTCAAATAAGGTTGCCATTTTAAGAACGCCGATTGTAAAATTAAGCTAGACAACTAATAAAGCCTTCTGTGCTAAACTCAATATGTATTTCCGTCCAAAGAAAACATAAGGAGTTAGCACAAATGGCCTATACACATCTTACCACGGATGAACTTGCGTTCATAGAATCATATTACCACCAGAAAATTTCGGTCAGTGAGATCTGCCGGAGAATTAAGCGTTCAAGACAGACCGTCTATAATGTAATTAATGCACTCAAATCAGGTATATCTGCACTGGAATTCTATCAGAACTATAAGAAAAGAAAATCTCTTTGCGGAAGACGTAGAATCGTCCTTCCTAAGCATCAGATCAGTTATATTCAAAAAAGGATAGCCGACGGCTGGACACCTGACACCATCATAGGCAGAAATGAAGAACCTATCAGCTGTTCTGTCAAAACTCTGTACAGAATGTTCAGGGAAGATATTCTTCCTGTTCAATCACTTCCGATGAAAGGGAAAAGAAAACCTAACGGTCATCATGAGAAAAGAGGTCGTCAGACTTTCAAACGTCACATTTCAGAAAGAACAGTTGAATTTCCCGACTTTGATAAAGAGTTCGGTCATCTTGAAGGCGATACGATTGTTGGTCGTCGTCATGGTAGCGCAGTCATCACCCTTGTTGAACGCGTTTCTAAGATGATCATCACCCTACGACCGGAAGGTCGCAAGGCATCCGACATTGAAAAAGCATTAAACAGTATGTTCTCGGCTTTACCTTATCGTCTCTTTAAATCCATTACATTCGACTGCGGTAAAGAGTTTTCCAGCTGGAAGTCAATCAGTAACCAACACGATATATCTATCTTTTTTGCTGATCCAGGCACACCTTCGCAGCGTGGTCTTAATGAACATTCAAATGGTATGCTTAGAAGAAACGGTCTGGACAAAGATATGGATTTCAACACAGTTACAGACGATTATATTATTCAAGTTGCACATTCCCTCAATAATCGGCCAAGAAAATCTCTTGGTTACAGGACACCATTGGAAGCATTTATGAGTTTCATCGAAGATGAGAAGTTGTCTAGCTTAATTTGACAAACGAAATAATATTAAGGCAACAAACTTAACGAGATGATATTACAGTTATTGATATAAAAGGCTTTCTGACAGTATTTCACTATGATTTTCATGTGGTATCACGATTGAGAACTTCAATGACATCAAAGAAGGCGACATCTTCGAAGCGTTTGTGATGGAAGAGATTAAGAGAGCTTAAGATTGTTTGCTTACTGATAGCCATATTATAGTTTTTAGTAACAATATTATATCTGACCTTACTGTTTACATATCTGTAGATAGTAAGGTTTTTTGATGAGAAGAATTAAAACAATCAGATGAATTTCATCGTATAGTGGGTTTGAGTGATAGGGATGTTATAATATGAAGTGAATCTTCTATTTAAATAGAGCATGACGATTAAGCTGCTCGAAAAATCATCAACTGGAGGTCCATATGTTCATCCCGAAATATTTTGAAATGAAAGATTTGAAAGAGATCAAACAGTTTATTAATGACCATTCTTTCGCAACGGTCGTGACGACGGATAACGGTAAACCTGTGGCGACACATGTGCCGTTAATGTTGCGTGAAGACAATGAAAACTTATATTTATCCGGTCATTATGCGAGAGCTAACACACAGTGGAAAAATCTTGATGACAACGCTGACGTCCTGACTATCTTTCATGGGCCGCATGCGTTTGTCTCCTCGACATGGTATGACCATGAGAATGTCTCGACCTGGAACTATCAGAGCATTCATGTGTATGGACACAGCCGGTTACTGACGGAAGATGAACTGAGGGAGGATCTGAAGCTGCTGCTTGATACGTATGAAGCGAACGGTAAGACGTGGGACAATCTGACTGAGACGAGTCAGCAGCAGATCAGAGGTATCGTCGGCTTCAGAATTGATATTACGGATATTCAGGCGGCATACAAGCTCAGTCAGAACCGCAATGACCATGATTACGAGAATATTATTTCTGAACTGAGTTTAGGCGCTGCAGGTGACCGTGATGTCGCGGCGGCCATGAAGAAACTCCGGGATTAAATTGACATCACCGCGATAAAAATCTATAATAAATTGCATTGTCAACTTTAATTCAGGGTAGAGATAATAGAGGTGAATAACTATGAATAACAGAAAAGAACGCGTCGGCGAACAGATGAAAAAAGAGCTGAGTGAAATCATCAGCCAGAAGATTAAAGACCCGCGTGTCGGCTTTGTGACGGTCACAGAAGTAGAAGTGACAGGAGACTTATCTCTTGCGACGGTCTATGTGACGGTTCTCGGCAGCGATAAAGAACGTCGTGAGACACTTGCAGGTCTTGAAAAAGCAAAAGGTTTCATGAAGACAGAAGTCGGTCAGCGCATGAAACTGCGTATTGTGCCTGAACTGAAATTCGTCTATGATGAATCGATTGATTACGGTAACAAGATTGAACGTATGATTGCTGATCTTAATAAAGGCTAGCAGATAGTGCCTACTATCTGCTTTTTTAATGGAGGAATGACGATGCTGAACGGCGTACTTGCTATTAACAAACCACGGGGCATGACGAGTCACGACGTGGTCTTCAAGCTGAGAAAACTATTAAAGACAAAAAAAGTCGGACATACAGGGACGCTCGACCCTGCAGTGGACGGGGTGCTGCCAATCTGCATCGGTCCTGCGACAAGGATCAGCGACTATATTATGGACAGCGGAAAGCGCTACACAGCAGAGATCACGCTCGGCAGCCAGACGACGACAGAAGACCAGACCGGTGAAGTGGTTACGACGGAGTTCATCCAGCCGGACTGCTATACCGAAGCACAGGTGGACAATGCCTTGACCCGGCTCACCGGGCATATCGAGCAGACACCGCCCATGTTCTCAGCCGTTAAAGTAAACGGCCGCAAACTATACGAATATGCCCGCGAAGGAAAAGTGATTGAGCGGCCGTCCCGCATCGTCCATATTAAGGAGCTCACGCGGACATCAAGACTGACTTATAAGGACGGCCGGCTGACATTTATGGTTGATGTCGCATGCGGTAAAGGTACTTATATCCGGACACTCGCCACTCAAATCGCTGAACAACTGAATACAGTCGGCCATATGTCAAGGTTGACCCGGCTGGAAAGCGGCGGCTTCACTTTAAATGACTGTTATACGCTCGAGCAGATTGCGGACACAGTGGATGTCCAGCCATTGCTGCGGCCGATAGAAGAAGGGCTGAAAGAACTGCCGCATCTCGCAGTGGACGAGGCGCTGAAAACACGTGTGACCAACGGCCAGAAGTTTAGGGATGACGAGCTTCCTGTGATTGAGCAGACTGTCATTATCTATGAGAATAAAGCGCTGGCCATCTATGCACCGCACCCCGAAAAACCGGGACAGGTTAAAGCAGTAAAAGTATTTAATTAGAAAATTAGATGTAAAATTCATTAATATGTGTTTAAACTTTCTGTGACGGGATATACATATACTATCGATAGTCATAGAGTTATGACGTTGATAGTTTCATACTCAATCAAAGGACACTGTCCTAACAAAGGAGAAATGAACAATGACAAATGTAAATCCAGAAGAACACGTAAACAACTTATCACAGGAAGATAAAGACCAGATCTTAGAAAGCTTCAATAACTTCAAATCTTACTTAAACAAACAAGTCGGCAGAGCTGAAAAATTAGGCATGAGCGATGAAGCTATCGTGAAAGCTGCTGAAAAAGTCGCTGATCACTTAGCGAAAAACGAAGAACCTAAAAACCGTGAAGAAAAAGTTCTTAATGAATTATGGAACAATGCACAGGGCGAAGAGAAAAATGCCATCGCTAGTGCATTAGTGAGAATGGTTCAGCAGGAAGGCTAAACGTTTATCAAGATTCCGTCTATATGATGGAATCTTTTTTTGGCTTCATGACGTCATTTTCTGATACACTAAGCATAAAGTATATGGGAAAGAGAACGTGATAATGATGAAGACGATACATACGAATCATAATTTGACAGACATGTATAATCATCCCGATGTCGCGCTTGCGATCGGATTTTTTGACGGGCTGCATCTCGGTCATATGTCAGTCATCAATACGATGAAGGAGATGGCTGAAGAGAAGGAGCTGGCTAAAGCAGTGATGACGTTTGATCCGCACCCGTCAGTCGTCCTTAACCCCGAAAAGAAGCGGACGGACTATTTGACCCCGCTTGATGAGAAGAGACGCCTGCTGGAAGCCATCGGGATTGATTATTTGTTTGTCGTATCTTTCACCTCGAAGTTTGCTCAGATGGCAGAGCAGGATTTCATCCGTGACTATTTGACGAACAACCATGTCAAAGAAGTGGTCGCCGGGTTTGATTTTACATACGGTAAGTTCGGTAAAGGGAACATGATGAAGCTTGAAGCTGATAAGCAGGGGTTCAATGTGACGGCTGTTGCGAAGCAGGAGCTGAATGCAGACAAGATTGCGACAACGCATATTAGAAACGCCCTTGTAGAAGGACATGTTAATGAAGCAAATGCGCAGCTCGGGCGTCCCTACAAAATTTCAGGCCTCGTCGTGCAGGGCGAGAAGCGCGGTCGGACAATCGGTTTTCCTACTGCTAATGTGGCACCTGATGAAGCCTATGTGCTGCCGAAGCTCGGTGTTTATGCCGTGACGCTGAAACGGACAGGTTCAGACCAGCTGCTGAAAGGTGTCTGTAATATCGGCTATAAACCGACATTTCATGACCCGGCGGTTTCTGCCGTCTCCATAGAAGTTCATATTTTCGATTTCGCGGAATCTATTTACGGCGAACGTGTCGAAGTGTTCTGGCATGAATTCATCAGACCCGAGCAGAAGTTCAGCGGCATAGATGCCCTTATCGCCCAGATTAAGCAGGATAAGGAATCGGCTGAACAGCTCTTAGCTGATATTTCACTTGATTAATTGAGCGATAGTGCTATAATAGTCAAGTACCTTTCCTTGGCATTTCGACACTCCGACGAATGGCTCAGGTTATGGTGTAATTATATAATAGGAGGTCATTTAATTATGGCAATTTCACAAGAACGTAAAAATGAATTAATCGCACAATACCGCGTACACGAAACAGACACAGGATCACCTGAAGTACAGATCGCTGTGTTAACTGCAGAAATCAATGCATTAAACGAGCACTTACGTACACACAAAAAAGATCACCATTCACGTCGTGGTTTACTTAAAATGGTAGGTCGTCGTAAAAACTTACTGACTTACTTACGTGAAAATGACGTTCAACGTTACCGTGAACTAATTAAATCTTTAGGATTACGTCGTTAATCTTAATTCAAGTCGAAAGAGACAGTTGTTTCTTTCGATTTTTTTATGTCTAAATATACCTCAAACAAAAGATAAATGATATGATGGATGATATATATTGGAGAGGAGCATTTTTAATGTCTCAGAAAAAAGTATTTACAACAGAATGGGCAGGACGCCCGTTGACAGTTGAAGTCGGCCAGCTGGCAAAACAGGCGAACGGCGCGGCACTTGTCCGCTACGGCGACACAGTAGTATTATCTACTGCAACTGCAAGCAAACAACCAAGGGATGTTGACTTCTTCCCGCTCATGGTCAACTATGAGGAGAAATTATATGCGGCCGGCAAGATTCCGGGCGGCTTCAACAAACGTGAAGGACGCCCGGGTGAAGACGCGACATTGACTGCCCGTTTAATCGACCGTCCGATCCGTCCGCTGTTCCCGAAAGGTTACCGCAATGATATTCAAGTCATCTCTATCGTGATGAGCGTGGATACAGATAACTCTCCGGAAATGGCAGCGATGCTCGGCTCATCAGTCGCACTTGCTGTATCTGACATTCCTTTCCAGGGCCCGATTGCCGGCGTGAATGTCGGGCTTGTAGACGGCGAACTCGTCATCAACCCGACAGTCGCGCAGCGTGTGCAGTCGGACCTTGATCTGCAAGTAGCAGGACATAAAGATGCGGTCAACATGGTGGAAGCAGGTGCTAAAGAAGTGTCTGAGGACAAGATGCTTGAAGCGATTATGTTCGGCCATCAGGCGATCAAGGAACTTGTTGCTTTCCAGGAAACGATTGTGGACGAAGTAGCACCAGTGAAGAAAGAATTTGTTCCTGCAGCGCCGAATGAAGCTGTTGAGACTGAAGTGAAGCATTATGCTGAAGAATTGGGGCTGGCAGCTGCTATTCAGACAAAGGATAAGCTTGAGCGTGAGGAAAATATTACAGCGGTCAAGCTGCAGCTCCTGGACAAATATGAAGGTCAGGATGACGCGGTTTTAACTGTCGTGAACAAAACATTCGATAGCCTGATCAAAGAAGAAGTGCGCCGTCAGATCACTGAAGATAAAGTACGTCCGGACGGTCGTCGGCCTGATGAGATCAGACCGCTTGACAGTGAAGTAGGGCTGCTGCCGAGAGCGCACGGCTCAGGTCTGTTCACGCGTGGTCAGACGCAGGCTTTATCAGTTGCGACACTCGGTGCTTTAGGTGAGCATCAGATTATTGATGGGCTCGGTGTCGAAGAGCAGAAACGCTATATGCACCACTATAACTTCCCGAACTTCTCGGTCGGTGAAACAGGACCGATCCGTGCACCGGGTCGTCGTGAGATTGGTCACGGTGCACTCGGCGAACGTGCCCTGCTGCAGGTCATTCCTGACGAGAAGGACTTCCCTTATACAATCCGGGTCGTATCAGAAGTGCTGGAATCCAATGGTTCAAGCTCACAGGCGTCAATCTGCGGCTCAACGCTTGCACTGATGGATGCCGGTGTGCCGATTAAGGCGCCTGTTGCCGGGATTGCGATGGGACTTGTGAAGAAAGATGAAGACTATACGATTCTCTCTGACATCCAGGGGATGGAAGACGCACTCGGTGATATGGACTTCAAAGTAGCAGGTACGGCTAAGGGTATAACAGCGATTCAGATGGATATCAAAATTGATGGTCTGTCTGAAGAGATTCTGAAAGAAGCGCTGGAGCAGGCGAGAATCGGGCGCATGCATATCATGGATCACATGATGCAGACCATCAGCGCACCGCGTGAGACGCTGAGCGCGTATGCACCAAAAATTGAAATCATTCATATCAATCCTGACAAAATCCGTGACGTGATCGGACCAGGCGGCAAAAAGATCAATGAAATCATTGATGCGACCGGCGTTAAGCTTGATATCGAGCAGGATGGCACTGTGTTCATCGGTTCGAGTGATGCTGCCATGATTCAGGAAGCAAAACGTCTGATTGAAAACATCGTGCGTGAAGCAGTCGTCGGCGAAGTTTATATGTCAACAGTTAAACGTATCGAGAAATTCGGTGCGTTCGTTGAAATCTTCCCGGGTAAAGATGCGCTTGTTCATATTTCACAGCTTGCCAAGGAAAGAGTGAACAAAGTAGAAGACGTCGTGAAGCTCGGCGACCAGTTCCCTGTTAAAGTGACAGAAATCGACCGTCAAGGACGGGTCAATGCGTCGCGTAAAGAACTGCTGCCGGAATCAACTACTGAAACAACAGAATAATAGAAAGAAGGCTGGGACATAAGTCTGAATTCTTCGATGCTGCGCACGGTTTCACCAGGCGTCTTCATTGAAGAATGACGGCATAGTCCCGGTTTTTATATAGGAAAGAGGTTAATGCTTGAAGTTAAACAATGGACTCGTAGTGCTGGATAAGCACAACGTACATCAGACCGTGCATATTGCAGCATTCGTCAAAGTCGGAACGAAGAACGAAGAGGACTTCCCGGCAGGGACCGCTCATTTTATGGAACATATGCTGTTCAAAGGGACACAGTCGTTCACTGCACAACAGCTGGCTGACGAAATGGATGCGATCGGCGGAGAAGTCAATGCCTATACAACAAAGGAATACACATGCTATACCATCAAGACATTGCAGCGTTTTGAAGAGCGGGCGATTCACCTGCTGGATGAGATGCTGAACTGCTCGACCTTCCCCGAAGAAGAAGTGAGGCGCGAGCAGCAGGTCATCCTGGAAGAAATCAAGATGACAGAAGACGATCCGGAAGACTTGATCTATGAAGTGTTTCAGGAGCAAGCATTCAGCAATACACCGTTTGCCGTGCCGATTCTTGGCACTAAAGCATCAGTCGGACAGATTGACCGTGAAGTGCTCATTAACTTTTACAGCCGCTTCTACAGAGCGGACCATATCATTATTTCTTATGCCGGCCAGGATTCAACGGTACTGCGCGATGTCTTCAGCCGGATGACACCGGCTCAGACGGATAAGACAGCACCAATTGACTATCGGTTTGAACCTTTCAGCGACGTCCAGCATCATGATTATGAGCAGGCGCATTTATTGATCGGCTATGATGCGGTAGGTTACCATCATCCATTATACGATGCGTTCAGCCTGTTCAGCTCCATGTTCGGTGAGTCAGTCTCCTCGCCATTGTTCAGACGGCTGCGTGAAGAGCTGGGCCTCTGCTATAACGTCTATTCGTCACTCGATGCTTATAGTGAAGGCGGGGTGTTCTCCATTTATATCGCCTGTGACCATACTGCGGTCGAAGAAGCGGCCAGTGAGATTGACCGGCTGCTGGCAGCGTTTAAGGATCAGGTCACGGAAGAACAGCTTACGCGGGCGAAAACTTATCTCATCACGAATGCCTATATGAATAATGATTATGACGGTCATATTATGATGCGTAACGGTCAGAGCTACATGTATTACGGCAGAGTCGTCACACTGGAAGAATTTGAAGCGCATATAGAAGCTATCACCTTGACTGACATCCATAAAGTGCTGCAGATGCTTGCCGTTCAGCCGTCCAGGATGACGTTCACTAAATCTTTGTCATAACCGGCATTTAATATTAAAATAAAAGTGAAGACAAAGGAGGCATCATTATGGTATTTGATAAGTTAAACATCAATGATCAGACATTCGAAGCAGAAGGGCAGTTGACCGTTGAGCAGCCGTCCGTCAGAATCACGACAACAGACGGGGATGTCGGGTTGTTCTTCAACCAGCTTGAGACAAGCCAGTCCATCGATTCCATTGCCGTCTTTAAAGGAGACGAGGAGCGCTATTCATCATCCCGCATTAAAGTGAGCAACTTGACCGTTGTCGGCGGCAATTACCGCATCGAACTTGAAGAAACGAGCGACTAACATTTCAGCGTGATGTGCTGTACCAGCACTTTTAAACCGGATGAACTTCATCCGGTTTTTTTGTTGAGGTGCCGGTGAGCAGATGGCACTTAAGCGTTTCAACAAGCCGCCGCCTATTTTTTATTGTGTTATAAGAATCAAATAGCTTATAATAAAGACAATATGTTTTGTACGGGAAAGAATTTTAGGAGGAACTATTTTGAATTTAGTGAAAAAAGATAACAACCATATTAAAATCATTCCGCTCGGCGGCGTAGGGGAAATCGCAAAGAACATGTACATCGTTGAAGTAGATGATGAGATGTTCATGCTGGATGCAGGGCTGATGTTCCCGGAAGACGAGATGCTCGGAATTGATGTCGTCATTCCGGACATTCAGTATGTCATTGAGAACAAAGAGCGTCTGAAAGGGATCTTCCTGACACACGGTCATGAAGATGCAATCGGTGCGCTGCGTTATATCATCGGTAAGATCGATGCGCCGATTTACGGCTCACGCCTGACACTGGCATTAGTGAAAGACCATATGAAAGACGCGAAGATTGATCGCAAGTTAAAATATTATACAGTGAACAACGAATCAGTGATGCGCTTCAAAGGCGTCAACATCACCTTCTTCAATACGACCCACAGTATTCCTGACGCCCTTGGTATCTGCATCCATACGTCTCATGGTGCGGTCGTCTACACAGGTGAGTTTAAGTTCGACCAGAGTGTCAAAGGGCCCTATCGCCCGGATATGTCGAAGATGAGCGCTATCGGTGAAAGCGGCGTGCTGGCACTGATCAGTGATTCGACTGAAGCAGAGAAACCCGGCTACAATACACCTGAGAATGTCATTGAGAGTCATATCAATGATGAGTTTGCGAAAGCAAACGGCCGGATTATCGTCTCGTGCTACGCGTCCAACTTCATCCGTATTCAGCAGGTGCTGACAGCTGCTGCTAGAAACAATCGTAAAGTGACATTCCTTGGTAAGTCACTTGAAAGTTCATTCAATATTGCACGTAAGCTCGGCTACTTCGATATTCCGGAGCAGCTGTTGATCCCGATTAAAGATGTAGCGAAATATCCGAAGAATGAAATCGTCATCATCTCTACAGGCTCGCAGGGTGAACCGATTGAAGCATTAGCTCATATGGCACTGCAAAAACACAGCATCATGAATATCGAAGAAGGGGATACTGTCTTCATTACGACGACACCGTCTTCCGGCATGGAAGTCATACTGGGTTCAACGATCAATCACCTGGTGAAAGCGGGCGCGCATGTCGTACCGACGAACAAGAAGATTCATGCATCCGGTCACGGCTGTATGGAAGAGCTGAAGTTGATGCTGAACTTAATGCAGCCGAAATATTTCATTCCTGTGCAGGGGGAATTCAAGATGCAGATTGCACATGCTAAGCTCGCAGCTGAAACAGGTGTTCAGCCGGAGCATATTTTCCTGCTTGAAAAAGGAGACGCGGTCAACTTTGACGGTGAGAAAATGGTGGCCAACGAAAAAGTCACAGCAGGCAATGTGCTGATCGACGGTATCGGTGTCGGCGATGTCGGTAACATCGTACTGCGTGACCGTCGTCTGCTGGCTGAAGATGGTATCTTCATCGCAGTTGTGACACTTGATCCGAAGAACAGACGAATCGTGGCAGGTCCGCAGATTCAGTCACGTGGCTTTGTCTATGTCCGTGAGAGTGAAGAACTCCTGAAGGAAGCAGAAGATAAAGTGCGCGCTATCGTCGAAGAAGGCCTGATGCAGAACCGCATCGAATGGTCAGAAATCAAGCAGGATATGCGCGACAAGCTCGGTAAATTCCTCTATGATTCAACGAAGAGAAGACCGATGATCATTCCGGTGATTTCAGAAATTTAAATTTGATAACATTAAATAAACAAGCTTAGGCTTGTTTATTTATTTATCATGAGAGGTGTCATGATTGGTAGTTAAAAAAGCAAGCAGCAAAAAAAGAAAGCCGGCCGCAAAGAAGCGTAAGACTAAAAAGCCGGGCACCCCTGTCATCTATTTGACATCACTTGTCATATTGGCACTCTTTGTCCTTGGTATACTGCAGTTTGGACTTGTCGGTCTTGCGATTGACTGTCTGATGATCTTGCTGACGGGAAGCGCCCGTTACTTTACATACTTATTCTTTGTCATGCTGACCATTTATTATACAGTGAACAAACAATTCGTCCCGTTGAACAGGCGGCTTGCCGGCTGGGTGACACTGCAGCTCGGCCTCTGTCTTGTCTTTGAATCTGTCCGCCATTTAACAGCAGTGCAGGTCAGGCCGACGTTTAACGGGATTTTTGAAACAGAATCTGATTCGCATTTCCATTTTCAAGGCGGCGGCTTTCTCGGTTATGCGCTCGAACGGTCGCTCAGCCAGCTGATCAGTCCTATCGGAGCCCTGATCTTTGCACTGCTTGTTCTCGGTGTTGCAGGCATATTAATCGCCGGCCGCTCAATCAGAGCAGAATCAAAGGTCATCTTCGAGCAGCTGCTGCACTTGACACAGCAAGCGCAGACAAAAACGCAGACAAAAGTGCAGCAGCTGAAATCGACACGTGACCACCACGTCATCGATGTGTCAGAGCTTCACGAAGTGCCGGTTGATGATGTCACAGCTGACTATGATATCCAGGCAGATGAACCGGTCGCTGAAGAACACACTGATATCCCGCTGTCCCATCACGAGTCACGGAAAAAAGAGCAGCCTGTCAAAAAGGCGACCCCTCCTGTCATGGATGATGACAATCCAGATTATGCACTGCCGCCGCTTGACCTGCTGAATTTGCCTGACGGCGGCGTGAAGTCTGACATGAAGACGATCAAGCAGCGCGGTCAGCTGCTGGAATCGACACTGAAAAACTTCGGCGTCAATGCGAAAGTCAGTCAGATCAGAATCGGTCCTGCAGTGACGCAGTATGAAGTGCAGCCCGCGATGGGTGTCAAAGTCAGCCGTATCGTCAACCTGTCGAATGACATTGCGCTCGCACTCGCCGCCAAAGATATAAGAATTGAAGCGCCGATTCCAGGGAAGTCCGCAGTAGGGATTGAAGTGCCGAATAATTCGGTCTCAATGGTCACACTGCGGGAAGTGCTGGAAGAAGAGCCGGTCGAAGATAACAAATTGAAAGTCGTCCTCGGCCGTAATATCTCAGGGGACGCCATTACAGCTGAACTGAACAAAATGCCCCACTTACTTGTAGCCGGTTCTACCGGCAGCGGTAAATCAGTGTGCATTAACGGCATTATCACCAGCATACTGATGAATGCGAAGCCGCACGAAGTCAAACTGATGATGATTGACCCTAAAATGGTCGAGCTGAATGTTTATAACGGAATTCCGCACTTATTGACACCTGTCGTCACCAATCCGCAGAAAGCGGCACAGGCACTGCAGAAAATCGTCGGTGAGATGGAACGGCGCTATGACTTATTCAGTCATAGCGGAACAAGAAATATAGAAGGATACAACCAATACTTGACGAGACAGAATGAAGAGCTTGGTGAGAAGAACGCTAAGCTGCCCTATATTGTGGTCATTGTTGATGAGCTCGCTGACTTGATGATGGTGGCGAGTAAGGACGTGGAAAGTGCTATTATGCGGATTGCACAGATGGCTCGTGCAGCTGGTATCCATCTGATCATCGCTACGCAGCGCCCGTCAGTGGACGTCATCACTGGTCTGATCAAGGCGAACATTCCGTCACGCATTGCCTTTGCGGTCAGCTCACAGATCGACTCACGCACTATTCTCGACTCGCAGGGTGCGGAAAAACTGCTCGGACGCGGTGATATGCTGTTCCTGCCGTCCGGTCAGTCAAAACCGACCCGTATACAAGGGGCATTCCTGTCAGACAAGGAAGTAGAAGCTGTCGTCAACTATGTCACGAAGCAGCAGTCCGCGAACTACGTCAAGGAACTGGAGCCGGATGAGATCAAGACGGACTCGCCGTCAGAAGATGCCCTTTACTTTGAAGCCTATGAATTTGTCGTCGCCCAGCAGAAAGCAAGTGCTTCATTGTTACAGCGGCAGTTCAGAATAGGATATAATAGAGCTGCGCGATTAATTGACGAACTTGAAATGAATCAGGTGATCGGTCCTGCATCAGGCAGCAAGCCGAGACAAGTACTGATAGATGAAACGAAAGAATGATGGAGGAATGAATGGTGTCCGTTCAACATACAATATTAACTGTTAAAGACTGGATTATCATGAATATTGAACAGAAGCAGTTTGCGCCTAATGCGCCGATACCCAGTCTCTACGAAATTTCCCGTACACTCGATATTTCACAGGATAATGTCGAACAGGCGATCAGAGAATTGATTACTGAACAGATATTGACAGAGAAATTTCAGGAAGGCTACTGCGTTAAGCCGGAACCGGCGTTTTTCTATCCGGTGGATGAACTCCGGAGCATTACAAAGATGATTGAAGAAGTCGGCTGTACGGCCGGAACGATTATCATCAGTCAGGATCCGGAAGTGCCATCACGCGATGACAAAAAAATCTTGAATATTACTGACGACCAGCTGATCACAGTAGTGGAACGTATCCGTACTGCCGATGGACTGCCGGTCGCTTACTGCCTGGATAAAATCAATCAGCCGGACTTTGATTATCTGCATTTAAACGATAAGCTTTCACTGCTGCAGATTCTCCAGGATAATCCGGGATTCAAAGTGGCCTATGCGACTTGCGAAATAGAAGCGATCAGTTATGAACCTTACATTTCGAATGCGCTGGAATGTGCGCCGGAAGAAAGCCTGCTGCTGTTTAAGCAGGTTCATTACAATGAGGACGACAGGCCGGTGCTTTTTTCCATGAACTATTTCAAATCGAACCAGATGAAATTCCAAATCAAGCGGGAAATGAAGTGACGACATGATACCAGTACATATTAACGAGGAACATAAATTTAAAACGATATCGATAGTCATTAAATTCAAAGCACCGATTAACAAGGACACGGTGACAGAGCGTGCGCTACTGAGTAAACTGATGACAAAAGTAACGGCCCGGTACCCATCCGAGCAGCAGCTGCATGATGTGGTCGCAGAAAATTACGGAGCTAATTTGTTCAGCTATGTCACAAAACAGAAGACGGCGCACGTCTTGACGATCGGCATTGATATCATCAATGATAAATATTTGAGCCGGCCGGAGAATTTATTCGTTCAGGCACTCGAACTGCTGGAAGAAGTCATTCAGCGACCGCTCCTTGAAGGCGAGGCATTTCACCCGGGCAAAGTAGCTGTTGAAAAGCAACTGATGCAGGCGCGCTTTGACTCCATCAAGGACAATAAAACACAGTATGGATATCAGCAGCTCATGCAGGAGATGTTCAAAGGACATGACTACCGCTTCCCGAGTTACGGCATAGAAGAAGAGCTTGCTGCGGTCACACCTGGTTCTATTTATAAGGCCTATGAGGCGATGCTGCACCATGATGAGAAAGAGATTTTTGTCATCGGTGACGTTGATAGTGATGAAGTGACCCGTGACGTCAGACGCTATTTAGCGCTGCCGCAGGGCACTGCCGTGCTTGAAGACTTGAATATCGGCCGGCAGGATGTTCCTCACTATGTCACAGAGCAGACAGATACGACGCAGGCTAAAATCAATATCGGAATGACAGCGGACATCACTTACGGCACACGTGATTACTTTTCGTTCGTTGTCTTCAACCAGATTTTTGGTGGTGATGTGACGAGCCTGCTGTTTATGAATGTCAGAGAGAAACTGAGCCTTGCCTATCAGATTCATTCGCAGATTGATGCGCGTCTCGGTTATCTGTACGTCATTGCCGGCGTCAATAAAGAAACACGTGAGCTTGCTGTCAATACCATTTTGGAGCAGCTTGACATGATTAAAGCAGGACAGTTCAGTGAAGAGTTAATACATACCGCGAAAACGATGCTGGTCACTCATAAAAAAGAGACATTTGACCGACCGAAAGGATGGATCGAGGCGACGTATGCTAAAGGTTTTGACGACATCAAGCTGACAACAGAAGAGTGGATTGCAGGCATCAATGAGGTGACTTATGAAAATGTCATCCATGTCGCTCAGCATGTTCATGTCCATACGATATACTGTCTGACCAATGAGGTGAAAGCATGAAAGAATTAATTTATGAGCAGATTGACGAATCATTATTTGAGACGACGTTGAACAACGGTCTGAAGTTGTTTGTCATTCCGAAAAAAGGGTTCCAGAAAACTTATGTCACACTCACTACCCGTTACGGCTCACTGCATAATCAGTTTGTTCCTTACGGTGCCGATGACATGATAAAGATGCCGGAAGGGATCGCCCATTTCCTTGAGCATAAGATGTTTGAGAAAGAAGAAGGAGATATGTTCAACGCTTTCTCAAAAAACGGAGCTTCTGCCAATGCCTTCACGTCATACGACCGGACAAGCTATTTGTTCACTGCCGTAGACAATATTGAAGCTAATATCAAGCTGCTGCTGTCGATGGTCCAGCGCCCTTATTTCTCTAAAGAATCTGTGGAAAAAGAGATCGGTATCATTGCTGAGGAGATTCAGATGTATCAGGATCAGCCGAACTACCGTCTTTATTATCAGACGCTGCAAGGCATGTATCATGACCATCCGGTCAAAGAAGACATCGCCGGCAGCATTGCTTCTATCAATGACATTACTGCTGATAAGCTGTACAGCTGCTATCATACATTTTACCGGCCAGAGAACATGGTCATGTTCATCGTCGGCAATATCGACCCTGAGACAATAGCGGAAGTTGTTGACGCCAACCAATATGCGGTGTCTGACACTGCGTATTTCGCGCGGACAGCTGACATTCATGAGCCGCCGCACGTCAAGGAAGCGCTGCTCGAACAGACGGCGGACGTCCAGCAGCCGAAGCTGATGCTCGGCATTAAAGCTGAGCTGCATCAGCTTGACCAGTCATTGATTCAGACAGAGCTTGAAGTGATGTTTATACTGGACCTGCTGCTCGGTGAACAGACGGCATTTTATCATGAGCTGCTGGCAGACGGTTTGATTGATGACACGTTCGGCTACAGCTTCACGCTTGAGCCGACGTTCTCCCATCTCTTTATCGCCGGCTCGACGAAACAGCCTGATGTCCTGAAAGCACGCCTCATTGAACGCCTGACTCATTATTCCTTCAGCGACGAAGCGTTTGCACGGCTTGTCAAGCAGACGATCGGTGAGTATATCTCGAGCCTGAATTCTCCTGAATATATCGCCAATCAGTTCACGCGTTACTACTTCAATGGTGCGGTGCTGTTTGATATTCTGCCGATACTTGAACAGCTGACACTGAAAGACAGTCTCAACACGTTCAGCAAAATCGATGTTACGCGTATGACAGACAGCCGCCTGATGCCGAATGGCTAACTTTTTAGTGACCGGAGGCAGCGGTGATATCGGCCGTGCTGTCATCGATGCGCTGCTTGCAGCAGGGCACACGGCTGTCTGTCATTACCATCACGCAGACCTTGCTGTACTCACTGCACGCTGGGATGACCGTGTGACTTACTGGCAGGCAGATTTAACGGCGGGGCTTGCCGTCCGTCCCGATTTTTTTGAGCAGCTGGACGGCGTCATCTATTCAGCAGGCACCGCACAATTCGGCCTCCTGCAGGATGAGACGGCTGAAGCGGTCGACCGTCAGTATATGATTCATCTGAAAAATTTAATCACGGTCGTCCAGTGGATAATTCCTACGCTGGTCAGGAGACGATGTGGTAATATAGTGGTAATCAGTTCGATATGGGGAGAGACAGGCGCTGCCATGGAGGCCGTATACTCGGCGATGAAAGCCGGTCAGCTCGGCCTGGTCAAAGCGATGGCCAAGGAGCTGGCACCGAGTCATATTACAGTCAATGCAGTGACACCGGGGCTCGTCAGCGGACGAATGACAGCGGCGCTGGAAGAACTGCCGCTGATACTGGAAGACATTCCGCAGGGGGAACTTGTGACTCCGGAAGAAGTGGCTCATATGGTGCTGTATTTGCTGCATGAACGATCGAGGCATGTGACGGGACAGGTAATGCGAATCAACGCCGGATGGCTGATCTAGGGGGATGGACAATGCATAAAGAATGGTATCTCGAGTACGAGATTAAAGTGAACCGGCCGGGGCTGCTGGGAGATATTTCAAGTCTGCTTGGTACGCTCGGTATCAGCATCATTACGATTAACGGCGTCGATCAGGGCCGTCGCGGGCTGCTGCTGAAGACTGACAATATGGAGAAAGTCGCACGCTTTGAAAGCATCGTCAACCAGCTCGAGGAGATAGAGATTACAAAACTCCGGACACCGCAGCTGCGGGACCGGCTGGCTGTCAGACACGGCCGCTATATTAAGCGGGACCTGGATGACCGGAAGACGTTCAGATTTGTCCGAAAAGAACTCGGGATACTCGTTGACTTTATGGCGGAGCTTTTTAAAGAAAAAAATCACTGTCTGATCGGCATTAGAGGGATGCCGCGCGTCGGTAAGACAGAATCTATCGTCGCTGCGAGCGTCTGTGCGCATAAGAAGTGGCTGTTCATTTCTTCAACGATGATCAAGCAGACGGTGCGGAACTCACTCTTCAAAGGTGAATATGACGGCAACTATATTTATATTATTGACGGCGCTGTCAGTGCTAAGCAGACGGATATGAAACATATGCAGCTCATCAAGGAAGTGATGGCGCTGCCTGCCGTCAAAGTAGTGGAGCATCCTGACCTGTTCGTCGAGAACAGCGAGTTCACGCTTGATGATTTTGACTATATCATCGAGCTCAGGGAATCAGAAGAGCAGCAGATTACATATGAGCAGGTCAGCAAAAATAACTTGTTCGGCAATGAAGGTTTTGGATTTTACGAGTAAGGAGGTCAATACATGCAGCCTATTGGACGTAAGCTGAAGCAAAAACGGGAATCACTTGGAATGACACTGGTTGACCTTGAGAACAAAATAAAGATACAGCGTAAATATATCGAAATGATTGAACGCAATGACTTCGCATCACTGCCGAACCCGAACTATACGGTCGGCTTCATTGAGAAATATGCAAAAAGCGTCAATTTGAATGCGGAGAAACTGATTGAAGAACATCAGGATGAACTGCCTGATGACTATATTTCAGCAGTGGAAGCTAAACAACATTTGAACGAGACGCAGACTATCGTCAAAAAAGACGACCAGCTCATCCGGCAGCTCATCATCTCATTAGTCGGCCTGATACTTGTCATCAGTGTGGTCTGGCTGCTGAGTGCCAAACTGCTGTTCAAATCCACGGATAACCGCTGGACGGCAGGGAACGTCAATGAGAGCCGGGACGTCAAAGTAGAAGCGAAAGAAAAGTCGAAAGCCGCCGCTAAAAAACAAGAAGTGAAAGAAAAGCCAGTGAAACCGGTGAAAGTGGTCAAGACATCGGTCAAATATAAATCGTTTGACGGGTCTACGTTGAGCTATGACGTCGTAACAAGTGAACGGCTTGTGCTGAAAGTGAAGTCAAGTGTCCCGACGTGGATACAGGTGGATGATGACAACGAAAAACGCTATGCTTATCAGAAAGTGAAGGACAAGACGATGACGATTGATAACAAAGTTAAAACCGTCACATTGATCTCCGGGAATTCCACTGATCTGCAGGTGTGGATCAACGATCAAAAACTAGATGTACCGAAAACAGCAGACAGTTTGATTACAAGAACGTATCAGTTTGCTATAGAGTCAACAGATTAACAGAGAAAGTAGGATTATAAATGAATATTCCGAATCAGATTACCGTGGCCCGCGTGTTATTGATTCCCGTCTTCATCTTATTTTTGCTGGCTGACTTCCACATGGGGTCAATCAGCATTCTAGGCAGCTATGATATGCGCATCGAGCAGTTTATCGGCGCTTTGATCTTTATTTTTGCGTCGCTGACTGACTGGATAGACGGCTATCTTGCACGGAAGTGGCAGCTCGTGACGAATATGGGCAAGTTTTTGGATCCTCTGGCGGATAAGCTGTTAGTATCGGCCGGTCTGATTGCCTTAGTAGAGCTGAATGTACTGCCGGCCTGGATGGTGATTATCATCATCGCCCGTGAATTTGCGGTGACCGGCCTCAGATTGCTGCAGGTCGAGCAGGGCTATGTCTCAGCAGCCGGCAAGCTCGGTAAGATCAAGACAGCGGTGACAATGGTCGCGATGACCCTGCTGCTGCTGAACGAACCATTTGTCAACTGGCTGGGCTTCGGCCTCGGTTACTGGCTCATGTATTTAGCGGTATTCTTCACCATTTTATCAGGGATTGAATACTTCTATCATGGCCGTGATGTCTTCAAAAATTCAAAATAATTGAACAGCTGCGGCTGTTCTTTTTTTATTAAAACACAGAATATGATAAACTGATAGTAAGTCATTAAGGCGTAAAAAATGACTGATGCGTTCATGAAGTCCTGATGATTTATCGGTAAATACTGTATGAAAAAATACGAACAAACGTTTGCTTTTCGCTTGCTATTTCGTCTGAAAATCAGTATAGTAATACTTATAAGAGCGCTAAAAAATCAGCTAATAACACTTGTGTTATTAAGGAGGATATATATTTGAACGAACGTCAGAAAGCTTTAGATACAGTCATTAAAAATATGGAGAAATCTTTCGGTAAAGGAGCTGTCATGAAGCTCGGAGAGAACACAGCACGTAACGTCTCTACAGTTTCCAGCGGTTCTATTACATTGGACGGCGCTTTAGGGGTAGGCGGCTATCCGAAGGGAAGAATCATTGAAATCTACGGACCTGAAAGCTCAGGTAAAACAACAGTCGCACTTCACGCGATTGCAGAAGTTCAGGCGCAGGGCGGTGTCGCAGCGTTTATCGATGCGGAGCATGCACTGGATCCTGTCTATGCACAGAAACTGGGTGTCAACATTGATGAGCTTTACTTGTCTCAGCCGGACCACGGGGAGCAGGGTCTGGAAATCGCGGAAGCATTCGTCCGCAGTGGTGCCGTTGATATCATCGTTGTCGACTCAGTCGCAGCATTAACACCAAAGGCGGAGATTGAAGGCGAGATGGGTGACACGCACGTCGGTCTGCAGGCGCGTCTTATGTCGCAGGCACTGCGTAAGTTATCAGGGGCTGTCTCAAAATCCAATACAATTGCTATCTTCATCAACCAGATCCGTGAAAAAATCGGTGTGATGTTCGGTAATCCTGAAACAACACCAGGCGGCCGTGCGCTTAAATTCTACAGCTCTGTCAGACTGGAAGTGAGACGTGCTGAGCAGTTGAAGCAAGGCGTGGAAGTGGTCGGTAACCGCACGAAGATCAAAGTCGTGAAAAACAAAGTAGCGCCGCCATTCCGTGTAGCTGAAGTGGATATTATGTATGGTCAAGGGATTTCACGTGAAGGTGAGATCATCGATTTAGGTGCAGAGCATGAAATCATTCAGAAATCCGGCGCCTGGTATTCATATAACGGAGAACGGATGGGTCAAGGTAAAGAAAACGTGAAGATGTATTTGAAGGAGAATCCTGAAATTCTGAAAGAGATCGATACGAAGATCCGTCAGGAAATCGGTATCATGCCAAAAGACGCGGTAGCAGAAGAAACGCCTGCTGAACCGGAAGAAGACAAAGCTGCTGACTTGTTCGAAGACGAATTAGTATAAGCTCGATAATGAAACTGAAGTCATTCTGACTTCAGTTTTTGTCTATGATTAATTAGTCTAGTGACCTTGACTTTACTGCACTTCAAAACGTACAATTAATATATATAATTCCAAATTATATATATCGCTATTTAAGAATAACTAGATAATTAAGCAAAAGGAGGTGTTTATGTTATGCTATACGCCTTATTCATTTTGCTTGGCATCATTCTAGGAGTTGCTGCCGGTTATTATCTAGCAAAGACGAATTTGACGAACCAGCAGATTCAGGCAAGACAAACTGGTGATCATATTGTTAGAGAAGCTAGAAAAGAAGCTGAAAGTCTGAAAAAGGAAAAGCTGCTTGAAGCGAAGGAAGAGTACCAGCTGCGCAGCGATCGTCTGGAAGAAGAATACCGCGACCGACGATCCGATTTATCAAGACAAGAAGCAAGGCTACTTCAAAAAGAAGAGAACTTAGATCGAAAAAGCGATCTTTTAGATAAGAAAGATGAGCTTTTAGAACAAAAAGAATCTAAAATTGAAGCAAAACAACATCAAGTTGATGCGTTAGAGCAAAGTGTCCAGGATATCATAGTGAAACATGAACAGGAACTGATACGCATCTCCGGACTGACTCAAGATGAAGCGAAACAGGAAATTATTGACCAGGTCGAAGAAGAACTCTCTCATGACATAGCAGTATTAGTGAAAGAGAAAGAACAGGAAGCAAAAGATACGGTCGACAAGAAGGCGAAAATGCTTCTTGCCACGACAGTACAGCGGTTAGCAGCAGACCATACATCGGAATCAACGGTCTCTGTCATCAATCTTCCAAATGATGAGATGAAAGGACGGATCATCGGCCGTGAAGGACGTAACATCCGGACGCTTGAGACACTGACAGGTATCGATTTAATCATCGATGACACACCAGAAGCAGTCATTCTGTCAGGGTTTGACCCGATCAGACGCGAAATCGCGAAGATTGCGCTTGAAAACCTTGTCTCAGACGGTCGTATCCATCCAGGCCGTATTGAAGAGATGGTCGAGAAAGCCCGCCGCTCTGTCGATGAAGTCATCAGAGAAGCAGGGGAAGCGGCGACGTTTGAACTCGGCATCCATAACTTACATCCTGACTTAGTGAAAATACTCGGCCGGATGAAGTACCGGACAAGTTACGGTCAGAACGTGCTGAAGCACTCTGTGGAAGTGGCACACTTAGCCGGGATGATGGCAGCAGAGCTCGGTGAAGATGTCACGCTCGCAAAACGTGCAGGCTTACTTCACGATATCGGCAAAGCGATTGACCATGAAGTGGAAGGCAGTCACGTTGAGATCGGCGTGGACCTTGCGAAGAAATACAAGGAGCATCCTGTCGTGATTAACGCAATCCATTCGCATCATGGTGATGTGGAACCGACATCTGTCATCTCTATTCTTGTCGCGGCAGCAGACGCACTGAGCGCTGCACGACCGGGCGCAAGACGTGAGACGCTTGAGAACTACGTAAGACGTCTCTCACGCCTTGAGGAGATCGCTGAAAGCTATGATGGTGTTGAGAAGTCATTCGCTATCCAGGCGGGACGAGAAATCCGCATCATCGTCACACCGGAAGAAGTGGACGACTTGAAAGCACACCGTCTTGCACGGGACATCAAGAATCAGATTGAAGAAGAACTGCAGTATCCAGGACACATAAAAGTCACTGTCGTGAGAGAAATGCGTGCAGTCGAATATGCGAAATAATTGATACAAATCAGATAACTCTTAGAGCCATAGGGCTTTGAGGGTTATTTTTTTACCTTAAGATATTGAAAAAGGGCATAGTATGAGAAAAACAGTTATCGGGACATAAAAAAAGAGCCGGAAAATCGACTCTTAGCCTAGCATATTTTAACTGCTTCTAGTTTATCCATCTTTTCGGTCACGTGTGAATAGAATTGTAATGTAGTGCGATGGTCTGAATGGCCTATACGTTCCATAATGGCTTTTAATGATGTTCCTTGCTGTGATAGTAGAGATATATGAGTATGTCGCAACGTATGAGTGGTAATGTGTTTATCAATGCCACAATTTTCAGCTGATTCTTTTAAAGAAGTGTTATGGTCTGTCCAACATTATGTTGACAGACCAGCTGAGTACATACTGTTTAACGCTTTTTCAATGTCTGATGCCTTACGACCTTTCGGTCGTAGAGTGATAATCATCTTAGAAACACGCTCGACAAGAGTGATGACTGCGCTACCATGATGTCGATCGACGATCGTATCTCCTTCAAGATGGCCGAACTCTGTATCAAAGTCAGGAAATTCAGCCGTTCTTTCTGAAATATGACGTTTGAAAGCCTGACGTCCTCTTGTTTCATGATAGCCGCTAGGCTTTCTTTTCCTTTCATAGGAAGTGAATGAACAGGCAGAACATCTTCCTTGAACATTCTGTACAGCGTTTTAACAGAAAAGCTGATAGATTCTTCATTTCTGCCTATGATTGTATCAGGAGTCCAGCCGTCGGCTATCTTTTCGTGAATATAACTGAGTTGATGCTTGGGAAGGACGATCTTACGTCTTCCACAACGGGATTTTCTTTTCTTATAGTTCTGATAGAATTCTAGTGCAGATATACCTGATTTGAGTGCATTAATTACATTATAGACGGTCTGTCTTGAACGCTTAATTCTCCGGCAGATCTCACTGACCGAAATTTTCTGGTGGTAATATGATTCTATGAACGCAAGTTCATCCGTGGTAAGATGTGTATAGGCCATTTGTGCTAACTCCTTATGTTTTCTTTGGACGGAAATACATATTGAGTTTAGCACAGAAGGCTTTATTAGTTGTCTAGCTTAATTTTACAATCGGCGTTCATTTAATCTCCATCAATTTTTAATTTATTCTCAGTTTTTTTAAATACTAGATAAAAAAGCGAAAATAGTATAATTGTTTGGATTGTTAAGCTTACAAGAAAAATATTCTCATTATTAAAAATTAAAAATATGTCAATTATAAGTAAAGGTAAGGAAAATAGAAAAGTTTTAAAAAAAATAGCATGCATTAATTTCATGGAATACACTTGAGAAATATCCCAATTTTTTTTTGACTTCATAGATCTTTTACTTCTATAACCAATAAAATTATTTATTTCTTTTTGAGGACTATCTTTCATAAGTTTAGCAATTAAAAATAAAAAGATACTAGAAGTAGTAAGTATCATACATTTTCCTCCTTATTATCATGTATTTCGAAGGGATATAGATATAAAAATAAACAAACAATCATTACTATTGAAAAACTCCAAATACCTATGGTTAATCCAATACCTAAATGAAGAAATATGCCCAACAATAAAGCTATTTTTTTAGTTTTTGGTGATCCTATAATATTAAATGCTAAAAACACTTCAAGTATTGTGATACCCCAAGTAATGGGAATTATTATTTTACTTTCAAGTATTGGAGTTAATAATTTGTATTCCCAGTCAGGTACTCCGAATATGGAATCTTTGAAGAAATAATATAATGCTGTTCCATTTCCCCACTCCTCATTCTTTAACCTTCCGATAGCCGCACTAAAATATATAATACAAATCTGGATTTTAATTATCCAGAAAAATGAGAATGAGATTAATTTTTTATAATAATCTAGTGGTTTAATAGGAATGTTATATTGATTAATCCTCCAGTCTGTCAAAAGAATTGGAATGAGAAGAAAAGAAATAACAGTAGCAATTTGATCTCCGCCGTCTATTGGTAAACCATTATTTTGAATACTATAACAAATATACCAATGAAAAATACAAGTAATAAATGGTGCAAATCCAAGCATACTGATAATTAAAATTATAATCATAACAAAGCGCATAATTTCTAAATTCCATGAATAATTTTGGGCTAAACAAAAAGATGTAGGAATTATTAGATTGTCGCATACAATGTGAATCGTCTACACTTAGTTGGACAATTTCTATGTGAATAGATATTGTTAATCTAAGAAAGTAGGCGATTTATTTATGTCACGAGAAAGAAGAAGTTTCAGTCCTGAGTTTAAACTACAGATGGTCAAACTTTATGAGAACGGTAAACCTAGAAATGAAATTGTACGTGAATATGACCTGACGCCTTCGGCATTAGGAAAATGGATTAAACAACATCAGTCCACAGGATCATTTCTGCACAATGACAATATGAGCGATGAAGAGAAGGAAATGAAAAGATTACGTAAAGAGAATCAGCAGCTGAAGATGGAGAATGACATTTTAAAGCAAGCAGCGCTGATCATGGGACCAAGATAGCCGTCATTCGTGAGAATGCCGAGAAATATTCAGTATCAGCAATGTGTAAAGTCCTGCAGATTCCCAGAAGCACCTACTATTATGAAGTGAATAAACTGAATGACACAGGAAAAAATCATCACGATGGAGATGTCACTGAGAAGGTCGTTCAGATTTTCAATACAAACCGGCGTTGTTTTGGCACGAGAAGAATCAAAATCCATTTAGATAAACAGGGAATTAAGGTTTCCAGGAGAAGGATTGGCCGCATCATGAAAAAACAGAATCTTGTCTCCACCTACACATCCCAGCGTTACAGGGCCTTTCCGGCTCGACCAAACGAACGTGATATCACCAATGGTCTGGGTAGAGCATTCTATAGAGAAAGACCGATGGAGGTGCTGGTGAGTGATCTGACATATGTAAAGGTGGCTGGAAAATGGCATTATATATGCTTGTTTATCGATTTCTTTAACCGTGAAATTGTTGGTTACAGTGCAGGACCCCGCAAAGACAGTCATCTCGTTTCAGCAGTTCTCAGCACCATCAGACATGATCTGAGAGAAGTACAGATGTTTCATACCGACCGGGGAAAAGAGTTTGATAATCATCTCATAGATGAAGTGCTTGATACCTTCGGTATTCAGAGATCGTTGAGTATGAAAGGGTGTCCGTATGATAATGCGGTCGCTGAAGCAACCTTTAAAGCGATGAAGACCGAATTTATTAATCAATTTCATTTTCTTTCTCTAAATCATTTGAATATTGAACTTTTTGATTATGTGAACTGGTACAACAATATCAGACCGCACGGTGCATTGAATGATTTAACACCCAAAGAATATAAAGAAATATTCTATAAAAACTGCCCAATATTATGTTGACAGACCACATCCTATACGTATAATAAGAACCGAATCAGTTCGGTGAAGACAGCTGACGGCAAGGTCACACAGTATGCCTATAATGACAAGACCGGTGACCTTTCCCGTATCGATCTGCCATCCGGGAAATCCATCGTCTATAAATATAACAGTGAAGGCGATACAACGGCAGTCAGCGATGGGACGAAGAATCTCTTTGACTATGTGTATGATGCAGATGGTAAACTCACAGAAGTCAAGGACAGCACGAACAGTAAGAGTAAACGTTATTCATATGAGAATACACTGACCAATTCAGCAGGTGACGGTCAGGGAAGACTGATGAGTATCACTGATTACTTCGGTATCAATCAGAGCTATAAATATGTCACTGGAATCGACAGTATCAAGACCGACCTTCCCTCATCCATGACGTTCAACGGCGTAGAATCCATCTATAGCTATGATAAAGTCAACCGCCTTGATAAGGTGGAAGTGTCAGGGAACAAATGGCTGTTCCGACATGATGAACTCGGCAGAGTCAATCAGACGAAGCTGCCGATGAATACTGGCAGCGTCGACTATGAGTTCGGAGACAACGGGGCCATTGAAAGCATCGTGTCAGAGACGGGTGTTGCGAACGTTGTCAATGATCAGTACAGCTATGATCAGTATGGCAACATGAGCAAGAAACAGTCGAATGGTGTCGTCAGCACGTATCAGTATGATGCGATGGACCAGCTGACGGAGGAGAAGATTGGTGATAAGACCTTCAGCTATACCTATGACAAGCGCGGCAACCGGACGTCTGTCAACGGTACGAATGCGACATTCAATATCATGAACCAGTTGACACAGTTCGGCAGTGAATCCATCAGCTATGATGCAGACGGAAACAGAACCGGTGACGGTAAGTTCACCTATGAATGGGATGCCGTAGGACAGATGACTAGACTGACTGAGAAATCGACCGGTGAGACATGGTCGTATCAGTATGACGAACATGGCCGTCGTATCACGAAAGTTCATAACGGGACGACGATACGCTACCACTATGATAGTGACACCAACCATCTGATGGCAGAGAGTCAGGACGGTCAGGTCATCCGACAGTACATCCGTGACCAGGAAGGTAATCTATTAGGCCTGAAGGTCAATGGCACGTACTACAGTTATCATAAGAATTATCGTGGTGACATCATCGGTATCACGGATATGTCAGGTAATCTTCAGGCTTCCTATGAATATGACAGCTGGGGGAATGTGCTGAAGGAGGATGTCAAAGATACAAATCTTAAGAATCAGCCTTTTAGATATGCCTCATATTTCTATGACACTGAATCCAGTCAGTACTATCTGATGGCGAGATACTATCATCCTAAGCATGGCGTATTCCTATCGGTAGATCCAGAATTGGGTACTGATGAAACTGTAGGGATGCATAACGGCTATAACTATGCGAATAACAATACAGTAAGAAATATCGATCCATCAGGCAGAGCATGGCAGTCAGCTGATCAAGCAGGTGGATATGGAAGTAATAATATAGGTGGAGGAGTTTCAATAAGTCCGCGAATCAGAGTAGTCCGCGTCTCTACTCCTAAATCATATAGAGTAAACGCTTCATCTTTAAAACAAGTATTTAATAATGTTAGAAAAGATACATCGCGATTTAGAGTGAGTAATAAACATTTGAATAATGCAGGAGGAAGATATGTTAAATTCAATACAAGTCAAAAGTCAAAAGTGAACAAGTGGATAAGAGAAGCACTTAATAGTGAAAGGAAAAGGGTTTATAGAAATAAAAATAAAACAAAATCATATTATGTTGTTGCTAATTTACACAAGAAAATTGGAACAAGAGGGGAAAAAAGAATAAAAATTGTTTTTGGGGCTGATGGAAAAATATGGACTGCATATCCCCTTAAATAAAAAGGAGAACTAGGAGGAGAATTAGTATGAATGATATATCTGTCAAATATCACTTTACTTCAAACTTTAAAAATTTAAGTTTTAGTGAAAAAATGAATGTTGCAAATTTATATTTAATTGAAGGAATTTTAGTTATAAAGTTAGGTAATAAGATATACTTCGAGGAAAATGTGGCATTATTAGAGTTTTGGATACTATTAGATAGATGGATAAAAAATATCGAAACACACAATATATCGTCGTTTAAATATTACACTCTAGAGTTAGATGAAAATATTCCGTTATTTTCATTAATTCCGTATAAAGATAAGTTTTTAATTGAGGTTATTGAAATAAAGGAAAAAGTTGAAAACTTGTTGCCACAAGATAAAGTAATTGAGGAGTTTAAAAAAGTTCACCTAAATTTATCAAATGATATACAAAGTCATTATGGAATATTTATTGAAGATTATTTAGATAAGGTTCCTTTTTAAAACCTAATTATGTTAGTACTTCAAAATATTAAAGTGTACAGAAACTCATCTTTTATTGTATGGCTAGAAACCAATGAAGATTTCAGATATAGTACAAGAAGATGAACAGATGGACAAAAGGGTTTTTAACGTTTAAGGCATCAGATTAAATATGAAGTTTACTTATTAGTACGTCAGCTGATCAATTTTTATGTTACAGTAATTGAGAGTACAAGGAAAGGAACGACAGTATGACGAATAAAACGATGAGATGGCTGATAGGCATTGTGCTTGTTGTCACGATGCTGTTTGCCGGTATATACGGCTTCATTCAGTACAAAGTGAGCACTGTGCAGGAGCGTGTTGCTGAATACATGGTGAAGGAACAGCACGTGAAGAAAGAGGACTTCAAGGCAAAAGGATTTATGGCCAACAGAAGCGGTGACAAAAACTACATGGTGGAAGTGAAAGTGAAAGGTGATCCGAACTACTATTACTACTACCGGACCAATAAAAATCAAGTGAAACTTGAGTTTTACTTGGATAAAAATAATAAGCAGCATTTTGAAAAATAATATACATGTGAACTAAAGGAGTTAATGATGAGACTATTATTTATCGGTGATATTGTCGGTGCGATCGGGCGCGATATGCTGGAGACATATTTGCCGCAGCTGAAGAGTCAATATAGACCGAACGTGACGATTGTGAACGGCGAGAATGCAGCTCATGGCCGCGGCATCACGGAGAAGATCTATAAGTCAATGATGACGCAGGGCGTGGATATGGTGACGCTCGGCAATCATACGTATGGTCAGCGTGAGGTCTATGACTTTCTGGACCAGGACATCAAGATGATCCGGCCTGCGAACTATCCAGCCGAGGCACCTGGTGTCGGCATGAAGATGGTGCGTTTCAATCAGGACAAGCTTGCGGTGATCAATCTGCAGGGCCGGGCGTTTATGCCGGCGATTGACTGCCCGTTCAAGAAGGCGGACGAACTGATCGCTGAAGCGCGGAAAGAGACGCCTTATATTTTTGTTGATTTCCACGCGGAGACAACATCTGAGAAAGGCGCGATGGGTTATTATCTGGACGGCCGCGTCAGTGCGGTTGTCGGCACGCATACACATATTCAGACCGCTGATGAGCGGGTGCTGCCGGGCGGCACAGGGTTTATTACAGATGTAGGGATGACGGGCCATTACGACGGCATACTCGGTATTAACAAGGACGAGGTCATCCACCGCTTCCTGACGGCACTGCCGGTCAAGCACGTGCTGCATGATACCGGCCGCGGTATGCTATCCGGTGTATTCATCGAGCTCGATAAAACAGGCCGCACGAAAAAGATTGAGCGGATTTTAATCAATGACGATCATCCGTTTATCGGCCATTAGTATGATTTTCATGTGAAAACCTTCACCAGACATGTTCTGGTGGAGGTTTTCTGTTATATTAGATGAAGAGAATTCGAGGAGGTTAGTGATGTGAGATCACAAATTTCGTGGAAAGTTGGCGGACAGCAAGGTGAAGGGATTGAATCAACAGGGGAGATCTTTTCAACAGCATTAAACAGACAAGGATACTACCTTTACGGTTACAGACATTTTTCAAGCCGTATTAAAGGCGGCCATACAAATAATAAAATTCGTGTCTCTACGACACCGGTCTACGCAATCAGCGATGACCTGGATATATTGGTGGCATTCGATCAGGAGACGATTGATTTAAACTACCACGAATTAAATGAGAACGGTATTATTTTAGCGGATGGTAAGTTCACGCCGGAAAAACCGGAAGATTACACGGGTTTATTCGTCGAGATTAATTTTACAGAAATCGCTAAAGAACTGGGCACAGCTCTGATGAAAAACATGGTGGCGGTCGGCGCGACGGCTCAGCTGCTCGGCATGTCACTGGAACCGTTTGAAGCGTTAGTGGAGTCACTGTTCAAGAAAAAAGGCGACAAAATCGTTGCGCTTAATAAACAGGCGCTTCAGCTCGGCGTTGAGGAAATGGTGAAATACGGCAGTGAGATTGGCGATATGTTCAATCTTGAAGAGAGCGGTGAGAACGGCCATCTGTTCATGATCGGCAACGAAGCGATCTCACTCGGTGCTATTGCAGGCGGTGCACGCTTTATGGCAGCCTATCCGATTACGCCGGCTTCTGAAATCATGGAATACATGATTGACAAGCTGCCGAAGTTTAACGGTACAGTCATCCAGACGGAAGACGAGATTGCAGCGGCGGTCATGGCGATCGGTGTCAACTATGCGGGGGTCAGATCATTCACGGCGTCAGCAGGTCCCGGCTTATCACTGATGATGGAAGCGATCGGCTTGAGCGGTATGACAGAGCAGCCGTTTGTCGTCATCAACACGATGCGCGGCGGCCCATCTACTGGACTGCCGACGAAGCAGGAGCAGTCAGACTTGATGCAGATGATCTACGGTACGCACGGTGATATTCCGAAGATTGTTGTGGCACCGACTACCGCAGAAGATGCCTTCTATACAACAGTGGAAGCATTCAACCTGGCGGAACAGTACCAGTGTCCGGTCATTATTTTAAGCGACCTGCAGTTATCACTCGGTAAGCAGACCGTGCCTGAACTTGACTACAGCCGCATTAAAATAGAGCGCGGTAACCTGGTCACAGAAGTACCTGAGCGCGAAAACAAAGACTACTTCAAGCGTTATGAAGTGACAGCGTCAGGCGTGTCGCCGAGAACGGTTCCCGGCGTTAAAAACGGCATTCATCATGTTACCGGCGTGGAACATGCAGAAGACGGCAAACCGTCTGAAAGTCCTGTCAACCGCATTAAGCAGATGAAAAAACGGATGGAAAAAATCGCGAACTTAAAAATTTCAGAGCCGGTCGTTGAAACCGGTGGATTTGAAGCGGCGGACGTGCTTGTCATCGGCTTTATTTCAACATACGGTGCCATCGAAGAAGCGATGGACCGCGTGGATGCATCTGTGAACCACCTGCACATCAAGCAGCTGCATCCATTCCCGACAGCAGAAGTGCAGCAGGCATTCGATAAAGCGAAACGTGTCATCGTCGCTGAGAACAACTATCAGGGACAACTGGCACAGATCATCAAGATGAACGTGAATCATCAAAATAAAATTCACAGCTTCGTGAAATACGATGGCACACCTATTTTGCCGCACGAAATTGAAGGACAGATCAATTCTGTTGTGACTGCAAAGGAGTTATTATAAATGGCTACATTCAAAGATTTTAGAAATGACGTAAAACCTAACTGGTGCCCAGGCTGCGGTGACTTCTCCGTGCAGGCTGCAATCCAGAAAGCGGCAGCGGGCGCGGGTCTCGAACCTGAGAACCTGGCGATCATTACAGGTATCGGCTGTTCCGGTCGTTTGTCAGGCTACGTGAACTCATATGGCTTCCACTCTATTCACGGCCGTGCGCTGCCGCTTGCGCAGGGCGTTAAGATGGCGAACCAGGAGCTGACAGTCATCGCTTCCGGTGGTGACGGTGATGGTTTCGCGATTGGTATGGGGCATACAGTGCATGCGCTGCGCCGAAACATCGATATCACGTATATCGTGATGGATAACCAGATCTACGGCTTGACGAAAGGTCAGACGTCTCCGAGCTCAGCGCCGGGATTTGTCACTAAGACGACGCCGCACGGTGCTATCGAGCAGAACGTATCACCGCTGCAGCTGGCGTTGACAAGCGGGGCGACATTCATCGCTCAGAGCTTCTCGTCAGACATTAAAGAGCTGACAGCCATCATTGAAGCGGGTATACAGCATAAAGGCTTCTCATTCATCAATGTCTTCTCGCCATGTGTGACCTACAACAAAGTGAACACATACGACTGGTTCAAAGAGAATATTACGAAGCTCAGCACGATTGACGGCTATGACCCGTCAAATAAGGCACTTGCCCTGTCCACTGTGATGGCGCATGATGGTTTAGTGACAGGTATTGTCTATCAGGACACTGTGACAAAAAGCTACGCTGACCAGATTGACGGTTACAGCCCGTCACTTGTCAAAGAAAATATCGAAATAAAAGAAGAAGATTTCAACGAACTTATGTTACAATTTAAGTAATCACATGAGTGAAATATAGAAAAAACACTGGGGGAGCACTTGAGTGCTGAGACTGGATACGTCCTAAACCCTTATCGACCTGATCTAGTTAATGCTGGCGGAGGGAAGTGTCTTTGCACACAACCCTTCTTGAGGTTGTGTGTTTTTTATTGGAGGAAAAATTGTGAAGAAGGCATTGATCATCGGGTCGTCCTGCTTGCTGCTGGCAGCGTGCGGCAGTCAGACGGCGGACAAGAAAGAGGAAAGTAACAGTAAGGAACTGAAGCAAGTGACATTGATGCTCGACTGGACACCGAACACGAACCATACAGGAATCTATGTCGCAGAGGCGAAGGGTTATTTCAAGAAGCACGGTCTTGATGTGACCATTAAAACACCGGGTGATGTCACAGCGGATCAGCTGGTGGCGGCAGGTAAAGCGCAGTTCGGTATCAGCTCACAGGAAATATTGACACAGGAGCGCACAGAAGGCGTACCGGTCAAGTCCATCGGCGCGATCATCCAGCATAATACGAGCGGCTTCATGAGCCTTGCCGATAAAAACATCAAGTCGCCGAAAGACTATGAAGGAAAAACTTACGGCGGCTTCGGTGCACCGATAGAGGAGCCGTTTATCAACGCGATCATGAAAAAAGAGCGGGCGGACTCAAAAAATGTGAAAATCGTCAATATCGGTGACACAGATTTCTTCACGGCTTCCAAGAAGAATATCGACTTCGCCTGGGTGTTCTACGGCTGGACAGGTATTGAAGCTGAGACACGCGGTGAGAAAGTGAACATGCAGTATTTGATCGACTATGATAAAAACCTCGATTACTATACGCCGTTATTCATCGCCAATGAGAAGTACATCAAATCAGACAGCAAGACGGTCAGAGCGTTCATGCAGTCGGTTAAAGAAGGTTATGAATATGCGATCAAAGAGCCGAAGAAAAGTGCTGACATCTTAATCAAAGAAGCGCCGGAACTGAAAGATAAACGCGAACTCGTAGAACAAAGCCAGCAGTACTTGAAAGACAAATACCAAGCCGATGCTTCAAGCTGGGGCATGCAGGATGCCGCTGTCTGGAAAAACTTCGGGGAGTTCATGAAGAAGAATAAAGTCATCACGAAAGATTTCAACCCGGAACAAGCTTATACTAACAAATTCGTGGAGGAATAGACATGGCTGATACATTAATGAGCATTCAGATCATTCCAAAGACACCGGGCGGGGAGGATGTCATCCCGTATGTCGACGCAGCGATCGCTGTTATCGACGCGTCAGGGCTGCCTTATTTCGTGTCACCACTTGAAACAACGATAGAAGGCACTATGGCAGAACTGCTGCCGCTCATTGGGCAGATGAACCGGCGGATGATGGAACTAGACTGCACAAGTGTGATTTCACAGGTGAAGTTCTATCACGCAGCTGATGCGTCGATGGCAGAGCTCGTGAAGAACTACCGATGACGTATTATTTGAAGTTTGGTCTGTTCATGCTCGTTCTCCTTGTCATCTGGGAAGCGCTTGTCAGACTGCTCCATGTCGACCCGTATACGCTGCCCGCGCCATCTGCGATCGTCCGGGAATTTGTCACGGGCTTCAGTGACTACCGGGTTCATCTCGTTCCGACAGTCATGCTGGTGCTTGAAGGCATCGTCATGTCAGTCGTCTTCGGTATAGCGGTTGCGGTCGTGCTTCATTTAGTGCCGGCGCTTGAACCGTTTGTCTATCCGCTGCTGATTATGAGCCAGAACATTCCGGTCATCGTCATTGCGCCGCTGCTTGTCATCTGGTTCGGTTTCGGTCTGCTGCCGAAACTGATCGTCATCACGCTCGTCTGCTTCTTCCCGATCACTGTCAGTCTGCTGGAGGGCTTTAAGTCGGCTGACAAAGATTTAATGAAGTACATGAAGATCAGCGGCGCGCGCAAAATGCAGCTCTTCACAAAACTTGAGTGGCCGAACGCGCTGCCGTACTTCTTCAATGGTCTGCGCATTGCGGGCACTTATTCAGTGATGGGGGCCATCATTTCAGAATGGCTCGGCAGTGATAAAGGGCTCGGTAAATATATGATTCTCTCACAGCGTGCTTTTCAAGTGGACAAAGTGTTTGTAGCCATCGTCTGGATCATATTGTTTGCGCTCATTATATACGGCGTCATTCTGCTGCTGGAACGAAAGGTGGTGAAGTGGCATCGCTGACTTACTGGAATTACGTCATATTGCGCACCACTTCGGCAGTCACCAAGTATTAAAGGACATTAATCTCTCTGTCACAGCAGGAGAGTTTGTCACGCTGCTCGGCCCGTCCGGCAGCGGGAAGACCACGCTCTTCAATATTATCGGCGGGCTCATGACGCCTGCCGGAGGTGATGTGCTGCTCGGTGGACAGGCGATTACCGGTCATACGGGTCACGTCTCCTATATGCCGCAGACACCGTCACTCATGCCGTGGCGGACTGTGCTTGAGAATGTTGAGCTCGGTCAGGAGATACGCGGGACAGCAGACCGCGCCCGGACACTGCAGCTGATTGAACGGTGCGGTTTCACTGCGATAAAAGACGCGATGCCAAGTACGCTGTCCGGCGGTATGCGCCAGCGGGTGTCATTTATCCGGGCGCTGAACAGTCCGGGAAGTCTGCTGCTGCTCGATGAACCGTTCAGCGCGCTTGATGAAGTCACCCGCATTGACATGCAGCAGTGGCTGAAAGAAATACTGGCTATGGAGCAGCGGACCGTGCTGATGATCACGCACAGCATTGAAGAAGCCGTTAAGCTGTCTGATAAAGTCGCTGTGCTTGAAGGCAAGCCTGCTGTCATTCAGCAGGTGCATGATACGTCACGCCTGAGCGCTGAGGACACTCAAGTGCTGCGTCATGAACTGCTGGACTTATTGAGATAACCAAAAAACCACTTCTCATGTGAGAAGTGGTTATTTTTGACGCCCAGCCATTAATCCGCGTATACCGCTGATGACAGCAGGCAGCACAGAGACGACGATAATCAGAATGAGTACAACCTCAAAGTTGTTTTTGACAACTGGAAGGTTGCCGAAGAAGTAGCCGAGCCCAAGACAGACAGCCACCCATACGACAGCGCCGATAATGTTATAAAGAATGAAGTAGCTGTAATGCATGCGGCTTGCGCCTGCTACAAACGGAATGAATGTCCGGATGAACGGCATAAAGCGGGCCATGACAATTGTTTTTCCGCCGTATTTGTTGAAGAAAGTCGTCGCTTTCTCAAGATGCTCAGTTTTGATGAAGCGGCCGAATGTCCGGTGATTCGTCACACCGAGTCCTGCTGCCTTACCGATGTGGTAGTTGACAGTGTCACCAAGCACGGCTGCTATGACACAGACGATGAACAGCAGCCATATGTTGAGGGCGCCTTGAGGAGCGAGAGCCGCTGCAGCAAACAGCAGGGAATCACCCGGCAGGAACGGCATGATGACAAGACCTGTTTCGACAAAAACGATGAGGAACAGAATTGCATAGGTCATCGTGCCGTAGTCTTTGACGATAGTCACAAGATAGTCGTCAATATGTAAAATAAAATCAATGAGACTGGATATGATGTTCATAGAAAGACTCCATTTCAGTAAGTTTCAATCTACCTCATTATAATGATGGTTTATTTTATAAGCAACAGATTTATAAATTCCCACCTAACAAGTAATGTGGCATAATATGAATAAATATATCGGATTACGAAAGATCGGTGATAAAATGAGAGTTATCCTTAAGTTTACGAAGCCTTATTTAGGGCTGATTGTCTGTGCACTGCTGCTGATGTTCGTTGAACTTGGCGTCGACCTGTATGCGCCTGTGCTGATGAGTCATATTATTGACAACGGCATATTAAAGAACGACACGGCATATGTCAGCAAGTATTTACTGATTATGGTCGCTATCAGTGTAGCGGCATTTGTGTCAGGTATCATCAATTCCTACATAGCGGCGCACGTCTGTCATATGTTCTCCTATGATCTGCGTAATGCCATTTTTCGGCGGATTCAGAATTTCTCCGTCAAAACATTGAACCGCTTCAGAACGTCAAGCATCATCACCCGGCTGACGAGTGACGTCATTGCGACTGAAATGGTGCTGTTCATGAGTCTCAGAATCATGCTGAAAGCACCGCTCATGGTCATCGGCAGTATTATCATGAGCTTCGTTGTGGCGCCGGACATTGCGGTTTATCTGGTCATCGGGACGCCATTCCTTGCCATTTTCTTATTTGTGACAGCGCGAGCCGGGATGAAGATCTTTTTGCGCATTCAGCAGCGGATGGATGGGCTGAACCGGTTTATCCAGCAGAATTTAGAAGGCGTACGCCTCATCAAATCAAGCTTGAACGGCCCGTACGAAACCGAGAAGTTCGACACGATCGCCACACCGCTTAAAACAGACACAATAAAAGCGATGCGGTTGATGGAGAGCATTATGCCGGTGCTGCTGATCATCATGAACTTGTCACTGCTTGCGGTCATCTGGTTCGGGGCAGCGGCCATCAGCGCCAATGCTATAGCGGTCGGCCATCTAGTCGCGATCATCAACTATGCGCTCAGAATGCAGGGCGGCTTCTCGATGTTTGCCTTTATCATCATCAGCTATTCCCGCGCTAAGGCAAGCGCTGACCGCATGAGTGAAATATTGACGACACCTGCAGATGAAGCTTATGAGGCTGCCGATTCCGGTGAAGCGCATACTGCGGGCAACGTGATATTTGACCGTGTGTCCTTCAAGTATCCGGCATCCAATGACTATGTGCTGGAAAATATCTCATTCACCGTGAATAAAGGCGAGAAATTCGTCATTATGGGACAGACCGGCTCAGGTAAGTCAGCGCTGCTCAGTCTGATTCCGAAGATGTATCAGGCGACGTCCGGCAGCATCACGATTGATGACCGGAACATCGATGACTGGAACGTCAATGCGCTGCGCGATTATATCGGCTATGTGCCGCAGAAGACCGTGCTCTTTACGGGCAGCGTCAATGATAATGTACGCTGGGGAGATAATGATGCGACGACTGAAGCAGTCGCTGATGCGGCACAGCTTGCGCAGATTCATGAATCTATCATGAGCTTTGACCAGCAGTATGAGACTCGGGTCGGTCAGCAGGGCGTCAACTTGTCCGGCGGCCAGAAACAGCGGCTGGCGATTGCGCGGGCCTTGATCCGCAAGCCCGGGATATTAATACTCGACGACAGTACGTCAGCACTGGACATCCATACAGAGAATCAGCTGTTCGATGCATTGAAAGAGCTCCAAATGACACGCATCATCGTCACGCAGAAAGTGCATACCGCTAAGACAGCCGACCAGATTTTACTGCTTGACCATGGCCGGATGGAAGGTCTCGGTACGCATGAACAGCTGCTGCAGCAGTCGACGCTGTACCAGAACATTGTAGCCAGCCAGGAGGGGACAGATCATGATTAAAGACGTTTTCTCGCACGATAGAATATTGACTGCTGAAGATTTAAAGCGTAAGCCCAAGAAGAAAGTCAAGCGGGCTGAAGACTGGAAGCAGACGCTCTACAGATTATGGCAGCTGATGGAAGACCGCAAGTGGCTGCTCGTTGCGGTGATTCTCCTGGTCATCATCACGTCGCTCCTCAGTTTAATCGGTCCTTATATCATCGGTCAGATCATTGACCACAAAATTATTCCGCAACAGTTTGACGGCTTGCTCAACCAGCTGCTGCTGCTCATGTCCGTCTATATCGCCCTGTCTGCACTGACTTATCTTGCTGCATACTTCATGGTCGACATCGCACAGAAAGCGATATACAGACTGCGGATGCAGCTGTTCAGCCACATGCAGTCGCTGAGTATTCCGTTCTTTGACAAGCGGCAGCACGGTGAACTGATGAGCCGGATGACCAATGATATAGAAAACATCTCGAAAGTGCTGAACTCATCGTTCATCCAGTTCACGTCAAGTGTTGTGACACTTGTCGGTACAATTATTGTCATGCTCATGCTCAGTCCGCTGCTGACCGTCCTGACGATGCTTATCATCCCGCTGATGTTTTTCGCTACACGTTGGATCACACGACGGACTGGACCGCTCTACAAAAAACGGCAGCATGCGCTCGGCGAAATGAACGCCTATATCGAAGAGATCATTTCCGGCCAGCAGGTCGTCAAAGTCTTCTCGCAGGAAGAGGCGGTGATCAGCGGCTTCGAAGAGAAGAATCGAAGCGTGCGTGAAAATGGCTTCTGGGCGATTACGTACTCAAGTTTTATCCCGAAAGTCATGAACTTGCTGAACAATATTTCGTTCGCGGTTGTTGCAGGTGTCGGCGGCCTGCTGGCATTGAACGGCTACGGTGTGACGGTCGGTACGATTGTCATCTTCGCCGAATATGCGAGACAGTTCACGCGGCCGTTGTCTGACCTTGCCAACCAGTTCAATGAAGTATTGTCAGCACTGGCCGGCGCGGAACGGGTCTTCTCCATCCTCGATGAACCTGCAGAGCCGGATATTGATAACGATAACCGCAGCCTGCAGATCAATGGCAGCATCACGTTCAATGATGTGACGTTCAAGTATAACGAGGAACAGCAGAAAAATGTCATCAATCATGTTACGTTTGATGTCCTGCCGGGTGAGACAGTGGCGCTTGTCGGTGCTACCGGTGCCGGGAAGACGACAATCGTCCAGCTCCTCAACCGCTTCTATGATATTAACAGCGGTGATATTTTAATAGACGGTATTTCCGTGCGGGATATCCCGCGGAAGACGCTGCGCAGCCAGATCGCCTACGTGCTGCAGGACCCTTTCCTGTTTGACGGCACAATCGCTGACAACATTAAATACGGCAAGCTGGATGCGACCGATGAAGAAGTCATTCAGGCAGCGAAAGATGCGAATGCCTATGACTTTATTGTCAGACTGGATAAAGGCTTTGACACTGTCATAGCAGGGGAGGATTCCAGCCTGTCACAAGGTGAGAAGCAGCTGCTTGCCATTGCACGGGCGCTTGTACTGGATCCGGCGATTCTACTGCTTGATGAGGCGACGAGTTCCATCGACACGGTGACTGAGATGAAGCTGCAGCAAGCGATAGACAGATTGATGGCCGGCCGGACAAGCATCGTCATTGCCCACCGCTTGAACACCGTCAAAAAAGCAGATAAAGTCATCGTGCTGCAGCAAGGTGAAATCATTGAGCAGGGTTATCAGGAAGAACTGCTCGAACAGCGCGGCATCTACTACAGCATGGTCAACAGTGCTCATGCCGACTTTGACGAGCTGCTTGACTAGCTTAAAAACCTTTGATTAAACGCCTGTTTAGTAATATACTATATAGATGATTAACAAGCGGAATGAGGGTTTTTAATGAATGAAGAAAGTAGATTAGCCGGCGCTGAAGCTCAGACAGAGCAGCAGCCTGAAAAAGACTACAGCAAATATTTCGAGCACGTCTATCAGCCGCCGAATTTAAAAGACGCCAAAAAGCGGGGCAAAGAAAGTATTCAGTATCATAATGACTTTACTATAGAAGAGAAATATAAAGGTCTCGGCCGCGGCCGTAAATTCTTCATCCGTACATACGGCTGTCAGATGAATGAGCATGACACAGAAGTGATGGCCGGGATACTTGAAGCACTGGAATATACCGCGACTAATGATGTCAACGAGGCAGATGTAGTGCTGCTGAACACATGTGCGATCCGTGAGAACGCAGAGAACAAAGTGTTCGGTGAGATCGGCCACTTGAAACATTTGAAGCTTGAAAAACCGGACGTCTTGATCGGCGTATGCGGCTGCATGAGCCAGGAAGAATCAGTCGTCAACAAAATCATGAAATCTTACCAGAATGTCGATATGATCTTCGGTACGCACAACATACACCGGCTGCCCGCGATACTGGAAGAAGCCTATATGTCTAAGGCGATGGTTGTTGAAGTCTGGTCCAAAGAAGGGGACGTTATTGAAAATCTGCCGAAAGTACGTACCGGCAAGATTAAGGCATGGGTCAATATTATGTACGGCTGTGATAAGTTCTGTACTTACTGCATTGTGCCGTTTACACGGGGCAAGGAACGCAGCCGTCTGCCGCAGGAAATCATCAGTGAAGTGCGCGACCTCGCACGCCAGGGCTATCAGGAGATCACCCTGCTCGGGCAGAACGTCAATGCGTACGGTAAAGACATCGAAGGGCTGGACTACGGGCTCGGTGATTTAATGGCCGACATCCAGAAGATTGATATTCCGCGCGTGCGCTTTATGACAAGTCACCCGTGGGACTTTGATGACCGGCTGATTGAAGTCATTGCCCGCGGCGGTAATATTATGCCGCACATTCATCTGCCGGTGCAGTCGGGTAATAACGAAGTGCTGAAGATCATGGGCCGTAAATATACACGGGAAAGTTATCTGCAGCTTGTTGAAGATATCCGCCGGGCACTGCCGGACGTCGCGCTGACGACAGACATTATTGTCGGGTATCCGAATGAGACGGAAGAGCAGTTTTTAGATACAATAGATTTGTATGAGCGCGTCGGCTTCGAGCATGCCTATACTTATTTATATTCACCGCGTGAAGGGACGCCTGCCGCTAACATGCAGGATAATGTGCCGATGCGTGAGAAGAAAGACCGGCTGCAGCGCCTGAACAAAGTCGTCGAGCATCATACAGAGCATAAACTCGCGTCTTACTTAGGACAGGAAGTGCTTGTCCTGTGCGAAGGCCCGTCTAAGAAAAACGATGCGATTTTAGCAGGCTACACTGATAAGAGCAAGCTCATCAACTTTGCGGGGCCGCTTGACGCTGTCGGCAAGATTGTCCGCGTCCGCGTGACGGAAACAAAACGCTATTCAATGAACGGTGAACTGATTGAAATAATAGAACCAGTAGAGGTGGCAAATTGATGTATACAAATGATGAAATTTTAGCAAAAGCAAAAGAACTCGGTCATATGATGGCCAATACAGAAGCGGTGGACTTCTTCAAACGTGCGGAAGCGCAGATTCATGAGAATCAGACCGTCCGTGAGAAGATGGCATCGCTCAAATCACTGCAGAAGCAGGCAGTGAACTTCGAGAATTACGGCAAGGAAAAAGCGTTGACAATGGTGGAGGCAAAAATCGAGAACGTCGAGAAGGAACTGGACGAGATGCCGCTTGTCGATCAGTTCAAAGAAGCGCAGGGAGAAGTCAATTCATTGCTGCAGATGGTGTCACACGCAATCAGTCAGACCGTCACCGATGAGATTGTGATTTCTACCGGTGGCGATTATTTAGCAGGAGAAACAGGAGCGCAGCGTGCGAATTCAGCACCTGGCTGCGGAAACTAAAACATGAGCCGGTTCAGTATGAATCGGCTATTTTTTACATCAGGAGGAGAACATGGAGGGTCCCCTTGATTATTCAACGCGGCATTATTAAGTTATAAAGGATTGAAGTGTATGAAACCGACGCCGATGATGGCACAATATTTAGCGATGAAAGAAGAACATCAGGACAGTATATTATTTTTCCGCCTTGGTGACTTTTACGAAATGTTTTATGACGATGCACTGACCGCTGCACGAGAGCTCGAAATCACACTGACACGCCGTGACAAGAAAAATCCGATACCGATGTGCGGTGTCCCGCACCATTCAGCACGCGGCTATATTGAACGGCTGATTGAGAAAGGATATAAAGTCGCGGTCTGCGAACAGATGGAGAATGCGCGCGAAGTCAAAGGAATGGTCAGACGGGAAGTCGTGCAGATCATCACACCCGGCACCGTGATGGATACATCACTTGATGAAGACAGTCATAACTATTTGATGGCTGTCTCTCTCGCAGAGCATTTTAATATTGCTTATTGTGATGTATCCACGGGAGAACTGAAAGTGACGCTGTGCGATGAAGAGACATTCTTCAATGAACTGGCAGCAGTGAAACCAAGCGAGATCATTACTGCTGAACCGTTCAGTCATGCGCTGACTGCGAAAATAAAGGCAGTGACGACTGTCCTGTCAGTGCACGACCAGCTGTCAACGGACTTACCCGAGCAGGCCGGACAGTTAGAGAAAACGCTCCAGCCTGCAGTCCATCTCTTGTTCGATTATGTGACGATGACACAGAAACGGAACCTCGCTCATATTGAGCCGGCGGTGTATTATCACGCGGTTGATTATATGCGGCTTGATTTTTATGCGAAGCGCAATCTTGAACTGACAGAAAGCATCCGGCTGAAAACACGAAAAGGCACGCTGCTGTCCATTTTTAATGAGACAAAAACACCGATGGGCCATCGCCTGCTGAAAGAATGGATTGAACGGCCGCTGATCAGTAAAAGTCAGATTGACGACCGATTGAATCATGTGGAACTATTCAATGCGCATTTCTTGGAACGGGATGAACTGCGCCAGGCGCTGAACGACGTTTATGACATCGAGCGGCTTGTCGGCCGCATCAGCTATGGTAACGTCAACGCGAAGGACCTGGTCCAGCTGAAATATTCGCTGGAGCAGCTGCCGGTATTGAATGAGCTCCTGAGCCGCCTCGATATCGAGCAGATTCCGGCTGATGAGCTGGCTCATATTGTCACGCTTCTTGACGGGCTGAATGAAGAGGCACCGCAGTCGATTAAAGAAGGCGGGGTCTTCAAGGCCGGATTCAATGAGCAGCTGGACCATTACCGGGCGGCTTCTAAAGACGGGAAGCTGTGGCTGAGTGAACTGCAGCAGCAGGAGCGCGATAAAACAGGCATACGTTCACTGAAAGTCGCCTACAACAAAGTGTTCGGCTATTATATTGAAATCTCAAAAGCGAATCTGCATCAGTTTGATGCGGACCGCTTCGGTTATACACGCAAGCAGACATTATCGAATGCAGAACGTTTCGTCACAGAGTCGCTGAAAGAAAAAGAGGCACTCATTCTCGGTGCTGAAGAAAAAGCGGTTGACCTGGAATATGAGCTGTTTGTCACGTTGAGAGAGACGCTGAAGTCCTACTTGACGCTTCTGCAGGCAGCAGCTAAAAGAATAGCGGTGCTTGATGTGCTGCAGAATTTCAGCGAAGTCTCACAGAAAAATGACTATGTGCGGCCGGAGTTCTCAGACGAGCGTATGTTGAATTTAAGTGATGCGCGTCATCCGGTCGTCGAGCAGGTAATGAACCGTGAGGACTATGTACCGAATGACTGCGAACTGCATGATAATGCCTTCATCTATCTGATTACAGGACCGAATATGTCAGGTAAAAGTACTTATATGCGGCAGGTTGCGCTCATCAGTGTGATGGCACAGATGGGTTCATTTGTCCCGTGCAGCCGGGCAGAGCTGCCGATTTTCGACCAGATCTTCACACGGATCGGTGCAGCAGATGACTTAGTGTCCGGCCAGAGTACATTTATGGTGGAGATGCTGGAAGCTAGAAATGCGCTGAACAATGCCACAAAAAACAGTCTGATCATCTTTGATGAGATCGGGCGGGGCACTTCGACATACGACGGTATCAGTCTCGCCCAGGCGATGATTGAATACGTTCATGATCACATTCAGGCGAAGACATTGTTCTCGACGCATTACCATGAACTCGTGCAGCTGGACGGGACGCTCAGCGGGTTGAACAATATTCACGTGGCAGCGAAGGAATACAACGGGGAGCTGATCTTCCTGCATAAAGTGATGCCGGGCGCGGTTGAGAACAGTTATGGTATCCACGTCGCACAGCTGGCGGAGCTGCCTGAACCGGTCATCAGCCGGGCACGTGAGATTCTCACGCACTTTGAGCAGCCGTCCGTCAAAGAAACACTGGTCTATGAACAGACAGCTTTTCAGCTGTTTGATTCAGGCGTCGAAGAAGAATTGACACGCCTTGATATCGCACGGATGACACCGATTGAAGCATTGCTTAAGCTGCAGGAACTCCAGGATAAAGCAGGTGGACGTTAATGGGCATCATTCAGGAGCTGGATATCCAGCTTGCCAATAAAATTGCCGCAGGAGAAGTTGTCGAACGGCCTGCTTCTGTCGTCAAGGAACTGGTCGAGAACGCAATCGATGCAGGCAGCACCCAGATTACGGTGAAAGTCACTGAAGCGGGTCTGCAGACTATTACGGTCAGCGATAACGGTGCAGGTATACTGGAGGAGGATATGCCGCTTGCGTTTGGCCGTCATGCCACAAGTAAAATTAACAGTGACCATGATTTATTTCATATACGGACGCTCGGTTTCCGCGGTGAAGCGCTCGCCAGTATTTCTGCAGTCAGTAAAGTCGTCATGAAATCATGTGCGGACGGCAAGATCGGTCACCAGCTGTCGGTTGCAGGCGGCCGCATGGAACAATCATTGACACGTGCTAAGCAGGGAACAGAGATTACGGTCAGCGACCTGTTCTATAATACGCCGGCCAGGCTGAAGTACGTCAAAAGTCTGCATACCGAGCTCGGCAAAATCACGGATATGATGAACCGCTTTGCGATGAGCCATCCAAAGATCCGCTTCACGTTCTATGCGGATGATAAAATGATGCTGCAGACGACAGGCAGCGGCAGACTCGCTGAAGTGATGGCATCGATTTACGGCATGAAGATTGCCCGTGACTTAGTAGAGATCACAGGGCAGACCGGAGACTACGAGGTGACCGGTCTCGTCGCGAAGCCAGAACACACGCGTGCGAACCGTCATTATATCTCGCTGTTCATCAATGGCCGCTATATCCGTAATTTCATGCTGACAAAAGCCATGATGACTGCCTATCACACGCTGCTGCCGATCGGCCGTTATCCGATTGCCGCTCTCCATATTAAGATGGACCCGGCGCTTGTCGATGTCAATGTCCATCCGACAAAGCAAGAAGTGCGACTGTCGAAGGAAGCGGATTTGATGGCGCTGATAGAACAGCTGATCAAGCAGGCACTGCTCGGCCGCTCACTGATTCCACAAGTAGACGTTAAAAAGAACAAAGTGCTGGAGAAGTTTGAGCAGCAGAAATTCAGCTATGACCAGCAGCTGATTGCTGATCCAGCAGTCGAGCCGCCGGCAGTGAAAGCAGTGATCAGAGAAGCATTGCCGGAAACGCCGGTGACCCAGCGTGACAATAAGCCTCTGCCGGAACAACCACCGCTGGAACAAACGCCACTTGCCCAGCCGCGTGAGCGTAAGCTGCCTTTCATGGAAGTCGTCGGACAGGTGCATGGGACTTATATCATCGCGCAGAACGACGAAGGCATGTATATGATTGACCAGCACGCTGCACAGGAACGGATTAAATATGAATACTTCAAGACGCGGATCGGGCAGGTGACGCATGATGTGCAGCCGCTGTTACTTCCGTTGACACTTACATTCACAAATGATGAAGCGCTGCGCATCAACCGTCATCTTGACGAACTGAACGCCGTAGGTATTGTGCTTGAGAACTTCGGCGGCAGTGATTATATCGTGCAGGAAGTCCCGGTATGGTTTCCAGCGAATGCTGAAGAGACGATCAAGGATATTATCGATTACTGCTTGAATCATCAGTCGGTCGACCTGAATAAATTCAGGGAGGACACGGCGATCATGATGAGCTGCAAGAAATCGATTAAAGCCAATCATTATTTAAGACATGCCGATATGGCGCGGCTGATTGAGGAGCTCAGTTTCACTTCCGAGCCGTATACTTGTCCGCACGGCAGACCGATCACCATCCAATTCACGGGCTACGACCTGGAAAAACTATTTAAGCGGGTGATGTAATGATTTTACCGGCAATACGGGAAATAAAAGATATAGAACGGTTCAACACGATGAATTACGACACTTGTGTTATTCTCGATACACATATCGGTCACTTGACGAACATATTGAACTTGCTGAAATCAGCAGATAAGAAGGCTTATATTCATCTGGACCTTATTAAAGGGCTGTCGACCGATGAAGCAGCAGTCGAATATATCGTCCAGAAGTATAAGCCGGCCGGTATCATCACGACGAAGCCGAAACTTGTGAAAAAAGCGAATCATCTCGGTGTCAAGACAGTGCTGCGGGTCTTTATCCTTGATACAAGTGCACTGCAGCGCAGCTTCTTGCTCATTCAGCAGGCGGCTCCTGATTTCGTCGAAGTGATGCCCGGCATCGCATCAAAAGTCATCAATCAAGTGAAGGCAAAGACCGATAAACCGATTATAGCGGGTGGTTTAATAGAGACGGTCGAAGAAGTAGAAGCGGCTATAGCTCACGGTGCAGAGCTTATTACGACAAGTCACAGACCACTCTGGGAGCACTATGAACCGAAGCCATAAAAGAATGATTTGACAGCGTTTGCAAAAACAGTTAACATGAGGTTAAGTTAATAAATCGGACGAGACTTGAGACCATTATTTTTAATCTATTGATTATGAATAGTGGTTTTTCCTGTTTATTGGCATACTATATGAAGGAGTAGATGAGATGAGTGAATTTTTAGCTGAATTAGTAGGCACGGCCATTTTGATTCTTTTCGGCGGCGGAGTTGTTGCGAACGTCAATCTAAAAGGCGCCCTTGGAAAAGGCAGTGACTGGATTGTTGTAGCAGTCGGCTGGGGGCTTGCAGTTGTCATGGGTGTGTATGCCGTCGGGCAGATCACAAGCGCTCATTTGAATCCTGCAGTGACGATCGGACTTGCTGTCGACGGTGCGTTTCCGTGGAGTAAAGTGCCGATGTATATTCTCGCGCAGATGATTGGAGCGTTTATCGGTGCAGTGCTTGTCTGGATTCATTATATGCCGCATTTTGCTGACGAAGAAGATCCGGGAGCGAAGCTTGGTGTATTTTCTACAGGTCCTGTCTATCCGAACTTTGTCGCCAACTTTATTTCTGAGATTCTTGGGACAATGATTCTGATGATGGGTCTGCTGTTCATCGGTGCCAACAAGTTCACGGATGGTTTGAATCCTATAATTGTCGGGGCATTGATTATTGCGATTGGTCTTAGTCTTGGTGGAACGACAGGTTATGCGATCAACCCTGCCCGTGACCTTGGTCCGCGTATTGCGCATGCACTGCTGCCGATTCCGAATAAAGGCTTCTCAAACTGGAAATATGCGATTGTGCCGGTGCTCGGTCCGATTGCCGGCAGTATGCTTGGTGCCACGCTTTATCATCTGCTGTTCAAGGGTGAGATTAATTTGATAGGATGGGTATCGTTAGTAGTGACACTGCTGACACTGCTGCTCGGTGTCTTGTTGAACAAAGCAGTGCTTAAAGGCGAAGAAGCCAAATTAATGTAGGAGGAGATTATGGATGGAGAAATATATTTTATCAATTGACCAGGGAACAACAAGCACTCGGGCGATGATTTTTGACAAGGAAGGTCAGGTCGTCGGCGTCTCACAGAGAGAGTTCAAGCAGTATTTTCCGCAGTCAGGATGGGTGGAGCATGATGCCAACGAGATCTGGTCAACGACACTTGCGGTGCTCGCTTCCGTACTGACCGAATCGAACATCAATGCCAGCCAGATTGCCGGCATCGGTATTACGAATCAGCGTGAAACCGCAGTCGTCTGGGATAAGACGACAGACCGTCCGATCTACCATGCCATTGTCTGGCAGTCCCGTCAGACGCAGGACATCTGTAACGACTTGAAAGAACAGGGGCTGGAGCAGGAGTTCCGCGATAAGACAGGACTGCTGCTTGATCCTTATTTCTCCGGCACAAAAGTCAAATGGATTCTTGACAATGTTGAAGGCGCACGGGAAAAAGCGGAGCGCGGCGATCTGTTATTCGGGACGATAGACACATGGCTTGTCTGGAAATTGACAGGCGGTGCGATTCACGTCACGGACTATACGAATGCGAGCCGGACATTAATGTACAATATCTATGAGCTGAAGTGGGATGAGCAGCTGCTTGAGTATTTGACCGTGCCTAAATCCATGCTGCCTGAAGTGAAACCGTCTAGTGAAGTCTATGGTCATACTGTGAAGCATCATTTCTTCGGTCAGGAAGTACCCGTCGCAGGGATCGCCGGTGACCAGCAGGCAGCCTTGTTCGGTCAGTCCTGCTTCACAGCGGGTCAGGCAAAAAATACGTACGGCACAGGCTGCTTCATGCTGATGCATACAGGTGAGAAAGCAGTGAAATCTGACAGCGGTCTGCTGACAACGCTTGCCTGCGGTATCGACGGTAAAGTGTTCTATGCACTTGAAGGTTCAATCTTTGTAGCAGGCAGTGCGATACAATGGCTGCGTGACGGGCTGCGCATGTTCAACGATTCCGCGAAATCCGAGGACTACGCTGTTCGTGTTCAATCGACTGAAGGGGTGTATGTCGTCCCTGCCTTTGTCGGTCTCGGTACACCGTACTGGGATTCTGAAGCACGCGGTGCAGTATTCGGCATTACGCGCGGCACAGAGAAAGAGCACTTCATCCGTGCAACGCTTGAGTCACTCGCCTACCAGACGCGTGACGTCCTGGATGCGATGGAGAAAGACTCAGGCATTCAGCTTAAGAATTTACGGGTGGACGGTGGCGCTGTTAAAAACAACTTCCTCATGCAGTTCCAGTCCGATATTATGGATGTGCCGGTCCAGCGTCCTGAAGTCAATGAAACGACTGCACTTGGTGCCGCATATCTTGCCGGACTTGCAGTCGGTTTCTGGGAATCTAAAGATGAGATTGAAACACGCTGGAAGCTTGACCGTGAGTTCACACCAGAGATGGACAGCGAATCTCGTGAACAGCTGTACTCAGGATGGCAGCAGGCCGTCAAAGCGACACAAGTGTTCAAACCGAAACGCTAAGCATAATATTAGAACATCTGACATTATTATGTTATAGTTAATACAAGTTAATAATTAAGCAGAGAAATGAGACTTTGAATACATTATATGTAGGCAGAGTCTCAATTTTTTTAGGGGGAAATTATATGTTATTCTCAAGTTTAAATCGTGGACAGATTATTTCTAAAATGAATCGTACAGAATATGATCTAGTAGTCATCGGCGGTGGTATCACCGGTGCCGGTATCGCTCTCGATGCTTCCCAGCGCGGCATGAAAGTGGCTCTCGTTGAGATGCAGGACTTTGCAGCAGGAACGAGTTCGAGATCGACTAAACTGGTCCACGGCGGACTGCGCTATTTGAAGCAGCTGCAGATCGGTGTGGTCGCTGAGACAGGGAAAGAGCGTGCGATTGTCTATGAAAATGGACCGCACGTTACAACGCCTGAATTCATGCTGCTGCCGATGCATAAAGGCGGCACGTTCGGACCGCTGACAACATCCATCGCGCTGAAAGTTTATGATTTTCTGGCAGACGTCAAAAAAGAAGAGACAAGAAAAATGCTGTCAGTCAAAGAAACGATAGCACGGGAACCGCTCGTTAAGCAGGACGGTCTGCGGGGCGGCGGCTACTATGTGGAATACCGCACAGATGATGCACGTCTGACGATTGAAGTCATGAAACGTGCCGCGGAATACGGTGCTGACATCATCAACTATACAAAGGCGGCAGGATTTGTCTATGACCGTGATGAGCAGGTGATCGGAATCAATGCTGATGACTTGATCGGCGGCCATAAATTCGAAGTTCTCGCGAAAAAGGTCGTCAATGCCTCCGGCCCGTGGGTAGATGAAGTGCGCGGCGGTGACTATTCTAAAAATAACAAGCAGCTGAGACTGACTAAAGGGGTCCATCTAGTCTTCGACAGCAGTGTCTTCCCGTTGAAACAGGCAGTCTATTTCGATACAGAGCAAGACAAGCGGATGATCTTTGCGATTCCACGGGACGGCAAGACGTATGTAGGTACGACCGATACGTTCTATAATAACAAGAAGACAGCGCCGCTGGTCACTAAAGAAGACAGGGATTACTTGCTGGCAGCCATCAACTACATGTTCCCGACAGTCAATGTGACAGACAAAGACATTGAATCAACATGGGCAGGTATCCGTCCGCTCATTCTTGAGGAAGGTAAAGATCCTTCTGAAATCTCCCGTAAAGATGAAATATGGGAAGGCGATTCTGGGCTGCTCACTATTGCCGGCGGTAAGCTGACAGGCTACCGTCACATGGCCGAAGAGATTGTGGACTTAGTGGCAGAACGTCTGAAAGAGCAGTACGGCATGAAGTTCCCGGCGTCTCAGACGAAGCATACACCGATTTCCGGTGGAGATGTCGGCGGGTCTAAAGGGTTTAAAGAATATAAGGCGGATATGATGAACAATAACCCGGCGCTCGGCTTGTCAGCAGAAGAGCAGCTGCAGCTTATAAATCGCTACGGCTCTAATGCGCCGCAATTGTTCAGTATCGCCCACGCCAGCCTGGATGATGAAGTGAATGGTCTGCCGTTAGTGCTATACAGCGAACTTGTCTACAGCATCCAAAATGAGATGGTCTACAAACCGGCTGACTTCTTCGTCCGGAGAACCGGGGCACTGTACTTTGATATCAGAACGGTATACAACTATAAAGAAGCAGTCATCGAAACGATGACCAGACTGCTCAATTACACGGACGCTGAGCAGCAGCAGTACAGTCTCGAGCTCGATGAACTGATCAGAGAAGCAGTTGAACCATCTTTTCAAGTGTCAGTTGAGAAATAATTAAGTCATTACCACCTTATACCTTGATTGGGGTATGAGGTGTTTTTTGTTGTATAATATAATAATAAAAGGTGGGATGACAGATGAAGGAATATACGATGTCGATGCGTGACAATCAGAAGTTGGAAGTCGCCGTGTTTGAACCGGCCGCTCCAATCGGAACGATACAAGTGCTGCACGGCATGGCTGAGCATATGGCCCGTTATTATAAGATCGGTGAGTACTTTGAGGCGCTGGGCTACAAAGTCATTATGCACAATCATATGGGACACGGCAAAACGATTGACCAGGAAGCGCGAGGTCATTTTGAACACATCGAGACGCTGGCCCGCCATGCTGAAGAAGTGCTGGAGTCTCTTGTCGTTCCAGACAAACCGGTCATTCTGATCGGACATTCGATGGGGTCAATGATCGCCAGACAATATGTGATCTTGTTCCCCGACTTATTTGATGCCTTAGTGCTGAGCGGCACAAGTTACTATGACAGCCGCCATCAAGTGTCGCTGCAGGCATTGAACGCATTGATGCTCGTCTTCGGCAAGAAGGCAAAACTGCGTCGGATTAACCAGATGACGCTGAAGCAGTTCAACAAGAAGATTAAACCGCTGAAGACTGAAAGCGACTGGCTGAGCCGCAATGTCGATAACGTGAAAAGCTTCATCGATGACCCGCACACCGGATTTGACATGTCACTGAATGCGCTTGCGGAAATACTGCGGGCGATGAAGCGGACGCAGAAGAAGAAAGAAATGAAGAAAATGAATCATGAGATGCCGGTGCTGCTTGTGTCAGGAGAAGAAGATGCGTTCTCGAACTACGGCAAGGGAATCAAGAAGCTCGGCAAGGACTATAAGAGCGTCGGCATGAAGCACGTCAGAGTGCAGCTTTATACACAGTCGCGCCACGAAGTGCTGTTCGAATCGAATCAGGACGAAGTGCTCGACAGAATACTACTATGGATAAAAGGAATTGTCAGAGATGAATGAACAGATCAAACTAGTCGTCATCGTCGGTCCTACAGCGGTCGGCAAGACGGCGCTCAGCATTGAACTTGCAAAACGAATCGGCGGGGAAATCATAAGCGGTGATGCTATTCAAGTGTACCGCGGTATGGATATCGGTTCCGCCAAGATCACATCGGAAGAGATGGACGGCGTTCCCCATCATTTAATCGATATTTTAGAGCCGGACGAGCAGTATTCTGCCGCTCAGTTCAAGGAGATGGCTGTCCCGCTGATCGAAGCGATTCACGCCCGCGGCCACATACCGATGATTGTCGGAGGCACAGGGCTCTATATTCAGTCCGTGCTGTATGATTATCAGTATCAGGAAGAAGATGCTCAAGAGAGCGGCCGCCTGCTTGAGCAGTATGAGCACTATTCAAACGAGTCATTATTTGCGGAACTATGCGACCGCGACCCCGCAGCCAGTGAGACAATTCATCCGAATAACAGGCAGCGTATGCTCCGCGCCCTTATATTTAACCGCCTGCATAATCAATCGATTACGACTCAATCGAAAAGTCAGACAATTCACGCTAAATATGATACGCTGTTAGTAGGATTAACGATGCCGCGTGAAGTGCTGTACGACCGGATCAATCGTCGTGTGGACATGATGATGGCGCAGGGACTGACCGACGAAGTAGCGCGGCTGATGGCAGCAGGCTACAGCGATGCGAGAAGCATGACAGCGATCGGCTACAAAGAACTCATGCCTTACATCAGAAGTGACTTATCACAACAAGAAGCAGTGGAGCAGTTAAAGCAGAATTCCAGGCGGTTTGCCAAACGGCAGCTCACATGGTTCAGAAATCAGATGTCTCTTGACTGGTACGATATGACGGCAATATCCATGGCTGACATGGTTGACATATTGACGACTAAACTAAAAGGGGAATCTTTATGACACAACATAATCTGCAGGACGCGTTCTTGGATAAATATAAGAACGAAGGCACAGAGCTGACTGTATTCTTACTCAACGGGTTTCAGATGAAAGGGACTGTACTCGACTTTGACAAATATGTCATTCTCATTAAAGTCGGGGATAAACAGAATTTAATCTACAAGCATGCTATCAGTACGTTTGTAGAATAATGAATCATCAGGACAGGTGCAGCTGCGCCTGTTTTTTTTGGTCATTTTCCGTTACACTGTAACAAAGGACGTGAAAGCCATGAATGAAACAAAGAAAGAGCAAGAGCGCGTTGTTATATTCGCTGTGCAATTGAAGTCAATGGATGATTTCCAGTTCCAGGAGTCGCTGGCAGAGACAGTGTCACTCAGTGAGACGGCAGGTCTTGAAGTGGCCGGCACCTATGTACAGAACAGAGAGCGTTCAGACGCTAAGACGTATCTCGGTAAAGGGCGCATTGAAGAAGTCATGGAGCAGGTTGAACGCGAAGATATTACGTTTGATGTCGTCATCGTCAATGATGAACTGACAACGAGCCAGTCCCGGCATTTATCTGATCTGTTTGATACCAAGATTATCGACCGCACGCAGCTGATTCTCGATATTTTTGCCCAGCGTGCGAAATCCCGTGAAGGTCAGCTGCAGGTGGAACTTGCACAGAATGAATACTTGCTGCCACGGCTTTCCGGCCACGGTGTCAGTCTGTCGCGTCTCGGCGGCGGGATCGGAACGCGGGGGCCTGGTGAGACGAAGCTTGAGACGAACCGCCGGCATATCCGCTCCCGTATTCATGACATTAAAGGGCAGCTGGAAGAAATCAAGGCGCATCGTCAGCGCTACCGCGAGCAGCGCAAAAAAAGCCAGGTGTATCAAGTGGCGCTTGTCGGTTATACGAACGCCGGTAAGTCATCCTGGTTCAATCAGCTGACGCAGAGTGAGACATACGAAGAGAACTTATTGTTCGCAACGCTTGATCCCAAATCCAAAGTGATGCAGATCAATGAAGGCTTCAAAGTGATTTTGTCGGATACTGTCGGTTTTATCCAGCAGCTGCCGACGCATTTGATTGAAGCGTTCAGCTCAACGCTTGAAGAGGCGAAGTATGCAGACATCCTGATCCATGTCGTCGACCGCAGCCATCCGAACTATGAAGGTCATATTAAGACGGTGAATAACCTGCTGTCATCTCTTGATATGGCGGCGATACCGACTGTGACGCTGCTGAATAAGAGTGACCTTGTAACAGAAGAAATGCAGGAGGAGACGCATGATACTCTTGTCGTCTCTTCTAGAAACCAGGAAGATATCGGCCGGGTGAAACAGTTCGTGTCACGGTTCATCCAGCGGCAGATGACACCGTATCACTTTAACGTCGATTCTGACCAGGGACGGGCCATCAGTCAGCTGAAAGAGGAGACGATGGTGACGGCCATAGATTACGACGAAGCACGCGATGTATACCGTATGACCGGTTTTGAACGTCCCGGCAGCGGGACAGTCAGCAGAATAATGAAGACAGAAAAGAGCGAAACAACAGATGAATGAACAACTGCAGCAATTAATTACAGCAACAGATGAACAGGTGAGACCCGTTCATGCACAAATAGAAGCACGTGCTTTAATCAATCAGAAGAAAGTGCTGGCTGCGTTCCGTGACCAGCGGATATCAGAGAATGACCTCATCGGCACATTCGGCTACGGCTATGATGATACGGGACGCGACCAGCTGGAGGCATTATACGCGAGAGTCTTCAAGGCTGAAGATGCGATTGTCCGGCCGCAGGTCATCTCAGGCACGCATGCCATTACGCTTGCGCTATCCAGCCAGCTGAAGCACGGGGATGAACTGCTCTATATTACAGGGGAGCCTTATGATACACTGCTTGAAGTGATCGGGGTGAACGGCAACGGCATCGGCTCGTTAATCGAGAACGGTGTCAGCTACCGCACGGTTCCGCTGGCAGACGGGCGCATCGATATTCAAGCTGTACTCCAGGCCGTCAGCCCCGAGACGAAGGTCATCGCAATCCAGCGCTCAAAAGGCTATGCCAGCAGACCGTCCATCATGATCGCTGAAATAGAAGCGGCATGCCGGGCGATTAAAGCGCAGTTTCCGGACAAAATTATTTTCGTTGATAACTGCTACGGCGAATTTGTGGAGACGCGTGAGCCGGTTGAAGCGGGGGCAGATCTTATCGCAGGATCACTCATTAAAAATCCCGGGGGCGGTATATGCAAGATCGGCGGCTATATCGCCGGGAACAAAGCGCTGATTGAGCGTATCGGCTACCGGTTGACTGCGCCGGGCATCGGCAAAGAAGCAGGGGCATCACTGTACAGCCTGCACGAGATGTATCAGGGCTTCTTCTTAAGCCCGCACGTCGTCAGCCAGAGCTTAAAAGGCGCGGTCTTCACGGCGGCGCTGCTGACCCGGCTCGGCATGCAGACGACACCGGAATTTGATGCTGAGCGGACAGATTTAATCCAGGCCGTGACGTTCAACGATCCTGACAAGATGATCACGTTCTGCCAGGCGATACAGGCAGCGAGCCCGATCAATGCTCAGTTCGCACCGATGCCTGCCTACATGCCGGGTTATGAAGATGATGTGATCATGGCAGCGGGGACATTCATTCAAGGGGCATCCATTGAACTGACAGCGGACGGTCCGCTCCGTGCACCATACGAAGCCTATGTGCAGGGCGGGCTGACGTACGAGCATGTCAAACTTGCGATTATCCAGGCGGTGGAGACGATGCAGCAGAAAGGAATCATCGAACTGTAATCATTAATATAGAAATATGCGGCACTCCATGTGAGGTTTTCTCACATGGATTTGTTTTAATCAAAAAACTATGATAAATTAGCATTAAGTTCTTAACAGGGAGGCGGTTTGATGTCGTCAGATGCGGTAAGACGAAACATGGCTGTCTTTCCGATTAGTGTCGTTATGAAGCTCACTGAACTATCAGCGAGACAGATCAGATACTATGAAGAGCAGAACTTGATCACCCCCGCACGGACAGCCGGCAATCAGCGTCTGTTCTCGATGAATGAACTGGACCAGCTGCTTGAGATTAAAGTGCTGCTTGAAAAAGGTTTCAACATGAAAGCCATCAAGCAGTTCATCGCAGATAAGGAGTCTCAGCATTCCTCAGAAGAGAAACGCGTGCGCGAGCGTCTGTACAAAGATATTTTCATAAAACCGAATGCCACAGAAGTACCATTAAACCGTGGAGATTTATCAAGATTCTATAAATAAACCTTTGGAGGCTCACATGGCTAAATTTACAAGAGAAGATATTATCAGATTTGCAGAGGAAGAGAACGTCCGTTACTTACGGCTACAGTTCACTGACATTTTAGGGACAATCAAAAACGTTGAGATTCCGATCAGCCAGCTGAAAAAAGCGCTGGACAATGAAATGATGTTTGATGGTTCATCCATCGAAGGATTCGTCCGTATCGAAGAGTCAGATATGAAATTATATCCGGACTTAGATACTTGGGTGATTTTCCCGTGGACTTCTGATAAAGGCAAAGTGGCACGTTTAATCTGTGACATCTACAAGCCGGATGGTACACCGTTCGACGGTGACCCGCGTGCCAACTTAAAACGTGTCCTGGCAGAAATGAGAGAACTCGGCTTCACTGATTTCAACTTAGGACCTGAGCCTGAATTCTTCCTGTTTAAATTAGACGAAAAAGGCGAGCCGACGTTGGAACTGAACGACAATGGCGGTTACTTTGACTTAGCACCGACTGATCTGGGTGAAAACTGCCGTCGTGATATTGTGCTGGAACTTGAAGACATGGGCTTTGAAATCGAAGCATCACACCATGAAGTCGCACCAGGACAGCACGAAATCGACTTTAAATATGCAGATGCAGTCGCAGCATGTGACAACATCCAGACGTTCAAACTCGTTGTCAAAACGATTGCGCGTAAGCACAACCTGCATGCGACATTCATGCCGAAACCATTGTTCGGTGTCAACGGTTCAGGAATGCACTTCAACGTCTCTCTGTTCAAAGGGCCGAAAGACAATGCATTCTATGATCCAAAAGGTGAGATGGAGCTGTCAGATGATGCGCGTCACTTCATCGCAGGTATCGTGAAAAATGCCCGTGGTTTCACTGCAGTATGTAACCCGCTTGTAAACTCATACAAACGTCTAGTACCTGGTTACGAAGCACCTTGTTACGTTGCGTGGAGCGGCCAGAACCGTTCACCACTTGTCCGTATTCCGGCATCACGCGGCCTGTCTACTCGTGTAGAAGTACGCTCAGTAGACCCGGCAGCAAACCCGTACATGGCGCTTGCGACTATTTTACAGGCAGGTCTTGACGGTATTAAGAACAAGCTGGAAGTACCAGCACCAGTGAACGAAAACATTTATGAAATGAACCGCGAGCAGCGTGAAGCAGTCGGCGTACAGGACTTACCATCTACGCTTTACACAGCAATCAAAGCGATGCGCGAAAACCCGATCATGAAAGATGCGTTAGGCGAGCACATCTACCGCCAGTTCATCAACTCAAAATCTATTGAGTGGGATATGTATAGAACCCAAGTGTCAGAATGGGAACGCGATCAATACATGAAGCAGTATTAATAGAGTTTAGCCTTAGAGCGATGTCGCTTTAAGGCTTTTTTATTTTGAGTCCATTCATCATAAAAATACAAAAATAATAAGAGATGGACTCATTCTGGACTCAATGGTTTAGAAAACATTCTTTATATACTGGTTAAATGCGTCCATTCCTTCTTCTTTCATAGCAGGCGTCACATGGCTGTATACTCTCTCAGTCATTTCCATTGATTGATGGCCCAGTCTATCCTGGATCACTTTCATTGGGACACCAGCTTCAAGTAATAGGGTAGCGTGAGTGTGCCTTAATTTATGGACAGATAACTGTGACCCTAATATTTTATTGCTGCAGTAAATCATTGAGTTATGAATGGAGGACCTAGATATTGGCTGCCCGTAATCATCTACAAAGATGAAATTATATTTGTTACTGTAGAGTGATTGATTGATAATCTTATTTGCATTGTGCAGCTGCAGCATCTTAAACAATTCATTGCTCAGTGATTGAGTGATATAGACGTTGCGATGGTGTTTTGTTTTAGTCGGTCCTAACATGTCGCGTTTCTGGTCGTAAGACTTTGTGACGTGAATAGTGTTGTTCGCTCTATCGATATCCTGAAACGTCAACGCACAGGCTTCACCGACACGTAAACCAGTCTCAATAATCAGACGGAATAAAAAGTAATGATACACGTTACGGCGCTTAACGTCTGCCAGAAACGGCTCTATCTTATCATGCGGGATGTACTCAGCATTTTTCTTTTCATCGATAATCTTATACTCAATCATTTCAGCAGGATTAAAAGTAATGTAGCCATCATAACGAGCGCGTTCCATCACCCTATACATTAGTGAGTTAGTCTTTTTGATAGTCGATAAACTAAACTCATGCTCAAATAATTGATTGATAATGCCTTGATGCATCGTACCAGTAACCTTATCTAGTTTAATATTCTCATCATACAACTGAATCTCTGAACGCTCTTTAGTTGTTTTATCGTATTTAACAATCTTGAATAATCGTTTCTTGCTCCAGCGGTCTATATCCGTGCTGGCTACGCTGACTTTGCCGACTCTATAAGTTTCAATATACTGATCAATGTAATCATAGAGAGTAGGTACTGATTGCATAATGATGTTCTTATCCAGGTCAGCCTCAATTCTTGCTGCAGTTTTCTTTGCTTCTGCCATTGTTTTAATACCAGTTTCAGTAATCGCTTTACGTTTTCCTTCTTCATCTTTATAGTACACACGCACCCGGTAACCTTTGCCGTGTTTATCGATACTAGCCATAATATCAGTCCTTTCCTGAAAATAAGTGTAAAAAAAGAAGGGTATACGAAATACCCCCATGTATTTACTTTAAGTTATCAACTGCATACTGTGCTTCTTCTTCTGTAAACGCATCAAATTGTGATGTCAGCTGCTGTTTAACAGCATCAATCGACATGTTCTGAGTTTCAGCATACTGCTTAGCTTTTTCAAGTGCATTCTTTTTATAGTCTGCTTTGAGATTATCTACTGCCCACTGGGCATCTTCAGGCTTAAACTGATCAGCTTGAGACGTCAGCTGATTGTAGATGCCTTTCTTACTCATATACATCGTATCAGAGTATTGCTTTGCTTTATTCAGTGCTTTCTCAGCTTCGCCATTTGGAGCCTTTGGTTCTGATGTAGCTTTGTCAGCTGTTTCTTTCGCTTTATCGCCTGCTTGTTTAGCAGTATCTTCGACTTTTTTTCCAACATCTTTAGTAGCATCTTCAGCTTGTCCACAAGCAGCAAGTAATAAAGACGATGCAATCAGTGTTCCACTCAACATTTTAAAATTCATTTTCCAATCCCCTTTACTAAATTTTTTTTATATCTAACGGCTCGAAGCCAATTAAATATCCCTCATATTTAACCCACAAACCAAACTTACTTTTATAATCATTGATAACAACAGCAAGGTAACTGCGATCTATCTCAAGATGTAAACACATAGCATAGATGTCACCCCAGCAGCCATTTTTATAGCATTCTATAAGCTGTTCGAGTGGTATCAAGAGTTTATGTCCAAATCGACGAGCGCGCAGTTCCTGGCGTGCTGCATCAACGTTATACGTTTTTCCGTAGTAGCTCATAATATCGCTATATGATGTTTCATGATGGCCGTATTCTTCGGCTAGGATGCTGTTTTCAAAATAATAATTGAGTTTATCTGTAAGTAAAATCAATCCATTTGGATGCATATAAGTGCGCTCATATAGTCCGCCGAACTTTACCGGCATCGCTGGATCATACTGAATTGATACTTCAGGGTATTGATCAATTAATCTTTCTCGTACCTGCATTGTAAAAACCCCTTTATGTAAAAGTATTACTTGTGTTTGTTTCTAAGGCTTTTTCTCATTTCAATATATGCAAGTATCTCTTCGATTTCTTCTTCAGTAGCATCGTCATCAATATGAGCAGCGATAACTTCTGCATGATTATGATTGTAATGTGCAGGTTCTTCATTCATAAAAGAATTTTCAGGCTTGTCAGTGATCCATCCCATAAGATAAGCAGGATTAACATTTAGAGCATCTGCAAGTTGTTCAATTGTTTCGTTTTTTAAGTTTTTAATATTTCCACTTTCATAACGTTGAACAGTTGCTTCGGTTTTTCCGATTCTTTTACCTAATTCTGATAACGTCATTCCTTTAGCTTCTCTCGCTTTTTTTAACCTTTTAGAAAAACACATTATAATCAGCTCCCTTATATGGAAGATTATACTGAAAACTTTCGGTATATGCAATATGTTTTCAGTAAAAAACTGAAAAACTTACGTGAAATGCTTGACTGATTCAGAACAGTGGTTTAAAGTTAACTTACGCAATAAGAAAGTGAGGTGAACTTAAATGCCTGTTAATACAAATTTGCTTAAGTCGAAAATGGCTATCAATGGGATGAACATTGATGACTTATCAGGTGAGACAGGTCTTCATAGAGATACAATCTCCAATATTATTAACAATAAGACCGCGCCATCCTATTCAGCTATTAATGCAATTTTTTATGCATTACATTTAACACCTGAAGAGGGAAAAGATATTTTTTTTAGCTCAGACTTACGTAAAAAGAAAGTTTTAAAAACTTAGGAGGATAACATGAGCGAATTAAATTCAAGTAATCAATTCGTCCCCGTACAAGAAAACAACAATGGCGAAGTAGTAGTGAGCGGGAGAATGTTGCACGCAGCATTAGAAATCAAAACTCAATATACTAAATGGTTTGACCGCATGAAAGAATACGGATTTGAAGAAAACCAAGATTACATTATGGTTAGCCAAAAAAGACTAACCAATAATCCGCGTAATCCCTATACGGAGGAAGTAGACCACATCATCAAGCTCGACATGGCCAAAGAAATCTCAATGATCCAGAGAAGTGAGCCGGGCAAAAAGGCGAGACAGTATTTCATTCAGGTTGAGAAGCACTGGAACAGTCCAGAAATGATTATGAAGCGAGCGCTGCAGATTGCAGACAAGAAGATAGTGAGTCTTGAAGAGAAGATTGAAGCTGATAAGCCTAAAACAATCTTTGCGGATGCAGTGGCAGCAAGTAAGACATCAATCTTAGTCGGAGAACTGGCTAAACTGCTGAAACAGAACGGCGTGGAAATCGGGCAAAAAAGACTATTCCAGTACATGAGAGAGAACGGCTTCCTGATTAAGCGTAAAGGAACTGATTACAATATGCCGACGCAATACTCAATGGAACGTGGACTATTCGAAATCAAGGAGACATCAATCCAGCACTCAGACGGTCATATCTCAATCAACAAGACTCCGAAAGTGACAGGCAAGGGCCAGCAGTACTTTATCAATAAATTTTTAGCAGATATTGCATAAGGAGATCTGATCATGAATCTTACTATCGATGACGCAGTGATTACTGACCTAGTTAAGCAGCAAGTCAGTACCATCATTGCAGAATACAAGATGGAATTTGCAACCGTGGATATTTGGCAGCTTGCTGAGATTACATCGCTATCAAGATCGACACTGCTTGCCAAGTTTACTTGTGAGCCGGAATTAGTAGAGGTTACAAGACGTGTTGGAACAAGAGTTGTTTATCTCTATCCGGATGTCATAGATGCATATAAAAAAGTGCTTGAGAGGGTGAGTGAATGAAGGTATTTAATACAGCGTTAATCGCAGCAATGGCAATCATTGTTTTCCTTATAGCGATGGCTTACGTAGTGGTTAATAATCAGGCGCTTAATACTGGCTTGTTTGCGGCACTCATGATTGCAGGGTGTTTCTGGATGCTTTTAAAAGTGGGGGTACAACGATGAAACTTGATGAACTATTGATTGCATCCGGCATCAAAGAACGGCCACGTAAGACCATCACGCTGAAGTGGTCCACTGCAACTGGAATGACTCAAACGGCGGCGTCATCCATGTGATGACAATAAAACAATGAAAAGAGGTGAGAATCATGAAAGTTAAAATCATGCAGATCATAAAAATAGCCCTCTTAATCATCATCTTGGCGGAAGTGATTAAGAGAGCTGGACAAGAGAAAGTTTGGAAAAGTGATTTAACTGACATTAAACTCGGTGGCAAAAATTAATTTTCTACAAATATCTTACCGTTTCTGTATGAAATAGGCTTATCACAGTAAAGAATTTGTTTTCCAGCATATACTTGGTCAATTATCATTGTGCCATCTTGGAAAGTATGAATATTTTGAGACAGCCCATCGATATGTTGACAATGAGCGACATAAGCACCTGGATGTTTATTAAATTCAGGGCTTTTACCGATACCATCACGATTCACTAATTTGTATTTAAGTTCTAGCAATATTATCACCTCACTTTCTAAGGAGATTATACCAATAAAAAACGCCCTGACTGCAATCAGGACGAATAAATAAATAATCAAAAATATAGTAACACACGAAAGGAGTTTTGCAAATGGCAGTGATTATGCCAGGTGATGCTTTAGTCATGAAAGGATATGGATTTCACAAGAATTTAATGGATCCCTTACGATTCAATAAACATTGTAACTATTGTCGATTAGTCGTTCAGTTCAACACCAGAGAGGGATGGAGTGGAAGACTCTATGATAAAAGTCTCAAATCACAATTTGAAGTGGTTTCTAACAACCTGCAAGTCGTTCTGGATGGTCTGATGGATGAAGAAAGGAAGTATAGAAAATGAAATTTACGCTCATGACATTAGCCATTGAGAACTTTGCAGGAGTGAAGTCAAAAGAATTTCTGTTTAACGGTAGTGATGCTGCAATTTATGGAGCAAATGCTGCAGGTAAGACGACAACTGCAGTAGCCCTGCAATGGCTTCTCTTCGATAAAAACTTAGCAGGAAAAACTATCAATGTTGTTCCAGTAGATAGCAACAATCAAGAACAATACGAACTGGTTCCGACAGTCACAGCTGAATTTGAAATGGATGGCCAGAAGCTGACATTGACGAAAGAATCGCATCCGAAGTACTCAAAGAATCAGATGACCGGTGCCAAGGAATACACGAAGAGTCGGACATCCAAACAGTACATCAACGAAGTACCAACAACCATCACCAACTACAAAAAAGAAATTGCTGACATTATTGATGAGGATGTCTTTAAGCTTGTCACCAATCCTCAGTCATTCAATGATCTTCACTGGACCGAACGGCGAAAGATGCTTTTTGAAGTCTGCGGCAATATGACCGATGAAGAAATCATCGAAGCTAACGCAGAACTTCACCCACTTAAGAAGTACCTTGAAGGCAAGAAGATTGAAGATCAGAAGAAAGTCGTCAAAGACAAGCTGGCCAAGACCAACTCAGATATTGAAGATATACCAGTACGAATCAATGAAGCACAGAAAAACATCATTGAGACTGAGCCGATTGATGAAGAGACATTGAATCATCTGCAGCAGCTGAACAAGCAGCTTGAGTCAGAAATCATCGACATCGAGAACGGCGCAGAGGAAGTAAGATTGCGCAGCGAGATCACCGCACTGAATGAGCAGCAGAATCAGCTGAAACGAAATCATGACAGCACGAGTCAGCACAAAGTACTGCAGCTGAAAGCAAAATTAGACTTCGCACAGTCAAATAAGATGAACATCAATTCACAGCTGAAGAGGGTTGAGGATGACATTGAGGACCAGAAGAAGAGACGAACAAACAAACTCGCCGAATATAGTGCGAAGTCGGAAGAAATCAAGAAGGAACACGAACGCACATTCACGCATAGTGATGAAGGGCCGTGTCCATGTTGTGGACAGGAAATTCCGGAAGAACAGAAAGCTGCTGCCAAACAGAAAGCATTAGAGCAGTTTAACCAGGATAAATCACAGAGACTTGAGGCACTTGAAAAAGAGAGAGAAAGCATCAAGCAGCAAGGCGCAACATTCAAGCCTGCCATTACTGCGCTTGAAGAAAAGAAAACGCAGATTGAACAGCAGGCAGCAGATATTCAGCGAGAGATTGACAGCTTAAATAATCAGATCGCTGAAGCTGAAAGCAAAATCACTGACATCACAAAGACTGACGAGTACAACGAAATACTGCAGAAGGTCGCTGAGATTAACAAGCAGCGTAATGAAATCAAGAAAATAAATACAGAGAAGATTGAAGTACTGCAGCAGGAGATTGAAACGAATAATCGAGAGATTATGATCATGCAGGAGGCACAGGCAGACATCAAGGCAAACGCTCGAGCAATGGAACGGGTGAAGGAACTACGGGCAGAGGAAGAGCGGCTGGTCGAAGTGAAGGAAGAGCTGCATTATCAGCTGCATTTGATTGATCAGTTCAATCAATCCAAGGTCAGAACGATTGAAGCAGCGATCAATGAGAAGTTCAAGATGGCCAGATTTAAGCTGTTCGACGAACTGAAAAACGGCAACATCGAAGAGACCTGCATCACGACCGTGGACGGTGTTGAATATGACAAAGGCCTGAACAACGCAGCGAGAATTAATGTCGGTCTCGACATCATCAATACGTTATCCAAGCACTTTGATTTTTACGCACCGATTTTCATCGACAATGCCGAATCAGTCACAGATGTCCTAGAGACAGAATCACAGCAAGTCAAATTGATTGTAAGTGAGCAGGATAAGGAACTGAGAATACTCACATAAAGTTAGAAACGTAGTAGGCAGTGCCAGTTTCTTTAAATTTATGATAACCCAAATATCTATTTCGACCTAGAACATGTATTACTCGATAATCAGTTTCATTGTCTTTAAGAATGATTGAATTAAGAATTTGCTTTTCAATTTCTTCTTTATCAAACATTTTATCGACGGGTTTCATATCTTCAAATTTAATCATAAAGTACCCCTTTCACTTTGATAGAAAGATTATACCAAACAAAGGAGCAATAAACATGACAAATAATCAATTACAAAAAGTAGAGAAACAGCTAGTAGCAGAAAAGAACGTTTCAGACAATGTGCTGAACAAGGTACGAGTGCTTGAATCACAAGGCAATCTATCACTACCAAGGGATTACGAGGCTTCAAATGCATTGAAGCAGGCATGGTTAAAGATCAATGAAACTCAAGACCGTAATTATAAGCCGGCTTTATCAGTCGTGACTCAAGAGAGTGTGGCCAATGCTTTGCTCGATATGGTCACTCAAGGCTTAAACCCTGCAAAGAGCCAGTGCTACTTTATCGTCTATAAAGACAAACTGACACTGCAAAGAAGCTACCATGGCAACATCATGATGCTCAAACGTGACGCAGGCGCTAAAGATGTTGTGGCACAGGTCATCTACGAAGGCGACACATTCAAACAGAAACTAGACGGCACTGGACGTATTGAATCAATCTCCCATGAGCAGGACTTCTTCAACATCAAGAAGGAGAATATCATCGGCGCTTACTGCACAATCGTTTTTGATGATGACCGTCAAAATTATATTGAGGTCATGACAATGGACCAGATCAAGCAGGCATGGATGCAGTCAGCAATGATTAAGGATGAGAAAGCACTGGAAACTTCAAAGACTCACAACAACTTCAAAGAAGAAATGGCTAAGAAGACAGTCATCAATCGAGCAGCGAAAAGATACATCAATTCTTCAACGGACGAAAACCTGCAGCATGTGAAGCAGGCAGATGAACGTCAACGAAAAGAAGTATTCGACGCTGAAGTCAACGAAGTGGCCAACAAAGAGGAATTGGACTTTGATCCTGAAGTTGTAGAAGCACAATATACAGATGTTACTGAGTTCGAAGAGGTAACTGCAGGCGAGCCGGCATCTGCAGAAACTTATCAAACTGAAAGTGAAGAAGACCCATTTTAATTCAGACAATCGGTTCGGGGTCGTCTGGTAACTGCTATCGCATATCAGATGGCCAGACCGAACTTCTGCTTGAAGCCGGCATCAACTTCAAGACAGTTCAGAAGGCACTACAGTTTAAGACAAGCAGAATCAAAGGTGTACTCATCACACATGAACATTTAGATCACGCAGGACATATGGTTGAATACATGAAGAATGGGCTTGATTGTTATTTAACGAATGGTACAGCTAACGTCATTGGTGTGCCAGAAAAATATCATCATAGGTTATATAGAACCATCACCAAGGAACCTTTCAAGATTGGCACATGGACCATCCTGCCGTTTGATATTGAACATGATGCAAAGGAGCCATGCGGCTACCTACTGAAGAGCGATTTCGGTTACAAGCTATTGTTCGTTACAGACACTTATTACGTCAGATACAAGTTCAAAGGCATCACGCATATAATGCTTGAAATCAACTATGTATATGAGCAAATGCAGAAGAACATTCAGGAAGGCACATTGCATCCTGGACTTGCGCATAGAATCATGAAATCACATTTCAGTTTGGAACATGCATCGAATTTTCTGCAGGCGACAGATACAAGCAAGCTACAGGAGATTCACTTGATTCATTTGTCAAACAGTAATTCGAATGCACCATTGATCAAGGATTCAATACAAAAGATTGCGGGCGTACCCGTTTATATAGCAGGAGGTAAAGCATGAACAGCTGTAAATTTATCGGTCGTATAACCAGAGACCTAGAGTTCAGAGTCACCCCATCAGGAACAGAACTCGTCAGTTTTGACATAGCAGTCCAACGCTCATTCAAAAATAATGACGGGGAATACGAATCAGACTTCATCCGCTGCGTGGCATTCAAGAAAACTGCAGATTTCATCAATAATTATGCTAAGAAAGGCTATGTGATGGCAGTAGATGGCGAAATGAGAAACAACAACTATGAGGATAACAACGGTGTGAAGCACTACGGTATGCAGTTGATCATAAACAACGTAGATACAACAGTTCTATTCCTGAATAAGAAGAATAATCAGGATAGTGAAGTAAGTACTGCAGGTTACGACTATGGAACGACTAAACAGAGTCAGGGTCAGAACACAAGTCCGGCAGTGAGTACCGCAAGTAATCCATTTGCAAATGGTGGACCATTAACTGATGACGATCTGGATGATTTGCCGTTCTAAGGAGGTTATTTAATGATTGAGACTTGGAAAGATGTTGTCGGTTATGAAGGCATATATGAAGTAAGTGATTATGGCAGAGTTAGAACGAAAGAAGGCAAACAAACACATTCAGTAAGACATGGTGTTAGAACATGGAAACCTAGAATTTTAAAAGAAAAGAATCCGAAAGGTAGAGATGTCCGAGTTTCCCTCTGGAAAGACAAGGGAGATAAATCTTTTCTTGTACACCGTCTTGTAGCATTCGCGTTTATTCCAGAAGTGCCAGGCAAGACATGTATCAATCATATTGACGGTAATCCTAGAAACAACCATGTCTCTAATCTTGAATGGTGTACGTATAAAGAGAACACTAATCATGCATTTGATCACGACTTGCAAAGCTCAAATATGAAAGTAAAACTAATCAATGCAATCGGTATTGAATATGAATTTAGAAGTATTGCACGGGCCAACAATTTTTTAAAACGCAGCCATTCTTATATTAATGATCGTTTAAAGAAAGGCTATACACATGTTGAAAACATTGAAGGAATGTCGTTTAAAGTGATTAAACTATAAAATTAGTCAACGCAGGAAGTGAGAGAATGAGCAATGATTTCATACCTGGTGGCTATATCCTACTATCTCGGAGGCTAATCGAAAGTGAGATATGGGATAAGCCTCCGATGTATTTAAAAGTCTGGATTTACATCCTGACAAAAGCAAGACACAACCCTAAAGGTAACTTTGAACGCGGTGAATTATTGATCAGTATCCCTGAATTACAGGATGCCTGCAGTCATAAAGTAGGCTATCGAGTTGAGAAGCCATCCAAGACTCAAATCTTTAATATTCTTGAGTGGTTACGAAGAACGCACGAAGATACTGATGAAGACTACGGTGAAAACGACGACGAAATGAATACGAACGGAACAATGATTAGAACGACGAAGACAACGCGCGGAATCATCGTTAAAGTCTGTAACTACAACGTTTATCAAGACCCGAAAAATTACGAACGGAACGACGGTCGGAACGATGAACGTACTACGAACGGAACGACGGATAGAACAACGGTCGGAACAATGCGAGAACGACAGGGTGACACTATACACAAGAATGTAAAGAATGATAAAGAATTAAAGAATGATAAGAATGTAAGAAGTATTGTATACGACGACACTTTTCAGCAAGTCTATCAGAACTATCAGGAAAATATCGAAATGAATCCATCGCCTATGACTAATCAAAAGATTCAACAGGATTATGAATCGTACGGTAAAGAGATTATGATGCATGCAATCGAAAAGTCTGCATACGGTGGCAATCATGATTACAAGTTCATCAACTGGCTGCTCAACGACTGGAAGAAAAGGAAATTGACGACCGTCGAAGAAATCAAACTCTATGAGCAGCAGCGACAGACCAAGCAGACATATGGCAAGACCAATTCATCCTACGAGAAGACACCTGATTGGATAGCAAACAAGAATCAGCAAGTACAAGAAGTCAGCGAGGAAGAAAAACGAAAGCTTGAGGAAGAACTCAAGAATTTCTGGAAGGAGCAATAAATGAATAACTTAGAAAAATTAACTGAGCAAATCGAGCAATGGGCAATCGACAGAAACTTACACACTGCTGATCCACGTAAACAGATGTTAAAGCTGGGAGAAGAAACCGGAGAACTATACTCTGGTATGGCTAAAGGTAATGAGGAACTCATCAAGGACAGTATAGGCGACGCGTATGTAGTCATTACCATCCTGTCAATGCAGAAAAACTTCTCGATCAGCGAGTTCGTCGATTCGGTCGAAGAATCAACCATAAAAGACGATGCTGAAATGGCTTTGCAGTTCTCACTCGCACTTATGCTGCGAACAGGCAGTCTTGCACATAGTCTGAAGTACAGCAATGATACGGACACGCTGAAAATGATGACGCACTGGTTTATCGAGACGTTGTTCGACCTAGCTTATGCGTTGAACGTCAACTATATAGAATGTGTTCAGATGGCATATGACGAGATTAAGGATAGAAAAGGCAAGATGATTGATGGAGTGTTCGTGAAAGAATCTGATTTAGTGGAGGTAACAGATGAAAGTTAAGGTGATCACCCTTGTCGGAGACTTCGAGCGCCAGCTGAATAACACTATCCACGAACTCGAATCAAAGAAAGATGCGCAGGTTGTGAACATTCTTTATGTGCCTCACGGCAAAGAGTTGAAGGCAGTGATCCATTATGTCACGCACTGATGGCAAGAGTAAATATAACGCCAAGAAGTCCACCTATAACGACATCACTTTCGATTCAGAAGTTGAGTGTGAGTATTACAAGTTCTTACTTCATCAGAAAGAACAGCATAAGATCAGCATCATCAAGCTGCAGCCTAAGTACAAGATTATTGAGAAAGTAACACATTTCAGAGCGACTTACTATGTCGCTGACTTTGAAGTGACACTGCCAGGAGGCCATATCATAGTCATCGACATTAAAGGAATGGCGACAGCCGAGGCGAAGCTCAAGCGAAAGCTGTTCATGTCTCTCTATCCAGATATGGAGTTACTTTGGATATGCAAGGCACCGAAGTACTACACTCAGGAGACAGGAGAAACATGGATTGATTACGACGAATTGCAGCGACTCAAGGCACAACGAAGAAAACTAAAAAAAATGGAGGAAAAGAAACATGACTGAGAAAACAATCGACTTAAACTTAAACAAAATTTTAGACGGTGCTGTCCAGGAGAAATTTGAAGAAGAAATGGAGGCAGTGTTGAAGAACATCCATGACATTAACACTGATCCATCAAAAGCACGCAAGGTTGTCATTGAGTTTAAAATCTCATCAGACAGCCGCAGGGAGACGTTGAGCGTCGAAGTGAACAGCAAGCATACAACTGTTGGAAAAGAGCCTGTATCGGCTACGTTACTCACTGGAGAGGACAGCAAGGGTGTACATGCGAAAGAACTGAAGTCAGGAGCAAAAGACCAGACGTATTTCGATGAATCCGGACAGGTTTTAGATGATGCAGGCGAGCCAGTGGAGAAAGAAACGAACGTAACACCAATTAATAAGAAAGCACTATACAAATAGGAGGAATGGCAATGTTAAAAGAAGCTATGGAGTGGATCAGTGAGAAAACAGGTAATGTTATTGAGTTTGATTTAAACGGTGAGAAGTACACAAACAGAGAAATCTATAAGGTTGAGAAATCACGACGCAAAGAGTTGACTGTCACAACGTTAACTGGATTAGTGGACTATATCAAATCAGCATTTGACGGCAAGGAAGAGTACATTGTCTCAGTCCTTAGTCATCATAAAGTGGCAGTCGAATCAAAATTAAATGCTAACAAGCGACGCGAGTTTGTCATCGTATCGAATGCACAGCTCCCAGCTGTTAATCTGAATAGTTTTATGGATCTGGAGCAGTTTAACATCCAGCTTCAATCAGTATTTGTGCCATCTGACGAACGTGCTAAGGTACTAAGTCTTATCGGCAATATCAGAGCAGAAAACGTCATGCAGACGGGCGATAATGGCATCAGTCAGCAGGTGGAAGTAAAACGTGGTGTGGCATCAAAGGCTAAGGAAGAAGTGCCGAATCCGGTCTATCTGAAGCCATTCAGAACGTTCACAGAGATCAGTCAGCCGGAATCAGCATTTGTGCTTAGATTGCGTGAGGGCGGCTCAATAGGATTGCAGGCAGCATTATATGAGGCAGACGGCGGTGCATGGAAGAATCAGGCCATCCTGTCGATTAAAGAGTACCTGGAAGAAGAATTGAAAGAGCAGCAGAACAGAATCACGATTCTAGCATAATAACGGGGCGGTTTATCCGCCTCTTATCTTAAATATGGATATGATAAAAGTTATAGATAGGGGATAAAATCTAATGATAAAAAACTAATCATGTGATTATACACACGATTAGTTAGATTTATTATGCATAAGTTATGGATTCTTTTACTTTCTTATACATGAAAGGCAAAAACTTTGTGAAACCATACATGAATCCAAGTAAAGCCAACATTGCTTCGGCATTATCAGGTTTAATTGAAAGTAATATTATAATGCTGAAGAATGTATAAATGCTTACTGCGATTAACACAAAAACCATTAAACGTAGTGCTTTTAATGGATTGTATGACTGAAAAATAAAGATGACAAAAGCCAATATCATTCCAATACAAATGACAAAAAAAGTTATTGACATAGCCGTTTTAGCATTAGTCATAAAAGCATTAACTAAAACTGAAAATATAGATGTTTTATATTCATCAGAATTAATTGTTTCAGGTATTATGCTATAGGAATTATATGCAATATAAACTAATACTAGTATCATCAAAATAATTATACTATATTCTTTCTTATTCATAAGAATCACTCCTTTGACTCATAATATCCTAATTTTAAATGTAATTAAAGTTTATATAAATAAAAAAGGACCCGGACAGGCCCGTGACATAACTATCCGCAAAATAATAATAACACGGAGGTAACGCATATTGTACACACCACAGGAGATTAGACAGATGTTAAAGGATTACCCTTGGATGCTCACAGCCATTGAGTCAGATTTACTAAGCAATGACAGCATGAGTACTGCACAATATGGTATACAGGCAGCGATGCCAAAAGGACAGGGGCAGACAGGGGATAAAGTTTACAACTTGGTTTTAAAACGTCAGGGAACTCATTCGTATATATATAAGCTAGCAACTAAGGTCAAGTTTATTGATGAACATGAACATGTGATTAAAAACGACAAGGATATGTATATTCTTGAGTTGTTGAAACGTGGTTATTCGCATACACAGATCGGACTGCTGGTTCAGCTGCATAAGTCACAGGTCGGAAAGAGGATAGATGGTATTGTGGAAAAACTTTCTAATGCGTCAAAGTCAACAGAATAGATGGATAATACAAATAATTATTATTTTATAATATTAAAAAAATATATTATACTAGGTACGTGACCAATTGAAGGTTACCTCCTAAATTTATATGAACGTGAAACCACCTAGCGGAAACTAGGTGATTTTTTGTATACTTGAAGTATTCATATAAATTGAAGGGGAGAGAATATAATGAATTTAAAAAAATGGGAAAAAGCTCGTGAAAAGTCAGAAAAAATATTAAATGAAGTTACATCTATGAATTTATCTGACGCTATAAAAAAATGGATTATATTGTTGTTTCGATGCTTGAAGATGAATATTTGACTGAAAAATTAAGAGGTATCACGAACTTATCATTTTATAGAGCGACTTCTCTAAAAGAAGTAACTGATTTTATTGAAACTGTTATTGAAAAAATAGATGATGAAATTGAAGTTTTCAATGAACCCGAACATGCTACCAAGGCAGAAAAAGAAAATAGTATTTTTATCGTTCATGGGCATGATGAATCATTAAAATTGAAAGTAGAAAAAACTATATTAAACCAGGGTATTAAACCTGTAGTCCTTTCAGAGACAGTAAATGGCGGGAAAATGATATTAGAAAAATTTCAGGAAGAAATAAAGAAATGTAAAGCAGCAATAATAATTTATTCAGCAGATGATAAAGTAAATGATGGATCGCAAGCAAGACCAAATGTTATTTTTGAGCATGGTTATGCCATTAGTGAATTGGGAAAAGATAAAGTTGTTATGATAAACAGTTCTAATGAAGTAAATTTGCACTCTGACATATCAGGTTTGTTATACATTCCTGTAGTTGATGATTGGAAATACAAAGTTCTGAAAGAACTTAAGTATATGGGTTTTGAAATTGATTTTAGTAAGCAATAATAGTTAACAATTACACCTTTCGAGGTGTTTTTTTAATGCAAAAATTTAAAGTGTAATTAACATAAGGGAAGTGATAGATGATGGAAGGTAAAGTTTATTGTATAACTAATAAAGTGAACAAAAAGCAGTATATAGGTATTACCACGAGAGATATAAATCAACGTTTTAAAGAGCATCAAAAGGCTGACAGTATTATAGGGAAGGCAATTAGAAAATATGGGTCAGAAAATTTTGTGATTCAAGTTATCGATTATGCTACAAGTAGACGAGAACTTTTTGAGAAAGAGATTCACTGGATAGCGTTGAAAGAAACATTTAAGCATGGATACAATCTCACTCACGGTGGAGACGGAGTAAACAATGTTATTTTGTTGGATGTTAAATTGTCAGAGAAACAAAAGAGATTTGTAAATTGGGTCAAAGAACAGAACAAAAAAGAAATCGATGTAATGAATAGTAATTCTATGATTCAAATGATTTTAATAAATTTCATGCAACTATATTTAATTGCTGAACGAGAAAATGATAAGAGGAAAATAGCAAAGAATATTATCACTTTAAAAGAGTCTTTTAAGAAAGCGATATTTGATACAGATGTTATAAATCGTGACGAATTAACAAGCTGGGCAGTTTAATATTTTTTAATTTTGGAGGTGTTTTCTTGATGAACTCAAAGCAATTAAAAGCTGTCACATTAATGTTCGAAGGTGTTTTGACTCAGAAAGAGATAGCTTCAGAGTTAAAAGTAACTGAACAGACAATTACGAATTGGAAAAAGAAACAGGAGTTTAAAGATGCTCTACTAGAAGTTGAAAGGGATTATTTAAAAGGTTTGACGCCCAAAGCGCTGAAAACGATGGAGAAGTTACTCGATGCCAAAAGTGAACTAGTAAGGTATAACGCAGCTAGCGATATATTAGATAGAACTGGCCATAAACCAACAGATAAACAAGAAGTGCAAATCACCACCCCGACTATTATCAATGACATTCCGCTGGACGATTAAGTCATGCAGAATGCACTTAATTTAAAAGGTATCATCGGCGGTGGTTATAATCGTTTCTGGCACGATAAACATTTCTACAGAGTGGTCAAGGGGTCTCGTGGTAGCAAGAAATCAAAGACAACAGCACTCAACTATATCTATCGCATCATGGAACATCCATGGTCTAACCTACTTGTAGTGAGACGCTTCAGTAATACAAACAAACAATCGACCTATACAGATTTAAAGTGGGCGTGTAACCGGTTAGGGGTTGCACACCTTTTTAAATTCAATGAAAGCCTTCCAGAGATTACTTACAAGCCGACAGGCCAGAAGATATTATTCCGTGGTCTTGATGATCCATTGAAGATAACGTCAATCACGGTTGATGTAGGCATCTTATCATTTGCCTGGTTTGAGGAAGCGTACCAGGTCGAATCATACGATAAGTTTAGTACGGTCGTTGAATCAATACGGGGTAGTTACGATGCACCCGACTTCTTCAAACAGATAACTGTCACATTTAACCCGTGGTCAGAACGACACTGGCTCAAAGAGACGTTCTTTGATGAAGAAACAAGGCTGGATAACACATTCAGTACGACAACAACATTCAGAGTCAATGAGTGGCTTGATGAAGTCGATATTGCACGATATGAGGACTTATATATTAAGAATCCTAAACGTGCGAGAATCGTCTGTGACGGCGACTGGGGCATAGCTGAAGGACTTGTATTTGAAAACTTTAAAGTGGTCGATTTTGAATGGTATAAGAAGTACAAGCAGGTACAGGAGAAAGCACATGGTATGGACTTTGGTTTCACTCACGATCCGACAACTTTAGAAAGCGCCATTGTTGACCTAGAGAATAAAGAACTATGGATTTATGACGAGCATTATGAAAAAGGAATGCTCACAGACGATATCTTTAAGATGATTGTCCGGAAAGGCTATCAGCACGCAGAGATTACAGCAGACAGCGCGGAAAGACGTCTGATAGCTGAGATACGTAATAAGGGCGTACCGAAGATAAGAGGGTCCATCAAAGGCAAAGGGTCCATCATGCAGGGCATTCAGTTCGTTCAAGGATTTAAGATATACGTTCATCCATCATGTGTAAACACCATCGAGGAACTGAACACTTATACATTCAAGCAGGATAAAGAAGGTAAGTGGCTGAATGAGCCGATAGATGAAAATAATCACTGTATGGATGCGCTCAGATATGCATTAGAAAAGTACCACATTAAACGAAAAGAAACGAAAAAGGACCCTGCAAGACAGCTTAATCAGTTGAAAGCATTAGGGTTATAAAGGAGTGAGAACATGAGTGACACAATGACAGTCAATAACTTTGAACGTGATCTTGATTACAATAATCACACAGGCATTATGACAAACAACTACATCAATATTGATTATCGGTACGGCGGAACAAACGATGATTTATTAAATGACTTAGATACATTAGGTAAGTTCACTGAGCATCATATCAGCTATCAGGCACCCCGTTTACGGATTCTGTCAGATTACTATCAGGGCAAGACATTCAACGTCAAGAAACGCAGTACACGACGTGCTGACAAGCAGATGGCCGACAATAGAGCAGCACATGATTATGCTGCCTATGTTGCTGACTTCATCAACGGTTACTTCTTGGGGAATCCGATTGATTATGTAGTCGAGGATGAAACAGCAAAAGAATATATTGAATCCTTTAATGATTTGAACGATATCGTCTCACATAACCGTTCAATCGGTTTGGACTTATCTATCTATGGCAGGGCGTATGAGTACATGATCCGTAACGATAAAGATCAGGTACGCATTTATAAGACTGATGCAGAAAGCACATTTGTTATTTATGACGATACGCTAGAGAAGAACAGCATTGCAGCAGTCAGATATTACCCTGCTTCAAGCATTGATGTTGAATGGTCAGAAGGCGAACTTGTCTACAATGTGGAAGTTGTGACCGACGGCATGACGTACTACTTCACTGCTACAAGCACGAATAACTACAAGCCGAAGCAACGTAAGGAACCTGCCGCACATGCATTCAATAAGGTCACAATCACAGAATACAGAGCGAATGAGTTCCGTATCGGCGACTATGAGAAAGTGATCTCACTGATTGATTTAATGGACAGCGCTCAATCAGACACAGCTAATTACATGAGCGACTTGAACGATGCACTACTGCTTTTGATTGGTAACTTTGAATTACCGACGAACGCAGCTGAACTGCAGAAGACTGCACGTATCATGAAACTGGAGCCGCCGACTTACGAGACAGATGATAATCGTACAACTGAGGGACACGTTGAAGGTGACTATATCTATAAGAAGTATGATGTAGCTGGTGCTGAAGCCTATAAGAATCGTCTGAACAACAGCATCCATATGTTTACGAATACGCCTGATATGAGCGATGAGAACTTTGGAGGCAATACGTCAGGGGAGAGTGCGAAGTACAAGCTGATGTTCCTGGAACAGAGAGCCATCATCAAAGAAGGATTGTTCGCTAAAGGATTGAGACGCAGATATAATCTGCTGGAATCAATCGCGAAGACAAACAGCGAACTAGATCAGTCAGTCAACCTGAAGGAAATGAAATATAAGTTCAAGCGTAATCTGCCTAAGTCAATGATTGATGAACTCACAGCTTACATTAATGCCGGAGGTCAAATCAGTCAGGAAACGCTCATGATGCTGTTCTCATTTATTCCTGATGTCACCTTAGAAATGGAACGGATCCAGGAGGAACAGCAGGAGAAACAAAAGGCCCTTGAGAATAGCCGGCCAGATATTTATGCACAGGTAGGTGCTGACAATGCCCAAGAAGAACAATAAGGAGTCCTACTGGATTGAGCGTGAAAAGGACAATCTGACAGTTGAAATGATGAAGGATGCGCAAGTCTCGGCTGAAATGAAACGCATCCTAGAGAACGCTATGAACACGTGTCAGAAGGAGATTGAATCGTTCTATGCTCGGTATGCGGATAAAGAGGGTGTGTCAGTCGCTGAAGCTAGAAAGCTAGTCAGTGAATACGATGTCATCGCACATGAGGCAATGGCAAAGCAGTACGTGAAGGATAAGGACTTTTCAGATGAAGCGAATAAGCGACTCAGACTGTACAATGTCTCAATGCGAATCAATCGAGAGGAACTTCTTCTCACTGCACTCAACACACATTTGATAGCTGCTACAAACGATGTACAGCACACAATGGACGACTACCTCAATGATGGTGCTGTGCGTGAGTTGAAGCGTCAGGCTGGCTTACTCGGTAACATCAGCGTGCAGCAGAAAGATATACATGCGATTGTCAATGCATCCTACTATGATGCTACTTGGTCAGAGCGACTGTGGGACAACATGGATGAAGTGCGTAAAGTGGTCGATGAAACAGTCATCAATACCGTATTACGTGGCCGTCATCCAAAGGAAGGCATCAAGCGTCTGAGGGAACTCACTGGCCGCAGTGAATATGAAGCAAGACGGCTGCTAATCAGTGAGGTATCCAGGGTGCAGACAGAGGCACAGAAGATTAGCTACAAAGAGCAGGACATTATGCAATATAAGTATTTGTCAGTAATTGATGACCGGACGACGGACATCTGCCGAGGTCTCAACGGCAAAGTGTTTGATGTTGCTGATATGAAGGTCGGAATCAATGCACCACCCACTCATGCTTTATGCAGGTCAACGACTATTCCTTATAAGCGTAAGTCGGCAATCGACTGGGAGGATAAAGAGGACGGCGAACTGTTTATCGATGACGAGCAGATTGAAGCTGAGGCGGACTCTGAGAATGATGAAGTACTTGATGATATTGATGACATTATGAATCGAATCGACAAGATGGATAATCAGGACACGCAGACAGTTAAGCAAGCTATTGAGAAAGCAGAACAGAACAGGCCGCCAACGCTCACAGAGATGCACAGGAAGGGCCTGAATGACGAACAGCAACAGAAAGTACTGGAACAGTTAAACAAGGCTGACAGACGGGCTGTACAGCTGTTTAATCAGTATGGCGATGTGAAGATCGTTGTTAGCGAGAATGAGGAAAGTGCTTATTACAACACAGAAAAACATGCTATCTATATCAATCCAAAATATATGGATTACGGAATAGATGGTAGTGATGTAAGCGAGTATGCCAGGACTCTTTTCCACGAGATAGGACATGTGATTGATAGCGAGTATGCGAATCAGATTGGACTCGGCAGAAATATGCGGGCAGCGGCAGTTATGTTTAATGATGAAGATGAATCATTGTCTGATATCGCTGCTGAAGAGTGGCAGGCAATCGTTGAGAAAACAATGAAGAAGCACAGCGTCAATGAAGACAAGGCTTATATCATTCTAGCTAAAAAGTATAATGCTAAAGATTCAGCTTACTGGCTGTCTATATCAAGTCTTGTAGACGGAGTAACCAAAGGTGAACGACACTTTGGATATGGCCACGGCCCTGAATACTGGGAGGATGATTACCCGGTCGGTATCGAGATATTCGCAGAATTGTTCTCATTACTGATTACTAATCTGAAAGCCTATGCTTACTTTGCGAGTGTGTTTCCGGAGACTGTTGCCATGTTTGAACGAATGATTAAGTACATGCTGGGAGGCGGAAAGTAATGTTTGATTATAATAGTAAACCTAATCCACTTGAACGTTTATTAAATGCACAGATTGCCGAACTTAAAGAAGATGGAGCAATCGCTACTAAGAATTTGTCAGACGGATACCATACAATCGGTCAGCTTTACCATGATAGAGCGGTCTTGTTTGCAGTTATCTGCAACACGTACAAAGAGAATGCTTTCAAATCGAAGTTACATGACGATGGCACAATGTATGATGATATGTTCATCGTCGGACTTTATACACCAGAAGGCACTTACACATATCACTACCACATGGAATACTGGGACATGTACGATGTCGAAGAACTTGAGCATGCACCAGCGTATGATGGTCATACATTCAAAGATATTGGTCGTTTGTTCGGGTTAATAGGAGTAAAGTCATGAAAAAAGCAGAAGTTAAAGTACTTTTAAGAATGACACGTGGTATGGATCCTGAAACAGTGCAGCAGCTTGAGAAGTACAGTCAGATGGTCGCACAAGGACTTAAAAATATTCAAGTTGAGCAGAAGTTAGGTTTACTTAACGATAAGCAAAAAGATGCGAAAATCGGTAGCCTAGCTAAGATGACTCTAAATACTGTGATGGATATTGCTAAGAAGTTATAACTTACTCGACCGTCGAGAGACTGGCCAGGCATTAGATAGTAAAATTCTCTTTACTTAGGAGGTCATCCCTATCTCGTCCAGCTGTACGTCAACAGCTGCGACCTGAACACGTCGTCATAAACTATTCATACTAAATTATGTACACGGATAACAATTAAATAGAGCCATTCTAACAAGCGTTTTAGTGTTCCGGGGTGTTTACCATGTCGGAGGGTTAAAGGGCTTTTTATTATGCCTGTGAGAGCGTTATGTGTGTGGATAGGAACATACAAATGGAAAAGTACAAAGTTACGAAGTTGCCACTGAACCTACAATTTTTTGCTGATGAGAATCCTGACGATAAAAGCACGGATAACGACAAGAATAATGACGAGCCGGTTACGTTAACGCAGGAAGAACTGAACAAGAAGATTGAATCGGAATCAGACAAGCGACTAGCGAAGGTCCTTGCTAAGAAACAGGCAGAGTGGGAAGCCTCACTCGATGAGAAAGTAGAAGCAAAGCTGAAAGAGGACAAACGCCTCTCGAAGTTATCTGAAGCTGATCGCAAGGAAGAATTACTGTCGCAGAAAGAAAAAGACCTGGCACGTCGTGAAGCAGAGATTGCACGCACGCAGGTTAAAGCAGACGTCATCAGTGCTTTGTCAGAGCGTAAACTGCCGACACAACTAGCTGAATTTATCACATTAGAAGATAACGAACAGGCATTAGAGCAGATTAAGACGCTTAACACAGTGATTGATGACATCAAACGTGAAGCAGTCAAAGAAGCGACACGTCAGTCAGTGCCAGGTGCGGGAGCGACCGTATTCAATGGACAAACAGCTAGTGGTAAATCGTTTGTTGAGCTAGGAAATGAAAATCGAATCATTAAATAAAAAGGAGACTAACTTATGAACAAAATGACAGAAAAACTGAAGTTAAACATTCAGTTCTTTGCAGCACCAAATATGACACCGCAAACGTTTAATCCAGATCACGTGATGATGCACGAAATGAAAGATGGCACATTACTCAATAATTTTAATGAGCCTATCCTTCTGGATATCATGCAGAACTCTAAAATTATGCAGTTGGGTAAAGCTGTTGACATGGGCGGAAAATCAGAAAAGAAATTCACTTACTGGGCTGATAAGCCGGGCGCTTACTGGGTTGCAGAGGGTGAAAAAATCAAAACAACTAAACCAACTACAGTCAGCGCTACAATGCGTTCTCATAAACTTGCAGTTATTATCTTAGCATCACGGGAGTACCTGAACTATACGTATAGTGATTTCTTCAATGTGATGAAACCGCAAATTGCTGAAGCATTTTATAAGAAATTCGACGAAGCTGGACTATTAGGAGTAGAGAATCCTTTCGTTCAATCAGTCGCTAAGGCAGCAACAGATGCAGGCAATGTAATCACTGGAGAAATCAATTTAGATAAGATTTTAGAATTAGAAGATAAGTTGCTTTCGCATGACGTTGACCCTAATGCCTTTATCTCTAAAAACCAAAATAAAACTGCTTTACGTGGCGTAATTGATGAAGTGACAAAAGAACGCTACTACGATCAATCTGCTAAGACACTTGATGGTCTACCAGTAGTTGACTTGAAATCATCAGAGATCAAGAAAGGCGAAATTTATGCAGGTGACTTCGACAAGATGTTCTACGGTGTGCCATACCCGATGAGCTATGAGATTTCTACACAGGCTCAACTATCAACAATCACAAATGCAGACGGCTCTCCAGTCAATCTATATGAGCAAGAATTGATTTCTTTACGCTGCACGATGGATGTTGCTTTCCACATTGCACAAGAAGAAGCATTCGCTAAGCTGGCGCCAGCAGCTGAAGTACCAGTAGCATAACCGGAGGCTTAACGGCCTCCTAATCTTATTAAGGTGGTGAAATTATGTTAGGAAAAGTGTTGGTAACATTCACAGACCGATTGAATCTATCAGTCAGTCACACTAAGGATGCAATCTTTCAGACGTATGACGCTGAACGCTTTGAAGAAGTGACGTCTGATAAGAATGCAGCTAAAGAAGTTCTTGTTAAGCCGCTGACAGTCTCTGAACTGAATGAACTTGCTAAGAAGCACAGCATTGAAGTGCCTGCTAAAGTGAAGCGTGACGATCTTGAAGCATTGATTGAAGGTGAATTGTATGGAACTGACGCAGACGCTGAGTAATGTGAAATTGCAGTTAGGCATCACTGATACTAAACAGGATGACTTACTTACGCTTATCATCAACAACGTCGGGAAAGCGATGCTCGGCTATCTGCCGGCTCTTACGTCAGTACCGGATGAACTGGGCTACATTGTTGAAGATGTGGCCGTAGCACGCTATTACAGACGTGGTAGCGAGGGCATGAAGTCTAAGTCGATTGAGGGTTACAGTGTGGCTTACGATAAAGACTTCGACAGCTATCTGCATATCTTTGAACGCTATCAACCGGAGGAATCAAATGATACTCCTGGGGTGGTGGCGTTTTACTGATGGATAAGGACAGAGCAACATTTTATAAGTCAGTATCAGCCTACGACCCTAAGCAGTCAAAGACAGTCACACAGCTGTCAGAGATTGCAACCTATCCATGCATGGTAACGGGCCTCTCTAACAAGCGTCAACTTGAGACATTCGGCAACCTCACAAGTGCAGATGCAGTTATCAGACTGATTAATAAGGACATTACTGGAGCTACACACGTGCTGATCAATAGCAAAAAATACAGAGTAGCCAAGATATCCGATTATCAAACTGACCAGGTCGTCTACATTAAAGAGGTGCAGTCATGGTAAAGTGGAAGGGCCTAAACAAGATGAAGAGCGACCTGCAGAAACTTAGTAAGCAATCTGATAAAAAACTGGATGACGCTGTCCAGGATATCCGAATCATGCTGCAGGGTGAAGTGAGTGATGCTGCAGTATTTGACAAGGGTTACTCTACGGGTAATTTAAGACGTCTGATTAACTCTTCAAAGACTGGTCAGGCGCGTGGGATTCTTTCGTCTCCTGCTCACTATTCGGGGTACGTTGAAAAAGGCACCCGTTTCATGGACGCGCAGCCTTTCTTTTTTAACACAATTAGCAAGCAATCTGAAACAATCATGCAAATACTAGAAGAAAAGACGAGGTGATGAGTTGAAGTCACCAAGACAACAGCTTTACGATGATGTGTTTACAATGATATCGATGCTAGGTAACCAGGTCTATGACCGCCTACCAATGGACACAGTACCTTATCCGTTTATCGTCTTGAAGAACGACAATTCGGACTATGGCAATATCCATAAATTCACACGTAATATGAACGTCTCGCTCAAGATAGATACATGGTATTTATCCGCTGACAGAGGCGCACATGACAAGACTTTGACTCAGATTGAGCAGAGTCTTTTTAATTTGCGTGAAATTGAGGGATATGCGCTTAAGGTCAGAGACATCAACACATCAGAGATAACCGACACAACGACAAACGACGATCTATTACATGGCACGATTAACGTGACCTATCAAATCAATTAAAGGAGTGTTTATATGAATCAAATCGCAGATGGCGTTTCTAAAGTATTGTACTTTCGTAAATTAGGCGATACAAAACCAGCAACATTAGTATTACAGCAGGAACATTCAAAATCTTATAAGCGTGATCGCGAGGCAGTCGTGACTAAAGCAGGTCGTATCTTTAAAAAAGCACTGCTTGAAGATGAACTTTCCATCAAAGCATTACAATCTACAGCTGATGATGCATACAAGATGTTAGATGACTCTATCGTCGATGACTTTGCACTTGAAGTCTGGGAAGTGGATCTCGCTAAAAAGTCAGCAGATGGTAAGTTTCAGTCTGAATATCGTCAAGGCTGGTTGACTGAATGGGAAGCTACTTCGGCGGCCGAAGATGACCCGACAGTTGAAGGGACGTTCGTAACATACGGTAAGCGCCAAAAAGGACTTGCAACAGTACCACCAGAAGATTTACAGGCAAACGGCATCCTTGGTTATGTCTTCCATGACATGATTGCTTCGGACGTTGCAGACGACGGCCTTGCAGACCTTGCATCACAACCAGTAGTAGCATAAGAAACGAGGGGCCTCGGCTCCTCTTTTTATTTATAAAAAACTAATTATATGAGGTGTATTAAATGTTAACAATCAATGTAAATGGTCAAGAATTAGAATTACGTTTCGGACTCGGCGAATTAAACGCAGTGGATAAGGCTTTAGGACTCGAAGTAGAAAAAATCAATTTAGGTGAAGGCTTTGAAATGCTAGTGCCAAAATTACAAACAGCGAATCCATTAGCAATCGCTAAAATCATCCCTGCATTAACGCTCGGACAACCTGCACGACCAAAGACAGAAGAACAAGTGATGCAGGTGCTTCAAGCAGTTAAAGATCAGTATGGCTCATTCCAAGGATTCGCAGACGCGGTACTTGAAGAAATGAAGCATCATTTTTTGACCCAAGACCTCGTAGAAAAAGCGCTCCAGGAGACAGTGTAAGTACTGTAAAAGTTACTTATTGGGACATAGTGATTAAGGCGATGGCGAACTTCGGCAAACAGTCCATTGATGAAGTCAATCGGATGACACTGACGGAGTTCTACTGCCTGTCACATGCAAAGAATGAAAGGGATTTATACGACGAGTACAAGATGCACAAAGCCGCCTTTTTAGAACGTGAAGTCAACGCTCAGACAGAAAAGGGTGCAGGCAAGAACAAGCGTCATGAATACGTCTATAAATCGTTTAAAGACTTTTTCGATTATCAGAAATCTGAGAAAGCGCTGTATGAATTTGAACAGGAAGTGCAGTCAAACGGCAAGTCTGATAAACAGAAAGTCGCTGAAATGCTTGCTGAACGAAATAAAAAGAAATAGGGAGGTGGATTGAATGGCAGATCATAAAGATACTTATACACTGGAGGCCCTCTTGACGGGTAACAACAGCCGTTTGAAAAAGGTAGTCGACCAGGCTGTGATGATGCTTGAGCGACTTGAGAATCGCAAGAGCGATGATGTGAAGATTGATGGCGATGTCAAGCCTCTTCAGAAGAAGGTCGAAATGGCAAGACGGTTATCTGAATCACTGGACGGTAAGAATGTTGAGATTGATATCGATGCGGACACTTCTAAGTTATCAAGTAAAGTGAAGCAAGCTGAAATCGCTTCTGACTTACTCGATAAGAAGAAGGCGCAGATTGAAATCATAGCGCGCAACAGTGAAGCGATCAGAAATATGCAGCGCGTACGTTTATCAGCTAAACAGCTTTCAAGCGAAAAGCCTAAAGTTGATATTGAGGTCGAAGAGGCTGCAGCAGTATCACGTATTGCCAGATTTAAGGCTGTTCTTAAATCGATTCCTAACAAAGTACGCGTCCGACTTGATGCTGATCCGTCGGCAGTCGATAGACTAACACAACGATCAGGATTATTCCAAAAAGCATTCAGGTCCGCATCTAACAGTGTAAAAGATGGATTTGGTGAGACAGCATCAGAAATCAGCATGATGCAGAACGCGTTGATGGCACTAGCGCCGGCAGCCATTCCTATTGTAGCGTCACTGGTTCCGGCCGTGATGGCAGTAGGTAATGCGATTGCAGTTGTGGGTGGTGGTGCTATCGGCTTAGCGGGTGCCTTAGGAATTGCTGGAGCAGGCGTAATGATATTCGGCGCAATGGCAACATCAGCATACAATATGCTACAGGATGGCACATTACAGGCGACAGCAGAAACGCATGCATTTAATACGGCGTTAGATAATCTCAAGGGTACATGGGCAGGATTAATACAGAGTAATCAGGCAGCCATTTTTACTACTATGGCCAACGGTGTAAACATCGCTAAGACGGCTTTAAGCGGACTTAATCCATTTATTACAGGCGTCTCTAACTCTATGGCGGCCATGAGTACGCAGTTACTCGATTTCTTCAATAAATCAGCTATTGCAAATAACTTTTTTGCGATGCTTAATACAACTGGTGTATCAACGTTTCGTAATGTGTTAGGTGCTGCCGGCAATTTTGGTGCCGGACTTATGGCGATCTTTACATCGTTTGGGCCGTTGTTTACATGGATGGGGCAAGGACTCGCAAACATGTCAGCACAGTTTCTAGCCTGGTCAACATCAGTTAGTACAGCTGATGGCATCCGCAACTTTATCAGCTATGTGCAGACTAACTTACCTGTAATCGGCTCGATCTTTGGAAACGTCTTTACTGGTATTTTTAACTTATTTACAGCCTTTGGCTCAAACAGCCAAACAATATTTGGTGCCTTGCAGCAGATGGCCGCACAATTTGCTGCATGGTCGGAAACGGTCGGTCAATCTCAAGGATTCCGTCAGTTTATTGATTACGTGCAGACTCAAGGTCCTATCATCATGAGTACCATCGGAAATATCGTAACTGCGGTGATTGCCTTTGCAACAGCGATGGCGCCGGTCGGTGCGGCAGTTCTTGGTGTAGTATCAAGCATTGCTCAATGGGTGGCAGGATTTGCAATGGCGCATCCTCAAATTGTGATGGTGGTCGGTGCGATTACATCATTCATCGGTGCATTAGGTTTAGTGTTACCGGTCGTTATGAATATAGCGACTGGCATAATGACAGTCATTCGTGTATTTAACATGATTCGTACAGGCATTCAGCTTGCTGCAGGAGCGTTCGCGTTATTGACGAATCCTATCGGCTTGGCAGTCGTCGCTATCGGTCTGATTATTGCAGCCCTAGTGATTGCTTATCAAAAGTTCGAAGGGTTTAGAAATGTTGTCAATGCAATCGGTCAGGCACTTGTAACAGGCTTCCAGATGTGGTTGAGCGGATGGTCAGTAATGTATAACGGCATTGTCAACGGCATCACTACACTGTCTGCGTTGATGCAAGGATGGGCCGTTATAATCGGCGGTGCATTAGGTGCTGCGTGGAATGGCTTAGTTGCGATTGTTACAACAGCATGGGCAGCTATTACAGCAGCTGTGACGGTTGGTATCAGTCTCATCACAACAGGTATGGCATCGTTTGGTGCAATGCTGGCATCTATCTTTACAGCAGCATGGAATGGCTTAGTCGCGATTGTAACGACAGTATGGGTCCTTATTTCCACGGCAGTGCAGTCAGGCATTCAGTTTGTTATTTCAGGTCTGACAGCATTCGGATCGATGATTCTTTTTATCTTCTCAGCTGCCTGGAACGGACTCATTTCCATTGTGACATCAGTCTGGTCTGCTATTTCATCTGCCATCAGTGCAGCGATCTCAATAATTACAAGTGTTGTATCAAGTGGATTCAATGCGGTTGTTTCAACTGTCATATCCATCATGAGCAGCATTTCATCCGCGGTCAGCTCGGCATGGTCTGCGATTACATCAGCAGTCAGCGGTGCAATATCAGCAGTTGTGTCTGCTATCTCTAGCGGCTTTAGTGCTATGCTTTCGACAGCGACAAGCATCATGTCGTCTATTTCATCTGCGGTTGCGTCAGCATGGTCAGCAATCACGTCAGCTGTAAGCAGCGCGATATCTACAGTCGTCTCATTTATCTCATCTGGATTTAGTCAGATGTTATCAGTGGCGACAAGCATCATGTCATCAATCTTGTCAGCAATCATGTCAGCGTGGTCATCCATTACATCGGCGGTATCATCTGCAATTAGCACAGTCGTATCAGTGTTAACAAGCGGATTCAGTACGATGATCAGCGCAGTCACCTCGTTCGCATCGTCACTTATCTCAAGCATAACGTCGGCGATGTCGTCATTCATCTCAGCTGTTACTTCTGGCGCATCATCTGCGTTGTCCGCCTTAACAAGTGGACTATCTGCGATGGTATCAGCCGCAGCTGGATTTGTAGGAGAAATGATGTCAGCCGGCCATAACTTAATCATGGGGATGGTCAACGGTATTACTGGTGCTGCAGGTAGCTTAGTCAGTGCTGCAGTCGGCGCTGTAAAAGGTGCGATTGGTGCAGCTAAGGCAGCACTTGGTATTCATTCACCATCACGTGTGTTCAAGAAGATTGGTTACTACACAGTACAAGGTTTAGTTATCGGGATTGAAAAGGATATCCCGCGCGTCGCAACAGCGATTGACAGAATGCTCAGACCAGTAACGCAGGGACTTGCTAAACTTAAGAGCAATAACTACAATACAGCAAGTCAAGGCGCAGCTAGTGTCTATGGATTCCTGACAGCCAACATGGCGACAAGCACTAAAAAAATTGATGATATCATCGCAAAGCGTAAAACCATTTCAGACAAAATCGGCAAACTCAACAAAGATTTACGCAAAAAGATGACAGTCAAAGTACGTGCTGCTAAGACCGCAGAAATCAATAGGCTGAAGAAGCAGTACGCATCACTTCACAATATCGCGTCAGGACAGTACAAAAAGCGTGAAACAAATAGAAAGACGTTTTACGAGATCAGACCGATGCAGATCTATCTGACACGTATTGCTAAGAAGCGTGAAGAACTGGCAACACGCATTTCAGCAGCCCAGGATAAACTGGATGCTGTGCTGCAGAAACGTACAGACTTTAAGAATAGTATTTTAAACGATACACGCGGCTTTGCATCCATTGGTAATGCTAAGGTATCAACATCTAAAGGTCTTATCGCGGATATGCAAGCCCGCTACAAGGCAGTTGCTCAATATGCCGATAATATCAACAAGCTGAAATCACGCGGTGTGAGCCAGAATATCATCGGAGATTTACTTGCTGCAGGGATTGACGGTGGTGCAGAACAGGCACGTATCTTAGCGAATGCCTCCAAAGCAACGATTCAACAGCTTAATACAATCCAGAAGAATATCAACAGCAAGACGTCAGTATTAGCAGACAGACAAGCCAGCGATTTCTTTAACGTCGGCGTGAACGCGGCACGTGGCATTGTTGAGGGATTAAAAAAGCAGGATAAGGCACTGCAATCTGCAGCAATACGTCTTGCGGACTTAATCAGCAACACGGTGAAAAAACGTCTAGGTATCCACTCGCCATCACGTGTGTTTGCTGGCCACGGTGCATATACGGTGGACGGTCTGATTGTCGGCGTGAAAGCAAAGACAGCTGCTGCTGTCAGAACGATGTCAGGACTGGCAACTAAAGTCTCTGATGCCTACACACCTAAGTTTACAAACGGTCTGCCGGACATCGCCGGAAGTGTGCGAAATGCGACTGCTAATGTGGCATCACAGGTCAATGCAGATGTGATCAACACAGTGCGTAATGAGCCGGTCGGTGTGACTCTGAACGCTAACTTTGCACTCGGTAACAGAGATTACAATGCGTTTGTCGGTGACATCACTGACAGACAGAATACAAGCGTCAGACTCGAAGAAGTCTATGACGTATAGAGGCTATCAAGTGATAGTCTCTTTTTATTTTAATGAAAGGTGGTGGATGAATGGCATACAGTTTTACTGATATGACGCAGGTCGGCTCAATGCAAATCAACAGCGGCGTACAAACAATATTCAGCGGTATCAATATCGATTCCACATTAACAGATAGTAACTGTACAGTGATGACTTTAAACGTCACAGGACGCGGAGCAGTGGATTATAACTACAGTTCAGTTAGTCCAGACATGTTAGACGGTGAACTCTTTCAAAGTCTGACCCTTAAACCGAGACAGTTGCAGGTTGAGATGATGATCAGTGCAAAAGATAATGCGACACTGCGCAGGAAGTTCGAGCAGCTGAATGTCATGCTGCGTAAATCAGATATTGCGGCTATCCAGTTTACTGATGAGAACGACCGATATTATTACGGTGTTTACACAGGCTGGGACAATCCAAAAGAAGACGCAAACGAATTAGTATTCACACTTGAATTTAACTGCTCAAATCCATTTAAGTATTCAGCTGAAAAAACGATTGCTTATAATAATTCGGCTGTCTTAACTGTTAATAGTGATTATCCGACAAAGCCCTATATAGAAGTCAGTTACTCTGGAACGTCGACAACACTTGACATCATTAACACAACGACCAACAAAACGATCAAACTGTCTGGACTTAATCCATCAGTAGAAAAAATATACAAGATTGATGTATCTCGCAACAGCATCTTAAAAGCGAGTACAAACATTGACGGCTTTACAAACTTAGTCATCACGTCTGACTGGGAGGATTTCAAAATCAAGACAGGTGACCAAATTGTAATAACGCCTGCACCTGCCAGCACACTGATTAAATACAAAGGAGTGTTCTTATGATTTATCTGTTCAGTAATAAAAAGGAACTGACTAAGATCATTCCACGCGGTAATTTAATCGGTGCAATACAGGAGTTAGAGATAAACGGTCTCTATCTTGCAGAAGTAGAAGTTCCTTTATTCTTTAAAACGGAGCAGGGACAGGTCTACAATCACAAAAAATCATTTGATTCAGCTGCTTTCTTTGGTTTCTTTGATCTCAAGAAAAATTTTCAGCTGTATAAGATTCATACGCGAAAAGTGGACGGACGCACCCTCACAGTGAGTGGTGTCCATCTATTCTTCGATGAAGCTAAAGCAATGACAGTGATTAGAGATAAGCGTCTGGTCAGCGTAGATGCTAAGGCAGCAACAGATGCAGCATTCAGCGGCACAGGGTGGATAGTTAAGGAGACAGATGTCACCAGCCTTAAATCACTCGACTTTTATTACGAGACGCCGCAGGACGCACGTAAACGTATCATCGAGTTATGGAATATTGAGTTTGATTATGACTTCGGATTTGATGGCCGTAAGATTACATCAAAGAATATGTACATTAAGAAGAAGCTGGGTCAGTGGACAGGTGACCGTTATGCATACGGCACAAACATATTATCGATTGTCCAGGAGCAGGACGAGGCGGAAGTATTTACGGCAGCAATCGGACGAGGCAAGGCAGATGATACAAACTCAGCACTTAACAGCAAAGTATTGTTCGATGAATTAGCATGGTCAAAAGACGGCTATACAAAGCCGGTTGGACAAGACTATATTGAAATCGTGTCAGCTACCCAGCAGTATGGCTACTATGATGCTGCAGGTAATGTTAAGCCGCGTATTGCACTAGTCGACTTCGATGACGAACAGGATCAACAAGTGTTGGCTGATAAGACATACGAATGGCTGAAGCAGAACTGTGTGCCTAAAGTGTCCTATGAGACGACCGTTGCTAAGTCAGGTGATTACTACTTAGGCGATGAAATCGGAATCATCTATAAAGACATTGATATCGTAAAAAAAGCACGTGTGGAAAAGATTCGTGTCAATCTGCTCAACCCAAAGCTGTCAGAGTTAGGATTAGGCGATTACTCGTTCTTCAAGCAGGATCGTTTTAAAAAGAATGTAAAGAACGACATTGCGACTGTTAAAAAAGACACATTGACTGGATTACAAAAGTTAAGGCAGGATTTTAGCGACAACTTTGATGCACAAAAACAGGAAATTGATGCACAAATCCAGCAGGTCGAAATCAATGCACAGGCACAAGTCACAGCTGCTGAAACTCGAATGCATGGGGAGATAGACACTGCAAAAAGTACATTAAGCACTGATATTACAGCATCATACAACAACGCTGTCACAACGGCTGAATCGAAAGCTAAAGAAATGGATGCAGTCATATCTGGAGAATTGACATCGGCTAAATCACAGCTGAACACCAGCATCACAAACAGCTATAACAATGCCGTATCTTCGGCACAGACTAAAGTATCTGAAGCAGAGGCGCGACTTAACACAGCCATCAACAACCAAAAAGCAGCACTCACAACTGACATCAACAACAGCTACACTAAAGCTGTAACAGATGCAGAGACGAAGGCTAAAGCGTTAGATGCGGTAGTGTCACAACAAATCACAGATACAAAAAATACGTTATCTACGGATATCAACACAGCTTACACAAACGCAGTATCAGCAGCAGAAGCGAAAGCAAAGGCACTGGATGCTTCAATCACACAGACTGTTACAGCGAACAAACAGGCTGCTGACTCTGCACTCGGTACACTCAACACAGCACTTAGCTCAACCAACAGTAAAGTCGGTACAATAGAGCAGAATGTTACAGCGGCACAGAATAATATCACAACGCTGACTAATACAACTAACTCACAGCAGACAGCAATCAATCAAGCTAAACAGGACATCAGTGGGTTAACAACTACGGTCGGTGGACATACGAGTAAAATCAGTGACATGGATGGCAAGATTGCGTTGACTGCCACTAAAACAGAGGTTCAGAGTGCAGTTGATGGAATTGTGTTTGGTGGGGTTAACTTAATCCGTAATAGTAATTATGAATATCCTAAGCCAACAAGAGAATACTTGCAGACAGTTGATTTAGCACCTATATTTGAAAGCTATTCATTAACTCAAAAATATTCATTGTCTATGGATATTAAATCGCCTATTGCTGGTATTATTCAAGTCTACATGCAAAATGGTAGCGGCACTAAATATAGTTTTGTTTCCCAAACAGTACAAGTGACAACTGAATGGCAACGTTTCAAATTTGAAGGGTTGTCTCCTGTATTAAGTAAAGCCACTGAAACGAAAGCTATTCTATCATTTTATGGCACATACGATTCAGGCAGATTCCCGATTGTCCGTAATATCCAACTCGAGATAGGTACTAAAGCTACACCTTACGACATTTCACCTTTAGACCGTGATGCCCTTATCAGCCAAAACTCCGCAGCTATTGTTGTGGCAAACAATGAAATCACTAAGCGGGTTACTAAGACTGAGTACGACACTCGTACAGGTCAGATTGAACAGACAGCCAATACAGCGAAATCAACAGCAGATACGAACTCACAGACGATTACGACTGTCAAAGGTAATGTTGATAGTCTGACACAATGGAGAGCTGACAAAGGTACGGCTATTGATCAGACGATTGATGCTGTATCGACTAAAGCATGGCTAACGGATATTAGTCCGATTGACGGAAGATTACAGACAGCCGAAGCGAATATCACGACTAATGCCAATGAAATATTGAAGCGTGTAACTAAGACAGTCTACGATGCAGACACACAGCGTATCGAGGGTACAGCTAACACGGCTAAGAGTACAGCAGATAGTAATACTACTGCCATCACTACGGTAAGTGGTAAAGTCGGTGCTTTAGAACAGTGGCGGACAGATAAAGGCAGTCAGATTGACCAGACAATTAATGCGGTTACAACTAAAGTATGGACTAATGATATTGATGCGGTTAAGACTGGTACGACTAATTTAGTTGACAACAATTCAATAGTCACAGGTATCGGCACGACAAAAGAAATGGATATACTTGGATGGGCAAAGGCGATATTACCTAAGACATGGGTTCAAATAAAAATTAAGCCTTCAACAACCTATACTGTTTCTTATGATGTTCAACTAACAAGTAAGCCGTCTTCTCCTTTAAGGGCAAATCAACAATACGGGCATACATTGTTCTATTCTCCAACTGCGGGCTTCACAGTTATGGCACAAATGACTAAAGCCGCATATGAGTCTATGCCAGTTGGTAGCACTATAAAAGTCGTAGGAACATTCACTACACCTGCCTCTATTGCTTCTGATACGTATATATTGGCTTACACGGCATTTCATATAAAAACTAATGCAGATGGCACAACAACTAATGAATTTGCAACGATGAAATATAAGAATTTTATGTTGGTTGAGGGGAATAAAGTTGGTTCATATCAACCCGCACCCGAAGACGCTGAAAACAAAATAGCAGAAATCAAAGTGACAGCAGACGGTGCATTGACGAAAGCTACTAATATCGGTAATGACTATGTGAAACAGTCAGCAGTCCTTGTGCAGCCAGATGGTGTATTAATCGGTAGCAAGAAAGTCAGCGGTACAGAGATAGCGAGTGCTATATCGGTTACACCATCAAACGTGGATATCATTACAAAGGTTATGCGTGTCACAGGTGATATGGTGGTAGCAGGCGATATTAAGTCGTTGTCGTTATCAGCAGTCAATGCGGATATTGCCAACTTACGGGCGAGTATTTTAACGGCTGACAGCGTTACTGCTACGGCACTCAAAGCTGACACAGCACTCATTACAAAGCTGAATACGAACGCATTACTGACCAACTATCTGACTGCTGATACAGCGATGATTAACTCGATTAAAACAAATGCAATAACGGCGGTAAGGGCAGACGTGGCATGGTTGAAAGCTAATGTGATTACAGCGGATAGTATTGATGCAACGGCTTTAAAGGTTGATACAGCATTAATGGATAAGCTGAATGCAAATAGCATACTGACTAAAACTTTAGTTGCAGACAGCGTACTGACTGACACGATTAAAACGAAATCACTCGATGCAGTGTATGCGGATATTGCTACGTTAAAATCGAGTGTTATCACGGCAGGCAGTATTACAGCGGATGCGTTAAATGTAGATGCGGCGATGATTGATAAACTTGATGCTAACGAGATACTTGCCAAAAAGATTGTGACAGATGTTGTCTTTGCAGATACGGTCAAAACGAAATCGCTTGAAGCTGTAAATGCGGACATTGCCAATCTAAAGGCTAAAATCATTACAGCAGACAGTATTGACGCAACAGCATTAAAGGTCGATACTGCATTAATGGATAAGTTAAATGCAAATAGCATCTTAACTAATAAACTCATTGCTGACACTGCGATGATTAACGCAATCAAATCAAATAGTATAACAGCTACACGTGGCGATATTGCTTGGCTCAAGTCAAACATCATCACGGCAGACAGTATCACGTCAACGGCTATTAAGTCTGACACAGCGATGATTGATAAGTTGTTTGCTTCGTCAGCATTAATTGATCGGTTAACCAGTAAACAGGCATTTATCGACAACATCAACTCTATCAGTGTGACAGCTAACAGTGTGATGATTAACAGTGTTAAGGGTGAGTTAAATAAACCTAACAGCGGATTGAAAATCACACGTCCAGATGGTGCAGTAGCGATTGATAATGGCATGATTAAAAACGAAAGTATGATAACGACTACGATGCCGTACTTTATGTCGAGCGTGCCGCCGAGACCGGGACAGCCGTTTGAAGGTATCGCACACTTCTATCAAAAAGGCACGTACTACGGCACTAACCGTAACACTCTCGCATTAGGTGGCGCTCTGTACTCAAACTATGGACGACTAGCGTACTATCACTTTTTTCATGGCGCGAGATATGTTGTATTGACTATACGTATAAAAGTCAATTACACAGGCGGAGGGTGCATGGTTCGTAACTCTGATGACAGCATCTATAAGATTGTAACAGCAGGTTTAAATGATTCTAAAGCTGATTCTAACGGCGAAGTACCTTTCGATATCACGGTGGATTTAGGAACACCTACATATCAACGTAAGGAGTTTTACGTTTACTTCCGTCCTATCGCTGACGGCCCGCCTGATGCTGATGCGTTGATCCGTATACTGGACTGTCGTGTTACCGATTATCTATAAGGAGAACTAATATTGATTACAACATACACTATTAATGATGCCAGCCAGCACAACGATTTGATGAAACTGATTATTGACCCGACTCAAATTGAAGAAGACGGCAGTTTCACAGCATGCGAACTAAGTAATATTAACGACCCCTCACAATTGCAGGGGTTTATATTTATTATCGATAAAAACACAGCCGAACAGCTTGATAAAATTATCGTTAAAATGCAGGGGTTTAAACCTTTTTTAGATGTTAAAGAGGGCGAGATATACGATGATAAAGCCTATCTTTCATCTGTAAAGGAACGCATTGCACATCTCGAAAAAGAACTGGAAGCAGAAAGGGCGAAGTTAAATGAATAGAAACTATGAGAAAGAGTTAGGAATCACACAGCAGAAACTGACTGAAGCATTAGCTAGAGAAGTCATGTTGACAGCGATGCTGGATGACAAGAACAATGAGTTAGAACAACTGAAACAACAGATCGATAATCAAGAGGCTGCTGAAAAGTAGTCTCTTTTTTATAAATAAAAAAAATGGAGGAATGGAAAATGAGTGAATTTGTTAAGCAGGAAGTAAAGTACTTTGTTGCCCGTCTCAATACGACTACTGAGAAAGAAGAAGTGATGCAGTACCAGAGCTATAACGGCACGTACATGCCGACGGATGACCTGAAAAACGGCACGGTGTTCGTGGAACTTGAAAAGGCCAACAAGCTGAAAGAGATGCTGACGATGATGGCACAGTTTACAGGTGCGACCTATGAGTATTACGTGCTGCAGGAAGACAGCAATGTCAAACGCGTGGATGAGCCTCTGACTTAGGTTAGGGGTTATTAATTAAAGGAGCGTGGAGAATGGATAAGGTAATTTTTGTGACAGAATCAGATACATTCAAACAATTTTTTTACAATGGAGATTTGTTTCTAATTAAGGCGCTCATCATTTTGATGATAGCTGACATTGCAACGGGTGTAATGAAAGCATTCGTGGCAGGTAATCTGTGGTCAAGAAAATCGCTGTTTGGCTATGCCCGTAAGATGTTGGTATTTTGCATTATTATTCTGGCCAACATCATTGATCAGATTATAAACATGGAGGGCGGGCTAGTAAAGTTAACGATTATGTTTTACATTGCCAACGAGGGATTAAGTATTTTTGAAAACGCAGTACAGTTAGGATTACCGGTACCACAGGAATTAAAAGAAAAATTGGCAGTGATTAGTGACGGCAAATCATCTATACGGACAGAGATTAAGGAAGAGTTTTCGACAAATAATACACCTGATCTACCGGGCGGAGAACTCAACGTAAACGTTAAAGTACAGCCTGAAAAAAATGAAGATTTATAAGGCGGCCAATAGGTCGTCTTTTTATATGGAGGTAAGCGATGAAAACGACTAAAGAGTTGAGCGACCGTCTCGATTGGTACATCGGCAAGTACATTGATCCGGATAAAAAGTATGGTTTTCAATGTGCCGACTTACCGACCGATTTAGTCAAATGGGCCACTGGCATATTAATGACGGGTAACGCCCGTGACTTGATTTACAACGACTTTAAAGGTCAAGCGGATGTTCTTATAAACATACCTGAACTCGAGATATTAAAAGGCGACATCTTGATTTATTCGCATGGTCGTTTTGACAACAAATATGGACACGTTGCAATCGCATATAAAAACATCACGCTGCAATCATGTATTGTACTTGAGCAAAATTGGGACGATGACGCAGATACACCGGTTACGCCACGACTGGATTATTACGAGGGACTATCGCACGTTATCAGAATAAAATTTAAAAAAGATGGAGGAATTACAATGACTAAAAACGCAAAAATGAAATACGCAATTATTACTGATCATACAAAAGGGCTGCCACAAATTCCGTACCGGAATGGCGTTGGACGTCCTGAAGGTGTAGTCGGTCACGAAACAGCCAATCCCAACTCTACAATCGATGGCGAGATTGCATACATGCGAGCCAACTGGCAGAATGCTTTTGTACATGCCTATGCAGGTAATAAAAAAATCGTTGAAGTCGCTAACACGGATTACGTCGCATGGGGTGCTGGCCCGACTGCCAATGGTCGTTTCATCCACATCGAGCTTGTGCGTTATAAATCAAAAGCGGATGCAATGGCAGCAATCGACAGATGGATTTTTTACATGGCTTATCAAATTTACTGGTACAATCTACTTGCTGATGATGCGGCAGATGGGGCAGGCACTGTCTGGTCACATGACGCAGTAAGTAAATACTTAGGCGGCACTGATCATAGCGACCCGATTGAGTACCTCAAAAGTTGGGGCATCACATGGACACAGGTCGCTAAAAAAGTAGCTGAGTACGTCAATTCACTTTACAAAGGCGATTCAACTAAGGTTAAAGCGATTGGCGAGAATACAGCACAGGCTGTACAATCAGCAACTAAAGTAACAGCTAAGCCGACAGTCGATAAAAACGTCAGCTTTCCGCTCAACAAATACCGTTACCGGTCACCTGAAGCGTATGTGAAAGGGCGGATTGACAGTGACGGCGCTGAAGTACGGAAACGTACAGGCAGCCAATCTACCGGATTTAAATTTGATAAAAAAGCCGGATATGATTTACAGCCGGGTGATGAGGTTTATATCTTTGAGACTCACAACGGATTTGGTCGCATCTATACGGACGCACTCACAGGCAAAGGGTCGAATGATTGGATCTGGCTCGAACGTTTAAAAATTGATAAAATATTTAAAGCATAATTTTAAAGCCGTCTATCTTAACAGGGTGGGCGGCTTTTTTTGTTTCTATAGAATTTATGTTCTGACTATCGAGAAAGATATTGGAAAGTTACAATGTTAGAAAAAGGGGGAAGGAATTATGACTTCAGAAATATGTATTATGAATAGCTTAGGCATCGTGTTAGCAGCTGATAGTGCTGTTACAATCAGTGGAGGACAGTCAGCTAAAACATATAACACAGTCAATAAATTATTCAGTTTAAATAAGCATGATATAGGCATTATGATCAATGGCAATGCCAATTTCAATAAATTATCCTTGGGTATTGTTATAAAGGAATTCAAAAAAACATTAGGAGATGGAAAATTAACAACAGTAGAAGAATATGCGTCAAGATTTATAAATTTTTTAGACTCATTCCCAGAAGCGAAAACAACATTTGCTGAGATTGAAATGATAACAAGTTATTCTCATCAATTATTAGAGTACGTATTGGAAAAGTCGCAAATGCTAATTAACAATGTTTTAGCCTCAGAAGGAAAAATCGACAATGATCAAGTTCGACAAATAGTTTTACACAGTATCACCGAGGTATATAATATAATAGCGTCTGGTACAAATATTGTTTTTGACATAGATAAGGACTACTTGCTCTCAAATTATCAAGAGCTTATACATACTCAAATAAATATGGTCTTTAATAATGAGATACCTGACGATAAGATAAAACTAGCTTTTGTAAATCTTGTTTTTTTAACATTACAATCTGATTTCGAAATAATTAGTAAAAGCTCTTTAGTTATAGCTGGTTATGGAAATCAGGAAGTGCTTCCATCGATGGTAGAATTGGAGTTGCATGGTAGTTTTAACGGGAACATACTATATTTACGTAAGCGAACTTCTTATATTAGTATTGAAGAGAATAAGTTATCTGCAATAATTCCTTTTGCACAAACGGATATGATAGATACAGTTGTTAATGGCTCACATCCGTTTGTCGATGAGCATATTGCAAAAACAATAAATGACTCTTCTTTGAATGAAGATGAAAAAAATGCTATCATGTCTAAAATAGATGAATTCAAATTTTCGAAATTCACTCATCCATTTGAAGAGACTATTGTTCATTTGCCGTTGGAAGAATTGCCTCACATGGCTGAAACGCTTATTAATCTCACATCATTCAAAAGAAAGTACTCACAGAATATTGAAAGTGTTGGTGGCCCTGTCGATATCTTGACTATTACAAAAGGTGAAGGTCCTATATGGATTAACAGGAAGCATTATTTTGACGCTAAGCATAATATTGAGTATTTAAATAGAAAGGGTGGTTATAATGTTATTGAGCAATGACATAAGACATAATAAGGACTTATTAGCTTTCAATATTCAAAATAATCAACATCGCAACATTACCTTACGGGAAAGAATGAAAAATGAAAATAGATTGAAAGAGATTGAAAAAGAAAGAAATATTTTTCTAGAAGGTATAAAAGCAATGAATCGACATAATAGTTCAAATAAATAAACCGCCGATTTTAGTTTTAAATAGGGAGTGAGTAATGTGACAAGTGAAGAAATAAGAATGAAGATTTCTAAAAATCTCGAAAAATATCGATTAGAGAATGGTTACACGATTAAAGAATTTGCTGCTTTCGCAGAGGTGACTCCAGAAGAATATAATGAATCTATAAACTTAAATCGTGATTTCTTAGCTTACGAATTAATCAATATTTCTGAATGCACAAATGTTAAACTTAATGATATATTTTATAATTAATTTATAGTTATTTGAGTCCATTTTTCTTAACAAATGATTTTGGACTCATACTTGGACTCACCACTTTAAATTTATGTATATTTTTAAAAACTATTAACTTGATTTAATGGTATTTTATACTCTATAAAACTGTATGAAATTTTATTATAGTATATAGAACCCAAGTGTCAGAATGGGAACGCGATCAATACATGAAGCAGTACTAATAGAGTTTAGCCTTAGAGCGATGTCGCTTTAAGGCTTTTTTATTTTGAGTCCATATTTAATTAAATATAATAAAATCGTCTACACTTGATTTAACAATCACCTCCCTCATAGGAGTTGTCCTAGACGATTCAGTCATGAATCAACTCCAGTTAACGCCTTATGTTATTTCTTTTTTGCAGCAGTCTTCTCTGCACTGACTGAATATAAGTGCTGGGTCAAACAGCTGATATATTGCATGCTTTAAGTTATACTTTTATAAGGAACAAGCAACGAGGTGAGATGGTGAAAATTTTAATAATAGAAGATGATTCAGTCATTGCGCGTTCATTAGCAGCTGAACTCGACAGATGGCAGTACGACACTTACACTGTTGAAAACTTTAATAATATTATGTCAACTTATAATGAAGTTAATCCGCACTTAGTGCTGTTAGATATAAATCTGCCGTCATTCAATGGTTATCACTGGTGCCAGGAAATCCGGAAGACATCCAATGTGCCGATTATTTTTATCAGTTCGCGGACTGACAGCATGGATCAAGTGATGGCCATGCAGATGGGCGGCGATGATTTTATCGAGAAGCCGTTCAATATGTCGGTAACCATCAGCAAGATTCAGGCACTGCTGCGCCGGACATATGATTTCACAGAAGCACGTCATGATTTGACGGTGGGTGACTGCAGGCTGGCAGCCGATGAAGCAAAGTTATACAGAGAAGATGCATCGGTTGGTCTGACACTTACTGAACTGCAGATAGTGTCCCTGTTATTTCAGAGGGCGGGCAAGTTTGTCAGCCGTAACGCATTGATTGAGAAGTGCTGGGAATCTGAGCACTTCATAGATGATAATACGCTTGCGGTCAACATGACGCGGCTGCGCAAGAAACTGAGTACGCTCGGCCTAACGGATTTTATCGAGACGAAGAAAAACGTCGGCTACCGGATTGAGGGGTGATGGCGTGACAACGTTTCTCCGCCGGAAAACACCAGAACTGCTGATGATTGGTTTAACGTTATTATTGTTTTTGAGTATTTTTATCTTATTTGACCTGCCGCTTGACGTCTATATCATCGCTGCAAGTATCGTGCTGTTTATTAGTGTGATCTACTGGATCATTGCGTTCATTACTTTTAAGAAGGAGATGAAGCTTGCTGATGAGCTCCGCGAGAATCAGGCACTGCTGAAACAGCTGCGGAACGAACATAATGACTACCGGGATGAAGTGGAGTCCTACTTTCTGCTCTGGGTGCACCAAATGAAGACACCGATCACAGCAGTGAAATTACTGCTGGAGCATCCGGACGATGATATGATCAGTCTAGTGCGGCAGGAAGTGCTGCAGATCGATAACTATACGAATCTGACACTCAGTTATTTAAAGCTCATGAATACGACGACTGATATGACATTCAGTCAAGTCAAGCTGGATGATCTGATCCTCCCGCTGCTGAAGAAATATTCGATTCTCTTTATTCATTACCATACAAAGCTGCACTATGAGCCGATTGACGATTTCGTCCTGACGGATGCCAGATGGTCATCAATCATGGTTGACCAGCTGCTGAACAATGCGCTTAAATATGCGCGCGGCGGCGATATATGGATCACTTTTGACAACAGAGAACATCAGCTTGATATCCGTGATAATGGAGTCGGTATCAGCGACACTGATCTGCCGAAGATTTTTGACCGCGGTTTCTCAGGCTTCAACGGACGGCTGAATGATAAGTCAAGCGGACTCGGTCTTTATATTACTAGTACAGTGGGCCGCCGGTTGAATCAGCCGGTCACCGTCAAGTCAAATGCAGGGCAGGGCTCCACATTTACTATTCACTTTAAGTCTCCGCAGTCCAACCTTTCATTTTTGTAAGATAGCGACGGCTGGTTGTAAGAATAGATAAAGGCAGCCGCGTTTTCTGTCGAGTAACCTATAAGTATCAACAGAAAGGAAAGGTGAGGACAATGACATTACTTAATATTAAAAACGTAAAAAAAGTATACGGCAAAGGCAGCAATCAGACAACAGCACTGCGCCAAATGAACTTCTCGATCCACGAGGGTGAGTTTGTCGCGCTCATGGGGGAGTCCGGTTCAGGGAAGTCAACGCTGCTCAATATCATCGCGACGTTCGATCAGCCGACAGAAGGTTCGGTCACTATCGCCGGACAGGAAATCGGGCAGCTGGCAGACAAGGAAATCGCAAAGTTCCGGCGTGAGACGCTTGGATTTGTCTTCCAGGATTTCAATGTGCTGCATACGATGACGAACCGTGACAACATACTGATGCCGCTTGTGTTATCCAACGTGAAACCCAGTGCGATGAATCAGCGGCTTGAACCGCTTGCAGCGCAGCTTGGTATCAGCAGCCTGCTTGATAAATATCCGTATCAGTTATCCGGCGGCCAGCAGCAGCGGGTGGCGATTGCGCGGGCCTTAATTACAAAGCCGTCAGTACTGCTGGCAGATGAGCCGACAGGAGCACTGGATTCCAGGACATCAAATGATATTATGTCACTCTTCAGGATGATCAACGACAACAATCAGACAATTCTGATGGTCACGCATTCAGTCATCGATGCAGCGGCGGCGGACCGTGTGCTCTTCATTAAGGATGGCGTGCTGTATCATGAGATATATAGAGGTCAGGATAAGCCTGCAGCGTTTCAAAAGCGTATCTCTGACAGTCTGGCGATGCTGAACGAAAGAGGTGAGTGATTTGAAACTCAGTCTGCTCTGGAAACTTGTCGTTAAAAACTTTCAAGCTTTGAAACAGATCATTATTCCGTTTGTCCTGGCAGCAAGTGTCATGTTCGGTCTTGAGTATATCATGCTGTCTCTTATGGGAAATGACTTCATTAAGCAGCGTCATGCGAGTCTGCCGCTTATTCTGAAGTATGCGAATATCATGACGACACTGCTTGCCGCTGTGTTTGTCATTTATGCCAACCGCTTCGTCATGAAACAGCGGAAGCAGGAGTTTGCGCTGAACATGGTGCTCGGCATGGAGAAGAAGCACATAAGACTGATACTGCTGCTTGAGATGGCTGTGCAGTACGTCATCATCAGTGTTATCAGTGTTGCCGGCGGCTATCTTTTCGGCAATCTGATCTTTATGGTATTGAACCGGCTCGTTAAGTCGTCCGGTATCACATTGATGGACTATCCATTTGATTTTAAAGGAATGATAATAACACTCGCCCTGCTGGCAGCTGTCATGCTGGTGTTATTCATCATTAACAGCTGGATACTTTCAAGACAAAGTCCGGCTCATTTAATGCAGAGCAAGAAAGCCGGCGAAAAGAAGATGAAGAAATGGGTCATTATCATGCTGCTTATCATCGGTGCCTCCGCTCTGGGCTACGGCTACTACATCGCGCTGTCTGCCCAAGGTGTCATCAATTCACTGCAGCGGATCTTTCTGGCAGTGCTCGTCGTGACGATAGGAACATATTTACTGTTCATGTCGCTTACCATCCTTATTCTGCAGACCCTGCAGAACATACCGGCGATTTACTATCATCCGGTCAGATTCCTGTCAATCTCCGGACTGCTGGCACGGATGAAAGCCAATGCAGTCAGCCTGGCAAGCATCACCATGCTTGTCACCTTTCTTATTGTGACAATCGGCATGTCCTTAACGACGTACCGTGGTATAGAGTCCAATGTTAATTCCCAGTTTAAGCAGGATTATATAACGACTGTTTATGAGTATAATAAGGATGGTTCAGCGCCGAAGACACTTAAAGCGATGATGGCAGATATAGAAGACATTACAACTATTGACCACTTCAATGTGAAACCGACTATGTCGGTCTGCATGAGCAATGTGAACGGCACATTGAAAACAATCAATCAGGCCGTAGCAAAAACGAATTCCAAAAACTTAATATGTGCTTTCTTTGTGACAGAGCAGGGGCATAATGCGGTGATAGGCGAACGGTTATCATTGAAAGACGGACAGATTGCTTTAAGTGCTAATACGCAACGCTTTAATGACTATCGGACACTGACACTGGGCAAAAAAACGTATGATGTTGTTCCTCTAAAACACCAGTATATTGGAGGAGAAATTGCGATTGATGCGATGTATATCGTCGTCAAAGATATGCCGGCACTTGAACAGATGGCCGAGATTTTTACTGCAGACATCGGTACAATAATGACATTTAACGCAGTGAGCGATAAAAAGGCACTTGATAAACAGCTTGATCATTTCAGGAAGAAATATGGTGTGCAGCTGGAGGAGAAGCAGGAGACACAGAACAGACTGTATGAAATCAATGGAGGTCTGGTGTTTATCGGCCTGGTTGTTTCTATTGTGCTGCTCGTCGGCATGTTCCTTATCCTATACTACAAACAGATTGCTGAAGGCTATGAAGATCAGGGGAACTATGACATCATGAAAAAAGTGGGACTGCCTCATGCGCTTATTAAAAAGACGATCAACACGCAGATTCTCTTTATCTTCTTACTGCCGATTAGTATCGGCGTCATTCATACGGCGTTTGCATCGAACATCATCTTCCAGCTGCTTGGTCTGCTAGGCATCAGGGACCATCTGCTGTTCATGACCAGCTACTTAAGTGTTATCGCGGTCATTATGCTGGTCTACGGGGTGATGTACTGGATAACATCCAAAATTTACTTCGGCATCATCAATGCAGCAAAGACGGGAAAATAAGCGGAAACTTCCGCTTATTTTTTGTTTACACCTGAAGACAGCGTGTATACATGAAGTAAAGGAGTGATACACATGAATCAACAGCATGGTGTCGTCATCGACTGTGCAAGACGTTACTGCTCAGTCGACGTTCTGACGGCTGTTATAGATGAACTGGCGGCTGGTAAAGGTGATTTTCTGCAGCTGCATTTCTCGGATAACGAAGGATACGGCATAGCTTCTGACTACTTAGCGCTGAACAGCGGGGAAACGAATCCGGACTATTTGACACAGCAGGAAGTGACAGGTCTGATTCATTACGCAAATGACAGAAACATTCAGGTCATACCGGACTTTGATGTACCGGCACATTCGAAGTACTGGCTGGAACGTCATCAGGAGCTTTATCCGCAGCATGTCATTCAGACGGATTTTGATGAGACAGTCGTTGATTATTTTGGCAATGAAGCGGCAGTGGCTGCCGTCAAGCAGATGATCGATGACATCACGGCTCTGTTTCAGCAGCGGGGACTGCAGCGTCTAGTGATCGGCGCAGACGAAGTTCCGGGAAGCGGAAGCTATCAGCAGGACTATATTCATTTCATCAACACCATCGCTGACTATGTGACTGAACAAGGATATACGCCTGCCATCTGGAATGACGGCGTGACAACAGACGGGCTAAAGAGCTTAGCGCCGAATGTTGAGATTCTATACTGGCAGCAGCCGGAACAAGGGCTGACAGCTGATGAGTTCCTCAGCAGTCAGCGGGCAGTCTATAACTACAACTTCTACACAGCAGCATTTCTGCCGAATGTGCAGCGCAGCGAACAGGCTGTTCATGAACAGGCGGCTTACATCAAGAATCAACACAGACTGACCCGCTTCTGTCACCATGACGATCCATATTATGCAGCTGCCGCCAGTAACATAGCAGGATCTGCTATGACATTCTGGAATGAAGAGGCGGCAGGATTAAGCGATGAAGAGCTGCTTTTACAACTAGTGCCGCTGATACGTGCATTTTTACAGACAGCGAGACAATGACATTGATTAAGGAGCGTTGAGAAGACCATTGATCCCTGGTATTTAAAATACCGGGGATTTATTGTAAACTTAAAAGAAGAAATATTCAGATAATAAAAGGAGTGATGTGGTGAAATATTCTGTTGAAACGATAGGAGAAGGAGAACCTATCATCTTTTTGCCGGCAGGTGGTTTTAAAGGTAATGAAGGACTGATTATTGCTGATTATTTAAAAGATAGCTTTAAAACGTATTTACTTGATTTACCAGGCTACGGAGCAAGTGAAGGTATTCCTGGCAGGATCAACACACAAGCTGTAGCGGACTGGCTGAAAGGCTTTCTGGATGAAGCTGATATAGCATGCGTGACACTTATCGGCCATTCTATAGGCGGAGCGCTGGCACTCATGTTCGCTTTGCATTATCCAGATAGAGTGAACCGTTTAATTCTGCTTGATCAGGGCCACAAAAAATTTCCGAACATACCTTTTGCTGAATTCGGCAAGTTCGCGCTGCTGCTGCCTTTGCTCAATCTAGGTGTCTCTCTTATAAAAAGGCCGCTGCTAATAAGACTGCTGCCATTTTTACGGCACCAGCAGTAGAAGTGAACGGCCAGGAAGTCGAAAACTTCTGCAGGCGGATGAAGCTGACGCCGTCTCCTTATATTACCGCAGCACTAAAAACTGATGCAGAGCTGTCAGCTGAAGGGTTAAATCTGCTGTTCGCTTATTACAACGTTAATCAGCCGCAGCTACTTAACCATATTAAAGTAGAGACGCTTCTTATATACGGTACATTTAAGGATGTGAATGACAAAGAGAAGAAACGGACGGAGCAGGCTGTCACAACAGTGAATACATACAAGGCGCCAATTAAAACAATAGCGGTCGAAGGCGGTCACTACGTCTTATGGGAAGATGATTTCCCTTGGTCAGACGTCAGACAATTTCTAACAGCAGGAATAACAAAGGAGGAATGAGATGATTAAACCACAGAAACTTAAGCGCGGAGATACTGTAGCGATCGTCTCTTTGTCGAGCGGGATGGCAGGAGAAGATGCATTTCTTTGGAGGACAGAACAGGGGATTAAACGGCTCGAAGAAGTATTTGGCCTGCAGGTGAAGGTGATGCCTCATGCACTGAAGGGGACTGATTATATTTACCACCATCCGGAGAAGCGGGCGGAAGATCTGCATAATGCACTTAAAGACCCGGCAGTAAAAGCGATAATTTGTGCTATCGGCGGCAATGAATCTATACGGCTGCTGCCTTATATTGACTTCGAAACGATTAAAACGAATCCTAAGATTTTTACGGGCTATTCAGACAGCACAATTGGACATTTGATGTTCTATTTAAGCGGTGTCTCTTCAAGCTATGGACCTGCGCTGCTGACAGATTTTGCTGAGAATATCGCAATGGATGATTACACGGTAGCGAGCATTCATCAGACATGGTTTTCTAGCAAAGTGATAGGAGAGATCATGACGTCGTCCACTGTACGAGAAGTAGGTTTAAAGTGGACACCGGAGAATCAGTTCACTGCTCGGAGGCAGCTGCCAAACAATAGCTATGAAGTGATTAGTGGTCAAGGCATAGTACAAGGACATCTCATAGGCGGCTGTATTGAATCATTGTCTGACCTTCGTGGTACTTCGTTATTCCCGGAACTGCATCATTTTGAAGGTGCTATTTTATTTCTGGAGACCAGTGAAGAATATATATCTGCTGAAACGCTCGAATCCTATTTAAGAACTTTTGCGGTCATGGGAATCATGGACAAAGTCAACGGCATCATCGTCGGAAGACCACAGAACGGTGTTTTTTATGAAGCGTATAAAGAAGTCTATCAGCTGATAATGAAAGAATGTCAATGTGACCACAAACCTATTTTATACAATGCAAGCTTCGGGCATAATGAACCTAAATTTATTCTGCCTTATGGACTGCAGGCTGAAATCAATGCTTATGAGAAAAACTTTACTATTTTAGAGAATGCAGTCATCGATTAAACAATGTGAGAGTAACAGCTGACAAATAGCTGTTACTCTCTTACATTTGTTAAGTATTAAAAACTTAATAAATAAAGGTTTTATCTATTATTAATAAGTGTTTATAATATAAGTATTAATAGCTAATAAGGAGAATTTTTTGATGAATCAATATCTTAATGCAACCAATGAATTACTAAGGATTCAGCAGCTGTGGCAGCAGTCTGCGCGTAAATTTTTAAAGGCCTATGATATTACTTACCCGCAATTCAGAGTTTTATCCGGTCTTGTTGAATCACAGAATGATAACAAAAGAATCACACAGGCAGGTTTAAGTGAACTGATCGGTATAGATGTCATGACATTGTCTACAATCATCCGTAATCTGGAGTCGAGACGTCTTGTTCGCCGCGTCGAGTCACGCTCAGATACACGGGCAAAAAATGTTTACATGACTTCAATCGGGTTATCCTTAATGGAAGAAATGATGCCGTCGATGGAGATGGCTGCTGAAATATTTTTTGAAGATTTAGCTGAGACCGGAGAAAGTTTACTTGATGTGTTAACAAAAGAGATGAAATGTTAAGATTATGTAACAAGGCTTTGCTTCTTACACAATATATAGTATAGTTAGCGTCTTAATAGCAATGACTGTAATCATTTAAGGAGCGATAAAATGTCCTTTAAATATAGAAATTTGATGTTGTCCTACAGTTCAGTGATTGACAGGAAGAGTCCTTTATATAGTGACATCTCAAAAAGAATGGCTGACGATAAAGAGCTGAAGATGCTGTTGAGTCCATTGATGACAGGTCCTGAGGCTGTCCCGTTATTCATGAGCAGTGTTTTGTATAGTTTATATTATCATGACGATGAGCTGCGCGATTATTACATGAACTTTAATGATTTTGTTAAGCCTTTTGACGACGACGCTTACGGTCTATTCAAATCGTTTGTTCAGCGTCATCGGGATATGATCATCATGATGACAACTACAGGCGACTTGAAGAAGAACATCGTTGAACGGTCGTCTCTCCTTGTCCCGGTGTTCCATAGAATTGTCAAAGAAGTGAGCTCGTGTCGTTTCAACGTTATTGAAGTCGGCTCCAAAGCAGGGCTGCTGCTGAATTATGACTGGTACGGCTACACCTTCAACAAGGCCGTGTCGGTCGGTGATACAGAGCACATCAATATTAAGGTGAAGCTGAAAGGTTATAATCACTCCCTGCTTAAGCCGCTTGAGCATCCGCATATGAAATACGGCATTTCAGAATCGGTGACGCATATTGAGAACGATGATGAGTTCTACTGGATGCTGAGTCTCCTTTATCCAGAAGAAACAAAACGCCGTAAAAACTTGCTGAAAGCCCGTCAGATTTTCCTTGAGCATCCTGTGACGATGCTCGAAGGGGACGAGCTTGTCCTGCTTGAACAGGTGATTGATGAGCTGCCGGCCGATGAGCCGATTATTATTTTTCATGTGCATCACACTAAAAACTGGTCCGATGAAAAGAAAGCGAATTTCTTGAGTCTGATCAGCAGGAAAGCGGCTGACAAAGAAATCTATCATGTCCATCATCAGCTGTTCGGTTCCGATATATTCCTTGATTATTTTAATGAAGGCTATTTGAAACGCGAGAAGCTCGCTAATTTTGATTTGGATAAACTGAAGATTGAATGGCTGGTGAATCAGCCGTTAAAAATTTAAACACGCCAGCAATGGCGTGTTTTTTTAGAAATAAGCGTTATACACCGCTTTTACAGCTTTAACCGCATCTTTTTCCTCGATGCCGAACATCATGGAAATCTCCGATGACCCCTGGTTGATCATCTTCAAGTTAATTTGATGATCCATGAAGGCCTGTGTCGCTTTGTTGGCGGTTCCGACAGCCGTCTTCATTCCTTCGCCGACAATCATCAGAATGGCGAGGTTCTTCTCTGTAGAGAGCTGATCGATGTTCAATGTTGTCCGTATTTGCTCGGTCAACAGCGCTTCTTTGCCGTGCAGCTGGTGCTCTCTTAAGATGATGCTGACATTATCGATGCCTGACGGGATATGCTCATAAGAAATATTGAGATCCTCCAGTATGGACAGCAGTTTCCGGGTGAAGCCGATCTCCCGGTTCATCATATACTTCTTTATATTGATACTGGCGAACCCTTTGTCACAGCTGACGCCGACAACGCCTTCTGCCTGACGGCTGGAGACGATGAGTGTACCTGGGTCTTCCGGTCTATTCGTGTTTTTGATGACGACCGGTATTTCCTTTGAGTAGAGCGGTGCAATAGCTTCATCATGAAAGACATTGAAGCCTGCGTAAGACAGTTCCCGCATTTCGTCATATGTCACTTCTTCAATACGGTTCGGGTTCGGTATGATATTGGGATTCGCGCTGAAGATGCCGCTGACATCCGTGTAATTTTCATAAATGCCGGCATCGAGGGCCCGGGCGATGACAGCTCCGGTTAAGTCAGAGCCCCCACGTGAAAAAGTGACGATATGTCCTGTCTTTGAGATGCCGAAAAACCCGGGGATGACGATTTTTTTAGTCGGCGGCAAGCTATCTTTTATAGCAGTGTAGCTTTCCTCGAGCACCCGCGCATTGCCTGGCTCATCGGTGACAAATAGACCGGCATCCCGCGGATGATAGTATAGTGTGTCGATTCCTTGCTGTGTGTTATAAGCTGCAATCAGTTCGGCGTTAAAGTCTTCGCCACATGACTTCAGCGCGTCAAGCAGCCGTGCGTGCTCAGTAGTTTCTTTAATAAGGTGTTCCAGTTTTCCCTTGAAGTGGGGAATGAGTGACTGTTTAAGAGGCAGGTCCTGTTCGATGGATTGAAAGCGTTCGAGCACTGTATTAATTTTGTCGGTGATCTGCTGCGTGTCAGCATGACCGATGACCAAGTGATATAATTCAATCAACAGGTCAGTCAATTTCGTATCGTCCTGATAGCGTCTGCCGGGTGCTGATACAACGATGACACGCCGCTCGTCATCTGCATTGAAGATTGAAAGGACTTTTTTGATCTGTGCTGCGTCTGCTACGGATGAGCCGCCGAATTTCGCTATTTTCATGTGAAACCACCTTTTTCTTTTCTTTACATCTGATATCCTTAAGTTATACTATAATCAGGTTTCCATTTCAAGAGGACATATGTTTTTTTAGAATAGACAACGTTAGGAGCGCTCACATGAAAGATATTAATATTGCATTGCTTGGATTAGGGACGGTTGGAACTGGAGTAGTCAACATTCTGGAAGAGAACAAACTACAGCTCGAGAAGACGATGGATGCACGTATCACCGTCAAACACATATTCGTCAAGAATGTTAATAAGGACCGGGCAATCAATACAGAACGTTATCATCTGACGGATGACATCAATGATATTTTAAATGATCATACGCTTGATATTGCTATCGAGGTAATGGGAGGTATCGACACGACTTATCATTATTTGAAGCAGCTGATGACCAGCGGCGTTCATGTGATTACAGCTAACAAAGATCTGCTTGCGGTACATTTAGAGGAACTTGAAACACTGGCCGCTGAACGGGAGATATCCTTGAAATATGAAGCCAGTGTGGCCGGCGGCATCCCGATCGTCAATGCCATTAATAACGGCTTGAATGCCAATGGAATTAAACACTTCATGGGTATTTTCAACGGCACATCCAACTTTATTCTGAGTAAGATGGCACTTGAAGGGCAGTCATTTGAAGAAGCGCTCGCTGCGGCGACTGAACTCGGCTATGCAGAAGCGGATCCGACTGCTGACGTGGACGGCATTGATGCACAGCGTAAAGTCGTGATTACAAGCTATCTTGCATTCAATCAGTTCATGACACTTGATGACTGTGCAGTGGAAGGCATCAGAAATGTCACAAGCACTGATATTAAGCTTGCCGGTGAACTCGGGTATACCATCAAACTGATCGGCCAGGCATATGCTGAAAACGACCGTGTCGAAGCGTCAGTCAAGCCGACGTGCCTGCCGGTCCATCATCAGCTAGCACATGTGGACTATGAATACAATGCGATTTACATAGATGGCAGTGCTGTAGGAGATACAATGTATTACGGCAGAGGTGCGGGAAGCCTTGCAACCGGCAGCGCGGTCGTCAGTGACCTGCTGCATGTCATCAGATACATCGATACGAAGCTCCATACGCTGCCGCCGCACTTTGAGATTGAAACCAAGGCGCTTGACCGTTCACGTCACTTACTTGTTATCGGTGACGAGACGGTGACAAAGACATTTGCCGGCAGAACTGTCACGACTGGTGAGACGACTGCTGTAGAACTGCTGAACGTGTCGACCGCTGTGTTTGATGAAGTGGCGGCACTTGACGATGTTAAAATCTACGAAATAGAAGGTGTGTAAGATGAGATGGAAAGGTTTAATTGATGCATATAAAGACTATTTACCGGTGACTGAGCAGACACCCAGACTGACATTGAATGAAGGAAACACACCGCTGATTCATCTTCCGTATTTATCCGGCCAGCTGAATGTGGAGCTATATGCCAAGTTCGAGGGGTTGAATCCGACCGGCTCATTTAAAGACAGAGGGATGGTCATGGCTGTTGCTAAAGCGAAAGAGGCCGGGAAAGAGATTGTGATATGCGCATCTACCGGCAATACATCAGCCGCAGCGGCAGCCTATGCGGCACGTGCCGGAATGAAGACGATCGTAGTCATTCCTGAAGGTAAGATTGCGATGGGGAAACTTGCACAGGCGATGATCTACGGCGCTGACATCGTATCTATAGAAGGAAACTTTGACGAGGCGCTTCATATCGTCCGTAAAGTCGCGGAGAAGAGCGATAAGATAGCGCTCGTCAACTCAGTGAATCCTTACCGCCTTGAAGGACAGAAGACCGGTGCGTTTGAAATCATCGACCAGTTAGGACAGGCGCCTGATATGCTGTCCATTCCTGTCGGTAATGCAGGCAATATTTCAGCTTACTGGAAAGGGTTTAAGGAGTTCAACGACGTTAAAGGGACAGCGTTACCGCGCATGCTTGGTTTCCAGGCAGCTGGTGCCGCACCGATTGTCAGCAATGCAGTCGTTGACCAGCCGGAAACGATTGCGACAGCGATTCGTATCGGTAATCCGGCCAGCTGGCAGCTCGCAGTTGCAGCGCGAGATGAATCAGACGGTCTGATCGACAGCGTGACAGATGAAGAGATTCTAGCGGCATATGAGCTGATGACGACAAAAGAAGGAGTGTTTGCAGAACCGGCGAGCAATGCTGCGATTGCCGGACTGCTGAAGCTGCACCGGGCAGGCAGACTGGAAGCAGGAAAAACAGTCGTCGCTATCTTGACAGGGAATGGACTGAAGGACCCGCAGACTGCAATCGACAGAGTCATGCAGGCACCGGCAGTACTGAAAAATGATGAAGATGCCATCATCCAGTATATCGAGGATAAATTATCATGATCCGGGTGAAAGTCCCGGCCTCCACATCAAACCTCGGACCGGGTTTTGATTCAATCGGTATGGCGCTGGATAGTTATCTTGAGATTGAAGCTGAGGTCAGCCGCGACTGGCAGTTTAATCATCGGTCAGAGCTGCTGCATGATCTGCCTGCTGATGATACCCATTATTTAGCGCGCATGGTCAATCATTTCTGCCGCCTGTTAAAGGTCGAACCTTTTAAGCTGACGGTGACCATGACTTCGACTATACCGCTGGCACGCGGGCTCGGCAGCTCAGGAACAGTGCTGATCGCAAGTCTTCTGATTGTCAATCATGTACGTCAGCTGAAGTTGAGTACAGATGAACTGATCCAGCTGTTATCAGCAGAAGAGGGACACCCGGACAATGTCGTCCCGTCACTGCTCGGCGGCCTTGTCGTCGGCTGTCATGACGGCGGGCAATGCTATTATGAGGCGTTAGCGCCTATAGCGTGGCCCATGTATGCTGTCATACCGGACTATGAACTGAAGACGGCAGATGCAAGGAATGCCCTGCCTTTCGAACTGACATACAGCAGTGCAGTGAGAGCGAGTGCTGTGAGCAATGTTCTAGTCGCGGCGCTCAGCACGGGAAACTACGATCTTGCAGGACAGATGATGATGCAGGATCTGCTGCACGAACCTTACCGAAAGCATTTAATCAAAGATTATACCGAATTGCATGACATGCTGAATGGTCAAGGCTATGCTTTTTTAAGCGGGGCAGGACCAACCTTGTTTGTCATGGCGAGGCCTGATGCTGATATTGAGCAGCAGCTGCGTGAACGCTTTCTGAATTGTGAAGTCAGACGGGTGAACACTGACACAGCAGGTGCAGTCTGTTATGCTGAAGTAGAGTTAAGTGACTAATAAATGATGGAGTGAAAACATGGATTACAGATTAGTAGTACTGGATATGGACGACACATTGATGACTTCAGATAATGTCATGTCAGAACGGACGAAAAATGCGCTGCTTCAAGTGCAGCAGCATGGCGTCGGCGTCATACTTGCCTCAGGACGGCCGACAAACGGCATGGTGAAGACAGCGGAAGAGCTGCAGCTTGATAAGCATCAGTCTTATATACTCAGCTATAACGGTGCCCGTATTTTTGACATGAGTGATTTCAAGATGGTCAAAGAGACAGCACTGACGAAAGACCAGTTCGATAAATGCTATGACTACTGCAAGTCAAAAGGATTTTTCGTGCTGACTTATGTGGATGAGACGATTGTCTATGAAGGAGAACATCCTTATATGGATGTGGAGCATGAACTGACTGGCCTGCCGATGAAGCAGGTGGCGTCGCTGAAAGATTTTGTGCAGAGCAACGTCCCAAAACTGGTGGGTGTGGATTTTGAAGAAAACATTAGCCGGGCCAATCAGGAACTCGGTGGCCACTACGGCCATGATATACATGTCACAACATCCAAACCGTTCTTCCTTGAATTCATGGCTGAAGGCGTGTCGAAAGGTCGGGCACTGCGTGAACTGGTGACTGAGCTTGGTATTGACCGTGAAGCAATCATGGCTTTCGGCGACAGCAACAACGACAAAGACATGATTGAATATGCAGGACTTGGTGTCGCTATGGGCAATGCCAATGAGGCTATAAAAAAAGCCGCAGATCTCATCACTAAAGATCATAACAGTGATGGTATTGCGGACGTTTTAGAACAGTATATATTAAAGAAGTAGCTGCGGCTGCTTCTTTTTTTCTGACTGTCATTGGTTGGCAGGAAGTGGCCTTCAAATGATTTATGGCCTACCGCTTATACTGATAGCCTGTAAGCAATGTGCAGCAGACATCAAGCAGCGGGGTCGTCAGCTGATGTTTCCGGGCCAAGCGCTGCAGTTCTCCTTGAATATAATCATATTCAAGGAGAACGCCGGCAAGTGTATCGTAGTACATGCTTGTCCCCATATCACCGGCATAACTGCGATAGATGGCTATAATATCCTGGACGGTCTGCGCCGTAAAATCGAGGCCTTCAGCCCGGGCGATTCTCAGCCCTTCCTGTAAGAGCTGTTCCGTCAGTTGCATAACTTCAGGCAGTTCTAGTACATGGGCCGTGTTTTTTGTCAGGGCGGTGACCGTATTGATGCCTAAGTTGACCAGCAGTTTAAACCAGAGGGCCGCTTCATAGTCAGGGGATACAACGAGCTCGAGCTCAGTCGCGTCAAGCCGCTGACTGATGCGCTGCAGCTCTTGATTAACGGGAAGAATCAGTTTCTTATCCTGGAAATGGCGGACGTAGTCATCTGTTTTCTGGCCACTGATGTAGACGACGGCCTGCACCGCATTAAACTCATGAAGCATGTCAAGCTGTCCCATGCCGTTCTGACAGAGAATGATGACTGTATTATCATGGCTCATCGCCTGAAGCGCAGGAAGTATTGACGCGAGTTTCGTCACTTTGACCGCGACGAATATGACATCGAATGTATCACTGTTCAGCAGCAGGGAAGAGACATTAATCTTATAGTCATTCGAACCGCTGTTCAGCACAACCTGCTGTTCGCGGCGGCCGAACAGTTTGACTGCTGCCACCTTGCTGATTTCATGGGCGATGACAGTGCCGACAGCACCGGGTCCGATAACGGCGTATTGAGTCATAATAGCCTCCTTGGAATTTATTTATATACACAGTGCAATGTGTCTATTATAATGTATTCATCGCTAAACAAGGAAGTGGAACCATGAAACTATTAAAAGATCTTCAGCAGATGAAGCGTGAGCACGTCAAGCTGACCATGATGACTGCCTATGACTATCCAAGTGCTAAGCAGGTGGAGGCAGCAGGCATTGACATGATTTTAGTCGGTGACAGCCTCGGTATGACTGTGCTCGGCTATGACAGCACGGTCTACGTGACGATGGAAGACATGATCCATCATACAAAGGCGGTGCGCCGCGGCGCCCCCGATACATTCACTATCATTGATATGCCGTTCGGCAGCGTCGGCATCAGTGAAGAAGTGGACCTCATGAATGCCGTCAGACTATACCGCGACTCAGGTGCTCATGCCGTCAAAGCAGAAGGCGGGCACTTGACGGCATTTATTCAGCAGTGCGCGAACCTCGGTATTCCGGTTGTCGCTCATTTAGGACTGACACCGCAGAGTGCCGGGCTCACAGGTTATGCCGTCCAGGCTAAAACAAAAGAAGCGGCAGAGCAGCTGATCGCTGAAGCACAGGCCGTTGAAGCGGCAGGTGCTGTCATGCTTGTGCTGGAAGCAGTGCCGAGCGACCTTGCTGCCTATATTTCAGGCGAACTGAGCATTCCGGTGATCGGCATCGGCGCGGGACGTGATACTGACGGCCAGGTGCTTGTCTATCATGACGTTCTGAATTACGCGACAGACCGTAAGCCGAAGTTTGTGAAGCAATACGGTGACTTCTCAGCAGGGATCGAAGCACTGAGCAGCTATAACAATGAAGTGAAAGCCGGCCAGTTTCCAACGGATGAGTTCACTTATAAGGCGAAAATTATGGGTGAGGTAGCACATGACTAAACGTATTACATCTATCAAAGAAATGACAGCCATCGCCAATAAGCATTTGCAGGCAGGCGAGTCGATAGGCTTTGTGCCGACGATGGGTGCTCTCCATGACGGCCATGCGACGTTGATGAAAGCGGCAAAGCAGGATAACACTGTGACCGTTGTCAGCGTCTTCGTCAATCCGCTGCAGTTCGGTCCGAATGAAGACTTTGACGCTTATCCGCGTGATATCGATAAGGACGAAGCACTCGTCAAAGGCATCGGCATCGATTATTTATTCCATCCGTCTGCAGAAGAGATGTATCCAAAACAGGACATCACGCTCACAGTCGGCAGACTTGCTTCAGTACTTGAAGGTGCTAAACGTCCTGGCCATTTTGACGGGGTTGTGACAGTCGTCAATAAACTGTTCAATATCATTAAGCCGACGCGTGCTTACTTCGGCAGAAAAGATGCCCAGCAGCTTGCAATCATAGAGGCGATGGTAGAAGATTTTAATCAAGATATTGAAATTCGGGGTATCGATATTGTGCGCGAGGCTGACGGCCTTGCCAAGAGCTCACGAAATATTTATTTAACAGAGGCGGAGCGACTGGAAGCCGTGGCGCTCTATAACAGCCTGCAGCTCGCTAAAGACTTGATTGACGGCGGCGAGAGAGATACTGCAGTCATTGAAGAAGAAATCACGCGTTACATTACGTCTTATTCATCAGGAACAGTGGAGGAAGCGGCAGTTTATCAGTATCCTGAACTCATTAAAGTCGATACGCTTGAAGGCCGGTGCTTTATTTCGCTTGCAGTCAAGTTCTCAAAAGCGCGCTTAATAGATAATATAATTATTGGGGGAACAAAATGATTAGAACAATGATGCACGGAAAGATTCATCGTGCAAGAGTCACAGAGGCGAATCTTAACTACGTCGGCAGCATTACGATTGACCAGGATATACTGGATGCGGTAGACATTCTGCCGGATGAAAAAGTAGCGATCGTCAATAACAACAACGGGGCGAGACTCGAGACTTACGTCATCGCAGGCGAACGCGGTTCAGGGGTCATCTGCCTGAACGGCGCAGCAGCCCGTCTCGTCCAGGTGGATGATGTGGTCATCATTATGAACTATGTCCAGCTGACAAACGAAGAAGCACAGCTTCATAAACCGAAAGTCGCAGTTATGGATGAACATAACCATATTGTAGAACTAATCACTGAAAAAGAAGCCACTATTATATAAAACAAAACCCCGTACCATTGTACGGGGTTTTCTAGTCAGTCATATTTACTTGCTCGTCGCTGTCCACTGGTCTCCTGGATGGCGATGTCTTTTCGTATGGGCATAAATATGGTCCGCTGCATAATCCTCATTTGTATAGACGGTGATGTCATAGAACGCCATATCTTTATCGAACCGCTCCTGTAAATAGACTTCTTTCAGATGAACGAATAACCGCTGCATCGCCTGCTGATCCAGACTTGGATATTCACGCAGTATTTTTTTGGTCAGGTTGCCGTTCTGATTATAGACCCCCTGGACGACAATGACGAACTTCTCATCAGTTTTCAGCACATCATCAAATATATTGAACTGTCCTGCAGTCATGAGTCTGCCTCCTTGTAACCGTTTTATTACTCTTATTATACATAAAAAAAAGAGATTTGCGGATGCAAATCTCTCATCTGACTGTTTTTACAGCTGATGTTTAGATAAATCGATATCTTCCAGTTTGATGACCTTTGTCTTTTTCACGAGTTTATAGCCGAAATATGTAACTATCGCGATGATAATCGGTATGAACGAATCAATCAACTTCGCCCAGTTAAGAGACGAAATGTCTGCAAATGACTGCCCGACAAGCAGGAAGATGATGGTAACACCGACGATGATGACGCCTAGCGGGAAGAACGGTGCTTTATAAGATAACAGCTCATCGTCATTGCGGTTCTGTACTTTAATGGCACGGCGCAGTCTGTAGTGACTGAGTACGCTCATGCCCCAGACGAGCAGGACAAGCGTTCCAAGCATATTCAGCAGCTTGCCATAGCCGCCCATGTTAATATGAGCATAGATAATACTCGCGATAATCAGTGCCGTTGTGACAAGCAGCGCATTAAAAGGCATGTTGCGTTGATTAAGTTTACCGAGGAATTTCGGTGCCTGTCCTTCATTGCTCAATGAGTAGAGCAGACGGCTTGTCGCGTATAATCCTGAGTTGCCGGCCGATAATACCGCTGTTAATATAACTGTATTCATAAGCGTCGCCGCAAATAGAATGCCGAGATTATCAAAGATGATTGTGAACGGACTCATCGCCACATCAGAGTTCTCATTCAGCAGACGCGGATCAGTGTAAGGGATCAGTGCCGCGATTACAAAGATAGAACCGATATAGAACAGCAGAATTCTCCAGAATACCTGCTTGATGGCTTTCGGCATCGATTCTTCAGGGTTCTCTGATTCACCGGCTGTGACAGCGACTACTTCTGTCCCGCCGAATGAGAATCCAGCGACGACCAGCACGCCGAGCAGACCAAGGAAGCCGTTGACAAACGGTGCATCGCCTGCTGTGAAGTTTTGAAGCCCGACAGCCCCTTTGTCTCCGAGTATGCCGAAGATCATTAACATGCCGATAATCAGGAAGATAATAATCGTTGCTACTTTGACAAATGAGAACCAGTATTCAGCTTCCCCGAATGACTTAACTGAGAATGCATTAAGTAGAAATAATAATAATAGGAAGAAAAGACACCATACAAGTGAAGGAATACCGCCGAAGACATGCCAGTAGGACAGTACTTTGGCAGCCGTAATGATATCGACACTTGCCACAAGCGCCCATATGACCCAGTACAGCCAGCCGACCATAAATCCTGCAGCAGGGTCAACGAAACGTCGGGCATACGCACTGAAAGAGCCGGATACTGGATAAAATGTTGCAAGTTCCCCGAGTGCTGTCATCAGGAAGTAGACCATAATGCCGATCAGGGCGTACGCTGCGATGGCACCGCCTGGTCCAGCCTGACTGATAATAGCGCCGCTCGCCATAAATAAGCCGGTACCGATAGAGCCGCCGATAGCGATCATCGATATGTGTCTTGTTTTTAAATCTCTGTCCATCTGGTTGTTTTCCATAGATTCACCTAACCTTTGTCTGTATTAATATTTATTGTATGGGAGCCAGAAAGATTTGGCAAGAAAAAATTTTAGTGCATAAAACCTTTAAAGCAGTAAAGTATTTAAATATTAATGGTAAAAGTCTGACAAAGAAAATGTTCAGATTATAATAAGTGTGTTATAATAATTATTATAAATAAGAAACGAGAAACAAAGCCATTACTTAAACTTACTATTCTGGAGGTATGACCATTGACTGAAAACAATAACCAGCATTTAACAGGATTATTCGGTGCACCTGTGAGTGACCGTGAAAATACAATGACTGCAGGACCACGGGGACCCGTTGTGATGCAGGATATCTTCTTCATCGAGCAGATGGCTCATTTTGACCGTGAAGTGATTCCGGAGCGTCGTATGCATGCCAAGGGGTCTGGTGCATTCGGAACTTTTACAGTGACACATGATATTACTCAATATACATCTGCGAAGATCTTCTCAGAGATCGGCAAGCAGACAGAAATGTTCGCACGCTTCTCAACAGTAGCGGGAGAACGCGGGGCAGCAGATGCTGAACGTGATATTCGTGGTTTCGCGCTTAAATTTTATACAGAGGAAGGTAACTGGGATCTCGTCGGTAACAATACACCGGTCTTCTTCTTCAGAGATCCGAAGTTATTCGCAAGCTTAAACCACGTCGTTAAACGCGATCCAAAGACTAACATGCATAATCCACAGTCCAACTGGGATTTCTGGACAAGTCTGCCTGAAGCATTGCATCAAGTGACAATCCTGATGAGTGACCGTGGTATTCCGAACGGTTTCCGTCATATGCACGGCTTCGGTTCTCATACGTACAGCATGTATAATGCGCAGGGTCAGCGTGTCTGGGTGAAGTTCCACTTCAGAACACAGCAGGGCATTGAGAACTTAACGGACGAAGAAGCCAACCGTATCATCAGCACGGACCGCGAATCCAGCCAGCGTGACCTGTTCAACGCGATTGAACAAGGTCAGTTCCCGAAATGGAAAATGTTCATCCAGGTGATGACTGAGGAACAGGCGAAAAATCATAAAGACAATGCGTTCGATTTAACGAAAGTATGGTTTAAAGATGAATACCCGCTGATTCCAGTAGGCGAGTTCGAATTGAACCGTAATCCTGAAAACTACTTTGCGGAAGTGGAACAGGCTGCATTTGCACCGACTAACATTATTCCAGGACTTGACTTCTCTCCTGATAAAATGCTGCAGGGCCGCTTGTTCTCATACGGTGACACTCAGCGCTATCGTCTCGGCGTGAACCACTGGCAGATTCCCGTCAACTATCCAAAAGCAGTGGCGAACCTCTGTCCGTTCTCTCGTGACGGGCAGATGCGTGTAGATGGTAACTTAGGCGCTCATACGAACTACTATCCAAACAGCTACGGTCATCATCAGTCGCAGCCGCAGTTCAAAAAGCCGGCGTTACCGCTTAATGGAAGTGTCTATGAACATGATTTCCGTGAAGACGATACGAACTACTACGAGCAGCCGGGCAAACTGTTCAACTTATTGACTACTGAGGAGCAGCATCGACTGTTCATTAATACAGCCAATGCTATGCACGGTGTAAACGACGAAGTCAAGCGCCGCCATATTAGAAACTGCTACAAAGCAGATCCTGCTTATGGTCAAGGAATTGCTACAGCTCTCAATATTGATATTGCTACAGTTGATCTTGAAAACTAGCAGATTGAACCAGTCGCCTCGGCGGCTGGTTTTTTTATGTAAATAATAATTATGACGATTTGCAAAAAGTTCTTGCATTTATCCCGAGTTCGTTATAAGATTTATATCGAAATCATTACGATTAGGAGATGGACAAATGAAACGCATTATTTTTTTAGTGGCGGCACTGCTGCTCACTCTGGCAGGGTGTAATCAGCAGACTAGCATTAAGAGTGAGAAGATGCAGGTATACACGACAGTATTTCCTTTAAAATCGTTTATCGAGCAGATAGGCGGAAATCACGTTGCTGTAACAAGTATTTATCCAAACGGGATAGATGTTCATACATACGAACCGACACAGAAAGATACACTGGCAGTCGCTAAAAGCGACCTGTTCGTCTACACAGGTGATGAGCTGGACCCTATAGCCGGCAAAATGGCCAAGGTGGTAAAAGACAAAAAGAAACTGCTGGCGGTAGCTGCTGACATTAAGAGCAGCGAGCTGCTGAAGCATGATCATGATGAGGCACATGAGGAACACGAACATGAATCGACCTTTGATCCTCATGTCTGGCTGGACCCAGTACTTGACCAATCGTTTGCCCGTAAGATTAAAGACGAACTGATCGCTAAAGATCCGGCACACAAGAAAGATTACGAGAAGAACTATCAGTCACTCAAGAAGGATTTACAATCAATCGACAGCCAGCTGAAGGACATTACTAAGCACCCGAAAAGAGACACCGTCTATATCTCACATGATTCACTCGGCTATTTGGCGGACCATTATCACTTCAACCAGGTCGGCGTCTCCGGCATGAATAACGATGAACCCTCACAAAATGAAATTGTTCATATGATCAATGACATCAAAGCTTCAAAGACACCTTACATCATATACGAGCAGAATATTTCATCAAAAATCACGGATATCATTAAAGATGATACAAATGCCAAACCGTTGAAGTTCCACAACATGGCCGTACTGACTAATCAGGATAAAGATGCAACGTATCAGTCGTTAATGAAGCAAAACATTAAAACGCTCGATAGCGCACTTAATAAATAGGAGGAACACACATGGCTAAAAAATCGAAAATAGCAAAAGAGCAGCAGCGCGCGGCTCTAGTCGCTCAATACGCAGAGAGAAGACAAGCATTAAAAGCAGCAGGTGATTATGAGGCACTCGCACAACTGCCGCGTGACTCCTCACCGACACGACTAACGCGGCGCTGTCAGCTCACAGGACGTCCAAGAGGCGTCATCCGGCAGTTTGAGCTCTCTCGTATCGCGTTCCGGGAACTGGCCCATAAAGGCCAAATACCAGGCGTCAAGAAGGCCAGCTGGTAAAAACCAAGCAGTAGAATATGTAAAATTCGTAAAAACGCGCTATTTCTCTTTACAAATCACTTGAAAACCTGTAAATTATCCTATGGACGAATAATAATTTGTTGTATATAAAAATAGTTCGTATTTAAAGGATGGTTAACTCATGTTTGATGTATTTGATTATGAAGATATTCAGCTGATTCCAAATAAGTGTATCGTGAAAAGTAGAAGTGAATGTGACACATCTATTCAGTTCGGCCCAAAAACATTTAAAATTCCAGTCGTTCCTGCAAACATGCAGACGGTCATGAACGAAGAACTGGCAGAGCGGTTTGCAGCCAATGATTATTTCTACATTATGCACCGTTTCGATGAGGCGGCCAGAATCCCGTTCATCAAAAAAATGCATGATAAAGGATTGTTTGCTTCTATTTCAGTCGGCGTCAAAGACAATGAATATGCTTTCGTAGAAGAACTTAAAAACAGTGACATAATTCCTGAATATATGACAATCGATATCGCACACGGCCATTCTGACCAGGTCATTGAGATGATCAAGCACATTAAGAAGCATCTGCCGGGTACATTCCTGATCGCCGGCAATGTCGGGACACCTGAAGCAGTGCGAGAACTTGAAAATGCGGGTGCTGATGCGACTAAAGTAGGCATCGGTCCCGGCCGGGTATGTATCACTAAGATCAAGACAGGATTCGGTACCGGCGGCTGGCAGCTTGCAGCTATCAAGCTGTGTGCAAAAGCCGCACGTAAGCCGATTATCGCAGACGGCGGCATCCGTACGCACGGGGACATCGCTAAATCAATCCGTTTCGGTGCTGACATGGTAATGGTCGGCTCATTATTTGCGGCTCATGAAGAGTCTCCGGGAGAAACGGTTGAACTGGACGGTAAGCTGTACAAAGAATATTTCGGCAGTGCTTCTGAGTTCCAAAAAGGTGAGAAGAAGAACGTCGAAGGTAAAAAAATGTTCGTTGAGCATAAAGGCAGCCTGCAGGACACATTAACAGAAATGCAGCAGGATCTTCAGTCCTCTATCTCCTACGCTGGTGGTAGAGACCTGGAATCCATCCGCAAAGTAGATTACGTTGTCGTGAAGAACTCAATCTTTAACGGCGATATGGATCGTTAATCATCATGCACATGACAGAGAGCTGTCATGTGCATTTTTATTCCATGCATCGCAGCCTTGAACTTGTTATAATATATACTTAACTAACGCTTATAAGGAGTGCCATGAAAAAATTGCTGTTATTTCTCCTGCTTGCGGCAGGACTGTTTATTTTTCCGCTGCGCATACTGTCACTACCTGATGACTGGACACTGGCTGCTAAGCACCGGCTGCGGGATGCCGTATCTGCACAGTCCGGCACTACTGCTGTCCGTATACCGAAAAGCTATATAGATGACATTAAGCTTGGTATGTCAAAGCAGGAAGTTGATCATCTGCTTGGCCCGCCGAAAGACCAGCTGAGAAATCAGTATCAGAATAACTGGAATGTCTATCACGATCATTACCGGCACTTTATACTCGTCAACTATACGGCGCAGCGGGTGACAGGCATCTATACAGTGGCCGGTCCTTTTACTTCTGATAAGCAGGTGAGCTACGGCATGACAGAGAACAGCGTCCGTCAGTGGCTTGGTGCTCCTCTGGAAGTGATTGAGGGGCCGCGTTATCGCCTGGAGCTCGATGATCCGCACATGCTCACTTATTTGACTGACGGTGTGTACTATACGTATTATTTCGATCAGCATGAGGACGACAAGCTGGTCGGGATGAAAGTGACTGCGCAGTCACTTGAGAACAGAAAGCCGCAGTTATATGCGAGTCCGTCGCCAGAGCTGGCGGCCGCTTATGAGAAACTGGATTACCATCTCATCAACGCTGACCGGGTAAAACACGGTTTACCTCCTGTCAGCTATCATGATAGAATGAGTCATACCGCAGTGGAACATTCAATCGATATGGCAGAGCATCATTTTTTCAGTCATACGAACAAGCAGGGGTTAGATCCGTTTGACCGGATGCAAAGAGCTGGCTTCGACTATATCTTCGCCGGAGAGAATCTCGCGTACGGACAGTTGTCGCCGATAGAAGCTCACCACGGCTTAATGAATTCACTGGGACATCGTAAAAATATATTGAATGTAATTTTTAAAGAAGTAGGGATAGGTGTTGCTTTTGATGATAAGAATATCCCGTTTTACACTGAAGATTACATTACCGAGAATTAGGAGAACGTTATGGCTAAAGAACTAGTAGTATCATCATTACTTATTACGACAGAAGAAAAAATACTTGTGCAGGACATCGGGCATAAACGAATGAAGCTTCCTTATGTCCTGAAAAAAGGCAGCCAGTCCATTCAGGACAGCGCCCACGCTTTCGCGGCACAGCTGAATAAAGAACTGAAAGTCGGCGGCATTTTGTTCGTCGTGGAAGAAACTGCCGAGCATAAAGGATGGCTGTTCACTACACCGGTAAATGAAACGTCGTTTGTTTTCAACGTGAGGAACAAGGAAGAATTTAAAGTGAGACGACCCTATTACTGGCTGCCGTTTGAATATTTAAATCAGCTTGATATTGCTGATGAGCTCAAGCAGCTCATCGTCTCCAATCAAGTGATTAAATCCAGTGTGCCGCTGATTAATTTAAATCAATAAGATAACCCCGGAATTTTTCCGGGGTTATCTTATTGATTATAATCGTGTAATCCTCATATTCCGGCGCTCTGTCACTTTTTCGCGCTTCGCTGTTCTGCTGGCAACAGGATAATCTGAATTCTCGAGGAGATGAAGCATGACATCAATCTGTCCCAGCTGACGGAACTCGTTGACAATGTTTTTCTGGATGGTCTCGTAATGGTCTTGTTCACTGTCCATCAAGCGATTGACCTGATTGAAAGATTCAAGGACATCATCAAAGTTCAAAGCACTTAAACTGTTCTTATAATCCTGGACACCGGAATGGTGGAGGTGAGGGGTGTCACTTTGTCCGAAACTGGAATGATAAGCACTTGCAATCTTAAGCAGCACGGCTTTAATGCTGCCACCCCCGAAGCCGAAGTTGTAATTAAATTCAGAATCGCTTAAATGCTGCAGTTTCGCGAGTAGTTGTTCCCGTTCATTTCTTACCCATTGATATTCATTAGCCATCTGTCATTCTCCTTTGGAATTTGATTGATGGATAACTATACCCGTCCATAAGAAAGTTACTCAGTCTAGTGTGAAATCATTTCATCCTTAATCTTATCGGCGCTCATATCACTGAAGTAGTACGTCGGCCAGTTTTCAAGCTCTTTAAGTAGTGCAGCACGGTCATCACCCATATAAATATGATAATGTGATGCTTTCTTCGGACTGATATTGTGATCGCTGAACTGAACGTAGCTAGGTGCCCCGGCATCTCCGGACGTTTTCTTGAATATAAATCTCACACCTCTGTTACCTTTATCATATGTTAATAGTTCATAGCCATCATATGTATAATCAGCTTGTAGTTTTTTATTGTTATCATAGAAAGTTATGGACTGTCCGTCGATGACTATACGTTTGACTGTTGTTTGGTAGCCTTTTAAATAGTATTTTTTATATTCCTCAGCCGTCATGTCACCATCTTCTGCTTTATGTGTGAAGACTTCGTCCAATATGCCGTCTTTTGCAAGCGGATAGACAGACTGCCAGTCTCCTTGCCAATCAGTTAGCTGACGGTCCTGGACTTCCGCGTCCTTAAAGTAACCATCATGAACTTTTTTTTCTGCAGCGGACATTTTACTGTGACTATGTGACTGACGATGATCATGGCTCTGCTGCTGCGCCGTTTGAGTGGGCTGAGCTTCTTTCTGCTGACATCTGGCCAGCGCGAGTGACATCATAAGCAGACCGGCAGTGATTTTCGTAGCTTGCATTTAAAACATCTCCCTAAAACGTAATTGTTACGATTTATAATATAAGTTAACTGGGCTGTATTGTCAATACTGGAGCTGAATTTTTTCAAAGCATGATGATTTCAGTTAAAATATAGGAGAAGGGTGATGTGGAGTATAAGTTGTAATATTTCACATGTATGTTTGCGGCTGCTTGATACGGGTACAGTACTATTGTAATTGCATGATAAGGGGATAGAACGATGGAAACAAAAAAACCACAAGAAAAAGACATTTTAGAGCAAGTTAAAGAAATACTCGGACGCAAGTAAAAAGATCATTAAAAAGTAGATGAACTCCACTATAACCCGTACCGGCTGACTCAGCCGGTATTTAATTTGCCATAAAAAAACACCGCTTCATCATTGAAGTGGTGTTAAAATTCGCGGAACAAACCGACGACTTTACCGAGTACTGTTACTTTATCAAGGTAAATCGGCTCCATTGTGCTGTTTTCAGGCTGCAGCCGGTAGCGATTGTTTTCTTTGTAGAAGCGTTTCACCGTCGCTTCATCTTCTTCCGTCATTGCGACGATGATGTCTCCATTTTCGGCAATCGCCTGACGTCTTACGATGACTTTATCTTTATCCATAATGCCTGCTTCAATCATACTTTCACCGACGACTTCAAGGATGAAGATATCGCTGTTGTGGCTGGAAGTGAAGTGGGCAGGCAGTGGGAAATATTCTTCGACGTTTTCAACCGCTGTAATCGGCAGACCGGCAGTGACTTTACCGATGACCGGGACATGGATTGTTTCTTCATGCAGCGCAGATTGAGCAGAATCAGAGACGATTTCTATCGCCCGGGGCTTCGTAGGGTCACGTTTGATGTAACCTTTCTCCTCAAGACGCGATAAATGGCCGTGCACAGTTGAGCTGGAAGCAAGACCGACTGCTTCACCGATTTCTCTGACACTCGGTGGATATCCTTTAGCTGATACGACTTGTTTTAAATATTCATATATTTCTTGTTGTCTTTTAGTTAATTCTTTCATGAGAACACTCCTTCATGTTTGTTCTAAAGCCATTATAGCATACATGTTCGGGGCGAACAAACATTTGTTCGTATAGTGTTTGACAGAGAACAGATGTTCTGTTATTCTGAGTATACAAACAAATGTTCTGGAGGTAATTAATGATGACAATCAGAATTTCGAAAGAATTTTTCCTTTATTCCGTTTTATTTACAATGTTTTTGACATTTGGCACATTATATATGGCACAATCTGAAAGAATATATGAACAAGGTCAGTCAGCATCATTAAAACAGACCGCCGGTGACACAACAATCGAAACGAACACGCGTTCTAATCATAGGAGCCCGCATCAGTCCACACAGAATGGCGAAGTGCTGGGAATTGTCCAGTAATTTTCTTGCCCTGCTCAGCTGAGCAGGGTTTTTTGTGGAGGTGGACGTGCACAAGTTGGTTTTCTACGCCTTTTTTGCTATCTTTATTATGAAAGGAAGGATGCTCATGTTAGAACAACATAAAATGGACCGCATCAATCATCTTGCAAAGAAAAAGAAGGCGGAAGGTTTAACAGAAGAAGAAGGCCGCGAGCAGAGCAGTCTGCGTGCAGAGTACTTGAATAGTTTCAGAGACAGCTTTAAGAAAACGATTGAAAACACTAAAATCATCGATCAGGAAGGCACTGATGTCACACCTGAAAAGATCAAGGACATTCAGCGTCAAAACAATTTACGGGATTGATGATCAGCAATAAGCTATAATTTAAAAGAATTATGACTTTCATATAAAGGAGATTTTATAATGTTTAATGAGAAAGATCAGTTAGCAGTAGATACGCTGCGCGCATTAAGTATTGACCAGATTGAACAGGCGAATTCCGGCCACCCGGGATTACCTATGGGAGCGGCTCCGATGGCGTATACGCTCTGGACGCGGCATTTAAGATTCAATCCAAGTTCAAAGTACTTCTTTGACCGCGACCGCTTCGTGTTATCGGCGGGTCACGGCTCAGCGCTGCTTTATTCATTGCTGCACGTCTCAGGAGCGCTTGAGATGGAAGAACTTAAAAATTTCCGTCAGTGGGAATCTAAAACACCGGGACATCCTGAGTTCAACCATACAGATGGCATCGACATTACGACTGGACCGCTCGGCCAAGGGTTTGCGATGAGTGTCGGTATGGCAATGGCTGAGAAGCATTTAGCTGCGACATATAATACAGCGGATGCGGCTATTATCGACCACTTCACGTATGTCCTTGTTTCTGATGGTGACCTCATGGAAGGGATTTCTCATGAAGCGGCTTCACTCGCAGGGCATTTAAAGCTGAACAAATTAATCGCTTTATATGACTCCAATGACATTTCTTTAGACGGTGACCTGGACAAAGCATTCTCTGAAAATGTGAAAGGACGTTTTGAATCATACGGCTGGCAGCATATTCTTGTGAAAGACGGCAATGATATGGAAGCGATCAACGAGGCGCTCGAGACAGCGAAGCAGTCAGACCGTCCGACGTTGATTGAAGTGAAGACGGTGATCGGCTACGGCGCACCGAACAAACAAGGCACAAACGGTGTGCACGGCTCACCACTTGGCGCTGAAGAGCGTAAACTTGCGCTTGAAAGTTACGGGCTTGATCCAGCACTTAAATTCAATGTCCCTGCAGAAGTGTATGAAATCTTCCAGACGACGATGCTGAAACGCGGCAACGACAAAGAAGCGGCGTGGAATGAACAGCTTGAAGAATACAAAGCGAACAATCCGGAACTTGGTGAACAGCTGCAGGCGGCTATTGACAACCGTCTGACAGATGACTATGCAGCGAACCTACCGAAATATGAAGTAGGTTCTAAAGCCGCTACACGTGCTACTTCCGGCGAAATGATCCAGGCACTGTCACAATCCGTGCCGCAGCTGTTCGGCGGTTCTGCCGACCTTGCATCATCAAACAAATCTAACGTGAAGAAAGAAGCAGACTTCTCAGCTGAAACACCTGAAGGACGCAACATCTGGTTCGGTGTGCGTGAATTCGCGATGGGTGCAGCAATTAACGGTATGGCAGCACACGGCGGCGTCAAGCCATACGGTGCGACGTTCTTTGTCTTCAGTGATTACTTGAAACCGGCGCTGCGACTTGCCGCTTTGATGGGTGTGCCGTCTACGTACGTCTTCACACATGACTCTATCGCTGTCGGTGAAGATGGTCCGACGCATGAGCCGGTTGAACAGCTGGCTGGTCTTCGCGCAATGCCTTACTTGAATGTGTTCCGTCCAGCTGATGGCAACGAGACACGTGTCGCATGGAAAGTGGCAATGGAATCGAAGAAAGACCCGACTGCCTTAGTGCTGACACGTCAAGATCTGCCGGCATTAGATGTCAGCGAAGAAGTCGTAGAAGAAGGGGTGCGCCGCGGCGGCTATGTCGTCTACAAATCAGCTTCTCCTGAAATTCTGCTGATCGCTACAGGATCAGAAGTGTCTCTTGCATTAGAAGCAGGAAAACAGCTGGAAGCACAAGGAAAAGGCGTGCAGGTCGTGTCACTTCCTAACTTGAACTTATTTGACCAGCAGGATAAAGCATACCGCGAAGAAGTGCTCCCGTCTGTGATCACGAAACGTGTCGCTATCGAAATGGGTGCGACAGACGGCTGGTACAAATATGTCGGATTGAACGGCCTCGTCATCGGTATCGACCGCTTCGGCGCCAGTGCACCAGGTGACGTGGTGATGGAGAAATATGGTTTCACGAAAGAACAAGTAGTAAAGCAAGTGCTTGCAATGCAATAACTGATTGATAAGCACAAGACAACAGAAAAAATTTAAATGAATTTTCAGAATAATTATTGCCTTCTTGCCTCAATCATTTTAAAATTGAGGCAAGGGGGTATTTTTATTATGAATTTAGCATTATTAGGTTTTATTATGATTGTCGTTTTTATGGCGCTTATCATGTCGAAGAAAATGTCAGCGCTTGTCGCCTTGATTCTTGTGCCGACGGTCTTTGCGATTATCGGCGGCTTTTATAACGGCATCGGCGAGCATATGCTGGAAGGACTGAAGCAAGTAGCACCGACTGGTATGATGCTGATTTTTGCCATTCTATACTTCGGTATTATGATTGATGCAGGCCTCTTTGATCCTGTCATCAATGTCATCATTAAAGCGGTGAAAGGCGATCCTTTGAAAATTACAATCGGGACCGTCATACTCGCGAGTCTTGTTGCACTAGATGGGGATGGGACAACAACCTTTATCATTACCGTGACTGCGATGCTTCCGCTCTATAGAAAAGTTGGAATGAATCCATACATACTTGCTGCACTGGCCTTATTATCGATAGGTGTCATGAATATGACGCCGTGGGGCGGTCCGACAGCCCGCGCGATATCAGCGCTGCAGACGACGACTGAAGAAGTTTTCACGCCGATCATCCCGGTTATGGCGGCAGGCATTCTGTTTGCACTCGGTGTCGCTTACTACTTCGGAGTGAAGGAACGTAAAAGAGTAGGCATCGCTGATCATCTGATGATGTCACTTGATGATATGCATCTGCATCCTGATGGTAAGTCGAACGACGAAAATGCATTACTACGGCCGAAACTCGTCTGGGTCAATGCACTGCTCACCATACTGCTGCTCTATGCATTGATTACCGAATTTCTTCCTATTCCTGTGTTATTCATGTGTGGTTTTGCGGTCGCTGTGCTCATCAATTATCCGAATATAGCCCTGCAGTCAGAACGCATTAAAGCACATGCGCCTAATGTTCTTGCAGTCGTCAGCCTGGTGTTTGCGTCAGGAATATTCACTGGTGTGATGAATGGCACGAAAATGGTGGATGCGATGGCCACTGCGCTCGTTAATATCGTTCCCGCAAGTATGGGAGATCACTTTGCAGTAATCACCGCACTATTAAGCATGCCATTTACTTATTTCATGGCCAATGATCCGTATTATTACGGCATACTCCCTATTCTTGCGGAGTCTGCATCTCAGTTCGGCATCACAAAAGCCGAAATGGCAAGAGCATCTATATTAGGTCAGCCGGTCCATGTCTTAAGTCCGCTATACGCTGCCGGCTATTTACTGGTAGGTATGCTCGGTATTGATTACGGGGAAAATCAGAAGTTTGCTTTAAAATGGGCGATAGGTTCCTCTGTCTTTATGATTGTAGTAGCAATAATCCTCGGTGTCATTCCACTGTAATAACTGTTGAAAAACTTGTGATTATTTAGTACACTTTTAAAGGAATGAGAAAGTGGGTGAAATAATGGCGACTTGGATATGGATTTTATTAATTATTCTAGCAGCAGTGGCAGGTGCAGCACTTGGTTTCTACTTGGCACGTAAATATATGATGGATTACTTGAAGAAGAACCCGCCAATCAATGAAGATATGTTAAGAATGATGATGATGCAGATGGGTCAAAAGCCTTCTCAGAAAAAAATCAATCAGATGATGGCGATGATGAACAAGAATATGAATCAAAACGTCAAATAATAAGGGTGCTGCGGCATCCTTATTTTATTTGTCCTCATTAAAAGCTGTGAGTGTCACTAATTTTTCAAAAAAGAGTACTTCAACTGGATGAAGATTTGGTAAAATAGTCTGGAATGGAGTGATTAATATGGGTGATGTCACCATGGCGCTTGCTTTCGGTGCAGGTTTACTGAGTTTTATATCACCGTGTGTACTACCGATTTACCCGGCTTTCTTATCTTATATCACCGGTGTATCGTTCAATGACCTGCAGGAAGGGCAGCTGAACACAAAAGCGATCCTTCACACGCTGCTGTTTCTCATCGGATTTTCAATCGTCTATATTTCCTTTGGAGTCGGCATCGGCTTCGTCAGCGATTTTCTCAATCAGTATGATGATACGATTCGGATGGTCGGCGGCCTCCTGATGGTGGTGTTCGGCCTGATGACGCTCGGTGTTTTCACGCCTGAATTTTTGATGGCTGACAAAAAACTGAGCTTTAGAAACAAACCGGGCGGCTACTTCGGCTCACTGGTCATCGGCATTGCCTTTGCGGCCGGCTGGACGCCCTGCATGGGACCGATTGTCGGGACGATCATCTCACTCGCGCTGACGAATCAGTCGCTTGCGTTGTTCTATATGATCTTATACGTGCTCGGTTTTTGTATTCCCTTTTTCCTGCTCACGTTCTGTTTGACGAAACTCAAGTTCATCAAGAAATACAGCCGCATACTGACGAAAGTGGGCGGCGTCATTATGGTGATCATGGGACTGCTCCTGTTCTTTGATTTACTGACAGAGATTACTAGACTATTTAGCTGGGGGATTTAATATGTATGTCATTCTATCGATGGTTGTAGCGTTATGTATGGGGATGATTGTGATCGTCGTTCGGATGAAGGCGCAGAAATATCCGACGAATGCCAGAAAGATTATTATGCCGCCTTTCTTTATGGCGACCGGGGCATTGATGTATCTTATCCCTTATTTCAGGCTGACCGGCATGGAAGTACTGGAAGCAGTTCTTGTCGGCATGTTTTTCTCATTGTTTTTAATTTATACTTCCAATTTCCAGGTGATCGACGGACAGATTTATATGAAACGTTCGAAGCTGTTCCCGGTGATTTTAATCTCGCTGCTGGTGATCCGCTCTGTGCTTAAGTTTTATTTAAGCAGCACGATACATCCGGGCGAGCTTGCAGGCATGTTCTTCCTGCTCGCATTCAGCATGATTGTACCGTGGCGTATCGCAATGTACATTAAATATAAAAAACTCGCTGATTCACTGGACATTCACGACAAAAGCGCAGCTCTCTAAATGAGAGCTGCGCTATTTTTGTGCTTCTTTCGCGATAAGTTCTGAATGGTCGAAAATAGAGAATTTATTCTTTTCGTCATCCGCATATTTGAAGTAGGAACTGTAAGGTGTATAGTCGATACCCAGCTGTGTCAGTTTCTTCTTCATAAAGCCGTGGTCACGCTTCGGCGTAGCGATGATATAGCCGCGCATAATATGGTCCAGTTCTATTCTTTCAGCACCTTCGTCAAGCGCAATCTTTGAGATTCTGCCCGCGATCCGCTCTTTAGCGACGTCCCGGAAGAGTTCAGGCACCGGTGTCACCAGTTCATTCAGCAGTGATTTACTGTCATCATGCCACATGGGAAGCGCCTTATGGATGTAGTAGTCCTGCCAGTCCAGCTCACTTTTGCCGTCTTCTTTAGGCAGCCGCTTCAGAAATTTCCGAAACATGAAAAAACCGCCGATGGCAAGCAATCCGAGAAAGATGACGGTCCAGACGAAGATCAGCGTAATAAAAATAGCGTTCAATGTATTCACCTCATGCTCATTATAGAAAAAATAACCTGCTGTGTCTATTCCTCGTCCTTTATTCGATATATAGAGTGTAAAGGAGGTGATCATATGTTAAAGGAAGTCGTGCTTAGTCTTACTTATGTCGCTGATGTTTCAGAGAGCGGCAAGGAAGTCCGTAAGACGCGCCGCTTCAATCAAGTGAGAATGGACTTGACTGAAGCTCAGGCCAACAGCTTTAAAGAGCTAATCGCCGTGCTGACCGGCGAAGACTATGTCTCAGCAGAGAAGATCGAAACGAAGACTGTATAGCAGACGAAAAAAAGATGAGGAGGTGATTTGATGAAAACATTACAGATGGTATTTACGACTGATTTCGGTAAGAGCTACCAGTTCAACATCGCGCATCCGAAAGAGCAGCTGACTGCAGCTGATGTCCGGAATGTCATGCAGTCCATTGTCACTGGAAACTATTTTGAGACAACAAACGGTCGTCCTGTCGCAGTGAAAGAAGCGAAGCTTGTGGAACGTATTGAGACACCATTATTTAAACTGTAATCAGTGTTCAGGTTTTTCAGCACGAGGTTATTTATCTGACAGGGCATGTCTGATTCATCGGGCATGCTTTTTGTGTATAATGCAGATGAGGTGATGACTATGAAATTAATGCATATAGGAGATTTACATATCGGCCGCACACTGAACCAGCACTCTCTGCTGGAAGATCAGTCCTACATACTCGGTCGAATCATTGAGGAGATTGACCGGCTTCATATAGAACTGCTCATCATTGCCGGCGATATTTATGACCGTTCGCTGCCGTCGAAAGAAGCGGTGCTGGTGTTTGAACAGTTCATCCGGGCGGTGAACATCGACCGGAACATACCTGTGCTTGCTGTCAGCGGCAATCATGACGGCGCTGAGCGGCTGGGCTACGGGAAAGAATGGTTCAAGACGCATGGGTTCCACATCAGTACGGCGATTGCCGACAGCTTTGAGCCGGTCGTTTATGATGACATCCATTTCTATTTAATCCCGTATATAGAGCCGGTAGAAGCACGGTTCTATTTTGAGGATGACACGATCACAAGTCACGGGGCGGCATACAGCGCTGTCATCAGCCGGATAGAAGCGCAGCTGGACATGACGAAGACCAATATCGCTGTCAGCCACCTCTTCATTAAAGGCGGCGATGAAAGTGATTCAGAGCGGCCTCTATCGCTAGGCGCGGTTGAATACGTGCCAAAAGAGCTGTTCAATCACTTTGATTATGTGGCGCTCGGCCATCTGCATCATCCCTTTGCCGTGAATTCCGCGACTATCAGCTATAGCGGCAGTCTGTTGAAGTATTCGTTCTCTGAAGCGGATCAGCCGAAAGGATTCCGCATGATAGACACAGATGACGGCATCACTAACACATTCATACCGCTCAAGCCGATACGTGATGTGAAGGTCCTTGAAGGCTCATTTGATGATTTCTACCAGCAGCCGGCAGCGGCGCATCAGGAAGATTATCTGAAGATGATCCTGAGTGATATGCGTCACGTCAATGACCCGATGACCAAACTGAAGCAGGTTTATCCGTACTTGCTGGAGCTAAGGCATGCTGATGAAGTGAAAGTTCAGGAGACAGCAGCCGTCAAAATCATAGAGCAGAGCGATGCGGATATTATGAATCTGTTTGCGGCTGCACTGACAGCGGAACCGCTGACAAAAGGACAGCTGACGATCATCAATCGACTGCACGGGGGAGGAGACAAGCATGAGACCGATTAAACTGGAACTGCAGAACTTCGGGCCGTTCATCCATGAAACCATTGATTTCACACAGCTGGGTGACCATCACTTATTTCTGATCAGCGGGCGGACCGGCTCAGGCAAGACGATGCTGTTTGATGCCATGACGTATGCACTGTACGGTGAAGCTTCTACCGCGGCAAGAGATGAAGCAGCACTCCGCAGTCATTTTGCTGAAGCAGGGCAGCCGACTTTTGTCCGCTTTCAGTTTGCGCTGAACAACCGGGTATATGAAGTCACCCGTCATCTTACTTACATCAAGCCCGGCAACAAGACGAAGACGCTGCCGAAGCTCGAAGTGATTGAACAGCTCGGCGATGACAGGAAGCTGCTCGCGAAAAGCGTCAAGGATGGCAACCAGCAGCTGAAGGAGCTGCTGAAGATAGACGCCAATCAGTTCCGGCAAATACTGATTCTGCCGCAGGGAGAGTTCAAGAAATTTCTAGTGGCGGGCAGCAGCGAGAAGCAGAAGGTGCTGAGGACGCTGTTTGATACAACGCGGTTTAAAGCGCTTGAAATTAAGCTTGCTGAGGAGACGAAAGCGCTGCAGCAGCAGGTCCGTGAAACTGAGCAGGAAATAGAAGTGCTCCTCAGTCAGTTTAAATCGGAGCAGCAGCTGGACGGTTCAGCGGTCAGTCAGCTGGAGGAACGCGGTAAAGAAATCACCAGGCAGCAGGAAGCAGCTGCGGCTCTGGAGGAGCGGCTTGTGGAGTATCAGGCAGCTGCAGACAAGGCGGAGCAGCAATTACAGAGCGCTGCAGCAGTGAATCAGGCGATCGAGGAGCGGCAGCAGGTGACTGAGCAGCTGACCGGCCATCGTCAGCAGCTTCCTGACGTGAGCGAACGAGAACGGCAACTTGATGTCATGCGCGCGATGGAGCAGCTGACGGACGTACAGACGGATGCCGAGGAAGAGCAGCAGAAACTGACTGCAGTCATTGAAGAGGCGGCTGCTAAAAGTGAGACGCTCCAGTATATCCAGCGCGAAATAAAAGAACGGTCTGACCAGCTGGCAGTGCTTGAGGAGCGGCAGCCGCAAGTTGAAGAGATGAGAACAAGACTGCATGACTGGCAGCTGTTCTATCTCAATAGAGATGATTACGGGCGGCTGAAGCAGACAATAGCTGATTATTCAAAGGAATATCAACAGTATGAGGACAAAATGGGTCAGCTGGCAGCACAGCAGCGCCAGATGACGGAGCAGCAGCTTCAGCTGAAAGACAGTATTCAAGTCTTTAAGGAAGAAATCGAATGCGGGCAGGAGCAGCTGTCGCACTTTGCAGTTCAGATGAAGGCAGCCGAGCTGCATGAGTCAGAGAACAAGACGAATGAACAGGAGCTTCGACTGATCAACAAGCAGCTGAGTCAGCTGCTTGCCTCCTACGATGAAGAGCGCTGTGCAGCAGCGCTATTGCGGCATCAGTTACATGACGGAGAAGAATGTCCGGTCTGCCGGCAGACGGTTTCTCAAGTCGTGCAGAGTGAAGAGCCGCTATTCGACATGCAGCAGCTCCGGGATTTACAGGAGCAGCGGGTACGACTGGAGACAAGGCTTACACACCGGGAAACAGCAGCTGGAATTCCGGCGCGCTATGCAGCACTGGCACAGTCAGTGGCCGGTCTTGAGGACGAGCAGGACCGGACGTCAGCAGCGCTGGCAGCACTGACTAGAGAGATGGACGAGCTCCGTGAGCAGCAGGCACATATGAAAGCACAGCGGACAGCAGCCGATGTCAAGCTGGAGTATTATAAGGCTCAGCAATCGCAGTTCACTGCGGTGACGGGATTTTCTTCCTATGATGATTTTTATGAGCAGTACCGCAGCATGCAGCAACGGGTCGGCGACTACGATGAAGAACTGAGAAATGCTGAGCTGACGCTCGATCAGCTGACGCAGCAGCAGCAGCACGAACAGCAGCTGTATGAGCGTATCAATGGCGAGCAGCGTGAGCGGCAGCTGAATGTGCAGAAGCTGACGCAGAAATATGAATCGATGCTGAGCGGGTTTCAGCTGACTAAGGAGCAGCTGCCGGCGACATTTGATGAGCAGCTGATGGCTGAACTTGAGGACCGGCTCGACTGGTATAAAGAGCAGGAGCAGGCAATGACAGTCAAAATAGCGGATTTGACAGCACGCATCGGGACGCAGCACTTCACAGATTTACAACCGCTTGAAATGGAATTCGAGCGGCAGCGGACAGTATACGAGCAGCAGCAGGAAAAACTGAGACGGCAGCAGTACCAGCTGGAACATAATATCAGCTTGATGGCACGTCTGCAGCATGTTTTGGCGGATTATCAAAAGACAGTCGGAAGACATGAGGAAATCGTGACGCTTGCCCAGCTGTTCGGTGGACGCAACCGCCAGAAGCTCACACTTGAAAACTTCGTGCTGACTTATTACCTTGAACAGACACTGAAACAATCCAATACAAGGCTCGATCAAATGACAAGCTATCGTTATCAATTTCAGCGGAAGACGCAGGTGACTCAAGGCTACAGCGGCCTTGAAATAGAGATATTTGACAACTACAGCAACAAGGTGCGCGATATCTCGACGTTATCCGGCGGCGAAACGTTTCTGGCGTCACTCGCTTTAGCGCTCGGCTTAAGCGATTATGTGACACAGCTGTCCGGCGGCATTAACCTGGAGTCGGTCTTCATCGATGAAGGATTCGGTACACTGGACAGCGAGACGCTGGAAACAGCCATTGCATCGCTTGTCGAACTGGAGCAGAGCGGCAAGATGGTCGGCTTAATATCGCATGTGCAGGAACTTAAAAACCGTATTCCTGCGATATTAACTGTCAACAGCAGCGGTTATTTAAGCACGACAGCTTTCAAAATTAAATAATTGTAATCATTTGGTCAAATATTTCTTTGTTATCATATTTATGCCGGCCTGCCATTTTGATATATTAAAACAAATAGGAGGGAAATATGAAGAAATATATCATTCTTATCGTGTTAACAGTCTTAATGACAGCATGCGGGAAGTCAGCGATTGCACCTGCGAGCGGCTACGGTAATACAGTCAGTTCGTTCAGTGCAACCGATGAAGACGGTAAAACGTTTACTAATAAAGATTTAAAGGGGAAAGTATGGATTGCGGACTTCATGTTCACAAACTGTAAAACAGTCTGTCCGCCGATGACTTACAATATGAGTACAGTCGTTGATGAGCTGGAGAAACAGCACGTTAAAAATTACGGCATCATCAGTTTCAGCGTGGATCCAAAGCGCGATAAGCCTGAAGTCATGAAGAACTATGTGGCAAAGTATGGCTCTGCAATGAAACATTGGAAGCTGCTGACGAATTATGACGAGAAGTTTATCCGCCAGTTTGGAGAAGAAAGCTTTAAAACCATTGTCGTGCCGCCATCTAAAAATAATGATCAGGCAACGCACGGCACATCATTTTACTTGATTGACCAGAACGGAACCGTTATTAAGGATTATATCGGTAAAGATACAGGTGATCAGAAATTCCCGAAAGATCAAATTGTCAAAGATGTTAAAGTGATGAGTGACAAAGGACCTTATAAGAAATAAAAAACATCCCATCAGTGATGGGATGTTTTTTGACGTTTAGATGTTTTTGCTGCGAAGTAAGTCACGGATTTCAGTTAATAAAACAGTGTTCTCTTCGATTGTTTCTTCTTTTGGTTTCGCTTTTGTTAATTTGTTGAATACTTTGACGAAAAGGAAGATAGAAACAGCAACGATCAAGAAGTCGATGATGGATTGAATGAAGACACCATATTTAATACCTTTATAAGCCCATTGTGAAGCAAAATCAGTGTTACCGAAAATCAGTGCGATAAGCGGCATAATGACACTTTGTACAAGTGCTGTAACAATCTTGCCGAATGCTGCCCCGATGACAACAGCTACTGCTAATTCAAGGACGTTCCCCTTAATAGCGAAATCTTTGAATTCCTGCCATAATGACATGTATAGTCACCTCCTATAAACTATAGCATACAATAAAAACAGTATATAAAAAAGAATTTTTTTCACTTTTTTTCACTTTTTCCTGATTGCAGCTGTCGCAGTAACTGTACGGCTAGTGAGGAAGCGGATTCAATAAATGCCGATAAAATGGTTCGTTTGATAAATAACTGGATATACGTTATAGTAATACATGTTTTTTAAAATAGGAAAGGAGTATTAAATGAAAAATCAAAAGAAAATCACTAATGTATTCTATATTTCGCTTGTATTAGTGCTGCTGACAGTGATGCTGGGTGCATTGTTTCCACAAGGATTCGGGGAAGTCACCAGCAGAATCAACGCGTTCATCACACGGGATTTCGGCTGGTACTATGTCATGTTATCTGCTGTCATCGTCGCTTTCTGTGTATTCCTGATATTAAGTCCGATCGGCAAGCTGAAGCTCGGAAAACCATCCGACAAACCGGAATTCAATATCGTTTCATGGTTTGCGATGCTGTTCAGTGCAGGGATGGGAATCGGCCTTGTGTTCTGGGGAGCCGCTGAGCCGCTGAGTCATTTTATGGCGCCGCCGACCGCTGAACCGAAGACCGATGAAGCGTTTAAAGAATCGTTGCGCTCGACATTCTTTCACTGGGGCTTTCATGCCTGGGCGATTTATGGTGTTGTCGCACTGGCCCTTGCCTACTTTCAGTTTCGAAAAGGTGAACCCGGCCTGTTATCACATACTTTAAGACCGATATTCGGTGATAGAGTAGAAGGCTGGTTCGGCACTATCATTGATGTACTTGCAGTATTTGCAACGGTTGTAGGGGTTGCAGTTTCTCTCGGGATGGGTGCTCAGCAGATCAATGGTGGATTGCATTATCTCTTCAATGTTCCTAATACTTTCTGGGTTAAAGTCATCATTGTTGTCATCGTGACTATTTTGTTCCTGATGAGTGCATGGAGCGGATTGTCTAAAGGCATCCAGATTTTAAGCAACGTCAATATTATTATCGCAGCGCTGTTACTGATCAGCGTGCTGATTCTCGGCCCGACCATCCTAATCCTGAATATGTTCTCAACGACCGTCGGAGATCTGCTGCAGCATTTCATGTATTTGAGTTTTGATGTGGCACCGCTCAATGAACATAAGAAGGACTGGATGTCGTCATGGACGCTTTATTACTGGGGCTGGTGGATGAGCTGGAGTCCGTTCGTCGGTATTTTCATCGCCCGGGTCTCTAAAGGGCGGACCATCCGTGAATTTCTGATCGGTGTTCTTATGGTGCCGGCACTGTTAAGCTTCTTCTGGTTCAGTGTGTTCGGCACGACGGCAATACAAATGTTCAAGAAAGTGCCGGGTATCGGTGAGCTTGCTGTTGAACTTCAACTGTTTGCAGTGTTTAAGGAAGTGCCGATGGGCTTCGGCTTATCATTGATCGCGCTTGCTTTAATTGCGACTTTCTTCATTACATCTGCTGACTCTGCGACATTTGTCCTCGGCATGCAGTCGACTCACGGTTCGCTGAATCCGCCGAACTCCATAAAAATAATCTGGGGACTCGCGCAGTCATTGATTGCACTTGTGCTGATTTACGCCGGCGGATTGAATGCGCTGCAGAGTGCAGCTATTATTGTTGCCTTCCCGTTCTCATTCGTGCTGATCATGATGATGATCTCTCTCTACATGGATGGCAACCGGGAGCGGATGCGACTGGGACTCACTTTAAAACCGGACAAGCGTTTCCGCAAGGCGCAGCCACCCGAAAAATGATGATTGACCGTAAACCTGCTCAGGTTTACGGTTTTTTACTGTCTCCATTCAGCCGTCGCTTGCTTTATACTGGTGAAGATTATATATTGCATTTCACATCATTTGGTGGAACAATAAAGAAGCTAAGATTGGAGGAATCATTATAAAACGTCGAAAAACGAATCCATACTTTATTATTTTATCATCCTTTATAATGTTTCTGCTGGCAGGGACCGGGCTTCTGTCTTTACCGGTCTCACAGCTGAAACCGACGTCATTCATCGACTGTCTGTTTCTGGCGACAAGCGCCTTTACAGTGACCGGCCTGTCACCGATTGACATTACAGAGCACTTCAGTTATTTCGGGCTGACTGTGCTGCTCATATTGATACAGGCGGGCGGGCTTGGGCTGGTCACACTGGCGATGATTGTCTTCATTATGATCGGCAAGAAAGTAGGTCTCAAAAACCGCTTCCTTGTTTCAGAAGCACTGAACCAGGGGAATATCGGCGGTATTTTAAGGCTGGTCATGTATTTATTCTTTCTCAGTCTGGCGATCGAACTATCAGGCGCCGTCTTTTTAGCGATGGAGTGGATACCGGAGTTCGGTTTCTGGCAGGGACTGTACCGCAGCTTCTTCACGGCAGTCAGTGCCTTCAACAATGCCGGTTTTGCGCTGCACAGTGACAATCTGGTCGGTTACCGGTTCAATCCGGTCATCAACTTTGTCATTACGACGCTGATCATTCTCGGCGGGCTCGGCTTCACGGTGCTGATTGATGTCGCGAAGAAGACATCGTTCCAGAAGCTCCGGGTTCACACAAAAATTATGCTGCTCGGCACGCTCTTAATCAATGTCAGCGCGACTATTGTCATCTTTCTGCTGGAGATGGATAACCATCAGACGCTGGGCGGTCATTCCTGGTACAATCAGTTGCAGATGGCTTACTTCCAGGCTATCACCACAAGAACGGCTGGTTTTAATACGATAGACATCGGCGCTATGAACACGGATTCCATATTAGTCATGATGCTGCTGATGTTCATCGGTGGCGGTTCGACTTCAACGGCCGGCGGGATTAAGCTGACGACTGCTGCAGTCATTTTGTTCGGGACGATCAGTTTTATTAAGCAGCATGAGCAGATTAACATCTTTAAGCGGGCGATTGACTATAAAATTCTGCTCCGGAGCTTCGCGATTGTCGTGCTCAGTACGCTGATTGTCTTCACGATCACTTTTCTGCTTGTCCTTGCAGAACCAGACATCCCGTTCCTAAAGCTGTTCTTTGAAGCGGTGTCTGCCTTCGGTACAGTCGGGCTGACAATGGGTATTACCGATGACTTGTCTGTGATCGGTAAACTGCTGATTATTTTAATGATGATGATTGGTAAAGTCGGTATTTTGACGATAGTCTTCACCTTCTCACGACCGAGAAAACAGACGTATTATTTCCCGAAAGAAGATATTCTTACCGGATGACAGCAGCATGCTGCTAATGATAAGAAAAACTTATAACAATGTATTTGATATTTGAAATTTGATAACATTTACTTCTCGTTTCATATTGATTAAAATAGAGAAGTAAAGGATTAATTTAAATAGGGGGAACTAGTATGAATTCAAATCTTCAAAATGCTTCTAAGCAGACATTTGAATTGAATGGTAAGACTTATACGTTTTACAGCCTGAAATCTCTTGAAGAAGCAGGTCTCGGCGAAATCAGCAAATTGCCATATTCTATTCGTGTGCTGCTTGAATCTGTGTTAAGACAGTTTGACGGCCGCGTTATTACAGAAGAGCATATTAAACATCTTGTTAAATGGGGAAAAAAGAACGATCCAAATGCAGAAGTGCCATTTAAGCCGTCACGTGTTATTCTGCAGGATTTCACTGGCGTGCCGGCTGTCGTTGACTTGGCATCATTACGTAAAGCGATGGATGATGTCGGTGGGGATGTCACTAAAATTAATCCAGAAGTTCCAGTGGATCTCGTCATTGACCACTCAGTGCAAGTTGATGCCTATGGTAACGCGACTGCACTGCAGCGCAACGTCGAACTTGAATTTGCGCGTAATAAAGAGCGTTATCAGTTCCTGAACTGGGCGACTAAAGCGTTCGATAACTACCGCGCTGTGCCACCTGCGACAGGTATCGTCCATCAGGTCAACCTTGAATACCTTGCCAATGTAGTTCACGTTCGTGAAGCTGACGGCGAAAATGTTGCATTTCCTGACACATTAGTCGGCACAGACTCTCATACGACGATGATCAATGGTATCGGTGTTCTCGGCTGGGGTGTTGGTGGTATTGAAGCGGAAGCGGGCATGCTCGGACAACCGTCATACTTCCCGATTCCGGAAGTCGTCGGTGTTAAACTGACTAACGAATTGCCGGAAGGCGCAACAGCGACTGACCTGGCACTTCGCGTCACTCAGGAACTCCGTAAAAAAGGCGTCGTCGGTAAGTTCGTCGAGTTCTTTGGTCCGGGCGTTGTCAGCCTGCCGCTTGCAGACCGTGCGACAATCGCTAACATGGCACCGGAATACGGCGCAACTTGCGGCTTCTTCCCTGTTGACGAAGAAGCGCTTGACTACATGCGTTTAACAGGTCGTGATGAGGAACATATTCAAGTGGTCAAAGAATACTTGGTGACAAATAACATGTTCTTCACAGTCGACCAGCCTGAACCGACCTATACAGATATCGTGAAGCTTGATTTGTCAACTGTGGAAGCATCATTAGCGGGTCCAAAACGGCCTCAAGACTTAATTCCATTAAGTCAGATGAAAAAGGAATTCGTTAAATCTGTGACAGCGCCGGCCGGCAACCAGGGCCACGGACTGGATAAAGCAGAATTCGACAAAAAAGCAGTCATCAACTTCAATGATGGTCATCACGGCTTGATGTCGACAGGTGATATCGCTATTGCTGCGATTACTTCTTGTACAAATACATCCAACCCTTATGTCATGCTTGGTGCAGGTCTTGTCGCTCGCAACGCAGTGAAATTAGGACTGCAAGTACCTGAATTCGTCAAAACATCATTGGCACCGGGCTCTAAAGTAGTGACAGGTTACCTTGAGCAGTCAGGACTGCAGCAGTACTTGGATCAACTGGGCTTCAACACAGTCGGCTACGGTTGTACGACATGTATCGGTAACTCAGGACCGTTACTTCCTGAAATCGAAGATGCGATTGCACGGGAAGATCTGCTTGTGACTTCTGTACTATCAGGTAACCGTAACTTTGAAGGACGTATCCATCCATTAGTTAAAGCGAACTACCTGGCATCCCCTCAGCTGGTTGTCGCTTATGCCCTTGCGGGAACAGTGAACATTGACCTGCAGAAAGATTCACTGGGTAAAGGTGCAGATGGCCAGGATGTTTACTTGAAAGATATCTGGCCGTCAATCGATGAAGTCAAAGACGTCGTGCGCTCTGTTGTGACGCCTGACTTGTTCCGTAAAGAATATGCATCTGTTTTTGAATCCAATGAACTGTGGAACCAGATCGAATCTACAGATCAGCCGTTATACGACTTTGATCCGACATCTACTTACATTCAGAATCCGACATTCTTTGAAGGATTGACGCCTGAACCGGGCCGCATCGAGAGCTTGAATGGCCTGCGTGTCATGGGTAAATTCGGTGATTCCGTGACGACAGACCATATCTCTCCGGCAGGTGCTATCGGTAGAGATACACCGGCAGGCAAATATTTACTGGATAATGGTGTAGCTATTCGTGACTTCAACTCATACGGCTCACGTCGAGGTAACCATGAAGTCATGATGCGCGGAACATTTGCGAATATCCGCATTAAAAACCAGATCGCTCCGGGCACAGAAGGCGGATTCACAACTTACTGGCCGACAGGCGCTATCATGCCGATCTTTGATGCCTGCATGAAGTATCAGGCAGACGGTACTGGTTTAGTTGTACTTGCCGGCAACGATTACGGTATGGGCTCTTCACGTGACTGGGCAGCTAAAGGTACGAACTTACTAGGCGTTAAAACAGTCATCGCACAGAGCTATGAACGTATTCACCGCTCTAACTTAGTCATGATGGGTGTACTGCCACTGCAATTTTTACAAGGAGATTCTGCTGAATCACTTGGACTCACTGGTAACGAAACATTCTCAGTGGATATTGCTGAAGGCGTTAGACCACGTGACCACGTTAAAGTCACAGCGGTCAAAGAAGACGGTTCAACTGTGGAATTCGAGGCGCTGGCGCGCTTCGATTCAGAAGTCGAGATTGATTATTACCGTCACGGCGGCATTCTCCGCATGGTATTACGCGATAAACTCGCACAGTAATTAAGAATGACAGGCCGGCTACTTATGTAGTCGGTTTTTGTTTATGGTATAATGAGAGTAAGGAGTGTGGCTATGTTTACGACAGAATTAGAAATACCGGTCAGATATGCAGAGACGGATAAGATGGGTGTGGTCTATCATGCTAATTATTTGATCTGGTTTGAAGTGGCACGGACAGATTTCATTGAAAAAGCAGGGTTCAGCTATGCGGAGATGGAAGAAGCAGGAGTGATTTCTCCTGTCATCGATGCACAGCTGACTTACAAAAACTCGGTGACTTATCCTGAGAAAGTGACAGTTCTGACGTGGATTGAGTCTTATTCAAAGCTGAAGACGGTTTATGCCTATAAGGTTGTTAAAGAGGACGGCTCTGTAGCTGCCACAGGTACGACGACTCATATATTGATGAAACGCGGGACGAACAGACCGATCAGACTGGACCGCCATTTCCCGGAATGGCATGAACGCTATATGGCATTGTATTCATAAACTAAGTAATAAGAGCCCGGCATGTTATGAAATATAACATGCCGGGCTCTTATTTTATAGGTCTGCTTAGTTTGTGATCGTATATTTGATTTCGTCATTCTCACATGTGACATTAAGCACATTGTCTTCGTAATACCACAAATCTTTCTCATCCACGTAATATGTCAGACCGTCCTGTGTCTCTGAGTAGCCTTCCGGATCGACTGTATCGACTGTAAACGCCGGGCTGAATCCTTGTTTCAGATTGACATCGCCGCCGTAGCGCACGTAAAAACGGATAGCCTTGTTGTCTGGTATGTCCAGTTCTTTCTTGAACCAGCCGACTGCTTTATCATCTAGGTTAATTTTCATCTCGCACCTCACATCCAGGTTATTTTAGGCTCTTCTTTATTGATTATACGTTTGATGTTGGACCGATGTCTAATGATTACAATCAGCATGATGACAAAGGCAATGACAATCAATATCCAGTCCATGAAAACAATGGATAGGATGAAGTTAACAATACTTGCGATAATACTTGCCAGTGACACAAATTTGAATAAGTACAGCACGATGATAAATGTGATGGTCACGGCTACGAACAGGATCGGATTGACCCCCATAATGACACCTGCCGATGTAGCGACTGCTTTACCGCCTCTGAACTTTAAGAAGACGGGGTAAACATGACCGAGTATCGCGAAAAGACCGATGATGACACCATGAACTTCATGATTAAAAAGTAATGGTAGAAAGACGACAATAAAACCTTTGAAGATATCTAGTATCATCACGATGATTCCAGCTTTTTTCCCTAATACACGAAACGTATTCGTAGTTCCTAGATTACCGCTGCCAGACTGTCTGATATCTTTATTGTAGAAAACTTTGCCGATGATCAGACCGGATGGGAAGCATCCGATTAAATAGGCAAGCAGGAACATCAACACCATTGTCATATAGACATGCACTCCTTTGATAGCTGGTGCTAATAGTTTACCATAAAACCAGGAATGAAAGAAATTTTAATTGTTTCGGCGTCAGAAGTCCTGCTGTAAAAAAACGTCATTAAAATAATGTTTTTAAAAATTCTGAAAATATGGTATAACATAAATGAATAGGTATTCATTTTAAGGGGGATGCAGCATGTCAAAAGTGACGACTGATTTACATGAAGCACTGAACGGGCTTCAGGACGGGATGACGCTTGTAGTGGGAGGATTCGGATTGTGCGGAATTCCGGAGAAAGCGATACAAGTGATCAAAGATAAGGGGACGAAAGATTTGACCATCGTCAGCAATAACTGCGGCGTTGATGACTTCGGTCTCGGTATTCTGCTTGCCGGACGTCAGGTGAAGAAGATGATCAGCTCGTATGTCGGTGAGAACAAGACGTTTGAGCGTCAGTATCTGGATGGTGAACTGGAAGTAGAGCTGACGCCGCAAGGAACACTGGCAGAACGGCTTCGTGCGGGTGGTGCCGGCATACCCGGCTTTTATACCCGGACAGGTGTCGGAACCCCGGTTGCTGACGGCAAGGAAGTGAAGACCTTCGACGGGAAGGACTATTTACTGGAGCGGGGTATTACCGGTGATTATGGATTAGTTAAAGCATGGAAAGCTGATAAACTCGGCAATCTGGTCTTCCGTAAAACCGCCAGAAATTTCAATCCTCTCTGTGCAGCGGCAGGTAAAGTGACGATTGCAGAAGTCGAGCAGCTTGTTGAAGTAGGTGAGCTGGATCCGGATGACATCCATACGCCGGGCATATACGTGCAGCATGTTTATTTAGGCGAGAACTACGAGAAGCGTATTGAACGTAAAGTCGTCAAGGAGGAGAAATAATGGCAGAACGTCAACTGATTATTCAAAGAGCCGCAAAAGAGATCAAAAGCAACATGTATGTCAACCTGGGCATCGGATTACCGACGCTTGTAGCCAACGAAGCGACGGCAGACGTGCAGCATGTCTTCTATCAGTCCGAGAACGGGCTGCTCGGCATCGGTGCCTATCCGACTGAAAGCGCAGTCGATGCTGACCTGATCAATGCCGGTAAGGAAACAGTGACCGCTGTACAAGGAGCAGCGTACTTTGATTCAGCAGAAAGTTTCGCAATGATTCGCGGCGGCCATATCGACCTTGCCATTCTTGGCGGGATGGAAGTGTCAAGCAGCGGAGACCTGGCCAACTGGATGATTCCAGGTAAGATGGTCAAAGGCATGGGCGGGGCGATGGACCTTGTCAATGGTGCGAAAGAAGTGGTCGTCATTATGGAGCACGTGAATAAGCACGGTGAGTCAAAGGTGAAAGCTGAATGCACACTGCCGCTGACGGGCAGAGGTGTCGTCAACAAGTTGATCACAGATCTTGCGGTGTTTGAGTTCACTGACGGTAAGATGAAGCTCGTGGAACTGCTCGGAGATGCGACACTTCAAGAAGTGAAGGATAAGACGGAAGCCGCGTTTGAAACAGCTTGGCACGAATAAATACTGACGAAGAAACCTCAAGCAGGTTTCTTTTTTTTATATTAAAAATATAAATAATAATATTATGTAAACTTATTGTATTAATTAAACTTGATTTTTTCGCTAAAGTATATAAAAATAAGAACTGTGATAAAAACAACGAACATATGTTTGCAGGAGGAAGTAATTTGGCGAAGAATAATCAATATAATGACGAATCCATCCAGGTGCTGGAAGGCTTAGAAGCTGTAAGAAAACGGCCTGGTATGTATATCGGTTCAACAGACAGCCGCGGTCTCCATCATCTGGTCTATGAAATTCTCGATAACTCAATCGATGAAGCACTGAACGGCCATGGGACAGAAATCAGCGTGGTACTTAACAAAGATGGCAGTGTGACCGTTCAGGATAACGGCCGCGGTATGCCGACAGGTCTGCATAAAACAGGAAAGCCGACACCGGAAGTGATTTTCACTGTGCTGCATGCCGGCGGTAAGTTCGGTCAGGGCGGCTACAAGACAAGTGGTGGTCTGCACGGTGTCGGTGCGTCGGTTGTGAATGCGCTCAGTGAGTGGCTGGAAGTGACGATTCATCATAACGGCAAAGTTTTCGAACAGCGGTTTGAAAACGGCGGTGTACCGGTGACGACGCTCATTGAAAAGGGCACGACGAAACGGACAGGGACATCGGTCACGTTCAAACCGGATCCTAAAATCTTCAAAACAACGACGACTTTCAACTATGAGACGCTTGCTGAGCGGTTAAGAGAGTCAGCCTTTCTGCTGAAAGATCTGAAGATCACGCTGACTGACAAACGGGTAGAGCCTGAAACAGCAGAAGTCTTTCATTTTGAAGAAGGACTGAAGGCGTTCGTCTCATTTATTAATGAAGGTAAAGATACACTGCATGATGTGGCGATGTTCTCCGGTGAATCGAATGGGATTGAGGCGGAGATTGCCTTCCAGTATAATGACCAGTATTCGGAAACCATTCTCTCGTTCGTCAATAACGTCCGTACGAAAGACGGCGGAACGCATGAAGTCGGGATGAAGACTGCGATGACGCGGGTATTCAATGAATATGCGAGAAAGATCGGCGAACTGAAGCAGAAGGATAAAAATCTTGATGGTAACGATATCCGTGAAGGGATGACAGCGGTCATTTCGGTGAAGATTCCGGAAGAACTGCTGCAGTTTGAAGGGCAGACTAAGTCGAAGCTCGGCACGAGCGAAGCACGAAGCGCCGTCGATAATATCATCAGCGACCAGCTGCCGTACTTCCTCGGGGAGAACGGTCAGCTGTCACAGAACCTGGTGAAGAAGGCGGTCAAAGCGTCACAGGCCCGTGAAGCAGCACGTAAAGCCCGCGAGGAAGCACGGAACGGCAAGAAGAATAAACGCAAGGAGACGCTGCTGTCAGGTAAACTGACACCTGCCCAGAGCAAGAACACAGAGAAGAATGAGCTCTATCTTGTGGAAGGGGATTCAGCGGGCGGCTCTGCCAAGCTCGGCCGGGACCGTAAGTTCCAGGCGATTCTGCCGCTCCGTGGTAAAGTCATCAACACGGAGAAAGCAAAGCTTGAGGATATTTTCAAGAACGAGGAGATCAACACGATCATCCATACAATCGGTGCCGGCGTCGGTAGTGACTTTACGCTGAAGGACAGCAACTACAATAAAGTCATCATCATGACCGATGCTGATACGGACGGTGCCCATATTCAAGTGCTGCTCCTGACATTCTTCTTTAAATATATGCGGCCGCTGCTGGCAGACGGCAGAGTATATATCGCACTGCCGCCGCTCTACAAAGTAGCTAAAGGCAGAGGGAAAAGTGAAGTGATTGAATATGCCTGGACGGAGGACGAACTGAAGGACGTTCAGAAGAAAGTGGGCAAAGGCTTCACGCTGCAGCGCTATAAAGGACTTGGTGAGATGAATGCCGACCAGCTCTGGGATACGACGATGAATCCTGAGACGAGAACACTCATCCGTGTTCAGATTGACGATGAACTGCGCAGTGCTAAACGTGTGACGACGTTGATGGGTGACAAAGTGGAGCCGCGACGTGACTGGATTGAACGCCATGTCGAATTCGGCATGCAGGAAGATTCCAGTATCCTTGAGAATGATGAAGTCGCGCTGCTTGAAGCGCAGGATATCGAAATGATGGAGAATGTAACGATTGGAGATGAGGCATAGTGGCAGAACACATACAGACTTTACCGCTGGAAGACGTCATCGGCGATCGTTTCGGACGGTACAGTAAATATATTATTCAGGACCGCGCACTGCCGGATGTGCGTGACGGTCTGAAACCGGTGCAGCGGCGCATCTTGTTTGCCATGCACCAGGACGGCAATAGCTTTGACAGAAACTTCAGGAAGAGTGCGAAAACCGTCGGCAATGTCATCGGTAACTATCATCCGCACGGAGATACTTCAGTTTATGATGCTATGGTGCGTATGAGTCAGGACTGGAAACTGCGTCATGTGCTGATTGAGATGCACGGCAATAACGGCAGCATCGATAATGATCCCCCTGCTGCCATGCGTTACACTGAGGCGAAGCTGTCTAAGCTTGCGAGTGTGCTGCTGCAGGACATCCAGCATAATACGGTGGATTTCGTGCAGAACTTTGACGATACCGCGATGGAGCCGATGGTGCTGCCGGCAAAGTATCCGAATCTGCTCGTCAACGGGTCGACCGGTATTTCAGCAGGTTATGCAACAGATATTCCGACACATAACTTAGGGGAGGTCATCGATGCAACACTTGCGATCATTGACAAACCGTCAATTACAGTAGACGACTTGATGACGTTGATGCCGGGCCCGGATTTCCCGACCGGCGGCATCATTCAAGGCCGTGCCGGCATCAAGCAGGCCTACGAGACAGGCAAAGGAAAAGCAGTCGTCCGCGGCAAAGTGGCGTTTGAGGAACTGCGGGGCGGCAGAACTGAGATTGTCATCACAGAGATTCCATATGAAGTGAATAAAAGCACGTTAGTGAAGCGGATTGATGAGCTGAGAGCCGATAAGAAAGTGGAAGGCATCATTGAAGTGCGTGACGAAACTGACCGTGACGGGCTGCGCATTGCGATAGAGCTGAAGAAAGATGCCAATGCAGAAGGTATCTTGAACTTCCTCTATAAGAACACGGACCTTCAAGTGACGTATAACTTCAACATGGTGGCCATCAGTGACAGAAGACCTAAGCTGCTTGGGATCAAAGAAATACTGACGAGCTATATCGATCATCAGCAGGAAGTAGTGACGAGACGCAGTAAACACGAACTTGACCAGGCAAAGAAACGCATGCATATCGTTGAGGGACTGATTAAAGCACTGTCTATCATGGAAGAAGTGATCACGACGATCCGTGAGTCAAAAAATAAGCAGTATGCGAAGGAAAACTTAGTCAGCCGCTTTGACTTCACGCTGGACCAGGCGGAAGCTATTGTGACGCTGCAGCTCTACCGGCTGACGAACACTGACATCGCTGCGCTGGAAGACGAGCATAAAGAGCTGAGCAACCGGTTGACGGCGCTTGAGGAAATTCTCGGCAATCCGAAAAAGCTGATGCAGGTCATTAAAAAAGAACTGAAAGCGGTCAAGAAAGACTTTGCAACAGAACGGCTGAGTGCCATTGAAGACAAAGTCGCTGAAATTAAGATCTCAAAAGATATTATTGTGCCGAGCGAGGAAGTGATTGTCAGCCTGACCCGCGAAGGTTATATAAAACGCACGTCACTCCGGAGCTTCGGTGCAACCGGGCTCGACGAGATCGGGCTGAAGGAGGGGGACTTCCTGCTGACGCATGTGTCATCTAATCTGCAGCACGTCGTCCTTGTCTTCACGTCGCTCGGTAACTATATCTATGTACCGGTCGTCAATCTTCCTGACCATAAATGGAAAGAGCTCGGCATGCATATTTCACAGCTTGTCCCGCTGAAAGAAGGAGAACGGGTCATTCATATGATGACGGTTGCGGACTTTGAGCAGGGCGGCTTTATTATGACTGCCACTAAGGGCGGTATGATCAAGAAGACCAGCCTTGCTGAGTTCAGCACGAAGCGCTTCTCGCGGCCGATTCTGTCGATGAAGCTGAAAGATGATGACGAAGTGCTGCAGGCCCTCTACATCACAGGTGACGAAGAAGTACTGGTCGTGACGGCTAAAGGGATGGCGCTCCGCTACTCATTGAGTGAAGTCCCGGAGACGGGGATTAAAGCAGCAGGCGTGAAGTCCATCAATTTAAAGGAAGATGATTCGGTCGTTGCGACGGAATTATTATATCCGGACCACTTTATTGTTCTGGCGACGCACCGCGGGGCTGTCAAACGGATGAAGCTGGATACGGTTGAAGTCGGCCGACGTGCTAATCGCGGCGTCGTCGTGCTGAAAGAGATAAAATCCAATCCGCACCAGCTGGTCGGAGCAGTGGTCACTGAAGATGCTGGACACTATATGATCATATCGGATTCCGGAAATACTGAAACAGGGACGGTCAAAAGTATCAGGCTCACAGAACGCTATACAAACGGCAGCTTTGTTGTCGACACTGCAGATTTCGGTATGCCGAAGACGCTGATAACACTGTAGCATGCGTGTCTTCTTGTTCCTCGTATTTTAAAAAGTTATTTTTTATCCTCCTATTTATGATAAAATACGGTTATGTACGTATTTTTTCACAGGAGGATTTTTTATTTGAATTTCAATCACGTTAATTTTGACGCGCTTATACCGGAATGGTTTAAGACAATCGTCTCAACAGGTAATGCTTTGATCTGGACACAGTTTCTGATCGGCTTGCTGCTTTTAGCAGGACTGTTCTTCAGCTTAAGTTCAAGGTTTGTCCAGTTAAGATGGCTGCCGGAAATGTTCCGGGTCATCGGTGAGAAACCTGAAACATTAGAAGACGGAAAAAAAGGGATTTCTTCGTTTCAGGCGTTCGCAATCAGTGCGGCCAGCCGTGTCGGCACGGGTAACATTGCCGGCGTAGCGACAGCTATCGTTCTTGGTGGTCCTGGTGCGGTCTTCTGGATGTGGGTGATTGCGTTTTTCGGAGCGGCAAGTGCATTTTTTGAAGCGACGCTCGCGCAAGTCTACAAAGTAAAGGATGCTGACGGTGGATTCCGCGGCGGTCCTGCCTACTATATGGAGCAGGGGCTCGGCCAGAAATGGCTCGGCACGACATTTGCGGTATTGATCACTATCACGTTCGCCTTTGTCTTCAACATGGTACAGTCAAACACTATTGCTGAAAGCTTTAACACGCAGTACAACACACCAGCGTGGGTGACAGGTTTAATATTAGCTGTTATTACGGCTGTCGTTATTTTTGGCGGCGTACGCTGGATCGCTAATGTTTCATCTGCGATTGTGCCGGTCATGGCGATCTTCTACATCTTAATCGTCTTCTTCGTTTTAGTGACACATATTGGTGCCATTATCCCGATGATCATCAGTATTTTTAAAGGTGCCTTCGGCCTTGAGCCGGCATTCGGCGGGGCACTTGGTTTCACGATCATGCAGGGGATTAAGCGTGGCTTGTTCTCCAATGAAGCGGGTATGGGTTCTGCACCGAATGCAGCAGCTACTGCAGCGGTCACCCATCCGGTCAAACAAGGTTTAATCCAGTCGCTGGGTGTCTTCTTTGATACGATGCTTGTCTGTACAGCAACAGCCATTATGATTCTGCTCTATTCAGGGCTTGAGTTCGGTGACAAGGCACCTCAAGGGGTAGCGGTCACGCAGGCGGCACTGAACAGCCACATTGGTTCCTTCGGCGGAGTATTCCTGACGATCGCCGTCTTCTTGTTTGCCTACTCATCAGTAATCGGCAACTACTACTATGGGCAGTCTAATATTGAATATTTGACGACTAATAAAAGTGTCATGCTGATTTTCAGACTGCTGGTGGTCGTGATGGTATTCCTCGGTGCGGTGGTTAAAGTACAGACTGTGTGGGATACAGCTGACTTATTCATGGGTCTCATGGCTATCTTGAATATTACAGCGATTATCGGACTTGCGCACGTGATCTTTGAAGTAACGAAAGATTACAGTGCACAGAGAAAACGCGGACTGAATCCGGTATTCAGAAAATCGAATATCTCGACTGACCTGTCGCGTGTCGAAACGTGGGACGAAGAGTTCCAGAGCACGACATACCAAAAAAAATAAGCAGCTTCGGCTGCTTATTTTTTTATGCGGTCAATGATTTGAAGAAGTTGACGATGGCTGTGAAGAAAGACTTGAGCGCTGCCATGAATTTATCCATGACGCCCTGCTGCTCCAGTGAGTCCTTCAAGTTTTTACCCGCTTCCTTTGCTGTGTCAGCGGCCTGTTTAAAGCCCTCTGAGTTTTTGATGTCATTGACATAGTTCGTTGCGCTGTCGATAAATTTGTCAGCATTTGCACCTGTAAAGACGCCTTGATTCTGGGCATTCGTGATGAAGTTGATGATCAATGTGATCTGATTGCTGTTCAGGACATCACTCAGTCCGTTGTTATTGATTTTTTCGATGACGACATTTTTGATCTGGTCCTGTGATAAATTGCCGCCCTGTTTAGCGACTGCTGCTTTCGCCTCGGCAATGGCTTTATTCAGCTGTTCTTGAGAGTAGCCGGACTTGTTCTGATTGTCTTCGTTGATGCTCGTAATCGTAGTCAGTTCCTCCTGGGCGGCCTGTGTCTGATTCTTGTTGATGGCTTCACCTTGTGTCTCAAATGCTTTGTAGACACCTGCCAGTGCGCTTTCACCGGTGACGTCCTCTGCCGCAGCGATTTTAACGTCGGCATCTGTCACACCGGCAGTTAACAGGGCATTTTTATAAGTGTCCTCAGTAATTTTCGTAATTTGACCTTTTGATTCGTCAATATTCAGTGTCAGTCCGGAACCTTTGCTTAACTTCTTGATGCGGATGCTTGATTTCAATACAGCGTTTGATGACTGGAGGTTTAAATATTTATTTAAGTCATCGGCATGGACATAAGTCGTCTTATCAGAATCTGCTGTACCTAACAGCTGCTTTGTCGTATCCTGCAGCTGTGGATTGGACTCAAGAGCTGCACCGTAGACGGTGACTGCTTCCTGCCAAGCTTCTTCAGTGACTGCATAGGACGGTTTAGTGACTAGTGTCGAGCTCATCATAGCGATGCTGCTCAGTAGGAGTAAACGCTTCATTATTTTCATTTTTTAGAACTCACTTCCTTGTTTAATTGCTCATATTTGTTATATTTATATTAAATACAAGTCTTGCACTTAGTATAGCATGCAGAAAATAATCTGACATAGGGCTTAAGAATGAGGTAACGTATGGGTGAGTATATTATTGAAAAAGCATTGAATAACAATGTTCTCATCGCGAACTATTACGGCGAGGAAGTCGTGCTTATCGGCAAAGGGATTAGTTTCGGCAAGAAGCAGGGTCAGCGAATAGAGGCTGATAAGATTGAGAAGATTTATGAATTAAGGGGCTACCATGAGCAGGAACGCTATAAAACGCTGCTCGGTATGACGAATGACCGGGTCATTAAAACGGTCATTGAAGTGGTCGATACAATTAAGGAGATGGCATACGGTGAAGTAAATGATTCCATCTTATTATCACTGACCGACCACATTATTTTCGCATTGAAACGACTCGAGGACGGCATTGTGATTGCGAATCCATTTCTGAAGGAAACAGAAGCACTGTATCCTAAGGAGTTTGATATTGCGACTAAAGTCGTCGATATGCTGAATGATAAGCTCCGTGTCTATTTTCCGGACACGGAGAAAGGGTTTATCGCGCTCCACATTCATTCTTCCATCAATAATCATACGATGCGTGAGATGAATATGATGACTGAAGTGGTCGCGCGGGCGGTCCAGATCATCGAGCATGATCTGAAAATACAAGTGGACAAAGATTCATTAGTATATGCGCGTTTTGTCAGACACATCAGTTTCGCTGTGCAGCGCGTCATGATCAATGACCGGCCGCCCGAACAAAGAAATTTAGAAAAACTATTGAAACTTCAATATCCGGCATGCTACAATATTGCTGTTAAGATAGTAAAAATGATGCAGCAGCAGTTAAATAAACCGGTGTATGAATCCGAACTCGTTTATTTAACGATGCATATACAGCAGTTTAATACTGAAGTCGAAGACGTGTAACTGGTAATGCAGGCATGAGTTGGTGACTGGTACAAGGGACCAGTCTATACTCATGTCTTTTTTTGTATCATTTTTACCTTAAACAAAAAGGAGGAACACACATGTTCAAATCATTATTCGGGCAGTTGCAGCGTATCGGTAAAGCATTAATGCTCCCGGTTGCCATTCTGCCGGCCGCAGGGATCCTGCTGGCGTTCGGTAATGCGATGCACAACGAACAGCTTGTTCAATATGCACCGTGGTTAAATACTCAGTTCTTTATTATGTTATCAGGCATTATGGAGTCAGCGGGTCAAGTTATCTTTGACAACCTGCCACTGCTGTTCGCCATCGGTACTGCACTTGGTCTGGCAGGAGGAGACGGCGTTGCCGGACTTGCTGCTTTAGTCGGTTACTTGATTATGAATGCGACGATAGGGAAATTCCTCGGTATAACAATCGACGATATTTTCAGCTATGCAGACGGTGCGCATACATTAGGTCAGGCTGCTAAAGAACCAGGTAATGCACTAGTGCTCGGCATTCCGACACTGCAGACAGGGGTATTCGGCGGTATTATCATGGGGGCAATCGCCGCATGGTGCTACAACAGATTTTACAATATTACTTTGCCGGCTTTCCTTGGCTTCTTCGCCGGTAAACGTTTCGTACCAATCATCACTTCTTTAATGGCAATTATTGCAGGTATCGTACTGGCACTTGTCTGGCCGGCGATTCAGGGCGGACTGAACGGACTGTCTGAATTCCTGCTGAACAAAAACTTAGTACTGACAACATTTATTTTCGGTATCATTGAACGGGCGTTAATTCCATTCGGTCTTCACCATATCTTCTATGCACCGTTCTGGTTCGAGTTCGGTCAGTATACAGATGCTGCGGGCAACTTAGTCCGTGGTGACCAGAAGATCTGGATGGCACAGATGAAAGACGGTGTACCATTTACAGCAGGTATGTTTACGACAGGTAAATATCCATTCATGATGTTCGGTCTTCCGGCAGCAGCTTACGCGATTTACCGTCAGGCACGCCCGGAGCGTAAAAAAGTAGTCGGTGGTTTAATGCTGTCAGCAGCATTGACATCATTCTTAACAGGTATTACAGAACCGCTTGAATTCTCATTCTTATTTGTTGCACCGATTCTTTATGTCATTCACGTGTTCTTAGCAGGTACTTCATTCCTGATCATGCACTTACTGCATGTTAAGATTGGTATGACATTCTCCGGTGGTTTCATTGACTACACATTATTCGGTCTGTTGAACTGGGACCGTACAAATGCACTGCTGGTCATTCCTGTAGGTCTTGTCTACGCAGTCGTTTACTACTTCCTGTTCACATTCGCTATCAAGAAATTCAACTTGAAAACACCAGGTCGTGAAGATGAAGAAACAACGACTAAAACAGCAACAGCAGGTGAACTTCCGTTTGCAGTTCTGGACGCAATGGGCGGCCAGGAAAACATTAAACATCTGGATGCTTGTATTACGCGTCTGCGTGTTGAAGTAAGAGATAAATCTAAAGTAGATACTGGCGAGTTAAAAGCTCTCGGTGCTGCTGGTGTGCTTGAAGTCGGCAACAATATGCAGGCAATCTTCGGTCCGAAATCCGATCAGATTAAGCATGACATGGCGCGTATTATTTCAGGTGAAATCACACGTCCAGAGCAGACTATCACTTCAGAAGGTAATGACGATGTTGTCATCGAACCGACAGCTCCAGCTGCGCGTGATAACGGTGCGACAGCAGGTGTAACAGAAGTGTTTGCACCAATCACAGGCGAAGTCGTTGATATCACTAAAGTACCGGACGAAGTATTCGCCGGCAAAATGATGGGTGAGGGTGTTGCCATCATTCCTGAAACAGGCGAAGTCGTTGCACCGTTTGACGGAGTCGTGAAAATGGACTTCCCGACAAAACACGCATTAGGGCTTGAATCAGATGAAGGTGTTGAAATGCTGATTCACTTCGGTCTTGAAACAGTGGCATTAAAAGGGGAAGGGTTTGACGTACTCGTTAAACCAGGCGATAAAATCGTGATTGGTCAGCCGTTATTACGTGTGGATCTCGATTACATCAGAAAGCATGCGAAGAGCGACATCACTCCGATTGTCTTCACAAACCTTAATAATCAATCATTAGTGAATACACATTACGGTCACGTCAACCAAGGTGACAAAATCACTGAAATTAAATAGTAAATCTGCCCCGAGCAATCGGGGTATTTTTATGACGATTTTTAATTTTATAATAATATTATGTAAACTTATTATTATAAATAAATATTAAATCACTAGTAACAAAAGGAATGAATTACTGAAAAAGAAGAGAAATAAAGAGACACCACCTTAACGTGATGTCTCTTCGCTGTACTGCTGTCTTAAAGCTTGTTCACGGGCATAGTTTTCAGGTTCTTTTCTGTAATAGTCCTGGTGCTCATCTTCAGCCGGATAAAATGTTTGATAAGGGAGTACTTCAGTGACAATAGGTTTGTCATAATTCACTTGAATGGTTTTGATATAGCTTTCAGCTGCTTCTTTCTGAGCTTCATTGACATAGAACACCGCTGTTTTGTACTGAGAGCCGCGGTCATGGAACTGGCCGTCTGCATCCGTCGGGTCAATCTGCTTAAAATAAATATCAAGTAGTTTTTCAAACGGGAATAACGCCTGATCATATTCGATTTCTACAGCTTCGTAATGACCTGTAGTTCCTGTTTTGATCTGTTCATATGTCGGCTGATCGGTATGTCCGCCCATATAACCGCTGATTATGCCTTCGATTCCTTCAAATTTATCGAATGGTTTTACCATGCACCAGAAACATCCGCCTGCAAAGTAGGCTTTATTTATTTTCAAATTGATCACCTTCTTCTTTCCTGTTTTCATTTTACTATATTCTTTAACTGATTATTACAGGAATTACTTGATTTTTAATATTAATTTGTATAAGTTAAATATATTATTGTATATATATGAGAGAGGGTTTACATGATAGCTCAACAACCAAACGCGCGTAAGAAGAAACGCCGTTTAAAAAAATTACCAATCGTTATTTTAGCGTTACTATTACTTTCGGTCTTACTGGCTTTCTGGATGAAATCAAGCTACAGCGCCGGTATCGGGGTCGCACGTGAACATGGCAAGACACCGGAAAAATATACATTTAACGGTCCGATAAATAAAGATGCCAAAGTGAATGTGCTGATTCTTGGTCATGACCGGGCGGTTGACGGATCCTCAAGAACCGACTCTATTATGGTGGCGCAGTACGATTATTTGAATAAGAAGATGAAGATCATTTCAATTATGCGTGATATTTACGCTGATATCCCAGACGGCTACCGGAACTATAAAATCAACACAGCTTATACGCTTGGCGGGCCTGAGTTATTAAGAAAAACAATCAAGCGTAACTTAGGGCTTGATATTGAATACTATGCGATTATCGACTTCAAAGGATTCGAGCAGATGGTCGATGAACTTGCTCCGAATGGTCTGCCGATCAATGTGGAGAAAGATATGTCTGCTAAGATTGGTGTTTCACTCAAACAAGGGCAGCATAACTTGACCGGTAAAGAAGTGCTGGGCTATGCACGGTTCCGTCATGATGAAGAAGGGGACTTCGGACGTGTCAGACGTCAGCAGCAGGTCATTAAAGCACTTGAGAAGGAAATGATGTCACTGTCGGCTGTCATGAAAGCACCGAAACTTGCAGGCATTGCCAGAGGGTATGTTGATACGAACATGGCTGACGGAAATATCTTTAAGACGGGAATATCCTATATGGTCAGAGGGGATAAAGACATTCAGACAATGATTGTCCCTGTAAAAAACAGTTTCCGCATGGTCGATGTTGATGGTATAGGTAGTGTACTTGATATCGATAAAGAGAAGAACAAGAAAGCGATACAGGATTTTCTTAATGAATAATAACAAAAGGCATCACAGGAATGTTCCTGTGATGCCTTTTGTCTAGTTTTCGTCGGATTTCAATGTGCCGCCGACGCCATATCGATTGTGTTTCAGTTCTTCCACAAAGACATGAATGTTTTCTTTCGGTGCATTCGTGTTTTTGCTGACCGCTTCAGTCACTTCCTGCACCATCGCTTTAATCTGTTCTTCTGAACGTCCTTCAAGTAACTCGATAGTAATGAATGGCATAGTTATTCTCCTTTATTGTCATATGGATTATAGATAGATGAGCCTTTACCATTGATCCAGTCCTGCTGTGCGTCTTCCTCCATGAATTCAATGTTAACATCGACGACATGAGGCTGCTGCAGCAGACGTTCTGCAAGGTCGCGCTTGATTTCTGACAGCTGTCTTAAGTTATAATCATGATACGGTGTTTCAACGATCGCTTCCAGATGAAGGTCTTCGCCTTCCTTCAAAACGATGAGACGTTTAATATCAGAGATATATTTGTTCTCGAGAATGATTTTTGAAGCTTTCACTTCCATCTCATCATCAGAAACACCGATCGCTCCAGCTGCATTCTCAAGGAACACCCGGGCAACGACATAAAACATCATCAGGCCGATAATGACTGATACAATCCCTTCAATCTGACCAAAACCGGTCCATCTTGAAATCATGATGGCGATAAGGGCGATGATGCCGCCTAATGTGGCTACTGTATCTTCAAGGAACACAAGTTTTGTCGCAGGTTTCGCTCTGTTCATATTAGCATAGCTGGTTGTGAACGGATGAAGCCCTGTCGCCGGTAAGTGCGCTTCTTCCAGCACTTCTTTTCCTGCTTTATGGAGGACACTGCCTTCTAGAATAATACCAACCAGTAACACACCGGCATTAATCAAAAAGTGGGTAAAGTTCTGATCGCCATTCGTCGGATGCTGGATATGATGAATTCCTTCCAGTACAGTTTCATAAGCAAGGATGGCCACGATAATGACGGCGAATAAACAGACGATGTTGACAAGGCGTCCGTAACCGAACGGGAACTTCTCATTCGGTGCTTTCTTTGAGACTGCTGAACCGACCCAGACGAACAGCTGGTTTGCCGCGTCACCGAATGAGTGCATCATCTCAGCAAACATCGCCACGTTGCCGGTGAAGAGGTAAGCGACAAACTTCAAGGCACCAAGAACAAAGTTGACGATGGCAGCTGTCAGAGAAGATTTACTGCCTTTCTTTAGCAGATTAAACAGATTTTTCATATTTGTACTCCTTTAATTTGATTTGTTTGTTCTGTTCCCTATTATATGCGAAAATAGTCGTAAATAATAACTTTTTTGGAGGATTATAATGTTTAAGCATTTATTATCATCTATCGGCTTTAACGGCATGACCGTGGATACACTCGTGGCCCGCAGTCAGTTTGATAGACATGAACACGTGACAGGCATCGTCCGTATTGAGCGGGATGACCATCATATTGATCATATCGAGCTGACACTGATTGAACGAGTCCCTAATCATGACGAAACAAGTGAATTTGCGACATATGACCGTGTGCTGGAGAAACTGTCACTGACTGATAATGGTGATGACATTCCTTTCTCATTCCCTGTTCCGGCCCGCATCCAGTCACTGGAGCACGAATTCGTTATTATGACACAGCTGTTCATTGACGGGTCAGTAGATGCAAGTGATGAAGACTATATACAGTTTATTTAAAGACCTGCCTGCCCGGGCGGGTTTTGTTATGCATATAAATAGAACATATGTTCTATTTATAATTGAAAAAGAACATATGTTCTTTTATAATGAAAATATAACTCAGGCTATCACACTTATTTTGAAGGGAAGGATCAAGATGTATGATTATCATCTATGTGAAGAACGCGATGTACTCTGTATTGACCAGAAGAGCTTTTTTGCGAGTGTATCCTGCATGAGCAAAGGGCTGGATCCCTCCAGCGTCAAACTGGCGGTCGTCGCTGATACGAAACGGCAGGGTTCAGTGGTGCTTGCTGCAACGCCGCCGCTGAGAGCGCTCGGAATCAAGACAGGCTCACGGCTGTTTGAAATCCCTCATCATCATGACATCTATATCATCAACCCGTCGATGAAGCTTTATTTGGAAGTCGCGAGCAAGATCACTGAGATTGCCCTGAAGTATGTCGCCCCGGAAGATTTCCATCAGTACAGCATCGATGAATTTTTCATGGATGTGTCCCGCAGCTATGGACGGTTTGCTGATAGTGCCGCGGCATTTGCGGTGATGCTCAAAGACGAAATCTTTCATGCCACGCATATACAGTGCGCCGTCGGTATCGGCTCAAACGTGCTGCTCAGCAAACTTGCCCTCGACTTTGAAGCGAAGAAATCAACCCGCGGCATCGCTGAATGGCGTTATCATGACGTCCCGGAGAAACTCTGGTCGATCGAGCCGCTTCATCAGTTCTGGGGGATTAACCGCCGCATGGAGAAACGCCTGAACCAGAAAGGGATTTTCACGGTCGGGCAGCTGGCGCATTACCCGCATCATTATTTAAAGCGTGATTTCGGTGTCATCGGTGTGGATCTGCATCTGCACGCCAACGGAATCGATACCAGCATCATCCGGGAGAAACATCAGGTGTACAAGCCCTCTATATGCAAGAGTCAGATATTGATGCGTGACTATGCATTTGAGGAGTTGAGAATCGTCTTACTGGAACAGGCGGAGGAAGTCACCTTCAGATTGAGGGCTGAGAACCGTCTGGCGAAGACAATCACATTCGCAGCGGGGTACAGCGATGAGGGGAAAGTGAGCAAGGCCTATACACTCTCCGAAGGAACGAACTTAACGCGCGACGTCTTCCAGGTCATCTGGGGCTTCATGGAGCAGCTGTGCGACCGGAATCGCCGTTATCGTACGCTGTCCGTCACATTGTCGAACTTCATTCCTGAGGAAGACCGTCAGCTGACTCTATTCATCGATGAGTTCAGCCGCAGCAGGGAGGAGCAGCTGGCAAAGACAATCGACCGGCTGAAGAGAAAATATGGCCCGGCAAGTGTCGTCCGTGCCAGCTCCTGTACCGCAGCAGGCACGGCCCTGAAACGCAGCGGGCTGATTGCAGGCCACAAGGCATAACTTGTCTCCTGCTTTCAAATTAGCTACTATGGAAAGGTACACTTCATAAGAAAGCAGGGATAAGATGTATCCAGATGTAGAGGCAACAGTCAACCGAATTAAAGCGCTCGTCCATATTCCGGGACCATCAGGCTTCGCACATGAGGCGGTCCGCTACTGCAGGGAGCTCCTGAGGTCCTATGGTTATACCGTCACAGAGACGAATAAAGGCGGCATACGGGTCACAGTGACAGGCACGGACGATGAACGTCACCGCTTCATGACAGCACACGTCGATACGCTCGGCGCTATGGTCAAAGCGATACTGCCGGACGGCCGGCTTCGTATGACGATGATCGGCGGTTTCAACTGGAACGCAGTAGAAGGGGAATACTGTGAGATTCATAGCGCGGATAAAGTGTTCACGGGGACAATCTGCATGCATGAGACAAGCGTCCATGTGTACCGGGAAGCGACTGACATCAAACGTGATGACACACATATGGAGGTCCGTATCGATGAGCGGACGACCTCTGCTGCAGAGACAGAGGCACTGGGGATCAGTGTCGGTGATTTCATCAGTTTCAGTCCGAGATTCCAGACGACAGACAGCGGCTTCGTCAAATCCCGTCATCTGGATGACAAAGCCAGCGCGGCGATGCTGCTTGAGCTGCTGCGCCACTTAAAAGAGGAACAGATAACACTGCCGTACACGACGCATTTCTACTTCTCGAACAATGAGGAGATCGGTTACGGCGGCAACTCCAATGTCCCGGCTCAGGTCGTGGAATATATCGCAGTCGACATGGGGGCGCTCGGTGACGGTCAGGCATCAGACGAGTACACAGTATCCATCTGTGCTAAAGACAGCTCAGGCCCTTATCATTATGAGCTGCGTCAGCATCTCGTCAAGCTGTGCCGGACAAACGACATTAAATACAAAGTGGATATCTATCCGTACTACGGCTCTGATGCCAGTGCAGCGATGCATGCCGGCCATGATGTCAAGCATGCTCTGTTCGGTGCCGGTATCGAGTCCTCCCACGCAATGGAGCGGACGCACAAGGATTCCATCGAACAGACTGAGCGCCTGATCTATGCCTATGTCCAGAGTGAATTAGCATAGACAAATAACACACCGTATAGGTGTGTTATTTGTCTAGTGTGCTGAAATCGATGGACGCCAGCAGACCGATCAGCATGCCGATGGTCAGTGAGAGCATCGTACCGAGAAGAATATATTCAGAGCGTTTGTCGACTTTCTCAGGGATGTCCGTTACCGGATCCTGCTTCATATCATTGAACCGCAGAATAGACTTACTCGCGATGATCAGACCGATAGCCGTGTATTCCTTCAGCAGTATAAAGATAATGATCAGCAGTCGTTCCAGGTAACCGATCAAGAGGCCGACATGGTCAGACGCCGGCATCCGGGTTGTACTCATCTTCACCAGTATGAGTTTGATGAACGGCCCGCTGTACATGTACAGGATGAAGCAGAGGAAGTAAAGGATGATGTTCATCAGCATCAGTCCGCCTCCTTGATTGAGTCATGGATCAGCTGTTTCATCCGCGGCTCATACGTCTCATCAAACCGCTCCAGTGACTGCAGAATCAGTGCCAGCTGGCGGGACCGGCCTTTCTTGAGATGGGTGGAGATTGTCGATATGCTCTTCTGAAACGTCTCAGCCAGCTCTTTCTGCGTCGCTGCAGTCAAGTTCATCAAGTAGACTTGCCGCTGCATAGCGGTCTGGGACTGCAGAATATCGGTCAGATAATAGAAAAGGATATCATTGTAGAGCGCTGTGTCCACCGGTGCGGCGAGCTTGAAGTCAACGAGCTCATGAGTCTTGATCTCATCCAGTGCAAGTCTCGCCTGCTTGATCAGTGGATCGTTCCAGTGTTCAAATGAATGGTCCGGCAGTGCCGCTTCTCCGACTGCAATACCGAATTTAACAGGCTGATGGTTAAAAGGCCATAATAATTTGATATAATAGGCAAGTACGAGTGTACTGCTCGGTGAATCACTGACAAAGAACAGTTCGTCCCCCATGCGGAAATTGACATAGGAATGCGGCAGAACAGCAGACCATGCCTCAATACGACGTTCCAGCTTTCTGAGGAAATGACTGATTTCCTCTGTATTATGAAAAGACGTGCTGTGAGAGACGTCCATAATAAAAATGCCGAGCATGAAATCCCCCCCTAATATTCGCCTAAATAAACGAATTCGTTATAATTCTTCTATATAGACGAATTATAACATGTTTCATCAATGAGCGAAGCTATTAGTTAATGCATCAGCCAGTACTCATGTATAATAAATTAAATCAACGGACTTACAAGGAGTTAACAATGAAATTTACAACTTTAACTAGAGAACAATTCGGCGAATTTTGTGACAGTCAGTCGTACAGTCATTTCACGCAGATGGCGGTCAACTATGACTTAAAAACATCAGAAGGCACGGAGACGCATCTTGTCGGTGTCACAGAAGGCGGGCGCATCATTGCCGCAAGCCTGCTGACTGCGGTCCCTGTCCTGAAGACATTCAAGTACTTCTATTCCAACCGCGGCCCGGTGATGGACTACAGCAACAAGGAACTGACGACCTTCTTCTTCACAGAACTGAAGCGCTATGTGAAGCAGCACCGCGCACTGATGCTGCGCGTCGACCCATACGTGCCTTATCAGCGCTGGAACCATGATGGGGAGAAGCTCGAGACTTATCCGTCCGCTTCACTGCTGGAGACACTGCCCGAGCTCGGCTATGACCATCAGGGCTTCACGACCGGATTCCATCCGGTGCATCAGATCCGCTGGCATTCGATTCTTGATCTGACAGGTAAGGATGACAAGCAGGTCTTAAAGGACATGGACAGCCTGCGGAAACGAAATATCAAGAAAGTGCTGAAGAACGGGGTTAAAGTCAGATTCCTTGAGAAAGACGAAATCCAGTTGTTCCGTAATTTCATGAAAGACACAAGCGGTAAGAAGGAATTCCTGGACAGAGACGACAAGTTCTACACAGACCGCATGAAATACTTCGGTGACCGCGTGCTGGTACCACTGGCCTATATCGATTTCAAGACTTATATCCCTGAACTGGAGGCCGAGCAGGACAGGCTGACGAAGGATATCGCGAAAGCAGCTGAGGAGATCGACAAAAAGCCGGACAATAAAAAAGCCGTGAACAAGAAGGAGGCTGCCGAGCAGCAGCTTGCTTCAGTAGAGGAAAAGCTGCTGGAAGCGAAGACACTTCATGCCCAGCACGGCGACACACTGCCGATTGCTGCGTCATTCTTCCTGATCAACCCGTACGAAGTCGTCTATCTGGCAGGGGGGTCATCCAATGAATTCCGTCATTTTGCCGGCTCTTACGCCATCCAGTGGAAGATGATCAACTACGCACTTGACCACCATATCGACCGCTACAATTTCTACGGTATCAGCGGGGACTTCAGTGACCAGGCGGAAGATGCAGGAGTAATCAAGTTCAAAAAAGGTTTCAACGCAGATGTGATTGAATATATCGGTGACTTCGTTGCGCCGATCAATAAGCCTGTCTACAAAGTGTACAGTGCCTTAAAAAGGATCAGAGGATAGCAGAAAGAGAGGAATAAACATGCAGTTTACAGAACTGACTGTCAAGGAATATAGCAACTTTATGTCAACGACGCCGTTGATGAGCCATTACTTCCAGGCCAAGGAGAACATCAAGAACAGAGAGGACGAAGGGTATCCCGTCGTACTGCTTGGTGTCAAACATGATGACGAAGTCATCGCGGCAAGCCTCTTCTCGAAAATTCCGATGTTCGGCAGCTATATGTACTACTCAAACAGAGGACCTGTCCTTGATTTCCGTGATACAGCGCTTGTGACCTTCTATTTCACGTCACTTGACCAGTACTTGAAGCGGCATCAGTGTCTCTCTGTCAAAGTAGACCCGTACTGGCTCTACAAGACATATGACAAGGATGTCAACTACAAGGAGGCCAACGGGACGAATCAGCATATCATCGAGCTTATGAAGTCGCTCGGATATGACCACAGCGGCTATACGAGAGGGTATACGGCTGATTCGCAGGTCAGATGGATGAGCGTCCTGTATCTGGATAACGAAACACCGGCGTCTATCATGAAACAGTTTGACAGCCAGCGTAAACGAAATGTAAAAAAATCCCATAAATATGGCGTTAAAGTCCGTCTGCTCGGCACAGATGAAGTCGAGCAGTTTCTGGAATTATACAAAGAAACAGAAGAGCGGACCGGTATGATTGCCCGGGACGATGACTATTTCCGTCAGTTCGCGGATAATTACGGCAGTAAAGTCATCATGCCGCTTGCTTATATTGATCTGGATGACTATATCAGAACTACATCTGCTGAACTGAACGGTGCAGAAGCTAAGCGCGACCAGATGATGATGCACGATAACAAAAGCGATAAACTCATTAAAAAGATCGCTGAGCTCGATAAACAGATTGATCAGCTGCAGCAGACTCTGCTGGATACACATGAACTGAAAAAAACAGACGGCAGCATTTTAAACCTGGCGGCCGGAATGTATTTTGAGAACAACTTTGAGCTCAATTATTTCTCAGGCGGTTCAAGCAGCAAATACAGCCATTTCATGGGTCCGTATGCAATGCACTGGCATATGATTAATTACTGTTTTGAACATGGTTATCATCGTTATAATTTTTACGGTGTGTCCGGCGATTTCTCAGAATCCGGCGAAGATTACGGCGTCTATCAGTTTAAGCGCGGATTCAATGCCCAGATAGAAGAGCTTGTCGGTGATTTCACGAAGACCATCAACAAACCGAAGCAGAAACTTTATCAGGCGGCCGGTAAAGCAGGACGCGGCTTCAGAAAAGTTCAGCGGAAACTGCTGCGCAGAAACAACTAGCTGAATATAGAAATAAATAAGGATGAAGCTGTCCTTATTTATTTTTTAATATTCTAGTTTACATAATATATATTATAGGAAGTTATATGTATAAAAGAAAACAGTCATTTCACTTGCCCTTCTTCATCATAAAAATCACACATCCACCATTTGATGGATGTGTGATTATCATTACTTCATATCATCCAGTTCATAGACAGCAATCGTGCCGGACATTTCATGACTCGCAAGTAACAATGGTTTATCAACTGGTGACTGCTCTTTAGGAATAAATGTGATGCCTTCAGGTGAAATGTCAGCTGACTTGAAATAAGTCTCGAACTCAGGTTTTACTGGCTGATCGATGTTATAAACCATGATGCCGCCGGTGCGTTCAAGGCCAATAAATGCATACTGATGGCTGCCGATCATGCCGACAGTCACGGATTCAGGCTCAGGGCCTTTGTCATCACTTCTAGAATCAAAGTCAATCTTACCCGGTTTCTCCTGGTTACTATTGAATGCAGTCGGCCATGCACGAGCAGTAATAGTTTCAAAGTCGTCACCGCTGTCATATACCCGCTTCATAGAATCCGCTTCGATGACCGAGAATGAGCGCCCTCCGAACGTGATCACAGCATTGTACTTGCCGTCTTTTCCGGTAAAAGGATTGTTGATCGAAGTTTTAAGACGGGCCAATGCGCTTTTATCCTCTAAAATACCCGGCTGAAAACCTTTGAAGTAAGACGAGGCTGTATTGTACTGGTCTGCGATATCTCCTACGCGGGTCTCTTCGCTGAATCCCGGATAATCCTGGGTGTCCCCTTCATTCGCCGTCAGCAGGTAGGTCCTGCCTTTGTAGTCGACGTGACTGACACCATCCGGCTGCAGCATACCGTATACAGGATAGTTCTGCATATTGATGGCGCTGTCTTTATCTGAGGCATCCATCTTCGCCTTATGATGGTAACTCTTATAGCCGAGGCTCTTGACTGAGACAATAGCTTCGGTCTGAAGATCCACTTTAGCGATAGCGTTCCTTTCCTGTATTGTCACATAGGCGAACCTGTTCTTCCGGTCAATCGTCACATACTCAGGCTCCAGGTTGAGAAAACTTTCTCTCGCATTTCTTCCGAGTGCCCGTACGTCGGACGGAATCATCTTAGGATTGAAATAACAGGTCTTCGCATGCTGCTGCTTGATGACACCAGTTTTATTGGTTTGGATGATGGAGATGGAACCTTCCGGATTAATCGTATAGGCATCATTCGGCTCCCCTTCATTAGCGGCGACCAGCTGTCTGCCGTCACTTGTAAACGTCAGCATGTCAGGCAGTGCCCCTACTTCCACCTGACTCAGAAACTCCCCGTCCATGGACATGAAAATGACATGGCCGTTATCCGTCTTAGCGGCAGCCGGCACGCTGACAGCAATGTAGCGATGGCTCGGATGAACGGCGACACTTGTGATGTCAGAACCTGCGGCATTGAAATCCTTGAGCAGCACCCGTTTGTACAGCGGGAACTGACCCGCCTTCAACTGGGACGCATCCAGAATATCAAGGGCGTTCAGAGCACCGTTGATGGAGTACGCGCGTTTGTACTTCTTGTCATAGGCTACGATCTCCGTGCCGCTTTCCCCGTAATCTGTCTGTGAATCATAACGCGCCAGCTGAGAGACTTTGATATGCGAGCCTGCGTAGGATGATACAGAGGCCGCTTCTGCTGCCGGTGCGAGCAGCACCGCTGAGAGCGAGGCTGCTGCTATTAACTTCACTGCTTTATTCATATGTTCTCCTCCAATGACTGTGATCCTTCCATTGTAGACGCCGCATGTAAAGCATGAATGAACATTGTCAATACTCAGTAAACAAACCAATAAATTTTCCAAAAAAAAAGAATGCCTGTACAGGCATTCATGTTCTATCTTACGTCTGTATCGTTATAACGTGCTCTGTTCTGCTTGTCTTCAAATGCCTGTCTTTCCTCGGCAGCGCGCCGCTCTCTCCGCTTTCGGTCACGGCTGTCTTTAGTGACATACCAGAAGATTGCACTGAGTATGAGTGAGATGACAGTCAGAAAGACCGCATAGCCGAGTAACGCAGGATACTTGATATCGAAGAAATTCGGCAGAATGAACGCACATATTGCTAAAACGATAAATGTAAAGACAGGTGCCAGTATGAACTTGTTCATGAACAGACCGAATACAAGTGATAATAGCAGCATACCGATAATCGTGATCAGTAGAAAGTTCGGTATATCCGTATAGCTGATGTCTCCTAAAATATACATATCATGTCCTCCTTTTATGGTGCTCTACATTGATTAATTACCTGATTCCTGTTATCTAAACATTATGTGATAACTTTAAGATTATTCAGAGGTTTCAGTAAATTAGCAGTGCTTTATCGGAAACCGAACGGTATAATTGATTCATAGAGCAGAGAGGAGAGTTAAACATGAGTTTACCATTAAGAAAAGATGTGGATGTTAAAGAAACGTGGGACTTGAGTCCCTTGTTCAGCAGTGATGATGCATTCTACAGCAGTCTGGCAGAGACGACGGCTGCAGTCAGCGCCTTCAACAAAGAATATCAAGGCAGACTGACTGATGCGGCCGTTATCGAGGAGATGCTGAGCAGGCTTGCGGCTCTTGAAATTGAGCTGGACCGACTGGCCAACTATGCATCCCTCAACTTAAGCACCGATCAGTCCAATGCGGAGGCACAGCGGCTTTACAGTAAGTTCGATTCTTCTTACAGCGAGATCGCAAGCCTGCTGTCGTTTGTTGATTCAGAGCTTCTGCAGCTGGATGAAGCAGTGCTCCAGGAAGTGAAGGATACGACAGCCAGCTACAAGCGCTACATAGAGAAGCTGTTAAAGAAGAAGCCTTATCAGCTCCATCCTGAAGTCGAGAAAGTGCTTGCTGCCTTCTCTTCTACCTTTAACGCACCTTATAACCTCTATGACACGACGAAGCTGCTTGATATCGACTTCGGGACATTTGAAGCGCACGGCAGGGAGATCCCGCTAAGCTACGTGTCATTTGAAGGCGAGCTTGAAGTCGATTCTGACCCGGTCGTCAGAAGAAATGCCTTCAGAAAGTTCTCAGATACACTGAAGAAATACGAGAACACAACGGCTAAAACGTATGACATGGCAGTCCAGCAGGAGAAAACAGAGTCCAGACTGCGCGGTTTTGACTCCGTTATTGATTTCCTGCTGGAAAGACAGGAAGTTTCACGTGATTTATACAACCGGCAGATCGACCTCATCACGACCGAACTGGCACCGCATATGCGGCGTTATGCCAGGCTGCTGAAGCGGACGAACGGTCTTGAGGAAATGCGGTTTGAAGACTTGAAGATCTCCCTGGACGAAAGCTATGAACCTGAGATTACAGTCGAAGAGTCAAGAGACTACATCCGAAAAGGTCTGGCGGTCATGGGTGAAGACTACATGAAGCTGGTGGAAGCGGCCTACGATAACCGCTACATTGACTTTGCTCAGAATAAAGGCAAATCAACAGGTGCCTTCTGTGCGAGCCCTTATGCGACGAATCCGTTCATCCTGATTTCATGGACGTCCAAAATGACAGAAGTGTTCGTCCTGGCACACGAGTTAGGTCATGCGGGCCACTTCAACCTGGCCAACAAGCATCAGAACATCTTTGATGCCAGCAGCTCCATGTACTTTGTAGAGGCGCCGAGTACAGCCAATGAAATGCTGATGGCCAACTATTTGCTGAGTGAGTCAGATGACCCGAAATTCAAGCGCTGGGTTATTTCGACTATTATCTCCAGAACGTATTATCACAACTTCGTCACTCACCTGCTTGAGGCGGCCTACCAGCGCGAAGTCTACAACCGTGTTGATGCCGGCGAGAATATGACGGCTCCTGTATTGAATGCCATCAAGAAAGATGTCATCGCATCATTCTGGGGAGATGCCGCTGAGATAACAGAAGGTGCTGAACTGACATGGATGAGACAGCCGCATTACTATATGGGATTATATCCTTATACGTATTCAGCAGGCCTGACGATCTCAACATTGATGGCGAAGCGTATTCTCGAAGAAGGAGAGCCCGCAGTCAACGACTGGATTGAAGTGCTGAAGGCAGGCGGCAGCAGACCTCCTGTAGAACTTGCAAAGATGGTCGGCATCGACTTATCGACTGATCAGCCATTAAAAGAAACGATCGCCTACATCGGTTCTCTCATCGATGAACTCGAGCGGCTGACAGCTGAAATAGAAGCAGCAGAATAACTGAATCCCTCCATCACTGATGATGGAGGGATCATTTTAGTTTTTCTTCAGTTCTTCAGCAGCTTTCAGCCGTCTGGCATCTTCTTCTTTGACAATAGCTATCTGTCTTCTGAAGACATAGAAGGCGAGTAATACACCGATGCCTAAAAAAGGCAGCCATATTAAATCAGGGGAATTCATCAGCCCGTTAAAACGCACGAGCATAAAAAAGAACAGCATCCACATCAAACTGAGAAAAAGAACGAAAATCTTGTCATCCTGCTTCATGACAACCTCCAATTTAGTATAAATACTTATAATATAAAAACTTAATTTTATTCATATATTCCCTTTTTTATCATGCTTTAAACTCTAAAAAATAATTGGACATAAAAAGCGCGGCACATCCATTGACAGTTAAATGAATGTGCCGGGTCATTATATTATACCGGATAGACACCATGCTTTTTACGGGCTGACTTCTGGAATTTACTATCGAGTGACGCATACTGGTCAATTAATATTTCCCTCAGATGATCAGGATCAACGATGTCGTCAATCACCAGCTCACTTGCCAGCCGGTAAATATCAATATCATCCTTATACTCATCCTGCTTCTGCTTGATGAACGCCGGACGTTCTTCTTCAGCCAGCTCAGCAATCTTGTTGGCATATACCGCATTGACGGCAGCTTCCGGTCCCATGACGGCGATGGACGCAGTGGGCAGTGCGATGCTGTAATCCGGCTCAAAAGCCGGTCCTGCCATTGCATAGAGCCCGGCGCCGTATGCTTTACGGATGACAACGGATATTTTCGGTACAGTGGCGCTGCTCATCGCAAACAGCATCTTCGCGCCGTGCCTGATGATACCTGCACGTTCCACCTGTGTGCCGATCATAAAGCCCGGGATATCCATCAGGAATAACAGCGGAATATTGAATGAATCGCACAGGTTGATGAACTTCGCCGCCTTATCCGCTGAATCCGGGAACAGGACGCCGCCTTTCATCCGCGGCTGATTGGCAATGATGCCGACTGGTTTGCCGTCAATTCTGGCAAGCCCGGTGATCAACTCGCGGGCAAACAGTTTCTTGATCTCCAGGAATGAACCCTCATCAATCAGCTGGTTGATGACATCCATCATATTGAGCGGTGCGTTCTGGTTGTCAGGAATAAGAGCGGACAAAGTCTTGTCAGTCGCTTTAACCGCCTTCGATTCAACAGTATTTGGCAGCTCATTGAAGTTCTGCGGGAAATAGGCCATATAGTCTCTTGCAAACGTCAGTGCTTCTTCCTCTGACTTGACAAGCACATCACCGCAGCCTGACACTGAACAGTGCATTTTAGCGCCGCCCATCTCTTCCAGTGTCACTTTCTCGCCGATGACTTTCTCGGCCATACGCGGTGAACCTAAATACATCGATGCGTTGCCTTCCACCATGACGACCACATCACAGAATGCCGGAATATAGGCGCCTCCTGCAGCAGACGGACCGAATAACAGGCAGAGCTGCGGCACTTTACCGCTCATGTCAATCTGATTGTAGAAAATGCGGCCCGCGCCACGACGCCCCGGGAACATCTCAATCTGGTCCGTAATTCTCGCACCGGCTGAATCTACCAGGTAGAGCATCGGAATATTTAATTTCATCGCCTTCTCCTGAATGCGGATCATCTTCTCGACCGTTCTTTTCCCCCATGAGCCGGCTTTGATGGTTGAGTCATTCGCCAGAAAGGCAACAGAGCGGCCGTGAATCTTGCCGATGCCCGTTACAACGCCGTCAGCCGGCAGGTCTGCTGCCATATGATTGGCGAAGCGGGCATCTTCTATGAAACGACCGTCATCAAATAACAGCTCAAGACGCTTTCTGACAAACAGTTTACCTTTTGCGCTGTTGGCTTCATGATATTTTTCCTTGCCCCCTGCTTCAATCTTCTCAATTCTTTCGTTGAACTCCACGTTATCCCTACTTCCCCTTATAATTTGGTTTCCGCTTCTCCTTGAATGCCTGCAATCCTTCAATACGATCTTCAGAATTCAGCACAAGGTCATAGCATTCACGTTCATAGTGCAGACCATCTGCGAGCGGCAGGTCCAGCGCTCTGTTCACAGCTTTTTTTGCCGCTGTGACAGCAAGCGGTGCATTCTTTGAGATGCGTTCCGCAAGTTTAATGGCGCTCTCCACTACATCAGCTGACACCTCTTCCAGCAGGCCGAGCTCAAGTGCGGTATCAGCAGACACCGGCTCTGCGGTGAATATCAGCTCTTTTGCTTTGGATGGGCCGGCAAGTCTTGTCAGCCTCTGTGTACCGCCCGCTCCCGGAATGATGCCGAGCGACGTTTCAGTGAGTCCGATTTCAGCATCCGGCACTGCCAGCCTGAAGTCACAGGCAAGTGCCAGTTCCAGTCCGCCGCCATATGCACCGCCGTTCAGTGCGGCGATTGTGACATACGGCAGCTCTTCGATCATGCTGATCTTTCTGCCGATGTTCACACTCGTCTCATCTGCTTCTTCAGGCGTCATGCCGAGACGCTCCTTTAAATCCGCTCCTGCACAGAATGCCTTGCCTGCCCCTGTAATGATCAGCACCCGTGTGTCCAGATGATGCAGCACGTCCTGCAGTTCTAAAAGCAGTTCCCGGTTCAGGGCATTCCTGCTTGCCGGCCGGTTCAAAGTCAGTAGCGTGATGTAATCGCTGTACTGATTAATTTCTATAAGTGCCATCCTGCTCCCCCCTGTACTTTCTCAGCTGACTGCTTAAGTTCGTGAAGTTCAGTGCTCGTGAAATATAGTCCGCAGTCATGAGCAGCTGCTCCATATTGATGCCTGTCGCGATATTCAGCTCATTCATCATGTAGACGACATCCTCTGTCGCGACATTGCCCGACGCCCCTTCAGCATATGGGCATCCGCCCAAGCCGCCGACTGATGCATCAAACACCGCGATGCCGTGCTGCAGACTGGCATAAATATTAGCGAGCGCAAGACCATTGGTGTCATGAAAGTGCATCGCTATCTTCTCACGCGGGAAGGACTTCAGCAGCTCACTGAGCACAGCATCCACCTGCTGCGGATTCGCCATCCCCGTCGTATCTCCGAGCGAAATTTCATAGACACCGAGCTCATAGAGCGCGGCCATCAGTTCCTTCACGGTGCCCAGGCTCACGTCGTCTCCAAACGGTGAGCCGAAGACCATGGAAATATAGGCCCGTATTTGATAGCGTCCGTTACTTCTCTCGGTGACTTGTTTAATGTCGTCCAGCGCTTCCGCAGTGGATTTATTCAAGTTCTTGCTGTTATGGACTTCAGAAGCCGAGATGAAGACGGCTATTTCCTGCAGCCGGGTCGCTTCCGCCCGTGCCATACCTTTGATGTTCGGCACGAGAGCGCTGAACCGGGCATGGCCGGTCAGACGCTGCAGCAGTTCATCTGCATCGCTGAGCTGCGGCATCCATTTAGGATGGACAAAGGAAGTGGCTTCGATATAAGATAAGCCGCTTGCCTCCAGCATCCCGATCAACTTCAGTTTGACTTCCAGCGGTACTGTCTGTGTTTCGTTCTGAAGTCCGTCGCGGGGACCGACTTCCTTGATGACCACTTGAGCTGGCAGCATAAAGATCCCCCTTATTCAATAATCGCGACGATATCCCCTTCGTTGACAAAGTCCCCTTCAGCGACTTTGAGCTCCTTGATCGTCCCTTCATCTTCAGCCATGATCGGAATCTCCATCTTCATGGATTCCAGGATCATGATGTCCTCATCCATCTCTACTGTGTCTCCGACTGCTTTGACAATTTTCCACACGCTTCCTGACATCGTTGCTAATACTTCCATCGGTATCATCCTCTTCTGTTGTAATGTTAACTACTTGGACGGCTTCGCCACTATTTGTTCTTCAATGAAATTCGTCGTATATTTGCCGGAACGGAACACTGCGTTCGTCAGACAGTCAATCAGCATCAAGCGGTTCGTCTTAATGCCTTCAATCTCCAGCTGCTCAAGATATGCGGTGAGCGACTCGATGGCTTCATCCCGCGTTTCCTGATGACAGATGATCTTGGCAATCATCGGGTCATAGAACGGTGTGATTTTGATTGGACCGTCAATCGCTGCATCCAGTCTGATATCGCCTGACGGCCACTTAATGTGAGTGATCTCACCGGGTGACGGGAAGAAGGTCTTCGGATCTTCCGCGTAAAGCCTCAGCTCGATGGAATGCCCGGATTGTTTGACGTCCTCCTGTTTGATTTCAAGCGGTTCGTCATTAGCGATCTTCAGCTGCCAGTACACCAGGTCAACGCCTGTCGTCTCTTCCGTCACCGGGTGCTCCACCTGCAGCCGTGTGTTCATCTCAAGGAAGTAGAAGTTCTCGTCCTTGTCGACTAAAAACTCTACTGTACCGGCATTGTAGTAGCCGATCGCTTCAGCAATCTTCACTGCTGTCGCGCCCATTTTCTCACGCGTCTCCTGCGTCAGGTCGGCACTTGGTGATTCTTCGATGACTTTCTGATGGCGGCGCTGTACTGAGCATTCACGTTCGTACAGGTGGATCGTGTGCCCATGCTTATCAGCCAGCACCTGTATTTCAATGTGACGCGGCTGTTCGATGAATTTCTCGATGAACATCGCGCCGTTGCCGAAGAAGTTCTCCGCGCGGCGCTGGTTGCTCTCAAATGCCTTCTCCAGCTTAGCCGGGTCATCGATGCGCTGCATACCGATACCGCCTCCGCCTGCACTTGCTTTCAGCATGACCGGATAGCCGATCTCGTCAGCGAACTGTTTCGCGGCTGCTGCATCGGCGATATCATTGTTGCCCGGCACGAGCGGGATGCCGTGCTGCGCCATCAGCAGGCGTGAAGCGATTTTGTCTCCCATCTGCTCGATCGCTTCAGGACTCGGGCCGATGAATGTAATGCCGTGATCACGGCAGGCATTGACGAATGCGATGTTTTCACTGAGCAGGCCGTATCCCGGGTGGATGGCATCCACATCATGTTTCTTGGCCGCTGCAATGATTTTATCGATATTTAAGTAGCTGTCCTTCACCTGGTCCTTACCGATCAGTTCTGCGACATCCGCTTCGCTGACAAAAGGCATATGTCGGTCCGCTTCCGTATAGACAGCGACTGTTCTGATGTTCTGTGCCTTGCATCCTCTGATGATTCTTCTGGCGATTTCTCCGCGGTTGGCAATCAATACACTTTTAAACACGTTAATCCTCCTCTTTCGCTATGAATTCCTGTGCCAGTTCCCTGAGTTTGAACTTCTGTATTTTACCGGATGCTGTCATCGGGTATTCTGTGACAAACTCAATGTATCTCGGAATCTTATAATGGGCGATCCTGCCCTGATAGTACGTCTTGACGTCATCTGCCGACAGTTCATGATGATCTTTCAGGATGATATAGGCAATGAGCTCTTCGCCGTACTTCGCGTCCGGTACGCCGACGACCTGTGCATCCTGAATAGCCGGATGTTCATACAAGTACTCTTCAATTTCACGCGGATAAATATTCTCTCCCCCGCGGATGACCATATCTTTGATGCGGCCGGTGATCGAAAAGTAGCCGTTGTCGTCCATGACTGCAATATCACCTGTATGCAGCCAGCCGTCATGATCAATAGCAGCAGCAGTCGCCTCAGGATTTTTGTAATAACCTTTCATGACAAGGTAACCCCGTGTCACAAGCTCACCCGGTGTGCCCGGCGGTACTTCCTCTCCTGTCTCCGGGTTAATGACCCGCGCCTCTACGTTCGGATGGACTTTGCCGACAGAGGAGACTTTCAGTTCGATCGGATCATCAGTCGTCGTCTGCGTGATGACCGGTGACGATTCAGTCTGACCGTAGCAGATGGTGATTTCATTCGCTCCCATCTCGGACATGACTTTTTTCATCACTTCAACCGGGCAGATGGACCCTGCCATAATTCCTGTTCTGAGCGACTGTGTATTATAGCTGCTGAAGTTAGGTGTGTTCAATTCCGCGATGAACATCGTCGGCACACCGAGGAGACTAGTGCAGCGGTGATCCTGAACAGCCTGCAGCACAGTATCCGGTTTGAAGCTTTCGATGATCACCATCGCCGCCCCGTGGTTCACTGCAGCAAGGACACCCAGCACGCAGCCGAAGCAGTGGAAAAATGGCACCGGGATACAGACGATGTCGTCCGGCGAATAGTTCATCCGCCCGCCGATGATGCTGCCGTTGTTCACGATGTTGTAGTGCGTCAGCATGACCCCTTTCGGAAATCCGGTCGTCCCGGACGTATACTGGATGTTGATAACATCTCTGAAGTCAAGCGACTGGACGCGTTCTTGAAATGCTTCGGCCGTCACAGTGCTGCGATTAAGCTGCTGCCAGCTGACGAAGCGGTCATCTTCAAAGTCGCGCATCGCAACCACGGTCTTCATCCGGGGAAGCACTGCCGACTGAATCATATGGCCGTTGTTTCCTGCAAGCTCAGGCACGAGTTCAAGGACAATGTCCCTGTAGTTCGTCCGTGAGACCTGCTCGGTCAAAATCAGCATTTTTGCATCGGACTGACTCAAAATGTATTCAAGTTCAGTTTTCTGATAACTTGTATTGATTGTGACGAGCACCGCACCGATTTTTGCGAGCGCAAACATCAGCTGCAGCCATTCTTCCTTGTTGTCGCTCCAGACGGCTACATGGTCCCCTTGTTCAATGCCATACGCCATGAGGGACCTGCCGAGCGCATCTGTCTCCTCGTCAAACGTCCGGTATGATTTAGTGACGCTGCGTTCAGGGTAAATATAGGCGGTCTGCTCGGGGTTTTCCTGTGCCTTAGCTTTCAGCAGCTGACCGACTGTCTGTTCCTTGAGCCCCATCTCCATGTTTGTCCTCCCTATTTCAGCACTTGGCGTGCAATGACCATACGCTGGATTTCAGATGTTCCTTCCCCGATTTCAAGCAGCTTGGCATCTCTTAAATAACGTTCCACCTCATATTCACGCATGTAGCCGTAGCCGCCGTGTATTTGAATGGCCTGATTCGCTGTCCGGAACGCTGTTTCAGACGCGTACAGCTTCGCCATTGCCGCTTCTTTCGTAAAGGGTCTGCCGTTATCTTTCAGCCAGGCAGCTTTATGTACCATCGTCCGTGCCAGTTCCACTTCAAGTGCCATATCAGCAAGCTTGAACTGGATCGCCTGGAAGTTTGAGATGGACTGACCGAACTGCTTCCGTTCCTTCGCATAGTTCACGGCTTTTTCCAGTGCGCCCTGAGCGATACCTACTGCCAGTGCGCCGATGGAAATACGGCCGCCGTCAAGCGTCTTCAGGAACTGCTTGAATCCTCCTTCCGGGTCACCGAGCAGGTTCTCGGTCGGCACTGTGACGTCCTCGTAGACGATTTCACATGTGTTGGAGCCGCGCACACCCATCTTGTCGTACGGCGACGTGATTTTAAGACCCTGTGCTGTCGTCGGCACGAGCACTGCTGAGATGATATTCCTGCCGTCTGCACGCTTGCCTGTCACTGCAGTCGTCGTGATGACGTTCGCATACTGGGCGTTCGTGATCCAGCACTTCTCACCATTGATGACGAAATTGCCGTCCACTTCTTTTGCTGTCGTCCGTGTACCACCGGCATCACTTCCGGCGTTCGGTTCTGTCAGCCCGAATGATCCGAAGGCCTTCCCTTCGATGATCGGCACGAGAAACTCCTGCTTCTGCGCCTCTGTTCCGAACTGGTAAATCGGTGTAGCCCCGAGACTGACATTGGCAGCATAGCTGAGCCCCGTACCGCCGCACACACGACCGATCTCCTCGACAGCAAGACAGTAGCTGAGCGTGCCGCCGTCAGAACCGCCGTATTCCTCAGAAAACGGAATGCCGAACAGGCCCAGTTCCCCCATCTGTCTGAAGATATCGACGTCCATCGTTGCTGTCTCATCGATTGCTATGGCGCGTGGACGGATGACCTCCTCTGCAAAATCTCTTGTCATCTTCTTAATCATCTGCTGTTCTTCTGATAACTCGAAATTCATTACAAGCACCCCTTAAATAATTGTTATCTATTAAAAACCGACCATTCGGTCTCTAATGACTAAAGTAAAAACTTTAAGAATGACTTCTTAAAGCGTTGAACACGAAAATCTTCATTTCTTCGGCGATGTCCTCGAGCGACTTCCTGCCGTCCGGCTTATACCACGTGTACATCCAGTTGACCATGCCGAGTATTGACATCGTGATCACTGTCGGATGGATGTCCTTTGTGAAAACATCTGCCGCCTGACCCTCGATAATGATAGTCTCTATGGCAGATTTGAACTTGCGTCTCGAAGCAACGATCTCTGTCTTGTACTCATCAGCCAGATACTTGTTCTCGTCATTGAAAACAGTGATATGCGCCTTATAATGGTCATAGACAAAAATGAAATGCGTCAAAATATAATCCAGTTTCTCTGCCGGCGGAAGGTCTTTCTGCTCCAGTTCATCTACCAGGCGATTGACATGATTGATGAAGCTTTCATGAATGCGGTACAGCAGTTCATCTTTTGACTTGAAATGATGATAAAAGCCGCCTTTCGACGAGCCGCTGTGAATGACGATACTGTTGACCGTCGTATTTTTGAAGCCGTTCTCCTCAAACAATATCAATGCAGACTGAATCAATCTGCTCTGTAAATCTTCATGCACGTGCAACACCTCATCATGTTTATAAATTTACTATATCAAAGAATTTAGAAAATTCAAATAAAAATTGAATAGTGATTCATTTTTTGTAATCGGTTTCAATATAAAAAAGAATCATCAGCTGATGATTCTCCTTTCATTATAACTTTATGATTTTGTCTTGTTCAATACGAATTTTCTTTTCTTTATATAACTTTCCTAAAGCTCGCTTAAAGCTCGCTTTGCTCATCTTGAACACTTCACGAACGGCTTCCGGGTCAGATTTATCTGAGAACGGCAGTTCACCGCTGTATTCATCCAGCATGCTTAAGATCATCTCACTGTCATCATCCATCCGGACATGGGCAAGCGGCAGGAACGATCCGTTCAGTTCGCCGTTCTCCTTATGACCGATGATGCGTACAGCGACTTTCTCGCCGAGCCGCGGCTCTTCTTTCCGTTCTGACTCATGGACAAAGATCTTATAGCCCTCTTTTGACAGCAGGAATGTGCCGATGCGCAGGAGACGATAAGGATAGGCCTCAATCGTCGTGTGCAGCACGCTTTCCTCTGCCGGTGTGTAGAGACTTGTGACAACCGTCTCACTCGCCAGACGGGCATAAATCTGGTCATTTTTATCGACGCGCAGCGTACAGAACAGCTCATCGCCGTTCTCCGGCCAGACATCCTTCACTTTCGGCAGGTCCTCCCACGGGATGATGATCTCCCTCGGCAGGCCAATATCGACCGTAACACCGTCCCGGTCTTTCTTGATGACTTTCACCCAGTCATATTTATTCGTCGAGATGACCGGCATGTTCTGCGTCGCAAACAGTTCTCCTGTACGGCCGGGATAGACGAAGAAGCTGTAGTCCTCACCGATCTCCAGCTCATCCCCTTCCTCAATCTCAGAGGCATTCAACTTCACACTTTCATTGTTCGGTCCAGCAAGCTTGTAAGTCGAACCTTCAAGACCAATGACCTTCAAAAAGTCAATGCTGCCTGACAGGCGTTTTTCATTGTTTTCCATACGTACTCCTTTAGTTCTTTTTCTCATATTATAACACCTCATAATAATTAAAGTATAAGCGTATGATGAAATATGTTATAATTTTGAGCGGAAAACAAATATTAAGGAGAATGTTATGTTACAAGTATCTAATGTCAGTCTTCGTTTCGGCGACCGCAAATTATTTGAAGACGTTAATATTAAATTCACGCCCGGCAACTGCTACGGCCTGATCGGTGCCAATGGTGCCGGGAAATCAACTTTCCTGAAAATCCTCTCCGGCGAACTGGATTCACAGACAGGTCACGTCTCGCTTGGCAAAGATGAACGTTTATCAGTTTTAAAACAGGACCACTTCGCCTATGAAGATGAGCGTGTACTGGATGTTGTGCTTCGCGGTAACGAACGCCTCTGGTCCGTCATGAATGAGAAGAATGAGATCTACATGAAGCCTGACTTCAACGATGAGGACGGCATGCGTGCCGCTGAACTTGAAGGTGAGTTCGGTGAGATGGGCGGCTGGACTGCTGAAAGCGATGCGCAAGTGTTATTGTCAGGACTCGGTATTAAAGATGAGTTCCATGACAAAACGATGTCCGAGCTAGAAAACAACCAGAAGATCAAAGTGCTGCTTGCGCAGGCATTGTTCGGTGAGCCGGATGTCCTGCTGCTTGACGAGCCGACAAACGGTCTTGATATCCCGGCCATCAGCTGGCTTGAGGACTTCCTGATCAACTTCGACAACACAGTCATCGTCGTGTCCCATGACCGTCACTTCCTGAACAACGTCTGTACGCATATCGCTGACCTTGACTACGGTAAGATTAAAGTCTATGTCGGCAACTATGATTTCTGGTATCAGTCAAGCCAGCTCGCACAGCAGATGCTGCAGGATTCAAACAAGAAGAAGGAAGAGAAAATCAAGGAGCTGCAGGACTTCGTTGCCCGCTTCAGTGCGAACGCATCGAAATCCAAGCAGGCGACAAGCCGTAAGAAGATGCTCGAGAAGATCGAGCTGGATGACATCCAGCCGTCATCGCGTAAGTATCCATTCGTCAACTTCAAGCCGGAACGTGAGATCGGCAATGAACTGCTGCAGGTTCAGGGGCTGTCTAAATCTATCGACGGTGTGAAAGTCCTCGATAACTTGTCATTCACGATGAACCCGAACGACAAAGCAGTTCTTGTCGGTGATTCAGAGATCGCGAAATCCACACTCCTTAAAATCCTTGCAGGTGAAATGGAGCCGGATGAAGGAAGCTATAAATGGGGCGTCACGACTTCCCAGTCTTACCTGCCGAAAGATAATTCAGAGTTCTTTGACGAGAAGAACATCGACCTTGTAGAATGGCTGCGTCAGTACGCACCACCTGAGGAACAGACAGAGACGTTCCTGCGTGGATTCCTCGGCCGTATGCTGTTCTCCGGTGAAGAAGTCCGCAAGAAAGCGAAAGTATTGTCCGGGGGAGAAAAGGTCCGCTGTATGCTGAGCAAGATGATGCTGTCATCTGCCAATGTGCTGCTGCTTGATGAACCGACGAACCATCTGGACTTAGAGAGCATCACTGCTGTCAATGACGGCTTGAAGGCATTCAAAGGTTCTATCATCTTCACTTCTTATGACTTTGAATTCATCAATACAATCGCCAACCGTGTCATCGATCTGAATGTACCGGGTGGACTCTCTAAAGAAATCTCATATGAAGAGTACTTGAAAGAGCAGGGCGTACTGAAATAATCATAAAGGTCGTGCCGCATCATGCGGCACGACCTTTTTCAGCTGACAATAAGCCAGCCGAGCAGTGAGCCGATGAGGACGATCACCAGGAGAATTCCGGTGCTTTTCGTATCCAGCAGATTCCCTGCCCCGTTGTTCAGTGGGTCCGTTAAAGGATTCGTTTTTGACTCTTTATAACTGAGCCGCTCTTTGTCATCGATAGTGCTCTTCATTTTTAACCCTCTTTTCAGAATTATTTATCGCAGTAACGCAACAAATTTTCAAACAATTATAAATACACTATACAAATTAATTCGCTTTATGTATAATAAAACCAACAATTGAATAGTTAGAGATGAGGCGCATCAATCATAAGTAAGTAAAGTTCGTATCTGCAAATGCTTTACTGAAAGGGTGAGATGCCGAAATCGGAGTCGCTGTTGCAGCAGTGCCCCGGTTGGATTCACAGGTTAAGAGCTAGGAATCTGTCATTATTTGATAATAATGGAGTGCATCACTTGTAAATAGATAAACAAGTCCGCACGCGGACTTGTTTTTTTGTTTATAGATGCCATAGGAGGCAGACTTGTGGTTACAAAGAGAAGCGTATTGAAGTTCGGCGGTACATCTGTCGCTGACTTTGAGAAGATCAAGAATATCGGGAATTATTTGAAAGACCGCGTCAACAATGATGAACAGCTGGTTGTTGTCGTCTCCGCCATGGGCAAGACGACGGACGTGCTCCTTGAGAATGTCGGCATGTTATCGGCTAAGCCGAATGAGGAGAATCTGGCTCTGCTGCTTACGACGGGTGAACAGCAGACCATCTCCTATCTCGCCATTGTGCTCCATGAACTGGGTGTCAGCGTCAAGGCGCTGACCGGATTCCAGGCAGGTATCAAGACAATGGGCCATCATATGAAAAGCAAAATCCAGGATATCGAAGCGGAAGTACTCAACAGAAACTTCGAGTCACACGATGTACTAGTCGTAGCCGGCTTCCAGGGCATCAATGAGCGCGGAGAGATTACGACGCTCGGCCGCGGCGGCAGTGACACAACAGCGGTGGCCATCGCGTCAGCGCTTGCAGCACCGTGTGAGATCTATACAGATGTCGCCGGCGTCTACAGCACAGACCCGCGGCTGTATCCGGCGGCGAAGCGGCTTGACGTTGTGAGCTTCGAAGAAATGATGGAGATGAGCGCGCTCGGTGCCGGCGTGCTGGAGACGAGAAGCGTTGAAATCGCGAAAAACTATAACATCCCGATTTATCTCGGTAAAACACTATCAGATGAGAAAGGAACATGGATCATGCCGAAAGAAGATATACTCGAGAAGAAAGCAGTGACCGGGGTCGCCCTCGATAAAGATATGAACTACGTGACCCTCAGCTATCCGATGTATGACAGAAACTTGCTGGAGGAGCTGTTTATACGGCTTGAGCAGGGAGAGATCAATGTTGATATGATTTCACAGATCGTCAACAGCGACGGCCTGCAGCTGTCGTTCACAATGAAAGATACAGATGTCAATCAGATCAATGAGATTTTCAGCGGACTGATCGGCCGGTTCCCTTCCCTCGTCTATAACGTTGAGGAAAACTACGTCAAAGTGTCAGTGATCGGTTCCGGCATGAGAGATATGTCCGGCGTCGCATCTAAAGTATTTATGACGCTGCTCAACCACAATATCAACTTTTATCAGGTCACGACGTCGGAAATCAGCATTTCCTATGTCGTCAACCATGAAAACGGCCAGCTTGCAGTAGAACAGCTGTGTCAAGCATTTGAACTTTAGGAGGAAACCACATGTATAGATTAGCAGTAGTCGGAGCGACAGGACTTGTCGGCTCTAAAATGCTCGAAGTATTAGACAGAAAAAACATTCCTTTCAGTGAACTGACATTATTCTCCTCAAAAAAGTCAGCCGGCACTGAAGTCATGTTCAAAGGACAGACTTATACCGTCCGGGAACTGACAGCAGAAGCAGCGGCTGAACCGTTTGATTATGTGCTGATGAGTGCAGGCGGCGGGACATCGCTGAAATTCTCACCCCTATTCGAACAGAGCGGCGCGACAGTGATCGACAATTCAAGTGCCTTCAGAATGGAGGGAGATATTGACCTCATTGTCCCTGAGGTGAACCGTCCTCAGTCCAACCGTACAATCATTGCCAACCCTAACTGTTCAACGATTCAGTCCGTCGTCCCGCTGAAACCGCTGGCCGACCGCTTCGGACTTGAGCGTGTCAGCTATACGACTTATCAGGCGGTATCGGGGTCAGGTATTGCAGGCAGGAACGATCTGGCAAACGGAGAGAAAGGGATCGCACCGACCAACTACCCTCACCCTATCTACAACAATGCGCTGCCTCATATTGATGTCTTCCAGGACGACGGCTACACTAAGGAAGAACAGAAGATGATCGATGAGACGAAGAAGATTCTGCAGCTGCCTGAACTGAAAGTTACAGCGACTTGTGTCCGGATTCCTGTCCAGGACAGCCACAGCGTCGCTATCAACGTCACATTAAGCACGCCGGCGACTGTTGAAGAGATCAGAGACGTACTTGCTGCGGCACCAGGTATTGTCGTTGTCGATGACGTCAAAAATAATGCATATCCGATGGCCATCCATTCCACAGACCGCGATGAAGTGTTCGTCGGCCGCATCCGCAGCGACGAGTCACTGCCGAACACCTTCCATATTTGGTGTACAGCTGATAATTTACTGAAAGGTGCAGCGCTGAACGCTGTACAGATTCTCGAGCAGCTTCATACGATAAGGAGTGAATCTCATGTCTAAACTGTTTCATGGTACAGCGGTTGCTATCACGACCCCGTTCAAAGAAGGTGTCGTAGATTATGATACATTCGAACGCCATATTGAGTTTCTGCTCACTAACGATATTAAAGCGCTGTTTGTCAACGGCACGACGGGTGAAGGCTCCACATTGACGAAAGAAGAACAAATCAGACTTGTCGAGACAGCGGTGAAAGTCACTGCCGGCCGTGTACCGGTCTATGTCGGCTCAGGCACCAATGATACTCAGGCGTCCATCCAGCAGTCATTAAATGTGAAAGCAGCGGGCGCAGACGGGATCATGCTCATCACCCCTTACTACAATAAAACCAATCAGCGCGGATTAATCGCTCATTTCACAGCTATCGCTGATGCGGTCGAACTGCCGGTGATTCTTTACAATGTACCGTCGCGCACGAACGTGACGATTGAGCCTGAGACAGTGAAGGAACTGGCTGCTCACCCGCATATCGCCGCGTTAAAAGATGCGACAGGCGATATGCAGTACTTTGAAGCAGTGAAAAGTCTTGTTCCTGACGATTTCGCTCTATACAGCGGCAACGATGACTCCTTCATCGAATTCCTGGATCACGGCGGCGACGGCATTATCTCTGTAGCTGCCAATGCGGTACCGAAAGAGTTTCAGACGATCTACGAAGTGTATCAGCAGGATCCATCTCAAGCAGGCGATCTGTATGCAGGCGTCAGCCCGTTGATTGAAGCGCTGAATATCGATATCAATCCGATGCCGATTAAAGCGCTCGTCACTTACTTAGGCTTTGCAGACGGCAGTCTTAGATTACCGCTTGTCGCCCTGCCGCCACATGAAACTAAAGCTGTTATCCATATGTATCAGCAGCTGAAGGACGGGATACTATGAGAATTCTGCTCGCCGGCTACGGCGCCATGAACGTACGCGTCGCCAAACTTGCTGAAGAACGTGGTCATGTCATCACCGGTATTATTGTCAACCGCCAGAACGATTACCCCTACCCCGCCTATTCAGTGGAGAGTGACTGGCCGGATGCGGATGTCATCATTGACTTCTCCCATCCTGAACTGTCACTGGCTTTGATCAGCAAGGCGCAGCTGCCTATTGTGATGGCGACAACCGGTCAAAAGGAAAATATCATCCAGGCACTGCACGACCGGGCAGCAGAACTCCCTGTTTTCTTCAGTGCGAATATGAGCTACGGCGTCCATATTTTGACTGAAATCATCAAGTACAGTGTCCCGCTGCTCCAGAACTTTGATATAGAGCTGACTGAGAAGCACCACCGCAGAAAAGTCGATGCGCCGAGCGGTACACTGGTCAAACTCTACGATACGATTAAAGAGCAGCGCGCGCAGTCGACACCTGTGTACGACCGCACAAATATCCACTCAGCCCGCACGGCCGAAGAAGTCGGCATCAACGTCGTCCGCGGCGGTACAATTGTCGGCGAACATGAGGTGCTGTTCGCCGGTCATGATGAAACGATACAGATTATTCACCGCGCCCAGAGCAAAGATATATTTGCTAGCGGCAGCATCGATGTGGCAGAACAGTTGATCAATAGACCACCCGGATATTATACATTCGATACTTTATAAAACGAAAAGAGGACTTATTCATGAAAGAATTTACAGCACAGGAAATCATCCAGTATATCAGCGACGCTAAAAAGCAGACCCCTGTCAAAGTTTATGTGAACGGCAACTTCGAAGCAGTGACATTCCCTGACAGCTTCAAAGTGTTCGGCTCTGATGCATCAAAAACAATCTTTGCGGATTACAGCGACTGGGCAGAATTCTATGAAGCCAATCAGTCAGCAGTCACTGAATTCGAAGTGGAATATGACCGTAGAAACTCAGCCATTCCGCTGATCGACCAGACAACAATCAATGCACGCATTGAACCCGGTGCATTCATCCGTGAACATGCAGTGATCGGTGACAATGCCGTGATTATGATGGGTGCAACGATTAATATCGGTGCCGTTGTCGGTGAAGGAACGATGATTGACATGAACGCGACGCTCGGCGGCCGTGCGACAACCGGCAGAAATGTCCATGTCGGTGCAGGAGCCGTGCTTGCGGGCGTCATAGAGCCGCCAAGTGCGCAGCCTGTCATCATTGAAGATGACGTCCTGATCGGAGCAAACGCCGTCGTTCTGGAAGGCGTCCGTGTCGGCAAAGGTGCTGTCGTTGCAGCTGGTGCCATCGTGACTGAAGATGTAGCTCCAGGAACAGTAGTCGCCGGCACACCTGCCAGAGTGATCAAGCAGGTCAGTGAAGTAGAAGGCTCTAAAATTGAAATTGTCCAGGCATTAAGAAACTTAAAATAAATTATCCTGAATGAGGCTGTGACATATCTTGATAAGCTCCTGTGACAAGTGCAGGCTACAGATGTCCCAACCTCTTTCTTATTAGGAGAATGATAATGGAACTGCAATTTTTGACTGAAACGAGACGCCATCTCCATCAGCATCCTGAGCTGAGCATGGAGGAGTTCAACACAACAGCATTCATTAAAAGCAGGCTTGACGCCCTGCACATCAGTTATGAGTGCCCGCTTCCGACAGGAGTCATCGCAAAGATTGAAGGCAGCGGCTCTACTGCTGTCGGCTTCAGAGCTGATATTGATGCCCTTCCTATTCTTGAGGAGAATACGTGCGACTATAAATCGACAGTAGACCACGTGATGCATGCCTGTGGTCATGACGGCCATACAGCGATGCTGCTCGGTTTTGCGGGACGCGTTAAACAGCTGGCAGACAGCGGCCGTTTAAAGACGACGGTCTACTTCATCTTCCAGCCTTCTGAAGAGACGATGGCAGGAGCCAATCAGCTGATTAGTGCCTATGACTTCGGACCGCTGGCAGGTATTTACGGTCTGCACATGATGCCGGACAATGAGGAAGGCACGATTTTATCGAAACCAGGACCGCTGACCGCGAGTGCGACAGAATACCGCTTCTTTATCAGCGGGACATCCGCCCACGTCGCCAACAAAGAACAGGGTCAGTCCGCCGGCGAAGCACTGGCATTCATACTGAATCAGTTGAGCCAGCTGCAGCACTATCACCTGCCGGGCTTAAGACAGAATATCGTGCACATCGGAAAGTTCAGTGCCGGCGAAGCAATCAATACCGTGCCGTCAACCGGTTATCTTGAAGGCACGATCCGCACGTTCGATATGGCGAATCTCGCAGTCGTCAAGGAGCAGATGGCACGCATACGTACAGCTTGTGAGACATTGACCGGTGTATCAGTTGAACTGAAGTTTGCTGAAGGTTATCCACCGACGATCAATGATGAAGCAGCCTATCAGCTGATGCAGCAGGCTGCCGGAGCGACAGACCTGACGTGGATCGAGAAAGACGACCCGTACTTATTCGGTGAAGACTTTGCCTTCTACAGCACTGCTGCACCGACTGCATTCGCCTTTCTCGGCTGCAGAAATGAGGCGAAAGGATTTGTGACAGGACTGCATACAGCGACATTCAACTTTGATGAAGCAGTACTGCTGAAAGGCATTGACCTGTTTGAAGCGATTCTTCAGCAGCACGAGGTGCAGTCATGACGGCGCGGTGGACACTTAATGCTCAAGCCTTCAAAGATAACGTGGCACATGTCATCCAGAACAAGCCGGTCATGGCGGTGATGAAGAACGATGCCTATCACTTCGGTCTTGATTTTGCGGTCACTGCCTTTTTGGAATGCGGCATTACTGCCTTCAGCACGACCGTGCTCCGGGAAGCTGTCAGAATACGTGAACTGGCACCGGATGCGCTCATCTTTCTGATGAATCCGAGTACAGAGTTTCAAGTGCTGCGGGATCATCACATTCAAATGACACTGCCGTCCGCTGCGTTTTATCGTCAGTATCAGCAGCAGCTCGCCGGCATCCATGTCCATCTGGAATATGAAAACCTGCTGCACCGTTCAGGGTTCAAGACATTTGACGATATGATAGACGTGATTGAAGAGAATAACAATGTTCCAGCAGAGGAGCAGATGATGATAACCGGCCTCTGGACGCATTTCGGCTATGCAGATGAATTTGATGTGGATGACTATCATACAGAGAAAGAAGCGTGGCTGACAGGCCTTGCCATAATCAGCAAATATCATCGCTTTACATACATCCATGCACAGAACAGTGCGAGCTTTGTCCGTGACGGCCTTTTCCAGGATCACAGTCATGCACGACTCGGCATTATTCTGTACGGGTCAAGACCATACGCTTCATTACCGGAAGCAATGACACGACAGGCACTGACAGTCAGTGCCAATGTCATTCAAGTACAGACGATAGAAGCTAGTCAGTCGGCTGGTTACAGCTTCGCCTATACAGCTGAACAGACGACCCGCCTTGCTGTTGTCGATATCGGTTACGGAGATGGTATTCTCAGGACACGCAGCAAGCACGACTGTATGATCAACGGCAGGCGTCACCCTATTCGTGCGCTCATGATGAGCCATATGTTCGTTGAAGTCGATGATACTGTCACGGCTGGAGATGACGTTATCCTCTACAGCAATGACAGCAGAATCGACACATTCACTTTTAAAGGTGTTGGCGCCAATTCAGAGCAGCTGAGCGCCCTTAATCATCATTCATTACAGAAGGAGATCATTTAATGACATTACAATATATTCATAATGAACTGACCCTGCATGGTCATCGTCTCAGCGACATCGCACGCACATCCGGCACGCCTCTCTTCGTCTATGATGAGACAATGATCCGGAATCAGTGCCGACGTTTTCATCGTGCCTTACAGGAATCAGGGCTCAACTATACAATATCCTATGCCTCCAAGGCGTTTTCTTCTGTCCAGCTCTTCAACTTGATGGCAGAGGAAAATATGGGACTTGACGTCGTCAGTGAAGGCGAGCTGTTTACAGCGCTGCAGTCCACTGTCGCTGAAAACCGCATTCATTTTCACGGCAACAACAAAACGGACCGCGAGATTAAATATGCCGTTGAATCCGGTGTTGACTACTTTGTGATTGACAGCCTGGATGAAATCGATCGTCTTGATGCACTCGCCGACCGGACGGTCAAGGCAGTGCTCAGAATCAATCCCGGCGTAGAAGCCCATACGCATGAATTCATCCAGACCGGTCAGGAGAACAGCAAGTTCGGTCTCAGTGTCAAAAAAGGACTGGCACTTGAAGGCATCAAAAAAATCCAGCAGGCAGCGCACATTGATTTTATGGGCGTGCATTTTCATATCGGTTCGCAGATCTTTGAATCGACTGGCACCATCGCAACGATTGATCTAGTGATTGACTGGCTAGCTGACAATGACATCGCCATCAGTGTCCTGAATATCGGCGGCGGCTTCAGCACTAAATATACTGATGACGACGTCAGCTACCCTATCGAAGACGGCATTAAAGCCATTACAGATGCACTGAAAATCGCCTGTGCGCGCAACCACTACCCAGTGCCGGAAATCTCACTTGAGCCCGGCCGCTCGATTGTCGGTGAAGCAGGTATTACATTGTATGAAGTCGGTACAGTGAAAGACATACCTGATGTGAACTATTATGTGTCGATTGACGGTGGTATGAGCGATCATATTCGTACAGCGTTATACGATGCCCAGTATGAACTGAAACTCGTCAACCGCGAAGAGCCGCACGATAAACTCATGACGATTGCCGGCAAACTATGTGAGTCAGGAGATATTATACGCCGTGACATCAAGCTCCCCGCAAGTGTACGGACAGGTGATTATCTGGCAGTACTCTCGACCGGCGCCTACCACTACAGCATGAGCTCCAATTATAATCAGATGCTGAAACCTGCCGTTGTCTTCGTCACAGCAGCAGGTGTCCGAGAAGTCATCCGCCGCCAGTCACTTGAGCAGCTCATACAAAACGATGTGGTTCATTAATGATTGGTTTTCCCCTGACGATTAATATCGTCAGGTTTTTTTATTTTTCACTGTAATACACTTTAGTCCTATCCTTTTTCTTATTGTATTTTTATTTTTTAATTATAATATAAGTTTACATAACATTATTATATTTTTATTAATTGAAAAAATTTTTAGATTATTCAGCGCAGAAAATAAGACACCCTAACATAAAGTTAGGGTGTCTTATTAACGTTTCTATATAATTTTAGATTATAATTTGACAACGTTAGCAGCTTGTGGTCCACGATCGCCTTCAACGACTTCGAATTCCACTGCTTGACCTTCTTCTAAAGATTTGTAACCTTCTTGGTTGATTGCTGAGAAATGTACGAATACGTCATTTTCTCCTTCGATTTCGATGAAACCGAAACCTTTTTCTGCGTTAAACCATTTAACTGTACCTTGTTTCATGTTTGAAACCTCCAAGACTAAAAATTCAATATGCAATTATTCACATATTACAAAACAAACGGCCGCGGCTATTCACTTTGTAATATGGAATAACGCTTATTGCTTGCTTTAATTATAAAATAAGGTGTATCAATAATCAACACAATTTTGTGTTAATTTAGACATTTACAATGTTTACCACCTTGTAAAACTTGCTCGCCTTCCAGTGCGATCAAACTGTAGTATATCTGCAGATCTTCATCACATTCCTCGCAGAACTCCAGCTCACAGTTTCTGTAGAATGCATGAATATTATATTTACCGATGATTTCGTTCGGAAACTTTTGTCGCATGGCTTCAAGCTGCTGTTCATAGCCTGCTGCCAGTTCTTCTGCTGTCTGGAATGTCTGAGTCATGATTACTTTTTCCGGCCAGTCCTCAAACAGCCACCAGCCTTCATAATCTGCTCTTATTACTTTGAGTTGAAACATGTAACTTCCCTTCTTTCCAATCCAGTCTATATTATGTAAGCAAAAAAATCAGATTTCAAGTAATTCACCTGATAATGCAATTTATTAGGAATTTCAGGCGAAAATCCATATAATTATTTGTGAGAGGTGAAACGCATGATAACAGAGCATATTAAAGTTTATGGACGTGTGCAGGGTGTCGGTTTTCGCAATGCGACTGCCAAGCTTGCTGCAAAATATGATATTACTGGAACTGTACAGAATGTAGAAGATTTTGTCGAAGTATTTGTTTCAGGGAAATCTGATGAAGTGAAAGCTTTCGCTGCGAAAGTCATCACTGGACCGGCATCATTTTCAAGAGTCAGATCTTATGAAATATTTGAAATTCCTTACCGTGAATATGATAGTTTTAAGCAGATTTAACCTTAGTTTTATTATAAAAAGGAAATGATGACGTATGAAGTATAGTGTCTCGCATTTTATCGGCGCCATATTTGCTGTACCCGTCGCTTTAATCGTCGGATTCATCAGCATCAATTTTTTTGTCGTTGACCAGTGGCTGGACTGGCTGCTTATGATTGGCAGCTATTTCGGTGCCTATATTCCGATTCAACTGACCACTTCCAATCAGTATTTGAATGAAGTGGGTTTATCGAGACGAGAATATAAATATGTGAGAAAGCATTTGAATGAGGCGAAACCTAAAATCAAAGTGCTTCTCAGCCAGTACACAAAAATCCGCAGTTACAGCGACTTTAAAAATATTAATGAAATCAACCGTATTGCCCGTGCCATCTATAAGACTGTCCAGAAAAACCCGAAAAAGTTTTTCAAAGTCGACAGCTTCTTTTTCTCCCATCTTGATAACACGGTGAACTTGATCAACCAGTATGTCTATCTTGTCCGTATGCCGCATAAAAATCATGAGGAGATCAATCAATTGAATGCAGCGAAGATCACACTTGAAGAATTAAAGCGTACGCTGCACGCAGATTTGAGGGCATTAAACGCTGAGGATTATCAGCAGATGTCTGTTGAAGTGGACCTCGCTAAAATCAATCAGCTGCCAGCGCTCGACCATACAGAGCAGGTCGAAGTCCCTGTATTAAAATCACAACAGAAAGAAAGGATTGAACGTTAATGCCAAAAGATGAGCTACTAGACGATTTGACCGCAAACCCGTTTGCTGCTGACCTGCAGCCTGAAATACAGCCCATTCCGGTCGTCAGACAGGACATAACCGCACAGCCGGCACAACTGTCTCCTGAGAAACGGGAAAAGATCAACAAAATTAAAGCGCAGATTAAGCCGCTCGACAATGAGAACTTATTAATGTATGGTGCGAATGCCCAGATGAAGCTGTCCCAGTTTTCACATCAAATACTGGATGAAGTACAGCGTAAGGACATCGGTCCGATCGGTGATAACCTGGACAATCTGATGAAAAAGCTGAAGGAAATTGATCCTGATGAATTAAATGAGCAGGAAAAATCAAGATTCAAGCGCCTGTTCAAGAAAGTGTCTTCAAGCATTAACGAACTGCTGTCAAGATATCAATCCGTGTCCGGACAAATCGACCGTATTTCGGTTGAACTGTCCCACTCAAAAGATGTGCTGATGAAAGACGTCGCTTTACTGGACCGGCTGTACGAGGAAAACCGTGCTTACTTTGAAGCGCTGGATATGTTTATTCTGGCCGCAGAAGAAAAGCGCGATGAACTAAATGCCGACCTGCCACTGCTGCAGCAGAAAGCAGCAGCGTCCAATGACCAGCTGATGGTCCAGGAAGTCAACGATATGCGCCACTATATCAACCGGCTCGACAAACGGGTCTATGACTTGAAGCTGTCAAGGCAGATCACTCTGCAGTCAGCGCCGCAGATCCGGATGATTCAGGACGTCAACCAGACGCTTGCTGAGAAGATTCAGAGCTCTATTCTGACGAGTATCCCACTCTGGAAAAACCAGATGGCCATCGCGCTGTCATTGTTACATCAGCAGAAAGCTTCAAAAGCACAGCAGCAGGTCACTAACACCACGAATGAACTGCTCCTGAAAAACTCTGAAATGCTCAAAACGAATACGATTCTGACTGCACAGGAAAATGAGCGCGGCATCGTAGAAATTGAAACATTGAAGACCACGCAGAGCAATATCGTGGAAACAATCCGTGAGACATTATCGATTCAGCAGGAAGGCGCAACAAGACGCCGTGCCGCTGAAGCAGAGCTTTCCAAGATGGAAAATGACCTTAAAAACCAGCTGCTGCAGCTGCGCAACGAAAAAAGCCAATCGAACTATTAGTTCGATTGGTTTTTATTATGTGTACTGAATTTTTTCCTGACGTGCGCCTAATAGATAGCCGACGATGTAACCGACGATGGCAAACAGCAGCCATTCCATTGACTGGCCTTTTAATGGCAGGCTGTCCATGAATGATAAGTGCAGCATGCCATATGCATGCATGACAGATAGAATGGACTCAATAGTCACTAGTCCAAGTGCCAGCTGCTGTGCGAGCGGCGGTGTCGGGATAAACTTTGCAAGAAGCATGACGAGAACTAACGTCATAGCAATCGGATAAAGCACGAGCAATACCGGTACAGATTTAGAGATCACTGCTGATAAACCTTGGTTAGCCAGCAGGAAGCTGAACAATGTAAAGACGATAACATATACTTTATAAGAGATTTTAGGGAAGATCTCATAGAAATATTCACTCACCGCTACAATCAGTCCGACAGAAGTCGTCAGACATGCAAGTGTGACAATGACGCCGATCAGCAGCTTACCGAATCCGCCGAACGTTGCGTTAGCTACATGCGTTAAAATATACGTTCCCATGTCAAGATGGTTCTTTTCAATGCTAGCTGCTGTCGCTGCAGACAGGCTGTAGTGGTTACCGATCCAGCCGAGTGTCAAATAGATGAAGCCGAGTGCTGCTGCTGCGATAACGCCTGCCAGCACCGTCTGCTTGAACAAACCGGTTTCTTTCGTGATGCCTTTAGCTTTGATGGCATTCAGTACGATCACTGAGAAAGCGATGGCTGCAATCGCATCCATTGTTAAATACCCTTCAGTGAATCCTTTGAAGAAGCTGCCGACTCCTGAAGAATAAACAGTTGTATCAGTAGGTGTCGCCGGCTTGTTGAATAAAATATAAATTCCTCTAATCACAAGTAAGACAATCGATACTAGTAAGACAGGTGTCAAAAATGAACCTACTCTATCAACCATTTTTGACGGATTGATTGCCAGCCATAAAGAAATAGCGAAATAAATCAATGTAAAGATGAATAATGATAAGGCAGAAGGTGAACCGAGAAACGGAACGACAGCCATCTCATAAGACGTTGCTCCCGTACGAGGAATCGCAAACAGCGGGCCAATCGTCAAATAGATCGCCACTAGAAAGACTGTTCCGAACACCGGATTGATTTTTCTGAGTGCTTCTTTATAGCCCCCTTCGTCAAGCGATCCTACAATGATGCCTAACAGCGGCAGCCCTACCCCTGTCACAATAAAACCTAAAATTGCCGGCCAGAAATACGCACCGCTAGTATGACCTGATTTCGGCGGGAAGATTAAGTTACCTGCGCCGAAGAAAATGGCAAATAACATAAACCCCACTACCCATGTACTTTTTTTCATAACATTCCTCCTAAAAATAAAGTCAAAAAAATTATAACACTTTAAAGGGTTGAAGTCCACAGAATTCTGAATATTTAAATTTTAGTTAAATGTTCCCGGTCACCGCAATGACTGCAGCAGCAATTTTTTAAGCAGCGGCGAAATAATAAACGGCAGATTTTCGACCCCTTCCACAAAGACGCAGTAGTCGTTGTAAATGTTTTTAATCGTCGCTTCAGTCTGCGGGTCTATTGGTGACTGACTCAAAAACACATTGATGACAAATACGCCTTGACGACGTAAGTTCATCACTGCTTCATGTGTATCAATGATACCGTTTGATTCATAGCCGAACGCAGATGGTTCGCCGTCTGAAAAGACAATCAGAAACTTCTGCTGTTCACTGCGCCGGCGGATCATCTCACCTGCAACGCGTATCGCAAGGCCATCCCGGTTATCATCCTGGGCTTTGATCGATGCAATGCCGGTGCCGCCTGTCGGTGACAATGACTCCTGGTAGTTGACCAGATAGTCGAATATATTCCGCTGGGCATGCTGGTCTGAGCTGAATGTATCCTCGTTGAACGCCATCACTTCGTGGCGGATCAGCAGCTTCTTCAGTGTCTCGTGGAAGAGGACGATCCCTTTTTTTGTCTCTTCAATCTTATTCTCCATACTATAGGACGCATCGACGAGCAGTGTGAACGTCGCATCCAGCTCTTTTGACTGCTGATCCTTCTTGTAAAATAACCGCTTCTGCTCGTCAAGGAACCAGTTCGTCAGCTTTTTGTCGAGCAGCCCTTTCGCAAGACGGGTCCGTGTGTTCTCACTGCGGTGTGCGATCGTCTTCTGGATGATCGACGTAAGCTTGCGCACTTCCGGGAGCACTTCCTTTTGAAGCAGGGAATAGTTGACTTGGGTGTCGGGCGTGATGACCGGCGTCCGCCATTCAATGATGACGCTGCTGTTCTCTTCGCCGACTTCCTCAGAGATATCGATACCATCCCCATCTTTCTGGGCAGTGCTTTTTCCGCGGCCTGCCATGATTTCAGTCACTTCGTCTGAATCACTGCCTGCTCTGCCGCCTGCCGCTTCAATACGGCTGTTCCTGCCCTCTCTAATTTCCGTCTGCATATAGCTGCCGGACTCACTGTCTGAGGACTGACTATTCGTCAGTACTTCTTCTGTTTCAACGTTGCCGGATTCTCCGGCGCTCTCTTCCAGTTCCACGGCCTTGATTTCTTTGAACCGCTTAATGTCTTCCAGCAGTTTGACCGGTAAATAATAATAGTCATTCAGCATATCACGTGTCAGCAGCTCATCAATGACATACATCATTCCGATGGCAATGTCCGCGCTATCTGCTGTCGTCAAAGTATCGAACGCCCGGCTCAGCAGCTCGCGCAGTCTGGCATCGACCATGCCGCTATAAGATGTCTCAAGATCGAGAACATTATCGGTCAGCAGCGCTTCTTCCAGCTGAAGGAACAGCAGATCCGTCGGCATCTTCTTTGTGCGGTAGACAGTCAGCTGACTGGCATTGTCCTGGCGTTTCAGTGTTTGCCGTGTCACAAAGAACTTACGGGCAGCAGGTCTTGATCCGACGATAAGACGCATCAGCCGCTGTTCTTCCAGCATGACAAATAGCTGCATGAAAAACTTCCGGTGACGCACTTCTGTCTCCAGCATGTCATAGATGGCGTCCTGGTCCTGCATGGCATATCCCAGACCATACAGCAGACAGTCACTCTTCAAGGCATACAGCTCTGACTCGCGGTGACGCCATTTAAAGCTCACGTTCAGCTCTTTCTCCAGCGGGTCAAAGTAACCGAACTTCTGATAGCCTACTTTCACTTCATTATCTTCCATGATGAGCTGGACAAGATCGGTCAGCATCATCAGCTGGGTCGGATCGACTTTTTCATCGTTGAATAATATGAACTTGTCTGCCATTAAAACGTCAGTTCCATCGCATTGATAATGGCCTGCTGTTCCCGTTCATCCTCCAGCTTGTCAACGATGGCCCGCTTGATGGCACGTTCAACCGGCATGATCGTCGTCAGATCACACAGATCAAGCAGCGCCCGGATGGAGCTCGCCTCTTCGCTGATCTGCCCCTGCTCTGCCATCACCACTAAGTCTTTATTGAACTGAATCAGCTGGTCTATAAGTGTGATATCCGTAAGCTTCGTCTGCTCCTGGATGACCTGCTTCAGTATATCACCTGAAATGTAGTTCATATCAATGACAACGAATCTGTTTTTCAGCGCTTCATTCATCGGTAATGTACCGACATAGCCGACATTGATCGCTGCAATGACAGCGAAGTCATCATGTGCAGTCACCACTTCTCCAGTGAATGGATTGGTGAGGGTTCTTCTGAAATCGAGCACGCCGTTCAATATCGGCAGCGTCTCCGGTTTCGCCATATTGATCTCATCAATATACAGCAGATGTCCTTCTTTCATCGCTTGAATCACGGGGCCTTCGACAAAAGTAATCTGCGTTTCTCCGTCTATCACTTCAATCGTCTTAAACCCGAGCAGGCTCTCAGCGTCAAGATCCACAGAACAGTTGATGCTGTTCATCTTCCGGCCCAGCTTGAGCCGCAGTGTTTCCGCGAGTTTCGTCTTGCCGGAACCCGTCGGTCCTTTTAAGAGGATGTTTTTCTTCAGCTGCAGCATATTCACCGCATCGTCTAAAATCGTTGTATCATCATTCTGATATAAGTTCATTGCCTTCTCCTTCAATAATAAAAAGGGCTTCCGCCCTTATATTTCTTCAAAATATTCTTTATAATAGCCGCCGACTTTGCCGCTGTTATCTCTTATATGATAATATTCTTCCGTTTCATTGACAACATCATAGGTCTGACCGATCGTCAGCATATCGCTCACTTTGTATTTCTTGGCGTTTGTCTGGACGACTGTCACTTGTTTGATCGGCTCTTTAGTCAGCCATTCCTCGTGTAACATGTTATACCTCCTTCTCATTTGCTGCCCGCTCATCATCAAGTAATACGGCACACTTACAGTGATTCTGCATGTCCGTCGATTCCAGGCGAATCTGTTGCTATACCAAATAATATACCACTTAAGTCATTGAAATAAAGAGATTTAAAATAATTGTCGTCCACGATGCCTGAATTCGGCACATTTGCCGACTCGAGTACGGTTAATACTTGCTTCAGAGTGTCTTCGTCTGCCGCTCTGAATGCTGCATGATGCACCCCGCTCTGTCCTGTTAAACCTGACGACTGTAATATATGTACTTCACCGCCGTTGCCTCCTTCAGCCATGCTGAACACCTGGACAAGCTGTGCTGATGATTGATGCTTATACTCAGTCGTGCGGTCCATGCCGAGCAGCTGCTTTAACACTGACGCAGTCGGCAGTGTATGCTCGACTCTCAGCAGCACGGGACCGAGTCCGACTATCTGATGGATGGAATCGACCGGTGAATCAATATGAGGCGTCCCATATGGAATGCCTATGTTGTTCTCGTCGGACACTAAATAGACGAGGCGGTCATCCATGTCGTAGAACGGCAGCGCGTGTCGACCGTTCAACTGGATCACACCGTCATACTTGATGCTGTGCTCATCAAAGCGCAGTTTGAAGTAATACAGGCTTCTGTCCGTCGGCACTCTTAACGAATAGGCATAAATACCGTTCGTCCCCTCTCTGTAGTCCTGTTCCTCAGCACTGATAAAATTCAGCAGTGTACCCGGACTCCCTTTGGCGTCACCGAAGGAAAGGCGGTGAGACGTTGTATTGTTAAAATTGATTGGCTTCTTCACAAGCATCATGCCGAGTATCCCATGATAAAAATCATGACAGCGCTCTATATCAGCCGTTTCAACAGTCACATGATGAATACCAGATAAATTCATAAACTACTCTCCTTAAACAAGATGAACTCTTACTCTATTATTCTAAAGTTTTAGCCCGATGAATACAAGCGGTGTTCAGTCGTCTCGTCAATCTTTCGCTGTCAAACCGCAAGACGCCCCGGCTGTCATGGCAGCCGGGGCGTCTTCATTATCATAGCTTAGCTTTCAAGCAGTAAATCTTCAGGATTTTCAATCAGTTCTTTCACTGTTTTCAGGAATCCTACTGCTTCTTTGCCGTCAATGATTCTGTGGTCATAGCTTAAGGCGATATACATCATCGGACGGTTTTCCATGCGCTCTTTGTCGATAGCGACGGGACGTGTGACAATTGAGTGCATGCCGAGGATTGCAGCCTGAGTACCATTGATGATCGGTGTCGACATCAATGAACCGAACACACCACCATTGGTGATTGTGAATGAACCACCCATCATATCATCAAGTCCGAGCTTTTTGTCACGTGCCTTAACTGCAAGGTCGTAAATGCTGCCTTCGATTTCTGCAAAGTTCTTCTTGTCACAGTCACGGACAACCGGTACGACTAATCCTTCTTCAGTGGAGACGGCAACTCCGATGTCATAGAACTGTTTCAGCACTAAGTCATCGCCGTCAATCTCAGCGTTAACCGCAGGATATTTTTTAAGGGCAGCAACGACGGCTTTCGTAAAGAATGACATGAAGCCGAGGCGTGTTCCATTATGATCTTCCTGGAACTTGTCTTTTTTACGTTTACGAAGTTCCATGACATTAGTCATATCCACTTCGTTGAATGTCGTCAGCATTGCTGTATTTTGAGATACTTCCAGTAATTTATTAGCAATTGTTTTACGGCGGCGTGACATTTTCTCACGGATGACCGGTTTATTAGGATTTTCTTTCGGTGCAGCTGGTGCAGCCGCTTTCGGCGCTTCCTGCTTCGTGCTGTTTTCAACATCATGGCTGCGGATTAAGCCGCGCGGGTCTTTAGCGTTGATATCGCTTAAGCTGATACCTTTTTCGCGTGCTAATTTACGAGCTGAAGGGGTCGCTACGATCCGCTCAGTTTTTGTCTCTTCAACTGCCTGTTCAATAGTCGGCGTTTTCCCGGTGTCAGCTGCCGCTGGTGCCTCCGCCTGAGGAGCGGGTGCTGCACCCGTACCGCTTTCATCGACGACAGCGATGACTGCACCTACTTCTACGGTATCGCCTTCTGCTGCTTTCAGTTCAGTGATGACACCTGCTTCTTCTGAAATCACTTCAACGTTGACTTTGTCTGTTTCAAGCTCAACGATATTTTCACCTTTTTCAACGCGGTCGCCCACTTGTTTGAACCATGTTGAGATCGTACCTTCCGTAATTGATTCTGCTAATTCTGGAACTCTGATTTCTGCCACTGTAATTTCCCCCTTAAATAGTTAACGCGTTCTGAATAATTTGAGACTGCACCAGCTTATGAATTTCATTATCGCCTTCTGACGGGCTTGAACGCTCGATTCTGCCGTAGTAGTTGACAGCGATATTACCTGCTAGTGCTTCCAGCTGCGGATAAATGTAATTCCATGAGCCCTGGTTTTTAGGTTCTTCCTGAACGAAGCCGATCTCCTTGATGCCTTTAAGCTCATTGATCACTGCTTTGATTTCTTCAGCAGGCAGCGGGTACAGCTGTTCAAGTCTGACTAGCAGAATCTCCTCGTTCGGTGATTTCTGCAGCTCAGTGTACAGGTCAATGGCCACTTTACCGCTCGCGATCAGTAATTTCTTCACTTTTGTCTTTTTGAAGTCATCAACAATGATCGGTCTGAATGAACCTGTTGTGAATGCGTCTACTTTGTCAGAGACAACGTTATTGCGCAGCAGGCTCTTCGGTGTCATGACGACTAATGGTCTCATCTTATCGGTGTTCAAGTAATGTGCCTGTCTGCGCAGTAAGTGGAAGTAGTTTGCAGTGCTTGTAACGTTTGCAACTGTCCAGTTGTTTTCTGCACCAAGCTGCAAGTAACGTTCCAGACGGGCTGATGAATGCTCTGGTCCTTGACCTTCGTAGGCATGCGGCAGGAGCAATGTCAGACCTGTCGTTTCGCCCCATTTCGCGTTCGCGCTGGAAATAAAGTTATCAAACATCATCTGTGACATGTTTGAGAAGTCGCCGTACTGTGCCTCCCAGACCGTCATCGCATCTTTGTTCTCCACGTTATAGCCGTATTCAAAGCCGACAACTGCCGCCTCTGACAATGGTGAGTTATGAATATCAAAAGATGCCTGGCTGTCAGTGATATGCTGAAGCGGTGTATATTTAGCACCTGTGTTCTCATCACTTAATACTGCATGGCGCTGGGCAAATGTTCCCCGCTCAGAATCCTGACCTGTCAGACGGACTGGATGGCCGTCTTCAATGATTGTGCCGAATGCAAGCAATTCTGCATGGCCCCAGTCAATCAATCCGTCTTTAGTGAACGGCTCATGGCGTCTGTCAAGTATTTTTGAAAGCTTGCCGAACAGTGTAAAGCCTTCCGGATAAGTCAGCATCTCGTCGTTCAGTTTTGTCAGTCTGTCTTTAGCGACACCTGTTTCAACGGTTTCCTGACCAGCGCTGACCGCTTCCGGCATCGCCATCTTTGCATCAAGCACTTTTTCGTTCTTATCGATGGCATTATGCGCAGAGCGGATCGCTTCTTCTGCCTGACGGAAGATCTCATTCATTTCATCTTCAGTGATCGTTCCTTCAGCAACGAGTTCCTTGCCGTATTTAATCTCGATGCTCGGATGGCCTTTCACTTCTTTGTAGAGCATCGGATTAGTCACTGACGGCTCATCCATCTCGTTATGGCCGTAACGTCTGTAGCCGACTAAGTCAATCACAAAATCTTTATTGAACTGCTGGCGGAACTGCATCGCAAGAATGACGGAATCGATACATGCCTCTACATCATCTGCATTGACATGGACGATCGGGATATCATAGCCTTTTGCTACATCTGTCGCATAAACCGTGGAGCGGGAGTCGTAGCTTTCAGTTGTAAAGCCGACACGATTGTTTGTGATGATATGAAGAGAGCCGCCTGTAGAATAGCCTTTCAGGTTGCTTAAATTCATACTTTCGAAGTTAATACCCTGACCCGGGAATGCCGCGTCACCATGAATGAGGATGGCCAGCGCTTTATTGAAGTCGACTTCAGGCTGTGCCACACCCGCAGTCACTTCCTGGTCCGCACGTGTTTTACCTAAGACGACCGGTGCGACGATTTCCAGGTGACTCGGGTTGTTGGCCAGTGCAATCAACTGCTCAGAACCATAGCGGCTTGTCTTTTTAACACCGCCTAAGTGATACTTCACATCTCCGGTCCAGCCTTTTGTCACCGTCAGACTGCCGTCTTCCGGCAGAAACTTCATCGGGTCTGTATGCATGAATTCTGACAGCATCATTTCATAAGGCTTCTCAAGAACATGAGTCAGTACATTCAGACGGCCGCGGTGTGCCATACCGATCTGGATGTTCGGAATGCTGCTGTCGCTCGCAATCGCCAGTACTTTTTGCAGCATCGGTACTAATGCATCGACTCCTTCAATGGAAAAGCGCTTAGCGCCGACAAAATTTTTGTGGATGTATTTTTCAAATCCTTCAACTTGAGCAAGACTTGTCAGCAGAGTGATTTTCTCTTCTCTGCTATAGGATTTTCTGCTGTTCGACTCGATTGTCTTTTTCAGCCAGTCGCGTTCTTCCGTGTTGTTGATATGGCTTACTTCATAAGCGATTGTCCCTTGATAAATCTCTGCCAGCTGAGTGACTGCTTCATAGGCATTGGCAGCATGTCCTTCAAAATGTGCAGAGACAAGTTTTGCCGGAAGCTTTTCAAGGTCTTCTTTAGTCAAGTCAAAATCTTCTATAGTTAATTTTGGCAGATTTTCACGTCTAGGTTTATACAATGGATAAATATCAGCTGTTAAATGCCCATACTGTCTGATATTATCAGTTAATCTCATCACTGATTTGACTTTCTCGGAATCGATGCCGCTGACAGAGCCGGTGCTCCGGCCTGTTGAAATCGTCGAAAATAATTCCTGTAGTTCCCCTGTTACAGATGAAGGATTCTGTTGATACAGATCAAACATCTCTAAAAGATAACCTAAATTCGCGCCGAACCGTGCAGGCGCTTCTTCGAGGTTTTTCCCTTTCATTGTAGTTCCACCCTCCGAAAATTAATATAAAACGTTTCCATAACCTATTTTAGCACTCTAAATATTGATTTTAAAGGCTGTAATATCATTTTATGAAAATTACTTTCATAGTTCTGAGAATTGAATCATGACTTTTGTATATTTGTTTAATTCGCTGTCAATCTTGACAGTCCCGCCATAACTTTCAATGATTTTCCGGGCGATGGAAAGTCCGAGCCCATTGCCGCCCATTTCTCTTGACCTTGATTTATCAACACGGTAAAACCGGTCAAAAATAAATGGGATATCCTCTTTCGGTATGCCCGCGCCGTGATCGATGATTTCCAGCTGGACGACTTTGTTTTTTAGTGACGTCCTGATAATGATATGCTGCTCGTCTTTATCGTATTTCATGGCATTATCAATGAATATCAGCAGCAGCTGCTCAAACTGATGCCGATTCATCTGAAGCTTGATTGCTTTATGAGAGGAATGGAACTCAAAACGGTAGTCGGGGTGCAGCTGAGCAAGCGACTTCAACCGCGCCTGAATCTCGTCATTGATAGCAATCGTGTCCACTTCCCGGTTATACTGCCCTTTATCATCTTTTGTCAGCAGCAGGAGCTCTTCTACGAGGTTAGTGATCCGGTTCATCTCATCCAGTGAAATCTTAAGTGATTCATCCAGCACTTCAGGCTTGTTTTTCCCCCATCGGTTGATCAGGTTAAGATGACCCTGAATAATCTGCAGCGGCGTTCTGAGTTCGTGGGAGGCATCTTCGACAAACTGCTTCTGCTGATTGAACGATGTTTCAAGCTGGGCCATCATATTATTGAACGTATTGATCATATCATCTGTCTCATAATAGCTCTTAGGCAGCGTCAGTTTGTTCTGGAAGCCGTCCCGCTGAATCTGTTTCATCTGTTCCGACAGCTTACGGATGGGCTTCGTGATATGATTCGAGAAGAAATAGCTGATAATCGCTGTAATGAACAGGGCGGTCAGTCCGAAAATACCGGCGAGCACAAACATGTACTGAATGATTGAATGATAGATCTTCAGCGGATGGACAATTGTCAGAAATCCTGCTGACTGCATCGTATTGATCGGTGCTCTAACGACGATGTAAGCTTCATTGCTGTAGGTCTCTTCAGTGATCTCAACGCGCGTGATCCGCTTGAAACGGGGCGTCCATCTAATCGTCTGATCACTTGACACACTTGAATACGGCTGTCCCGCTGTATCATAGAAGATGACTTTCTGATGATCGGTGATCGCCGCTCTAATGTCGACTGTCGAGACTTCCCCCGGATTTTCGCTGACCAGCAGCTTGCCGATATCCACGGTGCTGCGTCTGGCACTGTCATATTCCTGCTCTTTCAAATAGATGCTGATGAAATAGATGATAAAGAAACTGAAGAGCATGAATATGATGAACGTAATACTTGTCGTAATCAGTGTCCATTTCGTTTTAAGGGATGTCGAGTTGTTCATCGAATGACATAGCCTACCCCTCTGACTGTTTCAATCATTGAGTGCAGCTGATAAGGCTTCAGTTTGTTGCGCAAGTAGCGGATATAGACATCGACCACATTCGTCTCCACTTCGCTTTCATAGCCCCAGACATGTGCGAGAATCTGCTCGCGGGTCAATACATGCTTCTGATGTTCCGCCAGCAGCTTCAGCAGTTCATATTCAGTCTTCGTCAGCTCCAGCAGTTCACCGCCGACAGTCACTGTGAAGGCATCGAGGTCAATGACCAGCTGATCGATAGTGATGTGATTGTCATGAGGCTGGTTGCGCCGCATAATGACTCTCAGTCTCGCCAGCAGCTCTTCGATGTCAAATGGTTTGACAATGTAATCGTCTGCTCCGTAGTCCAGCCCGATCACTTTGTCATACGTATCCCCTTTCGCTGTGATCATAATGATCGGTGTCTGTTTAATGTTGCGGATTCTTCTGCACACTTCAAGCCCATTCATACCGGGCAGCATCAGATCCAGCAGTAGACAGTCATAGTCATTGTTCAGCGCATGCTGCAGACCAGCAATGCCGTCATTGACGATATCCACCTTGTAATTTTCATGCATCAGCTCCAGTTCAATAAACCGCGCTAAATTCTGTTCATCTTCAATTATTAGAATGTTTTTCATGAGTAAGCCTCTCTCTTCAATTATTAACCAAATCATAGCAGTAATTATTTTTAAATTAAACAAAAAAAACCTGACGTCACCGTCAGGTTAATGGGCATAAAGGGGGTTACTAGAAAATGACTCTCCATTTAGAGGGGGAACTCTTGTTAAATGAGAATCACTTTCAATTACATTATAACTTATTGAGAATCATTGTCAATTAGATTATGTAAAAAAGTTTGCGCCAGCAGTATACTGATGACGCCGCCGAGTATACCTGCGATGATATCTGTCGGATAATGAACGCCTAAGTAGACCCGTGAAGACGAAATCATCATGATAAACAGAATGCACAAGCCAATTAAATAAGGTTTGGCTGCGCCTTTATGATGTCTGCTGACCAAGAAGGCAAGACTGCCGAAAAAAGCGGCTGACCCCATCGCATGGCCGCTCGGAAAACTGAATCCGGTAATATCAATTAACCGCAGCAGCGTAGGACGCTCCCGGTCAAAAATATTTTTCAAAAGCGGGTTTAGCGTGCCCGAGATGATCATAGCCAGGGCAAAGAATAAGGCATCGATCTTCATACGCTTCAGCATCAAGTAGCAGATGACGATGAGCGACATGACAATCATCGTCCATACTTCACCGAGCTTCGTGAAACCGAGCATGATAGACGTCGTGATAAAGCTTTCTGAGGAATAAATAAATTCATATACTTCATTATCAATCCATTTACCGAGCCGCGATTCATGGAAAAAAGCGATCATGCCAAAAATGACCGAGAAAATGATGATTAATGAAATTCTTTGAACTCTAGACATAGGCGTTCTCCTTAACTGGCATCATCCAATATTTTTTGCAGCAGTGCTTCCGGTGTAAACGACGTATATGCCTCATTCATTGCGGCTGTCAGTGCTGCTCTGTTGTCCTCAATCTTCTGCAGGGCAGCCATCAATGTCGCACTCGTCAGCTCGTTCTCCTGCAGGACGCCCGCATAGCCCTCCTGCTCAAATATACGGGCATTGTCAATCTGGTCACCGCGACTCTGATCCAGACCAAGCGGCACAAGCAGCATCGGTTTACGCAGTGCCAGAAATTCGTAGATGGCGTTAGAGCCGGCCCGTGACACAATCGTATCTGTAATCGCAAACAAGTGCGGCAGCTCGTCTTTCACAAATTCAAACTGCTTATATCCCGGTCGGTCAAGCTGCTGATCCGTCAACCCCTGGCCTGTAATATGGATCACCTGGTAGTGCCGAAGCAGCGCGTCAAGGTGACTTCTGATGGCCGTGTTCACGGTTTTCGAGCCGAGTGACCCGCCCATCACAAGCAGCACCTGCTTATCCGGGCTGAAGCCGGTCAGCTCATAACCCGTGTTCTTATCTCCTGTAAATATATCATCTCTGACGACACCACCGACAAAGTCAGCTTTACCGCCTGGAATATATTTCAGCGTCTCCTCAAATGTCGTGTAGCATTTCATCGCAAATTTCAGGCCGATTTTATTCGCAAGGCCCGGTGTCACATCAGACTCATGGATGATCGTTTTGATTTTCAGCATCCGTGCTGCGATGATCACAGGCACTGTGACGAATCCGCCTTTGGAAAAGACGATGTCCGGCCGTTCCTTACGGAGAACGTTCAGTGCATCAAATACTCCTTTTTGCACTTTGAGAATATCTTTTGCGTTGTCAAGCGAAAAATAACGACGCAGTTTACCGCTTGAAATGCCGTAGTATTTGACGTCAGGAAACTGAGAAGTAATCGCCTCTTTTTCAATCCCTGCTTTAGAACCGATATATATACATTCAATTTGATGTTTAGCAGCTTCCGGGATTAACGCCATGTTGACAGCAACATGGCCGATAGACCCGCCGCCCGTAAAAGCAATCTTCACTGTTTTACCTCCATTATTTAAGCGTGCTGATATAGCTGACTGCGCCGTTCAGCTGTGTATCATCAGCATTCAGTTTATTTCGCAGCAGTTCAGTGAACTTAAGCGTTGACTTACCGGTCATTTGACCCGTGACTTCAAGTCCTTCTTTCTGCTGGAACTGGGCAACGCTGAGCGCTGTGTTCTCGTCAAATGTCTTGTCCACTGCACCCGGGTTATAGCCGAGTGCTTTCAACCCTGTTTCAAGTGATTTCACCTCTGCACTGGACTCTCCTTTGACATAGACTTCGTCAGGATCAAGGATGTGAATGTTGGCATAATCCGGTAAATTAATCAGCTTGTCCGGTGTGATGCCTTTTTTATGAATCCATGTTTTGTCAGGTGTCAGCCATTTCATCTGCGTGAACTTCAGCATAGAATCATCCTTGAACGGTGCTGCCGTCTGCACGATGCCTTTACCGAATGACTTTGTACCGACGATATATGCTTTATCATGGTCGTGGAGGGATGCAGCAAATACTTCAGATGCGCTGGCAGATCCTTCATTCATGATGATGACAGTCGGCAAGTTCTTAGTGACCGGGTCAGCAGGATTTTCCGCTTTATAGGCCTGAGGTTTACTGTGATTATTTTCTGTATAGAACAGCACTTCACCTTTACCGATGAACTCATTGGCCATCTTGCTCGCCTCATCGAGATAGCCGCCCGGGTTGTTACGGAAATCGAGAATCAGTTTCTTCATACCCTGCTCGTGCATGTCTTTTAAGGCAGCATTGAATTCAGCTGCAGTGCCCTGCTGGAATTTAGTGACCGTAATTAATGCCACTTTATTGTTCAGCATCTTAGTTTCCACACTATTGACATGAACCGTGTCCCGTTTAATAGCGACTTTAAACGGGGTGCTGACGCCGCGTTTGATCAGCAGCGTGACAGTCGTCCCTTTTTTGCCGCGAATTTTTTTGACGACATCTACACTGTTCATTCCTTTAGTACTTTTGCCGTCAATTTCAACGATTTCATCATTCGCTTTAATGCCGGCCTTATCTGCCGGTGCTCCTTTAATAGGGCTTGTAATAATGATTTTGCTGCCTTCCTCTCCCATTTCAGCTCCGATACCCTGGAAGTCGCCGCTCATGGAATCCGTGAACTCCTGCTGTTCTGACTTCGTCATATACTCGCTGTAAGGATCGTCCAGTCCATTGACCATGCCTTTAATAGCACTGTCTATCAGCTTCTCTTTATTCACATTTTTGTAGTACTGTGAATTCAAGGTGTCATATACTTCATAAAGCTTCAGAAACTCAGTCCGCTTCGGTGTCTGCTGCGAAATCACTTTACTGCTGCCGGTCGTTGTTGCAAATGCAGTAATCCCGGCCGTTAAGATCACTGCCGTCAGCAGCAGCATGATGAATCTAAAAAGACTGATCGTTATTTTTCTCTCATTCTGTTTTTTTTCATGCGCATTGTGGTCTTTATCCAATTTTTTTCACATCCAAAATTATTTATAAGTCATTTTATCAATATAACGGACAAAACGAAAGTTTTCTACATGACTGTCTGCCGTTTCACTGATGAACCGCTGCCATATGCCGATTAAAAAAGCAGATGAAACTTGAGTTTCCATCTGCTTCTCAGTTAATTGTCTGGTATAGGTGTGCACTAAAATTTCAGCCATTCCTGGTACTTGTCATAAAGCTCATCAAAGACGGACAGCCGCATGTCTGCTGAACCGTAGTTTTCAATGTAGTCCGAGAGAAGATTATAATCCGTTTCATATTTCGGAAACATCAGATCATCAAATGCCTCATCAGCGAACACGCCTGCTTCTCCTTTAGCGCCTCTTACCGTCAGAATGTACTGATAGAAAGAAAAAGACTTGCTCATTAGTGGGTGTCTATTTTCAGCACGGTCGTCAAGCCTTTTTGCAGGTTGCCTGTCTGAACAATCTCAAACGTGTTGATGACATCGCTGTTTGTGATGATGACCGGTGAAATAATAGACGCTGCTTTCTGGTGGATCAGTTCAAGGTCGAATGTCAGCAACGTGTCGCCTGCTTTGACTTTATCGCCTGCTTTAACTTTCGTTGTAAAGCCCTCTCCGTTCATCGCAACGGTTTCGAGACCGACATGCAGCAGTATTTCAAGACCATTCGCCGCCTTCAGACCGATAGCATGTTTCGTCGGAAAGACATTGACCACTTCGCCGTCAATCGGTGCGACAAGCGTGCCTTCAATGGGTTCTACGCCGAATCCTTTACCCATCATCTCCTGGGCAAAGACTGGGTCTGGAACGTCAGCAAGCGCAACATAAGTGCCTGAAAGCGGTGCTTTGATTTCAATTGTTTTAGATGCTTCTTCACCTTTACCAAATAACTTTTTAAACATAGTTTTCCGCTCCTTCAGTATTCCATTAAGATTTAAAATGCCCTATAACATGGCTATACCCTAATTCCTCAAGTTTATCATAAGGAATGAACTGAACAGCCGCAGAGTTGATGCAGTAACGGAGACCGCCTGTTTCCTTCGGACCGTCATTAAACACATGCCCTAGATGACTGTTGGCAGAATCACTTCTCACTTCTGTCCGCACCATGCCGTGCGATTTATCGACAAGTTCGATGATCTCATCATCTGATATCGCCTTGGAGAAGCTCGGCCAGCCGCAGTTCGAGTCAAATTTCTCCTCTGATGTGAACAGCGGCTTACCGCTCACTTTATCCACGTAGATGCCTTTTTCAAAGTGATCCCAGTATTCATTCTGAAAAGGCGGCTCTGTGCCATTTTGCTGAGTCACAATATATTCCATTTCGTTTAAGTCATCGATACTTTTCTTGATCATGTTAACCCTCCCAGTGCTGTTCGATAAACGCTTTTCGTCCTGACCGCTCCTGATAGTTCTTGTAATGGACAGGATCTTTCTTGTAATAGTCCTGATGATACTCTTCTGCCGGATAAAAGTTTTTGTAAGGAATCACAGGTGTCACGATCGGACTGCTGAAAATATGTTGCGCATCCAGCTCTTCAATCAGTGCACGGGCTGTCTCCTGCTGCGTGCTGTCGTGATAGAATATAGCGGGCTCATAACTTTCCCCGCGGTCATAGAATTGTCCCGCCGCATCGGTCGGATCAAACGTCTTGAAGAACACTTCCAGTACTTCTTTATATGAGATGATCGTCTCATCAAAAGTAATCTGCACCGCTTCACGGTGACCGGTCGTATTGGAGCACACTTCCTTGTATGTCGGATGATCAACATGTCCTCCGCTGTAACCTGAGATGACTGATTCTACGCCGTCATACTGATGAAACGGTTTGACGAGACACCAGAAACAGCCTCCTGCTAATGTTGCTACTGCCATAAGTATCACTCCTCGATTGTAATGTTAAAGTGCCAGCCTGTCTGATTGATATGAGTAAGATCCAAGGCAGTTCCACCCAGTTCAATGGGTGCCATATCATAGTAAAAACATTCTTTGTTGACATCAAGTACTACATTGTCCGGCAGGCTGCCGAACCGTCTGATAAGATTCAGTGTCTGTTTCTTAGATAATGGAAGCCCGGCTACTGCGACATCATTAATGTCCAGCCTGAGTTTATTATGACCAATAACAACAGGTGTCGTCAAAATATTTGTTTTAATTTTCTGACTAAGAAAGTCACTGTACTGAACAATCTGCAGCTGTTCACCTGTCAATGATAATTTCATTGCCTGCGTATTCTCCTGCTGCAAGTAATGATTGACGACTTCGGGCTGCAGTGTCAGTGTATTCTTGCCTTGTGCTGCAGGTTGACTGGTCACGGTGACTCCCGGGGACTCCGCTGACAGCCGTGCGACGTATATGACGGTGATTAAGTTGATCAGAAGCAGCACTGCAAATAATACGGTCCAGCCGTTCAGCTTAAACATCTAGATGGTCCTTAATCTGTGCCTGGACTGCCGCCGCTACTTCCTGCAGGGACTGCTCCTTGAAGACGTCCGGGGAGATCGGCTCAAATACGTGTACTTGAACGTGACCCGGCACCATTTTTTTGCTGTCATACGTCTCCATAATTTTTGCTGTCCCGGAAATCGCAATAGGGATGACCGGCACACCCGCAGCCTTCGCCATTTTAAATGCACCGGACTTGAATTCCTGTAGTCCTTGACCTTTACTGCGGCTGCCTTCCGGAAAGATCATGACGCTGTGGCCTTCTTTTAGTGACTGGACACCATCTTTAATCATCTGCAGCGATGACCGTCGGCTCGAGCGGTCTAGATAAATACAGTTCAGCAGCATCATCCAGCGGTGAAGAAACGGGATCTGCTTCACTTCCACTTTAGAGACGAAGCCGAACGGTTTATCAATTGCAGCCATGAGGACGGGAATATCGAAGTTACCCTCATGATTGCTGACAAACAGTGCCGGCTGACCGTCGTCTTTATTATGACCGGTGACTGTCACGGTCACACCTGCACTGTCCAGTACTCGTCCGGCCCAGTTTTTAGCCATTAAAGCGGCGTAGCGGTCTTTGGCGTTGACGCTGTTCAGCAGCCGCTGATGCCGTTCCATGTAATCAATCTTCGTCGTCGCAAGTGCGGCATAGCCGATAATGACACCGACTGTTTTAATCATTCTAATCACGGCTTCTCCTGACGAGGTGCATAAATTTATGCGGCGGCTCAGTCGTCCCCGCTTCAATGGACTCCACTTCCCAGTCCAAAAAGGAATAAGCAGGAAAGAATGCATCTCCCATATGCTTCGCCTCGATGACAGTGACATACATATCATCGACGAGATCCATCGTCTGCTCATACAAGTTCTGGCCGCCGAAAATAAAGACGTGGCCGTCCAGCCGGCTGATGTCATCCAGTGAGTGGATCACTTCAACACCTTCAGCTGCAAAATCTTTGTCCCGTGTCAGGACGACATTGCGGCGGTTCGGCAGTGGTCGTCCGAGTGACAGAAAAGTGTTTCTGCCCATCACGATGGTGTTACCTGTTGTTAACTGCTTGACTCTTTTTAAGTCCTCCGGCAGATGCCACGGCATTTTGTTCTCATAGCCGATAACTAAGTTCTGGTCATGACAAACGATAGTTGATAGCATATTAGTCTCCTCTATACGGCAATCGGTGCCTTGATGGCAGCATGTGCCTCGTAATTGTTAATGGCTAAGTCTTCATATTCCATATCGAACAGTGATTTATTCGTCAAAATTTCAAGCTGCGGCGGCGCAAAGGATTTACGGGTCAGCTGCTCTTTGACGGCATCGATATGATTGCTGTAAATGTGGGCATCACCTATCGTATGGATGAACTCACCGACTTCCAGCCCGCATTCCTTTGCGACAAGATGAGTCAGCAGACTGTAGCTTGCAATGTTGAACGGGACACCGAGAAAGACGTCCGCACTGCGCTGATACAGCTGACAGCTGAGTTTCCCGTCCTGGACGTAGAACTGGAACAGCATATGACAGGGCGGCAGAGCCATCGTATCAATTTCTCCGGGGTTCCAGGCTGAGACAATATGCCGTCTTGATGAAGGGTTGATCTTAATGTTCTCCACCACATCTTTCAGCTGGTCCGTCACTCGGTCCTTCGTCTCGAAATGACGCCACTGCTTGCCGTACACATTGCCGAGGTCGCCGTACGTCGCCATGAAGGTGTCATCCGTCAGTACAAGGTGCTTGAACTTCGCCAGCTGCTCCTTGTACTGTTCGTTAAATTCCGGGTCGGCCAGCGAGCGGTGACCGAAATCTGTCATATCAGGACCTGCATAGTCCGCGCTCTCCACCCATTTCTTGAAAGCCCATTCGTTCCATATGTTATTGTTATACTGCAGCAGATATCTGATGTTCGTGTCTCCTTTGATGAACCAGATGAGTTCTGTCGCCAGCAGCTTGAATGACACTTTCTTTGTCGTCAGCAGCGGAAATCCTTCTTTTAGGTCAAATCGCATCTGGTGGCCGAATTTCGACAGAGTCCCGGTATGAGTGCGGTCGTCCTTCTCACGTCCCGCGGCTAATATCTCTTCACATAAATCATGATACACTTTATCAAATGAATTCATGAGGTCACCTCTTTCATAATTGTCTACTATACTTTATAATACAGATAGATGAATGATAAATAAAACGATAAATTTACACAGAATCATTTATCGTTGTATTGGGGGAAGAACGATGGAACAAGTGATGGTAGTATCTGGTTTATTCTTATTACTCGCCTACATGATCAGCATGATGATCACAGAATAGTTCTAAATCGATGACTAAAAAGCAGCTGAGGCAAATGCCTCAGCTGCTTTTTAGTTGCAGATAATCCCGAAATGACTTTTCGAGCTTTTTCTGACAGCCACCTGGAAACCGTACTGCTGAAAGAGCGGGCTTCTGAAATGTGCTTTCAGTATGACGCACGGCGCATGAACGATGAGCGCTGCTAAAAAGTCGTGATCCGCCTGCTGTACATGGTTGGTGAGCACCTGCATGCCTGAATCCTGACTGATGGTCGTCTCGAACATCGGGTCGGCATAGACCACATCTGACGCGGCGACTATGTCATCACACGCAGTGCCGTAATGAAATGTGATGCGGCCGGTCAGTTCCTCGCTGTAGTACCGTATGATCCCTTCTTTAATCACATAGTAGATCAAAGGATGTGCCTCGAACGCATGAAAACGTGCTGACTTCAGCATATGCGCCATCAGCATCAGGTCATTTCCGAGACCCATCGTCGCATCGACAATCACTGCACGGCTAGTCAGTTCAACCGGCATGACAGCAATCAGCGGGGGCACCTCCCCGTACTTATGGAACCGCTTCAGCTTGAAGTTCATCGTGTTCTCGTGATAGACTATTTTTTCATCGGCCGAGAAATAAAGGACAGGCAGCTGCCGGCTGATGACAATGACGGGTGAATCGTCTGTCTTAAACAACTCTGTAATCGTCTGCTTGCGCCGGGTCACGCGTTCTATCGCCATGTCAGGCACGAGCAGCGCGAGTTCTGCCTGCGTCTGTTTCATCATCAAAAAAATCACATCATCGGTCTTCACCGGTGATGTGATCCTCACTTTACTGACAATGCTCATCGAAAGCTTCCTTGATGTCCATGCAGATCTCTTCAATCGGCCGGCCTTCAATATGTTCACGCGGCATGAAAAACTTTAGTTCCGTGCCCTTGAACAAGGCCATTGACGGGCTGGATGGCACCTGACCGATATACTGACGCATCAGTTCAGTCGCTTCTCTGTCCTGACCGGCGAACACAGTGACGGACTCCTCCGGCTTATGATCGTTCTGCTGAGCTACGGTGACCGCTGCCGGACGCGCCAGGCCCGCTGCACAGCCGCACACTGAATTGATGACGACAAATGTTGTTTTGTCATCAGCAACGTCATTAAAGTAATCCGCTACTGCTTCTGCTGTTTCCAGGGACTTGAACCCTTGGTTTGTCAGTTCAGTTCTCATCGGCATTGCCAGTTGTTTCATGTATTCTTCATATGCATTCATATTACTGCTCCCTTTCTCTGTTCGCTATCTGCTTCCATACGGAGCCGACCGCTTCCTCGCCTTTCGTGATTCGTTCCTTTGCCATCCTTGCCTGCAGCCTGACTTCAAACGCCGGATCATCGAGATGTTTCTCTAAATACGGCAGGCTTGACTCGTCTCCTTCATCATAAATAAACATCGCTGCACGCCATCTGACGATTGGCTGTGTGTCATCGAGTGCTTCGTGCATCACCGGCAGACTTTCCTTGAAGCCGAGGTCACTTAACGTGTCACCCGCTGTGCGGCGGATCGTCAAATTTTTATCCGTCATCGCCGCATGCAGCAGCGGCAGTACTTCGCTACCCCCGATCATGCCGAGGAAGACGATGCCCAGTCTTCGCAGCTGCGGTTTGTCGTCCTGCATGACCACTTCCAGAAATGGAATGTCCGTTAAATCTGGCTCCGGAAAATGGTCAAGCATCCGGTAACGCTCCTGAAAGTCCGGCTCAGCCAGATATTCTTCCACCGCTGTTCTTGCCAGCTCTTTTTCCTTTATGACATACGTCGTCTCTTTTGCCGCTGCTGTCAGCTGATTTAACCGTGAATCAGGGAATAAGGCATCCACTTCCTCGATCACTGACTGAATGATTTCATCCATCTGTCCGTAACGGGTACCGAACGGCACCCATTTTCTGAGGAACACAACGTTATCGTCATCCTGCTGGGCATCGAGCATCGCATCTATAAACCGCAGATCCAGCTGCTTGCGTTTTTCGCCTTCGACATTCGTCACTTTGACTTGATACGGGATGCCTTTGAATGACAGCAGTTCCACCGTATGCTCACCCGTATCAATCTGAAGTTCAGGGTCTGCTGTCACTTCATCATCAAATATGTGCTTGATCTCCGGCAGTAACTGCTCCCAGTTTGCTTTCGGTGCCTTATCGACCGATATAAAATCCATGACATGGAAGACAGAACGGATGCCTTCAATGCCAAGGAGTTCATTGATGAATTCCGGGTTGCTGCTGTCAGCTGTGTGGTAAGTCCTGCTCTTATTGTCATCGCGCTGATAATCCAATATGATTTTCAGCGTATTAGGACTCGGCGTCGGTTCTATCTTTAATATTTTCATGCTGTGCTCCTTACTGAAGATTATTGCCCCACTGTTTAATCTGGAGGCCGACTGAGCATTTGGAAATGCAGTAAGCATGCGCCGCTGTCTTACTTTCCCTGCGCAACGTCTGCTTAATTAAACAATGATGACAATAGTGATCTTCTAGTTGATTGATCTTCCTTACCGTCTCAACTGTCTTCTTCACTTTATCACCTCAAACATGATTATAGCAGATAAGCGCCTCACTGTAATTGCCCTTGCTTAAATTGCATCCCTCACCTATAATTGTAAAGTTGAATTATGAAAGGAGGAATCAAGATGTCCAATGAATTCATTGCGGTCATCGCTTTTTTTGCGACATTCATCAGCTTAATTGTAATGTACCGCTTCTTCGGTAAAAGCGGCTTAATGATCTGGGTGGCGATCGGCACTGTCATTGCCAACATTCAGGTCACAAAGACCATCGAAGTATTTGGTATCACGGCAACACTCGGAAACATTCTTTTTGCTTCTATTTATCTGGCGACAGATATTTTAAATGATATATATGGAAGAAAGACCGCAAAACGTGCGGTCTGGCTCGGCTTCATGTCTGTCATCATCATGGTCGTGCTCATGACCATCGCGCTCAGCTATCAGCCGGCAGCATCAGATATCGCCCAGCAGAGCATGGCAACACTGTTCGGGCTTGTCCCGAGAATCGCTCTCGGCTCCATCATCGCCTATATTATCGGCCAGTACGTCGATGTCTATATTTTCAGTTTCATCAAGAAGTACTTCTCAAGCGACAGAACGTTCATCATCCGGGCTTACGGCAGCACAGCAGTCAGTTCCATCATCGATACAGCGCTGTTCACGCTCATTGCTTTTTACGGCCTGATGCCGAACGCCATACTGTTTGAGATTTTCCTGACGACTTATCTGTTCAAATTATTAACGACGATCTGCAATGTGCCGTTCGGCTATATTGCGAAATCTATCGCGAAAGATGTGGATGACGATGGCCCAGCTGTTCATTGATGCAGCAACAAGACAGAATCCGTTTGAAAGCAGCATCGGTTACGTCATTAAAGATGACGACCAGGTTCTTGAATTCGGTCAGTATTTAGGGGAGATGGACAACCATGAGGCTGAGTGGACAGGATTGATCGAGGGAATCAAACAGGCATCGCTCTTGAACATCAAAACATTGATCATTAAAAGCGATGCCAAAGTTGTCGTTGATGCGGTCAATAAAGCCTATACAAAGAACGCGAAGTTCAAGCCATATTTGAGCAAGTACCAGCAGCTTGAGCAGCACTTTGACCTCGTGCTGGTCGACTGGATTCCGCGCGACCAGAATAAACATGCCGACCACGTGGCGCGCCACTATTTGAATAAGGGAGCACACTTCAAAAAAGCCTGACGGTCACCGTCAGGCTTTTTTGAGGTGAGCAGTCAAAGGACGCGGACCGCTGCTGAAGCTTCACAGGACCATACCCCTACTTCTCTGGATAAGAAATTATTCGATTAACATCAGTTTAATAAGTCCGTCATTTGCCGATATACCTCGAAAATATAAATAATGAGCTGCTACAGTTTCATCAAATAGCTGCTGGCGACTTTCAGTTCATGACTATCACAGATGGCACACATTTTTTCGATGTCCGCTGTGTAAGGCATTGCACGCCGGATATGCTCAAGGTCAAGCGGCACAGTCGTATGAATCGCCGCAAGCTTGCAGCTGATCATCAGATCGTCATAAAATGTATCTATTTTATTCTGCTGTCCTTTTGGCAGCTGTGACTTATGCTGCAGTGTGCCGTCGACTGACCCGTAAGTCTGAATAAATTTCAGCGCCGTCTTCTCGCCGATACCTTTAACGCCCGGATAGCCGTCTGACGTATCACCCATAAAAGCTTTGACATCTATCAGCTGCGGCGGTTCTATACCGTACTCCTCCTGGAAGCGGTTCACATCATATTTATTGTATTCCGTGAAGCCTTTCTTGATGAGCCAGATCTCCACTCTATCATCCAGCAGCTGCAGTAGATCGCGGTCACCGCTGATCACCGTGATCCGATACTCGCCTTCCAGCTGCTTCGCAATCGTGCCGATGACGTCATCTGCTTCGTAGTTCCTTACGCCGATATTAAAGAAGCCGAGTTCCTCCGACAGGCGCTGCACCATCTCAAACTGCGGGTTCAGTTCAACCGGAGGCGCAGGTCTATGCGCTTTGTAGTCAGCAGAAATTGTATTTCTGAACGTCGTCGCTCCCATGTCCCACGTCACAATGACGTGATCAGCCTCTGAATCTTTAATGGCGCTCGCTACATGCCTGATGAACCCCTGCACGCCGTTAGTCGGCACACCGTCTGAATTGTGCATGAAGTGATGATTCATCGCTGTCGCGAAGTAATGACGGAACAGCAGCGCCATACCATCGACGATTAATAGTTTTTCCATAGTTTAACCTCTTTCTATGTCCTCCGGATGATGGAAGATCCATTCTGAATAGCTGCCCGGATACAGTTTGACCGGATGACCGACTGACTTCAGTGCTGCAAACAGTGGGGTCGCCGACATGCCTGAACCACAGTAAACAATGGCAGGGGACTCACCGACGGTCGCCTGCAGCTTTTCTGCACCATGTGATGCAAAGACGTTCTTATACGGAAAATTGACTGCACCTGGAATTCTTCCCGGATGGACGACAATTGGTTCTGTCTCACCTAAAAAACGCTTCTCCTCACGGGCATCCACAAGCTGCGCTCTGCTTGTCCGCGCCTGTCTGACTTCCTCCCGTGATGCCAGCAGCTCTGTGTGAATACGCGCCGGATGGACCGGCGTAAGCGCAAGTACGGCCGCCACGTAACCAGCCGCCTCTAGATGACTCACTGCTTCCGGCAGCGCCAGCGCCTCATAACCCTGCCTGATGATCAGGCAGGGAATGCCGACGAGTTCACAGAGAAAGAAAAACCGCGCGGCCATAAACGCTGCGCTCTCGTCATAGCAGACCGCAGTCTTACCCGCCGCGTGATGCGTCACAAACGTATAAAAGCGCGTCAAGTCAGGGAGCGGATGCCTTCCTTCTTCCGGCTTGTCCTTACTATAGAGCAGCGGATAGCCCGGTACGAAGACCGCACCTTCCATATGACTTTCATTAAATCGTTTAATGCTCGCCGCTAAATTATCCATGACATTTCTGCAGTCAAACAGCTGATGCTTCTCTGCAGTGAACTCTTCACTGTCGATCCAGACTTTCATATGGCTCACTCCTATAATGCAGCACGAATTTGACTGACCACACGATCATCGAGCTGCTGAGATTGTCTTTCCTGAATATCCGCAAGAACCTGTTCATTGTTGGCTGTCCACTCAGCGGTCACCGCTTCCCGCCGGTCATTTAAATAGCTGGAGACGGCCGACTGATAATCTTTCAGCTTCGCTGCCAGCAGCTGCATGGATTCTTCATGAATCCGCTCATACAATTCACTGATGGTCTCCTTAGTTCTATAGCTCCGTGCTGTCACTTTAACGGGGATGCGGCCGAGCTTGACATCGATGAATGATTCTGCCAGCTGGATGAGCTTCATTTCAGCCGGGCTGCTGATAATCTGATGGTCCAGCAGGTCCTGGCGGATTAAGCTTGAGTGATTCTGCACCGCCTGATTGAACACGTGATTCAGCCGCGGTGAGATCATTGATAATTCTTCTTCCAGCCGGTTCGACAGATGATTTAAATAGCCCGCTGAATCGTCCACTGTCCGTCTGTTATAGTACGTCTTGATCAAGTCGTGCAGCTGAATGTTAAAGCGGTCAGTGAGAAACGTCAGCTGCTCGTTCAGTTCCTGCGCTGCTTTGTCAATGCTGCTGTCAATAACAGCTGCAGTGAATGGCGGCTCTGATGCGAGTTTCGCGTAATAAGCCTTATGCGCAGCTTCTTCTGTTTTAGCGGCCTCAAAGTTCTGAACAATGAAGTCAGCATGCGCCGCCAGCTGATTCACGCCGCGTTCGAACTGCTGAATCTTCTGTGTCTTGCTGTCGACTGCCGCAAAGCGCGAAATAGCAGTCTTAAAGTCATTGAAACGGTCATCTTGTGCTGCGAGCGCCTGCTTGCTTGACAGCTGGAACAATGTCGCAGGGACATTTAACTGCGCGAGCTCTGATTCGAAGTAGCGGGTCACCTGTTCAATCTCTGCGTCGTTTCTCGCAAGGTCGATCGCATTGATGACGTAAAATGTTTCGCTGTCCTCACTTAATACTTGCAGCTCATTCAAATAAGAGATAAATGCTTTGTCGCTCTCCGTAAAGACATGGTTAAAATATGACACATAAATCAGCAGGTCACTGTCAGCAATAATTTCAGTCGTCTCGTTAGTATGCCGCATATTCGTCGAGCCGATGCCCGGTGAGTCGATAATGACTTTGCCGCGCAGAAAATCAATGTCGTACTGCAGGTATATTCTATCTACAAATGCTGAATGCGCGTCAACCGCGGTGAATTTGACGACTTCTTCCTCTGAAATCGCGATGATATCACCTTCAGCCAGATGCGTCATATAATGATGATAGTTTTCTTTAAGTGCCTGGATAAACTTTTTGTGCTGATTATCAAGCACCGGCTGCACTTTGTCATAAGTCTTTAACCATCCTTCAATCGTCGGCTCGTTAATATTGACCGCGCGGCCGATTTTATTGAGTTCAGCTGTCAGCACGGCTGTTGTCTTGAACTTCATCGTATGCTGACGGCCATAGCTGATTTCTGTAATTGCTGCAGTAGTCGGGTTGGGAGAGGAGACCAGCTTCTTGTCACCGAGCAGCGCATTGATCAACGAGCTTTTCCCGGCACTGAACGCACCGAAGACCACGATTCTAGTGACATCATTATTAATGCGGTCCAGCTGCTGACAGAGCCGTGCCGTGATATCGCTGAAATAGCTGATGCCGCTGAACTGACCGAGCGTCTTCACTGCCTGCTCGATGTCGGTCTCTGCTGCTGCTTTTCTTGTGAGCACGTGCTGCGCTTCATGTGCGTTCTCCTGCAGCGTCAGCGTCACTAAATGACGGTCGATCAGTTTATCGATCGATTCGTCTACGTGAATATAGTAATGGCGGTAGTTTTCAGTCGTTAATGAGTCAATCAGCTCATAGTTCTGTTCGTACTGCTCAAGCAGCTTCATCTGTTTACTATCACCTGACGACTGCACAGGTGAACGGTCCAGCTGCTGAATAAAATCAGCGATAATCGCCCGGTTATCACGGACGACATCCTGCTCGATAAATTTCTTCAGCTGGTCTGTGTAGTTCTGGACATAGTCGTTGTTGATGAGCGCCTGTGATTTCATCTGGGCGCGTAAATCTTCTGCAGTCACACTGTATGTATAATCTTTGCAGCTTTCAATCCAGCTGTTATCTTTTGTGTACTTCGCATAGTTCTGATAGAACGCGCGAATATGGAAGTTCACCTGCTTGTCAACCGACTGATTAAGTGCAGTGAGCACTGCGTCCATCTTATCGTTTCTCAGCTGCTCGCGCTTTTTCTCTTTACCGAACAACCCGCCGACTTTATAGTCCGGTGCATAGACTTCCAGCAGTTCACGAATCTGCTCTCTAATTTCAAACGGGATGATATAAGCGTTCTTCAGAATGTCACGTATTTCTTTCAGGAATGTGTCACGCGTCGTCTGCTCATCGCTGAAGATCGCCTGCTCTTCAGACAGCTGAGACTGCTCCAGCGCCTTTGCTTTGAAATCTTCGAACCCGTCAGCGTCAATGCCGAACTGTTCCAGCAGCTCTTTTTGTGTCTGTTCCAGAAAACGCAGCTGTTCAGTCGTAATATACGGTACGATTCTCTTGAAGAAGCCTGCAGCACTTGCATTCAGCACCTGCTGGTCAGTCATCAGTTCTTTCTTCAGCTGGTCAAACTGGTTGAGCGGATGGTCATAGATCGACGTGAAATATAATATCTCCAGGTCAATCTTCCAGAGGTTGATGTTGGACAAGATGGCTGCTTTGAAATCTTCGAACGCCACTTCCGTCTCATCATGTTTGTCAATCTGATTGATGACTAAAATCAGCGGCACACCAAGTGCATTCAGCCGCTGCATCTCCTTGAAGTTCTTCTCAGACTCCACATGGTTGTACTCAACCGTATAGATGATCAGATCGCTCGTCAGCAAATACTTCATCGTGTTTTCTTCGTGGTTGCTGAACGTCGCATCTATCCCCGGCGTATCCTGCAGCGTCAGCCCTTCAGCCAAGTGCTCGGCCTGATGCTTGATTTCAACAGACTCAATCCGCTGATTCTCAGTGTTGATCTTCTTCACCGTCTCATAGTCCTCTACGACCGCATATTCATGGTTCTCAAGATTGACGATGATCTCTTCATGGGCACTGATCGTGATCTGTGCTGAGTTGCTTGTCGTCGGCACAGGCGAACTCGGCAGAATAGCTTCTCCCAGCAGCTTGTTGATCAGCGATGACTTCCCGGATGAGAAATGCCCGACGAAGCTGATGATCTTTTTATCCTCATAAACTTTCTTGATGACTTCGTTGATCTGAGCAACGAGCAGTGTGTTACTTGATTTTTCGACTTCTTTTTTCAACTTATAGAGCAAATCAATCTTCTGTTTAACGTCCATCTGAATCCCCTTAGCTTGAATCAATGATATGTCCTATTATAAAGAAAGTATACAGTTTAAAACAACCGTAAAAAGACAGCATGTTTATGCTGTCTGTCATTATTCGATGCTATTTTCTGCCCCAGTACTGATAATAAGTACATTCAAGGTAGCCGTTGAAAAGCTTTCTTCTTTTCGTCGCTTTCCGGTCGACGAGCACTTCGAATTCCTTGTAGCTCGTCATAATGTAGAGCGACCACTGTGGATTGCGCTTAAGCAATTCTCCTAAATAAGTATACATCGCTTCCACTTCACGGCGTTCCCCGATTCGTTCCCCGTATGGCGGATTGCCGACGATGACGCCGCGTTCCGCATGTAAGTTCAAGTCATGGACATTCAGCTGCTTGAAGTCGATAATATCAGCAAAGCCGACTTCCGCCGCATTATTTCTCGCAATATCAATCATCTTAGGGTCGATATCACTGGCCTGAATCGCCACTTCTTTATCGTAGTCTGCCGCGTCTTCCGCTTTTATGCGTTCTTCATCATACATGCCGTCAGGAATAATGCTCCATTCCTCACTTGCAAAGTCACGGTTGAAGCCCGGTGCAATATTCTGCGCGATCATTGCGGCTTCAATCGCAATGGTCCCGGACCCGCAGAACGGATCGATGAACGGTGTAGCGCCCTTCCAGTTGGAGAGCAGTACAAGAGCTGCCGCCAGCGTCTCTTTCATCGGTGCCTCACCCTGCGCCAGACGATAGCCCCGCTTATGCAGCCCTGCTCCTGATGTGTCGATCGTCAGCAGTACTTCATCCTTCAGAATCGAAACCTCTACTTTATAGAGTGCGCCGTTCTCGGTCAGCCAGCCCTGCTTTTTGTGCGCTCTTTTCAGTCGTTCAACAATCGCTTTTTTGACGATCGCCTGGCAGTCCGGCACACTGTGCAGCGTTGATTTAACACTTTTTCCGGAGACCGGGAAACTGCCGTTCTCATCGATGATATCCTCCCATGGCAGCTGACAAGTATTATCAAACAGCTGATCGAATGTCACAGCTTTAAATCTGCCGACGACAATCTTCACCCGGTCTGCGCTGCGCAGCCATAGATTGGATTTGACGATAGCTCTTGCATCGCCTTTATACAGCACACGGCCGTTTTCTGTCTCAGTCTCATAGCCTAAAGCCTGTACTTCCTTTGCTGCCACTGTTTCTATCCCCATCGGTGTCGTCGCTAATAACTGATACATAATATTCTCCTTTATAATAAGTTTACATAATATTGTTATTATTATTTTTAAGTCAAAAAAATAAATTCTGCTTGTCTACCTACTATACCCGATAAACTGACAAATAAAAAAGCTCTCCGTAACGGGAGAGCTAACCTAGAAAGATATCTCTGTAAGCCATGTTCTGTTCCTTAGTACTGCTGGCGAGTCTAGTCACTCTCGTACGCCGGTGATAATCATCTGTCTGTATGTAACCATACCTCTTCTATACGTTCATTTCCGCTAGAAAAGTGCTCCTACCAAATTTGGATTGCTCACTCGAGGGGTTTACCGCGTTCCACCTTTTTTATTTCTAAAAAAGCTACGTCACTGTGGCACTTTCAAACTACTGAGACCATATCCAGGGACTTAGGTCTGGTCGTTGCCGTCAAATTAATGCCCTGGCTTATTGTTTCGCCAGGCACGATCACTACAGCCGTCTCAGGTCTGTGTGAGCATGGACTTTCCTCTATATACGATGTATATAGCGATTATCCGAGATATCTTCACAATTACTTTTCATTATAGCACATCATTTTAAAAAATACTATTTACCGAATACAGCTTTTTCAAGATTTGAGATTCTTTTCAGCAGGTCATAGTTATTGTGCTGCCCGCCAGTATCAGCTCTACCAGTGGCGACGCGGATTCTAAGATCCTCCACTTCACGTTTCAGTTTTTTATTTTCGTCCATTAATTTGATGAGCTGCTGATTAAGGTCACCCATCTTCTGGTAATCCGCGATTACCTCATCAAGAAAACCATCGACATCCTCCGGCTTGAATCCACGGACCATCGTTCTTTCAAATTCTTTCTCGTAAATATCTTTTGCCGATAATTTCAACGTTAAATCATCCATACGTTACACCTCATCCATTCTCCCATTGGTTACTTAAGTAGTCGTTTATGAACACTGACAGATCATCCAGTGAAATGATATCCATAGTATAGTCATTTTCAGCTGTAAAATCAACGAGTGTCCTCAGCGTATACTTCGGGCTCCCTTCCCGCTCATCGTCATACAGCACAAGCGCACCGTCCGTATTATTCACAATAAAGTCCGTTGCCGCCTTAAACATATAGCCTCCTTGATAGGGCTGCTCGAAGACAGTGGTGACAAAATCAGCGGCTCCGTGAATTTTCTGGTAGTACAGCTGGTTCTCTTCATTCCATTTGGAGGTATGTTCTAAAAAAGGGGTGATAATCGCAAGCTTCAGGCCATAATTTTTCTTCAGCCGTATGGCCGCTTCCGCTGCCCAGAGTTCCACACCAAGCTGCCCGCTGATAATGACCCATTCCAGTCCTTCTTCTGCATACTGCTTCAGCCGCTCCTGCAGGAAGAGCTTGATATACTTCACTTCAGGCTGGCTGTTCTTATATATATTCAGCTCGAACGGCTTATAGCCACTGACATACAAAGTCTTCATCACTTCGTCTGTCTTTCGATATAATGAAGGTCATGCCGGGCAGCCTTGAATTGGTCGATAAACATCTTTTTGCTTGTTCTGTCAAAGAAGCAGGATACCGACAGCTCCCTTATATGACTCACCAGCAGCTCAAGCTTCAGCGGATTCATCAGTCTGAGCGCGGTGATTGTTTCCTCGTACTGCATCAGTTCAGTCAAGTGCGCATCTATCCGCTCCGTGAACGGCTGGATATCGATGACGAAATTGAACTCACGGCCTTTTTTTGCTGCTTCGAACGTCGATTCGATCTCCGTCAGATCATCAATCAGAAAAATGATACATTCATGTAACATAGGACGTCACCTCACTTAAGTTATGGTAGAATCATCTATATCACTATAATACAAGAAAATCGGGATGATTTGGAATGGTAAACTATCCGAACGGAAAAAAACATACTACTAAAGACTTAGTTACAAAGCAGCAGAAACATAGTAAGATTGAGTATGGCAAACGAGGCATGTCATTTGAAGAAGCGATCGATAAGACGAATCACTATTATATCACGCATCATATAGCGGTTATCCACAAAAAGCCCACACCGGTGCAGATCGTCAAAGTGGATTATCCGATGCGCAGTAAAGCAGTGATCAAAGAAGCTTATTTCAAGACACCCTCAACAACGGATTATAACGGGATTTATCGCGGCAGACATATTGATTTTGAAGCAAAAGAGACGCATAATAAAACGAGCTTCCCGCTGCAGAATATCCATCTGCATCAAATAGAGCATATGAAACGGGTTGCAAAACAGGGCGGTATCTGTTTCCTCCTCGTCCATTTCTCAAGGCTGGAGGAAGTTTATCTGCTTCCTTTTGAGCGGCTCTCCGTCTATTGGAGACGGATGACCGAGGGCGGCAGAAAATCAATTGCTTTAACAGAAATTAAAAACGATGGTATATTGATACCATATGAGTATCAACCGCGGCTGGACTATTTAGCAGCCTTGAACTTGAAAGATGAGAGCGAGGAGTAATTCATGGCAACAACTAAGAAAAAAAGAAATAACAAGAAGTTAATACTTCAAATAATCGGTGGTGCAGTGATTGCAGCGGCTCTAGTACTCGTATTAGGCCTTATGTTATTTATTTATTATGCATGGAAAGCTCCGTCATTCAATGAAAGCAGCTTAAGGGACCAGCTTCCTACAAAGATCTATGACAAAAATAATCAGCTGGCAACAGTGCTGTACATGGGGCAAAAACGTGAAAGCGTCAAATTCGATGAAATTCCTGACCAGATGCGTGATGCGGTTCTTGCCACTGAAGATAACCGCTTCTATGAGCACGGTGCTCTCGACTTCAGACGTCTGGCCGGTGCGGTTATGAAAAATGTGACCGGCGGCTTCGGTTCACAAGGTGCTTCCACTTTGACCCAGCAGGTCGTTAAACGCTCATTCCTGACAGAGAAAAAGTCGATTGAACGTAAGGCGCAGGAAGCCTACCTGTCTTATCGACTGGAGCAGGAATACAGTAAAAATGATATCTTTACGATGTACATGAACAAAATTTATTATTCAGACGGCATATACGGTATTAAGACTGCGGCTAAATATTATTTCAATAAAAATTTAAGCGATCTGACACTTGCTGAGTCTGCTTATCTTGCGGGTCTCCCACAAATTCCGAATGGCTACAACATCTATGACCATCCTGAAGCAGCAGAGAAACGAAAAGACACAGTTCTTTATTTAATGAACCGTCATAACAGAATCACGAAAGCGGAGATGGAGAAAGCGCAAAATGAAGATTTGACGACTAACCTCGTCCATCGCACAACAGCAGACCGCAAGAATATCGATCAGAACGATCAACGCTATGCATCCTACGTCAATGTCATCAAAGATGAGATCAAGAAAAACAATGCATTTAAAGGTAAATCAATCAATGATATTTTGACAAGCGGGCTCAGCATTTATACTAATATGGACATGAATGCCCAGCAGGTCCTGCAAAATAACGTCAACAATATGATCGCCTATAAAAATGATGACCAGCAGGCAGGTGTGACGATTCTTGATACGAAGACCGGAGGACTTGCCGCGATTTCCGGCGGCCGTAACTATATGGACGTTGTTAACCGCAATCAGGCGACTGATCCCCATGCCGTCGGATCTACCATCAAACCGATCTTAAGCTATGGTCCTGTCATCGAGAATGAAAAATGGTCGACTGACCATAAACTACAAGATCAACGTGAATATGATATTAACGGCAATATATTCAGAAACTATGATACACAGAACCACGGTATTGTGACGATGCGTGACGCGCTGCGTAAAAGCTATAACATCCCTGCCCTTAAAACATTCCAGGTCGTTAAAAATAATGCAGGTAACAACGCATCATATAATTTCGCGAAAAATCTAGGATTGAATTACAGCACAAAAGACCTCGGACCTGCCGAAGCACTCGGCGGCGGCGCTTCTGAGTTTTCACCGGAACAAATGGCAGCCGCGTTCTCAGCGTTCGGCAACGGCGGTCAGTATAATGAGCCGACTGCCATCAGAAAGATTGTCACTCAGGACGATGAAACGATAAAATTCACGCACCGCTCCGAAAAAGTGATGGAAGACTACACGGCTTATATGGTCACAGATATGCTGAAAGATGTCTTTGAGCCATACGGTTCAGCTTACGGCACTGGTATTCCAGGGCTCAATATGGCTGCAAAAACAGGGACGTCTACGTATGCAGATGAAACTTACCGGGACTACAATTTGCCGGATGATGCTGCGAAAGATGTCTGGATCACTGGATATACACCGCAGTATACGATGTCAGTATGGATGGGCTTTACTAAAATAGCTCCGGACGGTGTCAACTCATTCGTCGGTCACGATGAACAGGTGATGCCGCAGATTCTATTTAGAAATGTCATGAGCACTATCAGTTCGTATGACGGCGCAGATTTTGATAAACCAGCATCCGTCACAGAAGTCGGCAATGAACTGCAAGTCACCGGAACAAATCCTGATAACTCAGTGACGACAGACCCAAATCATTCTTCAACTGAATATCAAGTATCAACTACAGAAGCTGCGCGATCATCTAATGAACGTGCAGCCTCTGTTGCAACTGAGGGCCCAGTGACGGAACAAGCGTCAACGGAAGCTGAATCGGCGGAAAGTGTCACGATCGAGGCACCGACGACGGAAAAGACAACGACGGAACAAGTCACGACCGAGGCACCGGCGACGGAAAAGACAACGACAGAACAAGTCACGACTGAGGCACCGGCGACGGAAAAGACAACGACAGAACAAGTCACGACCGAGGCACCGGCGACGGAAAAGACAACGACGGAACAAGTCACGACTGAGGCACCGACAACGGAACAAGTGACGACGGAACAAGTCACGACTGAGGCACCGACAACGGAACAAGTGACGACGGAACAAGTCACGACCGAAGCACCGACGACGGAAAAGACAACGACAGAACAAGTCACGACCGAAGCACCGACAACAGAAGCCGTCATAACGAAAGCCGTTACGACCGAAGCCGCATCGAATTAATGATCAATACAGAAAGCGTCGGAAGGATATCCTTCCGACGCTTTCTGTATTATAGTATGCTATTTATTGTTTCTTTTCTTCCTGATTTCCATGACTGCCTTCAATTTTTTAAGTTCCTGTCTCATTGTTTTCATCTGTTGATATCTCATGAAATGGAATTTATCCTGTGAGAAGTAATCCACCCGCTCTATGACATTCAGCGGCTTATACTCAAGTGCTGACAGCGCTGCTAAATCCACTTCACGGTCATTGATCTCAAACATCATTTCGAGGAGTGCTGTGCGGTACGCAGCGATAAGCGCGACACCTTCTTCACGGTGAAGTGCTTTTTGATCCGCGAGTGCATCCAGCTGCTCTTCCTTCTCTAGAAACCATTCTTCACTCTGCATCTGTAATCACCTTCTTCCGTTTCCGGCCTTCTCTGCAGTCTGCAAGCAGTGGACATTCATGACACTTCGGGTTGCGGGCGAGGCAATGGTAACGGCCGAAGAAAATCAGCTGATGATGCGTTTTGTTCCAGCGCTCGCGCGGCACTTTACTGCATAGTGTCTCTTCGACCTGCGTCACACTGTCCTTCCACTTACATATACCGAGTCGTTTTGACACACGCTCCACATGCGTATCAACAGCCAGCGCGGGAACACCGAATGCGACAGAGACTACAACATTGGCGGTCTTACGTCCGACTCCCGGCAGTTTAACGAGTTCACTGTGTTCCCGTGGAATGTCACCGCCGTGCTGTTCTATCAGTATTTTGCAGAGCGCCTGGATGTTTTTCGCTTTGTTCCGGTAGAGACCGATCGACCGGATGTCATCCATCAGCTCTTCCACCGGGACTGCGAGATAATCCTCCGGCGTCCTATATTTCTGGAATAATGAACGGGTCACTCGATTGACAGCAGCATCTGTGCACTGGGCCGACATGAGCACCGCAATAGTCAGTTCAAACGGATTATCATGGAGCAGTTCACATTCCGCATCCGGATACATAGCTGCGATGACATCCAGCATCTTCATTGTCTTCTTCTTACTTATCATATGGATTATCTCCATTCACCCAGTCAAACACCGGGAAGTTCTCAATCGTCTTTGTCAGCTGTTTGGTCTGCTCGAAATCTTTCCGTACAGTTTTGGAGTCATCGACTGTTTTGACATGGCGTTTTTTCCAGTTCAGCAGGATGCGGTCTATATACTTGAAACTGAGCTTGTCATGGATAGTCGCTTCGTCAAGTGCGGCGTTGATCAGGTCGGTGGAATGATGGTCTGTATCTATCCAGTGCGTCAGCGTCTGCATCTCAATGGGTGTCAGCGGTCTGCCGAACTGGACTTCAAACCGTTCGAAGAGCTGACTGAAATCCAGCTGTTTCTGCGCTGTTTCATCACTGTCAGTTTGAGCATGCAGGCGGTCATCGAGCGGCTGCAGTGAGAAGTGTTCACTGTACTGACTGCCTGCCTGTCCGACAGAGACATGCAGCAGGTCTTTCTGTATCAGCCCCTGAATAAGCGCGGCCACCTCGTTCACCTCAAGCGTCGTCTCCTGCGCCATTGCTTCAAACGAGGGCATTTCGCTCGTCTCGTGATGAATCAGAATGAGCTTCAGCAGGACAGCTAACTCTGTTTCATTGATGGCAAGTTTTGGATAATATTTAATCAGCTGTTTTGGCACAGCCATCTGCTGGTTAATATACTGCATATTTTTCACCTACAAGAAAGAGGTTGAGACGTTCGTCCCAGCCTCTTTGTTTTTATGGATATAATCTGTTCAGCAATCTTGGGAACGGGCTTGTTTCTCTCACATGCTCTACGCCGGACAGCCAAGCGACGGTGCGTTCAAGGCCAAGGCCGAAACCTGAATGCGGCACGCTGCCGTATTTACGCAGGTCCGTATAATACGTATAAGCTGCCGGATCAAGTCCATGCTCGTTAATACGCGTCTCAAGCAGCTCCAGATCATTAATACGTTCAGAGCCTCCGATAATTTCACCGTAACCTTCCGGTGCGATCAAGTCAGCACATTTCACTGTGCCTTCTTCCTCAGGGTTCGGCTGCATGTAGAACGGCTTGATCTTCGTCGGGTAGTTGACGATGAACACCGGCAGATCATAATGATTGGCGATCGCTGTTTCATGCGGTGCACCGAAATCATCACCCCACTCTATGTCGTCAAAGCCCCATTCTTTAAGCAGCTTGATAGCTTCTGTATAAGTGATACGCGGGAAAGGCGCCGCCACTTTTTCTAGTTTTTCTGTATCGCGGCCAAGAATCTTCAAGTCAAGCGCACAGTTTTTAAGCACTGACTGGACGACGAAGCTGACATAGTTCTCCTGTACACGAAGGCTGTCCTCATGTTCAAAGAATGCCATCTCCGGCTCGATCATCCAGAACTCGATGAGGTGACGACGTGTCTTGGATTTCTCTGCACGGAATGTCGGCCCGAATGAAAACACTTTGCCGTGGGCCATCGCTGCCGCTTCCATATAGAGCTGACCGCTCTGGGAAAGAAACGCATCTTCATCAAAGTATTTCGTATGGAACAGCTCACTTGTGCCTTCCGGTGCACTTCCTGTCAAGATCGGCGGATCGATTTTAGTGAATCCTTCGTTATTGAAGAACTCATAGGTCGCCCGAATCACTTCATTTCTAATTTTCATCACTGCATGCTGGCGTTTTGAGCGCAGCCATAAATGACGGTGGTCCAGCAGGAACTCAGGACCATGGGCTTTCGGCGTGATCGGATAATCAACTGCCGCATGAATGACCTCAAGGCCGGTGACTTCCATCTCATAACCGAAATCTGAACGTTCGTCCTCTTTAATGATGCCTGTCACATAGAGCGACGTCTCCTGAGTAATCCCTTTCGCTGTCTTGAACAGCTCTTCAGCGACATTCTCCTTAACGACAACTGCCTGCATGAAGCCTGTGCCGTCCCGCAGCTGCAGAAATGCAATTTTACCGCTTGAGCGCTTGTTTAAAATCCAAGCACCAAGCGTCACTGTTTCACCGACGTGACTGCCGGCCTGATTGATTGTAATTTTCATGAGTTGTTCTCCATTCTTTTCTCGACAAATTGTTTCATTCTATCAATAGCTTCAAGCATTGACGCTAAATCCGTTGCGTAAGACAGACGGATATTATCCGGGGAGCCGAAGCTTGAGCCCGGTACAGCGGCTACAAGTGATTCCTCCAGCAGCTGCTCGACAAATTCATCCGCTGACTCAAGACCACATAACTTGACCGTTTCGCTGATATTCGGATAAAGATAGAACGCCCCGCGCGGTTTAATGCACTGAATACCCGGAATCTCCATCAATTTAGGATAGATGGTCTCAAGGCGCTCCTTGAAGATGCTGTTCATCTCATCGATGAACGTCTCATCACCATTATATGCTTCGACTGCTGCCCACTGGGAAGGTGTCGTCGGATTACTTGTTGAATGGCTGGCAAGATCCGTCATCGCTTTGATGAGTGCTGCATCGCCTGCCGCATAGCCGATACGCCAGCCGGTCATCGAATGACTTTTTGACACACCGTTGATGACGACCGTAAGGCGCTTGATGTCATCGTTTAAACTCGCGATGCTCACATGGCTGCCGTCGTAGATCAATGTTTCATAGATCTCGTCTGACACTACGATGATGTCGTTCTTGACTGCAAAGTCTGCGATTGATTCAAGTTCTTCCCGTTCATAGATGACACCTGACGGATTGCTCGGTGAATTCAGAATCAGTGCTTTCGTTCTCGGTGTGACCACCTGTTCGAGCATTTCTGCTGTCACTTTATACTCCGTGCTTTCATCTGTAAAGACATAGACGGGCTTCCCGCCTGCCAGCACGACTTGTTCCGGATAACTCACCCAGTAAGGAATCGGTATGATGACTTCATCCCCTTCGTTCAAAATGGACTGGAACAAATTATAGAGTGCATGTTTCGCACCTGATGCCACCATGATCTCGTTCAGCTCATAATTCAAGTGGTCTTTCGCCAGTTTGTGCTGAATCGCTTTTTTGAGTTCAGGCAGCCCGCCTGCCGGTGTATATTTTGTTTTTCCTTCGTTGACCGCTTTAAATGCCGCTTCAATGATATTCGACGGCGTATTAAAGTCAGGTTCCCCGGCAGCAAGACCGATGACCGGTCTGCCGCTTGCTTTTAATTCATTAGCTTTCGCTGTAATGGCAAGCGTGGATGAAGGTCTCAGTTGTTTGACGCGGTTAGATAGTTCCATGAGTACAGCTCCTTAACATTATGATAACTATAGTTTACCAAAGTTAACTTGATTCTTTAAATCATTTATTGTTGACCGGCTTATTTTTCTCGATCCAGTCGATGAAGTCGTCTAATCTGCCCCGTCTGACTGTATACTGGTCAAGCACTCCATCAAAGACCTGGTGGTAGTGCGCCTCTACAATGCGGCGGTCCATGCATAGAATGATGCCGTCGTCCGTCTCATTCCTGATCAGCCGGCCTGCTGCCTGTCTGACTTTTGTAGCGGCATACGGCAGCTGATAGCTGTCAAAGCTGTCTCCTGTTTCATCCTGCATCAGCATGACCCGCTTATCATTCGGGTGAATGAACGGCAGACTGACAATCATCACGCATTTAAAGGCATCCGACTGATAGTCCAGCCCTTCATAGAACGACTGCGTACCGAGCAGGATACCGCTGTCCAGCTGATTGAACTGAGTCAGCAGCTTATGAGGATTGGACTGAGGTGTCTGGACGAGCCGGACATGATCAGTCATCGCCTCCAAATACTGCTCCACTTCCATGATCAGCTGATAATTGTTGAACAGGATGAGCATCTTCTTATGACCGGTCGCTAAATAAGAAGTGATATATAAAATCACCTGCTCAATAAACCCCTGCGTCGACCGATGATTGAACACGGGCACGTCGTCAGGAATGAAGAAAGTGACCTTGTCACTCCGGTGCATCGGATTGAACGCAATGATCTCCCGTTCATGATGGCCGAGGAGCGGACTTAAATGTGCAACGGAGTGGTCCAGCAGCAGTGAACCTGACAGCAGCACTAAAGACTCGAAATGACTGATCAGCTGTTTTGAAAACAGTTCCTCAAGCTTCCGGTCTTTGACATATATCGTCAGTGTTGTCTTATTAGCAGACGTGTTATAAAAAACGAGTCTGCCCTTATCAATCGCCTGCTTGATCTGCTGATAGATCTGCAGCACATAGCGCGACTGCTTTTTGACGATACGGCTGACAGGCAGCTGCTCTATGATTAAATGAAACTGCATGCATTTGGCCACAAGGTCATCCAGCAGCAGATGAGCGCCCAGCCGTGTGAAAGGCTGAGAGCTGTCATAGCTCAAGTCATCGAAAAACAGGTCATTGCAGCGTTCGATCTCCTGTATCTGCTCTTTCAGCTCATAGTGGGAGGCCATCAGTGAATCAATCGACAGCTTCGTCTGTACAGCCCTGTAGTTCGAGAATAACAGACCGTCCTCCTTAGACAGCTGTGACAGATTGTATTTGATGTTCTGGTAGCTCCATTCTGTAGACGTATGGTTCAATGCCACTTCCTGCAGCTGATGGCCTTCGTCGATGATAAGATGCTGGAAATACTTCGGAAATCCTTCGTAGCCTGAATGCAGGAGGTGTGAATGATTGGTCACACCGAGCATCGGCACAGCGATCGTTTTGACGTCCTGATAAAGATACGTATCCTGCTTCGGCTTATAGAGATTCCTCATCAGCTCAAAATAAATTTTGCGGCCGCCGTTCAAGTTCATGCGTTCAATATCACCGTCCTGCCCTGCAACGAGAAAGACCAGGAGCTGCATTTTCAGCAGCAGAATATCGTGATTTTCTTTTTTGTCAGCGAGTATGAATTTAACAAACTCAACAGAAATATAGTTCCGCTTACTTTTCAGCAGCACAAGCGGAAGTGATTGTCTCAACGTCTTTTCAATCTTAGCTGCGTCCGCATGAATCAGCTGCTGCTGCAGTGCCTTTGTCGCCGTCGTAAAGAGCACATTCTCTTTGTGAGTGAGTACATAATAGACGGCTGCCGTCAAATAGGCCAGTGTTTTGCCGCTGCCCACTTCTGCCTCGATCAATTTGACCTGGCTCGTCACCAGATTATCGTAGATGAGCTCTGTTAAATACAGCTGCTCTTTCCGGTAATTCAAGTCGTTGTCGGCTATGATCGCTGCATAAAATTGTGCGAGTGTCCCGTCAAACGTTCCTTGGACGAACGAACGGTCTGCCGCTATGTATTTCAATCCGGATGCTTCCGGCAGGTCATCTTCCGAACGGTGCGCCTCTATCAGCGGGAACAGCAGATGGTCGATGTCATTCTTCAGTCGTTTCGCCAGATGATACAGCTGAATCAGTGTCGTTTTCGGCAGTGAGGCTGCCTTATCCAGACATTTGATCAGCAGGGCCGCAGTCGCCTCTGCATCTGCAATCGCACTGTGAGCATCGTCAAGCGGGACATCAAGTGCTGCTGCAATGACACTCAGTTGATAGCTCGGCTGATCCGGATAGAAAATTTTGAACAGATCCACCGTGTCGATGGTATAGCGGGGATTGAACGATAAATTATTTTTATTGAACAGCTGGGTCAGAAAGTTCAGATCAAAGCTGATGTTATGGGCGACAAACACTTTGTTCTCCAGCAGTTCAAGAATACGCGGCGCCAGTTCACTGAATGTCGGCGCTTGTTCAAGCATCGCATTATTGATGCCGGTCAATGATTCAATAAACGGGGAAATCATTTCATCCGTATAAATGTAACTGTCGAAGCGTTCGATGACCCGGTTATCTTCCATGAGGATGATACCGATCTGGATGATATCATCAACGGCGGCATTATTTCCTGTCGTCTCTATATCAACAACGGCTAGCTGCATCTCAGTCCACCTGCATTTCTATATCAGCGCTGATGAACTGATGGGTGTTTCCTGCTTCATCCCGGACGATCAGGCGGCCGTCATCTTTAATATCAACCGCTTCCCCAAAAATCTGTTTTTTGCCCTCTGTATAGCGCAGCGTCCTCCCCCATATGTTGGAATACGCTTTATACTGTTCCTTTATATCGCTGAATTCAAGCGTCATAAACTGGTTATAGCTCCGCTCAATCTGCTGGTACAGCGCTTCAAAAAAGGCGTAGCGGTTGACTGTCCTGCCCCGTTCAAGCGCGATACTTGTCGCCGTCGTCTGCAGTTCCTCGGGAAAGTCTGCCGGCATGTGGTTGAGATTGATGCCGATGCCGCAGATGATATGATGCACACCTGCTGAGTCACCGCTGATTTCCGTCAGAAAACCGCATACTTTTCTGTCATTGATGTAGATGTCATTCGGCCATTTTACGGTCGCGTTGACCCCGTAATCCCGCATCGTCTCGGCGATAGCAAGAGAGATAAACAGATTGAACGTCGCGATTTTTGCAAACGGGATATGCGGATTGAAGACGAGGCTCATCCACAGTCCTTTCTTACCCTGCGAGTCCCATACCCGGTTAAAGCGACCCCGGCCGGCTGTCTGAACTTCACTGATGACAATAAACGGCTCGCTGTTATCCAGCAGCTTCTCATGAGCCACTTTTTGAGTGGAAGTCACTTCATGGTCAACATAGATCGTGCTGAAATAATCAGATTTTCTGATCATCAGCTGCATCAGATTGTTGTCCCAGACGTCCGGGAATTCAACCAGCTTGTAGCCTTTGTTCTGAACGGAGTCAAAGACAAAGCCCTCATCTTTCAAGGATTCGATGGTTTTCCATACAGCTGTACGGCTGATCTGCAGCTGCTCCGCTATATGCTGACCCGAGACATAACTCTCTTTATGGTCATAAAGATACGATAGAATTTTATATTTGTATTTAGACATTGTCATCAACCCACTTTAAAATAGCTTCCTTATTGTTTGGCAGTCGGCCAAGCACAATATGTTCCTCAACGCGGCCGAGAAGTCCCTTCAGCCAGCTCCCCCCTTTGCGGCCGAGGTGAGTCATCAGCAGGTGACCATCGACGGCCATTTCTGAACGGTCCTCTATCGGGAGCGCTGAATGCAGCTGACGGACCGCGGCCGCTGTGAGCACGGCCGGTATACCGAGCGCCGCCCGCATGTCGAGACAGTTGATGACGAGCGCCGCCCCGTACTTATAGACGAGCAGCATCGCCGCTCCAGCGTCCAGTTCCCGGTAAATTTCACATGATGCTTTAATGGCCTTCTTTTCCTGATTGGACAGCTTCAGCTGCGCAAGTCCGCGCTCGACGAACTGGCCCTTGTAAAGACAGTAGCCGAAATAAGCTTCCAGTGTCACCGCATGCCGAGGCTTCATCAACGGCTCCAGCTGCTGCAGCACAGGAATCGCTGCATGAATACCGGCAGCTTCAACGGTCATCAGGGCAGCCTCGGGATTCAGCCCTTGCAGCAGCTTTCTGAACTCCACGATAATTCGTTCAATCGCTACGTGACTGATCAGCTGCGCATGAGTCTTCATCGCCCTTGCCGTCTCGTCCTCAAGCCGAAAATCAAGTGTGCTCTGAAAGCGGCAGGCACGGATCATCCGCAGCGCGTCCTCATGAAAACGGTCATATGGATTGCCGACTGCACGGATGAGCCGATGATTAAGGTCATGCTGTCCGTCTGCATAATCAACGACATGCAGCGCACTGTCCAGCGCCATCGCATTGATGGTAAAATCCCGTCGCAGGAGGTCGTCTTTCAGTTCAGTCACAAAGATGACTTCATCCGGCCGCCTGAAATCTTCATAAGTCCCATCTATCCGGTAAGTCGTCACTTCGAACGGCTCTCCTGTATCAAGGACCATGATTGTTCCGTGTTCCTTGCCGACAGGAACCGTGCGCTCAAAAACCGCTTCTATTTCATCGGGCGTCGCACTCGTCGTGATATCCACATCGTTGATCGGTATATCAAGCAAATAGTTCCGGACAGCGCCGCCGACTATGTAGGCTGAATGCCCATGTGCATTCAGCTGTTCGATAATCGGCACTGCCGTCTCAAGCTTAGCGATATTGTCCATCGATGAGCTCCTGATACAGTTGTTCGTACTGGTCTGTAATATGATCGGACGCAAACCGTCTCTTAATATCCGCAAGCATGTTCTGCTGGAGTGTTTTATAATACACATCGTCCGTCAGCAGCTTGACCGCATAGTCGCTTGCTGTCTCTGTATCACCGACGTCAACAAGCAGACCTGTTTCGTCGTGGCTGATGACTTCACCGATTCCTCCGGCACGTGTACCGATGCAGACCACGCCGCAGTGCATCGCCTCGAGCAGGACGAGGCCGAAGCTTTCCTTCTCAGACATCAGCAGGAATAAATCTGACAGCTGATAGAACGGTGCCACTTTTTCCTGCTTACCGATGAACAGGACGTCGTCAGCGATGCAAAGCTTGTCGGCCAGCTGCCGCATCTTGGCCAGTTCAGGTCCATCGCCGATCAGCAGTAACTTCGCTTTGAGTGCTGTCCGGGTAATTTTAAAGGTCTGCAGAATATCCTGGATGCGTTTCACTTTGCGAAAGTTCGAGACGTGCGTCATGACTTTGTAGTCGTCCGGAATCCCATAAATGCGCTTTAAATCCGGATTGTCACAAGTCTCAAAATCCTGTTCATTGATAAAGTTATAAACCGTCACAATCTCTTTATCCGGATTGATGACCTGCTTAGTTTCCGCAATGAGCGCATCACTGACGCTCGTCACGACATCACTTTCTTCAATACCGAATTTAATGGCTTCTCTCAGTGTAGAGTCATAGCCGAGCACCGTAATATCCGTACCGTGCAGCGTCGTGACAATCTTGACGTCTCTCCTTGCAATCTGGCGGGCCAGTATGCCGCAGATGGCATGCGGCACTGCATAATGCATATGAAGTACATCCAGATCATAGTTGTTGATGACTTCCGCAATTTTAGTGGCAAGCGTTATATCATACGGCGGATACTGAAAGACCGCGTACTGATTGACGTCTACTTGATGAAGCGTAATATTCGGCCGGTGAAACTGTATTCTAAACGGCGTGTTCGACGTAATGAAATGAACGTCATGGCCCCGCTCCGCCATCTTCAGTCCAAGCTCCGTCGCTATAATCCCTGAGCCGCCCATAGTCGGGTAACATGTAATTCCTATCTTCACTTTAATCACCTAAGCTTTCATAATAACTGATGATGGCGCCGGCGCTCCCCTCATTTGTCGCCAGAGGAACGTCATAGACATCTGAGAGTCTGAGCAGTGCAGAGACATCAGGCTCGTGGGGCTGAGCTGTGAGCGGATCCCGAAAGAAAAAGATGGCATCGATCTCTTTATTTGCAACGAGCGCCCCGATTTCCTGGTCCCCGCCGAGCGGCCCTGAGTTAAACCGGTGCACATGAAGCCCCGTCTGTTCTGATACTCTCAGACCTGTCGTACCGGTCGCAAACAGCTCATGCCTGCTGAATTCATCAATGTGCTGCTTAATAAAGCTGACAAGTGCTTCTTTCTTCTGGTCATGTGCGATAATGGCAAATTTCATAGCTCGCTCCTTTCGAAGCGGTTCTTGTCTCTCGTGTTGAATTTAGTCATCGTCTGCTCAAAATAATCGGTCAGGTCCAAATTCATCGAATTGGCAAGACAGATTAAGACAAATAAATTATCTGCAAGCTCAAGACCGATCTCCTTTTCCTGTTCTGATAGTTTCTTCTGTTTCGGCCCGTATACATGGTTGATCTCTCTCGCAAGTTCGCCGACTTCTTCAGTCAGCCGGACCATATTTTCCATCGGTGTAAAATAACCCGCTTTGAACTGGTTGATGTAATCATCGACCTGCCGCTGCATCTCAAATAAAGTTTTCATAGTCCCTCCTATTGCCTATATCACGGTTTCATGTTTATTATGGAGTATAAAGGGGGTAATCAATTGCGCATTCAAATCAAGCCGCTCAATATTTTAATGATTCTGCTGGGTAGTTTCATCTTTAGTTTCGGCGTCGTCAACTTTAACATGGCGCACCATCTGACAGAAGGCGGCTTCACCGGCATTGCTCTTATATTATATCATTTATTTAACTGGAGCCCTGCTGTACTGAACTTAATTTTCAATATTCCGCTGTTTTTTGTCGGCTATCGACTGCTCGGAAAAACATCATTTGTCTATACGCTGATCGGCACTATCAGTGTCTCCGTCTTTCTCTATTTATGCGGACTTATGCCGGTTCACATCAATCTGCAGGACGATCTGCTGCTTGTCGCCTTATGCGGCGGTGTCCTCATCGGTCTTGGGCTCGGCATTATATTCCGTTTCGGCGGAACGACAGGCGGAGTTGATATTTTAGCCCGGCTGATGAAGAAGTACTTCGACGTACCTATGGGACGGACTATGTTTGCTTTTGACTGCTTCGTCATGACCTTGACACTCCTGGCCATCGGTGACTACAAACTCACTTTGTATACGCTCGTCTGTGTGTTCGTCGGTGCCCGTGTGATTGACGCCATACAGGATGCCGGCTACTCAGCGCGTGGTGCATTCATCATCTCTGAACATCACGAGAAGATCGGCGACGAAATTAACAGCCTGCTCGACCGGGGCGTGACCCAGTTATCAGCTCAAGGTCACTATTCAAAGAACAGCCGGCCGATACTGTACTGCGTCGTTCCAAAAAATGAAATCACCCGGCTGAAGCAGATCATCAATGCGGTCGACCCGCATGCTTTTGTCTCACTGCTTGAAGTGCATGATGTTCTCGGCGAAGGATTCACGCTGGATGAGAACAAGCAGCTTATCAGCGACCGTTAATATACAAAGAACTCAGACAGTGCCACTGTCTGAGTTCTTTTATCAACTTTAATTAATCACTGCTTCTTGCAAGCATGAACATTCTGACAAACTCTGCAACCGCAATCGCTGTAGCTGCGACGTAAGTCATGGCTGCAGCTGATAATACAGATTTGGCATGGCGGTATTCCTGAGCATCCACCATGTGAAGTGCCTGAATCTGCTGCATCGCACGTTTACTCGCATCAAACTCGACCGGCAGTGTCACGATTGAGAATAACACCGCGAACGCCATCAGTGCTACGCCAGCCCAGATGGCAAGCGAACCGATACCGCCTCCTGTACTGGATATGCTGGTCAGCACGGCACCGATCATGATGAGCAAGTAACTGAATGACGTTCCTAAGTTCGCAAGCGGTAATAAGCTTGTTCTGAATTTAAGAAAGCCGTAGCCGGTCGCATGCTGAATGGCATGTCCCACTTCATGCGCCGCGATAGCAGTTCCTGCTACGCTCGGCTGTCTGAAGTTAGATGGACTGAGCACGACGCGTTTACTCCGCGGGTCATAATGATCTGACAGGAAGCCCTGTCCCTCAATGACCTGGACGTCATGAATTCCGTTGGCTGCCAGTATCTCTTCAGCGACCTGTCTGCCTGACTTGCCTGAAGTTGATCTTACTTTAGAATATTTATTGTAAGTCGATTTCACGCGCGCCTGAAAATACATAGGAATCAACATGATCAATACAAAATAAATGATATATCCCATTTTACACTCTCCTTTAGCTTTATTTTATTAAGATGGTCAGATTAAGTCAAATAAAATCAACTTATAAATTTCCGCCATAAGATGACGACCGGTATGACTGTCAGCCAGAAAGCAAAGTAGCCGATATGCCGGATATACTGCTCAAGCATGCTGTAGACCGGATACTGCATATAGACGTAATCAATGACATCATTATGGAACACCCAGATGATAGCAGCGAGTATATGCCACTTCTTGATTTTGAAGAACGGCAGAAACAGTAGCGCCTCTACCGCCATAATACTATGCGAGACGCACAGCATCAAGCCCATTTCTGACACTTCTTTCAGCTCTATAAAGGCAAATATATTCATCGCTACAGCCCATACGCCGTATTTAATCAGCGTGATGAAGGCCAGTGCTTCCATCAGGCCCGAATGCCTGCCGAGCACGATGAAAACGAGAGCGATACATAAAAACAGGGATGCTGTCGGACTGTCCGGCACAAACGGCATGAAATACCATTTGGTGCGGGCCAGCTGACTACCGTACCAGTAGTAGCCGTAAAGTGTGCCGAGCAAGTTACAGACAATAAGCAAGACGAGAAAATAACGATTCATCATCCAGGCATAAAACTGCTGCTTCATCATGACCTCCTATAGAAAAAGAGTCATCTTCGCAGATGACTCTTTGTTCTTATTTTTTAAGTTCCTTGCCGCTTTCATCTGTTTCATGAAGGTTGGCAACGAATTTGGCAACTTCTTTGATCTGGTCTTTAGTCAATGTATCTTTGAAAGAAGGCATTGCGCCGTTACCATGAGTAACAAACGCTTCAACAGTTGCCGGCTGCAGATTAGCTTTTACTAAGTTTGGACCCGCGCCACCTGTCAGCTCACCACCGTGGCAGCTTGTACAGTTCGACTTAATGATTTTTTCATAAGTCGGGTCTTTTTTATCTAAGTTCGTAAAAGCAATCGCACCTTGTGCTTCCTGCTTCTTCCAGTCATGATAAGCTGCAGATTCCCAGGTTGTATAGAAAATTATTGCGAACGCTGTCAGCATCAAACCAGACGCGACCGGACGTTTGTACCATTTACGTTCTGGACCGCGGTCAAGCCATGGTGCAAGCAGTAACGCACCAAAAGCGATACCCGGTAATATAATAGCACCGAATGTGTTGAATGGACCCGATGCATATGTATATTTCAGAATTTGATACAGGAATAAGAAGTACCAGTCAGGAAGTGGCGTATAACCCGTATCTGATGCATCCGCGACACGTTCAAGCGGCGCCGGATGCGCCACAGTCAAGCATAAGAATGCGACCAGGAATACTGCGCCAGTCATCCATTCCTTCAATAAGAAATCCGGCCAGAAACTCTCGGTTTTACCGGGGAACTCTGAATAATCTCTATTTAGTTTGGCTTTCTTGTACTGTTTAATACGAGAGTCACCAACAAATGTCATACCTTTACCTTTATGCATTCCTCATTACCTCCTTTATAATATATTCGGTTTTATAGTGGGCCTGAAATACCTTGTTTTCTGATCATGATAAAGTGCGCCGCTAATAACGCGAATAAACAAGCCGGCAGGAAGAAGACGTGGATGGCAAAGAAACGCGTCAATGTCTGTGCACCAACAATCTGCGGGTCACCTGCAAGCAGTGTCTTAACCCAGCTGCCGATGAATGGAACAGATTCTGCGATCTGCAGACCAACTTTAGTTCCGAATAATGCCTTCATATCCCATGGTAATAAGTAACCTGTGAAACTTAAACCAAGCATAACGAAGAAAATTAATACGCCGACTACCCAGTTCAATTCACGGGGTTGTTTATAAGATCCTGTGAAGAAGACACGCAGTGTATGAAGAAACATCATAACAACGACTAAACTTGCTCCCCAGTGGTGCATACCGCGGACAATAACACCCGCTGCCACGTCATGCTGCAGGTAATACACTGATTTCCAGGCATTGACGATGTCTGGTACATAGTACATTGTCAGGAACATGCCTGAGAGTACTTGAATGACTGTAATAAAGAATGTTAAACCACCAAAACAATAGACGAAAGCAGAAAAGTGATAAGCAGGGTTAACATGCTCCGGCACTTCATGATCCGCGATATCACGCCAGATTGGTGTTACATCAAGTCTGTCATCGACCCAATCATAGATTTTCTCGATCATTATTTACCCTCCTTATTTCGCTATCTCGTTTGGATGTTTTTTACCGATTGTCAGCATACCGCCTTTTTCGCCGGTCTCATACTGGTCAAGCGGTGCAAGTGGTGGTGTACCTGGAATGTTCTTACCATTCTTTTTGTAACGGCCACTGTGACATGGGCAGTAGAACTGGTTTGGATTGTCTTTGTCTGAATTCCAGTTGACTGTACAGCCCAAGTGCTTACATGTCGGTGAAAGCGCGACTATATTCTCGCCGTCTTTGTAAACCCATGCAAATGCCGTCACTTCACTTGTATACCATGCGTCTTTTTGTTCGAATTTAAAGTCGACTTTAGTCGGTTCGTCTTTAATTTCAGAAACTTTGACGCTTGTTGTTATCATACCGCCGGCAGCGCCTGATTTAAAGATCGGATCCAATGCGAATCGACCCAGCGGCAAAGCAATACCTGCTGCCATAAATGACCCAACTCCCATTAGGGAATAGTTTAAAAATTGGCGTCTTGTGACACGTTGGCTCATTTAGATTTCCCCCCTCTAACGCTTCTTTTTCTTAAAAATATACTAGGACATATCAATTTTAGCCTAATAACTATTGATGGTCAATATGATGACAGAAATAAGTCCAGGAAAATAAGGTTACTTATTCCACATCGCGATGATCCTGCGCATCAAGTCTTTGACCTGACCTTCCATCATTTCCTGCTTGAAATGATCATCCATCGATGCCAGCGGAAAAATATTCACTTTGAACTGGTCTTCTGCTGTCTCAAGTCTGCTCGTCATCGGCGTCACGAATAAAATATGCTTCATCCCGAAGCCTTTCAGCTGTTCACCGATGACAACCGGCAATGTATAATCCTCCTGCACTTGAACCGGCGGCACAAGCAGCACCCGGCCTTTGAACTGATTTTCAGCGTCCAGCGTCAGCATCTGAATCACTTCGTACTGGTCGACGATAGCCATCAGCTGTCCACGGTAATCGACTTCAATGACCGGGATAATCGCCGTATCAATGTATTCAAGCTGATGCTTAAGTTCTTTTAAATCCCTGTAGTTAAATAACATCTCATCATTCCTTCAATCGTTTGATCAGTGAACTGTAATAAACAAAATCTTCTTTATCATGCAGCAGCAGGGCGATGTCTATTTTGCTGTTCAACAGCTCAGTGAGCCGTGTCCGGTCCGTCTCCCGCAGACCCTGCATATTTTCAGGAATGCGTCTTTCATCAATCAGCCGGCGGATACTTTCATACTGCTCGAGCTCAGCAAATTTCGGTTCGTCGAATGCCACATAGAAATAATACTGGCCTTCGATTTCATTCAGCAGATGGAAAATCACATCCGGCTGAGTGATGATGCGGTCCTTGAAATGAAACAGCAGATGATGGGACTGCGTCAAAATAATCCCTTCATCTTTCGCTGACAAAGGTCTGCGGAAAGTGAACTGCCGCAGCACCTCATGATCTTTCAGAAAGTTCAGCACCCACACGGTCTCTTTCTGTTCGATGGCGTAACGAAACAGTATATATTTTAACAGTCCACGCCGTTTCTCCGTAATATCGACCAGCATTGGATCATCTTTCATAAGGTTCAAAGTCCGGATCCAGACTGGCAAGCTGACCGCTGACCGCTGTACTGTCTCCACCGATTTCCAGCAAATATTGATAGTAATCATGCAGAAAGTCGATATTTTCGTTCAGTTCATTATAGGCCTGCTCATAGAAGTGCTTCGCCTCTATATCACGTTCAAGCTGCTGATAGCTGTAAGCGAGATTCCACTTGACGACCGGGTCCATGTCTTCCTCGTCAATCAGTGAGAACAGACGGACCGCTTCTTCGAACATGTCATTCTCCTTATAGTAATCGGATAACAGCAGTGCCGCTTCTGTGTAGGACGGGTCAATCGTCAGCGCCTGGATCAATAATGGCTCTGCTTCACCATTCTTCGTATGCAGCATCACCCGCGCCGTATCCACGAGCAGTTCCTTGAAGAATTCATTCAGTGCAAGTCCCTGCTTACCGATCAGAATCGCCTCGTCATACAGACGCTCTGCTTCGTACAGGTTGACGAGCAGCAAGTAAGCCTGCATATAGTCAGGATCTTTATCAAGCAGTGTTGTCAGCACTTGGATGGCATCCGGCAGGTGATCGTTTTTCTCGAATGCGATAGCTTTCTTGAAATAATCGTCACTCGTCATCTCCTTGTCGTCAAGCATGCTGTAGTACTGCTCCGCTCCCTCATAGTTTCCGCTCTGCAGCATCGTGTCCGCCAGACGACTGTTGATATTAATATGATTGATGTAGGTCTCACCGCCGGCAAGCAGCATTTCATAGCGGCGCGCCGCCTGTAAGTACTCCCCATCAAAATAAAACAGCTCAGCAAGAGCAAACGTAATAATCAGATCATCCGGCGCCAGTTCTTCTGCTGTCTTCAATTTTTCGAGCGCCACTTCATTCATCCCCTGCTGCTGATAGACATCAGCTTCCAGCAGCAGCCGTTCAGCTGTCATCGGTGCATGGTGGAGCACTTCGATCGCTTTGTCCACCTGATTCTCGTCGATCAGACCTTCAATGTAATAAACGAGCAGTTCGATCTCTTCAGGATAGAGATGATACAGCGCATCAAAAATTCTCATCCCTTGAGGCACTAACCCGTATTGATACAGCGTCTCACCGAGTATGAACAGACCTTCATGGTCCTCTGAAGTAAGCACCTCACTCACTTCATCATCAATATGTTCAATATGCTGTAAATGCACTTTATCTATCAGCTGATAAACATCCATCAAGCTCCCAACCTTTCCATCATCTCCATAAAGTCTGGGAATGATACAGCAATGCTGTCAAAACCATCGATATGGACAGGTTCGTCCAGTAACAGACTGGCAACAGCAAGCATCATTCCTATGCGGTGATCGCCGCGGCTGTCCGCAGCGTTCTGCCGGTGGTCCCTGCCGGATCTTATAATCATGCCGTCAGTTGTTGCCGTCAGACGGAAACCAAGATTTGACAGTTCTTCAACTACTGCATCGATTCTATTGGTCTCCTTCACTTTCAGTTCTTCTGCGTCTTTAATGACACTCGTCCCTGCAGCCTGCGTCATCAGCAGTGCAATGACCGGCAGCTCATCAATCAACCGCGGAATCAGCTCACCCTCAATGGTCAGCGGCTTCAAGTTCTCTGTATACCGGATACGAATCGCCGCGGTCGGTTCCCCTGTCGTCGTCTGCTTATCGACTTCAATGGCACCGCCCATCTTGTTGATGACTTCTATAATCCCGTCCCGCGTCTCGTTGATCCCTACATCATGAAGCGTGATATCGCTGCCCGGTGTGATCAGCGCAGCCACCATCAGAAAAGCTGCTGAAGAAATATCGCCGGGCACCGTGAAGTCACTGGCGTGCAGCTGACCGATGGCACGACTGCCGAGCGTTATTGCTTTGTCTTCTACTTTAACCGGGACACCGTAGACCGGCAGCATCGTCTCCGTATGATTCCTTGTTCTCACGTTTTCTATCACTGTGACCGGCGCTTCTGCAAACAGACCTGCCAGCAGGACAGCGGACTTCACCTGCGCGCTGGCTACCGGCAGCGTATAATGGATGCCCTGGATGCGTGCCGGCTCTATCACAAGCGGTGTCCGGGTGTTATGCCGGCTGCCGCTGACGCGGGCACCCATCTGTGTCAGCGGGTCGATAATCCGCTTCATCGGCCGTCTGCCGATGGAGGCATCGCCCGATAATATCGTTCTGAACGGCAGACCGCTCATCACGCCGGCAAGCAGGCGTGTCGTCGTGCCCGAGTTGCCGGTATAGAGGGCCTGTACAGGCTCCTCGAACTGCTGCCATCCTCGTGACTCGATAATGACCTGCTCAGCGCCCACAGTGATTGTCACGCCGAGACGTCTGAAGACATCGATGGTTGACAGACAGTCCGCTCCAAGCAGCGGCTGGTGAATGACTGACCGTCCTTCTGCAAGCGAGCTGAATATGATCGCCCGATGTGTGATTGATTTATCGCCCGGCACTTTTGCTTCGCCTTTAAGCGGGGCTTTCAGTTTAATATTCATCTTCCACTCCTAACAATGACTGCAGCTGAGTGAACGCTTCCTTCAACTCATCTTCACCGAAACTATGCATGCACGGCTGCGGATTCAGCAGCACGAACTGCACGTTTTCATCATTATTTTTCTTGTCTTTCTTCATCAATTCATAATAGTCCTGAAAGTCAGCAAACCGGGGTATCGGGAGCTGCAGCGCACGGAACCAGTCGATGAGGTGATGCGGGGTTCTTCCGGACAGTATTTCCATGTACAGCAGACCGATCATGACGGCATGACCGTGGGGGATTTTATGTCTGAATTCAACGGCATGACCGAACGTATGCCCTAAGTTCAAGTAACGTCTTGCACCGTGCTCCAGTTCATCCGCCAAGACAATCGCAAGTTTCTGCCGGATGCCGGACATCACCCAGTAGTCCATCCGGTTAAGCGCTGCTAATTCGTTCCAGGACGGGATGTCACGCTGCAGTTCTCTCCTTCTCTCCTCTGACTCAAGCATCGCATGCTTAATGACTTCAGCGAAGCCGCTCAGTTTCTCGTCATAAGGTAAAGAGGTCAGAAACGTCAGGTCATAATAGACTCCTGCCGGGCGTTTGAATGCGCCTATTAAGTTTTTACCGGCAGCGCTGTTCAGACCTGTCTTCCCTCCGACACTAGAGTCATGGGCCAGAATCGTCGTCGGCACCTGGATAAAGTCAACACCGCGCAGCAGCGTGGCAGCGACAAATCCGGCAAAGTCACCGACACTGCCCCCGCCGATAGCAATGACGACAGCACGGCGCGTAATGCCGGCTGCCAGTATATCTTCTATTGCTGCAGCATATTTAGTCAGCGTCTTCAATGCTTCACCGCCGTCCACTTCGTACACTAAAGCGTGCTTATGGATCAGGCTGTCAATCATCGCCCGGTGATGCCGCATGACTGCCCGGTCAATTATATAAATATAATGGCTGTAGCCGCTGACCGCTGCCAATGAAGACAGCGCTTCATCACCGACGATAATAGGATAATTGTTATCGGCATACGTCGTCATCAGCTGCATCAGTACGCTCTCACCTTTGCACGGTACTCGGCGACCTGCTGTATCAGCTGCTCCATATGATTCGACTGGAACTCCTCGAGAACCGCGCGGGCAATCTCGAATGCCACGGCGTGCTCACAGACGATGGAGGCCGCTGGAACGGCACAGCTGTCTGACCGCTCAATGCTTGCCTGATAAGCTTCTTTCGTCTCAATATCGACAGACGGCAGCGGTTTGTATAACGTCGGAATCGGCTTCATCACCGCATTCACTGTAATCGGCATGCCGTTCGTCATCCCGCCTTCAAAGCCGCCGAGATGATTGCTCAGCCTGTAATAGCCCTGCGCTTCGTCATAAGCGATCGGATCCTGAACTTCGCTGCCCGGGAGCGCGGCCATTTTAAATCCGGCACCAAACGAGACGCCTTTAAATGCATTGATGCTGATGACACTCTGAGCGATGCGCCCGTCAAGCTTTCTGTCATAATGCACATAACTGCCGAGCCCTGCTGGACAGTTGATAACCGTGACTTCCACTTCACCGCCGATAGAGTCACCTGCTTTCTTGGCTGCATCAATCCGCTCGCGCATGCGCTCGGCCACTGCTTCATCGAGACATCTGACATCATTCCGCTCATTGCCATTCCTAATATCCTCCAGCGTATACTCGTGCTCATCTTTGACGCCGCCGATTTCTTTGACGCGGCTGATGATCTCGATTCCCAGCTGTTTGAGCAGTAATTTTGCGACCGCACCGACAGCCACTCTTGCCGCTGTCTCCCGTGCACTTGAACGTTCAAGTACGTTCCGCAGATCCCGGTGATTATATTTCATGCCGCCGACAAGGTCAGCATGCCCTGGTCTCGGTTTCGTGATAACGCGTTTCATCGCCTCCTGAGCTGCCTCATCAATCGGTGCGGTGCCCATGATGTTCAGCCAGTGTTTATGATCGTCATTTTTGACGACAAGCGTAATCGGACTGCCGAGTGTATAGCCATTTCTTACACCGGACATGATTTCCACTGTATCTTTCTCGATCTGCATACGGCGTCCCCGGCCGTAGCCGCCCTGCCTTTTCAAAAGTTCACTCGTTATTTCTTCCGCTGTCAGCTGAAGATTGGCAGGAATTCCTTCAATAATCACAGTCAGCTGTGGGCCATGCGATTCACCCGCTGTTAAAAATCTCACACGCATACATCCTTTCACACTATTCAATACGTCTAGTTTAACATAAATAAAAAAAGTCGTGCCACGGCACGACCTGTTTTATGTATATTAATAGATCCAGGCTGCATTCACTAAAGAATAGTCAACCAGTTCGTCTTCCTTGAACCACAAGGCAATCTCTTTGTCTGCTGATTCAACAGAATCTGAACCATGGATAATATTTTTGCCGACTGTCAGACCGTAGTCACCACGGATAGTGCCAGGCAATGACTCAGAAGGATTAGTGACACCCACTAACGTACGTCCGACCTGAACAACGTTCTCCCCTTCAAGTACCATCCCAAACACTGGGCCTGATGTAATGAATTCTACAAGCTCACCGAAAAATGGTCTTTCACTGTGCTCCCCGTAATGCGTTTTTGCCAGCTCTTCGGACACAGTCATCAATTTAGCACCAACAATTTTTAACCCTTTGTTTTCAATTCTTCTGACGATCTCGCCGATCAAGTTACGACCAACACCGTCAGGCTTGATCATTAAAAATGTTCTCTCCATCATTATCCCTACCTTTAATTATTATAAAGCCAAAGACAGTTTACCATTGTAAACGATTTCTTTCAATGCCTAATATGTCCGTCTTGTCATCCGGTCCAGCAGTTCCTGCATCTTTGCTCGAGCCGGTGTCTCAGGCAGTTCATGGAGATGAGCGGCCGCTTTTCGGGCATAGGCTGCACTGATGTCCAAAGCAGGAGTAATACCTGCTGCTCTCACCGCTTCAATGACCTGTCTGAAATAATCTTCAGACTGCCCGGCGTGAAGTTCAGCAAGCAGTGCGCTCAGCTGCGCGTCATGTTTTACGGCGCACATCAGCGGGAGTGTCATATGACCATTCCTGATATCACTGCCGACCGGTTTACCAAGGGCTGCTTCATTGCTTGTATAATCCAGTACATCATCGATGATCTGAAAGCTCATCCCCATAAAATGACCGAACTTACCGAGATGATAAATCTCTTTGTCAGCTGCCCCCGTGCTGAGACCACCAAGTTTGCAGCTCGCCTCAAGCAGGATCGCGGTCTTTCTGTTGATGCGCCTCAAATACTTCGTAAATGATACAGCCGTATTAAACTGATCTTCCATCTGTGCGAACTCTCCGTAGCACACTTCCAGAATAACGTCTGCGAAGTACTGATGATAGGACTGATTATCAATGCCAGAGATCAAGTTAAGCGCCGAGGCGAGGAGATAATGTCCGGTCTGTATGGCTACCGGTGCATTCCATTCTTCATGAACAGCGCTGACCCCCCGTCTTTTAGCGCTGTTGTCGATATAGTCATCATGGACAAGACTCGCCATATGGATAATTTCCAGTGCAGTTGCGGTCCGGATCAAAGTGTCATCGTCCGCACTGCCGAATGTCCCGGCCAGCAGCACGAAATAAGGTCTGATTCTCTTACCACCAGACGTCAAAATGTGCTTCCCCGCTTCGTTCAAGGAAGAATGATTGTCACTGATGACCTCATTTAACAACGATTCAACTGAGCGGATACTTTCATTCATAGTGATCATCCTTAATGTGGTTTATAGCCGATATGCATCGCACTGACGCCGCCTGTAAATCCTTTGAATTCGATATTGACAAATCCGGCCTGTGCAAAAAGTTTTGCCAGCTCGTATTTGCCCGGGAAGTTAAAGGCAGATTGCTGTAACCAGCTGTATTCTTTCATTGATTTGGCGAATATTTTGCCGAACAGCGGCATGATGAATTTAAAGTAGACCTGATAGCCCTGCTTAAATACCGGCATGGTCGGGTCACTTGTCTCCAGACAGACCACCATGCCGCCCGGTTTTACCACACGGAGCATTTCTTTTAAAGTCTGCAAATAATCAGGGACGTTTCGGAGACCGAAACCGATGGTGACATAGTCGAACTGGTCATCTTCAAAGGGAAGCGCCATGGCATTGCCCTGGATCAGTTCAATGTTGGCAGTATGATTTGTCTTTGCCTTGGCGACTTTCAGCATGTTGGCACTGAAGTCAAGACCGGTCACATGTCCGGTGCGGCCGACAGCATCAGCCAGCTGAATCGTCCAGTCCCCGGTACCACAGCAGACATCAAGCGCATGGGCACCTCGTTTCACCTGCATCCGTTTCATGACTTTCTTACGCCAGCTCTTATGCTGGTTGAAGCTGATAATATCATTCAACCGGTCATAGCGCGTCGAAATGTTTTCGAAGACACCGTGAACCAGTTCTGTTTTTTCTTCCTGTGTTTGCGGCATTCCCTGTTTAGTCAATGTTGCACCTACTTTGTCAAATTATTAAGCGAAGACTGTTGAATCAATGTCACTACATCGGTATCGTCAAGCGACATAAACGGCGCGATGAAGGCGGTCTCAATCCGGGCGATTAATGATAAGTCCCCGGTTTCCTTGAACTGCGCCTTCCATATATTCTGGTCTTTAACCGCCTGTGTCAGCAGCTTGAACTGCTCCGGGTTGAAAGGCTCCGCCATATACCGATAGAAGAGTGCGCTCAGCAGGTCGGTTGTCAATAAAGCTGTCGCTTTGTTGCTATGCGTGATCGTGTCTGCATATCTCATACTCGAGTCAATGGCCAGCACAGCTTTTTTGATGTTGCTGCTTATATCGAGGCGCCGAACGATAGATGCGATATAAGGATTGATTTCAGGGCACTTGTATGATGTGTACCGCTGTTCAAGTAATTGGTTATCATGTTGGTACTGCGCGATGAAATCCATCATTTTTCCTCCAGTCATTACCTGTATATTATAACTTAAATATGAAAGAGATAAACTAAAATACTCAAAATAAAAAAGCCCGTTAACGGGCTTTTTTAAAAGTCACAATTATTTAACTGCGTCTTTCAAAGCTTTACCAGCTTTAAATCCTGGCACTTTGCTTGCCGGAATTTCGATTTCTTTACCAGTTTGTGGGTTACGCCCTTTACGAGCAGCACGTTCACGAACTTCAAAGTTACCAAAACCGATTAATTGAACCTTCTCACCATTAGATAATGATTTCTGAATTGATTCAAAAACAGCATCAACAGCTAAACCTGCTTCTTTTTTAGTTAAATTAGCATTTTCAGAAACTGCATTGATTAAATCTGTTTTATTCACGTCAATTCACCTCCCCAAAGGTTATGTAATGATAAATGATTATCATTATGTTATGACTTTAACACAACAAACGTTGATACTGCAATGTTTATTGTCAGTTTCACTCTTTTTTCACTCTGCAATAGCCTGCGATTTAAATATCGGTTCATTATGATTGTCTACTGTATATGGAACACTGTAGGCCGGCAGGATGGGTGAGTCGTCATAAAGAATATGACGGATATCTGTTCCTTTTTTCAGCTTCAACTGTTTTGTATTGATGATTCTGCCGAGATCCATTGTGTAATCCACGATGAATTCGCTGCCCCCGTTGATATAAACGGGCAGCGCTTCACCGCTGTAAGGGCTTTTTACAGTCGGATATTTTTTTAAGCCGTATTTTTTATAGTCAATCTCATAGACATTAGGTCCGATTTTCTTTTTCAGCGGCAGTTCATTATCTTTAATGTTCAGCCGGATCCTCAAATCTTTCAGCACTTCTGCTGTTCTCAGGTCGATCAGCTTCACTTTCGGATGCGTCTCGACGTCCATCAGCACATACTGGAAGTAGCCGCCTTTTTCGAAAGAAGAGCCGGGCAGCTGAGATAAGTAGCGCGGTGATAGTTTGTCGAAATCAATCGGATGCTTGACATACAGGTCATAGCTTTCATCCCGGTCTTTAAGCGGCAGCAGGCCGTTATTATCCTGCTGATACTGATTGACCGCAGTCTGCACCATGTTCAGCTGATCGGCTGGTGCCACCTGGTTTTCAGCGCGCTGCTCTTCCGGATATAGACAGCCGGACAGGAAAAAGACAGGAATAATTAATAGTAAGAGACGTTTAAGCATAACTGGACCCACCTAGCACAATAATCATCAACAGCCCGCTGATCAGCAGACTTAAATAAGCGGCAATGGTCAGCACAGTCGCTAGAGCTTTATTCTTCACTTTAAATCTGGCGAAGTAGATGAGTGCCATCGCCGCCAGCATTAATCCTAATGAGTAGAAAGATACCCACATTAAATCCATTCTAGAGATGTTAAACATTAGAGCCACCTATTCATTTGTTTTTTCGCGGTTCATCAAGAGCTTCACGTTATTTTCCAGCGGTTCATCATTGAACAGCACACCGTAGAGCGCTTCAGTGATCGGCATTTCGACATGATACGTCCGGGCCATCTCATAGGCCGCTTCCGTCGTTCTGACACCTTCGACCACCATACCCATCTCATTTAAGGCATCATTAAGTGATAGTCCTCTGCCCAGCATATTACCGCACTTCCAGTTTCTCGAGTGCACGGATGTACAAGTGACAATCAAGTCACCGATCCCTGCGAGACCGAGAAATGTCAGCGGATCTGCGCCCATTTTCGTGCCGAGCCGTGTGATTTCAGCAAGTCCACGGGTCATCAACGCAGCTTTCGCATTATCTCCGTAGCCGAGCCCGTCTGTAATACCGACAGCCAGCGCAATAATATTCTTTAAGGCGCCGCCGATCTCCACACCAACCAGATCATCATTGGTATAGACCCGGAAGTAATCACACATAAACAAATCCTGTGCCATTGTTCTGATGGTTTCACTGCAGGAGGCCACCACGACAGTCGTCGGCTGCTTCTGCGCCACTTCCTCCGCATGACTCGGTCCACTCAGCACGCCGACACCACCGAAGAATTCCGGTTTTATTTCTTCTTCAATCATTTCAGAGATACGCTTGAATGTTTTCGGTTCAATCCCTTTTGAGACGTGGATAAACACTTTCCTGCCAGCGACTGCATCATTCAGCTTCCGGCAGACTTCCCGGACGGCTTTCGTCGGCACAGCCATGATGACGATGTCGCTGAAGGCAGCCGCTTCGTGAAGAGCCGTCGTCGCCCGCATACGCGGGTTCAATAATATCCCCGGCAAATATTGACTGTTCGTTTGATCAGTCGTCAGCTCATTGACCGTCTGCTCTGTTTTACCCCACATGAGGACGTCATGACCGTTATCCAGCAGAACGTTCGCAAGTGCTGTTCCCCAGCTTCCTGTCCCCAACACTGTTATAGCTGTCATTAAAAGTCCCTCCTAATTACGCTTCCTTGTGATTAAATGGATCGGCGTTCCTTCAAATCCAAATGCATCACGTATTCTGTTCTCCAGGAACCGCTTATAGGAGAAGTGCATCATCTCTACATCATTGACAAAGATGACAAACGTCGGCGGTTCAATCGCGACCTGTGTACTGTAGAAGATGTTCAGGCGGCTGCCATTGTCAGTGGGCGTCGGGTTCATCGCTACAGCATCAGTGATTACTTCATTGAGCGTGCTGCTCTGCACCCGTTTTTTATGGTTTTCACTTGCCATATTGATCAGCGGAAACAATGTTGTCAGACGTTTGCGCTGTAAAGCAGAGACAAACGCAATCGGCGCATAGTCCAGAAACTGGAAGTGCGCCCGGATATTATCTTCGAACTTCTTCATCGTCTTCGAGTCTTTATCCACTGTATCCCATTTGTTGACGACAATGATGATAGCTTTTCCCGCTTCATGTGCGTAGCCTGCGATCTTCTTGTCCTGCTCAATGATACCTTCTTCAGCGTCGATGACAACTAAGACGACATTGGAACGTTCAATGGCACGCAGCGCACGTAAGACTGAATAGCGTTCCGTCGCTTCATAGACTTTCCCTTTTTTACGCATACCAGCTGTATCAATCATGACATATTCCTGGTCCTGGTAGGTATATACCGTATCAATGGCATCACGAGTTGTTCCAGCGACCGGTGACACGATGACCCGCTCTTCACCAAGAATACTGTTGATCATACTTGATTTACCGACGTTAGGACGACCGATCAGACTGAATTTAATGACATTGTCATCATAGTCCTCTTCACTTTCCTCAGGGAAATGCTTGCTCGCTTCATCCAGCAGGTCGCCCAGGCCAAGGCCGTGGGAGCCTGAGATAGGGAACGGTTCACCGAATCCCAGCGAATAGAATTCATAAATATCTGCTCTCATTTCCGGGTTATCCACTTTATTCACTGCTAGTACAACCGGTTTATTGGATTTATAGAGCAGCTGGGCCACGAATTCATCGTCGCGCGTTACGCCATCACGGGCATTAGTCATGAAGATGATGACATCTGCTTCATCGATCGCAATTTCAGCCTGGGCACGAATCTGCTCCTGAAACGGCTGGTCACCGAGCTCAATGCCGCCCGTATCTATAATATTGAATTCATGTGTCAGCCAGTCACCACTGGAATAAATTCGGTCGCGTGTCACACCGGGTGTATCTTCGACGATAGAGACGCGCTCACCGATAATCCGGTTGAATATCGTCGATTTACCGACGTTAGGACGGCCGACTATAGCTATTGTTGGTTTAGTCAATCTTGTTCTTCCTCTCAATTAATATCCTGTATATTCTATCATATCTTGAATTGTTATCATAATTAAAAAAAGTAACGCCGAAACGTTACTTCTTTAATAAGGGCTTATTATAATTTTAAATTTTTGAATTTGTCGCCGAAAACATCACCTAAAGTCGGTGCATCGTCGTCATGCTGTGCAGCACTTAAATAAGATGTATCAAAGTCTTCTGTCTGTTCTTCAGTCGCTTTGATAGATAAGCCGATACGTTCATCCGCTTTGTTGATATCAAGAATTTTCACGCGTACGGTCTGACCGACTTCTAGTACGTCTGATGGACTGCCGATATGTTCGTGGCTGATCTGAGAAATATGCACAAGACCCTGAAGTCCTTTAGCGATTTCGACGAATGCGCCGAATGCTGCAAGTCTCATCACTTTACCGTCGACAATATCGCCCACTTTGAACTGTTCATCGATTGTTTCGAAAGGTCCTGGCAGTGCATCTTTAATAGAAAGTGAGATTCGCTCTGAATCTTCATCGACATTTAAGATTTTAACTTTGACGTCCTGACCGATTTCAAGGGCATCCTCTACTTTTTCAAGACGGTCGTGGGTAATCTGCGAAATGTGAACCAGCCCGTCGACGTCGCCGATATTGACGAAAGCGCCGAAGTTCGTAATACGTGCGACTTTACCGTCTACGACCGCACCTGTTTCAAGTGATTTCAACATTTCTGCACGCTTCACTTTGTTCTCTTCTTCTTCAATAGCCTTATGGTTCAGGATGACACGGTTTTTCTCCTGATCCAGCTCCTCAATTTTCAGTGTCAGCTGACGGCCCTGGTAATCTGAGAAGTCTTCAATATAGTTAGTGGAAATCAATGAAGCAGGAATGAAACCGCGCAGACCGACATCTACTACAAGGCCGCCTTTAACGACTTCTTTAACTTCTGCTTCAATGGTTTCATTATTTTCGAATTTCTCACGTAGTGAATCAAATGATTGAACTTCATCTAATTGACGTTTAGAAAGAATATAGTGTCCATCTTCTTCTTTGTCTTCGATTTTAGTGACAAATGCTTCGATTTCGTCCCCAACAGAAACCGCTTCTTCAGCTTTGTCGATATGAAGGCTTGTTAATTGGCTGATTGGGATGATACCATCATATTTTGCACCGTCGATATGCACGACTACATGCTTATCTTCGAGTTTTTGGACAGTACCTGTCACTTTATCGCCTTCATTAATTTCAGTAATCATATTTTCGTTGAATTCTTCAGTCATCGTCTCGTCCTCCTAATAATAAATCTTCCCTATTAAACTTCTTATAATATTGTTTAAAAGTCAAGAGATACGCCTTTACTGCAGTTTTTCTTCAGCAAGGGCGAGAATTCTCTCGGTTACTTTGTCGATCGTCAGCCCTGTTGTATCGATCTGGATGGCATCTTCTGCTTTTGATAGCGGGGAGATGTCACGCGTCATGTCCAGATGGTCACGCTCGGAAATATCAGCGACAAGCTGGTCATACGTACTCACGATGCCGCGGGCGGCATTGTCCAGCAGCCGTCTGTTAGCCCGTTCCTCGACAGAGGCGATCATATAAATTTTCAGTTCGGCATCAGGAATGACTGTCGTGCCGATATCGCGGCCGTCCATGACCACTCCCTTGTCGCGGGTCATCAGCTGCTGCAGCTGCACAAGAAACTCACGGACTTCTTGCTGACTCGCTACAAACGATACATTTTCCGTGATATCATTCTCCCGGATTCTGTCTGTAATGTCTTCACCGTTCAGCAGTACGCGCTGACCGTCATCGTTGATCAGTCTGAGCTCCAGCTGACCAACCAGCTCCTTGAAAGATGTCTCCTGATTATTAAGATGTGCAAGCGTAATGGCACGGTACATGGCACCTGTATCCACGTAGACCATACGGAGTGCTTCAGCCACTCGTTTAGCAATCGTGCTCTTCCCGGCTGCTGCCGGGCCGTCTATTGCGATGTTTATCTTATTCATCATGTTACCTACCTTGTCGTTTAATCTTATTTATTCTATCATAGAAATAACAGCAATGTAATAAGGAGGCAGCCATGAAAAAGCTATTAGTGCTCCATACAGGGGGCACCATCAGCATGTCAGAAAATAAAGACGGCTATGTGACAACGAACAATGAAAACCCAGTATCCAATGCTGCGACGGTACAGCAGCTGGCAGAAATTACAGAGATTCATCCATTCCAGGTGCCCTCACCGCATATGACGTTACATCATATGAATGACTTAAGAAAGACCATTATCCTGCATATTAATGAAGATAACTATGACGGCGTCGTGATCACCCACGGCACTGATACGCTTGAAGAAACAGCGTATTTTCTGGATCTGACGTTAAATGTCTCCATCCCTGTTATATTGACCGGCGCCATGCGTTCCTCCAATGAAATCGGTGCGGACGGTCTATACAACTATATCGCAGCGGTACGGACTGCCTGTGATGTGAATGCCAAAGGAAAGGGCGTACTCGTTGTGTTTAATGACGAGATTCACAGCGCTAAAAACGTGACAAAGACCCATACTTCCAACACCAGCACTTTCCAGAGCCCGAACTACGGGCCGCTCGGCATTATTACAAAGAACAACATTTACTTCCATCATCTGCCGGTGAGGCATCAGCCGCTCGTCAAAGTCGATGAATCCATTAAAGTCGGACTGATTAAAGCACATGCCGACCTGGATGCAGAACTGCTCCGCTTCTTCAGTGAAGCGCACTATAACGGCGTCATCATTGAAGCACTAGGGCAGGGAAACCTGCCGCCGAGTGCGCTCAGCGGGCTGAACGAACTGCTTGCCCAGCATATTCCAGTCGTCCTTGTCTCACGCTGCTTCAACGGCATCGTCAGCAATAACTATCAGTATGAAGGCGGCGGCTATGAGCTTCATCAGAAAGGAGTCATCTTCTCGAACGGCCTGAACGGTCAGAAAGCCCGGCTGAAGCTGATTGTTGCACTCAGCAACGGTCTGCACAGTGAGAAACTGACCACTTATTTCAGCCGGTAACGGCTCTCCTCTTATTGATGGTTTCCGCTATAAGACCGCCGTGGAACTTACCATTTTCGATGAAAATGGTGTTCGCATCATTTCCGGCAGCGATGACGCCTGCGATGAACAAATCAGCTACATTCGTCTCCATCGTCTCGCGGTCATAGTAAGGCGCTGTACCGTAATCATTGGTCACAAGCTCGATGCCCGCTGCCTTCAGAAATGAATAGTCAGGATGATAACCGATCATCGCAAACACATCATCATTCTCAAGCTCATAAGTGTTACCTTCCGCTGAGAAGATGACGATGTTTTCAGTAATTTCTTCAACATGCGCATTGAAATGCATCTCAATCTTTTCGTTTTTGACGAGTGAATCAAATATCGGCAGTATCCATGGCTTAATACTCTTTGAATACGCAGCGCCACGGTAAATGACAGTCACTTCTGCCCCTGCCTTCTCCAGTTCGATTGCAGCATCGACTGCTGAATTTTTGCCGCCGATGATTACTACTTTCTTGTTGAAGTACGGATGTGCCTCCTTGAAATAGTGATGGACTTTCGCAAGCTCTGCACCCGGCACTTCAAGTGTGTTCGGCTGACCATAGTAACCTGTCGCAATCGTCAAGTAGCGGCACTGATACGTGTCCTTAGTTGTTTTCAGCCGGAAGCCGTCGTCATGTCGTGTCACTTCAAGCACGGTCTCTTCAATACGGATGTCCAGGTCATAATATTTTGCAACCGCACGGTAGTAGACAAGCGCCTGGTTGCGTCTCGGCTTATGCTCTTCGACTATAAACGGTACGTCCCCGATGCCGAGCTTCTCACTGGATGAGAAGAACGTCTGATGGGTCGGATAGTTGTAGATTGCCTGCACTACATTCCCTTTTTCAATAATCAGCGTATCAATCCCCAGCCTTTTCTGCTCGATTGCTGCTGACATACCGCACGGCCCTGCTCCGATAATAATACTTTCAATTACTTTCAAATGATTACACCTTCCTCATAAAAAAGAAGCTCAGCAACGAGCTCCTTAGTCTTCTTGAATATCAAGGATTTTAAATCCGTGATTTTTTAAGTATTTTGTAAATTTCTTGATGTCCTTATCTGATTCTACTTTAATGATCATACGGCGGTGCATCTTATCTGTCTCATCAAATGTAACAAATGAAATGGCGTTCACTTTGAATTTCTGCATTGCCTGCGCCAGACGCTTAATACGGCCTTCTGCATCGATGGAAGTGATGGCGATACGGACGCCCTTACGGTTCATGCCGAATGCACTCTTGAACTGCTCCATAACATCAAAGCGTGTGACTACACCGAGAAATTCATTACGGTCATTGATGATACTTAGAATCGGGAAATCTTGAAGTGACAAAAATGATTCTTCAAATAATGAGTCGTCTTTAACACTATATTTATCAAGTGTCAAAATGTCTTTAATCTTCGTATTATCCAGAAAATCGTCCTTACCTTTTCTATCTTTCATGAAGAAGAAATGTCTGAAAATATCAAACTGTGTCGCTGTGCCGAAATAAGTACCGCTGCCTACTACCGGCATGCCGTCAATTCCGTAATGCTCCAGCTTATCAAGCACTGATCTGACAGAATCGTCAGGACTTGCCACATAACACTTGCCTTTTGGTATCATAATCGTTTTTAAGTACATATCCATCCCCCTAATTTGCTTACTATTCAGGTATGACTAATGTCTGTCCTGCCCCGATTGCATTGCCTGAAATGCCATTGGCACGTCTAATCTTTTCTACGTTTGCAGGTGTACCACTGCCATAATATTTAATGGCAATGCGGTATAAATTCTCGTTGGCGCCTACAACGTGAGTCGCTGCTACTGTATGATGGCTATCTTCAGTTGTGACTTTCTCGGAAGCCGGTGTTTCTGTCGTTGGCACCTCTGTTGTCGGTGCTTCTGTTGTTACTTCTTCAGTTGCTACTTCTGTCATCGGCGTTTCCGTCGTCGGTACTTCTGTTGTTACTTCTTCGGTCATCTCTTCGGTCATCGGTGCTTCTGTCGTTGGTGCTTCTGTCATTGGTGCTTCTGTCGTCACTTCTTCAGTTGCTGCTTCGGTCATCGGTGCTTCTGTCGTTACTGCTTCTGTCGTCGCCGGCTCTTGAGCTGTGTCTGTCGTTTCAGCCTTTGATTTCGTCGCAGCTTTGTCTTCTGTAGACTGCTCTTTATTTTGAGTGACCGCTACTTGATCCTGCTTTGGACCGTTGATCTGCTTGTTAATATACATTCCAATCAGCAGTATGATCGGTATTAAGATTAACAGAGCCGCTAACAGAGGTATCAACTTGCTTGCAGGCTTATGCTCGTCTGCTTCATCACTTTCATGTTCTGCTGCGACGGGCTCGACAGGAGTCGGCTCAACCGCATCCGCTTCTGCACTTTGTTCCGCCGTGCTGCCGGCACCGGCAACAAATGTCGTCCGGCTGATTGTTTGATCCGCTTCACCGGCTGCCGCGTTGCGCTTACGCCGTTTGTCTCTTCCTCTTTCTTCCGCCGGTTCATCTTCGTTCTGTTCGACACGACGTCGTCTTTCTGCTGAACGGTTCTTTCTGGACACACCACGCTTCAGAAATCCTTGCGTGTCATCCGCCTGCGCATCAGACGTCACCGTCGGCTCTTCTGTCACATCTTCCTGTCTTTCGATAGGCTGTCTGCTTTTTTCAAATTCATCTCTAAAATCATCTTTTGACATGTTCTCACCTGCTTATTCTTTATATAAATATATTATTTATTATAGACAATGAAAGACTTATTAGTAAAGCACTACTAGGCCGGAAACAAAGAATTAATGTATTCCTTGTAGCCGAGCTCTGTTTTCTGCTGCAGCACCGTCTGGAAGCTGAACGCTTGATCACCGACACAGACTTGACAATGTCGGCACCCTTCTTCTACATCATAAAGCCTGCTGGTCAGACAATGGTCTTTTGCCCCGTATTCAGTCATCGCCCGCAGCGCCTCATATTTGACGGCGGTTTCCAGTGTCAGCAGCCGCTCAAGTTCCTGATACGAAAATCGTCTGAGCAGAATCGAGATAGACTCCTGTTTCTCTTCACTGAGCCGGATATTGTCCCGATATAATATCAGGTCTTGTTCTGTCACCCGGTCTTCTTCAAGAAATCTGTAGGCAATATTCAGGTCTTCTGCATTAAACAGCAGAATGGCCTGGGACTGCTCACCGTCACGCCCCGCCCGGCCGATTTCCTGCACGTATTGAAACATCGACTTCGGGACATGATAGTGGATAACCGTTCTGATATTCTTCTTGTTGATTCCCATGCCAAACGCGCTGGTGGCGCAGACATACTGGATGCTGTCATTCTGAAAGGACAGCTGCACGCCCATCCTATCCTCATAGCTCATATCAGCATGATAGGTCATCCCCTTGAAACCCGCACTTGTCAGCTGCTGATGGATATCATCGCACATCCGCTTTGAAGAGAAGTAGATGATTGACGGTCCGGCAGACCACAGCAGCTCTTTCAGCAGCGACATTTTCCTGGCAGATGGCGCAGGCAGCACCTTCAAAAAGATGTTCTCTCTGACCGTTCGATTGTCGATGACATGAAGGCGCCGGTGCAGCAGATGCTGGATGTCATGAATGGTCTTATCATTAGCAGTCGCTGTCAGGGCTATCACCTGGACGCCGGCATAATAATCCAGCAATTCGTTCAGCAGCAGATAATGCGGCCTGAAATCATAACCCCACTCAGAGAGACAGTGCGCTTCATCAATGATGATATGGGTGAAATCAACAGCAGAGATAAAGGCGCGCGCTCTATCAGTCGCAAGCCATTCAGGAGAGCAGAAGATGAAGTGATACTGCTGGAGCCGATCAAGAATCATCCGCTTCTCCCGGATATCAAGATGGCTGTGAATGCACACCGCTTTGATTTTCAGCCGTTTAAGCTCTGCGACCTGGTCCTCCATCAATGAAACGAGCGGTGTAATGACCAGCGCCCTGCCGTTGACAGTCAGGACAGGAAGCTGATAGCAGAGTGACTTGCCGCCACCTGTCGGCAGCAGCGCGAGAATATCCTCGCCGCGGTTCGCTGCCTCAACAATAGCCTCCTGCCCGGGACGGAGCGTCTGGAAGCCGTATATTTGCTTAAGAATCTGCTTCTGGTCCATTATATTCCCCCTTAATTACAAGACAGATGGCAAGCTTAATCTTGAAGTAATCATCGATACTTGAGTTTTCGAAGTAAGGCTTCAGCCGTTCAAAAGCATGCTTGTCGTACAGCGCCCGAATTTCACCGACCTCTGCCGGCCTGATGAAGCGCTGCCAGTCAAACGGATAATCTTTAATCATCATCTCTATGAGGTGATCTTCTATAGTGTGATGTTTAACCCCGCGGGCAGCAGCCATCTGCTGAATGGTGAGCCGCCCGCTGAGCAGTGCTGCTGTTTTCTCAGTGGCACTGTGAAGCGGCAGCCGGATGTAGAGAGGAGACAGCACCGGATGCTGTCGGATGAGCTCGGTCAGCAGATTGAACTCCTTCAGCAGTACAAGCTCCAGTGCGTCTGCAGGCAGCTGAAACCGGGTCGTCAGTTCGGACCTGCTACTATGCTGTCCGCATCCGTCCGGCAGCAGCAGGAAGCTGCAGCATGCGCCGAGCTGCTGTTCGACCTGTTCGTATAGACTGATAAGTTCCGCTTTAAATTCATCAGGATGATTTTTGTAGTAAGCAAAACAGTGCTTGACCTGCTGCTGCACATAAAGATGATTGGTGACCGGATAAAACGTCGTCAACTTCCCGGCATAGGCGGACAACGACTGTGTCAGCAGCCTCAAACTCTGGAAGGTCAGTGCAGCGGAATCATAGAAATAAGGATAGAAAATATAATCTTCCACCGCCCCATCCTGTTCAGTCAATAGTGCTTTAAGCTCAGGAAAAGCATGATAGAACGGCATCATCCCCTGCATTAAAGCATCGAAATACGTCTGGTGGGATTTATAGCCGGTCAATATATTAATGAAACTTTTATCCGTTTTTGACTGAAACTTCTTTTTTGCCGCCAGTGCTAGTACAGAATTCATTGGTTCCTCCGAATAATATAGGTTGAAAAATAAGGAATGAATCTCTAAAATAAGTATGTACTGATAGTGTAGCACTTTTATGTAAGGAGGCGAATAGTTTGGCAGGTAAATATACGATTGTCGATATGGATACATGTATCGCATGTGGTGCTTGTGGTGCCGCTGCGCCCGATATATATGACTATGATGATGAAGGCATTGCATTTGTAATCCTCGATGACAACAAAGGGACTCAAGAAGTTCCTGAAGAACTGGAAGAAGACATGATCGATGCGTTTGAAGGATGTCCGACCGATTCTATTAAAGTAGCAGATGAATCATTCGACGGAGATGCACTTAAATTCGAATAACCACATAAAAAACGGATGGAATCTATTATTCCATCCGTTTTTTTATGACAATCACTTTCTTAAACTAAGCTTTCTGCACGGTGATGGTCCATGACGCATCATCCAGCTGCTCATAGTTCGTCACCGGGTAGTTGTTGTCCGCTGCCCAGTTCGGAATGGCTTCTGTTGCCTGCGTGCAGTCGAAATCTATTTTAAGTTCTTCACCTACTGCTAGTGTCTCCATTTTTTTCTGAGCTTCGATTAACGGGAATGGACAGACCATCCCAACCGTCCCTAATTCGTGTACCATAATAACTTCTCCTGTCTATTAGGCAGTCTGCGCGACCGCTTTAGTTTTTGCTGATTTCTTAAACTGCTGCATCGGTCTGACAAATACAAAGTAACTCATAAACCAGGTGCCAAGGATCATAAAGACTAAGGACAGCCAGCCCTGCCATGACATCGTTGCTGTTGCCACCATACCGTTACCGATAGAACAGCCGCCTGCCATAGATGCGCCGAATCCCATCATCACACCACCGATGACGCTGTTTCTGATCGTCTTAATGTCCGGCAGTCTCCATCTGAATTCGCGTGACCCTTTAGCAGCGATGTATGAGCCGGCGACAATCCCAAGAACAAGGAATACGCCCCAGTCAAGCAGTGATACATTACCTGTCGTAATAAACTGAACCAGTTTAGCTGATGGTGTCGTGATGCCGAGACCGCCGACCCTACCAGTCGATATGCTCATCGGCCAGGCAAGTAGTGCGATCAAACCGATGACGACCGCTGCTGTAAATGTATGATAACGCTTCTCGAACAAGTAATGTCTTATACCTGTGTAGCGCTGTTTCAATTGAGGAACAGCGGCTGACTTTTTACTCAGTGAACGGTTCACAAAGAATAACGTGACGGCTGCCAGCACTACAACGAACACCCAGAATGGAATGCCTGTCGTTTCCGTCATACTAGAGCTGACGACTGTTTTGCTGTTGATTTTGTCGAGGACCGGTTTCAGGAATCCGAATTTCGTCGCTGATGCACTGAGAGCATACATGAAGAGGGCAATCCAGCTGCCGATCAGCCCTTCACCTGCACGGTACCATGTTCCTGTGGCACAGCCGCCTGCAAGAATAATACCAACACCAAAAACAAACGAGCCGATGATGGTTCCGACGACCGGAAATGCTTCATAGCTCAGCTGATAGACACCTGCCGCTGATAAGATCAGCAGCCCGATGCTCTGAATGGTAATGGCGATCAGTAACGCATAAAACATTTTGTTGCTTTTTTGCACGTACATATCTCTGAAGCCGCCTGTCAGACAGAATCTTGTCCGCTGCATGACAAAACCGAGAAGTGCACCTACGATTAAACCACTAATAATTGTCCAGATCAATTGTTTACCTCCTACAATTCCGATATATTTAATAAGATATATCATAATCAATAGGCGATTCAATTGCAAGTGTTTGTTTCCATAAAAAGAACCGGCAAATGCCGGCTCTGTTATGTCATGTTAGTTTGTTATCAAGTATGATGTTAAAAACGTCTGCGCAGCAGTGGCAGCAGCGGTCGTGCGATGAGCATGAAAATGACTGAGACAACTAACCCTTTAACGACATTGAACGGGATAATTCCTGCAGACACGATAACTTTTAAGTTCGCCGCGATATCCTCAAGATTCATGATCATGCCGTAAAGCGGCAGCAGCACAAAGTAGTTCAAAATGCTCATCACAGCTGCCATGACAAGTGTCGCCACTAAAAAAGCAGGTACGAGATGATGCTTCAGCTGCCGTCCTGACACAAAGTAGATGCTCAGCAGGAAAGATGCACCTGCTAAAAAGTTCGCTACCGGACCGACAGGATCGGCCGGAGTGAACAGGAAGTTAAGAATATTTTTAATCGCTTCTACAGCCAGTGCACCAGCGGGTCCTACAGTGAATAATGCCAGCAGTGCCGGAATATCACTGAAATCAATCGTTAAATAAGGCGGTAGAAACGGCAGTGGAAATTTGATGAACATCAAGATGAAACTGATTGCGCTTAATAGACTGATCAAGATCAGCCGTTTTGTCTTATGAATATTTGCCATGGTAAACTCCTTACATTCATCCGAGAATGAGGAGGTGGCATCACAAATAAACATGACGATATTCATGTGTTCCCTCCATCTTCTCCCATCCAGACTTTACTGTCGGCCCTGGAGTTCCACCAAGTCAGCCATCATCATACGATGACAGGTCGCGGGCTATAACCGCCGGTACGGAATTTCACCGTCCCCGAAGATGAATATTTAATTATTTTGGACTTAAGTCCATCACTAATCATATCAAAAACCAATAAAAAATCAATGTTTTGGTATTGAAATCATGAATTTTGTCCCCTGCCCTGCTTCACTGGCCACAGTAATCGTCCCGCCGTGAGACTGCACGATGGCCTGCACGATGAACAAGCCGAGCCCTGTCCCGTGATTCCCTCGCGTTCTTGCGGCATCCACTTTGTAGAACCGGTCAAAAATATGAGGAAGATGCGACGCCGCTATACCTACACCTGTGTCCATGACAATCATCTCAAGCACATCATCCCCGGCTGCCTGAAGCATAACTTTGTCACCGGCATGCGTGTACCTGATGGCGTTATCTATTAAGTTGGTCAGCACCTGGATCATCTTGTCATAGTCCATCCTCCAGTGCAGCTCATCATCCACTTCAACAGTCAGCTGGACACCGTTGTCGCTCAAGCGCTGGTTGAAGTTCGTCGCAACTTTGTCAAACAATGACTTCACCTGCACATCCTCCAGCAGCATTTCATTGCTGCCGGCATCATAGCGGGCTACGTTGAGCAGCTCGTTGACCATCCGGTTCAGCCGTTTGCTCTCATCGAGAATAATATAGAGAAATTCATCGCGTTCTTCCTTTGTCTCACCGATTCCGTCGAGCAGTGCTTCTGTATAGCCCTGCAGCATCTGAATCGGTGTTCTCAGTTCATGGGAGACATTCGCGATAAACCGCTTCTTCATCTCATCATTCTGATATTCCTCAGTCATGTCACGGATGAGAGCAACGGCTCCGATTTTCTGGTTGGTCTTCACCGGTGAGATGATGATGACAAAGTGATGATGGTGCGCGGTGACTGAATAAGTCTCCGTCTGTTCAAGTGTCGTCACTGCATTAAACCGTTCAGTGAGCACTGCTTTCGCTTCGTCGTCTATCAAGGCGAGAAACCGGTCGGCCATCGGATTTTTAAGCTGCGCTTCAATATCGAGATTGTAGCTGAGCACCCCGTCTGCCATCGCGTCAATCAGTTTGTCCCGCACGTTCCGTTCTGCTTTGATGGAACTGATGTTGCGGCGTATGTCCTGTTCCATCTTGTTGAAAGCGACCGTCAGTTCACCGATCTCATCCCTCGACTGCGTATCCAGTCTGCCGGTCTGTTCACCGCGTGCCACTTTGAAGGCCGAGTCTTTCAGCAGCAGCAGCGGCTTCGTGATTCTTGTCGACAGAAAGAAGGCAAAGATCGTCGTCAAAATAATAAGCAGCAGTGTGACGATGAGGATAATCAGGCAGATGTACTGGATGGTGTCCGAGATGGAGTTGATATCCTGATAGAGGATGATCGCACCGTTCGTATTAAAAGCCTGGGAAGGAAAACCGAGCAGAATATAGCGGTGCAGCTCTCCTTGATACTGGACATTGATAGTCTTTGTCACGTGCTGCTCCTGCTCAAACACCTTCTTGTAATCTTTGTTCGTCCGCACTTGATCAACCATCATTTGTTTGAGCGGGTCATCAAACGGTTTCGTCAGTGCAGCCTTACTTTTAATGATGATCAGTCCGGCCGGGTTCTCAATCAGCTCCTTGGCATAGTCCAGTGAATCCTGCTGATTGTGCCGGCTCATCAGCACCTGTTCTATTTTAGTGGCATTCTGATAGAGGTTGTTGCCCGTCTCAGAAATGAAATAAGCGTTGAAGAAACTGACGAGTGCTATCGACAATATAATTAAAACTGTAGTCACTATCAAAATGATAGTTAACCACAGTTTAATGACGACACTATTTAAATACTTCATTGGTCTTTGACCTCAAATTTGTAGCCCACGCCCCATACCGTATGAATCATCTCGGCTGTCCGCGGGGATACTTTATTCAGCTTCTCACGCAGTCGCTTGACGTGCGTATCCACTGTGCGTAAGTCACCATAAAACTCATAGTGCCATACTTCTTTCAGCAGCTGTTCACGGTCAAAGACTTTGTCCGGTGACTTTGCCAGAAAGAGCAGCAGTTCATATTCCTTCGGTGTCAGATTGACTTCCTTGTTTTCTGCGCTCACCCGGTGGGCATCATTATCGATGACGAGGGAGTCGAATACTATTAAATCTTTGGCATGACTGTCATGCTGAAAGAACAGGGAACTTTGTGAGCGTCTTAAAATCGCTTTGACACGCAGCACTACTTCGCGGGGCGAAAACGGTTTGACGATATAATCATCAGCGCCGATCTCAAAGCCTTCCACCCGGTTGTTCTCCTCGCCTTTAGCCGTCAGTATAATAATCGGCGTCGACTTCTCCTCCCGGATTTTGCGGCAGACTGCCATGCCGTCCATACCGGGCAGCATGATATCCAGTAAAATACAGTGGAAGTTGCTCGCCAGTGCCAGCTCGAGTGCCTGTTCACCATCTGCTGCTTCCACGGTTTCAAAGCCTTCCCGTTCCAGATACATCTTAGCAAGTTTTCTAATTCTATCTTCATCATCTACAATCAGAATTCTCTCTTTCATATGACACATCCTTTTCTAGGCGTATGAATGCAGCCCTGCAATAATTAAGTTTACCGCAATGACGTTAAATAAGATGATTCCCATACCGACTACTGCAAGCCATGCTGATTTCTTGCCTTCCCAGCCGCGTCCTAATCTTAAATGCAGGAAAATGGCATAGAACAGGAACGTAATCAGTGCCCATACTTCTTTCGGGTCCCAGCCCCAGAATCTGCTCCAGGCGATCTGAGCCCAGATGCTTGCAAATAATATGCCGCCTAGCGCAAACAGCGGGAAGCCGATAATGACTGAGCGGTAGCCGATTTCATCCATCATCGGCAGTGAAACTTTGGTCGTCAGTGGTTTGACCATCGAAAAGATCGTCCTTCTTGCAATCAGGCGAATCAGCGCGTAAAGAATCGAACCGATAATAATCGACCAGAGCACAGTCGTTAATTTCTGTGCGTTCAATACCGGCGGGACTTCAATACCGGTCATAAAATGTTTCGTTTCTTTCCACTGATTATCACCATTCGGATTGACAGGAATCGCATCCTTAAATGTGATCAGCGCAGGGAGGTGATAGCTTGCGACCGCATCACGGCCATTTTTATCCGTATAGAAGAAGTTGTCCTCATAATGGACAATGCCTTTCATCACAATCGTCGTCAAAATAAAGGCGATGACAAGGACGATGAAATACATGACGACTTCAAGCCAGAATGCATCTTTTGATTTCTTGCTGCTGTCAACATAGCGCAGCAAATAGATGAGACCGGCTATAGAACTGACCGATAAAATACCATAGGATAATGTCACTGTAATGACGTGAATAGCCAGCCAGTTACTCTGCAGCGCCGGAATCAGCGGTGAGACATCGTGCGAAAACATACTTGCATAAACGATGACCAGCATCGCTACCGGCAGTGAAAATAAGGCAAGAATCGGTGTATGATAGATGGCGTTGATGACGAGGAAGCCGCCGACCATCATAATCCCGAACATCGTTAAAAATTCATACATGTTGCTGACCGGCGCATGACCGGCAGCAAGCCATCGTGTGACAAAGTAGACAAGCTGCATAATAAAGCCGACAGCTGTCAGTATGACAGCGATGCGTTCGCTTCCTTTTCTTTTTGCTTTAATGCTTGCAGAAAAAGGAACGATTGCTATTAAATAAAGAATGAATGCAGCGTATAACGCCGTGCTGCTGATATTCAATAGTGTATCATGATTCATGACTGATCCTCCGATTCATCATTTTTGTCCTTAACTTCAGGTAGATGATAAGTTTCTAATAAACTGTTGATTTCATTTTTCAGACCGAAATAGTTTTTGTTCGTATGTGCTGCCAGTTTAAAGCCGTTCTCCTGATTGATCCATATTCTGCGGTGATTGATATAGGAGCCGATGAACAGCCCGAGCAGGAAGATAGTGAAACCGGCGAATAAAATAGGCAGCGTCAAGTCTTTTTTCACTGTCAGGAAAGTCAGTATATGATTAGTCGCACTGACAAACTTGATGGAATAGTCGTTCCCCTGTGAAATGTCTTGAGATGAACGGATTTTCAGCATACTGAATTCAGGTTTCCGGCCTTTCTCCGCAACTTCAAAGACGAAGGCCGGGTTGATCGTATTCGGTGACTTTGTAGACAGTGTACCATTTGCCTCGACCTTATCAAAATCAGGGGCATAGTTCCTTAAATGAATCGATAAGTTATTCGCGATTTTATAATCGGACGCGGGTTCATCCAGGTTCACCGTGAACTGTTTCCCTGTCTCCTGCCCTGTCTTGTTATTGATGAGTTTAAAGGTCATTTCCTTCAGCTGGCTCTGATCAAAGCTGTTCTGATAAAGCTCGAAATGGTCAAACTTAAACGGGTGATTGACGCGGATACTGCCTTTTCTCAGTTCATTGAGAGCAGGTTCTGCACCCGGGATGTTCTTATTGCCATTGGTAAAGAGTGTCAGCTTCGTTTCGTAGTTCTTTGCTATCATATTCTCTGACGCATCTGCTTTCATCGAAACAGTATTGGACTGCGCCGTCTGATCATACTGCTCAAAAATAAACTTGTCGTGTCTGATGTAGTAATGCTTGTTTGTGCCGGGAACACTTTTCGTATCCCCTTCCTTCAGCGCGATCGAGCCGTCGTAATAAAACGCCGGAATAAAACGCAGCATACTGCCGGCAAGCAGAATAATCAGCCCGAGATGGTTGATATAAGGACCGTAACGGCTGATCCTTCCTTTTTCAGCAAGCAGTGAGCTGCCTTCTATTTTCACTTTATAGCGTTTTTTCTCAAGCGTCGCTTTGACGTCTTCAAGCGCCACTGTTTTAGAATCAGTCAATGTCAGCCGCTGTCTTTTCAGGAAAGACGGATGCTTTTTGACTGTCTGGCTGCGCAGCGACTTAAAGAGCGGCACACCGCGGTCAATACTCGCTGCAATGATTGAGAAGGCAACCAGTGCCAGCAAAATCAAAAACCACCATGATGTATAAAGGTTATCAAACCCGAGCTTGTAGTAGAGATAGCCGATAGAGCCGTACTTCTCACTGTAGAATGTTGCGGGGTCTTCATTCAATGGGATGAAGTACTGCTGCGGCAGTATAGAACCGATAGCCGCTCCGATGACGGTCAGCACAAGAAGTGTCACTCCTGTTTTGACCGAGCTGAAGAAGATCCATATTTTATCGATCAACGTTCTGTTTTTCGTCTTACTGCGCACGGCAGAACCATCGTAACGCATAATATCTGTCGTTTTCTTCTTATCATAATCATCGTTGATCAATCGTCCGCAGTTCTGGCACAGCTGTGTCCCCGGAGGATTGACGTGTCCGCATGTGCAGACTATTTGTTTTTCATTCATTGACCGGCCCTCACTTACGGTGTAATGCTTTTCATGTATTTTTCGATAGTCCCGCTGTTCATTTCGCCTTCATGGACCGCTTTGACTGTGCCGTTCTTATCAATGACCACAGTCGTCGGCAGCGGATCGATACCAAAGGCATCGCTCACTTCATTGTTGTTATCAAAAGCAATGGGCAGCCGGACCGGTTCATCCAGTCCTTTAAAGAACTGAGTCACCTGCTGCGGCGTCTTCTTAATATGGATGGCAAGTACTTCGACACCTTGCTTCTTATACTTCTCGTAGTTCTTATTCAGCGCAGGCATCTCCTTGCGGCACGGCTTACACCATGTTCCCCAGAAGTTCAGGATGAGCCCTTTACCTTTATAGTCACTCAAGTTGACTGTTCTGCCGTCCATTGTCTTCAGCTGAAAGGCAGGTGCCTGCTCTCCAACTTTCACAATACCTTTGTTGTCTTTTGTCATCGTGATGTAGATGATGAACCCGATCGCCGCGATAATCAGCAGCATAACGATATATTGAGTGATTTTCTTCGCTTGTCTGGACATAACATACTCCTTACTTAAACATGATTATGTCTATTATAGCATTCAACAAAATTGATTTAGTGGCAACAATGTGAATTTTAGCCTTTAAACTGTGCCATCTGACGCAGCGTCTTCACTTCATGCGGCGAGAGTTCGCGCGCATCTCCGGCATTCAGACTTTTCAGCGTCAGATTACCGTATTCAATGCGTGATAACTTCACCACTTCATGACCGAAATGCGCAAACATACGGCGGACCTGCCGGTTTCTGCCTTCAGATATAGTGATCTCAACGAGCGTTGTATTCTTCTCCCGGTCCTGTGATTTCACTTTGACCACAGCTGGTGCCGTTTTGCCGTCTTCAAGCATGATGCCTTGCTCCAGCTGTCTCACTTGTTCACGCAGCAGATAGCCTTTCAGCTTCGCCACGTATTTCTTCTTCACTTTATATCGCGGATGTGTCATGTGGTTCGCAAATTCGCCGTCATTCGTCAGCAGCAGTAATCCTGACGTCTCGTAGTCCAGCCGGCCGACCGGGAATATCCGTTCCTGCAGCTGCGGAAAGAAATCAGTGACGACGGTTCTCCCTTTATCATCGGATACACTTGTAATGACTTTCGCCGGTTTATGGAATAAAATATACAGCTTATCCGGATTCTCAAGCGGTATCCCCTCCACTTCTATCTTGTCGGTCGGTTTCACCTTCGTGCCCAGTGTCTTGACGACTTCACCGTTCACAGTCACTTTACCTTCTGTAATGAGGACTTCCGCTTTTCGGCGTGATGTTACACCGCTTTGTGCAATGACTTTCTGCAGTCTTTCAAATTGTTCACTCATATGAGTCTCCTTTGTCGTTCATAGATTTAAAGAACTGTTCCATCTCAAGTTCATGTTCTGTCGTGCTGTCCGCAGGCAGTTCAGCAAGTGATTCAATGCCGAACACCTGCAGGAAATAATCAGAGGTATAAAGCTGCTGACTTCGTGTCTCCTCCTGCTTAGTGATGACCAGACCTTTGTCGAGCAGCGTCTTGACAGGACCGTCGGAACTCACGCCCCGCATCGCTTCAATATCACTTCTCGTTACGGGTTGATTATAAGCGATGATGGCCAATGTTTCCATTGAGGCCTGTGTCAACTTACGTCCGACTTCCTGTGTCACCAGCCGGTCGATATAAGGATTCAGTTCCGGCATAACGCCTAAAAAATAACGGCTGCCGTATTTTTGGATGCGCATGACCCGCGAGTCGAAGTGCGCGACGAGTTCAGTGATTTCATCTGCGGTGACATCAAGCAGCTCACAAAGCGTCAGCTGTTCAATGCCTTCGTCTCCTACGGTATAAAGGAGACCTGTTAATATATCCTGATTGCTTAACATGCTAACTTCCCTCTTCTAATTTCGATTTCGCCGAACAATGTCTCCTGGCTGACGGCAATTTCCTGATGCTTGATCATCTCAAGCATCGCGATAAAAATGGTCACGAGCCGATGCCGGGATTCATTGAACGTAAATAAGTCCGTAAAGCGGATATGACCATCCGCACTCAAGCGCTGCCTGATTAAGTCTGTACCCTGCTGTATCGTATAGGATTCACGGGCAAGTGTCACTTCAGGCACCTGCACTTTCTTTCTGGCCCGTGCCTTCTGATAGGCCGCCATGAGGTCAATCACAGACAGTTCCAGCGCTTCATTGACAGGGCGCTCGTACTGAGACAAGTCTGCCGGTGCTTTAATGAAGAACTGGTCCCGTTCGTGCCGCTTCTCTTCCAGCAGTTCTGCATAGTATTTATAATTCTGATATTCAATCAACTGAGATACCAGCTCATCCCGGGGATCGTCTTCACTGGCTTCATGCGGCACAGGGAGGAGCATTTTACTTTTAATGCGCAGCAGTTCTGACGCCATGACCAAATATTCACTTTGCACATTGATATCCAGTTCAGTCATTGAATTGATATAATGAAAGTACTGTTCAGTCAGATGTTTCATCGAGATGTCATAAATATCGATTTCAAATTTTTTGATGAGATGCAGCAGCAGGTCTAACGGACCTTGAAAGGCATCGAGTCTTACTTCGTACATAACGTCACCTCACAGTCAGGAGTTTTCTAATGAATATAATGTTGAATTACTACTATCAGTTTTTACATGAACGTCACTACTTTGAATGCCATGAACTGCTGGAGGACGTCTGGAAAGCCAGACCCTCCTATAGCAAGAAAGACATTGAAGTCGCGTTTATTATGCTTGCGACCAGTCAGTATCATCACCGGCGCGGTAATACGGCCGGCGCTGCACGCTGTCTGCGAAAAGCAGTGGACGGCTTCCGGCGGCATGCCCAGCTGCTGACTGAATACGGTGTTGAACCAGCCCTTATTCCTATACTGGAGAAACGGCTTGGAACAGCCGGCCCATACACGCCGCTGCAGCTGCCGCTGACCGCTTCATGTCTCCGTCAGCTTAAAGCGCTCTATCCGGACTTTGATTCCGAGCGTCCGGCCGATGACGCCTGGATTAATTTCCATGCGACAAGAGACCGCAGTGCAGTGATCGCTGAGCGTGAACGTCAGTTAATGGGCAATAAACATCCAGTAGTAGATCCCCCAGCCAAGGGCAATGGCCAGTAAAACAATCAATGTGATGTACTTATTCTTTTCCTGATTCATAACAGCCTCCTTATGCTCTTGGATGTGTCTTCTTATAGACATCCCGTATTTGTTTCTTCGATATATGGGTATACAGCTGCGTCGTGCTGATGTCCGCATGGCCCAGCATCTCCTGGACCGCACGCAGGTCCGCCCCGTTTTCAAGCAGATGGGTCGCAAATGAATGCCGCAGTGTATGCGGCGTCAGTTTTTTCTTGATGCCTACTTCTTCCTTCAGCTGCTTAATAATTTTCCAGAAGCCCTGGCGTGTCATCCGGCGGCCGTGAAAATTGAGGAACAGGCTGTCGGTGACTTCTTTTTTGAGCATTTTCGGACGCGTATGCTTAATATAATCAGCGAGCACGGTCATCGATTTGGAGCCGAGCGGAATGATCCGTTCCTTGTTGCCTTTACCGAACACCCGGACATAGCCCATGATCAGATTAATATCCTCCAAATCAAGATTGATCAGCTCGCTGACCCGCATGCCCGTCGCATATAACAGTTCAAGCATCGCCTGATCTCTTCTGCCGAACAGTTTGGATGTGTCAGGCGCTTCAAGAAAAACATCGACTTCGGCAATAGACAGGACGTCCGGCAGATGTTTCGCCACTTTCGGCGGTTCGAGCATGACTGACGGGTCTTTCACCGCGTATTTCTCCCGGAGGGCAAACTGGTGAAATCCTCTGATGGATGCTGTGTTTCTTGCGATGGTCTTCTGAGACTTGTTCTCTTCTTTCAGCTGACCTAAATACAATGTAATGGTAAAGCGGTCGACGTTATCCAGATGGCCGATTTTCTCTCGCTCAAGAAAGTTGATATAACCTGTTAAATCTCTTCTGTAGGCAGCAATCGTATTCTCGCTCAGCCCTTTTTCAATCATAATGAAATGCAGAAACTCTTCTACTATATCACGCATCTTCTCACCTCTCATTAAGTTTACCATAATCTTTTTATAATCATAGAAAAAACCGCATTCTTGACGACTGCGGTTAGCGCTGGCACCGGTGACATATTCCGTGGAACGTCAGACGATGGTCCATAATTTTAAAGTTGTAGTCTCTTTCCACTTTCAGTTCTACTTCTCCGAGAAGGTCTTCCTCTATTTCATCGACGGCACCACATTCCATGCACACAAGATGATGATGGAAATGCTCTGCCCCTTCTTTTCTTAAGTCAAATCTTGCCACACCGTCTCCGAAATTGATCTTATCGACCACTTTAAGTTCAGCAAGAAGTTCCAATGTCCGGTATACCGTCGCAAGTCCTATTTCCGGCGCCTTTTCTTTGACCTTTAAATAGACATCCTCAGCACTGAGGTGATCTGCTTCATTCTCAAGCAAGACGATGACAGTCGCTTCTCTCTGGGGGGTCAATTTATAGGAAGCTGCGTGCAGCTGGTCTTTAATTTTCTGAATTCGTTCCTGCATGTGTCACCTACCCTAGCACCCTGATAATATATTAATAAAATAGCAGTAATTCACGTACTTTGCAACTACAAATGGTCATTTAATTAGAATGATTACAATTTAGCAGTAAATACTGGAGTGCCAGCATCGTCTTGGCATCTCTGACTTGATTTGACTGCAGCAGCTGTTTCACTTTATCCACCGGCACCCACATTTTTTCGACAAATTCATCATCGTCTGCTGTCAGTTCGTCGGATGGAATGAGCTGGTCCGTGTAATACAGCGAAATCAATTCGTCACAAAACCCCGGCGAGACATAAAAATCATAGAGATGTGTGATATCATCCGTCGTATAGCCGGTCTCCTCCTCCAGTTCACGCAGCGCTGTGTAATCACGGGTCTCTCCCTGTTCGACCTTGCCGGCCGGCACTTCAATCAGCACTTCCTCCATCGCTTGACGGAACTGTTTAATGAGCAGCACTTTACCTTCATGGACCGCAAGGACAGCGACGGCACCCGGATGCTTGACGATTTCTCTTGTTGTTCTATGACCGTTCGGCAGTTCTACATCATGTTTCTCCACCGTAATGATGCGGCCGCTGTAAATCTCTTCTTTCTGCAATGTACGTTCTTCAAATGTCATTATTTTGCCCTCATTTCTCAACGTGTTAAACTATGATTATCATACCACTAGGAGGGAACATTTGTGAATTATAGACGTACAAGAGGCGGACTGGAACTATCAGAGATGGGGCTCGGCTGTATGAACTTACCCCATCGCTATAACGATGCCGCTCTGATTATGAACACAGCTATCGATCAGGGCATCAATTATTTTGACACAGCTGATTTATACGATAAAGGGAAGAATGAAGAACTGATCGGCAAGTTTCTGAAGGAGCATAACAAACGCAGTGATATCATCATCGCGTCAAAAGTCGGCAATGCGTTCAACTATGAGGATGATGACGTAAAGTGGGACCCATCAAGGGCACATATATTGTCAAGCGTCAAAGAGAGTCTGAGAAGGCTCGGCACAGACTATCTCGATTTATATATGCTGCACGGCGGCATGATTGAAGATAATAAAGATGAAACAATCGATGCCTTCAATACATTGAAACGTGATGGCCTGATTAGAACGTATGGCATCAGTTCCATCCGGCCGAATGTCATCGACTATTATTTAAACCACAGTGACATCGATGTTGTGATGATGCAGTTCAATATGATTGATAACCGTCCGGAAATGCTGACGGAAGCCATTGCGGCCCACGATGTCAAAATACTTGCACGCGGCCCGGTCATGAAAGGCCTGCTGACTGACAACTATGCAGAAGTCATCGACAGAAAATTCAAAGACGGCGTCATGGATTACAGTCGTGAAGAACTGACAGAGACGCTCACAAAAGCCGCTCAAGATGCGCCGCTCGCTGAAAGCGCCATCCGTTACCTGCTCAATCAGCCGGTCGCATCGATCGTCTCCGGTGCAAGCAGTGTGGACCAGCTCACGACTAACCTTGCTCATTACGAGCAGGTGAGCAATTCCAAGACAACAACACGTGATCACTTCAAGGACCTTGACTACAAGGACCATTTATCATGAACTGGAAGCAGGCAGCGCTTGTCACTTCTCTGGCGACAACGGGTGCACTTGTAACAACCGGTCTACTCGCAAGCAACTATATTCTCAACTTCAAGCTGCGGGACGTTGAAGTCATCCGCCGCCGGGAGATCAAGGCGAAACGGCTCGACGAGAAAGCCTACTATGCCCTGAAGCCGAAACAGGTGACCATCTCATCGAAAAACGGCTATAACATCGAAGCGGAAGTCATCAAGAAATACCCCCACAAAAAATGGATGATCTTCTGCCACGGAGTGACTGAAAATCGAATTACATCTATTAAATACATGAACTTATTTCTTGAGCTCGGCTTCAATGCGATCATCTTCGACCATCGAAGACACGGCTCAAGCGGCGGTGTCTATTCGACTTACGGCTACTACGAGAAGTTTGACCTTGAAGCCGTCATTCTCCATTTGAAAGAGCATTACGGCTATGATGTGGAATTCGGTATTCACGGAGAATCTATGGGTGCCGCGACGATGCTGCTCTACGCCGGCGAGCTGGCCAGTGAGGCTGAGTTCTATATTTCTGACTGCTCCTTCTCTTCTTTCGAGCGGGTGCTGACACACATTATCGGAGCGCGCCTTAAAATCGGCTCCGGCTTTCTGCTGTATATCATCAACATTTTCCTACGCATGCGCTCCAAGTTCTCATTATATGCCGTGTCACCGATCAAGATTGTCGAGAACATTGAGCAGCCGGTGCTATTCATCCACTCGAAGCCCGATACGTTCATCCCGTATACGCATTCAGTGGACTTGTACAACAAGAAGAGAGGCCCGAAGATGAAGTGGTATCCGGAGTACGGCGGCCATGCCGCAAGCTACAACGTCAATCCAGTTACTTACCGCAAAAAAGTCACTGAGTTTCTTGAATCCTATCATCTGCTGCCTGAACAGCAGAAGTAATGCCCGGCCATTTTTCGGCCGGGCATCACTTCTTTTATCATTAAGATTAATCCAGCCTGCTCTTGGACAGAAATGGCCGTTCAAGTTTCCGCTCGATGAAGCGTGGGAACAAATTGTAGAGCGTCAATCCATAATGCATCCACTGCGGGCGGTTGATCTCTGTTTTCTTTGTCACTATCCCGTCGACAATTTCGCGGGCGAGCTTATGGCGGTCCAGCTGCAGCCGCTTCGTCATCGCGTCATACTTCCCGCTGCTGTCTGCACGCGTAAAAAACGCAGTGCCGATGGGTCCTGTCTGCACGGTCATCACATGCAGCGGCTCTTCCATGCGCAGCGCATTGGTGAATGCTGATAATCCTGCTTTGGAAGCAGCGTAGATGGAGCTGTAAGGCGTCGTCACTCTCGCTGCCTGTGAGGAGATGTTGACGATCGACCCCTCTGCTCTTATATAAGGGATCACCAGATGAGTCAGCAGTATCGTCTGCGTCAGATTGACATTCAATACATCATGAATCTCTTCAGGCGTGTGGTCCATAAATGATTTGAAGTAACCGAACCCCGCATTGTTGATCAGTCCGTCATAAACCGTTTGCCCGCTGCGCAGAAAATCTCCGAGCCGGTCGACCGCTTCCCGTTCGTTCAAATCCGCCTTGAACACGTCCACTTGTGCCGGATATTTGGCCGTCAACCCAGCCAGCTTCTCTTCATTCCTGCCGATGACCGTGACGAATGCCCCGTTTCTAATCAGTTCTTCAAGTATCGCTTCCCCTAGTCCGCCAGTTCCACCGGTCAGTAAAAACTTTTTACCAAGCATGACTTCATCCCTCCTTGTGTCATAGTAGCAACTTACAGTGTTATGGTACACTAATACTGATATTAATTAAACAGCACAGGTGTCAAAGATGAAAATAATCTTCTGCGGTGCAGTAATATGGCTGTGAAAGACTGATGGACTGCAGCGTCCTTCACAGCCACGATATTTGACGAACCGTTTAAGTGAAGCCATGCTGAAAGGCTGTCAGGAGAAATTCAATATTAACTGCGGCTATAATGGGAACTGCTGACCAAGTGTTTTTAGCGGCCAGGTATTACGATGTTCAGTCGCTCGCACAGCGTATTAAAGATAAAATCAGACCCGAAAATCATTTCACCTCTATTATGGCAGGCATATCGATCCATCAGATCAAAACCATGCTTAACACTGCAAATCCTGTCGCACGACTTATGCCGAACACCAATGACCGGCTGCAGCACTCCATGACCGGCATTACATTCTCTGAGTCATTCGCTGAGCGTCATAAGGCTGAGAATTCGGCGCTTGAAGTGGCAGAAGACATGCAGCAGGTGACTGCCTGCAGGAAGGGCACAAACGCAGCAAGGAATTATCCGAATAAATAGAAGCCCTCAATTGATTGAGGGCTGCTATTGTAATGAACTACAGTTCATAACACATATAGTCTTCTGCTATCCGGAAAGTGAATTCAGGATGCTCGTCCTGCAGCCGGCGCATGAGCACTTCAATATCTTCCTTCGTGTAGCGGTTGCTCACATGATTGAGCAGTGTCATCTTGACACTGCTTGATACTGCCAGCTGCATGACATCTGCGATATGGCTGTGGTAATATTTATGGCTCAGTTCATGGTCACCTTCCAGATAAGTGCACTCATGAACGATGACATCCGCCTGGTCAGCCAGCTGAGCTTCACTTGCGGCAGGCATCGTATCCCCGAAGAACGTGATGACTTTACCGCGTTCTGCCGGCTCCTTGAAGTGAGCCGTCGTATATATCACCCCGTTATAGTCGACAACGTCCTGCGTCTTAAAGGCTTTATAGATAGGTCCCGGTTCTATCCCTGCTTCCTGCAGCGACTGCTGCTTCAGGCTTCCTTCCTTATCCGGAAACTGCAGCCTGTAGCCGTATGAAGGGATGCCATGCTGCAGCAGGCGAACCGAAACTGTGATGTCATGAATCAGCAGCTGGTTTTCGTCACCTTCCAGTTCAATGATGTCAAGCGGATAGTTCAGATGAGAGGCCGATACAGCAAGCGTCGTTTCTATATACTGCTTAATCCCCTTCGGTCCGATGACCTGCAGGGGTTTCCCTTCACCGCCCTGGAAACTTCGTGATGTCAACAGCCCCGGCAGACCGAATATATGGTCCCCGTGAAGATGCGTGATCAATATGGTCGTCAGTTTGCCGAGCTTGATGTTCGTATTTAATATACGGTGCTGAGCGGCCTCACCGACATCGATGAGCCAGTATTCGTTATAAACCGGGTTTAAATCCAGCACTGTCGTCTGCGTATTCCGCTCTTTAGTCGGCAGGCCCGCGCTTGTGCCTAAAAAAGTAATTTTCATTCATTTCACCTTCTTAATTAATCAAGTCATTATAGCATGTTTTATTTGTGTTTTCAGAGATTGTATGAAAAAATAAAAAGGACTTTTAACGAATCGAGGTTACTCAGTTGGATATCGAAAAACAAAATATACCATGTTTAATCACAATTTTTGGAGCGACCGGCGACTTGAGCCATCGAAAGCTGTTCCCATCGCTGTTCCATCTATTTCAACAGAATAATCTTAATGAACATGTCGCAATTATCGGCGTCGGCCGACGTGACTGGACCAACGAAAAGTTCCGCGAAGAAATTAAGGCTTCCATCGGTGAGCACGTGAAGGATACGCATCGCATCGATGAGTTTATGACGCATGTGTTCTATCAGCCCAACGATGTCAATGACCTGAACAGTTACAAAGCGCTCATGACTTTGTCTGATGAGCTCGACCAGCAGTTCAAGCTTGAAGGTAACCGGCTGTTCTATCTGGCGATGGCACCTGAGTTTTTCGGCATTGTAACTGATGCTTTGAAATCAAGCGGACTGACTAAGACGAAAGGTTTCAAGCGATTGATCATCGAGAAACCGTTCGGTACTAACTTGAAGACAGCGGAAGCACTGAATAAACAGATCACTAAATCTTTCAAGGAAGAAGAAATCTTCCGTATTGACCATTACTTAGGGAAAGATATGGTGCAGAACATTGAGATCATCCGCTTCAGCAACGCGATGTTCGAACCATTATGGAACAACAAATACATCTCGAACATCCAGATTACTTCATCTGAGACGCTCGGTGTTGAAGACCGCGGCGGATATTATGACAATTCCGGCGCGCTGAAAGATATGGTGCAGAACCACATGCTGCAGATTGTATCACTGCTTGCGATGGAGCCCCCTATTTCTCTTCAGTCAGAAGATATACGGAACGAGAAAGTCAAAGCGCTGCGCTCCATCCGTCACGTGAGTGCGTCTGAAGTGAGAAACTACTTCGTCCGCGGTCAGTATGATAAAGGGATCGTCAATGAAGAAGAAGTGCCTAAATACCGCGATGAAGAACATGTAGACCCTATGTCCAATACGCCGACATTCGTCGCTGCCAAAGTAATGATCGACAACTTCCGCTGGGCAGGTGTGCCATTTTATATCCGGACCGGGAAACGCATGAAGAAGAAGGAAATCCGCGTCGTTGTTGAATTCAAAGAAGTGCCGATGAACCTTTACTATAAGAAAGACCAGCATCTGGATTCCAATCTACTGGTCATCAATATCCAGCCGAACGAAGGCATAGAGCTTCACCTGAATGCCCGTAAGTATATCGAAGGCATTGATACAGAGCCGGTGAAGCTATCCTACGCCCTGACGACTCAGGATAAGATGAACACAGTCGATGCCTATGAAGGACTGATCTATGACTGTCTGCGAGGCGATTCAACGAACTTCACGCACTGGGAGGAACTGAAGGCGACCTGGGCTTATGTCGATACAGTCGACCAGTACTGGAATGATAATCCAGCGCCTTTCCCGAACTATCCGGCCGGTTCAAACGGACCGGTCAAAAGCCAGCTGTTACTCAGCCGGGATAACCTGCACTGGTGGGAATTTTAATAGAGACCTCTTCCGTAGTGGAAGAGGTCTTTTACAGGAGGCGCACTAATGGATTATGATACTTTACTCCACATTGAGACCAATGGCACGAACCACCAGTTTCCGACCATCAGGCACTATCACCGCTACGAACCGACGAGTTATGACGACCTGTTGACATTAAGCAGTCAGTTACAGCCTTTCATCCGGAAAAATGACAGACTCGTTGATTTCGGCTCAGGACTGATGCGTGTGCCTATCTTTATGAACTACAGATTTGATATCGATACAGCGGGTATTGAACTGAATAAAGCACTGTACATGGATGGGATGAAAAATATCCGCTCCTATGAAATGCATCATCAGGCAGCCGGTCGCGTTCATGCCTTCAATCAGAATGTGACGGATTACCGCTTCACCGGCCGCGAGACGATCCTCTTTTTCTTCAATCCTTTTTCAGCGGATATATTCAAGTCTGTGCTGCATCAGTTCCTGACCCATGCTGCTTACAACACACGCGTTTTAGTGATATTATATTATGCAAAGAGTGACTATATCGATGTCATCAACCAGCTCAATCTGTTCACTGAGATCAGCCGTATCCCGCTCAGCGGTTATCCTGATGATAAGAATGACTTGATGATCATTTATCAGTTCGGCTCATGAAAAAATAATGGAAGTGTGATTTAATGGAAGCTTTACAACTGGTGCAGCAGACCATCGTCTATCTGGAGGACCATCTGCTGGATCACATCGACTTAACAGAAATGGCGGACTACATCGGTGAGACTGCCTATCATCTGAATCAGACCTTCACGATGATCTGCGGCATGAACCCTGAAGAGTATGTGCACCGCCGCCGGTTATCAGAAGCGGCACAGGAACTTATGACTGGTGACCGCCGACTTATAGATGTCGCTGAATACTACGGCTATAACGACGCGCATAGTTTCTCTGATGACTTCAGTGACTACCACGGCATCTCCCCGATGCTGGCAAGAACGACTAAGGAATCCTTGAAAGTATTCAACCGACTGTATGTGAGACTCGGAGTGACTGAACAGCCGCCTCTGTCATTCAGCATTCAGGATTTTCATGAAGTCCGGCTCGCCGGCTACCGGACGATGGTTGACCATCAGGAATTATTCAATCATTTTCTCATTCCCGACCTCTTATATGAAGCGAAGGAAAGCGGCCATTTTGATGTTTTGCGCAGCCTGACTGCCGCTCAACAGCTTCATGTAGTCGTTCATCCGACGAAGGACGGGACCGAAATCTTCTACGGGGTTCCATACGACGCGCATACGACACTTGACATTGAATATATGAAAGAGACGAAAAGCGCTGTCTTCCAGCAGCAGGGCCATATCGATTTTCTTTATAACAAGCTCTGGCAGTCGATAGAGCAGCAGCTCATGACACTGGAATACAAGAAAAATGATTACTACGTCTCCCTGCTGCCGCTTCAGCTTGATTTTGACAGCGATTATACACGGATGACTTTTGTCCTGCCGATTAAATAAAACCATGATGACTGAGTCATCATGGTTTTATTGTTATTTCCAGTCTGTATGGAAGATGCCTTCTTTATCTTTACGTTCATAAGTATGGGCACCGAAGTAGTCACGCTGCGCCTGAATTAAGTTGGCCGGCAGGTTTTCTGCTCGGTAGCTGTCAAAATAAGTGATGGCAGCTGCAAATGACGGCACCGGGAATCCTGCTTCGATGGCAGTTCCAGTCACTTTGCGCAGTGAACCGTTATATTTGGAGACGACATCCTTGAAGTAAGGATCAAGCAGCAAGTTCTGCAGCTCCGCATTGTTATCATAAGCCTCTTTGATCTTCTGCAGGAACTGCGCACGGATGATACATCCTTCACGCCAGATCATCGCAAGATCGCCGAGTTTAAGATCCCAGTTGTTCGTTTCACTGGCGACTTTCATCTGGCTGAACCCTTGGGCATAGCTGCAGATCTTGCTCATATACAACGCCTGACGGATCTGCTCAAGAAACTCCTCCTTATCGCCTTTGAATGAATATTCCTGACCGACGAATTCCTTCGCGGCGATTCTGCGTTCGTCTTTCTGTGCGGAGATGAAGCGCGCAAATACGGATTCCGTGATGATCGTAAGTGGAATACCCAGTTCAAGTGCATTGATGGATGTCCATTTGCCTGTGCCTTTCTGTCCCGCTTTATCCATCACTTTCTCAACGAGCGGCGTGCCGTCTTCGTCAAGTTTACGGAAGACATCCGCTGTGATTTCAATCAAGTACGAATCCAGTTCACCGTTATTCCATTCCGCGAACGTATCAGCGATGTCATGATGGTCCATCTTCAATACATTCTTCATCAAGTCGTAGCTTTCTGCGATCAGCTGCATATCCGCATATTCAATGCCGTTATGCACCATCTTGACATAATGACCTGCCCCGTCCGGACCGATGTATGCAACACATGGCTTGCCGTCGCTTGCTTTGGCAGAGATAGCCTCCAAGATCGGCTTCACTAATTCATAGGCCGCTTTCTGGCCACCCGGCATAATTGACGGTCCGTGAAGCGCGCCTTCTTCACCGCCGGATACACCGGTACCGATGAAGTTGAGACCTTTTTCTGACAAGTATTTGCTGCGGCGGATCGTATCCAGATAATTCGTGTTACCACCGTCAATCAGAATATCGCCTGCGTCAAGCAGCGGAATCAGACTTTCAATCGTATGATCAGTCGCTTCGCCTGCTTTGACCATCATCAGAATTCGTCTTGGAACTTCAAGACTTGCTACGAACTCTTCAAGAGAGTATGTCGGGAAGATGTTTCTCCCTTCAGATTCCTGGACCATTTCATCTGTCTTCTGGGGAGAACGGTTGAACACCGCCACAGAATAGCCTCTTGATTCAATATTCCATGCCAGGTTCTTACCCATTACGGCAAGACCTACGACACCGATTTGCTGTTTAGTCATGTACATACCTCTTTCCTAGTATTTTACTCAATCATTATAACACAGTCCAAGTACCGTCACTAAAAGAAAGACTGAAGAAAATCATGACTGCTTCTTGAATGGACCGGCGCTGTGCCATAACAAAACCAGGGCTGTAGCCCTGGTCCGGATTAAACAAGTTTAATGATTTCGAGCACTTGCGCTGTCAGTTTCTTCAGCTGGTCAATCGGCATTTTTTCGTTCTTCGTATGGATTTCCTGATAACCGACAGCCAGCACAATCGTCGGTACGTCCAGACTGTTGAAGATGTTCGCATCGCTGCCGCCGCCGCTGTGGATAAGCTCCGGTGTGACACCGATATTTTCTGCCGCCTGCTTTGCAACCTGCACGACTTTCGCCTCTTCTGCGACATTAAAGCTCGGATAGGCAGGGATGATCTTGACGTCTGCCTGGCCGCCCATCTCTTCAGCGGTCCGTTCAAATGTCTCTTTCATATGAGCGGTCTGCTGCTCCAATTTGTTCTGATTGATACTTCTCGCCTCACTGAGCAGGTAGCAGCTGTCTGCGACGATATTCGTTACTGTACCACCTTCAAAGCGGCCGATGTTCGCTGTTGTCTCGTGGTCTATGCGGCCGAGTGTCATACGGCTCACGGCTTTTGCAGCGATATTGATGGCACTCACGCCTTGCTCCGGCGCGACGCCTGCATGGGCCGTCACACCTGTGATTACTGTCTCTACTTTCGCCTGAGAAGGTGCTGCAGTAACAATCGTTCCGACAGTGTTACCTGAATCAAGCGCAAAACCAAAGTCAGACGTCAAATACTTCTTATCGAACGCTTTAGCGCCGACGAGCTGGCTTTCTTCCCCGACTGAAATCACAAACTGCAGATCGCCGTGCGGCAGTTGCTCCTCCTGGATCACCCGTATGCTTTCAATCAATGCTGCGATCCCTGCTTTGTCGTCTGCGCCAAGAATCGTTGTGCCGTCTGAGGCAATGATGCCGTCCGCAATAACCGGTTTGATGTTCCTGCCGGGTGTGACGGTATCCATATGACATGAGAAATATATCGGAGTCTGGTCGGTCGTCCCCTTCATGTTGATGATGAGATTACCTGCACCGAATCCTGTTCTCTCCTGGCTGTCGTCTTCTGTGACGTCAAGACCGAGACTTGTAAACAGCGCTTTCAGATGGTCTGCAATCGCTCGTTCCTGGCCTGTTTCACTGTCTATTGTGACAAGTTCGACAAATGTTTCTACTAATCTCTGCTGGTTGATCATACGTTCACTCCTCACGAATAATTAAATTTGCTATAATAGAATAAAACTTGAAAGGAAGATATCACTTGAACAACAAACGTTTCAGACAAATTTTCATCTACCTGATGCTGATTGCTATCGTGGCGTCACTTATACTCTCAAGCTTAATTCCATTGCTCGCAAACTAAGTCTACTTCATCGTAGACTTTTTTTAGTAATTTTTCAAAGACCCGAACTTCGACTTGATCGTCAAGTAGGATTCTATTTCTTTGAGCAGCTGCATGGCGGCTGCCCTTGAATGCAGTTCCTGGTAGTTCTTCGGCAGCTCATGCGCTTTCATATCGAGCCTGACTTCATACAGATCATGCAGCCGTATCGCCGTATAGTCATTGCTGGACACGCCGCGGCTCATGTCCGCTAAAATGTCACTGCATCTGCTGTGGATCTGATCTGCACGGTCCATCTCATTGATCAAGTCAGCCATGCGGTACATCAGCTCCACCTGCTCGCCCCGCATATCAAAGTAGTAATAATAGGAGTTCTCATTTCTGACGAAGTGGTTCTCGACATCCATGAAAGCCACAGATTTCGCTTTTTCTATCGTATGGTTCAACTGATCAAGTACGCCTGTCTCCAGTTTAATGTCAACGTATCTCAAGGCATCGCTGAACTGGGACAGTATTTGCTGGAAGTCGCCTTCTATACGCTTTTTATACTGCTCAAGCTCTGCCTGGCGGTTAGGCATATAGCTGTTTAAGATAAGGGCGATGCCGAGGCCGACGACGAGCAGGATCATTTCGTTGACCATAAGAGCCGGTGTGACATGGCCGGAGTTGAAGCAGTGCAGCATGATGACACAGGCGGTCACCACGCCTTCCTGAGCGCCGAGCATGACGGTCACCGGAATAAACAACAGCACAAGTAAACCGAGGACGACCGGATTGTACCCAAGAAATTCAAAGAAAATATATGAGAACAAGATGGCAATCATACATGACACGAGACGCGACAGCGCCGCTTCCATCGATTTGATTTTTGTGTTTTTGACGCACAGCACGACTAGAATGGCCGCTGACGAGAAATTCTCAAGACCGAGCAGCTTTGCAATCAGGACGCCGAGCGCCATACCGAACGCCGTCTTTATTGTTCTGTAGCCGATCCGATAAGGTTTCAAGGAAAAATTCTTCATCAATGAAAATAAAGCCGGGGGAAATCCCCAGGCTTATCTCTCCTCCCCGTGTTCTTCGAACAGGGCTTGAATACTTGTAATGACGCTCATCGGATCATGGCCTTCAATTTCATGACGTTCAATCATCGTCACGACTTTACCATCTTTCACTAAGGCGAATGACGGGCTTGACGGCGGATAACCTTCAAAGTATTCTCTTGCTTTTGCTGTCGCTTCTTTATCCTGTCCTGCAAAGACAGTCACCAGACGGTCAGGCAGTTTATCATAATGCAGCGCATGCGCAGCAGCAGGACGTGCAATACCGCCTGCACAGCCGCAGACTGAGTTGACCATGACAAATGTTGTACCCGGTTTGTCAAGTGTCGCCTGTACGGCTTCTGCTGTACGCAGCTGTTCGTAGCCTGCGCTTTCAATTTCCTGCCGCGCAGTATCAACGACCTGGTTCATATAAAGATTAAAATCCATTTCCATTACTTACACCTCTTCAGTTAGTCATATTATTATATTACATAAATCAACATGAATAATCTAGAGAGTTGTTTGACTAATAAATCGATGTGTTGTCAACCGTCATCTGTTCCAGGTTCTTTTTGACGTGCTGCAGGAACTGACCGGCGACAAGTCCATCAAGAATTCTATGGTCTATCGACAGACAGAGGTTGCACCTATCGCGCACGGCGATCATGCCGTCAATGATGACCGGACGTTTAACGATGGTTTCAACCTGCAGAATCGCGGCCTGCGGATGATTGATGATGCCCATGGACTGAACAGAGCCGAAAGAACCGGTGTTGTTCAGTGTAAATGTGCCGCCCTGCATATCGGCACTGCTCAGCTGATGGCTGCGTCCTTTGTCAGCCAGTTCACTGATGCGCTTCGCGATTCCTTTGATGGACAGGTCATCGGCATGATGGATGACCGGCACATACAGTTTATCGTCACTTGCGACAGCAATCGACAAATTGATGTCCTTATTGATGACGATCTGGTCGCCCTGCCATGAACTGTTCAGCATCGGGAATGCTTTCAGCGCTTCAGCCACTGCTTTGGCGAAGAAGCTGAAAAATGTCAGATTATAGCCTTCCTGCTGCTTGAACTGATTCTTATGTTTGTTGCGCGTTGTCACAAGCTCAGTGACGTCCACTTCGATCATCATCCAGGCATGAGGAATTTCTGTGACACTCTGCACCATTTTATTCGCAATCGCTCGTCTCACACCGTTGACAGGAATTGTTTCGCCTGCAGCAGGTGCGGGAGCTGGGGCGGATGATGGTGCCGAAGATGGAGCTGCTGCTCGTTCAGGCATCGTGCTGTCTTCACGTGCTGCCGGTGCTTCAGGCACACCGTTCTCTATCGCATTCATGATGTCTTTCTTTGTGACGCGGCCTTCAAACCCCGTTCCAGTGACCTGCTCAAGATCAATACCGTGTTCGCCGGCAAGCTTGAAGACGACCGGCGAAAACTTGCCGTTGTTCTTGCGGCCGGCTGACTGTGCGGCAGGCTTCACTGACTCTTTCACTTCTGCCTTCTCTTCGTTTGGTGTTTTCACTTCAGCCGCTGCCGGCACTTCACCTTCGCCATCGGTCGCAATGCGGCAGATGACTGTTCCGATATCCACGGTCTCTCCTGCTTCAACAACAATCTCACTGATGGTTCCAGTCACTACAGAAGGGACTTCTGCTGTCACTTTATCTGTGATCACTTCACATAACGGCTCGTACTCATTGATTGTATCTCCGACTTTGACGAGCCAGTTCTCTATTGTTCCTTCATGTACACTTTCACCGAGTTTCGGCATTGTTATATCCATGATTAACCTCCATTAAAAGTTTGCAAGCTCGCGCATTGCATTTTCAATTTTTTCCGGATTCACCATGAAGAAATCTTCCATCGGCGGTGAATAAGGCATCGATGGAACATCCGGTCCAGCCAGCCGTCTGATCGGCGCGTCCAGGTCGAACAGACAGTTCTCAGCGATGATGGCTGATACTTCACTCATGATGCTGCCTTCAAGATTATCTTCAGTGACGAGCAGCACTTTCCCGGTTTTCTTAGCCGCATTGATGACATACTCTTTATCGATCGGATAGACGGTTCTTAAATCCACGACTTCTGTCTCAATGCCTTCTGCAGCGAGCTTCTCAGCTGCCTGCAGTGCATAGTTGACGCACAGGCCGTAAGTGATGACTGTGATGTCATCGCCTTCACGTTTAGAGTCTGCCTTGCCGATCGGTACGATGTAATCCTCTTCCGGCACTTCCTGCTTGAGCAGGCGATAAGCTTTTTTGTGTTCGAAGTAGAGCACAGGGTCGTCATCACGAATCGCCGCCTTCAGCAGCCCTTTCGCGTCATATGGTGTTGACGGAATGACTACTTTCAAGCCGGGTGTCGACGCAAAAATCGTCTCGATGGACTGCGAATGATACAGCGCCCCGTGAATACCGCCGCCGAACGGTGCACGGATAGTCAGCGGGCAGTGCCAGTCGTTGTTTGAACGGTACCTGATTTTCGCCGCCTCATTTAAGATCTGGTTGGTCGCCGGCAGTATATATTCAGCGAACTGGATTTCTGCGACCGGACGCTTGCCGACCATTGCGGCACCGATAGACGCGCCGACAATATTTGATTCCGCAAGCGGCGCATCGATGCTCCGGTATTCACCGAACTTCTCCTGCAGCCCTTTTGTCACACCGAAGACACCGCCTTTTTTACCGACGTCCTCACCGATGACAAAGACACTGTCATCGCGTTCCATTTCTTCAGCCATCGCCTGGTGAATCGCTTCTAAATAAGATAGTTTAGCCATGATTAACCTCCATAAACATGCAGCAGCGCTTCTTCAGGTGCCGGGTAAGGTGCCTGCTCTGCTTTCTTCGTGGCATCGTTGACGATAGTAGTGAGTTCTTTGTCCAGCTCTTCAAACCACGCCTCGTCTGCTGCCCCGTGTTCCAGAATATATGCCTTGAATCTGATGTTGCAGTCCAGCTCTTTATTGGAATTACGTTCATCGAGTGTCCGGTAGCTGTCATCATCATCTGACGAATGGGCCGTCAGTCTCGTCGACATCGCTTCGATCAGCGTTGCACCGTCACCATTCACTGCACGTTCTCTTGCCTCTTTTACCGCTTTGTAGACAGCAATCGGGTCATTGCCGTCGATATGTTCGCCGTGCATGCCGTAACCGATGGCACGGTCCGACAGTTTGTCAGCCCCGTACTGCAGTGTATGCGGCACACTGATCGCATATTTATTGTTTTCAATGATACAGATGAACGGCAGGTCATGCACGCCTGCAAAATTCAGTCCCTCATGAAAATCACCCTGGTTGCTTGACCCTTCGCCCAGTGTTGTCAATGCGATTTTTTTCTCGCCGTCCATCTTGAAGGCAAGTGCGGCGCCGACTGCATGCAGCACTTGTGTCGCGACACATGAGCCCTGTGTTAAAATACCGCATGACTTCTTACTGAAATGTGACGGCATCTGCTTGCCGCCGCTTGAGACATCTCCTGACTTTGCGAATGCTGAAAGCATCGTCTCTTCAGGGGTCATCCCCATATGGGTCACGAGCGCAAGGTCACGGTAGTACGGTGACGTGATATCTCCTGATTCCAGTGCATAAGCCGCGCCGATCTGCGTGGCTTCCTGCCCCTGACAGCTGATGACGAACGGTAGTTTACCGGCGCGGTTCAGCAGCCACATGCGCTCGTCCAGTTTTCTGCCGAGCAGCATTGAGCGGTACATTGCTTTTAAATCATCCGGTGTGAGTCCGGCTTCTTTGTGATCCATCATTACTACTTCCTCCTATATATGAATGGCACGGCCTTCACCTGCAAGTCCGAGTTCCATCAGTACTTCCGATACAGACGGATGAGCATGGACCGTCAGTCCGAGTTCAAGTGTCGACGCATTCATAAATTTTGCCAGTGCCACTTCATTGATGATCTCGGTGACATTCGGGCCGATCATAGACAATCCAAGCACTTCATCACTCTTTTTATCTTTGATCAGTATGGCCTGCCCGCTCGTATCACCATTGATGACTGCCTTGCCGATCGCTGCAAACGGCACAGCTTTTGTCACTGTGTCAAAGCCTGCGTCCTTAGCAGCTGCTTCGGTCATACCGATGCTCGCTACTTCCGGGTTTGTATAAATACATTTCGGCACGGTGTCGTAATCAAGCGTGATCGGTGCCGCATCGTTCATATGCTCGACTGCAATGACACCTTCCTTTGTGGCTACGTGTGCCAGCTGCAGATTGCCGATGACATCGCCGACCGCATAAATATGCTTATCTTCAGTCTGATAGAATTCATTGACTTCGATAAAGCCGTTTGTCGCTTTGATCTTAGTGTTATTCAGACCGATGTCATCGCTGTTCGGCCTTCTGCCGATAGCGACCAGCACCTGCTCGGCATTAACCACTTCAGACAGCGTGAATGTGATTCCCTGCTCATCCTGTACAATCGTCTCCGCTGACAGGCTTTCGCCAGTCAGAAACTTGATGCCTTTTTTCTCAAGCTCCTTCTGCAGAATACGGCTGATTTTCTTCTCTTCAGCCGGGATGATCGAAGAACCTGCTTCGATAACAGTCACTTCCACTTCCAGATCAGCAAGCAGCGAGGCGAATTCAAGGCCGATGACACCACCGCCGACAATGGCCATCGATTTCGGCAATGTTTCAAGCGTCATCATATCATCACTTGATAATACTGTCTTATGGTCAAAGGGCAGAAACGGCAGTTCCCGCGGTGTGCTTCCCGTGCAGATCAGCACGTGCTTATTGACCAGCAGCTCTGATTCTCCGCTGCTGTTCTCAACAGAAACGGTACCCGCCTGTGGTGAGAAGATAGACGGCCCTAGAATTCTGCCTGTCCCAGAGTAGACATCGATATGGTTGGCCTTCATCAAATGCTGGACGCCGCCGTACATTTTCGCTACGACTTCATCTTTACGGTTCCTGATATCTTTGAAATCATAGGCAGGCGTCTGTGCCTGAATGCCGTACTTCGCCGCCTGCTTGATATAAGAAAACACTTCAGCAGACTTCAGCAGACTTTTCGTCGGAATACAGCCTTTATGCAGACATGTGCCGCCGAGCTTCTCTTTCTCGACAATCGCTACTTTCATTCCCAGCTGTGACGCACGGATGGCAGACACATAGCCTGCCGTACCGCCGCCGAGCACTACTAAATCATATTCATTTGCCATACTAATCTCCTTTATGCATAGACTTTAGGCTGTTCTTCCTTGTTCAGGACGCGCAGGACACCTGCAGTCAATGCCTCCATTTCTTTTTCACCGGGCATCACTGTGACACCCGCAATAAACTGCACGCGCTCTGTGATCATATTGACGAGACGATTGCTGTAGGCAAGTCCCCCGGTCATAATAATTTGATCGGCACTGCCGTTAAAGTAGACGCTTGCCGCGGCAATGGATTTTGAAATCTGATAGGCCATCGCTTCATAGGCAAGAACCGCTGCCGCGTCACCCTGCAGTGCACGCTGTTCAACAGCAATGGCATCTGTCGTACCGAAGTGAGAGACAAACCCGCCCCGCTTCGACAGCAGCTTTGCCACGTCATCGATAGTCAGCTGGCTTTCGATGACGTGGCGCGCCAGCTGATTCGCAGGCAGAGAGCCTGCACGTTCGGGACTGAATGGTCCCTCACCGGATAATCCATCATTGACATCGACGACCCGTCCTCCTGCATGTGTCCCGACCGTAATTCCCCCGCCGAGATGGGCGACAATCAAGTTCAGCTCTTCGTAGCTGCGATTGATCCGCTCGGCGTAGTTTCTTGCCACAGCCTTCTGATTCAGTGCATGAAATATGCTGCGGCGTTCCATGAATTTCAGTCCTGTCATCTTCGCCATCGGGGACATTTCATCAACGACGACCGGATCAACAATGTATGCAGGTTTATTGTATGCCTTACTCAGCTGTCCGCCAAGTAATGTACTGATATTTGACGCGTGACTGCCATATTTAGAAGCCAGCAGGTCTTTTGTCATCGCCTCATTGATCAAATAAGTGCCGCCCGAAATCGGCTTCAGCAGTCCCCCGCGCGCCGCTATAGCATCGAATGTCTCGATATGATGGTTCTGCAGAAAATTATTGACGACCTGCAGACGAAAGGCCGTCTGTTCCTCCACTGTTCCACTGACTTCTTCGACTGTATGTCTCAATGTCTCCGTAATTACACACGTATGGTCATCAAATAAAGCAATCTTGGAAGATGTACTACCAAGATTGAGTGTCAATATATGTGCCATTATTTTCTTCTTGAGATGAGCGAGTGTTCGTTAATGCTGAACGTGCTGCGGACGCGCATCATCTGGTTGATTCTTTCTTCTGCCATACGGTCTGCTGCCAGTGCAGTAGAGATATTATCACGCGCTGCGATTGCAAACACTTTATCCATCTGGTCATAAATCTCTTCGATTTTCTTCGTTGCACGACCTTCATTGTAACCATGCAGTTCATCAGCCACATTGATCACACCGCCTGAATTGACCACGAAGTCCGGAGCGTAAATGATGCCGCGTTCTGCAAGCATCGCTGCGTGCTTCTCAGTTTCTCTCAGCTGGTTGTTGGCACTGCCGCACACTGCTTTGACTTTCAGCTGTGGAATGTTGTCATCATTTAAGATGCCGCCCAGTGCACATGGTGCAAAAATATCAGCTTCCACTGCATAAATTTCATCAGGTGCCACTGCTTTAGCGCCAAACGCTTTAACCGCACGGTCGATGGAATCCTGGTTAATATCTGTGACGATCAAATGAGCGCCTTCTTCATGCAGATATTCACATAGGCTGTATGAGACGTTGCCGACCCCTTGCACAGAAACCGTTTTTCCTTCGAGCGAGTCAGAACCGAACGCTTCCTTTGCAGTCCGTTTCATCGCTTTGTATACACCGAGTGCAGTCATCGGACTTGGATTACCTGAAGAACCGAAGCTCTCAGACAGTCCTACGACATAATCTGTCTCCTCGTGAATTGTATCCATATCTGTCACTGTCGTACCGACATCTTCCGCAGTGATATAGCGGCCGTTCAAGCTTTGGACATAGCGTCCTAATGCGCGGAACAGCGCTTCTGATTTATCTTTTTTAGGATCGCCGATGACCACGGTTTTACCGCCGCCGAGATTTAAACCTGCTGCTGCATTTTTATAAGTCATACCGCGCGCAAGACGCAGTGCATCATCAATCGCTTCTTCCTCACTTGCATACGGCCACATTCTGCAGCCGCCAAGAGCCGGGCCAAGTGTTGTATCATGAATGGCGATGATCGCTTTCAGTCCACTCGCTTCATCATAACAGAACACTACCTGCTCATAATCATATTGTTCTAATCGTTCGAAAATCATTCGGATACCCCTTTTCATGATTATATTAAGCTCATTACTTCTTTAATTTTACATTAAAAACTTTACTAATCAAATATAAATTATAAAACTTACAGTTTACATGATTAAGTAAATGTTAATTTATTATTAAGGAATACGTCAAATTTTAACACTTTTATTTGATAAAGCGCTTACAAAAGCTGTCACTATAATTCATTCATGCGTTTTTTAATTTCTATACATTATATTATAATAATAATTATAACGTACTTAAAGCCAGTACGATGGAATTATATTTATCGCTGAATTTGTCTGCACGTGATGATAGAATGACCGGCACTTTCGCTCCGACGACCATGCTCGCTACATCTGCGCCGGCGAGATAGGTCAATGATTTATAGAGGACATTGCCTGACTCAATCTGAGGCATGACCAAAATATCAGCATCGCCGGCGACGACTGAATCCATCCCTTTATGAAGCGCCGCGTCCTTACTGATGGCATTATCAAGTGCAAATGGACCATCAATGATACCGCCTTTGATCTGTTTTCGCTGGCTCATCTGAGCGATCAATGCGGCATCAACGGTTGACGGCATCTTCGGATTGATGAGCTCGATAGCAGAAATCAGGGCGACTTTCGGCTCCGAATAGCCGAGCTGTTTTGCAGTGATCAGCGCATTGTTGATAATATCGACTTTTTCATCGAGCGTCGGACTGATATTCATTCCTGCATCTGTCACCATCAGCATTTTATGATAAAGCGGCACATTGAAGAATGCGAGATGACTGAGTTTTCTGCCGGTCGTCAGCTGATGTTCTTTCTTCAGCACTTCCTTCAGGATGACAGGCGTGGCGACAAGTCCTTTCATGAGCACATGGGCCTCGCCGCGCGCGACAGAGCGGACAGACCGCTCTACTGACTGCTGTTCTGATAGCGTATGGCGTATCTCAAGCCGCGCTGTCTGCTGCTGCTGCTCCTGTTCAAGCAGTGCTTTTATTTTCCGTTCATCTCCGTACAGCCTGAAAGTAGCTTCTGTCTCCTTGAGCGCCCTGCAGACTGCCTTAATGACGTCCGTATCTGCCGCCTGACAGACAGCGACTACTTTTTTTACTGATTTTCCTGCTGTTAATATATCATTGAATTGCATGTCATTCACCCTTTCCCTTTCATTGTAGCTGATTTACAGCAGTTAGCAATTTAATTTGTCAAACCTCTCCGGATTAAGTATAATGATTCCGGGTGATGATCATGCAGAAAATAATAGCGCTGCTCGTGCTCGTCGTTCCCATCTACTTCGCCGGTCTCGGTGTTAAATGGATGCGCGACGCCGTATTCGGTGTTTTAGTGCCGGAACTCCACTTTATATGGCTGCAGTTTCTGTTAGGGTTAATCCTTGCAGTAGCAGGCATTGCGTTCGTCGGCGGCTATATCCTTCATATGGAAAAAAGAACCGAACGGGTACAAAAAAAATTCATCGACAAGAGCAAACACTAATCTCTGTCAGATGAATTTTTTTGTGTTCACCGCCAGCTCGACGTCATCTGTAATAATGGCATCGACATCTGTCTTCAGCCAGTATGCTATATCTACCGCTCGATTCACTGTATACAGACGCACGTTCAGCTGCTCAGCGGCAATCTTAGCGGCAAAATCTTCAGACGTATAGAATGTATTCGTATGTATGCCGTCAAACAAGTAGACGGACTTCAGCTGCCATGGTCTATCGACATATCTGGAATAAAGATAAGCTGTCTCAAGCGCCGGCTGCAGCTGCTTGATGCGCCGCACTGACTCCAGCTGGAAGCTCGAAATAATGAGCCGCTCATCCATCGAATACCGGGCAAGCAGTTCAATAAGCCGTGCTTCAAGCACCCCGCCGGTCTTACCTTTGATTTCAATGTTGAGTTCAAGGGGCGTATCCTCCAGCAGGTCGAGAACATCTTTCAGCAGCGGGATGCGTTCGTATGTGAAGCGTCCCGTTCTGATTTTCGCCTTCCGCAGTTCAGCAAAGGTCAGGTCTTTCACAGTGCCGCTCCGATTCGTCGTCCGGTCCAGCGTGTCATCATGAATGACGACGAGCTGCTCATCCGCAGTCAGATGGACATCAAGCTCTATGCCGTCTGCTCCGTACTCAATGGCCTTCCGAAAAGCAAGCATGCTGTTTTCCGGAAACTTCTTCTTATACCCTCTATGCGCAAAAATTTTAACCATAAGCTACCTCATTAAGTAGTCGAGCAGTTCACCGACTGTCGGCTTTGTATATTTGCCTTCTGCCTGCCATTTCTGTTCAAATCCCTGCTTCCATGCTTTATCAATGGAATGCCGGATCGCTCGTTCAACACTTGCCGTATTGACATCATTCAGCTGCGCGATTTCCGGATACAGCGACCGGGTCAACTGCTCGATTTTTTCCGGCGTCTGTTGAAGAATCGCCATAGCGTCATTGATGTACTGCGTGCCTTTCAATTTTTCAGAGAACAGCTCATCAAGTGCCGGTTCAGCCATATGCTCACACAGCCGTCTGATAGTCTGTTCAATCACATCAAGATCGACTGGTTTAAGCAGAAAGTAATCCACGCCGAGTGCCGTCGCTTCAGTCAGCACCGATTCTTTGCCGAATGCAGAGAAACAGATGACTTTATAGTCCCGTTCTCTCGGCATGTAATTTTTCACAAGTGTCAGACCATCGATATTTGGCAGCACCAAATCCAGCAGCAGAACATCGAAGTTCCGTTTTTCGATCAGCTGCCGTCCATCCATGCCGTTATTAGCGATATCTGTAACAATTATGCCTTGCTTCGTCAGATGCGCTTTTATAGTTACCGCCAGTTCTTTTGAATCTTCGATGATAGCAACTCTTAACATCCAGTCACCTCCACCTATTCCTTTTTGTTCTGGGCGATCAGTTCTGCCGCGTGCTCTAAAGTGAGCGGCGTCACTTCCACCCCCGATATCATCCGCGCCACTTCATTGACTTTTGCCGCTCCTGTCAGTTCTGTCACAGAAGTCACCGTTCTTTCATCACGCTCATGCTTCTCAATATAGAGATGGTGATCGCTGATCGCTGCAACCTGCGGCAGATGGGAGATACAGATGACCTGCATATGCTTTGCGATTGCTTTCATCTTCTCTGCCATCTTCTGCGCCACCCGGCCGGAGACGCCCGTATCCACTTCGTCAAAGAGAATAGCGGTCTGCCCTTTGTTCTCAGCGAATATGCTTTTAAGCGCCAGCATAATCCGTGACAGCTCACCGCCTGAAGCGATCTTATACAGCGACTTAAGCGGCTCCCCTTTATTCGGGCTGATCATGAACTCCATCACTTCCAGCCCATCCATACTTGGTTCCGTCTTTGTAAATGCCAGTTCAATGTTAGCGCTTTTCATTTCAAGATGATGAATCTCTTGCAATATATCATTTCTCAGCTGATGCGCATCTTTTCTTCTTTCTTTCGACAGAATGCTCCCTGCTGACAGCAGCTGCTCATACAGTGCATCTATTTCTTCTTTCAAGTGAGAAGTGCTTTCCTCAAGATTTTCAATTTGATTGATCTCTGTCTCCAGCCTGCCGATCAAGTGAATCAGTCCGTCATGATCCACGCCGTATTTACGCTCCAGCTGCTGAATGAGATTCATGCGCTCTTCCAGTTCGTTCAGCGTCTGCTCATCGTAGTCATTACCGGTCATTTCATCATGGAGCCGGTGCTTGGCATCCTCGAGCAGATAATAAGTGTTCTGCGTTTCTTCCACGAGCTGCGTATACTGGCCGGACAGAATGTCATCGACTTCCTTCAGTGACTCCGTGAAATCAAACAGCTTATCCAGAATGTTATCCTCATTTGATAAACAGCCGACTGCTTTAGTGAGCTCAATATTCAGCTTCTCAAAGTTCCGCAGCCGGTTGATGTCTTCAGTCATCACTGTTTTTTCTCCTGTGACCAGCTTTGCCTGAGAGAGTTCATGATGCTGGAATTTAATGAGGTCCAGCCGCTGCAGCAATGAATCATCCTGCCGTTCCAGTCTTTTCAGCTCATCCTGCTTCTTCCGGTATTTGCCGTAAATGGTCTGATACTGCTGCTTGACAGCAGCATATCTCCCTTTTGAATACTCATCGAGCAGTGACAGATGATATTTCGGTTTGAGCAGGTGCTGCGTTTCATGCTGCCCGTGAATATCGAGCAGCTCCTGCATGATGGTCCGCAGCTCGTTCAATGTCACGGTCTGATTATTGATTCTGCATATACTTTTCCCTGACTTCATGATTTCGCGCTTAACAAGCATGAAGTCGTCCCGGTCAATTCCTTTAGCGTCAAGCATCTGCTGCACGACCGGATTATGATCGATGTCGAATACCCCTTCAACAACCGCCTTATTCTCACCGTGACGTACAAGATTCTGGCTGGCGCGTGCACCGATCAGCTGCGAAATCGCATCGATGATAATGGACTTACCTGCGCCTGTCTCACCGGACAGAACGGTCAGTCCTTGTTTCAGTTCAATTTCAAGTTGTTCAATGATTGCAAACTGTCTTATAGACAATGTCTGTAACATATTCTGCCTCCACCTAAAGCATATTAAATAAGCGCTCCGTCACCACTTTGCCTGAATCGGCATCTCTGCAGATGATCAGACACGTGTCGTCACCGCAGATCGTCCCTAAAATCTCATCCCATTCCAGCTGGTCTAAAATAGCACCGATAGACTGTGCATTCCCGGGCAGAGTCTTCAGCACAAGCAGGTTGCCCGTCCCTTCCAGCTTCACGAAAGAATCCATCAAGTAGCGCCCGAGTTTATCAAGCGGATGATATTTGCGGTCTCTCGGCAGACTGTAAATATATTGGCCGCTCGGCGTCGGAACTTTAATGAGCTGCAGTTCTTTTATGTCACGGGAGATTGTTGCCTGAGTGACATTCAAATTGAATTCATTCAGTTTTTCAACCAGTTCCTCCTGAGTTTCAATTTGCTGACTGGAAATGATTTCCCTTATTTTTATCTGCCGCATTGTCTTATTTGCCATATGCATCCCCCAATTGTATATTTATTCACTAATCGTAGCATAAAAACAAATAATTTCCTAACAAAAAAACCGTTTAATTCGTTAATTACACGGCTTTTTTCATATCTATCCAGCGATGACGTCAGCAATCATATCAGACGTTATTTCTGTATCACTTGGTGTATTTGATAAATAAACTAAATATTCTGTGTTACCGGCTGCCCCTTTGATCGGGGAGGTCGTCAGCGCCAGTGGAAAGAACTGGTCGTGCTGTGCCAGGGCCAGTACTTTCTGGATGACTTTATAATGAACAGCAGGATCCGTGACGATTCCTTTATCACCGACTTCATGACGCTCCGCTTCAAACTGCGGCTTAATGAGTGCGACCACTTCTGCCTGCTCAGCAAGTATCGTCTTCAATGTCTTGAAAATCAGTCCTAAAGAAATAAAGCTCACGTCAATCGTCGCGAAATTCGGCCGCGGATCAAACTGCTCAGGTGTCACATAGCGGAAGTTTGTCTGCTCCATCACGGTGACACGGGGATCGATGCGCAGCTCATAGGCCAATTGATTTGTCCCGACATCGATGGCATAGCTTTGCAATGCGCCGTTTTGCAGGGCGCAGTCTGTAAAGCCGCCGGTCGATGAGCCGATATCCACATGAACTTTATGCTGGATATCGAGGTTAAATGCAGCCAGTGCCTTCTCAAGCTTATAGCCGCCGCGGCTGACATATTTTTTGTTCAGACCCTTCACCCGGATCTTGACCGTCTCCGGTGTGATTTTTTCAGCGGCTGAGTGAATGCGTTCATGTTCGTTGAATACTTTGCCTGCCATAATGAATCTTTTGGCTTCGTCCACTGAATCAAAATATTCATGGCTGACAAGCCAGTCATCAATGCGCTGCTTCTTCATCCGTTTTACCTGTCAGCTGTTTAATTTCGTCGACGATATGCGCAGTCGTCAGACCGATGTCCTGCAGCAGCAGGTCGACATCACCCTGTTCAATATATTCATTATCGATGCCAAGCCGCTTCACTGCGACCTGCTGTTTCTGGTCATTGAAATAATTGACGACCAGTGAACCGAAGCCGCCGGTCAGCATGGATTCTTCCACCGTGAGCACCGGAATGTTTCTTGCCGCGAGTTCGTCCAGATAGTCTGTATCCAGCGGTTTAATGAAGCGTGCATTCACGACTTCTATATTAATCCCTTCTTTAAGAAGCAGCTCCTGCGCTTTCAGCAGCAGCTGAAGCGTCGGGCCGAATGATAATACTGCCGCATCTTCACCTGCTCTCAGCACTTCCCACTTGCCGTAAGGAATACCGGCAGCGGGATCGGTCACTTTGACGCCGAGTCCATTGCCGCGCGGATATCTGATGGCGATCGGTCCTGAATAATCAGTAAATGCGCTGTAGACCATCTTTCCTGCTTCATCTTCATCTTTCGGCATCATGACCGTCATGTGCGGCAGATGGCTCAGGAACGGAATATCAAATACACCTTGATGTGTCTCACCGTCAGCGCCGACAAGGCCTGAACGGTCGATACCGAAGACAACATCCAGCTTCTGGCGGTCAATATCGTGCAGCAGCTGGTCGTATGCGCGCTGTAAAAATGTCGAATAAATCGCGACATACGGCTTCATTCCGCTGGCAGCCAGTCCGCCCGCCATCGTCACTGCATGCTGCTCAGCAATACCGACATCAAAGAACTGTTCCGGAAGCTGCTGCTGAAATTTTGTCAGCTTGCTTCCGACCGGCATCGCAGGCGTGATCGCGACAATGCGTTTATCATGCTTCGCAAGTTCCAGTACGGCGTCGCTCATCAGCTGGCTCCATGACGGAGCTGACACTTTACCGCCGAGCTGTTCCCCTGTATCTAGTTTGTAAGGCCCAAGCCCATGCCAGGTGCCGATTTTATCATTTTCAGCATGGCGGTAGCCTTTCCCTTTTTTTGTGATGACATGAATGATGACCGGCCCGCTGATACGCTTCGACGTCTCAATCGCCTCTCCAAGTTCCCGGAAGTTATGACCATCGACAGGACCGACATATTTAATGCCCAGTTCCTCAAAGAACACACCGGATACAACTAAATACTTCAGGCTGTCTTTAATCCGGTCCGCTGAATCTCTGAGTTTAAGGCCGCCCGGCAGCTTGCTCAAAAAGCCGTCGATATCAACTTTAGCCCGGTTATAGTTCTGATTGGTGCGCAGCCGGCCGAACATGTTGTGCATCGCACCGACGTTCGGCGCAATGCTCATCTCGTTATCATTCAGGATGATCGTCATATTCGTGCGGTCATGACCGATATGGTTTAAAGCTTCAAGCGCCATGCCGCCTGTCAGCGCGCCGTCTCCGATGACCGGAACTATATGATAGTGCTCCCCCATGATATCCCGTGCTTTTGCCATGCCCATCGCCGCAGACAGCGAGGTTGAACTGTGTCCCGCCTCCCAGACGTCATGAACGCTTTCTGAACGTTTCGGGAATCCGCTTAATCCTTTGTGCTGACGCAGCTGATCAAACTGGTCACCACGGCCAGTCAGAATTTTATGGATGTAGGCCTGATGGCCGACATCAAATATAATCTTATCCTCAGGGCTGTTGAAATGCTTATGCAGCGCAATTGTGAGCTCCACCACTCCTAAATTGGCACCGATATGCCCACCAGTGACCGCACACTTTTCAATCAAAAAAGTTCTCATGTCTTCGCTGAGCTGTACGAGTTCACTTTCTGTGAGACTTTGTATTTCTGATGGATTTTTAATTTTTGCAACATCCATTTGAGTTCCACCTACAGTCTAAATAATTAGTTAAGTTTTATTATATCATTACAAAACATAATATGAACAAAAAAAGCCGCTAGGGCTTTTAGTAATACAGATGATTATTTAGTCCGTGCCACGATATAATCCAGAAGTTCCATCATCGACGTGCAGTTGTCGGTCAATTGACTGACCAGCTCGACTGCCTCATGATAGACATCCGTCATCGCCTGTTTTGCAGCCGGCAGACCAAGCAGTGTCACATAAGTCGCCTTGTCGTTCTGGGCATCGCTGCCAGCTGTCTTGCCCATCTCCTCAAGACTGCCTTCCACATCGAGAATATCGTCCTTAATCTGGAACAGCAGTCCGACTTTAGTGCCAAGGTCATGCAGCTGCGCCATGGCCGTGTCATCGAGACGTGCAATCACACCTGCACATAGGAAGCAGGCTCTAATAAGGTCACCCGTTTTATGAAGATGAACTTCCTCCATTTCAGCGCGTGTGAGTTGCCGATGTTCCGCAGCCATATCGAGCATCTGGCCGCCGACCATCCCTCTGCTGCCCGCTGCCCGCGAAATAATGCGGACCAGCGCAACCTTCACTTCAGCCGTCAATGTCTCATCACTCATCACGTGGTAGAAGCTGTCAGTCAATAGTCCGTCTCCGGCCAGTATCGCTGTCGCCTCACCGTACACTTTATGATTAGTCAGCTTGCCTCTCCGGTAATCGTCATCATCCATCGCCGGCAGATCGTCATGAATCAATGAATACGTATGAATCATTTCAATGGCCGCTGCCGCTGACAGTCCTGACGCCGCCTTTTCACCGCACATTTCAAGCGTCGTCAGCAGCAGCACCGGACGGATGCGTTTTCCGCCGGCTGATAATGAATAGTTCATTGCTGCATCGAGTTCAGCGCTTAACGCATCATCATAGAGATGACTCATATAATCGTTGATTAACTCAATAAATTTATGCTTCATTATTAACCTCAGCAGCGCTTACTTGATTGATTTTCTTCTCTGCTTCCGACAGCTGCTGCTGGCAGGCTTTTGATAATTTAATCCCTTGTTCATATAATTGTATAGACTCTTCAAGTGATACTTTGTCATTATCGAGCTTATTGACGATACTCTCCAGTTCCGTCATCATCGTTTCAAAGTTGTTAGCCATATTAATCCTCCTTCACCACTTCTACAACCGCACTTATTTCACCGTCAGCCATCTGGATATCGATGGTCTGCGAAACTTCCAGGTCATGAATGCTGCTGGTAATACCTGCTGCTGTCCTGACAATACTGTAACCTCTGTCCAGTATACCTGTCGGGTTGAGACTCGCGAGCAGTTTCTGCTGAAACTCCAGCGCTCTGGCAAGCGACTCGTGCTGCCTATTGACCGACTGATCCAGCTGCCGTGCATATTGCGAGAGCTGCTGCTGACTGAGCGCTATATGCGATTGCAGCCGGTCACCGGATAATCTACTGTCCAGTCTGACAAACCGCTCCTTTGCCCCGGCGAACTTGTCCTTCAGCAGATAGAACATCTTTTGTTCCAGTTCATCCTTACGCTGCACCTGCTGTTCAATCAACAGATCAGGATTGCGGAAGACCGGATGACTGCTCAGCCGCTGGACGCGCTGCTGCTCATACTTCAGCCGCTGCGTCAGCTGCTGCCGCAGAAAAACATCCGTCGATTTAAGCTGATTCATCAGCTCAGACTGGTCCGGCGTCGCCATAACAGCTGCTGCAGTCGGCGTCGGCGCCCTTAAATCAGCCGCAAAGTCACTGAGCGTCGTATCCGTCTCATGACCTACTGCAGAAATAATAGGCGTCTCTGCCTCGTAAATCGCCTGCACGACAGCCCGTTCATTGAATGCCCAGAGATCTTCGATAGAGCCGCCGCCACGACCGACGATCATGACATCAACACCCAGTGTATCGGCCTGCTTGATATTCTTCACGATATCTTCAACTGCCCCTGCCCCCTGGACTAGCGTTGAAATATAATGGACGTCTGCCAGCGGATAGCGTCTTGTCAGCGTCGACTCGATGTCACGGATAGCAGCACCGGTCGATGCTGTAAGGACAGCGATACGCTGCGGATATCTCGACAGCTTCTTCTTATGCGCTGCGTTGAACCAGCCTTTTGCTTCCAGCTCCTTCTTCAATGCTTCAAACCGCTCATAAAGCTGGCCCACACCATCAAGCGACATCTCATTGACGTAGAGCTGGTAGCTCCCGCGGGCTTCATATACTGACACGCGCCCTGTAATCAGTACCTGGTCTCCTTCTTTCGGAGTGAACGTCGTCTTTACCGCGTCGCGTTTGAACATCATGCCATTTAATACCGCTCCGCCGTCTTTCAGCGCAAAATAAAGATGACCGCTTGAATGATGCTTGACATTAGAAAGTTCACCTTTAATGTAGACATTCTCAAGATAGGGATCCCGTTCAAACTTTACTTTGATATATTTAGTCAGCGCGCTGATGGACAAATATTCTGTCATTGCAGCTTCTGCTTAATGACTTCGCTCAGCACACCATTGATGAACTTGTAGCTGTCATCATCTCCATAAGTTTTCGCCAGGTTTACCGCTTCATTGACGGCTACTTTTTCCGGGACGTCTGTGTACAGCACTTCATAGACCGACATGCGCAGAATAATGCGGTCGACTTTGCTCAGACGCTCCAGTGTCCACTGCTTCAGATGTGGGCGGATCGCTCTATCAATCGCTTCCTCATGTTCTTTGACACTTTCAGTGAGCGTATCCATGAATGCATCGCGTTCATTCGGTTCCAGAACAAATGACTTCGCTTCTGTTAATGTGATTGGTTCCTTCGTTTCCATCTGAAATAATACTTTTAATGCCAGTTCTCTCGATTCGCTACGACTCATAATTGTTCTCCTTCAAAAAGTGAGAGGATGCAGGCATCCTCTTAGTTATCTTTAAATTTAATATTGATGATATGGACATTGACCTGTTTAGGGTTCAGCGCTGTCATATTTTCCAGCGCATGTTTAATGTTCTGTTGAACTTGCTTAGCAGTTGCAGAAATTTTAGTGCCGTACTCAAAGGTGCAGTATGCATCGATATAAATGTCATCTTCTTTAATTTCAACATTGACGCCCCGGGCATTTTTAACACCTAATTTATCGAGGGATTTATTTTTCTGCAGTAAAGTGACACCTTTGACTTCGCTGACCGCGATAGTCGCGATTACTTCAATGACATTAGGCGAAATTTCCACTGTACCTAAGTTCTCTTTAGACATCGATTCAACCATGCTATTGCCTCCCATCGTATCATACTTACATCATACCATTATTCAGCGGTAATATTAACTAGATTGAATAGAATTCAAGCTCAAAAATAAAAGGCAAAAAACGGATAGAAGTGATCTTCCATCCGTTTAAGCTGTCCGACTGTCGCAAGCCCTGCCATTTAAATGCTGCGGCCGGTCGTTCAGTCGTACTGCAGTGTGTTTTCTTTCAGGAAATTCGTGCTGTATTCTTTGCTCAGGAACACGGGGTGCTTCAGTAATGCCTGATGGAACGGAATCGTTGTGTCGATGCCGTGAATAATATATTCATCGAGGGCACGCTGCGCACAGCTGATCGCTTCTTCACGTGTCGGCTGGAAGACAATCAGCTTCGCCACCATAGAATCGTAGTACGGCGGAATCGTGTACTGGTTATAGCATGCAGAGTCTACTCTGACGCCATAGCCGCCCGGCACTAAATACTGCGTGATCTGACCTGCTGACGGCATGAAGTTTTTCAGCGGGTTCTCAGCATTGATTCTGAGTTCCAGCGCGTGGCCATTGAACTGAACATCTTCCTGCTGAATATCCAGCCTTTCGCCTGACGCGATTCTGATCTGCCACTTCACGAGGTCAATGCCGGTCACCATTTCTGTGACAGGATGTTCCACTTGAATACGCGTATTCATTTCCATGAAGTAATATTTATTTTCGTTCAAGTCATAAATAAATTCAATCGTCCCTGCACCTTCGTAGTTGACGGTTTCGGCTGCTCTGACAGCTGCCTGTCCCATCGCGGCACGCGTCTCTTCACTGATAGTCGGACTCGGTGATTCTTCGACAAGCTTCTGCATACGGCGCTGAATCGTGCAGTCACGTTCACCAAGATGAATGACATGACCGTAAGAATCCGCAAGAACCTGAATCTCAATATGACGGAAGTTCTCAATGAATTTCTCGATGTATAACCCTTTATTACCGAATGCCACTTCTGCTTCCTGCTCAGTCATCCGGTAGCCGGTTACGAGCTCTTCTTCATTGCGGGCGATACGGATTCCTTTCCCGCCGCCGCCTGCTGTCGCTTTAATGATGACCGGGTAGCCGATTCTTTCGGCTTCCCGCTTCGCGATGTCAATCGTTTCAACAAGACCATCACTGCCCGGCACGACCGGCACATTCGCTTTGATCATCTCTTTTTTAGCGAGGTCTTTAATACCCATCTTCGTGATAGATTCATGACTCGGTCCGATGAACTTGATGTTGCACGCTTCGCACATTTCCGCAAAGTCTGCGTTCTCAGCGAGGAACCCGTAGCCTGGATGAATCCCTTCACAGCCGGTGGCACTGGCAATCGTCAATATGTTCGGTATGTTCAAATAAGAGTCTTTGGAATATTTAGGGCCGACGCAGTATGCTTCGTCAGCCAGCTGAGTATGTAATGCTTCTTTGTCGGCTTCAGAGTAGATAGCGACTGACTGGATGTTCAGTTCTTTCAGTGCACGGATGATACGCACAGCAATTTCACCGCGGTTGGCAATCAATACTTTCTTCATTACTTCACCCGGAATAAAGGCTGACCGTATTCCACCATTTGTCCATCTTCAACAAGAATCTCAACGATTTCGCCTGAGAGTTCAGCCTGAATTTCATTGAAGAGTTTCATCGCTTCCAAAATACATACAACCGATTCAGCAGATACTTGGTCACCGACTTTAACATAAGCACCGCTTTCAGGTGTCGGTGATTTATAGAATGTTCCGACCATCGGGGCATTGATTGTACGGCCCTCAGCTGCTGGTTCTTCCTGCGGGCGTTCAACTTCCGCTGCCGGTGCCTGAACTTGCGGCACCGCCTGAACAGGTGCTGTCTGAGCGACTTGTACAATCGTCTCTTTTTTCAGTTTGATTTTGTGGTTATCTTCTTCTACTTCTATCATTGTGAGTGATGACTGATCGAGTAAGTCGATCAGTTCTTTAAGTTCTTCAAAATTCATGATGTTCTCCTTTATACTTCATATTCATACTAGCTACCTAACCCATTTTACTTGAGTGGTCAGACCAATTCAAGTATTAAAAAAAGACATGCCTGAGCATGTCTCCGATTAACCACGTGAGACGTATGAGCCGTCTGTTGTGTTAATAATCAATTTGTCGCCGTTGTTGACAAACAGCGGCACGTTCAATGAGTAACCTGTCTCTACTGTCGCCTGCTTAGTAGCACCTTGCGCTGTATCGCCTTTAATGCCCGGTTCTGTTTCAGTGACTTCCAGTGTGACCGTGTTCGGTAATTCAACACCTAACGTTTCACCCTGGTAGCTTTGAATATGAACATCCATGTTTTCTTTCAGGAACTTCAGTTCATGAGTCAATGCTGTTTCAGGGATCTCTGTCTGATCATACGTTTCAGTGTCCATGAAGACATGAACATCACCGCTCGCATATAAATACTGCATTTTACGGTTGTCGATCTGCGCACGGCCTACTTTTTCACCCGCACGGAACGTTTTCTCCTGGATGGCACCTGTTCTTAAGTTTCTTAATTTTGAACGGACAAATGCTGCCCCTTTACCAGGTTTAACATGCTGGAATTCCAGAACACGCCAGATGCCGTTATCTACTTCAATCGTTAAACCGGTCTTAAAATCATTTACTGAGATCATTTAATAATCCTCCTAATTTTGCTGTCTATAAAATAATAAGGTCTTTTGTAGAATGTGTAAAGCGCTTTAGCCCACTTTCAGTGACAAGGACATCATCTTCAATGCGGACACCGCCGAGCCCGTCCACATAAATACCGGGTTCAAGCGTCACACACATATTCGGCTCAAGCTCAATGTGCGATGCGGCAGACAGACCCGGCCCTTCGTGTACTTCAAGTCCGATGCCGTGACCCAGCGAATGACCGAAGTGCGCGCCGTATCCTTCGTCCTCAATAATACGGCGCGCAATCGCATCTGCTTCCGCACCTGTCATGCCCGGTTTAATCGTTTCCAGCGCTGTCACCTGTGCCTTCAGCACGATGTCATAGATCTTCTTCATGTCTTCACCAGGATCTCCGACTGCAAATGTCCGGGTGATATCAGAAATATAGCCTTGATAGATGGCACCGTAGTCAAGCGTGACCATCTCCCCCTGCTGGATGACCTTGCCAGAAGCCACACCATGCGGCAGGGCACCCCGATGTCCGGAAGCGACAATCGTGTCAAAAGAAGAACTTGATGCGCCGTTCTTTCTCATGAACATTTCAAGCTCATTGTTCACCTCCATCTCAGTCATGCCGGGTTTCACGAATTTAAGAATATGCTCATATGTAAGGTCGGCAATATCTGCGGCCTGCTGAATAAGATGGATTTCATAGGATTCCTTGATCATCCGGATTCTTTCGATGGCACCTCCGATATCGACCAGTTCCATCGTCTCTTTCAGCTTCGCATACTGCTGATAAGTGATCAGATCTCCTTCAAAACCGACTGTTTCAGCATGCAGCTCTTTAATCAGATCCGCGACACAATCCAGCAGTCCCCCTGGCTGCTTGACGACCTCGAAATCAGCAGCCTGTTCAGTTGCCTGCGCTGTATATCTGAAGTCAGTGATTAAGTAGCGCTGCTCCTTCGTGATGACCAGTGCACCGCTGGACCCCGTGAACAGCGATAAATAACGGCGGTTGTAAGGCGACAGCACAACGATGGCATCAAGATTTTTGTCTTCCAGCAGTTGCGTGATTTTTTCGAATTTCATAGTATACCCCTTCTCTTGTTGTTTTAAAATCTTCTATTATCATGTTACCATAGAATAAGAACGACCGGATAAGGAGAACGTTTATGAAAAAACAATTAGTTATTGCAGCGACGCTCCTGCTTGCTGCGTGCAGCAACGAAACAGAGCAGCTGCAGAACAAACAGACTGAGCTGAAAGCATCTATTAAAACACTTAAAGAAAAAATAAGCGATGAAAAAACGAAAAAGATTTCCAATAGCAATACACTGTCAGCTCTGAACAAAGAGCTCGACTTGACAAACGATACAAGCAGTACTATTTCCAGTGAAGATTATGCCGGCTATTTCAACACATATACGCAGGTGATGGCTGATGCCTTCAGTGAATATTCCGCCATCGACAGTGAAGCCTCCGCCCTAAAAGATGACCCGGCTGTCCGGGCGCAGCTGTCGGCTATTCAGACGAAGATTAAAAGTTCCACCGACGCTTTCAATGCACAGCTGGAAGGCAAAAGCCTGCCTGCTTCCTACGAGGATATTCATAGTCAGGTGACCGAAGCCAACAAAGAATTTATAGCTGGAATGAATAAAATCGTAAAAGGCTATGCTGCTTCCGACCGGAAGACTTTCATTCAAGGCAGCGCCGCCTTGAATGAAGGCATCAACAAAATAGACAGCATTCAGTTTCAGTCATAAATTAAGACGCCCGGGTGAAAAACTTCACCCGGGCGTCTTGATCATATGCCAGCTTATCTTCTATATGTCCAGTCATCGCTCATATATTTCTTCGACAGTTCATGCACTTCAGCCAGCTGCTCGGCTGTCAGTTCGTAAGGAATAAGCTGAATATTAAGCCCCTGCTGGAAGCCGCGGTAAAAGGCATCTTCCATCTCCTCAATCGTCACTTCTTTATCGGTCAGCTCATTGATCGCTACTGCTTTGTCATGAAAGGCATCCTTCATTTTAGTCATCAGCCGCTCATTTTTGAACTTGAACAGGCCGAACAGTTCATCCACATCGATTTTCTGCAGAATAGAGCCGTGCTGCAGGATCACTCCTTTTTGTCTTGTCTGGGCACTGCCGGCAATCTTTCTGCCTTCGACGACCAGCTCGTACCAGCTCGGTGCATCAAAGCAGACCGAGCTTCTCGGGTCTTTCAGTTTCGCGCGTTGCTCTTCTGTCCGCGGTATCGCAAAATAAGCGTCCAGCCCTAAATTTCTGAAGCCTTCCAGCAGCCCTGTGGAGATGACACGGTAAGCTTCAGTCACAGTCTTCGGCATATCCGGATGACTTTCCGGGACGATGACGGAATAGGTCAGTTCGTGGTCATGCAGCACGCCACGGCCGCCTGTTGCACGGCGTACAAGCCCGATATGGTTTTCCTTCACTTTATCGATATCTATTTCTTTCTCAAGCTGCTGGAAGTAGCCGATTGACAGCGTCTTCGGATTCCAGCCGTAGAAACGCACGACCGGCTGCAGCTGTCCTTCCGATACCCAGTTCATCAGTGCTTCGTCCAGCGCCATATTAAAGTAGGGATTCTGTTTTTTCGTATTGATAAATAGCCATTGTTCTGTCATGTTGATCATCCTTATAGAGAGTTTAGTGAAAATTACTTTGAAATCAATGCCGTTAATCATTATAATGAAGTATATGTATTTTAGGAGGAATAGTTAATGAACACATGGATCATCCTTGGACTCATCCTTCTTGCGCTGATTGTCTATATTGCAGTCAATTACTTTATTAATCGTAAAGCTGTCGTAGAATTAAGTCAAGATGACTTTCAGTCAGGGCTCCGCCGTGCACAGGTCATCGACTTAAGAGAGAAAGCGGATTATAATTACGGCCATATTGTCGGCGCAAGAAATATACCGATGAGCATATTCAGAACACGTATGCTTGGACTACGTAAAGACCAGCCGATTTACTTTGTTGATAAAAACGGCATCCAGTGCTACCGTGCAGCGAGAATGCTGAAGAAGAAAGGTTACAGCAACCTTTACATGCTAAAAGGCGGCTATAAAGAGTGGAAGGGCCGAATTAAAGCCAAACATTAAGAAGCTTGAGGATATCCTCAAGCTTCTTTTTTTATGCTTCAATCGTTCCTTCGTATTTAAGGACCGGTTTTCTGGCAGCTGTCGTTTCATCGAGTCGACCGATCACTGTGTGATGCGGCGCCTCAAGGACGATATCCGGATTCTCTTCTGCTTCTTTAGCGATCTGGATCATCGTGTCACAGAAGCTGTCGAGCGTTTCTTTTGATTCCGTCTCCGTCGGTTCAATCATCATACATTCCTCAACGTTCAGCGGGAAGTAGATTGTCGGCGGATGGAAATTGAAGTCGAGCAGTCGTTTCGCCATGTCCAGCGTTCTGACGCCGAGTTTTTTCTGTCTCACACCACTGATGACAAATTCATGCTTACAATGTCTGTTGTACGGCAGCTCGAAATAAGGTTCGAGACGACGCATCATGTAGTTGGCGTTCAGCACTGCGGTCTCAGAAGCTTCCTTCAGCCCGTCCGGCCCCATCGTCCGAATGTAAGTATACGCCCGCAGATAGATGCCGAAGTTACCGTAAAATGGTTTTACACGCCCGATTGACTGCGGCATATCATGGTCAAACTGATAGCCGGATTCTGTTTTAATGATATGTGGTTTCGGCAGGAACGGGATTAAGTCAGCTTTCACACCGACAGGACCGGAACCAGGTCCGCCGCCGCCGTGAGGACCGGTGAACGTTTTGTGAAGGTTCAAGTGAACCGCATCAAATCCCATGTCTCCCGGACGGACTTTACTCATAATGGCATTCAAGTTAGCACCGTCATAATAAAGTTTCCCACCGGCAGCATGGACGATTTCACGGATTTCAAGAATATCCTCCTCGAACAGGCCGAGTGTGTTAGGATTTGTCAGCATGATCGCTGCCGTATCCGGCCCAACAACGCGTTTCAAGTCGTCAATATCTACCAGTCCTTCTTCATTGGACTTCACCGTGATGGTTTCAAAGCCGGCAACAGTTGCAGATGCCGGGTTCGTGCCGTGCGCCGAATCCGGGACGATGACTTTCGTCCGTGCATGGTCACCGTTTGCTTCGTGATACGCACGGATCATCATCAATGCCGTCCATTCACCGTGAGCACCTGCAGCGGGCTGCAGCGTCACTTCGTCCATGCCAGTAATCTCTTTTAAATGCTCCTGCAGGTCATAAATAACCTCAAGTGACCCTTGAACGGTCTTTTCGTCCTGCAGCGGGTGCGCAGCAGCAAATCCTGACATACGCGCCACTTTCTCGTTGATCTTAGGATTATATTTCATCGTACATGAACCAAGCGGATAGAAGCCGGAATCGACACCGTGGTTTTTGTTGGAAAGCTCTGTATAGTGACGCATCAAGTCAAGCTCTGCTATTTCAGGCAGCATCGGTGACTGTTTGCGGATGAATTTCTCCTCAAGAATATCTTCGACATTCTGATTATCTACTTCCACCGGCGGCAGAGAGTATGCAAAGCGGTTTTCTTTGGAGCGTTCAAAAATTAACGGGCTTGATCCTTTAAGCATTATAGACACCAACCTTCGCAATAAATGTATCAATCTCTTCTTTTGTTCTCAGCTCAGTCACCGCAATCAGCATATGATTGTTGAATGCAGCGTCTACACGGCCAAGGTCGAAGCCGCCGATAAAGCCATCTGTCAGCAGCTTGTCATTAATGTCAGCGACCGGCTGATTGAACTTAACAACAAATTCATTGAATGATGTGCCCGGAAGCACCGTGAAGCCTTCCTGAGTCATTTTGTCTTTCATATAGTTCGTCTTATAAAGGTTCTGCTGTGCCATTTCATAGACACCATTTTTACCGAGTGCGCTCATCGCTACAGATGCTGCCAGTGCATTTAATGCCTGGTTGGAACAGATGTTTGATGTCGCTTTGTCGCGTCGGATGTGCTGTTCACGTGCCTGAAGTGTCAGTACGAAGCCGCGCTGGCCTTCGTCGTCCTGCGTCTGTCCGACAAGCCGGCCCGGCATTTTGCGCATCAATGCTTTTGTCGCCGCGAAGTAGCCGCAGTGCGGTCCACCGAACTGCGCCGGGATGCCGAACACTTGAGCGTCACCAACGACGATATCTGCACCGAACTCACCAGGAGGTGTCAATAGACCAAGTGCCATCGGATTGCTTGAGACGATGAACAGTGCTTTTGTCCCTGCTGTCATCGCTTTTATCGCTTCTAAATCTTCAATGCTGCCGAAGAAGTTAGGATACTGCACCATAATACATGCTGTGTCAGCATCGACCGCTGCTTTCAGCTTATCAAGATCTGTCACCGTGTCTTTTAAGTCAATTTCCACGACTTCTAAGTTCTGACCTTTTGCGTACATGTGCAGCACTTCGCGTGATTCATTGTTCACCGCTTTAGAGACAAGGATCTTCTTCTTTTTAGTGTGGCCGCAGGCAAGCATGGCCGCTTCAGCGAATGATGTGCCGCCGTCATACATGGAAGAGTTCGCTACATCCATCCCTGTCAGTTCAGCAATCATCGTCTGAAATTCAAAGATAGCCTGCAGTTCACCCTGCGAAATTTCCGGCTGATACGGTGTATATGCCGTATAGAACTCAGACCTTGAGATGACGTGATCCACAACGGTCGGAATGTAGTGGTCATAGACGCCTGCCCCAAGAAATGACACATGCGTGTCACTTGTCATATTTTTAGCTGCAATCTGACCCAGTTCACGCAGCAGCGGTGTTTCAGCTTTGCGCTCCTTAATGTTTAACGGCCGGTCAAAACGGACTTTCTCAGGTATATCCGCAAACAATTCATCAATCGACTGAATCCCGATGGTCTTCATCATGTCCTGCTTATCAGTTTCTGTTAATGGAATATAACGATGGCTCATAATTTCTCCCCTTAATTTTTATGGAATGGTGTTATAACGATTTTCGCCGGCACTTTATTTTTTCTGATCTGCACGTACACGTCATTACTGGGCTCTGTTTCACTTGTTTCAATTAATGCGAGTGCGATGGAGCGGCCAGTCGATGGTGATTGTGTGCCGCTTGTGACATAACCGATTTTTTCGTCATTGCTGTTGAAGACTTCGTAGTCCGTCCGGGCAATGCCGCGTTCCTGCATCTCAAGTCCCGCAGACTTGCGTGACAGCCCCTGCTCTTTTTGCGCCGCCAGTGCTTCGCGCCCGATGAAGTCTCCTTTATTCAGTTTTACACTGAAGCCCATGTTTGCTTCGTAAGGCGAGATATCGGTCGACAAATCCTGTCCGTGAAGCGGCAGTGCAGCTTCCAGACGAAGTGTGTCACGCGCACCAAGACCGCATGGTGTGACACCTGCAGCAAGAAGGCCGTCCCAGATTTTTTCTGTGACCGGTGCCTCGCAGTAGATCTCGTAGCCATGTTCTCCGGTATAGCCGGACTGTGACAGAATCACCTTTTCACCGAACAGTTCTACGTCCTGAATATATTCAAACAGTTTCAGCCCGCTGATATCCTCAGCTACTAAAGATGCCATGATTTTCTCCGAATCAGGACCCTGCACAGCAAGCTGGCCGTATTCATGAGAGACGTTCATCACTTCTGCGCCGTCGATCTCATGCTGCTTCAGCCAGCTGTAATCAATATCCGTATTGCCGGCATTGACTACAAGCAAATACTTATCCGCCTCAAGCTGATAGACGACCAGATCATCGATGACGCCGCCCTGCTCATTACAGAGCATAGAATACTGCGCCTTATTCTGTGTCACTTTCGTGACATCGTTAGTCAGCACTGACTGCAGGTATTCCGAAGCTTTCTCACCTTTGACGATGATTTCCCCCATATGGCTGACGTCGAACATCCCTGCATGTTCTCTTACCGCATTGTGTTCCTCTTTAATGCTCGAAAACTGGACAGGCAGCGCCCAGCCGGAAAAATCAATGACTTTCGCTCCGGCTTCGATATAGCTGTCGTATAACGGTGTCTTCTTTAATTCCATCATTAATACCTCCATTTAAAATATAAAAAAACAGGATAGCTGATAGACTATCCTGTCGATTTCTTCAGGTAAGCGTCCGAGTGATATCCTTTTGCCTGAGAGTTTCACGTTAGTTTGCCCCTTCGGCGATGATATTATCATTCTCTCTATCACTGTTCTTCCGCTGTTATATATTGTTTAATATATGAGATGCATGCATCTATAGTATCTTCACTATCGACTTTTATGAATGCGATTTCATTATATCGTGAACACCGTGAGATATACAACTGTTTAATGGAAGAATAGGATCGGGAAGCTGCATTAGGGCGTGCAGAATCACCAACAATCCTATTATACATTGTATTAATGTTCGTATCTACCCAAATATTAAGTTTATTTTTATTTAGCATTTCAATATTGTTCGTATTTTCAACAATACCGCCACCGGTCGCGATGATGTAATTGCCATCGATAAATTTTTTGAGCGCGGCCGCTTCGAGCGCTCTGAAGGCAGACTCACCATGCTGTGCGAAAATTTCACTGATGGCCATCTGCTCCTCGTCTTCAATATATGTATCAATATCAATAAACGGCAGATTTAATTCTGCCGCCAGTCGTTGTCCTAATGTAGTTTTCCCTGCGCCCATAAAACCTACTAGTGTAATCGCCAAGTCAATGCTCCTTTAGTTCCTGGATAATCCGGTTATAGTAATAGTCTTCGATATTATCGATTGAATTCAGTTTGATCATATATCTTACACTATAACTACTGACGTAAAAAATAACAATCATCAGCAGGATCAGTGCAAAAGGAAACATCATCCCTTCATGTGATTTGAACGATCTCATTTTTGACTCTCCTCGCATCATGCCATTTAACCGCTAAAAAAATATGGCCGCTCTGTTCATAGAAGCGTGCCTGTCTGACCTGTTCAAGCAGGATGACATAGCCCGTCTGATTGAGTGTCCTGACGATTCTGCCTTGATGATACATATAGCTGTAGCGCTTCCCTGATGCGGTGTCTTTTGCCGCAAGATCGCCGTCTATGACAGTCACTTCTTTACCTTCTATCTCACTGAGTATATCTCTCAGACAAAGCTCAAAGTTAATATCATAGTTGTCAGAAGCAATCGATTGAAACATCTTGATATTCTGGATGATCAGCGGAAATAACGCGCAAATGACCAGCGCTATACTGAAATTCAGCAGCATCTCAAGAAGTGTAAAGGCATCATCTCCTCTGAATGCACACTGTCTCAGAATCTTTGCGGCATAGTGCGCCTCCTTGTTCAATAACGTCTCCTCCCGATTTCACATAGACATAAAATTCACGGTAATCTTCCAGTTCCTTAGTTGATACCGCATACGTGCTATTCATCTGATGCAGAAGCGGAATCAGCACTGCACAGATCAATGTAATAATGGAAAGGCTGAGTATAGCATCGATAAGCAGAAATGCATCATCCCTGTACAATTCTGACCCTCCCTCTAACAAGCTGAAAGATAAGTTCAAATCGTTTATTATTGACAAAATAAGTCACTGTCGCCCCGTGATTGATGCTGTCACCCGAAAAGGTGATGGCAGACGCATTACGGCTGTTACCTGTGTATATATAGCCGTTCCTAAGACGATAGCTCGTCTTTATGCCGAGTTTGGACGAAGATATATTAATGGCTGTCTGACCAGGCAGAAACTCGAGCGTGACCGACTGCCCCGTCGACAGCGCAAGTGTCTGATAATAAGTCACTACCGCCAGCAGCTCATTATTGACTTCAGCTACGTCAGCCTGCTTGTAGTCAAACGGATGATAGCTCATCATATGAATCATGATGAGCATCATCAACATCACAAGCAGCATTTCAATGTAACTGAACGCCGAATTACTTGCCGGCTGTCGCTTCGCCATTAACAATTGTAATCTGGCTGCCATTTTTACATGTGGTCTGATTGGATTTCAAAAATTCAGGTACCAGTTCCTGAATAGAAGCAGGCGTTGTCCCGTTCTGCAGTCTATAAGCCTCAATCTGCCCCTGCACCATCTTCACCTGGGCCTGACAGCCTGTCTGCTGAACATTATCGGTCTGTTTGGCGATATTTGGTATAATGACGATGATCAGCACCGAAATCACCAGCAGGACGAGCAGCATTTCAATCAAAGTAAATCCTTCATCACTTCTGAAAACTTTTTTAAAACCTTTCCTGATAAAGTTCAGCATTAATTTCTCTCCTTTATTGTATGCCGCTCATCATCTGCAGCATGGGCAGGATGATCACAAGATACAGGGTGATGATCAGCAGCCCGAGCGCTGAGAAGACAACCGGCTGAATCCACTTAATATATTTGAGTATCTGCATCTCAAATTTCTTGAAGATGTATTCCGAGTAATATTTGAGTTCGACATCCAGTTTGGAGTTCTTCTCCCCGTGCCTGATAAAGTTAATCATCGATTGTTCGAACAATCCGACGCTCTCTACCGCTTCCGGCAGTGATTGGCCTGCCATCAATGCCTGCTGAATCACGTTTCCGATGTGCTGCATGACGAGGTCCTTATCCTGACTTCTGAAAATCTCAATGATTTTAATCATCGCGATGCCATTGCCGAGGAAGAAAGACAGCTCAATACTGACCCGGTAAGTAATATATTTTCTGTAAAGGCTGTTGATCACCGGCACTTTCTTCAGGAGCCAGAGCTTCCTTCTGATAGCCGCCCGCTTAAAAAGGACGTAGTACATGATAAGCGCTATGACAAGGACCGCCGACCCGCCAAGCAGCAGCTTCGGCATAATAAAAAGCAGCGTAGTGAGGATTTGAAGTTCTTGTGATATTTCAATGCCCATCGAGTCATACATGTTCTGGAACTGAGGAAGAACTGTCTGATTGACGATAAGAATCAATGTGAAAAAAATAGCGAGCAGAATGAACGGATATTGAATCGTCTTCATAAAATGCTTCAGACTCTGGCGTTTCACTGTGCTGAATTGGTGGCACTGCACGAGCGTATCTTCCAGGTTGCCATATCGCTCACCAAAGTATACCTGCAGAATAATATTGGCTGGATAGCGCAGCAGTGAAATGATATCACTGAGTGATTCACCGCGCCGCAGCAGTTCCAGACATTCCTTCTTGATGCCCGGTGCCACGCCGTCATATTGACTGAACAGAAATTCAATGGCCTCATATTGGGTGAAACCGCTTCTTGTCAGTTCTGCAATCCGTATTAAGAAATCGTCCTGATAGTGCTTCAGCTTATTGGTTGACCACACGGAATTTCTCCAGTTCTTCAGTAGTAATCAGCTGCCCATCATGCAGCTGCTGTATTTGTGCAAGCAGCGGATTGAACGCCTGAAGCGGCTGACCGGCCAGCAGCTGATGGATATGCGCATTTGTCAATGTTTCGATAACGAGCTTTCGACTCCCGCCTGATTTGATCAGCCGCTGACTCGTGATGAGTTTGACCGACTGCTTCAGTTCGGAATGCCTGATTCCCATCTCAAGGAGACGTTCTACAGCGCCCGGCGTATCACTAGCATGCAGTGTTGACAGTACTAGGTGACCACTCAGACTCGCATTAATGACTTGTTTCGCTGTCAGCTCATCGCGGATCTCACCGATCATCACAATGTCAGGATCGCAGCGCAGGATCGCCTTGAACGAGTTCTGGAAGGTTATTTCAGCTTTCTCGTTCACACTGATCTGAATGGTATCCTCCAGTATTTGTTCTACCGGGTCTTCAATCGTTATGATCTGCCGATTCAGCGTCTGTCTGGCGTGCGCCAGCAGATTATACATCAATGTACTTTTTCCGCTGCCAGTTGGACCAGTGATTAAAATCAGACCATGAGACAGCTTCATCGTTTCATACAGTATTTCAGTGTTGTCAATGAGCCGGCTTGTAAATTGTGCCTTTAAAATTCTCAGCACAGCCGCTTCTGTCCCTATTGACTGAGGTAAAGTAGACACTCTGACATGAAACTGCTGGTCTTCATGGATGATAGCGACAACACCGCTCTGTGCCTTCTTTTTGTCCGCAACATCGAGCCGCGAGACGAACTTCAAATAAGCGAGTATACGCTCATAGTGATGAAGCTCCAGTGTCTGCACAAAATGCATCTCTCCGTCAATACGCTGTTTCAGCTGGACGGCCTCACGGCAAGGAATAAAATGAATATCAGAGGCATTGCTATCAATACTGCTTTTAATGATCTGATTAACTATTTGCTCCATATCTCCCTCCTTAATTAAGTAATCGAAACGATTCAGCAGAAATTTTTTTACAGGGGAAAAAACGCCTAAGTAAATTTATTTATCTTTATTTGTATAATAATCTTCAAGATAATGGGTATTAAAAATTAGGTTTACATCTGTATGATGTATCTTTATAATAATAGGTGATATTAAGAGTTTTTGGAGAGGAGAACATCAAATGGATAAAGTCTACAAAACTTTAGGATTCTGGACTGCCATCTTCGCAGTTATGTTCTATGTCGGCCATATGGAAATGATGGCATTTGTATTTTTAGCTCAAACAGGCTTCTTCGTTCTTTTAGGATATATGAATCTATCAGAAAGAATGTATATGTATATCTTTGCGGCTTACCTTGTTGTATGCTTCGTTGGTTTCACATATTATTCAACATTCCTGCTGGAACCCGCTTTCGGTTTACATCACGAATAAAAAAACCTTCCTCTTTGCGAGGAAGGTTTTTTAATAGCCGTTGACGTATGGATTATGATCCATCTCATGACCAATCGTCGTCTTTGGCCCATGACCGGGATAGATGACAGTTGCTTCATCCAGTGAAAACAACACTTCAGTGATACTGTGCATTAACGACTGCAGATTACCGTCTTTCAGATCGGTGCGGCCGATGCCTTCATTGAACAGTGTATCGCCGACGACAGCGAAATCATCGAAAACGTACGTCAGACTGCCCGGAGAATGGCCCGGTGTCTCCATCACTTGAAAGTCGAATGATTTCACATGGCGCTGACCTTTCGCAATGATCTTCGGCTCCTGTCTGATGACGATTTCCGGAATACCGTATCTGCTGAACTTTTGGGAGCCATTGAATGCTGAGTTGGACAGCCAGTACTTCTCTTTATCCGAGACATATACCGGAACATCGAATTTCCTGCATAAATCATCCACTGCACCTATATGATCAAAATGAGTATGGGTCAGTAAAATTCCAGCGACCGGCTTGTTGACGGCTACCAGCTGATTGATGATCTTCTCCGCTTCAGCACCGGGGTCAATGACCAGCACTTCCTCATCATTTTCGACGATATAGCAGTTGGTTTCCAGCATCCCGAGACTCATTGCATGTAGTTTCATTATGAACTACCTCCTTATAAAATTACCCTCGACAAATGTCACTATTAATTATACAATAATCAGTGATAATAAAAGTACTATGTTGGGGGTTATGCTATGCCATTTATCAATACTGGCGAACTATTCGATTTATTCGGTACTAAAATTCATATCGGTGTTAATATCTTTGCATTATTGATGTTAGCTGTTGCTGTATTTGCCGTTTCAGGTTTAATCGGCGCAATCAAACAAAAGAATTTGTTAGGAATGCTCTTTGGTCTGATTGCTGCATTAGCATTTGGATTCTTCGCATTAGCGACAATCTTTACTTACGGCTATCCTATTTTGCACCACTAAAAAAGACGATTAACATCGTCTTTTTTTATTTTAAATGTTTATGGACTGAATCCAGCTTATCATTCATCTTCCTTTTTTTATCTCTTCGGTCATCGATTCTCAAATTCGTGCAGACACGCTGCACGCCTTTGTTGAACGGTGCTTCGTGAATTTCCTCCACGACTTTAAGCAGCACCGGCAGGTCCCCTTCAATCAGCGTACTCATCGGCGTCAACTGAAAATCAATAAGTCCCTGTCCCTTTTTCTCCTGCAGAATCTTCTGGACATCTGCCACGTATTCACTCACGCTGATTGATTTACCGTCCAGCGGTATAATGACAACATCTATAATAGCCATGTTTAACCCTCACTTCACATATTGTTTGATTAAAGCTGCTGCACCTATCATGCCTGCATCATTGCCCAGCTGTGCTGTGACAATTTTAGTGCCTTCAGCGGCCGGGCTGAAAGTCATCTCCTGATAACGCTCCTCAATATGGTCAATCAGAAAATCACCTGCTTTAGATACACCACCGCCGATAATGATATATTCAGGATTAGTCATCACACTGATGACACTCAGAGCATAGGCAATGTAATTGGACACTTTGCGGATGATATAGAGTGCAAACTCATCGCCTGCTTTAGCCGCATCGAACACTTGTTTAGCCTGCAGCGTTCCTGCCTCTAAATCGTCTTCAATAAGGGTGCTGAAGCGCAGTTCCTTGTAGTAGTAATGGGCAAGGTTAACGACCCCTGTCGCGCTTGCTACTGTCTCTAAACAGCCTTTATGACCACAGTTGCACTGGAAGCGCTCCTTAAAGTCGACTTTGAAATGGCCGAGTTCTCCTCCTGATCCGTTGTATCCATGGACAAGCTCATGATTGCTGATGATACCGCCGCCGACACCTGTGCCGAGTGTGATACACACTACATCCTTCGAACCACGGCCCGCTCCTCTGACCTGTTCGCCGAGCGAGGCAACATTCGCATCGTTATCAACAAAAACCGGTTTACCGCTTAACTGCTCATAGGCCTCACGAATATTTTTCCTGCCATGCCAGTTCAAGTTGATGGCACCGTTGACGACACCGTTGTCAAAATCAATAGGTCCAGGTATGCCAAGCCCTGTCCCTTTAACATCTTCCATACTATATCCTTTTAAACGGGCATTCCTGGCGAAGGATTCGTGAATATTGCGAAGGATATGACGGCCTTCCTCTTCTTTATTCGTCGGAATTTCCCACTTGTGGAGAATTTCCAGTGCCTCATTCATTACACCGAGCTTACAAGTTGTACCGCCGACATCAGCTGCTAGAATAATCATAGTTTCCCCATCTTCCTTTGATTTAAAATTAACCTTGCCTGGATATACTCTTCGTTAGTAATCAAGAGCGTCTCATGCAGCGTCTTCAGTTCCTCATTCATCATCGCTATCGTATTCTGTTCGTCTTTAAAATACACAATCAGACCAAACTTCTTCAGCAGCTGCTGGACATCATAAAATGAATTCATATTAATTATCAAACACCTTTATCTCTTGATCTAATTGCCGATAGGCAGGATTGTCGCTTAATTTCATGGCTTTATTCAAATAGTTCTTTGCCCCCGGATAGTCATCCTGTGCCCGTCTTGCTAATGCCATCTGATAATTCAAGGACGGTGAATCCGGAAATTCTTTCAGTCCTTTTTTCCATACCGCTACAGCATCTGTCAGACTGCTGTTATTCGCTTTGACCAGTCCCGAGAGAATATAAGTCTGATCGTCCTCATACCCATTGGCCATCGTATCCTGCAAGATGGACTCAGCCTTCTCAAAATTTCCCTGCTCTATCAGCTGCTCTGCTTTCATGTTATAGATATGCTGTTCCTGCTGAGAAAAGATCGTTATCAACAGCAGAATCGTGAGCACTGCCGTACCGGTTGCAGCAAGGTAGAAATAACGGCGGTTCAACCGATAGACCGTTATAATAAGTGCGGCCAGGAACCCGCTGAACAAGCCGCCGAAATGCGCATAGTTATTGACTTCAGCAAATAAATTACTGATCAACAGGAACAGAATCGCTCCGATGATTGTCTGCCTGACAAACGACCGGTTAAACTTACCATTAAAGATAATATATGCGACTAATGCACCGAGAAGACCACTGATGCCTCCACTTGCCCCTGCTGAAATCGAGGAAGTATCGAAAGACAATGAGATCAAATTTCCAAAAATACCGGCTGTAAAATAGATGAGCAGAAAACGGTAAGACCCATATAAATATTCAATCAATCTGCCGAAAATATACAGCGACATCATATTAAACAGAAGATGCGTCACGTTGAAATGAAGAAATATCGAAGTGATCACCCGGAAATAATCGCCATGGACAAAGTTGAAATGAGTCAGTCCTCCGTGGTCGATCAGGCCGTCTCCTGTACTGCTCCGTCCCCATATGATTGTAAGGATAAAGACCACGATATTGATGAAGATCAGCGCAAAAGTCAACGGCGCAAATTTCACCATCGCCTGATTGATGAAATCAGTCTTTAACAGGCGGCTGCGGTAAGTATTCACTGACTGCGGTTTCGCTTTGAAATAACTGGTCTTCATATGGTAAAACATAGAAATATCCAGTGCATCAAGGTCCTCCTGCGACTGGGCAGCCGTTACTTTAACAAGCCTGTCTTCTGCACCAGAGGGCAGCTCCTGGTTGATCAAGACCAGTCTGATTTTCTGAGGGATGAAGGCCAGCTGCTGATTAAAGACATCGAGATTATCTTTCATCTTATCAATTAAAAAATTCAATGACTGTACATTCTGTTTGTCGCTGATGAAACGGATCAGCTCTTTCTTTGTTTTATGCTGCAGAATCACATCTGATTCTTCTTCATTGATATAGGCCAGCTCGTAGCCGGAATATTTAATGATGTGATAGATGGACTGCCACAACTGTTTATTACTAATCATAAACGCACTCCAGTCAATATTCTTTGTTCAGTGATAATCTGGTGAACGGGTTCATCGAATGATTCAGGAGCGATTTCAGCCAGCTGTCCTTCCAGGGCGAGGCTGACTGCTGTTCCCTTATAATCCGCAAGAAAGCGGTCATAATATCCGCCGCCGTAGCCAATCCGGTAACCTTTTAAGTCAAAGACCACACCCGGAACAATCAATAAATCCATCTCATTATTGATGTCACGCGCTCCAGTGACCATTAAAATGCCTTTTTCGTCTTCCTGCAGTTCATCGATTGATGAGAATTTAACAAAATCCATCGTTTTTTGATGATAATCACAGTGCGGCACATAGACCGATTTCCCCTGGACGAGGGCGAACTTAATAATCTCATAAGTATTGATTTCATGGGTCATACTTAATGTTATGCCGATTGAGGATGCCTTGTGCCATGCATCGAGCTGGAACAGCTTCCTCATCAACAGGACTTCCTGCTTATACTTAGCTGTTTCTTTCAAAAATTTGAGTTTCTCCTGCCGCATACTCTTTTTATCCATCCCAACCACCTCATCCATATTATACATGATTTACAGGTAAAGCTTAAAGATGTAAAAAAAGCAGACACATAAGTGTCTGCCAACGCATTATTTAGTTTCTCGGTGTAAAGTTTGTTTGTTATCACGTGAACAGAATTTGTTCATCTCGATACGTTCTGGGTTATTACGTTTATTTTTCTTAGTAATGTAGTTTCTTTCACCACATTCTGTACATGCTAAAGTTACGTTAACGCGCATTATATTCCCTCCTTACTCATTGTTTCCATACGACCTTTTAATAATAACACCAATTTAACAGGATTTCCAGCGTTATTTAAGAAATTTATCGTAACGGTCGCCAGTAATGAAGTAATAAATATTTTCGGCGATATTTGTAATATGGTCGCCGATCCGTTCGAGATAACGTGCCGCTAGATGTGCCTGACCTGATATGAAAGGGTCGTTATCGATTAAATAGGTCGTATTGACAATCTCTTTATATAAATCATCAATGTCCTGATCTCTATCGATGACTTCTTTAGTCAGATTGACATCTTTCTGCTGGAAGGCATCTCTTAAATCATACAGCATCAGTAAGCTTAATTTCCCCATAGTTTTAAGGCGGGATAATACCACGGTGTCCTCAAATTTAACGCGGCGGCGGATTTTTGCAAGATTACCTGCATTATCACCCATCCGTTCAAGCTCAGAAGCAATTTTAATGCTGGCCATAATGATTCTTAAATCAGTCGCTATCGGCTGCTGCTTCGTAATTAACCTGATCACCTGCTCATTGATAGCATTCTCCATATCATTGATGACAAGGTCATGTTTGATAAGCTCTCTTACTTCCTGAACATCTTCACAGTTTAAAACGTCAAGTGAACGTTCAATCACGTGATAAACTTCTTCGGCGAGTTTGATGACAGACTCAATCAAATCGTTTAACGATTCTTCGTATTTTTCTCTCATATCAACCGAAACGTCCAGAGATATAGCGTTCTGTCTGCTCATCAGCAGGGTTAGAGAAAATCTTGTCGGTCGTATCAAACTCATTGACGTAACCATTCAGGAAGAAAGCTGTTTTGTCAGAAATACGAGCCGCCTGCTGCATATTGTGCGTGACGATGATGATGGAATAATCATTCTTGATTTCCTGTACAAGTTCTTCAACTTTTAATGTTGAGATCGGGTCAAGTGCTGAGGTCGGTTCATCCATTAAGATGACATCCGGTTCAATTGCCAGACAGCGTGCAATACAAATACGCTGCTGCTGTCCACCTGATAAGCCATAAGCATTCTGGTTAAGACGATCTTTTGTTTCATCCCAGATGGCTGCGCCGCGCAATGATTTCTCAACGATTTCATCAAGAATCTTCTTGTCGGTAATGCCATGGATTCTAGGGCCATAAGTGATATTGTCATAAATTGATTTCGGAAACGGATTCGGCTTCTGGAAAACCATGCCGACACGCGTTCTCAAATACTCCACTTTATAATTGCGATCAAAAATATTATCACCGCGGTAAAGGATTTCTCCTGACGTCTTGACGCCCGGTACAAGTTCAATCATTCGGTTCAGTGTTTTGATATACGTTGATTTACCACAGCCGGACGGCCCGATAATCGCTGTCACTTCATTTTCCACAATATCGAGGTTGATATTTTTCAGCGCATGGTTCTCACCATACCATAGGTCAAGATTTTTTGTCTGATAAACGATTTTATCGCTAACCTGATGGTCTGGTGCCTGTCTTTCCAAAGATGGTGATACTGATACGTTCGGTTGTGTTGCAACTGCTTGTTTCATCATAAGACCCCTCTCAAAATGAGATTAAAATTTTTTCTGATATTTGTTACGAATATAAATCGCAATGGAGTTCATGGCGATAAGTAAGATCAACAGCACGATAATCGCTGCTGAAGATAAATACTGGAACTCTTGTTTAGGAAGTTTAGCCCATGTATAGATCTGCATCGGCAGTGCCTGGAAACGGTCCATAATGTTATCCGGTGTTTTCAGGAAGATAGTCGGGATCCCGATAACGACGAGCGGTGCTGTTTCACCGATTGCACGCGATAAAGCAAGGATAGTACCCGTCAGTATTCCCGGGATGGAGGCCGGTAGCACGACATTTGTAATGGTCTGCCATTTTGTGCCGCCAAGGCCGAGACTCGCCTCCCTAATAGCGCCCGGCACTGCACGGATAGCTTCCTGACTAGAGACAATGATGACCGGCAGGATCATCAGGGACATCGTCAATGCCGCAGCAATGACTGATTTTCCTAATGACAGCGAATCAATCCCTGCCCCGCGGACAAACAAGGTCAGTCCAAGCAGTCCGAATACGACAGAAGGAACGCCCGCTAAGTTAGAGATATTGATTCTGACAAATCTGGTGAACCAGTTGTCTTTTGAGTATTCTTCCATATAGATGGCTGTACCTACTCCGAGAACTACAGCGATAGGCGCAATAGTCATCATCAGCCATAACGTACCGATCAATGCACCTTTAATGCCGGCTTTCTCGGGTGTGGTCGATGAAAAGTTCTCAAAGAATGCAGGTGTCAGCCAGCCGGCACCTTTACGGATGATATCGTAAAGCAGAATAGCCAGCACAATTAAGCCGATCATGGTGCACAGGAAGAACACACCTTTAATGATGTTGTTCTTCGACAGCCTGCCTGAGAGGTTGGATTCAACTTTCTTCTGATCAATTAACTGCATATTAATACTCCTCTCTAAAGCGGCGTGTCACCCATTGCGAAATAAAGTTCATAATTAACGTGAAGACGAACAATGTGAAACCGACCGCATAAATACTATAGTAAATATCGGTGCCGAATGTGGCGTCTCCTGTGGCTACCTGGACAATGAATCCAGTCATCGTCTGAATGGAATTCGTCAGGCTGAGCGATGAATCGGGGCTGCTCCCTGCTGCTAAAGCGACAATCATCGTCTCACCGATTGCCCGCGAAATCGCAAGAACGATCGAAGCGAGAATACCAGATAAAGCAGCTGGAAAAACAACTTTCAAAGCGACTTCCAGTTTTGTTGAACCGAGACCGAGCGCGCCTTCTCGAATGGCCTGAGGCACTGCGCTCATCGCGTCTTCACTTAAACTTGCAATCATCGGAATGACCATGATACCTATGACAAGTCCAGGGCTGACAGAGTTGAAACTCCCTAGATCAGTCCAGAACGTCCGAAGTAACGGTGTTACAAATGTCAATGCAAAAAAGCCATAGACAATTGTCGGAATACCGGCAAGAATCTCAAGAATCGGCTTCACGATTCTTCTTGTTGTATCACTGGCGTATTCGCTTAAATACAATGCTGCGCCGAGGCCGACCGGTACTGCGAATAAAGTCGCGATAAAAGTTACTTTCAATGTGCCGAGGATCAAGGAATAAATTCCATATTTAGGCTGCTGGCCAAAAGCATTCCAATCTTTTTCCAGGAAGAACTGTGAAAATGAGACTCTTGAGAAAAAAGTCACAGTTTCAGTTAATAAAGTAATCAAAATACCTATTGTCGTTAAAATAGATACAGATGCGATAATCAGAAGGATGGCCGGGATCAGCCTTTCAACAAAACCCCTTGAGCCCTTCCCCTGATTCTGCTGAATCATTTGCTGTACTGAAATTTTATCCTTCATGTTTAGACTCCTTCATTTTAAAAAAGGGACGAACGAGTTCGCCCCTCATCATATCAATGAATTTACTTATTTTACTGCATCAAGTTTTTTCATATCTTCTTTATATTCTGCATCTTCTAATGGCACATAGCCTGAATCTTTAGATGCTTTAGGTGCTTTTTCTAAAGTGTATTTAATGAACTCTTTAAAAGCGTCGTTCTTTTTCAGCGAATCATTTTTAGCGTAGATGAATAATGGTCGGCTAAGTGGATAAGTTCCATCTTTAACTGTTGCTTCTGTAGCTTCAACAGGTGTTTTTTCTTCTTTACCTTGAATTTTAACCGCTTTTAAGCTGTCTTTGTTTTCTTGGTAGAAGTTGTAGCCGAAGAATCCGATACCATTTTTGTTGTCTTTTACTGAAGAAACGATGACGTTTGTATCAGCATTTTTCTCAGCTTTGATCTCACCTTTGTCTAATACTGCTTCACTGAAGAAGTCATAAGTACCGTGAGACTGGTCAGGAGAGAAAGCTTTGATTTCTTCAGCAGGGAAGTCACTGCGTACGTCTTTCCAAGTCTTCGCTTTACCGCTGTAGATTTTAGCTAGTTCGTCGAATGTTAAGTAGTCAACGAAGTTGTTGTCTTTATTTACTGCAACAGTTAAACCGTCAGTTGCAAGTTTGAATTCTGTATAATCAATGTTTGCTTTTTTAAGTGCTGCTTTTTCTTCGTCTTTAATTTCACGAGATGCGTTAGAGAAGTCTGTTTCGCCAGCGATGAATTTTTCGAAACCACCGCCTGTACCTGATGTACCGACAGATACTGTTACATCTGGATATTCAGCTTGGAACTCTTCATTGATTTTTTCAATGATCGGTGCAACAGTTGTTGAGCCGTCGCCGTTTACTTCGCCTTTAACGCTTTTAGTTTCAGTAGATTTTGTATCGCTGCTGTCCGCCTTTTTATCTTCAGTTTTGCTGCTCTGACCTGCGCCACCACAAGCTCCTAAAAATAATGCAGTACCTAATACAGTTGTAGAACCTACTAATTGCCATTTTTTCATTTTCAAGTTTCCTCCCGTATGTAGACAGAAAATATATATCGTTTTCTTACAACACTTACTTTACATGACCATTGTTAATTAAAAATGAAAGTAATGTAAATTTTGTGTAAAGAAAAAAGCGTCCCAAACAAACGGGGCGCTTTACGCTCTAAACTGTAGATTGTATTAAACATATTATGGGGTCGCTGTCTTATGAGCCTGGTCCTGAAAATAAGCATTGATGATATCACGACCAAGATCTCCGCCTGGCAGCCACGGCGGTGGTACCGGCTGATTCGTATAAATAATCGAGAAGCTCATCTGCGGATTTTTTTCCGGAGCATAACCGATATAAGTAGAGTTAACTCTTGATTCACCATCCTGGAAGACTTCGGCGGTTCCTGTTTTACCGGCTGATCTCACGACGGTATTGTTGAAACTTGCATATCCAGTACCTTCTACCCGATTAAATACCATGTCAAACCCGGCTTTCACTTCATCAATCTCTTTCTGTGAGTTAGTGATGCGGTTAAGCACTTTTCCGGCAAATACTTTTTTCACGGCTCCTAACCGATCTGTCTTTGAAGGTTCTCTGATTTCTTTTACTAAATGCGACTGGATGCGATAGCCGTTATTAGCGATTGTAGAAATATACTGAGACAGCTGCAGCGGCGTATACGTATCATACTGACCGATTGCAAGATCCAAGTAATTCCCCGGGTTATCTTTCAGCACGCCGGTCTGTCCTGCCACTTCATTCGGCAGGTCAATTCCTGTCTTGACGCCAAGACCGAACTGATTCATTCCTTTGCGGAGCTTCAGTCCTGCTTCAGTAATATCTGACGGCAGCTGCATATTATCCTTATAAGCGGCGCCCGCTATCTTCAAAGCTGTTTTAAACATATAGACGTTTGATGAATGCATTAACGCTTCTTTATCAGAAATCAGCACTTTACTGTTCTGGTTGAAATAAGAATGTTTAGTCAGTCCACCTTGAAACTTCAGCGGTTCATCAATCATTTTCTCACCGACGGATATGGCGCCCGTTTTGTAGCCTGTCAGCAGTGTCGCCCCTTTGACAGAAGAGCCGACTGCATACTGCGAAGTGAATGTTCCGTAATGATAATCCGTAATTCTGCCGTTTTTATCGATCTGTCTGCCTGCCAGGGCAAGAATGTCACCATTGTTCGGGTCCTGCACAACTACAAGCACTTTATCCATATCTTTAGCACCTTGTGACCGTAAAATAGCAATATGCTTATCGACAAACGCCTCAACTTTTTTCTGCAGGTCGATGTCGATGGTCAGTATTAAATCATTCCCGCGCGATCCTTCATCAATAACTTTCGTATTAATGATCTTGCCGGATTTATCAGTGATGTAGCGCATTTTCTTTTTCTTGCCGCGCAGTACGTTCTCATATTGAAACTCAAGGTAGCTCTGGCCGACCCGGTCATTTCTTGAATAACCTTTAGCCAGATAGTAATCCACCAGGTCTTTCGGCAGTCCTTCTTCTTTCGATGACACCTGGCCGAACATCGTTTTCAGCGTTTTACCGTATATATACTTTCTGTCCCAGTCCATCGATGTATCAATGCCGGGCATTTTTGACAGGTTTTGCGAGACAAGGGCGTATTCCTTTTCGGTCACATGATTATTTTTAATGGTCTGCGGGCTGAGCTGACTTCCCGATGACATTTCCCGGTATATAGCTGCCACTTCCCGTTCTTCAGGAGACAACTGAGCCGTATATTTCGGAGTGAGTTTCTTATACAGGGCTGCATCGAATTCATCCTGCGTCATCATGCCCTGCTCAAACATCTTATAGTTTTTAGCCATCAGCTGATTGACTTCTTCTTTGCGGGTGAGTATGAAATAATCCTGCTTATCTCTCGTCGTCAATGCATCAGTCGGCATTTGAATATATTCAGCCAGTTTCTTCGCTGTATCGAGCATTTCTTTCGTTGTGGTCATCCGACCGCGTGTGTAAGTGATAGATTTTTTTGACACATTATCGACTAGTAATTTTCCGTTGCGGTCATAAATCCTTCCGCGTGGCACTGATTCGTTCACTTCAATATTTTCGTTGTTATCCACTGCTTTTTTATAGGATTCACCATTAGCTATCTGCAAATAACCGAGTCTGAGCACCAGCACAGTCAATAGCGCCATCACAGCAATAAAGATGACATTGATTCTGCGGTCCGTCAGCCGCTTCTGCTTCAGTTCGTTTGTTTCCTGTTTCAATCGTCTCAACAGTTGAACCTCTTTTCACACGTTATTTACTTATCATATATGAAACGTCGGCTGATTTCTACTGTTGCAGCCATAAAAAAAAGAGGCCGTAGCCTCCTGCTTAATTATTTTGCTGCTGCATATAATTCGTTGACTTTATCCCAGTTCACTACATTCCAGAATGCGTTAATGTAGTCAGGACGTTTGTTCTGATAGTTTAAGTAGTAAGCATGCTCCCAGACATCGAGACCTAAAATAGGAGTCTTGCCTTCCATCAGCGGGTTGTCCTGATTAGGAGTAGAAACTACTTCAAGCTCACCATTGTTAACGACTAACCATGCCCAGCCTGAACCGAAACGTTTAGTCGCAGCATCAGCAAATGCCTGCTGGAATGCTTCGAATGAACCGAACTTCGCATTGATCGCTTCAGCTACTTCACCTGTAGGTGCGCCACCATCTTTTGACAATAGCTGCCAGAATAATGAGTGATTGTAGTGACCGCCGCCGTTATTGCGTACAGCTGTCTGTTTGTCTTCAGGTACTGAATTAATATTAGTCATCAGTTCTTCGATTGATTGGCTTTCAAACTCTGTTCCAGCTAACGCTGCGTTCAAGTTAGTGACGTAAGTGTTGTGATGCTTTGTATGATGGATCTCCATCGTTTCTTTGTCGATATGTGGTTCTAAAGCATCATAAGCATAAGGTAACTTTGGTAATTCAAATGCCATAATTGTTCATCCTCCTCTGAATTGTTTACTTTTTAATTTTAACAACCTTTTGCACGCGGCTCAACTAGTTTGCTTTTTTATCCGAAAAAAATAGATAGCCATGCCGGATTATGATACAGTGCATGATGGAGGGACAATCAATGAACAAATATACAATCGCACTCAATCGATTATTGACACCGAAAAAATATCCTTTATATAGAACGACTCCGCTCAGATATGTATTCCTGCATCTGCTGCTCATCTCACTTTTAATGTCAGCGCCCGGTCTTACAAACAGCTACTTGTCCATTTCATCGTTTTCCCAGCTTGTTCAGGAAAAAGAGCGTGATATCCCTGATTTTCAAATGGTGGATCATCAGCTGGAGCTGCCGGATGACCGTGAGCAGACCATTCCGCTGAAAGGAGGCACTATTACGTTCACCGAACAGCGCTCAGGCCGGTCATCAGATATTGTGACATTCACAAAAGATAAGCTGTATATTCAGTCGATTGCTCCTATTACTTACAGCAGCCTGAATATGATGGATGATAAAACGTCGATGATCAAGCAGATGAAGATTTATACCCAGTCATCATTTTTCTATTTCCTGCTGATCGCTCTCGTCCTTATCATCGTCCAGCTGACCATCACCATCATCAAGGTATCATGTGTCAGTTTAGCTGCACATGGTTTAGCAAGCATCGCCCGTCGCAAATCGCGGTTCATGAACTGGTTCAAAATCACAGCCTTTTTACTGACGGTGCCTGCACTCGTTCAGTATATGAACCTTTTAGTTCCGAATGCTTTATTCAATCCTTTGTCTTGGTGTATAATGATTTTACTTGTTAGTATTGCCGGCTGGTATTTACCACGAAAAAAGACAGGCAAATAATATAATCCAAGAAGGAGCCATCATTTCATGCCAGAAATTACCCATAGAAGTAACACCCGTCCAGTAAAAGTCGGAAATCTGACTATTGGAGGAAATAACGAACTGATCATCCAAAGTATGACGACGACAAAGACGCATGACGTCGAAGCGACCGTCGCTGAGATTCTTCGCCTTGAAGAAGCCGGCTGTCAAGTCGTCCGTGTGGCATGTCCGAAAGAAGAAGATGCACTTGCTATTCCGGAAATCAAAAAACGCATCAATATTCCGCTGGTCGTTGATATCCATTTCGACTACAAACTTGCACTGCTTGCCATTGAAGGCGGCGCTGACAAAATCCGTATCAATCCAGGCAACATCGGCCGCCGCGAAAAAGTCGAGGAAGTCGTGAAAGCATGCAAGGCAAAAGGCATTCCTATCCGTATTGGTGTCAATGCCGGTTCACTTGAAAAACACATCATCAAGAAATACGGTTATCCGACAGCTGACGGTATGGTCGAAAGTGCGCTTCATCATATCAAAATTCTGGAAGACCTTGATTTCCATGATATTATCGTCTCCATGAAAGCAAGTGACGTCAATCTTGCTATTGAAGCCTATACGAAGGCGGCGCAGGCTTTTGACTATCCACTTCATCTTGGTATCACTGAAAGCGGTACATTGTTTGCCGGTACAGTTAAATCAGCAGCCGGCCTTGGCGCCATCATGAGTCTCGGTATCGGTAATACGCTTCGTATTTCGTTATCAGCTGACCCGGTCGAAGAAGTAAAAGTCGCACGTGAACTGCTGAAAACATTCGGTCTATCAAGTAATGCTGCGACGTTAATCTCCTGCCCGACATGCGGCCGTATCGAAATTGATTTGATCTCTATCGCCAATGAGGTCGAAGAATATATCTCAACGATTAAAGCACCCCTTAAAGTGGCAGTGCTCGGCTGTGCCGTGAATGGTCCGGGTGAAGCCCGGGAAGCGGATATCGGTATCGCCGGTGCCCGTGGTGAAGGTCTGTTATTTATGAAAGGCAAGACAGTCAGAAAAGTTCCTGAGGAAACGATGGTAGAAGAACTGAAAATTGAGATCGATAAGCTCGCTGAAGAATATTTCCGTAAACAGGAAGCGCTGAAATTAGAAGCAGCGGCTCAAGAGGCTGCAAGTGGCTCGTTATAGATTAGGCATTGATATCGATGGGACAGTAACGTGTCCTACTGCACTCGTTCCGTATCTGCAGCAGTCCTTTGATCAAAATCTACGTTATGAAGATATCACGGCCTACGATCTCGGCATTGTCCTCGGTAAATCTGCAGAAGAAATGTATGACTGGTTCATGGCGCACCAGGAAGAGATTTACATCAACTCACCGATTGCAGAAGGCGCAGCGCCCGTGCTCAGAAGCTGGGCCGAATGTCATGACCTGTTCTTTATCAGTGCCCGTTATGACTATCTTGATGATATTACTGAGCAGTGGTTCATCTCGCATGATATTCCTTATCACCATATCGAGCTGACTGGCAGTCACGACAAGATTGCCGCTGCGAGACGACTGGAAGTTGATGCGTTTCTGGAAGATAAGCTTGACAATGCCATAAATATCAACAAGGCACTTAACATTCCTGTCATCCTTTTTGACACGCCTTATAATCAGGCTGAACTGCCGGACGGTGTCTACCGTGTGACATCATGGCAGCAGGTTGATGCCATACTTAAAGCGCAGTTAGCATAAATAAAGACCTGGAGGTTTTCCTCCAGGTCTTTATTTACATTTCTCGCATAATCCGTACAGTTCAATTTTGTGGGAGCGGATTTCAACGTCCGGTATCTCTTCTTGAAATACCGCCATCGGGCAATGCTCGATGACTTTTGTGTCGCCGCATGACTCACAGATAAAATGATGGTGATGATGATTCGTGCATGCCAGTCTGAACTTCTTCTCACCTGCCCATTCCGTTGTCTCCACAATATGCAGCTCGTTGAATGTATGCAGATTGCGGTACACCGTATCGAATGAAATGCCGGGATATTTATCATTCATTGCCAGCTGAATCTGTTTGGCACTCAAATACTTGTCTTCGTCCTTCAGTATAGTAACCATGTCTCTTCGTTTATCCGTATATTTATAGCCTTTATCTTTTAATACTTGGATGGCTTCATCAATCTTCATTGACAAGACCTCCTTCCCTTCTTTTCTGGTAGATGATACTGCCGAGCAGAATCACAATCAGCAGCAGCACAATAATACCGCCCGGTGATATGTTCATATAGAACGCAAGTATCAGCCCGGCAATGACAGCTGCCTCGCCGAATATCACACTCCAGAGCATCAGCGCCTTGTACCCTCTTGCAAAGCGCATGGCGCTCGCTACAGGCAGTGTGATCAGACTGCTGACCAGCAGAATACCGACGACTCGCATCGATGCCGAGATGACAAGCGCTACGACCAGCATGAACAGAATATGCAGCAGTCTCGGCACACCGATAATCTGCGCATACTCCTCGTCAAACGACAGCACAAACAGCTCTTTGTAAAACAAAACGACAAAGCACACGACGATTAAGAAAATCGCTGCAATGGTCAGCAGATCACTGAAAGTGACGGCGCTGATGCTGCCGAACAAGTAGCCGAATAAATCCTGATTAAAGCCGTCAGCAAGTGAAATGAAGACAACACTCAGTCCGATCCCGAGTGACATGATGATCGGTATCGCAAGTTCCTCGTAATGCTTGTATACCGTTCTCAGCCGCTCGATCAAGAGCGCACCGATTATCGAGAAAGCAATGCCTGACCAGACCGGGCTGATGACGATGGCAGGCACGAGTTTCGTCAGCAGCATGCCGAATGATATGCCGCCGAGCGTGACATGACTGAGTGCATCGGCGATCAGCGACAGCCGTCTGACCACAATAAAGGTGCCGATTAAGGGCGCCAGTATACCGATCAGCATACCGCATATAACACTGTATCTCATAAAGTCAAACTGAATCAATGCATCGATCATTGGCAGCACTCCCTTTGATGGTTATGGTCCACAAACTGAACCGGATGACCATAAATTTTTGAGATCTCAACCTGGTCCAGTGATTTGAACTGCTGGATGGTCCCATGGAAATGCAGATGCTGATTCAGACAGACGACGCTCGTCGCCGTGTCTGCCACGATACCGATGTCGTGTGTGACAAGCAGTATCGTGATGCCCTCATTTTTCAGCTGAGTGAGCAGCTGATAAAATTCTGCGACATGCTTCGCATCAATGCCGACGGTCGGTTCATCAAGAATCAGAATCGACGGATTTGAGATCAGCGCTCTTGCGATGAAGACGCGCTGCTGCTGGCCGCCGGACAGCTGTGAAATATTTTTGTGCTGTAAATGGATGATATGCAGGCGCTCCATTAACCGGATCACACGTTCACGGTCCTGTGCCGTGAAACGCTGGAACAGTTTCTTCTCCTGAGTAAGGCCGCTTGTGATCACTTCTCTCACGGTCGCCGGAAATCCTGTGTTGCCGGCATTCGCTTTCTGTGAGACATAGCCGATTTTGTCGGACAGCTGGTTGGTGAGCCGCTGTCCATTCACTAAAATAGTTCCTGTCTGCAGCTGAAGGATACCAAGAATCAGTTTCAGCAGCGTAGATTTGCCTGAACCATTCGGTCCGACGATCGCCGTGAAGCTTCCGGGATAAATCTTAATATTGATATCTTTCAGCGCCACTTTGTCAGGATAACGATAATTGACATTTTTAATTTCAAATATAGGTTCCATCGTCCACCTCTTTAAACTTTTAACTCATCTATCATAATGTAAATCGTAATGAAAACGCAAGGATGACAACTCATCCCTGCGTTTATTGGTTCATTATTTTAGTCTGAAGGTCCGGATCGAACCGGCCACCTTTAATCATTTCGATTTCAAACTTGTAAGGGGCTTTCTTGTCTTTCTTGTCCATGCCGACATAAGGTGTCTCCAAAATCTTTGGAATCTCTTTAAAGGCTTCATGATGGACGATATAATGCAGCGCATCAAAACCGATTTCACCGAAACCGAAATTTTCATGTCTATCTTTTCTTGCACCCTGCACATTTTTGCTGTCGTTGACATGCAGCACTTTAATTCTGTCGACACCGACCACTTTATCAAACTCATTCAGCACACCATCAAAATCATTGATCAGATCATAACCCGCATCATGCACATGGCATGTATCAAAGCAGACCGACAGACGGTCATTGTTTTTGACACCGCTGATGATCTCGGCTAATTCTTCAAACGTCTTGCCGCATTCCGACCCTTTACCGGCCATCGTTTCAAGTGCAACTCTGACGCTGTTGTCGTTACTCAGCACTTCATTCAGACCTTCGATGATCTTTTTAATGCCTGCCTCTTCGCCTGCCCCGACGTGTGCACCCGGATGCAGCACGATGTCACGCGCTCCAAGTGCTTCGGTTCTGATAATCTCTTTCTGCAGAAACTCAACACCCAGTTCAAACACTTCCGGTTTGACAGTATTGGCGATATTGATGATATAAGGCGCATGGACGACTATATTGGATAAGTTGTTAGCCTTCATATGAGCGAATCCCGCCTCAATATTCAGCTCCTCTATCGGTTTACGTCTTGTATTCTGCGGTGCGCCTGTATAGATCATGAATGTTGAAGAGCCGTAGGACGCTGCTTCTTCTGATGCAGCAAGCAGCATCTTCTTTCCACTCATCGATACATGTGAACCTATCAGCATTGCCTTCACTCCTATTTCTTTCTTGCTTCTCTGTTCGTCCGTTTCGCGTGGGCTTTTTTCTCATTGCGCTTCAGTTGGTCAAGCTCATATCTGAACTTACGCTTATAGCCCGGCTTCACTTTTTTCTTTGATTTCACTTTATGTTTTAACGACTGCTCGATGTTGTCTTCCTGCTTTTTACGGCCGGCACGCTGCGTGCGGTCCTTGATTTCCTTGATTTCTCCAGCTTTCACGTCAGCGTGGATAAAAGTAAAGCCCTTCGCTGTGATCTGATTGATCAAATCTTCTTCATCAGGCGTGTAGAGCGTGATCGCCGTCCCTTGATAGCTGCCGCGGCCTGTACGGCCGACGCGGTGTGTGAAGAAGTCTACATCTTTAGAGATCTCATAGTTGATGACGTGGCTGACACCTTCGATATCAATTCCGCGTGACGCCAGGTCGCTCGCTACAACATACTGGAAGTCGAGCTGCTTGATGCGTTTCATCTGCTGTGTCCGTTCACGAGGTGCAAGCCCGCCGTGAATGATACCGGCCTTGACGCCTTTGTCCGCCAGAAAACCGAGCACTTCATCTGCATGCTCGCGGCTGTTGGCGAAGATGATGCATAAATATGGGTTGATCGTCTGCATCACTTCAAATAGTTTTTCTTTTCTGTCATTGCTCTTCGTCGGAATCAGATAGAATTCGATGTTTTTGTTCGTGCGTTCTGCCGGATCGATCTGAACGAATTCAGGCTGTGCCAAATATTTGTTCAGGAAAGGATGCAGGGCTTTCGGAATGGTTGCCGAGAAGACAGCCAGCTGCGCATCTTCGCCGAGGCGTGAGGCAATCGTATCGACGGCAGGCATGAAGCCGAGGTCAATCATTAAATCGGCTTCGTCAATGACGATGGATTTAGCCAGATGCAGCTTCAGTGCATTTTCAGCCGCCATATCATTGATACGGTTCGGCGTGCCGACGATGAGCTGCGGTTCCACCTTGGATTTTAATATATCTTTCTGCTTGTCAGTGCCGCCGATGTAAAGACCTACTTTGATGTTCTTTTTAAATGATACTAAATGCGCAGCTGCCTCATACAGCTGCTTGGCCAGTTCTCTTGTCGGCGCAAGAATAATGATCTGTGGTTCGTGCAGTGCCGGGTCAATCTTATCAATCAGCGGCAGTAGGAAAGAATGTGATTTCCCTGTGCCCGTCTGCGATTGTCCAATCAGGTTAATACCTCTTGTTAGTTTAGGAATTACTCGTCTCTGGACTTCAGTCGGCTGATTAAAATTCAAATCTTTCACCGCTGCAATCATTTCAGATGAAAGTTCGAAATTTTCAAATGGATGTTTAGCCATTGTTGTCCTCCTTTATTTGTTCATCTCATGTATTATATAGGAAACCGGGCCATAAAGAAAGCGGCTTAATTAATAGAGGGAACTATGTTAAATTTGATATACTGATAAAGACAGGAGGCTATAACATGGAAATCGTAAAAATTACACCCCGCGGCTATTGTTACGGTGTCGTCGATGCGATGGTCATCGCACGCAATGCATCACTCGACCAGACGCTGCCGCGTCCCATATATATACTCGGTATGATCGTCCATAACAAGCATGTGACCGACGCTTTTGAGAGCGATGGCATCATCACGCTTGACGGCCCTAACCGGCTGGACATACTGGAACAGATTGATGAAGGGACCGTGATCTTCACAGCGCACGGTGTTTCTCCTGAAGTGAAGCGCCGTGCCAAGGAGAAAGGGCTGGTCTGCATTGATGCGACCTGTCCGGATGTCGAGAACACACATACGCTTATCCGTCAGAAAAAAGCAGAAGGCTACCACGTCATCTATATCGGCAAGAAAGGCCATCCGGAACCTGAAGGTGCGGTCGGCGTTGCCCCTGAGATCGTCCATTTAGTGGAGAATCAGAATGATATCGATGCGCTGCCTGCTGCACTCGCAGACGGCAGGCTGATCGTCACCAACCAGACGACGATGTCACAGTGGGACGTCCTCCATCTCATGGAATCGCTTGAACAAAAATTCCCGCACATTGAAGTTCATAAAGAGATCTGCCTGGCGACACAAGTGAGACAGGAAGCAGTTGCTGAGCAGGCGGGTCAGGCTGATGTCCTGATTGTCGTCGGCGATCCAAAGAGCAACAACTCCAACCGCCTTGCTCAGGTCTCGAAAGAAATTGCGCATACAGAGGCCTACCGCATTTCTGACATCAGTGAGCTGAAGCTGGAATGGCTTACCGGTAAATCAACGGTTGCGATAACAGCCGGCGCCTCTACACCGACCCCGATTGTCAAGGAAGTGATTGACTACGTGAAGTCATTCGACCCTGCCGATCCGCTGCCTGTCCCTGAGCGCTCTGCAGTCCCGGTTGATAAAATACTGCCGAAAATCAAAAATCCAAAGCCAGTGGATGTGCTATAACAATTCCGTCCAATATAAAGACACCGAACGAGATTTTCTTGTCCGGTGTCTATTTATTATGCGGTCAATAAGCTTTAAATGGATTCGTATCCACAGTTGAACTGATGACAGGTACATCAAGGTCAAAGCTCTCCAGCAATGATTTCAGTCCCTCTTTCACCACACTCTCCGCATAGTGCTGAATATCAACAGCCGGCAGGCCATTCATCAATAAGTCATGCGCCTCGTGGTACTTGATATCACCTGTCAAAAAGACATCCACACCTGACTGTCTGACAGCCGGGACATAATCCATGCCCGCGCCGCCGATAATACCGACTGTGCGGATTTCCTGATCAGGGCTGCCGATCAGACGGACAGTGTCCACCTTAAGCTTCGACTTCACCTCTTTCAACCAGTTCCCGATCTGAACCGGCTGCTCCAGCTCTGCTTTAATGCCCGTGCCAAACATATCTTTCACTAGAAACTCATATATGTCGTAAGCCGGCTCCTCATAAGGATGGCTGGCTATTAAAGCTGCCTCCACCTGACGTCTTAAACGCGGCTCAAAGACGCATTCAAGCTTAATCTCATCGACAATTTCCAGCTTTCCGACTTCTCCCGTATAAGGATGAGCACTGGCGTCCGGCTTGAACTGACCTGTGCCTTCCAGCTGGAAGAAGCAGTCGCTGTAATCACCGATCTGTCCGGCGCCTGCTTCACTCAATGCTGCTTTAACCTGCATCACATGGGATTCAGGTACAAACAGCTGTAATTTAGCCATAGCACTCAGCTGAGGCACAAGAATGTCCTGATTTATAAGATCAAGCTTATCAGCGATCATCGCGCTGACGCCTTGCGGATGGGCATCCAGATTCGTATGCAGTGCAATCAGATTGATACTATTTTTGATCAGCTGCTGAATCACAGCACCATAACCTTGATTCGTAATGTTTTTAATGCCGCTGAAGATGAGCGGATGATGGCAGATAATGGTGTTACACTGTTGCTGTACGGCTTCTTCCACCACTTCAAGCGTGCAGTCGAGCGTCGTCATAATAGTCGTGATTGCCGACTCTTTATCGCCGATCAGCAGTCCGACATTATCCCACGACTCTGCCTTACTAAGCGGGATTTCCCGGTCAATCAGCTGCATCAGTTCATTGATTTTCATCCGATCACCTCTTTAAACATGATAAGCTGCTGCTCGATTTCCTTGAGCCGCTCTGTCTGTTCTGGATTGTCTTTAATACTTTCCTTTACACGCTGCAGGTGGTTGTATTCCCGCGTCCATTTTTCAAGGAACAGCGGAGAACGCTCTGCCATCAACAGTGGGCCGAATTTGAGCTCTGCCGCTGTCAGTGTCATCGGCTGCTGCTTGTCGGCTACGACAATCTCATATATATGACGCTTCTCTTTGATGATCTCTTCAGCCGTGATCGTATAACCGAGCTTGATTAATGCTGCTCTGACACTTGCTGTATGGATATTGCTCTGTAGAATCAGTCGTGGTGCACTGTTCAGCTTGTTCATGCCGCTTAACAGGATGTCAGCAATCAGCGGACCACCCATGCCGCAGATGGTGATTGAATCTACTTCACCGTCTGCAATCACTTCAAGTCCTGATCCTTTTCTCACAGCAATCTTATGCGTCAGTCCGTGTGCTCTGACATTGTTGACTGCAGCCTGAAACGGGCCGTCGACCACTTCTCCGGCTACAGCACTTGTGACTTTGCCGTCCGCTACTAATGCAATCGGCAGATAAGCATGGTCTGATCCGATATCTGCCATCGTCGTGCCTGTTACATAGGCCGCTACTTGTTCTAAACGTTTACTCAGCATAATGGTTTCCTTTCAAAAAAAAATCCTTTGCCTCAGCAAAAGATTTTTCATTTATTATTTCGCGCCGTCTTTTAAGTATTTCACAAGTGTATCCAAATCTTTATCAGCGATTACAGATTCATCATGTGCAGGCATCGGGCCTTTACCGTTACGGATAATTTTTTTCATCTCATCTGCAGGTTTTTTGTTTCCTGTAAGTTTAGGTCCCATTGCACCTTCAAGGTTTTGACCATGACATGAAGTACAGTTGTCTTTAGCAAACGACGCAGCATCAAATTTCTGCGCTGTTTTAGTACCTTCGTCTTTATTCTCTGCTGCTTTGTTCGCACCGTGAGCTGACAAGAAGAACACCAGGCCTACACCCATAAGCAGGATAAGAATAAATGGAATGACTGGATTGCGATTCATTAAATATACCTCCCTTTAAATTCACCATATACATTTCTATTTTATATTAAATACTAGCAATGTCAAAGTGTTTTCAAGATTTTAATCAATAAATTAATCCATGAAATCCTTCAGACGTTTGCTTCTGGATGGGTGTCTTAATTTACGGAGGGCTTTCGCTTCAATCTGGCGGATACGCTCACGTGTCACACCAAAGACCTTTCCTACTTCTTCCAGCGTCCGTGTACGACCATCGTCTAAACCGAAACGAAGTCGCAGGACGTTCTCCTCACGGTCTGTCAATGTATCGAGGACATCTTCCAGCTGCTCTTTCAGCAGTTCATAAGCAGCGTGATCTGCCGGACTCTGGGCATCCTGGTCTTCGATGAAGTCCCCTAAATGACTGTCATCTTCTTCCCCGATCGGCGTTTCAAGTGATACCGGCTCCTGGGCAATCTTAAGAATTTCCCGCACTTTCTCTGCCGGCAGGTCCATTTCCTCACCGATTTCCTCCGGGCTCGGATCACGGCCTAGATCCTGCAGCAGCTGGCGCTGTACGCGGATCAACTTGTTGATGGTCTCCACCATGTGGACAGGAATACGAATCGTCCGCGCCTGGTCAGCGATCGCACGTGTGATCGCCTGACGGATCCACCACGTTGCATAAGTGGAGAATTTAAACCCTTTGTTGAAGTCAAACTTCTCAACCGCTTTGATCAGGCCCATATTCCCTTCCTGAATCAAGTCGAGAAACAGCATGCCGCGGCCGACGTAGCGTTTTGCGATGCTGACAACTAGACGTAAGTTCGCTTCAGCAAGCCGCGCTTTTGCCACTTCATCACCCTGCTCTATCCGCTTCGCAAGTTCAATTTCTTCAGCAGCGCTGAGCAAGTTGACACGGCCGATTTCTTTTAAATACATCCGCACAGGGTCGTTGATTTTAACGCCGGGAGGTGCTGACAAATCATTCAGATTGATTTTGTCATCAGTATCTTGTGCATCTTTTTCATTGATCAATGTAATATCATTTTCAGCGATCGCTTCGAAAAATTCATCCATCTGGTCTGCATCCATCTCAAAATTCTGCAGACGGTCCGCAATTTCCTCATGGCTTAACTGACCATTCTTTTTTCCTGTTTCAATCAACTGTGCTTTGACCTGATCGACGGTCAACAGTCCTTCGTTGTTATTTGCTGTGATGCTCTCTTTCTTTTTAGCCACTAAGCATTACCTCCTGAGTTACTTCAGTTTTTTCTGTCTGTTATAGTCAATGATCGCCTTCATCAACCGGTCTCGCTCAGCTTCATTACTTTCTGCAATCGCTTCAGACAGCGACTGCTTCAAGTGACTCAGACTGCGCAGTTCCTCCTGTTCATGACGGATGACATAAATATAGTCCTCTATCTCCTCGACTGACGGGTCCTGGTTGATGATGATTTCATCAATTGAAATAATATCGCTTTGACAATGGGCCGGAACGAACGATAAAAACTGACTGACGTTAAAATAGTCGCTGCTTTCATAATACCCTGTTAAAGCAATAAATATCTCCTGATGTTCCTGCTTTTTGAAATGTTCAGCTGTAATATAACCTGTCATTTTGTTGAACAAATATTTATCCTTAAAAAAATGTTTAAGCACCAACCGTTCCGCTCTTTCAGGCTTGGAATACGTAACGATTCTTGGGCCTGGAGTGAACTGTGGCGCTGACTGAGGAATATATTTACTGACTTCAAAATTGAGACTGTCAAAATCTACTTTAAACAATTCACTAGCCTCGTGCAATACTTTTTTCCTCAGAGCCGGTGATTTAATACGTGCGATGTCATTCGTCACTTCTTTCAGCCGCTGATCAAAGACAAGGTCGTTGGAAGCCACCTGCTTTGACATTTCCTTCAGCTTGTAACTGACGAAAGACAGCTTATTGTGCATGACATAACTTAAAAAGGCCTCTTTGCCCATGTCATTGATCATTTCATCCGGGTCCCGGTCTTTCTTCACTGGTACGACAAAGGTGCTGATCCCTTCGTTCAGTAAATTCTCGCCGACGCTCATCGTCGCCTTCTGTCCCGCCGTATCTCCGTCAAACATCAATGTGACATTGCCGGCAAGCTTCTTCAGCTGCAGCACATGCTCTTTACTGAGCGCTGTCCCCATCGTCGCAATCGTATTGGTCAGACCCGCTTCCGTCACTTTGATGACGTCCATAAAACCTTCCAGCAGAATGACTTCATCCTGCTGTCTGATTGCTTTGCGCGCGACATCCAGATGATAAAGGAGCTGTCGTTTCTGGAAGACCGGGGTTTCCGGGCTGTTTAAATATTTCGGTTCCTCATTCTTATACGTTCTCCCGGAAAAACCGACCGTATGTCCCTGGGCATTGTTGATCGGAAACATGATCCGGTCACGGAAGCGGTCATAGTAGCTGAAATTTTCTTCATTTCTCGATAACAGTCCGGCCTCGTAGGCAAGCGCCTTGTCAAACCCGCGTTTCTCCAGAAAGTCATGCGCAAAATGACTGATATTCGGGCTGTAGCCGATCTTCTCGCGGTTGATGATTTCATCTGTAAAGCCCCGGTCATATAAATACTGCAGCGCAGGCTCTGCCTCCTCAATCGCTTTCAGCACGTAATGATAATAATCGCGCAGCAGTTCATGCATTTCAATCATCTTCATATTATCATTGGCATAGACGACCGGTTCACGCTGTGCTATTTGGACGCCGACATTTTCACCGAGTCTTCTGACAGCTTCCACAAATGAGATATTTTCAATCTGCTCCATAAACTGAAAGACATTCCCGCCTTTTTTGCAGCCGAAGCAATGACAGATTTGCTTATCGACTGATACTGAAAAGGATGGCGTCTTTTCATCATGAAAGGGACATAAACCGATATAGTTACGTCCCCTTTTTTCTAGCTTCACATATTGGCTGACTACGTCAAGAATGTCATTCTTTTCACGTATTTCGTTAATAAGGTCTTGATCTAACTGCAAACTAACACCTCTTAGTAATCGTATCTGTTATTGGTCGTAATGATCTTGATGATTTCATTAGCCGTCTCTTCGATGGCTTTATTTGACACATCGATGACCGGACAGCCGATGCGGCTGACGATTTTCTCGAAATACTCAAGCTCCTCAAGAATCCGCCGGTCCTGCGCGTAATTGGCATCATCATTCAGACCGAGCTGAGTCAGCCGCGCTTTACGGATAGCATTCAGCTTGGTCGGATCAATTTTCAGGGCGATGCATTTTGCCGCATCAATTTCAAACAGCTGGTCAGGTGGATCTACTTCCGGCACAAGCGGCACGTTCATCACCTTAAAGCGTTTATGGGCAAGATACTGACTGAGCGGTGTCTTAGAAGTACGCGATACACCAATCAGCACGATGTCCGCTTTAGGCAGCCCTCTCGGATCACGGCCGTCGTCATATTTAACAGCGAACTCAATCGCCTCTATCTTCTTGAAATAATCTTCATCAAGCTTATGGACAACTCCCGGCTCATTGAGCGGCGACTCATTCAGTTCATTTGTCAGTTCAGCCATGAGCGGCCCCATGATATCGACATGCTTCAGCCCGTACTGTTCAAGCTGCTCTTTCATATACTTGCGGATATCCGGTCTGACGAGCGTATATATCACGATAGAACGCTGTTCACGTGCAATGGCAATCACTTCGTCTATATTCTCAGGTGTTTCAATGTAAGGAAGACGGATTGTCTCAAGGGCATTACCAAGCTGGTTGAATTGCGAAGTACAGGCTTTCGTTACAAGTTCAGCTGTCTCTCCGACAGAATCCGAAGCAATGATTAATCTGATTTCATCCATGAGTAATACTCCTATTCATCTTCAATTAGTGCGACAAACGCACGCGTTATAGTAGTCTTCGTAATACGTCCGGTCACTTCATAGCTGGAGCCTTTTTTCTTTACCACCGGCAGTGAATCAATCTGCTTCTCAATGAGCAAGTTAGCCGCATAGACGAGCAGGTCATCAGGCGTCACGACCGACAGATTAGGCATACGGCTCATAATCACGTGAACCGGCACGGCATGAATGTCCTGGCCGCCCATGGAAGCACGGAGCAGATCTTTACGGGAACAGACACCGACCAGCTGATTCTTCTTATTGATGACAAACAATGTCCCGACGTCCTCAAGAAACATCGCACAAATCGCATCATAGGCCGATACATCTTCATTGATCACACTCGGTATCGACTGAAAGTCTTTGACCTGGAACTTTCTGATGGATGCAGACAGCAGCTGCGTACTTGATTTACCGGTGTAGAAATAACCGACCCGGGGTCTTGCATCCAAGTATCCGGCCATCGTCAAAATCGCGAGATCCGGTCTTAATGTCGCCCGCGTTAAATTTAACCGCTCTGCTATCTTCTCTCCTGTAATGGGGCCATTGTTCTTGACTATTTGCAGAATCTTTTCCTGTCTTTGATTCAATTCGATGGTGAACACCCCTTGGACATAGTTAGATAAATTTATTATACGCCTTAAAGCTTTGTGACACAAATAATTGATTTAAATGATTGTCTCTCCATTTAAATCATGATATATTCATAATAAGCGAGTTAAGGACGGTGAGAGCTTAACACTTAAATGGCCTGATTATGTTAATATTCAAAGATGAGTGGAAACACTAATTTGGGTGGAACCGCGGGTAATATACTCGTCCCAAGGCATAATGCCTTGGGACTTTTTTTATCCGCTTTAATCATAAGGAGGAATTATCAATGACAAACATGGATACAGTAGTATCGCTTGCAAAACACCGCGGATTTGTCTTTCCAGGCAGTGAAATTTACGGCGGTCTGGCAAACACGTGGGACTACGGCCCGCTCGGTGTAGAACTGAAAAACAACGTAAAAAAAGCATGGTGGCAGAAATTTGTGCAGCAGTCCCCGTATAACGTCGGACTAGATGCAGCTATTTTAATGAACCCTAGGACTTGGGAAGCAAGCGGCCACTTATCAAACTTCAACGATCCGATGATCGACTGCAAAAACTGTAAAGCGCGTCATCGAGCAGACAAACTGATCGAAGACGTTATGCAGCAGGAAGACGATACATTCATCGCAGACGGCTTAAGCTTCGATGAGATGAAGCGTCTGATTGACGACCATCATATCGACTGCCCGGAATGCGGCGCCCACGACTATACGGATATCCGTCAGTTCAACTTGATGTTCAAAACATTCCAGGGCGTCACTGAATCTTCAACAAACGAAATCTTCCTTCGTCCTGAGACGGCTCAAGGTATTTTCGTCAACTACAAAAATGTTCAGCGTTCTATGCGTAAAAAATTACCGTTCGGTATCGCTCAGGTCGGCAAATCATTCCGTAACGAAATCACGCCGGGTAACTTCACATTCCGTACACGTGAATTCGAACAGATGGAGCTGGAATTCTTCTGTAAGCCGGGCACTGAAATCGAATGGCAGAACTACTGGAAAACGTTTGCGGCAGACTGGCTGAAAACGCTGGGCGTCAAAGAAGAAAACACACGTCTGCGCGACCACGATGAAGATGAACTGTCGCACTACTCTAACGCGACAACAGATATCGAATACAGATTTCCGTTCGGCTGGGGTGAGCTGTGGGGTATTGCCAGCCGTACTGACTTCGACCTCAAAAAACACATGGAGCATTCCGGCGATGACTTCACTTATCACGACCCGGAAACGAACGAGAAATATGTCCCGTTCTGTATCGAGCCGTCACTTGGCGCGGACCGTGTGACACTTGCATTCCTGTGTGATGCTTTCGATGAGGAAGCGCTTGAAGGCGATGACAAACGTACTGTGCTGCGTTTCCACCCGGCACTTGCACCTTATAAGGCAGCCATCCTGCCGCTCAGCAAAAAGCTGTCTAAAGACGCGCTTCAAGTATTCGAAGAATTAAGTGCGGATTTCAATATCGATTTTGATGAAAGTCAGTCAATCGGTAAACGCTACCGTCGTCAGGATGAAATCGGAACACCGTACTGCATCACCTTCGACTTCGATTCACTGGAAGACAACCAGGTGACTGTCCGCGACCGCGATACGATGGAACAAGTACGTATGCCGATCAGCGAAGTCAAAAACTTCCTTTCTGAAAAAGTAAAATTTTAAAAATAAGCCTCCATTCAGTTGAATGGAGGCTTATTTATTTGACCCGGCTATCTCAGCTGCTCAAGTATTCGTCTTGATTTCAGCGAGACTCCGATGAATTCATCATACAGCTGGAAGACCAGCCGTTCCATCTCACTCACTAGCTCTTCGCTGATCGTCACCGAGCTGTACTGGTCGAGCGGCAGACTGTTCAGCAGATAAAGGAAATACAGGCTTTTGTTGCTCATCGGCACGGCATGCATATCTTCAGTCATCGCCCGCTGCGTCAGTACACTGTTCAGCTTCATGGAATAGCCTGTAAACTGCGCATGACCTGCCGACTGATCGACTGGACACTCAGTGAAGTTCGGCGTGTAGCCATAGAGCGGCATGCATTTCAGACTGGCGATCAGTGCGATGACAGCAGGATCCGCCCCGTCCGCAATATGGTCAAGACCGAACTTCAACAGCTCATAGACGAACTTACTTTCGTCATCATCTTCCATCGCCTTATCAATCAGCTCAGCAATGTACTGCGCATAAGTCAGCTTGAACAGATCACTCCGAATCTCATAATGGCTGTTCAGCGTATCAACAGAGCTCAGTGTGCCCATCCCTTTGAACTGGGAGAAAATAAATAGATTCTCATAGAACAGATCGAGCGCGTAGCCGAACTTCTTAGATTTCTTAGCGTTTCTTGCCATGACCGGTATCTTTCTGCCGTGCTCGGCAAGAAACGTCACTATGAGATGCGAATCCCCGTAGTCAACACGACGTATGACGATACCGTTCACTTTATTCAGCATCGCTTAATACTCATCTTCCCGGTAGCCGATCTGTCTGATGAAGTTCGGCTTATTGCGCCAGTCCTTCTGCACTTTCACCCACAGTTCAAGATAGACTTTGGAGCCGAGCAGCATTTCGATATCCTGACGGGCACGCTTACCGACTTCTTTCAGCATCTTGCCCTGCTTGCCGATAACAATCCCTTTCTGGGAATCGCGTTCGACATATATCGTCGCTTCAACGTGCACGCGGTCTTCTGATTCACGCAGCATCTTCTCGACGTTGACACCGATGGCATGAGGAATCTCCTGGCTTGTCAGGTGAAGCACTTTTTCACGGATAAGTTCCGCTACTATGAAGTGTTCCGGATGGTCAGAAATCTGGTCCTTCGGATAATACATCGGGCCTTCCGGCAGATAGCCGCTGATGACTTCGACAAGACGGTCGACATTGTTACCCTGCAGCGCTGAGATCGGGACAATTTCAGCAAACGGCAGCAGGTCTTTATATTTCTCGATTTCTGTGATCAGCTGATCCGGATGGACAAGGTCAATCTTATTCAGCACTAAAAAGACCGGTGTCTTTGTATTTTTCAGCATCTCGACGATATATTCATCTCCGCGGCCGATGCTTTCTTCGACATTGATCATGAACAAAATCGCATCGACTTCACGCAGTGTGTTCTTCGCGACTTTCATCATATAGTCGCCGAGCACGTGCTTCGGCTTATGGATGCCCGGTGTATCGATGAAAATAATCTGGGCGTCGTCTGTCGTCAGCACGCCCTGCACTTTGTTACGCGTCGTCTGTGCCTTGTCAGACATGATCGCCACTTTCTGACCGAGGACGCGGTTCATAAAGGTTGATTTGCCGACATTCGGCCGGCCGATAATAGCTACAAATCCTGATTTAAACTCATTAGTCATTCGTTAAGTCCTTTCCTGAAAATCCATTTGGTAGAAGTTCGGCCACTGTGCTTTCAATGACATCACCGGCTGTATTCGTCATCAATACCGGCATGTCATCGTCGCACAGCTCTTTCATGACTTGCCGGCATACGCCGCATGGTGATGATGGTTTGTCAGCTCCTGTCGCCACAACGATCATTTTGAAATCTCCTGGACGGTACCCCTGTGCGATCGCAGAGACAAGTGCTGTACGTTCAGCACAGATGGTCGGGCCGTACGCCGCGTTTTCGACATTGCAGCCGTAAAAAGCCCGGCCGTCTTTTGTGACAAGGTATGCCCCCACTTTAAAATGGGAGAACGGTGTATATGCCCTGCTTCTTGCAGTCAGCACTTCCTCAAGCCATTCTTGTTTAAATTCCATCTCTTTTACTCCTTTAGTTTAATAATGCGAAGATGCGTGGAATAAATATCACGCAGCCGATAATAGCACTCATCATGCTTGCCAGTACAACAGCAAAGCTCGCTGTGTCTTTAGCATGTTTTGCGAGCTCATGGTAATCGTCAGTCACGAGATCCACGACGTACTCAACCGATGTATTAATCACTTCCATAAATAACACCGAAAAAATGGCGATTGTGATGAACAGCCATTCCACTTTTGTCAGATCGAAACAGCTGCCTGCGATGATGACAAGGACGGCCGTCAGCAGGTGAAGCACGAAATTTCTGTCTTTCTTCAATAAAGTCATGAATCCCTGCAGTGGATAGACGAAGCGCTTCATCAGCTATCCTCTCGTCAGACCGAAAGCTGTCAGCAGTTCATCCTGACGTCCGAACATCTGTTTTTCGTCAGCTTCCGTCATATGATCATAGCCTAGTAAATGCAGCAGACCGTGAAGCGCCAGAAACCCGACTTCACGTTCAAAGGAGTGACCGTAATCGTCAGCCTGCTCCTTCGCCCGTTCCACACAGATGATGATGTCACCGAGCACACGGATCATTGACGGATCTTCAAAGTCGTCTTCTCCTTCTTCCATGGCAAAGCTGATGACATCTGTCACGCTGTCCTTATTTCTGTACTCTGCGTTGATCGACTGGATCTCTTCACTGGAAACAAACGATACAGCGACTTCCGCTTCTTCTGCTATTCCTTCTTCAGCTGCTGCAAATTGAAGCAGTTCTTCAATCTTCGGCAAATAAGCAGCAGCCAAATAATTCTCATCATCAATAAATTCTACTGTCAGCATTATTCTTCCTCCGAATAGGCTCTGATTATTTTACTCACCAGCGGGTGACGGACGACATCTGACGACTCGAACGTCTGCATGCCGATGCCCGGGACATCATACAGACGACGCTCCGCTTCCACAAGGCCGCTTTTAACACCTTTCGGCAGGTCAATCTGCGTCTTATCACCGGTGATGACCATCTTTGAACCGAATCCAAGACGGGTCAAAAACATCTTCATCTGTGCATGCGTTGTATTCTGCGCCTCGTCGAGAATGACGAACGCATCCTCAAGCGTTCTGCCCCGCATATAGGCAAGCGGTGCCACTTCAATGACGCCGCGCTCAATCAGCCGTGCGGTATGCTCTGCGCCGAGCACATGATGCAGCCCGTCATAGAGCGGCCGTAAATAAGGATCGACTTTCTCCTTTAAGTCACCGGGCAGAAACCCGAGCGATTCCCCGGCTTCAACCGCAGGACGCGTCAGCACGATCCGTTTCACCTGACCGGCACGCAAAGCTTTAGCTGCCATGACAACCGCGAGAAACGTCTTGCCGGTTCCTGCCGGCCCGATACCGAAGACAAGGTCACTCTTCTTCATTTCGTGAATATAGAGCCGCTGCCCCATCGTCTTCGCCCGGATGGACTTACCGTAAGCATCTTTTGTGATTTCTTCATCATAAAGATCACTTAAATAGTGGATGGTTCCTTTATCAGCCATCTGGGCCGCTGACTGAACGTCTTTCAAGGATATGTTCATCCCTTTTTGAACTACCTTTAGTAAGTTAAGAAGGACAGCCTCTGCTTTATCGACATCTTTGTCGTCTCCCGAGACAGTCACCTGCCCGCCCCGTGTATGTATCTCTACATTGAAAGCTTCTTCCAGATAAGTGATGTGTTCATCACCATTACCGAGGATTGCCTGTGCTTCATTAACATTCTCTATTGTGATTGTCTGTGGCATTCAAAAACTCCTTATTATCAGTTTAAGTTAAATTTAACATAGTGGCTGAATAGTTTCATCTAGCAGTTACAGCTTCAGCGACGATTAATGCGTTCTGTGTCAAAAATCCATATTAATTTTCCGATTAATAGTTATCTCTATTTTACCAAATGTCAGCAGGAATCCGCGGACATTTGCCTTGAATCCAACAAAAAAGCCGGGGCCCATAGTCACTGGGTCCGGCTTTACTGTTATCTTCTGCTTTTAGGTGGTGCCAGCACTTCTGACAACACGATGCCCTGCACAAGATGATGTTTTGAAAAATCAAGCAGCGGCTCCGAACTGACAGTCAGATCACCTTCAGTAATACTGCTGATCCGCTGTGCCTTCTGTTTTTCAGACAGATGTGTATCCGCCATGATGGCCTGCATCCGGGCTTCCTTGCTCTTATCAGGGCGGGGACGTTTTTCTGCCTGTGCCTGAATGACCGGCTGTGATGATTCCACCACTGGATGGGTGCGTTCAATCACGTTTCTTTTGAAGTCATCCAGCGTCCTGATCTGAGGTGTGCTTACCGGTTTTTCTTTCGTCTTGTGCTTCTTCTCGCTCATTGACTGAAAGACCGAGAAGATAATCCCGATGATAAATAAAATAACGCCTGTTTCCATTTACAGCACCTTACTTTCTTTGTGGCGGTGTATTGTCGTTTGTATCCGTCATTTTATTGATGGCATTTCTCATGCCTGTATCTGATTCGATATTCTTCAAGTTATAGTAGTCCATCACACCAATGTTGCCTTCCTGCAGCGCTCTCGCCATCGCAAGCGGTACTTCGGCTTCTGATTCGACGACTTTCGCTCTCATTTCCTGGACGCGGGCTTTCATTTCCTGCTCCTGGGCGACGGCCATCGCACGGCGTTCTTCCGCTTTCGCCTGTGCAATGTTTTTATCTGCCATCGCCTGCTCTGTCTGGAGATCTGCCCCGATGTTCTTGCCGATATCTACATCCGCGATATCAATCGACAGAATTTCAAAGGCCGTCCCTGAGTCAAGACCTTTGCCAAGAACGGTCTGTGAGATCATATCCGGATTCTCAAGGACGGAAGTATGTGACCGGCTTGAACCAATCGTCGAGACAATCCCTTCACCGACACGGGCAACGATTGTTTCTTCACCCGCACCACCGACAAGACGCTCAATGTTAGCACGCACCGTAATTCTTGCCTTTGCTTTCACTTCAATACCGTTCATTGCGACACCGGCGATAAATGGTGTTTCAATGACTTTCGGATTGACCGACATCTGCACTGCTTCCAGCACGTCACGTCCAGCAAGGTCAATCGCCGCCCCACGTTCAAACGGCAGATTGATGTCCGCCCGCTGTGCTGCGATAATCGCATCCACGACGCGGTCGACATTACCGCCTGCCAGATAATGCGATTCCAGCTGGTTCGTCGTTAAATGAAGGCCTGCTTTATGCGCTTTAATCAACGGATCAATGACACGTCGCGGTGATACACGGCGCAGACGCATACCGACCAGTGTGCCGATCCCGACTTTGACGCCTGCTGCTAGTGCTGATATCCATAGTCCTACAGGAACAAAGGTGAACAGCAGCATTAGCAGAAATAAAACAACAACAATAATAATCCCTAAAATAATCAGTTCCATGTGCTTGACCACTCCTTAAATAATTTCTCGTACAACGACACGCGTTCCTTCAACATAAATGATACGTACTTCTTTGTGCTGTCCGATAAAAGCACCTTCACTGACTGCATCAATCCGCTCCTGCCCAAGAGCGATAATCCCGGATGGTCTGAGCGCTGTAGCGGTGACAGCGAGCTGACCTGTCAGATGACTTCTGTCATCATGGGACGTATAGCCCGCTTCCTTTGAAGTAGCATCTGTTAAGATGACTTTACTGAACAGGGGCACTTTTCTACTTAAAAACTTCACGATAATCACCCATTCTATTAACGCAATAATCATACACGAGGCAACAAACACTGACATTTTCCCGATATCCGCACCGATCAATAGAAAACTTGATGCGATCATGATAAGACCAGCAATACCGAGCACGAGTCCTACGACAAAGAGCTCCATAATGACAAGAATGATGCCTGTCAGAAACAAAATAATGGACAGCATTTCAAGGTCTCCGTTAAGCGCCGTCACTATAATAAAACCAAGTGCTGCAAGAACTGCCAGCACGCCTGACCAGTAGAGCCTGTCATAAAGCTGCCAGACAGCTGCTGTGAACATGATGAGCATCAATATGAACAAAGTGCCATCATATAAAGTCCATGCCAATTTTGCCACCTCCTTACTGTCATTATACATTAACTTCCACAGCTGTAATAACATTTGATGAAAAATTAAGAAAACTTTAAGGATTGAGCATGAAAACCGGCATAGCAAAACACCCCGGCAGCTGACTGTAATAGTCAGCTGCCGGGGTGCAACTGCAATCGATTGATTGCAAGTTTCGTTATTCAAAGATTGTCCTCACGACGAATGAGATAGATCTATTCATAATATTTGAGGGAGTTCAAATATTATTTGAATTTACGTTTACGTGCTGCTTCTGATTTCTTTTTACGTTTAACACTTGGTTTTTCGTAGAATTCACGTTTACGAACTTCTTGGATCGTACCGCTCTTAGAAACCGTACGTTTGAAGCGACGCAGTGCATCTTCGATAGATTCGTTTTTACGAACGACTGTTTTAGACATTATATTTCCCTCCCTCCAAATATCAACGGAACATTAATGAATCATAGATATCTCTATGTACTCAAGTATTATAATATAACTGCAGTAAGCGGTCAATAGTGAATTTATTTACCAGCTATCAGCGCCACAGCACCTTTCTGCTGTTCTTTCGGCATGACTTTGACAAATTGTCCGTAGTTGAGCGGATAGCCTGCCTCTGTGATCTTCACTTTGACGATTTCACCGATCAGCTGCTCGCTGCCTGCAAACTGTACTTTCAAGTAATTATCAGTATAGCCGATTAAGACGCCGTCCTCTGAGCCTTTTTCCTCAGGAATAACTTCCAGCACTTCACCATCAAACTGACTCGCATATTCTTTTGCCAGCTGGTCTGACAGGCTGATGAGCCGGTGCACACGCTCATTTTTAACCGCTTCATCAATCTGATCGGTCATGCGGGCAGCAGGCGTGCCCGTCCGCATAGAGTACGGGAAGACATGAAGCTCTGAGAATTTATGGGCTTCAATGAAGTCATAGGTCTCCATGAATTCTTCTGCTGTCTCACCCGGGAAGCCGACGATGACATCACTCGTCACTGCAAGCCCCGGCATGATCGCATGGAGCTTCTGCAGACGTTCAGAGAAATGCGCCATCGTGTATTTACGGCGCATGCGTTTCAAGACGGTATCACTGCCGGACTGCAGCGGAATATGCAGATGGCGCACGACTTTATTGCTCTGGTCAATTACATCGATCACTTCATCTGTCAGCTGACTCGCCTCAATGGACGAGATGCGGATACGTTTCAGCCCGTGAATGGTCTCAAGGTCGCGCAGCAGCTGTGCCAAGTTGTAATCTTTTAAGTCTTCGCCGTAGCCGCCCGTATGAATACCGGTCAGGACAATCTCCTGGTAGCCTGCTTCCACTAACTGCGCCGCCTGTCTGACGACTTCCTTAGGGTCACGCGAACGCATCAATCCCCGTGCCCACGGGATGATGCAGAACGTACAGAAGTTGTTGCACCCTTCCTGGATCTTCAGTGAGGCACGTGTACGGTCCGTAAAATACGGCACATCGAGTTCTTCATAAGTCCGGTTTTTCATGATGTTCGTGACACCATTGATCGGCTGACGGACAGTTTTATATTCTTCGATGTAAGGCAGCAGCTTGTTTCTGTCCTGTGTTCCGACGACGACATCAACGCCTGGAATATCCATGATTTCAGCAGAAGATGTCTGCGCGTAACAGCCCGTCACACAGATGACTGCCTCAGGATTGCGTCTGATTGCACGCCGGATGACCTGCCGGCTTTTTTTATCTCCAGTGTTCGTCACCGTACATGTATTGATCACATACACATCCGCGTTCTGTTCAAAGTCGACCCGTTCATAACCGTCGTCCTTGAACAACTGCCAGATCGCTTCAGTCTCATAATGGTTTACTTTACATCCTAATGTATGAAAAGCAACTGTTGACATTTTCTCACCTCATTAAATCTTCATTGATTCTTCATATGCATTATTTAAAAATAACACTTTTGCATAAAATATTCAATGAGTTTTCCTGGCAGGAATGATTATACCATCAGTTCGAAAAAATAACTGACCGCACTTAAGGCATACAGTGGTGCCGTCTCTGCTCTTAAAATTCTCGGCCCGAGCCCGATCGTCCGGCCGCCGAAAATTTCCAGTTCAGCCGCTGATAAGCCGCCTTCCGGACCGAAAATAATAAGCACGCGCGTACCCGGCGCCATCGACTTCAGTGCTGCATGAAACTTCTTCGTCTCGCCTGCCTTCGCTTCTTCTTCGTAGGCAACAAGCACTTGATCATAATCTACTGTCAATTCAGCAAGTGCTTTACTGCCCGGCTGGAATGTCACCGTCGGAACATGCCGGCGGTAGCTCTGTTCTGCCGCTTCCTTGACAATCTTATTGAAACGTTCCAGGCGCTTCTCCATCTTCTTCTGGTCGACTTTAATAATCGTCCGTTCGGAGACAAACGGAATAAAATGGGCTGCTCCGAGCTCCGTCGCCTTCTGAATCATCCACTCGTACTTATCATTTTTCAGCAGACCGCTTGCTATCGTGACATCAACCGGCAGCTCAGTCGTAATGTCCAGTGCTTCAGTCGCCTCGACTTCAACGCTGCTGTCAACGGCCGTCAAGCGGCAGACATAGACCCCGTTACGGAAGTTGACAATGATCTGATCGCCGGCACTGCTGCGCATGACGTTCTTTATATGATGGACATCATCAGCTGACTGAATAGTAAAACGCTCGTTCAGTCCAGCGTCCTCCGCTAAGAAATACCGCTGCATTATGCCACCTCTTTAACAGCCGCAACCGCAATCCAGCCGCTGTCACGGGATATCTCAAGGATGCGGTAGCCTGCTTTCTCGAGGTGCGTGACAATCATGTCTTCCTTCTCTGTGATGATACCGGAAGTGATGAAGATGCCGTTCTCGTTCAGCAGCTTGTAGCTGTCATCAATCATGAGGTCAACGATGTGCGCAAGAATATTCGCTAATATCACATCACGCTTCTCAGTCTCTCCGGCAAGCAGGTTCCCTGTATCAACTGCAATGTGTGCCGCACAGCCATTGATCTCAAAATTCTCTTCCGCTACCCGCACTGCCACTTTGTCAAGGTCGACTGCACGGATCGGCGATGCGCCGAGCTTGTGCGCTGCAATACTTAATATGCCGGACCCTGTGCCGACGTCAATAACTGACCGGCCGGGTTTCACATACTTCTCGATCAGTTTGAGGCACATAGACGTCGTCGCATGATCACCTGTACCGAACGCCATGCCGGGGTCAAGCGTAATGACCGTCTCATCCGGTGCTGCATCGTAAGTCTCCCAGCTCGGTACAACGGTGAACGTCTCTGAAGCGCGAAAGGCATGGAAATGCCTCTTCCATTCATTCTCCCAGTCATCGTCCTTTATATCCGCCGCTGAAACAGCGAAGTCTGTGACAGGAATATCATGCAGCTGCAGTACAGCCTGCTTAATATCTTCAAGCAGTGATTCCTTATAATCAAACGCGCTGAAGTAACACCTAATGCGTATTCCCGTCTCAGGATAGTCAGCCGGGTTAAGATCATATATTTCACCGTAACTATCGACTCTACCTTTTGATACTTCCGCGCTGTCTTCAATCACGACGCCATTGGCACCAAGTTCATCCAAGATGTCCGCGATGAACGGTTCCACTTCATGATTGGTCAGTATTGTCACTTCTTTATAATCCATCTTATTCACCTCTGAAGAATCGACGTGTCTTATCAAAGAAATTATCGTGCTGCTCGTCAATCTCTTCTCCGTCAATCTCAGCAAACTCTCTCAGCAGTTCAACCTGCCGTTCTGTCATATTTGTCGGCGTCTTCACATTGACTGTCACAAACTGGTCGCCTTTGCCGTAGCCGTGGACATTTTCGACACCTTTATCCCGTAGTCTGAAGCGTCTGCCTGTCTGTGTCCCGGCAGGAATCGTCAGCCTTACTTTACCGTATAATGTCGGTATTTCGATCTCATCACCGAGCGCAGCCTGAGCGAACGTCAAGTCAAGCGTATGGAAGATATCATCACCGTCACGTTCAAACAAGTCGTGGCTGTTCACGCGGAAGACGACGTATAAGTCACCTGCCGGACCGCCGTTAATGCCCGGTTCTCCGTGACCCGCTACTCTGATCTGCTGGCCGTTGTCAACGCCTGCTGGAATCGTCACATTGATCGTCACATTTTTCAGGATCGTACCGTCGCCGTGACATTCATGGCAGGGCTCTTCAATCTTCTTACCTGTGCCCTGACAGTCAGGACAAGGACGCTCTGTACGGATTCTGCCGAACGGTGTGTTCTGTTCAACGCCGACCTGACCGCGGCCGTGGCATGTTGGACACGTCGTGACTGAAGTGCCGGGTTCTGCCCCTGTCCCTTCACAGACGTCACAGGCCACTTCTTTTTTCACGGTGATCTCACGCTCTGCACCGAAGATGGCCTCTTCAAAATTAATCGTCATCTGATACTGCAGATCATTACCTTTCTGTGGTGCATTCGGGTTCCGTCTCGCACCGCCGCCGCCGAAGAAAGAACTGAAAATATCTTCAAAGCCGCCGAAACCGCCGAAATCTCCGCCGCTGAAGCCGGCACCCTGACCCATACCGGCATGTCCGAACTGATCATACTGCGCTTTCTTGTTGTCATCACTCAGCACTTCATAAGCTTCAGAAATCTCCTTGAACTTCTCATCTGCACCTGCTTCTTTGTTAATATCCGGGTGATACTGTTTGGATAACTTACGGTATGCTTTTTTAATCTCATCTTTAGAAGCGCCTTTAGATACACCAAGGACTTCATAATAGTCTCGTTTTGCCACGTCAGATTGCTCCTTTATCATTTATCTCATCTATCATATAGGAAACTGAAGAAAAAGCCAAAGCCAATAAATTGACTTTGACTTTTAAAGACTTCAGCTATTATTTTTTATCGTCGTCTTTCACTTCAGTGAAATCCGCATCCACTACATCATCCTGTGGTGCTTCGCCTTCAGCCTGCTGCTGTGCCATCTGTTCATATAATTTCATTGATAATGCCTGAACGATTTCATTCAATGCATCTTTCTTAGTTCTAATGTCTTCAAGGTCATTGCCTTCCAATGCTTTTTTAAGTTCTTCTTTGGCATTTTCAGCTTTTTCTTTTTCAGACGCATCCACTTTGTCTTCTAAGTCTTTCAATGTTTTTTCTACAGTGAACACTAATTGATCTGCTTCGTTGCGAAGGTCTACTTCTTCACGGCGTTTTTTATCCGCTTCTGCATTCGCTTCTGCATCTTTCACCATGCGTTCGATCTCTTCATCTGATAACGCTGATGTAGACTGGATAGTGATCTTCTGTTCTTTTTGAGTGCCTAAGTCTTTCGCTGTAACGTTGACGATACCATTTTTGTCGATATCAAATGTCACTTCGATTTGTGGCACGCCGCGTGGTGCCGGCGGAATATCAGTCAACTGGAAACGACCGAGCGTTTTGTTGTCTGCCGCCATTTGACGTTCACCCTGCAGGACATGGATGTCTACTGCCGGCTGATTGTCAGCTGCTGTAGAGAATACTTGTGATTTTGAAGTCGGGATTGTTGTGTTACGTTCGATTAAGACTGTAGACACACCACCCATTGTTTCAATACCAAGTGATAATGGTGTTACATCAAGTAATACAACGTCTTTAACGTCACCTGTGATCACGCCGCCTTGAATCGCTGCACCCATCGCAACAACTTCATCAGGGTTAACGCCTTTATTCGGCTCTTTGCCTAATTCTTTTTTGATAGCTTCCTGTACGGCAGGAATACGCGTTGAACCACCGACAAGGATGACTTCGTCGATATCCGCATTAGACAGACCGGCATCTTTCATCGCTTGACGTGTCGGTCCCATTGTGCGTTCTACAAGCGCACGAGATAAGTCTTCAAACTTCGCACGTGATAATGTCACTTCCAAGTGTAATGGACCCGCTTCTCCTGCAGAGATGAATGGTAATGAGATTTGAGTTGAAGAAACACCTGATAAATCTTTTTTCGCTTTTTCAGCTGCATCTTTCAGACGCTGCATCGCCATTTTATCTTTAGATAAATCTAAGCCGTTTTCTTTCTTGAATTCTTCAACAAGGAAACTGATGATGACATTGTCAAAATCATCCCCGCCAAGACGATTGTCACCTGAAGTAGACAACACTTCAAAGACACCGTCACCAAGTTCAAGGATAGATACGTCAAATGTACCGCCGCCTAAGTCGAAGACAAGTACTTTTTGTTCTTTATCTGTTTTATCAAGACCATATGCCAGTGCTGCAGCAGTCGGCTCGTTAATAATACGTTCTACTTCAAGACCTGCGATTTTACCGGCATCTTTTGTCGCCTGACGTTCTGCATCGTTGAAGTAGGCAGGAACCGTGATAACTGCTTTCGTCACTTTCTCACCGAGATATGCTTCTGCTGTCGCTTTTAAGTTCTGCAGAATCATCGCTGAGATTTCCTGCGGTGAATATTCTTTACCTTCAACATCTACTTTATAGTCAGTACCCATGTGACGTTTGATTGAGATGATTGTGTTAGGGTTAGTGATCGCCTGACGTTTTGCGACTTCACCGACTTGAGTTTCACCATTTTTGAATGCCACAACTGATGGTGTCGTTCTGTTACCTTCAGGGTTCGCGATGACTTTTGGTTCGCCGCCTTCTAATACAGATACGCAAGAGTTCGTTGTTCCTAAGTCAATACCAATTACTTTACTCATGATTAAATTCCTCCATAATAATTGTTTTGATTGATTACTTGATTAAAAATGCGTCTATTCGTTGACTTTGACCATCGATGGTCGAAGCACGCGCTCTTTTAATTTATAGCCTTTTTGCAGTTCTTCCAGTACGACACCGGAATCTTTGCTGTCATCTTTATCCTGCATCACTGCCTGGTGAAGATTCGGGTCAAACGGCTGGTTCTCCGCTTCAATTTCTTCCAGACCATGGTCTTTCAGCGCGCTCACCAGATTTTCGTGAATCATCTGAAGCCCTTTGTAAAGACTTTGGAAGGCCGGATCTTCGCCTTTCTGGCTTAATGCACGTTCAATGTTGTCAAGAGCAGGAATGATGTCACGCAGTACGCTCTGAGAGCGGTATGTGCGTTCGGTGTCCAGCTCAGCACGTGTTCTTTTTTTATAGTTTTCAAATTCAGCATAGAGGCGCAGATACTTTTCTTCACTTGCTTCAGCGGCCTGCTCAAGCTCAGCTACTTTTTGCTCAAAGTTGTCTTCATCCACATCAATCGGTTCTTCATCGACAGGTGCCTGACTGACATTCTGCTCTTCTGCTTTCTGCTGTTCTTCTGCAGTTTCTAAAGACTGCTCTTTTTGTTCCTCAGTCACAGTAAGTTCCTCCTTCGCCCTAAAGCGCTTTTAATTCTTCGAATACTCTGCGGTAGCTCATCTGCACGGGACCGATGACTGCCAGCCGGCCAAGAAAGCCTTCTGATACGACCGGTGCCGTGATTAAAGAAACATTCTGCAGAGTATCATCGATTTCCTGTCCTATCTTAACATTAACTAAATTATCATTCATACTATTTAGCTTCTTGATCAGCGCAGATGAATCAATAAAAGTCAATGTATGCTTGATCGCATCGATATCATTCGACGGTAGAGAGTCAAAGATAAACTTTCTGCCTGCGATGTACTTGACAGGATCACGGGTCGTCATCCGCCTGATGATCCAGGAAATGATGGTTTTTAGGAGCTGCTGTTCAACAGGCACGTCCACAGGCTGAAAATCGTCTTCCAGCTGGAGATTGTTCAGCTCATCCAGCCGTTCATAAAGATAACGATTCAGCAGTGTCAGCTGTTCCTGCGTCAGCTGCTTCTGCCATATGATCTGCTGGTGATCAATGTCACCATTCTGATAGACCACAATTAACAGCAGATGGTTGTGAAATGCTGTCAGATGAATATCAGAGAGACCTGCATTACGGTGATAACCAGTGAGGACGGAGACATACTGCGTCTCTTCCGCCATGTGTTCAGCCAGCTGCCGGTGATTATTCGCATGAATAATCACCGCATCTGAATGCAGTTCCTGCTGCAGACTTCTGATGTAGTGCTTATAACCTTCGACAGATGGTCTTCTTCCGGAAGACGTGTGGGTCTTCTCAATAAAACCCTGTGCTTCCAGCCGCTTCATTTCAGCGCGGATTGTCGCCGGGCTGATCGTCAGCTGATGGTTCGCCATCAGGGCCTTCGATCCAACAGGCATCCCACTTTCAACAAAATCTTCAACAATAGTGTTAAGCAGTGATTGTTGTCTATTCGTGAGCATATTCCACCTCGTTAGCACTCACTAACCTCAAGTGCTAATATTAATTTATCAAATTGGTCAAAGTATGTCAATCTTTTGCATTCATCCTATCAAAAAATTTTTTCTAACGTAAAAAATCCCTGCTTTACACTGAAAGCAGGAACTTCTCAAAGACATTGTTACCGATCATCCGACCGGCCGGTGTCAGCGCTATATAATTGTTGTCCTCAGTGAGGAGACCATCTGCCACTAAATCTTCAAGCACATCCTTGAAAACGTCATCAAGCGTTATATTATACCGCGCAGCGAACACGGCTTTTGAGACACCGCTGTTCAGCCGCAGCCCTAAAAACATGAATTCTTCCATCGACTCTTCCACTGTCACCTGGTGCGTCTCTTTAACGGCACTGCCTGTCGTCTGCATGGCCTTGATGTAATGCGGGACCGGTGCGATATTGAAGTAGCGTGCGCCGTTAATGTAACCGTGACTGCCGGCACCGGCGCCGTAGTATTCACTGTTCTGCCAGTATACTTTGTTATGGCGGGACTCGTGACCCGGCTTAGCGAAATTAGAGAGCTCATACTGACTGAAATCAGACTGTGCGAGCCGCTGGATTGTATAGTCATACATCTCAGCCGCAAGCGTGTCATCCGGCAGCTGCAGCATCCCTTTACGGTACTGGTTATAAAACTGCGTCTTCGGCTCCAGAATAAGCGAATAGCTCGAAATATGGTCGATATTAAGCGCCAGTGCCTTGTCAAGGTCACGCTTCACCTGCTCCAGCGTCTGGGTCGGCAGATGATACATCAAGTCAATGCTGACCGACTGGATACCTAACGATTTTGCGGCATCGACAGCCGCTTTTATGTCGCTTTCCTCATGCGTCCGGCCGAGCAGCTTCAGCAGATTGTTATCAAAGGTCTGCACGCCGAGACTCAGCCGGTTGACCCCGTACTGCTTCATCACGGCAATTTTCTCGGCTGTCAGTTCATCCGGATTCGCCTCCATTGTCCATTCATCGGTCACTGTGAACCGGTCCGCTATATAAGATAACAGCCGCTCCAGCTGAGTGACAGATAAAGCAGTCGGCGTACCGCCGCCGATGAACAATGTGTTAAAAGTACAAGTGTCAATGCCTTCCAGTTCCTGGATCAGACAGTCAATATAAGCATCGACGGGCTGATTCTTGATCAGAAACTTGTTGAAGTCACAGTAAGTACAGATCCGGTTGCAGAATGGAATATGAATATATAAACTCGTCATTGTCTCACCTCTTCGCAGGCAGCTTCACAGGAAAACGCCCCGGCGTTTCCTCCGGGGAACGACCAAGGCGTCATCAGCTGCTTGTTTATTCTTCATCCATTTTCAGTACAGCAAGGAAAGCTTCCTGCGGGATTTCCACAGAGCCGACCGCTTTCATCTTCGCTTTACCTGCTTTCTGTTTTTCCAGCAGTTTACGTTTACGGCTGATGTCACCGCCGTAACATTTCGCAAGAACGTTCTTCCCGATGGACTTAATATTTGTCCGTGCCACAATCTTCTGCCCGATGGCTGCCTGAACAGGCACTTCAAACTGCTGTCTCGGAATTAATGTCTTCAGTTTTTCGACGATGACTTTACCGCGGTCGTAGGCGAAGTCACGGTGAACGATAAAGCTCAGTGCATCGACAGTGTCACCGTTCAGCAGAATGTCCATCTTGACAAGGCGGCTCTCTTTATAGCCGATCAGTTCGTAGTCAAATGACGCATAACCTTTTGTATTGGATTTCAGCTGGTCAAAGAAATCAAAGACAATCTCTGACAGCGGAATCTCATAAATGATATTGACACGGATGTCATCCATGTAGTCCATCGTCTGGAAATTACCACGTTTTTTCTGGCACAGCTCCATGACAGAACCGACATAGTCATTCGGCACCATGATGCTCGCTTTAACATACGGTTCAAAGATTTTATCTATTTTCTGCGGATCCGGCATTTTTGATGGATTATCCACGATGACTTCGGACTTATCTGTCATCTCGCATTTATAAATAACAGACGGCGCAGTCGCAATGAGTTCAATGCCGAACTCGCGCTCAATACGCTCCTGAATGATCTCCATATGCAGCAGCCCAAGGAAACCGACCCGGAAACCAAAGCCGAGCGCCTGTGACGTCTCCGCTTCGAATTCAAGTGACGCATCATTCAACTGCAGTTTTTCCAGCGCTTCCCGCAGATCATTATAGCGCCCTGTTTCTATCGGATAGATTCCGCAGAAGACCATCGGATTCATCTTCTTGTAACCTTGCAGCGGTTCAGCTGCCGGATTGCCGGCAAGCGTGATTGTATCGCCGACACTTGAATCAGCTACGTTTTTAATGGAAGCTGTGATATAACCGACGTCACCGACAGTCAGTTCTGCGACCGGAAGCTGCTTCGGTGTATTGATACCTACTTCCACCACTTCAAATTCTTTACCGGTCGCCATCATACGGATTCTATCGCCCGCTTTAACTGTGCCGTCGATAACACGGATGGATGAAATCACACCGCGGTAAGCATCGAACGCACTGTCAAAAATCAGCGCTTTAAGCGGTGCTTCAGGATCGCCTTCCGGCGGCGGCACAAGCTCGACAATCTGTTCCAGTATTTCGTCGATACCGATGTTGGCTTTAGCCGAAGCGAGCACTGCATCAGAAGCATCAAGGCCGATGACATCTTCTATCTCCTGCTTGACCCGCTCCGGTTCTGCAGCCGGCAGGTCAATCTTGTTGATGACGGGGATTAATTCCAGATTGTTATCCAGCGCGAGATAAACGTTGGCGAGCGTCTGCGCTTCAATACCCTGTGCTGCGTCTACTACAAGGATGGCGCCTTCACATGCTGCCAGGCTCCGTGACACTTCATAAGTGAAATCGACGTGTCCTGGTGTATCAATTAAATGAAAGATGTATGTTTCGCCGTCTTTTGCTGTATAATTTAACTGCACGGCGTTCAGCTTGATGGTGATACCGCGTTCGCGTTCAAGATCCATTGAATCCAGCAACTGAGCTTTCATCTCACGGCTTGCTACCGATTTTGTGTTCTCGAGAATTCTATCTGCTAATGTCGATTTGCCGTGGTCAATATGGGCGATAATCGAGAAGTTTCTTATCTTTTCCTGTCTCTTCAGGCGCGCTTCATTGTTCATCTATAGAACCAACTTTCTTTCTTAGTCAATACAATTGATTATAGCAAGATAAAACAACGACTTCAATCCATTTTAAAATAACGATTGCATATAGCCGTTAATTTTGATAAAATATTTCTTGTTGCAAACAAATTGTACCTGTTACTCATTATTAGGAGGTGACATCATGCCAAACATTAAATCTGCTATTAAACGCGTGACTACAAGTCAAAAAGCTCAAGACGCTAATATCTCTCAAAAGAACGATATGCGTACTGCTGTGAAAAACGCAAAAGCTGCTGTTGAAAACAACACAGATAACAAACAAGAATTAGTGACTTTAGCTGTTAAGAAAATTGACAAAGCTGCTAAAAACAACTTAATCCATGCTAACAAAGCTGGACGTTTAAAATCACAAGTTATGCGTTCTAACTAATCATAACACGCAGCCCCGCGATTATTCGCGGGGCTTTTTTATATGCTCAGTATAAACAATTCAAGTATCAGCACTTTATCCATGTAAGAGGACTTCAGCTGATAATCCGTTTCCGTGCATTTCTCCATGATACCTAGTATATGTGAGAGATCCAGGCGACCTACTTTTCTCAGGGCGAGTTTCACCCGGTAAGGATGTATTTTCAGGCTTTTAGCGATCTGCGCTTCACTGAACCCTTTCTGATTTAAAATTTTCGTCTGGTAGTACAGTCTATACTGCCCGCTGATCAGTGCCAGCAGTTTGATCGGCTCTTCCTTCATGTTGATCAGGTCATGCAGCAGCTGGACTGCTTCTTTCTTGCGGTTCGTCGTAATATAATCGGTCAGCAGAAAGACGTTCTGCTCAAGGCTGCGCGAGACAATCAGCTTCACATGGCTGAGGACGATGATCGGTTCGTCACCGACATAGAGCAGCAGCTTCTCAAGCTCATTTGTGATCAGTTTATAGTCAGCCCCTGTCAGCTGAATCAGTTCATCAAGGGCATCCTGCTTGATATCTTTGAACTGCTCGTTCAGCGATTTTTTAATCCACTGGCGGAGCGCATGTTCATCCATGGCTTCGATCTTATTGACTTGATGCTGCTGCTTCATCAATTTCACGATTTTTTTGCGCTCATCCAGCTTGTCATGATTCACTTCAAAAATGACATAGTTCGGCCCATCGAAACGGGTGATGAACTCAACAAGTGCCTCCAGCGAATGCTCCACTGCTGTTTTCCCCCGGTCACCGGTGAAGATATAGCTGTTTTTAACGACGATGACTTTATAATCGCTTAAAAATGGTATCGTCATGGCATCTTCGATGATCTGCTGCACCGGCACTTCATGCAGATCATATTTGGCAAAGTTAAAATCGTCCTGGTCAGGCAGCAGTTCGTCTACGATTTCCCGTGTTTTTTCTGCTACCAGTTCAGGCACGACACCATAGTTTAAAGTTATAGCTTTCAAAATAACTGCTCCCTTATTAAATCTTAATTTCATTATAGCTTTTTTTTCCCAGTTATCATATACTAAAGAAGAATTGGAGGTTGATGAAATGAATCATTTTGAACACGATGTACAGTCTAAAAATAACGATGTTAAAGACTCAATGCTGGCATTTGGAATTGGCTTAGGTACATTTTCGGCCATCTATATCATCGCCCAGATTTTTGACTTACTGCCGAAATAAGCAAGAAACCAGACGTTACTGTCTGGTTTTTTTTATGGCCTTTTTACCTGTGATGAGCGCGTTGTCCTCAAACTCCACTTTCCCGTCACGCTGGGTGTTCAGTATACTGATGCCCCGTGTCTCAAGCCGCCGGATGACACTTGAGTGCGGATGTCCGAAGCGGTTGTTACGGCCGGCCGAAATCACCGCATAGTTCGGCTTCAGCCTATCGAGCAGCGCATCTGAAGTACTCGTCTCGCTGCCGTGATGGCCTATTTTCAGTACATTCACCGTGATGCCGCTGAGCTGTGATGTAATCTGCTGCTCTTTGTCAGCAGGCAGATCTGCCATCAGCAAATAAGTCAGCTGCTTAAGCTTGACGAACGTCACAATACTACTGTCGTTTTCGTCTCCGGCTGAGGAATCTATATTCATCAAGTGCAGCTGGGCATGTCCAAGCTTCATGGCCGGCAGCCGTCTGCTGTCTATCACCTTCGTATGATTTTCTGCTGCCGCAGCCAAAGTTTCCTTATATTTCTCCGCCCCGAACGATACCGGATTGATGATTAAGTAATTAATGTCAAAGTGATGCAGCAGCTGTACCGCCTCCCCGAAATGATCCTGATCCGGATGTGTTAACAGCAAGTAATCAATCGTGTCATAGCCGCGTTCAGTCAACAGCGGAATCACCGAGAAATCAGCCGTTGAAGACGCTTTCCTCCGCTCTTTCCACGGCGCGCTGTCAAACGTCAGCTGACCGCCGGTATCAATGACCATCACTTTGCCCATGCTTTCGACAATCGTACTATCGCCCTGTCCGACGTCTACAAAAGTCACACGATCTGCCTCTTTCGGCCAGGGCCAGCACATGAGGAGCAGGCAGAGAGAAGCCATGACGCTCAGCCCTGCTGATGTCGAGCGGTAGCAGCAGTATATGCCGTAGCAGACGACAGCTGCGATCATTATATAGAAGACAGCCCACTGGTTGCTGATGACTGTCTCCGGCAGATGCAGCCCATTAAAGAGCGCAATCAGTGCATCATTGATTTTAAAGAGCACGGTCAGCATATCGAGAAGCACTGACGGTACAACATGAAAAAACATCGCTGCGAGAAGAATAAGCGTACATAACGGGAACAGCAGGAAAGTGAAAAACGGGACAAACAGCAGATTCGTAATAAAACCGCTCCACTGAATAGTGTTAAAATGGAGCAGCAGGACCGGCAGACTCGCCATCTGCGCAAAAAAAGTAGTCATTATAAAAACAGCAGGCGCCGGCTTTCCGTCAAATAACCTTCCGGTAAAGATCAGCACAAACGAAATGATATAGGATAACTGGAAGCCGATGTCCATTATCAGCTGGATATCATAAAGCAGGAATAACAGAAACGACAGCGCGAGACTGTCCAGCAGGGTCATTCCGAACGGTTTCAGCAGTATATAGAGAAAAATGAACAGAGATGCACGCAGGACAGAAGGTGAACAGCCGGTGAGCAGTGCATAGAGCGGAATCAATACCAATATTACCATCCGGCTGTATAACAGCGGAACATACAGTCGCTTTAGGACGTAGAAGAGCTGTACCGATAATAATGCCACATGTGAGCCGCTGATGGCATACAGATGATAGATGCCCAGTGCTTTCAGCGCTGTCAATTCATCTGTGGATAAATAGCGTGTATCACCAAGTGTCAGCGCCACGACATACGCCATGCGTTCATGAGGCAGCGTCATCAGCCAGTCAGCAAGCTGCAGCCGGTATTTCTTCAGCCAGTCTATGCCGACCGGTTTGAGCGGCTGACAGCTTGTCCTGTCAAATGTCGTTACCTTGGCGGTATAATGAATTCCTTGAAAGCTGAGGTACTCATCATAGTCGAACTTCAGGCCGTTCGTGTTCGGCAGTACCCGCTGCAGCCTCAAATCAACCGGACAGCGCGTATAATAAGGCATATGTGCTTTGATGAAGCGCTGTTCTTCTTCACTGCCGATATAGTAGTTGAAACGCAGTTTTTTCTCTCCGGCTGTCAGTGTACCGGACAGTAAATCTCCGTCCACTTGAACGTCGTCCTCAAAAAGCACGGGCCCTTTGTACGACCCGGCTTCATTATCAGTCCAGTCAAAGTCACTGAGAACCGTATGACCGCTGCTGCTCAGCATCAAAAAAGCAGCGATGACTGCACTGTACATCAGTAAAAACATCAGTTGCTTTTTAACGTAAAGATGGATAGTCAGAACTATCACAAGGATACATGCGCTTACCGGAGATTCGGTCAGCAGAATACCGATCAATGCACTTAATGCGCTATTCAGCCACACATGTATCCCCCTTTACTGGATAGTCATAAAATATGAAGCGGTTTTCTCTGCGTCAAATGGAATTTTTTCAGCCTGGATGCCTGCCTTTAACAGCAGTTCTATCGCGTATGGATGATTTTTATAATCCTGAGCGTAGTAAATTTTTTTGACGCCTGCCTGGATGATGGATTTTGTACAGTGCAGGCAAGGAAAATGTGTCACATACAGCTCTGCTCCTTCTGTCGACACGCCCATTTTGGCGCACTGCAAAAAGGCGTTCATCTCAGCATGGACCGTGCGGATGCAATGTCCTTCCTCTACATAGCAGCCGACATCGATACAATGGGCATCGCCTGACACCGAACCGTTATAGCCGCCGGCAATAATGCGGTTTTCCCTGACAATCGTCGCGCCGACGCTCAGTCTCGTGCACGTTGACCTTAAAGCCAGCAGCTGACTCTGCGCCATAAAGTAATCCTTCCATTTCATTCGTTCCATTGTTATTCCCCCTTATCACTTTTATTTTAAGCAATAACAGCGGGAATTACAATTCGACAAATGGTTCGAGGGTGACATATGTCTTCTCGCCGATACCTTTAATCTCTTTCAGCTCCTCTTTCGTCTTGAAGCCGCCGTGCTGCTCGCGGTACATGAGAATGTCCTGCGCTTTCTTCGGACCGATGCCGGGAATTTCCTGCAGCTCTCCTTCCGTGGCAGTATTGATGTTCACTGTCTGCTGTGCAGCAGAATGGCCGGCAGCCTGATGGTACATTTCATACTTGCCCGCTGCTACTTCTCCTTTAACAGGAATATAGATGACCATTTGATCGGTCAATGTCATCGCCAGATTCACTGCCTGAATATCTGCATTTTTCAGCGGCACTGCTAACTTGATCACATCATTCACCCGCTGCGTCTTTTTTGCGGGGTAGACACCAGCGAATTTCACTGCTCCTTTAACATCCACCATGATTGAATCACTGACTGTCTTATCATGCACGGGTTCAAGAGCTTTCACGGGCTGCGCCGGCACTTTCACGACTTCATCCGTAGTCTGTCCGGGCTCATTCTTAAAGAAGTTGAAGATGAGAAAACCTGCCATCAGCAGCACCACTATAATACCCAGCTTGGCCTTATGTTTCTGCAGCAGCAGAAGAAAATCATCCATATAAAAACACCTCCACCTAATTATCGGTGGAAGTGTCATTTTCACTTTTTTCTGTCACAAATAAAATTTAATTTCATCATTGATGTGTCACGACGAAGAACAGCCGTTCCGGTTCATTGCCGACCGGCTCATCCGGCAGAAAGTCAGCAAACACACGTACTGCTTTCAATTCCGCCTCAGCAAGCAGCCGTGTATAATCCGGCACACTTAACGTCTGCTGAAAGTGCGTTTCATCATAGCGGTCATACTTACCCTGGTCATCTCTGACGAAAAACGACAGTTCATGCCAGACACTGTCCGCTTGTTCACCGGCAAACGTCTGCCATATATAAGTGACATCCTCCGTCTCATCCGTGTAAGTCTGACCATCAAACAAATGTGCCATCTTCCACTGTGAGTGAACATCAAACAGAAAGGTCCCTTTTTCAGCAAGATGCGCCTTCACCCGGCTGAACAGTGCCGGCAAATCTGCAGCTGCGATATAATTCAGACTGTCACAGTAACATGTGATTAAATCAAACGTCATGCCGAGGTCCAGCTCAGTGATGTCCTGAACAAGCCAGTTGACTGACGGATCCTTCTGAGCTGCGACAGCAAGCATATCTGCACTTAAGTCAACACCGACACGGGTCAGAGACGTCGGCAGCAGCGTCGTGAAACTGCCGGTGCCGCAGCCGAGATCGAGCACTGTCTTTGCATCAGTTAAATAAGGTGCGGTCACTGCCAGCCACTTATCATAAGGCTGATCATACATCAGCCTGTCATATAACGCCGCAAATGCTTCATAGGCCATCTTAGTCTACCTGTTCAAACTCAATGAACTCAGCGTCACGGTATAGACGCTCCAGATTATAGTAGCCCCGTTCTTCTTTATGGAAGACATGGACGACGACATCACCGAGGTCAATCAGTACCCAGCGCGCTTCATTGAAGCCCTCCAGGCGGTTGACATCCAGCCCGTTTTTGTGGGCCTGATCTTTTACTTCGCGGGCAATCGCCTGTACTTGTCTATCTGAATTGGCATGACAGATTAAAAAATAATCTGTGATCCCGCTGATTGTTTTGACATCAATTGCTAAAATTTCTTCTGCACGTTTGTCATCACATGCTTTTGCTGCTACTTCCAATAATTGTTTTGAATCCATTCACTCAATCCTTTTCCTATTTTTCTAAGTTATAGTAATTTAAACACTCAATTGTTCTGGGATAAATGCATTTATCATTTTCAAGCAGAAATTTGACGGTCCGCTTCGAAATGTCGTAAATCGCTTTATCAAGTTTTTTCTCGTCAAATATCATTGTTCTCATCTCATCGACACCCGGCTGATTTCGTCCGGGTTCGATATAGTCAGCGACAAAAATAATTTTCTCTGTCAATGTCATCTGCTTGCGACCGGTTGTATGATTAAATATCGCCTGCAGCACTTCTACGTCTTCTATGCCGTGTTCATATTTCATGAGAGCTGCAGCAACCGGTCCGTGCAGTATTTCAGAATTATAGGCAAGCAGTTCCCGGTCAAGTTCATACTTCGTCACCAGCTGATACATGAGCGCTAAATCGTCGTACTTCGCGTAGTCATGCAGAATGCCTGCAAGCTCTACTTTCTCTGCGTCACCGTTGAATAAATCAGCCATTTTGACCGCTGTCTCTGCAACACGCATAGAATGTTCGAATCGTTTTTTCGGCAGCTTCTCTTCTACTAGTTTAATGGCTCTTTTCTTTTTCATAGATCTGTTCCTTTCGGACAAAGGCTTCAATCTCAGGATGCAGCCAGAATTTGACGGTTGCTCCTTCAGTCAGCCTTCTTCTAATTTCTGTAGCGCTGATGTCGATTCTCGGGATATGAAACGATATATCCGGTGCCGTTACTTGATTTTCTTCTGTCTCGCGATTGACGACGATAAAACGGCAGAGCTTTTTAAGTTCATCAATGCGGTGCCACCGATTAAGCTGGACGTATTGATCGGTGCCGATGATGACCACAATATCCTCATCATAACGGCTTAATTCAAGCACAGTATCATACGTATAGCTGTCACCCGTCCGGTTGATTTCCATGTCAGACACTTCGCCGAATTCCAGAACAGCAGCCGCCAGTTTAAGCATATCCAGTCTTTCCTGGTTCGTTGCTACTGTGCGTTTTACTTTCAAAGGGTTTTGACGCGCAGGCATCAGTATGAACCGGTCCGGTCGAAAAGACTGATACACTTCATGAGCAACGATCATATGACCGATATGAATAGGATCAAACGATCCGCCGTAAAGTATAATCATCGCGGTAATTCTAGCTGCTTGTGGTTCCGGGACGGTTTGTAGAGAATGATCGTTGACCCGATGACCTGCACAAGTTCACCGTAGACGCGTCGTGCCAACTCTTCAGCAAGCACTTCTTTTTCGTCCATATTGTTCTGAAGCACACTCACTTTAATCAGTTCGCGTTTCTCCAGTGCATCGTTCAGCTGGTCGATTAAATTACCGTTAATACCACCTTTACCGACTTGAAAAATCGGGTCAATGTGATGGGCTTTTGCTCTTAAATAACGTTTCTGTTTTCCTGTTAACATAGTAACCTCCTCATAGTTCCTGGATAACGCGTTCTTTCATGACACTTCTATCAGCCGGCTCACCCGTCCAGATTTCAAAGCTCTGCGCCCCTTGATTGACAAACATATCTAATCCATTCATCACTGGCAGCTGATGACGTGCGGCTTCAGCGAGAAACGGTGTGACCGCCGGCGTATAAATGATATCAGCCACGTGCGCGGTGTTATTAGCACGATTTAAGTCACAGAGCTCTTCTGCCGCAAAGCCGGTCATACCGATAGGTGTTGTATTGATGATTAAATCCATAGTGCCAATCACTTCATTGACATGCGCCAGCTGAATGGCATTCACAGTAAATGGCCAGTCACTGAAGCGGTCGAGCGAGCGATTAGCGACAGTGACTTCTGCCCCCGCCTGCTGCAGTGCATAGGTGATGGCCCGGCTAGCACCGCCTGCTCCGAGTATCAGCACTTTCGTTCGTTTGAAATCCGTCATGCTGAAATTCTGGCCGAGACTTTCCACAAAGCCGCTGCCGTCTGTATTGCAGCCAGTCCATCTGCCATCTGTTATTTTCACTGTGTTGACTGCCCCCATCATGCGGGCTTCCTCATCAACCTCATCAAGATACGCCATAATAGCAGATTTATGAGGAATCGTGACGTTGAAGCCATCAAGCTGCTGCTCTTTAATAATATCCCTGATATGATGGAAATGAGCCGGCGCAATATCGAGCGCTGTATACGAGTGCTCATGACTGCCGGCTGTAAAATTCGCATGGTGCATGACAGGCGACAATGAATGTCTGACCGGATGGCCGATGACTGCGAAATTCATCTGATCACCTACAATATGCTCGGTCTTAAATAGACATCCACCTGCTGCGGCGCAAACACTTCAATAACCGCTCCGGCTTCCACTGTAATAAACCCAAGACCTGAAATAATAATATCCTGTTTCTTATCTTTGACAGACAACGTATGGCGGCGCACCGCATCAAAATCAAATGTCTTATCACCTGGAGGTGTCAGCAGTTCACCGATCTGACGCTGCCATAAATCATCAGCATTTATAGACTTCGTCCGGTGAATATTTAACCGGTTAGAGATAAAGCAGTTTAGGCTGCGGCGGCCGCCGGACACATAGTCCACACGCACGAGCCCGCCGAGAAACAGTGTCTGACCTTCGTTCAGCTGATAGTTGCGCGGCTTGATCTCTTCTTTCGGCATAATGACCTTCAATTCATCATCTGTCACATAATGCGTCATCTGATGCGCCTGAATGATACCCGGTGTATCGAACATAAATGTCCCGTCACCGAGCGGGATATCAATCAGATCCAGTGTCGTCCCTGGAAAATGAGAAGTAGTGATGACATCTTTTTCGCCGATGCTGCGCTCGATGAGTTTATTGATCAATGTGGATTTACCGACATTTGTCGTCCCGACGATATAGACATCTTTGCCGTCCCGTTCACGTTCAATCGTCTCAAGCAGTTCATCAATGCCCTGATTTTTAGCTGCGGAGATAAGCACGACGTCTTCAGGCTTCATCCCAAGTTCCTTTGCCAAGTGCTTGATCCAGAGTTCGACGCGATTTTTATTGATCAGCTTCGGCAGCAGATCAATCTTGTTTGCTGCAAGAATCACTTTCTTGTTACCGACGATGCGTTTCAGCCCGTTGATCCATGACCCTTGAAAATCGAAGACATCAATCACATTGACAATGATACCATCGCGGTCTCCTAACGCATTCAGCATCGTCAGGAAATCATCACTCGTCATATTAACATCCTGAATTTCATTATAATGCTTCAATCTGAAACAACGTTTACAAATCACGTCTTCCTTATTCAAGCTTGACTGCGGCACATAGCCCGCTTTCGTTGCATCATCGCTCTGGAGTACTGCTCCACAGCCGATACATCTCATTTCATTCGACAAACATATTCCTCCTATAAATAACGAACTCGCCCTATATTCCTTTACTATTCTACCACATAAGCTGAGGAATGAAAAAAGAACTATTCACAGCAAAAAAGTCCAGGGAATATCCCGGGACTTCAGTAAGCGGGTGATCGGAATCGAACCGACGACATCAGCTTGGAAGGCTGAGGTTATACCATTTAACTACACCCGCACATGTATTTAATTATTTTAGCTGATACGCCAGAAAAAATAAAGAAGAAAGCTCCAGATTACTGGAGCAAAGTGCTTACCATCTGTTCTCAAGTTTCTCGAGCATTGACTGCCCTTGCTGTGTAAGTTTCAGATCACTCATCGAGCTGACGACGTATTCACCATTCTGTTGATATGCCGCTTTATCGCCGTCTACTAAGTCATTATCAAATAAGTAGTCAAGTTCAGCCGTAATTCCCTCCGACTGGACATCAACTTTTTCAGCATTAAATGTGCCTTCTTTAGAAATACTGTCTAAATAGTTATAAAGTACATCTTCATTTAAGTTCATTTTTATTCTCCCTTTCGCTGCTTGTTATATTATCTATACCCTTAAATTATAGTTTATACCATTTGATTTAAAGTCAGCAGAGAAAGGTTTTTGAGAAAAACAAAGTATAGGGCGGCCGCTCAAACGAATATTTCTCCACTTTTATTCGCGGGGAGCCGCTCAAACGAATATTTCTCCACTTTTATTCGCCGGGAGCCGCTTCATAGTTTTTCTGCCAGGTCATTCACTAAAACTGCAAGTTTTGCTCGTGCTATCTGCCTGACATTCACCTGTACACGATCCCAGAAACCGTCTTCCTTATATCTTGGTATGACATGGACATGAAAGTGAGTATCTGGATCCATAGCTGCGCCGTTATTTGAGGCGATAGTGACGCCTTGGACTTCAAACTGCTCTTCAATCAGCTGGACGATGAGCTGCTCAAGCCGGATGAGCTCAATGAGTTCCTCGTCCGTCAGTTCAGTCAAATTCAGCCGGTGCTGATTTGAGATCAATAGCAGATGGCCGTTCTGTATAGGGTCAATATCAAAGACAACTTTAAAGCAGCGGGTCTGAAGCAGCAGTTGCTCTTCTTTCAGTTGGTGACAGAATATACAATTATCCATTAAATCGTCCTCCGAATAACATAAAAGCTCTCAAACTTATGAGAGCTTTCCGGTTACTTATTGACATCAACGATGACGCCGTCACTGCCGATAGTGATCGGCTGTTTGCCGTCCCATTTATCGATCATCTGCTTACGGATAATCTGATCGGATAGAGATTTCTCGAGAATTTCATTGGCTGCTGCCTGACCTTCTGCTTCAATCTTCTTCTTTTTAGCGTTCTCTTCTGCTATCGCACGGTCCGTTTTAGCACGCTCCAGCTCCTGGTTGGCTTTCACCCGCTCATCAATCGCTGCCTGTGTCGCTTTATCAGCTTTCGGACTTGAAATGGCAATGTCTTCCACAATAAAACCCTGCTTCGTCAAATTGTCCTGCAGCATCTCAATTGTATTCTTCTTGATTTCGCTTGTTTTGACACCGAACGTCTCAATAACGGAGAACTTCGCCACGGACTGGCGCAGGCCGTCCTGCACACGTGTTCTTAAGAAGCCGCTCTCCAGGCCTTCGATATCGGCATTCCCAAACTTGTTGAAAATATTCACGACTTTCGTCGGATCTACATGATAGTTCACGCTGATGTCCATATTCAAGTTCTTACCGTCTGAAGTCGCTACATTTAAATCATCGTATTCCTTTGTCTGGGTTCTGATCGGGTAATGGACGGCCTTATCAAGTGGTGAAATAATATGCCAGCCTGCAGGTTTTGTCTGTTCTTTAACACCGCTGACTGAATAAATGACGGCCTGGTAACCTTGCGGGACTTTCTCGATGCTCATGAATAGAATGAGTGCACCAAGCAGCAGAATCGCTCCTAATATAGTGGTAAGCAGCAATGACTTGCGGTTAACGGGTTTCTTCGGTTTCGAGGGTGTGGATGAGTTCATTGATTTCTTCAAGCTCCTTCTCTAATGGTTTAATTTCAGAAAGCTGCTGAAAGTGCTGACTGCGGATTTCAATCGCATGTTCAAGCTGCTTTTTCTTCTGCACAAGCCGCTCTTTCTCAAGCTGATCATCATAGTGCTGACGCACATATCCCCGTCTGATATCACCTGCTTCAGCCCGATAAGCAAAATAGTCGTATACTCGGGATAAAATAAAATACAGTGCGATACATAGAATGATTAACAGTAGCATTCCCAGTAAAAAGTAGCGCATGAACTTACTCCTTTCATTCACTTCTTATTATAATTATAGCATTTTCTGATAACCAGCAGCTGATTTCCAACCTTAAAGTTTTCTTAAAAAAAGACATGCCGCAGCATGTCTATTCTTCCCATTTGATAGATGCCATTTAAATAAGAAGTAATACATTATCAATTTCAAGTATATCAAGGGCTAAACGGTTATCAGACCGCTTCTGATGTTAAGTGAAACATTATTTATCATCAGAAAGCTGTCGTTTTTTTGTCGTTTTTTATGCCTGACCCTGGGTGAACGTTTCGTTCTATCAGATCATTGCAATTTACTACATCATACACTAAAGAAGCGGTGATGTCTTTTAGGAATGTGAAAAAGGTAAATCTTTAGAATTCTTAAGGACTTTCGATCATGATGCTAAGGCCGACATTTCGGCTCTATACCAGTCATGGGGTCGTGTTTTACGACGTCATACTATGTCCTAAAGGTCATCGCGTTTCGCGCCCCCCTTTACAAGGGTTAAAGACAAATATGTCGCTTACTCTTTTTTGAGCAATAACCTCTATATTGGTCACACTTTTTTGTGTACTCAAAAATGAGTAACCAATAGCTGTTGTTCAAAATAAGACGATAGCTACTAGTCGTTTTTGACTAATAGGTACAACGTAAAAAAGGACATGTGCTCACTGAACTCATATTTGAGTCGAGCAAAACAATGTGTCCATATATGGACACATTAATGTCCTCAGATTTGGGGATATTGAATACGCTCAATAATGAGCGTATTCATTTTGCTTTTCGGATTCGGAAGGCAAACCAACCTCGTCATAAATGACGCAGTTCAAGGCCGCCCCATCCTTAGGCTACCCTTGCGATATGCTAGGACCTACCACATTGCCGTTTTGGGAATGTGGTCTCAGCCGAAGAATAATAAACCACTACCCTGAATCAGGGCATAGGTTAGGTGTCCCCAATTTTAAGGTGACCTCGCGTTTCACTAGGTCATGCCTTTAAACCAAAAAACGGCTATTTTTTGAATTAGGGATAATGCTAGGGTACCGGTTCGGTACGTCAGCAGCTAACCGATGCATTAAATCGGTCAGCTACCTGATGTAAACAATCCTTACATCAGGTCTAGTAGTCCTCTCTGCTCTCAATAGTCCTTAGTCCAGGGTGTGATCAATCTGCACATCCTTTGGGCGTAAACAATCCTTACGCACTATAACTGTCAGAGTGGCTGACCACTATAATACATCGGTGAGGTTTAATGAGGTCCCAATATAGGACTACACTATATATTTTTGTATTCCGACATTATCCAACAATTCATGTCAACAAATGTCAACATTCCAGGACCCGAAAGCGATAATATCGCTAGCTGGTCGGAACAATCTTCCGTTGAGGTCCAGAACAATCCCTCCTATATAGAATGAAATGTCAAGTTTTGTCAGGTTTTCATGTTAATAAAATTCAACATTCTTCAACATTTCATTTCAGGTTTTTTCAGATTTTCTCAACCTTGCTTCGTTCTGTATGTGCAACCTTTTAGGGAGTTGTTCCGTTTTGTAAAACGCCTGTACTCCGTTCTGAGTTATGTTAGGTAAATCTCTCAATAATCACCTTCCAGCCTTAGAGTGATGCCACATTTTGCAACACTCCAACTAAAAAAAGAGATGCAACCTTTGCACCCCTTTAACCGTGTTCGTTTGATATGAAATTGCAACCTTTTTTAGTTGTCATAATGTTCTTCTTGTAATTACTTCAGCATCATTCAGTTCTTGCAATATATCACGCTTCCGCTTCCAGGTTATCCTTTTCTTGTTGCGCATTATCATGAGTAATACGTCTTTTCTTACATAAAGCTGTCCGGTTTGATCCATCACACAAACGTCATCATCAATTATATGAAAACCTTTATATGTCTCCACCAAGTACTTGTTAGGACGCTGCGCCTTGTACGCTTTAAGTTCTGGTGCTGTTCCATACCTGAGCCGGTTTCCGTTGCCGATTTTAGAAGCGGAATTAGTATTCCCTCTGTTTCCCTTGCTAAATGTGTTGCCGTGCTTGAATCGTCCCTGTGCGTCTCTGAGAGTATCCATGTCATCACTCCTTTTTTATAGCCTCCGAATTCTCTATTTAGGGTGTCCGTTTTGTCCTTTAGAGTGTCGGAAGTCTCGGCTTTTAGGATGTCTAAAATGTCTAAAACCTTAGCATTTCTTAGCATTTGATAACTTTTCTTAGCATCAAAACCCAACAATTCCCTATATCACCTCTTTTTATGGCTGCCGAAAGTGCCGATTTCTTACCTTGTCAAGCAATTTATGAAATACTCTTGGACTTCTAAACACTTTTGATTTCATTATCTTCCTTACTTCTTTCGGGTCATTTTCCATAGCTGCCAATAGCTTAGGTATATCTTCATCTTTAAATTCGTATTCAGTAGTGAAGCTCTTTGTCGCTATCTGTTATATCTCCTTTTTATTGTATTGATTTAACCAACGCAATTTTGCGTTGGCTGATTATCAAAACGTAATATTGCGTTTTGATTAGAATGATTAGAAACCTCAAATTTGAGGTTTGCTATGAGAACGAACTTTTCCGTTTTCAGAATGCCTTTTCTTTTTTAGGGAGCCAATAAGGCCAGTTTAGAATGCTATCACTAATACATGCTAGGAATTGCTAGGTTATATATGATTGTGTTCTAGCATTTTCTAGTAATTGCGTGCCAACATCTGCCGACATTCTTAACGGGTCAGTTTTATTGCTATTTTAGTGAACTACTGCAAAGTCTTCTATCCAGGTACTACTTCTATCAACTCGCTCTTTTGCTATTGCTCGATTAAAGGCTTCTGCTTCTTTAATCTCTCTTTCTCGACACTTCTCTTTGTGTTCTTGTAACGCGATTGCTTCAGGATCCCCTGCTTTCAACTTTGCTTTGAACTCCTCTTGTTCTCTACGCGTTTCTTTATCGTAATATCCTACATGCCACCATTTGACAAAGTTATCTTTCTTAATCGCCTCAAAGTCTATCTCGTACTCAGTAAGACTATCAATTTCAGCACTTAACAGCTGCACTTGCTCTGGCGTGAGTTCATTATAGTCCTCTATGCACTGATAGCCTTTATCCCGCCTTTCTTCTCTGACTTGTTGAAGTGCTTCGATGAATGTATTTAAATGATATATATCACTGCGGATCATCTTACCTGTACGTTGATACTTGTTTACAACGACAAAATTATTGCCTTTCACTCTAATTGAAGCCTCTTGGAAGTCCTCATAATCGCGCTCTGCGCGTTCCATAAACCGAGCGAGACTTTCTTTCTTTTCGATGATTCTGAAAGTGAGATCTTCGACTGAATAGCCACCCATATACCATCCTTTGACTTCATCAATTTTGATGGTACAGACAGACATATCATAAAGGGATTCAATTTCCCTTTGCATCTTCATGATTTTAAGCGTAGTGAAGCGGGGATTGTACTTTGTGAGTAGATGCTTGAAACTTATGTACTTTTCCATGATTACATCAACTCCATAAGAAAGTTAGGCTCATAAGCCGCTTCATCATTAGTATCTTGCGGTGTAGCTTTTTTGCTCAACAAATAATCAAGGATCTCTTGTTTTAACTCTTCGCTGACATAACGACCATTTACAATTAGTTCTACTAACACGATTTTTAGTTGTTCAATCCGACTAGAAGTCGTATCGTTTTCTTGCAAGATCTCCAATTCTTTTTTTATCGCCAGAAAATCTTTTTTGACTTTCTGATTAACAGTGTCTTTATCAACACTCATCTTAGCTTTTTCCAGTAGATTGCGCTGACTTAATTCATGATTAAGGATATTCAGACGATCAAGCTGCCTTTTATAGGCCGGCTCTTCCTTGTTATCTTCATATTCATTCAAAATAATATTCTCGTTTATAAACAAATTGAGTAAATGCTCATCACTTATTTGAAGCGGCGTCTCTTGAATTATTTCGAACACACTTTTAACCATACCTTGTACCCCCTATCCATTTAATAAAAGGCAGGGCCAAAGCCCCACCCCTAAATTACTTCTCTTTGTCTGCCAGCCACTGCTTGAACTCTTTATGATGCAATACAAACTGTTTGAACATTTCTTCCTTGTCGCTCAATGCTTGCTGATAATCTTCAATGAGTTCTTCAATGACCTTGTAAAGCGGATTAGTTGAGCGGGCGTTTTGCGGCTCACCTCGATAAAAGTTATCGAAATTCTCCCTGTTGATATTTTCAATCAATTCACTTCTTGCCGCTTTTACACCTTGATTCTGCAAAATTCTAAAGAAACGCTCTTTTTCTTTCTTGATTTCTTGGTTCAGCTTATTATCAGTCATGTTTTATCCTCCTAAATTCCGTACTCATTTTTATATTTATCAAGCGCTAATCGCATTGTTAATCTAGCTGCGCCTCCGCCATCGGTAGCATAACGGTCCATATCTTCTTTCAGCTTGCGATACACTTTGAGTTTAGGCGGTGTCACAATGTCATCAATGTCGTTTTTGAATGTCGAGAAACTTACTGATGCATAATCTTGCTCAAAATCTGCGAGTTGTTTAATTGCATTCTTGAATAGATAAAGGTTGTTATTGATCGCATGCGCCTTGTATTTGTCGTATTTTGCCGCTTCCAGGTACTCATTGAATAGTACTCGTAATTCAGTAGCTGTTCTGACACTGTCTAATTTCATATTCAGCTCATTAGTCATCTGACTATTGTGATAGACACGCTTAGTGATTTCGTCTGAAGATAGATTGTCTGATTCATTCAGCGCTCTGTTCGCTGTCTCAACGATGAGATTACGCTTCTCAACCTGACTTTGTGCCGCCTGCTGAATTACTTCCTCTGCCTTTGCCCGTTCTTCCTGAATAATCGCTCTGATACCTTCTTTAAGTGCTTCGTCCGTGTATGTCTTGCCATACTCCGCTTTATACTCCGCGATACGTGCATCTGTCGCTTTACCAAAGTCACCGATGTTCTCAGCTGGATTAGTATTCACTAGACCCTCATAGGCTGATTTAACCGCTCCATTGTTAAAGTCTGTCTTGTTCATCAATTCAATAATTTCATTTGTCATTGTCCTGTCTCCTTATCTGTTATGTTTTCTGCTGTCTTTGTCGATTGGTTGTATCGCAATCTGTTCTTTACTTTCTCGTTCTTCTCGTCTTGCCTTCACCATGTCCGCTACATATTCGGGTGGTGCATTAGTCAGGTCGATTAAGTCACCCTCTGCTGTGCGATATAGGCTCCGTCCGTCATGCGTTCTTACCCAGTCACTCATATTATGCCTCCCTGTCTATTTGTTGATGGCAATACTCTAATACATCCAGGCGTCCTGTAAGTGCTTCTACGCGCGATATAAGCGCACGTTTTGCTATATGGAAGTCAGAGTCGTTCTTACAGTAGAAGTAACCTTTACGGCCTTCTATGCTGCTTGAACCGATAGGTATTTCAAAATCATTTACTAGTTCGCTGATGATCTGCTGTAACTTCCTGTGATAGTCTTTGTCCTTGTTTAGCTTTGCGAGTATATCTGTTGATGATATATACTTATGTTCGGCTGATTTAATGATATTAAGTACATTGGCGTGTTCCTGTGTCATTATCAGCCCTTCTTTTTCATGGTCCATCTTGTCCCTCCTTTCCATTTATTGTATTTGAAGCGGCTCAACTTGAATCAAGCCGCTCAAATAATGCTTTCTGAAAGTCATCATCCGCCTTGTCGAACAGTAAAACCTCGTTACTATCAATCATCTGCTTGAGTGCCAGCCCTAAATTTAACCACTGCTTTTTTAACACTTCGTTCTCTTCGCTCTTATAAAGCTCTCTGAGCGTCGTTAAGTATTTTTCTACCGTGAATACCTCTTTCATCAAAAGAAGCCCCCTGTGGTCTTATAGAAGCTAAATAGGGCTGTTCCTGTCGCACTGTCTTTACTTTTTGCGATAATGCACTCAATATCTGACTTACCGAAAGCGTCAGGCTCTTTGGTCCTGTTGTAATAGTCATCACGGTATAAGAGAAAAACCATGTCAGCATCCTGCTCGATGCCTCCAGCCTCCCGTAAATCGCTCATAACGGGCCGCTTCTCTGTCCGGCTTTCTACTCCCCTATTCAACTGAGAAAGTGCGATGATGACGCATTTCTGCTCTTTAGCGATGATTTTCAACTTCCGGCTGATCTCCTCGACTTCTAACCGTCTGTCTCTGTGCTTGCCGTCCGACATCATAAGTGTAAGATAGTCAATGATGATGACATTGTTCTTTGATGTCTGTTTCATTCTGGACGCTTCACGACTAATCATTGAGGGTGTCACATGGTCGTTATCATGTACAACTAGCGACATGTCTTTGTATTTTTCCAGCGATTCAGCTAGCTTGTCCTGTTCGTCATCTGTAAATGCGTCAGGTGTCTTGAACTTATTGAGGTGTACGCGGCTCATTGTGGCTAGGATGCGCTGTGTGATCTTCTTGTTGGTCGTCTCTAGTGAAAACAGTGATACATGACTGCCTTTGTCAGCCAGCTTCAAAGCAAGATTGAGGGCAAAGGCTGTTTTCCCTGTGGACGGCCTCGCTCCCACTACAACAAGCTGACCCGGTTCCCAGCCTCCTATGAGGTTATCAAGCTGACTGTAACCCGTCTTGATAAGACTAGGCTTCACTTCGCCGCTCAACTCTTTGATGATCTCCCCTATGACTTCCTTCTTGCTGTCACGTTTGGAAACTTCCAGGCTGTTCACATATTGCATGACCTCATTCAAGTGCTGCCTGTTCTCCTTAGTGGGGTTGTTGCTGTATTGAATACTTGCATCTGATAAAGTTTTCGCTTTGAATACTTCCATTACTTCGATTTGATACTGAGTAAAGTGCGATTTGAATAACAGATCATCGTTACGCCACTGTTCAATTAATGCTGAGGGTATAAAGTCAACTTCATGCTTCTTAGCTGCCTGATAGAGTGCTGCTAAATTCATTCCATTGTTCTTCTCGATGAATGAGAAGAAGCGGGTAGAATATGGATCATAGAACATTTCAGGTTTCAACACTAGGTCACTGAGAAGCTCCGGGTATTTAACGATTGAGCCGATTACCATATATTCTAGGTTTTCATTCATCATCATTCAGATACTCCTTTAAACGGGCGTAGCGAGCCTGTATGCGCGCTTGTTTCTCTGGGTCCTTAGGTTTACTCCTGTTTGCCTCAATGTCCCGCTGTATGGCCTCGTATTGGCGTTGAGCTTCATTGATTTGCTCATACATGGCAATATCTGAAATGTGAGGAGCATACCGCACTTGGCGGTAATACTCCGATAATCTATTGTTAGTACGTTCATAGTCGGCTGTGCGTAATGCGTCTAGCCATGCCTGGCCTATCTCCCTATTCAGCTTGAAGTTAGGATATAGGCTCTGTACACGCTGTACGATGCTTGCCGCTTCCTTGTCTGTCATCGTTCATCCTCCTCACTCAGTAGATCAGTAATGTTAAAGGTTTCAGTATTGCTAGATTGATTGTTGTAGTCGGTTACTTGTGAATAATCTTCGAGATAGCACTCATTCTGTAAGAATGTCTTTGCGTATTTCTGATATTGCTTATTGGTGACTGTTTTCAAATATGCTTTTGTGCCTTGCATGATCTGTTCAAATGAGTGCTTCTTACGTGCTGCCTTGAATTTAGTTAATGCTGGTTTCTTATCCAGCTTCTTGTTGTATAAGTCCCACCATTCATTGAACTCTTCATCAAGTGCGCTATTTATTGCGCTATTCTTTTTATTAAGATTGTTATTTTTAAGACTGTTCTTTTTAGGGGGGTCATTTTGTTCCGGTACGAATTGTTCCGGTACGAATTGACCCGATACGGTTTCATCATCCTGTTTAGATAGCGGCCTCTCTGTTATCGTGTCGTTTTGTAACGGTACGAATTGACCCGATACGGGGTTAGAAATTAGGGTATATACATTGTTACTGAACCCCTTATCTTTCCTATGACGATTAACAATCAAATATCCATGATCTTGCAGCTGTTTTCTGTACTTTTTGAATCTCTTTTCGCTGATATTAAGCTCATGACAGATTAAATCGACACCTGGGAATGCCGTATCTCCTTTTCCGGCAAATGAAGCCAGGTAACTAAACAATGCTTTAGCTTCAATATCAAGGTTTCTATTGCGTGTAACACTTTGAAAAATATATCCATATCGCTCTTCAAACGGTCGAGTTTCATTGTTTTCTTTCGTCATGTCATGCCTCCGTTCCCTCCTATCTCGATTGTGAATACCGATTATGTTTACGGTGATCTTGGTCATTTAAGTTAAGGTAGCAGTTTAACGGCTGCTACTTCCGTGTTATAATAGCTTTAGAATTATGAATCTATGGTTTGATCCCTATCGGTGTTTGGTCGCGCTGCTAGGGGCTTTTTTATGATGATTAAAGCTAGGTTGTTGAGCTTGATGATGTCCTTGAAGTATCGTTTGAAACCCTCCCTGTTGCTGTCATACTCTTCAAACGCTTCTGACGTTGTAAGCTCAAATATAACGGCCTTGTCGTCTATGGTGATCTTTACACCTCGCATGTTTTCCCCTCCTGGTAATCTTTAAGAGTTTTGAATTTCAGTGATCTGACCGGCATATTCATTGCCTGAATCAGCTCAATGAAAGCATCGTGCCACTCTTCCTTATTGGCCCGATATGCCTCATCAGCATCTTGATGAGTGAAAGTGATTACCACGTCGCCTTGTCTGTCGTACTCGACACTTACACCCTCGCGCCTAACCATTCAGAACCTCGTCTAAACGCTTTTTTGTACACTCCACTGTTCCGCAGAAGCGGCGCTCGCTTACACCTGGCAATAACTTTGCCAGTGCTTCAAAAGGGATAGTTGCGACGATCTGGTCGCTACCTTCTTCTCTCAGGTTGAAGTGGCCGACAATGGTTTTCTTGAATGAATACTTCTTCATCTGAATATCCTCCTAAATAGGATGCTCCATTTTTGGGGAATCCTTTTTTATTTGTTTACTTCCACTTACTGTTGATATGAACCAGGTAAGCATCTAATCGTTCAATGACTATCAGCTTCAATCCACTCGATACCGAGATAGAAATGTTCTCAAACTCCGGTGTGTTCTCCGCCGCTTCTATCAGCCTGTTTGCTGTTGCTTTACTGCAATGAATGTAATTATGCACGAGTGATGCGCGGATATACTTTGCGGGTAATACCGGCATTTGTTCTTCTTTCAGGATGCTTTCATGCGGTTGTGGGTTGTCTAACTGAATGACTTTGCTCATGTTATTTCACCTCCTTAAAATAAAAGAGTTCGTTAAATTCTACGCCGAAGTAATCTAATAACTTCTTAGCTGTCTTCGGGGTAATATTGGCTCTATTATTAGTAGCTGATAAAACAGTTGGATAACTCAGCCCCGCTTTCTCGGCGAGTTCTTTCTTGCTGATCCCTTTTTCAACTAATAATAAATTAAAACGATTTTCATTAAGTTTCATCTTCAAACCTCCTTTAAAATACGCTTTTCTAATAGAAAGACTACTTTCTATTTATTAAGCTAATAAATTTATATCATATATTTTCGTGTTAATCAATAAATAAATATAAAAACTATTTAAAAAATAGAAAGACTACTTTATAATCGTTTATGAGGTGATAAATAATGATAGTATGTACATTGAAAGAGGTAATGAATCAGAGGAATGTTAAAGTTTCTGATATTGTCAGGGATACAAAGGTTACTCGACCAACAATCACAGCGCTTTATAACAACAGAAGTAAAGGCATTCAATTTGAGACTATGGAAAAACTTTGTAACTATCTCAATGTAAATCCTAATCAGCTTTTTACTGTAAGTGATTTAGAAGTAGATTATTCACTAATTAATGACCTTGAGGAACGTATTGGTACACTAAAAAAAGTAGTGGCTTTAAAAATGGATAACGGAATAAATACTCATACTGTGTTTTTTGATTTAACTATACTTGCAACAAATTCCGAAGATAAAGAGATTATTGTAGAAGCGGATCACATCCCCTATGATGAAATTGGCTTTCTAGAATTTATTTTTTCTGTAAACGAAAATACTGATAAAGAAGCATTAGAGTATTTAAATTCTTTAAGAGGGTCAATCAAAAATCATATACTAGGGACTTTGAATGATGGTATAGGTAATAGTATTATTAGCAAATATGAAATTGATAATATTTTAGCTGCTGTGAGAACTGATATCTAAAGGAGGACTAGCCTATGTTCTGTGAAGAGTTCATTAATAAGCACGGGGTGACTCAATACCGCTTCGTTGAGCGCTATACAGACCCGCTGACGAACAAACGTAAGCAAGTGAGCGTTGTCATGAACAAGAACGGTAAACAGTCTCAGAAAGAGGCTCAGAAGCGGCTGAATGCGAAGATAGATGACAAGCTGAATAACATCAGCAACACTAAACTAGATCAGCTGACGTTCTACCAGGCATGTGAAGAGTGGTTTGAACATTACGTCAAGACGTCCGGCAGCAAACGCACGACTATTAAGACGGTGAGAAGTACGCTGAATGGCATCGAGAATAACTTCAATCATGATATGCTCGTTGTGAAGATGGATGCAAAGACGATACAGAAACAATTTAATGAGTGGAATATTGAGGTGACTTATGGTCACCTTGAGAAATGTAAGAACGTTATCAAGTCCGTATTCAAGTATGTCAAAGCGTTCTATGGTTTGAAGGACGTCTCATTCTTTGAGGATATTACTGTACCTAAGAAGGCCCGGACACTCGACCAGGTAAAGGCTAAGAAGAACAACTATCTTGAAGAGATCGAAGTCAAGGAGCTTCTAGTGAAGTTTGATGAAATGATTGAAGTTACACGCAACCAGCTCATGAAGCGGAGCTACAAGCGCATCAAGAACATTGTAGAGTTTCAGATATTGAACGGCTTACGTATAGGTGAGTTAGTCGCTATCAAAGCGAATAATGTTGATCTTGATAACAAGAAACTTGAAGTGGACGGCTCACTTGTACGCGAACCGGACAAGAACGGCAGAACTTTCGGCGTCAAGGACACTACGAAGAATGAATCAAGCTACCGTGTGATTGACCTGACTGATAGAAGCTGTGAGATATTACGCAGAGTGATGCTAGAGAACAAGGCATCCAAACAGTGGGATGATAACTATTTCGATAACGGCTTCATCTTCACCAATAACCACGGCAGCCCGATGCATCTAGACAAGATCAACCTGCTGCTTAAGAATGTCGTTGAGATTACCAGCTTCAAGGATAAGAAAGTCACGTCGCACACCTTGCGTCATACTCATATCTCTACCCTGGCTCAATTAGGCATCCCAATCAAGGCCATCATGGAACGTGTGGGCCATTCCAATCAGAATACGACTATACAGATTTACACTCACGTGACGGATCAGATGAACAAGGACCTGCTATTCAAATTAAATAACCTCGAAAAAAACGGGTGATGAGAACTTAATCTCACACCCGTTTTTCTGTCGTTTTTATTCAAAAATATAATATAGTGTCGTTTTCTTGTCGTTTTTTCTAACTATTTTCTTATTTATGCTCTATAAACCCTTGATATATAAACGTTTAACAAAAAGGGTATATCACTCTTCCCAGTTGATATAGCCTTTACGCTTGAAATACGCAAGAAAGCGCCGTTCCATCATGCGGTTCACTCGTGTCTTCCATTCATCGTTGGCCTTGACCGGTACGACCATAATGGAATAAAAGCCATTTGAATTGGCCGCCAGAACGTCTGTCATCATCTGATCGCCGATCACCACGGTCTCTTCCGGCTTGACATTCATCGCACGGCATGCTTTCTTAAATGCCGCACCCATCGGTTTTCTCGCATTAAAAATATAATCGACTTTAAGCGGCGTCGCAAACGCTGCGACACGAGCCTCATTATTATTGGAGACAATCGTCACTTTAATGCCTTCTTCACTCATACTGTTGAACCAGCTGACGACTTCCTCGGTAGCGAGTTCAACGTCCCAGCCCACTAATGTATTATCAAGGTCTGTGATGATCGCTTTCACACCGCGGCCTGTCAGCTCTTCCGGCGTAATTTCGAAAATATTTTTAGCATACTTACTGGGCAGCAGATATTTTTTAAAGATTCCCATAGTTTCACCTCTATTTCAGCTTATTGTCTCTTACCCTTAATGAGGCAGGTCATTCATATAGAAACCCCAATTCCATGAGAATCGGGGTTGACGACTATTCGATAACTTCTCGTTCGCCACGTTCTACTTCAGTCTCAGAATAGATAATGAAGCCGATAACAGCAGTGGCAACCACAGCGATTGACATAATATAGATCATAATGTGCCTCCTTTAACAGCAATAATCTCTATTAATGATTTTACAATTTTACTGGAAGAGACGCAAGCGACTTCAAGGAACTCATCGAACGTCATGCCCGCCTCGCCGTTAGCAAGGTCAGACACAGCACGCGTAATAATAAACGGCATCTTATACTGATGACATACTTGAGCGACCGCTGCAGCTTCCATCTCCACTGCCAGCACTTCCGGAAAATCATTGATAATCTGCTGTTTTTTTGCTGATGTCCCGATGAAACTGTCACCGGAGACAATTAGCCCGATATGTGCAGTCAGTTCGTTGCTGACAATCGCCTGCTCAGTGAGTGCCATTAAGCGTTCGTCTGCCTCATAAGTAAGCGGCATCCCGGGCACCTGGCCGCGCGCGTAACCAAACTCTGTTGCATCCACGTCATGATGCAGTACGTCGCGGCTGATAACGATATCACCGACTGCAAGACCGCTGCCGAGACCACCCGCTGACCCTGTATTGATGATGGCATCCGGCTGATACTTATCAATCAGCAGCGTTGTACAAATAGCTGCGTTGACTTTGCCGATACCACTCTGCATCAGTACAGCTTCCTGGCCGTAAAGATTTCCTGTGTACACTTCAACATGGGCAAGCTGAATGGTCTCCATGTTCTGCATATCATTTTTCAGAATTGCTACTTCTTCCTGCATCGCTCCGATTATACCTAGCATAACTACCTCCTCATGATAAAAAGTGCTGTTGATCAGTGATCATCCACTGTCCAGCACATATTGAAACACCTTGGCCTCCGGAAACTTGACTATGATTCAGTCATTCCCGAGCGTCCAAGGTGTCACGGATTAATATGATCAGCTGATTTCTACGATTTTTACGCGCATTTCATTACCATTCGGCAGCGGCACATTGATCTCATCATTCACTTGTTTACCAAGCAGTGATTTAGCGATCGGTGATTCATTTGAGATTTTCCCTTCAAATGGATCTGCTTCAGCTGAGCCGACGATCATATAAGTTTCTTCGTCCCCGTCCGGAACTTCCACGAATTTCACTGTACGGCCAAGCTGCACTTCTGATTTTGAGCCATTGTCTGAAATGATGTTAGCATGACGCAGCATCATTTCAATTTTAGTGATTTCCTGTTCGACGAAACCTTGTTCGTCCTTAGCTGCATCGTACTCGGAGTTCTCAGATAAATCTCCGAAGCTGCGCGCCACTTTAATTTTTTCAACGACTTCAGGACGTTTGACTGTCTTTAAGTACTCTAATTCTTCCTCCAGTTTGTTATAGCCTTCCTGAGTCATCGGATATTCTTTTTGGATTTCCATCGTTCTTCCTCTTTTCTCGGTCTGTTAATTTCTAACTAATGATTGTATTTTTGTCGTCATAATATCAATGGCGACGGTATTGCTGCCGCCCTCTGGAATGATGATATCTGCATATCTCTTCGTCGGTTCAATGAACTGATTATGCATCGGTCTGACGACGGTCAAATATTGATCGACCACCGATTCCATCGTCCGGTCACGCTCTTCAATATCTCTGACAAGGCGTCGCAGAATCCTCAGGTCAGCGTCCGTATCGACGTATATTTTAACATCCATCAAATCACGTAATTTTTCATTCTCGAGTGCGAAAATTCCCTCTACTATAATAACATCTTTTGGTTCAAATGTAATCGTTTTCTCGCTTCTAGTATGGATTGTATAGTCATACGTCGGTACATGGACCGTTTTGCCGTCCCTTAAATCGATTAAATTCTGATACAGCAAATCATTGTCAAAAGCAAAGGGGTGGTCATAGTTAGTTTTCAGCCGCTCTTCAAAACTTAAGTCGGACTGATCCTTATAATAATAGTCCTGCTCGATCAGAGCAACACTGAATCCTTCCAGATTCTTCATGATCTGAGAGGTGACAGAAGTCTTACCAGACCCTGAACCACCTGCGATTCCGATGATCGTTGTTTTCATCAGCCAATTTCCTTCCGCATCATATTATTTTTAAAGACAGGATGCGCTGTTTTGAACTGCACAATTTGCAGCGGGTGTCTTGCTGCATCAAGCTCGTTTCCTTCTTCATCATAAATCTTGTCAATCACTTGCTTGAAATTGCGGATCTCTGGTCCGAAGAATTCAATTTCCATACCCGGCTTGAAATTATTGCGCTGCTGAACAGTCGCTATCTGTGTAGTTTCATCATAGTCTAACACTAAACCACAGAAATCAAAAGGTGTTTTTTTGGACTGCTGATGACCGAACATCTGCTCCTCAAATCCTGGCACCCCTTCAAAGAACGCAGGCGCTGTATCGCGGTTTGCACACTTATCCAGTTCAATCAGCCATGCAGGGTCAATCTTGAAGTTCTCTGGATCTGCACAGTAGGCATCGATGACTTTACGGTATACTGACACGACTGTCGCAATATAATGGATGGACTTCATACGCCCTTCAATCTTCAATGAATCAACGCCGATGTCAATCATACGCGGAATAGCTTCAATCAGCTTCAAGTCTTTCGGACTCATCGCGAAAGGTGTCACATTATCACCTTCATAGACGACATCAATGTCATCGTTATCAACCGTCAGCAAGTCATAGTCCCAGCGGCAGCTCTGACAGCAGCCGCCGCGGTTTGAGTCGCGGGCAGTCATATGATTGCTTAACGTACAGCGTCCGGAATAGGCAATACACATTGCACCGTGGACAAATGCCTCGATTTCAATGTCGACTTTTTCTTTCATCAGTTCAATTTCATCGGCACTCGTCTCGCGGGCAAGAACGACACGTTCAAGTCCTTCGTTCTTCCAGTATTCTACAGCTTTCCAGTTCGACAGTGACTGCTGCGTGCTCAAATGAATCTCAAGCTTCGGTGCCACACGTTTACAAGTCTCAATGATTAACGGGTCAGCCACAATAATCCCTGTCGCATTTGCTGCTTCCAGGCCGCGCAGGTAATCTTCCAGACCCGGAATATTTTCGTCATGGGCAAAGATGTTGGTCGTCACATAAACTTTCGCCCCGTATTTCGCTGCGAAGGCGGCACCTTCTTTAATTTCTTCCAGCGTGAAGTTGTCCGCGTTTGAACGTAGACCATATTCCTGTCCACCGAGGAAGACAGCATCTGCCCCGTAATGCACGGCGATTTTCAGTTTCTCAAGGTTACCCGCCGGCGCGAGCAGTTCAGGCTTCTTCAATAATGTTTTTGGTCGAGTTAATTCCATTTCTGCTTTCATATTATCATCCTTAATAAACAGTTTGTTTGTACAGAAAGCCTTGATCCAGCGGACGATATTCAGGCTGGATATCTTCGATGACTTCCAGCAGCTCAAATTTCTCTTCATCATAAAGGTCTGGATCTTCTTCGTATAAGTCGATGGCTTTTCTATATTGTCGAGTGACTTCAGTAATATAATCTTCTGAATGAAGGACGCCGTCAATTTTAAAGCTGTCAATGCCTGCTTCAAATAATTCTTCCAGCTCTTCAATCACACAAATATCATTCGGGCTCATAATATGAGTACCGTTATAATCCTCATAGATCGGATACTTATTATTACGTTCTTCATCGTACAGCAGCATGTTGCGGGCGTCATGACGGTTCTCTATCTTCATCGCCTTTTCCTGATACAGGAAGTAGTTACCCAGCAGCTGACGTTTTGACTGGAACATACAGGTCATCCCGTGGACCTGCACTTCAATCTCAACGTCAGCGTGTTCTTTAATCTCGACGACTTCTTCCATGCTCAGCTCACGGGCAAGCACTGCTCGAACTGCGCCGCGCGCGCCCCAGTAGTTACATTGGAAATGATTGGTGACCACAGTCTCCTGATTCCAGTGCAGAGGAATTGGATGTTCCTGCTCCTTGACGTACATGACTACTGCCGGGTCACCGAAGATAATGCGGTCTACTTTTATTTCATGCAGCCAGTTGATGTATGCTTCGACATCATCAAGATGCTCATTATGGAACAGGCCGTTCACTGCGACATACGCTTTCTTGCCGGCTGCGTGAATCATATTAACTGCAGCAAGCAGCTCTGCTTCCTTGAATTCACCGGCTAATCTCAAGCCGAATTTTTCCTCACCGATGACAAAGGCATCTGCTCCGGCTTCAATCAATGCCTCAAGGTGCGTCAGTGACTTAGGTGTTACTAATAACTCTGTCATATTAAAACTCCTTTACCGAGATGCTCATACCATCTCCGAGATCTATAAAATTCGTCGTATAGCCTGTCTGCTCTGTCAACCAGTCGTTGTACTGTTCGATTTTCCTCACCATCTGCTTAACGTTCCGGCTTCTGACGATTTCAATGTTGCCGACAAAATCGTGGTACAGAATATTGTCTGTAATAATCAGTCCGCCTTTTCTGACCAGCGGGCTGTACAGCTCAAAAAATTTCTTTGACTGGGCTTTAGCCGCATCGATAAACAATATATCATACTGTCTGTCATCAACGTCACATAATGCCTCTGCGGCGTCTTTATAGACGAGGCGGATGCGGTCTGTGCAGTTAAAAGCCGCGACATTTTTCACAGCCTGCTCATACATATCTTCGTTTCTTTCAATCGTTGTAACTGTCACTTCAGCAGCCACAGAAGCAAACTGCAGCGCACTGTAGCCGATCGCTGTACCGATTTCAAGAATGGAGCGGGCACCGTGTATACGGATCAGCTGCTTCACCATCTCAAGAGCGACTTTATCCATTATCGGCACTTGATGCGCTGCTGCATAGACACGTAAGTCATCTATTTCATTCATTTTATTTAACTGAGTAATATATGTTCTGTTGTCCAACACTACCATTCCTTTAACGGAAAAACTACCAACCGGCCGGCTGGTAGAATTCAAATTCATTCAAAATATTGTATCATATTTCAGCGTAAAAATTAAGTGTTATTTTTAACTTCTTACTCCTGCGCACTCCATCCATGACAAAAAGCAGCGGAATTGGCACCGGCTGCTTTTTGTTCGAGTCCTTCAGAGCACTCCACTGGTCACTGGTTATCGATGTGCTCAGCTTTTAACTTGTTATGCTCTTCCAGCGTTTTTGAGAAGTAGTTCTTGCCCGATGAATCAGCAAGGAAGTACAAGTAATCCGTATGCGCAGGATTCAGTACACTTTCCATCGACGCTGTACCGCTTGTCGCGATTGGTCCCGGCGGAAGTCCTGTATTGATATACGTGTTATACGGAGAATTTACTTTTAAGTCTGCTTCATAAGTCACTTCTTTATGACGGCCGAGTGCATAGAGCACGGTCGGATCAGTCTGCAGCGGCATCGGCGGGTTTTGTTCCATCCGGTTAATAAATACTGATGCGATTTTCGCGCGGTCAGTCAGTCCCGTCGCCTCACGCTCAACTAGTGAACTGAATGTCAGAAACTCATGGAACGTCAAATGTTTTTCAGTGCCGCCTTCATTGATGACGATACCACCGTACTTATTCCACAGTGGGAACGCATTGTCCTGTGTTGCCGTCAGCATTTTATCGACAATTTCTTCAGTCGATGGATTCTTTTTTGTGAATTCATACGTCGCCGGATACAAGTAGCCTTCCAGCGGCCGCTTAATATTAGGCGCAAAGACGTCATTTGAAATCAGCTTCGGATGCTTTTTCTGCATTTTCTTGACGAAATCCCTGCTGTTGACTTCCTTCATGAAATCCCCGGCCTTAATCGATGTATTCTTCGCGACAATCGCAGCAATCTCATCAATTGTGATGCCTTCCGGGATGTTCATCTTGAAGACTATCGGCTGATAGACTTTACCTTCCTGGAGACTTTTCGATATCTGCTTGAATGTCATCGATGGAGACAGTTCATAGCTGCCCGCCTGGAAGTTTGAAATATTGTTGAACTTCAAGTAATACTTGAACATATCACTGCTTTTAATGATGTTTTTCTTTTCCAGCTTCTCACCGATCATCGTCGCTGTCTCGCCCGGCAGCACTTCAACCTTCGTCGTTTTCTTGTTGTTCGGATCCAGCGGCTTCTGGCTGGCAGAAAAGTAAAAAAACGCTGCGCTTCCTGCGATGATAAGACCGAGCAGCAGCAGACCGATGATCACTGCTGACAAGGTTCTCGACGCTGATTTTGCGTCTCTTATCTCTTTATTACGGTTGCTCATAAAGTCACCTTAAACCCCTAGAAATTTTCCTCGTCAATTTCAGTGTTGACGATTTCTTCAATCATATCCCACTCTTCGTCTGTTTCGACCGGAAGGAATTTTCCGCCGTCGCCTGTCTCGTTAGGAACATTGATCATTGGAATCAATTCGATTTCATCTTCATCAGATGCGCCTTCTTCAGCAAGGATGACATAATTCTTATCGAACTCAGGATTATAGAACTCGAGAACTTTACGATAAAGTACTTCGTTATTGTCTTCATCATATAATGTCAGTAATTCCTCTTCGTTGTTGATATCTAAAGTACCGTTCACTTCTTCGTTTTCGTGGTTATGGTTATGTTCTGTCATAGTCATTCTCCTTATGATTTAGAATTTAAATACCCTTGTAAAATAAAAACTGCTGCCATCTTATCGATTACTGCCTTGCGTTTCTTGCGGGATACATCTGCTTCAAGCAGAGAACGCTCTGCAGCGACGGTTGAAAGCCGTTCATCCCACATTACAATCTCAAGATGCGGACAAGCTGCTTTCAGCACTTCGCTGAAATGAATGGACGCTTCCCCTCGCGGACCTACAGTGTTGTTCATGTTTTTCGGTAGACCGATGACAGCGACATTGACATGATGCTCGTCAATGATCTCCTGCAGCCGGTCGAGTCCGAGGTAACCTTCCTGCTCATTGATACGGAGTGTTTCGAGTCCTTGAGCAGTCCATCCCATGGCGTCACTCAGCGCTACACCGATTGTCTTCGTGCCGACGTCAAGACCTATCGCCTTATTCATCAGCTTCCTTTTCAGCCAGGATATAGCTTGATACGAGCTGTTCCATTATATCATCGCGGTCCAGTCTTCTGATTTGATTACGCGCCTCATTGTGTCTTGGAATATAGGCAGGATCCCCGGACAGCAGATAGCCTACAATTTGACTGATCGGACTGTAGCCTCTCTCTTCGAGCGTGTTGTACACATTGAGCAGGACTGTACGAACTTCTTCTTTCGGCAGTTCATCAAAGTCAAACTTCATTGTTTTATCGAAATTTTCCACTGTTTACACCCCTTTTACTGACATTGCTTCACTTTGTATCATACTATAAACTGCATGTAATTTATAGTGAAGAAATATGCTCTTTAACAAATTGTAATGCAGCTGTTATTTTAGCAGGGTCATTAGCGCCGCCTTGAGCGGAATCCGGACGGCCGCCACCTTTACCATCTGTCACTGCCGCCACTCCTTTGATCAAGTCGCCCGCTTTCACGCGGTCAGTGAGTGACTTGGCAGCAGTTGCCATGTAGCTCAGCTTGTCATTAGCTGCAGCGAGGAAAATAACTGTATCAGGCAGCTTTGATTTATAGTCATCCATCAGTTCACGCAGTGCTTTGGCATCTTCTGCTTCTACTTCCATAATTAATGCGTCAATGCCATTGATGTGTTCTACGCGCTCTTTAATGTCGCCGACTTTCAGTGCGGATAATTCTTTCTGCAGTTCACCGACCTGCTTCACGAGCTGTTTCTCTGACTGCACAAGTTCTGACACTTTCGTCTCGAACTGTTCAAGGTCCCGTGCTTTAAGCGTCGTCATCAGTTCATTGACCGCTGTCTCATACTGCGTCAGGAATGCATAAGCTCCTTTACCTGTCACCGCTTCAATACGGCGCACTCCCGCACCGGTGCCTGATTCAGAGACGATTTTAAACAGACCGATTTCAGCGGTATTTCTCACATGGACGCCCCCGCACAGTTCAATCGAGAACTCGCTCATCTCGACGACACGGACGACATCGCCGTATTTCTCCCCGAACAGTGCCATCGCACCTTTGGCTTTCGCCTCATCAATCGGCATCTCTTCTATCACAACTTTAATATTCGCCCATATTTTCTCATTGACGATCGCCTCAACTTTATCCAGTTCATCGCGTGTCACAGGACCGAAGTGTGAGAAGTCAAAGCGCAGACGTTCAGGCGTAACGAGAGACCCTGCCTGATTGACATGTGTGCCCAGCACCTGTTTTAGCGCTGCATGCATTAAGTGCGTCGCGCTATGGTTTTTAATGACATCATTTCTGAAGTCTCTGTTGACCGCAGCTTTCACCGTCGAGCCGACATGGACACGGCCGAACTTGACGGTCCCGGTATGCAGATTCTGACCGTTCGGTGCTTTCGTCACTTCCGTCACTTCGATCTCAAAGTCATCATGGCTGACTGTTCCTCTGTCGGCTATTTGACCGCCGCTCACCGCGTAGAACGGTGTCTCACGCAGAATAAACTGAATCGTCTCTTCACCTTCCACTTCCTTGACGTCACTGCCGGCTGCAATAATATGTTCAATCTCAGTCGTATGTGTCAGCGTGTCATAACCGACAAAGCGGCTCGGCGTCGTGATGTTCGCAAGCGTCTCATTCTGCACCTGCATACTCTGTGTCTTCTGACGTGATTCTCTGGCACGCGTACGCTGTTGCTCCATCGCCGCGTCAAAGCCTGCACGGTCAATCTTCAGTCCGTTCTCTTCCGCCAGTTCCTCGGTCAGTTCAACCGGGAACCCGAATGTATCGTAAAGCTTGAAGACATCTGCCCCGTCCAGTTGTCGTGAACCGCTGAGCGCTGCGTCTTTCAGACGGTTGAAGTGAACAAGCCCTTCTTCCAGTGTCTCGTGGAATCTGTCTTCTTCTGACTTGATGACCCGCTTGATGAAATCTTTCTGCGCGTCCACATCTGGATAGTACGGCTTCATAATGTCTGCGACAATATCAACAAGCTCATACATGAAAGGCTGGTTGATATCCAGCTGCTGTGCAAATCTGACCGCGCGGCGCAGCAGGCGGCGCAGCACGTAACCCCGCCCTTCATTTGACGGCAGTGCACCGTCACCGATTGCAAAAGCCACTGTGCGGATATGGTCAGCGATCACTTTGAACGCGACATCTGTTGCCTTTGACACGCCGTATGTTCTGCCGGAAATCTGCTCTGTCTGCTTGATGATCGGCTGGAATAAATCTGTATCGAAGTTTGTGCGCACGTTCTGAGAAACGCTCGCCATCCGTTCAAGACCCATCCCTGTATCGATGTTCTGCTTCGGCAGCGGTGAATAGGTATGGTCAGGATTATGGTTGAACTCAGAGAACACTAAGTTCCATACTTCAAGGTAGCGCTCATTCTCACCGCCCGGATACATCTCCTCTATCGGATCGTCCTGACCGTAATCCTCACCACGGTCATAGAAAATCTCAGTGTTCGGACCAGACGGACCTTCACCGATATCCCAGAAGTTGCCTTCGATACGTGTAATACGGTCATCAGTCAGACCGATCTCATTCACCCACAGCTCATAAGCCTCTGTATCTTCAGGGTGGATCGTCACATAGAGCTTAGCAGGATCTATCGCCAGCCAGCGTTCACTCGTCAAAAATTCCCATGCGAACTGTACAGCTTCCTTCTTGAAATAATCACCGATGGAGAAGTTCCCGAGCATCTCAAAGAACGTATGGTGACGCGCCGTAAAGCCCACGTTCTCAATGTCATTAGTCCGGATGGATTTCTGGGCATTGACGATTCTCGGGTTGTTCGGAATGACCCGCCCGTCAAAATATTTCTTCAGTGTCGCAACACCTGAATTGATCCATAGCAGCGTATCATCATCAATCGGTACAAGCGGTGCAGACGGCTCAATCATATGGCCTTTTTCAACAAAGAAATCCAGATACATCTGTCTGATTTCAGCAGCAGTTAAACGTTTCATTAAATAATCTCTCCCTTAAAATAAAATAAACGTCCGCCCCAGAAAGGGACGAACGTGTTCGCGGTACCACCCTAGTTATGACTGACGTCATCACTCAAAGAATTATTAATTTACACCATGAATGCAGCCTTCAACTGATTGCTGCGCACCTTTCACCGGCCGGTACGTCTCTTTAGACAACAAAGCAGTTTACTCATCATTCACTGAATAATTAAATTATATGGACATTCATGCTATTCGTCAACTGTTTGATAATCATACGGTGAAATCCCGTCCATATTGATCATCGGTGCAATTAAATGCATATTGTCCTCTGTCAGTTCTCCGACCGGAATCGCAGCCGGCACCGTGTCCAGCGCTTCATCCGGCTTGAAATATTCCTGCAGCACCGTGCTGAAGGAAGTCATTCGTTCAAGTCCGGTTCTCGCGATTCCTTCATCGAATGCCTGCCGCTCCCCGCAGATAATGAGGGACTGCTTCGCACGGGTCAGCCCGGTGTATAGTATGTTTTTCTGCAGCATGCGGTAATAGGCACGCACGACTGGCATGATGACGATCGGAAACTCAGACCCTTGGGACTTATGTATGGAACAGCAGTAGGCGTGCGTCAGTTCAGTCAAGTCCTGCTTCGTATAAGTGACTTCGTTCCCGTCATAATCGACGATGACGACGTCTTTATTCAGCGCGTTCTCCGCCGCCATGAAAATACCGACCACTTCACCGATATCACCGTTGAACACGTTGTCCTCGGGCCGGTTGACCAGCTGCAGCACTTTGTCATTTTTGCGGTAGACGACATCGCCGAACGGCAGTTCCCGCTTATCATCAGCCTTCGGATTCAGTATGTCCTGCAGCTCCTGATTCAGAAACTTGATGCCGGCTTTCCCTTTGTATATCGGTGCCAGCACCTGGATATCCCGCTTATCATAGCCTTTATCCACAGCGCGGGTGACCACTTGATTGATGACCGCCGGGATCTGCTCGGTCGAACAAGGTATAAATGACCGGTCATTATAGCGCGCAGCGATATCGAACGGCTGATTACGCTTAATCTGATGGGCAAGCTCAATGATAGAGGACCCTTCCTGCTGCCGGTACACTTCTTCCAGCTCGACCTGCGGCATGATCTTTGATTCGATCATATCTCTGAATACCTGGCCCGGTCCGACTGACGGCAGCTGGTCCTGGTCACCGACAAAGATCAGCTGACAGTCATTCGGCACGGCACGCATCAACTGGAACATCAGCCATGTATCCACCATCGACATCTCATCGATAATGACGAGCTTAGCAGTGATCTCATTTTCAAGAATGTCGTCCGGCTTGCTTTCACGCGTCCAGCCGATCAGCCGGTGAATGGTCGTCGCTTCTAGCCCGGTTGATTCAGACAGCCGCTTGGAAGCCCGGCCGGTAGGCGCCGCAACTGCAATCGGAAAATCAGACTGCTCATAGTCCTTATAGTCCAGGCTGAGGCCGTGGAGCTCCGCATACAAGTTGACGATTCCGCGGATCACTGTGGTCTTACCTGTGCCGGGTCCGCCTGATAGAATCATCATCTTGCTGTTCATGGCTATCTGCAGGGCCTCGCGCTGCTTCCTGGCATAGCTCACTTCAAAGAGATCTTCAAGCTCCCCGATCATCAGCAGCACTTCCGACTGTTCAAACTGCTTGATGTTATCCTGATGGTTCATCAGCCGGTGGAGCGTCTGCACGGTCTTCATCTCAGAATAGAACAGACTCGGCAGATAAATGCGGTCCTGCTCTTTAACAAGCACTTTCTCTTCCGTCAGTTCCAGCAGTTTATGGACGAGCAGCCCGGTGTCCACTGTTTCCCCTGTCTTCGTCAGCAGGTGGTAAGATGTCTCAAGCAGCATATCTTCAGGGATATAAGTGTGTCCGTTCTGCAGACATGCCTGCTCCATCGAATAGACGAGTGCAGCCTTCAGTCGTTCGGGATGACTGCCTGCAATACCGAGACGATGGGCCAGTTCATCTGCTTTGTTGAAACCGATCCCCTGAATATCCATGACCAGCCTGTAAGGCGATTCTTTGATGACCCGGATAGTGTCTTCCTTGTAAAACTGATAGATCTTCATGGCGAGCTGCGGACCGAAGCCCCAGTCATTCAGCTTGATCATAGTCTTTTCAATCGCCTGATTTTCACTGATAGTCTGATAGATCATATCTTTCTTCTCAGGTGACAGCTTCGGCACCCGGTCCAGTGATGACCGGTCATCCATGATGATGTTCAGTGCATCCTCGCCGAGAATGTCGACAATCTGGCGCGCGATTTTCTTGCCGATTCCTTTGAACAGATCACTTGATAAATAATGGATGACACCGTCTTTTGTCTGCGGCATCTCTTTTTCAAACTTGTCCGCAGTCAGCTGTTTTCCGTATTTAGGATGCGTCACTGTCCGCCCGGTGAATGTATATGTATCACCTTCAGCGATCTGCGGGAAATAACCCGTCACTGTGACTTCTTCTTCAAAGTCTTCATTTGAATCAATCACTTCCGCTTTCAAGACAGTATAAAAGTTGTCGGCGTTCTGAAACAGAATCCGGGTGATCGTCCCTTTGACGAACGGCTGATCAAATAAAGACATATTCTCCACGCGGTTATTCCTCCTTCAACTGCTCAAACATCGTGATGGCATGCCCCGCCAGCAGATGATCGGGCTGAATCGCAGTCACTCTGTGAAATGTCTCGAGTGCACGCGCTGCATCGTCATCAGTCATATAGCGGGCAAGCGCGATGTTATATAAAGCATCGGTATGCTCCGGCTGTCCAGCGAGCAGCGCGTCAAGCACGCTCACTGCTTCTTCGTACATGGACAGCTGACAGAGCAGCAGCCCATACTGAAAAGCTACTTCATCATCAGCAGGCTTCAATTCATAGCTGCGCATCATGTAAGGCAGCGCCGACTGAAAATCGCCTGAATTAATGAAGCTCATACCGAGCATATAATGGATATCAGCGTCTCCGTTATTGACCGCCAGCGCTTTCTGATAAAGTGGGACCGCATCGGTATAGCGTTCATAGTTAAAGTAAATGTTCGCGAGGCCGTAGTAAGCACCGCTGTGCTCTGCATCAAGTGTCAGTGCCTTCCGGAAAAAGCGTTCCGCTTCTTCCACTTTGCCGGCATCTGCGAGGATGGTCCCGGCATTGATGTAATGGTTCGGTTCATCCGGATTTTCTTCTATCGCCTTAAAGAGCATGGCCAGTGCCTGCTCATATTTTTTCTGCTGAATCAGTTCAATTAAATACTGTTCGTTCATAGTAGCCTCCTGTTATCCCTATTATATCAGACTATAAAAAAGAAGACATATGTCTTCTCAGACGACATATGTCAGTTGATGGGCATGCTTATAAACATCGTCAATCGTTGCGCCGCCGAGACAGACTTCATTTTGATAGAAGACGACTGCCTGGCCCGGTGTGATAGCACGGACTGGTTCTGCAAAGGTCACTTTCAGCTGAGTATCAGATATTTTGTCGACAGTGACTTTCGTGTCCTGCTGGCGGTATCTGAACTTCGCTGTGCATTCAAGCGGTGACGAGAAATCCACCGCGTTGACAAAGCTGAAGTCAGAGGCGATCAAGTAATCGCTATACAGCGTGTCATGGTGGAATCCCTGCTCAACGTATAGTACATTGTCCTGCAGATTTTTACCGACAACAAACCATGGCTCACCATCACCGCCGATGCCAAGCCCGTGACGCTGACCGATCGTATAGTACATGAGACCAGTGTGTTCTCCCATCTCTTGACCGTCAAGCGTAGTCATACGGCCGTTTGTCGCCGGTAAGTACCGGCTCAGGAATTCCTTGAAGTTCCGTTCACCGATAAAGCAGATACCGGTCGAGTCTTTCTTCTTCGCTGTCGCGAGATTGTGCTCTTCCGCGATACGGCGCACTTCCGGCTTCTCCAGATGGCCGAGCGGGAACATCACATGCTGCAGCTGCTCCTGTGTCAGCTGGTTCAGGAAATAAGTCTGGTCTTTGTTGCTGTCTTTGCCGCGCAGCATTTCGACAGTACCGTCTTCATGACGTCTGACCTGTGCATAGTGACCAGTCGCGACATAGTCCGCACCAAGTTGCAGCGCATGGTCAAGAAATGCCTTGAATTTAATCTCTTTGTTGCACATCACGTCAGGGTTCGGTGTACGGCCTTTCTTATATTCATCAAGGAAATAAGTGAATACTTTATCCCAGTACTCCTGCTCGAAGTTCACCGCATAGTATGGGATACCGAGCTGGTTGCACACGGCGATGACATCCTCATAATCTTCGGTCGCTGTACAGACACCGTTTTCGTCTGTGTCGTCCCAGTTCTTCATAAAGATGCCGATCACGTCATACCCCTGCTCTTTCAGGAGCAGCGCCGTGACTGAACTATCCACGCCGCCGGACATCCCGACGACGACTTTTGTATGATGGTTATCCATTATATCCGCTTCTTTCTTTAGTCATTTCATATATTTTAAGCAGCTGGTCTGCCATATAGTCCAATTGTTCTTCCGTCATCTCATGGCCGAAGCTGAACCGGATGGACCGCTTCGTGCGCGGGTCCTCGCCGAACATCGCAGTGAGCACATGCGACGGTTCGATGGATCCTGCTGTACATGCTGAGCCGCTTGACACGTAGACACCTGCCATATCAAGCAGCGTCAGCATGAGCTCCACATCGCTGAACGGAAAATAAAGGTTCATGATGTGAGCAAGCTGCATATTTTTGTCGCCGTTCATTTCAAAGGGGACGGCCCGCTGCTGCAGACTATGAAGGAAATACTCCTTCAGCTGTGTCAGTCTGATGTTATGATGATCGAGCTGGTCAGCTGCCTCAGTCAGAGCGACTGCCATTCCTTTAATGAGCGGCACGTTCTCTGTTCCTGCACGGCGCTTCGTCTCCTGGGAGCCGCCGAGCTGTGAATACTCGATAGCTGTTCCCTGTTTGATGTAAAGCAGTCCGACGCCTTTAGGGCCGTAAAACTTATGCGCCGTCAAGCTGAGCATATCCACTTTCAGTTCTTTAACATCAATCGGCAGATGACCGGCCGTCTGCACAGCATCAACATGGAACAGTGCTTGATGACCGTCAAGCAGCTCACCGATGTCATCCACCGGCTGGATCGCACCGACTTCGTTATTGCCGAACATAATGGAGACCAGGATTGTATCCGGTCTCAATGCCGCCTTGAAATCCGTCAGCTGGACGACGCCGTATCTGTCCACCGGCAGATAAGTGACGTCAAACCCCTGCTTCTCCAAGTATTCGAAGACATGCAGCACAGAGTGATGTTCAACCTGAGTGGTAATGAGATGACGTCCAAGATGCTGATTCTTATAAGCTGCGCCTTTAATCGCTGTATTATTGGATTCTGTAGCACCGCTCGTAAACAGAATTTCTTTAGGCCGTGCATTGAGCACGCCCGCAATTTGACGACGAGACTGATCGATAATCTGCCGTGCCTCCCGCCCGATCTTATGAATAGATGACGGATTGCCGTAAGCCGTATGATAAACGGTCATCATCTCTTCAATCACCCGCGGAGCAACAGGTGTTGTCGCTGAATAATCTGCATACACTTGCATCTTGAACATCCTTTCCGTTTTTTTCAATACTCTATAATAGCACCGATTCATGTAAATAGCTAGTTACTGGAACTTTACAATTTGTAATCAATCATTTCGCGATTTTTACCGATTATAAAGTAGGAGGTGTTCGAGTGACGAGGACAATGATCAACTTAGAAGTAATGAGTAAGAGAGGCGTATTAGATGATGACGACAGGAAGCTGCTTGACAAGGAAAGGAACGGCTGGAACGGGGAACGGCTCGTTGGAGAAGTGCTGCAGAAGGTGCTTGACGGCCGGTGGTTCACGAGCAATATACTGCTCGAGCATGACCAGAACTATATCCAACTGGATCATGTCATCATTACCCGCCAGCGCGTCATTATATTAGAGGTAAAAAACCACCGTCACGATTATGAGGTCCGTTCCGGAAAATGGTATTTTCAAAACGGACGGGAAGTCAGTAATCCATTGAACCAGCTGGAGCGGGCTAAAAGCATACTCGCTCATTGGCTTCAACGACGAAAGATTTACTTGCAGGTTCATGGTTATATCGTCTGGACAGGTGACAGCCATATTTTCGGACTGCAGCCTGACGATGCAATCATCAAAATGACTAAACTGGCAAGAATAGCCAATGAGTTACAAGTCAGCGACGAGCTATTCCCTCAGCTACACGAAGTTTTTCTTACAGACCAACTGAAAACCAATCCATTCTATCATCATCGTGCTGCGGGTCAGCTCAAAAACGGCTTCAACTGTCCGTCCTGTTATTGTTTAAGTCTGAACGGCAGAAAGCAGCAGATGAAATGTATCGACTGCCGGACTACTTTTTCAATAAGTGAAGTCATCTACACTAATATGATTTATTACTGTTCAGTGCATAACGTCCATGAATTCAGCATCCGCTGTCTCGCGGAATTTTTCGGTGACTACTTTACAGTCAGGACACTCCAGCTTTATATCAGGAGCTATGTAGAGGCGCAGCGGCTCATCAAAATCAATCGCACCACTTATCGACTACCGGAGACGATTGACACCATGATTAAGGAGCACCTGTTAAGTAATAATTAACGGGTGTGTTCGTTTGGCGGGCCTCTTGCGAATATTCCTGCCGTTATATTCTTTTGGCGGGCTTCTTGCGAATATTCTGGCCGCTATATTCGTTTGGCGGGCCTCTTGCGAATATTCCTGCCGTTATATTCGTTTGGCGGGCCTCTTGCGAATATTCTGGCCGCTATATTCGTTTGGCAAGCTTCTTGCGAATATTCTGGCCACTATATTCGTCGGGGAACAATCCAGCAGTTAATCCAGTCGTCAGGCATATTCATTTCTCTGCTATTCCCTGAATGCTAAACTGTCCTATATAACCAGGAGAAAGAGGGCTTATCAATGAACAATACAAAGATTCCAGTAGCTGTACTGGACCTTGCTATATTAAGACAAGGAGAAACGAATCGTCAGGCCATCCAGAATGTTGTCAAGCTGGCGCAGACGGCCGAAGAGCTCGGCTATAACCGGTTCTGGATTGCAGAACATCATAATACGCCGAACTTAGCGAGTTCAGCGACAGTCGTTCTAATCAATCACGTGCTCGCGCACACGTCTCGTATTCAAGTGGGCGCAGGTGGCATCATGCTGCCGAACCATACGCCGTTAATAGTTGCTGAACAGTTCGGCACGCTTGAGACAATCTATCCGAACCGTCTGAACTTAGGGCTCGGCCGGGCACCGGGCACTGATATGATGACCGCAAGCGCCCTCAGAAGAAATCAGCATGAAGCTGTCTATACTTTTCCTGATGATGTCAAGGCGCTTCTTGACTATTTCGGTCCCGAACATAAGCAGGGCTATGTAAAAGCATATCCGGGTGTGGATACTAATGTGCCGCTATACATTCTTGGTTCATCCACTGATTCTGCCCACCTTGCAGCACGTCTCGGACTTCCTTATGTCTTCGCTGCTCACTTCGCACCGGAGCAGATGAAAGAAGCGATTGCTATCTACAGAAATCTCTTCACACCTTCTGAGTATCTGGCTAAGCCCTATGTCATGGTCGGCATGAATGTCATTGCTGCTGAAACTGACGAAAAAGCTGAGTTTCTCGCAACGAGCACGCATATGATGTTCCTGAGCATCGTCAGAAATTCAAGACAGCCGCTCCAGCCGCCGACTCATGACTTAGATGCCATCTGGAGTCCTCAGGAGCGACTGATGGCTACGTCCCGCACTAAAGCGTCGCTGATCGGCTCCAAAGAAACAATCGCGAAACAGCTTGCAGATTTCCAGGAACAGTACCATGCTGACGAAATCATTGCGGTGTCCTATATATACGACCTCGCAAAACAGCGCCGCAGCTATGAAATTCTGAAAGAAGTCACCTCATAAAATAAGCGGCTCCTAGGAGCCGCTTATTAAATATAGAACATGTAACCTTCAATAATATCTTCTTCTTTGTAGTTCATCAGATCTTCAAGTGTGGTTTCATCGAGTACCTGCTTCACGGCATCACGGATTTTGATCCAGAGCTGCTTCTGGGCAGCCGGTTCATCTTCTATGCCTTCTACAGGTGTGATTGGACCTTCAAGCAGACGGATGATATCTCCTGCGGTAATATCACCGGGCGCTTTCATGAGCTGATACCCGCCCTTTGCACCGCGGATGCTTCGGATGAGCCCGGCGTTTCTCAGCGGACCTACAAGCTGCTCGAGATAGAGATCGCTCAGTCCATTTTCTTCAGCGATTGACTTCAAAGAGACAGGCCCCTGTCCATAACGTTTGGCTAAGCTGATCATTAATGTGAGACCGTAGCGGCCTTTAGTTGATATTTTCATACAGACGACTCCTTTTTGTTAAATCAATTTTATCACATTTGACAGAAAGATAAGGTAAACTTTAATAAAAAAGGAGGACAATTATGGAACCATTAGCCTATAGAATGCGACCGACATCCATCGATGATGTCATCGGTCAGCAGCACCTCGTCGGTCCTGGGGGAATCATCAGAAGAATGGTGGATGCCGGACGGTTGTCCTCGATGATTCTCTACGGTCCGCCGGGCACAGGCAAGACAAGCATTGCCCGTGCCATTGCCGGCTCGACCGCTGCTAAATTCAGACAGCTGAACGCCGTCACTGACACCAAGAAGGACATGCAGCTCGTGGCGGAGGAGGCGAAGATGTCAGGGCAGGTGATACTGCTGCTTGATGAGATTCACCGGCTGGATAAGGCGAAGCAGGACTTTCTGCTGCCTCATCTTGAGAACGGCCGCATTATTCTGATCGGTGCGACAACTTCCAATCCCTATCATGCCATCAACCCGGCCATCCGCTCAAGAACACAGATTTTCGAGCTGCAGCCGCTGACAGAAGCAGATATAAAGCAGGCGCTTCAGCGGGCACTGACAGACAAGAAGAACGGCTTCGGCAATCAGGCAGTGGTAGTAGAGGGCCAGGCGATGGACCATTTCATCATGGCAGCAGGCGGCGACGTCCGTGCGAGCCTGAATGCTCTGGAACTAGCCATATTATCAACGCCTGACAAAGATGGTACCATCACTATTACTCGGCAGGACGCTGAAGACTGCCTGCAGAAAACATCCTTCAACTTTGATAAAGACGGTGATATGCACTATGACATTATGAGCGCCTTCCAGAAGTCCATACGCGGCAGCGATGTTGATGCGGCACTCCACTACCTGGCGCGGCTGATTAACGGCGGCGACCTGCCGACTATTGCGAGGCGGCTCTTAGTCATCAGTTTTGAAGACATCGGCCTTGCCTCACCTCAGGCTGCCTCGCGGACACTCGCTGCTATTGAAGCGGCAGAACGGCTCGGCTTCCCGGAAGCACGCATTCCATTGTCCCAGGCGGTCATCGAACTCTGTCTGAGTCCAAAATCCAACTCTGCTGTGACGTCTATTGACAGCGCCCTTGCAGATATTAACAAGGGCCGGACCGGTGACATTCCAGCCCATTTAAAGGACAGTCATTATCAGGGTGCGAAAACACTTGGTAATGGCACCGGCTACCAGTACCCGCATCAGTTTCCGGGCGGCTATATCAGCCAGCAGTACTTGCCGGATCAGCTGAAGGACGCCCGTTACTATCAGCCGAAAGAGACGAGTAAATCTGAGGCCCAGTTCAAGCAGATTTATGATAACATCAGCCGACAGAAAAAGAAGTGACAGCTCAAAGCTGCCACTTCTTTTTTAGTCCGCTACGTCACGCTTAGTAAAGACCCATAGGCCGATGCCAAGCAGCAGAGCGAGCGCGATGATGTTATAGACAAAGCTGAAGCTATAAGACATACTGTCAATCGGCGGTGCGCCCATAAATCCTATATATTGATTCATCGACCAGTTCGCCGGCCAGATGAACTTCACAAGATCTGTCTTGTCTGCTATAAAGTTAGTGATCAGTCCGCTGAAAAACAGCAGGCCGATGGTCAGGCCGAGCGATACGGCAGTATTTTTGAACAGTACTGATAACACATAAGCAATCGTTGCGAAAATAATGACATAGATCAAATCGTTCAGCAGAAGCTGCGTAAAATACAGCCAGAAATCTTCCATGTGATACTTGCCCTTAGCCGTATCGAGTACCGCATGTTTTGTCGTTGGATTTATCTTGCCCGTTACAATACCCACTAGACCGGATATAATAAATGTGAACAATGTGAAGGCCACTGAAATCAGTACAGCCGTCAGCCATTTAGCGAAGAAAATCTTCAGTCGTGATGCCGGACGGATCAGCAGCAGTTTAATCGTCCCCTGCTGATGCTCACGGCTCATCAGACTGCTAGTGATGACCGTCACCATGATAATGACAAAGTTGATCATATTAGTCGTACCGAGAAGATTATCAAAGACGTTATTAATTGCAGGCGGTCTGACGTCGTGTTTCAAGTAGTACTGCAGCCGTGGAATCTCCTGCTCGAGGCTGTACATTTTTGAATAATCCTGCTGCTTAAAATCTTTATCGTCTTGAGCATGCAGCCGTTCAAGGTCTTGAGACATCTTCTTGATATCTGTCTGCACTTCTGTCTTCCAGTGATCCTTACTATATTCCTTTGTGTGATTGATGCCCGAGCCGAATGACATATTCAAGACAGTCAGCAGCACAAACAGCAGCATGATCATAATGAGCATAATATACGTACCCGGCCGGTTGAAGTATTTGATCCATTCATTCTGTATCAGTTTAAGCAATGTCAGTCCCTCCTTCAGCCGTCAGTTCAAGGAAACGGTCTTCCAGCGACTGTTTTGATTTTGTGACGCTGTATATATCAATGTCACGCTTCACCAGCTCCCGGATCAGGCCAGGTACTTCGCTCGGTCGACACGTCATCGTAATCAATTTATCCTGGACGTCAAAATCCAGCTGCCGGTCATTCAAATATTTCACTGCCTGGTCAACAGGATGCAGGTCGAACTGGTGAACTACCCTATCATTAGCTGTGTCTATAGTCTGCACGTCTTCAATACGGATCATCTGACCGTCTTTTATAATGCCGAACCGGTCGCACATGAGCTCCATCTCTGCGAGCAGATGACTGGAGACAATGACTGACATCCCTTCTTCTTCAGCGAGACGTCTGATGTAATTCCTGATTTCACGGATGCCCGCCGGATCAAGGCCGTTGGTCGGTTCATCTAAAATCAGTAGTTCCGGCCGGTGCAGCAGTGCCTGGGCGAGTCCGAGCCGCTGACGCATACCGAGTGAATATTTCTTCACCTTATCTTTGATGCGGTGTTCAAGACCGACCAGTTTGACTACCCGCCTGATGTCTTCAGTCGTGATGCCCTGCTGCATGCGTGCATACTGCTTCAAGTTATCAAGCCCTGACAGAAACGGATAAAGCTCCGGATTCTCGACGATAGCACCCATTTTCTTCATGGCCTCTGCCCGCTCCGTTGCCAGGTTCATTCCAAGCACAGAAATAGTGCCGCCGGTCGGTGTCGTCAAACCGACAATCATCCGGATCGTTGTCGTCTTCCCTGCACCGTTCGGCCCAAGAAAACCGAAGACTTCGCCTTTTCTCACCTGAAAAGAGAGGCCGTTGATAATCTGGCGTTTACCGATTGTCTTCCTTAAATCGTTCACTTCAAGACTATAAAGAATGTCTTCCATAATTCTCCTCCTATTATCATTCGTTCCCTCTTATCATAACGCACAAGATAAGATAATAAATGGAAAACAATAAAATTTAAGGTAACTTTAAGGTAAAAAAAAGAGACTTCTCAGTCTCTTTCAGCTGTATATCAGCCTGCTTATCACTGGCCTTTATCTTTGACGCGCCGCACCGGTATATCTTTCAAAATGTCGTTGATGACAAAACTTGCGCAGATCAGACCGACGACACTCGGCACAAAGGCATTGGATGACGGCGGCATCTGGGCTTTTCGAATAGACGCATCCGGGTTACCGACATAGCCTTTCACATCGTCCCGGATGACAATCGGGCTTTCGTCAGAAAAGACGACAGGTATCCCTTTTTTAATGCCTTCTTTTTTCAGACGCGTACGGATGACTTTCGCCATCGGGTCAGTATGCGTCTTTGAGATGTCTTCTATCTTGAAGCGTGTCGGGTCTGTCTTGTTCGCAGCACCCATACTGGAGATGATTTTAATGCCGCGTTCCAGACATTCCTTCATCAGATGAATCTTATAGACGATCGTATCAGAAGCATCGACGATATAATCGATGTGATGGCTGAACAGCTCTTCATACGTCTCTTCTGTATAGAACATATGCATCGGTGTCACCCTGCATTCCGGATTGATGAGCTTGATCCGCTCCTCCATCAGCGTCACTTTCGACCGGCCGATTGTCGTCGTCAGCGCATGCAGCTGCCGGTTGACATTCGTGATATCCACATCGTCCTTATCAATCAGGATGATATGGCCGATATTCGTTCTTGCCAGCGCTTCAGCCGCAAAGGAACCGACGCCGCCGACACCGAGCACTGCGACTGTCTTATTGTTCAGAAGGTCAAGCCCTTCTTTTCCATAGGCGAGTTCATTTCTGGAAAATTGATGTTTCATTCTTTCACACACTTTCACATTTTATACTTATATCCTACCACAACACTCATAGTAATCCATAAAAAAAATACACAGGACCGAAGTCCTGTGTACCGATAACATCCGACTGAGCCGTCATCTTAAAGTTGATTATTTTGGCCTGCTATATACAGGTGGGTGTCCTGTTTCTTACATTGCACGTCCTATAATATAGGCTTGTGCTTAGTATGAAAACCCATTAGACTCCCTAATCAAAAGTGTTAGGTCAAAATAGAAAAACAAATGTCGAACTCTTCAGATATTCATCTTGTAAATATATAATAGCACATTGAATCTATAATGCAACTTATTTGTCTTCTTTAATATTCAACGTCAGATTCAGCTCGCTAAGCTGTGCTGAATCCACCGGACTCGGCGCGTCAGTCAGCAGACACGTCGCTGAAGCCGTTTTAGGGAAGGCGATGACATCTCTTAAGTTGGTACGGCCGGACAGCAGCATCACCATGCGGTCAAGTCCAAGTGCGATACCGCCATGTGGTGGCGCACCGTATTTAAACGCGTTCATCAGGAAGCCGAACTGTTCCTCTGCTTCTTTCTGTGTGAAGCCGAGTGCTTCAAACATCTTCGCCTGCATCTCCTGGTCATGGATACGGATGGAGCCGCCGCCGAGTTCATAGCCGTTCAGCACGATATCGTAGGCATTCGCCTGCACTTTATCTTTATGCGTTAACAGCATATCGACATGTTCTTTCTTCGGTGCGGTAAATGGATGGTGCGCCGCGAAATAACGCCCTGCTTCTTCGTCGTACTCGAAGAGCGGCCAGTCAGTGACCCAGAGGAAGTTGAACTGGTTGTCGTCGATCAGGCCGAGTTCTTTGCCGAGTTTGTTTCGCAGGTTAGCAAGTGACGCATTGACGACGTCCTGCTTATCCGCCACGAATAATACGAGGTCTCCGGCTGCAGCTGCAGTCACTTCAAGTAATTCAGTGGTGATAGCTTCGTCAAAGAATTTCGCGATTGGGCCATTCAGTCCTTCTGCTGTCACTTTCACCCAAGCAAGGCCTTTTGCACCGTAAATTTTAGCGAAGTCCTGCAGCGCATCGATATCCTTGCGGGAATATTTGTCCGCTGCCTCTTTAACGACAAGCGCTTTGACTGCGCCGCCGTTCTCAACAGCTTCCTTGAACACTTTAAAGTCCATTTTTGAAGCCAGTTCATTCAACGTCTTCAGCTTCATATCAAAACGCGTATCCGGTTTATCGATCCCATAGTCACGCATCGCTTCCTCGTATGTCATACGTGGGAATGGCAGCTTGACATCAATACCTTTCACGTCTTTCATAATGCGTGCCATCATCCCTTCATTCATCGCGATGACGTCTTCCTGGTCGACGAAACTCATCTCAACGTCAATCTGTGTGAATTCAGGCTGGCGGTCAGCACGTAAATCTTCATCGCGGAAACATTTGACGATTTGATAATATTTATCAAAGCCGCCGATCATTAAGAGCTGCTTGAAAATCTGCGGTGACTGCGGCAGCGCGTAGAATTCACCTTCGTGCACCCGTGACGGCACAAGGTAGTCACGCGCACCTTCAGGCGTTGACTTCGTCAGGACAGGTGTCTCTACTTCGTAAAATCCTGATTCGTCCAGATAATTACGTACAGCACGTGTAATCTGATGGCGCATACGGAATGTCTGTGCTAACGGCTCACGGCGCAGGTCAAGATAGCGGTACTTCAGACGGATGTCCTCAGCGATATCCACTTCAGATTCAATCTGGAACGGCGGTGTCTGTGCTTTATTGATGATATTCACTTCAGCGATCTGCACTTCAACCTTACCGGTCTTGATCTTCGGATTCACTACTGCTGCATCGCGCGCCGTCACTTTACCGCGCACTTCAATGACGTATTCAGAACGCAGCGTCTCAGCGACTGCCAGTGCCTCCTGTGAGAAGTCAGGGTTAAAGACGATCTGAACGATGCCTTCACGGTCGCGCAGATCAATGAAGATCAGGCCGCCGAGGTCACGGCGTTTCTGTACCCATCCCTTCAAAATGACTTCCCGGCCGATATAATCTTCTGTGACAAGACCACAGTATGTTGTGCGTTTCTCCATTATGCTCTCTCCTTCAAGTAAAGTGCGATTTCTTCCAGTTTAACATCCGTGACGTCACCTGATGTCATTTCTTTTAATTTGACTGTGCCTGTCTCGAGCTCATTGCCGCCGAGCACGAAAGTATACTTTGCGTTCAACCGGTCTGCCTGCTTCATCTGTGCCTTCATCTTGCGGTCCAGGTAATCCATATCTGCTCTGACGCCCTGCACCCGCAGGTCAGCGATCAGCTTCACCGCATCGTTCATCGTCTCAGGCATCGTCACGATAAAGAGGTCCAGCCGTTCATCTGTCTCAAGTTCAATGCCTTCTGCTTCCAGTGCAAGCAGCAGACGTTCGATACTGAGTGCGAAACCGATCCCTGTCTCACTCGGACCGTCCAGCATCTCAAGCAGCCCGTTGTAACGGCCGCCGCCGCATAATGTCGTAATAGCACCGAACCCTTCCGCTTCACTCATCATCTCAAACGCTGTATGCGTATAATAATCCAGTCCGCGGACAAGGCTTGCATCTTCCATATAAGGAATGCCGAGTCTGTCCAGATATTTCTTCACTTCATTGTAATAGTTCTTCGAGTAATCATTCAAGTAGTCCGTGATTTTCGGCGCACTTGCCACGGACGGCTGATCTTTGTCCACCTTGCAGTCAAGAATGCGCATCGGATTTTTGTGCAGACGGTTCTGACAGTCCTGACAGAACGCGCCGATGTACGGCGTGAAATGCTCGACGAGCGCATCCTTATACTCTTTACGGGAGTCGATGTCACCGATGGAATTGATGACGAGCTTCAATGATTTCAGACCGAACGAGCTGTAAATATGATAGAGCATGTGCAGCACTTCTGCGTCGATGGCAGGATTTTCTGCACCAATCGCTTCGACACCAAACTGGACAAACTGACGGTAACGTCCTTTTTGTTTACGCTCATAGCGGAACATCGGCCCCGTGTAGTAAAGTTTAATCGGTTGATTCGCGTCGCCGTGCATCTTGTTCTCGATATAGCTGCGGACGACGGCTGCCGTCCCTTCCGGCCGGAGCGTCATACTGCGGTCGCTCTTATCCTTGAATGTGTACATTTCTTTCTGGACGATGTCAGTTGAGTCGCCGACCCCTCTTGCAAACAGGTCAGTGCTTTCAAACATTGGTGTTCTGATTTCTTTATAGTTATAAGCCGCTGCGATTTCATTTAACTTCGCTTCAACGTAGCGCCATTTCGGCGTATCTTGCGGCAGAATATCCTGCGTTCCTCTTGGTATACTGATCATTATCTTGACCTCCTTTAAAATAAAAAAGCCCCTTATACGCTGATGCGTATAAGGGACGAAATAACCGTGTTGCCACCCAAATTGATACATGAAGTATCCACTCTTAAGGACAAGTATCGTTTGTCTGACGGCTCTACTTTTCATAGAACGACCTCACCTGTTGTTCACAGTCATATGTTTCTCGTCTGCTTTCAGCAGCTGCAGACGTCTCTTCGAAGAAAGGGATATCACTTTGACAGGTTCTAGCGGTTATAATTTTCAATTAAATTCATCTTACTTCTTCATTGCGTTAAAGTCAAGTTAATAGAGGAAGTAGTTTCTCAGTCCATCGACGATAGCAGTCGTCACCAGCTGGCGGTCAGTTTTGTCGGTCATCATCAGCTCATCAGTCGGATTGCTGATATAACCAAGCTCCAGCAGTACAGCAGGTATCTTTGTCTGGCGGATCACCTGGAAGTTCTCCTGTCTGACACCTCTATCGGAGAGCAGCGTTTTATTCTTGATCGCTAAATGCAGTGTATCAGCTAACGGCTTCTGAGAATCCTTGTAATAGTAGACCGTCAATCCGTGCGGGGAACTTTCACCGAGTGCGTCACTGTGAATGCTGATAAAAGCATCAGCCACACCCTGCCGGTCTTTCAGCTTGACATATTCGTCACTGTCACGTGTCATGATGACGCGTGCGCCTTCAGCCTTCAGTTTGTCGCGCAGCATGAGTCCGGTCTTCAATGTCACTTCTTTTTCCAGTGTTCCTGACTTACTGCTTGCACCTTGGTCGGAGCCCCCGTGACCAGGGTCCACAATGACCGTTCTGCCTTTGAACGGATTCTGCTGCACGACCTGGTCCTTCGCGATATTAAGGTTCGTATGCCAGCCCGCAATCCAGCCTATTTTATCGTCTCCCTGCACATAGAACCATTTGCCGCGGCGTTCGATAATCGCGAACTGTTCACCTTTTTGCACTTCAAAAATAACGGGATAGGCAGCCTCCGGACCTGTCCGCAGTTCGTTGTTTTCAATCATGGTCAGTCGTTTAGGCGCTTCCGCCTGACCGCTCATTAAATAAAAAGCAGTCACTGCTATAAGGATGCCTATTATTAATGCAAGTACGATGGATAATGGTGCCTTCTTCAGTTTAATGCGGCTCATCGGATTTTACCTTCATGGCATTCATAAATAACAGTGACCGGCCCGTCATTGATGAGCTCGATATCCATCATCTCACCGAAATCGCCTGGTTTAACAGTCACACCTTCAGCCGCCAGCTGACGATTGAACGACTCATAAAAAGCACGCGCGGTATCCGGTCTCATCGCACGCGTGAAGCTGGGACGGTTCCCTTTTCGCACGTCCGCATATAAGGTGAACTGGGAAATCGACAAAATTTCGCCGCCTATTTCCTTGATGGACAGATTCATCTTATCTTCATGGTCTTCAAATAACCGGGCCTGCACTATCTTTTTCGCCATAACCGGCACGTCCTGTTCGACCGTTTCTTCGCCGATACCGACTAACAGTAGCAACCCCGGCCCGATCTCATGATACATAGCTGCACTTTTAACTGATGCGCGCTTCACTCTCTGTAATACAACTTTCATCATACACCTCAGTTCCAGATTCGGGTCACAGTGTAGATATCACTTAACTGCTTTATTTTTTCCACGACTTTATATATATCATTGACGTTCTTGACCATAATGCCGATATTGATTTTAGCCCGCTTGTCGATGTCGGCGCGGCCGTTCACCTGGACAAGCGCTATTTTAGTGGAATTCACAGCCTGCAGCACTTCATTCAGCAGACCATTGCGGTCATAGGCAGTGATCTCAAGGTCCACTTGATACGTCTTGTTGGAGTTCGTGGATTCCACCCATTCCACATCGATGATCCGCTCAGTCTCGTCCTTAATGTTAGGACAGTCCGTACGGTGGACTTTGACACCGTGACCTTTTGTGATGTAGCCGATTATCTCGTCTCCCGGCACCGGGTTACAGCACTTCGACAATTTGATCAGCATATTGTCCATGCCTTCCACGTAGACGCCGGATTCGGTCTGAATATCCCGCTTGATGTTCAGCGACTTATTGACTTCCTGCACTTGATTCAGTGCCTGTTCCTTCTGCTTGACTCTCAGCTTCTCGGTCATTTTCGCGACGACACTGCCTGCCGCAAGACCACCAAAACCGACGGCTGCATAAATATCATCCATCTGTGAGAAGCGGTACTTATCCATCAGCACATTGAAGTTATCCGCCGTCAGCACTTCATCGGCCCGGTAACCCTGATCTTTGATCTCCGCTTCAATCATAAATTTACCTTTTTCAACATTGCTTGAGCGGTCCTGCTTCTTGAAGAAACTGCGGATCTTACTCTTCGCACTGGACGATTTAACGATTTTCAGCCAGTCACGGCTCGGTCCGTATGAATGTTTAGATGTCCGGATCTCAATGATATCACCGGTATGCAGCTGGTAATCAATCGGCACAATTTTACCGTTCACTTTCGCCCCGATCATCTTATTGCCGACTTCACTGTGGACGGCATACGCAAAATCAATCGGCACCGCACCGAGCGGCAGCTCCACGACGTCACTTTCCGGCGTGAAGACATACACCTTATCACTCTGCAGATCGTATTTCAGCGACTCCATAAAGGCTTCCGCATCCATCGACGTGGAATCCGTCTCCTCAATCTCCTTGATCCAGTCCATATTGCTTAAGTTCTTGGCTTCATCCGGATTGACGATCGTCTTGCCTTCTTTGTAGGCCCAGTGAGCCGCGACACCGTGCTCAGCAACTTCGTGCATTTCGCGCGTCCGGATCTGTATTTCGAGCGGATCTCCGTTTGGACCGACGACCGTTGTATGCAGCGACTGATACATGTTCGGCTTCGGCATTGCGATATAGTCCTTGAAACGGCCGGGCATCGGTTTCCATAATGTATGGACCAGTCCCAGCACAGCGTAGCAGTCCTTGATGGATTCAACGATGATACGGATGGCCAGCAGATCGAATATCTGGTCGAACTGCTTCTTCTGCTTGACCATCTTACGGTAAATACTGTAAATGTGTTTCGGACGGCCGGAAATATCTCCGTCGATACCTGTAATCTTCATTTCATGGGCAATGTTCTCAATCGCATTGTCGATATACGCTTCCCGTTCGCTGCGCTTTTTCTTCATGAGATGAACGATGCGGAAGTACTGGATGTTATCGATGTAGCGGAGCGAGATGTCTTCCAGCTCCCACTTGATGGTGTTAATACCGAGCCGGTGAGCAAGCGGGGCATATATTTCAAGCGTCTCCTTGGAAATTCTGATCTGCTTCTCATGCGGCATCGCTTTCAATGTCCGCATATTATGTAATCTGTCAGCGAGTTTGACGAGAATGACCCGGACATCTTTAGCGATAGCGATAAACAGCTTACGGTGATTTTCCGCCTGCTGCTCTGCCTTAGACCGGTACTTCACTTTCTCAAGCTTAGTCACCCCGTCAACAATGGCCGCGACCTCTTCATTGAACATGTCCTTTAAATCTTCGTAAGTATACGGCGTATCCTCGACGACGTCGTGCAGAAATCCGGCGATAATAGTCGGACTATCCAGTTTCATTTCAGCTAGAATGCCTGCCACCTGAATGGGATGCATGATATAAGGCAATCCATTTTTGCGGAACTGGCCTGCGTGGGCTTTTTCAGCAAGCTCATAACTCTTTACAACAAGCTGATAATCCTCATCTGTCAAATACGCTTTCGTCATCGCCAGCACATCATCTACAGTGTATGGATATTCGTTATTCATGCAGTCACCTCACTTATTTAATAATGTTAATATCATACTACATATTTTATGATAAATAAACATATGAAAAAAAGAATAAAACAGCATGCGCTGCATTATTCTTCATCGTATGATACAAGGGAGAGCACGTCATAACCTTCCAGCTTTGCCATACCATTCAAATACTTCAGATCAATGATGAAGGCAATACCTGCGACAATGCCGCCGAGCTCTTCGACAAGCTTGATCGTCGCTTCAATCGTGCCGCCGGTTGCCAGCAGATCGTCGGTTATCAGCACGCGCTGGCCTGGTTTGATGGCATCTTTATGCATCGTCAGGACATTTGATCCGTATTCAAGGTCGTATTCATAGCGGATCACTTCACGCGGCAGTTTCCCTTCTTTTCTTACCGGTGCGAAACCGATGCCGAGCGCGTAGCTCACCGGGCAGCCGATGATAAAGCCGCGCGCTTCCGGCCCGACGACAAGGTCAATCTGCTTTTCTTTCGCAAAGTCGACGATTTGGTCGGTCGCATATTTATAAGCTTCCCCGTTATCCATAATCGTCGTGATATCTTTAAAGCTGACACCCGCTTTCGGCCAGTCCTGTACTTCTGCTATATACTGTTTTAAATCCATAATATCCTCCTGTGACTAATTCATATTATCCAGAATAAGCTGCTTAATGCTGTCGAATGAAGCAAACAGCAGCTGCTGCTCCATTTTCAGTTGCTGTTCCCGCTGCTGATAACAGACGGCTGACGGAATATCCACTTTGCCGGCCGTTAAATCAAGCTGATAAGTTTCTCCGGTCACACTGACGACGCCGAGTTCCGTAAGGACGGCGAGCATAAACAGCAGCACGTTCGGCGTGACATTCAGTCGTGCGGTCAACGTCATACCATGCTGTGACAGCACGACCGGCCGATTGACCATCAGCTTATAGAGTTCCCGAAATTGCTGCAGACTTGGCATCCCTTCGAAGTAGACTTGCTTCGCTTCATGGAAGATGATATACATTTGACTGGCAGTCGATGACCGCATCGTCTGCTGAAACAAGTCAAGATTATCCGGCAGATCCCTCAGTACAATTTTATCATGGCCCGCTATATTATCACCATAAAAATAATAGTGATCGCTGTTCTTTCTGCGGTTGCGGTTGATCACATAGATGACCGGCTCATCTTTCAGGAAGGCGAATGTGCGGGGATGCTGGTTTCTGAAGTCGACCATAAGGATTTGATCTGACTTCATGTCTTCCATCATCAGCTGCGGCGATACATGATTATTCCACTCATTCAGCTGAAGTCTGCCGCACACGTCAACCGTCGTTCCTTCCGGAAACTTTCTGACCAGTTCGCCTGCCGACCATTTCAGTACGTTCAGCCGGCCGTTCAATGTCATTTTCAGATGATTCGCCTGCTGACCAATGGCCTTGATCTGAGTGATCGTTGAACCCGTGATACTGAAAATCGGCTGTGGATTAGCAGTGCCGAACGGACGCAGCCGGTCCAGCTCGTAAATATGGTCGACCGTCAGCTCATCGAGTGTGACATCGGCATCAATGATGATGGCCGGCTGCAGTTCATGCTCCGCTAAGTATCGATCAAGCCGGTCATTCAGCCGGCTTTCCAGTTCGCTGACATTATCAAGCGGCAGTGTCAGTCCTGCTGCCATATGATGGCCGCCGAACTTGGTCAGCAGTTCGATTTCCTGGTCGAGGTAATCATACATGGAGAGCTGAGGAATACTTCTTGCCGAGCCTTTGGCATAACCTGCTTCCCGGTTGATGTTCAGTACGATGACCGGAAGATAGTAGCGGTCCATCAGTTTTGAGGCAACGATGCCGAGCACTCCTTCATTCCAGTCTTCACCGGCAATGACAAGAAAGTTAAAGCCCCGCGCGACCTTATCTTCAGCCGCCGCTGCTGCCTGCTCGACTATGGTCTCCACAATGCTTTTCCGCTCGACGTTAAGCTGCTCCACCTGCTCAGCGAGAAAGACCGCTGACGTCATATCCTGCTCCATCAGCAGGTCAGCAGCAGGTCTCGCGTCATCCAGCCTGCCGACCGCATTCAGTCTCGGACCGATCATAAAGCCGATTGTCTCTTCAGTGACCAGTCCTTTATGCCCGGCCTGCTGGAGCAGCGCTTTAATACCGACCGGCGGCCGCTGATTGAGCTCGCGCAGTCCGAGCTTCACAAGTGTCCGGTTCTCATCAGTCAACGGCACAAGATCGCTGACTGTACCGACCGCAGTGAGTCCGAGCATTTCCGGGATATCTTGTCCGAGCAGTGCAGCGGCGAGTTTGTATGCGACGCCGACGCCTGCCAGATGAGGGCATGGATAGTGTCCGTCGGGATGTGCCGGATGGATGACCGCATAGGCATCAGGCAGTGCGTCACCGATTTCATGGTGGTCCGTGATGATGACGTCTACGCCAAGCGACTTCGCCACTGTAACTTCGTGCTGGCCTTTAATGCCGTTATCAACCGTAATGATCAGGCCGACACCGTCATCTGCTGCCTCTTTAAATGCCGTTTCATTCGGCCCATAGCCTTCAGTAAAGCGGTTCGGAATATAAAAGTCAGCCATGGCTTCCAGCTGTTCCAGCGCATACATCAGCACGGTGACACTGGTCACACCGTCTGCATCATAATCCCCGTAGACAAGAATCGGTTCGTCATTGCTGACTGCTTCGTGAATGCGGTCGACCGCTTTAGCCATATCATACATCAAGAACGGGTCGTGCGTCTTTTGATCAGTCAGTAATGCCGCTATCTCGCTGCGCTCTGTCAGCCCTCTTGCTGCCAGCACCTTTTGAACTAACGGGGAAATCTTGAATTCTTCAACTAAAGATGGCAGCAGTTCCTCTGAACTTCCGGTCACCCATTGTTTATTAACGGTCATAGTCATCCTCCTAACCGTTTCATTATACATGAGCGTTACAATCAACTCAAATGCCGCTGACGCAGAAAGACGCCGGGACAGAAATTCCCGGCGTCTTTTAATTAGACGTAAATCTTTTCTTCATTTGATTTCTTTTCTTCGTACACGGTCAGTTTTCCGCCGTTATTTTTCAGCTGGCGTTTCTTCAGGATACCCCATAACGGGACAGCGATGAAGATTGAACTGAACACCCCTGACATCAAACCGATGAGCAGGGCGAGCGAGAAGTTGAAAATACTTGGTGCACCGAACAGCAGCAGCGCGACAACGACGATGATGACTGTTAACACGGTATTGATGGAGCGTGTCATCGTCTGTCTGATAGAACTATTGACGATCCGGTCGATCTGTTCAGGTGCTGTGATGACTCTGACTTTACGCAAGTTCTCACGCACACGGTCAAACGTCACGATCGTATCGTTGATGGAATAACCAATAATGGTCAGCACTGCTGCGATAAATGTCATATCGACTTCCATTCTGATGACACTAAATATGGCCACAATGAGAAACGCGTCATGCAGCAATGCAAGTACTGATGTCAGCCCCATCCGCCATTCAAACCGTAAAGTGACGTACAGGATAATTCCTAATGAGGCAATGATCGTTGCAATAATCGCATTTTTAGCAAGTTCTTTACCGATGATCGGCGACACGGTGTTAACGTTCGGCTCATAGCCGTATTTGTTGTTAATCGCAGTTTTCAAGTCCTGAATTTCATTCTTCGTCAGTGCCTTCTTATACTGCACCACACCATTTTCATTGTTGGTGCCGGCAAGTGTCACATTGTCAGCAGGCAGATTGACAGCTGTCAGTTCCTGCTTCAGCTCATCCACTTTAATCGGCTGTGCGCTTTTAATATCGACACGCGTACCACTCGCAAAATCGATGCCGAGGTTAAGCTTGAAGATTGCAAGTGACGCAATACCGAGCAGGATGGTGATGGCTGATGCAATCAGTAATGGTTTCGCGAGTTTGACGAAATTGATGCGGTCCCATCTTGAATGCAGGTCATGGACGTCGATTCCTTCACTTAAATCATAGCGGTTAGATGGTTTCACACCGAACCAGCTGAACTTGTCGTTCAGCATATTGGAATTGACCACGAGTGACAGCAGCAGGCGTGTCATGAAGACAGATGTGATGAAACTCATCAGAATCGCCAGCAGCAGCATCGTCGCAAATCCTTTGACACTGCTCACACCGAAGACAAACAGCACAAGTGCCGCAAGCACAGTTGTAATATTGGCATCAAAGATCGTCAAAAATGATGACTGGGAACCTTTATGATAAGCCTGCTTAATGCTGCGGCCGATCTTCAGTTCATCTTTGATCCGTTCATACATGATGATATTGGCATCGACTGCCATACCGACACCCAGCACAAGGGCTGCGATACCCGGCAGCGTCAGCACGCCGTTGATCATATTGAACGCTACAAGCGTCAAATAAATATAGGCTGATAATGTGATGACCGCGATTAACCCTGGCAGTCTATAGTAGAGCAGCATGAACAGGAAGATGATGCCTACCCCGACTGCTGAAGCGAGCAGCGTTTTGTGCAGGGCATCCTGACCAAACTGGGCTCCGACTGAAGTCGAGTAGATTTCATCAAGTTTAACCGGCAGTGAGCCTGCGTTCAGTAAAGCTGAAATATTTTTAGCACGCTGCAATCCTTCCTGTCCGGAGAACCCGCCTGAAATCTCGACATCACTTGAGTTGATCGGCTGGCTTACTGTCGCAGCGCTGACATACTTCGGCTGCTTGCCTGCTTGTTCACGTTTTACTTCTTCCTTGTAGCTGTCCTTGCCTTTCTCAAAATCCATCCAGATGACCATAATGTTAGGATTCATCTTGGATACTTTCTCTGTCACTTGTCTGAACTTATCGGCAGACTTCAACTTTAATAAGACGTTAGGTTCATTCGTATTCTGCTTGAATCCCTGCTTGGCAGCACCTTGGACAAGGTCCTTACCGGACAGCAGCAGCTTATCATTAGCATCACGAATCGTTAAGTTCGCGCTCGTCGACAGTATTTCACGCGCTTCGTTCTGGTCTTTCACGCCGGCCAGCTGTACGCGGATCCGGTTACCTTCTTCAATCTGAATTTTAGGTTCAGAAACTCCGAGCACGTTGACCCGGGACTCCAGTGTCTCACTTGTCGCCTTGACAGCTGTCTCGTCAATTTTGTCACCTGTCTCAAGGGGTTTTACTTTGTACAGTACTTCAAAACCGCCCTGCAGGTCCAGTCCAAGATTGACATTCTTTATAATGGTTTTAGCTGTCACCCCTATTAATGAGAACAACAGAACAGTGATCAGTACAAGGGCAACGATTCTACTACGCTTTTTCACACTTTCACCTCTTAATCATCAGTCACTAACAAAAATCTGACATTATCATATCATAGTTTGTCCGCCTGATTACAATTATTTATGACCGTCTTGTTGATTTTACTGCTTCTTTGTCCAGTGTCAGTTCGTGACCTTTGCTGTTCACTGCAATGGTCACCGTTTGAGCGTCAACTGCACGCACTGTGCCGTGGATACCGCCGATTGTCGTCACTTTGTCTCCACGCTTCAAGCTCTGCATGAGCTGCTGCTGAGATTTCGCACGTTTCTGCCCGGGTCTGATGATCGCGAAATAAGCGACCAGCAGCAGGACTAATAACGGCAGTACATTGAATAATATCATCTGAAATTGTTCGTTCATAAGTTCCTCCTAGAAGTTTTTCGGATTTTCGACATTCAGGCCGTAATTCTCAAAGAATTCCTCTTTGTAATCCAGCAGCCTGTCATTACGGATCGCTTCTCTTACTTCTTCCATCATGTTCAGCAGGAAATGCAGATTATGGATTGTTGTCAGCCGGATCCCGAATGTCTCATCCGCTTTAATCAAGTGACGGATATACGCTTTTGTATAGTTTTTACATGTATAGCAGTCACAGTTAAGGTCAAGTGGTGTGAAATCGCGTTCATACTTCGCGTTTTTAACGACAACACGTCCCTGCGATGTCATGCAAGTACCGTTACGCGCAATGCGGGTCGGCAGCACACAGTCAAACATATCAATGCCGCGGATAGCGCCTTCAATCAGGGCATCCGGTGAGCCGACGCCCATCAAATAACGCGGTTTATTGAACGGCATCAGCGGTGTCGTATGCTCAAGCATGCGGTACATGATCGGTTTCGGTTCACCGACTGATAAGCCGCCGATTGCGTAGCCCGGGAAATCCATCGCCACGAGGTCTTTCGCACTCTGCGTGCGCAGGTCTTCATACTCACCGCCCTGAATGATGCCGAACAGCGCCTGGTCTTCAGGACGCTGATGCGCTTTCAGACAGCGCTCAGCCCAGCGTGATGTTCTTTCGATGGAATCCTTCACATATTTATATTCAGCCGGCATCGGCGGACATTCATCAAAAGCCATCATAATATCAGAGCCTAAGTCATTTTGAATATGCATCGCTTTTTCCGGGCTTAAAAAGAGCTTTGAACCGTTCAGATGATGTCTGAAATGCACACCTTCCTCTTCAATCTTGCGCATATCGCTCAGACTGAACACCTGAAAGCCGCCTGAATCAGTTAAAATCGGACCGTCCCAGTTCATGAACTTGTGCAGGCCGCCTGCCTCGCGGATGATGTCGTTACCCGGACGCAGCCATAAATGATAAGTGTTGCTTAAAATAATTTTGGCGTTCATCGCCTTCAGTTCTTCAGGGCTCATTGTTTTGACGGTCGCCTGTGTCCCGACCGGCATAAACATCGGTGTCTCAAAAGAACCATGCGGGGTATGGACGATGCCGAGACGTGCGCCTGACTGTTTACACGTTTTAATATGTTCATAAGTTACTGCTGGCATAATACTCTCCTTTAATAGATGAACATGGCATCGCCGAAACTGAAGAAACGGTATTCTTCTTCAACTGCCTGTCTGTAGGCATTCAGCACATGTTCTCTTGTTGATAAACTTGAAATCAGCATCATCAGCGTCGACTTCGGCAGATGGAAGTTCGTGATCATCGCATCAATCCCTTTGAATTCGTAGCCCGGATAGATGAAAATATCCGTCCAGCCGGATTCCTCCTGAAAATGGTCATTGCGTGAAGCAATCGTCTCAAGTGTTCTTGTAGATGTCGTTCCGACAGTGACAATCCGGTGACCCGATGCTCTTGTCTCATTTAAGAGACGTGCCGTTTCCGCCGTCATCTCATAATATTCGCTGTGCATATCATGCTCTTCGACATTGTCGACGCTCACCGGTCTGAATGTGCCAAGGCCGACATGAAGCGTAATATAAGTCACATGGACACCTTTTGCCTTGATCGTTTCCAGCAGCTCTGCTGTGAAGTGCAGACCTGCTGTCGGTGCCGCAGCAGAACCCACTGCCTTCGCATAGACCGTCTGGTAGCGTGACTGATCTTCCAGCTTCTCCTTAATATAAGGAGGCAGCGGCATCTCGCCCAGCTCTTCGAGACGTTCCTGCAGAATGCCCTCAAACTGCAGCGTCATGATCCGGCCGCCCTGCGGCAGGTTCTCTTTGCAGAGCGCTTTCAGCTTGCCGTCACCGAACGTCACGACAGAACCCGGATTAATCCGTTTGGCCGGCTTCACCAGCACTTCCCAGTCATTGCCTTCCAGCTGTTTGAGCATCAGCATCTCTACTTTTGCCCCAGTCTCTTCTTTGACACCAAACAACCGCGCGGGCATGACTTTCGTATCGTTCAGCACGAGCGTGTCACCCGGCGTCAAATAATCGATGATGTCCTTGAAATGTTTGTGGGTCACTTCACCTGTTGCTTTATTCAGCAGCATCAGCCGGCTTGACGTACGGTCAAGAAGCGGCGTCTGTGCTATTAATCGTTCCGGCAGTTCAAAATCAAAATCATTCACATTCACTGTCATTTCCTCTTTTCATTACTATACGGATAATTGAAGTGCGCATAAGCAAGCGGCGTCGCCTGTCGTCCACGGGTCGTCCGTTCAAGAAACCCTTTTTGAATCAGGAAAGGTTCATAGACGTCCTCGATAGTGACACGTTCTTCACCGACGCTGACTGCAATCGTATCGAGTCCGACCGGACCGCCGTTATAGCGTTCGATAATATTAATCATGATCTTATGATCGATATGGTCAAGCCCGTGCTTATCCACCTGCAGCATATCGAGCGACTCGGTCGTTGTGCCCGCTTCAATACGGGCTTCGCCGTTCACCTGCGCAAAGTCACGGACGCGGCGCAGCAGCCGGTTGGCAATCCGCGGCGTTCCCCGGCTTCTGCCCGCTATCTCTGCAGCTGATTCTGCATCAATCTCTACATCAAAGACTGCAGCCGTCCGTGTGATGATCTCCATTAAATCATGATCGTCATAATAATCAAGGCGCAGATGCACGCCGAATCGATCACGGAGCGGTGCAGACAGATTGCCGGCACGCGTCGTTGCGCCGACCAGCGTGAACGGCGGCAGGTCAATCCGGATGCTTCTCGCTTCGTCACCTTTACCGACTACAATATCGAGACAGAAGTCTTCCATCGCCGGATAAAGTATTTCCTCAACGACCCGCGACAGCCGGTGAATCTCATCAATGAATAAGACATCGCCTGCATTCAGTGACGATAAAATAGCTGCAAGATCTCCCGGACGTTCAATAGAAGGTCCCGAAGTCGTTCTGATATTAACATCCAGTTCATTGGCGATGATATTGGCAAGCGTCGTTTTACCAAGACCCGGCGGTCCATAGAGCAGCACATGATCCAGCGCTTCATTCCTCAGTTTAGCTGCCTGAATAAAAATATCCAGGTTATTCTTAAGTTTCTTCTGACCGATATACTGATGGAGCAATGTCGGACGAAGACTCAGTTCTGCCTTCGCTTCCTCTATATCCATCAGCGTATCGTCCATCATCCGTTCTTCCATATCGACACTTCCTTAAGACACTAAAATCTGCAAACCACGTTTGATGTTTGCATCTACTTCACTGATGTGCTCAGTCTTCAATATTTTCTCAACTTTAGCAAGCTCCCGGCCGGAATAACCGAGCGCTTCCAGGGCAAGCAGTGCTTCACTGACTGCACTATGGTCATCATACGCCTCAAACACAGCTGACTCATCAGTGATCAACAGCTTTCCTTTTAGATCAAGGATAATCTGCCGCGCTGTCTTCTTGCCGATGCCGGGAAACTTGATTAAATAGGCTTCATTCTCCTGTTCAATCGCCTGCTTCACTTCATGCGGCGTACTTGTCGCAAGAATCGCGAGCGCCGACTTCGGACCGATCCCGGTCACTTTGATCAATGATAAAAACAGGCTTTTCTCCTCCGCGGACTGAAAACCGTACAGCGTATGTGCATCTTCACGGACAATAAGCTGCGTAAAGATCTGCAGCTCCTTATTTAAATGCTGCTGAAAACGATATGGATTAGGGGTCAGGCATTCATAGCCGACACCGCCGATATCAATGACAACATGCGTCGGTTCAATGTGATTGAGAATTCCTTTCAAATAAGCGTACATAGCTCCTCCTTACATCGTCATACCGATCAGCTGCACCTGGTTGACACCGTCGACTTTTTTCAGCCGGTCAAGCAGTTCGTTAATAGTCAGCTCAACGTATGTCGCATCCAGTGTGATCGTAATCGTTGTCTTCTCTTTAATGGGCAGACTTTGGTGAATGGTCAGCACTGAGCCCTGCTCTTTAGCGATATGCTCGAGCACCCGGTTCAACAGACCGATCGTATCATCGACATGCAGCAGCATCGTCACATGACGCTCTGCCTTCGAATTGTCCACCGGAAAGATGGTATCTTTATATTTATAGTAAGCGCTGCGGGACAAATCAAAACGTCTGACCGCATCAAAAATAGACAGCTGCGGTTCACAGTTAAGCAGTGCTTTGACTTTTAATGTCTTCTTGATGGATTCCGGCAGCACATCTTCTCTGATCAGGTAAAACTTCTTGTTATCTGACATGGCGCCCCCCTATTCTACAAATTCAAATTCCCCGCGTAAAATACGGACGATATCACCGTTTTTAGCGCCGCGTTCACGCAGTGCGTCATCGATTCCCATCGTACGCATCTGACGTGCAAAACGTCTGACAGCCGCATCACGCGTGAAGTCCGTCATCTTGAACATCCGTTCAATAGAATTTCCGCTCACGACATAGGCACCGTCATCATCGCGTGTGATTTCAAAGTGGTCCGCTGATTTTTCATGTTTATACATGACACGATGAACGCCCGTTTCCTCTTCCTGCAGGTCATAGTCGACATCTTTCGTCGCATCCAGCAGATCGGCCACCCGGTAGAGCAGTTGATCGATATTCTGGTAAGTCGCTGCACTCAGTTCAATCACTTCGATGTCACTACCTACTTCTTCTTTGAACAGCTCAAGGTTTTCGTCAGCGCCGAGCATATCCATTTTATTCGCGACGATGATCTGCGGACGTTTAGCCAGCTTTTCATTGTACTGTTTCAGCTCTTTATTGATGGTCACATAATCCTCATAAGGATCGCGTCCATCTGTCCGCCCCATATCAATGATATGAATGATGACCCGCGTCCGTTCAACGTGGCGCAGGAACTGATGGCCGAGACCGACACCTTCAGATGCTCCTTCAATCAGACCCGGCAGGTCAGCCATGACGAAACTTCTGTTGTCCTTTGTCTGGACGACCCCGAGATTCGGCTTGATTGTCGTGAAATGATAAGCCCCGATTTTCGGTTTTGCTTTAGAGACGATGGACAACAGCGTCGACTTGCCGACGCTCGGAAAGCCGACAAGGCCGACATCTGCCATGAGTTTAAGTTCAAGCATAACTTCAAGCTCTTCTCCCGGCTCACCGTTTTCACAGAACTCAGGCGCAGGGTTCGCTGATGTTGCAAAGCGTGAGTTCCCACGACCACCGCGGCCGCCTTTTGCGACAACCGCCTGTTGTCCGTGCATGACGAGGTCAGCAATGACTTCTCCTGATTCAGCGTTTTTGATGATTGTACCCGGAGGTACTTTTAAGATAAGGTCCCGGGCACCACGGCCATGCATATTGCTGGTCTGCCCGTTCTCACCTTTATCTGCTTTGAACATCCGCTGGAAACGGAAATCAAGCAGTGTCCTTAATCCTTCGTCCACTTCAAAGATAACGGAAGCTCCTTTACCGCCGTCTCCACCGGCCGGACCACCAAGCGGTACATATTTCTCGCGTCTATAGGCGACGATACCATTTCCTCCGTCGCCTGCTTTAAGATTAATTTTGACCTGATCGACAAACATTTGAACACCTCTTTATTTGTTAATTTTAAATGCTGCTGCTATTGTAGTTTCTGTTATTTCCCAGTCAAATGCATCGTTGCCCTGCACCGCTGAATAGTCGCCTCCGGACAAGACGAAACGTATATCAATACTGTCTTCATCATCAGTCAGCTCCAGTTCTATCAGCTGCTTGTCAGCTGCAGGAATCACGCTGATGAAGGCCATCCATCGCTTCAATTGTGCAGTGACATAGTCATCACTGAAACGGTCGCCTGTCGTATTCACTTCAAACCGCCAGCTGTAATTCTGTTCTATTGTCCTATAGCTGATAACTGCTTCCAGAAAGCGCGGCCACGGCAGCTGGAACAGCTGCTGCTCTTCGTGAATTTTCTTCGTCCATAGGCCAGCTGCAGCTTTCGCTTTGTCGTACTGCTCTAATTCGAGATAGCAGCTGATCAGCTGCAGTTGATTGCTGATATCATGTTTTGCACGTGTATACACATCAAGAGCTTTCATCACATTCTCCTTTATCCTATTATAACAGAAGAGTGTACGGTGGGGGTGAACACAACGTCAAAAAGAAAAGCACTAGAACATAATGTCCAGTGCTTTAATGTATTATTATTTTGCTTCAGCATAGACAGAAACTTTCTTCTTGTCACGACCGAAACGTTCGAATTTTACGACGCCGTCGATTTTAGCGAATAGAGTATCATCTCCACCACGACCTACGTTTTCACCAGGGAAAACTTTAGTACCGCGCTGACGGTAAAGGATTGAACCACCAGTGACGTACTGACCATCAGCACGTTTAGCACCTAAACGTTTTGATTCAGAGTCACGACCGTTACGTGTAGAACCTACCCCTTTTTTCGATGCGAAAAATTGTAAGTTTAATTTCAACATGAGTTACACCTCACTTAAAGTTTAGTTTTATGAACTGCCCATATTCATCAGCGATTGTCTCGAGTGACACAATCATCGTCTGAATGATCAGCTGTGCTTCGTTATTGTTCAAGTCAATCACACGGAATTTAAAAAATCCACCATCATGTGCATAATCGATATCCGGCCGTTCATCTGTCAGTCCAAGAATTGCATTCATACTGCCGAAAACGACAGCTGATGCACCGGCACATACTAAATCCTGTCCATACGGCGCAGAATCTGCATGACCTGTCATCTCGAAATCAGTGACTTTACCATCATCATTTACAGCAATGGTTACATTAATCATTACGCGTTAATCGCTTCGATTGTTAAACGTGTGTAAGGTTGACGATGACCTTGTTTACGTTTGTAGTTCTTTTTAGGTTTGTATTTGAATACAGTGATTTTTTTACCGCGGCCGTGTTTTTCAACTGTCGCTGTAACAGTAGCACCTTCAAGAACAGGTGAACCTACTTTAACTGATTCTCCACCAACTAATAATACTTTGTCGAAAGTGAACGTCGTACCTTCTTCTGCGTTGATTTTTTCAACCCAGATCGTTTGACCTTGCTCAACTTTCAATTGTTTTCCACCAGTTTCGATAATAGCAAACATACTTGCACCTCCTAATATATTTTAAGTCACGCCGTCTGCAGGTGGATTGCTCACTTAAACCTGAAGTCGTGCGGTTGTATGTAGCTATAAACTACTCAACTTAAATATAGTATCACTCTAACTTTCAGAAGTCAACTTTATTTATAGGTTCGCTCCAATGTTTTAAGAACAAGCGGAAAGATCAGGACGATAAGCAGTAAGTTGATAAGACTGGATGGCAGACCGTGCCGGATGAGAAACTCAAAAACATTCATCGTTGTCCCGGATAATATGATAGCCATCACATAGAACACACTTTCGAACAGCAGCACGAATATAAACAGCAGCCCGATCATGACCTCAATATCTTTATAGAATACTTTAAACAGCTGATTCATCATGATAATGAACACGATATAGCTGAATGTATAGAGACCATATATCGTGCCGAGATAGACATCAGACAGCAGACCGAAAAAAGCGCCGAGAATAAGAGCGACCGTCGGATTTTTGTACACTGTGAGCATTAGTAAATAGAGCAGCACTAAATGACTTGTAAAGTAAAAATTATGGCCGAACAGCATGACCGGCATCATCGTGTTGATCAGCGTATCAAGATAAAAGAGCAGCAGTGCAATAAGCGGAATGATTACAAACTGCATTAACTGCCACTTCCTTCAGTGACTTTCGGGCTTTTCTTGGCCACGTATACTTGGGTGATATCATTCAAGTTCGCTTCTGTCTCAACATAAGCCATCTGGCTCAGACCGAATTCATCATTTTCCACCTTCTTGACTCTGCCGATTAAGATGCCTTTTGGAAACTGGCCGCCGAGACCGCTCGTCGTCACTTTAGTTCCGACTTTGACTTTGACATTGTTTTCAATGTCACTGAGGACGAGCAGACTTTTGCTGTCATCATAATGATTGATCATGCCAAAAATCTCTGAACCGCTCTGCTGCAGCGAGACACTGATCTTACTTGCTTTGACGCTCGAGGAAATCAGCTCAACCTGGCTCGAATACGCATTCACCTTTTTAATGCGGCCGACGAGTCCATTGTTGGTCATCACCGCCATATTTTCCTTGATACCTGCGGATTCACCTTTATTGATAATGAAAGTGTTCATCCATTCGTCCTGATTGCGCGCGATAATAGTAGCAATCTCAGGATCATAGTCAGCGATGCTGGCTGTTTTCAGCAGATCGCGCAGTTCCTTGTTCTCTTTCTCCAGGCGGTAGTTATCCGCTTCAACCTGGCTGAAACCTTTAATCTTCGCTTTCAGCTGTCTGTTTTCTTCTTCAGCATTCCACATATTGACTAGATTCGATAAGTTGTGCGAGATGAACAGAGCGGGATACGACACAATGCGCTGCCCGAGTGCCGCAGAATCGCCGGCAATCTGTTCAGGGACAGAAGTATTTCTTTCTCTTAATGACAGACCGACAAGCATAATAAAAATAATCAGCCCGAATAGCACAAAGACCAATTTGTTCCGACTGTAGAATTTCGGCAACTTAAACACCTCATTGATAGTAATCGTTAGTAGTTAAAGAATAACATATTTTAAATTCAATCGAAGTATATTTTTTCAATAATTATCGAGGGTTTCTTATGAAGTGCGTTTATGACATAAAAAAATAACTATCCGGAGATAATTATTTTTATTGTTATTGATACGCTGATTTTTCCTGCAGGCTGATCTGCTGACCGAGCGCTTTCAGCTGATTCTGGAGATCCTGCTCTGACTGGAACAATGTAATGTTCTTATCGCCGAAACGGTATAACAGATAATCCGAACCCCGCTCGGCAATCAAATAATCGTCATTATAACCCATGCGGGATAATCCTGACACTGCCATGAATTCCTGTTTATCCATAAAATTGAAAATATTTTTCACTTGTGTCAGTGGAATATTCCTAAATAGCTTATTGTCTTCCAAAGAATAATTAATGCCGTTCTGAACAAGATGGTCCGCCTGAGCGGTTTCTTCATTTCCCCACAAACCCATATGACCTTTAAACATTATAACTAAAACGACTGCTGCAACAATGGCAGACAGAACCACTGTCCGTATTAACCCCATGAACATTCTCAATGAAAATCTCATCGCTATCACCTCTGACATCACTATATAAGATACTACGTCAGCTGACATCGGTCTTAAGATGGAACTTCCAGCAGCATAATGTAAAACGACAGCCGCTCATTACCTTCAACGACTTCAAACTGCTGCACGTGCTGAAAACCCATGCGCTCATAAAGACGAACTGCCCGGCTGTTGAATGCAGCGACTGTCAATCTGAAGTAATTGACCTGCTGCATGTTCCTGTAGAACTCCATCAGCGCGGCCATCAGCTGTCTGCCGTAACCTTGTGATGTCAGGTCAGGACGGAGTGCCAGACCGATATCAAGGCAGTCCGTTATGATATCGTAATCGAATGCGACGGTTGCCATCTCGCCGTCACAGAAAAATCCAATCAGTTCATCATCGCAGAACGCTGCATAATAATGGCCGTTCAGGAACTCCTCGATAATGTAAAGGTCTCCTTCTATATTATAGAACTCATAGCCTTCGCCGAAATCCCAGCCGCCAATCTGTTCTGCCCAGCTGCGGGTCATCGGTCTGATTTCAATAGCTTCCATCCATTCAATCTCCTTATGATCTGCTAGTGCCCGGCCGACTGCAGACGATACATTTTAGCATACTGGCCATCATGCTGAATGAGTGCTGCGTGGTTTCCTGATTCAATAATTTCACCTTTATCCAGCACGATGATTTTGTCGGCGTTCTTAATAGTAGACAACCGGTGTGCAATAATGAACGTCGTTCTTCCCTGCTTCAGCACATCCATCGCATTCTGAATGATCTCCTCTGTCTCAGAATCAATGCTTGCCGTTGCTTCGTCCAGAATCAAGATGGCAGGATCGAACGCAAGCGCCCGTGCAAACGAGATCAGCTGACGCTGTCCGCTTGATAACGTGCTTCCTTTCTCAACGACCGGCGTATCAATGCCGCGTTCCAGCCCGTGAATGACACGGTCACCACCCACTGCATTCAATGCTGCGACTGCACGCTCCCTTGAAATACGAGGGTCGTTCAACGTGATGTTGCTGAGAATAGTGCCACTGTATAAATAAGGATCCTGCAGTACAATGCCCATCGATTGTCTGAGCGACTGCTTCGTCACTGTTGTGGAATCTACACTGTCAATCAAGATCTGACCGTGAGACGGATCATAGAAACGGAACAGCAAGTTCATAATGGAACTTTTCCCGGAGCCGGTATGGCCGACGAGTGCGATGGTCTCGCCGCGGCGCGCCTGAATATTAATATGCTTCAGCACATACTGATCATTCTTATAGGCAAATGACACGTCTTTGAACTCGACCTGTCCTTGTGCAGGCATCATCTCTTTGTCTTCCATGACTTCAGGTTCTTCGTCCATCATTTCATAGACGCGGTTAGCGGACACTCTGGCCTGTTCCAGTACACTTAAGTTGTTGACCATATTAAACATCGGATTGAATAAGCGCGTCAAATAGTCGACGAGTATATACATCATCCCGACAGTCATCGCATTGGAGCCGCTGAGGAACGTTGTCCCGAATACATAGATCATAACGGCAAATATCAATGCGCGGATGGTGCCCATCAAGTTATGGCTGGTCAATGAATCCAGCTGAATGATTCTTGAATAGTTCTTCAAGTAAGTTTCATTCAGCTCATTGAACTCCGCCTGAATCTTCTGCTCCTGGTTAAATGCCTGGATAATCGTCATCCCGTTGATCGATTCATTGAGCATCGCATTCATATCACTGTTCTTCTCTCGTGTGACATGATTGTACTGGTCTGATAACTTCCGGTAGAACGTCAGCCAGGCAAACAGCAGCGGCACAACAATCAATGCTGTCAATCCCAGCTTCCAGTTGAAATAGAAAATCGCAATGATAATGCCCAGTATGTTAGCGATTCCGGAAATATAAGTCGGCAGCATCACTGTGAATAATTCAAGGATGGTCTGCGTATCGTTTGTAATTCTGGCGACGACTTTTCCGGCCGGTAAGTTGTCGAAATATTTGATAGGCAGCCGCTGCATATGGACAAATAAATGATTTCTCAAATTTTTAATCACATTGGAGCCGGCATTCTGAAAATAAATGGTCTGATAATAACTCAATACAGCATTGATCACAGCGACCACTGCATACAATGCAAGCAGTTGATAAATCGGTGCCATATTAATGACCCCTGACTTCGCAGGTCTCACATGATCATCAATAATGGTCATAGCGATGATTGGTCCGATAAGTTCTGCCATCACGGCTAGAATCAAGATAACCAGACCGATAATGAACATACGCTTATATTGCATGGCTTCTTTGAACAAGCGTTTCGTCACTGACATTACAGTTCCTCCTCCCCTAACTGCTGACGGTCAAACTGTTCCTTATACCAGCCGCCTGACTGCAGCAGCTCCTGATGCCTTCCTTGCTGAACAATCTTTCCGCGGTCCATGACAACAATCAGGTCAGCGTGCTGCACGGCTGACAACCGGTGCGTAGCGATGACTGTTGTTTTCCCCCGTCTTGACTGCTGAATATTACTGATGATTGCTGTTTCCGTCTTCGCATCTACCGCTGACAATGAATCATCAAGTATTAATATTTCAGGGTCTTTGATCATCGCCCGTGCAATTGAGATGCGCTGCTTCTGACCACCTGAAATAGCGATTCCTTTCTCCCCGACCAATGTCTCAAGGCCCTGCGGCAGCCGTCTGACATCTTCCGTGAAGTTTGCGAGATGGATGGCATGCTGGATTTCTTCATCGGTTGCGTCCGGACGGCCGAACTTAATGTTTTCTTTCACCGTTCTTGAAAACAGTATATTTTCCTGGGAGACATAGCCGATTTTCTTTCTGACATCTACTTTTGTCATATGCTGGATGACATGACCACCAAGTGATATATTGCCCTGCCCTACCGGATATTCCTTCAGAATCTGCTTGATCAATGTCGTCTTACCGCTTCCGGTCGGACCGACGATACCAAGCGTCTGACCTGCCTCCACCTGAATATTGATGTCTGTTAAGTTCGCCGTTTCACTGAGCGGATACTGGAAGTCAACATGCTGGAAGGCCACTTGATGACCGTCAGGTATGACAGCATCAACCGGATCCAGCAGCACATCCTGTTCATCGAGCACCGCCATGACACGGTCAAGCGATGCATTCCCGCGCTGCATAATATTGAAGAGAAGACCAATGGCAAACATCGGCCAGACAAGCATGTTCAAATAGACGTTAAATGTAATCAGCCCGCCGATAGTGATCTCACCTTGATTGACAAGAAAACTGCCATATCCTAATGCAATAATAAAACTTAGCATTGTCACAATAATCGTCAGCGGCTTGAACAGGGCATCCAGACGCTCCACATGCATGAATTTGTTGACGACATCTGTTGTCATCGCAAAAAACTTATTGTTCAAGTTGTCTTCCTGCGCGAATGCACGCGTCACGCGAATTCCTTCAATGGATTCAAGGACATCATCATTCATGTCACCGAACGCATCCTGGCTCACTGTATAACGCTCGTGAATCAGCTTACCGAGCTTCTGCTCGACAAGCGCAAGAAACGGCAGCGGCAGCAGTGCAAATAACGTCAACTTCCATGAGATAGTGAATCCCATCATCAAAATGATGGTCGCCATAAAAGTCGTGCTGTCGATCAATGTCAGAATCCCGAAACCGACAGTCTGTCTGATGGCTGATAAATCATTGGTCGCTCTTGCCATCAAGTCACCTGTTCTGTTCTTCTCATAAAAACTCGGACTCATCGTCAGCAACTTCGCCATCAATTTCCGGCGCATCAGACTTTCCAGCAGCTGTGAGCCGTTGAACAGTAAATAGCGCCAGAAATAATGAATCATATAGCCGACGACGGTCAGTCCGACGAAGAAGACGAGAATCTCGGTCAGTAGTTTCCGTGTCAGCGTGCCTGTATTGATGTAGTCAATCGTCCTGCCGATGATCCACGGCGGCAGAATCTCTGTCACGTTGGCAGCAAGCAGCAGCAGCACAGCAATCAAATACCGTTTCTTTTCCTGCTCAAAAAACCAGCTTAATTTAAATAGTACGGAAAACATAAGTTCACTCCTTTTCTGTCAATCATGCTGTCCTAAACGCAAAAAAACGCACACCTTCCGAATGGAAAGCATGCGCTTTAAACGTAAGGAGTTATACTCCTCCAATAAACTAAAAAACAGCCCATTGAGGAGGAAGATATGAAATTACGAGCAGTTTATCCTGATAGTTTTTCATGGTCTTATCCTCCTTTTCTTAATTTTCAATATTATCATAATTCAAAAAACTAAGTTTGGCAATATAAATATTCGTTTTCCGAACAATTATCTTTTCAGCCATTTTTTAATGACGAACAGAAACAGCACAGAGAGCAGCCCCCAGATGACTCCTGCGGCAAGCGCGCTGAGCACAACGCTGATGATACTTCCCGCATATGTATTCTTCAGCAGTGTAAAGAAAATAATCGGAAATAGGCTCATACCGGCAAATGCCATTATAAATGTTGTCACAAAATGCTTTCTTACAATCACGGGTTCTTTGTTCAATATGCTGTACATATAGACCATCGGGGCTATCAGCAGCAGCAGAAAAATCGTCGCAAATATATCCATAGTTCACCTCTCCCTAATTATAGCGGATAGCTGAACAGATAACACTACAGCAGCCCTTTTTCCTTGATGCTGACAAACGTACCGTCACCGATGATCAAGTGATCCAGCACCTCTATGCCGAACATCGTCCCGCAGTTCATCAGCCGCTTCGTCGCTTCGATGTCTTCGACAGACGGCGTCGGATCACCGGATGGATGATTGTGGACTACGATGATATTTGCAGCCGACCGCTTGACCGCCTCCCGGAATACTTCACGCGGATGCACAATCGATGCATTCAATGACCCTTTAAAGATCAGCTGTTCATGAATAATGATATTTTTTGTGTTTAAATATAAGCCGATAAAGTGCTCCTGCGTATAATAGCGCATCCGCTCCATCAAAAGATCAGCGACACATTGCGGAGTTTTAATGCGTATTTTATCTTCCAGCGAGTGCGTATGCATGCGTACCGCAAGTTCAATCATCGCAAGCATGGTCACCGCCTTCTTTTCGCCGATTCCCCGGATCTCCCTCAGTTCCTGCAGTGTTAAATACCTCAATTCTCTGACGTTGCCGACTTGATTCAGTACTTTATTGGCGACTTCAAGCACGGATTCGTCCTTAGTTCCTGTATTGATGACAATGGCCAGCAGCTCCTGGTTGGTGAGCTGCTCGGGGCCATAGGTCATCAGGCGTTCGCGTGGTTTATCATGTTCAATCATCGTCAGCATCAAGTTAAAAAACCTCCGAAATAAATAGAATATAATTCATCGTAGTAAAAGAGCACAATCATCGTGCTTGTCGCAATGAAAGGAACAAACGGAATCTTCTTCAGCTGGTTCTTATAGCAGAGAAAGATGATGGCGGCAATGCCGCCGATGACATAAGTGAGCATAAAAATGAGCACGAAATACGGCCAGGGCAGAAAGAGCGACATGACAGAAAGCAGCTTCACATCGCCGTAACCGATACTTCCCGTCAGAAAATAAAATAAATGCAGCAGCAGAATCATCAGACCGGCTGACAACAGATGACCAAAATCCAGCAGCTGCTCAACGTTGAAGATCAGCAGCAGCAGAAAAAAGAGGAACGTCATATGGTCCGGAATACGAAAATGATACGTATCATAAATCGCAAGCGGTACTAGAAAGCAGATCAAAAGCACACAGTTGGCGGTCATCTCGTCAGGACGGGCGGTCAACAGCAGAAACATAAGCGCAAACAGCACTTCAACGACAACGTGACTGACAGGTATACGCTGACGGCACAGCCTGCATCTGCCGCGCTGCATGAAATAACTTAATACAGGAATCAGTTCATACCAGCCAAGAGACTTGCCGCATGACTGACAATGCGACCGTCTCAATAAAGAACCCTCGTTATCCATTACACACCACATAAAAGAACCGATCACACTACCGATGATCATCGACCACATATTATCACCTCCATCATTGATAGTTCTACTGTATAACAGACAAATCTGTTCGTAAAAATACAGAAAATGATGAAAATCCAAAAAAATCCTGCAGATTTTGATGAACGTCGTCGTTTTCATCAAAATCTGCAGGATTAGTGATTGTTTTCAGGAAAATGAGCAGTGATTATCATTATGAGCCAAAAAATTGTTAGTCATCAAGTTATAGAAACAGACAATCAGGGCAGATCGCGACCCTAATCAGCGCAATCTTCCAGACAAACTTCAGCCATCTTGTATAAAGGATGCCGGCCGCTGCAAGCAGTGACGCATGTAAGCCGGGCGTAAGAATAAGCAGTAAAGCGTATTGATGCGGTAATCTTGTCTCCATAGGAAAAATCAAATAACCATTAGTTATTTTTTAAATAATTTTTCACGGCGCTGATGAAATAAAGACTGCCGGTCACAAGCAGCAGATCTCCGTCATAGTTTTTAATGAGCGAGCCGTAATCTTTCACTTTCTCGACGCGTTCATGTTCGACATTCTCATAGATGACATCGACAGGCAGCGCTTTAGGGAAGTCAAACTCCGTGACATAAAACGTCGCGGCGATGTCTTCAAGCGCCATCAGCATGCTGCCGATCGGTTTACCGTCAATCGCACTGAACAGCACATCGATGCGCCGGTCCGGATAATGCGTATTCATCGTCTCCACAAGGACATCGATGGACTCCTTGTTGTGGGCGCCGTCCAGTATGATGGTCGGATGGTCCTGAATCTTCTCAATGCGGCCGGTCCATGTCGTCTCCTCAATGGCTTCAATCATCTTGTTGAAATCAAGCATGATCATGCCGCGTTCGAACATTTCTATCAGTGTAGTGATGGCCACTGCAGCATTTTCCTGCTGATGTCTGCCGATCATCTTCAGTTCAATATGCTCCAGTTCATAGTCTTTGTAACGGTATGTGAATTCCCTGCCGAAAGGAATGACATGGAAATCCCGTGTCAGTTCAATCGCTTTCGCATGATAATGTTCGGCCTGCTGAATGACATAGTTACGCGCCTCATCATTTTTGATCGCATAGACAAGTGGTACGCCGGGCTTGACGACACCCGCTTTTTCTTTAGCGATATCGAGGTATGTGTCACCTATAATGTTCGTATGGTCAAGACCAATGCTTGTCAGCACCGTCATTACGGGTACAAAAACGTTCGTTGAATCATTCTTCGCACCGAGTCCTGCCTCAACGACAACAAAGTCAACCGGGTGGATTTCACCGAAATAAAGGAACATCATCAATGTGATGATTTCAAACTCTGTCGCCTGACCGAGTTCTGTTTCGGCAGCCAGCTGTTCACTGACCGGTCTGACACGGTCAACAAGACAGACGATGTCGTCATCTGTTATCGGCTGACCATTCAAGCTGATACGCTCGTTGAAAGTCTCGATATAAGGAGACGTAAACGTACCGACCTGATAGTTGTTAGCCATCAGCACATTCTTCAAATAGCTGACGGTCGAACCTTTGCCGTTCGTCCCGACGACATGAATGCCGTTAATATGCTGCTCTGGATTGCCTAGACGGTCAAGCATCCAGCGCATCCTTTTGACACCCGGCTTGATTCCAAACTTCGTCCGCTCATGTATCCAGTATAAACTCTCTAAATAATCCATAATTTCGCCTCTACTTTAATTGTGCTAAACGTTCTTTCACAGCGTTATAGCGCTCTGTATAAGTGAGCTGCTTTTCTTTTTCTTCGTTGATGACTTTCTCCGGTGCTTTTGATACAAAGCGTTCATTGGCAAGCTTGTTGTTGACACGGTCAAGCTCCTGCTGCCATTTTTCAAGTTCTTTTGTCAGACGGGCGCGTTCCTTATCCATGTCAATCAGACCTTCCAGCGGCAGAATGATTTCTGCACCTGCAACAGGTAAAGTCATCGCTTTGTCGATCGTCTCCGGCTGCTCACTGATAATCAGTTCTGACGGATTACAGAAACGCTCCAGATAGAAGCGGTTCTCTTCCAGCTTCGCTGTAATAGCATGATGATTTGTCTTGATGATCATCGGTATTTCTTTTGACATCGGTGTATTGACTTCATTCCGGGCAGTACGGACTGCACGGATAATCTCCATGAGCTGCTCCATATCCTGTTTGGAAGATAAATCAGACCATTCGTCGCGGACGACCGGCCACGACGCCGTCACGATTGACTCGCCTTCGTGCGGCAAGTTCTGCCAGATGGATTCTGTGACAAACGGCATAAACGGATGCAGCATACGCATAATCTGATCCAGCGTGTAAGCAAGAATAGAACGGGTCGTCTGCTGCGCTTCCTCGTCGTCTCCGTTCATCGGAATCTTACTCATCTCAATGTACCAGTCACAGAAATCATCCCAGATGAAGTTATACAGGCTGCGGCCTACTTCACCGAATTCATATTTCTCAGCAAGACGTGTCACTTCTTCAATGGTTTCATTCAGCCGCGTCAGAATCCACTTATCAGCCACTGACTTTTTACCGCCCCAGTTAATATCTGCGACCGTGAAATCGTCACCGATGTTCATCAAGCTGAAACGGGAGGCGTTCCAGATCTTATTGATGAAATTCCATGCTGCTTCCACTTTCTCTGTCGAGTAGCGTAAGTCCTGCCCCGGTGTCGAGCCGGTTGCCAGAAAGTAACGCAGGGCATCCGCTCCGTATTTGTCGATGACATCCATCGGATCAACACCATTACCCAGCGATTTACTCATCTTACGGCCGTCTTCCGCCCGTACAAGCCCGTGAATAAGCACGTTATCAAATGGGCGTCTACCTGTAAACTCAAGTCCCTGGAAGATCATGCGTGCGACCCAGAAGAAGATAATATCATAGCCGGTAACAAGGACATTCGTCGGATAGAACTCCTTGAAGTCTGCTGCGTCAACGTTCGGCCAGCCGAGCGTTGAGAACGGCCAGAGCGCACTTGAGAACCATGTATCCAGCACATCCGCGTCCTGCGTCCAGTTCTCAGTATCCGCCGGTGCTGTTTTACCGACATAAAGTTCGCCCGTCTCATTATGATACCACGCCGGAATCTGGTGCCCCCACCAAAGCTGACGGGAAATACACCAGTCATGTATACCTTCCATCCAGCGGTTGAAAGTTCCTTCAAAGCGCGGCGGAATGAAATCGATACGGTCCTCCGTCTCTTGATTAGCCAGTGCCTGTTCAGCAAGCGGCGCCATCTTGACGAACCACTGCGTCGATAAGTAAGGCTCAACGACTGCACCGCTTCGTTCGCTGTGACCGACCTGGTGAATATGTTTCTCGACTTTTACGAGCTCACCGCTCTCCTTTAAGTCAGCAATCAGCTGTTTGCGGCAGTCAAAGCGGTCCATGCCCGCGTATGGACCAGCCAGCTGATTCATCGTGCCGTCTTCATTCATGACATTGATGCGCGCAAGGTTATGACGGTTACCGATCTCAAAGTCATTCGGATCATGGGCAGGCGTCACTTTCATCGCCCCTGTACCGAAGTCCTTCTCAACATAGTCATCACCAAGCACCGGAATCTCACGGCCGAGCAGCGGTAAGATGACCGTCTTACCGATCATGTGCTGATAACGTTCGTCTTCAGGATGCACGACAACTGCAGTGTCGCCGAGCAGCGTCTCAGGACGAGTCGTCGCGATCTCGATGAAGCCGCTGCCATCACTCAGTGGATAGTTGATGTGATAAAAAGCACCCTCAATTTCCTCGTGAATGACTTCGATGTCGCTCAGTGCTGTACGTGCAGCAGGATCCCAGTTGATAATCCGTTCACCGCGGTAGACCAGCCCTTTTTCGTACATCTTAACGAACACTTCGCGCACTGCCTCAGACAGCCCTTCATCCAGTGTGAAGCGTTCACGTGAGTAATCGAGGCCGAGACCGAGCTTCGCCCATTGCTCACGAATGAATCCGGCATATTCCTCTTTCCATTCCATCGTCTGCTCCAGAAACTTCTCACGGCCGATATCATGACGTGAAATACCGTCAGCGCGCAGCTTTGCTTCTACTTTTGCCTGTGTCGCAATCCCGGCATGGTCCATACCCGGCAAGTACAATGTATTGTAGCCCTGCATCCGCTTCATACGCGTGATGATATCCTGCAGCGTTGTATCCCATGCATGGCCGATATGCAGCTTCCCTGTCACGTTCGGCGGCGGAATGACAATAGTAAACGGCTTCTTGTCAGAGCCGCTTTCCGCTTTAAACAGTGCGTCGTCCACCCATTTCTTATATGTGCCTTCTTCAACTAGTTCATGATTGTATTTAGTATCCATCCAGTAACCTCCAATTAATCATATGGTAATGCTCAGAAAACAAAAAAATCCCGTCCTAAAACAATAGGACGGGAATAATCTCGTGGTACCACCTAAATTCAGCCGCAGCTGCACTCATTAAGATTAACGCTCTTCCACGCTTCCACCTACTGAATGTTCAATGAAAGACACTTGCGGGCTACCTTCAATCAAAGTCACTGCACAGTTTCACCAGACCTGCACTCTCTAGAAGTTTCTGTTGACCTACTCTTCCCGATAATCATATGAATTTGATTTAATAGTAGCTGATTTACAGCCTCTTGTCAATCTGACTTTTCTTCAGTATGTACTGGACGAGCGGTGTGACAATGAGCAATATGAAGAATATCCTGAAAATATGATAGCTTGAAATCATAGCGACATTGGCACCGGTTTCAATACCGACCACGATAATCTGTGCCATGCCGCCCGGGGCCGCACTGAGAAACAGGTCGTTGAACGGATGAGCGGTCAGCCAGGTGAACACAATGACCATGACGAGCGTCGCACCGATCAGCAGCAAGTTGTGAATGCATATACCGACAAACAGCCGCCTGGACAGCTGGTTCGATAGACTGTACATTTGAAGGCCGATTCTAATACCGAACAGCACTTGCGCTAAAGCAACCAGCATATATGGAATCGAGAAGGTCTGTTCCGTCATCATATTCCATATAATCAGCACCAGTATCGGCGCCAGCAGCTGCGGGACCGGAAAATGGATTTTGGTCATGAGCCGGTAGACAGCAGCAGTACTGAGCACGAGCAGGATGAACGACAGCGGACTCAGCTGCATAAAGAGAGATGGTGCTTTATGAGCGGCATGTGATACGCCGCCGCTCTGCCATGAACTGACCAGCGGCACAATCATGATGACAAACAGCAGCCGTGACGTCTGGGATAAAGTCACTACAAGCAGATTCGCCTGTTTATTTTCCTCGGCCATCACAATCATCTGACTCAGTGCACCAGGAATCGAACTGAGCAGTGCCGTTTCAAACGTGCAGTCCACAATTTTTTTAAACAAAAGGGACAGCAGGACGGCCGCAGCAAGCAGCAGCATATTCAGGATGACGATATTGACAGCATCATCTTTAATATCCAGCACGACTTGACGGGTGAAAGCAGCCCCGATCTGAGCGCCTAAAATAAACAGACCGAGGTCACCGAGTACTTTCGGCCAGACAATCGTTCGCCGGGAGAATTTGCTGCACAGCACCGCCGCAATGATCGGGCCGAACAGCCACGGCAGTATCATACCGACTTTCATCAGCAGAAAACCGACCGAAAGAGCGAGAATTACTAATAACAGTTGAAACATTGCCGTCACTTCCTCTACTTAATATTGTAACAAATTTGTTTAGAAAGTTGTGAGCAGGCTATTTATTAATTAAGAAGCTAAAGGAGGCAGACAGATGTTTAGATATGCAGGGGGATCCACAGGGTGCTTGTTCTCGATCATCATTTCAATCGTTTTATCCATCTTACTGACATTACTGCTCAATATAATTTTTTAAGAATTTTTTAAGAATTAAAGAAAGCACCGCTGAGGAATAATATCTTCAGCGGTGCTTTCTTTCAATATATCAACCATCAAAATAAAAAACCGTGAACTAATCCACGGTTTCAATTATTAAGACGCAAGGTCAAAGTTAACGATTGAAGCTAAGTCGAATTTCACTACAGAAGCTGATTCAGTTGTTGCTTTTTCTGTAGTTGCTTTTTCTGTAGTTGACTCTTCTGTTTTATTATCGTCTTTTTTGTCATCTTTGTCATTGTTACACATGCTCATTAGCAATGGAATCGCAAGAAGAAGGATTAATAATGGAATCAACCAAGGCCATGGACTTTTCTTCTTCGGTTCTTCACGATGAACGTGTGTATCACGTGTTTCTCTTACACGGTCCCCGTCCCGATTTGTAGTACCATCCGCTTGATGTGTTACATGACGATCTTTTTCTGAATCATAGATAACGTCTTTGTCGTTAACGTTTTTGTTGTTAGCCATAGTAGAAAACCTCCGTTAAGATTATTTTTGTAAATTTTATTTACATCAATATTATTGCCTTTAATCAGGAATATAAACATCATTCATAAAAAAAAATGAAAATCACATGAGAATAATGTGATTTTCATTATATAAACCCTTTATTTAACGGCGTTCAGCGCTTTATCAAATGCCGCTAAAGTTTTCTCGATATCTGCTGATGTATGCTTCGTTGACAGGAACATGCCTTCGAACTGGGACGGCGGCAGGAACACACCATTTGCAGCCATCTCGCGGTACATCTTCGCAAACAGCTTGAGGTCAGACTTGCTCGCCGTCTCAAAATTCGTCACTTTCTGTTCATTCAGGAAGTAGCCGATCATGCTGCCGGCACGATTAATCGTGATCGGCACACTATGTTTAGCGAACACTTCTGTTAAGCCCGCTTCCAGCTGGTCACCCAGCTGATTGAAATACGTATAGCTGTCTTCTGTCAGCTGACTGAGCGTATAATAGCCGCCGGTCATCGCCAGTGGATTACCGCTCAGTGTGCCTGCCTGGTAAATATCTCCTGCCGGTGCGATACGTTCCATAATGTCACGTCTGCCCCCGAACGCGCCTACCGGCAGTCCGCCGCCGATAACTTTGCCGAGACAAGTCAGGTCGGGTGTCACATTGAAGTAACCTTGCGCACAGTTGTAGCCGACGCGGAAGCCTGTCATGACTTCATCAAAGATCAGCAGCGCACCATATTCATTTGTGATGTCCCGCAGTCCTTGCAGAAAACCTTCCACCGGTGGGACAACGCCCATATTACCGGCTACGGGTTCAACGATAACACAGGCAATATCATCACCATATTTCTCAAATGCTGTCTTCACTGCATCAAGGTCATTATAGTGAACCGTGATTGTGTTTTCAGCCGTTCCTTTCGGTACACCAGGGGAATCCGGCAGTCCAAGCGTCGCTACACCAGAGCCCGCTTTAATGAGCAGACTGTCACTGTGACCGTGGTAGCAGCCGATGAACTTCAGAATTTTGTTCCGGCCAGTATAGCCGCGCGCGAGACGCAGGGCAGCAAGTGTCGCCTCAGTACCGCTTGAAACCATACGGACCATCTCAATGGACGGGACGCGTTCAATGACAAGTTCCGCCATTTTCGTCTCGAGCTCAGTCGGCGCGCCGAAGCTTGTGCCGTTCAAGACAGTCTTGTTCAGTTGTTCAGTGACTGTCGGATCAGCATGCCCTAAAATAAGCGGGCCCCAGCTCAGGACATAGTCGATATACTCATTGCCGTCGATATCATATATTTTTGAGCCTTTACCATGGTCCATGAAAATCGGGTCCATATCTACGCTCTTGAACGCCCGGACCGGACTGTTGACGCCGCCCGGCATGACTTTCTGTGCTGCTTCGAATGCCTGCTGTGAACGATTCATTAGTATCCTCCTTTATTGATGTAGCTGCAAATATCTTTAGCAAAGTAAGTGATGATCATGTCTGCACCAGCGCGCTTCATGGAAATCATCTGTTCCATCACGATGCGTTCCTCGTCAATCCAGCCGTTTTGTGCAGCGGCTTTCGTCATCGCGTATTCACCGCTGACATTGTAGGCGACGACCGGCAGATTGCTGTTGTTGCGCACATCACGGATAATATCAAGATAGCTGAGTGCCGGCTTCACGATCATCATGTCAGCACCTTCTGCGATATCACTGTCAAGTTCGCGCATCGCTTCCAGACGGTTCGCCGGATCCATCTGGTAGGATTTCCGGTCTCCTGTCTGCGGCGTGCTTTCAGCGGCGTCACGGAACGGACCGTAGAATGCTGAAGCATATTTGATGCCGTAGCTCATAATAGGGATATTGTAGAAGCCTGCTTCATCAAGACCCTGTCTAATATGCGCGACAAAGCCATCCATCATGTTGCTCGGTGCAATGATATCAGCACCTGCTTTTGCCTGTGAGACGGCCGTCTGCACAAGAATCGGCAGCGTCTCGTCATTGATGACATCACCGTGATCATCCAGTACACCGCAGTGACCATGGTCCGTATACTCACAAAGACATGTATCCGCAAGAACAAGCATATCAGGATACAGCTGTTTGCAAAGACGTGTTGCCTTCTGGATAATGCCATCATCGATGAATGCACCAGTGCCGCATGCATCCTTCTCGTTCGGAATACCAAAGAACATCACAGCGCGAATGCCGAGATCATAAGACACTTTCAGTTCTTCATGAAGAAGGTTCAGACTGAGCTGGAAAATTCCCGGCATCGATTGAATCTCGTTTCTCACATCATCTTTCTCAATAACAAAGATAGGATAGATCAAATCCTTTTTGGAAATGGTAGTTTCTCTTACCATGTCTCTCATTACGGCTGAAGAGCGAAGTCTTCTATGTCTGTCAAATTGCATTACTGTCCCTCATTTCAAGTATTTTATCGATAATTGCCTCTTTCGTTGACTGCAAGGCGGTGATATGCGGCTGATGAACGTTCTGCAGCGCCCGGCTCGTCACCGGCCCAATCGCTACGACCAGCTGATGAATCTTGCTGTACGCCGTAAAATAGGCGCGGACGGCTGACGGACTCATAAATACGACCACATCTATACTACCACTCAAGAGCAGTGTGTTCATCTTCTTTGCATTATTTTCATTGGTGACAGGTTCATAGAGGGCGATTGTTGTCACGGCTGCCCGCCTGCTCAGAAAATCCGCGAGCTTCGGCCGCGCCTTTGCACTGCACGGCAGTAGAATCGAGCAGTCGTCAAAGCGGTCCGCCGCATGCGCGATAAATGACTCCTGATTGAATTCAGGCGGCTCATAGTCGATTGCGACACCATGCGTGATAAGTGCCTCTGAAGTCCTGCTGCCGATTGAAGCCACTTTGCTGAATGTGATGTCCGGATACTGCTCAAAGAAGAGCCGGACTGCATTTCTGCTCGTAAAAAGAAGCCAGTCATATTGATTACGAGCATACGCGTGAACAACAGGCAGCTGTCGTATTCCTATTAAAGGAAGATGGACAATGTCTACTTTATCGCTCTTAGTGGCGTGGCTGTCAGTCATCAATATAACTGGCTTCATATTACCGGCTTCCTTCTTCATTCAACGCTGCAATGATGTTGTGTGCCCCGTTAACCTGCATCTCTTCTGCTGCCTGACGGCCGACTGCAGCCGGATCAGTTCCGGTGACATCAGAAACATATTTCTCTTTCCCGTCCGGAGACATAATAAGACCTTTGAAATGTATCTGGTCTCCGTCTATGACTGCATGACCTGCAATCGGCACTTGACAGCTGCCATCCATCAGTTTCAGGAACTGGCGTTCAGCCTGTGTACAGCGCTCCACTTCTTCATTATGGACCGCTCGTAACAGCTCCAGCACTTCTATATCGTCTGCACGGCATTCAATACCGAGTGCGCCCTGGCCGATAGCCGGCAGCATTGTTTCATGGTCCAGATATTCAGTGACGGTGTCATCGCTCCAGCCCATCCGTTTCAGACCGGCCGCTGCTAGAATAATCGCATCATAATGTTCATGTTCCAGTTTATTCAGCCGCGTGTCAATATTGCCGCGGATCCATTCAATCTGAAGTTCAGGATATAAGCTCAGCAGCTGAGCACCCCGGCGCAGCGAACTTGTACCGATGACACTCCCTGCCTTCAAATCTGCTAACTTCACATGACCTTTAGAGATGAAGGCATCGCGTGGATCCTCTCTATCTGGAATACAGCCGAGCGTCAGTCCATCGGGCAGTTCACTTGGCACGTCTTTCAGCGAATGGATGGCCATGTCAATCTCTTTGTCAAACAGCGCCTGTTCAATCTCTTTGACGAACAAGCCTTTGCCGCCGACTTTTGACAGCTGCACATTAACGATTTTATCGCCTTTTGTGACAATTTCCTTGATTTCAATGTCCACTTCAGGGAAACGGTCTTTAATTTTCTGGATAAACTGGTTACTCTGTGTCAGAGCAAGCTGACTTCTTCTTGTTCCTACTATAATCTTTCTCATGTGAAGCCTCCTAGTTGATTAACTGATGAAATTCAGAATATCTGGATAAGAGCAGGTAATTAATCATACAGATCAAGAACAGAATAATATTAATCTCCATCAAAATATTCACTTTCAAACGTTTCTGATTAAATACAAATATGAATGCACCGTATATGAACAGCACAATCATGGAACCGATTACTTTGCTGTCCGCCCAGATGGAGCCGCCGATCAGGATCAGCCCCCACTGTACGCCGAGAATGAGAGAAATCAGAAGAAGCACAAAACCCGCTATACTGAATATACTGACAAATTTCCCGATGGACGCAAGGTCATTGATCCTGAAAAACTTCTGATTGAATTTCTTCTTCTTTAAGTTATTCATCTGTATTAAATACAGCAGCGCGTGCAGCGCCGCGATAAGAAACATGACATACGCTGTGATGGCGAGCGTCACGTGAATCATCAGCAGTTCGTTCATCATATGCGAGACAGCGGTATCCGAGTTATACTGCAGCGGCTGAAACGTATGGATCGCCATAAACGTAAAGCCGATCAAGTTCATCATAAACGTGATCAGTTCCGACCGCGTGCTCACCGACAGAATGATGGAGATCAAAATGATCAGCCAGGTGAAGAAATAAAACCCTTCGCTGATCGTCTGCACCGGAAACCTTCCGGTATTAACGATGAACTGGCCCACAAGCAGTGTCTGCATCATAAATACGCCCACTAACATCATAAAACCGGTTTTCTTTACTCTATTGTTTTTCTCAACGAAATCGAAGAAATAACAGGCAACACTCAACATGTAGATGAAGAGTATTGCCTCGTGCAACCGAATCATAACTATATCAGACATTCACTCACCCATTTCTTGGTTCAAGCTGCCCCCGAAATGATTTAATATTATAGTTTTCCCGTTCGTTAATGATTTCTACTTCAGTTGTAATATTAAAAATCTCCTGGAAGAACTGCAGCTCTTCACTGCGGTTGTTATGGCCGCTCAGTTCTTTCGCCTGCTGAATCGGATCTTTTAACATCTGGTTGATGACGCTCTTCATATGCTTCGAGATCACTTTACGGTCACGGTCAGAAAGGTCGGGCATTTTGCGCTCGATGCTTTCCATCGTTGTTTCCTGAATACGGAGTGCTTTCTCGCGCAGTGCCGTAATGACCGGAACTACACCGAGCATATTCACCCATTCTGTAAACTGCAGTACTGATGTATCAATCATCAAGCGGATTTTCTCAGCTGCTTTCTCACGCTCAGCAAGATTGGCATCAACAAGACCTTTCAAGTCATCCACATCATAATTGAAGACGAGATCCAGCCTGCCGACCATCGGATCAATGTCACGCGGAACGGCGATATCAATCAGCACAATCGGATGAGACGGACGCATGCGCATCAGGCCGCTCATCATCTCCTCAGTAATGATATAATCACGGGCGCTTGTTGATGAAATGACGATGTCACTGTTCATCAATGCGCACTGCAGTTCACTGATCATCATATGTCTGCCGCCGAACTTATGAGCAAGTGACACTGCTTTCTCCGGTGTGCGGTTGATGACTGTGATATGTTCAGCACCACTGCCTGATAAGTTCTCAAGCGCGAGCTCCGCCATCTCTCCTGCACCGATGATCAAAATCCGTTTGTCATTCAATGTACCAAGCACTTTCTTCGACAGTTCCACCGCAGCATATGACACCGACACTGCTTTAGAAGAGATGTCCGTTTCAGAATGCGCACGTTTCGCCAAAGTGATGGCTTCCTTGAACAATTTGTTGAAAATCGTGCCGGTCGTCCCTTCACTTTGGGCCATTAGAAAGCTGTCGCGGATCTGTCCTAAAATCTGCGTCTCACCGAGGACGATTGAATCAAGCCCTGCTGTCACATTATAGAGATGAGCGACTGCTTCGTCGTCTACTTTGACCGTAGTGACTGACTTCACGACTTCCAATGCCACATCAAACCATTCTGCTAAAAATGACTGAATGTAGTAGCGTCCTGTATGCAGCTGGTCGACGACCGCATAAATCTCCGTCCGGTTACATGTCGATACAATAATTCCTTCAAACACTGATTTCTGGTTGATCAGTGTTTGATGTGCCTCTTCTATATTCAACTCTGAAAATGTCAGTTTTTCTCTTAAACTTACATCTGCTGTACGATGATTAACGCTCACTACAACAATATGCATTCATGTCGCCCCCATTTATAGCCATTAGTCCTATTATAACATAATTCCATTGTTTGATAAGGGCTCATGCTCTATAAATATTTTTCGATGGCCTGCCAGATCAATGTGTTTTTATCTTTTGATAATGACGAATAACTGATCAAAGTGTCACCAGAATCCATCTCAAGTGTCTGACGGACTACTTTCAGATGCTTCTGCACTTTGCCCTTTGGGATTTTGTCTTCTTTCGTTGCGATGATAATGACGGGAATGTCGTAATGCTTCAGAAAATCATACATCAGGACGTCATCCTGCGTCGGTTCGTGACGGATATCAACGAGCTGAATGACAACCGCAAGATTCTCACGTGTCGTCAAATAAGTCTCGATCATTTTACCCCAGCGTTCCCGCTCTGATTTTGATACTTTTGCATAACCGTAGCCCGGCACATCGACAAAGACGAGCTGCTCATCAATGTTAAAGAAGTTAAGCGTCTGTGTTTTACCCGGTTTCGATGAAATTCTCGCCATGCTTTTGCGGTTGATCATCGTATTGATGAAGGACGACTTCCCGACATTTGACCGGCCGGCAAGCGCGATTTCCTGCAGTCCCGTGTCCGGATACTGCTCCGGCTTGACCGCACTGATAATGATTTCTACGTTGTTCGGATTGATATTCATAGTTTTCTCCTGTTTTTCTTCTTATTATACATAGTCAAATCATCAAAAAGAAACCTCATAGAGTAAACGACCCCATGAGGTTAAGTGTTATGCTGATTTTTCTGACTCGATCAAGTTTGAAGCTTCATCATACATCTCCGGAGAAGTCGATTCACGGATCGTCTCTTCTGTGATGATGACTTTAGCGACGTTCTCTTCAGATGGGATATCAAACATAATATCCATCAGACTTTCTTCAATAATTGAACGCAGGCCACGTGCCCCTGTTTTACGTTCGATTGCCAGTTCACTAATCGCTGTCAGCGCTTCATCTGTGAATTCAAGTTCAACGCCGTCCAGTTCAAGCATCTTCTTGAACTGTTTGACAAGCGCGTTTTTCGGCTGCGTCAAAATGCTCTTCAGCGCATCAACGTCGAGCTGTTCCAGGTTCGCAACAACCGGAATACGGCCGATGAACTCAGGAATCAGACCATATGCCTGCAGGTCCTCAGGTTTGATCTGTGATAACAGCGCCGCTTCATCGATGTCTTTGTCTTTCTGACCTGTGAAGCCGATGACTTTTTCACCGAGACGGCGTTTGATGACTTCATCAATACCGTCAAACGCACCGCCGAGAATAAACAGAATATTGGTTGTATCAATCTGAATGAATTCCTGGTTCGGATGCTTACGGCCGCCTTGAGGTGGGACAGAAGCTACAGTCCCTTCAAGAATTTTCAGCAGTGCCTGCTGCACCCCTTCACCTGACACATCACGCGTAATTGAAGTGTTCTCAGATTTACGGGCAATCTTATCGATTTCATCGACATAAATGATGCCTTTTTCAGCGCGCTCAATATCAAAATCAGCGGCTTGAATTAAACGCAGCAAGATGTTCTCTACGTCTTCGCCGACATAGCCCGCTTCAGTCAGGCTTGTCGCGTCTGCGATAGCGAACGGCACGTTCAGTGAACGGGCAAGTGTCTGTGCAAGAAGCGTCTTACCACTACCGGTAGGACCGATCAGTGCGATGTTACTTTTTTGCAGTTCGACTTCTTCTTCATCTGTTTTAGCAGGCTGAACAATACGTTTGTAGTGATTGTAAACCGCTACCGCAAGTGCTTTTTTCGCCTTTGTCTGGCCGATGACATACTCATCCAGCAGCGCCAGCATTTCTTTAGGTTTCGGTATTTCTGTCAGTTCCTCTGTACCCGTTGTCTTCAGTTCTTCCTCGACAATCTCAGCACATAGTTCAATACATTCATTGCATATATAAACGCCGCTGCCGGCTACTAATTTCTTAACCTGGTCCTGATCCTTACCACAGAAGGAACATTTCAAGTTTTCTTCATCTTCATCAAATTTAAACATGTCTACACCCCTGTCTTTAGACGAATATACTAAAAAGATACATGATATGCAACTAATTAAACCGGGAAGAGTCTGACTTGCAGCTTCTGCAGTTAAACAGTCAGAAAGTCAAACAATGCCCGTATTCAATTATTTCGCTGGCTTACTATCATAACGTATTCTCAGTCTGCATGCAATATGAATGCTTATGGACGGTCATGACGAGAAAGCCGATATATCTCTACATAAAAAGACGGCCGTATATCCAGTGAATAGATATATGGCCCCTTTTCATCAATTATATTTTCTTATTACTTAGTTTTAGCTTCGCTGACTAATACATCGATTGCTTTTTGGATGCGCAGGTCATCTTTCAGCACAGCTGTGTTGCCAAGCGCTGAACGGATATCATCTACTGATAAACCGAACTGTTCGCTCATTTTAGTTAATTCAGCTTCTACATCTTCATCAGAGATTTCAATGTTTTCTGCGTTAGCGATAGCAGCAAGTGTTAAGTTTGTTTTAACACGTTTCTCTGCATCTTCCTGCATGCTTTCTTTTAACTGCTCTTCTGATTGACCAGAGAACTGGTAGTACAACTCAAGGTTTAACCCTTGCTGTGCGATGCGCTGTTCGAATTCCTGCATCATGCGGCCGAGCTCAGTGTCAACCATAGCCTGTGGAATATCAACTTGTGCATTCTCAGTCACTTGAGCGATCAATGATTCTTTTGTCGCGTTTTCAGCGGCGAATTTCTTCTGCTCAGCTAAGTCAGCGCGGAATTTTGTTTTGTAAGCATCCACTGACTCAGCAGACTCATCAAGCTCTTTCGCTAACTCGTCATCAAGTTCAGGTACTTCTTTAGTTTTCACTTCGTTGATTTTCACTTTGAACACTGCATCTTTACCTGCTAATTCTTCAGCGTGGTACTCTTCAGGGAATGTAACGGTAACGTCTTTCTCTTCGCCTGTTTTAGCACCTACTAACTGTTCTTCGAAGCCTGGGATGAACTGGCCGGAACCGATTTCAAGGTCATAGCCTTCTGCTTTTCCGCCTTCGAACTGCTCATCGTTCACATAACCATCGAAGTCCAGGTTAACAACATCGCCGTTTTCAACAGCACCGTCTTCTTTAACAACAAGTTCAGCTTTACGTGCAAGTTCTGCATTGATAGCTGCTTCGAATTCTTCGTCTGACACTTCAGTGTCTGCTGCTTCTACTTCAAGTCCTTTGTAGTCGCCTAAAGTCACTTCCGGCTCAACAGTCACTTTCGCTGTGAAGATCAGCTCTTTACCTTTTTCCATCTGTTCGATGTCGATCTCAGGACGGTCAACCGGGTTGATCCCTGCTTCATCCACTGCATCTGCATAAGCATCCGGCAAGATGAAATCAAGCGCATCCTGATATAAAGATTCAACGCCGAAACGTTGTTCGAATAACGGACGCGGCATTTTCCCTTTACGGAAACCTGGTACGTTGACTTGTTTAACGACTTTTTTGAATGCTTTGTCCAAGCCTGAATTTACTTCTTCTGCAGGAACAGTAACTGTTAAAACGCCTACGTTACCTTCTTGCTTTTCCCATTTTGCTGTCATGTGTAATAACCTCCAGTTAATTTTCAACTCTTTTATTATAGCATAATTCACAAGACGTTCAACAATATGAATCATTTTAACTGCCGGCAGTCTCCGTCCGTTCAATGGCCCGGATAATGGCGGTATGGTCTGCTGTCTCTTGAAGCGTCTCCTCTTCAAGTGCAAACAGCCGCGTCAAGTATATAACATAAGCTTCTGCTATCGTTTCGATGTCATAAAGCATATCCGTACTGTCTTTGAAGTCAAGCGGGTAGCGCATCATCTGCTGGTCGTTCAGCCATTCGCTGACCGCAGGCGACTGTGCCGGCGCATGCATATCAAACCAGTCGATGACGTGCGGCCATACAGCAGCAAGCCTGGATTCCTGCACATGAGGCAGATCGGCCAGATTAATAGTCACATGCTGCTCCAGCTTGTTGAACTGAATCTTCCCTTCAGCACCGGCCAGCAGCAGATATTCAATCATCAGTGTCTGCACTTTGGGATGAAGGGACTGACCAAGTAAATGACGGACCGTTGAGCAGTAATTGAACTGCTCACCTTCAATAAGTTCCACCATATAGTGCAGCTGCCGGCTGACCGGCCACTGGAGAAACTGCTGCAGCTGACCGGTTGAACGTTTATCACGTTCATTACGCCTGTGCTGTGCGGCATCGTAAAGCGGCAGCAGCTGCATCATCAGCCCATGGTCCAGGTCTTCTGAGCGCAGTGATTCAATGAGCTCAATCACAGTCTGGTACTGCTCGAGTGCGAACAGACTTTCAAGGAAATAACGGATGATCACGTCATAGGAAGGATGACCTTGATTGAGTAGTATACTTGCTTCTTCCCTGAGCTCAATAAATGAACCGATGTGCTGTAAAATCTCGAGCTTGATGAGCTGCTGCTTATGACTGAGCTCGATATGACGCTCCATCTCATGGATGATATCATAAGCCCGTTCGTAATCTTGTGCTGCCATCGCCTCTTCCAGCTGCCGGTTCAGCCCGTCATCTATTTTCGGGAAGATGATGATCTCACTCATTTAGAAACCTGCTGTATATAGTGCATCGATGATCAGCCGGCTCCATGTCTCGTAGCTGCCCGCCGCCAGAAGGTCTGACTTGTTTCTCCACTGGATGGCAAGCGTATCCGTCTCAACAACGTTCACCTGTGCTGCCTCCACTTTGATCTTGAAAACAAGTCCGATATGTACGCGTCCGACTTCATTGTCATCATCGTTGATGAACCCCATAAGTTCAAGGTCGTTGTCAGGGATGGCTGACAGGCCGACTTCCTCTGCCAGTTCACGTCTTGCGTTTTCCATCAGGATCATCTCAATATCATCGCCGTCCAGATGGTTCATATGGCCGCCGATACCGAGTGAGCTCAGACCGTGCAGCCTTCCTTCACCGCCGCCGGATAAACGCTCATAGACAAGCAGCTCGTCGTGTTCATTTTCAAGGATACAGTAAGAGATCAACTGCTTGAACGCAGGGTCCTCTTCCATATCACCGCGACGTTTCACTTCATATTTAGACAATGTCTCGAACATTTCAAGGGCGCGCTGATCTTCTATAGTAATAAAGCCGTTAAATGCATTCTTTTCATGACTGAACAATGATTCTCTGTCGACCACGATGATCTGTTCATCAAATTTATTCATCGGTTTACCCCTCATCTATCGATTGTTAGTTAAATTTTATATGATTTATCATGACTGTACAAATAAAAAAGGAAATGTGAAGAATCACATTTCCTTTTGTTTTAGCGTCCTGGGAGGGATTCGAACCCCCGACCGACGGCTTAGAAGGCCGTTGCTCTATCCAGCTGAGCTACCAGGACTCATTCAAGACAAGATTAATTATAATCAAGTTTGAACTTTAAAGTCAACAACAATTAGCGGGAAAACAATAGATCGCTAAAAGTTTTATAGTGTTATTACACTAAAATACTAGAACTTCTTTATCCATGATTTCATGCCGCTCATTCAGGAAGGTGATGACTTTCTCCGTCTCATCAAAAGTGATGACCGCATAGCTTTCCGGGTCAGCGCTGCGCGACTGGCTGATACTGCCCGGATTGATGCAGACGACGCCGTCGACTGTCTCGACATGCCGTACATGCGTATGACCATAGAAAGCAATGCTGCACTGATGTTCAGCGGCACGGGCGGCTAACTGCTTCAGTCCGCGGTTCACAGATAACTTATGGCCGTGCGTCATATAGGCGTTGATATCATGATACTGGATGAGCTGCTCGTCTTTAAAGTCAGCGCCGTAGTCACAGTTTCCGGCGACTTTCGTATAATGCTTCAGCTCAGGGGCATGATAGTCAAACTCAGAATCACCGAGGTGGACCCATAAGTCCGCGTCATCATGAATCGTCTGAATATCCCGCAGCACTTCTTCACCATGATTGTCACTTACAATTACCCATTTCATCTTGCCATCTCCTTACTAGAAATCTTGTTTCAACTGTTCGATCGCTTGGCGGCGGTGGCTGATTTCCGCTTTCTCCTCGTTGGTCAGCTCAGCCATTGTTTTACGGTACGCCGGCAGGTAAAAGACCGGATCGTAGCCGAAGCCGTGCGTACCTTGCCGCTCTAAAGCGATTTCACCTGCGACTTCACCGCGGTATGTCCTGGTCGCTCTGCCCGGCTCACTGACGGCAATGGCACAGACGAACTGCGCCGAACGGTCGGTGATTCCTGCCATATTACCGAGCAGAAGGTCGATGTTCGCTTCATCATTTTTAGCGGGTCCTGCATAGCGTGCGGAATAAATACCCGGCTCACCGTTCAGTGCATCCACTGCTAATCCTGAATCATCAGCAATCACGATTTTGCCGAGCAGACTGCAGCCAGCCTCAGACTTCAGCCGGGCATTTTCTTCAAAGGTCGTCCCTGTTTCTTCGACGTCGAAGTCCGGTACGAGTGTCTGGATACCGATGACATTATCTTCAGGGAAGATATATTTGAAGTCGTTGATCTTTCCTTGGTTTCCTGTTGCGATGACGATATCTCTCATGCTAATTCCTCCTCTAAATTGATCGCTTCCACTATAAGTGAGTCATCTTCCAGCCATTCCCGGGCAATACGCATGAACTTCTCCGGGTCGCCGTTGACAAAAAACCGGTGCGCTTTGACCCGCGTATTATGCGCATGCTCCTGACTGAACGTCAATAGTGCACTGACTTCTCTTGCAGTCTCAAGACCTGACGAAATAATGGTTTTCTCACCGCCGAAATACTGTTCGATGTAATCTTTCAGCAGCGGGTAATGCGTGCAGCCTAGTATGACGGTGTCACTCTTATCTTGACGCCACTGCTTGAGCGTCTGATGGATGACGATGTTGGTCACAATGGGGTCTTTATAGCGCACCTGCTCTACAAGCGGCACAAATCCCGGGCAGCTGACCCCTTTCACTTCAATCGCCGGATTGATGGACATCACTTTTTTGCGGTATGCTTCAGATTTAATCGTTCCTTCTGTCCCGAGGACGAGCACTTTGTTGTTGTGGGTCGTCATGATGGCTGTCCGGGCGCCGGGTTCAATGACGCCGATCACAGGAATCGGCAGCATTTCCTGCAGTGCCGTCAGAGCAACCGCAGTCGCTGTATTACAGGCAATCACAAGCATCTTGATGTTTTTTGTCATCAGAAATAATGCAAGCTCCGTCGTGAACCGCTTCACTTCCTCGCCATGCCGCGGCCCGTAAGGACAGCGCGCTACGTCACCGAGATAATAGATCGCTTCATTGGGCAGCTGCCGCATGATTTCCTTCGCCACCGTCAGGCCGCCGACACCTGAATCAATAACGCCGATCGGTCTATTCATCGTGCTGCTCTCCAATCGCCTCATAGAGCGTCGCCACCGACTGCTGCAGTGCTTCTTTGTCATCCTGTGACATCCCGCTCATCAAGCCGTTCAAATAGTTCTGACGATGCGTGATCACTTCTTTGATGATCGCGCGGCCTTTATCTTCAAGCAGCAGGTTCACTTTCCGTTTGTCGTTCAGATCTTTCTCCCGGCGCACACAGTTTTTGAGGATCAGCTGATCAACCATCTCAGAAGTTGTCGAGACCGCAAGCCCCATATTTGAAGCGAGCTGGCCGACGGTGACCGGACCTTCCCCGACCCACTGTATCGCGATGAACTGCTGATTTGAGAGCTGATAGGACTGCAGGATGCTGCGGCCCTGGATTTTGATGCGGTCGGCAATTCTTCTTAACTGATATTCAATTGAAATAACCATTTCCTTATTGTCCATAATGACTCCCTCTTCTACATATAGCACTATCATATCAAAAAAAGCAGCAGGCGGAAATCTCCGCCTGCCGTCATAATTAATTGACCTGATAATCAGAACCAAAGAATGATTTGAATAACTGGAAGTTCGTCTGCCGGTTCATCGCTGCGATTGATGTTGTCAAAGGAATCCCTTTAGGACAAGCTTTCACACAGTTCTGGGAGTTACCGCATTCAGCCAGTCCGCCTTCACCCATCAAGGCGTGAAGACGTTCGTCTTTATTCATACTGCCTGTCGGATGCAGATTGAACAGACGGACTTGTGAGATCGGCTGCGCTCCCATGAATTTAGAATTCTGGTTGACGTTCGGACATACTTCAAGGCAGACACCACAAGTCATACATTTAGAAAGCTCATAAGCTGTCTGACGTTTCTTCTCAGGCATACGGGGCCCTGGTCCTAAGTCGTAAGTACCATCAACCGGCACCCATGCTTTGACACGTTTTAAGTTATCGAACATTTTAGAACGGTCGACCTGCAGGTCACGCATCACCGGGAATGTCGCCATCGGTTCAAGGCGGATCGGCTGCTCCAGCGTATCGATAATCGTTGAACATGACTGACGCGCACGGCCGTTGATGACCATTGAGCAGGCACCGCACACTTCTTCCAGACAGTTCATGTCCCATGTGACAGGTGTTGTTTTCTCACCCTGTGCATTGACTGGATTACGCTGAATCTCCATGAGCGCTGCGATGACGTTCATGTTCGGACGGTATGGAATAACAAACTTTTCATCATAAGGCTTAGCTTCCGGCTTAGCCTGACGTCTGATCACTAATTCGATTGTTTTTTCTGCCATTAATGTTTGCCTCCTTTTTTAGAGTAATCGCGGACACGCGGAGGAATTAAGCTGACATCGACATCTTCATAGTTGAAGATCGGTGGATTTTCTGGTCCGTCAAATATCGCCATTGTTGTTTTCAGCCATTCCTCATCGTTACGGTTCGGAAATTCCGGCTTATAATGGGCGCCGCGTGATTCATTACGGTTATACGCACCGATGGTCATGACGCGCGCAAGCACCAGCATGTTCCATAACTGACGCGTAAAGAATACTGCCTGGTTGCTCCATGTCGCTGTATCTTCCATATCAATGTTCTGGTAGCGTTCCATCAGTTCGACAATCTTCTTGTCTGTTTCAAGCAGCTTATCATTGTGACGGACTACCGTCACGTTAGCTGTCATGATTTCACCGAGTTCTTTATGAAGTTTGTACGCATTTTCTGTGCCGCGCATATTCAATAATGACTCAAAGCGGGCTCTTTCGCTCTCGACTTGACGTTCAAATATTTCTTCCGGAATATCTTCATAAGAAGTTTCAAGGTTTTTAATATATTTAATGGCGTTCGGTCCTGCGACCATACCACCGTAAATGGCTGACAATAATGAATTCGCACCAAGACGGTTACCGCCGTGCTGTGAATAATCACATTCACCGGCAGCGAACAGTCCAGGGATGTTTGTCATCTGGTCATAGTCCACCCAGATGCCGCCCATTGAATAATGCACAGCAGGGAAGATCTTCATCGGTACTTTACGCGGGTCATCACCTGTGAACTTTTCGTAGATTTCGATGATACCACCGAGCTTCACATCCAGTTCGTGCGGGTCTTTATGACTTAAGTCAAGATAGACCATGTTCTCACCATTGATACCGAGCTTCTGGTTGACACAGACATCGAAGATCTCACGAGTTGCGATGTCACGCGGCACTAAGTTACCGTAATCCGGATATTTCTCTTCCAGGAAGTACCATGGCTTACCATCTTTATATGTCCAGACACGTCCGCCTTCACCACGCGCAGATTCACTCATCAGCCGCAGTTTATCATCGCCGGGAATCGCTGTCGGGTGAATCTGGATGAACTCACCGTTTGCATACGTCGCACCTTGCTGGTAGACAACAGAAGCGGCAGAACCTGTGTTGATCATAGAGTTCGTTGATTTACCGAAGATAATACCAGGACCACCCGTTGCCATAATGACAGCATCAGCTGCAAATGATTTGATTTCTGCGTTGATTAAGTTCTGAGCAACGATACCGCGGCAGACACCGGCGTCATCTTTAACGATGCCGAGGAATTCCCAGCCTTCAAATTTTGTGACTAATCCTTCTACTTCGTAGCGGCGTACCTGTTCGTCCAGAGCATACAATAACTGCTGCCCCGTTGTCGCACCGGCATAAGCCGTACGGTGATGCAGTGTCCCGCCGAACCGACGGAAGTCAAGTAACCCTTCAGGTGTTCTGTTGAACATAACACCCATACGGTCTAATAAGTGGATGATAGCAGGCGCTGCTTCAGTCATCGCTTTAACGGGGGGCTGGTTCGCCAGGAAGTCACCGCCGTATACTGTATCATCGAAGTGAATCCAAGGTGAATCGCCCTCACCTTTCGTATTAACCGCACCATTGATTCCACCTTGTGCGCACACTGAATGAGACCGCTTAACAGGTACTAATGAGAACAGCTCCACATTGGTGTTCTGTTCTGCTGCTTTAATCGCTGCCATTAACCCGGCGAGCCCGCCGCCGACAACGATAACCTTACTGTTTGCCATATATATGCCACTCCTCTAAATTAAATGAATGCAAATAATGCTGTTAAACCTAATGCTGATACTGCCAGGAATACGACTAATGACACATAAGTCATGATGCGCTGCGACTTGTCATTCTGAGTGATACCCCAAGTAATGGCAAATGACCATAGACCATTCGCAAAGTGGAACACTGTGCTCAAAATACCGATGACATAGAAACCGATGTAGAAAGGATTCGTCATCAACTCATGCATCATGCTGTAATCCACGTGGTGACCGAATGCAACTTGCACGCGTGTCTGCCAGACATGGACAGCGATAAAGATGAACGTGATGACCCCGGTCACACGCTGCAGCAGGAACATCCAGTTGCGGAATGTTGAGTAATGTCCAATGTTATTGCGTGATGTAAATGCGATATATACGCCGTAGATCGCATGGAATAAAATCGGGATGTAGATGACTACTGTTTCCAGCAGCAATTTCAGTGGTAGGTTGCCCATGAAGTCAGAAGCTCTGTTGAAGCTCTCAGGACCGTAAACTGCAAAGTGGTTAACGAATAAATGCTGGAGTAAGAATACACCAATCGGCAGCACACCAATTAAAGAATGCAACCTGCGTAATGCAAAAGACTGTTCTGGTTTCGCCAAGCGAAGTCCCCCCTAATAATTTTGTAGCAAGATAAATGAACACGTTTAATTCTACGCTTCTTAAATTATGAAATCAAGAAACCGATTACATTTCGCAGAAAAAAATAATAACTTGCTGTATGGCATTATTGTATCACTTTTCAAACCCTTGTGAACTATGATAATTATTTTCAATTAGCGGGATGCTGGCATGAAATCATAATAAAAAACACGGACACTCGTTCCGTGTTTTTTATTATCACGAACTGTTCAGCGTCGTCTGAATGATCTCCGCTGTCGCTTTCGGTATACCGAGTGCCGTCAGTTCCTCAAGCGGGGCCTCTTTAATGCGTTTAATCGAACCGAAATGCTTGATCAGCTGTGTCTTCCGCTTCGGACCGACACCTGGTATAGTGTCCAGCTGAGACTGCAGCCCTGTCTTCTGCCGGGTCTGCCTATGGAACGTGATGGCAAACCGGTGCACTTCGTCCTGAATGCGCTGCAGCAAGTAGAACGCCTGGCTCTTCTTGTCGAGCGGAATGATGTCTGCGTTATCGCCGTACAATAGTTCTGCTGTCTGGTGCTTCGCATTTTTCTTCAGACCGGCGACCGGGATATCGAGTCCCAGCTCATCTTCCAGCACACTCGTAATAATGTTCATATGGCCTTTGCCGCCGTCGACAATGATCAGGTCAGGAAGCGGCAGCCCTTCCCGCAGCACCCTCATATAGCGTCGTCTCACGACTTCCGCCATCGATTTGTAGTCATCCGGCCCCTGCACCGTCCGGATTTTATACTTCCGGTAGTCTTTCTTGCTCGGCCTGCCGTCGATGAACGTAATCATGGCTGACACCGGGTCCACCCCTTGAATATTGGAGTTATCGAATGCTTCGATGCGGATAGGTGTCTGGATGTTCATCGCACGTCCCAGTTCTTCAATCGCATTAATTGTGCGTGACTCATCGCGCTCTATCATATCGAACTTATTGGACAGGGCGATCCTCGCATTTTTCTCCGCCAGCTCGACCATCTCCCGCTTCGCACCGCGCACCGGCTGAACGACTTTCGTCTCGACGACGGAACGCACTATCTCGATGTCCAGCCCGACCGGTATATGTACTTCCTTCGGCAGAATGTTCTGGTTCAGCTGATAGAACTGGCCGATGAAGTTGTAGAATGCATCTTCCGGATCCTGCAGCAGCGGTATCATCGTCACGTTCCGCTCGATTAAATTCCCCTGTCTGATGAAGAACACCTGCACGCACATCCAGCCTTTATCCACACTGTAACCGAAAATATCTCTCACCGTCATATCAGCTGTCATCATCTTCTGCTTGAACATGATAGCCTCCACGTGACTGATCAAGTCACGGTACTCCTTGGCCTGCTCAAAGTTCAGTGCGCTGCTCGCCTCTTCCATCTTGCGGCGCAGGTCTTCAATGATCGTTGAATCCTCACCGTTCAGAAACTGGGTGACCGTCTGCACCATCGCCTGATATTCCTGCTCCTCGACCGGATAGACACACGGACCGAGACACTGGCCGATATGGTAGTAAAGACACAGTTTGTCCGGCATATGGTTGCATTTCCGGAACGGAATAATACGGTCCAGCAGCTTCTTTGTCTCCTGCGCGGAATACGCATTCGGATACGGGCCGAAATATTTGCCGCTGTTCTTCTTCACCTGGCGTGTGACAAGCAGCCTCGGATGCTTCTCCTTTGTGATCTTGATGAACGGATAGCTCTTGTCATCCTTCAGCAGAATATTGTAGCGCGGATAATGCTTTTTGATCAGCGTCAGCTCAAGGAGCAGCGATTCAATCTCCGTACTTGTGATGATGAACTCAAAGTCCCGGATCTCCGCGACAAGCCGGGTCGTCTTCTCATCATGTGCACCGCTGAAATAAGAGCGGACACGGTTGCGCAGATTCTTCGCCTTACCGACATAGATGATCTCCCCCTGCCTGTCCTTCATCAAATAACAGCCGGGTTCCATCGGCAGCACCGCAAGTTTCTGCCTGATTTTTAACTGAAAGTCTTCCATACGCTATTCCCCATTCAAAATAAAAAAGAGCCGAAGCTCTTTTTTAATGCGTCCTATACGCTTCTTAGTAATGTTTTTCAAGAACGGACTGAAGTTGTTCTTTAGGTTGGAAACCTACGACTTTGTCAACGACTTGACCGTCTTTGAAGACGATTAACGTCGGAATGCTCATCACTTCGAATTTCGCAGCAGTCGCCTGGTTTTCGTCAACATCCACTTTAACGATGTTGGCTTTTCCGTCGATATCACCTGCTAAATCTTCAAGCACAGGAGCGATCATTTTACATGGTCCACACCAAGGTGCCCAAAAGTCTACTAAAGTTACGCCTTCTTTAATATTTTCTTCAAAGTTTGCATCAGTTGCATTAATCAATGCCATTGTTTGTTCCTCCTAAAATTTCATGATAACAGGAGTATAACATGGTGCTAATCAACCGTCATCCTCTTTGCTCACACTCGTGCGGCTTTAAAGGCATCCGTCAGCATCGGTACGACATCGAACAGATCACCGACGATGCCGTAGTCCGCCACACTGAAAATATTCGCTTCCGGATCTTTGTTGATCGCGACGATGACTTTGGCATTGCTCATGCCCGCCAGATGCTGAATGGCACCTGAAATACCACACGCGATGTATAAGTCAGGTGTGACGACTTTACCGGTCTGGCCGATCTGCAGTGAATAGTCGCAGTACTCAGCGTCTGTCGCACCGCGTGAAGCACCGACTGCTCCGCCGAGCACATCTGCCAGCTCCTGCAGCATGTTAAAGCCTTCTGCTGATTTAACGCCGCGGCCGCCCGCTACGACGACTTTCGCTTCTGCGAGGTCTACACCTGCCGTTGTCTTCTGCACGATTTCATTGATTGTTGTCCGTAAATCCTTGATTGTCACGTCAAGCGGCACGACTGTGCCTGCCCCTGCTATGTTCAATACCGCAAAGTTATTCGGTCTGATTGTCACGACTCTGAAGTCACTGTTGAACGTCTTCTCCTCGAATGCTTTGCCGGAATAGATCGGCCGCTTGAAGTGCCCATCACTGTAAGCAACGACATCAGTGATCAGTCCGGCCTGTCTTCTGACCGCAATGACTGGTGCCAGATCCTTGCCGACAGCCGTATGACCGAGAATCAAATAGTCAGGTGATACAGCATCCAGCGCCGCCTGGATGACTTGAGTATAACCGTCGCTGCTGTATGACGTGAGCTGCTCGTCTGTCACTGTCAGAATGCGGTCTGCTCCGTGTGCTGCCAGCTGACCTGCCATATCATCTGTCCCGTTGATCAACAGCGTCGTGACTTCTCCTAACTGCCTGCCAAGTGCAATGGCTTCAAATGAGACATGTCTCAGCTGATAATCTTTAATTTCTGCTACTGTTAAAATATTCGTCATGATAATCCCCTTTTCCTATCCGACTATTTTTCTGTCATGAATCAGCAGACCGACCAGTTCGTCTATTTGCGCCGTCAGTTCACCGTCAAGAATACGGCCCGCAGCTTTGTCCGCAGGAAGCGATAGCGCTTCCCGGCGGGTCAATGCTTCGTAATCATCCACTTCTATATCATCGAGCGCTACTTCATCAAGCGGTTTTTTCTTCGCCTTCATGATGCCCGGCAGTGACGGGTAACGCGGTTCATTCAACCCTTGCTGACACGTCATAAGAAACGGCAGCTGCACGGATACTTTCTCCGTGTCACCTTCTGCATCTCTTGTAATATGCGCCGTCGTGCCGTCAATTATAAGTTCTACTGCTGTCGTCACGTACGGTATATCAAGAAGTTCAGCTACAGCCGGCCCGACAGAACCGCTGCCGCCGTCGATAGCGACATTGCCCGCAAGAATCACATCAACATCCTGCGCTGCCACATACGCTGCAATAATCCGTGCGACGCTGCTGCTGTCTAAGTCTTCGTAGTCATCCTCAGCATTGATCAGCACAGCGCGGTCCGCACCCATCGCGAGCGCGGTCCGCAGCTCCTTCTCGCTCTCCTCAGTGCCGACCGTCAGAACAACAATCTCGCCGTCATGTGATTCCTTCAGCTTGACTGCTTCTTCAATCGCATATTCGTCATACGGATTGATGATAAACTCTGCGCTGTCCTCGTCTATTCTGTCCCCCTGCAGCTGAATCCGTTCCTCTGTGTCAAATGTGCGTTTCATCAGTACATAAATGTTCATCCTTCAATCCCCTTTGTTGATGTTATTTAAAGTCTGGTCTGCGTTTAGCGATGAATGCCTGAACCCCTTCTTTAGCATTATCGGTGTCAAAGATCCGGCCGAAGAGCCGGGCTTCCGTGTCATCACTCTTCTCAGCTTCTGTTTCTGCGCTGACGGCCATGATGCCTTGGATGGAATCCAGTGAATAGCCTTCAATGGTTGAACTGAGCTGTTCTGCGTAGCGCACCATGTCATCTTCTGTCGGAAATGCCTTTGTGACAAGCCCCATCACTTCCGCTTCAGCGCCGCTCACTGCCTGACCGGTCAGTGCCATCTCCAGTGCTTTTGCCGTGCCGACATGGCTTTTCAGGCGGCGTATCCCGGAATAACCTGGCATGACGCCGAGATTGATTTCCGGCAGGCCGAGCTGCGCATCAACTGTGCTCAGACGAATGTGGCAGCTCATCGCAAGTTCAAGCCCGCCGCCGAGTGCTGCACCTTTGATCAATGCGATCACCGGCACGTTAAAATGCTCAAGCCGGTTGAACACTGCATGAGTATCACGACTCTGCTGCTCGAGTTCTTCGGCACTGCGGAGAGCGAACTCCTTGATGTCAGCTCCTGCTGAGAAGAACCTGCCCTCCCCTTGCAGCAGGACGACTTTGACAGTGCCGTCAGCTTCCACAGCATCCAGCTTCTCCCCGAGCTGTGCTACAAGTTCTGCCGACAGCGCATTCGCTTTCGGTCGGTCAAGTGTCAACGTACAGCGCTTATCATTAATAGTCATGTTAATCATGATGGTCCTCCTTGGTTACGGCTTTACTGATCAAATAGTACAGGTCGTCAAACTGGGCGGTAATATCATACTTGAAATCAGCGACTACCCATGTCGAGATCGCCTCATCAATCGCTCCGAAGATGAGCTGCCTTGCAAACTTCAGATTCATCGCCGGGTCAAAGACACCGGCATCGATTCCTTTGACAAGAATATTTTCAAGCAGCCGGTGATAAGGGATGAGCAGATGATTCAGTTTGTTCCGCATCTCCTTCTTCGACTGTCTGAGCTCCAGCTGCACGCATGCTGCAAGCGAGCGGTCAAGTGCCAGCCACTCCACATGGTTTCTGACGAATGTCTTCAGCTGGTCTTCAGGTGATGCAGCTGATGTCGCTGTCATGGTCGCCATCAGCTGGTCGACTTTATCTTCAAACAGACCGAACAGAATATCGTCCTTATTTTTAAAGTACAGATAGATGGTTCCGTCGGCGACTCCCGCCTGTTTCGCTATTTTTGACACTTGCGCGCCGTGATAGCCGTGCTCTGCGATGACTTCCACAGCAGCGTTGATGATGATTTGTCTTTTTTCCGTCAATGATGTTCTCCCTCTCTACTGAATGACCATTCATTCAACTATTAGTATAAAAAAGAAGTAATTTTCCGTCAAGTTATTTTCAGAATATTACTTCTTTTTGTTCAAATTACTGTAAAAACAAGTAGGTGACCCCGCCGAGCAGCATGAGTGTTGCCACGATGATCAGCACGACGGCAAGTTTATACATATCAAAGTTCCACATCATATCCTCCTACTTCAGTTCGACGACTGTCACACCGAAGCCGCCTTCTGACGGCATACCGCCTCTGAATGATTTCACCATCTTAGCACGTTTCAAATAGTCCTGCACACCTTTTTGCAGCGCGCCTGTCCCTTTACCGTGGATGATGGTGACCTGACCATAGTTGCTGAGCAGCGCCTGATCCAGATAATTCTCGAGACGGGTCAATGCCTCTTCATAGCGCTCACCCCGTAAATCGAGCTCCATCTTGATGGTCTGGCGGTTGACGCGCGGGACAACCCGGATCTGCTTATCCTTCTCAGGCTGCTCCTTCTTGAAGTCAGACAAAGGCAGCTTCATCTTGATGATACCCATCTGGACGACCGCTTCTTCCTTGTCCACTGACAGAATGACACCTTTCTGGCCGTAAGACAGCACTTTGACATTGTCACCCGGTGCGATGACCTCCTGCACTTCTGCTGTACGTGATTTTTTGAGCGTTGTTTCATTGTATAAGTCTTTGAACCGGCCTTTCTTCTCGATCAGCTCGTTTTCTTTAATGCCCTGCTGCTCTGTCCGGAGCGTCTTCAAGTCTTTAATGATGTCGTCCGCTGCTTTCTCAGCTTTCGTGACAATCTCATTCGCCGACTGCTTCGCCTGTTCAATGAGCGATTCTTTCTGACGGCTGTACTGCGCGTACTGGTCAGACAGTTCTTTATGCAGCTGCTCCGCTTCTTTTTTCAGGCGCTCCATTGTAATGCGGTCATTTTCTGCCTGCCGTGTATTTCTCTCTAATGCGGCAATCATTTCATTGACTTCGACGTTGTCCATATGGATGAGCTGCCGGGCATGTTTGATGACCGATAGCTCGAGCCCTAACTTCTTCGAGATTTCAAAGGCATTACTTTTTCCGGGCACACCCATCAGCAGTTTATAAGTCGGGCTCAATGTCTCCACATCGAACTCGACACTTGCATTCATGACATGCTCACGGTTATAGCTGTATGCTTTCAGTTCAGGATAATGCGTCGTCGCCATCGTCATGACATCCTTCTCAAGACAGCGGTCCAGTATGCTCATCGCAAGCGCCGCACCTTCAGCGGGATCTGTCCCTGAGCCGAGCTCATCAAACAGCACAAGACTTCTGTCATCCATCTCCTGCAGTATGCTGACGATGTTCGTCATATGACTTGAGAATGTGGAGAGTGACTGTTCGATCGACTGCTCATCACCGATATCACAGAAAACTTCGTGATAGATGCTGAGGGCCGCGCCTTCTGCAGCCGGGATCATCATGCCGGACTGGGCCATCAGCACAATGAGGCCGACTGTTTTCAGTGTGACGGTCTTCCCGCCGGTGTTCGGCCCTGTAATAATGACTGAATGAATGTCATCTCCGAACGTGATGCTGTTTTTGACGACTGTCGCAGGATCGAGCAGCGGATGCCAGACGAGCGGCAGGTCAATCGTCCGCTCGTCTTCAATGACCGGGATCACGCCTTTCAGTGAATGGCCGTACTTTGCTTTAGCGAGCTGATAGTCAAGTTCACCCATGACCTCGGTCACCCAGTTAATCTCATGATGAGCTTCAGCGACGAGTCCGGACAGCTCGTACAGAATCCGGCTCACTTCCTCGTTCTCACGGGCAGCGACTGTGTTCAGCTGGCTGCTCAGTTCGACTATGCTGTTCGGCTCGATGTAGAATGTCTGACCGGATGCCGACGTATCGTGGACGATGCCCGGGAAATCCTGCTTGTACTCACTGCGCACCGGTATTACCTGCCGGTCATTACGGATCGTCACGATGGCGTCAGACAGTTTCTTCTGATTGGCCTGCGAGCGCACGATGGAATCAAGCTTGTCCTTAATTCTGCGGTTGATACCTTTTTTCTGCTGCCGGATATCATACAGTGCAGCGGAGGCGTGATCGCGCAGTTCTGCCTCGTCACATTTCGCATCGATCTCATCACTGACGTGACTGAGTACGGGCAGCTTCTGAAACTGTGCGCTCAAGACCGGCAGAGAAACATCGCCGCCTGACGTCAAATTGAGGATGTATGTTTTGTAGCGGTTCGTCACCCTGATGTTGTTTTTGATGCGGTTCAGCTCAGTGACGCTGAGCATGGAGCCGATATGCGCCCGCTTCGTCAAGCTGTGAACAGCGGTCAGCGTGCTCATGCCGGGTTCACTGCCCTGCATATTGATGATGCGCGCTTCATCGAGTCTGCCGAGCTGCGCCGTCACCCAGTCTTTATCGGCTGACGGGTTCATCGCCTGGACAAGTGCCGTGCTGACTTCATTCTGCGCATAGCTGATGACGCGTTCTTTAACGCGGTTATATTCTAAAACGTTGAGTGCTTTAACGTTCATTTTATTTTCTTTCCTTCCTTAAGCCACTTTCTGAATGCGTCACGCGTCATCGTGTTGATGACTGAAGCTGTCGTGACATGGCCTTTAATGGCTGTGCCGACGCCGTACTTCATCAAGTCGAGGTGATTGATATGATGGGCATCGGTATTGATGGCGATAGTCAGTCCCGGATTGCTTTTAAGGACAGCACTGCTGATGTCCAGCCTGATCGGATGGGCATTCACTTCAAGCACTGTGTTCGTCTCCTGCGCCGCTGCGATCAGCTGCGCCATGTCAACCGGATAGCCGGAGCGTCCGCCGAGCAGTCTGCCTGTCGGATGGGCGAGCTGTCTGACATAAGGATTATGACAGGCATTCAGCAGCCGTTCCATAATTCTGCTCTCCGGCTGGCTGAATGACTGATGGATGGCAGCGATGACATAATCGAGCTGTGCCAGCACGTCATCCGGGAAATCAAGCGTACCGTCCGGCAGTATGTCCATTTCTGTGCCGCTGTAGATATCGATCTCACTGTAAGCTTTATCGAGCACTTTGATCTTCTCATGCTGTTCCAGCAGCCGCTCAATAGACAGCCCATTCGCGACGCGCAGGCTTCTTGAATGATCGGTGATGACCATGTAGTCGTACCCTTTCTTGATGCACGCTTCAATCATCTCCTCAAGTTCGTGGGCGCCGTCACTTGCAGTCGTATGCATGTGAAGGTCACCTCTGATCGCATTGAGCGTCAAAATAGTCGACTGGTCCACATCGAAGGCATCGACCGTATCACGCATTTCAGGTGGTATGTACGATTGACCGTAATGCTGATAGATCTCTTCCTCCGTCGCATACTGGATCAGTTCGCCGTCTGCTGTCGTGATGCCGTACTCATTGACTTTCTCACCGCGCGCTTTAGCGAGCTGACGCATCTTGACGTTATGGTCCCTGCTGCCCGTGAAGTGATTCAGCATCTGCACAAATCCCGCAGCATCCGTGAACCTGAAATCAACCGCTGTCTCAATATCCTCGATCATGACGGTGACAGACACTTTCTCAGTGCCGCTCACCTCGACGTGAGTGACGATATCAAGTGACTCGATTTCTTGCGCTGCCTGCTCAGGATGCGCAGTCTCAACAATATAGTCCAGGTCCTTGCTGTATTCAGCCATCCGCCGGTGACTGCCGGCAACTTGAAAACGGCTGACGGACGGGCAGCTTTCCAGCCCTTCATTGATGAACAGCGTCAGCTTCACCGCCTCATTGATGCTTAAATCATGTTTAGTCGTCAAGTCTTCGATGCCCTTTAAGATGGTCTCCTCTGTCTTGGCACCGAAGCCTGCAAGTTCCTGCACTTTCCCTGCGGTGCATGCTGCTTGCAGCTCATCAATCGTGGTGATGCCAAGGGTTTTATACAGCTTGACGATTTTCTTCGCCCCGAGATTTCTGATCTTCAGCATTTTAATATGGCCTTCAGGCACTTCTTCCTTCAGCGTATCAAGAAGCGATGACTGCCCCGTGCTCCGGTATTCGTCGAGCAGCTCCGAGACGCTCTTACCGATAGCCGGCAGCACTGAAAAATCCTTGATGTCGTCAATCGGTGTCTGCGACTGTTCAATCGCTCCGGCCGCTTTACGGTATGCGGAGACTTTGAAGCTGTTCTCACCTTTCAGTTCCATGTATAATCCGATTGTTTCCAGCAGCTTGATATAATCTTTCTTTGTCATATGAAGACCCCCAAAATAAAAGTCATAGACCTCCGCCTATGACTGATGATTTAAAATTATGAACGCGGCATTCTGAAACCAGTGGATGGCACGGTCGCTTAATATCGGTGTATATTCCACTACAAACTTCGCAATGAAACTGCCGTTGATACGGTCCTGCAGGAATGGAACAGGAATCATCGCGATAAAGAAAAACAGGAGAAAGACAAGCAGATAACTTTCAATGAAACCGAGCAGTGAGCCGAGCCATGCATTTAACTGCTTGAGAAGCGGCAGCTGGGCGATATAGTCAAAGACCGTCGCAATCATCTGCAGAATGACCTTGCTTACAATGAACAGAAATATAAAGCTGATGACATTGTAAAACGCCTGTTCGCTGTTGAACCAGTGAATCAGCTCAGAAGGCTGCTGACCGGCGGCTGGATAAGGAACGATTAAATAGAGCTTCGCCGCTAGTGCCTGGTAGAACAGGCGGGCGATGATGAATGCACCGATTGTACCTAATAAGTGCATGGACTGTAATATAAAACCTCTTCTGAGACCGATGACCGCTCCAAGAATGAGGAAGAACAATAAAATAATATCAATCATGTGCAGAACCCTGACCTTCTGAATCATATTTAGCGAGCAGTTCTTCGTATTTCTCCTGCAGCTTGACATAATCATCCATAATATTGACAGCTGTCAGTACAGCTTTGCGTGATGTGTCAAGACCGGAGTTATAGCGGGAGATCTCTCTGATGCGGGAATCCACCAGTCCGGCGACGTATCTAATATGACTCGGTTCGTCTTCACCGATGATCGTGTAATGTTGATCATATATAGAAACGGTTATTCTGTTTTTAAATTCACCCATATGGTCCACTCCACTGTCCGTCATTTACTTTATATGTTACCATTTTTTATAAAGAATACACAATAAAAATACGCTTATAATGAGGGATTTACTGTGAGTACAGTCGTAAAAATGATGGATAAAATAGAAATTGAGAAACTGCTGAAGAAAATCACCCATGAAACGGAAAATCTGCCGCCCGGTATGATCGCCCGTGCAAAAATCCAGGGGCATTCCATTTCAGTCTACCGCTCGAACAAAGTGATGATACAGGGCCGTGACGCTGACAATCTGGCAGCTGAACTGCTCGGCGCGCTGCCGGCTGAACAGCAGGAACCGAAACAAATGACACTCGCATACGACCAGTATAACTGCATCGGCTCAGATGAAGCCGGTTCAGGTGACTACTTCGGTCCGATGACCGTCGTCGCAAGCTACGTCTCCAAGCAGCATGCCGAGATTCTCAAGCTGCTCGGTGTGATGGACTCAAAAAACTTAAAGGACCCGAAAATCGTCGAGCTCGCGGAGCAGATCATCCCGCTGCTCCCGCATTCCCTGCTCGTGCTTGATAATCCGAAATACAACCAGCAGAAGGCACGGGGCTGGAGTCAGGTCAAGATGAAGGCAGTGCTGCATAATCAGGCGATCCATAATGTGCTGAATAAGATTGACACAAAGCCCGACTATATCGTCATCGACCAGTTCGCCGTCCAGGGCGTCTACGAGAACTACGCGCTCACCCCAATACCGGAGCGCGCGCGCACACGTTTTGAGACGAAAGGTGAATCGAAGTCCATCGCTATTGCGGCGAGCTCCATCATCGCAAGATATGCCTTCATCAAACAGATGGACAAAATCGAACAGGCAGCAGGGCTTGAAATTGTTAAAGGCGCCGGTGCGAAAGTCGACCTGCAGGCGGCGAAGATCATCGAACGCCGGTCGCTTGATTACCTCGATTCAGTCACAAAGAAAGACTTCAAAAACAGAGCAAAAGCCATTAATCTAGTTGAAAGGAAGCGGTCATAATGGAACCGATCTATTACGGCGCAGGTCTCGGCATCATTGCCTACCTGTTATGGTATATTGCCAAGGAAATAGGGAAAAGACGTAAGTGATATCGTTTACGCTTTCGTGCCGGTCAAGACTTTGAAAACGTGACACGCAAACCGGAATGCCTCTCAAGAAATCAAAAACGTGACGCGCAAACCGGAATGCCTCTCAAGAAATCAAAAACGTGACACGCAAACCGGAATGCCCCTCAAGAAATCAAAAACGTGACACGCAAACCTTGTATAGAAAGGACTTTTCCTTATGAACAACATCATCATCAAAGGCGCAAGACAGAACAACTTAAAGAATATCACACTCGAGATTCCTAAAAATAAGCTCACCGTCTTCACAGGTCGGTCGGGTTCCGGTAAATCGTCACTAGTATTCAGTACGATTGCTGCCGAATCTGAACGATTATTAAATGAAACATATTCTTCCTACATCCAGTATCAGCTGACGCAGTATGCGAAGCCGGACGTCGATGTCATCCGCAACCTGCCGGTGTCCATGGTCATCGGCCAGAAACGCCTCGGCGGTAACTCGCGGTCAACAGTCGGCACGATCTCTGATATTTATTCAGCGGTGCGCCTGCTCTGGTCGCGCGTCGGCACACCATTTGTCGCATACTCCACCGAATTCTCCTTCAACAATCCGGTCGGCATGTGCGAGACATGTCAAGGACTCGGTTACGTCGAAGATATCAATGTCGATGAACTGCTCGACTACGATAAATCACTGAATGAGCATGCCATCAACTTCCCGACATTCGGCCCAGGCCACTGGCGTGGTAAGCGCTATACGTTCTCCGGCCTGTTTGATAATGACAAGAAACTGAGAGACTATACAAAGGAAGAAATGGAGACTCTGCTCTACACAGAACCGAAGAAGTTAAAAGATGCACCGGAGAAATGGCCGAAGACTGCTAAATATGAAGGCGTCATCCCGCGCTTCCGCCGCAACTTCCTGATTAACGACGGCTTTGAGAAGAAGCGCTGGCTGACTGAAGTGAACCGCGTCGTCACAGAAATGCCGTGTCCTGCCTGTCACGGCAAACGATTAAACGACCGGATTTTAAGCGCTAAGATCAACGGGCTCGACATCGCAGACTTCACGAGCCTGACCATCCATGAGGCCATCCAGTTTCTGGACGACGTTCATGATGACAAAGCCGCTTACATCATCAAGCCGCTCCGCGCACAGCTGCAGTCGCTGATTGATATCGGCCTCGGCTATTTAACGCTCGGGCGTGAGACCCCGACGCTGTCCGGCGGTGAATCACAGCGCATCAAGCTCATCCGGCATTTGAACAGCCCGCTGACTGACCTTGTCTATATCATTGATGAACCGAGCGTCGGCCTGCATCCTGAGGACATCAAGAACATCAATGAAATCATCCGCTCGATCCGTGACAAAGGGAATACCGTGCTCGTTGTGGAACATGACCCAGACATCATCAAGACAGCGGACCACATCGTCGATATCGGTCCCGGTGCCGGTAAAAATGGCGGGACAATCACTTTTGAAGGCAGCTACAACGAACTGCTCGCATCAGACACCGCGACGGGTCACGCACTGAGACGACATCATCAGCTGAAGGAAGTACGGACACCGGAGGCATTCATCAAGCTTAAGAACATCACTAAAAATAACCTTAAAAATGTGTCTGTTGATATTCCACAGCACGTCATCACAGCAGTTACAGGTGTCGCAGGTTCCGGTAAAAGCACGCTGATCAAGACCGGCTTTAAAAATAAAGAGCACACCATTTTTATCGACCAGAAGCCGGTCCATGCCTCGAATCGTTCAAACCTGCTCACCTACACGGCTATTTTCGATGAAATCAGAGCCTTTTTCAGCAGGGAGACAGGTCTGAAGAAAAGTCTGTTCAGCTATAATTCTGACGGCGCCTGTCCGAACTGCCATGGTAAAGGGGTATTGAAGACGGAGCTTGCCTATATGGCAGACTTTACGCAAATATGTGAAGTCTGTAACGGCACCCGCTATCGACCGGAAGTACTGGCGGCGACAGTCGACGGCTATTCCATCGCAGACGTCCTGAAGCTGACCGTTGAAGAAGGTATCGATTACTTCAAAGAACACGAGGTGATCACGGAGACACTGCAGTCACTCGCAGCGACCGGTCTCGGCTATATGACACTCGGTCAGTCACTTGATACTTTGTCAGGCGGCGAAGTGCAGCGCGTGAAACTCAGCAAGTATTTGATTGACACTGTCACAGACCGGACTTTTATCTTCGATGAGCCGACGACGGGCCTGCATGAGGAAGATATCCATGTGCTTATCACTTTATTCAACAGGCTCGTAGATGACGGCAATACCGTTATCCTGATCGAACATAATCTGACGATGATGACTGCTGCCGACTGGATCATCGATATGGGACCGGAAGCCGGCCAGCACGGCGGCAGGCTGCTCTACAGCGGCCCGCCAGCAGGGCTCCTCGATGTCGAAGAGAGTTATACTGCTGACCATCTGAGCAATTATTTGGAGCTTGAGCGTATATAGGAACGAATCCCATAATAATAACCCCGGCAGTCTGCCGGGGTTATCTGCTTCACCATTAGTCACATATCAGTCCACGGACTTTATAAGTTCCCGGGTTCAACTTTTTCTTACCCGCGATGCCAAGATATTCTTCCAGTGTCACATGGTTTTTATACATGGCCGTCGCACCTTTTTGACCCACATACCTGATGTGCCATGGCTCATACATAAAACCAGTAATAGACTCCTTACCTTTCAGATAACGAATAATAAAGCCGAAGCGGTGGGCATTGGCCTTCAAATAGCGGGAAGCCAGTGTATATTCAAAGGCAGTGCTCAATGTCCCGTAGTTACTGTTATCCCTGATATCCATCGCTACACCCGCCTGATGTTCAGAAGTCCCCGGTTTAGCGGAGATTTTTGAGGCATAATTAAAGCCGTACATATTGATGTAATCATTATATAACGTCTGCTGCGCCTGATAGCTGCGGAAGCCATAGGCACCCTGTGTCCCTACAATGCCTAATATTATCCCTTTTTTCTTCGCATCGGCAGCCATCGCCTTGTAGTTTCTGATCATCGTTGAACTAGCTCCCGGATTATAATCACGTGACATCCCGTATACTTTGTTGGCGATCACATAATTGTTGATCTTAGTCACGCCGCCTTTATTCACGACATTGATAGTGCACGTTTTCGGTGTCACTGCTGCATCAGCAGTTGCGGCTGAGACTGTCACTGCCACTGCAGCAGTCAATGTTATCATCCATCGCTTCATCACTATACGCCTCCATTTGTTGTATTCTACTTAATTATATAGTGCAGCATCACGAACGTATATAATTTCTGTAAAATTATATCAATTCATCCTAAAAAAAGAGACCTGTCCAGGTCTCTTTCTCTTAGCCTCTTAACTTAGCACCCGCTGCTGTTAAGTTTTCAAGAATCTGATCGACAATCGGCTGAATATCCGCGTCTTTTAATGTCTCTTCCGGGTTCAGGAACTCCATGCGGATTGCAACAGATTTCTTATCTTCAGCGATATGCTCGCCTTCATACACATCAAAGACCATTGCGCGCTGCAAATACTTGTTGTCAGCACTCATGATGATGTCAATCAGTTCGCCTGTCTCGCGTGTCCGTTCCACTTCAAGCGCGATATCACGTGCGATACCCGGGAATTTCGGGATCATATGATACTTCACGGCACTTGTCTCTTCTAATATACGCTGTAAATTCAGTTCGAAGACATACGTCTCTTTTAAGTCATGCTCGCGTTCAATGAGTGGATGCAGCTGACCGATGAAGCCGATGACTTCGCCGTTCAGGAGAACTTGTGCACTGCGGCCTGGATGCAGTTCCGTGACATCTGCACGCTCGTAAGTGAACTGCACACTTAATTTAGCAGCTAATGCTTCAACAATCCCTTTGATGACGAAGAAATCAACCGCTTCGACTTTACCCTGCCATTCAGTCGCGCTGAACTGACCTGTGATAATACCCGCTAATTTCTCTGTCTCAACCGGCTGCGCTGAACCGCGGCCACGGAAGACATTACCGATTTCGTATAACGCGACGTCTTTCAGCTGACGGGCATTGTTATACTGCACGGCATCGATTAAATGCGGCAGCAGGCTTTGACGAAGAACGGCATGGTCCGCACTCATCGGCATCATCAGTTTGACCGTCTCCTCTGTCTTGTCCGTGAACTGCTGCGCTTTTTCTGCTGACACGAGCGCATAAGTGATCGCCTGGTTCAGCCCCAGTCCTTCAAGCAGTGATTTTACTGCACGGCGTTTCGCCTGGTAAGCCGTCAGACCGACACGTTTACTGGCATGCGTCACAGGTAACGTCGACGGCAGTTCGTCGTAACCGTAAATACGCGCCACTTCCTCGATCAAGTCTTCCTTGATCGTGATGTCACCGCGTCTTGTCGGCACATGGACGTTGAACGCGTCACCATCCACCTGGCTGTCGAAGCCGAGTCGTTCAAAAATAGTCTTGATTTCTGTATTGGAGAGATCAAATCCGATTAGGCCGTTCACTTCATCAGTCGTGATCTGCACCGTCACTTCAAGGTCAGGCAGTTCTCCTGCTGCCACAATACCTGCAAGCACGTTGCCGTTCGCATGTTCCTGCAGCAGGAATGCGGCACGGTCAAGCGCCATGTTCACACGTTCAGGTGCGACGCCTTTTTCGAAGCGGCTGGATGCTTCTGAACGCAGACCCGTCTGACGGGACGTCTTACGGACATGGACCGGGTTGAATAATGCTGATTCAATGACAACGTTCTTCGTCTCCTCTGTCACTTCAGAGAAATCACCGCCCATGACACCCGCCAGCGCAATCGGTGCGCTGCCGTTCGTCACAACGATATCCTCAGCAGTCAGCACGCGCTCCTTGTCGTCAAGCGTCGTCATCTTCTCGCCTGCCTCAGCATAACGGACAACGATTTTCTGTGAGCCGATTTTGTCAGCATCGAACATATGAAGCGGCTGACCGAGTTCCATCATGACATAGTTGGAGACGTCGACGACATTATTGATCGGACGCACGCCTGCTTTGATGAGACGCATCTGCATCCATGTCGGAGACGGCTTGATTTCCACATTTCGGACGACACGCGCTGCATAATAAGGAGAAGCATCAGCATCCTCAATCGTCACCGCAATCGCATCTGCTGCGTTCCCGGATTCCTCTAACTCTGCTTCAGGGAACTCAATCTCTTCTTCGTACAACGCACTCACTTCATAGGCAGAGCCGAGCATGCTCATCGCATCCGCACGGTTAGGCGTCAGACCGAACTCCATCACACCGTCTGCCAAGAACAGTGCTTCAAGCGCATCAGTGCCCGGCGTCACTTCTTCAGGGAAATGGAAGATCCCTGTCTCATACTGTTCAGGTACCAGATTCTTCGGAATACCGAGCTCGCCTAACGAACAGATCATCCCGTTTGATTCAACGCCGCGCAGTTTCGCGCGCTTGATCTTAACGCCGCCCGGCAGACGACCGCCCGGCTTGCAGACGATGACATACTGGCCCGCGTCGACATTCGGTGCACCGCAGACAATCTGCAGCGTCTCGTCGCCGACATCCACAGTCGTGACATTAAGTTTGTCCGCATCCGGATGTTTCTCCTTCGTCAGCACATGACCGACAACCAGGTTTTTGATATCTTTCGTATAATCGGTGATCTCTTCTACTTCAATCCCGCTTCTTGTGATCTTCTCGGCCAGCTCTTCAACCGGCACATTGACGCGGACAAATTCATTCAGCCATTCTTTACTGACTAACATGTTCACTACCTCCATCTTCTACTGCTTTGAACTGTTCAAGGAAACGTAAGTCATCGGTATAGAAATGACGGATATCTTCAATCCCGTATTTCAGCATCGCGATACGGTCAGGCCCCATACCGAAGGCAAAGCCTGAATATTTCTCTGAATCGAACCCCGCCATCTCTAGCACATTCGGATGCACCATACCGGCACCGAGAATCTCGATCCAGCCTGTGCCCTTACAGACGTTACAGCCGGCGCCGCCACACTTGAAGCATGAGATATCGACTTCAACAGATGGTTCTGTAAACGGGAAGAAACTTGGACGGAGACGAATCTCGCGCTCAGCCCCGAACATCTTCTTCGCGAACAGCTCCAGTGTTCCTTTTAGGTCGCTCATCTTGATGTTCTCATCAACAACCAGCCCCTCAATCTGCGTGAACTGATGGCTATGCGTCGCGTCATCACTATCACGGCGATAAACTTTACCTGGACAGATGATCTTGACCGGACCCTGACCTTTACGGCTCTCTAATGTTCTCGCCTGTACTGGTGACGTATGCGTACGCATCAGGAGCTCTTCTGTGATATAGAAACTATCCTGCATATCACGCGCCGGATGCGACTTCGGCAGATTCAGTGCTTCGAAGTTATAGTAATCTGTCTCGACTTCGTAGCCTTCCACGACTTCATAGCCTAAACCGATAAACAGATCTTCCAGTTCCTCGACAATCTTTGTCAGCGGATGTGCACTGCCGACATTGAAATTGCGACCGGGTAATGAGATATCAATCGTCTCATTCTGAAGCTTATCATTGATCGCTTTGTCCTTCAGCTCCGTATCTTTCTCTGTCATCGCCGCTTCTACAGCCTGACGCGCCTCGTTCACGAGCTGACCGAACATCGGCTTCTCCTCGTTCGGCAGTGACTTCATCTCTTTCATCAATCCGGTGATAATCCCCTTCTTACCGAGATACTCCACCTTCACCTGCTGCAACGTCTGCGCATCACTCGCGTCATTCACTTTCGCCAGTGCTTCCTGCTGCAATGCACTTAACTTATCCTTAAGCTCCATCATAATCCTCCTAAAAAATTGATAAAAAAAATAGCCCCACGCCCTAACAAGGGACGAAAGACTTCCGCGGTACCACCCAAATTTATGCCTAAGCATACACTTCATTCATGCGTAACGGGCAGGGACCGGCTTAACTTCTTATTAAGCAACCAAAAAGATGAAAAGAAACACAGCTCATGATGATCGTTGCACCATAGTCGACCACTCTCTGGACATAAACTATTAATCCCGTCTTTTTATCGGTTCAATATTCATTTCCTATTCATTATAGGAGATAATTAAAAGAGAGGCAAGTAGGTAAAATGATGGACCTACCTGAACAGTTGAAATGATGGATGATGTGTCTAAAGTTATAAGCGATAAAGACGATTTATCGCTTATAACTATTTGATAAATTGATGAAATCAAAAGTTATGATTGATAAACATAATTTATCGTTCATAACTCTGATGAATTTAGAGCTTGTGAAGAAGTAAGAACCTTGACTGTTTTCTGACAAATAATGAACAGCTGATAGCAGTAAAAGTCATACCTTATGGATTGATATTGATTTCATTCATAATAGCTGACAATTCCTCACTCCTCTTTTCCATTGCCCAATATAATAACTACGCTTCCAGTTGAATACATAATCTATAATTACCAATCAAAAGCATAATAGTTCCAAACACTAAAATGAAAATTTCAAAACTGCTCTGTTCATTTCCATCATAAATAGTTATCTTTAATTTTATCATTCAACATACTCGTTTAGAGCAATTTATATGCACAAAAAAACAGGACGATTTCTCGTCCTGCTCCACTCCTATGCTTCTGTCTGTTCTACGACTGCATCTTTATCTGAGTAAATCCCTTTATTGAATGTACCGAGCATACGTGATGTGATTTTTCCGCTCAGCATACTACCATTAACATTCAATGCAGTACGGCCCATATCGATGAGCGGTTCGACTGTAATCAGTACACCAGCAAGCGCAATCGGTAAGCCCATTGAAGACAGGGCGATGATAACAGTAACACCACCAACACTGAATGAACTGATCGCTGTGATTACTGCTCTCTAACGTTTCATCCTTTTATATATATTATAGAATAACGGACGTAACGGTTTTTCAAAATCACCGATATATTCTTCTACTACTGCGTTAAATCCCTTTTTGAACTTCACGACTCCAAGGTCCGGTGATTTCTCTGTAAAGTCACCGCTCACACCGTAGAAGTTATATTTCTTCAAATTCAGTGACTGCGCATACTGAATCATCTGCCACATCATGTTATAAGGACCCATAAACTGATTGTACTTAGGATTCGAGCCACTGGATAGATAATAAAGTTCATGATTATTGTGGATGTATAGCGCACTTGCGAGCACCAGAATAGCACCGTCTGACGCTCTCAGACTCTCGGTCTCCTTAATTTTCTTCGCTAATACCTGCAGCTTCTTGTCCTGCTCGTTATGCTTATTTTTCAGCTTTCTGAAATCCGGGTTCTCTGCCAGTTCCTTTGAAGACACTGCGAACTCCTGCTGCATTTGCTGCTGTTCATTCTTTAAGCGGTCGAGATACTCATCTAAGTCAATATAACTCAGGACTAACCGGCACTTATCGCCATAGGTCTCCTGCATGCGGACGAAATAGTCGTACTTGCGGAAAGAGAAGCCGTGTTTATCTTCAGCCATTTTAAACAGACGGTAAAACGTCTCGGTTTCATCAATAGATAAATCTCTTAGTTTTACACCCATCTCAAGTGTTTTCTTAATATTTCTTCTCGTCTGATAGTCCATTGCTTTCAGCAGCTGAGCTTCATCTTTATTCTCAATATCCAAAACGGACAGCCAGCGGGCCTGGGAATCCATCGAATAACCGACTGTAAAACCTTTATGGCGATAGCCGAGCTGAGCAAGGTGCGAGATGAAGTCTTCCACTTCGAAATGCTGCATCAGTTCGCCTTCGTGATTTCTATAGTTCATTAAAATATGAGGATCTACAAGTACAAATAATCCTTTTCTCACTTTTAAATACTTTATTAGTTCACTATAAAACAGATCAACAAGTGCAGCGTTAGTGTAGTCCATCACCGGTCCTCTATGTGAATAGAAGTAGCTAAAGAACTTTAAAGCTCTGGCACTTGTCAGCAGACATGCTGCAAGTACTTGTTCACCTTCTTTCACGCCAACAAGGTATACAGGCTCGTTATTATTTTTCTTGTAATTATAATGGGTGACTGACTGGGTATAATGACTGAAATGATGGTTGACATGCTTCTCATATTCCTCAGGTGTTAACTCACAAAATTTCATGCTCTACCCTCTATTCTCAAATTTACTGTAATAAAAGATTACACATTAATATGTAATCTTTTTTCATAGCGGAGGGAGAAAGATTTGAACCCTCTTAAGCATTAAGCTCCTAATTGAGAAAATAATTCCCCTTAAGCCAGACGTGGGTTTCCCTCCATATTATGTATCTATATACTAATTATACATGATTATATTTTAGTTACAATATATTCCTTATTATTATTTTTCAAATATTCATCCTCCTTATTTATAAAAAAACCGACATTCGCTTGAATGCCGGGCCTTTTTCCATCATACGATGATGTTATTGTCACCTATCAATCTATTACTTATAATTTTTGACATCCACAAGTTCACTATCTAAATAGCGGAAATAATCCTGCTGTCAGCTCTGAGTCTGCTCTGCTGTCCGTTTTAACTTAGACTCCTAAAACGGATACACTCTAAACGCCATTTTCCGGTTGATATTGGTCCATCTCATTAGACTTCAAGTTGATTCGTCGTTTTCTGATCCTTACTGTAACCCCTCATTTTCTTTTACTTTTCAACCAGCTCTTTTTTTATCGCGCTGTAATCATACCTTCTGAACGATTTAATAATCATGTCTTATCACATTAATCACCAGGTCAGATATTTCTTCCTGAGTTAACCACCGATTTTCATATGGATGTTTACCTAATTTTATAATTTGCACTTGTTTATCAAAACTAAATGTCCTGCTGGTTGAACCTTGAACTAGATATATATTCTTAAAATCAAACTGATTCATAAAATCATTTAGCATTTCATAATAAGGGCTGTGTACCCAGACTAATAGCGTTGATATATAATTCAAATTAATTGAATTTTTTAATGCTTCATAAGATTTCGGATCTTGAAAATCAAAATAATGAAAACATACGTTTTTCTCTACTATAAGATGTCCATATTTATTAGGATTTCTACTACATAAAATAACCGAAGTATCTTCTTTTTCAATCATCCATTCTGTTGCTTTAAGCAGCATACCAGAGCCACCAATGATTACTGTAGTCATCAACCCACCTCCACTTTATATTTTACTAGTGATACCAATTATTATTACATCTTATATTGTTAAATTTATAGCAATATAGATTCAGTCATGAGCAGTTATATCGCCTATTATGAAATAGAGGTGATTATAATGAAAAATAGATTAAACTTCGTATTGTATATTATGGGTGGGAGCATCAGTACTACAGGTGATGTCCTATCAAATATGGGAATATTGTTTTTAAGTTATGAAATATCAAAGTCAGTTAAAATGACATCGATTGTTGGAGCATTTGAAACAATGCCTTTTATTGTATTTGGTTTAATAGGGGGAGTAGTCGCAGACTGGTATTTGAAAAAGGAATTATTAATAACTGTTCAGTTAATACGAATCCCTATAATGATTATCTTTGTATATTTGATGTCAATAAATCAAATCAATATTTCATACCTTATCTTTTATGTAATGCTTTTAAGTCTATGTAGTTGTTTTTATAATCCAGCTCATAGAGCGTTATTACCACAGATATCTCAAGATGATAATCTGATTAAAATCAATTCAATTTACGATGCTTCAATTAGAATAACTACAATATGTGCATTACTGTTAAGTGGAGTTCTTCTAACTCGCTTTGATTTAATCACTTTCTTCATAATTGACCTATTTACTTTCTTTATCAGCCTGAGCACTTTAGTTTTTATAAGGTCATCTGAAATAAAAGTAAAATCTCAGAAAACAATAAAAAGAATTAAGGAAGATTTATTAGAATTTGTTAAATACATAAAATACAATGAGGAAATCAAACATCTTTTTTTGTTTACCTTTATTATGGTGTTTTTAAATACTTGGCTATTTGATGTAGGATTTTTAATGTTAGTAAAACAAACGAGTGAAAAAGCAAATAGTGATTTTAGTTTTTATAAAGGATTTTATAGTTTTTGCGCTATCTTTATAAATATATTCATTCCAATAGTCTTTAAAAAACAGAGTATTCACACCTACATTTTAGGTTCATTTATCTGGGGTAGTGGTTTCTTCATTATGTCTTTAAATCAATCTAAAATTAATATTTACTTTTCACTCATTATAATAAGTGCAGGTTTGATATTATCAAGTATGACCCGTTCTTATCTTATTCAAACAAAGATAGAGCCATTTATGCATGCTCGTGGATTTAGTTTCAATGCTGTCTTACTCTATACTTCCAATACTTTATCACTGCTGTCTTTTGGATTTACTTCAGAAGTTTTTAATATTCAAGCGATCTATGTCATAGCCTCTTCATTAATGATGCTATCTTCTATATCTTTCTTCATATTGAGACGGACTTAAAAAAGTAAAATGCTTAAACCATTTGGAAAACTGATTATATGAGCTGTAGCCCACTATGTAAGAGATAGCTGTAAAGGTTAAGTTGTTTTTGTTTATCAACTCTAATGATTTTGTTATTCGTATTTGATTCAGATATTCTATAGGTGTCATATTAAAATAAACCTTAAAGATTTTAATGAGATGATATTTACTGTAACTAAATGTATCTGCCATTGACTGTAGTGTTAAGTCATCCATGTAATTTCCTTCAATATACTCTTTTATTTTCTGATGTTCATTATTTTTATAGATAATATTGAAATTCATCATTTTATCAATTAATAACTGGGTTATACAGGATTCTAGATACATATTCTTTGCTTTAACAGATATGTTAGAATCCATTAATCTCGCAAATCGTTTGAAATCATATGAGAAATGAGGAGAAGTCTTTACAGGTAAATCAAAGAAGTTAAGTTCACAATTTAATTCTTTTTTCATATTCGATATAAATAGTGGATTTATCTCAATTAAATATTTATTTTCAATGACTTTTAACTGTTTATGCTGCAAAAACGGACTAAGAGTTAAAAAACTCTCCAATCCAAATCTAGTATCTTTATTCTCAATTTGATAAAGATTATTGGGATGCTGATTAAATATTATTTTATATTTATCATCATTCCTAATAATCGATTCTTCCAAATTATTTGTTCTATTTAAGTACAGTGCATTTTCAGATTTTATAATCAATTAAATATCCCTTCCTTTTACCTTATATTTATAGTTTTGCAATAATCATTATTTAAATCTTGATCTCATTTTAAAACAATTCATATCTTATTATTTTTCATATTTTTAAGTAAGGAATCGATTAATGTAAGCACTATAATCATTAATATCGTTACTATTAAAATTCTGTTTTTTTCATTTTAGCAAATTATTTTTAAACTATGTTTTAATACCGTGTTCATATGACTGGCTTTTTTACGTATTATTTAACCGTAGAAATAATAAAATGACTTTTTGTATGACCGTATGGTTGCAGTAAATCAATGAATCCTTCTACTTTACTTATATTTTTTAATCTGACTTTGAACATATTTTAAAATCGATTCATTGAATATAGAGTACTTATGAAATATTAAGTTCAAGAAGAATAATTTTTCACTTTATCGTTAGTTAATTTATAACAATAATGCTAAAATTATCGTAACAAATTTAATTGTAAAGGAGAAAAGATATTATGGGCTTCTATTATGCCATCTTACTTGTACTTGGTATTTCATTAATGATTTTTGGTTGGAATTACAAAAAGAATATCAATGTTAAAGTCATCGCTCTTGTCTGCTCTGTACTCATGATTGCTTCTTCGTTATTACTGTTTTTACCTGGTTCTGACCTAATATTGGATATTTTAATTAATCAATAGCAATAAAAATTAATTCAAATTTAAAAGAAAGCTGGTTAATAATAATCAGCTTTCTTTTAATTTTATTTAACTTCTGTATTTCTCCATTCTCACAATTCCTTCTATGATTCAATAAGCGTTATTAGCATTTTCTGAAGGACCGGGTGATTCTTAGCACCAAAATAAAGTGATTTAATAAAATCATTCAAGTTCTTTGCTTTCCGGTAATATATAATATCTTTTACTTTAGTTGTTTCAAGTTTATTTTTTATCAATTTTATCCAGTCAACTATATACTGCTCTGTAACTAGACTCTTCTCTAAAAGTTCAATTACTATGTGAGACATCCTCATCTCTTCATCATCGATATAAGGGATATAATCATTTTGCAACCTTGCCAAATTTATTTCGATTCCCTCTAAAATTTCACCATTAAAATTCTTCATATAGTACTGTGATTTGATACATTCTACTATTAAATCAGAAGTATGCGCTGGTGCATGTGCCCATCCTTTTCCATCGACAAAACCTCTTACATCTTTTTCATTGATAAAATAATCAATACTACCTTTGATCAAAACATTATATTCCATTTCAGATAGAAATTTTTCCTGGTTATCAGAATAAACAATCGCATGCAGAAATAATGCACTGAAGCTTCTTTTAAACACATTATCATTATTTTTTTCATTGATTCTATAAGTAAGATTATCGAGACACTCTTTCATCACATTCCTTATTTGAATGACTGTTAATTTACCATTCAATATGATTTCGCAGAATTTGCTATAAACTAAAGCATCTCTAATATCAGGATCTGGATGTCCTATATTACTCATCATTTCATTTATGAGTTGATCCATATCATTTTCAGTTAAATTTGAATTTTCATCATATCTATCTATAAGTATTTTAATCACCTGGTAGCCATCTAATTCTTCAAAATACTTCAAGGCTCTCTTTTCAAGTTCCATCACATAACCTTTCTTAGCTTTACTGTACGCTCTTGTTTCTTCATATTTTTCAGCTAGCTCTTCTTTCTTTGCACTATAAGCGTAAACTTCATTAAGATTTTTCAATAAATAGTCTCTTACAGCAAGATGTCGATATATCTCAGGGTGATCATACTGATAGATATGAATATGATGACTTCTATTTTCCCCACCTTTTCTCAGTAATCTTCTTCCTGGAATCCCCCACTCACCTGCTACATCGTAACCTAACACTTCAAATATACTATTGTAAGTGTCAATTGTTGAAATATCTTTAACCAGCACCATCATATCTATCACTGGTTTTGCCTTCATTCCCCGTACAGCTGTGCTACCGAAATGTTCGAAACGAACAACTTCATCTTTTAAAATATCAAATAGCAACTTACATTCACGTTCAAATAACACTTTCCAGTTTAAATTATAATCTGAAAGCCTTACTTTCATATAAAGTCTCCCCTTTGATAAGAATACTTAAACTTTCAGAATTATATCAACAAACACTTAATCAAACAACTTAATTTAAATAAACATCTGCTTAATCTTTCCCTTGCCTTCTCTACACTCAACAATACCATAGGCACCATTGATAAAAGTGATTTGAGGCGGCATATGACCGCAGTCAATATCGTATATAATTGGTATATTAAGATCCTGAGCAGTATCATCGTATACATCTTGAATTGAATAATCCTCTGTACTCTCAGTCACTCGCGTTCGTCCGAATAAGATACCACTACAGTTATCAAACCATCCTGCGTATTGCATTTGCAGCAGCATCCTTCTGAACTCAGCCGGATTTGCTTCACAGTTTTCTAAATACCATATGACCGGCTCATCTTTAATATATTGTTCTCTGAATGTCTTTACATCACCATAAGGTGTACCAATCAAATGACTGATGACATCAATACAGCCACCTAACAGTCTTCCTTCTATTTTCACCGCTTCTTGATCTACTGATTTCCATTCTGTTGGTGTATCTAAATTAAAAACGCACTCAGTCGGCTGGTTATGGTTCCATTTACTTTGAAATTGTTGAGATGAGTATTGTGTTACTTCCTCATTAACTTTTGTTTTTAGAACTTCAAGCCACATCGCTGTCGTGTCATCAGAGTATTTACCTCGTAAATCGACAAGATTAGTCCCATGTGCTGTTGCTATTCCCGTCTTGAACGTAATAGCTAATAACACTGTACTGATATCAGAGTACCCAAGTACCCACTTCGGTCGGAGTCTGTCATAATCAATCTTGTTCAAAATCTCAAGAGCAAGCTCTCCACCAAAGGGAGGGATAATTAAATCAATTCTATCGGCAGTGAAGAAGTCATTTAACTCTTCTGCCCGCATGATAGAGTCTGTTGATTTTGCTTTATGCTGAGTCATCACCGATTGACCAATGACAATTTCATTTGTATTTTGGAACCTTTTCTTAATATCAACTAAATAATGATGCATAAAATCTGGAAGTCCTGATGAAGGTGCCGTCACACCAATAACCGCATTCTCATTTAATACAGGATATTTAATCATAATAATCCTCCTGGTGATTAATAAATTATTATGATTATAACATTACTTTTTCACTTAATATTCTTCTTATCAAATACAACAATTAAAAAAAGCCGATCTTTAAAGACCGGCTCTGACTTAGTTAACTTTATAGTTTTATGACGCTTCTTCATAATCAAAGTAGCGGTTCGACAAATATTGCTGCAGCATCGCTACAAATGCGCCGGCAGCCCAGTATAGAGGCATAGCTGCAGGAAGCGTTATACCTGGAATTAGTATCATTAATGGACTAATATACGGCAGCATCTTCATCTGCGCTGGTGTATCTTCCGGCATATACTGCATCGAGAGCTTCACTTGAATGTAATATAACAAGGCTGCTGTCAGTGCCATGAATATATCAGGTGTTCCTAAGTTAAACCAGAGAAAGCTCTGGCGTGCGAGTTCGTTGTTATGCGAGATTGCGAAGTACAGGGCGGTTAATATCGGCATCTGAATTAAGACCGGCAAACAGCCGCTGTTGATCGGGCTTGTACCGTTTTTTCTGTGCAGTACTAGAAGTTCCTGCGTATAAACCTTTCGTTCTTCAGGTGTAGCCGCTTCTTTCATTCTTTTGTTGATTGCATCAATCTCAGGTTTGAATTTCTTCATCTGAAACTGTGCTCGTCGCTGCTTCTTGAATGAATAGAACATTAAAGGCATCATCAGTATTCTGACACATAATGTCACGAGAATAATCCCTATCCCATAACTGCCATCAAAAAAGTCAGCAAAGAATTTGATTGATACAACAAAAGGTTCAACTAAAGTCTGATGAAACGCCCGGGGTCCGCATCCACTTAATATAAATACACTTATCACTAATATGACGCTGAATAATTTTTTCAATTTTTCTCCTCCAGTATATTAATTAATTGATTAATATACTGGAGACAGGTCTTCCTCATCTGATAATTTCGCTAGACACCGAATGCGCCACCTTAATATCGGAAACCTCCAGGCAGCGATACATTGGTGGACAATGATTACAGCAGACGGTAATTTGAAGCGGCAGATCAGATTAATCGTGACTTTAATATGAAAGAGAATGTAAAGCAGGGTTACGAGCAACGGCGAAAAAGAAATAAGATAATAAGCAATGCAGCTGAGCATCAGCCCTTCACTTATTAAACTCATCAACCATTCCAACATAAAACCCCTCCCTTCCACTTATTAAATTCATTTTAACATAACATTTACTGGTAATGATAAAGAATCATTATTAGTAAATTGATTGTCGTGTGTTACTTATACACTTTATGTTACAATATTTGGGGAAAGCTCTTAAAAAAGGAGGATGACCTGACATTACACCTGATGTTTTACTTGGAATTGTCACTATCGCAACAGCCATCATACTCATTTATATGATCCTAAAAAAAGTTGATTTTATTTATATTTTCTATACGTCATTTATCTCTTCCTCAATACTTTTTTGCATCCGTCTCTTTATGATGGATTTCACTGCAGGAAGAGCCTTTCTTAAATCATTCAATCCAGTGATTGTACTGATTATCATCATCGCAGCGGTTATACTGGTGAAGGACTTAATAAAAAAGAGACACTAATATGGATAGTATCCAATCAATCAGCACCTCTTACTAACTGTGCCGCTTATTCTCACAATCACCCGCCCGTTCTTATAATGACGACTAAACTCATTGTGATCAGGCACGTCAATTATTACACGAACGCATCAAGAGAAACATTACAATCCATAACGTTCATCAGTGTAGAAAGGACTAACATGAATATAGAAACTCAGAAATTATTTTTGCTGACTGTCTTAATAACTATCGCGAATTTTCTTGTCATCCTGTTCACTCAGGAACTTGATTCATTATATGCAAGAATCTCAAATTTTTTAATACTAGCTCTGTGGTACTATACCGTTATAAAAATCAGACGAGAGCGTCAAGGAAAATAACAGGCATCAGTTTAATTGGAAATAAATTCACTATGCAATGCAATCATCCATAATTTAAATGTAAGAGATATTATATATTAGCGTTTATATTACAAAAATGACATGAATTTTAAAGGAGAATTCGAAATGACAGTTAAAGAATTTTTTAATAGTTTATTAGAAAAAAAATGGACTATGGAAGATCTTTTGTATGTATTCTTATCTTCTTGTGTTGCTAGTATTATCGTTACACCATTATTTGCTTTACCTGTCGGGATTATAGTGTATTATTATTTCTTTTTTGATAATGATGAAGATTGAGATAATACGAACTAAAATACTCATAAATTTTGAAGAAGCATGTAAAGGGCAAACTATAATATTGCTTATCTGTTTTATTGGTTGTAATATTAGCTGATAAAATCAAAAAATAAATAACAATCTAAAGTAGTCACATCGTTGTGACTGCTTTTTATTTTACCCAAAAGGTAATACAAATGATTGTTTACTTTACTGCTAAAATGTCAGGTGATTCTACTTCAATCATAGTCTCTGACTTCTTTAACTTATCTCATATTATAATCCTGTCAATTATCCTTATAGGACAATTAATTATAAACAGTTGTTAATGTTACCAAAAAACTATAATTTCCCATTATTCAGTTGAACTTAGTATTGAAATCTGTTATCCTTATATTAAGTTCAACTGACTAGTCAAACTGCATGAGGAGAAATTATGAAGCATAAACTTTTACCGTTATCTGAAACCATGCACTATATATTACTTGCGTTACGTACACCGAAACATGGCTATGCTATTATGCAGGAAGTTCAGGAGATGAGTGATATGACTGTAATTCTGGCCCCTGGTACTCTTTATGGAGCATTGGACAATTTATCAAAACATCACTGGATTAAACAAGTTGATATCATGGATAGACGTAAAATCTATCATATTACTCACGAAGGATTGGAAGTTTTAGAACATGAGAAAAAACGATTAAATCATATTTTATCTCTGTATGAAATGGAGGATTAATAATGAAGGTTACGAAATGGTTTCTTGATCCTATGAAGCAGGAAGAATGGCTGAATCATATTTTGGCCCAAGGTTATTATCTGACTAAAAAATCCGCTCTTGATAAATATACTTTTCAGAAGACAAAAGAAGATTTTGTGATCAGATTGGATTATCGGGATCATTTTTCAGCGAAGGACTATAACGAGTATCTGATTCTTCACGAAGACATGGGATGGGAATTAGTGAGCGGCAGCAGATTGACAGGCATACATATCTGGCAGCGCATCCGCTCAGGAAACGATGTACTAAACTCTGATAGCTTCTCCAGAGTCCAATACTGTAAGAGAATGATGAACTATACAGGCATGATGGCACTCCTTTTCCTATTCTATTTTTACTTAGGTGCACCTCATTTAAATAAAATATTCTTAACGCCTGGGCTCTGGGATATGCCTAGAGAATGGTTCTGGAAGGCATTTCTATTTGAACTACCTTTCGCCTTAATGAGAATATCATTTCCAGTTTTATTGATTATATTCATCTTCTTCTTTTCGAATAGCTATTATAAATTCTATAAATTGAAAAAGGAAGCTGAGTCTAATTTAAATTAAGAACAGTTGGAACCTGATCTTTGATAAAATAACAATTCAGAAGCTAGCATCTAAAACCATATGTTTAATTGTAAGACTGAATTGTTTCGCTCAATAGTAGGTCTCCTATTCATCATTAGTTGCACAGTTGGTTACTTTACTTACTGGCTAAATAATAAGGATAAGCAAAATAAGTAGGTGACAAAGCCCACTAAAAAACCCATTTCTGTCCTACCAGAAATGGGTTTTGGTGAATCTATTCTTGAAATTTCCTTAAAAACATTGGTCTGTCAACAGATTATTGAACAGTTTTTATTTCTTGATTCTTCTAGTGCCATAACACTTACGGTTGGAGTTGAAGATTCGAACAATTTCATTACTGAGCTCACTGTCAGAATGTACCTTTCCTCCGCCAGTCTGTCTATTCATTTCATAATAATAAGTGCTTCTAGAGATCTGCAGGACTTTGCACATTGCTGATACTGAATATTTTTTGGCATTCTTTCGAATGACATCTATCTTCGTCCCATGATCAGCGCTGCAAGACTAAAATATCATTCTCCATCGTGAGCTGCTGGTTTTCTTTACGTAGTTTTCTCAGTTCTCTTTCTTCATCTGACAGATTGTCAATATGATTGAAAGAACCGGTGGACTGATGATTCTTCACCCATTTGTCCAATGCCGAAGGCGTCAGGTCATATTCGCGTACAATCTCAGACTTTGACTTACCATTTTCAAACAGTCGGACCATCTGTAATTTAAATTCGGGAGTAAATGTTCTTCTAGTTCTTTCCATAAAAAATCGCCTACTTTCTTTGATTTAACAATAACCTCCCTCATAGGAGTTGTCCAATCAAGTGTAGACGATCCAAACCCCGTTCCATTTCTCAAAATGCTCATTAATTGAAGTATAACTATTGATCTGCTCATCATTAAGACCAATTAATCTGCTCTGGTCTACCGCACTTAAAGAATCCCAGTAATGAATAGTAATGAGGTTATTTCCATCAATCATATTCGATCCTGCCTGTACTTGTTCCATTAAAAGTTCTCTTTGGAATGCAACTGTTTGTAGCTCATACCAACCTTCCTACGCAACAATGACAAATTCATAATTTATCTGCCAGGCTTTATAACAGCAGTTTGCATGAATCGAATTATAGATAGTATGGTTCTTAAACTCTGATTTCGGAACTATAACCATGTCCAGAAGCAGATCACTTATCTTATTGTAGAAACTCGATGAAACAAAAAATAAATCCCGCTGTTGTTTAAGTGTTCGGGTCATATTAATCTTCTCTTCTTTCTAGCATAGATTCTTTGAATAAAGCCACACTTAATCGGTTCGGTAACTTCCTTATTCCTTTTATAGATTTATTTTTCATGATTGGTTCTAATTATCAATGCTTCTTTATAAATGATTTTCTCATCAGTCATAATTTCCCTTCTTCTTTATCAACTGGTTTGAACGACTTATAATTATTAATTGTCGGAAATAATGTCATCATATAGAGATACATCACATATAAATCTACTGAAATATAATTGTCTGAATGACTCGCATGATAAATCATTATGCCGGCAATTATGGTATAAAGAACAATACCGGATAAATATAATAGAGGACTCTTCTGCAGAAAACGAAATCTTCTTATCTCACTTGCGATTGTAAACAGAAAAAAGACAAATGAGTAATAGTAGATATACAGAGCGAGTGTGGCATGTTCATCAATCATCGACTCTTTAGATTTAGCATCAAGTACACTGTCATAATCAGCAGAACTGATTATATGTGGAAGAACTAAGCAAATAAGCAACAACACCAAAGTAATCCATTGATGATACTTATAGCGGCTGTCATTGTCCCAGTCTTTGAAGTTAAATGTGTTGGAAAAGTAATAGCTAGTTGAGCTACGTAAATTATACTCGTCGTGAAATTTATCCATCTCATCAAATCCTGATTCCAATATTGATGATTATGATTACAAGGAGAAACACAAACGAGAGCATCACTTTTACTGTGCTTCTTTCAACCCAGGATAAGACAATAATCGTAATCGCTATTCCAAATACAGCAATATCACCCACAATACCTATTTTATAAGGTGTAAGGTTGTTAACGATGAAGCTGATGCCTAAGAGTGCCATGAAGAACATCAGCACTTTATCACCGCTTTTATTTGATTTCTCCTCCATTATGTCCTCTTCTCTATTTATCATGATTCTCGCCATCCCCTCTTTTTAATTTTATTGACGTAGCCAGTATTGGTCATGAAGATTGCGGCATATACAGGCAGCATAACCAGCAGGATCTGAGGCTGCATCTTCAACATCAGCATCGCCATCAGATAAACAGCACTGCCAATAACAGCAACCAAAACGACGGCTATATAAGGTCCAGCGTTCTTTCCCCGTTTATGAAACATCCTGAGTTCCGTCGGCAGAGTTGTTAAAATCAATATGCTTAAAAAGCCGATGATATATACACCCGTTCCAAACGAATCCCAGAACAACTGCCGATCCAGTTCCTTTTGCGGCAGATTATAGAACGCTTCATCGTGTAAGCCATATATAAAACTGTAGATCACCCAGCTTATAAATAGTATTGTAAACAGCGGTAAAAACATGGTTTTATGCTTATCATACATTTGATAGCTGATGGGTGCTTTCGGCTTGAAAAAGTTGCGTCTATAATCCTGCCAGGCCTCTTTGTAAGTGATTTTCTCTGTCATAATTTTTCTCCTGCCGCTTATTTAAAGTAATAGTTACCCAATGTCGTGAAACTCGGTATCAAATATGCCAACATAATTGCGAGCAACGTTAGTTGCTGGTGCGTCATCACTGCATAAATATAATAGCCAAGTATAGCGATAAAAAATATAAGATGCGTCACCTGATAAAGTAATGGCGATTTCCCCCGCATATGAAACATTCTCATTTCAGTCGGATAACTGACAATAGCAACAAGTATCACGGTCACTAGAAAGAACAGAAACCCATTTGAATTTAAATCTGAGGTCATTGTCAATCCAAACATCAAAAGTATGAAGGGCAGAATTGTCAACCGCCCTACCCAAAGCTGATTTTTATACGCTTCTTCCGTAATCGGCGCAGTGAAATTGACCAAATTGCGGAAGTAATCAAGCCATGCTGCTTTAAAGCTGTTCATTAAAAAGCCACCTCCATCCTTATACTGTTAGTATAAATGATAAAGGTGGTATTCAATAGTAATATTTGTATTTTTAAGGAATATTTAATGTTTATCCCACATTATTTAGTGCCTGTCTTATAGTATTGAGAGATGTGATAATGTTTTCTCTCCTATTTGTCTCCAGTCTGCCGACGACTACACCGTTCTATCAGTTATTGAATTAGTGTCTACTCTAATAAAGTCAGAGTTATTTGTCAGACATTTTAGCTGCGGCACTTGATCAGCCTTTGAAATGATACATCAGAATACCGGCGCAGACCCCGACATTCAGGCTTTCTGCCTGGCCGTAAATCGGGACATATAGATTCTCGTCCGCTGCCGCCAGAATCTCTTCGTCAACACCTTGTCCTTCATTGCCGAGCACAATCATGAATGACTCCGGCACTGCTGCGTCTTTATAGTTTTTTGCGTCCTTCAGACTTGTGCCGAATACTTTCCCCGAGAAGTCTTCCTTCACTTCACTGAAGTCTGCTTCTATGACCGGCAGATGGAAGACACTGCCCTGACTCGCGCGCAGCACTTTGTCGTTATAGATGTCGACTGTCCCTTTTGAGATAACGACGCCGTCCAGTCCTGCTGCGTCTGCTGTGCGGATGATCGTTCCGACATTGCCCGGGTCCTGGATGCGGTCAAGATAGACGAGCTGCTTGAAGTCAGCCAGTTCGTGCTGCGGCATATTACAGACGGCGTATATCCCTTGCGGTGATTCTGTCTGAGATAGTTTCTCGGCGATTTTGAATGTGATCTGATACTGCTCCTTGCTCGCTTCCACCATTTCTTCAGAGATATCATCGGGATTGACACTCAGTATGGTCTCCACTTCAAGGCCGCTCTTCACGGCTTCTTCCACCAGATGATAACCTTCCACAAGAAACTGCTGCGCCTTCTTGCGGTCCTTACGCGTATGCAGTTTTGCAATGTTCTTGATTCTCGTATTCTGTACTGATTCGATGAGTTCCATATCATCACTCCATTCACTCTATTGTTATCTTTATTATAAACTAATTCAAAGACGTGAGATACTCGTCATCTATTTCATTATATTGTTATTTTGTCACATTTTAACGGTTGATAATGGATTAAAAGGGAATAAATCTAAAGCAACCTATTTTATAAGGAGGAACCTAATAATGTATGATGTCATATTTATCGGTAGTGGTCATGCAGCCTGGCACGCAGCAGTGGCGCTTGCCAGCCAGAAGATGAAAGTCGCACTGATTGAAAAGGATACGCTAGCCGGCACATGCACCAACTTCGGCTGTAATCCGAAGATTTTGCTTGAGTCACCGTTTGAGGTGCTGGATGATATCGACCGTCTTGGTGATATCTTCACAAACCGTCCTGAGGTGAGCTGGGAGCATCTGATGCGCTACAAACATAAGGTCATTGATCCGCAGAAAGATAGACTCGCTGAAGTCTTCAACAAAGCCGGTATTGAGATCATTGAAGGCGAAGGCTTGATAACAGACGAACACACGGTGAAGGTCGGCGATCAGTCCTATCAGGCTAAATATATCGTCATCGCGACAGGTCAGCGCAGTCATCGGCTTAATATCCCAGGTCAGGAACATCTCCGTGACAGCCGTGACTTTATGGATCTAAAATCATTCCCTGAGCATATTACCTTCATCGGTGGCGGTTATATCAGTATTGAGTTCGCTTCTATTGCGAGCAAATTCGGCTCAGAAGTCCATGTCATTGTGCACTCTGACAAGATTCTGAAAGCCTTCCACCAGCCCCATGTCAAAATGCTGATCGACAAGCTGGAGGAGGAGAACGTTACCTTCCACTTCAATGAAGATACAGAGAAAGTCGAAGAGAAGGATGGCCGTCTGACCTTGACGACCCAATCAGGAACGACACTAGAGACTGACTATATCGTTGATGCGACTGGCCGTGTGCCGAACGTTGAGAACATCGGCCTTGAGACAGTGGGCATCGACTACAGTGATAAAGGGATCAAAGTCAACTCTCATCTGCAGACGTCTGTTCCGCATATTTATGCGAGCGGTGATGTGCTGGACAAATCCATTCCTAAGCTGACGCCGACTGCAAGCTTTGAATCGAATTATATCGCCCTTCAGATCATCGCACGTGAAGCCAAACTCTTCAGTCCGAAGAAAGCGCTCGAACTTCTGCCGATCAAGTATCCGGCGATTCCTTCAGTCGCTTATACTCTGCCCCGTCTGTCACAGGTCGGCATGCCGATCAGCGAGGCTGAGGATAAAGGTTATAAGATCAGGACCATTAAGTTCGGCGAATACATGCGCTTTGAGTATAAGAATGAACTGGATGCTGAAATGGTGATTGCTCTCGATAAGAAAAATCATGTGGCGGGTGCTGCTATCTTTGGTCATAACGCAGCAGATCTCATCAACATCATGACCTTTATCGTCGAGAAGGAACTGTCAGCGAAAGACCTCAATCTGATGATCTTCGCTTTCCCGAGTGAATCAAGCGGCATACTGGATCTCTTGAAGATTGAGATGCTGGACCTTGATATTGAGTGATAAAAAAAGACTGCCTCGGCAGTCTTTTTTTCGCGGTATCTTTTCATCCGATCAGTACAAAAATGATAGCACTTATGATAGATGCTCGTAAGTCTGCTCAATGATCTGGTCTACTCTATCATCCGTGAGTTCAGCGAGCACTGCATTGACCAGTTCGAGCGCACCATTATAGTCACGTCGGTTCATCATTGACACATTGGAGTGGATATAGCGCGTCGGGACACCGATAGATAGAGCAGGTATGCCGTCTAAACTTTGCGCGATGTTCCCGGCATCTGTATAGCCGCCGGTCAGATAATCGAACTGAACCTTGATGTCATGCTTCTCTGCCACATCTGTGACGAACCGTCTGAACGATGGATGCGAAATATGCCACGCATCGATCAGCACAACAATCGGGCCGTCACCCATCTTGGTGCTTCCGCTCATGCCGGGTGTCTTTGTACAGAGGCCGACGTCAAGCGCAATAGCAAGAGACGGCTTCACGGTGTGTGCTGCTGTCTTTGCGCCGCGTGACATCGTCTCCTCCTGCGTGACTGCTCCTGCCACTACTGTGATCTCCTCATTGCTGTATGTTTCCAGCGCCTCAACAGCGAGCGCACAGCCGAAACGGTTGTCCCATGCTTTCGCCAGCAGATAGTCGGGATTCGTCATCACTTCAAACTCACTGTACGGCGTCACGGCGTCACCGATCCGTATACCGGTAGCAAGCACCTCAGCTTTTGAGTCCACGCCGATATCTATGAACATATTCGGGACGCTGGCTGCCTGTTCTTTCTCCTGGACACCGAGTACATGCGGCGGCTTACCACCGATGACCCCTCTGACCGCTCCTCTGCTGCCGGTGATCGTCACTTTCTGGCTGAGCATGACGTTCGCCCACCAGTAGCCGAGGTTCGTGAACTTGATGAAGCCGTCATCAGTAATAGCAGTCACCATAAACCCGATCTCGTCCAGATGGCCCGCCAGCATGACAGCATGTTTCCCTGTCCCTTTCTTTCTGCCGAATATGCTGCCTGTATTATCCTGGATGATATCATCCGCGACCGGTTCCAGGTAGCTCTTCATGAGCCGTGTCATCGGTCCTTCAAATCCTGACGGTGCATTGCAGTCGGTCAAAGCCTTGAAACGCGCTAACTGTTGATCCAAAAAAACATCCCCTTTGTCTGTATTACTCCCAGTATAAAGAGTTATCTGATGATTGCCAACACAAAAAAGGAAGCACTATTGTGCCTCCTTGATCAAACTAGCGATGTGCATTATTGTGAGCGACTTCTTTACCCGGTCTGTTGAATACCGTGCGGTCGACGAATTTGTGGAAGAACAGCCATTCGCCGCCAGTGATTGCTAAAGCAGACAATAAAGAAGGCCAGAACATATCATCATTGTTCCCTGTCAATGCTCTTGCCATCAACCAGATGACTAAAAATGACAGGACTAAATCTGCTAATGATGCAAGGCCGTTACGTTTAGTGAATTCACCAGAACGTCCCGCTTTATTGAAGATGCCGAGGTCACCGAGCAGATAGGCAAGCAGTGTTGTCACTAAACTGATCCATAACGTGTCCATGAACGGCACATTGAAGATTAAAGTCAAAACAATAAACAGAACGAGCGCAATCACGATGAATTTCACGACTAATGCTTTTAAGTGGTCCATCATTTCCCTCCTCTCCTCATTGACGTCTTACTATCAGAAATACCCTGACATTGAGAGGATAAACGAAAAATCGGACATATTCATTCAGAATATATTTATTTTTACAGTTATTCCACATAAAAAAACCGCGGTGCACGTCAGCACTGCGGTTTCGTCTATTATTTATTTAAAGCGTTTTTCGCTTGAGTCACTAACTCAGCAAATGCTTTTTCGTCAGAGATTGCGATCTCTGATAACATTTTACGGTTGATGTCGATGCCGGCTACTTTAAGACCGTTCATTAAACGGCTGTAGCTGATGTCATTCATACGTGCAGCCGCATTGATACGTGCGATCCATAATTTACGGAAGTCACGTTTTTTCTGACGACGGTCACGGTATGCATATTGACCTGATTTCATTACTTGTTGTTTTGCTACTCTGTATAATGTATGTTTTGAACCGAAATAACCTTTTGCTAATTTAATGGTTCTTTTGCGACGGGCACGCGTCACTGTTCCACCTTTAACTCGTGGCATGATAATTCCTCCTTAGTATAATCCTATTATTATTTTACGTATGTTAACATTTGTGCAACGCGTTTTTGATCGCCTTTAGAGACTAATGACGCTTTACGTAATCCGCGTTTTTGTTTAGTTGATTTGTTTGCGAAAAGGTGAGAAGTATAAGCTCTAGAACGTTTCAATTTACCTGAACCAGTTCTTTTAACGCGTTTTGCTCCTCCGCGGTGAGTTTTCATTTTAGGCATTGTATTGTCCTCCTAGTTTTGTTTTTTGTCGACGATTGGTGCGAGCATCAGGAACATCGAACGACCATCCATCTTCGGTTTTTGTTCCACTGTAGCGATATCTTTACACTCATCAGCAAATTTCTCAAGCACTCGCTGACCAAATTCCTTATGCGTGATTGCACGACCTCTGAAGCGGATAGATACTTTAACTTTATCGTTCTTCTCAAGGAATTTACGACCGTTTTTCAACTTCGTATTAAAGTCATTATCTTCAATGGTCGGGCTTAATCTGATTTCTTTGACAACAACAATCTTCTGATTTTTACGTGCTTCTTTTTCTTTCTTCTGCTGTTCGAACTTGAACTTACCGTAGTCCATGATCTTAGCAACAGGCGGTTTAGCGGTCGGCGCAACTAGTACGACGTCCAAATTCACACGTTCAGCGATTTCAAGGGCTTCGAACTTAGTCTTTACACCCAGCTGTTCTCCATCATGTCCGATTAATCGAAGTTCTCTTGCACGGATTTTGTCATTGATTTGCGTTTGATCTTTAGCTATGATTGACACCTCCTATTGGATTTACTCGACGAACAAAAAAAACGCGGGTGCACAAGGCACCCGCAAGACATGTTTAATCATGTTATTTTACCCTGTAACGGCTCGTGGCGTCTTCAGGGTGAGAAGCGGGATGCTTCTACTTGTCCGTTTCGTATTCAACAGACTAAAGTATAACAGGATTAATGACGTATGTCAAACATTAATTTTTTCGTATTCGCTCATATCGTGGGACTGTGATAAGTCGACTTGTGTCAGTGGAATCTTCTTCGTTTTATATTTCAGTTTATGATAGAAGTAGAAGAACAGAAATACCGGGATTCCCATGTAAGTGATCAGGACAGACTTCCATTCAAACTTACCGCCGGTCACAAGATCCACATCCTGCCCCAAAATAACGAGCAGACAGAGCGCAAAGGCAAATAACGGGCCGAACGGGAACAGTTTCGCGCGGTATTTCAGTACAGATAAGTCTTTGTTCTGAGCGTAAAACGCGCGTCTGAAACGGTAATGGCTGACCGCTATACCGAGCCAGGCGATGAAGCCGGTCATCCCGCTTGCAGCGACGATATATTCATAGGCACCGTTAGCAAGGCGCTCGACCAGGAAGATCAGAATCACTACTACAAATGTTGCGAGCAGACTTGGAATCGGCACACCCTGCTTATTCACTGCTGAGAATTTCTTTGAGGCCAGACCGTCTTTACCCATGGCATACAGCATACGTGTCGATGCATACATCCCTGAGTTACCTGCTGACAGGATCGATGTCAGGATGACCGCGTTCATGAATGATGCGGCAAACGCAAGACCTGCATTCTCGAACACAAGCGTAAACGGTGATTTCGCGATATCATCTCCGCCCATCAAGTTCGGGTTGGTGTAAGGGATGATCAGACCGATGATCAGAATCGCGAGAATATAGAAAATCAGAATACGCCAGAACACCTGGTTGATCGCCTTCGGAATAGTTTTCTCCGGCTCTTCTGATTCACCGGCCGTGATGCCGACAAGCTCTGTCCCCTGGAAGCTGAATCCTGCCACAAGGAATACGCCGAGAATGGTCAGGAACGACTGCGTCATATTCTGTCCGAGAAACGGCGCATCTCCCGCTGTAAAGTTTGAGAAGCCGATATACTCGCCGCCGAGAATACCGAAGATCGTCAAGAGGCCGATTCCGATGAATAAAATAACTGTCACTACTTTGACGAGGGCGAACCAGTATTCGCTCTCGCCGTACACTTTCACGCTGAGTGTATTCAGACCGAAAATTATCGCAAGGAACACAAGGCTCCATGCCCATGCCGGCATGAAGTCAAAGACACTCCAGTACTTGATGACGGAACTTGCGATACTGACATCAGCGGCGACCGTGATCACCCAGTTGAACCAGTAGTTCCAGCCGAGGGCAAAGCCGAGGGACGGATCAACAAAGCGCGTTGCATAAGTTGAGAATGACCCTGAAATCGGCAGGTAGGTCGCCATCTCACCAAGACTTGTCATCAGGAAGAAGACCATAAGACCGATGACGGCGAATGCAAGCAGCGCACCGCCTGGACCTGCTTCCCTTATAGCACCGCCTGAGGTCATAAACAGGCCGGTGCCGATACAGCCGCCGATTGCGATCATCGAGATATGCCGGGGCTTTAATTTACGTTGTACTTCTGTATTACTCATATGTCACCTCTCGTCACACAAAAAGAGGTGCACATCCATAGATGCACACCAATATATTGGTTTAAGTAGCGCATCACGGATGTGACAGTCTGACATATCTTCTACGTCAGCCCAGCAGCTCCTTGTTATCATCAGGAGTCACTTCGGCAATGTCACCTTTCGTCCTGCGTCATTTACGTGATACCGTATCTGCAGAGTTACTCATCTTCATTGCAACCTCTACCTCTTTTTGAGGAATATTATATTTTGTTCTACTATACCGTATTAATTACGGTTTCACAACTATTTTTTCAGGCGGATTTCGTCGATGAGCTGCCAGATGAATTCATCGCGCTCCATCGTCAATGATTCTTTCTTGCCGTACTGACGGACATTGACTTCATTATTCTCCACTTCTTTATCGCCGACAACCACCTGATAAGGCACTTTGTTCATCTGCGCCTCACGAATCTTGTAGCCCATCTTCTCCTCACGGTCATCGATATGACAGCGCACGCCCTGTGACTTCAGTTCGTCATACAGCGCTCTCGCATAGTCGTAATGCACTTCGTTCGATACCGGGATGATCTCCAGCTGATTCGGCGCAAGCCAAGTTGGATAAGCGCCTTTATATTCCTCAGTCAGGAAGGCAACGAAGCGTTCCATCGTTGAGATAACACCGCGGTGGATGACGACCGGGCGATGTTCAGCCCCGTCGCTGCCGACATAAGTCAGGTCAAAGCGTTCAGGCAGCAGGAAGTCAAGCTGTACAGTCGATAATGTCTCTTCCTTGCCGAGTGCTGTCTTCACCTGCACATCAAGCTTCGGACCGTAGAATGCCGCTTCACCCGGCGCTTCCTCATAATCAAGTCCCATCTCATCCACTGCTTCTTTCAGCATGCGCTGTGCACGTTCCCACATCTCATCATCCTGGAAGTATTTCTCTGTGTCTTCCGGATCGCGGTAAGACAGGCGGAACTTATAGTCCTTGAACTTGAAGTCTTCATAGACATCAATGACGAGCTGCACGACACGCTTGAACTCATCCTTGATCTGATCCGGACGGACGAAGATATGGGCATCATTCAAAGTCATGCCGCGGACACGCTGCAGCCCTGATACAGCGCCGCTTGCTTCGTAACGGTGCATTGTACCAAGTTCTGCGATACGGATCGGCAGTTCACGGTAGCTGTGCTTCGCGTTTTTGTAGATCATCATATGGTGCGGACAGTTCATCGGACGCAGCACGAGTGACTCGTTATCCATCTCCATCACAGGGAACATATCTTCCTGGTAGTGATCCCAGTGACCGGACGTCTTATACAGATCGACTGACCCCATGACCGGTGTGTATACGTGGTCATAGCCGAGTGCGACTTCTTTGTCGACGATATAACGTTCCAGCTCGCGGCGGATCGTTGCACCATTCGGCAGCCAGAGCGGCAGACCGGCACCGATCAATGGGTTAGTCGCGAATAAATTCAGCTCTTTACCGATCTTGCGGTGGTCGCGCTCTTTGCGTTCCTCAAGAACCTGCAGATGTGCTTTCAGTGCTTTCTTGTCAAAGAAGGCAGTGCCGTAAATACGCTGCAGCATCTTGTTGTTCGCGTCACCGCGCCAGTAAGCGCCTGCAGTAGATAACAATTTGAACTCCTTGATCTTCGCTGTTGACGGTACATGGACACCGCGGCACAGGTCAGTGAATTCACCTTGAGAATATAATGTCACGTTCTCGTCTGCTGGAATCGCATCGATCAGTTCCTGTTTGTACGGATCATCTTTGAACACTTCTTTCGCCTCGTCACGTGAGACGACGCGGCGTTCAATCGCGATGTTCTCTCCGACAATTTGACGCATCGTCTTCTCGATATCCGCTAAATCTTCACTCGAAACTTTATGGTCAGTATCAAAGTCATAGTAGAAGCCTTCCTCAATGACCGGCCCGACACCAAAATGGACATTGCCATAGAGACGCTTCAGGGCCTGTGCCATCAGATGAGCCGTTGAATGGCGAAGGACTTCGATACCTTCTTTAGATTCCGGTGTAATGATTTCGATATCGCCGTCAGTCTCAAGCTGTGTGGACAGGTCCACCAGCTGACCATTGAACTTACCGGCCAGTGCCTTCTTCTTCAGCCCCGGACTGATTGAACCTGCGATCTCTTCTGTTGTCACACCGCTGTCAAACACTTTCTCATTACCGTCCGGAAATTTAATATTGATTTCGCTCATCATGAACACTCCTTTAAATGATTGATTATTTATGAATACAAAAAGACCCCATCCCAAAAGGGACGGAGTCTTCCGTGGTACCACCCTAATCGCCTTGCGGCAACTCTGCATAAGATAACGGTCTTGAGCCGGGCATCGTTTAAATGCCAATAGAAAAAGGGAGTAATGATGCTGCGCTCAGCCGGACTCACACCATCCTCCGGCTCGCTTGATAAGACATCAGCATCATCTTGTCCTCTTATTGTTAAATATTATAGTTCTATTATACACTGACTATTCTATTTTTCAAGAACGGCGATAATTTTTTCCGGACAGCTGATAAGGATCGCTCAGCGCATGAATCCGCTCCATCATCCGGAGCGCCTTTGTCTGCTCGACACCGTTCCTTGTGTTGGAGAAATGATGTTCAAGTTCATCCAGGTTGAAGTTCGACGAAAAGAACGTCGGCAGCTGGTTCATCATACGGTGATGCAGCAGCGGGCCGAGCACTTCATCGCGGACCCACGGCGTCAAATCTTCCGCGCCGATGTCATCGAGCATGAGCACCGGGCTTTTTCTGACACGGTCAAGCTTCTGCTCAAATGTATTGTCACTGAAGCCTGATTTCAGCTCGCGGATGAATTCAGGCACGTAGAAGATTGTCGTATACACATGCTTCTCTTTCAGCTGGTTGGCTATCGCTCCTAGAATGAAAGACTTGCCGGTGCCGAAGCTGCCGTGGATATACATGCCTTTCGCGGGCCTGCCTGCCGCGATATCGTTGCAGATCTGCATCGCCTGTCTGACGATGTTCAGCCGTTCAGTCGTCTCAAGGTCGACCGCATTGATTTTGGCGTTCAATATTTCATAAGGGACGTGCATCGCTGTCACATATTCCTTCATCTTCACTTCTTCTTCGTGGACTTTCTTGTTCGGACATGGTGTATAAGCGATTCTGATACGCTTGTCTTCGACATAAAGAACAGGCGTATGACCTTTGACGAAGTTGATGCACGTGCCATAGCTCTCACAGCGGTCGCACATTTTGGACTGGTCCTTATATTCCTGAAGGATTGATAAGTCCTTATCGATCATCTCGTCCGTCACGTCCGGATGCTCCATTAGAAACGCTCTGATTTCCGCATGGTTCAGCGTCTCCTCTTTCACTTTTGCAATACGTGCTTCGATACCCGGATTGTCTCTTAAAAATGCGCTGAATGGCTTCATCGTTCATCCTCCTTCCAGAAGTTTTTCAGTTCTTCTTCCAGCTTGCGCTTCTCTGCTTCAAGCGCCTGGTCTGTCTCTACTGCGACCGGTGCACTTCCTTCTTTCATCTGACTGACCCAGGCCGGCGTCTTCTCATACGACGGGCGCGTGCGTCTCGGCTTCTGCTCTGATTGACGTTCCGCCTGCTGTTTCTGCAGCTTCTTCACATGATCGTACGCCTGCCTGCTTGATTCGAACTTCAGCTTCTTCCAGTTCGAGGCAATTTCTTCGATGTAACTTTGCGGCAGCTGCATATCATGAGTAAACATCACATACTGCAGCAAAATATTGATGACACCAAACGGCAGCTTCTCCCGTTCCACGATCGACTCGATCATGCGCTTCTGTCTAGCTGTCGGCTCCGACTTGCTGGTCGATGCGAGCATCGCGACCGGACTTGTCGTGTCCATCATCTCAAACCATGACAGCTGTGTCTTATCCTCTACTTCATCAGGCTGCCGTGCTTCAGTGAGCGCAGGCAGGTTGCCTTCGTGCTCCAGCTGATAGAAATCACGGGCGTTTTTCCGCAGTTCTTCATGGGAAATCGTCTGGTCGGCGCTTAACGAGCGGAGAATGATGCGCCGCATCTCTGTCGGCGCGATATCATACAGCACAGACAGCTGGGTGATTAAATCACGCGTTGCTTTCGGCAGCTGTTCCCGCGTAATCAGATTCTGGTTGAGCAGCATTTCGAGCAGGTCGAAGTCGAACGTCTGCTGATGGACCGGGATGCCTAATGAGTCATTCGTCTTGATGATCGTCTCATTGCCTTTGAAAATCCCGGCATCCGGCTCTTTCGGTGTCCCGAAGACATCCATGTAGTTTTTGGAGACATCGCGGTAATCCGTTAAGTCGATCGTATCCGTGCAGAAATGCTTTTTCAGCTGGTGGAACCGCTCTTTGCCGACGACTTGAAACAGAAAGACCGACAGCATCGGATCGTTGAAAAACTGGGCAGGCATGACCGGGCTGATCAGCTTATAGACAAAGCACTGCGCTTCCCCGGTCTTCAAAAACGTCTTCAGCAGCCCGATAGCTTCCAGCCGTTCACGCAGCTGTTCAAAATGGCTTAAGTTCATCTTCAGTTCGTTCAATATTAAATAATGGGTCTCCGGTTCTGACACTTGCCGTCCATTGATGAACTGGCTTAAATACTGATAGACCGCTATACTTTCAAGGCCGATCAGCGGAATGTACAGCCGCTTCAGCACATCTTCTGACAGCGGTGACTGCACATAGTTTGTATGGACGATAAATGAATCAGCCGGTCTTAACCCGGAAAAATAATGCACATCAACACCTACTTCTTGTCTTTATCATTTAATATCCCCTGCATAGTGCTCAGCAGCTGATCCACATCTTTGAACTCCTTGTAAACCGATGCGAAACGAACATAAGATACTTGGTCAAGCTTCATCAGCTCATCCATGACCCGTTCCCCGATATCGACAGAAGATATTTCGTTCTTCCCGCTTTCACGCAGCTGAAATTCAATTTCGTTCGTGATTTTTTCCAGGTCGTCAAACGCAACCGGCCGCTTTTCGCTCGCTCTGACAAGGCCGCCGAGCACTTTGTCACGGTTGAATGCCTGTCTTGTGCCGTCTTTCTTGACGACAATCAAAGGCGCGAGTTCAATCCGTTCAAACGTCGTGAACCGTGCACCACACTGCTCGCACTCACGGCGCCGTCTAATAGCGGTCAAGTCATCTGCATGTCTGGAATCCACAACTTTGGACTGATTATAACTGCATTTCGGACATCTCAAGACATTCACCTCATTCATTGTTATCATCTTATTATACATGATTCACGAACAGTTAAAAACCGTTATAACAACATTAAACGGGGTATAAATGACCAAGGAGGCATCCATATGAGACCTGAACTACTGGAACTTGAGAAATTTGAAGAAGGCAACCCCGTCAACAAAGAGCGGGATAAATTCAACAGAAGAAATGAGGCACTGCTCTATCATAACGACCCGGTCGGCGTGCTGTTCATCGGCGACTCCATCACCGCCTACTGGGACCTTGACAGCTACTTTGAACTGACTAACGGCAAACGGATCATCAACCGCGGTATTTCCAACGACCGGTCGATGTACTTGAAGCGCCGCTTTCAGGCAGATGCCCTGCAGCTGAAGCCGGACTACATCATCCTCTCCATCGGGGTGAACAACACGAAGGACCTCGACCAGCAGCTCGACCAGGAAACAAGCGACCAGCTCGTGCTGCAGATTACACAGGATATTAAAGACATGGTCAGCATGGCAGAGACACAGCACATTCCGATGGCCATCACTTCTGTGACAGCGACCAACCGCAGGCACTTGAAGTCATTCGAGCTGCGGGCTGCAACAATCAAGCGCATCAATGACGAGTTACAGCAGTTCGCACAGCGTCAACGTATTCCATATATCGACTATTACTCGCGTATGACACTGACCGGTGACGTCGACTGTCTCAATCCGGAGCTCTCAGACGACGGCCTGCATCCGCATGTGCTCGGCTATGACATTATGGCACAGACCGTCGTTGACACATTAACAGACGTGCCGCTCAAACTAAAACATCCGTAAAGAGGTGTGCCATAGAATCTCTGTTAGAAGGAATCGCCGCTATGCACTGCTAAGCTCATCGGGACTGAACAAGCACAGAAAAAACCATCCGCCAGATTAAGCCGGATGGTTTATTTTGTCATACCTATGTTCTGTTTGTCTTTACAGCTGCTGATACCACGCTGCCGCCCGCCGCACTTCTTCCTGAGTCAAAGAATGGCCGTGGTGATGCCAGAATAATTCCACTGCCGCTCCTGCTGTTCTTAACGCTTCTGCCAGCTCTTCAGTCTGCTCCGGCGTACAGATGGGGTCGTTTGTCCCTGCACCAATGAAGACATGGATGCCCGACAAGTCCGGCAGCTCGATGTTACGGAGCGGCACCATCGGATGAAACAAAATCGCATGACTTAATGCCTCCTGGTCATGATACAAGAGACTTGCTGCAATATTTGCACCATTGGAATAGCCGACCGCTATGACTTTATCCCGCTTCAAGTCGTTTGCCTCTGCTGCTTCATCGATGAACGCCTTCAGTTCATGCGTCCGCTCCACTAAATCTTCTTCATCAAACACACCTTCAGCGAGCCTTCTGAAAAATCTCGGCATGCCGTTTTCACTGACATTCCCTCTGACACTGAGGACATTGGCAGCCGGGTCAATCAATGCGGCGAGAGGCAGTAGATCATACACATTGCCGCCTGTGCCGTGCAGCAGCAGCAATGTGTTATCCGTTGTTCCCTTGTTCATGATATGATTCATATGCGTCATCTCCCTTTCACGCTTCTCACTGTATCAATCGGTCTGACCTGCGCTTCAATCACTGCGCGTTGTGATTCAAGAAACGGTGGCAGCGACAGTTTCTCACCAAGCGTTTCGTACGGTTCGTCACCCATGAAGCCGGGGCCGTCCGTCGCAATCTCAAATAATAAAGGTGCCGCGAGTCTTGCATACAGCGATTTGAAGAAGAAGCGGTCCACATAGCCTGAGTTCGGCAGACCAAATTCCTGCAGTCTGTCGATCCATTCATTCAGACCGGCTTCATCCGGCACTCTAAATGCGACATGGTGAACCGTACCATAGCCCTGCTGAGCAGAGCTGCTCTCTGCGTCATCAATGATGATAACCGATGCACCGTTCCCGCCCTCAGCTGTCTCAAAGAGATGCGCCTGACCTTCACTCGCCGTCTCCTCAAATAAATAGACCTGCTCAAAAGCTGCTTTGAAAGCCGTGAACTGGCTGACTGCTATAATGACCGGCCCTAAACCGTAAATACCGTAGCGCTCAGGTACCGGCCCATTTTTCCACGGCTCACCGGGAGCTGTGCCGCGGTCATGCTCATCCGAAATAATCTGATAGCGCTGACCGTCAAAATCTTCAAAAGGCAGCACTTTGCGGCCAAACTGCTCTTTAATTCCTTCGTGCTTGACGTCAAACGTTTCAAACCGCTTTAAGTAGTAATCGACTGCTTCATCATCCGGCACCCGGAACGATGTCCGTGAAATTTCATTTGTGCCGTGGACGCCCTGTGGTATACCCGCAAAGTCAAAGAATGTCATATCCGTCCCTGCGTTTCCTTGATCATCGGCAAAGAACAGATGATACGTCTGAATATCATCTTGATTGACTGTCTTTTTGACAAGGCGCATCCCTAAAATATCGTTGAAGAACCGGTAGATTTTCTCGGCACTGCTTGTTATTGCTGTCACATGGTGTATTCCTGTTAATGCTTGCATGTAGTTGACCATCCTTCGATATATTATTTATACTTGGTATAAATAATATATCATTAAATGACTGCTGATGCAACTATTCAGTTTCTGTCATCCCGCTCCAACATAAAACAGGAATCCTGGTCAGGATTCCTGCGCTGTCAATCAGCCTCATTATTATGCTTCTACTAGATCCTCTGATGCTGCATTCAATGCCTCACCCATCAATGATGCCAGTTCAACGACGCGTGTTGAGTAGCCCCACTCATTATCATACCATGCGAGTACTTTCACTTTGCGGCCGCCCATGACGATAGTTGACAGGCCGTCTACGATTGATGACATAGGGTTTGTGTTGAAGTCCACGCTCACTAAAGGCTCGAATGTAATATCAAGGATGCCTTTAAGCGGTCCTTCGCCTGCTTCTTTGAAGGCATTGTTCACTTCTTCAACAGTCACGTCCTGCTTCAAGTCAACGACAAGGTCAACTAATGATACATTTGTTGTCGGTACACGTAAAGCCATGCCGTGCAGCTTGCCTTCTAATTCCGGAAGCACTAATGACAATGCTTTCGCTGCACCTGTTGATGTCGGAATGATGCTCTGTGCGCACGCACGTGCACGGCGCAGGTCTTTATGCGGATTATCCAGGTTTTTCTGGTCATTAGTATAGGCGTGAACCGTCGTCATCAGACCGTTTTCAATCCCGAACTTTTCATTCAGTACTTTAGCGACTGGTGCGAGACAGTTTGTTGTACATGACGCATTAGAGATGACGTCGAACGTTTCAACATCCAGCTTCTTGCAGTTGACGCCGCGGACGATGGTCTGCACATTGCCTTTACCCGGCGCTGTCAGCAGTACTTTTTTAGCGCCGGCTGTTAAATGTGCCGCTGCTTTCTCTGCATCATTGAATTTGCCTGTCGCTTCAATTACGATGTCGATGTTTAATTCTTTCCATGGTAATCGTTCAGGATTTCGCTCAGACACGAGCTTGATCTCCTTACCGTCTACTTTCAGGCCGTTGTCAACCGGCTCTACTTCGAGCTCATATTTACCATGCGTTGTATCATACTTCACGAGGTGGGCAAGTGTCTCAGGCGGATAGCTTGCATTGATAGCTACGATCTCCAGTTCGTTATTTAATGCCGCAGCACGAAATACCATTCTACCGATTCTACCTAAACCATTAATTGCCACTCTTGTCGTCATGTCATCTTCCCCTTATTGTGTTATACTATTTGCTTACAATAGTATAACACAATATAAGTATGATGGAAGCGGTTTCCGCTATTTTTTTTCGTTTCTTTCAAAAAACTGTTCTACAGCTTTTTTGACGTGCTGTTCAAGCGTCTGCAAGTCACCGCTGTTGTCAATGACCACATCTGCACGGGCTTTCTTCTCCTCGATAGCGAGCTGAGAAGCGATTCTTGCAGCTGCTGCCTCCTGAGTCATATCGTTGCGCTTCATCAGCCGTTCCAGCTGAAGATGCTCCGGTACGTAGACGACCCATGCTTCATCGACTGTCGCTTCCAGTTTATTTTCATAGAGCAGCGGGATATCCATAACGACGTGCCGGCCGTTCTGCAGTGCAGCACGCTTCTCAAGTGCCATGATCTCTCTGACCCGCGGATGAATAATGCTGTTTAAGGCAGCACGTTTCTCCGGATCATTGAAGACGAGCTGACCGATATACGGCCGGTTCATTTCACCGTCGATTACTGCTTCCCCGCCGAACACCGCGATGACTTCCTGCAGCCCGTCAGAGCCGGCAGCGACAGCCGTCCTGCTCGCGACATCTGCATCGACGACCGCGAAACCGTAACCTCTCAGTAATTCGGACACTGTGGACTTGCCGCTCGCAATGCCGCCTGTCAATCCTATCACTTTCATCTCTTCACCTACTTCTGACAATGTGTGCAGTAATGCGTGTTCCGTGTGGCGATCACTTTCGCTGTGACCGGGCCGCCGCAAGTACCACATGTTTTACGGCCGTATATATTGAATCGTGTCTGCATAAAGCCTTCCTTGCCTTCTACGTTACGGTAGCTTGATATTGAGGATCCACCGTATTTGATCCCTTCGTTCAATACATGGACGATGGCCTCAAACAGCTCAGTCCGCTTCGCCTTGCTGAGCCGCTTCACTTTATGATTCGGATTGATCCTGGACAGATGAAGTGCTTCACATGCATAAATATTGCCGCAGCCGCTGACGACTGAATGGTTCATGATTGCTTCTTTGATGGTCTTCTCCTGCCACTTCGGCGCTGTCAGCTGATCCAAATAATAGGCCGGCGCCTCGTCGTCGAACGGCTCAGGGGCAATCGCCATGATCTGCGCCGCTGATTCCAGCCGTTCGATGTAGCGCAGCTCGCCGAACCGTCTGATGTCGCTGTAGATCAGCTGCTTACCCGACTGCAGGTGAATAGCGACATGCCAGTGATTGATATAGTTCGGCACCCCGATGTCCTCAAGCCTGTCGACGACAAAATAGGCGCCCGACATACCAAGATGACTGATGATGTAATGTTCATGCAGTTCGTTCTCAAGCGTGAATATCAAGTACTTGCTGCGGCGGTCTAATGCCTTGATCGTACTGCCGATAATCTTTCCTTCAAATGTCTTAAGGTCTATCCCTTTAATAATCGTCTGTTTACCCGCGGCTTTCCCTGCTGTAACTTTGTCAGAGAACGTGACGCCGGTAATGATCTCTCCTAAAATCTTCGGACTAAGTCCGCGTTTGACATGTTCAACTTCCGGTAATTCAGGCATAGCTTCCTCCTGCTTTAACTTTCTCTTGTCATCTCGTCTACCGCTTCAGTTCTCCTGCTACTTCGCATCATACCACGACTTGCCGTAGTCGGATTCGACGAGCAGCGGCACATCAAGCTTCAGCGCATGCTCCATAATATCTTTGACAAATAAACTGAACGCCTCGACTTCTTCCTCCGGCACTTCAAAGATCAGTTCATCGTGCACCTGCAGCAGTAATTCCGCGCTGAAATCAGTGTCTTGTACTGCCTTGTCGTAATTCACCATCGCAAGCTTAATAATATCTGCAGCACTGCCCTGAATCGGTGTATTCATCGCTGTCCGCTCTGCGAATCCACGTAAATTGAAATTGCGGGATGAAATATCCGGGATATAACGGCGGCGTTTCATCAATGTTGCCACATAGCCGTCCTGCTTCGCCTGCTGAATGATGTCATCCATATACTGCTTGACATCCGGAAAGCTCGCCAGATAATCATCGATGAACTTCTGCGCCGCTTTTCTTGTGATGCCGAGTGACTGGCTCAGACCGTAGTCACTAATGCCGTAGACGATGCCAAAGTTAACCGCCTTCGCCTGACGTCTCATGTTCGCTGTCACGTCATCTTTTGCGACACCAAACACTTCCATCGCGGTCTTCGTATGAATGTCCGTGCCCTGAATGAAGGCGTCAGACATCCGCTCATCTCCTGTAATATGGGCAAGGACACGCAGCTCAATCTGTGAGTAGTCCGCGGCAAAGATGACCCAGCCCGGTCTCGATGCGGTAAAGGCCTTCCGGATCTTGCGGCCTTCGTCAAGCCGGACCGGGATGTTCTGCAGATTCGGGTCAACAGAGGACAGACGACCTGTCTGGGCTAACACTTGGTTGAAGCGGGTATGAATCTTGCCGTCTTCACCGATCATCTTCTGCAGCCCTTCGACATAAGTCGACTGCAGTTTCGACAACTGACGGTAGATCAATATGTCATCGATGATCGGATGTTTCCCCTGCAGTGCTTCCAGCACATCGACTGCTGTCGAATAACCGGTCTTTGTCTTCTTGATGATCGGCAGCTGCAACTCCTCAAACAGCACGACACCGAGCTGCTTCGGTGAATTGATGTTGAATTCCTGGCCGGCGTGCGCATGAATCGCTGCAATCAAAGTATCAAGCCGTCCCTGCAGTTCCTGCTGCATAGTGACAAGCTCCTCTTTATTGACTGTGATTCCCTGCATCTCCATCTTCGCAAGCACTAATGCAAGCGGCAGTTCAAGTTCATCGTGGAGTGCCAGCTGCTCATTGTCTTCAAGCTTCGCTGTTAACAGCGCGGCGAGTTCCAGCACTACTGCAGCCTGCTGCGCAAAGTAATCATGCAGGATGTCGTCAGACGGCACCGCCATCTTCGCACCCTTGCCGAAGATCTGGTCGTTTGTCGCAAGCGACTTCCCTTCTAGGCGGGCAATTTCCGCGACGTCGATAATCGTATTGGACGGGTCCAGCAAATAGCTTGCGAGCGTGATATCAAATGCGATTCCTTTAATTTCAACACCGAGCCGGTTCAGCAGCACGGTCGTCTTTTTAGCGTCATAAACTACTTTAGGTTTTGACGGATCCATTAAATAATTAGCTAGCGCCTCATGCGCTGCGACCGCATCACAAGCGACGACTGCGACTTTCCGGCCGTCACTGACAGCGAGCGGCAGAATCTCATTCTTTAAGTAATTGTCTTTAAAGCAGTCGATGAATACACTCGTCCTGCCTGTCAGATCGATTTCTTCGATGGACGACAGTTCAACTGCTGTTTCTTCTGCGCGGGGCGCCGTCTCTATATTGCCAAGCAGCTGCTTGAATTCAAGTGACCTGAACAGTTCCACCTTCTTATCCGTGGAATCGTCAGTAAGCTTCGTCTCAGCCAGGGAGACAGCAAGCGGTGCATCCTGATTAATGGTCGCCAGTTCTTTACTCATCAAGGCATCCGCCTGATGATTCGTCAAATTCTCATGCAGCTTCTTGCCTTTAATGTCATCAAGGTGGGCGATGACCTCCTCGACTGTGCCGTATTCAAGCAGCAGTTTCACCGCTGTCTTTTCACCGATGCCGGGCACTCCCGGAATATTATCAGATGTATCGCCCATCAGTCCTTTAAGGTCGACTATTTTCTCCGGTCCGAAGCCGTACTTATCGTGGACGAACTCAGGCGTATAGTGATCGATATCAGTCACACCTTTTTTCGTGTAGTAGACGGAGACATGCTCGTTGACCAGCTGCGTCAAGTCGCGGTCACCAGTAATGATGATCGTCTTCATGCCGTTCGCCGTCGCTTCTTTGGACAAAGTGCCGATAATGTCATCCGCTTCGTAGTTCGGCAGCTCATAATGTTTGATGTGATACGCTTCTACAAGTTTTCGGATATACGGGAACTGTTCACTCAGTTCCTGCGGTGTCTTCTGTCTGCCACCTTTGTAATCCTGGTAAGTCTCATGACGGAACGTCGTCTTCCCGGCGTCAAACGCCACAAGGAAATGAGTGGGTTGCTCATCTTTAATGATTTTTTCAAGTAACAGGGTGAAGCCGTACACGGCGTTCGTGTGAATACCGGCACTGTTTTTCAGCAGCGGCAGGGCGTAAAATGCACGGAACGCCAGACTGTTACCGTCGATCAGTATTAGTTTTTCGCTCATAATGGCCTCCATTAATTTAGATAACTTTATTTTAACACACCTTAAATGGAACCAAAAAAAATAGACCAAAAAACAAAGGGACGCTGAACGCGTCCCTTTGCCTCTTCAAAATGAAGGGGTCTAGAAATATTATAACAGGTACTGTCTCTTTGTTTGTTAATTCAATGTAATTATTTTATTAAGTTACAGCGCCTTGAATTTTACACGGAAAGTGGAACCGGCTCCTGGTTGACTGTCGACTTCTATCTCACCGTTGAATACTTCAACAATGTGTTTGACGATGGCAAGTCCAAGTCCGGTACCGCCGCTGTCACGGCTCCGCGCTTTATCGACACGGTAGAACCGCTCAAAGATTCGGATCTGTTCTTCTTCAGCGATACCGATGCCGTTATCTTTAATCTCAAGAATAGACAGTCCATCCTGCTGCATCACGCGGACGATGATTTCATCATTGTCAGTCGAATAGTTGATGGCATTCGACAAAAGATTGATGATGACCTGCTTCAGCTTGCTCGGCTCGGCCTGCACCACTACTTCTTCTTCGAGCTCAAGCTTAATTATCAGATTCTTTTTCGCAGCGAGCGACTGTACGACTTCAACGCAGTTCATGACTTTGTCACTCAGATTGACAGGCGTCAGCTGAAGATGATTGTTGCGCTCGATTTTCGACAGTTCAAGCAGCTCACTCACCAGCACCTGTATGCGGTTCGACTCCTTCAATATGATGTTCAGGAACATATCGAGTGACTCAGGGTCGTTTTTCGCACCGTCCAGCAGTGTCTCCGAAAATCCTTTGATTGATGTGATCGGCGTCTTCAGTTCATGCGAGACATTGGCTACAAAATCTTTCCGCATCTGTTCCAGTGTCTTCAGCTGCGTGATATCGTGCAGCACGATGACTACACCTTCCAGCTTGCGTCGTGTTTTGGATAGCACAGGCACAACCGCCGCATCAAAATATTTCTGATGGACGTTGATGGTGATCTCGAGCGTCTCATTGATCGTTTTCTCGGTGGCAATCGCCTCTTTGATCATCTGGTTGATGGCCGGATAAGCAATCGCTTTCTCATAGTAACCAGCAAGAGACGGGCCGTCATTATTGAACAGGCGGTTATACGTATCATTGCTGATGACAACGTCGCCGTGGTTATTGACGAGCAGTAGCGCAGACGGGATGTTCTGGAGCGTCGTCTCCAGCCGGTTGCGCTGCAGTTTCTGCTCATTGTTCAAAGACTGGAGCGTCCGGGCGAGTATATTTGTGCTGATATAGAGATCCTTCGTTTCCGTGACACTGCTTTCCGGCACTCTGACTTTGTAGTTACCTGCTGCCAGCAGCTTCGAAGCATAAGTCACTTCGCTGATCGGCGCGATATAGCTTTTATTGACATAGCGCACAATGATATAGATGACAGGCAGCACAATGAAAAAGATTAACAGCAAATACTCCCACATCTGGGTGATAATACTTTTCAGCTCGCTCATATCGTCTATAAGATAGACCGAATAACCATCCTCATCCTGGATGAGCAGCGCCTGATTGTCATCGTTATAGTCCCGGAAGAACTCGGTTTCCACCGAATAATCCTTCCACGTCTTGAGTCTTTCTTTAAGCTTGATGACGTCCAGGGAATCACTCTTGTAGATGACTTTACCACGTTTTTTAATCATAATCTGGTCAACCGCGGTATCTTCGCTTCTTAAATAATACTGTATATTCTTTTCGTCATTCAGCATATGGATAATATGCTTCGCCTGATTTTTCAGTTCGTGCTTTTTACTGTCAAATATTCTGTCACTTAAAGTTACTGAGAGGAAGAAACCTAGCAAAAGAAAACTTACAACAAATAATGTTGTAAGCAGTAAGAGCAGTCGTTTTTGAAAGCTGATCATAGCGCCTTCGGATTCTCAAGCTTATAGCCCAGCCCGCGGACTGTTTTAATGTATTGCGGCTGCTTAGGATTATCTTCAATCTTTTCTCTCAAGTGGCTGATATGCACATCAACAATGCGTGAATCTCCTGCGAATTCATAGTTCCATACAGAGTTCAGCATGTGTTCCCGCGTAATGACGCGGCCCTGCCGTTCAATCAAATAGATCAGCAGTTCGAATTCCTTCGGTGTTAAGTCAAGGAGCTGATCATTTCTATACGCCTCAAAGTGTTCCGGCAGAATCTTCAGCTTGCCGACGAGAATTTCGCTGCTCTGCTTAATATCGCTGCTTTGTTCACTGACTTGTGAACGTCTCAAAATGGCCTTGATTCTTGCGACCACTTCTCTCGGAGAGAAGGGCTTCGTCATATAATCATCAGCACCAAGTTCAAGACCAAGCACTTTATCGAATTCATCGTCTTTTGCCGTCAGCATTAAAATCGGCACATGGTTCTTCTCACTCCGTACCGCTTTACAAACTTCGACCCCGTCCATCTTCGGCAGCATCAGATCAAGCACAACAATATCAGGACGTTCAGTGAACACTTTATTCAATCCTTCTTCACCATCATAAGCAGTGACGACATCATAACCTGCCTGCTGTAAATTGTATTGTAATAAAGTAACGATAGACTGCTCATCATCAACTACTAGAACTTTCTGACCCATTATATCCCTCCACAGTATCTGTCCACCCCATTATATATTAATTAGAAAACAAATGACTATCATTTATCAACAAACTTCAAAGGATGGTAACATTTCTTTACATTAAATTTACAATAATAGATGTTAAAATTCATTTTTTTCATCAAAAAACGGACACTCTCTCCAAGGAGAGTGTCCGTTCTGCTATTATAGGTTTTTAATGAGTTCGTCAGCAAACTCTGAACATTTCACTTCTGTCGCACCGTCCATCAGACGTGCAAAGTCATAAGTCACGACTTTAGAAGCAATCGTTTTCTCCATTGATTCAGTGATCAGCTGACCAGCTTCACTCCAGCCTAAATGGTCAAGCAGCAGCACACCGCTTAAAATCACTGACGACGGGTTGACTTTGTCAAGGCCTGCGTATTTAGGCGCAGTGCCATGTGTCGCTTCAAAGATCGCATGACCTGTTTCGTAGTTGATGTTCGCTCCCGGTGCAATGCCGATACCGCCGACCTGTGCTGCCAGTGCATCAGAAATATAGTCACCGTTCAAGTTCATTGTTGCGACGACATCAAATTCAGCCGGACGTGTCAAGATCTGCTGCAGGAAGATATCAGCGATAGAATCTTTCACTAACAGTTTGCCGCTGTTTACTGCATCTTCCTGTGCTTTATCAGCCGATTCCTTGCCGTCTGACTCAACCAACTTATCATATTGTGCCCATGTGAACACTTTATCACCGAATTCACGTTCAGCCAGGTCATAACCCCATTGTTTGAAGGCACCTTCCGTGAACTTCATGATGTTCCCTTTATGGACAAGCGTCAGTGACTTGCGACCCTGCTCAAGCGCATAGTTGATCGCCGCACGGACTAAGCGTTCAGTTCCTTCTTTAGAAACCGGCTTAATACCGATACCTGACGTTTCAGGGAAGCGGATATTTTTTGCGCCCATTTCGTTCTGCAGGAATTCGATGACTTTCTTCACGTCATCTGAACCTTCCTTATATTCAATGCCTGCATAAATATCTTCAGTGTTCTCACGGAAAATCACCATGTCTGTATCTTCAGGACGTTTCACTGGTGAAGGCACGCCTTCAAAGTAACGCACTGGACGCAGGCAGACGAATAAATCTAATTCCTGACGTAAGGCAACGTTCAGTGAACGGATACCGCCGCCGATTGGTGTTGTCAGCGGGCCTTTAATCGCGATCAAGTACTCATCGATTGTATCTAGAGTTTCCTGCGGCAGCCATTCGCCTGTTTCATCGAATGCTTTCTGGCCGGCAAGGACTTCTTTCCATTCAATTTTCTTTTCGCCGTTATAAGCTTTTTCAACTGCACCGTCAAGTACTCGTACTGCTGCTTTCCAGATGTCAGGACCTGTACCGTCACCGATGATGAATGGTACGACCGGATTGTTTGGTACGTTAAGTGCACCGTTAGAATTAGTAATTTTCTCTCCCATGATAAACCTCCGTATAATAATTGATAGTGGTAAAACGTGATGTCTTACTGCTGATTAACGTTCAGACACTGGAACATATTTGCGGTGAACATCGCCGACATATTCGGCACGCGGACGGATGATGCGGTTATCCGCATACTGTTCAAGAATGTGTGCGATCCAGCCCGACACACGAGAAACAGCAAAGATCGGTGTGAACAAGTCATGCTCGATATTCATTGAATGGTAAACAGTCGCAGAATAGAAGTCGACGTTTGGCAGCAGACCTTTTTTCTCCTTAAGAATTTCAGCGATTCTGACAGAAATCTCGAACAGCTCTTTTTGGCCTGTTTCATCTGTAATTTTGCGTGACATTTCTTTCAAGTACTTGGCACGCGGGTCACCATTTTTATATACACGGTGGCCGAAGCCCATAATTTTCTCTTTATTGTCAATTTTCTTCTGGATATACTCATCCGTTTTATCAAGAGTACCGATTTCAGTCAGCATCTTCATGACCTGCTCGTTCGCTCCGCCGTGAAGCGGCCCTTTTAACGCGCCTGCTGCTGCAGTGACACCGGAATACATATCTGATAACGTAGACACGGCTACACGGGCAGTGAACGTCGACGCATTCAGTTCGTGGTCCGCGTGCAGGATCAATGCTTTATTGAATCCTTCTTCCTGTAATGGTGTCGGTTCTTCGCCGAATAACATATAGAGGAAGTTCGCTGCATAGCTTAAATCTTTCTTCGGCTTGACGACTTCTTTACCTTGACGGACACGGGCAAACGCTGCGACAAGTGATGCAACTTTAGCCTGTATACGAATCGCTTTATTTAAATGAGCCGCTTCATTGAACTCTTCAGCACGCGGATCGAAATGCGCTAAATAGCTGAGTGATGTACGAAGGCCGGTCATCGGATGAATCTGATCGGTTGCGTAATCTTCAAAATGACTGTACATTCTTGGGTTCAGCACCATATTATCGAACAGCTGATCTTTCAGATTCTGCAGCTCTCCAGCAGTCGGCAGTCTAAAGTGCCATAACAGAAAGATGACCTCTTCGAATGATGCATTTTCAGTTAAATCGTCAATTTCATAGCCTGCATAAGTTAGCTGATCATCAACGATTGAACTTACTTTAGTTTGAGTGGCAACAATTCCCTCTAACCCTTTTGTTAATTCTGACATATCTTAACCCCTCTTTACTATGTTTTATAGTAGAAATGCCAAACTGTAACGGCTTTCACAGTTTCATTATAGCTAATTTCCACCTTTTTGTGAATGAATTCATACATTTAATATTCATTATGATATATGATAAGTTTTACTTATGATGTATTTATTATGATGCAATTATGGGAGATAATCATGCATATACATTAAATCTTTCTTATTTTAATAAATAGTTTGAATTTTTATATAGTTAATATCATAATAAGTTTAGTCTAACAATGAAAAGAGGATTAAAATGAAAGAAAATCAACCATTAGAACATGAGCATAATGATTTACAGCGAACTTTGTCCAATCGACATATTCAGTTAATTGCAATCGGCGGCGCCATCGGGACTGGATTATTTCTCGGTGCCGGAAAGACCATCCATCTGGCCGGCCCATCTATATTATTGACTTATGCAATTATCGGCCTGTTTTTATTTCTGTTCATGCGCGCGCTCGGAGAAATGCTGCTCTCCAATACTAATTACCACTCTTTCACAGATATCGCCAAAGATTACTTAGGTGACTTTGCAGGTTATGTGACCGGCTGGACTTACTGGTTCTGCTGGATTGTGACAGGTATGGCTGAAGTGACCGCGGTCGCTCAGTACATCAATTTCTGGTGGCCGGATTTTCCGACATGGATCTCCGCGCTGATTACAATTGTCGTTCTCTCCGTACTCAACTTGCTGACCGCTAAAATGTTCGGTGAGCTCGAGTTCTGGTTTGCCATCATTAAAGTCGTCACAATTGTGGCTTTAATCGTTGTCGGCATTGTGCTGATCATCATTAGATTTAAAACGCCATTCGGCCATGCTTCCTTATCCAATATATGGTCACACGGCGGTTTCTTCCCGAACGGCATTAAAGGATTCCTGCTCAGCTTCCAGATGGCAGTCTTCAGCTTCGTCGGTATCGAACTGATCGGTGTGACAGCAGGTGAGACGCAGGATCCTCACAAGACGATTCCAAAAGCAATCAACAATGTACCGATTCGTATTCTACTGTTCTATATCGGTGCGTTAGCTGTGATCATATCAATCACACCGTGGAATAGCATTGATCCGCAGCTCAGCCCGTTCGTTGAATTATTCAAGCTGATCGGTATCGTCTTTGCGGCAAGTCTGATCAACTTCGTTGTTATTACGTCTGCATCGTCATCATGTAACAGCGGTATTTTCTCAAACAGCCGTATGCTGTTCGGACTGAGCAAAAATTACTCTAAAGATACAGGTTTCTTTGAAAAGACAAATAAGCAGGGTGTTCCTGCCAACGCTGTTATCTTCTCAAGTGCACTGCTGTTAATTTCAGTGCTGCTGAATTATTTCATTCCGAATGCATCACAAGTGTTCACACTTGTCACTACACTATCAACTGTGTTTTTCATCGTTGTCTGGTCACTGATCATCATTTCCTACATGGTGTATTTAAAACGCAATCCTGAGAAGCATACAGCTTCTAAGTTCAAGATGCCGGGCGGAATGTTCTCAGCAGTCATCATACTGCTTTTCTTCGTCTTTGTATTCGCACTGCTCTTCCTGGCACCTGATACAAGAGTTGCCTTATATTGGACACCATTATGGTTTGTTATTCTGTTCATCATGTACCGTGTGCAGACGCGCAGAAGCCACTAATTATTAAACATAAAAAATGAGCCGCATATGATGCGGCTCATTTTTTGCTATACTTTTGCGTGACCGGCATACACTTTGTTATGTGCCGCATCGACTGTGACTAATGTATCGTTATCCAGCCTGCTGAAAATATTGTCTACACCTACGATAGTTGGTTTACCTAATGTCAGACCGACGACTGCGGCATGACTTGTCAATCCACCTTCTTCTGTGACGATTGCCAGTGCCTGTTCGATATAAGGCACCATATCAGCGTCTGTAGACTGTGTGACGATGATAGCAGATGATAAGTCTTTACCTTCTAGTTCATCCGCTTCTTTAACAGCAACGACACGACCGACTGCTGAATTACGACCGATACCTTGTCCAGTTGCCAGTTCATCGCCCACAAGCTGAATCTGCATTAAGTTTGTCGTACCTGCTTCGCCGGTCGGAACGCCGGCAGTAATGATGATCAAGTCACCATTGTCAACTGTCCCTGTTTCAATCGCAGCTTCTGCCGCACCGTTCAGCAATTGATCAGTCGTTTTTCTACCTTCTTTCACTAACGGCAGTACGCCCCAGACAAGCGTCATATGTCTCGCTGTCTCTTCATAAGGTGTCACTGCAACGATATGGGCATGAGGACGGTATTTAGAGATAGTAGTCGCTGTATGCCCGCTTTCTGTTGCTGCGACTATCGTCTGCACATTCAAGTTGAGTGCCGTATGAGCAACAGACACACCGATTGCGTTGACCATCGTTGTTTCTGTCATTTTAGTGCGGTCGCTCAGCAGTTTCTTGTAATCCTGTGCTTCTTCTGCCGCATACGCGATATTGTGCATTGTGCGGACAGATTCCACCGGATAAAGCCCTGCTGCTGTCTCCCCGGACAGCATGACAGCGTCAGAACCGTCATAGATGGCATTCGCAACGTCACTTGCTTCCGCTCTTGTACAACGCGGATTACGCTGCATAGAATCAAGCATCTGTGTTGCTGTAATGACCGGCTTACCTAATGCATTACATTTTCTGATTAAGTCTTTTTGCACTAACGGCACTTTTTCTGCCGGGATTTCGACACCCATATCCCCGCGCGCTACCATCAGACCATCTGATACAACAAGAATTTGGTCGATATTTTCTATGCCTTCTTCATTCTCAATCTTCGGAATGATGTGGATGAAGTCACATTGACGTTCTTCTAGAATCTTTCTGATTTCAAGCACGTCTGATGCCCGTCTGACAAATGATGCCGCAATGAAGTCGACTTTCTGTTCAATACCGAATTTAATATCTTCAGCATCTTTATCAGTGATTCCCGGCAGATTGACTTTAACGCCCGGTACATTGACACCTTTTTTGTTTTTCAGTTCACCGGCATTGATGACATCACAGATGATTTTCCCTTCATCGTGGTTGATTGCTTTCACATTAAGTTCAATCAGCCCATCGTCAAGAAGAATAGTGGAGCCGACATGAACATCATCAATCAGCTGGCTGTATGTCACAGAGAATTCTTCCGGCGTTCCTGTCACTTCAGACATATTGACCGCTACAGTGGAGCCTTTTGTCAGTTCGATTCTACCGTTCTCCATATTATGTGTACGGATTTCAGGTCCTTTAGTATCGAGCAGAATAGCTACTGTCTTATTCAGTTTATGTGCTGCTTGCCGGATATTGGCAATCCGTGCTGCATGTTCTTCGTGGCTGCCGTGTGAGAAGTTCAAACGCGCTACATTCATTCCTGCTTCGATCAGCTGTTCCAGCATTTCCGGTGCTTCTGAAGCAGGTCCTATCGTACATACGATCTTAGTTTTTCTCATGGGTCATGAGCCTCCGTCAATTAGTTATTTTAATGATGCTGCATATTTAAATCGAAAGTTCATTCGTCAGTCGATACATTCTTTCGTCAAGGACGTGCTGCGTGGAGAAAATATCTTCGAATTTCGTCTTAGTCAGCTTGTTGTTCTGAATGCCGACTGCAAGTCCGGATTCACCTGCCATCAGCAGTTCGACAGCGTAAGCGCCTAAGCGTGATGCCAGTACGCGGTCCACGCCTGATGGTGAGCCGCCGCGCTGCATATGACCCAGCACAGAGACACGTGTATCAACATTGATATACTTCTTGAGCTGGTCAGCACACTCCTCTCCAGTCATCACGCCTTCAGCGACGATGATGATGGAATGTTTCTTGCCGCGTTCAATCCCCTGCTGGATTTTGTCAGCGACTTCCTTGATATCTTTCTTATGCTCAGGAACAAGCACAGTCTCAGCACCGCCTGCCAGCGCAGACCAGAGCGCGAGATCACCTGCGTCGCGTCCCATCACTTCAACGATGAACGTCCGCTCATGACTTGACGCCGTATCACGGATTTTATCGATAGCATCGATGATCGTATTAAGTGCCGTATCAAAGCCGATCGTAAAATCTGTCCCATTAATATCATTGTCGATAGTGCCTGGAATACCGATTGTTTTGATGCCTTCTTCACTTAACCGCTGCGCTCCTCTATAACTGCCGTCGCCACCGACGACAACCAGCCCTTCAATGCCAAGCGCGTTAAGATTATCAATCCCGCGCTGCCGGACTTCTCTATCTTTAAATTCCGGACATCTAGCTGATTGAAGAAATGTACCGCCGCGCTGAATCTTATCTCCTACAGAACCGCGCTCCATCGGTTTAATATTGTTGTTCAGCAGACCGAGGTATCCTTGGTAGACACCATAAACTTCCACATCATGGAACAACGCTTTTCTTACGACTGCACGAACGGCAGCGTTCATTCCCGGTGAGTCGCCACCGCTTGTCAATACTGCTATTTTTTTCATAGAAAAAGTCCTCACTTTAAAGTTCATATTTACTATTAAATTACCATAAAATAAAGGGTTATTCCATTAAAAGAGGTGTATTCACGCTATGTAAACGTTTTATGGTCCGCAATAATGAAAGAAGCTTACCTGCGCCCTCATCATTCATTAAAATGCAGACGAGCACCGGTAAACTTCTTCATATTATTCTTCAAACTGGCCGATAGTGCGATATTTGTTATAGCGCTGGTCAAGCAGCTGGTCTGCGCTGAGTTCGCGCAGCTCGCTTAATGACTGCTCGAGCTGCTGATTAATCAGCCGGCTCTGCTGTTTGACGTCCTGATGTGCACCGCCGAGCACTTCTTCAATCAAATAGTCGATAACGCCCAGTTCCAATAGGTCAGGACCTGTGATTTTCATCGATTCAGCTGCACGCTGAGCTTGCGCGCTGTCTTTCCAGAGCAGCGCTGCCGCACCTTCAGGAGAGATGACGGAATAAGTGGAGTTCTCAAGCATGAGTAAGTGGTTGCAGACGCCGAGACCAAGTGCGCCGCCGCTTCCTCCTTCGCCGATGACAATGGAGATGACCGGTACTTTAAGGCCTGCCATTTCCACTAAGTTGCGGGCGATGGATTCGCTCTGTCCGCGCTCTTCAGCTGCTTTCCCTGGATAAGCGCCTTTCGTATCGATGAAGCAGATGACCGGACGGTTGAACTTCTCCGCCTGTTTCATAAGCCGCAGTGCTTTACGGTAGCCTTCAGGATGCGCCATACCGAAGTTACGGTAAATGTTGTCCTTTGTATCTTTACCGCGCTGATGGCCGATAACTGTAACCGGCATCCCTTTGTACAGTCCGATGCCGCCGATCAGTGCCGGGTCATCTCTGAACGTTCTGTCACCATGAAGTTCAATGAACTCATCAAAGATTTCCATGATGTAATCAAGGGACGTCGGACGCTCTCCCAGCCGTGCGATCTGCACACGCTGCCATGGCGTCAAGTTAGCATAGATCTCGACAAATTTTTCATGGCGTTCCTGCTGCAGCTGGCTGATTTCACCTGTCAGGTCCACATTTTTATTCACCATATATTTTTCGAGGTCTTTTATTTTATTGTCCAGTTTGACAAGTGGTTTCTCAAATTGAAGTACCATTGGATTTACCTCCATGCATTAATAGAAGCTGCTTCAGAATGTCCCGCATATTTTTACGGTGCACAACTTTATCGAGCTGTCCGTGCTCAAGCAGAAATTCAGCAGTCTGGAAGTCATCAGGAAGCTTCTCGCCGATCGTCTGTTCGATGATGCGTCTGCCGGCAAAGCCGATCAGGCTCTCCGGCTCAGCCAGATTGATATCACCGACAGAAGCAAAGCTCGCGCTGACGCCGCCTGTTGTCGGATGCGTCATATAGGAAATATATAACAGACCCTGGTCGCTGTGACGCTTGATCGCCACGCTTGTCTTTGCCATCTGCATGAGTGACAGAATCCCTTCCTGCATCCGTGCACCGCCGCTTGCTGTGAAAATGACGAACGGCAGTCTGTGCTCTGTACAATGGTCAATGATGCGGCATATTTTCTCACCGACAACAGAGCCCATCGAGCCCATACGGAATCTGGAGTCCATCACACAAATACCAAGCGGCATGCCGTCAATTTCTCCTATCCCGGTCACAATGGCTTCATTCAGCTCTGTCTTTTTCTTATCTTTCTCAAGTTTCTCAAGATAGTCCGGGAAATCAAGCGGATTGGCAGACGTCATGCCGGCATCAAACTCTTTGAAGCTGCCTTTGTCGACAATCACTTGAATGCGCTCATGAGCTGTCAATGCCAGATGATAATCACAGTTCGTACACACATTTAAGTTCTTTCTCAGTTCCTTCGTATACATGATTTTTTTGCACTTCGGACACTTAGTCATAATACCTTCAGGGACATCAGTGTCCTTCATATTCTGAACGACAACATATTTTCTCTTCTTATTGCTTGACCGCTTAAAAATATCTTTAAACATCTGTATCCTCCTGCTCATTAAAGGCACGTTCATAATGCCTCAGCAAATTACCGACCCGGGTCATGATGAAGTTATCCGAACCCGTCTCAGTCAAATGATGCTCTATCACTTTCTTGAACTCTGTAATTTCATTGATCTGCTTATCCGATGAGATCAAGTAGCTGCCGATGAGTTCAAATAATTGATGGTCGTCCATATTGGAGAGAAAAGTTCCTTCTCCTCTTTTTGTCGAAATGATACCAATCAGTTCCATTGCCCGCAGCGCTTCTCTGACACTGGACCTGCTGATATTCAGTTTCTCACTTAAATAGCGCTCAGAAGGCAGCTTGTCTCCTGGTGATAAATGGTTATCCATTATAATTTCCTGCAGTTCATGAACAACAGAGACGAATCCTTTCTGCTGCTTTTCAGTCAAGGTCTTCCACCTCTTATTCTAAATCCGACAGGTCGTAAGTCTTGTTCTCGACATCATCAGGATTGACTTTAATACGGCTGACGCCTGATTCCATGGCCGCTGTTGCGACTGCTTTTGCTACGCTCGGCGCGACGCGTTTATCAAACGGGCCCGGAATGACATAATCTGGTTTAAGTTCATCGTCACTGATCAGCTGAGCGATCGCTTCAACAGCAGCACGCTTCATGTCTTCATTGATATGTGTCGCGCGGACATCTAATGCACCGCGGAAAATACCAGGGAAAGCCAGTACATTGTTGACCTGGTTCGGAAAATCAGAGCGTCCCGTCCCGACCACTTTAGCACCCGCTGCGATCGCTTTGTCAGGCATGATCTCAGGATTTGGATTCGCCATCGCAAAGATGATCGGGTCTGTCGCCATCGTTCTGACCATCTCTTCAGTCAGCGCGCCTTCAACAGATACACCGATGAAGACATCAGCGCCGTTAATCACATCATGCAGTGACCCTTCTACTTTGTCCTTATTCGTCCACTGAGCGACTTCATCTTTCGTCGGATTCATGCCGTTGCTGCGTCCTTCAAAAATCGCACCGCGTGAATCACACATCACCATGTTTCTTACACCGTAGCTGTACAGCAGTTTGACGATGGCGATACCTGCTGCGCCTGCGCCGTTCAATACGACTTTAATATCGGCAAGCGTACGTCCTGTCAACTTCAAGGCGTTCAGCAGACCCGCCACTGTGACAATCGCTGTCCCGTGCTGATCGTCATGGAAGACAGGGATATTCGTCTCCTTCTTCAGACGCGTCTCAATCTCAAAACAGCGCGGCGCTGAAATGTCTTCCAGGTTAACGCCGCCGAAGTTCGGTTCAAGCAGCTTCACCGTCTCAACGATTGTATCTACATCCGTCGTTTTCAGTGCAATCGGAAATGCGTCAACGCCGGCAAATCCTTTGAATAGTACTGCCTTACCTTCCATAACCGGCAGACTTGCCTCAGCCCCGATATTGCCGAGACCAAGCACTGCTGTTCCGTCAGTGACTACGGCTACTGTGTTACCTTTCATTGTATAATCGAATACTTTTCTCTCATCTTCAAAGATTGCTTTGCATGGCTCTGCCACACCCGGAGAATAAGCGAGTGACAGATCGGCGCCATTTCTCACGGTAACTTTGGATTTGATTTCAAGCTTGCCCTGCTTGACTCTATGTAAATATAATGCATCATCTTTCAGTGACAATTTCTTCATCCTTTCGACTTCAGCTTTGTATCGGTCATTAGATTATACAACCAATTGAACAGCTGCTGACAGCGTCTTATCCGGGTCACCCGGCACCTCATTTCAGCAGTCATCAAAAATAGCCGTAGTGGTCTGACCACTACGGACTACTATATCATAAAGACCCGCCATATAAAAGGTTAAATCACCCGTATCATTTCCGGCGGATAAGTTTCCAGCAGCTGTCCTGCGGTCGTTTTATCGATCATCGCGAGCTGCTCGCTGGTCCCGGTTGCCATCGAATATTCAAACAGCTTGATCGGACCTTGTCCGAGTGGTAATTCAGGCTTTTTCAGCACATATATTTCCTTCAGCTGATTCATGTAATGTGTCTTGAACGAATCGAACGACTGCACCATGTCAACAATGAGCTTTTCTTTATCGAACTTGCCCTTGATGACGACGACTGCATTTTTCTGCAGAACCGCTTCAACTGTCTTAAAGACATCAGGGAAGATGACAAGCTCCAGTTCCTTCACCCCGTCCATTACTTTTGCGAACGCCATGGGCTGTCCTTTCTTCGTCCGGATTCGCCGCACTGCGCTGACTGCTGCCAGTATATAGCGGCCCGCCGCTGCCTGCTGAATCTGGTAGAGCGGCAGATAGAGATGGGCGCTGAACAATTTCTCAACCGGATGCTCTGACAGAAAGAAGCCGAGATGGTCAAATTCTAAAGCCGCCTGCTGCTCTTCTGTCATCTCCTCGTGATGCCGGTACTTCTTCTTCAGACTGAAGCCGAGGTCTTCCAGGAAATGATCACCTTCCGTCCGGCCGCCTGTATTCAATGCCTCGTCGAGCGAGGCAAGCAGTGTGGCCCGGTTCAGCTCAAACTCATCAAACGCCCCTGTTAAAATCAGTGCTTCAAGCACCGGCCGCGTCACAGTTTTTGCCGGCAGGCGATGGATTACATCATACAAGTCAGTAAACGGACCATTTTTCCGTTCGTCAATAATGTCCATCACTGTTCTATAACCGATTCCTTTGATCATGCCGAGTGACAGTACGACAGAACCGTCGACTGCTCGAACAAACCAGTGGGAGCTATTGATGGACGGCTTCGTATAAGGGATGTTCTTAGTTTTCAGCTCGCTGATAAAGGCTGCTGTCTTATCCTCGCTGCCGATGACATTACTCATAATAGCGGCATAGAAAAAGGCCGGGTAATGGACTTTCAAATACATCATTATATAGGCGATCTGGCTGTAAGCTACAGCATGTGCTCTCGGAAACCCGTAATCCGCAAACTTCAGAATCAGCTGATAGATCTGTTCTGCCGTCTCCCGGTCGTAGCCGTTTGTCTCACTGCCTGCGATGAAGTGCTGCTTCTCCGCTTCAAGGACATCGCGCTTCTTCTTGCTCATCGCCCGCCTTAAATTATCCGCTTCACCTAACGAGAACCCCGCAAACCGGCTCGCGATCTGCATAATCTGCTCCTGGTAGATGATGACGCCGTATGTTTTACCGAGAATCGGTTCAAGGTCAGGATGAAGATAAGTGACCGGTGCTCCGTGACGTCTGTCGATATAGAGCGGAATCTGCTCCATCGGTCCCGGCCTGTAGAGACTAAGCACGGCAACGATATCTTCAAAACTCTCCGGCTGAAGCCGTCTTAAAACATTTCTCATGCCTTCTGACTCCAACTGGAAGACACCGCTCGTATCAGCAGCTGACAGGCCGCGGAAGACGTCTTGATCATCATAGCGGATAGTATCTGTCGTCAATTTAATGCCCGCCTGATTCAGCACGCGCTGAATAATCGTCAAGTTGCGGAGACCGAGAAAATCGATCTTCAGCAGGCCGAGCCGTTCTACTTCCGTCATTGTCCACTGCGTCAAGTTGATGCCGTCCCCCGGCAGCAGCGGGACGTAGTCTGTCAATAGCTGGTCATGGATGATGATGCCTGCTGCATGAGTTGATGTATGACGCGGCAGCCCTTCCAGCTGACAGGCAATCTCAAACCACTGCTGATGGCGGTCATCCTTATTGACAAAGGCCTTGAAGTCATCAAGCTGATAAGCATCATTAAGTGTCAGGCCAAGCTTCTTCGGCATAAGATGGGATACATACTTCAAGTCGTCATCACTGAACTGCAGTATCCGTCCGACGTCACGCATGACAGCCCGGGCCAGCAGATGGCCGAAAGTGACGATACCACTCACATTGAAAGCCCCGTATTTATCGATGCAGTAACGGATGACTTCTTCGCGCCTTGTATCTTCAAAGTCGATGTCAATATCAGGCATAGTCACCCGTTCAGGATTCAGAAAACGTTCAAAGAACAGCCCGTGTTCAATCGGATCGATCATCGTGATGTTAAGCAGGTAGCTGATGAGTGAGCCGCCTGAAGAACCACGCCCCGGTCCGACAAGAATATGCTGGGATTTGGCATAGTTGATTAAATCACCGACAATAAGGAAATAATCGCTGAACCCCATTTGAGTGATAATACGATATTCGTGCTGCACGCGCTGTTCGTAGCGCTCATCGAAATGCTTGATTTTCTGACGGCCGTGCTCAATCAGCGACCATAAATAATCATCGCTTGTTTCGTTGTCAGGCGTCTTAAATTTCGGCAGCTTTTGCAGCGCTTCAATCGTCACATGACATAGTGCCGCAATCTCTTCCGTCCGCGCCATATAGTCTTCGTTGATGTCAAGCGCTGCCAGCTGCTCACATGTCTTAAAATAGTCATCGCCGGTCCGGTTACCGAGGGACTCAAGCATTAGTTTTTCATTGCTGTCAATCGCCTGCAGGACCGTCAAGTCTTTGAGACCGGACGGCTTCATATAACGTACAGCCGCTAAATAGACTTTCTTGTCATCAGCCACTGCTGACAGATGGCAGGCGTAGCTCTCATCATCCACAAGATGACTGAGGGCAGCAGGCAGTTGCTTGAAAATAACGACGGTCTGCTGACGATAGCTGTCAAACAGCGTCAGCGGCACAGTCGTGAGTCCCTTCAACTGAATCTTCGAAGACAGCTTCAGCAGATTATCATAGCCGGTCTGGTTCTTTGCAAGAATGACCGCATCAAATTCATGACTACCGTCAGTCAAGTGAACCGTCATGCCGATGATCGGCTTAATCTGCTCTGCTATGCACGTCTCATAAAACGCCTGGACACCAAACAACACATGCGTATCCGTTAAGGCGAGAGCGTGCTGGCCATCTGCCTTCGCTGCTGCTGCAAGCTCTTTAATTCTTATCGTGGACTGCAATAAGTCATAGCAACTATGAATATTCAGCTGGACGACCATACGCTCTCTCCTTTACTTCACTGTCTCTTTCAGCTCACGCACCAGCTGCTCAAACGCTTCTCTGCTGTAGACTGTGGCACCGCTCGCCAGCGGGTGGCCGCCGCCGTTATAGCGGGCTGCCAGCTCATTGATGACTGCGCGCTTGCTGCGGATGCGCGCTCTGATCTGATCTCCTTCATCCACTGCGAACACCCATGCTTCAATGCCTGCCACATCACTCATACTGTTGACGAAGAGCGCAGCATCAGATGCTGTGATATCAAACTGCTCCAGCACATCCTGCGTGATAAAAATAAAGCCGACATGGTCTTCATAGCTGAAGTGCTGCAGCACGTAGCCCTGGAAATGAATGCTCTTCAGCGGCCGTTCACCCATTTGGTTCAGCAGCGTCGTATGATTGATATTATATTTCAGCAGCTTTGAGGTAATCTCCATCGTGCGCGGCGTCGTGTTATTAAAGAGGAATCTTCCGGTGTCCCCTACAATTCCTAAGTAGAGGTATATAGCGACCTCCTGGGTAATATAATCCTCGCCGTAGCCGCATAACAATAAAATCTCATAGATCATCTCACTCGTTGATGACGACTTCGTATCGACAATGTTCAGTTCCCCGTACTGGTCGACCGGCGGGTGATGGTCAATCTTAATCAAATATTTGCCTGCTTGATAATGCTCCCCATCGATGCGGGGTGCATTGCCGGTGTCAAGTACGATAACCAGTGCCTCTTCATAGTCCTCGGGCGTCACTTGATCCATGCCGCCGAAAAACTGAAGGCTGTCAGGCATATCACCGACGGCCAGCACTTTTTTACGCGGCCACATTTTGTGGAGCGCTGTTTTCAGTCCAAGCTGTGAGCCTAGTGCGTCAGGATCCGGGCGGACGTGACGGTGAATGATGATCGTATCATATAAATTCAGCATATTCTGCAGTATCTTGATTTGTTGGTTATCCATAATATCTCCTAAATATCGTTTTACAGTTTTTATCGTCATTGCTATAATGCAGTTGGAGGTCGTTCGTTATGTGGCAGACAATTTTTCCTTATATTATTTCAGTGACTGTATTGATTATGATCATCACCTTCATGCTTTCACTGTATCAGTTCGCTAAATATTTCCGTACAAACCGCGACGTGAGACGTGCATGGCACCGGGCGCGCGGCAGAATGATGTTCGGCATCTTTATGATTGCTTTTGCCGGCAATCAGCTCCTGCTGTTCTCAAGCGCTGTGACTTATATCATCTGTGCAGTGCTGATTGTTTTCGGACTCGCCAATATCAATTATGGTATTAAAGCAGGCCGCTACTTTGAACAGTATTTTGATGAGGAAGATCGAGCTTGGGCAGAACTCGACAAAGACAAGAAAGCTTAAGGCTTTCTTTTTTTATGCTTCAATCAGCTGACACATCAGCATGGCCTTCGCGACTGTTTCCTGCTTGGTGCATATATCCACTTCCAGCTTCGCAAACTTCCGGCCGGAATCCAGCTGCAGCAGCACGACCGACAGTTCCGAATCGATAGGCACAGTCTTCAGAAAATAAATGTTCAGACTTTCAATGAGAATCTCACGCTTACGTTCGCGCTTCATCGCATGCTTCGTTGCTTCTTCAATAATGGCGACAAATACCGATTTACTGACCGTGCCGAGGTTGCTCGACATTTGAGGCGTCATTCTGACAGTGATATCATTGCCTTCAAAGCGCATATATTTCAGCACCTGGTCATTGATTGTGTGCCCGATCTGCGGCTGACGGTCTGCTGACTGCATCGCCAGCAGCACATCTTCACGCGTGACGATCCCAGTCAGCTTGTGCTGTCTTGAGATGACCGGCAGAAGTTCAATGCCTTCCCAGATCATAATATGGGCGCATGCAGCAACTGTTGAATTCTCTGATACAGTAATCGGGTTTTTAGTCATCAGCTTCTTAATCTTGACACTGTTGTCCTGGTCGATAATATCTTTATGTGTGACAATGCCGCATACTTTCTGCTGCTCATTCAGCACGGGAAAGCGGGTATGCCCGGATGACACGGATAATTCCTTCCAGTCACGCACTGTATCGCTGTCATAAAGTACGCTCGTCTTGTCAGCGGCAATCAAAATCTCTGCGACAGACAGTACTTCCTGTTTAATCAGCTGGTCGTAGATCGCGCGGTTGATCATGTTGGCGACTGTAAACGTGTCATAAGTAGATGAGAGGATAGGCAGTCCTTTCGCATCAGCCAGCTGCCGGATGGATTCATCCGCTTCAAAGCCGCCGGTGATCAAGACTGCAGTATCCTTTTCAAGGGCGATCTGCTGGACGTTCGGCCGGTTACCGACGATAAGCAGCGTATTCGCCCCGAGATATTTCGCTACATCTTTCTCTTCCATTGCGCCGATAGCGAACTTGGCAAGTGATTTATGCAGTCCGCTTCTGCCACCGAGCACCTGGCCGTCGATAATTTTGACGATTTCAGCAAATGTCAGATTATCGATGGTCTCACGTGTCTTCTTCTCGATTCTCACTGTACCGACGCGTTCTATCGTCGACACAATCCCTCTGTTCTCGGCATCTTTGATTGCCCGGTAAGCCGTTCCTTCTGATACTTTTAAATCTTTGGCGACTTGTCTGACAGAAATCTTGCTGCCGATCTTCAACCCTTCAATATGTGCAATAATCTGCTCGTGCTTTGTCATGCTGTCACCTCAAACTACATTCATTAACCAGGGCTCAACGCCCTGTTATTTGTTTATCAACTATAATACTACTGCTTCACCGGGCTTCAGTATGTCGACCCGTGTTTTCACCTGTGCTTTGAATTCCTCAGGGTCCTGCTTGATCAGTTCAAATGTATCATAATGAATCGGCACAGCAATCCGCGGCTTGATCAGCTCGTTCACTGCGTAGCTCGCATCATCAATTCCCATCGTGAAGTTATCACCAATAGGTACGAAGCAGAGGTCAACCGGATGACGTTGTGCGATGAGCGCCATATCAGAGAATAATCCTGTATCGCCGGCATGATAAATCACCTGTCCGTCTATAGTGAAGATGAGTCCGCACGGCATGCCTAAATAAATAATCGTGCCGTCTTCTTCAGTGAATGAATTGCTGTGAAAGGCCTGCACGAACTTCACTTTACCGAAAGCAAACTCACAGTTGCCGCCGATATTCATCGGACGCCCGTTCTCCACGCCTTTAGTGCTCAAATAGTGAATCGTCTCCGGCAGGGCGATCACAGTAGCCCCCGTGCGCTTCGCGATAGCGACGGTGTCTCCTAAATGGTCACCATGAGCATGTGTCAGCACAATAAAGTCCGCTTCAACTTCGTCCGCCTTTAAATCCGATAACGGGTTTCCAGTAATGAATGGATCGACGATGACATGCTGTCCATTCGCTTCAAATGTAATGCAGGACTGGCCATGATAGATAACTTCCATTAATAACACTCCCCTTGATAATATAACTTTATTATACATGAACACCGGTCTATTTGATATGATTGTACATGACAGATATTGAAAGGAGATCATTATGCAAATTGAAAAAATCAACTACCTCAGACAACTGCTGAACGGGAGACTGGATGCGTTATGGATTACTAATCCGGAGAACATCAACTACTTGACAGGGTTTCTGTCCAATCCTCATGAACGGCTGCTCGCCCTGTTGATCACTGAAGATGCACTGACACTGTTCGTCCCTAAAATGGAAGTGCCGGCAGCTGAAGCCGTATTCACCGGTACAGTCATCGGTTATCTTGACACCGAAAACCCGTACACGCTCAGTGCCTTCTCATTCAAGAACATAGGGATTGAAAGCGAGCATCTATCAGTGAAGCGGCTCGAGGAACTGAAATCCTATTTCAATATGGACGGCTACGTCAGCATCGACCAGACAATCAAAGACTTGCGGAACATCAAATCTGCAGCTGAGCTTGACATCTTGAAGGCCGCTGCACGCTATGCTGACCAGGCAGTGGAAATCGGTGTCCAGGCGCTGACAGAAGGAATCAGTGAGATAGAAGTCGTGCGTCACATTGAAGCCGCGATGCTGAAGATCGACGGTATCACGGCAATGAGCTTTGACACGATGGTATTATTCGGCGACCATGCAGCGCTTCCTCACGGGACACCGGGCAGCCGCACACTGAAAAACGGAGAATATGTATTGTTTGACTTAGGAGTTGTCTATAACGGCTACTGCTCAGACATCACAAGAACAGTCGCTTTCGGTGAAACAGCACCGCTTCACGACACAATCCATGCCATTGTCACAGAAGCAAACAACCGCGCCATCCAACTCGTCAAACCCGGCGTCCGTATTGCAGACTGCGATGACGCGGCCCGCAGCTATATTACAGAGCAGGGCTACGGCGACCAGTTTCCTCACCGCCTCGGCCACGGCCTCGGCATCAGCGTCCATGAGTTCCCTGACATTTCGTCAGCAAATGATGACTGCTTCAAGGAAGGCATGGTCTTCACGATTGAACCCGGAATTTATGTTGAAGGAGAAGTCGGTGTCCGTGTCGAAGATGATCTCGTCGTCACAAAAGACGGCTGCGAAGTGCTGACGCGTTATCCGAAATGATCAGGGAAGCAGTCGTTGAAACGTTCCCTGAAGTGGTTGCTGCGGTCAACCGCGGGGCTGACCGTATTGAACTTTGCGCCAATATGAATGTCGGCGGCACGACGCCGAGCTACGGCATGGTCAAATGCGCCGTCGACTACTGTCATCATATGAATGTCGAAGTCGCCGTCATGATCAGACCGCGCGGCACTTTCACTTATGATGTATTCGAACAGGAAGTGATGCGGCAGGACATCATCGAATATACAAAGCTCGGTGCAGACTACTTTGTGTGCGGCGCACTGACAGCGGACAGCTCGCTGGATGTACTGACCCTCCAGAAACTGATGAGTGTCACACATATCCCGTTCGTCATGCATATGGCATATGACCATATTCCTAAGCATCAGCAGCTGAAAGCGATGGACCAGTTGATTGAACTCGGTGTCATCCGCCTGCTGACACACGGCTCGGCTGATGCTGCGACTTCCATACTTGATAATATCAGTCAGCTTGCCCGCCTGCTCGTCTATTCAAAAGGCAGACTAGAGATCATGCCTGGCGGCAGTCTGACCAAGGATAATGTGGAGCAGCTCATCAGTCAGATTCCGTTCCAGGAAGTTCACGGCACGAAAATCGTCTAGACAACAAAAGAAGCAGGATCTCCGCTGAGGTCCTGCTTCTTTATTATATTATAATAATGTTTTTGCTTCGCGGTACTCAAGCCCCTGGTCTTTTGCTACCGCTTCAAATGTGACAAAACCATTCAATGTGTTGAGCCCTTTATACAGTGCCGGGTTCTGCTTGACGGCTTCGACATAACCTTTGTTGGCAATCTGCAGCGCATAAGGAATAGTCGCATTGTTCAGTGCCATTGTTGACGTTCTTGGGACAGCACCCGGCATGTTCGCTACTGCATAATGAACAACATCATATTTCATGTAAGTTGGATCATCATGAGTGGTAATGCGGTCTGTCGTTTCAAAAATACCACCTTGGTCAATCGCAATATCGATGACCACAGAACCCGGTTTCATACCTTTGACGACTTCTTCTGTGACGAGCTTCGGCGCTTTAGCACCTGGAATCAACACCGCACCGATCACAAGGTCACTCTCTTTCACGCTTTCATCGATATTAAACGGTGTAGACATCAACGTCTGCACGCTGTTACCGAACAGGTCATCCAGCTGCTGCAGTCGATTTGGATTTAAGTCAAGGATGGTTACTTCTGCGCCAAGACCTACGGCCATCTTCGCAGCGTTCGTGCCTGCCTGGCCGCCGCCGATAATCGTCACTTTCCCTTTGTGGACGCCTGGGACACCCGCAAGCAGAATACCTTTACCGCCGTTTGTTCGTTGTAAGTACTGCGCGCCGAGCTGTGTCGCCATACGTCCAGCTACTTCGCTCATCGGTGATAACAGCGGCAGGAAGCCATTGTCCAGCTGCACTGTTTCATAGGCGATGCCCACTACTTTGTTGTCCAGCAGTGCTTTTGTCAGTTCCGGCTCCGGTGCAAGGTGGAGGTAAGTAAACAGAATTAACCCTTCTTTGAAGAAGCCGTATTCAGATGCCAGCGGTTCCTTTACTTTCATGACCATGTCAGCATTCCATGCTTCTTCAGCAGTAGCTGCAATTTGACCGCCTGCTTTAACATAGTCTTCATCGGTAAAGAATGAACCCATGCCAGCCGCTGTCTCGACAACCACTTCATGACCGCTTTCCACTAATGAATAGACGCCTGCCGGTGTCAATGCCACACGGTTTTCATTATTCTTGATTTCCTTAGGTACACCAATCTTCATGTTGTTCTGCCTCCTTAATATGGTTCACATTCATAGTAACATTTCATTTTGAAAACGCAACCATTTATTATAGCACTGCCATAATTTGTGTTATAATAAAAGTGTAGTAAAGAACGATTCAGGAGGGATTTTTATGTTACAGTACAAAAACATCTTAATTGCAGTCGACGGTTCCAGTGAAGCGGAATGGGCATTCAATAAAGCTGTTGAAGTTGCAAAACGTAATGACGCCAAACTCTCCATCATCAACGTCATTGACACTAGAAGCTATGCAAGCGTCGAAGCATATGACCGTTCCATCTCTGAGCGTGCCGCAAGCTTCAGCAGCTCACTGCTTGACGGTTACAAAAATGCAGCTATGGAGCGCGGTGTCACTAAAATTGAGACTTATACTGAATACGGTTCTCCGAAGACAATCATCCCTAAGAAAATTGCTAAAAAACTCGGCGTCGACTTGATCATGTGTGGTTCTACAGGTTTGAATGCCGTCGAACGCTTCATCATCGGTTCTGTCTCTGAAGCCATTGTCAGACACGCCGAATGTGACGTGCTGGTCATCCGAACTGAGATTTTACCGGATAATTTCGAACCGGAAATTGCGACAGATGAATTCATGCAGCAGGCGAAGTAACAAAAAGAGCGCGGGGCATCACTTGAAGGTGATGTCCCGCGCTCTTTATTAAATGATTGATGAATTATGCTAAGTGACCGAATTCCATGACGTCACGAGCAATCATGACTTCTTCGTCAGTCGGAATGACCATAACTTTAACCGGTGAATGTGGATAGTTGATGAATGCTTCTAAATCAATATTTTAGAGACAACTATAAAGAATTTACTCTCAAATAGTAGCTTATAGTATTGATTACAGTCAAGAATTTAATCAATTATTAAGTGTGTAGTTGATTACAATAGCCACTGACTATAGACAAACCTTATTAACAGTAAAAAATAAAAATTTGTCATTTAAATAATTCCTCTCGAACTATCTCGAACGATTCTATTTCTTGATTATTATTAAAGTTTTCAATTTTTTCTTCATCCTTAATGTCTTCTATAAAATATTTATTCAATATATAGCTATTCTTCTCTTTAGATTTTTCAATTTTTAATTCTATTTCTTCTTGACTATTACTAATAACTTTATTAATTTTTACATTTAATATTTTATACCATTCATTTAAAGAAAAATTACAATCAAAAAGATTTATGTCTTTATTAGTATATCCACCAATAGCCATAAGATTACCTTTTTTAGAATAAGCCTCAAAAATTTCTTTTTGCTTTAATGTTTCTTCTGTATTATTTTTTAGAGTTAAAGTTGAATTTTTATAATTATATTTAATAGGCAGATTCAAAACTAATGATATAAGAAGATGCTCAACCATTTCTGCGTCTTCTTTAGAAATAGGAAAATTAATTTTGAATTTTTGATTATTTAAAATTTTATGATGCACTAGTAATTCTTCTAATTCTTTAACTTTATTCCAAAAATTCACCCTACTTGTAACTGTATTTTTTTGCTCTTCAGTAGCCGCTGATTTCAGTTCAACATACTCTTTTATATTAACATTATTCATTCTCACATTTTTATTCATAACTTCTTCTTGACTTATAAATCCATCTAACACTTCATCGATAGCAAGTTTTCCCTCCATTTTACTTACAAATGAAAAATCAATTTCATTAGGTCTTATTAAAATAGATATTATTTGAATATCACTTTTATATTCATACTTTTTTTCTTCTTTACTATTATTCGGTACTCTATTTAACGTAAAACTTTTAGAACCTATTTCAATGATATGATTATCATCTTCCTCGAAATCTTGTGCTTTTACTATCATTTTAATATCTTGTTCTGTACCATTTTTACTAATCATATATTTGTTTATTGGAATCTCAAGATCATTTACTCTAAAAGTTTTTAAGTTATTATTATCCAATGATAGATATATCTGAGAGTTATATAAATATTTTTCAAAGTCATCTAATGAATGAATATCTTCTGGAAAATCTTCAGGTTTAGTAAATTTAAAATTAATTTTTTCAACATCGGCTGGTACTAATGACTCTAATTGTTTATCAAACTTATATTTAAAATTTACATTATCTATATCTGTTGTTAATGACTCCTCCTTAACTTTCTTAGTATAGAACTCTTCTAATTCTTCTGGATAAGAATTTTCATTTGATAAGATTTCTTCAAGGTCTAGTTCCATTAATAATCCTCACTTTCCTCTATTTTCCTTATTTTTGTATAAAGTAATATTTTTTCTTCATCTGTAATATTAATTTCTTTAATAACTTCTATTATTTTCTTATATTCTGTTTGATCAGGGACAACTATATATTTTATATCATCTATTGTAAATTTTAATTGTAATTCATCTATTTCTTTCATTGCATCACTTAAGTGATTAAAATTATATTCTGCTTCATCAGCGATATAAAATTGTTTGATAGTCGTAAATTTTTTAGATAATTTAGGTATAAATCTCCATTCTTGTTCGTCACTGAATAGCCTTATTTCACCATTTTGACTTCCTACTATTTCTTTAGAGTAAAAACAGTAATTAAATACATAGCTGTAAAGTTCATTATAACCTAATGAATTTGCTAAATTTGAAACTTTTTTTAATTCATTTGTAATATCGCAATTTCTAATAACATAGTGTATAGGAGTAATATTATTTTTTAAACCCCATTCTTTTGTTAATGCTATACCATAAAATCCATATTCTTTAACATGATTATCTATTCTTGAGAAACCTATATCACAAAAACAGACCATAGGCACTTGTAACTTTTTAATTTCTTTACCATTAAAACTAAGTCCCATATATTCATAGTTTTCTTCACTAAATCTTGGACTCAAAGCTAAATTTTCCAAACTTTCTCTCAAATATTCAAATTTTTTCATATATTTAATTAACATATTCGCATTAAGTGAACTACTTGAAATTGAATCATAATACTGCTTATTATCCATCTAACTGTTTACTCCATTTCTCAAATTTTTCAGCTAATTTTATATGAAATACATACTTAATCATTCTTTTTTCATACTAATATCCTTATGTCTATTGTGATTTAATTTTACAACACTTTTCATGTTCATTAATAATTATTTTCAACAAAAAAACAAAAACAGTTTATTTAGAGTACTTTCAAATTAAACATGTGATTTGAGCTTTTTTCTGCTTACTTACACCTATTTTAATGAGTACAATGCTATAATTATTGTTCGTATAATATTTTCAATAAGGGGTGTTGATATGAAGACTTTTGGGAAACGTAATCACGACTTGAATTACTGGAAAAGAACTGGTGCTTATGCAGTTATTCAGAATGAACATGGAGAATTTTTGTGTGTAGAAGACTCTGATGGATATTTATTTTTAGTTGGAGGTGGCATTGAAGAAAATGAATCACCTGAACTTGCACTACTGAGAGAAAGTGTTGAAGAAACTGGTTATGAAGTTCAAATTATAGAATTTATCGGTGAAGCAGAAAAGCATTGGGTGTCAGCTAAATATCCTAATGATTCTCAACACAATATCGGAATATTATATGCAAGTAAACTATTAAAAAAAGTAGCAGATCCGATCGAAAAAGAAGAAATGCGTTGGGTAAGTTTTAACCATTTAGAAAAACATCTTTATCACGAACATCACTTATACTTAATTAAAGAATACCTAAAATAAATAATCATCTAATTAAAGTAACGCAATGGTAATTATGTTACTTGGAAACGTCTTAAATCAATATAGAAGGTCTTCTTACAAAATATAAGAAGACCTTCTATAAATTATTAGCTATTAATCCTGATGAGTTAGATAGAAAGAGTACAGCAGAGGAATTAAGAAACCAATCACTATTATAATGAATACATACTTTTCTAATGATGGATATATCAAACCTGATAGAAAAATCACAAAACCTAGTAATAAAAACACAATTGAGGCTGTACGATGTGTTTTACTCCAAATTTTACTACTACTAACTATCCATGGCGTTTTAATACCTATAGGAGAATTAAAAGGGATTTTTTGATAATAATTACCTATTACAATTAATAATGTTCCGGTTATTAGAAGTATCAACCTATTCATATCAAAAGAAAATCCATTAGCATTAAATATCACTATTAAAATAGCCACAAATACTAGAAATATTACTAAGTTGATGATAATGCTATATACATTTTCATAAGCATCTCTTCTTCCTTTATCCATATTTTTGTACTTAGGTTTATATAGCATGATTAAATATATTATAGTCATAATAACTATCGTCAATAAAGCTGCAATATATTTATTTGCAGACCATATAACAGAACCATCATCTTCTACTTGCATAGGGATAGAATCAGGTAGTGATGGGATCATATAGATCCAGTATAAAATGCTGCATAATATGATAATCAGTGATAACTTAGTTTTCTCAAATAGTGTTTTGCTCATAATAAATCTCCTACTTTTCTTTAAATTTTAGTACCCAATGCATGATTTCTTCGAATACGGATACATTGATATTGTAGTAGACGTATTGACCTACTTTTCTAGAATAGACCAAATCTGAATGGCTTAATATTTTTAGATGTTGAGAAATGTTTGACTTACTTACGTCAAATGAATCATGAATTTCACCTGCAGTCATTTCCCCATGTTCTTGTAACAAATCAAGAATCTCTCTCCTAGTTGAATCAGAAAGTGCTTTAAATAAATCTTTCACATATTTCTCCTTAATTTAGCATTTAAGTAATTAATTAAATACTAACATTATATTAAATAAAATTCAATAGGAATTTATTTTGAGTAGTTTAAAATATAAAAGAATTGAATGTTCATAAATTTTTTCTTTTAGTAAAGTTCATCTTTCAATAATAATGTAACATAATTTTAATTAAGTTACATTAAGAACATTGATATAATAAGGATTGACTTTCTTTATATAAAAAATTTATCATAATGATATAAATAAATATATTAAATGATACTTATTGAAAGGCTGGTTGCATATGAAAACAGTTGAGCCAATTAGAAATATTGATGCCGTTAAAGAAATGAGAAAGTCACTTGCTTATTATGGATCAGAACGAGATGTATTTTTATTTGTCTTGGGGATTAATTGCGGTTTGCGTGTCGGAGATATGCTGACACTCAAAAAGAAAGATATTAAAGACTATCAGCTGAAATTAAGAGAGAGCAAAACTAAGAAGCATAAAACAATTACTTTGAATCATATTAAATCTGACATTGATGATTACATTAAGTTTTTAAATGATGATGATTATTTATTTAAATCTAATAAGCTAGATAAAGACGGTAATCAGAAAGCTATCAGTCGTGTACAAGCGTATAGAATATTAAATAAAGCTGCTGAATCTATCGGAATATCAGACATTGGAACTCATAGCATGCGTAAAACTTTCGGCTATCATTACTACAAGCGGACAAATGATGTCGCTTTACTAATGGACTTGTTCAATCATTCATCACAATCAGTCACTTTACGTTATATCGGAATCAATCAAGACGTATTAAATCAATCTATTACAAACGCTATGAGTGGCTTATATGATTAATCTTAAACTTTTGTAAAGCTGTCATATCCTGATGGCTTTTTTCTTTTACTCAAATTATGCTATGAGTGTAATTCAATCTAATTTAAAGGGGATTTGCTCAAGGTCTACTATCACAAAAGAACAGCAGTTAATGTTAATGATATTACAATTACAGCAAGCCTTAATGTTATCTATTCTTGAATCGAAGAAAAAAGATAAAGTTATAGCAGAATTAGAAGCTAAGTTGAATCAATAAATGCTGAGATTTCGATTCTAAGAACGTTTTGTATGATTCTATGAGTAATCATGCATAAAGTGTTATCTGATAGACTGTTAGCACACATAAATTAAAAACTCCCTCCTACAATGTAACGTAAGAGGGAGTTATGTTTATTGAAGTCTAAAACCTTTATGTGTTGACGGTAGTTCAGTTATAATACCAAGTTTATAATCTCTTCTAATTCGTGTAATTTCTTTGTGAATTGATTTTGGAATAAACTGAAGATTGTTTATTTGATTATTATGCGTGTTTGAATCGATGTGATCTATTTCTATCACTTCATTTGGAAACCTACTTTTTACTGATTCGTATTCATCAGGTTTAAATGTATTAATTACTAACGAATGAACTTCAATTGTACTTTGAAAAATTCCATTAGATTTATCACTTGCTGTTAATGTGACAGTTTTGTAATTTTTATTTTTACTTTCAATACTCGAATAGCATATGTTATTTTCTTTACGATAGATAAACCCTTTTGTATTAGCATAATAATCATCAAATAAATTATCTTTATAAATTATTTGCTTAACTTCTGCCCCATCATCAAAAACTGATAAATCCATCATTACCATTTCGTGCTTATTAATCATCTTATATTCATACGTTCTCAAATCTAACAATCTTTTTCCATCTGTTAGGTATCTATCATTGTTGACAACTTTACAAAATTTATCTTTATACATTCCATTTTTAACTTTAATAGCTTTTGATATATTAATTTTAAAAATTTTATCAACAACATTTTTTTCAGGAATACCATTGACTAGAATAGGCATTTCATAGGCATCTGATACTTTAATATATTTTTGTCTGTTTTCCTCAATAATATTAATATATTCTAACTTCTTAGTATTATAAACTTCTTTAGTTTTAATATTTACTTCAATGTGTGGATAAAAAGGCTCAAGTGTAATTGTATTTAGTTTAACTTCCTGTACTTCATTAATAACTGTCTTCATATTATTTTATCTCCTTAAATATTTTTATTTAATATATGTATGTATTTATTATGATTGTTCTATGTAGTTTCTAAATTTTGTATTCCATCCAGTCATATAATAAGTTTCTCATTCTTGAAGAGGGAATATAGCAATTCATTACTTCACCATTCCTTACACAACCCCTGAATAAAAATTGAACAAGATCAGATACAGCTAATAAATCTTCATTCACAACAATTCCCCTAATCTCAAAGAAACCTTTTTCCAGTGGGTTCATGAACCGATTATAAACATATGCAGCGACTGTACAATTTGCATAATCATTAGTTGCTCTAATATTCAATGATATAAAATTATCTTTTGTTCTATCATCTTTCTTATTAAATTTAGTTTTAGCATTCTTAAACTTAGATGCATACTGCTTCTTAGTAGTCCAAAAAATATTCTCATTTTTAGTTGGTACTTGAGTACGAAAATAACTATATAAATTCTTATTTAATTGTTTTATACTATCTTCTTTGTTTTTAGAAAACCAAGTTGAAGACAAATAAAAATCGGTATTTACATTAAATCTAAAATCATCGTAATTACTATTTAATATACTTTTCCTTCCAGTATCCTGTCGATAATCTTCATAAATATTCAATAGTTTACCTACTTCTTCTCTTTTATCAGCCTTGCTGTCATAATTTATCAAATGATATTTATTATTTTCATACTTAACTGAAAATTTATCATATTGTACTTCGTGCAAATCATAATAATATTTCTGGATTTGACCATCGAATAAATATGTCAGAATATACACTTCTTGAAAGCTAGTAAAAGCTTTGACATTCATTGTCCAAAACATCGCTTGGTCATTGTAGATATATAAATTATCTGTATCTGCTAGATCTCTAAGATAATCAAAACTATTATTTAAGTTCTTGTTATAATCATCATCTATCCAACGTACTTGACCTTTTGCTTCTATTGATATTGAATTTAATCTCAAAAGGTAGTTTATATCTTTGGAAGTTGTTTTTAATTGTTCAAGTACATTAGCTACTTCATCCATAATTAATGTATAACCTTCAATTCTTATATCATCAAGTGTTTCCTCATCTAACATTGAAAACAAAACATGTGTCATTACTATTGATTCGCCATTTTCAATAAGTAACTTTAAATGTGCTAATTTTGAACCTTTAAATTTCACGCTAGGTTCACTAAAGATTGCTTTAGTATCATTAATCACTCTTGTTACCTCATTGAGAAACGGTGTAACATAAATGTATTTCTTTTTACTCACATATGTTACTCCAGTGCCTATTGTAATAGACTTAATTTTAGTATTCTCATTCATCATTTGTATTGCATAACTGGTTTTACCAGCACCACATATTGCATCAATTACTTTAACTTTTACCAATATAATTCCTCCGAATGTTTTATCATAAATTTTTATCAAAAAGTGTGCAAAAACTATAATATTAAAACGTATTTTCTAGTACTTTTTAAGGGTGTCCCTTATAGAAGAGTATTAAATTTGTGCAAAAAGTCTAATCACCTTATCATTCTTCAAAATATGCTCATTTCGCTACGCTACATTCCGCTTGAACTTTATTTTATTCGCTACGCTTCATAAAAGTCGTTCGTGAAGATTCTTTCTATGTGATGAACATTATAAGCATAGCGTTAATGTGAAGCACTAAGCGGAATTGTGAAGCGTTCTTTGCTTCATCAATTTCAAGAGAACCTAAGAAAATATATTATTTATAATTTTTTAAATCATTCCCTTCATGCAATATATTTTGTTTAATATTTTTATTACTTTATTAAAGTAAATTAAGTATATAATAGAAGGATTTATTTTGTCAAATATTTATTTTTATAGTTTTATGTACTTTTAATTATTATTTTGTTAATATGAAATTTACTAGGAGGTTTATCATATGAAAAGAAATGACTATATAAAAACTATAAATAAAATAAGAAATGAATTGAGTTTAATTGAGAAGAGTATTAATAGTGAACCTGATTTTCTTGAGGGATTTGCTTTATACGATGAAAATAAAGAAAACATTATTGATACTAAAACCACTTTACAATACTTAGAAGAGTTAGCAGATGGCAATCAAAGTACTAAAGCTACATCTATATATATGAATTTAGATACGTTTGAAAAATTAGACTCTTTAAGTTCTTATATTGAAGCTACCACTTCACCAAATACGACTTATAATCCTGATTACTTATCAGAAATTGAAAAAAATAATTTTAGAGATTTAACTAAAAGTTTTAAAACAAAGTTTATTACTCTAGCAATTGAAGAAGCTTTATTAAAATGGGAATATGAAGGCAATAAAAATCCAAAAGTTCAAAAATTAAGATATTTAGGTAATAAATCAAAAAATGAATTTTACCGTTCATACTTGTGGGAAGAAAATGGTCATTACTATGGAGTGACCTTAGATAAAAGATCATTTGAAAGAGAGTTTTTAACTACTAATCCTCAAAACTTAAATCCAGAGAAAATAGTAGGTATTAAGAAGATATCTATTGGTGTACCTTTATATAAAATTGAAGAATGGTTCGAAGAAAAAAAGAGATTAGCTGAAATATAACCATGCGTAATCACTTAACTGAATATACTATCTGCTGAATGTAGGTATTAGAAAAATCTAAAACCACCCCCTCCCTACTTCAATATAAATAGCTTAATCAAAAAGGGAACTCATATTTATTCTGCTGGATCAGTAGACAAGTCAGAGGGCGGTATATATATTACATAGAGTGCTTAAAATATGTGCATTTAACACTTGTAGAATCGAGTTAAAATGAACTTTTAAAGCTGTTTAAAGGCTATTATCAAATCATCAGAAAACGCTGGTATATACGCAGAAAAAGAAGCGGTCTGCTGTCAGATTAATTTTTAAAATCTTATTTCTGAAAAATTGCCACATTATATTAGTATATATATTTAAGTGATTATTTAAAAATTACAAGGGAAATCTCCGCTAGTCGGCATTTTATCTTGTTCATAAAAGTACTAATTTACAAGGGCTTTATGAATTAGAAAATGGCTGATTTTAGTTAAATTTGTAATAATTCTATAACAACTAAAATTCACTCAACTGTTGATTTCTCTATGAAAATGGGCTTTCATTTCAGTTTAATAAAATGAGATCAGTACTTTTTAAAATATTGAATATCATAATATACTTAAGTATAAGGTAAAATCCGCTTCTAATATTGTGATAAAATCGTTCTTTTAATCGTAATAGAATCATAGTCCTATTTGAATGTTATAACGCTCTAATTAAGCCGCACAGCAACGTTACAGCTATTTATGTGTATTAAAAACTATTACTATATGCTGTCGGTTCTTCAATGCTTAATATGAATCAAATATTACTAATAGCAGATTTACTTTTTAAGACATGTCTATCTTTTAATATCATATTAAGTTATACAATAGAAGCTACTCACTGAACAATGGTGAATAGCTTCTATAATTTATTATTTTCTTTTATTTCTTCTCATACTTGATATAGATTTTTTACTATAAATCAGACTATCAACTGCATTATATTGATTATGCTGTTTTTTGATTAGTTCTTCATTCACATGAGTATATATTTCAGTTGTTGTTATTCTTGAATGTCCTAATATTTTCTGCAATACTCTTACACTACCACCATTCGCAAGAAATTCAGTTGCTGCGGTATGTCTAAATGTATGACAACTAAACTCTTTATTTATTTCCAACTTTCTACTAAACTCTTTCAATGTTTTTCTAAAAGAATCAGGTCTTAGTTTTTTCCCGTATGAGTTTAAAAAAACATATTCATTATCAAATTCTGAAGTAATATCAATATACTCTTTAAGCAGTCGTTTAGTTTTAACGCTAAAATTCACATATCTATAATTGTTATTCTTAGTCTTGCTAAAATATATTATTTGATTATCAAAATCAATATCATCTTTAGTAAGTTCTAATACCTCGCCTATTCTTCCCATTGTGTCTAATAACACATGAATAATAACATAAGCTCTAAATTCTGTGTAATAATTCTTTTCAAGTCCATTGAGTAACTTATTAATATCTTCTTTACTTACAGTTTTTACACGTTCATTCTGTTTCTTAACTAAAGATATATGCTTAAAAGGGTTATTATCAATATACTCGCATTCAACTAACGTATTAAATATTGCTTTGCTTAATCTGATATAAGTATTCACTGAAGAAGGTGCTAAACCGATCTTAGAGCCTTTTTTATTCTTCCTGTCAGTGTAATGTTTATAGTCATATAGTAAATAACGTACATAATCTTCAGCGTCACTTTTAGTTATTGTAAATATGTCCTTATCGTTAAAATATTTTCTCATGCTGACAAATGCTTTGTGATAGCTTGTCATAGTTGCTTCTGATAAGTTCATTACACTTTTAGCACTAATAACAATCTCTTCAGCTTCTGTGTATGAATCATTAAGACTTCTTTGCTTTATCAATTTTCTCGACATAAAAAGACACTTCCTTATTAAATTTATTTGTGTAAATTCAATAAAGTCGTGTCTAATATTATGAAACATGCAATCACTACTATAATGATTAACACTACTTATATAGTAATGATTGCATTCTCATATAAATATTGATTTTTGTTTCAACGTTAATTTGAAGCGGTCTTTTAAGCTTCTAAGTGACCGAATTCCATGACGTCACGAGCAATCATGACTTCTTCGTCAGTCGGAATGACCATAACTTTAACCGGTGAATGTGGATAGTTGATGAATGCTTCTTCGCCGCGGAGACCTGTATTCAATCTTGGGTCCCAGTAGACGCCCATAAATTCAAGTCCTTCCAGTACTTTCGCGCGGACGACGTCAGAGTTCTCACCGACACCTGCTGTGAAGATGATAGCATCCAGACCATGCATACGTGTTGCATATGAACCCATATATTTATGGATCCGGCTCGCGAATACTTCCAGTGCTAATGTTGCTCTTTCATCGCCTTCTTGTGCGCCCTGCTCGATATCACGAAGGTCACTTGAAGTGCCTGAAATACCTAATAGTCCTGACTCTTTGTTCAGTACGTCCAGCACTTCTTCTGCAGTCTTTCCTGTCTTCTCCATAATATATGGAATCAGCGCCGGGTCAAGGTTACCTGAACGTGTTCCCATCGTGACACCTGCAAGCGGTGTAAAGCCCATAGACGTATCGACAGATTTACCGCCGTCAATCGCCGCAATAGAGGCACCGTTACCAATGTGGCAGGAAATGACACGCAGCTGTTCAATCGGACGTTCCAGCAGTTCAGCAGCACGTTCTGATACATATTTGTGGCTCGTACCGTGGAAGCCGTATTTACGGATACCGAAGTCTTTATAGTATTGGTACGGCAAGCTGTAAAGATATGATTCTTCAGGCATTGTCTGATGGAATGATGTATCGAACACAGCAACGTGAGGAATGTTCGGCAGCATTTTTCTGAATGCGCGAATACCCATCAAGTTGGCAGGATTGTGCAGCGGTGCAAGATCGCTCAATGATTCAATCTGCTTCTCTACTTCATCCGTGACAAGTGCTGAAGTCGGGAATAACTCTCCGCCGTGCACGACGCGGTGGCCTGTGCCGTCAAGGTCGTTGATATCGTTGATGATGCCGTGTTTCTTCATCTCTTCAAGCATCATGTTGACCGCCTGTTCATGATCTTTAATATCAAGAACCTGCTTAATTTTTTCACCGTTCACTGTAATCGTGAAAATAGAATCTTTCATGCCGATTCTTTCCACAAGACCTTTCGTCACTACTTTTTCTTCAGGCATTTCAAACAGCTGAAATTTCAGTGATGAACTGCCGGCATTAATCGCCATAATTTTCTTCATGATTATCCTCCTCAAAAGTTCTACTTTAATATTAAATCATTAATACAGAAGATTATCAATCATTATAACAGCTACTTTTTATTTCTATTGGATTTAAACCATTCTGTCATTTCATCAAGAAATGACCTCATCTGAAATTCATCTTTAAAATCCGGGATATTGGCTAACAGCACTTCAACGGGCGGCGTTTTCTTACCGCTTTTGCGCTCGAGTATCAGCAGTGATTTACGTGTGGACTCTGTTTTGAATAAACTTGACGGAAAGTTAAGAAATGCCTGCATAATGGTCTCTGTTGCAATAAATTTTTGAAGCTGTTGCACATTATCATGCTCAAACAGCTGACTCGGTACAACGAGAAATGCCAGTCCGCCCGGCTTCAGTGCATGGACTGCCTGCTCTATCAGCAGATGATGGGAGAAGCTGTGGCCCTCTTCAAATCCGAGTGTCATCTGATGGCTGCGCTCGTCCACCGGATAATATCCGACCGGCAGATCGCCGATAATGAGATCCATGTCACTGACAGCAAGCGGCATGATGGCGTCCTGCGGGTAGACATTGAACGGAATCTCCAGGAAGTTCGACAAGTGGACGCTGAGCCTCGCGAGCACCGGGTCCACTTCTACAAGATAATGCGTGAATTTCTTGTCCGGATTCTGCTCATGCACTGTCGCTGATAAATGGCCGGTTCCACTGGTCATATCCAGAAGTTCCGCCTGTTCATCATCACCCATGAACATGCGGACGAGATAACTCACCAAGTAACCGATGCTGTCAGGCGTCATCTGATGATTCGGCTGGATCATCTCTTCTTTCAGCATACTTAAATAAGCGAACTGGAATGCTTTACGACGTTCCACTGTTGTGCTCTGTTCGAGGAGGGCCCGGTCATTCATATAGAGCTCTTCCATACTTAAGCCGAGATTTTCAATAAAGCTGTGCCCATTTTCGAGCTGTAGTTCTTTTGCTTTCTTATCAAGTCTTTCAAACAATTTCTCAATCATAAAGTCATATTTCCTTTCAAATAAAAACTGCCCTCAGTAAGGGCAGCATGATTAAATTGATTTCAAAGCGTCCAGTGCTTTATCGTAGTCCGGATGGTTCGTTCCTTCAGAGACGACTTCTGTATAGACCACTTTGTTGTCTGTATCAAGAACAAATACTGAACGCGCAAGTAAGCGCAGCTCTTCCATGACGACACCATAAGCAGTACCGAACGCCAAATCTTTGTGATCGCTCAATGTCACGACATTATCAAGACCGTGTGCTGCACACCATCTTTTCTGTGCAAATGGTAAGTCTGCAGAAATTGTGATGACCACTGCATTATCGATGCCGGACGCTTCTTCGTTGAAACGTCTTGTCTGCTGGTCACATACGCCTGTATCAAGAGAAGGGACGACGTTGATTAATTTCTTCTTGCCTTCAAAGTCAGCTAACGTGCGCACCGATAAATCGTTTGCGAGCACTGAAAAGTCAGGTGCTGTTGTTCCTTCGGTTACTTGTTCTCCAAGCAATGTGATCGGTGAATCTTTAAATGTGATTTGAGTCATTACAAGTTCCTCCTGAAATATTAGTCGTCTTTAATTTAACATGAAATGTGTTGAAAGCGAACTATTTTGACTGATGCGCCGGAATAATAACGGCTGTAGTGCTGTCAGTTCTCCGCCGGCTGTGCCTGTGTCAGCCGGTCGCGCAGCCGCTCCTGCTCTTCTTTGACGACAATCGTATCGCTCAGCATATCATGGATCCCCTGCCTGCTCGGATTGAACAGCACGACGAGATAGAGCAGATTTACAAAGAAATTGCTGATGTATCTGCCGAACACTTCCCGCACGACCACCTGCGTGAACGTCAGCGGTGTCTGACGGTAGGAGATGACTTTCAGCCCGAGAATCATCTTGCCGATCGTCGCTCTGAAAAACCATGTCATCAGTAAAAAGTACAAAAAATAGACGAGAGCACTAGCAACGTTCCCCGCATTGAATATCGGAACGAGCCAGTAATCACTGGACACATGCAGCAGCGTCATGAGCGGGTCGACGACAATCTGCTTGATGCACCAGATGACAAGCCCGTCAATTAAATAGGCAATGAATCTTCGGCCGAAGCCGGCATGTGTGCTGTACATAATGTCCTGCTCAAATCCGGCAAGGGGCGACGCATAAACCATTTTTTCATTCATCGTCATCACCTACTCCCCGTAAAGATACATCGGCGCTGCGCCTTGACGTTTTGTCAGCAGCTCTTTAATCGTATCCACTTCACTCTGGCCTGTTAACTTAGAGAGCCATGATTTCGCTGCGAATGGATTAGCCCCGAAAATAGAATCCTGCTGATTAAATTCAATGACTTCTGCTTTGTCTGCCTTCATCTCCTGCTTCAACGCAGCAAGTGCATCTTCCTCCAGACCGAGCTGATCAACTAAGCCGTTCTTCTCTGCCTGCAGCCCTGAATAAACCCGTCCGTCCGCCAGTTTCTTAACGTCAGCTGCACTCATCTTTCTGCCGTCTGAGATCACTTTGACAAACTGGCTGTAACTTTCATCGACAAGCGACTGCAGAATCTGACGTTCTGAGGCGTCCATCTCTTTAGTCGGGCTCATGATATCTTTATGTGCACCGCTCTTGATTACATTGAATTTCACGCCGTATTTTTCGGCAAGCTCCTTGTAGTTCATCGACTCCATGATGACGCCAAGCGAGCCTGTCAGCGTCTCTCTTGACGCAAAGATTTTGTCTGCCGGCGTTGAAATATAGTAACCACCGGACGCTGCCACATTTTTCATAGAGACATAGATTTTCTTATTTTTCGCTTTAATCTGTTCCAGCTTATCGTGTATTTCAGCACTTTCGTAAACACCGCCGCCAGGAGAATTGACCACTAACAGCAGCCCTTTAATCGATGAATCGTTCTTAATCTTCTCCAGTTCTTTCATCATCAGCTGATGATTGTAGGAGGCAGCTGAAAACAATGACTGTTCACCAGTATCCTGGATGACCCCGTTCACTTCGACCCGTGCAATTTTATGAGCTGTATCCGTGCCGGAAATCGTTGTCTCCTCGAGTGAATCAGAACTGCCGAGCTGTTTCAGTTCATCAGAGAAGTTCGAGGTAAAGCTGCTCGTAAACAATGAAGAGGCTACAGCAAAAATAAAGAGTGCCGCTGCGATCAGCAGGGCAATGATACGCTTATTCATCTTATCTTCCTTTCAAATGGTTTTATTTACATCTATAATAATAACAGAAAGAAAAACGTTATCATAACCATTAGGGGGAATTTTCCATGAATGCTAGAAATAAGTTTTATTTTTTCACATCACGTGACCCACTGGTCATCGCACAGAAAGATAGCGTGGCAGAACTGGCAGTTGAACATGGTTTTGAAGTGGTTGAACATCCGGATGACGCTGATATCATCGCATCAATCGGCGGGGACGGTGCGTTTCTGCAGGCTGTACGAAAAACGAATTTCCGTCAGGATGCTATCTATGTCGGCATCGCGACAAGCGACCAGAAATACTTGTATTCTGACTTCCATATTGACGATACATCGAACCTCCGTGCAGCAGTGAAAAACGAGACCACTGAAGTGAGACGTTACCCGGTGCTTGAAGTGAACTTGAACAACGAGATGACTTACTACTGTCTGAACGACTTCTACATTAAATCGTCCATCATCAAATCAATGACGATGGATGTCTCCATCGATGCCGTGCCCTTCGAGACGTTCCGTGGTGATGGTCTGCTGATATCAACACCGACCGGTTCGACGGGCTACAACAAGTCACTCGGCGGTGCCGTCGTCGATCCGATGATGAAAAGCATGCAGATGACTGAAATCGCATCACTGAACAACAATAACTACCGGACACTCGGCAGCCCGGTCGTCTTAAGTGACAGCCGTGAGCTGACGCTCAGCCTTGATAAGTCAGGCAACTTCTACCCGATCATGGGACTTGATAATGAGGCATTGTCTATCCAGTATACAGATTTCATCTCTATTAAGATCAGCGAGAAAGTCGTTAAAACATTGAAGATCAAAGAAAATTCGTTCTGGCATAAAGTACAGCGTAACTTCCTGTAGCACAAAAAACGATTAATCCGCCGGATTAATCGTTTTCTGCTTAATGGAAAAAATGAGCGGTGATATAGTCCCATGCATTTTTACTGATGAGCAGCACTGTCACAATGATGAACAGCAGTTTGACATAGGAGACGCCTTTGTTCAATGCAAACTGACTGCCCGCAAAACTGCCGGCCACCATCGACAGTCCCATCGCAAGCCCTACTACATAATCCACTTTCCCAAGATAGATGAAAAGCAGAACTGCACCTAAGTTGGAAGCAAAGTTCAGGAATTTGGCATTGCCCGCCGCCCTTAAAAAATCAAAGCCGATCAACAGCAGACTGAACAGCAGAAAACTCCCTGTCCCGCCTCCTAAAAAACCGTCGTAAAAGCCGATAAAGGCGACGACTACGATAAACAGCACCGACTTAACCGGTGAGAGCTTCTTATAAGTTGTCGTAGAGCCCCAGTCTTTATTGAACAGCGTATAGATCAGGACGAGAGTCAGCATAATGATAACAATCGGTTTCAATAGTGCAGGCGGCAGATAAGTAGCCGTCAATGCACCAAGGATCGACAAAATGAACGACACCGGAAAGAGCCTGCCGACGATATGGAAGTCCACTTTCCCGGAACGGATGAAAGAGACAGTCGATGTCAGTGAACCAAATGAGCTTGCAAGCTTATTCGTGCCGAGCGCCACCGCCGGATTCATTCCCGTGGCAAGCAGTGCCGGAATCGAGATAAGCCCGCCGCCGCCGACTACAGCATCTATAAACGCGGCTAGAAATCCAAAGAAAATCACAATGAGTAATATGTGTAAATCCAAAGTTGTCCCTCATTTCTCTCTATTAAAATGCTCGCTTTATAATTCCGGCTGATTTCCTTCAAATATTTCACTGTTGTCCATGTTAAAAGCGGTCCGCAGCCGGTCGGCGTAATTAGTGAACGCACCGTCTATACCGGCAGCAATAAGCTGCTTCATATCTTCCGGTTCATTCAATGTATAAGGAAAGACAAGGAATCCCAGCTGGTGCATCCGTTTGATCAGCGGCGCATCAAGGTCTTTAATGCTTGGTCCGACCGCATAGACGAACTCATGGATCTTCAGCAGCGCGTCGTCTGTCATCTGACGCAGCACCCCTTTTTTAGTCAGCAGCAGCAGCGGCATCGCCGGTACAAGATGATGCACTTTAATCAGACTCTCCAGGCTGAACGACTGGATGACCGTCTGATTGTTCTGCAGCCGCTCAAGTGACAGCAGGCCATGTTTATCCAGCACTTCGACAAGCCGCTCTTCCATGCCCGGATAAACTTCCGGCGCTTTCGTCTCAATATAATAGTTGACTGCACCGTAACGACCGATGACGTCTTCAAGCGTCGGGATAGTCTGGCCTATAAAGTAGTCGCGCTGCAACTCAGGGAACTGCTTGTTGTACCAGCTGCCGACGTCCAGCTGCTTGATTTCTTTCAGCGTCATTTCTTTGATGACACCGGGCAGTCCACTTGTCCGTTCAACAGTTTCGTCATGCATAATGATGATCTCACCGTCCAGTGTCATTTGAACGTCCAGCTCAATGTAATCAGCTTTCATATCGAACTGACTCATGTCATACGATGAAAATGTGTGCTCCGGCGCATAGCCTGATGCACCGCGATGCGCAATGACCACATTGTTAGTCAGCATTATATTCACTCCTTATAACAAGTCGTTAAAGACAGCGGCTGCTTTTTCTTTCGTGATTGTCATGACTTCAATATTGTCAATCGCTTCAGCAAGCAGCGGCTCAAAGTCAAAGTACCCTTCGAATTTCTCCATTTTATCGAGCCGTGGATTCGTCTTCGGATTTTTCGGTGTAAAGATAGTGCAGCAGTCTTCAAACGGCTGGATGGAAGTTTCAAATGTACCGATTTCTTGCGCCTTGATGATGATGTCCTCTTTATCAAGCGTCAGCAGCGGGCGGAGAATCGGCATCGATGTGACGGCGTTAATGGCATACATGCTGCCGAGTGTCTGGCTCGCGACCTGTCCTAAGTTCTCACCGTTGACTATTGCTTTAGCGTCAATCTGATGCGCCACCTGCTCCGCTATTTTCAGCATCATGCGGCGCGTTGAAGTCATCGTCATGTTTTCCGGAATCACTTTATGGATCGTCTTCTGGATGTCAGTGAACGGTACAAGGTGAAGCTTGATGACGCCTGTCGTCTGAGCCATAATACGGGTCAGTTCAATGACTTTCTGCTTCGCTTCTTCACTGGTGAACGGCGGTGAATGGAAATGAATCGCTTCAATCGTCACGCCGCGTTTCATCACTTCAATCCCTGCGACCGGTGAATCAATGCCGCCGGACAGCATGAGCAGTGTTTTGCCGCCGGTTCCGACTGGCAGTCCGCCTGCCCCTTTAATAACCCGGGAATAAATGTAGACACCTTCTGCTCTGACTTCCACGTGAACCGTGTAATCCGGTTTTTTCACCTGCACTGTCAAATGCTCGGTGTTTTTCAGAATCTCACCGCCGAGCATGCTCTGCAGTTCAAATGTATCATACGGGAACTGCTTATCTGAACGTTTCACGTCGACTTTAAATGTCGCACCTGCTTCATCGATCTCTTTCGCTGCGCCGACCGCTGATTCAATGATATCCGTGATATTCTTTGTCGTGCGCACAACCGGGCTGAGCGACTGAATGCCGAATACTTGAGCGGTCCGGCTCATGACTTCTTCAATGTCTGTACCGGGTTCAAGGTCGATGAACATGCGGTCGCGTTCAGCAATTACATGGTAACCGGTCAGCGGGATTAACGCATACTTCACGTTGCCTTTCAGCTGGCTGATGAACTGATGACGGTTCCCTGTTTTCAATGTCAGTTCACCGTAACGCACTAATACTCTGTTATAATTCATTTATTTAATAACTCCTCTACTTCACTGTATATTTCTTTGAACGCCTCTTTGAACGCCTCAATTTCTTCTACTGTATTATATTTTGACAGTGACAGTCTGACACTGCCGGTAATCGTCGCTTCATCCACATGAAGCGCTGTCAACGTCTCGTTCAGCTTCGCCCGTTTCGATGAGCAGGCACTTGTCGTCGAGATCATAATGCCGCGCCTGCTGAAGGCATTGACAATCACTTCACCTTTAATGCCGACGAATGAGAAATTGACAATGTGCGGCGCGCCGCCTGCCTGAGAGTTCAGCTGAATGCCGGGATACTGCTTGACGAAGCTTTCAATCTCCTGCTTGAACTGATAGAGCCTTGCACGCTGCATCTCCATCTCTTCCATCGCCAGCCGCATCGCTTTGCTCAATGTGACGTTAGCAGCCACATTCGACGTCCCTGACCGGAAACCGTACTCCTGGCCGCCGCCGTACACCGTCTGCGCCAGATTACGCAGCTGATTGACAACAAGCAGCCCCTGTCCTTTCAGGCCATGAAACTTATGGCCGCTCAGACTGAAGCTGTGCACGCCGTCGATGACAAGCGGCACTTTCCCGAATGACTGCACGCAGTCAACATGGAAATGGACCTTCGGATAACGCTTCAATACTTCAGCGATTTCAGCGACCGGCAATACAGCTCCCATCACGTTATTGACATGCATGACAGATACCAATATGACGTCCGGCGACAGCAGTCCTCTGAAGTGGTCCATATCAAAGGCACCATCTTCTTTGAACTTCACATACTTCACCGCAAACCCTTCCTGTTCAAGTCCCCGAATGGTCTCCAGTACAGATGGATGCTCAATTTCCGTCGTAATGATCGTCCGGCCGAATGCTTTCTTCGCCCGTGCCATACCCGTCAATGCCATGTTATTGGATTCAGTCGCACCGCTCGTAAAAACGATGCTCTGCTGATCGAGCTTCAAAATATTTTTGATCTGGCTGCGCGCTTCCTCCTGCAGCTGATTCGTCTCGAGCCCTTTCTCATGCGGACTTGCCGCATTGAAATAAAATGTTTCATTAATCTTTATGAATGCGGACAAAACCGCCGCGTCGGGCTTTGTCGTCGCACAATTATCGAAATATATCATACGTCACCTCTTCAATATTGTAATACTATACCATAAATATAGAACCCCGGATATATTTAGTCATACTCCGAAAACTCTTACAACTTCAACGGAAAAACTCCGGATGAAGTACTCATCCGAAGTTCTTTTGATAGGTCAGTCATTCAGTTGATGGACACGCTGCTCAATTTTTTCAGTAGCACCGGGTTCCACACGTTCAATGGCGGCTTCTGCGATTTCTACCGCACGTTTATAGCGGTTGTTGCTGAACAGACGCTCGGCTTCATTGAGGTCTTTGTTGACATCAGAACGGTCTTTTCTGTAGCGGTTGCCGTATTGTATCAACGCTTCTGCATATCTTGCATTATCCAGTACATCAAACGCTTCCTGTTCAAACGTATTCATCGCCACCAGCACTTTGTTCACTTTGTCACGGACGTACTCGACGTTCATCGGACGTTTATTGAACAAGCCGTGCACTTCACGTGTCTCCACATCAATTTCATTCTTCATGATAATGAACCGTTCCGGCACACTTGAAAGGTTGGATGCGAGTAACCGGCGGAATACTTCTTCTTTCCGGCTCTGGATCTTCAGCGTATGCTGCTGTGCTTCACGCTCGTATTCGCGCAGCGCCGTCAAGTGATGCTGAATCTTCTCCTGATTGTCGTTGATGACAGCGACATGATCTTTAATGTACTGAAGATTATCTTCCACTTCAGAATAGCGGACGGCAGACTTCGCCATCTCACTGAGTATTTCGTCATAAATGCCGATCAGACTTTGGATTTCATTATCGTACTGTCTGACTTTCTGGATATCTTCTTCATTAATATGATAGTTTTCTTTCACGTACTCTATTTCAGTGCGCAGTGTATAGTTCATATCTTTTGCATAGAACAACTCATCAGTGATGATTTCCCGCGATTTTTCAACGTTATTTTTCGCTTTCACTTCTATTTCAACGAGTTCCAGCATTTCATCAAGTGCCGTATTGATTTCACCGATCAGTTCCTCAGCTTCATCCAGCTGCAGTCTTGCAATCAATGGTTCTACGAGATTAAGTTTACCTTTTAATGTCTGCAGACTGCTGTCTACTTTGACGTGATCAAGGTTGTAACCTTCAACTTTTAAGTCGCGGCAGCCGTACCGGACATCCTGGAACTGGCCCGGCAGTTCTTTCTGGACATCACGGATCAGCAGCGGAATCTCATCCATATCTTCTTTCAGACGCGTCATCTGCTCGTGAAGTTCTGTAATCTGCAGATGCGCTGTGTCGTAGTTTCCTTCATTAGCGTACTGCACATACTCTTCAATGCGCGGCGCAAATAATTCGATATTATCTTCCAGTGGTTTTGCAGCTTCGCCGTATTGATGACGGTTAGCAAGGACATCCCGCTTAGCTTCGCGGTAAATCGTCCGGCAGTCCTCATATTTCATCTGATCTGCTTTCGCGCCGCCTACATAGCTCGAAATATCAGTGGTCACATTGCTATATTTCTTCTCAATCTGATCAAGAATTTGATGACTTTCGTTTACTTTGTCCTCGCTCAAAGAAAATTTAAATTTATCAAGTGCTTCATCTGCATCATTGATTGTCAATTCTACAGCTTTAATATCTTCAGTCAGAACGGTCTGCCATTCACGTTTCCATTTTTCAAAGCGCATGCCTGCTTCACCTTTAACAGTCAGTTGTTTCACTTTCACCAGCTGATCCTGAAAAGGCAGCGCCTTTACTTCCTCTTTACGCGCTTCCACTTGTTCGAGAGCAGCGCGTTTCTGATTACGTTTATAAAATAAAATACCGACAGCAATAAGCAGCAGTATAACAACCAGCACGATGATATATAATGTCATAAATAATCTTCCCTCCAACCTGTTAAATTATATTATAACTTAAAAAAGGGCCTCAAAAAACATTTTCTTGTGAAAAATATAGCAAATGATTAAAATAGGACTATCCAACATAGAAGAGGTGTTTATATATGTTTCAGCCAGGTCAGCTTCAAGATTATAAAGCTCTAAATACAGCGCTTGATCATCTGCTTGCAGGTGAAGATGACATTATCAGCCACTTAGCTAATGCCAGCAGTCTGCTTAACTACTTTCTCGACAACGTTAACTGGGTGGGATTTTATACGATGAAAAACGGTCAGCTGCAGCTCGGACCGTTCCAGGGACTTCCTGCCTGCGTTACTATACCACTCGGCCGCGGTGTCTGTGGTACTGCCGTCAGTGAGGACAAAGTGATGCGCGTAGCTGATGTCCATACATTCCCTGGACACATTGCATGCGATGCCAACTCAAAATCAGAGATCGTCATTCCAGTTCACGTGGACGGCGAAGTGTTCGGTGTACTGGACATTGATGCACCGATAGCAGACAGATTTACAGCAGAAGATGAGGCAGGGCTGCTTGAATTTGTAAGTGTCCTTGAGCAGCATCTCAAGACAGCCGCATAACAAGTGCCGGTACCGTGAGGAGTGGGTTCGGGAAGTTACGACCGATATTTGTGTTTTATCGCTCATAACTTACTCACTATATACTTATTGACATTCATAACTATCCTCTATATAATAGACGAATGTGAATAAACGAGAGTAGCGGATAAATATTGAGACGCTCTATGGTGTCCCCATAGCTGGCGTGCTGCGTAACCAAAGCTAACAGGCGAAGGCACGGAAAGACACTATATCGGCCTCGAGCATTTATCATTATTTTTGTTTTTCGCGAAAAAAACAAAAGGAGGAGTCAACTTATGGCTCGTTTTACAGGTTCAACTTGGAAAAAATCTCGTCGTTTAGGTATCTCATTAAGCGGCACTGGCAAGGAACTCGAAAGACGCCCTTACGCACCAGGACAACACGGTCCTAACCAACGTAAAAAATTATCTGAGTACGGTCTTCAATTACAGGAGAAACAAAAACTTCGTTACATGTACGGTATCAACGAACGTCAATTCCGCACAATCTTTGATCGTGCCGGCAAAATGAAAGGTATTCACGGTGCTAACTTCATGGCATTGTTAGCTTCTCGTTTAGATGCAGTTGTTTATCAGCTAGGTTTAGCGCGTACACGTCGTCAAGCCCGTCAGTTAGTTAACCACGGTCACATCTTAGTAGACGGCAAACGTGTAGATATTCCATCTTACACATTAAAAGCTGGTCAAGTAATCACAGTCCGTGAAAAATCACAAAAATTAGATATTATCGCTGAATCAGTCGAGTTATCTAACCACGTACCTGACTACTTAACTTTCAACGCTGATACTTTAGAAGGTACATTCGTACGTACACCAGAACGTTCTGAATTATCTGCTGAAATCAACGAACAGTTAATCGTCGAGTACTACTCACGTTAATAAAATTAAACCTCCAGAATATTCTGGAGGTTTTTTTGTTTGCACTGATGACATTAAAAGTGTTTTCTTCCTATTTAGAAGATAGAAGATTTAATGAGTTGAAATTCTGGCTTATTTGCTTCATGCTGATTAAAAACACTTGAAGGAGACGGACATGAAACATAGATTTAACGGTCATGCACAGTTTACCGGCGGCTACGAAGCAGCCGGCCGGCTGACGACTGATAACTTAAACACTCAAATATCGATTCCAGGTGCGATGGGCGGTGCTGATGTCGGGACTAATCCTGATGAACTGCTGCTCGGTGCTGCCACCACATGCTTCATCATTACGCTTTCTGTCATGTTTAAACGGCATGGCTTAACGCTTGCTGATCTGAATGTCAAGTCGACAGCAGTCGTCGATGTCACAGACGGTGTATTCACTTATGAAGCGATTCATTATGACGTCACTATCGATACGACTGCGCCAGAAGACAGGCGGAGCTTAATCACAAGATTCGTTCACAAGTCAGAAGCCAGCTGCATGATCACCCGGGCACTGGCCGGCAATGTCGATGTCATCATAGATGATATTACAATTAACTTTATCGAAGAATCATGAGAACAGCGGACTGCGTCTATGCAGTCCGCTGTTTTGTATCATACTCATATCAAATTTATGTCAGCTATTCTCTGCAGTCAATTCGTCGGCATTAAAATCTGATTGACTTTAAAGAATAAAAGCAATATTATGAAAAAATACGGAGAAAAGAGGGATGAAATGAGTTCAGTAACACAAATTCAAAAACCAAAACGTAGAAGAGGTATCAGCCTCCCTACTCAAATTTTAATTGCACTGATACTTGGGGTAGTAGTGGGTGCACTATTACACGGACGCACAGATTTAGTCAACTATATACAGCCGTTTGGTGATATTTTCCTTCACCTGATCAAAATGATTGTTGTACCTATCGTCTTTGCTTCACTTGTAATTTCTATTGCAGGTGCGGGCGATATGAAAACTGTCGGTCGCTATGGCTGGAAGACACTGCTGTACTTTGAAGTGATCACAACGATTGCCATCGGACTTGGTATTATTTTTGCCAACATCTTTAAACCAGGTGCCGGCATCGATGCTTCAAAGCTGCCTAAAGGCGACGTATCAAAATATACGACGAATGCGGAAGCGGCTGCACACTCCACTTATGGTAACCATATCATTGATACAATTGTCGGCATTATCCCGACGAACATCATGCAGTCAATGGCTGAAGGACAGTTACTGCCGGTTATTTTCTTTTCAGTATTTTTCGGTCTCGGCTTAGCAGCGATCGGCAAAAAAGGAGAACCTGTCAAAGCTTTCTTTGAAGGATTTCTTGACATCATCTTCTGGATGACCAATCAAATCATGAAATACGCGCCGATCGGTGTATTCGCTTTTATCTGTGTCACGGTCATCAACTTCGGCCTCGGCGCATTAATTCCATTGATGAAGCTGGCACTTGTCGTCGGAGGCTCGATGGTCTTCTTCATCATCGTCGTGCTGGGCGGTGTGGCAGCGATATGTAAGATCAACATCTTCCACTTGCTGAGAATTCTGAAGGATGAATTACTGCTGGCCTTCTCTACTTCAAGTTCAGAGACGGTACTGCCTGTTATTATGGATAAGATGGAGAAATTCGGGGCACCGAAAGAAATCGTTTCTTTCGTCGTGCCGACGGGATATACATTCAACCTGGACGGCTCAGCGCTGTACCAGTCAATCGCAGCACTGTTCATTGCGCAGATGTATGGTGTCCACTTGTCCATCACACAGCAGTTAGTACTGTTATTCACATTGATGCTGACATCTAAAGGGATGGCTGCTGTACCAGGAACATCCATCGTCGTCCTGATCACGACACTGACAGCGATGAATATCCATCCAGAAGGACTCGCGCTTATCATCGGGATCGACAGAATACTTGATATGATGCGTACCGTCGTCAACGTGGTCGGTAACTCATTATCAACATTAGTCATCGCGCGCTGGGAGAACCGTCTGGATTACGAAAAAGGACGCAAATATTACGAAAGCTTCGCTAAAAAATAAAAAGGCTGGAATCATTAGATTCCAGCTTTTTTATTTTTTATTTTAAATGATGCTCGACAGCATCGGCCACCTGCTGAACATGAGTGCCAATAATTACTTGAGCATTCTTCTGTCCAGTTTTAATGACACCGGCTGATCCAGCCTGCTTCAGCAGCTGCTCATCAACCAGTCGATTATTCTTCAGTTCAAACCTAAGACGCGTCGCACAGTTCGTCATATGCTCGATGTTTGACGGGCCGCCTACGCCTTGAATAACACGCTGCGCTAAAGCATCGTATTTATTGGAAGATAAGTTATCAGCGGTCACTTCATCAGCTGGCCCTACTTCGTCACCTTCACTTAACGCCATAGCGGCAATCTCTTCGTCACTTTCGCGGCCAGGTGTCTTAATATCAAGCACTTTAATAGCAAAGCGGAAAATAATATAGTACAGCGCAAAGTAGATGACGCCGAGCACTAGTAACATCAATGGATGGTTCGCATTAGGATTTTTTAAAGATAACAGATAGTCAATGAATCCTGCGCTGAATCCGAAGCCCGCTGTCCAGTGGAACGACGCTGCAATGAACATTGACAGCCCTGTCAGCACGGCATGAACGAAGTACAGTGCGGGGGCGACAAACATAAAGGCGAACTCAACCGGCTCAGTCACACCTGTCAGGAACGCGGATACTGCACCTGCAAGAAAAATACCGGCAACCGCTTTTTTGCGTGCTGACTTCGCTGAATGATACATCGCAAGAGCTGCACCTGGCACCCCGAACATCATGACTGGGAAGAAACCAGCCTGATACATGCCGGTAACACCTTTAACAGCATCTTTGCTCTGGAATTTCTTAATATCATCAATCCCGGCGACGTCAAACCAGAACACTGTGTTCAAAGCATGGTGAAGACCGACTGGAATGAGCAGCCGATTGAAGAAACCGAATAATCCGGCACCTACTGCCCCGAGTCCTAACATCCATTCACCGAAACTGACTAACGCACCGAATACAAACGGCCATACAAATAGCAGCACTAATGATAGCAGCATCGCAAAAAACGATACTAAAATAGGGACGAGTCGTCTGCCGCTGAAGAATGCAAGAGCAGCGGGCAGCTCTGTCTGATGGAACTTGTTAAATGTCCATGCTGCAATTAATCCGACAAGAATACCGACAAAGACATTGTCAATTTTCTCAAACCCCTTGTTTACTTGCTCAGGTGCTATTCCCATCAAGTTCGCAACTGATGCAGTGGACAACACGGTCGTCACAACCATAAAGCCGACGACTGCGGCAAGGGCGGCTGCACCGTCTTTTGACTTACTCATCCCGAGTGCAACCCCGATAGCAAACAGCATGCCTAAATGATCAAGAATCGCTGAACCTGCTTTAATCAGGAATCCAGCGACAGGATTATTCGCGCCCCAACCGGTCGGATCGATCCAGTAACCAATTCCGAGCAGCAAGGCAGCAGCTGGCAGCACCGCTACCGGCAGCATCAGACTGCGGCCGATACGCTGTAAAAATGAAAACATAAAAAAAACCTCCCTTAATTAAGTGTATATTGATTATATCAGTGATTAAGAATGAATCCTACACAATAAAAGCAGGAACTAAAAATTAGTTCCTGCCGGATGACTTATGCCTTGTAAGCGTCCTGTCTTAAGTAAGCTGCCGCTTCTGCTATATCTTTATAAAACTGTCTATCTTCTGTGACAGACGGAATAAATGCTCTATATTCGTCAAACTTCTTCTTCGTCTTCAGCGACAGTCGGTCTGCACCTTTCAGTTCGGCTGCCTGCAGCGCGATGATACATTCAATCGCAAGAACGTTACGCGTATTCTCAAGCATCATATAACCATGACGTGATGCAATAGTGCCCATTGATACGTGGTCTTCCTGGTTGGCTGAAGATGGAATAGAATCAACGCTTGCCGGATGCGCGAGTGTCTTGTTCTCAGAGACAAGGCTTGCTGCCGCATACTGCATAATCATCATACCGCTCTGAAGTCCGGGTTCCGGGCTTAAAAATGCCGGCAGACCACCGTTCAGCTGCGGATTGACTAACCGTTCAATCCGCCGTTCAGAGACGCTGGCCAGTTCGCTGATACCGAGCTTCAAATAATCAAGCGCAAATGCGACCGGCTGACCGTGGAAGTTGCCGCCTGAGATCACTAATGTCTCATCATTCTGATCAAAAATCAGTGGATTATCATTTGCCGCATTCATCTCTTTTTCAAGGACTTCTTTAACATGGCGGAACACTTGGAAGCTCGCCCCATGAATCTGCGGGATGCAGCGCAGTGAATAAGCATCCTGGACACGTACTTCACCTTGTCTTGTTGTAAGTTTTGAGCCTTCCAGCCAGTCAAGCATTCTTGCCGCTACTGCTGTCTGCTCTTGAGAATTACGCACGATGTGGACATTCTCATGATACGCATCCGTAATACCGTTCAGTGCCTGATGAGTCAGTGCCGCAATCCATTCTGCCTGGTAACCGATGCTTTCTGCTTCTATGTAACTGATAACGCCCTGAGCTGTCATCGCCTGCGTGCCGTTGATCAAGGCGAGCCCTTCTTTCGCCTGCAGCTTCAGTGCCGGGCGCTCCAGATGCACGAGGACAGCTGCACTGTCTGTTTCTTCACCTTGATAATAGACACGTCCTTCACCGATCAGTGCCAGTGCCAAGTGAGATAATGGTGCCAGGTCACCGGACGCACCGAGTGAGCCCTGGCCCGGAATGACCGGAATAATGCGTTGGTTAATAAAGAATACCAGCTGCTCGACAAGTTCTGCAGTCACACCGGAATGGCCTTTCAGCATCGTGTTCAGACGCAGTATCATCATCACAAGGGCTACATCCTGCGAGAATGGTTTACCGACACCACAGGCATGCGACCGGATCAGATTCACCTGCAGCTGATTATACTGTGTCTCCTCGATCAATACATCACTAAATAAACCAAATCCTGTTGTAATACCATAAATGGTTTCACGTTCATTGATAATCCGTTCGACGATTTTCCGGCTCGCTTTGACGCGCTCGACAGCTTCATCAGCAACAATTACAGACCCCTTATCTGCAATAAACTGACGCACCTGATCAATAGTTAAATGCTCTCCAGTCAATAATAATTCCATCATAAAATTCCCCTTTGCTGATTGGTCACTACAACACAGATTATACGCACTGACACAGACAGTTTCAATGAAGAAACCGGCAGCGGAATGCGTCAAGAGTTGCAGCCGATAATAGAATATTTTCTATTCATATATACATGTAATTGGAAAATGCATATAAATATTTTTACTATCTTGTAATTGACTATCAGTCATGATACACTTTAATTAATTAATTATATCAATTTAACCATAAATATGCTTTCGTAGGTTATTGCTCTATAATTCACATTATTATAAAATTAAGGGTGATAATATTGAGATGCCTCAAACATTTATTTAGTGGCAAACTTACTGCATATCAAATCGCGACAGCCACAGGTATCGAAATAGATACTATTACTGATCTGGCAGCAAAAAAGCTGAGTTTAGAAAATATCGATCAAGCGGCTTATAATAAACTGCTCGATCTTGAAACCAGTCTTTTTACTTCAGAAGCTGACCAGGAACAGTCAACAAATGAGACAAGTGCTTAAGCACTTGTCTCATTTTTTCGGCTCGTAGGCAGTAGTTAAATATTGAATGGACGCGAGAATGAGGTCATGCAGCACTTCTTCATCAATATCATTGACTTCCTTTATATAAAGGCATGATTTTCCCCTTCTATATTTACCGAGCTGTTTCAGCTGTTTTCCACCTTTACTGTTCACAGCGGCCAAATAAAGATTGATTTTCGTTTTTTTTAATGCGAAGGCTACAAGAGGAGCATCCCCTTCAAACTTTTCTTCAATCATATAGTGGTATTTACCGAAACCTACCATTGACGGACCCCACATTCTCGGTTCAAAACCAGACGCCTGTTCAAATATTTTAAGCAGTTGATAGGCATCTTTTTTTCTTTTGACATCTGTCATTTGAGAGATGAAATGGTTTACATCTGTATGTCTCTGCTGATTCAGGCCATCACTCATTCATTTTCCCCTTTTTGATGAATTATACTATATATTCAGAATATTTAATATATATGATGTCATTTTTGTCTGACATTAAGCTAAAAAAATAAATCTTTATGCCCTCTGATGTTTAACTTCTCCGAAAAAAAGGTACTAGTATAAAAAAGATACTTAAACCAAATACAAAAGGGGTGGGCATGATGCCAACTATCTTACTAAAAGCATCTCATCCGACTTCATATGTTAACGACACAAGATTCCAGCTGATAGATGAAAAAGAAAAAAACAGTTGTTTGAATTTATACAGAGACCAGTCAAAAGCTGTAGCAAAGAAAACGAATAGACAACACGTCATCAAGTTAGAATTTATTTATCCGGATGAGTACACAGAGACAATCGTAATGAAGGCATATTAAATAACAGCACTGGATTGATCAATCCGGTGCTGTTATTCGTTAGTTCTTATTTTCAAGATCAAGGCTCAGCTGGTTCATTCTCATCTCAAGTTCAGCAGTGATCATATCAATGGCTTCACTTTTTTTATAGTCCGCTAAATAATCTTGCGGATGGATAGGCTGACCAAACTTGATAAATGTTTTAGTCCCCCGCTTAAATAATTCTTTGAATGTGGACACACCTTTATAGCTCGCCGGAACGATTGGTGCTTTGCCGAGTACAGCAATAGTAGCGGCGCCGCGTTTCACTGGTGCGCCGGCTTGTCGTGATCCTGCTGGAAACATCCCGATAGTCTTTCCTTGATTCAGCAGTTTCACAGGGATTTTCAACGTTGACGGCCCCGGGTTGTCACGGTTCACAGGAAAGGCATTCGTATTCGTGAAAAACCATTTCAGAAACTTATTCTTGAACAGCTCCTGCTTCGCCATATAATTGATCTCATTTGGATAAACGGCTATAGCAAGAATAACGATTTCCACCATGCTCGTATGTGTGCACGTCACTACATAGCGGGAATCCGCCGGCAGATTTTTCTTGTCAATGATTTTCACTTTGCGAAGCAGTACTTTCAGGACTAAATATAAGAGCGTTGCTATCGGTTTATACATGATTGACACCTCTATTTTAGAAATCTATAGCTACGACTCTATTTTACCATAGCAGCAAGTAAGTCAACTGATACTTTTAGATAATTTTCATTTTATTTTCATAATTAAATGATAAAAATAATAATAACACTCATTATAAAAACAGTAATGCAGGAGGTCTTTTTTATGTCAAACTTTGAAGAGCATGAACAGCAGTATACAGCGCCCTATGCACAGCAGCCCGTAAAACGTAAAAGCGCCTTTCCACAGGCACTGCTCGGCGGCGTCCTCGGCTCTGCTCTGACGATAGGTGCGATGCAGCTGCCTTTTATCAATCATACGTCAAATGATGGCGGCACTGTCACGACTACTAACAGTAAAGATTATAATTTATCAAAAACATCAGCGAACAGCAGTTTCGCTGATACCATCGATAAGATCTCACCGGCAATTGTCGGGGTCATCAATATGCAAAAAGCAAGCAGTAACCCGTTCAGTCCTTCACAGAGCACAGAAGAAGAGACTGGGACAGGGTCAGGTGTCATTTATCAGGCCGCTGACAATGTGTCCTATATTGTGACAAATAATCACGTTGTAGAAGGCGCTTCTGACATTAAAGTCCAGCTGTCAACGGGAAAACAGTATGATGCAGAGCTGATCGGTACAGATGCCCTGACAGATATTGCCGTGCTGAAAGTGAAAGGCAATCTTCATATAACGCCTGTTCCGTTCGGCGACTCATCCAGTATTAGAACCGGAGATACAGTGTATGCCATCGGTAATCCGCTCGGTCTTGATTTCGCGAATAGTGTGACCGAAGGGATTGTCAGCGCTAAGGAACGGACAATGGACGTCTCGACTTCTGCCGGAACGTCATCTGTTAAAGCGATTCAGACAGACGCAGCCATTAATCCCGGTAATTCAGGGGGCGCTCTGCTTAATACAAAAGGGCAATTAATCGGCATCAATTCAATGAAAATTTCTTCCACAGAAGTAGAAGGTATCGGCTTCGCCATTCCAGCGAACGATGTCAAAACCATCATCAAACAAATCGTCAAAAACGGTAAAGTCATCAGACCATACATGGGTCTTGCCTTAACGAGTGCTGACTCTATTCCGACGCAGTACTTGCAGGAGATGGGTATCAGCTCCAATAAAGGCGTCATCGTCGCTCAGACAGATGACTACGCAGGAAAAGTATTCAATGAAGGCGATTTAATCACAAAAGTGGATAATCAAGCTGTTGCTTCTGACAGTGAACTTAAATCCTATATTTATCAGAATAAGAAGTCAGGAGATACAGTGAAGTTCACGATTGTGAGAGGCGGCCATACTAAAGATGTGGAACTGATGCTCCGCAGCACAAAAGATCAGACAAACTAATCACAACACAAAAACGGAAATCCATGTTGGATTTCCGTTTTTGTGTTGTGATTAGAAGCCGCGTCCTGCGCCACCGCCGCCGAAGCCGCCACCGCCAAAGCCGCCACCGCCGAAGCCGCCATCGCCGAATCCTCCTGACGAGAATCCACCGCCAAAGCCGCCGCCTGTCGGGAAGAAAATAACTGGTCCGATACCGCCTCGTCTACGGCCGCCTCGACCGCCGCCGCCTCCTCCTCTAAAGAAAATGGAGAAGATCAAGTAAAGAAAGAACAATGTAATCAAAATCTGAAAGACACTGAATGAATGGCCGGAACTTGTTGTCTGCATCGGTTGTTCCCGCGTAAACTTACTGCCATCATAGCCGTATGAATCAGCAATTTCCTGCCATACAGCTTTGTACAGCTTAGTCATTGCCTGACCATACAGCTGTTTAGCTTCAGCACTTTCACCTTTTGGGTCGAGTGCCACCGCCTGGCGCAGATCAGGCATCGCGTACTTGTCAATCAGCGCCCCGACTTTAGCATCATTCAGCACACCTTCAAGCCCATAACCTACCTGCACTTCGATACCACGGTTTTTAAATTCATTGCCATTGTCCAGATTCAGCAGAATGACAATTCCGTTGTTTTTGTCCTTCTGTCCGACACCGTATTCACGCCCTGCTCTTAGTGCGTAGTCAGCGCGGTTTTCCTGACCGATGGACGGCATTGTCATTAAAAGTATTTCTGCAGTCGTCCCTTGTTCTAGCCGATTACCCAGCTCATTGATTTCTGAAACTTGTGTACCGGACAACAATGAGGCATTGTCCTGAGTGTACACAGGCTGCTTAAGCTTAGGCAGAGGTTCAGCTGCACTCGCCTCATTCAGCGGTAACAAAGCACTGACGATAATCGCGAAGATTAACGCGATTTTGTTCATTAATTGCTATCCTTACTGTTTGTATCAAAATTAACGTCCGGTGCATTTTGTGCAGCACTGTCTGATTTAAAGAGATCTCGTTCTCTGAAACCTGTCAGACCAGCGACAATACTTCCCGGGAAACGTTTGACGACTTTGTTGTATTCTGTCGCCTTATCATTGTAGTCACGACGTGAAACAGCGATACGGTTCTCAGTACCTGCAAGTTCATCACGCAGTCCTGTGAACTGTGTATCAGCTTTCAGTTCAGGATAAGCTTCACTGATAGCAATCAGACGGCCTAATGCAGAAGTCATCTCAGCATTGGCTTCAGATTTTTCTTTAATCGTACCATTTTGAGTAGCTCCTGCTAATTTAGAGCGGGCATCTGCCACTGATTTGAAGACATCTTCTTCATGCTTCGCGTAACCTTTCACTGTTTCTACAAGGTTAGGAATCAGATCCAGACGGCGCTGCAAGTTAACATCGATATCCGATTCTGCCTTATCCACATCCTGGCTTAAATCCACCAGTCTGTTATAAGGCCCGATCAGCATACTGCCGAGCACAAGCAGGACTGCAGCAATCGCAATAATAGGTAATAAAAGTTTTCTCATATTGTTACTCCTTTATATTTAATGTTCTACATTAATACTCACTACCCAAAAAAGACTGGCAGTAACCAGTCTTCTCACTAATTAAAAGTCACCATGAAATATTTCTTCTTACCGCGGCGGATAATCATGAACTCGTCATCAATCTTATCACTGTCGCCGACTTCATAGCTGACATCTGTCTGCTTCTCGCCGTTGATTGAAATGGCACCGTTTGTAATGTCTTCCCGCGCCTGACGTTTACTCGGTGAGATGCCTGCTTCTACAAGCAGCTCAACTAAGTCTGCCGCTGCTGTAACCGTCGACTGCGGCACATCTTTGAACCCTTCACGGATTTCCGCAGCAGACAGTGCAGCTAAGTCTCCTTTGAATAACGCCTCTGTAATACGCACAGCGTCCGAGAGCGCTGCTTCATCGTGGACAAGCTTCGTCACTTCTTCAGCAAGTTTTCTTTGGGCAAGACGTAGATGCGGTTCCTGTTCGACTGATTGCTCAAGTGCATCAATTTCGTCGTGAGATAAGAATGTGAAGTACTTCAAGTATTTAATGACGTCCGCATCCGGTGTGTTGATCCAGAACTGGTAGAACTCATAAGGAGATGTCTTTGTTCTATCAAGCCATACTGCACCGCTTTCAGATTTCCCGAACTTTTTGCCGTCAGATTTTGTGACGAGCGGAATCGTCATCCCGTATGCTTCAACTTCGCCGTACATGCGGCGCATCAGTTCAATTCCAGATGTAATATTCCCCCACTGGTCAGAGCCGCCGATCTGCAGCTTCACGTTATGCTCTTTGTTCAGATGACCGAAGTCGATTGCCTGAAGAATGGTATAAGTGAATTCAGTATAGGAAATACCCCCTTCAAGACGTGACTGAATACTGTCTTTAGCAAGCATGTAGTTGACACCGACATGTTTACCGTAGTCGCGGAGAAATGTCAGCAGGTCAATCTGACCGAGCCAGTCTTTATTGTTCACGCGGACCGCACCGTTCCCTCCAGTAAAATCAAACAGCTGCTCCATCTGTCTGTTAATGCCGTCAACGTTCTGCTGCACCATTTCAGGTGTCTGCAGCACACGTTCGTCTGAACGGCCGGACGGATCACCGATCATTCCTGTACCGCCGCCGATCAGTACAACCGGACGGTGTCCGTGCTGCTGAAATCTCTTTAACGTTAAAAAGGGCAGTAGATGACCGATATGCAGGCTGTCCGCTGTCGGGTCAGCCCCGCAGTATAGACTGACAGATTCCTTGTTCAACAGTTCTTCCATGGCTTCTGGATGTGTCTCCTGATAAATTAACCCTCTCCAGCGTAAATCTTCTAATAATGCGTTCATATATAATCCTCCTTGTTATGATAAAAATAAAAAGCACCCCTACGCCGAAACGTAAGGGTGCTTGACTGCACGGTACCACCATACTTATGATTGCTCATCACTTATTCGATGAGACGGTCATCGTCCGTCAGACCTTATGCCAGGTGTATTCATAAATGAGATTTCATCAGTTCACAGCACCACTGACTCTCTTCGGATAATCTTCATTTATTACTTGTCCTTTAGTCTGAACATTATATAATTATGATAACAGTTTAATGTTTCATTTCAGCTACGTCAAGTTACTTGTTATGATATACTGGAAATATTCCGGGAGGTTAATAATGGTAAAAAACAATCGCTTCTCTTCTTATAGCAAGAATACATATGCTCACGCTAAGAAAAGGCTGAGTTCCATCGAATGGACGCCTTATGTAGTTTTTCATACGATCTATCATACTTTTTCAAATATCTTGTTCTTCTTTCTCATTGTGTCCATTCTGCTGATTGCTCTGCTGGCAGGATTCGGTACCGGCTACTTCGCAGCGCTCGTCAAAGATCAGCCTGTTGAGAGCGATGCCGCACTCAAGAAAGCACTGAACCAGATGGCTGAGAGCACTACTGTTTATTTCGGCACTGGGCAGTCACTCGGCAGCTTGAATGCCGATACCCAGCGGCAAGTCGTCAATTATCAACAGATTAATCCGCATGTTGTCGATGCACTCGTGGCGACAGAAGATGAATATTTCTATAAGCATAACGGCATTGTGCCGAAAGCATTTATCCGGGCTTCAGCACAGGAGATTCTCGGGTCCAGCACCAGCTCCGGCGGCAGTACGCTGACTCAGCAGCTCATAAAAAACCAGCTGCTGTCCAACGAGACTTCATTCGAACGAAAAGCTAAGGAAATGCTGCTATCATTGCGCGTCGAAAAATCATTATCCAAACAGGAAATCATGTCTGCTTATTTGAACGTCGTCAGCTTCGGCCGTAATACAAATGGTCAGAACGTGGCCGGCATTGAAGCGGCAGCCCGCGGTATTTTCGGTAAACATGCCAAAGACTTGAACATCGCACAAAGTGCTTTTCTTGCCGGTCTGCCTCAGAACCCTTATACATATACACCATTTCTGACGAACGGCAGTCTGAAGAGCGATGATGAACTCAGCTACGGTATGCACCGTCAGCAGTACGTGCTGGCAAGAATGCTGCAGAAGAAAAAAATCACGCAGCAGCAATACGATGAGGCTAAAAATTTCAATCTGAAACAATCATTCAAAGACCGGGTGGAAAATCCTGCTGACCAATATCCGTTTCTTGTCGAAGAAGTAGAACGCCGCGCTGTCGATATTATGAAATACGTGCTTGCTGAGCAGGATGGTATTTCAAAGCAGGAGATCGATGACACGCCAGTACTTGCTGATAAATACAGAGTGAAAGCTGATCAGTCACTAAGAAATGAAGGCTACACGGTCGATACGACAATCAATAAAAAGATTTACGATGTCATGAATGACATTAAAAATAACCCGAACTATTATTCAGTCGACCGTCAAGTCGACGTGAACGGCAAAACCGAGACGCTGCAGCATGAAGTCGGCGTTATGCTGAAAGAGAATAAGACAGGTAAAATTCTGGCGTTCGTCGGCGGGCGTAACCATGAGAAATCTCAGAACAACCATGCCACTCAGACGAAACGTTCGCCAGGCTCGACTATGAAGCCGCTGCTCGACTATGCGCCGGCAGTCGAATACGGTGTCATCACACCGGAGACCGTGCTGCTCGATAAAAAGTTTGATATTAACGGCTATTCACCGGAAAACTATGCTAAAAAGGAGTTCGGCGAAGTAACCGCAAGAATTGCTCTGGAAAACTCATTCAACTTAAGTACACTGCGCTTATATTCCGGCATACAAAACAGGCAACCGTGGAACTTCCTTGAGAAGATGCATATCGATATTCCGGACAGCGAAAAGCCTAACTTATCATTACCGCTCGGTGCAACGGATATCACACTTGAAGATGATGTCAACGGCTTCTCCGCATTGGCCAACAATGGTAATTATCAGGAAAGCTATTTGATCGACAGCATCCGTTCAAAAGATGGCAAGGTCATCTACCAGCATAAAGCACGGCCGGAACGCGTGTTCAGTGATGCCACCTCTTATATTATGACGGACATGTTAAAAGGCGTGCTCGATACCGGTAGTGCTTATCAGCTGAAAGGCACATTCGCCTATAAGCAGGACTGGGCAGGTAAAACAGGTACTGCACAAAATGCCACAGATAGTCTGTTCATCGGTTACAACCCAAGCGTCACTATGGGTATCTGGATGGGCTACGACAAACCGACATCATTTGACGAGGAGAACCATTATCAGCTGACATTGTGGCGCGATATCGTCAATGCGGTGACAGCTGTTAGTCCGACACAGATGGGTGTCGGTCAGCACTTCAAACAGCCGTCCTCTGTGCAGACTAAAAAAATATGTCAGCTGACGAACAGTCTGCAAGGGTCATGTGACGGCAGCGAACCAGTTAAACCAACTTTAGTATGGACTAACACAGATCTATCAAAGAAAACATTGAAATCACATGCTGTACTGTCAAGGCTCGGTATTTACCTCGACTCTAAGACGGGTGACAAAGTCTCTGCCAAGAGGGCTGTCGCGAATACATTCTTTGAACTGAGAGGTGTCAGCACCTCAGCAGGCAGCAATACTAAGCAAGAGACACCGGCGACCATCACTAATGTCAGCCGATAAAAAACGGAAATCCTTTAAAAGGATTTCCGTTTTTTTGGCTGGATTTAGAACAGCCCTACTGCATGGCCGTCAGCATCGATATCCATATTGAGCGCAGCCGGCTGCTTCGGCAGTCCCGGCATCGTCATAATATCACCGGTCAATGCAACAATAAAGCCTGCACCTGTTTTCGGGATCAGCTCGCGGATCGTGATTTCAAAGCCGGTCGGACGGCCGAGTTTTTTTGGGTCATCCGTGAATGAATACTGGGTTTTCGCCATACAGACGGGATAATGATTCCAGCCGTTATCTTTAATCGTCTTCAGCTGCTTCTTCGCGCTGTCAGAGAACACTACGTTATCTCCGCCGTAAATCTTCTGGACGACTGTGCGGATTTTCTCTTCCACCGGCAGTTCCAGTTCATAGAGCGGCCGGAAATCCTGCTTGTCAGCCATCACTTCTTTGACGAGCCGTGCAAGCTCGACGCCGCCCGCGCCGCCTTTTTCCCATACTTCAGTCAGCGCAATCTTAATGCTGCGGTCAGCACACCAGTCTTTGACTGCCTGCACTTCTTCTGCCGTATCTGTCACAAAGGCATTCAGGGCAACGACGGGCTCCACACCGAACTGCTGTAAGTTCTGCAGATGCTTCTCAAGATTGACGATACCGCGTTTCACCGCTTCAACATCTTCTGCTTTCAGCTGCTCCTTCAGTACACCGCCGTGCATCTTCAGCGCGCGGATAGTCGCTACGACAACGATAGCTGCAGGCTCAAGACCGGCTCGCCGCGCTTTAATGTCCATAAACTTCTCGGCACCGAGGTCAGAACCGAAGCCGCTCTCAGTGACGACTACATCTGCCAGACGCCGGGCTGTGTTCGTCGCAATAATAGAATTGCAGCCGTGGGCAATGTTGGCAAACGGGCCGCCGTGAATGAGTGCCGGTGTCCCTTCGATCGTCTGTACTAAGTTCGGTTTGATGGCATCCTTCAAAATAAGTGCCAGGGCGCCTTCCACTCCTAAATCTTTGACAGTGACCGGCTGCTTGTCATAAGTATAGCCGATTGTCATTTTGGCGATGTTTTCTTTTAAGTCATGAATATCACGTGACAGACAGAAGACCGCCATAATTTCGCTGGCCACTGTAATGTCAAAGCCATCTTCACGCGGCACCCCTTTGAACGGGCCGCCGAGACCGATCACTACTTCCCGCAGCGCCCGGTCGTTCATATCAAGAACGCGTTTCCACGAAATACGGCGCGGATCAATGTTCAGCGCATTACCCTGATAAATATGATTGTCGATGAATGCCGCTAAAGCATTGTTAGCAGTCGTAATCGCATGCAGGTCACCATTGAAATGGAGGTTGATTTCCTCCATCGGCAGTACCTGCGCGTAACCACCCCCAGTTGCCCCGCCCTTCATACCGAAGACAGGTCCTAAAGACGGCTCACGCAGCGCGACCATCACATTATCACCGAGCTGTCTGAAGGCATCACTTAAGCCTACTGTCACCGTGGACTTACCTTCACCTGCAGGCGTCGGGCTCATCGCAGTGACCAGCACGACTTTGCCTGTCGGCTGTGATTTAATTTTTGTCGTATCAATCTTCGCTTTGTAGAAGCCGTAAGGTTCGACCGCTCCGACTGGAATTCCTGCTTCTTCAGCAATAGAGCTGATCGGACGAATTTTCGAGCGCTTTGCAATTTCAAGATCAGATAAATAGTCAGTCATTTTCATTCCCCTTTGTATAAGTCTTCCAGTTCATCTTAGTTGAATAAGAAGGAACTGTCTACCTGTACATAAAAACAATAACAGTGCTCACTTCTTATACACAAGAACCCCTTGAATATCAAGAGGCTCTATGCTGTCAATCTTCCAGCGTGCTTAAATCACCTGTCGGCAGGTCAAGCTCCCATGCTTTCAGCACACGTCTCATGATTTTACCTGACCGTGTTTTCGGCAGCTTATCCTTGAATTCAATTTCTCGCGGCGCCGCATGTGCTGCCAGACCATTTTTGACGAAGACACGAATCTCCTCTTTCAGTTCATCCGTCGGTTCATAGCCTTCACGGAGCGCAATAAATGCTTTGATGATTTCTCCGCGCACTGGATCCGGCTTGCCGATTACACCTGCTTCAGCGACGGCTGGATGCTCGACAAGCTTGGATTCAACTTCAAACGGCCCGACACGTTCGCCTGCTGTCATGATGACGTCATCTACACGTCCCTGGAACCAGAAGTAGCCGTCTTCATCCATATAGGCAGAGTCACCGGAAATATACCAGCCGCCCGGCAGGAAGTACGATTCATATTTCGGACGGTTGTTCCAGATGTCTCTCATCATAGACGGCCATCCTTCTTTAAGCGCCAGGTTACCCATGCGGTTCGGCGGCAGCACATTGCCGTCGTTATCAACAATGGCCGCTTCGACACCGGGAATCGGTTTACCCATGGAGCCGGATTTAATGTCCATGCTCGGATAGTTGACGATCATATGGGCACCTGTCTCAGTCATCCACCATGTGTCATGAATTCTTTTGCCGAATACTTTGTAGCCCCATTTGATGACTTCCGGATTCAATGGTTCACCGACTGACAGGACGTGACGCAGACTGGACAGATCATAGTTCTTGCTCAGTTCATCTCCGGCACCCATCAGCATGCGGAAGGCAGTCGGTGCTGAATACCAGACGGTCACTTTGAATTCTTCGATGGTGCTGTACCAGCCTTCAGGCGAGAATCTGCCGCCTGCAATAACATTCGTCGCGCCGTTCAGCCAAGGTGCAAATATTCCGTAGCTTGTACCTGTCACCCAGCCCGGGTCAGCTGTACACCAGTAAATATCATCTTCTGTCAAGTCGAGAACGTACTGCCCGGATATGTAATGCTGCACCATAGCATACTGCACGTGCAGCACGCCTTTGGGCTGCCCTGTCGAACCTGATGTATAGTGCAGAATCAAGCCGTCTTCTTTATCGAGCCACTCGATGTCAAAAGTGTCCGCTGCCTCTTTAAACGCTTTGTTGAAGTCAATATGCTGATCAGCCACCTCATCATCGACAATGACAATATGCTTTAAATTCGGCAGCTCATCGACCGGAATACGTCCGACTAAACTGTTTGTCGTGACAATGACAGACGCTTCACTGTTTTCCAGTCTATCTTTGACTGCTTTCTCCATGAATGCTTCAAATAACGGCCCGACAATGGCTCCGATCTTCAAGGCGCCAAGCAGTACAAAGTAAAGTTCAGGTGACCGCGGCATAAAGATGAACAGTCTGTCTCCTTTAGCGACATCCGTCGTATTTTTCAGGACGTTCGCTGCTTTGTTGGAGTTTCTCTTCATCTCTTCAAATGTATATGATTCATTACGTTCAGCATCTTTATAGTAAAGGGCGACTTTATCACCTCTGCCGCTGTCTACATGACGGTCAATACATTCATAACCCATATTGACTTTCCCTGTTTCGTGCCAGGAGAATGCCTTTTCAACTTCTTTCCAGTCAAAGTTTTTATAGCGCTCATCATAATCCTGTAAATTATAATCCCCTGGTTCTACTTCATATATCTCTGTCTTCATTATGACATCCCCTTTGTATACGTTTTCAATGCTACAATATTATTATATAATAGATTAAACAAACTTTTCAAAAAAATTAGAATTTTAAAAGGAGCCATGCATGGAACATCTTAAAACTTATTACCGGCATGACCACTATCGGCACGACAGGCATATCATTATAGAAGGTCCCGTCTCCGGCGACACACTCAGCCGCTATACGTTTGACGATGGTCTTGTCGCTTTCAGAAGACCACCGGAACAGTTTGAAGCCATCAGGGAAATCGCTGACCTGCCTGAAGGAAGAATCATTATCTGCCGGGATAAGGATAACATCATCGGCTATACCACCTATCTATATCCGGATCCACTGGAACGCTGGAGTGAAGGTAATCTGCCCTTTCTGCTGGAGCTCGGTGCTATCGAAGTGTCACTCCATTACCGCAGTCTCGGCCTCGGCAAGGAGATGCTGAAGCTGTCCATGCGGGATGACCAGGTTGAGGACTATATTATTATCACGACTGAGTATTACTGGCACTGGGATTTAAAGAATACGAAGCTCAATGTCTTTGATTATAAGAAAATCATGCAGAAGATGATGGCAGCAGGCGGCCTTGAAGTCTTCTCCACAAACGACCCGGAAATCACAAGCCATCCGGCCAACTGCCTCATGGCGCGTATCGGCAGCAGGATCACGAACGAACAGATTGACCAGTTTGATAAGATCAGATTCACGAACCGATTCTTTATGTAGGAGGAACAACATGCTGGTAGAACGTATTATGACAAGCCCATGCCTTACAATCAATGAAGAGCGAACTATTGAACAGGCGCTGGAACTGATGGCGTCACAAGACATCAGACATCTTCCTGTCGTCGATAATGATATGAAGCTGCTCGGTATCGTCACAGACCACGACATCAACCTGGCACTTCCGTCGATTCTCGGCACTGAAGATCCGGCCGCCCATCTCGCCATGCCCGTCACGCGCATCATGCACAAAAATGTCACGACATGTCACCCGCTTGACTTCGTGGAAGACATTGCCGTCGATTTCTATGAGCTGAAGCTCGGCAGCATCCCGGTCATCAGAAACAAGCAGTGCATCGGCATCGTCACACAGAAGGACATGCTGAATACATTCCTTGAACTGACCGGTGTCACTATACCCGGCTCTGCCATTGAAGTCGCCGTGCCGGATCAGGCAGGCATCATGCACGAAGTCACACGCGTGTTCAATACAAACAAAGTCAGCATCGAAAGTATTCTTGTATACCGGGACCGGGCCAATCCAGGCTATAAGCTTGTACTGATCAGAATGCAGTCGATAAATCCGACAAAAATTATTAACGACCTGGCAAACTCGGGGTTCACGGTCAGAACACCGCAGAACAGCGGCCTATGAGCAAATACATTTATTCAGAGGAATTATTGAACTACCGCTTTTCAGACAGTCATCCGTTTAATCAGATGCGGCTTGTGCTGACGACTGAGCTGCTGCAGGCACTTGAATTTCTTGATGACAGCGAAATGGTCCCGGCAAGAAAGGCAACAGACGATGAACTGAAGCTGGTTCATACTGCCGACTACGTGGAGGCCGTCAAGCAGGCAGGGCTTGGTACGCTCAGCCAGGCGAAATGCGACAGCTACGGCCTTAATACAAACGACACGCCCAACTTCAGCGGTATGCATGACAGCAGTGCCTGGCTCGTCGGCGGCACATTGACGGCCTGTGATATTGTCATGACCGGGGCTGACACGACTGCCTGTAATCTCGGCGGCGGTCTGCATCACGGCTTCCGCGGCAGAGCGTCCGGCTTCTGCATATATAACGACAGTGCTGTAGCGATTGAATATATGAAGCAGAAGTACGGTGCCCGCGTCCTTTATATCGACACGGATGCTCATCATGGTGACGGCGTGCAGTGGGCGTTCTATAATGACGACGATGCCTTCACTTATTCCATCCATGAGACTGGTAGATACTTGTTCCCCGGTACAGGCGGTATTAACGAGAAAGGCGAAGGAGACGGCTACTTATACAGCATGAACCTGCCGATAGATGCTTATACTGAAGATGACTCGTTCCTTGAATGCTTTAAAGAAAGCGTGGAAGTCGCCTGCCGTTTTTTTAAACCTGACGTGATTATCAGTCAGAATGGTGCTGACGCCCATTATCTTGACCCCCTGACTCATCTTCATTGCACGCATCACGTGTTCGAAGCGATCCCGAGAATCGTCAAGCAGCTTGCTGATGACTACTGCGGCGGTAAATGGATTGCAGTTGGCGGCGGGGGTTACAACATCTTTCAAGTCGCCCCGCTCGCCTGGAGTCAGATCTGGCTCGCCATGAAAGGCATCCCGGCGCCTTCAGGTAATCTTCCAAAGAGCTGGCTCGAGAAATGGCAGAAGAAAACTGAAGTCACTCTGCCGGCAAAGTGGGATGCAGACAGCGAAAACTATACAGTCATTCCACGCCGGGTGGAGATTACAGAGAAGAACAGGCGGACGCTTGAACGTGTCATCCAGCATTATGAATAAAACCAGCGCATAATAAAAAAGCACACTTGTTTGTTGAAGTGTGCTTTTTGAGGTGTTATTTTGTCGTGCCGCGATAATCGATGTGATACGGCAGAACGACCTGTTTATCTTCTATTTCTTCATCATTCATGAATTTCGTCAGCAGTCTCATCCCTACTGCACCGATATCATATAACGGCTGCATAACGCTTGATAGCTTGGGACGTACCATCTGCACCAGTCTCGTATTGTTGAAGCTGACGATCTGCAGGTCATCCGGTATATTCAGACCGGCATCCTGAGCGGCATGGACAAGTCCGATCGCCTGTTCATCACTGATACAAAGAATAGCATCCGGTTTTAATCCTTGCAGCTGCGCAAATGCTTTTTCACCGTCTAAATATTGTTCGCTGCCGACATAGACAGCATCATCATTGAACGTAATCCCGTTGTCCTTCAGCACTTCCGTCATTCCTGACAATACGTCATGCCGTGCTTTCTCAGAATATCCGCCGCCGACGAATGCGAACTGACGCGCACCGTCTTTCAGCAGTTTTTCCGTAATTTCACGGCTTGCTGAATGATAGTCGATATTGACTGCCGGCAGTGCACTGTCATTATCCTGTGTTCCTGATACAACAACTGGAACTGAAGAAGTCTGAATCAGTTCAGCTGTTTCATTGGATAACGTACCTCCAAGGAAGATAATACCATCCACCTGCTTGCTCAGCAGATTGTTGAATATTTCCCGCTCTTTGAACGGATCGTTATCCGAATTTGAAATAATGGTCTGATATTTATACATCGTTGCAATATCTTCAAGCCCGCGGGCAAGCTCAGAATAGTAGATGTTCGAAATATCAGGAATAATCACACCGACTGTTGTCGTTTTTTTGCTGGCAAGTCCCCTTGCGACAGCATTCGGACGATAGTTCAATCGTTTGATGACTTCATTGACGCGGTCGCGTGTAGCAGGCTTCACATTAGGATTACCGTTCACTACACGTGATACAGTTGCCATTGAAACTTTAGCTTCTCTTGCAACGTCATAAATGGTGACTGTCATAGTTTCCTCCTGTAATCGTTTTCCATACTATTCTAACACGTTTTCATGAAGTTTTCATAATAATTTCTAGCGATATTGTTTTCTTGTCCGTTCAATTTCATCATAGAATGCATCGAACTCGTTTAAGTCCATCTGCTGTCCTGCATCGCTCAGCGCAACCGATGGATCCGGATGCACTTCTGCCATGACACCGTCTGCTCCGACGGCAAGTGCAGCTTTAGCGACCGGCAGCATAATATCTTTCCGCCCTGTAGAATGCGTCACATCGACCAGCACCGGTAAATGGGTACCTTGCTTTAAGATCGGCACGGCAGAGATGTCCAGTGTATTTCTTGTCGCTTTTTCGTATGTACGGATGCCGCGCTCACAGATGATGATATTGCTGTTACCACTGGCATGAATGTATTCCGCTGCATAAATCAGCTCTTCAATCGTCGCTGACAGACCACGTTTCAGCAGTACAGGCTTGTTGGCGCGGCCTGCCTCTTTCAGCAGCTCAAAATTATGCATATTGCGGGCACCGATCTGGAATACATCGATGTATTGGTCAGCCAGTTCAAAGTGATGGGGATCGACGACTTCCGATATTACTGCAAGGTCATATTTTTGATTGATCTCTTTCAATATTTTAAGACCTTCAACACCGAGTCCCTGGAAATCATATGGAGATGTACGAGGCTTAAATGCGCCTCCCCGAATAAATTTCTGTCCTTTTTCAACCAGACTTTTTGCTACCTGCTCTACTTGGTCATAAGATTCAACAGAACATGGTCCGAAGACGAAGATTTTCTCATCTCCGCCGATGACACCGCCATTAGCAGTTTTCACGACCGTATCTTCAGCTTTCAGCTTTCTAGATACATAGAGATGCTTCTCATTTTCAGATTTCTGCAGCTCAGTCGATGCTTTAAAGATTTCTTTGAATAGCTGTTTAATGACATTATCATCGTAAGGCCCTTGATTTAAGTCCTGTAATTTATTGATCATTTCTTTTTCACGCATAGGATCATAAATCATCGTACCGGCTTTACGTTTCTCCTGACCAATCTGTTTCGCAATTTCTCCGCGCTCAGACAGCAGTTCTAATATAGCCACATTGATCTCTTCGATGCGTTCTCTTAACTGGTTCAATTCAGACATTCGATACACCTCATTAACTTCAAATTATTCTTCCCATAAAAAAAAGCAGGGTGAGAATTCACCCTACTATAATATCACAAGTATATGCATCTTTTGAAAGATACGCTTATTTTTTGTTATTTTTGTTGTTTGTGTTACCAGGTTTGAAATCTGTTTTAGTTGTATCCACTTTAGTGTTTGGATTAACTTTAGTTGAATTGTTTGACTTAGAAGTTGTTTTGTTTGTGTTTAAATCTTTATCAACAACTGCAATGGGTTCTTTCAAAGAATTATCGTTAACTTCATCTTTGATTGCGCGGCGCTGTGCTGCTAAAGCGTCAGTATCTGTTTCAACTTTAGTTGTCACATGACTTGTCGCTTCATTGTAGCCTGTCGCCTGGTTGTCATTTTTTGTGTTTGTTTTGTTTTGAGTATCCTGTGCTTTGTCTTTAACTTCAGCAACTTTGTCCGCTGCTTTGTCTTTGATTTCAGCTGCTTTGTCTTTTAACTGATCAACTGCAGAAGGCTTGTTGTCTTCTTTGTACTGATTGCCTTTTAAGTAAGAACCTTTGTAGTCTGCATTGTCATAGCCGCGTTTGTCATCTTTCTTAGGCGCAAATAACAGACCGAGTAATGTTCCAAGAGAAACACCTACAGTGAAACCTAAAGCAAAGTCACGTGTAGAGTAATTCGTATTTTTCACTTCATATTCTTTTAAAGTGTTGGCACTTAATGAACGGTTGTAAGTGTTGTTCGGATATTCATTGACACCGTTGTCATAAGTGTTGACTTTGTCGTAAGAATTGAAATTGTTGTCTTTGTCAAACGTCGTTTTTGTGTTTGTGTCTAATGTGTTGTTTTTGTCAAAATTGTTGTTTTTGTCAAAAGTGTTTACGTTTGATGCTGTGTCGAATTTGTTCTCGTTGTCTTTACCGAAGTTAGTACTTGTTAAGTCTTTGTTATTTGTGTTTGTCATTATAATGACCTCCTAATTAAAATGGGAATATACTTAACTTGTTATAGTTTAGTATATTCCCACTTATACGACGGTTAAACGTCAAATATTATTTTAAGTCAGAATTTTTATCTAATCCTGCTTTAACTTTTACAATGTCGACATTTCCATTATGAGCAGTATCTTCATTGTATGCCGTACTTGCTGCTTCTTTGTAGACTGGCTGGTCAGCAAAGTTGACGCTGTTACGACGCTGTTTTCTCATCTGCCATTTATCCAGCACTTCCATCACTACATTTGACCATTTAACAACTTGTGCGATGTTTTCCTGGTTGTTAGCGATGTTATGAGTCACAGAGTTTGTTACCCGGTCTACAGAGCTGTTCAAGTTCTGTACAGAACCACCGACTCCTTTGACTGCATCTACTACCGTATTTAAGCGTGCTGATTTGTCCTGGACATCTTCAGCAAGACGGTTCGTCTTATGTAATAAGTCCGTAGTCTCGCGTGTAATCCCTTGAATCTGACCTTCAACGCCGTCTAAAGTTCTAGCGACATGATCAAGGTTTTTCTTAACTGATAATAATACGACTACGATACCGATACATAGAATTAAGAATGCCAGTGCCGCGATGATACCGGCGATTGGAAGTATCCATTCCATATATAACCCCTCCTATTTCCTATCTATATTTTACTACCTCATTTTACCCTGCAATTATAGTTTAAAACATATTTGAACTATTGCAACAGATTTTCGTAGGCTTTCTGGATTTTTTGAATATCTCCGGCACCCATAAAGATAACAACGTCATTAATATAGCGCTTTAAAACGTCAACATTATCTTCACTGATCAGCTCTGCTCCTGGAATCAGTACGGCAAGATCATTGATTGTCAAGTTCCCGGCCGTTTCGCGTGCCGAACCGAATATATCACAGAGGAATACTTTGTCCGCTGCTTTCAGGCTGTCAGCGAAATCTTCTAGAAACGTTTCAGTACGCGAGAATGTATGCGGCTGGAACACTGCAACAATTGTTCTGCCGTCATATTTTTTGCGAGCTGAGTCAATAGTCGCACTGATTTCTTTTGGATGATGCGCATAGTCATCGATCAATACTTGATTGTCTTTCTTCTTCTCGGTGAAGCGGCGTTTAACGCCACCGAAAGTTTCAAGCGCGTCTTTAATGTTCTGAACATCGAGCTGCTCAAGATGGCAGACCGTAATCACTGCCAGGGCGTTTAACACTTGATGGTCACCGAACATCGGTGTCTTAAAGCTGCCAATAAACTTGCCGTCAATTATAACATCGAATGTCGTTCCGGACGCTGTAGAGATGATATTTTCGGCTCTGACATCATTATGCTCTTCTGTACCATAGTAATAAATCGGAATCGTCACCTGCAGGTCGCGCAGATTTTTGTCGTCGCCGCAAGCAATGATGCCTTTTTTGACTTTACGGCTCATCTCCTGGAACGCATTGAACACATCGCTCATGCTGGCGAAATAATCCGGATGGTCAAAATCAACGTTCGTAATAATGGCGTAGTCCGGTGAATAACTCAGGAAGTGCCGGCGGTATTCGCATGCTTCAAATGCAAAGTACTCACTGTCCGGAAGTCCCATGCCTGTACCATCACCGATTAAATAAGACGTCTTCTTATCTCCGTTCATCACATGAGATAACAGACCGGTCGTTGATGTCTTGCCGTGAGAGCCTGTGACCGCAATAGAAGTGTACTGATGCATGAATGACCCTAAAAAGTCATGGTAACGATAGAACTCAAGATTCAGCATCTTCGCCCGCACAATTTCAGGGTGGTCATCACCGAAAGCATTACCGGCTATGATCGTCATCCCTTCTTTAATATTGTCAGCAGCGAACGGCACAATCGTAATGCCTTTATCGCGCAGTGCAATTTCCGTGAAAAATTCTTTCTCGATATCCGACCCTTGAACTTCATGTCCCATATCAAAAAGGATATGTGCGAGCGCACTCATACCTGACCCTTTAATTCCTATAAAATGATATAACGTCATTGTTTACACTCCTATTGTTGTTTTTCTGCGATTAACACTGTTCTTGGTTTTGAACCATTGGCCCCGCTGATATAACCTGCGTCTTCCAGGCTATCGACGATGCGTGCTGCTCTGTTATAGCCGATCTGGAATCTACGCTGCAGCTGTGAAGTTGAAATCTGGCCTTCTTCCTGCATGTAGTCGATCACATCATCAATCAGTTCATCCTGCGGGAGTTCGTTGACTTTACTGAGCAGTTCTTCCTGCTTGAACATGTAGTTCGGCGGCCCCTGTTCCCTGATATAAGCAGCGACTTCATCGATTTCCTCATCAGATACATAGCAGCCTTGAATACGAATCGGCCGGTTCATGCCGTTACCTTGGTACAGCATATCACCGTTACCGAGCAGTTTCTCAGCACCGCCGCTATCCATCACTGTACGTGAATCGACAGCAGAAGATACCATGAAGGCGATACGAGTCGGCACATTCGCTTTAATCAGGCCGGTGATGACATTGACAGATGGACGCTGCGTCGCAAGTATCATATGAATACCTGCAGCACGAGCTTTCTGTGCAATGCGGGCAATCGAGTGCTCCACTTCCTGCGGTGCCATCATCATTAAATCAGCGAGCTCATCGATAATAATGACAATCTTCGGCAGCCGCTTGTCATAAGTTGACTTCTGGTTATATGCGGTAATATTTCTGACATGAACATCGGCAAATGTCTTATAGCGCCGTTCCATCTCTTCAACAATCCACTTCAAGCTTTCAGTCGCGGCCTTGACATCAGTGATGACCGGTGCGAGTAAATGCGGCAGATCGTTATAAGGCGCAAGCTCCACCATTTTCGGGTCAATCAGCAGCAGTTTAAGCTCACTCGGATTGTTACGGTACAGCAGCGACAGTAAAATCGCATTGATGCTCACTGATTTACCTGAGCCGGTTGCGCCTGCGATTAATGCATGCGGCATTTTAGCGATGTCCATCAGCATCGGTTCATTATTGATCTTTACACCCAGTGCGACCATAAGCTTGGATTCTGCAAATTTAAACCGTTTGGAGAAGATGACTTCACTTAAATTGACCGGCCGTGTTTCAAGGTTCGGAACTTCCACGCCCACACGGGATGTGCCGGGAATTGGTGCTTCAATACGAATATCCTTAGCTGCCAGCGCCATTTTGATGTCATCCTGCAGATTGGTGATTCTGCTGACTTTGACTCCTTTTTCTACTGAGAGTTCATAACGGGTGACAGAAGGACCGACGACGACATGCTCCACTTTAGCAGGAACGTTGAAGTGATATAATGCTTCATCCAGCTGTGCACGCTGCTCTTCCACCCATTCATGAGACGCTGCAGGCGCTTCAGGATGTGCCAGCAGACTGACAGGAGGCAGCAGGTAATTCGGCCCTTTACGTTTCTTATCTTTTCCAGTCACCACCTCTTTCACTTTCTCCATAACAGCAGGCGCTTCCTGCTCTATGTGACCAGGTGTGACGAAGTCGATGGCTTTTTCAAGCAGTGATGGTTCTGCTGAAGATCCATCGGCAGAATCAGGTGTTATTTTATCGATTATTTTTTCTACTATTGACGGCTCAGTGACAGCCTGTTTTTTATCCATCAGCCTTTTTTTATCTGACGGTGTCATGACAACATTAAATGGTCTCGTCTTAGTGACCACCGGACGGAGTATCGGTTCTTTCATTTCGTCGACTGCTTCATCAATGGAGTCGTTAACGTGAGAGACCGCTGATGTTTCACGGACAAGTGCTTCGACTGCCGAATTTTCAGCAGGTGGCAGGATGACTTCTACTGTTTCAAGTTCAGGCATCAGCTCATGAACCGGCTGAAGCACCAATGATTCTGTTTCCAGTTCAGAAGAATAGACAGTCTCTGTATCAGGCGTTTCTTGTTCCGGTGCAGAAGAATAGACAGTCTCTGTGTCAGGCGTTTCTTGTTCCGGTGCAGAGGAATAGACAGTCTCTGTATCAGGCGTTTCTTGTTCTGGTGCAGTCATCAGCTTTTCCTCAAGTTCCTTCTGAAGTTTCAGCTGCTGACGTTTCTCTTCGAATGCTTTTTTGGCCTGTGCTTTCTTTTCACGTTCCCGCCTGATTTCCGCGACAATTTGTGATGCATAGACATTCTCGACGTTAACCATGTTATCCTGCCTGCGGTGAGGCGGCGTCACGGGTTTTACCATTTCCGGCTTTCTGCCAGTCAGCGGGGTGATGACCACCTTGCTTTCACCCGGCTTCAAATTTTTACGTGTGCCGTAAATCGCAGACGGCACTTCACTTGCGACGAACTTCGGCTTATGTATGTCTGTCTTGCTCGGAGGTGGTGTATAAGCCGGATGATAGCGCTCTGTCAACGGATGAGGCGGCTCATCATGCTGCTGATGGTGACGTTTACGACGTTCCCGCCGACTGTTGAAGTAATCATCATTGACGAAGTCACTTTGAACAGGATGTGCTGATTCCGGTTTTGCCTCTGCCTCTTTTTCTGTTCCAGTCTCAACATCGATAGGAAATCTAAATCTTCCTTTCGGTCTTCTGTATATTTCGTCGTGATTATCTTCTTCCCTAGGTTTTATCATTACTTCATCTTCACGCTGCTGATGTGTGTCATTTGATTGTTCTCCGAATAATTTGTCAAACCAGCTCATCTACTCACACCTTTTAAACTTGTTTAAAGAAGTCGGTACCAGGAACCACTTCTTCACCCAGTACTAATATGCCTTTTTTCTCTTCGGAATCAGTGAGTCCGAGTTCACGTTCAGAACAGATCATACCGTTTGACGGCACACCGCGCAGTTCAGCAGCTTTAATCAGCATTCCGCTCGGCATGACAGCGCCTACTTTAGCGACGACGACATTTTGTCCGGCAGCGACATTGTTAGCGCCGCAGACAATCTGCAGCACTTCGTCTCCGACATTCACCTGGCAGATGTTCAGCTTATCAGCATCCGGATGTTTTTCCATGCTGTCGACATGGCCTGTAACGAACTTAGGAGACAGGTCGACTGTCAGCGGCTGCATGCCTTTACTCGTCAGCACTTGATTGATGGCGTCCACTTTTGCTTCGTCCAGTTCCACTTGACCATTACCGTCAAACGACAGCTGGCCGCTTATATTGAAAACATTATAGCCGACGACTGCACCGTCTTTCTTAATAGTGACCACGTCTCCATTCTGCTCATAGTCAAATGGGCCGTCAGCATGCTTCAACGTGATCAGTAGAACGTCACCAATTTTGTCATTGTAGAAGATATTCATGTCATTGCTCCTTATTATTTTCAAATTTTTTACGGTTTTTCTCCAGGCGGGCAATAGCCTCCTGATTCCGCTTCATATTGTTCTTGCCGAGAATAAAGACCGGCGTCAGCTTGCCATTTTCGTACTGGAATGATAATGACGTAATCGGTACAAGGCCGTTGCTGAAGAACTGCATCATCATCTGGGCCATAATGTCATAACCTGTCTCATTCTCGATATCCGCGATGATCAATACATCGGCATGTGGTGTTGCGACGAGCAGCTCACCTTTTTTGTTCTTATCAAACTGCTGCAGCAGCGTATCATTTAATATTCTGGAGGCATCGTAGCCGTCGTTGGAGTTGAAGAAATAAAAGGTACTGCCGGCTACATGGTCCTCTTTGTACTGTGCTGCCAGCTTTTTGACGTTAAACAGCGCCTGTTCTTTGACATGTTCCTTTGATATCGCCATCTCACTTAATACATTGTCATCAATCAGGCGGTAAGTGGAACCAAGATCAAGCGCGTAATAAATATTAGTCTCAGCCGTATGTTCCGAAATGACAAAAGGCACGCCGTTTGTTTCTTTTGGAAAACTTGTCGACCGGATGACCGGCATGATTTTCATTTCAGTAATTTTCTTATTTGTCTCATCCGCCATCGCTGTAATTGTCTCATTGATATAGTAAAGAACTTCATCGATGATTTTGCGCTCCTGCTGCTTATATTTCGCCACGAGCGGCGCAAGCTTAATCGTCAGTCCTTTATGATTGTCCCGGCGTTCAACTCTCAATGTTTCTTCCTTGCGGTCGAAATTCCATGTCATTACTTCGGCAGCTAATTCAGCGGTAATGGCATCTCTTATTTCAAACACATTCATAGGTAACACTCCTCAATTCTTGTATTATTTATTGTACAATAAAACCACGATGAGTGATAGTATCCCATCGTGGTCAGCTATTACAATGATTCAATGAATTGATTGATCTCTTCTTTTGTTTTTCTGTCTCTGGAGACAAAACGCCCTGTTTCGCGGCCCTCATTAAATGCCACAAAGCTTGGAATCCCCATGACGTCATACTGCACCGCAAGATCCATAAAGGCATCACGGTCCACGGAAACAAATTGATAGTCATCATGCACTGCTTCAATCTCCGGCAGTGCGGGCTGGATGAAATGGCAGTCCGGACACCATCCTGCTGTAAACATGACGATTGTCGGTTTGTTGATCAGTTCATTAAAGTCCTGTTCATTTGTTAAGTTAATCATGTTCTCTCTCCTGTCATAATTTGCTGGTCACCAGGCTTGATGATCTGTGCATTTTTCATCATCCGGTAGACGAAATAACTGATGAGCCCCGGCAGCAGAAAATGGAACAGACCAATCTGCAGCCAGGTCGTCACCGATGCTCCCATCGTCTTCACCGTCATGATCTGGCCGACGAAGCCGCTCGTCCCCATACCGGCACCGGCTGCGACGTTCTTCATCGGCCAGAACATCGTCATGAGCGGTGCTGTCATCATACTTGCGATAATAGGCGGCACGAGAATAAACGGATTTCTCATATAGTTCGGAATCTGGATTTTACTCGTCCCTATGCCGTGCGCGATGAGCCCCTGTATTCCATTATCCCCGTAACTCGTCACCGCAAAACCAATCATGTGGCAGCAGCAGCCGATTGTCGCTGCAGCAGCGGCAGTCCCTTCGATATTCAGCATCAATGCAAGCGCGGCGCTGGATATCGGACTCGATAATGTGAGACCAAAAACCAGTGCAATGAGTATTCCCATCAACAGCGGCTGCTGTGTCGTCGAGAATGTAATGAACTCACCAATACGTGCCATAAATGCTGCAATAAACGGACCGATCAGTTTGGCGATAGTGCCGCCGAGCAGCAAAGTCAGCAGCGGTGTGAGCAATATATCGACTTTTGTTCTGCCACTGTATAGTCGTCCGAGCTCCGTCGTCACAAGTGCCACAATATATGTTCCGGCAGCACCGCCCTGCTCATAGCCATACATCCCGGTCACTGCGCTTGAGAAAATCACAAGCGGTGAAGCACCGAGTCCGTAAGCGACACTGACACCTACTGCAGCGCCGGTATATTGCTTCGCGAGCTTACCGATTTCAAGCAGCAGACTCGTATCAAAGAATGGTTTCAGTTCTGTTCCTGCGGTTTCAATAATAAGACCGATAATCAAAGAACTGAACAGACCGAGCGCCATAAAGCTCATCCCATCAATGAACCAGCGCTTTAAATAAGCTTTCATCCCCTTCACCTCATAATCAGTATAGCGAAAAAAAGTGAGAGCGACATTAACAATTTACAATTTTTTAAGATACTTATATGGGATTTTGTAAGAAAAAAACCAGGCATCCGCCTGGCCTACTTCTGATCGATGATATTTAAGAAACGTTTCAATGCATCGCTTTTTGGATGATTGAATATTTGATCGGGTGTACCTATCTCTTTAATGCGTCCTTCATGAATAAATGCTATTTTGCTCGCGACGTTCTTCGCAAAGTTCATCTCATGCGTCACAATGACCATGGTCATCCCTTCAGCAGCGAGGTCTTTCATAACGTTCAGTACATCCATGACAAGCTCGGGATCAAGCGCTGACGTCGGCTCATCAAACAGCATGACTTTCGGGTTCATCGCGAGCGCGCGGGCGATGCCGACACGCTGCTGCATCCCGCCGGATAACCCTGAGGGATACTGGTTGCTCACCTGCTCAAGACCTACTTTATGCAGCAAGTCGAGACCAATTTTTTCTGCTTCAGCTTTAGGCATGTTCTTGACGGTCACTAGTCCTTCAATGACATTTTCAAGCGCCGTCATATGAGGAAAGAGCTGATAGTTCTGGAACACCATCCCTGACTTTTTACGCACTGCAATCTGGCTGCGTCGATTGTTATTAGAATAACTGGTCCCGTCTACAATGACCTGACCAGACGTCGGGAGTTCAAGCGCATTGATCATGCGCAGCAGCGTTGTTTTACCAGATCCACTACGACCAATCAATACAACTACTTCACCGTCGTCAACCGTCAAATTGACGCCTTTAATCACATCTTTATCGCCAAAGCTTTTATAAATATTGTTCAGCTCGATCATATCGTATACTTCCTTTCAAGGCGCCGCTCGTACATCCCTTGTATGAGAGAGATGATAAAGCAGACGACCCAGTACATCGCTCCAACCAAAAGATAAATTGAGAGGAACTCGAATGTAGAGGCTGCTACTTCCTGTGCCTTACGAAACATTTCTGCAACGAGAATAAATCCTAATAACGATGTATCTTTGATAAGACTTAAAAATGTATTACCAAGTGTCGGGATTGAGTTACGAATGGCTTGCGGCAGAATAATACGTCGCATCGTCTGCCATTCACTCATACCGATAGAATATGCTGCTTCTCTTTGTCCTTTAGGAAGAGTAAGGATACCTCCACGAATAATCTCAGAAGTATATGCGCCAACATTCAAACTTAATCCAATAATTGCTGCAGTAATAGATGACAACGTAAGTAAGTCGTTTGAGTTACCAGTTGCTAGCCTCGCAATTTCCGGTATTCCATAAAAGATAATAAATAACTGAACGATCATCGGCGTTCCTCGGAAAATCGAAACATAAACCCGTGCAATGATTTGGAAGATTTTAATACGTGATACCCTTGCCAGCGCAGTAATCAATGCGATAATAAACCCAATGATGAACGTTATGATCGCCAAAGGTATGGAGTATTTAAATAGTGCCTCCAGCATCGGCAGAAAAGCCTGCTGCGCGGCATCCAGAGCATGCTGCTGTTCTTCATTAAGGTTTAGAAACATCTTCACCAAACCATTTCTTACTGATCTTAGCTAATTCACCGTTATCTTTTAATGTTTTTAAAGCTTTGTTGACGTCATCGATAACTGATTGATCAGTTTTCTTTGTGAATACAAATGCTGACTCGCTCTTCTCTGCATCGCCTTCGATAATTTTGACATCCGCACTTTTCTTCTGTTTCAAGTAATCAAGAACTGATAATTTTTCGTTGAAAGTACCTTCTACACGGTTAGACTGGATAAGTTCCATCGACTGGTTGAATCCTTCGACCTGTGTAATTTGTGCACCGTGGTCTTTTGCCAGCTTACCGTAGTTTGATGTTAACGTCTGCGCTAACTTTTTACCTTTTACATCATCGAAAGATTTAATATCATTGTTTTCTTTACGTGTGACAAGTACTGCACTTGTATAAGTGTATGGCTCAGAGAATTTGTACTTTGCTTTCCGTTCATCGTTAATACCCACCTGGTTCGCTACAGTGGTAAAGCGGCCGGCATTCAGACCTGAGAACATAGAGTCCCATTGTGTTTCAACAAATTTAGCTTTATAACCTGCTTCTTTTGCTACTGCCTTGACCACATCCACATCATAACCAGTCAGGTTACTAGACTTATCATGATAAGTGAAAGGTGCGTATGTTCCTTCCGTACCAACTGTCAGCACTTTTTCTTCATCAGCGGAAGATCCCTTCTTTGAATCATTATTCTGCCCACATGCAGCAAGAACAAACAGCATCGCCGCTAAAACCCATAAAAACTTTTTCATCTTTTTACCTCTCCTATTCTTATCGTTTCACTCGGAATACTACTAATTGTATCGGAATCCATCGTTTAGTCAACAAAAAGATTCTGGCGGCAGAGAAAACTTGAATTTTTTCTGTAATCTAAGATAATGAAGATAAGGAAAAGGAGGTTTCCCATGAATAAAAAATGGTGGATTGGTTCCTCAATCGTCGTTGCTGCACTGGTGATCGGCTATGCATTCAGCAGAAGATATCGCCTGCTGAATCCCCATCAGCTGCTTGAAGATATCAAACAGAAATTTAATGGCGTTGAATCATCTTTTATCGTCTATACCCCGGAACGCTATAAAAGATTCGGAGTTGAGACACAAATTTATCGCGGCGGCATCACTACTAACTTTGACGATTACAAAGAAGAGTATGAATTTATCGCTGATGCTTATACTGGACAGCTGATTGACTGTATTGAAGTCACTCATAACAACTAAAAAAACCAGGCGGATATACTGCATCCCAAACGTCAGACCTAAAATCTAACGTTTGGGGTGTTTTTATTTGGCGCGGGCGCCGGGCGCCTCTCAGACGAATATCCACGCCGCTATTTTCGCGGGACGCCCCTCATCGTCGAAATTATACATGGGCCGGCTTTCTTCTCACTTCATCGATTATTTCTCTGCCGTCAAACTTCGCTGCAAAATAACGGACGTCATGATAAAAAATAAACCAGGCATCGTCAAACTTCTCAAATAACTCTTCTTTCTGAAAAATAGAGTCCAATGGATAATCATCATAAGCGGTCACCCACAGTGGATTGCGATGAGCTGTCGTCGGCAGCAGGTCAGCCATGTGGACCGCCCGCATGCCGTCGTCCTTAATTTCAATGATACTGTGCCCTTCACTATGGCCGCCGGTATGTATCATTGTAATGCCCGGGCAGATTTCTATTTTGTCGTCAAACGGTTCCACCTGGTGCTCGATGCCGCGATAATTCATCTCCCAGTAGGTCGCCCTGCTGCGGACGTTAGGATACCGCATCTCATGCCATTCTGTACGCGATGTAATAATCCGTGCGTTATTGAAGACTGACTGCCCGTCTGCCGTCGTCAAGCCCAGCGCATGGTCAAAGTGCAGATGACTCATCAGGACGATGTCAATATGTGAAGGCGTCAGCCCGAGTTGATTAAGCGCAGCTGTCACATCACTGTCGTAAGTCACCCCGTAATTTCTTCTCTGCTTCTCATCGAGCTTCCCATTACCCACTCCGCTGTCAATCAGCATATTGCCGTATTGTGACTGGATAAGAATCGGATGGGTCACAAGAGGCACTTGGTTTTGTGCATTATTCGGATATTTATCCTGCCATAACGGCTTCGGTACGACACCGAACATCGCCCCGCCGTCCATATGAGTGATACCACCGTTTAACGGCGTCAACTTGAACTTGCCTATATGAAGCATACAATCCCTCCGTTCTCTTTCATTCTACATGAAACGCGCAGTTTGTTAAAACACAAAAAAACCTCCCGATGATTCGGGAGGTCGGACATTAGTTAAACGTCGCTTCCAGGCGGTTAATACGGAAGCCTCTGTTAGAGAACTTCTCTTCATATTCTGTCTTGATGTTATCTTCCGGTTCATTTGCATGTAAATCCAGATTGATGTTTTTCAGCTTCATGCCGAACTGGCTCATGCTTTCCAGCGAGAACTCAAATAACTGCTGATTGTCCGTCTTAAAATGAAGCTCACCGTCTTCTGCCAGCACCTGCTTGTACAGCTTCAGAAAGTTCGCGTGTGTCAGACGGCGCTTCGCATGCCGCGTCTTCGGCCATGGATCTGAGAAGTTCAAATACACTCTTGCGACTTCACCAGCCATGAAAAACTCAGGCAGATTCTCAGCATCGAGCGTCAGCAATCTTAAGTTCGTAATGTTTTGTTCCACCGCTTTTTCAACGATACGGATCATCACGTTCTTGTCCCGTTCGATCCCGATATAGTTGATGTGAGGGTGCTGCTTCGCCATCTCTGTAATAAAGCGACCCATGCCGCTGCCCACTTCAATATGAATCGGCTGGTCGTTACCGAACCAGTCGGTGATCTTCGTCTTCCTTTCATCACCGATACTTACAATATCGCTGTGTTCCAGCAAATACTCTTCCGCCCATGGTTTGTTGCGCATTCTCATTTCATTGTTCTCCTTATATAAAACGATTCATCATCAGTACATCATTCAAAAACTGCAGCCATTCATTCATATCCTGAAAGCGATTCTTCTCTTCATACCATTCTACCATCGCAATCGCCTGAATAATCGTATACCACTTCATGCGTTTTCTTAAATCAAGTGTATCCTGGATACCGTACTTACTCAGCCAGTCACACCACTCTGCGGGTTCAATATACGTATAGAGAATCATACCGATATCGATGGCCGGGTCCGCAATCATGGCCCCTTCCCAGTCTACAAGGAACAGCTCATCCTGCTCTGACAGCAGCCAGTTATTATGATTGACATCACCATGACAGACTGTATAGAACGCTGAGTTCAAGTTCGGCATGTGCTCTTCCAGATAAAGCAGCGACTTTCTGATCACGTGATGTGTCAGCACATTCCTCGATAGGGAAGAGTTGATTTTCTTGAGCAGCATCGATGGATACATCGGCTCCATCTCAAGCCTTTTCAGCATATTAAGAAGCTGCGTCGATTTATGAATCTTTCTCAGCATCAGGGCGACACGATTGGATTTCATTTCATCATGCATTAAAGACCTGCCGTTTTTCCAGTGCTGTGCTGTCACGACTTCACCTGTCTCAATCCGTTTCGTCCATACAAGCTTCGGTACGATCCCTTCAGCAGACAGGGCCGCAAGGAAAGGACTGGAATTTCGTTTCAGAAACAGCTTCCTGCCGTCCTGCTCAGCCATATACGCTTCACCTGAGGCACCGCCTGCTGAATCCAGCGTCCAGCCTAATTGATAGAAATGCTCCAACGTGTTCACCTCCATTCAGAAAAAAGAAAAGGCTCGAGATATAATCAAGAGCCTTATCCATAACTTTAAATCTTCACGTTCATTAGTAACTTGTTTAAATTTTATACCCTTCACGGCTGTAATTCAAGCGGAAAAGTTACTCAAAATGTATTGACATTTTGAGAAGACCCTTCCAGCCGCGGTCCAGTGGAAGTCTTATCTTCCTGTCTGAATTTTCTCATCAAACGCCTGCTGCAGTTTCCGGGCAACGGGACCCGGTCCGCCGATGACTTTCTCATCCACCTGGACTACCGGTGTCACTTCAAGTGTCGTACTCGAGATGAACACTTCATCAGCTGCCAGCAGTTCATCCGGTCCGAACGTCTCTTCGTGGAACGGGATGAGTAGTTCCTCTGCACATTCTTTGATCACTTGGCGGGTGATACCATTCAAAATCAAGTTGTTTGCTGGATGCGTGTAAATCGTGCCGTCTTTAATGATGTAGACATTGCTTGAAGCACCTTCAGTGACAACGCCATCTCTAATCTGCACAGCTTCCACTGCCCCGGCCCGGACAGCTTTCTCCTTGTTCAGCACATTACCGAGCAGATTCAAGCTTTTAATGTCACAGCGCAGCCAGCGGATATCTTCAGCCGTGATGACTTTGACACCGTCCTGCATCCCCTTGAGCGGCCGTCCTGCTTCGTACGTATACATTAAAGTGACCGGTTCAGCATGTTCTGGAAATGCATGGTTACGTACAGCGACACCGCGCGTCACTTGAATATAGATATTGCCGTCAGCCAGCTGATTCTTCTCGATCAGCTGCTCGCAGATTTCAATGTATTCATCAACAGTTTTCGGTGCAGTGATCAAAATCTCACCGGCACTGCGGACTAACCGTTCAAAGTGCTCGCGCGCCGTGAACAGTCTGCCGTCATACACTCTGACCACTTCATAAATTCCATCGCCGAACTGATAGCCGCGGTCGTTATAGTCAAGGGTCACTTGATCATCACGGAACTCACCGTTGTAATAAATGATTGTCATTGTCACTCCTCCACACAGACCGCATGAATCGCTTCCAGATAAATAGCGGTCGCATCAAAGAGCTGTTTTTTCGTCATATATTCATTTTTCTGATGCATTAAATCGACTGAGTCTTTGAACATGGCACCGAATGCCACCCCTTTTTCGAGGTTACGTGCATAAGTTCCGCCGCCGATTGTGTATGGCTCCGTCATATCACCTGTCTGATTGCGGTAGGCTGTCAGCAGTTTCTGGATGAACGGATCGTTTTTATCGACGTAATGAGGTTGCTGGTGCGTATTGACAACAATATCAAAGCCGTCACCTTTAATTTTATCAGTGAAGCCGGCAATTTCTGATGTAAAGTCAAACCCTGTCGGATAGCGCAGGTTAATGCCGTAATGACCGCCGTCAATATCCGTATAGCTGATGACACCGATATTAGTCGTCACTTTACCCATTTCAGCATCTTCAAATGCCATGCCCATCTTCTCACCGAAATGAGAATCAAATAAATAGCGGTCGCCGAATGCAACAAACGCTTTCGCTTTCTCGTCAAGCGCTAACGTATTCAGGAAATTCACAAGGAACAGTCCCGCGTTGACACCGATAGACGGATCCATGCCGTGCACTGATTTCCCTTCAATCTGAACCAGCAGGCTGCCGTTGTCGACAGTCGTCTTCCCTGTCAGCTGATGGTCATTCAAATAATTATTGAACGATTGCAGCACATAATCCATCTTTTCTCTGACAAGCAGTTTTGCTTCAGCGAAGTCAGGCACCATGTTGTAACGTTCACCGGCATTCAACGCCTTCAGTTCGACTTCAGGTGCAGTCACATCTTCTTTAGCGCTGTTTTGAATGATATCGAACGTTGTAATCCCTTTCTCGCCGTGAATGAGCGGGAAGTCCGCATCCGGTGCGATCCCGAGGTCAGGCATCTCTTCAGTCTGGAAGTAACGGTCGGTACACATCCATCCCGACTCCTCATCCGTACCGACGATCAGATGAATCCGCTTCTTGAAGTCTGCATTCATGTCCGTCAGAATCTTCACCGCATAGTAAGCCGCAATGGTCGGCCCTTTATCGTCGAGTGTGCCGCGTGCAATAATCCGGTCTTCTGTCTCTACAGGGTCAAATGGATCTGTGTCCCAGCCGCTTCCCGGCGGTACAACGTCCACATGGCATAAAATACCGAACAGTTCGCTGCCTTTCCCCATTTCAATGCGCCCTGCGATATGATCGACATCGACTGATTTGAAGCCGTCACGTTCAGCAAGCTTGTACATATATTCCAGCGCTTCCCGAGGCCCCGGACCGACCGGTGCTGCTGTTGTCATCAGGCTGTCATCTCTGACACTGTTGATGGCAAGAAGCCCTTTTAAGTCTTCTATAATTGCCTGTTCATATTCTGCTACTTTCTCTCTCCACATCATATAAATCCCCCTATCTTCAATACTTCTATCTTACAGCAACGATCAGTGATTTGAAAAGCACAATAAAAAAAGCTGCCTGTAACAGGCAGCAAAGAAATTAATTATAAACGACTGCGGTCGTGCACTGTATGAACATTGTTGACACCGCCGCCACCTTCATCGTCGAAAGTTGCAACTTGTTCATGTGTGTCGCGCTGAGTTTTCGGGAAACGGTCGTTGTTGACATTGTTATCACTTTTAACAGCATTCGCTGCCGCTGCTTTAACTTTTTCTGTCAATGTCGGTTTAACGCCAGGTGAATCACCGTTTGCTTTCTCTGATTTGTTCAGTAAACGGTCTAAATTTTCTTTTTTAGAGAAGTAAGCTGCCGCTGCAGTACCTCCGATAACTAATGCCGCTCTTAATAAACCTGCCTGTTTTGCCATAGTCAAACACCTCGTCTGTAAGATTTATAAATTAAATATACCCTTACATCGAACTGCTAAACGCTCTTATTTATTTTTCACCCGATTTATATCCTCAGCCGTCAGCAATTTGTACTGGCCGGGCTGAAGCGAGCGGTCAAGCGGCAGGCCGCCCATCTGGATACGTTGTAAGTAGCTGACAGTCATACCGACTGCACTGAACATACGCTTTACTTGATGAAACTTACCTTCCTGAATCGTCACTTCGACTTCACTTATAGCACCGGACGTCACTATCTTCAACCGGGCAGGCATCGTTTTATAGCCGTCATCCAGTATAAGACCTTCATTGAACTGTGTGATTGTCTCGGCTGTGACACGTCCGTCAATTCTCGCGTAATACGTTTTGTCGACGTGTTTCCTCGGACTGAGCACTTCGTGGCTGAACTGCCCGTCATTTGTCAGTATAAGCAGCCCTTCCGTATCTTTGTCCAGCCTGCCGACCGGGTGCAGGTCATAGTGCCGGTAATCGGGCAGCAAGTCAACGACTGTATCATGCCGCGCATCTTCGGTCGCGCTGATGACGCCCTGTGGTTTATTCAGCATTAAATAGACAACAGGCTCATAGAGCACGACCTCACCGTTAACAGCCACAGTGCCGGCAGCATGGTCTATCTTCATATCAGCTTTCTTAACTGTCTCACCGTTTACTGTGACCCGCCCTTTTTTGATGAGCTGTTTTACTTCCGTGCGGGTGCCGCAGCCGGCATTGGCCAGAAACTTGTCTAATCTCATGCACGTCCTACTTTGCGGCTGAGTTTCGCAACACGGGCACCGAGATATCTTTCTGCCAGTCCTGATCTCAAGGAAATATAACCGTAGACCAGTGCGCCGATCACGGCACAGATGATGACAATCAGCAGCGCTTCGAATTTATTCGCGACGCTCATAAAATGAATCAGGACAAGGTAGACGAGTTCCACTGCAAAGACCATCAGCAGACTGTAGAGCAGTATTTGAGACATCTCTGTGAAAGTCGAGCTGAATTTGAAACGGGCATACTTTTTGATGACTAAAAGATTGCAAATAATTGCAGCGGTCAGAGCGATTGCTGTGCCGAACACAGCGCCCACTGTATGGAACATCACAATCAGCGGCAGATTGATCAACGCCTTAATCACCAGTGAACCGATAACAATCCAGACGGTCATCGCCTGTTTATCAATACCTTGCAGCATGGCAGAGGTCACTGATAGTAATGCAATTAAAATGCCGACTGGTGCATAGAAGTAGAGAATATGGTTGGCTGCTGCGTCGAAGCTATAGAATGACGTATAAAGCGGTGCCGCAAGTACCATGATACCTAGTGACGCTGGTACCGTCAGAAACATGAGCAGGCCAAGAGACGTTCTGATCTGATGATGCATCGCCCGGATCTGCCCGGAAGCATGAGCGCGGGTAATCGCCGGTACAAGGCTGATCGCAAAACCAGAAGCAAGTGATGTCGGGATCATGACGAGTTTATTTGTCGTTAAGTTCAGCATGGTCAGCAGCGGATCGTGCATTTCTGCAGGTACGCCCGCTATATCAAGACCTTTGTTGTGTGTGAACTGATCGATAATCAAGTAAAGCGGGAAACAAAGACTGACAATGACGAACGGCACACTGTAAAGCAGTATCTCTTTATACATTGCGCGGTAGCTGACCGTCGTATGAGTATGATCATTCTCAATCATCCGCTCAATATGCGGCTTTCTTTTACGCCAGTAGTACCACAGCGTCAACAGTGCAAAAACTGCACCGATAGCAGCCGCGAATGTTGCGACTTCGTTTGCCAGCAGAATATTTTTCCCCATGTATTTGATGACGATTAACGCACCGCCGAGAAGAAAGACGATACGGGCAACTTGTTCGATGACTGTAGAGACAGCAGTCGGGCCCATTGAATCATAGCCCTGGAAAATCCCTCTGAATGTTGCAAGAAACGGTATGAAAATAACAGCGACAGAAATGACGCGGATGATCTCAGTGATATCTCCTGTATTCCATGAATTGCTGCCGGCCGCTGTACTATGCTTAGCAAGTGTTGCTTCTGCAATGGTCGGCGCCAGTAAATATAAAATGATAAAACCAAGAAGGCCGGTCAGCGACATGACGATAAGGCTTGATTTGTACAGCTTCTGGCTGACTTTATAAGCACCTATTGCATTGTACTTCGAGACATATTTGGCGACAGCAAGCGGAACACCTGCACCGGCAACAACGAGCATAACCGTATAAGGATTATAGGCATAGTTGTACGGGGCAAGATTTCTTTCTCCGCCGATGATGGCGTAGAATGGGATAACGTACAATATCCCGAGGATCTTTGTAATGAATATACTGGCGGTCAGTATGAATGTACTGCGGACCAGCGAACTACTTTGTGACATATTTTCATCCCTAACTTTCTAGATTTAAACTAAAGATATCTTATCATCTTTAGTTGCGATACACTACTTTTATATCAATAACATAATGAAAAGGAGAACTTTATGTATCAGACAATTGTAATCGGCGGCGGTCCAAGCGGGCTGATGGCTGCCATCAGTGCAAGTGAATCCGGCGACCGGGTGCTGCTGATCGACAAGAAGAATCAGCTCGGCCGCAAACTCCAGATCTCCGGCGGCGGCCGCTGCAACGTCACCAACCGGCTGCCTTATGAAGAGATCATCAAACATATTCCGGGCAACGGCCGCTTTCTTTACAGCGCCTTCAATACATTTGACAACGAAAGTATTATCCAGTACTTCGAATCACGCGGTGTCAAACTGAAAGAAGAAGACCACGGCCGTATGTTCCCGGTATCGAACAATGCGAAAGACGTAGTGAATACACTGCTCACTCACTTGAAAGACAATAAAGTCGACATCAGAACCGATGTCAAAGTAGAGTCACTGCTGTTTGACGACGGCCGGATCATCGGCGTTAAAGCAGCTGGAGAAGATATCAAGGCGGCACAAGTCATCATCGCAACAGGCGGTAAAAGTGTGCCGCAGACCGGCTCGACCGGTGACGGCTATATTTTTGCTCAGCAGGCCGGGCATACGATCACGGACTTGTTCCCGACTGAAGTACCGATCACTTCGCGGGAACCTTTTATTAAATCTAAGGTGCTGCAGGGACTGAGCCTGCAGAATGTCGCCTTAAGTGTGCTGAAGAAAAACGGCAGGCCGGCTGTGACACATCAGATGGATATGCTGTTCACCCATTTCGGTATATCCGGTCCGGCTGCACTGCGCTGCTCACAGTTTGTCTACAAAGAACAAGAGCGTCAGAAGAAGCAGGAGATCAACATGACCATCGACAGCTTCCCGGCTGTGTCACTGCATGAATTAACGCAGCGTATCGACCAGCTCTTAACCAGCATGCCGGACAAAGCGCTGAAGAACAGCCTGAAAGGACTGATGCAGGAACGCTGGCTGCTCTTTCTACTGGAGCAGGCCGGCGTCAACCTTGACTTAACAGCGCATCATGTGAAGAAAGAAGCGCTCGCCCGGTTCATTGAACTGCTCAAAAACTTCACCTTTACCGTGAACGGCACATTGTCGATTGATAAAGCATTCGTCACAGGAGGCGGTGTGTCGGTCAAAGAAATTGTCCCGTCGATGATGCAGTCAAAGCTCCATGATAACTTGTACTTCTGCGGGGAAGTGCTCGATATTCACGGCTATACCGGCGGCTATAATATTACAAGTGCACTCGTCACCGGCTACGTGGCAGGTTTTAACTGCCGGACAGCGACTCAACTATAATGATAAACAAAGCGATGAGTGAGGACAGTCCCCACTCATCGCTTTGTTTTTATCGCGTAATCGCTGCCATGCCGCCGATGACATTATAAGCGTTGAAATCATGCTCTCTTAAATACTCGGTGACTTTCTCGCTTCTAATACCATGCGCGCATAAAATATAATAAGGTTCATTCACTTTCAGCGTATGCATATTATCCGGAATTTCATTCATTGGAATGTGGACAGCTGCATCCAGCATCCCCATCTGCACTTCAAAATCTTCACGAATGTCAATGATATTAGGAATCTCGCCTTGTTCCAGTTTCCTTATGAGTTCACCGGCTGTAATTTCGTAAGTCATAAATCCTCCTAGTTCGCCACGATATTGACTAATTTATTAGGTACTGCAATGACTTTGCGCACTGTCTTACCGTCAATCGCTGCTTTAATCTCCTGCTCTTCTAGCGCCAGTGCTTCCATCGTTTCTTTCGCCGTGTCTTTGGCGATCAGTTTTTTAAGTTTCATTTTGCCGTTCACTTGAATGACAATCTCCACTTCATCATCCACGAGCTTGCTTTCATCATAAGTCGGCCACTCTGCATAAGTGATCGTCTCTGTGTGACCCAGTTTCTGCCACAGCTCTTCTGCGATGTGCGGCGCAATTGGTGCCAGCATCTTCACGAATCCTTCGACATAACGGACGTTGAGCTGCTCCTGCTTATAGCATTCATTGATGAACACCATCAGCTGAGAAATCGCAGTATTGAAGCCGAGTGTCTCATAGTCTTCCGTCACTTTTTTAACAGTCTGATTATAGACTTTATCAAGCGCCGGTGCAGCGTCTGCCGTCACTTTAGCGGACACCGTGCCCTGCTCAGTGATCAACAGACGGTAAACACGGTCAAGGAATCGACGGGCACCGTCGACGCCTGTCGTGTTCCAGGCAATGGATGCTTCAAGCGGTCCCATGAACATCTCATAAAGACGCAGCGTATCAGCACCATGTGAGTTGACGATATCATCAGGATTGACGACGTTGCCTTTTGACTTGCTCATCTTCTCGTTCCCCTCACCGAGGATCATTCCCTGATTGACAAGCTTCTGGAACGGTTCTTTCGTTGTCACAACACCGATGTCATACAGTACTTTATGCCAGAAACGTGCGTACAGTAAATGCAGCACCGCGTGCTCCGCCCCGCCGATGTACAAGTCGACCGGCAGCCATTCCTCAAGTTTCTTCGGATCTGCGATCATCTCATCATTATGCGGGTCGATATAGCGGATGTAATACCAGCAGCTGCCTGCCCATTGCGGCATAGTATTCGTTTCGCGGCGGCCTGTCATGCCTGTTACAGGGTCAGTGACATTGACAAAGTCTTCAATGACCGCAAGCGGTGATTCTCCTGTACCTGATGGCTTGATTTTATCTGTTTTCGGCAGCATGAGCGGCAGCTCGTCTTCCGGTACAGTCGTCATCGTGCCATCTTCCCATGTGATGACTGGAATCGGTTCACCCCAGTAACGCTGACGTGAGAACAGCCAGTCGCGCAGTTTATAGCTGACTTTTTTCGTGCCGATGTTTTTAGCTTCCAGCATCTCGATTGCTTTAGAGATGCCGTCTTCCTTGTTCAGCCCGTCCAGTTCACCTGAGTTGATGTGCGGGCCGTCACCTGTGAAGGCTTCCTGTGTGATATCGCCGCCTTCAAGCACTGGAATGATGTCAAGACCGAACTGCTTGGCGAAGTCATAATCGCGTTCGTCGTGAGCCGGCACCGCCATAATAGCGCCTGTACCGTAAGAAGCAAGAACGTAATCTGAAATCCAGATCGGCATCTCCTGCTGCGTAAACGGATTGATAGCATAAGCACCTGTGAAGACACCTGATTTATCTTTAGCAAGGTCCGTCCGTTCAAGGTCGGACTTACGCGCGGCCTGCTCCTGATAGGCTTTGATAGCGTCATGCTGTTCATCAGTCGTGATCGCCTCAACAAGCGCGTGCTCCGGTGAAAGGACTGCGTACGTCGCACCGTAGATCGTATCAGGGCGAGTCGTAAAGACATCAAATGTTTGGTCAGTGCCATGGATGGCGAACGTCACTTCCGCACCTTCTGAACGGCCGATCCAGTTACGCTGCATGTCTTTCAGTGATTCCGGCCAGTCAAGGTCCTCTAAGTCTTCCAGCAGGCGGTCAGCGTATTCTGTGATTTTCAGCACCCATTGACGCATCGGCTTACGGACTACCGGATGGCCGCCCCGCTCTGAGACACCGTCAATGACTTCTTCATTGGACAGCACAGTACCAAGTGCCGGACACCAGTTGACCGGGACTTCATCAACATAAGCAAGCCCTTTGTTGTAGAGCTGAATGAAGATCCACTGCGTCCATTTATAATAAGCAGGGTCCGTCGTGTTGACTTCACGGTCCCAGTCATAGCTGAAGCCGAGCTCCTGAATCTGACGTTTGAATGTCTCAATATTTTTCAGAGTGAATTCAGCAGGGTCATTCCCTGTATCAATTGCGTACTGTTCAGCAGGCAGACCGAAAGCATCCCAGCCCATCGGATGAAGGACATTGTAGCCCTGCATGCGTTTGAAGCGGGAAATAATATCCGTCGCTGTATAACCTTCCGGATGTCCGACGTGCAGACCCGCGCCTGATGGATATGGAAACATATCCAGGGCGTAGAATTTCTTCTTCGTTGAATCATCTTCTGTTTTGAATGTCTTATTCTCAGCCCAGTATTGCTGCCATTTCTTCTCGATTTCATTATGGTTAAAGTTCATCTGTTTTCCTCCTTAAAATAAATAAAGACAGTCATCCCTGGAAGAGGGACGACTGTCATATAGACAACCGCGGTACCACCCGCAATTCACTGTCATTATCAGTGCAGCTCAATGTGATTCAGTTATGTAGACTCCGGCAAGTTCGCTGGCATCATTATCAGTTCGCACCACCACTGACTCTCTTCTAGAATGACGTCTCAGTTACTACTCCAGTTACTCTCTACTATAAAATGCCGGTGCAAAATGTGCAAGTTATTTTTGGCAGTTAAAAAATTTATCATCTGTTTAGTTGCCGCGTTCCATTTTAATATAAGAGAGAAGACGAAGGAGGACACTATTGGACATCATCAAGCCGTTTACCCAAAATAGTACTGCTTACCTGCTGCAGCAGAAATTACTGCGCCATGGACTGACTGAACATGAAACAAAGGAACTCAGAAAACACCAGGATGGCAGCCGCGGAGAAACATGGTTTGCTCGTGCAGTCGCTGAAAATTGTGATGAAGCCATTATTTATTTCGATCTTGTCCTCACTCTGATGGGCAAAGAATTTCAGATTGACTGTCTCATCATCATGCATGACGAGCTTTATATTTTTGAGGTTAAATGGACGAACCATGATATCATCTGCCGCAATTGCACTTATTATTTCCTCGATTCAAATGTAGAGATCATCACATACAGTCAGCAGGCTGTACGGACGAAACAACTTTTCCGGCTGCTGCTTGAGAGAAACAACCTGCACTATTCTACTTACTATTACCACGTCTTCGCAAACCCTGACCGCAAGATTTACGGCATTACACCGGATGATCGCTGCTTGACGTATCATGACGTCACACCGTTTTTACAACAATGTTCACGCGTCCCCATGTTCTATGACCATACTGCTCTGCACCGCACTTTAATGAAACACGCACTGACTCATTCAAGATATGAACAGACCGTTATTTTTGACTATAAGCAGGCTGCAAGAGGTGTCTTCTGTCCATGCAGCCAGCTCATTTCAAAAGCCACCAACAAGAACTTCCGCTGCCGCTGCGGCAAAACATTCACTACGAGAGAATTTCTGGACATCGCTCTATATGACTTTAGGACTTTATTCCCTGAGTTACCTATTTCCGTGCCGGCCATCCATGACTGGTGTTTAAAACTTGTCTCTGAACGAACTATTAGACGCTATTTAATGAACTATTACGTACCCCACGGTAATAAACGCGCAACAACATATCAACCTGCGAACAGCAAATAATAGATTTAAGAGGATTGATGGGAATAAGGACAAATGTACTCCCGCTTTTTCGGATTTGTCCTTATATTTCCTGGATACGGACAAATCTCCCCTGCTAACCTTAGATTTGTCCTTATCAATCATCACAAAAAACCACACCTCTGTTATGGTGTGGTTCATTATCAGTCAGTCAGTTTTTTATCATACACGGCTAGAAAGAAAAACCCGATCAGCAGCAGACCAATGATGACATAGAACATCGTCTGCATATTAAAGGCATCAACGATAATCCCACCGAACAGTGGTCCGATCGCCCGGCCTAAAGTCGCTGTTGAATTGACGATGCCCTGATAGACACCGAGCCTGCCTTCCGGTGCCAGCTGATTGGCAATCGTCGGCACGGCCGGCCAGACAAACATCTCTCCAAGTGTCAATATCGCCATGCCGATGATAAACAATGAGAACGACTCAGCAAAACTGCTCACTATATATGAGACAATAAATATTACTATACCGACTGCTATCTGCTGCTTGATTCTGCCTGCCATGCGTTTGACAACCGGATTAATGAACGGCTGACCGACAATGATCAGTATGCCGTTCAGCGCCCAGAGGAAGCTGTACTGCTTCAGACTGATGCCGATGTCCTGCGTGTAACTTGAGATTGTTGTCTGCCACTGGACATAGCCGATCCAGCAGAGACAATACATGACACATATAAGAAGCAATGCATTGAACCTCGTCTTATCCCGCACATCACCGACACTTTTCAGCTGGCTGCCGGCTGTACTGCCGCCGTGCACACCTCTATAGCCCAGCGCCGCTATGAGCAGGAAGACGACATAGAGCGCCAGGTTCGCGAGAAATATATACTCGAACTTTAAATCAGCGACAAATCCACCGGCAGAGGCACCGACTGCCACCCCGATATTCTGCGCTAAATAGATTGCATTGAATGTTTTCCGACCGCCTTCCGGCCATGCAGCTCCTGCCATCGCATAGATGGACGGAAAAATCATACCGGAACCGAATCCGAGCACAACAAGCCAGACTGCATACCACGGCCAGCCATGAAGAAAAACAATGCCGACCAGACTAAGCAGTGCAATGATGATGCCGGTAAGCGTCGATAAGTAACCGCCGATTCTATCGAACAGTGAGCCACCGATTAAATTCCCGACAACCGATGCACCGGAATTCAACATCAGCACAAATCCTGCCGTGCTGAGGCTTTTTCCCAGTTCATCATGTATGTATATTGTGTTAAGCGGCCAGATGAAGCTTGCTCCTGTGACATTGACCGCCATTCCTATAATTAACAACCATATTATTCGTGGCATAAACACTGCTCCTCATTACTTCCTCTTTACAGCCTATCTTTTTTTTCACCGCAGTACAACGTTTTATGTTAAAATCCTACAATAAGAAAGGTGAGAATAATGGACCAATTTAAATATGCATTAGACAATAAACGCTATCATACATGGAACTACCATCTCCGTCAGAAGTTCGGCCAGAAAATCTTCAAAGTGGCACTGGAAGGCGGATTCGACTGCCCGAACCGTGACGGTACTGTGGCACATGGCGGCTGTACATTCTGCTCTGTTGCAGGATCAGGCGACTTTGCGGGTGACCGGGTCGACCCGATTCCTGTCCAGTTCGAGAAGATCAAGAACCGCACGCACGAAAAATGGAAGGACGGTCAGTATATCGCCTACTTCCAGGCTTATACAAACACGCATGCACCGCTGCACGTTCTGAAGGAGAAGTACGAGGCGGCACTCGCACAGGAAGGCGTCGTCGGCCTGTCCATCGCGACGCGTCCCGACTGTCTGCCGGAAGATGTCGTTGAATACCTCGCTGAACTGAACGAACGCACGTACCTCTGGGTCGAGCTTGGCCTCCAGACCGTCCACCAGGAGACGTCAGACCTCATCAATCGCGCGCATGATATGCAGTGCTATTATGAAGGCGTCGAAAAACTCCGTAAGCACAACATCAACATCTGCTCCCACATCATCAACGGTCTACCGGGTGAGAACTACGACATGATGATGGAGACGGCTCAGGCTGTCGCAGCTATGGATGTCCAGGGCATCAAGATTCACCTGCTGCATTTACTTAAAGGGACCCCGATGGTCAAGCAGTACGAAAAAGGGAAGCTCGAATTCATGACAAAAGACGATTATGTCTCTCTTGTCGCAGACCAGCTCGAAATTCTGCCGCCGGAAATGATCATCCACCGCATTACCGGCGACGGCCCGATTGAACTGATGATCGGCCCGATGTGGAGCGTCAATAAATGGGAAGTGCTGAATGCGATTGATAAGGAGCTTATCCGCCGTGACAGCTGGCAGGGAAAACTCTATAAAGAGGAAGTCACGAATGAAGCTTAAAGGAATTCTGCCGTTCTCCAAGCTGCTGATTGACCAGTTCGTCACTGACACAGACATTGTCGTTGATGCGACATGCGGCAACGGCAACGATACACTTTATCTGGCAGAACGTGTGCCGCATGGCCATGTCTATGCGTTTGACATTCAGGAGACTGCTATACAGAATACAAAACAGCAAACAGCCGATCACGCGAATATCACATTTATTCACGACGGCCATCAGCATGTTGACCAGTACTTACCGGACCGCGACATCAGCTGCGCTATATTCAATCTCGGCTACCTGCCAAAAGGCGACAAATCTATCGTCACACTCCCTGAGACAACGATCACAGCCGTCCAGAAGCTGTTTGCGCGTCTTAAATCCGGCGGAGTCATTATACTTGTCATTTATCCGGGACATGCAGAAGGACAGATTGAGAAAGAAGCAGTGCTCGACTTTCTGCAGACTTATGACCAGGAGACTGCCCATATTTTAAAATACGAATTTATCAACCAGCGCAACCAGCCACCGTTTATCTGCGCCATAGAAAAAAGGTAAGCTGAAGCTTACCTTTGTGATTCGCAGATCGACAGCACAGCGTTAAAATGCTTGCGTAAATTTTCAAGATTGTCACTGATGGCCTTACAGGCAGCTTTGACAATCTTTTCTTTTTCCGGTGCTTTATCTTCATTATAGTGAATAATAACAGTCCGTTCGTCATCAGATGGTCTCTCTTTAGTAATCCAGCCTTTGCTTACGAGGTTGTTAAAAAAACGGGTTCGTTTATAAGGTTTGATATCGATATATTTATCCAGAGCTCTCATGGCCATCGGACCATTGTTCCATAGAGCGACCATCACGACATATTCATTTTTGGACAAGCCGAATTCATCAGAAATCTTCTGGAATATCCCATCAATTTCATGCTGCAGTTCATTGAGCAGCATCATGTCTTTGACATCATGAGACATAACATCCCCACCTCTGTAAGTTGATACAGTTGTTATACCCTGCTATTCCGAAATTAACCCAACATAATAAATTCTATTGTTCATAAAAGATTCTATATAGCGCAGTATGTTTTCTTTCTCCGGCTCCTGGTGCAGTTCATGATAGAGCCCGTTCCAGCACTTCACATACATCTCATCCGTTTGAAATTCCTTGCTGAATAACCGGGTCTGCTCGAGATCAGCGAGCTTATCTTCTCCTGCATACATCAGCAGAAGCGGTACGCTGCTGAGCGCCGGAATATTTTCCATCGTGTCTTTCATCGCCTCCATAATAGAGCGATACCAGTTGAAACTCACTTTACTGATCATCAGTGAATCGGACTCAGCATCTTTCACGGCATCTGCTGAGCGCGTCAGCTGATTCATCGCAATATTCATATCGAACTTGGCATCTTTTGACGTCCCGCCGAAACTGGAGGCGAAAATGTTCTTCCGTGTCGACAATGTATTTTGAAAACCAAAGAGCGGTGATATTAAAATCAGGCCTTCAAGATTGAGGGTGACGCGCTCCAGTAAATTCACAGCAATCAGGCCGCCGAGACCGATGCCGAAAAGAAATACCGGCAGACGATATTCCTCTGCTACTTCTATCCATTCGAGCACAGCCTCACGATATACACCAAATGATTCAATATGTCCTTTGTTGACACGGGATGTCTGTCCCTGGCCGGGCAGGTCTCCCATAACGACATGATAACCGCTTCTTCTCAGCTGTGTAATCAGCCAGGCATAACGCCCGTGGTGCTCCAGCATATTATGAACGATGACGACGACGCCTTTAGCGGCCTTTTCTGTTTCCCACTTCCACATAATTTCTGCTCCTTCTGTCAATCAATGATATGATTAAGTATAACAAAAAAGGGGGCACAAGATGGAACTCAAATATAACGGCCATAGGCCAAATATCTCAGACACTGCATTTATCGCGCCAACTGCAGTCATTACAGGTGATGTCACAGTCGGTGATCACGCTTCCGTCTGGTATGGGACAGTCATCCGCGGAGATGTCAGCCCTGTCATTATCGGCAGTCAGAGCAACGTCCAGGATCTGTGCTGTCTTCATCAGTCACCAGATAAGCCGCTCATCATTGAAGATTGTGTGACAATCGGCCACCGGGTGACGCTGCATTCGTGCACGATTAAAGAAAACGCCCTTGTCGGTATGGATTCGACCATACTCGATGGCGCTGAAATCGGTGAATATGCCTTTATCGGAGCAGGGTCTCTCGTGCCGCCCGGCAAGAAGATTCCACCGAGAACACTTGCTTTCGGCCGGCCCGCTCAAGTCGTGCGCGAGCTGAACGACCATGACTACAGTGAGCTGGAACGCATTTACCGCTCGTATGTCGACAAAGGTCAGCAGTATAAAGCGGCTCATACAGAATAATTCCACACAAAAAAATTCGGTACCGCTTAAGCGACACCGAATTTTTTGTGCATAAATGCTGTGCTTGTGATCAGGAAGCTGAAGACAAATTCATAGAACATTGAGAAGAAGTTCGAGAAGAAGAAGGAGATATTCTGCGCAACTATCGTACCGATTCCTTGATCGCCGAACAGGAAGTTGACATCTATCGCATTATCGATGATGTTAAGCAGTATAATGACAAGTCCCATCGTCCATGCTCTCTTTGTAAGTATTGCCACGATGACTGCAATGATTGTAATAACAATCGGTTCAAATACAAACAACTGCATGAATGGATCCAGTTCATGACCGAATATATAATATGCCATATCTTTGAACATTAGTAGCACACCTCTTAATTAATCAATATACGTCTATTTTAACACCACTATCCCATCCATAATGTAAAGTTTCCTTAAAGATTTTGGTCACCGATTTACAATTCCTTAATATTCAATTGTCCCGCCCGTCTGCCAGCAATTCATCGACAAGCCGGTGCGCTTCTTCATACATTTCGTAGTAATCCATGCCTTCCAGTATAACCGTACGGTCACGGAGCTGCTGGCTGTCAAGTTCAGCGAGCATCAGCTCATACATCTCATCACCGCTTTCAGCAGTCGGCAGTACAATGATGAGTGCCCATGTCTGCAGTGAGATATAGAAATCGAACACCGGCGCGACATGGTTGAAGTCCTGCTCGCTCAGATGAGATTTTGCGAACAGCTTTGTCATCATCACATCTGTGTCTGCAAAGAACACTTTCCGTGTACCTGGTGAATGAATATGACGGCGGTTGTGCTCATACTGACCGATACCGATCTCGTGAAAATCCTTGATGTCGAGCTCTTCTTCCCGGACCAGCCGCTCCGTCAGAAAGTCCGGCATATATTCCAGTGAATAAGACGTTGAATAGCGCCGCGCTAAATCTCGTGTCAGTGCTGTCTTGCCTGTTCCGGCGCCACCGATGATCAGCACATTTTTGACGAAGAAACGCCTGAACGGCCGGGTGACATAATCCCAGTTGAAGAGCGGATTCTCCCTTATGGAAGTGCCGCTGATACCAGTCACGCGGCGGTCCACACGTGTAATGACGACGTCTGCCTCCCAGCAGTCGGAGAAGTAGTCATCAAGCGGCTTCATATACTCATCTTCACCGACATAGAAAGTCACCCGTTCCGTTATATCTGTCGACTGCTCCACACTTTCCCGGAGCATATTCAGCCACGGTGCCCAGCCGGCAGGATATTTCGGGATAGCTGTTTCATCGAGCATCAGCACGGAGACGGTCGGATCATCTTTCAGCAGCTCCCGCATCGCCTTGACGCGGTTTTTCAGGCTCATGCCGGCAAGGTCTCCCCGGTCACCGTCGTAACCTGAGACGATGACAAACGCTCTATCATTCTCGCGCTTGGCACGGACAATCTGTTCAAAGTGGCCGACATGGCATGGTGCAAATGTCCCAAAATAAATTCCTAAGCTTTTCATCAGCTGACTCCTTGTCATGATTTACTTTATTAATAGCAGTATAGCAGACATCAATAAAGTAAATAAATTATTTACAAATGCTTTAAAGCAGATTCACATATCGCCTTTACAATGAAAGTGATTATAAACCAAGGAGGCAGTCATGAAGCTGATCAAGAAGATCATCATCACATTAACTGTTATTATGGCTTTACCTCAACTGATAGAAATCAGCGCCGAACCGATCAACAAAGAAACGATCGCTATAAAAAGTGCCCAGTCTGATGATTAGGCACTTCTCAGCTGTTCTTATTGTGGTAGATGCAACACTGCAGAGTCATGCGGTGAGCAGAAGACAAACGATTCTATTCGGTATCACTACCCGCGTTGACAATCAATGAATAGCGCCGCGCCCGCTGCTTCATAAATGAACCTCCTTCATCTTACCGTTCGGAGCGCCATTAATTTTACATGAGCCTCTGTCTTTTTCAGTATGCCTCCTTATTCCCCGGGAATGATTATTCAAAAAATGTAAAATATCTTTCTGCAATATGATAAGAAAACGCTTAACTTTCTTCAAATTTGTAGTACTATAATTGATATGCAAGATATTTAAGGAGGCTTTACTGATGGATTTGACAAGAGATTTTTTTATTAAGCTGAGTGAGAACCAGGCATTAAATGCCGCAGCCAAACGCTATGGTCTGGCACTTGGTGCAAACAAAGTCGTTGCAGGTGTGGACATCCCTTCAACAATCAAGGCAATCCGCGTGCTGAACGCTAAAGGGATTACGGCGACAGTCGATAATCTCGGCGAATTTGTCTTCTCGAAAGAAGAAGCGACAAAAGCTAAAAATGAAATTCTTGCGATGATTGAAGCGATTCATGAATCAGGCGTGAAAGCACATATGTCAATCAAACTGACGCAGATCGGCCTCGATGTCGATGAAGAGTTCTGCTACGAGAACGTGCGTGAAATTCTACTGAAAGCCCATGCATGCGGCAATATGCATATCAATATGGACACTGAAGATTACAAACATACAATGCAGACGTTCGCTATTCTTGACCGTCTGAAAGGTGAGTTCAAGAACGTCGGCACAGTTATCCAGGCTTATCTTTACCGCGCGACTGAAGATATCGATCAATATCAGGACGTGCGTCTCCGCTTAGTTAAAGGTGCTTACAAAGAACCGGCAGAGATCGCTTATCAGTCCAAGGAAGATATCGACGAGAACTACATCAAGCTGATTGAGCAGCGCCTGCTGAATGCAAAAGCGATGACATCTATCGCAACACATGACCATGATATCATCGACCATGCGAAGCGGTTCATCGCCCAGCACAACTTGAACAAAGAGCTGATTGAATTCCAGATGCTTTATGGTTTCCGTACAGAGCTGCAGGAGCAGATTGCTAATGAAGGCTATCAGTTCTGTGTCTATGTGCCGTTCGGCCAGGACTGGTACGGCTACTTCATGCGCCGCCTGGCAGAACGACCGCAGAACCTGCAGCTGGTGACGAAATCCATCTTCACGCCGGCTGTCAATAAAAGAATCGCAGCAGGCGCAGGAATTGCGGCAGCCATCACGCTGATCGCCGCAGCTAAAAACAGCAAATAAAAAGCAGCCTCGGCTGCTTTTTTTATTGGTTTTTACGCATCAGCTCAGCAGTTGATTCAAGTTCGCCATTTCAATCGCGGCTACTGCTGCCTCACCGCCTTTGTTGCCTGCTTTCGTGCCGGCACGTTCAATCGCCTGCTCTATCGTTTCTGTCGTCAGCACCCCGAAGATGACCGGTGTGCCCGACTCATTCGCTTTAGCAACCCCTTTTGCCACTTCGCTGCAGACGTAATCATAATGTGTTGTAGCGCCGCGGATGACACAGCCGAGCGTGATAACTGCATCATAATCCTTCTTGACGAGTTTCTGGGCAGCGAACGGAATTTCAAACGCACCGGGCACAAGCACGTGATCGATATGCTCTTCACGGACACCATGACGGATCAACGTATCGGTTGCCCCTTCCGTCAGCCGGTCTGTGATGAAATGATTGAATCTTGCCGTGACCACTGCTATTTTAAGTCCTTCACCTGTTAACTTCGCATCAAACTTCATATTAATTTCTCCTCCAGTAAATGGCCTAATTTTTCTTTCTTCGTCGTTAAATAGTTTCTGTTGTTCACGTTGCTGACAAACTGATGCGGCACACGCACTCTGACATCAATGCCGTATGCCTTCAGTCCTGAGATCTTCCGGGGGTTGTTGGTGATGATATTGACTGACAAGATGTCAAGGTCCCGCAGTATAGACGCCGCCACTGCGTAGTCACGCATGTCGCTCTCGAACCCGAGTGCGAGATTCGCTTCCACCGTGTCCATCCCCTGCTCGATCTTCTCGTATGCTTTTAACTTGTTGATCAGACCGATGCCGCGCCCTTCCTGGCGGAGATAGATGACGAGGCCGCCGTGCGTCTCGATGTGATGCAGCGCCTGCTCAAGCTGAATGCCGCAGTCACAGCGCTCACTATGAAAGACATCACCCGTCAGACATTCCGAATGAATGCGGACGTCCGGTATGCCGGTGTAAGGCTTCATGTAGACGACGTGCTCTTTGTCTGAATAAAGCTCCTGGAAGCCGTACAGTTTGAAATGACCGTACTTGGTCGGCATATCGACGACCGCTTCTCTTGTCACAAGCGGCTCTGTCACTTTGCGGTAATGCACCAGCGCATCAATCGTGATCATCTTCAAATCATGCTTATGCTTGAAGTCAACGAGGTCATCGCGCCGTGCCATCGTGCCGTCCTCTTTAATGATCTCGCAGATGACGCCTGTCTGTGTCGCGCCGCACAGCCGGGCGAGGTCGACACATGCCTCAGTATGGCCCTGGCGCTCCAGCACGCCGTCATCTTTTGCGATGAGCGGGAAGATATGACCTGGTGAATTAAATGTCTTCTCTGCACCGTCGCCGAGCAGTGCACGCACAGTGTCATAGCGTTCAGCAACGCTGATGCCGGTCGTACTCATCACGTGATCGATGCTCGCTGTAAACGCCGTGCCGTGAGGGTCGTCATTCGTCACGGTCATCGGCAGTAAACTGAACTTTTCAGCAATCGCGCGGGAAACCGGCGCACAGACGAGACCGCGTGCTTCTTTGATCATGAAGTTCAGCACATCCGGCTGCATGAACTCGGTGACAGCGAGCAGATCACCTTCATTTTCGCGGTCTTCAGAATCCACGACGATAATCGGCCGGCCTGCTGTTAACGCGCTCAGTGCTTCATCAATGGAATCAAACATCAGACTCTCTCCTTCTGCTTCAGCACATATTTACCGAGCATGTCGAACTCAAGGTGCACAGCATCGCCCGGCTTCAACTGCATCAGTTTCGTCTGCCGCTGCGTCTCAGGAATCAGCTGCACTTCAAAATAATTCGGCGCAAGCTTGAAGACAGTTAGCGATGTCCCGTCGACAGCGATGGAGCCTTTATCGATAATATAAGGCTGATCATCCGGCGCCAGACTGATATGACATACGGTCGCATTGTCCTGTCGGAATGTCCTCATCACTTTGGCCACCTTATCAATGTGGCCCGTGACAAAATGACCGCCCATTCTGCTTGAAGGCATCAATGCGCGTTCAAGATTCACTGTGAACCCGGCCTGCACCGCGGAGAATTTCGTGCGGTCTGAAGTGCCGGTGATGATATCAACATCAAAGGTCTCGGCCGTGAAGTGCGTCACTGTCAGACACGTGCCGTCAACAGCGATCGAGTCGCCGAGTTTGACGTCACCGAGAATAGCGGGACATTCAATCGTCATCTTCAGGCTTCGTCCGCCGGTGATGCGTCTGATGGTCCCTGTTGCTTCAATAATTCCTGTGAACATCGTTCTGCCCCTTTCTGTAAGTCAGCTTGACATCATGCTGGAACACATCGACACTTTTAAGTTCCAGCTGCTTGAGCGCTGACAGCTCTTTTTCTTCTGTATGGTAAAAACGATTGCGTTCAGTGCCGCCCAGCAATTTCGGGGCATAATAGAGGACGACTTCATCGAAACAATCGTGTTCAATAAATGCTGTGATAACGCTGCTGCCGCCTTCGACGAGCAGCCGGCGTATGCCGTGCTTATACAACAGCTTCGTAATATGACCAGGTGACAGATCATCAGTCACAATGACTTCAGCCGTCGTCTCGAGCTCGCGGCTTGTGATGATAATGATGCGCTGTTCTGAGTCGATGTCTGCCGCGTGCAGCTTGACATCACCTGACCTCGAGATGATAATCTTCGCAGGCTTTTTCCCGCTGACGTGACGGGCATCGAGTTTCGGCTGGTCCAGCTCATAAGTCCGCCTGCCGACCAGCACACCGTCCATCGTATGCCGCAGCTTGTGCACGTCAGTCCGGGAGTCTGCGTTCGTCAGCCACTTGCTCGAATCGCTGTCATCGGCAAGCTTGCCGTCAAGAGTCGCCGCAAGCTTCACCGTGACGTAGCAGGCAGAATCCTTTTTCGCCTGAAAGAACGGCGCGTAAAATTCCGTGATGTCATCATGTGGTTCATGACTGACTTCTATGCCGTGCGCTTCCATGTAAGCGATCCCAGTGTTATCAAGCGATGTATCCCGTGCGGCAAAGACGACGCGGCTGATGCCGGCCTCGACAACGGCCTCAGTGCACGGCGGCGTCTGACCGTAGTGACTGCACGGCTCAAGCGTACAGTAGAGCGTGGCACCGCGTGCGTCACCTGCCATAGCGAGTGCCTGCACTTCCGCATGACTGGAACCTTCCTTCAGATGCGCGCCGATACCAATGATGGCGCCGTCCCGCACAATGATGCAGCCGACCGCGGGATTTCTGCCCGTCTGACCGTTCGTCATCTGAGCGAGTTTGAATGCTTCGTTAATATACATCTGCTCCTCCTTAACAACAAAAGCGCCCGCAGCAGCGGGCGCTTAAATTTTGGTATCACAAATAAGACCATTCAGTTATAGTTTTCAAGCACAAATAAACCATACGATAATGGTGTCTTATTCTTTCTCCCATCCAGACTGTAACTGTCGGCTTCAGCTTTGCACTGAATCAGCCTTTATCAACGATAAAGGGTCGCGGGCTCATCAAAGATTTACCGCCGGTTGGGAATTTCACCCTGCCCCGAAAGAATGTTATTAACTTGTCTGTCAATCATAGACTGACAAGTCAATGGTACCGGAATCATGCCGCGAATGCAACCGATGACCCGCCCCAAATTTAAAAGCCATGTCTCCAGCTCAGGAGACATGGCTTTATTGATTATTTAAGTGCCAAGTCGTGATTCACAATCACTTGACCGTCCTTAATGACTTTCTCGGCATGATTCACGCCGTAATGGTACGGGATGTACTGATGGTTCGGTGCATGCCAGATGACGATGTTCGCTCTGTCACCTGTATTGATGGTGCCGGCGTCCAGCCCGATGGCTTTAGCGGCGTTGACTGTCACTGCGTTCCATATTTCGTTCGGTGACAGTTTCAGTTTGAGTGCTGCGATCGCCATGACCATCTGCAGGTTGTTCGTCACGCAGCTGCCCGGGTTGAAGTCGGTCGCAATAGCGATAGCACCGTTATTATCAATCATGCCGCGCGCATCGGCATAGCTGTCCTTGTTCAAGTAGAACGTCGTCCCCGGCAGCAGTACTGCGACTGTATCACTGTCGTGCAGCTGCCGCTTGCCTTCTTCGCTCGCTGCTACAAGATGATCGGCTGAGATGGCATGCTGTTCAATGGCCAGCTCAAGTCCGCCGAGCGGGTCGATTTCGTCTGCGTGGATTTTCACCCGCATGCCGAGGTCATTGGCTGCCTGCATGTATCGGCGGGATTCTTCAATGGTGAAGACTCCTGTCTCACAGAAGACATCCGCGAAATCTGCATAGTCCTTCACTTCCGGCAGGAAATCAATCATCTCCTGCATGAATTCCTCTCCGCCTCTTCCTGCCGGCACGGCATGCGGCCCGAGGAACGTATGCTTCATATCAAGCTGATATTTATCAGCAAGTCTGTGGGATACACGCAGCTGCTTCAGCTCCGTCTCACGGTCAAGACCATAGCCGCTCTTACTTTCCACGCCGAGCACACCGTGATGAATCATCGTCAGCAAGTTGTACTCTGCTTTCTTGAACAGCTCTTCTGCTGACGCCTCGCGCGTCGCTTTGACCGTCGAGAGAATACCGCCGCCCCGCTTCAATATTTCAAGGTATGACACGCCTTGACGTTTCAGCGCCATCTCATGTTCGCGGGAGCCGCCGTGAACGAGGTGGGTATGTGCATCAATCAATGCAGGAGAGACTACTTTGCCCGTCGCATCAATTGTCTCATGGGCTTCGTATTCTTCTGTATGCGGCCCTGAATAAACGATTTTTCCGTCTTTCACGACAACGGTGCCGTTCTCCACGATTGTCAGCTCATCGAGTTCACGACCTTTCAGCGGTCGGTCTGTCGATTTCGGCAGAATAAGCTCCTGAATGTTCTGGATGATTAAATCATTCATTGTGATCACCTTTCCCTGTAATCATCGGAATATGAACGCCGCGTTCCACGGCGACCTTAACAGCAATATCGTAACCTGCATCTGCATGACGCACAACCCCCATGCCCGGGTCAGTCGTCAGCACGCGCTCCAATCGTCGTTCTGCATTCTCGGTACCGTCCGCCACAACAACCATGCCGGCGTGCAGTGAATAACCCATACCGACACCGCCGCCGTGATGGAATGAAATCCATGAGCCGCCTGCCGCTGTATTGACGAGCGCATTCAGCACCGCCCAGTCACCGACCGCATCACTGCCGTCCTGCATCGCTTCTGTCTCGCGGTTAGGACTTGCCACCGAACCTGAATCAAGGTGATCCCGGCCGATGACAATCGGTGCAGAGATTTCGCCGTCACGCACGAGGCGGTTCAGCGCAAGACCCATCTTCACCCGTTCGCCGTAACCGAGCCATGCGATACGAGCAGGCAGTCCTTGGAAAGCGATCTTCTCCTCAGCGAGATCGAGCCAGCGCAATAACTTCTCGTTATCCGGGAACAGCTTTCTCATCTCTTCGTCTGCACGTGCAATGTCTTTCGGGTCACCACTTAATGCGACGAAACGGAACGGTCCTTTACCTTCACAGAACAGCGGTCGGATGTACGCCGGTACAAATCCCGGGAAGTTGAACGCATCACTCACGCCTTCGTCAAAAGCCACCTGCCGGATGTTGTTGCCGTAGTCAAAGGCAACTGCACCGTTCTTCTGGAACTCGAGCATATATTCAACGTGTTTCGCCATCGACGCTTTAGCTAACTTCACATAGTTCGCAGGATCTGCGTCGCGCAGCGCCTTTGCCTCTTCCAGCGAATAGCCTTGTGGAATGTAGCCGTTCAGCGGGTCATGGGCACTTGTCTGGTCAGTGATGATATCAATCTTGAAGCCTTTGTCTAAAATAGCTTTGTGTGTATCGACCGCATTACCGACTAACCCGATGGATAACGGCGTGCCTGCCTGACGTGCTTCTTCCGCCATGCGCAGCGCCTCGTCCAGGTCATGTGTCTTGACGTCTGTATAACGCGTTTCAATCCGTTTGTCGATCCGTGATTCATCGACGTCAACACCGATGACCACACCGCCGTTCATTGTGACCGCGAGCGGCTGCGCGCCGCCCATTCCGCCGAGTCCTGCTGTGAGTGTCACTGTACCGTTCAGCTGCCCGCCGAAATGCTGGTTCGCAAGTTCCCCGAATGTCTCATATGTCCCCTGGACAATCCCCTGCGAGCCGATGTAGATCCAGCTGCCTGCAGTCATCTGGCCGTACATCATCAGCCCTTTCTTGTCGAGCTCATGGAAATGCTCCCAGTTTGCCCAGTTCGGTACGAGCACTGAGTTGGCTAATAATACACGCGGTGCTTCGTCATGTGTTTTGAAGACAGCCACCGGTTTTCCGGACTGAATTAATAGCGTTTCGTCTTTCTCGAGGTTTCTCAGCGTCTCAACAATCGCATCAAAACTCTCCCAGTTCCTCGCCGCACGGCCGATACCGCCATAGACGACAAGCGTCTCAGGATGCTCCGCCACTTCAGGATCCAAGTTATTGTAGAGCATACGAAGCACCGCTTCCTGCTCCCAGCCCTTACATTCGATTTCAAGACCTTTTTTCGCTCTAATGTTTCTCATTGATATCCGCTCCTTTTATCATCACCCTTACACGTCTCATTATATTATGCTAATCTATAGATAACTAATATCAATAATCTATTTATTAATAACTAAAAACTATGAAAGGCGCGTAGTTGATTGAAAATTCTGCAATTGGAGTACTTTATAACAGTCGTCAAACAAAATAGTTTCACGAAAGCGGCCGACTTGCTGCATATCAGCCAGCCATCCTTGACTGCCTCCATCAAGAAGCTGGAAGATGAGCTCGGCTACCAGCTGCTGACCCGCACGACGAAAGCAGTGAAAATCACAGAAAAAGGGACGCTCTTCTATCATTATGCGACGGAGCTCGTCCAGCAGTATCATCAGACGGTCGAAAAAATGTACGACCTGAGCTTCAGCCAGACACCGAAGATTACCATCTCGCTCCTTGAGTCGACGAGCCAGTGGATGTCCGCTGTCATCCAGCAGCACCGGCAGCAGTATGACGAGCAGCACTATAAGGTGAATGAAGTGCTCGGTCTGCAGGACGCGGTGAACATGCTGCTGAACTATGATGCTCATATCGCCATTACAAACGAAGAAATCAGACATGAAGATGTGACGTCTATCCCGCTTTACGAAGAAGAGTACTTTCTGCTGGCGCCGATGGGACAGTTCAATACAAAATCTATTTCCATCAAGGACTTGCCGCTCATTCTGCCTAACCAGCACTATCAAGTGAGAAAACATCTGGATGATTATTTCGTGCGGCTTGACGTCAGACCGAATATCGTCATGGAAGTGGACCGCTTCGAAGCGGCGACGAACTTCGTCCACCGCGGCATGGGGTTTGCGGTCATCCCGAGGTTTTACTACCAGTCTTACAGCACAGCACATCTTGACGCCCTGAGAATACGACCGAAGATCAGCCGGACAATCCACCTCAACTACTTAAAAAAGAGAAAGCACGCAGCACGCGTCCTTTCTCTCATTGAATTATGCCAGCATTACTGGATGTTTGAATAACCTGCTGTCACGAAAACTTTTTGCCGATCATGTGGTTCATCAAATAGGCGATGAGTTTCGCCGTTCTGTTGTCAATGTCATATACCGGGTTCATCTCAGCGATGCTGACTGAGCTGACTTTGTCACATGATGCGATAGTAGCGGCGAGCTCTGCTACGACGTGGGACGACAAACCGAGGACAGCAGGTGCACTGACGCCCGGTGCGAAGGCACTGTCGATGACGTCCATGCATATAGTGAACAAAATGACGTCATAACTATCGATGAACTGCTGTATTTGTGACACGACCTCATCCGGCACACCGCTATTAAAGCGTTCTGCGAGCACATAGCTGATATCGTGACGTTCCGCATAATCAAACAACGCCTGCGTATTGCCGCTCGGCTGAATACCGAGCACTAAGTAGCCGGCCTCATCATCCTGCTCGATGATCTGACTGAAACTGTTACCTGACGTCGACTGCGCTTCATGGCGCGTATCAAAGTGGGCATCAATGTTGATGACACCGATTGTCTTGCCGGGATACGCCTGTCTGACAGCTAAATACTGCGCATAAGCGATGTCATGGCCGCCGCCGAGCAGGAAAGTCAGCTGATGACGTTGCAGCAGTTCTGCGGCTTCAGCTGCCAGTTCCTGCTGAGTTTCAAGGAGGGTGTCATGGTCATGAGTGATATTGCCGTAATCACTGACCATTGCACCTGCGATGACCGGCAGTCCGGCAAATGCTGTTTTAATCGCATCCGGACCTTCTACAGCACCCTGCCGTCCTTTGTTCAGCCGGACCCCTTCGTCCACTGCGTAGCCTAATAGCGCGACTTGTGCGCCCGTATTCTCTCCGCTTAAATCAATCGTCTGAAAATATCTGAAGTGACGCTCATCACTTTCACTATCCAGCCGTCCTGTCCATAATGCCTTGATAGGTTGTCGATGCATAAGATTGCCTCCTCTATTAGTCAAGTTATGATGCATAAATGACATTTATCGGTCATAAATCATCGATGGTTGTCACTTGCCTCATAGTTATGATGCATAAATGACATTTATCGGTCATAACTCTTTTTTATCACGATTACAGCCTACTGTAAAAGTATTTAACGACCCGCTTCGCCTCAAGCAGCAGTTCATAGACACCGTTATTGCCGTAGTTAACGCCGCCTGTCATCTGACCGAGCACCATCAAATTATCCATGACTCCGTACTTCGGACTGATGACGCGGTTATCATGCGGCATGACCTGGATGCCGCCGTATGGATTTTCAGCGATCAGACTGTCATCAAGCAGTGTTTCAACGAGCTCACCGGCGTCCGTCTCGTGAATATGCTTCGCCGGTCCTGTCGCATTGATGACGTAATGCACTCGGTCTTCTGTACCGTCTTCATACTGCAGCCGGTATTTCCGGTACTTGTATTCGACGTGATGCAGACCGCCCTTAATCACTGTCCGGTTGTCCTCAAGCAGTGCGAGCAGTTCCTCACCGCTCGACTCCGGCATCGGATTCATGTTTTCTTTCAGCAGCGGCTCATATTCCGCTAAAAATATCGCTTTATCCCGGCGCGTCATGTACGGCCACAGTTCAAAGCCGTGGTGCTGCATCTGGTAAAGGATGCTGTGAATCCCGCCGATTTCCTTATGGCTGCTAATATCATGCTTCAATGCCTCTTTAGGTCGGCTGCGGTTCACGTTAAACCAGCGCGCATAGTCCACGCCCTGGTAGTCACATTCCTTTTTGAAGACATGAATCAGTTCCTCGAGCGGCAGCTGATCGTTATGTTTCCGCTTGATTTTATCAAACGTCTTTGTCGTAAAGTATTTAAACCGGTACGTCTTCATCTGACCGCGGACCGCCTGTACTTGACCGCTTCGTGAAGCCACTGTGACCGTGTTCACACCTTTGTCCGTCAAATAGCGGATGCAGTCGAGCCCGGACAGCCCGCTGCCGATGACAGCATATGTTTTATCGGGATGTACTGCGAGCTGGTCAAGAGGATACGGCCAGTCGATATAACCCGCCGTTCCTGTCAATCTGTACGGGTCCAGCGCCGGCAGCTGACCAGGCACTAAAAAGACATAGTCAAACTGCTCAGCCTTATCTCCTGCCGTCAGCGTCCAGCGCCGCCCTGTTCTTTTAACAGTTGAGACGCGCTCTGTAATGACAGTTACATTGCTATTAGCGGTAAGCTGCTGCATTTTGTGCTGGACGTAATCACCGAACAGCCGCCGCGAAAAGTAGATATTTCCTTCTTCATCTCTATTATCCCCTTCCTCACGGATGTCTTCGAGTGACTGCGTTTTGACCCACTGATAGAAGTCATCCGGCTTATTCTTTTTAAGTGATATCAAATTGGATGGATAGTTCAGCAGAAGCTCCGGATCATCTTCCTGAAATGCGTGCCCGCGCCCAAGATGAGTTTTGTCGTCGAATAATGTCACTGTTATCCGCTTTTGCTGCTTGCTTTTCATTAAATAGTTGATCACGTGGTAGCCTGCAATGCCGCCACCGATGACTGCGATTTTCATAGTGCGCTCCTTCATATCTTCTTAGTTGCTCGTACGTATCTATTACCCTATTCTTATGATAAGATATATAGTTATGAATCACCAATAAATTTCAAAGCGATAATGGAGGATTTTATGCTAGAGATCAAACATGTTTCCAAAGTATACCGGGGTGGTAAAAAAGCCGTTTCCGATCTTGATCTGACAATCAATAAAGGGGAATTCATCGCTTTTATCGGGACAAGCGGCTCAGGTAAAACGACCGCTATGAGAATGCTCAACCGCATGATTGAACCGACAAGCGGTGAAATACTGCTGAACGGCAGAAATATCCAGCAGATGAATCCGGTGACGCTCCGCAGAAGCATCGGCTACGTCATTCAACAGATTGGATTACTTCCTCACATGACAATCAGAGACAATATCACGCTCGTCCCTAAACTACTTAAATGGTCTGAAGAAGAGAAGAACAAAAAAGCTGAGGAATTAATCCAACTTGTTGACCTGCCAGTGTCCTACCTCGATATGTACCCGGCGCAGCTATCAGGCGGCCAGCAGCAGCGTATCGGTGTCATCCGTGCGCTTGCTGCCGACCAGGAAATCATCTTGATGGATGAGCCGTTCGGTGCACTTGATCCGATTACACGTGACACGCTGCAGGACTTAGTGAAAGAGCTGCAGGTCAAATTCAATAAGACATTCATCATGGTCACACACGACATGGACGAAGCGATCAAGCTGGCGGACCGCATCGTCATCATGAGTCACGGTGAAGTCATCCAGCTGGATACACCGAACAATATACTGAGTCATCCGGCCAGCGACTTCGTCCGTGACTTCATCGGTGAGAACCGTCTGATTCAGGACCGTCCTAACGTCCGTACAGTTGATGAAGCGATGGTCCGCGCGATTACAATCACTGCCGAGAAATCCATCAACGAGGCGATTGAGGTGATGCGCGAACGTCGCGTCGATACATTGTTTGTCACAGACAACCAGAATGTCCTGCTCGGCTATGTCGACATTGAAGACCTGCTCGTCTCCCATACGAAATTCCAGAGCCTGTCACAGATCATGCGCACGGATACATATTCCGTTAGAAGTGGTGTCATGCTGCAGGATACAGTGCGGACGATTCTCAAGCGTAACATCCGCATCATTCCTGTCATTGACAACAAGAAGCATATCGTCGGCGTTATTACACGTGCCAACTTAGTGGACATCGTCTATGACACGATCTGGGGTACTGAGGAGGAATAACGATGATTGACTTTATCCAGCACAATAAAGAAGAGCTGCTCACAAAGACGATGGAACACTTGTCCATCTCGCTGCTCTCTCTTCTAGCAGCAGTCATTATCGCAGTTCCGCTCGGCATACTGCTGACCCATACAAAGAGAACGGCAAAAATTGTATTATCACTGACCAGCGTGCTGCAGACCGTGCCTTCGCTTGCCATTTTAGCGATGATGATTCCGTTCTTCGGCATCGGTACACTGCCTGCGGTCATCGCGTTGTTTTTATATGTCTTGCTGCCGATACTGAACAATACTTATCTCGGTGTGAAAGCCGTTGACCCGACAGCGATTCAGGCAGGTCGTGCCATGGGCATGACATCAGACCAGCTGCTGCGTCTAGTCGAGTTCCCGCTCGCGATACCTGTCATTATGAGCGGTATCAGACTGTCAGCCGTTTATGCCATCAGCTGGGCGACACTCGCTTCCTATATCGGTGCCGGCGGACTCGGCGATTTTATTTTCAACGGTCTGAACTTATATCAGCCCGAACTGATTATTGCCGGCGCTGTGATCGTCACGTTACTGGCACTCATTATAGACGGTATACTGGCACTTGTTGAACGCTGGGTGACGCCGACCGGCCTGACTATCAATAAAGGAGAGCGATAAGATGAAGAGATATATAATCACTCTGCTCGCCTGCCTCGTTCTACTATCCGGCTGCGGTAATCAGCAGAAGGAGACGATCAAGATTGCCTCTGTCTACACGACAGAGAGTCAAATACTGGCGCACATGATCCGCCTGCTGATTGAACATGAGACAGACGATCCTGTCGAAATCATCAACAATCTAGGTTCAGGAACAGTCGTCCATCAGGCGATGCTGAATGGTGATGCCAACATCTCAAGCGCCCGTTATACAGGGACCGATCTGACGGGACCACTTGGTATGGACCCCATCACTGACCCTAAGAAAGCACGGAAAGTTGTGACGAAAGCGTTCAAGCAACGATTCAACGAGACTTATTTTGATTCCTATGGTTTTGAAAACACTTATGCCTTTATGGTGACAAAAGAAACAGCTGCGAAATATCATCTGAAAAATGTCAGTGATTTAAAAAAATATGCGCCGAAATTGAAAGCAGGCGTCGATTCTTCATGGATGAAACGTAAAGGCGACGGCTATGAAGCGTTCACAAAGAAATATGGTTTCGCTTTTGCTGATACGAAGCCGATGCAGATTGGTCTCGTCTATGAAGCGGTCAAGGCCGGCAAGATGGACATCGTGCTCGGCTATACGACAGACGGCAGAATTCAGAGCTATGACCTCGTTGTGTTAAAGGATGACCTGCATTTCTTCCCGCCTTATGATGCCAACCCTGTCGCTGACAACATGCTGCTGAAGAAGAATCCAGAAGTGAAAAAGCTGCTGCAGCGCATGAAGAACACAATCACGACTGAACAGATGCAGAAGCTGAACTATGAAGTGGATAACGACCTTAAAGAGCCTGCAGTCGTTGCCGAGGAATATTTGAAGCAGCATCATTACTTCGATGGAGGACAAAACTGATGGAGAAACTTAACATATTCGAGCAGTTCTTTGCTTATTTCCGTGACAACTATCATTACGTCTTCCAGCTGTTCCTCGACCACTTTCTGATCAGTATTTACGGCGTTGTACTCGGCGCGATTGTCGGTATCCCGGTCGGTATATGGATTGCCCGGCATTCAAGACTTGTCGGGCCGGTCATCGCCATCGCGAACATCATTCAGACAGTGCCCGCAATTGCGCTGCTCGCGATACTGATGCTGGCGCTCGGACTTGGCAGGACGACAGTGATCACAGCAGTATTTCTGTATTCACTGCTACCGATCATCAAAAACACGTACACCGGCATCCGTTCGGTGGAAGCCCATATCATTGATGCGGGCCGCGGAATGGGGATGACAAAACGCCAGCAGCTGACTATGATTGAGCTGCCGCTGAGCTTATCTGTTATCATCGCCGGCATCCGCATTGCACTGGTCATCGCAATCGGTGTCACTGCTATCGGTTCATTCATCGGTGCACCAAGCCTCGGTGATATTATCATCCGCGGAACTAACGCGACAAGCGGCCAGGCTATCATACTGGCAGGTGCTATTCCGACGGCTCTTATGGCCGTCCTTGCTGATATCATCCTCGGCTTTATCGAACGCCTGCTGGATCCTTTGAAACGCAGAAGGAAACCCGCAGCCAATCACTAGGAGGAACACATGAAAAAACAACTACTTGCGACACTGCTCGCTTCTACTGTTGTCATGACTGCGTGCGGCCATGACAAAGAAACAACGAATAAAACAGACCATACGAACAAAGTGACTAATACGACGTCACTGATCAAAGCCGCCAAAGCAGCTGCTAAAAACGTCAATTCTTATGCGTCCACTTATAAAAACAACATTAACGACGGCAGCAACCAGTCAGTCATTGATTTCGGCCTGATGATTGATGAGCAGCATAACCAGAAAGTAACAATAAAAGATAACAAAGAAAGCACCGTCTTTTACGTCTATGACAAGAAGACAGTGCTGAAACAGAACAACCAATGGATCGATGCTTCGACTTACGTCGGCTCTCAGATGGTCTCACAGACAGAACCGCTGCTCTACAATTCTCAGTTCAAGCTGATCGACCAGCTGAAAGGTGCGAAGTATGAGAAAAACAACGGCTATACGTTAACTGAGACATTCAGTGACTACAAGAAATATAAAGCATTGTTTGGCAACACGACAGAGAACCGAAAAGCCATCAACGCACTCGAAAAAAAATACCCCGGGATTCAAGGCTCCATCATCGTGATGTTCAATAAAGACAAGCAGATCGAAGATATCACGAATAAGCTGACGCTGACAAACGACAACACAACTGTGTCTAACAACGCCGTCACGACATTCGACAAGATCAACGAACTGAAAAAACTGGATATCCCGGATGCAGTGAAACAAGCAGAAAGCATACAATAATAACAACCTCCGATTTCAGAGCGAAATCGGAGGTTGTTTTGTATACACCATGTTTCCCGCGAATAGTCCGGTGATATTCGTTTGGACAGCCTCGGGCGCATGTTCATCAATCAAAACTTTTCAATTTCTCCACATAGACGCGCTTCAGCAAATGATGGCCGTCCTCTTCAGTGAACGTCATTATCCATAATGACTCACTCGTCTCCTGACCCGCTTCCTTCTCGCGGCTCGCATGGACGATAATGATATCTTCATCGCTGCGCTCTGTCTTATGGATCAGATCAAAGTCCCATGTATGATTGTCTTCGAATATCGGCTCTAGCCATCTACTGATCTCATGATAAGACAATTTCAGTTCAGAGCCGTCCTGCCGGATGATGTGCACCCGGGTCTCTTCATCCATCATACTCATTATTTCGTCAATATTCTGATGCTGGCATGCCATAAGCATATGCAAGTATGTCATAATTAAACCTCTGCTCTTTCATCAAGATTTTTTGATATAACAGCTATTTCTGGAAAGCTCCGCTCCTGCTACAGCAATGCAGCAACCAGACACGCGCTATCATTCAGCTTTTAAAGGATTGATGACCTCAACATACACACGCTTCAAATAATGATCTATCTTGTTTGTGTCAAACGTCAGCAGCCAGAGATACGCCCCGCTCTTCTGCGTCGTGACATTTTCCCGTGTCGCCTTAATTACCACGAGTTCCTCGTGCCGACGCTCTGCCCGGTGGAGCACATCAAAATCCCATACACATTCAGTACTGAAATAATCACCTAAAGAATGTATCAGATGATGATAATCTCCTTTAAACTCTGAACCATCTTCTGAAATGATGGTCAGCTTCGCGTCGCTAGCAAGAATGGTTTTCATCGCTTCGAGATCCTGTTCCTGACAGGCTATCAAATAATGTAAATATTTCATCGTTATCTCCCTTCTGCCATAGTCTCCAGTGATTATATTATAACACATCGCAGACTCTTGAAATAAAGAGTTGAGGCCGGGATCAGTGAATATTTTATCTCATCTTCTTAATAGGTTACAATAGTTTTGAAGTAGAGGCTGTCAACAAAATAAGAGGAGCTGGTAACATGAAAAAAGTGTTTATTATCGGGGCAGGACTCAGCGGACTGACAGCAGCAGCAGAGTTATTAAAGGCGGGGCATGAAGTCGTTATGCTCGACCAGGAACCGCGTCAGGCAGTCGGCGGTCAGGCGTTCTGGTCATTCGGCGGGCTGTTTCTCGTCGATTTCACAGTGCAGCGAAAATACAAAGTCAAGGATTCCTACGAACTTGCGCTGAACGACTGGCTGGGCACTGCACGCTTCGACCGGCTGGACGACGAGGACCATTGGGCAAGCGCATGGGCTGAAGCGTACGTCCGGTTTGCGGCGTTCGACAAAGAAGACTATTTGAAATCGATGGGCATCAAGCTGTCACCTGTGCTCGGCTGGGCTGAACGCGGCGGCACTCGTGCGGACGGTCACGGCAACTCCGTGCCGAGATTCCATATCACTTGGGGGACCGGCCCGGGACTTGTCCAGCCGTTCGCAGATTTTGTGCTCAACCATAAGCGTTTCCAGCTGCTGGAACGTCATCAAGTGACAGACATCAAGATTGTCGGTCATCAGATCACCGCGGTCTCCGGCAACATTCTCGTGCCGAGCGACGTGGAACGCGGCGCTCCGTCCTCGCGGGAAGTCATCGGCCAGTTTGCGTTTGACGTCGACACACTGATCATCACGACCGGCGGCATCGGTGCTAACCATGAGCTGATCAAGCAGAACTGGCCCGCTCGTCTCGGCCGAGCACCCGAACACATGGTTCAAGGGGTACCTGATTCAACGGACGGCAGGATGCTGCAGATCAGCGAGGATGCCGGCGTCCGTCTCGTCAACAAGGACAGAATGTGGCATTACACAGAAGGGCTGAAAAACCATACGCCGATCTGGAACAATCACGGCATCCGCATCATCCCGGGGCCGTCATCCATGTGGTTCGATGCTGAAGGCAATCGTTTCGATGCGCCGGATTACCCGGGGTTTGACACGCTGCATACACTCGAATCCATTATGAAGACCGGCTATGATTACTCGTGGTTCGTGCTGACAGAAGACATCATGAACAAGGAGTTCGCACTCTCAGGGTCGGAGCAGAACCCTGACCTCACGAACAAAGATATCAGGCAGATCATCCGGGAGCGGCTGTTCAGTGACGGCACAGGGCCGGTCAACAAGTTCAAGACAGACGGCGAGGACTTCGTCCGTGCTGCCAACCTGCCTGCACTCGTGCGGGGGATGAATAAGTTAGCCGGCAGTGAGCTCATCAACTACGATAAGCTGAGACGCCAGATCGAAGCGCGGGACAGCCAGCTCGACAATCCCTTCAGCAAAGACCCGCAGATCACAGCGATCCATGACACGCGGCACTTTTTAGGCGACAAGCTGGTGCGCACTGCGAAGCCGCACAAACTGCTTGACGGCCGGCCGCTGATCGCCGTCAGACTGAACATCATCAGCCGAAAGACACTGGGCGGCATACAGACGGACCTGAACAGCCAGGTCTTCCACAAAGACGGCCGGCTCATCAACGGCCTCTATGCAGCAGGAGAAGTCGCAGGGTTCGGCGGCGGCGGTGTGCACGGCTACAGCGCACTGGAAGGTACATTTCTCGGCGGCTGTATTTTCAGCGGCCTCCGTGCAGCAGCAGGCATCAACGAAAGCTGACACTCACATATCACAGAAACCCGCCGGACTGCGCAGCACGGCGGGTTTATTAAATAAAGACAATCTTTCTGAAGTTCACCGCGCTTACCCCCACTCTCCCTCACTAATCGGCAGCAGCGCATCGAAGTCCGTCCGGTAATCACCTGCAAACACATCCTTCAGCCGCGTGATCAATTCAGCGTCATCAGCAACAACGTCGACATATAACGGGCTGATTCTGATGAACAGCGTATCGTTGTAGAAATAAGTGCATATCGGCATACTCGACTTCCTGCGATACATGCGGTAATAATTCAGCATATCCTGTGCAGACACATGTGACACAATGATGAACCTCAAGCCATCAGCACCAGTGACCTCCCGCCAGTTCGTGATCCGCAGCACACGGAAAAGCTGAAACCGACGAACCCGCCCGCTATGTTCCGCTCGCCTGACAACCGCCATATCCAGCCCGTCTGCCTGAAGCGCTGCAAGCAGCCCTTTAAACCCGGCCGAAGACAACCGTCCAAGACTAAACCTCATACTATGTGCCGCATCAACCTGCACGAAAGGTGACAGCGACGTCGTCATGAAATCAATACCTGCAATCATCGGCATGGAAAAACTCCTTTCGGTGGTGAGTGTTGAAGTCATTATAACGTAATGGAAATATATAGTACATTCATAACATGCCTAATATAGTTCTTCCCTTCGATATATAGCATAAAGGAGAAATCATGAAGCATATATCGGAGGTCCTAGAGGAGATTGTTGCGGAGTATGAGGAAGCGCTGGGTTTGGAAGAAAAGAAAACAGCCTCGACGGGAAGTCGGGGCTGAATTATATATTAAAAAATTTAAATATAATGATTAGATATGATGTCATAGAACTTTAAAGTGATTTATACTAAATTTTATCACTAGTGTTATACTTTACTTATTAAGAGGTGTTGTATTATGAAAAAATATATAAAAGTAGTCGGTGCAGTAATTTTAAATAATAATAAAGTACTTTGCGCTCAAAGAAGTGAATCCATGTCTTTACCGCTTCTTTGGGAATTTCCTGGAGGCAAGATAGAACAAGATGAATCTCCAGAGGAAGCATTAATACGAGAACTAAAAGAAGAAATGAACTGTTCTATAGAAATATTAGAGAAAGTTACTACTACAGTTCATGAATATGACTTTGCTACCATTGAACTTACGACCTACTACGCTACTATCACTTCAGGTAGTATTCAATTATCAGAACATGCACAAATAAAATGGTTAAATCGTTCTGACCTGCTTTCTTTAAACTGGGCCCCAGCAGATATTCCAGCTGTAGAAATAATAAAGAACGCATAAAATTCATGCGTTCTCTATTCTAATATTCTAATTCATTTAATATTTCTTTAGGAACAGGTTGCTGCAGTTTCCATACTATTGAGATAGGATTATTGCCTTTTGCGGAAACAAAATCTACTTGTCCTACATAATAAAATGGCAATGTCCTTTTATCTTCTGTATTCTTTCTTCTGACAAATAAATGTATTTTATGATTATCTCTTTTATGATTAATATACTGTTGACCTGTAGGTGATTGTTGACTGGTTTTATTTTGTGATTGCCAATGAAAGTATTCAGACGAAATAAAATAATCATCATAAAGTAAATGTTCTTCAACGTTATTTTGATCTTTTTCCAAATTAACAAATAAATAATGATTACCCTTATATTGTTTAACACCATCCCTCCATGAAGAAAGATCTTTATCAAAACCTACTAAAGCTGCTACTTCAATTCTAGAATATTCTTTGTATAACTCTAGTTCTTCTTCTTGATTAAGCAATTTTACATCTATCTCTTGTTGGTAAGACGCAACAACAAATGATAGGTAGTCATCTAATTCTCTAATTATATCGTTATCTAATACTATAGGGTTTTCTAATATCTGTTCCTCTTCGTTCCAATTAAAGACCATTTGCTTTTGATATTGAAGCTTACTTGTTCGTTTCATTGCTAATTCAATTTTTGTACGAGCTTGTTGGTTTAATGAAATTGAGAACGTATGTTCAATAAATTTTTGTATATCGTCAAGTGAGATTGCTTGATTCTTTAATACCAATAAAATACTTAAAATATCATACAACCTTTTAATAGGTATAAGTTTAGTGAGTTCTTCAAATAACCATTTAGTAATAGGTTCTTTAAGAATTTTTTCATCTATTGCTCTTGCTTCTTTTATAGCTTTATTTAAGGCAGGTAAAGATTGGTAAGTACCTTTAAAAACAATTGATAAATTGGGTGCATCTTCAAAGTTATAAAAGTCTAGAATAGATAACTTTTTCTCTGCTTGCTTTGTTTCTATTCTTACCACTTCTAAAAATTGTTTAATTTCTTTTTTAATAAATTCGCTAGACATAAAATCTTGTTGATCAATGGCTTTAAGAATTCTCTCTTTAGTTTTATAGTCCATCTCAATGTGCACATTCTCTGATAAATTATTGAAATTATTTTCTACTAAAGATTTTAACTTCTCTTTACCACCAAACTCTTTATTGCCTGATAATGCAATAGGTACTAAATAGCTCTTTCTATCATTAGTTACAAAATCTAGTACAGTTAAATACTCTTTTCCTTCAAATTTTCTTAAACCACGTCCTAATTGTTGAGTAAATATAATTGCAGACTCAGTCGGTCTCAAAAATAACACTAAGTTAACTTTCGGTATATCTATACCTTCATTAAACAAATCTACTATAAAAATAATTTCTAACGGGTCTTCTTCATCTTCTAACTTTCTTATTGCCGCTAACCGCTCAATGTCTGAATTTTCACTCGTAAGTACTTGAGAATTGAATCCACGTTTTAGAAATTCTTCATTCATATATTTAGCATGTTCTTTATTTTGACAGAATGCTAAACCTTTCATTGAACCACTAAGTGTATATTGACTCATCTTTTCAATCACAAAGTCTACTCGTGTATTAGTACTTAAGAGTTTAATTATATCCTTTTCGTTGATCCCTTTGTTTATTGCAAAATCTACTGTATTGTCACTAATTCCATAGTATTGGAAAGGAACTAGCAATTCACTTTCCAATGCATGTTTTAATCTAACATCTACTATGATGTTGTATTCAGCTAACCCATAAATATCACCGTTATCTGTTCTCTCGGGAGTAGCTGTTAATCCTAATAAGAAATTAGGCTGTAAATGATCAATAATTTTCATATATGTAGAAGCAGTAGCATGATGAAATTCATCAATAATAATAAAATCAAATAATTGTGGATCTAAATTATCGACATCATTTGCTAAAGATTGTACTGAGGCAAACGTAAATTTACTAAATTCCCTATTAGGTCCTTTATATATAACAAAGTTTTCTACAGGTTCATCTTTAAATATATTTTTAAAAGTTCTTATGGCACCTTCTAGTAGTTCAATTCTATGAGCAATAAAAAGTACATTTTCTGGTTCTACTTGTTGTGCACACATGGCTGAAAGATACGTTTTACCAGTACCAGTGGCAGCAATAGCTAAGCCTCTTTTATGACCTTTTGTAATAGAATTAAGTAAGTTTTCTATCGCCGTTTTCTGCATTGAATTAGGTTTAATTTCATTTGTTAAATTTTCAGTTTTACTAATGTTAAATGAGTTGATGTATGGTCTTATAACTTTGCCATTATCCATATAATTAGCATATTTTTTTATAAATTCTTCATTTACCTCTTTCGTTTTATCATCAGACCATAGCTTATTAAAGCGATTCATCATTTTAAGATAAATGGAATCACTAGCTTTTTCAAATGTACGAATATTCCATTCTTCACCCGTTTTTAAAGCGGCAGCCGATATATTTGAAGAACCGACTATAACGGAGCTTAAATGATTTTTGCGATGGAAAACATATGCTTTAGTATGAAAACTATCTGTAGCTTTACTACTTTGGTAAACTTTCACTTTTATATTTGAATAATTTAATAACGTAGAAAGTGCCTTTGGCTCTGTAACATTCATATATGTAGAAGTAATAATTCTACCTTGTATACCAATCTCTCTTAAGATATTTAATGTATTAACTAACATATTTAGACCAGAACCTCTTATAAAGCTAACAATAATATCGAAACTGTCACATGTAAGTAGCTCATTTTTCAGATGATTAATTAAATAATTACCTGATTGATGATCATTCGTGATTAATTTACTTTCAAGCAACTGAAAATCATTGGTTAATTCATGTCGATATTTTTCAATACTCTTATTTCCATATAGTGATAAACGAAATGGAATAGACTTAATACTCTGTGAGGTTCGATTTGAGATGTATTCAGCAAGTTCAATAGATGATTGATCTAGATACTCCGATAATTCTTGACTTACCTTTTGTTCATAAGAATTTAAAAAATATTGTATAGATTCTTCTTTAGTGAGTAGCTTATTATTAATTAGAATTTGTTCAGGATTAACTTTATAATCTGCTGGAGTTTCTAATAAGTGATCTTTAAAATTTTGTTCCATACTATACCTCTATAAGATAAGACTTATAATAATTATATGATAATTTACAAATAATAGGTATAAAGTATTAAAATCTATTTCCTCCTACTCGGCACTTTAACCAATTCATCCACTGTCATTCCAAAGTAATCAGCGATCTTCACTAATTCCACTCCTGTAATGACCTGCTCGCCGTTTTCTATCTTCGAATATTTCGACGGTACGTGTCCTAACATCGCTGCGACGTCTTTTGCTTTAATCTCTAAGTTTTCTCTGTGCCACTTGATGGCTGTTACAAGCTCTTTATTATCCATTAATCTACCTCACTTTTTTAAAGTGAGAATACTAATTCACAGGACGTAAAAACGGATTCTCCCCATCCTGGAAAGAATCCGCAATTCACTCAATATTTATCATATAATAGATGGTTACTCTGTAATAGAAAATTCCTCCTCGATAGGTCGCTGATAGAGCATCAGATCCACTTTCGTCACTGACTCCCCGATGGTCACGACTTTGCCGCGCCACAAGTTGAACTCATAGTAATAACCTTTGTCTTTCAGCTGGGTGATTTTTAAGGGCTCATGTCTGTCGAAATACTTCGCGTAATGATTCTCCAGATAACGTACAATCAGCGGCTCAGGCAACATGGTCTCTACCCCTTTTTGACGTTATTGTAGCTTATGAGCTGTCCTCAAAGATTTATTTTTCCACTATGGAAATTTTACACAATAAATCTACATGTTATATTATAATATATTTTTACGTCACTCTGCTGTCAGCGCCTGTTTGATCAGGTTCTTCATCGCTTCCACTCCCGGCGCCTCCAGATGGATGCCGTCTGATGCGAAGTATTCGGGATGGTTCACTGATGCTGTGTACCAGTCGATCACGTGTACATGCCGGTGTGATTCAGCCGCTTCTTTCATCAGCTGATTGACATGCGCCTCATAATCCAGCGGTACTTTCGTCGTCACCAGGAAGACATCCGCTTTGTCGAAATAGCTGAGCAGTTTGTCCAGGTGTTCTTTTGTGAAGTCACCGTTTGTACCGACATGCAGCACGACTTTGCGGGCCGGATGATTGAACGACTGATACTCGGCAGCAAGCGGAATCGCCTGATAAATATTGCGGCCGACTTTTCCGTCTATCTCTGCATCCGGGTATTCTTCTTTCAGCGCATAGTAGATGTCAACGAGCAGCGAATCGCCGATGAACAGCGGCGCCAGCTGCTGTTCTGCTGTAGTACCGGGATGTAGTTTAGCGAGCGGCTTCGGTTCAGGCAGTATGCTTGCCGTCGATGTCATCCGTGCTTCCTGGATCGGCGCATGGTAGTCGACGTATTTGTAGCCGGTGAATAACGTCACAGCGGCCAGTGCCAGTGCGACTGGCGCTGTTTTTAGCGATACGCCTTTTCTGAACGGCTGTTCGACCAGGTGATAGCTGAGGACGGCGAGACCGATTGTCAGCGCGATATCGATGCCATATATGTATGACGGCAGCTCACCTTTGTTGAAATGTGCATGTGTCAGCACGATGACCGGGTAGTGCCAGAGATACAGGCTGTATGAATAGCGGCCGATAGTCGTCAGCAGCTTCCAGCTTAAGAGCTGATTCAGCAGGCTGCCCGGAAAGACACATGAGGCGATGATGACCAGCGTGATGATGCCGAGTACACCGAACCCGCCCTGGTATAAGTAGCCGCTTGAATCACGGACGACTACGAAGGCGCCCATCAGCGTGAAGAGCGCCGTGAAACCTAGAATACTCATAATTGTTCTCGTCATGACCCCCGGTTTCGCCTTCAACTGGTGGACCGGCCAGATAAACGCGAGCAGCACCCCGAGCATTAATGTCTGCAGCCGGGTGTCCGTCCCGAAATAGAGGCGTGACGTGTTCATGCCCGGCTCGTATAAGTAGTTCATCCATAGACCTGAACAGACCGCAAGGAGCGCGAAATAGAACAGTGTCAGCTTGCGTTTATTTAATGTCAGAAAGAGCAGCAGCATACAGGGAAATACGAAGTAGAACTGCTCTTCGATGGCAAGTGACCATAAATGCTGCAGCGGCTTCGGATTAAATGACTGAAAGTAATCGACCGTATCATAAATGTACCACCAGTTGGTCACATAGAGCAGGACGGCGACGATGTCTTTTCTCAGCTGTTCAATGAGCGCCGGCTGAAAGAACAGACAGTAGTTGAAGACTGTCACAATCATCAGCAGAACGGCCGGGAACAGCCGCCGTATTCTTTTCATATAGAAGATTGTCAACCGGATAGTGCCGGTCTCGCGATGTTCTTTTAAGAGCAGTGTTGTAATCAGGAAGCCGGAGATGATGAAGAACGTGTCGACCCCGAGAAAACCGCCGGGCAGTATCGCCGGATTTAAATGATAAATGATAATAGCAATGACGGAAATGGCACGCAGACCATCGAGCCCCGGCATATAAAATAAATAGTTTTTCGATTTCATGGCATTACCTCGTTTTGTAATATTAACGTAATATAAATGTAATATATTTTATAGAATTAATCAACAATAAGTAAATAAAAGTAAATTTTCCGATAACTTGATGGGTCTCCTCTATTGTACTCAGCAGCTTAAAGTTTTCTTAAATTAAGTGTCTATTCGTGATTCCATAACTTGTACGGAGTATAATTAAAGCTGTACTAATTAATCAATAGAGGAGATGAGCATATGGATTTCAGAACAATAGTAGATTTTTTGAAGGACAGACAGTGGGAGAACAGAGAGCTCGGCATGGCCTTACTATTCATTGTCATCGCAAGTATATTCACTACACCGATTCTCGGCGTGCCGCTCGGAATCGCCGCTTACCTTTATGTCTATCAGCAGGAGAACATCGCACAGTATAAACGTAACAGAGACCAGTTTAAAAAATAATAAAAGAAGCTCCCTGGCGTTCACGGTTAAGTGATGCCGGGGAGCTGCTATTTTTTATAGTAATATCTTGTAAAGAACCTGCCTTCCAGATCCATCTTCTTATAGTAAGCTGCCATCTGCCGGGCATTATGATAAGCCCACATGACGTCTGTGGCATATTGATGGTGGCCGGGATTTACCGGATTGAAGCGCATCGAATACAGCGTGTGCTGATTGTCACGTGATAAGTATTCACTGTGAATAAACTCAGCGCCTCCTCTCACAGCCTTCTCCGGCGTGTCCCAGCCGCGCTGCTGCGCCAGCCGGGCACCGTCCATCACTGGGTTTTGGTCATAGGCACCGATACCGAAGAAGTTATAATAACGCCGGCCCGACTCGTCTCTCTCGCCTTTTTTGTTCAGCTTGATTCCCCGCGCAAGTTCACTTCTGCCCTTGCCGGTTTCAAGCATCGCATGGCTGATCAAATAAATCTCGTTGACATCTTCTTTCTTTGACGCCTGATGAAACGCATGACCCATCCCGTCCAGTATGCCCTGTCCTTCAAGCAGCTCATCAAGCGCCGATGCACGAATATGCTGCGACATCTTCAAGTTCAGGAATTGATAGCGCTGCTCTGGATGGAAATACAGTTTATCCGGCTGCATGAAACGGTCGATATCACCTGCATCTGCCCTTGTCCATGTGACACCGTCAGAAATCACAGGCCCTGCTTTCAACTGAAGATTCCGTGCCTGCTTGTATGTAGCATTTACAGTGATCCGCCTGTCTTCCATGCTTTCTTCATAAGCCGCAGTAGACATCTTGATCATCGTATAAATAGCAACCCCGATCAATACAAGAATGCCAGTCATAATCCATTTATTCCTGAGTTCAAGCTGTCGGTTCGTCATCCGTCTCTGTGCCAAAATAAACCTCCATGTTTAACCCGGTTTTAAAAGGGGTAATTTGTAACTATACCCCTCTTTACTATCTTGCTATACACCTGCAGCTCACTCCTGCAGGTGCTTTTTTCATCTTAACTTTAGCAAATAGCCGCGCCAAAAGAAAGATATCCTTTTCACAGAAATCTGTTGCAAGAAAAAACAAAATAAAAAAGCCGAACCCTGGAGGGCTCGGATTGTATTATCTACTAATGTTTATCCCCGCCAGGTTCAACAAAAGCAGGTTTTGTATCTTTATCTACTGTATAAGTACCTACTCCAAATAACACTGCTAGTAAAGTTAGTAAAGATAATGTTTTAGTTAATTTGTTTTTCATAATTTGTATCCTCCAAGTATGTTTTAATTGTTATAGTCTAAGAGTTCTTGTTCATATAATTTTATGTGTGATATATCATTCTTTAAAATAGACAAATTATAGCCTATTTTATATAACATTCTATCTTTATCACTAATTATTCCTAAGTCTTGTTTAGCTCCACAAACGAGATAAATCAATTCCTGAAATAAATACATGATATTTTTATCTATACATATTTCTAACCCTTTTTGTGCATATTCTAAACACCGATGATAATCATTTTCTCTCATAAGCAAATTCGCATATTGATAATACACCTTAACAGCAATCTCATTATACATATCATATTTCTTTATAATATATGTTGCATGCTGAATAGCTCTATCAGCTTTGCTCATCTCACCAATACTTCTGTTAAAGATAGCTAATGAATTATAAATGCTTGCTTCCAAACTTGGATCGTAGAGAATGATTGGTTGATCAGCTAAGCCTTGAAGACTTGATATAGAATTTTCTATATCTTTTGTAGTATAGGCTGAGCATACAGCTTTAACCCAAGTGAAATAACGATACTCATAATCACTGATAACTGCTTGCAACTGGGCATCTACAAAAACTTCTAAAGTCGTATAATCTCTTCTATCAAGGTATTCTTCACATATCTTCTTACCTCTGATGGTGTTATTAACCTGTTCCACCCCGAAAAAGTAATCCATACTTACATTCAGTTTATTCGCTATTAAAAACAGTGTTTCTGAACTCGGCATGATTTCATTTTTCTCAATTCTACTGACTTGACTTTGCGTGCAAATATCTTTTGCCAGCTCGGATTGAGTCATTTTCACTTCTTTTCGTCTTTTAATGACTTTATCTCCAATGCTAATCGGCACAACTTCCCTCCTTCCATTGCGTAAATATTCTGAATAAGGTGCTATAAATAATATACCTCATAAATATATTATATGCAATATTGCATGAACACATTTAGAAATATTTTTCAGTTAATGTCAAATAAAAAATATCCTCCCTTTAAAGGAGGATATCGTCGTCATTCTTATAAAATTTTCAAGCCGCTTTTCTCGATATCTTTTGCGAAGCCTTTTACTGTATCAACTGACAATTCGTTAACGTCGCGACCGATATTCGGAATCTTCTTAACGACATCACCCGGACATGTAATGATGTCACAGCCGATTTCATCCGCTTGAATGACATTGTACAGTTCACGGCAGCTTGCCCATAACAGCATAACGCCTTCTTTAGAGTGACATACTTTTTCTGCTTCTTTCATCAGCGGCAGCGGGTCTACGCCTGTGTCCGCGATTCTTCCCGCAAATACAGATACGTAAGTCGGCACTCCTTCTTTTACCGCTTCAGTGATTTCTTTCACCTGTTCAATTGTGTACACTGCCGTCACGTTCAGCTGAACGTCCTGTGCAGATAATTCTTTGATCAGCGGGATCATTGATTCGCCGTGTGTATTAACGACTGGAATTTTAACGAAGACATTGTCGCCGTATCCTTTTAAAATCTCTGCTTCTTTACGCATTGTGTCAAGATCATCCGCGAAAACTTCAAATGAAATCGATGCATCCGGAATGGCTTTTACTGCGTCCAGTGCAAACTGCTTATAATCAGTCACACCCGCTTTTGCCATGAGTGAAGGGTTAGTTGTGAAACCATCCACCTCTTTATTATTGTAAGCTGATTTCATCTGTTCGATGTCAGCACCGTCCGCAAATACTTGTACTTTCAAGTCTTTCATTGTGATTCCTCCTGTAATTGAAGTTTTGTCATTTTCACTATAACTTTTATCTTTTCTAATTACAAACGAAAGAATCCAGTATTACAGTCGTGTCAATTTCCATTCTGCATGCTAAAATGGTTTCATACTACTTGAGGAGGCTTCTATGTATAAAGGACATAAATTTTTCTACCTCTCTATTATCTGTGTCTTACTCAGTATATTTCTGAGCGTTCATAATCCGGTCATTAAAAGTTTATTCGGCTCAATCAATGCGATTATTTTATTTACAGGTCTGGTCAATGCCATTTTACTCGTCATCAGCATCGTATTAATTGATAAAGCGATCAAGCATCCGGAGCAGTCATCTGAAGGTGTCTACAGATGGACGAAAGTCTGGCCGTGGGTCATTCTTGTAGTGATTATTTATCACTTATTGTCCGGTTTATTTTTATTCGGCATTATTTAGAAATTGTACGCTTTGTGCAGTTTCTTTTTTATGGAGGTTAGCATGAAATATTTGTATGTATGCATATTTGCATTTATAGGCGGCGCACTGCGCTATGAGATAAGCATGCTGGTCGACATCGGCGGGACATTAGCCGTTAATCTCGCTGGTGCCTTTATTCTCGGGCTGCTGTCTGTTAAGTTGATGGCGCTGGATCAGAATTTAAGGACCGGCATTACAGCGGGATTTGTCGGCAGTTTCACAACGTTTTCGACGTTCAGCAAGGAAAGTATTGAACTGCTGCAGACAACTGTCTGGTCAGGAATAGGATACATCGCTGTAACTATTATCTTTGGAGTGCTGCTGGCCTATGCCGGCATGAAAGTCGGGGAGGTGACGCAATGATCACAGTAGGTATCGGGGCTATGATCGGTGCGTGTATCCGTGTATTTCTAAGTCAGTATAACGGCAAGTTTCCGTGGATGACTCTACTGGTTAACACTATAGGCTCACTGCTGCTCGGTATATTCGTAAGTACTGATCATTACTTGTTCCTCGGAACCGGGATAATGGGCGGTCTGACGACATTCTCGACATTTTCAGTGGAAACAGTCACGTTACTGCGCACTCATTTGATGACAGGAGTGCTGTATATCGTATCATCCATCACATTGCCACTGTCTTGTTTTCTTATAGGGACGCAGTTTTAATATATTATTGCAAGTTTTTATAGTTTGAAGGCCACTTCTTCAGTATTTCTGCTGATTTTTTGTAATTTTGGCCTTCAGGAGGCGTTTGAAGGCCACTTCTTTAATATTTCGACTGGTTTTCTAGTAATTTTGGCCTTCAGGAGGCGTTTGTAGGCCACTTCTTTAATATTTCGACTGGTTTTCTAGTAATTTTGGCCTTCAGGAGGCGTTTGAAGGCCACTTCTTCAGTATTTCGACTGTTTTCTAGTAATTTTGGCCTTCAAGCCAAAAAAATAAAGGCCCTCTCTATAGAAGGGCCTTTAGTGATTAACATGGCTGTATTATGCGCCTGTGAATCCAGCTGGGTCCGGACCGATTCGACGGTCCTCGTTCAACTGTTCAATCTCATATAAATCTTCCTGGGATAACTGGAAATCAAAGACGTTCAAGTTTTCTTCAATACGGGCAGGTGTCACAGATTTCGGAATGACGACGACATCGTTCTCGATATTCCAGCGGATAACGACCTGCGCCGGTGTCTTACCGTGTTTCTCAGCGATGTTACTGATGACCTCGTTCGTCAATATTTCACCGTTCATTAATGGAGACCATGATTCCATGACGATCTGTTTGCCCGCTAAATAGTCGCGTAACTGCTTCTGGTCAAAGTAAGGATGGAATTCCACCTGGTTGATAGCCGGTTTGACGGCAGCCTGTGCCAGCAGTGCTTCCATATGTTCAACGCTAAAGTTGCTGACGCCGATGTTTCTTACTTTGCCTTCGTTGTACAGCTGCTCCAGCGCTTTCCATGTATCGATGAACTTCGCTGTATCTGTTCCCGGCCAGTGGATTAAATATAAATCTAAATAATCAAGCCCGAGTCGCTCAAGTGATGCTTCATACGCTTGGATTGCCGTATCAAAGCCGAAATCATCCAGCCAGATTTTAGATGTGACAAACAGTTCGCTGCGATCGATTCCAGCTGCTTCGAGGCCGAGGCGGATTCCTTCGCCGACTGACTGCTCGTTCTTATAGATCATTGCTGTATCGATGCTTCTATATCCTGAAATAATCGCATGTTTCACCGCATCCACTGCTTCCTGTCCTTCCTGCACTCTGAAGACTCCTAGTCCTACTTGCGGCATAGTATTACCATTATGAAATGTTACTGTTGTTTCCATGTGTCGACACCCCTTTGATTAGTTATCATTCTATACCCTGACTCCCACTAAAAAAACCGACCTGCCGGCCGGTTAATGTTATGGATTTAAATGTTCGATTCTATCGCGGATCTCTTCCAGTTCATCTACTGAGTACTGGAAACGGCCGTGGAAGACATATTTCTCGAAGAAGAGTTCAAGTTCTTCTTCACCGATGACTACTTTCACTTTCTTATCCCGCGAGTAGTTGTTCATCGTTCCGGCATCGTGACCTTCTCTATTGAAATATGCGATAGAAGTCACTGGATATTTCAGCTGGAATGTCTCCTCCACTAATTCTGCGCGGCGTTTCAAATCTTCAATATTGTCTCTTAACGAACGGAAATAAACTGTGTTCTTCTCATCGTCCCGTTCCATCGCCAAAGTCTGTTCAATATAAGGATCAATATCAAGCAGGCTGAAGACATGTTCAAACATCGGCTCAGCCGAAAACTGTGTCTGATCGACGCCGTGATAAATATGACCTTTCCAGTAATGAGAATCGAGAATGTAAATACCTGTTCTTGTCAGCACGATATGCGCGATTTTCTCTGTGCGCTTCAAGTCACGGCCCGGTATGAAAATGTTGGCAAGTACATGCATGTCTTCTGGTCTGATACGCTCATTTCTCACGAGACGTTCTTTCAGCTGAATCAGCGTCATATCTGTTAAATATTCGCCGCCGTCTTTTGACAGATGTTTTAAACTATCAATCTGCAGTGCCTGCTTTGAGACAGTTTCGTCGTATGATTGTTTCTGCTGCGCAAAAGCTTTATCCTGCTCCAGCCGTTCTTTCTCAGCTTTATCCTGCAGTTCAGCTGACAGCTTCTGCTTCTCGTCGGCACGCTGTTCAGCAAGTCGGTTCTGTTCACGTTTCGCTCTAGTCTGTGCGACCAGCCATAGTATAAGGAACAACAGTGCCAGTGCACCGAGTGCAATCATAATGTAATGAAGCGGTGTTAGTTCAGTCATGTAATTCTCCTTTATGTATATAGATTCCTTCATATTATAAGCAAAATTTACGTTTACTTCAGTAAATTTAACGTATTTCCACATGATAAATTTTTTTAATGGAATATTTACACTTTTTATAATAATTTATCCTATATTTATAATCACTTCATATGTTTAAGAGATAATGACTTTAGCCCTGCACATAGGGACATCATCCTTAGGAGGTTTCAAATTGAAAAATTTAAAACAATTTTTACTAGTCGGTTCATTTGCTTCAGCTTTATTGTTAGGTGCCTGCAGTAACGACAGTTCTTCAGATAAATCTTCTGAAGATACTTCTACTGAAGAGACAACTGAAGACGCTACAACAGAAGAAGCAACTACCGAAGAAGAGACAACCGAGGACACTACAACTGAAGAGATGACAACTGAGGAAGAAACAACAGAGGATACAACTACTGAAGACATAACTACTGAAGACACAACTACTGAAGCGGCATAATAAGAGCCCCCATTATAAATGGGGGCTTCATGCTGTTATTTAGTAAGTGCCGCTTTCAAGCTGTCGACTTTGTCTGTTTTCTCCCAAGGAAGATCGATATCTGTACGGCCGAAGTGTCCGTATGCTGCTGTCTGTTTGTAGATTGGACGGCGCAGGTCAAGCATTTTGATGATGCCTGCCGGGCGTAAGTCGAATGTGCTGCGTACTGCTTCCACTAATTCCACTTCAGAGTAGTCACTTGTACCGAATGTATCGACAGCGATAGATACAGGATGTGCAACACCGATTGCATAAGCAAGCTGTACTTCTGCTTTATCAGCAAGTCCTGCTGCAACAATGTTCTTCGCAACGTAACGTGCAGCGTAAGCGCCTGAACGGTCTACTTTCGTTGCATCTTTACCAGAGAACGCACCGCCGCCGTGACGTGCATAACCGCCATAAGTATCTACGATGATTTTACGGCCGGTAAGACCTGCATCCCCTTGTGGTCCACCGATAACGAAGCGGCCTGTCGGGTTGATGAAGTATTTTGTCTCATCATCAATTAATTCAGCTGGTACGACTGGTTTGATGACATATTCTTTAATGTCTGCCTGGATCTGCTCCAGTTCGATTTTCTCGTGGTGCTGAGAAGAGATGACGATAGTGTCGATACGCTTTGGTTTGTTGTTTTCGTCGTATTCAACAGTGACTTGTGTTTTACCGTCAGGACGCAGGTAGTCTAAAGTGCCGTTTTTACGGACTTCTGTTAAACGGCGTGCCAGCTCATGTGATAATGAGATTGGTAATGGCATTAAGCTTGCTGTTTCATTACATGCATAACCGAACATCAAGCCCTGGTCTCCTGCACCGATTGATTCGATATCTGAATCAGAGAGTTCTTCTCTGTCTTCAAGCGCACGGTCAACCCCCTGCGCAATATCAGGTGACTGCTCATCGATTGCAGTTAGGACTGCCATCGTCTGGAAGTCATAACCGAATTTCGCACGTGTATAACCGATTTCCTTAACTGTTTCACGCACGACTTTAGGAATATCTACATAAGTAGAAGTAGTGATCTCTCCTGCGATCAATGCCATACCTGTTGTCACAGACGTTTCACAGGCAACACGTGCTTTAGGATCTCCTTTTAAGATTTCGTCAAGAATTGCATCAGAAATCTGGTCTGCAATTTTATCTGGATGTCCTTCTGTTACTGATTCAGAAGTAAATAACTTACGATCTGCCAATTTAATTTCTCCTTTTATATAAAGTGATTTACGGTTTATCCATAGAGAAAAGCCTTCTCCACAATTAAGAGAGAAGGCCCTGAATCATACAAGTCCATTCACTCTTATCGTTCAGAATTAATCTGCAGACGGTTTGGCACCTTGTTTCCCGAAAGAATAGGTTGCTGGGCTTCGTAGGGTCCATGTCCCTCCACCACTCTGGATAAGAGAATCCGCAAGTAAGATAATACTAAACTATTTGTTAAACGTCAATAAATTATTGTTATCCAAAATTTTCTGTCTTTAAATTCACTTGTAACTATCGTTTCAATAGTATAGACTATTAAGTCTCTTATGTTATACTATTTGATGAAACTGCTTACATTGCAGAAAATATTACTGGGGGATTATAACATGAACGATACGTCGACGTATAAAGAAAGTCTGGATCAATTACTTACAAAACCTTCTACTTTAAAGCAGCTGTCACGCACACAGCTCATTCAGGAAATACTGAACAATGGTGAAGGTGTTCTTACAGACTCAGGAGCCGTAAGAACAGAAACAGGGAAATATACGGGTCGTTCGCCTAAAGATAAATTTATCGTCAGAGAAGCAGAGACAGAAGACAAGATCGACTGGAATGCGATCAACCAGCCTATCGAAGAAGACGTCTTCTTAAAACTGCTTAATAAAGTGACTGACTACTTAAAATCAAAAGACAAAGTTTATGTCTTTAACGGTTATGCCGGCGCAGACGCTGCGACTCAGCTGAAACTTTCCGTCATCAACGAAATGGCATGGCATAACTTGTTCGCCCGCACGATGTTCATCCGTCCTGAAACGACAGAGGAAGGTCTGAATATCACACCGGACTTCACTATCGTCTCTGCCCCGCACTTCAAGGCAGACCCTGAAGTCGATGGTACAAAATCAGAGACATTCATCATGACAAGCTTCAAACATAAAATCATCTTAATCGGTGGTACGGAGTATGCCGGTGAAATGAAAAAAGGTATTTTCGGTGTCATGAACTACTACTTACCGGATAATGACGTCATGAGCATGCACTGTTCAGCGAACGTCGGTGAAAATAAGGACGTTGCTTTATTCTTCGGTCTGTCAGGCACAGGTAAGACGACTTTATCTGCTGACCCGCAGCGTAAACTGATCGGTGACGATGAGCACGGCTGGAATGACAACGGCGTCTTCAACATTGAAGGCGGCTGCTATGCGAAGACAATCGACCTGACACGCGAAAAAGAGCCGCAGATCTATGATGCCATCCGTTACGGTGCGATTCTGGAAAACGTCAAAGTCGATGAAGAAGGCTTCCCGAACTATGAAGATAAATCACTGACTGAAAATACACGTGCAGCATATCCGATTGACAATATTGATAACATCATACTGCCTTCTATTGCGGGTCATGCGAAAACAATCATCTTCCTGACAGCTGATGCATTCGGGGTGCTTCCTCCAATCGCTAAGCTGACGAAAGATCAGGCAATGTATCACTTCTTAAGCGGATTCACATCAAAGCTTGCTGGAACTGAACGCGGTGTCACAAGCCCGCAGCCGGTATTCTCGACATGCTTCGGTTCACCGTTCCTGCCGATGCACGCGACGGTTTATGCGAACAAGTTAGGCGAACTGATCGACAAACATAACGTCGATGTCTACCTGGTCAACACTGGCTGGACAGGCGGAGAATATGGTGTCGGCTCACGTATGAACTTGACGCATACACGTTCTATGGTCCGCCGTGCTATCAGCGGCGCACTGAAAGAAGTGGAATACAGAACAGACGATATTTTCGGACTTCATATTCCTGCTCATGTGCCGGGCGTACCGACTAACTTATTGATGCCGCGCGAAGCATGGGTATCTGATGATGCTTATGACGAGAAAGCGAAAGAACTTGCTGTCATGTTCAAAGAGAACTTCAAGAAGTTCGGCGAACGCTCTGCAGCAATCGAAGCACAGGGCGGCTTCACTTATAAAGGTGAATAAATCGAAATTAAATAAGCTCCCATTCAAGCAGTCGCTTGAATGGGAGCTTATTTTTTATCTTGTATAATCGTTTCTTCTGCCGTTTAAGTAGGCAAAGACAAGACCGACGAAAATACCGCCGCCGATATAGTTGCCGATAAAGGCAAACACTAAGTTTTTAAGAACATCGAGCCATGATAAGGCATCGATATTATAGTACATCATTCCGGCAAAGAGACCCGCATTGTAGACAACGTGCTCAAAAGCCATAAAGACGAAGATAACAACACCAAGTGCAATGAAGAATGCTTTAGCCAGCGCTTCTTTACATTGAATCGCCAGGAAAATCCCCATGTTGATGAAGAAGTTGGCAAAAATCCCTTTGATCATAATTGCCAGCCATGTCGATTCCACGGTTTTTGATGCTACGGATTTAGTGAGAGCTCCCACCATCTCCGGTGTCATGACATTAGTGCCTTTCATCAGGCCGAATAAAATAAAACCTCCGATAATGTTGCCGATGAAGCACAGCAGAAATATTTTAGCTGCTTTACTCAGTGAGATTGTTCTGTAATACAGACCGACCGTAAAAAACATGAAGTTACTCGTCAATAGTTCGGCTCTAGTCAGCACAATCATGACGAGAGCGATACTGAATGCAGCAGCCCCCATTAAGTTGATGACGCCGTGATTGACACCGTCAAACTGCGTTTTAATGGCAAGCATAAACACTGTCATAATGGCGAGTAAGACACCTGCCATTATTGACTTCAGCATAAAGCGTCCTAGACTTCTGTCTGCTGACGTTTCTTTCGTTGCGACTTGATTGAGAATATCGTGGATATTGTCGATATTTGTGAACGTATCCTCAACTGTTTTTACTGGTATTTTATTTTCCATACCTTTCTTCCCCTCTGTTAAAATATATGAATACATAGAACACCTTTTATAATACCCTGTTATCAGCTGATACAACAGCTAAAAATGAATTTTTATCCGTCTTCGACTGCCGTCATCCACTCTTGAATCTTCTTCAGCGTCTCGCGTTCTTTCGGCGGCGTGAACACATGACCTTCGCCTTCCACAATGTGCATCTCGTACGGCACACCGAGCGACTCCAGCCGCTGCTGTAATATATAGGCATGCTGAATACCGACCTGGACGTCGCTCGTGCCGTGGATGATCATGACCGGTGGACTCATCTCAGTCACATGCTGATAGCCGTTGCGCCGGTCATAGGCCTCTTTGTCGACGGCGGGCCTGCCGATGAGCCGCTTCATCATGCCGCGTAAATCATGCCGTTCCTCAAACATCAGGTAAATATCTGTGACGCCGCTATGGCAGATGAATGACGCCGCCCCGACGTCCTGATATGTCAATAACCCCTGTATCCCGCCCCGCGAAAACCCGATCAGATGGATCGGCACGTCTCCGTAATTTTCTCTCAGCAGACGCACGAGCGACCGCACATCTTCCAAATCTGCACCGCCGAACTCGTCTTTCCCGTTGTCACTTCTAGTCCCTCTGTAATAAGGCGCAGCGACAAGTGTATGAGGGCCGGCAAACTGCATGAGCCGGACCGGTCTCACTTGACCGACCCCGCCTTTCCCGCCCCGCAGATAAATGACGATGCGTCTCACATCTGCCGCTTCAAGGAGCAGTGCCGAAACAACAAATTCATCTGAATAATAATCCACTTCAACCAGCTGTCTGCTTAAATACCAGGCAGCGACCGGTCGTTCTGCCAGCCACATCAAATCACCTCCGACACAATGTAATTAATGCAGTCATCATCAAGCAGCCTGCTGCGCAGCGCTCTTTCCACTTCGTCAAGCCTGTCAACAATGACCGGCCCGTAAGTCTCGTAGTAATGGTCACGCGGCTCAAACGATGAGATGACTGCCGTGAATACATCTTTCGTAAACGGTGTGTCTGCATGCACTGTATAAGTTGTGATATATTTCAGTGATGACGTGCGCCCGCCTGTTTCCTCAAATAATTCGCGTCCTGCGGCCTCTATGGTTGATTCATGCGCTTCCCGCTTGCCGCCCGGAAATTCAATGCCGCGCTCTTTCTGATGGGTCAGTACGAACCGGCCCTGATACGTCGCTATGACCAGCACATGGTCATGGACCGGTTTATCGCGCTGCAGCACTACTCTGCATCCCAACTGATCGATAAATTCCATAAGCTATCCCCGTTCACATCTCTATGATAAAATCAGACTATAAAAACAAAAGAGGTTATCATGAAGAAAATTGTTTATATCATTACTATATTATCATTAATTACCGGCGCATGTAGCAAAGAGTCACCAGCGCCCAGGACAAAAGACGAAACATTCAGTCAGATGCAGCAGTCCATCAAAGCGATAGCCAGCTTGAGCAGTGAAAGTGAAAATAAGACGACCGTTATATATAATAAGTTCACGACACAGTTCACACAGAAAACTAACAGCCAGACAAATACAGCAGACCAGTTCAATCTGAGAGTCAAAGCAGCCAGCAACAACATGCACTACCCCGTGAAATCCTATAAAGCCGACTTGAAGAACGGCGTACTGCAGGCCGACCCGAAACCTGACTATATTACTTATCAGGCGCGGCATGCAGATACAAAGTACATCGAATCCACTATCGCTGACATCTTCAATCTGAAGCACCTGCTGCAAGACGTCATTAAGCCTGAAGCTGATCACATGACAGTCAACAAAGACAGCATGCATTACGAAGGACACGGAGCAGTCATGACAGCATTGTTTGAATACGGTCTCGCTTCCTCCAGCTTGAATCAAGTGGAAAGCCTCGCTGACATTCAGGACTTGAAAGTGAAATCCGGCAGTTATACAGTGGACTACTCGCCTGTCAATGTATATCCTAAGACGCTGACATTCGATGTAGAGATGACTGGCACGATAGACGAGGAACCGGTTCATATTCATATGAAGCAGACAACGAATTACTATGATTTCAATAAGACTAAAGTTAAAGACCTGATAAAATAGGAGGCTGCTATGAAACATGTACTATTATCTTTAATCCGGTTTTACAGAAGCTATATCTCGCCGATGACACCGCCGACATGCCGATTTTATCCGACGTGCTCTGAATATGGATTAGAAGCGATTGAAACACATGGTGCGCTGAAAGGCGGCATGCTGACAGCAGCGCGCATCAGTAAATGTCATCCGTTCCATGAAGGCGGCTTTGACCCCGTGCCACCAAAAAAAGACTAAACGTCAAAAGCGTTTAGTCTTTTTTATATTGTGGTCTACTCTTATATTTTAATACGGCTGAGCCTTGATTCATCGACTGCCGGAAAACTCATCGTCATCATTCCTGCTGAAATCTCTTCGTTCCAGTCTGCATAATCGGCATTGAAATAATAGCCCCGCGGTGTAATGTCAGGTATGGTCCCCATCTGTTCGGCAAGCGCTGCGGTGAAGTATTTGCTCAGCCCGAACTCATACATCCCGCCGATGATGATTGTTTTGTCAGGCATTGCCTCTTTCAGCATCATGACGGGATAGCCGCCGCCGAGTCGTGAGTACTTCGCTATGATGATGTCGACGCCCACTGCAGTATACTTCAGAATAGTTTCGATGCTGTCTGCTGATTCATCAATCGCAAGCGGCAGATGGCTGTACCGCTGATACAACGCGATATCGCTGAACGGCTCTTCAATGTAATCGATGCCGTACAGCAGGCAGTCTTCTATGACGGGCATGTCTGCTTCAGTGAGGCTGCCGTTTGCGTCAATACAGATCTTGATATCGGGATAGCTTCTGCGGATGCTGCTCACTGTCGTCACAATATCAGTCGTCCATTTGACCTTCACCCGGTTGCTCATGTGATCAGGGATAGCACTGTGGACCGTGTAACCTAACGGCACTGTGACCGGCGGACAGCCATGAAAATACTGCCAGCCGATATAATCGAACAGCGCTATCGCATGCGGCGTCTCTTTGAATCGATAAAGTGCATGACCGAGCTCTGTATAGTCTGTAAATGTCTTATCCTGCAGTGCAGCAAATATTGCCCGGACAGCTGACGCCGTACTGTCTATTGTTTCATAATGGTACCACGGCGCTGCAAAAGCATTGCTCTCTGCATAACAGCTCGTACCGTCGACGTCAAGCGAGATGACCAGCACTTCGCGTTCAGCCATCTGGACTTTCACCGTCTCGACCGGCTGATGAAACGGCGCTTTGTAACGGAATAGTTTTAAGTTACTGAATTTCATTCAGCAGCCACTCTCTGACGCGGTGTCTTGAGATCTTACCGTTACTTGTCCGTGCAATATGTGCCCGCTTCATCATCACCGGGTGCTTGTACTTGGCGATGCTCCCGGCGATCACCTGCCTGATCTCATCATCCATATTTTCCGGTGCCTCGTAAACAAGCGCCGGCCGCTGCCCCCACTTGTCATCTTCAATAGGAACGACGGCACATGCGCTGATGGCAGGAAGTGCGAGAACGACCTGCTCAATCTCGCTCGGATAAATATTCTCGCCGCCTGAAATAATCAAGTCACGTCTCCGGTCAAGGACATACAAGCAGCCGTTAGTAATACGGCCGACGTCTCCGGTCATAAAGAAGCCGTCTGTAAATGATGTCGCATTCGCCTGCTGCGGGTAAAGATAACCATTCATCACGTTATCGCCCTTGACAAGAATTTCACCGGCACCGTTCAGCGGTGCCGCTACTTTAATGTCCGGTGTCACCCGGCCGACGCTGTTCGGATATTTTGCGATATCTTCAGGCGTTGCCGTAATAAACTGGGAGCAAGTCTCAGTCATGCCGAATGATGTATAGATCGGCAGTTCACGTTCCAGACTCTTCTCAAGCGTCCGTTCATCCATCTTAGCGCCGCCGATCAGCAGGCCCTGCAACTGGTGACGCTCGAGGCCTGCATCAAGCAGCCACTCAAGTGTCTGCGGCACAAGCGAAATATGTGTGATGTTCTGGTCCTTAATGCTCGCTAATACGTTGACGGCATCGAACTTTTCAAACAGTACTATCGTGAAGCCTTCTATAGCGCTTCTCAGCAGTATGCTGAATGCTGAAATATGATATAACGGCAGACAGAGCAGCCATCTTGAATCTTCGTCATAAGGAAAGGACTGCCTGCAGCGCTTGGCACTGGCATAATGATTCCTGAATGTCTGCGGCACTGCTTTTTGGACGCCTGTTGTGCCTGATGTGAACATAATGGACAGTATATCGTCCTCTTCAAACGTTGTCATCGTCTCTGTGACTTCATCAGCATCAAGGAGTAACGATTCCGGAGAGATTGAATGAATAGCTGTATATTGTCTGTCAGTAATCAGTACTTCCACTTGAATGGACGACAGCTGCTGCATCACTTCGCTCTCAGTCAAATGCGTATTGACCGTCACGACTTCACGGCCGGCGAGAATTAAGCCGTGCATGATAATGACTGAAGATAATTGATTGTGAGGCTGAACCGCAATGCGCTGCGGCAAGTTCAGGGCAGCGATATGCCCGCTGACTTTCTGTGCCCGGCTGTAGAGCTTGCCGAATGTCAGTTCCAGCCCGCCGGTTATCAATGCGATTCGCTCTGGATTGTTCATTGCTTGTGTATATAACCAGTGATTCATCGTTAGCTGCTCCTTATTAAAAGACGCGCCTTCCGTGCAGAAAGCGCGCTGTTCAAGTTATTTATTCTTAAGGGAATTTAGGGAACTGGTCGAAGTCCGGCTGACGTTTTTCCTTGAATGCATCGCGGCCTTCTTTCGCCTCGTCAGATGTGTAATAAAGAAGTGTTGCATCTCCTGCGAACTGCTGCAGACCTGCAAGACCATCTGTATCTGCGTTCATCGCAGCTTTTAAGAAGCGCAGCGCTGTCGGTGAATGCTGAAGAATCTCTTTACACCATTTCACTGTCTCATCTTCAATGTCAGCGAGTGGTACAACTGTGTTGACGAGTCCCATGTCCAGTGCTTCCTGCGCATTATATTGACGGCATAAGTACCAGATTTCACGTGCTTTCTTATGACCGACAATACGTGCCAGGTAGCCTGAGCCGTAACCTGCATCGAATGAGCCGACTTTCGGACCTGTCTGTCCGAAGCGCGCGTTATCAGCAGCAATCGTCAAGTCACAGACGACGTGCAGGACGTGGCCGCCACCGATTGCATAGCCGCGGACCATCGCGATGACCGGCTTAGGAATGACACGGATTAAACGTTGAAGATCCAGCACGTTCAGACGTGGAATATTATCGTCACCGACATAACCGCCGTGACCGCGGACTTTCTGGTCGCCTCCTGAACAGAATGCCATATCGCCTTCGCCTGTTAAGATGATAGCACCGATACGCTGGTCGTCACGGGCACGTGAGAAGGCATCGATCATCTCCATCACCGTGTTCGGTGTGAATGCATTACGAACATGTGGACGGTTGATTGTGATCTTACCGATCCCTTCAAAATATTCGTATTTTATTTCTTTATATTCTTTGACTGTTTCCCATACTCTAGACATGGTTAGCCTCCTTAATGAATTCTATTACTATTGTATCAAAAATCTCTGGATGTTCCACATGAATTGTATGCCCTGCAGGCAATTTAATATGCCGGCTGCAGGGCAGCAGACGATGCATCCGGCTGTTCAGCTGCTCGAATTTACTGTCTTTTGTCCCCGTCAGCAGCAGCACCGGCTGCGTGTAATCAGCAAGACGATGCCAGACAGACGGCTGTGACCCTGTGCCGTAATCGGTCAGTGCCTTATTCAGACCTGCTGGATGCTGACGTCTTCTCATCGCATCAAGCTGTGCCGCCGCTTCATCCGATAGCGGTTTATCGGTCTCAAAGAGCGGCAGTGCTGCCCAGTATGTCACAAAGCTGTCGAAGTCGTGCCTGATGCGCTTCCCGCGTTCAGCATCGATGATTCGTCTTTCTGCGCGGCGAGCGGCATTGTCAAGCCCCGGTGAAGCACTCTCAAGTATAAGACCGTCAACATGATGATTGAGTGCATAATAAAGGGCGATTCTGCCGCCCATCGAATAGCCGTACATCAACACGCGCTCATAGTGCAGCGTATCAACGATTGCTTTAATCTCAGAGATGATCCAGTCAAACGTCCATTCCTGGTCATCTCTGAGACTGCTGCCATGGCCCGGCAGATCAATCGCCACAACGTCGACTTCACTCATTCTGTTCACTGCTTCATCAAACGCCTGATGGTCTCCCATAAAGCCGTGCAGCATAATGACCAGTATCTTACTGTGCCGTGTTGTTAAGTGATAGTTCAGCATAGACTGCTTCCCTTACTCTCTCTGTCAGTTCTTCGTGAGCGATGACGTTGTCCTGTCTGTTCGTCATCACTTCTATAATATGCGCACCAAATGACGGCAGCTGGATCTTATCGTATATTTCATGGCGCTGATAATTAAAGCCGTATAATTTCGCCGTATGCTCAAAATCAAGGTCGAGCGGCGTGCCGTACAGCCGTTCAAAGAGCAGCTCTTCTTCTTTCTGCGGCAAGTAGCTGAATATACCACCGCCGTTGTTGTTCATGACAATGATGCGGATATCAATGTCTTCCAGCTTCCTCATAATCAGCCCGTTCATATCATGGAAGAATGAAATATCTCCGATGACAAGCGTGACTTTCTTATGGACCGCCATACCCATCGCCGTAGAGACGACACCGTCAATACCGTTAGCTCCGCGGTTGCAGTATGGTCTCGCAGCCCCGTCGATAAAGAATGTGTCACAGTCTCTGATCGGCATGCTGTTGCCGAGGAAAATCACGTCATCTTCTTTCAGCTGGCGGGCCAGACGGGCAAAGATTGTCCCTTCATCGTTGACGGAATGAATATGCTGACCGATGACATTGACTACTACTGCATTCAGATGGGCAAACAGTTCAAACCAGCCGCAGTTGATGACCGGGCTTTCTTCCGCCAGCTGTCTGAAGCAGTCATTCGCTGTCATCTCAAGATGAATGTCAGGCACGACTGGAAATGTATCAGGCTGCAGCGTGTTCTGCACAAGAATCTGCGGCGACTTGACCGCAGCCAGCCATTGGTTGACCGCTTTCGAGACAACCGGCTTACCGACACGGATGATATAGCCGGGGTTAAAGTTCTTGTAAACTTTGAACAGTGTATCCCCGGTTGATAAAATGTACGGCGAATCCTGGTGACGCAGATGGCTCAGTGGATCAGCGAACACAGGCAGCTGATGTATCGCTGCAAATAACAGCAGCTGCGATAAATCCACGTTCTGACAGTCGCCGACGATAATCATTCCGCTGCCGCGCTTCATCAGTTGTCTGACCGGTTCGAGGTCGACCGTCTTCTGATAAGTCAACGGACTTTTCGGTTCGACGGTGAGAAGTTCTGTCGCTGATAAATCCGGAACGAGCGGCTCACGAAACGGCATATTGAAATGCACCGGGCCGGATTCAGGACCGGAGAAGAAACGCGACGCCTGCAGCAGCACAGCATCCACAAAATTATGCGGTGACTGGAAGTCATCCGCGAGCGGGAAATCCACTTCATAGTTGACGAAATTCGTGAACATCCGCACTTGATTAATAGCTTGAGGTGCACCGACATTGCGCAGTTCATGCGGTCTGTCACTTGTTATGACGACAAGCGGCAGCCTGCTGATGAAAGCTTCTGACACTGCCGGCATGTAATTGCTCGCTGCTGTACCCGACGTACAGATGACAGCGACAGGTCTTTTCGTCGCTTTGATCAGGCCGAGCGCAAAAAAAGCTGCACTGCGTTCATCCGGATGAATATAAGTCGTCATCTTTGGGTGCACTTCACACGCCATTGCAAGCGGTGTCGAACGAGAGCCCGGTGAGATAACGACTTCATGCACGCCGTAATCATAGAGTCCTTTTATTGTTTTGAAAACTTGTTTTGTAAGCTGTTCATTTTTCACACTGACACCCCTAACAGTTGCAGCATAGGCTTAAATTTAATTTCTGTTTCATGCAGTTCTTCTTCCGGCCGGCTGTCCTGTACAATGCCGCATCCTGCATACAGCACTGCCTCATCGCCGTGCAGCACCATCGAGCGGATCGCTACGATGAACTCACCGTCCATATTCGCATCGATATACCCGAGCGGTGCGCCGTAAAATCCTCTGTTCCCTTCAGCCTGCTGAATGAAAGCAGCAGCAGCAGCCTTTGGAAAGCCGCCGAGAGCAGGTGTCGGATGCATCGCTTGAGTGAGTGTCAGTACATCACTCTCATCGATAGTGCCTGTGATCGGTGTATACAGATGATAGAAATAACGGTTGGCAAGTATACCGGGAGCAGCAGGAATGTTCAGTTCAGAAGAATAAGGCTCAAGGTCCTCTTCAATGCTGCTGACGACGATTTGATGCTCTTTTAAGTTTTTCTCATCTTGCAGCAGCAGCGACTCAGCGTTTTCAAGTCGACTGCTCATCGTCCCCGCGATGGCATTCGTGCTGAGTTTCTGAGCGGTCACTTTGACGAGCTGTTCCGGTGTCTTTGAGACGTAAGTACGGTCGTTGTTCTCCAGCAGCACAAAGTAGCTGAACTCCTGGTCATGAAAGCCGCGTCTGATTAATGCACTGTTATCAATTGCAGCGGCCAATCTGACTTTTTTGCGTCGTGACAGCACAACTTTTGTCAGCTGCCCCGCTGCCATCGCGTCCACTGCCTGACTGACATTGGCAAGAAATAGTTCAGCGTCTACATTTCGCTGGTCAATGACTTCCGGCAGTTCAGCAGCAGGAACGCTGTCATCCAGTTTCGCCAGGAATGCTGCTATTTCGTCTTCATCCATATTAGTGAACGACAAATAATAGCAGCCGGACTTAAACAGCACTTGAATCTTCGGCCAGATGAAATGACTGTGACCGAATCCTGCAAAGTCCTCATTAGTCCCTTCATCAAACTGAAAGCCGCCGAACAGCCGGATCAAGTTCGGCGTGATGCCCGTCACTGTGCATGTGCTGAGCATCTTCAAAAACACCTGATTGACATAGCTCGGCGAACGGTGATTGACGTTGATCAGTTTCTCTGCACCGAGACCAAGCAGCCATTCATCTTTTTCTTTCGTCATAAAGAAATAGCGGGAGCCCGCATATTCTTGATATATATTGAATAACTGGTGCGGCAGAAGCTCTTTGTCCCACTGCACCTGATATATGTTTCTTCTGGATGTATAATCCTCCATCATTCCACTTTCAGCTTCTTTCACTTCACTTTTATAGTCCTATATAGTTTACCACTTTTTCCGTAAAAGTGGACATCCTGGCTCTCGTACATTGACTACTATTTCAAATAAGAATAAAATACAATCTGTAAATGAACGAATAGGAGATTATACATGTCAGAACATTTAGCAACGCACACTGGATTTAAAAAATATTATCATCTCATGCGCCCGCACACACTGACTGCAGCATTTGTCCCTGTGCTTGTCGGGACAGCTGCTGCCCGCTACTTCGGACCTGTCCGTTTCGATCTGCTCATCGTCATGCTGATTGCATGTCTATTGATTCAAGCAGCAACGAATATGTTCAATGAATATTTTGATTACAAACGTGGTCTTGATGACCATACGTCTGTCGGTATCGGCGGTGCCATTGTCAGAAACGGCATGTCGCCGCAGTCCGTCTATAACTTAGCGGTAGCTTTCTACATCGTCGCAGCTATTCTCGGCCTTTATATATGTGCCAGCTCATCATGGTGGATACTGCTGGTCGGCATGGTCTGCATGGCAGTCGGCTACCTTTATACCGGCGGCCCGTTCCCGATTTCATGGACGCCGTTCGGTGAACTATTCGCCGGCTTCTTCATGGGATTTGTCATCATTATGATCACATTCTACATTCATACAGGGCATACACACTGGTATCCTGCGCTGATGAGCATCCCAGTATCGATCAATATCGGCATGATCAATATGGCTAATAACATCCGCGACCGTGTCAAAGATAAAGCAAGCGGCCGTAAAACGTTTGTCATTCTCGTCGGGAAACGCATTGCTATTATTACGATGGCGATATTGTACTTCATCAGCTTCGCTGTCATTCTTTACATCACTTTCGCAAAACCATACGGCTCGCTCTTCCTGCTGCTTGTGCTGCTGAGTGCCAACCTGCCGGTCAAAGCAGTCAACAGGTTCTTCAAAGGAGACAAGCCGCTTGAACTGATGCCGGCGATGAAAGTGACCGGACAGTTCAACACATTGTTCGGCTTCCTGCTCGCTATCGGCTTATATATATCTGCAGTGCTGGCCATCTAAAATCAAAAGAGTGATGGATTCCAGTCTTCGTTTGAAGATCGGAATCCATCACTCTTTTTTGCTGCCTCTATTTATTTAGACGTATTTAAAATATTCCTGTACGCGCGCTGCCACTTCTTCAGCATCTTCCGGCGTCACTTCTCCCGCTACACCTGAGCGGTTCAAGTCCACTGTATAAGAATGTGCATCATATGAAATGATGACTTGAGTGCCTTCTGCACGCACAGAGTTAGGTTTAATTTCCGCCACTTTATCATCTTCGTAATTCTCGCGGTAATCAGAACCGAACTGTCCTGCTTTCAGTTCCGCGTACTGTACTAGTTTGTCAATGTTTGCCATGATGATACCCCTTTGTCATTATAGTTTGTGTGATGACGTTTTCATTTTAATAAATTCGACGATTTCAGGCAAGTCTTCACGTTTCAGGCTTCTGATTGTATAATTTTTCAGCGCTAAGTTTTTACGCTTAACTTTCAGGAATAATGCACCGTACTGTTCATCTTTATTGTTCTTATCCTGACGATTGAAGTCGATTGCAGCTATTCTGCTGTATTTAATTCGGTTGAAATGCACAAGCTTTGTCTTTACCTTGCCATGGGCAAGAATAAGACGGTCATCAAGCAGAATAATGACGCCGCGCTGGTTTAAGTTCAATTCACTATATGACGCATAGTGAACAAGCTCTTTATTCTGAATTTCGGCGCAGTATACTTTCAATAGTTTAATGAAAAAACGTCGGTCAGACTTCTTTACATTTTTAAACAATTTAGAAAACTTTTTATACTTCACTGGATAACTCATTTCTTCCAGCGCTGCTCTGAAAGATGGTTTCTTCTTTGCCATACTAACCTCTTTTATCCGTTTTATTGAATGCTGATGCATTATTACTGCAAGTAACAAAATCGTACAAATTTTCTGAGGACTTTTCAATCCTTAAATGCAAAAAAAGACTGACCCAAAGTTTTATTATCCCTTTGAAAACAGTCTTCTTGATTAACGGGCAAGGGATTCAACGAAATTAAAACTAACGGCGTCCTTATGCGATTTTCCCTCTTTAAAAACGTCGATTTGTGGATAATTGTGGACGTTTTTTTCAGCTCAAAAATTCGTTTAAATAGGAGAATTTATTATACTTCGATTATACAGACGAAAGTTGCTCTCTATTGAGCAATCTTCGTCTTTTTTTATTAATCATAATATCTCATATATTATAATCTAATGGTAGATTTATTTATAAATATGTTTAAGGAGATTAATATGAAGCTAGTGATTGATATTGATAATGATGTGCTGAAACATCTGAATGACTACTGCATTATTCACGACACTGACATATCGACTTACCTAACCGATAAAGTTATCGAAGAAATGATTGATCCATATCTCAATATGCAAGAAATCAAAAAGAGTCAAGCCGCTTACGATTCGTTTGTTAATCTGTTGAATCTGCATATCCATCGTGAACTGGCACGATTAAGTGACAAGTATATGAATCATCCGGCAGACACGCAGGAACAGCTGGTAAACAGGCGTATGCTCGAAGTAATCAGACACATCTACATTGATGCATCAAATACCAGGATAAAAACCATGAAACTATATAATATATTCCGCGCTAAAAAGAATGCTAGATATAAACAGGAGAAAGCCACCTGATTAGGTGGCCTTCTTTTTATTGAGCATCAAATTTATAAGTGCTATCGTTAAAGTTTTCTTCGAGCAATGTCAGAACTTCATCTGTGTCATTCGCTTGCTCAACGTCCAGAATCAGGTCCTCGAAGTCCAGGTCGTAGTCAGTCGACATGTTATTGAGTATTTCAACTGTCCATTCAATAATGTCCTCTTTGTAGCCTGTCTTCGTTTCCTTGACGTCTCCTTCTTCAACAAAAGCGACAGTCGCTTCTTCCTCAAAAGTCTGATAGTAGGCTTCTGATGTGCTTTCTTCAATCGCCTCTTTATATTGATCTTCTGTCCAATTGCTGCGATCCGCGTTTTCGTACTGCTCATCAATGATGTTGCCATAGCCGTATTTTTCTTCGATGTTACTAAATAAATTGTAATAACCTTTTCCCTCCGCTGAAAAGTGTTTGCGCCCGTCTGTCGTTTTACCTGTCCATCTGATGTTTTTCATGTTTAATTCCTCCCAGTATTTTTGTAGTTTTTTACAAGTGTCAAATGTTAAGTTGCCGAGTTTTCTTTCACCTAATCTAATGCGCTGTATTGCTGAGGCGCTAACTCCTGTTTCAGTTGCGATTTTATTTGCGGCTATGTCACTATTGATTAACTGCTGTAGATCCTGTTCTGATACTTTAGTCATAACTTATTCCCCCTGATGCTTTCAGTATGTCTTGCTGTTGAATATAATATATCATGCCATATGTCATGGTGTCAATAATAATTATGCCATATGTCATGATAATTTAAAAATTATTTTAAGAGCCTTTGTGTATCAGTGTTTTCGAGCAAATAAAAAAGACCTGCGCAACTGCAGGTCTAAATTTTCTCATTCATCTTTAGCATTTCAATCATCAGTTCTGTTACTTTGATAGTCTGCACGCGCTCCTGGTTAACGTCTTTCATCTGATCCACATCATCAGTGTCATAAAAGTAATCGATGACAGGTGCATAGGATTTACGACCGACGATAATCGTTTCGCCGCGTTCCACTTTAATCTGGCCATCCGCATTAACCAATTCCTCTTTCACATCAGCATGCAGCTCATGTATTAAATCATTGTAGTCATAACTCAGTTTCATCCCATCACCCCTTTTACTATCTTATATATGTAAATATTTGATAATAGGAAAAAGTTTATGTATATAGATTACGCTATACTTATGTTAACTATTTTAATTAGAAAGTCGCAAACTGGTAGGATTATTTTTCATTGATTCTTGGTGTATCTTAAAACTTGATCCATAAATATTTAACCCGGTTGCATTAACAAAGTCACCATCGTTAGTAAATATGCTATTAATATCATTTTCCCTAGCTATAGCTATGTGTTTAGCATCTGGTCCTGTTACACCATCTTGAAGGGCAATTTTGACTCCTTCAGAATCAACATATGAATTTGAATAACTTAGTTTATCACCAATATTATTAATCACAGATGATTCAAAGTTGGATATTTCTTTATAAGCCATTGTATTTATTCTTATCATTTCACTTTTGGGAATTTCTTTAATACTATTTAGCCCTTGTGAGCCCTTGTAATTGTCTTGCATTTTCTGTGTTAAAACACTGTTAAACTCTTCTATACCGTGATGAGAATAAAATAATAATTTATCAGATTTTATTACTTGATTAATGAATCTATTAATATCATTATAATAATGAATTTTATCTTGTCCTAATACATTATTTGGTGTCACTTTTTTGTAAAGAGTCAATAGTATATTGGTGTCGAGATATATATAATCATCTATTAAGTTAAGAGGTATTCGAGAACGAGTTGAAATGAAATTTGAACTACTTATAGTCATCTTTTTCACTCTCCGTTCCGTATATATCTTTATAATCTAATTGAATTTTTCCTTCAAACCTGTTTAATAACTCCTCTAAATTGAAGTTTTTGTTATTTCTCTTTTTCTTCTTGATTTCTTTTAAGTGCTCTTCTCTTGTTTTGGGTTGCACGAACATCTTATCACCCTCAAAATTGTTTTAAATTATCGTCCAGTTTTACAAGTGTATTTAAAGCTTCGCTTAATTTGTTAGCAATATTTGTAGTATCTAAATCATCTTTAGTGAAACGTAAGTTATATTTTGAGTAATTATTAAATGGTAATGTTTTAATGTAATTCGGTTCTTTTATAATATCAATTTCAAAATCACTATCGTTATACTTTATCTTTTTGCCGACGCCAACAATGTTCGGATTTTTTTGTTTGAATATACTTAAGTCACTACTCCATTTCAGTGTGTTAGAATCAAAGTTTTCAAATAAAATTTCAAAACTATTGATTTTCTCTATGAAAATTGAATCGAGTAACTCATGAATTAGAATGAATATTTTTTTGCTGTTATAATTCTTAACGTCATTTTTATCTTTTTTTGATTCTAGTTTTAAAAGTAAATTTAAAGGATTAATTTCAAGATTAATAAAAAATTCGCTTTCAATGTCTGCTAACGCCTTATTGAACACTTGGCTTAAAGCTTCGCTTTTCTTCTGTCCAATATCACCATTATTGCTTAGTACATTTATTATTAACGTCATTGCCATTCCTCCTAATAAAGATTCTATAATCTTTACTATAATATAATTTATTGAAATTTAACAGAAAACAAAAAGATGCCTACCTGTTAAGATAGACGGATTAAAATATGTGCGAAGATATTCCCTAGACAGCTGTATTAAACATTATGTACTTTTATTTTTACTTCTAATGATTAAATTTTTTTTAAATATAATATAATTAAACAGTCCTTATTCGAAATAAACTGAAAGGAGGTGAAACAAATTTATGAAACAAGATATTCTATTAAATTATTATCAAGAACTTTACGCTCTCTCGAAAGAAATAATTCGAATATATGATTCTTTTATACCTGAATTAATTAGCAAACATGAAAATTCAGAAGAAGGAAAAGAATTTTTAGAAGTAAATCCAGAAGCTTTTCTGAAATTATCAGCAATTTTTGTACATAGCCACAATATTCGTAAACTCCTAATCCCGACCGCCAGAGGGAAGAAAGAATCAAAAAGATTATATGACTTTAGATGTGAGAGAGCATTAAATCTTCAACGACATATCCCAATTGACAATTTAAATGAGTTGTTAAATTCCAAGATCCGTAACACAATAGAACATTATGATGAAAGGCTAGATTCTGTAAATCTTAAGATAGATAATAAAACTTTGAAATCTAAATATAGTGCTGTATTTAGCAATATGATTATATCAAGCGAAAAAGTACCCGAAATGCTTTTTGAAGGGGACGTTTATTATCTGAAAACATTTGTTATTGAGTCAAGAAATTACCGAAATCTAGACTTTAGTTCAAACGTTGAAAAGTTATATGAAGAAGTAAAAATAATTAAAGATATAATTGAAGAAAATTTCGATTTGCCAACACTTGAGGGTGGTGGTATTTACGTTCTTTAGTAAAAGAGCCCCCACTGCTGTGGAGGTGTTGTTGTTTACCTGATGTTTTTCCTCTTAGATAAATTATAACATAAAAAAGCCGCCTATCCATATTGGACAGACGGCTTTGACTTTTTATTAGATTATTATTTAAACACTTTACTTACTTGCAATCTGCCTAACCAGATCCAGTCGTTGCTGCCTTGGCCACTTAAGTCTCCTGTGTAAATTCTGCCCCATCCGTCGTGAATCTCAAAGATATACACGACGTCTCCAAGATTAAGTGAGTAGCCGGCCTTTGAATCCCAGTTAAATCCTGTTGCTCTGCTGCCTTTACGCTTGCGTACCTCTGCGCCTAGACTATCAATAGTACCCATGACATAAGCCTCGTTTGACCGCCCTCGATTGATATTGGGTTTAAAGGTCGGCGGCAGTACTTTAGCCTTAACTTTTTGAGCTGCCTTTTTAACAGTCGCTGCTGCCTTTTTAACAACTGATTGACTGTATGATGGCCTGATAAACCACTGCGGATTATGGTAGGTATGCACGCGCTTTGTCGCTGTCTCCCATCCAGTACCGCCGCGCTTCGGACCCTCTGTCCAGCCACCATTGAGCCAGTTTTGCTCGACGACGACGATCTGATTAAAGTCAGCGCTTGAAACAACTGCTACGTGACCAAAGCCGTTACCCAGTTGGCTGCCCCAAACCACGATGTCTCCAGGTTCGGCGACAAAGTCAGCGTCATTTTTATAGACCGTCGCAAGACCTGTAAAGTCATTACTGAACGGGATGTCTTTTGCACCATCGCCATGCAGCGTGCCACCTGTTACATAGTTATAATAAGCATTGGCATAATCAAAGCATTGAAATCCGTAATAACCGTCAAAATCATACTTGCGCCCGATTGATTGAGTGATCCAGTCTAAAGCCTCTTGTTTAGTTTTCATTATTTAAGTCCCTCCATTTTTTAAATTAAAAAGACGACCTACTGGCCGCCTTATTTCAATCCTTTTTGCTTAAGTGTTTCTTCCTGTTTCTTCGCTCGATGAGTGAGTAGGTACTGGTTTTTGTAGATGCCGTAGCCTGCCAAAACAAACGGGATAAGTGTCGTCATTACATTGAGCCAAGGATTTACCTTATCAGCTGCCAACCATTCTGCTTCAATGCCCGCTGATTTAAGGGCCAGATATAATGCACCGAGGAAACCTCCGATGAGTCCAATCCACTGCTTTAATTTGTCTGCTGTCATTTAATCTCCTCCATTAAAAGAGGACCGCTTCAATACGGCCCTCTCTCTTCGTTTTTTATAGTTTTAACTTCTTGTTTGATTTCTTCGTTCTGCTTAAACAACGTCTTCAGCTGCTCTTCAACACGGATTAAGATGGCATAGTTATTTTCAACATTCTGCAGTCTGGCACTTAACTCATCATCTTTTTTCTTCATATAAACTAGGTCAGTTTCCATCGTCGATAATCTCTTCTCATTTGCCTTGAACATCGAGAACAACACTAATGCTACCCCCGCTACCGGCACTGCTACCTTAATGATCCAATTTAATACAACGTCCTCCACTAAATCACTCCTCTTAATTTTTTATAATAAAAACCCTCACTGAGTGAGAGGCTAGATGTATAAGTTCTTTTTTAAATATTAATTACTGATCTGTATCCAGTCAGCTGCTGAACTTGTTCCGACGGCAATCGCGATCTTCGTTCCACTTTGTCCAATCTGCCCTTTAAATAATGGTGTTGTTGTCGTAGATGGATAGAGTCCTACTTGTCCCGACACCTCAAACTTTGCGTGTGGGGATATATATTCCCAGTTGACTAAGTTGTCCGCAATTGTGCCAGAAGTATGCGACGGAGCAACGGTGCCGCTAGACCCCGAATTAGCCGCTCTATAAACATTACCATTTGCATTAACGATTGTGTCGATGGTATAAGACTTTTGTGCCTGCCACGGGTTATTATTTGCTGTACCAGAAGCAACACATCGCCAGCGGTCAGGCTGCCCCTGTCCAACCGATTTAGATACATTATCTATGATATCCCCTCTATTGTAAGTTCCAGATGTCGGTTCTGCCTCTGACTGTGAAGTTTTAGGAAGATCCCCACCCACGTTACCGTACATAGATAACGCTTTTCCTTGCGGCGATAAGAGGACGCCTTTATCAGTATCGTTATCCCGAACATCAACATTTTCGCAGGTTGACTGCACGTAGATAGAAGCTGTACCATAACCGCTTTTAATCACGTTATCTTTAATCTTTGAATCTTTAACATAGTTTAAAATGACGGCAAATGTTAACGTAGATAAACTATTTTTTATGCGGTTATCTTTAAACAGGACATTGGCGATCGGTTTAGTAGCTGTGCCAGCCATATACACAACGTGATTGACTTTAGATGTGGTACTATGTGTCAGCGTATTGCTGACTATATTTAAGTCTGTGACGCCTGGATAAATTTTTATTTCATAACCCTCGTTATTAGATATTATATTATCCGAAATATCGCCAAAGCCTCCGCCTGTTATCTGTATGCCATGTGCGGGCTTTCCAACAAGTTCGCCGTTATTAGTATTTCCAGATAGTATATTACCGAATACCACATAGTTTGTGCCTGAGAAACTCATGCCTGTAAACTTGTTGTTTCTTGAAATATTACCTGACACTGTTAATATGTCAGTAGCTGATTCAAACCCCGAAGAACCGTTAGATATAGAATAGTTATTTAAAAATCTTGCGTCTCTTGTGCCACCCATATAGTTAAAGCCATTTTCAAGGCATTTATAGGCGGAGGAATTAATCACTGAAAAATTTTCAGACCATCTATAGAATCCATCGACTGTTGACTGAGACATCGTTACATTGACTACATTTCCTAGGATATATTCGCCGTGACAATCATCGACATGACAATCAGTGACCCCGATAAATCCTATTGCTTTAGCTCGTGGTGACGCAAACCTGAAATCTCCTATGCCATCCCACTCACCTTTGAAACGAATTCCTTTGATCGACGACTTTACTGACCCCAAAAAAGAGAACACAGTAAATAAATCACGACCACTTGAACTTACGTCATCAATACTGTCAATATAGCTTTTTGACATGCCTTTCATTAATATTAGCGGCAGCCCGACTCCCACAATTTCAATGTTGTTACCCACAAGTATTCGATATGGGTTTTTAACCGTCGTACCACTTGGCGCAATAATTTCATAAGGCACGTTTGGGTTAGGCACAACTAGTTTACCGCCGCCTAAACTTTCCAAATAGTCAGCTGCCCGCTGAAATCTATTCCTGTCGTCAACTTCGCCGTCTAGCCGAGGGAAGTCTTTAACCGTGACACCTATGCCACCTGCTAACACATTTAAGCGTGCCGATAAGGAGGGCTGCCCTTTTCTCGCCAGGATCACTTCTCCATCCACTTGTTTATCTGCGCTGAGCAAATCAAATTTCCTGTCAACTGTGTCACCGATAAACTCATTGGTGATTTTCTGATAGGCTTCATCTTTAGTCATACTATTGATGATGTTGATTTCTGCTTCATCAAGCGAATTTGTTACATGCACTGTAAAGTTACCATCTGACGGAAACTTACGTCCGCTGGCGGTAGTGACTTCTATATAATGGTCGTTAGCCTTTAAATCCGTCGCCACTACAAAGCTGAGTTCTCCATTTTTAATACCAGAATTTGATTTCTGCCTGATTTCTCCATCTATCTGATCCAACAAAGTAATGGTGCAGCTTTCATTCAGTGTTGAAAGCAGGCTGCCGTCTGGACCGCAGAGCAATAATTCAATAGGCGATGTATTGTCTGCCTGTTTTATGGTTACGTAGTTATGGTAATAACTTTTAGTCTTGATACTGTTAATGTCCATTCATACCCTCCTTCTTATTTCACTATTATTTCATTCAATGTTTCAAGAGGCGTCAATTCGACGCCGTCCTTGACTCTAATCTCGCCATTGACAATCTCCAGCTTGTCAATCTGTCTTGCATGCTGCTCATCTGTAATGATGGTCGCTGAGTAATTGTCATCCACCATCATGTTCAGGCCGCCTTTGACAATAACCGGCTGACCGTCAATCTCCTTGATCAATAATGCCCACATAGCAATCCTCCTATAGATTAGTATTAGTAGTGCCGACAAACATCTCGCGCGCATAGATTGTCGCTCCAGGTGTCGCAGAATTAAATCGCAGGTAGAAGTCCAGACGCTCGCTCGTAATCTGCTGAAGGTCGACTGTCAGTGTCACCTGCTGCTGATTGCCGGACCCAACTGACGTGATGGTCGCTGATTGATAAAACTTGGTCTCTGCCCCTCTAAAGTTGATAACTTCCACTATCCCAGTTGCACCCGGCGTATCTATATAGCACGATAGGATAATCTTTAAATAGCTTTGTTGCGGCACAATCTGATAGGCATCAAACACAGATGGTTCTGTGTTTTGCGTGTCGAAAAATACACTATCCTCCGGTTGATTGACCCCGGCCACTTTAAACTGCGGATGATACCGCCAGACTGCCAGATTAAACTGTGTTACACCATTTTTAATAGGTTGATAACCGTTGGCGTCAGTAACCGTCAGTACACCTCGGACTTTACCGGTAATAACTTCCTGATGGTAATTGACTTCTTTCTTAATATCGTTGGTTGTTGAGGTCAATCGTCTTTCCATCAGTCGACTCTTTTCCGCTGCTTGCTGTGCCTGTACTTCCGCAGACGTCAACGGCCGCTCACCTATCCGGATAGACTTGTTCTGCGGGTTCATGATGTCCTCTGTCGTAGCCACAATCCTTAACACTTCGCCGTTAATACCAAGCTCGTCCACATAGCACCTATGTTTGTTTCCACGCTGTATCTCGTCAGGCTCCAGGTCTATGGTCGAAAGGTCCAGAACATTGACGTCAATCTGAACATTAGCCACCTGCTTTTTAATCTCTGCGACCTTTGCTTGTCCGGCCTGCAGCACGAGTTCCGGCGAATCCTTATCATCAAATACTTCTGTGCCCGTCTGAATGCCATAGAGTTTAATGAGTGCCGGGATATCAATGTAGGATTTGCCGCCGTTGACTGAATCGATTGTTATACGTGCCTGCTGGTTATACTGATTCGTTTCTGCTGAGCCTAAAGGTATTAGTCTTGTGATGACCTCCAGTGGATCAATCGTCTTCTTAATGGATTTGATGTTACGTCCGATTCTAAAAGGTGTTGTCTTTACGACAGTCGTTTCATCGAGCCAGTCAATATACGTACCGTCCGATTCATATCGCGCATAAATCTCACCACCCCACCGATTAACGCCATCATCACGTATGTGATCCATCGTGGACTTTTCAGGTGTCGTATAGGCATAGCGCGTGGTGTCATATGACGGGTCCGACGACGTCTCCGCCTTTTTAGTGAACGTAACATTCCCCAGCTTGAGCTGCTTATAAGGCTCGACTGCCGCATTGTGCTTTAATAATAGCGCCGATAAATATTGCCTTGGCGTATAGTCGGTATACGTTGCATAAGATGGATAGCTGTCGTGCAGATAAGCCATCGCACCTTCAGCTGTGTAATCGGAGTCATACAGGCCATCCTCACTCATCTGGTTTGACGGCAATAAAATACGCCCGCGAAACACAATCTCGTTGTTTTTGAGATTCTGTATTTCAATGAGCGTTTTTAATGAGCCGATATATAAGTTGTGATGGATCATATCGAATTTAAATTCATCAATCGCATCCACTGCTTTCTCCAGGGTTCCAGACTTCAACAAATTATCGTTTGATAAATAATTGAAGATAGTGGAACGAGGTCCGCCATCTTCATAGATATCTACCTTATACAATTAGAGGACCTCGCTTCCATCAATAATATTCACCGCATAAGGCTTAGCCTCAAACTTAAAGTCAACGTTCAGATGTCCTTTTGCGATGTCATGTTCAAAGTTTAAACTAGTACATTTAGCGACGTAGTAGTAATCCTTCTCATAATCCAGCACAAGCTGCAGCCATCCTTTGTTCAGCAGCCACGCTGTCAGTTCCCGCTTCGTCTGAAACTGACTCGTGTTGCGTCCCATCTGGATATAACCTTTGACTGTTATCTCACGGTTGTTATACCGCTGTCGTCCGGATATTGCAGAGAAATCATAATCACCGTCCATGTGCGGCACTTTATCCCGTATCTCAATGGCCTCCGGATTAGGAGTGGCCAGCTCCGTAATCCTCAGCTCATAGGTCAGTGAATGCCGGCCATTATAAGTAAATCCTGTAGACCTTATTCTCATGATGACGTCTTCCTCCTTGCTGATGTCTTCGCGTTTGTAGCCTGATGTTTATCGACCTGCTTTGATACTTTGTAGCCGTCCATCAAGATGTTCGGATTCTTATCAAGGATCTTGGCCATCAAGTCAATAATTTTGTCGAAGTTCTTGCTCTGTTTGCCCAGTTCTTTTTGCAGATCAGCAATCACTTTGTCGTTCGATTTGTTTCTGTCGTTCTTAATTTGCTCAATCTTACGGTCTAACTGCTGAGCATAGACATCATTCTTACCAACGACATTCAGACGTTTGGCAGTGGCCACGATAGCCTTAGTCGCATTGTTTGCTACCTGCTTCTTTTTCGCTGTCGGCAGAGGTATCACCTTTTTAGTGCCTGTCATGTACTTTTTACTGCTTGCAGCTAAGCCGGTCTTTTGATTGTTTAAATTCTTAATTTGCTTGGCCTGACTGATGATTGACGGGTCATAGATGATACCTGACTCTGACTTACCGGAATCGCTCGCCAGTTTGTTAATCTTGCGCTGCATGTTATTGATAGATGCAATACCTGACTTGCCACCACGAAGCAATACTTTCACCTTACCGTAGGAGTTCTCAACACCGCCTTCAATCAGTTCGCGTAGAATCTGTGGATCCAGTCCAAGCTTACGCAGTCTGACTAAATCGTTATGGAACTCAAGCATACGCTTGTAACGATAGTTCATCACTGAGATAAAGTCTTTTGTTGAGTTACCTGATGCAGCACCAAAGCCGCCGTAATTCTTATAAGCATCGCGAACAGATGTATTAAGAGAGGCCTTTTCTTCAAGTGTGGTTTTGTACTTACCCTGTTTAGCAGCAAGCTGTGTACTGATGGCAGAACGCTTCTTGACGATGTTCTCAATCACATTGCTCTTAAGCACTTCGTTACGCTTGACGGCATTCAGGTAATCAATCTGAGACTGAATCGCTTTATTCTCAGCACGGACATCAGCAATGACTTTCTTATTGCCTTTACTTTTACGGGCCTTGGCATAGTTGGCAGCTATTTTCGCCTGGTCTGCCTTGATGATGCTATTGACTTTCGCTCTAACAGCCTGAATGTTCTTAAGCATCGTCTCAGGGCTATCTTTATAGATGTTCTTCAAGCCGGCACTCATAAGCGAGCCGATGTCACTATAACTCTTAACAAGACCGGAGTAATTGGTTGTACGGCTTCTGCGCATGAGATTGTTAGAGATGCCGCGCAGTATACCTGCCCTGTTAGTGACTCGTGTAGTCTGCGGCCGTTTAACAGCTGATGACTTGGATGTAGACTTGACAGCTGACTTGACCGGCACTAGAAGTTTGCGTCCGGCATAAATCATGTCAGACGTCAGGCCATTGACACGCTTAAGCTCCTTGACGGTCGTACCGAATGTACGGGCCAAGTCCCAAAGCGTGTCACCCCAAACAATATTGTGAGTACGAGTGGACTTTGCTTTCGTTGTTCCGGATGATAACTTGATAAACTTATCATCATTAACAATGTTATTGGCCTGTGCAAGTAACGGCCGCGCTCTATGCTTCTTACGTGGGTCGAGCGGAATAATCATCTCTGGATATTCTTCGCCTGCGATCACGGTTTCATTTTGAATGATGCCGCCGTTTGCAAAACGTCGCATACCTGAAGGACCCCAACCAGAACGACCGCCCGGATTATCACGACGCCAGTTACTGTTATTGAAGAAGGCAAGTAACTGATGATAACCATTATTAATATTGTCATATCCCTTAACCGCATAATTAGCAAATGTCGACGGGACATATTGCAGAAGTCCACGTGCTTTATTTGCACCATAATTTCCATCACGCAAGCTAGAAGATTGAACAATTGATTCTCGTCCACCAGATTCGCGATTGATTTGTGCAACAATGGCACTGACATCAGAGTCAGTTACCGTTTGTTTCATCTGTGCGGCTGCCTGACGAATCTTGCTCGCCCAGTTACCGCTACCTGAACCACCGCTGCCTTTCGCATACTTACGCGCCCAAACTTCCGGGTCGATAGAGTCTTCGTTGTAGAGGTATCCGCGTCCTTTATTGACCTGCCAGTGCAAGTGATCGCCGAAAGAGTTACCAGTGTTACCGACTTTACCGACAATCTGACCTGCAGTAACACGATCCCCCTTCTGAACTTTACGGCTGCCTTCCAGCATGTGCATCAGAATATGTGTAAAACCATCAGCATAAATCTGTATCTCGTTACCACCTGAAGGTTTATTTGGTGAGAACCATGACTGAATAACTTCACCGGTGATAGGTGACGGGATAGGCGTGCCGGCAGGCATCGCATAGTCAATACCAGCGTGACCGCCAGGTGCCCAGCCACGTCCAGGTGTCTTAGTCCACGCAGCATATGGATTGTAACCACCACCTGCAGATTCGAACCATTCCTTGATTTTTCCTTGTAGCATAATCTTCAGTTTGCTGTAAGCCAGCTTTGCCATTGTACCCGTCATTCCCAGACCGCCGAAGTCAATACCCATGCTGCCCATTACTTTATCAAGCAAGGCCTTTGGATTTTTAATGTAATCCATAACATCTCCGATAATATCTCCGGCTTTAGCCTTGACTGCACCTACAGTTTCCTTAAATTTTTTGCCAAGAGTTCCGATACCGTCCATCGCATTACCTGCCATGCCACGAATATCAAATTGCTTTGCGTTGGTCCAGAAATCATCTTTATCTGTGCCTTTATCGAAGTGTGGCAGACGGCTCATATATGCATGTGTTTTACGTCCACTGTGTACTTTATCGCCTTTATCGAGTCTGACCAGCGTATCCTTTGCAGGCGTAAGGTACTTAGTGCCATTTGCTTTTTCGATGATTTCGCGACGGTACCCGCCAGGGCCATTACCAGAACCTTTATCACCTACAATAGCTAATGTAGGTCGTGCGATTGCACCGTTTCTAACAATTGCAGAAGAAGCACGCGTTCCAGTGTGAAGTTCTGGAATCTTATCCATAAGATCCTTCTTGGTGATGGCTTTAGAAATCGTATTGATTCCGCCAATCATTTTATTTAGTCCGCTGATTGCTCCGTTGGCTACGGATTTGCCGAGGGATGAGGCTTTATTTTTTAAGCCAGTAACAGAGCCGGAAATAAATGTGCCGATATTGTCAATCCACTTTTTAGCCCCGTTGTACATGTCTTCAAATTTTCCAACTACTTTGCCACGTGCCGTTTCAAAAATTCTGATGCCATCGTCTCTTAGATTGCCGAACCAGCCAGTAACACCCTTCCACATATCTTTAGATTTACCGACTGCATATATGGAAGCTAAACGGAAGTTCTCTTTTGTGGATCCATAAATTTTCTCAGCTTTTGATTTGACGTTTTTACGAGTGTCCTCATACCAGCCTGAGACGCCCTTCCAGAGCGACTTAGAGTTTGCAACTGCTGAATTGCGTGCATCTTTGAATTTGTCACGGGTCTTAATGTAAAAATCTCCTACTGCTTTTGAGCCGTCAGTCTTAGTTTTAGATAACCAGCCAGTGGCACCCTTCCACATACCTTTAGCACTTGAAATCGCAGAGTCTTTTGAATCAATAAACTTATCTTTAGTGCTTGTGTAAAGATCACCGACAGATTTCATGCCGTCTTTCTTCGTCTCGTTGAACCATCCGGTGACACCCTTCCACATACCTTTAGCATTTGAAATCGCAGAGTCTTTTGAATCAATAAACTTATCTTTAGTGCTTGTGTAAAGATCACCGACAGATTTCATGCCGTCTTTCTTCGTCTCGTTGAACCATCCGGTGACACCCTTCCACATGGACTGTGCGCTCTTGGATGCTGGAGACACGAGTTCCTTAAACTTACGTGGCACCCATTCGAAGAATTTTTTAAGTGGTCCGCCAAGCAATGAATCCTCTACAGATGTATTCATACCTTTGGCCATGCGCTTGATGATTTCACGACCTGTTGCGAGTAATGCAACTGCTGCAAATCCAAGTGCATACCCCACGCCATCAACAATCATTTTACCGAGTTTGTCACTAAAATCTTTTTTATTCTCTTTGCTGCTAAACGGTTTAGTAATTGCTGACTTAGCTTTTGAACCAAACTTAGCCGAGGCCGCATCCATATCCCTTTGTGAAGGATTGAAGATACCTGATATTGTCTTAGAGACATTACCTTTAATGGTATCAAATGATGACTGAATACGACCAGGCAGACCAGTGAACCAGTTTTTGATGCGTTTGCCCCATGAAGACATTCCTTTTCCTTCACCTGTTATGCCTTGCCCGGCATTGACAAAGAAATTGCTGACAGCCGTCTTAGCTGCTTGCTTCTTCTGATCAAGTAGCTTCGGTATATTACTCAACCACTTACCTAAACCAGATGTCCAAGACTTCAACGGACCTCCGCCTTCTTTATTCCCAGCAAATGCACCGCTGAAGAAATTATTGGCAGCCGTCTTAGCTGCTTGCTTCTTCTGATCAAGTAGCTTCGGTATATTACTCAACCACTTACCTAAACCAGATGTCCAAGACTTCAACGGACCTCCGCCTTCTTTATTCCCAGCAAATGCACCGCTGAAGAAATTATTGGCAGCCGTCTTAGCCGTTGTCTTCTTCTGACCGAATAGCGTTGGAATATTACTCAACCACTTACCTACGCCAGATGTCCAAGACTTCAATGGACCCCCGTCTTCTTTATTACCGGCGAATACACCACTGAAGAAGTTGCTCATATTATTCTTAAAGCTCTCTTTATACGCATTGATCTTAGAAGGAAAATTCTTGATATCATCAATTATTCCTTTAAGGATAGGCATGTAGAATTTAGCATTCTCTTTGCTTTGGGTCTCTGCCCACTGTGTCACAGCGTTCTTAGCGTTAGTGTAAGCTGTCTTAATCTGATCTGGTAACTTGGCACCCCAGTCTGTAATACTTTTTTTAGAAGTAGACAGCCAGCCGCCAATTTTACTACCCGTGTCTTCAGCCCACTGCTTAATCGTTTTCTTGCCCGATTCCATGCCGGATGCAATTCTACCGCTCGTTTCCTGACCCCATTTCGCGATGGATGCCTTGGAGCTGGATAGCCATGTCTGGAACTTCGGTCCGAAGTCCTCCGCCCATTTCTTCACCTTGCTTTGACCGGTCTGCAGTCCTGCACTGATCTTGCCTGCAGTGTCCTGACCCCATTTCGCGATGGATGCCTTGGAGCTGGATAGCCATGTATGGAACTTCGGTCCGAAGTCCTCCGCCCATTTCTTCACCTTGCTTTGACCGGTCTGCAGTCCTGCACTGATCTTGCCTGCAGTGTCCTGACCCCATTTCGCGATGGATGCCTTGGAGCTGGATAGCCATGTCTGGAACTTCGGTCCGAAATTCTGAGCCCAGGTCTTAACAGCTTCTTGACCTTTAGCAAGTCCTTCTTGCATCTTTTGGCCAGTATCACTCAGCCATTCTTTAGATCCCTGAACAGCGTTGTTAAAACCGGTTTTAATATCTTCAAGTGTATTGACAGCCCACTCTTTACTCGCATTAGCAAAGTTAGTTTTAAACTGACTCCAATTGCCATCAGATTTTTTAACGATATTGTTAAACCAGGTGAATCCTTCTTCAAGACCATCCCACCATAGTTTAAACGGAGCTGCTAGAACATTTTTAAATTTATCGAAGCCTTCTTTTGCATAGTCAGCTGCGACACCGAGTCCTTCAACAACCTTTTTAACAGGGCCCCAATTAGATACAGTCCCTGCAATCATTTTGGTGCCTCTGACCCATTCGCCAGCAAGATTCTTTAAGACCCATCCAGTATTGTCTATGCCTTTCTTAAACCAGCTAACGTGATCATAAGCATACTTAAATCCGATACCAATCGCAGTGAGTGCTGCTGTAACTGCAATCCCTACAGGTCCTCCGATCAGGCCGAGACCTCGTGATAGTAGACCTCCTGCACGAGATAAAGTACTAGCAGATCTCCCAGCAGTTATGGCACGTTTACTAAATGTTAAAAATCCACCCGATGATGCATTAAGACCTTTATTTAATTTACCGCCCGTATCTAACGATTTACCAGCTGCCAAGTTTGCAGCCGCATTTGCTTCTGCTGCTACTGTATTGACAGCATACTTACCAGATAGACGGGCTAAGCCATCAGCCGCTGAACCAGCAACCTTTGCAACTAATCCAACACTAACAATCACAGGTGCTGTAGCAGCCGCTAATACACCGATTCCGACTGCTACTTTTCTGCCCCAATCTGGTAATTCACTAAACTTATTAGCTAGAGACTGCGCTCCATTCGCAAGTTCTCTGATATATGGTGTCATATCCTGTCCGATTTGAATGCCAACAGTCTCAAAGGCGCCGCCCATTTCCTCTACTGCACCCTTAAGATTGTTCATCATAGCTTTAGAGGCTTTCTGTGATGCGCCGTCTGACTCTTCGAGTGACTTTGTCATCTTGCCGATTTTATCAGGACCTTGCTCCATCATAACGAGCATACCTGATACTGCCTCTTTACCAACCAACTGCGATAAGTTAGCTGCTTTCTGTGTATCAGTCATACCTTCCATTGAGCTTTCCAGATTGCGAACCAGTTGCTCCATACCGACGAAATTACCCGATGCATCTGAAACCTCCACGCCCATCTTATTCATGAGCTTAGCGTTCTTTTCCGATGGATCCAGAAGGCCCAGTAATGCGCCACGTAAAGTGGTACCAGCTTGTTCACCCTTCAGACCTGAATCAACCATCATACCGATAGAAGCAGACGTTTCTTCAAGGCTCATACCGAGTGACTTTGCAGGAGCCGCGGCGTATTTTAGTGCATACTCCATATCAGTGATATCAGCAGCTGATTGATTGGCAGTTTGAGCGAGTACGTCAGCTACATGAGATGACTTACCAGCTTCGATACCAAAGGCATTCATTGCACTGGCCATAACATTCGCAGTCTGAGTCATATCGCTCCCGGATGCTTCTGCTGCTGATATAATACCAGGCATCGCTGCCATAATCTGATTCGCATCATAACCTTTGGCAGCCATCTCTTCCATACCTTTGGCCACTTCAGACGCTGACTTAGTTGTGGATGCGCCGAGTTCCATTGCGACACGTTTCATTTCTTCAAACTTCGCACCTGTCGTGTCTGAGATTGCGCCGACACGTGACATCTGTGCATCAAAGTCCATCGCTGTCTTGACACCCATCGCACCAATACCAGCGAGTGGTGCAGTAACGGCTAAAGACATTGACTGCCCGGTAGACGTCCATTTATCTCCAACGGACTTCAATTTAGAAGAATAGGATTCCAGTTCCTTCTGGCGTTGTGTAAATGGTGAGTTCTTAATGGCCTCAGCTTTATTAAAGTCTTGTAATTCTTTTGTTGTCGCTGCAATATCACCTTTAAGCTCATTCATGATTCTTGTCTGGTTCTTAAGCTCAGTGTTTGCTTTGACTGCCTTCTCACTGTTCTCACCGTACTCTTTAGTGAGCTTTCGTACTTCTGCAGCTTGAGCATAGACTGCTTTCTTCTGAAGCTCCATCTTATCGTTGAGTGACTTGATCTTACCTTCAAGTTGGCCATATTGATTACCGGCCAGTTTCATCTTGGACAAGTTATTCTGCCACTCTGCATCAACGAGTTTCATCTTATCCTGGAGTGTCGCCTTGCTACGGGCCATCTCCTGTTCCTGCTTCAGTAACTTCGCCTGCTGTCCTTCAACTTTCTTCTGTTCAACGGATGACTGCTTCATCTCATCAGTCATCTCACTGATAGACCTCTTCAAGTTACCGTATACACCTTGCTGTTTAACCAGCTCCGCATTCGCTTTGATGACCTTTGTATGGTTCGCACCATATTCAGCAGTAAGTTTTGATACTTTCTCCTGATGTGCATCGACTATCTTGGACTGTATCTCCAGCTTTTTGTTCATACCTTCGACGCTAGTCGCTAGTTTTTCGATACTACGATCTGACTGCTTAAAAGTAGAAAGTGATGACTTCCATGTATTATCAGCAAGTTTCATCTGAGCGTTCAAATTCGTGAGGCCTTGCTTCAGCTGTGTATCATCAAGACCAACTGTAACGACCGTTTTACCTACCGGCTCTGTTCCTAATGGCATATGATTCCTCCTTTCCTAAAAAAATAAAGCCTATTAGAAACCTTCATCAGAAGGCATCAAATAGGCTTTCAACTCTTTTAGTCTTTTTAGTTTTAGTTGTTTCTACTTCATCTTCTACAGATAGATTGTACTGATGCATATAGAAGTGAAAATCTCCGTCCATTATTTCAGCTGGACTGATATTGAAGTACTTTGCTATTAGTGCAATATTCTTATCCAGTGTTTTTAGCATTTCCTGTTCAGATAACTCTTCAGAGCTATCATCTGATTCATCTACTTCTTCACTGGTACTGTAGGGTTTCCCATTGCGCTGTAATACGCATGATTCAAAGTTTCTTGGTATTTACGTGCGTCTAATCCTTCACGTAATTCTTCGACTGTGAACTGATTGTTGAAGTATTCTACAAAGAAGTTTTCGTACAAATCTAACAGTTCCAGTTCTGCTTCTTCAGTCGGTTCGTTTGGAATGAATCTACCTTCTTCATCACGTTCGTACTTACCTTCTCCGTCATTTTTATACATGAGTTTACGCTCTTTATAACCAAGAGAGATGGCCTTACGATAGACGCGACCTGGTACAGTGCGTGGTGCTGTAATTGTTCTCTCAGCACCATGTGCATTCTCCAGGGTTACTTCTTTCAAGAATTCAAACTCAGGTGCTTTAACTTCTTCTTTTACTTCTACTTCGTTGTTTACTACTTCTGTCATTTCGGATTCCTGCTTTCATTTATAGTTTTTTATTTTGCGCAAAATAAAAAGGGGAGCGAACCCCTTTTATTATTTTTCTTCTACTTCTTTAATATACGATTTACCGTTTGGATGGCTAAGCAGCTCTTGAATACGTTCTTCGCTCACTTTTTTGTTTGCTGGATTAGGATAAATATTATTGACCTTGTATTCTTTTTTATTGTCCTGAGCATCTGCAAATGCACGGATTACAATATATTTCTTGTCAGTTACTGCAGTTTCCACCACATCTTCAGCTGCTGTAGTTTTAGTAGTTGTTTTTTTAGCTTCTGCCATTATTTATTCCTCCTTAAACGATTTCCGGACGTGGCTTCCAACCTTTAGGTTGAGCAGTCACGGGTGCTGGTTTATTGAATACTTCATTAAAAAACTTATCAAGTGTCGCGTAATCATCTTTTTTGATGTAACGACGACGTTCTTTGATATTGTCTGAATGACGTTGAGAGAATTCACCGTTCATTGATGCATTGCCAAACTGAATTTTTTCTTCAGCTGTCTTACCTTCATCACCGCCAACTACATAAGTACCACGTGTAAATCCAATCGTTTCAATATCTTTGTTAGCGCGTTCTTTGTAGAAGATTGTTCCTACTTTAGGTGGATTCAGAACACCACCGTACTGAGTAACCAGACCGTCCTCAGAGACTTCAAGACCTGCTAACCATGCTCGTAAATCTAATGGAATCGCGAATGCCTGCATATCTACTTTAGTGTCACCTTGAGAGACAGCTTCTTCCTGTTTCTCACCGTCACCCCAGTTAGCCACGTTCTCCTGATCCTTATCAACTTTGATATCTTGTGCACCACGGACGTGTTGAATATCTCCGTAAGTAGCAGCTTGTCCAACTTCGTCAGTCAATAACTCTGCAATGTGAAATCCACTGATGTTAACTGTAGATCCTAATGTTTCAGTAATTTTTACTAATGGCATATTATTGCCTCCTTATATTTAATATATTTCGTTTTCTTTTAGTTCATATGCATAAAAATAACGTCTTGCGTCCCTATAGACCATAACGTTATCAGCAACTTTTTCGGTGTGCGGTTCTAAGCTATCTACAAATCTAATATCGTTCTGTTTGAGTAACTTCTTAATATTATTACCAAGGGTCAAAAGGCCATTCGTCTGCCAGATATCAATCTGATAATAAACGCCGGCTGCTCTGATATCGCCATCTCCAAATTCAAGATCTGGCGTATCTAACACAGTGAGACGAATGTATGGCGTCTTGGCTTTCATCGTTTCCGGGATATCAAGTATTCTGATATTACCAGGTGGAATTAAGTTAACCACCCCAGCATCATTAATGAGTAAATCCCGAATAAATTTATACGGATCATCCATGCAGACCATACTCCTTTCTCATCACGTCAATCATCGCCTTGCGTTTAGCGTTCTCTGATTGTTTGACTGCCCTTGTAATCTTCAGCTGTGGTTTAATATGGACAGTACCCCACTCCACGAAGTGAGCACGATATTCAACGCCGCTTCCTTTCGGCCAACCTATCTTTATGACAAGTTCACCATTCTCACGATGTGGCTCACCGATAGACAGCCTGTCTCGCGCTGTCCCTTCATCCACGAAGATATCTTTCTTGATTTGATCGTACTGGACTTCTGCTCCTGCCATAAGAATCTTGTCACTTGAACCGTTGACTCTCTTCAGCAACTGCTTAATTCCACTGTCGTCAAACTTACTGATGTCAAGACTCATAATGTTTTCCTCTCGATCACTAAGTACATATATTTCTGACGTTCATCTGCTTCGAGTATATTCTTGATGTCGTATGCCTCACCTTTATATCTGACGCTCATATCAGTTGTAATGCCCGACTTGTACCTGATACGGAACTGCAGGAGATTGTTAGTACCAGTCTGAATAGTCGCATTATAATCAACTGAACGATTATCAATTAACTCTGCCCAGACTTTTCCGACTTCAGTCTCACTTGTGTTTGACCATCCATCGTCTGATATATCATCCGTGGTATACAACGTCAGACGTTTATCCAGCTGGCCAACTTTCTCGGAAGTATACTGACGCTTCTTAAATCGCGGCATAATCAAAACCTCCATACTCAATCTGCAGATGGATGATCATCGAATTCAGGGACATTGCAATCAGTTCACCAGAACCAACCGGCTCCCTGTTCTCATACCAGTGCAGACATAGCATTTTCAGCGCAAGAAGTGCCTGAGCATTTTCCATGGGCTTACCTTCTAAATCTTTGAAATAATCAAATCGATAGTTTGTCTTGGAGTAGATGAAAGGCTTGGCAGCCATCACGAGTGACTTAACAGTGACGTTCTCCTCATCACCGTCAATCTTCATAAACTCTTTAACATCATCCAGCAATTCAGTTTCCGCCACTATCCATCACCCCTTACACTACATCAGGTGCAGCAACTGTGAAGTTCTTATCGATTTCAGCGTATACAACCGCTTCTTTGTCAACGAACTTAACATCTTCGCGTTCGATGAATCGCATGTCAGTAGAATTACGTGTGAACGCTTTGCCACCAATATTCGTTGTCAAGATGGATTGCTGCTGACGGTCAAACAATGTAATCGCTTCTTTCAAGTCCCCGATGATAATAGGCGCTTTACCTGCGTTTGACGGCAGTACCTTATTACTAAACATAATGACATCTTTACCTTCAATCTGTTTCTTTGTCGGGTCAATAGGATTAGGTTGCATCACGTATTTTCCATCTTCGTATTTAAGAAGATCCAACACATTGAATCCATCCTGATTTGTGATAATAACTGCACCGCCATGAAATACTGGGTCCAGTGTCACATTAATAGCTGTCTTGATACCATCAACAGAATTGATAGCTTGTACTGGCAGCTGTTTAATCAAACTGAGAATCAGTGAGTTACGAGTGACAACAGATTTACGAGCGCCCCATCGCGCAGCATAGGCTACTACATTTTCATCACTATCTTGGATTAAGTCGTTGGACATCGGCAGGATACCTGCGTAGTTCTTTACCATGAAGTTAATACGTTCAAATCCTGGTCCTTCGATTTCAGGAATCTCAGTCATTTCTTCAACAGCGACTAACGGTGTCATTGTTGAAAGTTTTTCATAAAGACGAGATCCTTTCGGTCGAGACACAGGCTCTACATTGACATAGTCTTCAAGCGATACATACTCGCGTTTGTATTCATTGATCTTGAATGAGATATCTTCCGGAACAAGAAGCCCACCATCTTCATCAACCTTTTCAACCATAGCGTCAGAGATAAGTCCCGTGCGCATGAAGTTAACGAAACTTTTAACTTCTGTCTGTTTGTCTTGGATGACAGGATCTTTTGGCATTTGATTGAAGTCAAGTACCTGGTTTACTTTCTCTGCTTCCTGAATTTCACTATACGCTTCAATCTGTGCATTGATTTTGTCAATCTCTGCTTTGTGTTCCTTGTATTTGTCCATATCGCCGGCATCAATTGAGTCGTGCGCTGCATCTACTGCTTGTGCTTTTAAAGCCTGCAAATCTTTAAATTTCATGCATATTTCCTCCTGTTTTTTTAGTTTTTGCATAAAAAATAGACATCACCATTTGGTATGTCTTTGACTGTATTTTTTCTGGTGTTCAGCTTCACCAAGATATATGATCACCTCCGGCTACCGGGCTATACTGATAATCAGATCCTTGTATGCCTGAGCCTTTTCAGATTGCAGATCATCTTGCTGCGTTAACTTCTTAGGAGTGTTCTTATATTTCGCTGCATATTCACGGTCAATACTTGCTGCGACTTTAACCGCTTCAGTCACTTCATCAATGAAGCCGTAAGCTTTAGCATCGTCAGCTGATAGCCAGGTCTCTTCCTGCATCATCGTTCGGATGTTTTCTTCTGTTGTCTGATCGTTCGTCTTGTTTAGATACGTATTGACGATAGATTCATTGATCTTATCTAGGTCGTCAGCAACTTTACGCATTTCACGCGAATTGCCGATTGCGAACGTCCAAGGGTCGTGAATCATCAGCATCGCGTTATTCGGCATTACAATCTTGTCGCCGGCCATTGCAATCACAGACGCTATGGAGGCAGCCAGTCCGTCAATATATACAGTAACGTAAGCCTTATGTCGATTAAGCATTGAATAGATTGCTTGTCCTTCAAATACGTCACCACCTGGTGAATTGATATAAACATTCATCTTGCTCACATCACCCAAAGACTTTAGTTCATCATTGAACTGCTGAGCGCTACTTTCAGAGAACCATCCTTCAGATTCAATCGCTCCGTAGATATGGACTTCTGCAGTAGATTCATTAAGAACTTTCATTGAGTAAAATTTGTTCTTATTCTTCGGCATTATCATTCTCACCTCCTTTATCTGATGATTTACCTCTTGCTTTCGACAACTGATAATCTCGCATAATGTCAATCGGCACAAGGTTCAGGTTACCGAATCGCATATTGCCGATATCATCATCCAGTAATTCCATATCCTCAAAACCAAGAATATCGTTGATACTATATGATCCAATCTTCTGCATCGTCTCGTAGAACTTTGCACGGCTCTCAGAATCACCACGCAATTCCGCTTCAAGATTGAACTTGCAATAACGACCGGCTTGTTCATCTACTATATTCAGAAGTTTAGTATTCAGCTCTTCTTCAAAATTGGTGACGAGTGGCTGAATAGTGTTGATGACATATTGTAGCGATTGCTGCTCAATATTAGAGAACGTCGCTCTGTCCAGCTCACCTACTTTGTGAGGAGGCACTTTAAATATGCTGGCAATCTGTAGTTTATTGAACTTCATGGATTCGATGAACTGTGCATCCTTCTGTGGAATCGTGATTGTCTGGAACTCTAGCGCACCGTCTACCACTGCTATGTCTTCATCATTGTTGACTTCATACCAGGCTTCTCGTAATTTATCTTTATTCTCCTTATTGATAAGCTCAGTAGATTTCAAGATACCACGAGGAATGGCACTTTTCCGGTAGAAGCTCGACTGATGTTTGTTACCGCCGATGTTCGTAGACAAGTTATGCCTGATGACTTGGATCGGTGACAATCCAACATGACCATCAAGACTTAGACCCATGAAATGAAGGACATCATCCGAACTAATTACATAACTCTTATTATTGAGCTGTGTAACGTACATATATTCCTTCTTGTCCATGTCATACCGTTTGGCAGTAGTCAGCGGGTTTAGCGGCAGCACTTCAGTCGCCTGTCCCCTTGTATTGCGAGTGATATAACAGTATGCATTGCCATAGAGCATCATATGCGTGACCATCAATCGCTTCCAGACAAAGGCTGTCATATACTCATTCGGATTTTTCTTCAATAGATGATAGACCGGATGATCCGTCTCACGTTCAATCTTTTTATCCTTCTTGGCCAGCAACGATATCGGATACTTGGCCATGTCATCGGCCAGAACTGTGACACATGCATACACTTCGCTGGTCCTGATGGCAGTTTCCTCATCAATGCGACCAGCCGTATCTGTATTAAACATAGTGTTAAACCAGTTCAGATTACCTGTATACGTCTCATTCCGTGGCCGTGATGCCTTTTTACTTAATAACATTTACTCACCTCCTTCCTGCTAGTATGGCCAGCAGGACGAAGCAAATACCCAGCATCAGCAATCCTACTTCAAAATCAAATCTAAATGCTGCTATACAGATAAAAATCATACCGACTACCAGAAGAATGTCATCTATGAATAGCCATAATAAGGCCATTAGCTTTTCTATCGTCATCACCACCTTAGAAAGTGAAATCCTGACTTGCGATATGATCATTGATTGATGGTCCTTCATCAATCATCGCCCTTACAAAGGCGAATATCACAGACGCGGCAGGGTCAATACGATCCTTAGATTTTTGTTTGTCCAGCATAATATTACCTTGGGCATCCTGTCTTTCAATGGCATTTGACATCGCCCAAGTGAGTACTGGATTATTGTCGTGCCTGATTTTCCCTTTAAAAACGCATTCACGGAAGTAAGAAGTTGGTTCACTTAATGTCTTCATACTCTGTGAAATTTCGACCGTTTTGAAACCCTTATACTGCATATTGGTTGCAAACTGTGTCGCATTATATGGGTCATAACAAATCTCTCTGACCTTCCAACCTCGTTCCGCTGCATAGACTGCGACATACTCTTCAATGAAGTTGTAGTCGACTACTTCTCCAGGTGTATCTGTCAGATAGCCTTCATCCACCCACATAGAGTACGGAACTCTGTCAGTGTTCTCACGTTCTTTCAACGCTTCTTCCGGAAGAAATGAGTGCGATCTGATATCGAACGTTCCATCAGAATTAGGAAAAACAAAGCTAAGTGAGGTTAAGTCAATTTTCTTAGATAAATCGGCACCGACATAACATTCACGACCTTCAAGTGACGGCGCTTCATCAGAACCACATGCATGCCATTTATCCATTTTCATATAGCCATTGTCTTTTGCATCGACCCAGATATTCATATTTTTAGTGAGAAATGTCTTCATGTACGATGGGATATCAAGTGCCCGCTTCATCATCTTACGTAGATATTCAATACCTTCTTCGTGAGATGCTGCTATCGGATTAGCTTTGAACCAGTTCCGCTCATCTTTGATATCATCGTCTTTATCCAGTTCATTGATCATCACAAAGTAGTTATCGTTATCAATAGGTATATTGGGATCCAATATCTTTGTTACATAATCATATTCAACTGTATAACAAGGTTTATTAAGATCACTGCCGGCTGTTGTGATGATAAACATTAAAGGCTGCGACCGGGCCCCCATACCTGTCAGAAGGACATCATATACCTCGGTCGTATCATGCAAGTGATACTCATCAATCAGTCCACATTGTGGATTGAAACCATCACCCTTTTTGTTATCTTCTTTAGATAATGATTTGATAACTGATGCTGTTTTTTTGTGCATAATCTTTCCATACTTCGGTTCAAATTTTTCCTGAAACTCAGACTGTTTAATCTGTGCTGCCATTTCGTTATATATGATGTCAGCTTGTTCTTTTTTTGTTGCACCGATATATACCTCAGACATACCTTCACCAAGTGCACTTGCTTCGTAACTACCGACACATGATAGCGACTGTGACTTAGCGTTCTTACGACCGACTTGCCAGTAAGCAAGACTGAATCTTCTGTACCTGGTCTGATAGTGAACCCAGCCGTAGATGTTTGAGAAGATGAAAATCTGAATGGGTGCCGGAACAATCGGCGTTCCTCTAAGAGGACCTTTAGTGTGGTTAAACTTAGTCATCCATTTCAAGAATCTCAATGCTTTCTTTTCATCAAACACATAAGGAAACTGTTTATGCTTTTCACGTTCGATGTCATTTAAAAAACGAAGACATGCCCACTTGTGTTTTTCACAAGCAACAATATCTCCGCTCAATACGTCGTTAGAATATTTGATTAAGTAATCTTTAAGTTCAGCCATTATACATCACCAAAATCTTCATCTTCCCCTTCTTCCATTGATTTCGCCTGTGCGAGCGCCATCTTAGCCCGGGCAGACGGCGTGAATCCAAACTGAGTTCCGAGCTGTCTGACCTGATCGTAGAATTGTTTCTTGCGCAGTATCGACTCTTTATCCATCTGATTCATATAAATGTTCTTACCGGTCTCCTGGTCAACATCTATGAGTACTCTTCGGATAAGTCCGTTCTCATTAATCGCTTTTGTGACTTCTACATAATTCGAATAGGCATCACAATACATGGCCAGCGCATGAACGTCTAAGTTGTTCAGCACATCCAGTTCAGCCATCTCACTAACGATATATTTAAATTCTTTTTTCGCACCTTTATCGAGCCAGGGCGGCGGCTTTAATTTGTCTTTTGCAGCCTGTAATGCTGCTTCTGCTTTTTGCCTCCGTTCGATTTCATCCTTGGTACGACGGTTTTTGTTACCGTGTATTAGTTGCAGACCGATGGGTATCGCCTGATTGCCCACAGCATCACCTCCTTATCGATTTTTGCCCAATATGAATTTTTTTTGAGCGAATTTTGTGTGCGCTGAGCTGGGGCGCCGTTGTTTTCGTTTGGTTTTCCAGAGATTTAGATAGGGGGGTATCATCCGAGAAAAATTATTTCTGCATTTTTTGGAACGCCGTGAAAGTTTCGACGGTGACTCTGTCTCTAATTTTTTCGATGTTCATTTCAATTTGCGTGAAAACATTCGGCGCTATCGTTTGTCCCGTGTCTCTCACGTGCCTCTCACAGACGAAGCGGTTTCGGTCCATACAAATGAACCTGGCACCGATTGTCTTTAACTTACTGGCCTGTGCCGGTGTAATAGCAGTACGTCTAATCCATACCGACTTGAAGTTGTACTTATCCAGGACAATGTTATCAATGACTGCATCAACCATGTCGTTTGCCATACTGACAGCGTCATAGGCGCTATGCTGACGGTCGTGAAGCGGCCTGCCTGTCATAGCGGAAATGAGTTTGTCTATATCAATCACGATGTCTCTGCCCTCGTCCTTGTTAAGGTCAATAAACGTGCTTTTGCCACTTCCAGGTAGTCCCATGACCACATAGACATGCTTCTGAGTGCTTGTGCCTAGTCCCTTCTTAACCTTGACATGCTCCTTGTTGTGACATGCAGTACACACTGTCTCAAGGTTAGTCATATCAAGTCGCTTGTCCCAGTCATCCTTCAGTTCGACAATGTGATGCACTGTGTTGGCCACAGTCGTAATGCCTTGAGCCTTACACTGCTGACATAAGTAGAAGTCACGCTGCAAGACAGCAACTCTCACACTCTTCCACTCACTCGTGTTATAGAATGCCACTTCATCTACATCAACACGCTCGTTGTTATACGTCTTATGCACTGACTTGATGACATCACTATGCTGATCACAGTAGCTGTTAGCTGTCAGTCTACTGCAACCAGGATGACTACATATGCTCTCAGACTTACTGGCCATCGCATCCACCCCAAACAAAAAGACAGACAAAGCATGACCGCTTCATCTGTCTATATATTAATCTACACTAATAGTATATCAGCTATTAGCCAATGATTTGTCCGCAGATTGTCCGTTTATTGTTCGCTAAAAGTTCGCGTTATTACATACGATTTAATACCATCTCATAATGTTTAATGACTTCTTGTTCTAAATTAAACCCTTCATCATCAGGTAAATCAACATTCCCATTTTCTTTGAGGTGGTATTCTATCTGTTCTACTTCGTCTGATCCGAGTTTAGTTACAGTAACATATAATGTACCTGCTGTTTCACTAGATGTCGATACACTATAGGAAAGTTTAACGGGATCAAAACCGATGTTATAATTTTTAGAAACTGCCAGGCTTGGATTATCCGTCATTGATCCGTCTGTTGTGGAATAGCCCAATGCTTTAATACTTGTCGCCATCTTTCCAATATAACTTCTAAATTCATTCAACAATTTTATCTCTGCTTTTTTTAAATTAGCGATCCTCTCCTTCTCTGTGGCTAAAGCTTTCGATTCTTCTTCTTTTCTCATCTTAAATCTTCTGTTTGAATCATCAAAAATATTCATTAATAACCATCCCTTATTTTTTATTATGGACAAATATCCACAATGCAATTATACAATTATATTCTGATTAAATAAAAAGGACCCGGCATATACCGGGTCTATCAGTTAACCGCTTCAGTTGTTTCATCATGGTACACTTCCACTCCCAAGAAGAAGCCGAGTCTAATGATGGCATCATTCTTAATCGTATAATACTTAGTCTTTCCTACACCTAAGTCTGTATATATTTCATAGTCGCTACCTAAATCATCTTGAAGATACTTATGTACAATGATATATCTTTCTTCCGGTTTAAGATTGTCGATAGCAGCATGCATGCGATTTAATAGATCTTTGCGTTCATCCAGTAACTTCTGTCTCAATATATTCTTCTCTGCAGCCGCTTCAATGCCGTTCAATGTCATCGTCGTTGCCGGTGGGATGAAGCTGAATGACTGTGTGACTGACGGCATAGATCTGACAGGCGCAATCCTTAATAGCTTATTATAGCGTCTGAATAAGTTATATACATTCGTACGCGTCTGTTTAAAGTCCAAGTGCTGCATATCCAATACTAAATTTGTCATATAGCCCTCCCGCTTCCGTGTTATAATATAGGTGTCGAATATATTTACCAGGAGCCGAGAAGGCTCTTTTTTTATTTGATGTTATATTGTTCTTTCATCTGCTGAATGTCAGCCTTCACTTCTTCCAGCACTTTCTTTTCCTGATTTAAATCCTCATCACTTGCTCCAGGTCTTTTGATATAATGTTCCAGTGCATGTTTTATAATATGCTGCTTCTTATACGGCTTCACATTAGATATCCTCCCTGTTAATACTGTCTGCCTGACTGAATCCTTCGGGGTACCGCTTCTTCAATTTATTGATATTCAACTCCGCTACTTCTGCCAGCTCTATACCATTGACTGCAGCAAGGTTAGCAATGTACCATAACACGTCTCCTAGCTCCTTCTTCAGCTCGTCACGGTCCAGCTGATGGCCATGAAACACATGCTTCTTAATCTGGTCTGCTACTTCCCCTGCTTCGCCTGTAAGTCCGAGTGCATAGTTAGTTAATGATTCTGTCTGCGTTAATGATTTGTTGTGTGTACGTCCTGCAAGTTCCTGATATGTGTTTAGATTCATTCTATTTCCCCCTGATCGTGTTTTCTGTTCGTTCCTTTTGTTCCACAATCCTGACAATAAAGTATAGGACTATTTATATCCTGAAAAGAGTAAACAAAGGTGTTATAGCGCGTGATGTTATAGCTTTCACATACGCTGCACTGATGATAAGTTTTATGTGGTTTTTCACTTAAATCGTGATACTGATGAAACACTGGAAGCGGCTTGACTTCTTCTACTTCTGGCACGATAGTTAGCTGCTTCTCGGACGTTGCCATCTCACGTCTATATTTCTCATCCTCCTCTTTTACTTTTTTGATCAACCGCTTTGTTTTATAGCGCTCATAAATCATCCAACAGACAATCGTTATCAGCATCAACAATATTGCAATATACTCCATAGTCAGTTCTCCTCCTTATACTTCTTCAACTGTCATCAATATCTTAGGCTCTCGTACATACCGCTTCTCAGTCACCATTGATACGATTTGACCATCATCTATCCATATATGTTTGTTAGCAGCATCCAGCACGGTCTTAACCAGATTATCAATATCAGGCTTTTTACTATGATATGTACCAAACAATGCCTCTTTAATGAATACCTTTATTATTGTTACTAGCGAACGTTATGCTATGGATGTTGTTTTCAAATGCCCACTTAATCAGTTCCCACAAGTTCATCTCCACCGTACGTTTAATCTTAATCATCTACTCCACCCCACTTTCAAATAATTTTCAGCTCTATACAATGTCACATCTATAAAAGAGTGTTTATAAGGGACCCTTTTATTAACATATTCAATCGTAAATCCTTCACCTAAACGGTTCTGTAATTTCTCCTTGAAGAGCGGATGACTAAAAAGCAAATTTAACTGTGTTCGTTTATCACTATGAACAATGTCGATAACATAACCGTTATATCCTTTTGACGCGGATTCCTTAACTTGTTTTTCGAGATTCTCTTTTTTGTACCAGTCTTCAAAGTGTCATTTAATCCACCTTGCCTTTCTCTTCACGAATGCTTTCGCGTTCAACCGGGTACATAAGGCCCGCTTCCACTCTAATATAGTGCCTGCCGTTTACCACAGTGTGCCTGCCATATACTCTGATGTTCGCTTTCTTGTAGATCCCGCTATACACTTTATGTGTCATGCCTTTTTCCACCCTTCACGTATTATGGTGTAGTCATCATGGAATACTGGTTTAGGTATTGCCCCGGAAATCTGAGGGCCTCTGATGCTCTGATAATAGACGTAGTGCTTGCTGAGTGATGTGATCTTAAATTCTTCAAATGACTTCTTGTCTTCGATGACAGCTCCCACTGATAGACGATTGATGACTGCTGTTTTCATGATTCATCCCTCATTTCAGAAATCTTGGTCTCAAATGATTCTCGCTCACGTAATCTTTCGGGCCATCGACTGCGTCAGCCTTCGTGCAGGTGATGTAATAGTTGGCCATTGCCTTGCCCGCTTCCCATCCTGCGATAGTCAGGACTGTCTCAGTTAAGATACGTCCTAGTGTCTTTCTCTTCCGTTTTTTATTATTAATCAGACGGTCCAATCGGTAATGTGACATAGAGCTGCGGTTCAAATCATATTCATGGTTCATTGCTGTTCCCCCTTATTCCTTGCTGCTATCTTTGCAGCGGATTGTTTGACTATGAGATTAAACTGGTGCATGTAATTCAGGCTTTTAATGGTACTGGCCATTAATATCATTCCATCTCTCTTTAGGTCTGTGTTTCCGTCTGAAAAGCCCGTCGTTCATAATGGCGTTCAGCTGATAAGCCACTTCATTCCAGCTGATTCCTCTGATATGCTTGGGCCCGCCTGTAATATTAAATATGGTCAGCCGCTTTGTATTTTCGTTTAAAAACTCGTAATCACATCCGGTCATGCGTCTATATCTCTGTAATATTTGACTGGCATAGGTCTCTAAATTCAATTCTTTAAATGGCAATGGTTTCAATGTCTGCCCTCCTTATCAAGTGTGATGCATCATAAAGTCAAAAATACTTGGCTGCTTCAAATCATGCTCTGTCATGAGATTATTTAATTCCTTCAGCTGCTCAAACTCTTCAGGTGTAAATGAGTAGCCGTTTGCACGGCCGCTGGAACTGCCAGGCTTCGGCAGTCCCTCCAGTTTGACGCTGTGCGGCAGAATCATAAAAATAGCATTGGTTCTTGTATGTGAGTAATGAGCAATAAATTTTTCATTGCGGTCAAATAGTTTCATGTTCGTCTCCTTTTAACAACGCAGGATTTTCATAGATGTTGCCGATGATTTCATAATTCATGCTTGTAGAAGTAGCAATCGGATTGAATATGTTCCATCCAAGTGTCTTTTCATTCCATTTCACAACTTGCGTTCTTTCATGCTCGCCATATTGATTCGACCATCTCTCTTTTACGATGTGTGACTCATAAATCTCCACGCCATTTACATCTTTCAGTCCAGTAGATTGCATGATGATCAAGTTATCCAGTGAGTTTGTGTAACCATCGATCAGTCCCGCAACATTCTCGACAAAGCTGATGACATTAACCGTTCTCATTACTTTGCGATTTTTATCCCACGCTCTAAATTTCAGTCTCATTCTTTCTCCTCCTAGAACGGCATATCATCATCACTGATGTCTATTGGCCCTGTATGATTTGCGAATGGATTGTTGCCTGCTCCTGGTGCTAGATTTGAGCTGGCAGCGGAAGCGGCTGTGTTTGTTCCCTGTGCCTCTCCGCCTGTATATTCGTTGTAGATATCCTCCACTTGCTTCTCTCTGCTGCCCTTCGGCTCGAGAAACTGCACTGAGTCACAGACGACTTCAGTCACATATACTTTGCGGCCCTCCTGATTATCATAGGACCGTGACTGCAGACGGCCGTCCACTCCTGCCAGATTGCCTTTGCTGAGGTAAGCGTTGACGTTCTCAGCCTGTTTGCGGAAGATGATGCAGTTCAGAAAGTCTGCCTGCCGCTCGCCCTGCGCGTTAGTAAAGTTGCGGTTGACTGCCAGTGTGAACGTGGCCACTGCCACGCCTGATGGTGTGACTCTGTATTCAGGGTCTTTAGTTAGACGTCCGACTAATACCACTCTATTTATCATCTGATTTACTCCAATCCATCTTAAGTTGGATATCATGATACTCACTCTGGTGCGTGTCATACATCACTACTACATCGTCTCCGTAGTTCTCATTAATCATTTGGGCCATAATTTTGATGTTCCCAACCATAAAAGCCGTGATGCAATCAGGCGTACCAGGCATGTGCGAACGGTATTCCAAGTAAGTTCTTCCCTTAGCGCCAGCCTTGAGAATGTCCTTATCAAGCTGTTTCAATACTTTTTCTTTATTATTCTCAATCCATTCATTCTTCATGGAGAGAGATTTTTTGATAGTTTCATTCATGATTTATAGCCCCTTCCTTTCGACTTCGGTATATTTAATTAAGTTTTGTAAATATCTCAGCTGCAGCTGTACATAATGTTCATCCTGACTACATAGCAGGCGGTAATGTATATCTTCGACTACGCTTAACGGGAAGTTATATTCACTGACCAGCTGATTGATTTGCTCGGTAGCAGTTAACTGCTTATTTATAGTCATCACTCCTTAGTAGCCACTGGCCATATCTCGATTAAAGAAAAGGTTCACGTCATTTTCATCAACGTCGATTGTTATATCCTCTTCGGAAAAAATGACATTGCTATGAAATACTTTTACGAATGATGAGAAGAGATAAGCTTCCAGTGATCTAATCGATTCGCCCGAAGATTTACGTTTGACGTTCACCCTTTTTAGTAACTGGATTAAATCCGTTTCAACGTCCTCAATCGTCAGTCGTTCGTCAACCTCGACTTGACTATAAAACTTAGCTTTAGATTTAAGTAGTGTTGATTTGATAGATCTTATTTCGTCTATATCAAAATTCATGAGATATGATGCTAGCACTGGAGGTAGATTTTGTGTCATGACCTCTTTTTCATCTTCAGTGAAATCATGTTGCTTAGCAGGCAGATGATTCGTATGATTTGAATGATTTGTAATTTCGACATTCTCTTTATCATTCATATCATTCAAGTCATTATTAGTACTGTTATTATTATTTAAGTTATTATTATTACTTTTATTATTATTAGTGTCGGGTTTTCCTATGTAGGTTTTTCCGTTGTTGGATTCTCCTACATTGGTTTTTCCTACATTGGTTTTTCCGCTCTGGACTGGTGTTTCGTATACGTCATAGTCATAGCCGCCTAACCTGCCTTTATCGTCTCTCTGTCGATTCCGGACAATGTAACCTGCTTTCACTAATTCATCGATACCGCTTCTCACGCTGTCTCTTCCGTCCTTACAGTTCTTTACTATCTCAGTCTCATAGAACTGCCAGTTATCAGCTTTGCTCATCATGTAGGCGTGAAGACCTTTTGCTTTCAAGCTGAGGTTCGGGTCTTCCACTGCCGTTTTGTCGAGGATCATATACTTTCCTGATTCTTTATTTGTACGATATGTCGTCATTACTTCCACTCTCCAGTTTATTCAGTTCAATTAATCGTTCGTACTTTGCAATCAACAGCTCCAGTGCCGTGTAAGTTTTGATAAAGACGTTCTGCAGGCAATCCTGCGCGTTATTCAATCTCATGACCGTCAGCGTCCAGCCTTTGCTGTCGAACTTGATGAAGAATCTAAAGTCTTGAATTTCCTTCTCGTATTCGAGCAGCACGCCTTTCCGCTCCTTAAATCCTAATTCTTCAACGCGTTTCATGTCTCCGTGCCTCACTTCAATCATTGCGCCACCTCTTCCGCTTCCATCTGTCTCAATTGATACTGTGTAGCAGATGACGGCTCCCATGTGTTAATAAATTCAAGTACCGGGTCAAAGTCTTTCTGTCTCAGCTGCGATCTTGTTGAGACATTCGCGATGCGTTTGATGTCGCCATTTAGATTCTTCAGCAGCTTACTTCGTACTTTAGAAGTGTTAGAATAGCTAAACTTTTTAATCGTCTCTGTCACGCGCTCCTGGACGCGTTTGCCGATGTAACCATATTCACCTGCATCCAGTCTCACGTTTTCTTTAAGCTCGATGACCTGTCCTTTGATGGCTTCTACCTGCTGTTTTGTTTCGCCCTGTGCTTCGAACATCAGCTTCAGCGCTTCCATAGGCGTCGAAGGGATCTGCAGCTGGTTTTGTTTGATGACCTGTTCCATTTCATTAAATCGATTGATGTACGCCATCTTGAAGTCGTTATGGCCTTGAATGTTGAACATGTATAACGTAAATCCATCTTTGGTGAGCAGGTATTCTTTTCTCATTTTTCCTTGTGCGTCCTTGTACTGACTTTCAATAATCAGCGAGCCGTAATCTCGTTTGGCTACAATGCTGTTCAATCCATCTAGAATATGGCTGTGTCTTCTGCCTAATTCTTCAGCTACAGTTCTACTTGAGACAACAGGACCAAGTTCTTTATCGTTATTGATTTTTATTAATTCGTTCATGTTATAACCTCCATGTGTTATAATTACGTTGTTAATTAAATTAATTGTTGCGGACACCTGGTTGCTCTCCAGGTGTCTTTTTTATTGGTATAATCTCCTTAAGGAAGGAGGTGTAATAATGCCCAAAAAATATAATCTAGGTAATAAACGGGATATGGATAAATTTTTCAAAGAACTTGAGAAAGATGTCAAAAAGCAAGCTGAGAAAAATATCAGAAATTCAACCCTTGAAATTCCTTGTCCTAATTGCGGTGAAAAAGTTAAAGTGAGTTTTCGACAAGGTAAGGGAAAATGTCCGAAATGTGGGGTCTCAATTACTCAAGATCAAAAATGGGTTTAACATCAGTTGGCAACTGATGATTACCATTTTCCATCGTTTTCTCAATTGCTTCTATTAGCTCATTTAAGTTGTTCACTCTAAGATTCACAGCAAGTTTCACTTTCCTAGCTCTCTTAATCTCCTCCGCCAAGATGATGATTAAGAGAGCTGTTTTGATTGCCAGCATGTAATTAACCTTCATGTTTCTCACCTCCTTTAAAGTAATTAACTACTAGCCACATCATGATGGGTAATCCAAGTGCGTTTGCCAGAATAACCGCTCCTGGAATCATCACGGGATTGACCAGGATAAAGTAACTCGCAATGTACAAGATGATGATCGCTGCAGTGCTTAATGCGATGCTCAGTGTGACTAACCCTCTACCTCTCAGCTGTGTATGCATCAGCTCTCCGCCCTTTCTTTTATTTCTTCAAAATGTTCGTCCAAAAATCTAGACATTTTTTTAGCATTGAATTTATAAGGGCCATTCTTTCCTTTAGGGAATATCGAAAACGACTCTATAAGATCTCGAAGTTCGGGATTGTTCACTATATTCTTCATCACCCAATATTTAGAACTGCAAGTCTTCGTCATTAAGTCCTCAAGTTCCCAGAACTTAACTTCATCATTTTCTACTAATCTGTCGTATTCTATTTTTTTGATAACGACATATTCAGGTGGGATAGTGATTACTGCGTTGAAAGATGTTGTTTTATTATTCATTCTGCATCCTCCTAACTTGAAGGTTCTCTTATGTCAACTTTAAGTTGACTTGGATTTAAAAAAATAATGTTATCTTTCGGCATTTGGTAAATCTCACTAAAATAATCTGCTTCAATATGTGTTATATCTCCGGGGGATTTTTCATACTGTCCAATCCGTTGCCGTGAATAAACTGTCGCGAAGCGTTTCGAAAATAGTTTCGCGACTTCTGAGAGACTTAAACCAGCGTTTATTCGTGCTGCCTTAAGAGTAATCTTAATATTTTCCATAATTATAGTCGCCTCCTTCTTACACATTATAGAATAACTTTCAGTTGACTGTCAATAACTTTGAGTTTACTTAACCTAACAAATAGTAAGTTTTATATAACTTAATGTTTATTTATTGCATATTTTAGGTTATATTAAATATATAAATTAATGGATTGGAGAAATTATTATGGTTGCGCCAAATAAAATTGCTGAACAGATCATTGAATTGAGGAACTCTATGGGCTGGACTCAACAACAACTTGCAGACAAACTGAAAGTTTCAAAGCAATCCGTCTCAAATTGGGAAACTGGTGAAAAAACACCACGCATGGGGAAAATTGAAGATATCGCTAATCTGTTTAATGTTACTGTCAGTTATATTATTGATGGCCATTCAGATCATGATAAAAGAAATATAAATATTGTTGAAGAGCTTGAAAGCAAAGGGATCATCATCAATTTTTCTGATTACGAAGGATTTGATAAATTATCCGATGAAGAAAAAATTGAGTTTCAAAAAAAGATAGAAGATGCAGTGAGGTTTGAATTATTTAAACGTAAAAATAAGTAAGGGGAAGCGCCATGAATACAGAAAGCTTATACATAAGTCATGGAATCACTAATGTAGACCATATGAATATCGAAAATATTGCTGATACATTTAATATTATTCTGCTTAAAGACTTCCCTTTTGACGTCAGAGTTTCCTTTGATGACATAGATATTATTATGCTTAAATCCAATAACATCTATTCAATGACAGAGACTTTTTTTCATGAACTAGCTCATGTCTTCCAGCACGGCCATACTCATATAAATAATGAGTATAGAAAATACTGCGAAGGACAAGCCAATAAACTAATGTATGAACTTGCAGTACCTGAATTTATGCTACCTACTAATATGTATGATTACGCTTATATTCAATACAATTTTAATGTCTCGAAAAAGTTTGCTTTAAGAAGAGTGGAACAATTAAAAAATGAGTATATCAAACGGTCAAACTAACTTTTAGAATTGTAGAGGTATTTATGGGCTATCGAATTTCATTCGATCCATTAAATATAATAAAAATATAAAGGGGTAATCCAGTGAGCGATTTATACTTTGGTTTGTTTTTAATCACACTTTTAGCAATACCAGTACTTCTCATCATAGGAATCGTTAGATTATTTAAGAAAAGAACCTCAAAAAAATATTTTTGGGCTGCATTAGGCAGCTTCCTCGCTATGATTATATTTGGTTTTCTTTTAGCATCCGTTACACCACCTGCCAAAAAGGAGAAGCCAGTGAAAACTGTAGCTGAACAGTCGACTACTGAGAAACCAACAACTGAAAAACCGACGACCGAGAAACCAACAACTGAAAAACCAACAACTGAAAAACCAACAACTGAAAAACCAACAACTGAAAAACCAACAACTGAAAAACCAACAACTGAAAAACCAACAACTGAAAAACCAACAACTGAAAAACCGACTACTGAGACACCGACAACTGAAAAACCAACAACTGAAAAACCGACTACTGAGACACCGACTACTGAGAAGCCTGCACAGAAAAAAGTGGCGACGGCTGGTCCTAATCATGTCTATGGCCCCATCAAAGTTAAAAATATAAAGGATAATGGAGTCTTTTATGTTGATGAAAAAACACATAAGACTTATTTAGGAGATAAGAAAGAGATCTTCCAAGCCGAAAAAGAGATAGACGAAAATCTTGGTGTTACTGTAGCTACTGATATGAGTTTTCTTTCACAGCATGCCTTCGACTTCATGGAAGATGATGCTACGCAGATTCAGAAGATAAGCGATAAAGAGTTTGTCTATGAAAGCAAGAAACTAGGAAAAAAGTATGACGTGATTTACTCTGCACCTGATGGAAAAACAGTTACAAGAATTATTGTCAGCCAACATCAGGATTAATAACTTCATAATAAGATAATAAGTTGACCTTGTTATCTTATTATTTTTACCCAATAACAGAACACCAGTTCTATAATTCATTGAAAGGAGGTGAGAAAATGAAAGTGAATCAACGTGGCAGTTCTTATGAGTATTACTTCCGACACGAAGGCCAGCGCTTTAGGAAAGGTGGATTTAAAACTTCAGCAGAAGCGAAGAAGGCCATGAAAGAAAAAGTGGCAGAACTTGCTGGCGGATTTAACGTTGATGAGAAGACACCTTTTGTAGTTTATATGAAAGAATGGATCCGCATCAACAAGAAAGACGAGTTAGCACCAAGAGCCTTACAAACATATTATAATGCTCTTGCTGTATTCGAAGAGAAGTTTGGTAGGATATCGATAGGCAAAATAACGCAAATGCGATACCGTGAGCTGCTTAAAGAGTATGGGGAAGGTAAATACCTCAAAGAACCAAAAGACGGCCGTACAACGGATTCTGTGAAGAAATTAAACATGTGTTTGCGTGCCTGCTTCAATGATGCAGTCAATGAAGGTCTTATCGTCAAGAATCCAGCCTATGGTGCAAAACCGTCAGGGAAAAAAGACTCGAAGCCTGAAGACGATAAGTTTATCCAAAAAGACATGTTCATCAAATTAAGTGATGCGATGACAAAGAAAAATGAATACTCGTATCTCTTTATCTATATCCTTTGCATAACAGGCGCACGATTTGGCGAAGTCCAGAATTTAAAGTACGATCACTTCAACTATAAAGACAATACGCTTCATCTGCCTGGAACAAAAACCGAATCAGCTGCACGTACTATTCCGCTTCTGCCGTCTGAAATGAAACACATTAAAAAGACTTTAATGGCTATGCCGAAAAATATGAACGGATTTATATTTTATACTGGCAGTAACTTAATTACTCATAATTCAGTCACAAAAGTATTTAAAAATTTCTGCCTGGAAAATAAACTGGGCAACCGTACGCTGCACTCGCTCCGTCATACGCATGCTTCCGTCCTTTTATCAGAAGGCGTGTCTATCACCTATATCTCCAAACGGCTCGGTCATAAGGATATCAACATCACCCTTAAGGTTTATAGCCACTTGCTGGACGAACATGATGAACAGGAACGTCAGCTGATGATTGAAAAAATGACTAAGCTGAAAAGTGTTGTGGACAAATAGCGTGGACAAACACACTTTAGATATGTCATTTTGTGGACACTTGTGGACATTATTCTTTTAACCAACACGAACCAACACGAACGAAATAAACAAAAAAGTTGATTTCATAGGGTTTTGATAAACCAAATGAAACCAACTTAAACGGATTAACGGAGGGCAAGGGATTCGAACCCTCGAAACGCTTGTGACGTTTACACACTTTCCAGGCGTGCTCCTTCGGCCAGCTCGGACAACCCTCCATATTAAAAAATCAGAAGCGATATTTCACCTCTGATTGTATGACCCCTACGGGATTCGAACCCGTGTTACCGCCGTGAAAGGGCGGTGTCTTAACCGCTTGACCAAGGGGCCTGGCTCCACAGGTAGGACTCGAACCTACGACCGATCGGTTAACAGCCGATAGCTCTACCACTGAGCTACTGTGGAACAACAATGGAGCGGGTGATCGGAATCGAACCGACGACATCAGCTTGGAAGGCTGAGGTTATACCATTTAACTACACCCGCACAGGGGCGACTGATGGGAATCGAACCCACGAATGCCGGAACCACAATCCGGTGCGTTAACCACTTCGCCACAATCGCCATAGAAAAAGATGGCTCAGGACGGAATCGAACCGCCGACACATGGATTTTCAATCCATTGCTCTACCGACTGAGCTACTGAGCCAAAAAAAAAGCGGTCCCGACCGGGATCGAACCGGCGATCTCCTGCGTGACAGGCAGGCATGTTAACCGCTACACCACGGGACCTTAGTTGCGGGAGGCGGATTTGAACCACCGACCTTCGGGTTATGAGCCCGACGAGCTACCAGACTGCTCCATCCCGCGTCAATAAAAAGTACTTTTCAAATATATCATTTGTAAATGCAATGAGTCAATAAGTAAAAAGTGTAAATGGTGACCCCTACGGGATTCGAACCCGTGTTACCGCCGTGAAAGGGCGGTGTCTTAACCGCTTGACCAAGGGGCCTCATTTAAGGACTTTTTTAGTATATAAATAATCTGTAAAGACGTCAACACCTTATTTACAATCATTTTCACTTTTATCATGCTGTTGTTCACTGCCTTAAGTTATCACACCATCCTCGTCAGCTGTGCCGGTCAGCATTAGAGATCAATCTGCTAGTTAAAAGTATAATGCACAGTGTCCTGTTGTACTGTTAACCTAAAAAAAACCATCACATAAGTGATGGTTTTCGTTACGGAGATGGAGAGATTTGAACTCTCGCGCCGGTTACCCGACCTACACCCTTAGCAGGGGCGCCTCTTCAGCCACTTGAGTACATCTCCAATGGCTCCACAGGTAGGACTCGAACCTACGACCGATCGGTTAACAGCCGATAGCTCTACCACTGAGCTACTGTGGATTAGTTTTAATGAACAAATATTATTATATCAACTCCACTTAATATTACAAGGTTTTTCAGTAAATTTTTTTATGGAAGATTTACACCTGCCGTTCCAGCAGTGCATACATGGCTAATAATTCATATATATTTGTGTACGTCTGCCTCATTTCGGCTTCCCGCCGCATCATTTCTACTTTCTTCTGCGCTTTCGTTCTCAAACAATATTCAAGTTTAACGGCATGCAGAAACTGGGTATTGATAATATAGTAGCTGGTCGGCACTGCTATCACACTGCCATCATCAAAGCATATCTCAGTATCATTATATTTACCTTTACGGTAATACTTGATCATATCGAGGTTGAACCAGTGCATTTCTTTTACGCGGTCGCTGTGACTCGGAAAAAAATACGTCCCTGTCTCAGGCTTGAGCACAATCGGAGGCTTCTGACAGATGTCCGCCACGATTCTCGTCTTTTCTTTGCGTGCACTATAAGTGGTGTTATAGAAATAGCATGACTGTTCAATCAGTTCCAGCGGTTGATGATTGATGATAAATACAGGTTGTTCATATTCTTTCACTTCAGAATAAATACAGTCGTCAATGATTACCGGCCGGATATACATCGTCGTTTCATGAATAATATAACGGGCGCCTGTCATACAGTCCTCCATCAAATAGTAAGTTGTTATATGATGTTAATTATAATATATTCGGCTATATTCTAGTTAACATTTCGTTTAGTTTTACAATTTTTACATCATTTTAAAACATCAGTATAAAATAACAACATATTATTATCAAATATTCTGAATATTCATTGTTTTTTGGGTATAGTTAATTTATACTTAGACAAATCATATCTAGGAGGGATTTCCAATGAACCATTATTCACAAGTTAAACAAAATGGTCTTGAGACTTTTGTCAGCAATTTGAACAATCTATATATCGACTTACTGATCGATGATGTCCTTAAAACACATCAGAAAGCTGAGTACAGCCAGCTCATCGACCAAGCACTGCTCGACCACGATGAAACCGCCTTTCTTACTTATACAAATGCTCTAAAACAGCTGGAGGACAATTAAATTGACCTGCTATCATCATTACCAATAAAAAAGATGTTATTCACTTCAACTTTGAAATGACTAACATCTTTTTATTATGACAATAAACTTAAAAACTCTTCTTTCGTGACACGGCCGAAGTAATGCGCAAAGTCAATATCTTGCAGTTTGTCCGCAACGGCCTGCTTCTGATGCGGCACACCAATCAGCCGCTGTTCTATGTCTGTGATCTCTCCGACACCGAAGAAATCCCCGAAAATTCTGATCTCGTCAATCATTCCTTTTCTGACGTTCATCTTCAGCTCGAGCAGACCCCCTGGAAACTTCTGACGGACTTCATAGTTGTACTGCGGGTTCTTACCGTAGTTCCATTCGAACGTCTGATATTTCTTCCGGCTTAACTGATGGATAGCTTCCCAGTCTTCATCTGTCAATTTATATTCTTCGACATGACCTTCAAATATATGATCAAGCAGGCGCACTTTGAAATCTTCAATCGTAATCGGCTCGTCTAGAAACTCACTGATGTTGGCTACACGTGACCGGATGGAACGGATACCTTTAGTGATCAGCTTCTCCTCATTCACTGTCAGACTGCGGACGACTTCTTCCACATCACTGTTCAGCATGAGCGTCCCGTGTGAAAACATTCTATTCTTAGACTGGAACATCGCATTGCCGGAAATTTTGCGCTCGCCGACCTGCAGGTCATTACGACCGGACAGTTCAGCTGCGACACCCATCTCATTCAGCGCTTCGACAATCGGCATCGTAAAGCGCTTGAAGTTGTGAAAGCTGTCCTCGTCTGCCTGCGTGACAAAACTGAAGTTTAAGTTGCCGAGGTCATGATAAACGGCCCCACCTCCGGAAATACGACGGATGACATGGATATGATGTTCATCGACATAGGCCTGATTGACTTCAGCATATGTGTTCTGGTTTTTGCCGATAATGATGGAAGGCTCATTAATATAGAACAGAAAATATGAATCATCCATTAAATTCGTCAGCACGTACTCTTCCATCGCCAGGTTAATGGCCGGGTCTGTAATATTATTATTGCTAATGAACTTCATAGTCATCCTCCTTTAAATCGTAAATCATTCAATATGAATAAAGATTTATAGTGTAGTATATAGTTATTATATCGCTGTTATATAATGGATATCAACGAAAACAATCGCCCTGGCTGCAAACCACCAGGGCGAAAGAAAAAACCATCTATTTGTTCAAGTCGGCAGCCAGCGCTACTGCCGCTTCTTTCCCCTGCTTGACACAGTCAGGAAGTCCTACCGCTTCAAATGAAGCGCCTATCAATAAGAGCCCTGGATACTGAGCTTTCATATACTGCTGCACGGCTCTTACGCGATCAATGTGCCCTACTTCGTACTGCGGCATACTTTCCATAAGCCGCGTCACAATCGTGAACTCAGGCACTCCTTTGAGCTCCATCATTTTATCGAGATCGTGTCTTGCAAGTGCTACCAGTTCTTCATCGCTGTTATTTTTAACAACATCATCACCCGGTCTGCCGACATACGCCCGCAGCAGTACTTTGCCCGGCGGTGCGGCATGCGGCCATTTCTTATCCGTCCATGTGCAGGCGGTAATGACAGTATCTGAATTACGTGCAATGACAAATCCGGTGCCGTTCTCTTCATTGTTGACCTGGTCTTCATCAAACGCCATGACGACAGTCGCAACACTTGTCGCCCCCATATGTCTGAAGTAGCGGAGCGGCGCATCTTCAAACCACTTGCTGAAGACGGTATGAGGCACCGCGATGATAACACCGTCATAGTGCTGTTGTTCACCGTTAATTGTCAGAGCATACTTGTTATTGCGGGATTCCACGGCAGTCACCGCACTGTTATAGCGAATCACCGCACCATTCTCTGCCACTGTTTCTGCCAGCTTATCGATGAAGCTCTGCAGACCATGACGAAACTGACGGAACTGCCCTTTCGGTGTGCCCGCAGGTTTCGGTGCACTGCTTTTCTGGATACGCATTCCTTTGATCAGGCTGCCATGCTTCTCTTCCTGTTCTTTGAAGTTCGGGAATGTGGATTTCAGACTCAGCTTATCGATATCCGCTCCGTAAATACCTGACAACAGCGGTTCAATCAAGTTTTCCAGTGCTTCATTGCCGAGGCGTCTCCTGAAAAATGCACCGACAGAGACATCAGTCGTCATCTTCTTCGGCTTGATGAAGTAATCCATACCGGCTCTCAGTTTGCCCGCCGGTGACAGCAGCCCTGTCTTAATAAACGGCTTCAGCTCTGTCGGGATGCCCATAATAGAACCCCCAGGCATCGGAAACAGCTGATTGCGCGCATAAATATAAGATTGTCCTGTGTTATTCGTCACCAGGTCATCTTTCATGCCGAGCTCATCAGCAAGCTCAGTCATAATTGTCTTGCGAGCTAAATAAGACTCCGGACCAAGTTCAATCGTATAGCCGTCACGCTGATAAGTTTTGATTTTACCGCCGGGACGGTCCGACTGTTCGATGATGTCAATTTGAGCGTCACTTTGCTGCTGCAAATAGTAGGCGGCTGATAGACCGGTAATACCTGCACCAATGACTGCTACTTTTGTCATGATACTTCACTTCATTTCTTATGAATTTAATACTGAATGGATTTCGTCGGCCATCGCTTCAATAAACAGCTGGTGTGTGTCAGGCATCGCAGGACGATGATAGACCGCACCGACTTCGCGGCAGACCGTCTGGCATTCGACGTCGTTGTCATACAGTACTTCCAGGTGTTCACAGACGAAGCCGACCGGTGTATAGATGAAATGTTTGTAGCCGTGCTGTTGATACAGTTCACGCGTTAAATCCTGGACATCCGGTCCAAGCCACGGATCCGGTGTGTTCCCTTCAGACTGCCAGCCGATGGCAACGTTTCTTATTTGAGAGGCATCGCTGATCAACTGCGCTGTATGTGCCAGCTGGTCTGGATACGGATCGCCTTTCTCCTTGATTTTTTCCGGCAGACTATGCGCGCTGACGACAAGCACAGTATCAGCTAATTCATTATCCGGAATGGACTTCAATGTATCATCGACCTGGTTGCGCCAGAATGTGATGAATTTCTGCTGACGATAGAAATCTTTGACATGTGTCAGTTTGATGCCGTATTTAGCTGCTTCTTCAGCGGCACGGTCGTTATAAGAAGCGACAGAGAATGTTGAATAATGCGGCGCCAGTACAATCGTCACTGCTTCTTCAATACCGTCATCATGCATCTGTTTCACAGCATCTTCAATGAACGGCGCAATATGTTTCAAGCCGATATAAAGAACATATTCAACGTCTTTATCTTTGTTAAGTTCGTCACGCAGTGCTACTGCCTGACGTTCTGTTGTTCCGGCAAGCGGTGAAATGCCGCCGATCGCTTTGTAGCGGTCCTTTAAATCCTGCAGGCTTTCTTCAGAAGGTTTTCTGCCGTGTCTAATATGCGTGTAGTATGGTTCGATATCTTCTTCTTTATAAGGCGTACCGTACGCCATAACAAGTAATCCTCTTTTTTTCATTGCGCTGAACTCCTTAATGTTTCGATTTATAATCTGCTGAATACGTATGAACAAATTCTGAGACGCGTCTTAACGTTTCAGGCTTCACTTCAGGAAATACGCCGTGGCCTAAATTAAAGATATAACTGTCTGACTGCAGCCCCTGCTCTAAAATACGCGTCAGGCGCTCTTCAATCACTGCCCAGGGTGCAAGCAGAATAGCAGGATCCAAGTTGCCCTGCAATGTTTTAGTGATGCCTTTTTGGCGTGCTTCATCGATCTGCAGACGCCAGTCAAGACCTACTACATCGACCGGCAGTGCATTCCATTCTTCGACTAAATGACTTGCGCCGACGCCGAACGTTGTCACAGGTACATTCTTCTCTTTAATACCGCTGAAGATGCGCTGCATATGTGGTGCAATAAACATCCGGTAGTCCTCACGGTTCAATGCACCGACCCATGAATCAAACACTTGAATCATCTTGCAGCCCGCATCAATCTGCGCGTGCGTGTAAGTGATGCACATATCAGCCAGCTTCTCCATCAAGAGGTGCCAGCTTTCAGGCTGTTCATACATAAATGCCTTAGTTTTATTATAGTTCTTTGAAGGTCCGCCTTCTATCATATAGCTCGCCAGCGTGAACGGCGCACCTGTGAATCCAATCAATGGTACATTCAGCTGTTCAGTCGTCAGCAGTTTAATCGTATCAAGAATATAAGGGACATCCTGCTCCGGATGGATTTCACCGAGTTTCTGAACGTCACTGATATGACGGATCGGGTTGCCGATGACCGGGCCGATGCCTGACTTGATCTCTACATCGACACCAAGCGCACCGAGCGGCGACATAATATCTTTGTATAAAATAGCTGCATCAGTGTTGTACTGGTCGACCGGTAATTTCGTGACATAAGCACACAGCTCAGGGTCATGTGTGATCTCAAATAAAGAATGTGTTTCCTTGATCTTTCTGTACTCAGGCTGACTGCGGCCTGCTTGACGCATGAACCAGACCGGTGTATGTGTCGTTTTCTCACCATATGCGGCCTTTAAAATTGTATCGTTGAACGGCTTCAAAGCTATTCCTCCTACTTAATAATGATTATAAATTATTTTAACACAACCATTGATATGCCGCTGTTGAATATGGATTTGTCATAAAACTGACATAATACAAAATAATTGGGTAAAATATTAAAAAAGGAGTGATAACATGTTCACCTATTTAACGCACGGCTCAGAATATTATATGCAGCGACTGATCGATAAACATAAAGACCGGACATTTCTGAAATTTGCCGGTCCGGAAGATATAGTGCTCTATGAAGAAAGCACCGCCAAATCCGTGTTCAGTTCTCCGGAAGCATTTGAAGTCGTCGAAGCAGACGGAACGATGACGTCAGATGTTCCGGTCTTGCTGCGCTACTTCCAGGTCAGTGACGAACGCCGCAAAGTGGCCGAAAGCAGCTTGTCCCGTCCGGCAAACTTCAGTGATTATGAGGGTTACCAGGCTTACCGGCTGCTCAGACCACTGCGCGGACAGACGTACTGCGTCGTGCTGCAGTTCAGCGACGAGAGCACGTTAAGTGATTTCAAGAAAAGTTCAGTATACCGTGAGCGTTACGAGGACAGCGTATTGAAGCAGTATCAGACTGCTGACTTTATCTCGAACATTCATTTCACAAAAACTTTGCTGCCTGTTACTGACTGACGTTTTATACGGTATTTAAAAAAGCGGACGCCTTATAAAGGTGTCCGCTTTTACATATTATGATAAAACACCTAATCTTTCAGCAGTGTCATCTTCTTCTTCAGCTTGCCCATTACCTGCTGATTCGTCCACCACATGATGACAAAGAACAAGACCGCATAGTAGAAATGACCTGGATAACAAGCGATATAAAGCAATGCGATTAAGAGCGCCGCACTTAGTGACAGCTGCCATAAAAACTTGCGGAAGCCGTCCATCACCAGCTGTTCTCTCACCGGCCACACTTGCGGCCATAACTGATACGCCTGCTGCTTGTAAAACTGGGAGGACTGCAGCACGACAATATAGACGATGAAAATACCGATGATTACAGCTATAACGGGCTGTCTGACGAGCCAGATCACTATCCCGCCGATGACAACCAGTCTGATAATGATCCAGAACGCATCTTTACTGCGGGCAAAGTTGCGTTTGAACAAATACAGGAACATCCCTTCATGATTATAATCTGCAGCCGGCTGCTTCAGCAGTCCGTCTAAAAATCTGCGGCGTCTGACATTGTCTTTCAGTCCTTTGACGTCAGTGAACATATTGATTGTCTTATACTGGCGCTGTGTCAGCTCCTGCTCATAATCAATAATGTCATCCCACTTAAACACATAGTTCTTCGCTATGCTGTTCATTAAATACAGCAGACCTCCGAGAAACAGGAGTTCTGTCAGTGCTGTAAAATACACACCTTCCAGCGAGTTATAAATGCCGGCCATCAAGATGATGAACAGCAGAATGTTAACTGATAGATTGCTGATGCCGAGCTTCATCGCTGACCAGCGGACAAGCAGACCAAGCAGAATGGCTGCCACACCGAATAAATAGGCACCTATCATACCGATGAAATAAAAGTGAGCGCCTGCGTGATAGAGCGGATACAATAAGGCAAAAAACAGCGACCAGATTACTGCATGCTTGATGAATGCTGCTATGATCGATTTCTTCACATAATCTTTCAGCTGCCGCTCATAGGCCAGCAGGAACACTTGGTCCGCTTCCTTGAAATACGTCCTGAGCGGCGCGATGCCGCCTAAAGAGAGCAGCAGAGCGATGATAAGGTGATAATTAATGCCTTTCGGCAGATGTTTCAATAATTCAGCGTACTGCAGCATCAGCGCCCCGAACGCGATGGACAAGAATAAGATGAAGTGGCCGTTAAAGATAAATCTGCTGTAACGAAGCACTTCAGCTCTATTGTCATTTGACCGTTTGGCAAACAATGTTTGTGCGTTAACCATTCACATCACCTTGCGTCAGACGGATGTAGATGTTATCAAGTGACTGTCCCGGCATGCTGAGAGCATCCTGCAGCTCCTGCATATTACCTTTAGCGACGAGCCGGCCCTGATGCATAATGAGGAAATAATCACAGTACTTCTCAGCGGTTGCGAGTATATGGGTGCTCATCAGTACAGTGCGGCCTGCCTCACGTGCTTCGACCATCAGTTCAAGCATCGAATGAATGCCGAGTGGGTCAAGCCCTAAAAACGGCTCATCGATGATATGCAGCTGCGGCTGACTGATGAACGCACAAATAATCATTACTTTCTGCTTCATCCCTTTGGAGAAGTTCTGCGGGAACTGCTTCAGCTTATCCTGCAGCCGGAAAATGCGAAGCAGCGGCAGACTTCTTGCCACCGCTTCGTCTTTAGTCAGGCCGTAAGCCATCGCCGTCATATCGATGTGCTCCTCTAAAGTCAGTTCATCATAGAGGACCGGGGTCTCCGGTATATAGGTGATCATCCGCCGGTAGTCATACGGCGCCGCATCCAATGACAGGCCGTCAATAGCAATCTCTCCCGCCATCGGTCTCAGCAGTCCGAGCATATGCTTGATCGTCGTGCTTTTACCTGCCCCGTTCAAGCCGATAAGCCCTACGATCTGCCCTTTCTGTAATGTGAAATCAATATCATGAATAACAGGCTGATTACCATAACCACCTGTCAGCTGTTTTACTTCTACAGTCACGCTTGCACCTCCAGCTTTTCTTTAATTCATATTGTATCAAATAACTTATCCATTCACCTATCGAAATCAATTAAATGCTATAATATCATTAAATGATTGGAGGGACTCCTATGACAACATGTATTTTCTGTAAGATCATCAGCGGTGAGATTCCATCGTATAAAGTATACGAAGATGACCATACGCTCGCTTTCCTGGATATTTCTCAAGTATCAAAAGGGCATACGCTCGTCGTACCGAAGCAGCACAGCGACGATCTGCTGAGCACTGATCCTGAAGTGCTACAGCATACGACAGCTACTGTACAGAAAGTCGCGCAGCAAATTGATGATGCGTTAAAACCGGATGGCATCAATATTCTTCAGAACAATAGAAGCTTCGCTGACCAGAGTGTCTTTCATCTGCATTTCCATATTATGCCCCGCTATAAAGATGATGTAGACGGCTTCGGCTACAAATGGCAGACACATGATGTGGACGCTGACGAAATGACGGAACTGCTGCAGACGATTAAGGATGCTTGATTCTCCTCAGTCGGGGTATAACTAACAAAACTATTGGAGGAATTAACATGAAACTAAGAACTGTGCTAATCGGCTTCACTTCCGGCGTGGCGACAGGTATCATCACAGCATTGATGAAATCACCGCGTCCGGCAGGAGAAACTGAACAAAACTTCGTCTCTAACTCTTACGAAACAAAGTCCTTGCTCCGCCAGCTTAAAATTGAAGCGGTAGAAGTGAAAGATTACGTGATGAAAACTAAAAATGAAAGCCAGTCTGCGATGAAGACGATGGGCGATGAAGTCAAAACGATGATCGCTACGTACAAAAGCGATATTGACCCAAATATCACTCATCTGAAATCTAATATCGAAAATGTCAAAAATCGTGCAGATGAAGTAAAACAAACGTTTTCAAAAAAATAACAGCTATGCTAAAATAATAATTAATAAGTACAAAAAGCATGATGCGACCATCATGCTTTTTCTTTATATTAAGGAGGTAAAGCGATGAAGAGAGACCGGGAGACCATCGAGAAAATGTTATACACCCATAGAATTTCACAGCTCAGTAAAGCATTGTGGAAAACTGTTGAGAAAGACTGGCAGAATTGGATCAAACCTTTCGACTTGAATATTAATGAGCATCATATTCTAATCATTATCAGAAATCTTGAGAAGGCCACAATATCTGAAGTTTCCCAGTATGGTGTCATGCATGTCTCAACCGTGTTCAACTTTGCGAAAAATCTTGAGAAGCGCGGTTATTTAACGATGCCGAAAAGTGAATATGACAAACGTAACACTTATCTTGAACTGACTCAAAAAGGACGAGATCTGCTGTATGAGACATACATCGGCTACAGTGATATCGACAACCGCATTTATGATGCAGCCGAAGAATACAGTGAGCTGATGCTGTCTTTACCTCCATTCATCGATATCACGTTTATGGTCGGCCAGATTTACGGCAAGGAGTTTGTTGAACAGCTGAATAAAAGTCATGATGATTTGTTGAAGCTTCTACTTGACGAAAATGATAGTGATAATGCATAATGCATAAGATATGTCTGCCCATTATACAAACAAGGAGTATTTATCGTGTTTTCATGCACAAAAAATTTCAATATTAAAACCACTTATGGTATTCAGCGCATTGTGTTTATTTCAGCTATTATCACAATTGTCGTATTCCTTATTTCGTTTGAAATCTTTATTTCATTAGTCAGCAACCGGTTTACCGATAAGAACTTTCTGCTGTTCCTGTTCAGTCTGCTGGCTATTTATCCGGTCCATAAAATCATTCATCTGCTGGCTTTTATCGGCGACACGAGATCACTCGTCATCCAGAAGATCACAAGAAAGTCATGGCCGCCGCTGCTTAACATTCGTGTTAATCATCCGGTCAGCAAGCTGCACTTCACCATCGCACTGCTACTGCCTTTCACCCTGATCACGGCTGCTGCGGTCACTGCAGCCGTGATGATGCCGCAATACGGGCATTATTTATTATTTATCGGCTCAGTCAATGCAGGCATTTCATTCATTGACTTTATTTATCTGAAGTACATCATCAAAACACCAAGAGGCACATTCATTGAAGAAAGACGCTATGGCCTGGAGTTATTAATTAAATGTAATGGTTAATTCTCATCTGATTTTAATCAGTAAATGATAGAGTAAATTGCAATCAATTATTTCAGTATGCTATATTGGGTGTACGTTTTCAGAAAAGGAGAATTATAATGAACAAATTCAAAACAGCTGTACTGCCTGCTGTGTTATCAGTTTCAGTCCTTGGGCTGGCAGCGTGTGGTAATAACAACGGAGAAACTTTGATTACATCTAAGGCAGGAGACGTCAGCTCTGCAAACGTCATCGACCAGTTGGGAAAAGATGAAGTAGCTAAAACAGCTTTTCAGATTCTCATTACAGACATTTTAAAAGATAAATACGGCAAAAAAGTCGATGAAGATAAAATCAAAAAAGATGTCGACGCTGAAGTTAAGAAATACGGCGGTAAAAAACAATTTGAATCTATTCTGCAGCAGCAGCAGGCCGGTATGACTATCGCTAAATACAAAGAATCCCGCATCAATGACGCTTATCAGAAAAAACTGATGGAAGAGACAGTGAAAGTCTCCGACGCTGATTTAAAGAAAAATGCGAAAAAAGCTTCGCACATTTTAATCAAAATCAAATCCTCTTCTGATCCATCCGGATTAACAGCTGACAAAGCGAAAGCAAAAGCTGAAGAAGTTCTGCAGGAAGTAAAAGCACATCCGGAAGACTTTGCTAAAATCGCGAAGAAAGAATCAGGAGATACTGGTTCTAAAGCAGCAGGCGGTTCACTCGGCTATGTCGTCAAAGGCCAGACCGTAGAAGCATTTGAAAATGCACTATTCAAACTTAAAGAAGGCGAAATGTCCGGCCTTGTGAAATCTGATTACGGTTACCATATCATTAAAGCAGATAAGCAGGATGACTTCGATAAGAAGAAAGCTGACTTGAAAGACCAGGTCCGTCAAGCTAAAGTTCAGAATAATCCTCAAGTGATGATTGATGCTTATAAGAAACTGCTTAAAGAATATAATGTAGACTACAAAGATAAAGATATCAAGAAAGTCGTAGAAGAACAGATTTTGACGGCTTCAAGCGCTCAGCAGCAATAAAATAAAAGCACAGCCGCCGGCTGTGCTTTTATTTTGTCTCAGTCAAGTGAGGAAGGCTTATAAAACTGTCTGTTCTCCAGTGCAAATATTCGTTCTGTGAACTGACCTTTCTCCACTTTTTTCAGGTGTTTATCAAACATCTGCATACGCGCATCGATGTTATCAATGAAATGCAGAATTTCCGCCTCTTTGACCATCGGCAGTTTCGGTGAACCATATTCATACTTACCGTGATGCGACAGTACTAAATGTCTTAAGAGAAGAATCTCCTCCCCTTCAATATGGTGCTCTTTCGCCATATCAGCAATTTCATCACTCATGATCGAAATGTGTCCGAGCAGATTGCCTTCCACTGTATAACTGGTCGCGACAGGTCCGGACAGTTCTTTCACTTTGCCCATATCATGCAGGATGATGCCTGCATAGAGCAGACTGCGGTTCAGTGACGGATAAATATTGCACAGCGCTTCTGCCTGCTTCAGCATCGTTACAACGTGATAGAGCAGCCCGGAGACAAAGTTGTGATGGTTTGAACTCGCTGCTGGATACGTGATAAATTCCTGCTGATATTTCTTCAGCAGCAGTCGTGTCACCCGCTGCAGGTTCGCATTGCTGATGTCCATCACATAAGTCATGAGCTGATCGGTCATCTCATCAGCTGAAACTGGTGCAGACTCGAGGAAGTTCTCGAGCCTTACACCATCTTCTGGTGTCACTAAGCGGAACTGGTTGATTTTCATCTGCATTCTGCCGCGATAATCAATGACATCCCCTTTAACGCGGATCAGTTTTTCGGGGACGAGCTTTTTGATGTCTTCCTCAGTGACTGTCCACACTTTCGCTTCAATGTCACCACTTTTATCTTTTAAGTATAATGTCAAGTAAGGCTTCCCCTGCCCTGTCACACCTTGCACAGCCCGGTGAATCATGAAATAAGCATCCACAGATTCCCCCGGCTTCAACGTTTCAATCGTTCTCATTATTTAGTCTCCTTGTCGTGACGCTCAAGTACAAGCGTATTTTTACCCGGTATGTTTGTTGAACGGTTAGGCGTAAAGTAGAGAACCTGGTTGTCTTCTTTCCTCATCAAATAATCAATAATGAAGTCCTTCCGCTGCTTATCAAAATGGACGAACGCATCGTCGATAATAATCGGCAGTGGATACAGGTGATGCAGATGCTGGATCAGACTCAGCCGCATCGCGATATAGAGCAGCTCTTTCGTCGACTGTGACAGTTCTGTCGGATGATACACTTGACCGTCCTTATGTTTGACCACCAGCTCTACTTCATACATTACAGCAATATATCTACCTTCTGTTAGTGTACTAAAGATACGCGATGCTTCACTAATGATATGCGGTATTCTTTCTTCTTTGACTTTCTGCCGGTGCGATGCGATGAGTGTTTCGATATAATTCAATGCGCCGTATTCTTTAGCAAGTCTGTTCACAATCTCTCGTTCAATCGCATACTGATAGTTCAGTCCAGATAATGTCGTATCCTTCTCCAGTTCAGCCATTTCCTGTTCCGTCCGGTGCAGCTCAAACTGTTCTTGCTGGAGAGCATCTTTGAGCTCATGAATTTGATCGCTGATTTCTGCTTCTGACCTTCTCAAGTCTTCCGCTGAAGTATGAGCGAGCTCTGTGTTCATCTCATAAGTGAAGTTTTCATCTTCCAGCTTACGGCTTAACTGCTGATGACGTTCAAGGTCCTTCTTGTACTGCTTATATTCAGCAAACCTGGCATAATATGCAGCTTCATCTGCTGCAGCTGTATCGCTGAAAAGCTGGGCGATCTCTGCATTCATCTCATCGGCTGAAGTTTTTACTGCGGCGAGCTCTCGTTCACTGATGGTGAGCTGTTCGTCGCGGCGGAGCTTATGCGTACGCTTCTTTTCTTCTGATTTTACGATAGCGCTCAACTCCTGGAACGCAACGGTCAAGTGTTCATGATTAGTAATCCCGCCGAAGTCAGCCAGCCGTGCTCTGAAATTCTCGATGACTGACTGCTGAGCCAGATACTGCGTTTTCAGCTGATCAATCGCTGTTTTTAACTGCTGCATCCTGCTGACTGTGCGATAAACATGGTGCAGCAGACTATCTTCAAAATGTGCTGGAAGCCGGAGCTGCTCCTTTGTTTTCTCCAGCTCCCGGACAATCACAGCATAAGCTGCCTGCTTCTTCTCAAGACTGTTGTTCAGCTGCTGCTCTTTTCTTTTATGAAGCTTCTGTTCCCTGTCAAGTACAGTCAGCCGCTCTCTATAATCACGCTGTACTGAAAGATCAAATGAGTCATCAAGACTGCCGGCCAATGCAGCAATGGAACTCTCAAGGGCTGAAATTTCATCATCCAGTATGTTCCATTCATAAGTACGTGGTTGTTTATTCAGCAGAAATAATATTATCATGCCGATCGGAATGACGATCATCGCTAGAGCTGGAATCAGCATGGCACTGAAGAAGAAGTAAACAGCCGCAGCCACTGCTGCAAGTGCAATAATCCCATACGCGATGTTTAATTTTTTACGCTTTACTTCATCGACTGCTGCATTTCTCTTCTGCTCGGCGCTCAATTTGTTGTACAGCTCTGTTTTCTGAGCCAGTTCATCCTGCTGAGCGCCTAGCTGTATACCGTTACTGTACTGCTCATCGGAGACGATATGAGGTTCAAGTTCTGCCCGCTCCTGCGCTGTCATCGCTGCTTCTGACTTTGCCTGCTCTCGTTCACGGTTCAGCTGTTCAAGCTGTGACAGCAGTCGCTCTTTTTCAGCGACGTTATAAATAATCTGCTCTTTCAGTGAGTCGCCGAGCGGAATATCTTCATAGCGGGACCAGCCGATATCTGTCTGCAGCGAATGCATGGCAGCCTGCTTATCCAGTATATCGCGGTCCAGATTGTTCAGCGTCTTTTCATGCTGCTTGATGACCGGCTCTTCTTTAAGGAGCCCCTGTGCCGTCTCATAAGCAACATCCGGCATCAGTTCAATGGCCGCCTCTTTTGTCAGCTGCTTCACTTTTTCAGCGCGGAGCATAATATCGCGTTCATTATTATAACGCTGCCGTTTTAATGACTCATAGCGTTCAATCCCGTTGTCAGGAAACACGACCGGTTCAATGTTCAGCTGATGCTCCAGCTGTTTCCATTCTTTCATATCAGCATGGAACATCATTTCCTTCTGCTTCCGCTGCTGGATTTCTGTCAACTGGTCAATATGAGAACGCAGCATGTCTATCTTGCCTTTCAGCTGATACGCACGGCTTGTGTGGACATCATAGTGCTGGAGTTTGTTCTCCTCTTCTCTGATCTGTATTTCAAGGTTATTAAGCGTAAGCAGATGGTCATACAGTTCCCCTGATTCGTGGTCATGAGTAATAATTTTCAGCTTCTCCTCTTCCAGCTTGCTTTCCAGACTGGAATATTCAGTTGAACCGAAGACACCTGCCTGCAGTAGATAAGTCTGCAGTTTATTCTCTGTCAGCTGGTGGACATGCTGCAGGCTCAAGACATCAAAAGAGAAAATCTGTCTGTACGTCTCTTTAGTGATGAAACTCAGCTTCTGGTTCAACCAGGCTGCATCTTTCGGCTGATCCTGATACATCACGGTCAGCTCTTCTTTATGCTCGCGGTAGACACGTTCGACAAATAGTTCTTCACCATCTATCTCAATGATCAGATTACCGCCGTAAGTCGTCGCAAATCGCGGCATCAGCTTCGGTTCATCAGGACCCGGAAAGCCGAATAAAATAGAATGGATAAAGAGCTGCATCGTCGATTTGCCGGTTTCATTTTCTCCGTAGATTTGAGTGAATGAGCGGTTTAACTGATACTTTCTCTGCCGCAGTCTTCCGTAACCGTATATTTCAAGTGATTTTATGTTCATTCGTTATCCCTCATTCGTGCTTTGATCTTTCTCTCGCCGGTAGCAAGCAGCTCTTCTTTACTGAACGTCTCATAGTTATCAAGGAAGCGGCTGAACGTCTCATCGTGATAGAGAGGACTTAGTGCGTCATTGAACAATGTACTGTCATTCAATGACGCAGTGTCAAATTCGTGATGCAGCGTTGTGCCGTCATGCGGCTGCGTGAGTGTCAGCTGGTCAATCCAGATAAAGTTCTGTTCGTGCGTCTCATACTGCTGAAGCAGCGACAGCAGCTCATCAAGCTGACTTTGTTTGACCAGTGTCTCACTGTTATTGATCAGTTCAATCTTATAAATACATTTACCGTTCGTTCTCTGGTCATTTTTGAAATCAGTCACGTCCTGATAAATCGCATTCTTCCCTGTATCCGTCAACTTAATCTGAGCTTCTTCAAAGCGGATGAACTGGGTCGGCACAAAGACCACATCCATCGATACATGGTCCCCCGTTACAAGCAGATAACCTTTCTTGCCTGATTCGTCCATCGTAGTCCCTTGAATATTACCTGGATAATGAATATGAGGCAGTTCGCTGATCAGTCTTCTGTCATGCACATGTCCAAGTGCCCAGTAATGATACAGCTTTTCGTTGAGTTCTTCCTGACTGAATTCAGTCAGCGGATCCCGGGCCTGATGCTTCACGAATGTCCCGTGCAGCAGCCCGATATGTATGCTGGAATCTACTTGATTAGTCGGATACTGTTCAAGTTTATTGTGATAGTTCATATGTTCTTTGTAACTGAAACCATGGATATAGACAACATTGCCTTCTTTAGTGATAAATTCATATGTTTCCACTTGTTCGCCGAAAACCACTACATTGGACGGCCAGTTAATGCGTGAATATTTGATATCATCAGCTTCTCCGCGAATGACATAGACAAAAATATGTGCATCCTTCAGCCGCTCGAACTGCTCCTTCAGGAAAATCATCGTTCGTAACGACTGGTTCTTAGCATCAAATAAATCACCGGCTATCAAGATGAAATCCACTTCCTGATGAATAGCATCTGTTACAAGCCTCCTGAAGCTTTCAAAGCTAGCTCTGCGGATATCTTCCATAATTGCGTCTGATACATGATAGTTCAGTTTAAAAGGTGCATCCAGATGTAAATCAGCACAATGGATAAATTTAATCATAAGAATCCCTCATTTCCAGTATTCAATTTATTTTACAACAAAAATTAAGCGAGTTGTATGACTTGAGGAATCTTTCCTTAAAATAAAAGATGTTCCTTCATCTATGTTAATGAAGGAACATCTTGTGAAATTCAGCTGCTCTCGTTGCGCAGAATGTTATTCGACTACAGCTGTGCCGTTATACAGCAGCTCGAGTTTCCTGATTTTTTCTGTAGTGTAATGTTTGTATGACTTGTTGTAGCTCTTCGGGTCTTTCGGGTTCAAGTAATTTTCTATTTTCCCTGTTTCAGGATGAATCAACTTACTTGAAGCACCGCAGCCGATGCCGAGGATAGTCTGGACTTCCTCCATAATCAGAATATTATAGAGTGAATATTCCTTATCAATCGCATAACCTATGTTCTCAAGATTACCGAGAATATTTTTCTGGCGGTATAAATAATAAGGAACATAGCCATGATCACGGGCATATGTCTTTGTCAGTCCCATCATCGTCATAATCTCATCGCGGTCAGCGACAGGATATTTCGCTTTATTGCGCGTCATTTCACTCGCACGCTTGAAACTCAGCGTATGGACAGTGATCGACTCGGGTCTCAGCCTGGCCACTTCAGCAAGGGAATGCTGCACATGTGTCCGGTCTTCGTTAGGCAGACCAATGATCAAGTCCATATTGATGTTATTCATCTGGTGCTCCCGTGCAAGCTTGAACTTCTCCACTGTCTCTGCCACTGAATGATGTCTGCCGATTGCTTTCAATGTCTCATCAGTGAAGCTCTGCGGATTAATGCTGATGCGGTCGATATGAAAGTCATTCAGTACATCCAATGTCGCGGGATCAATCGTATCCGGCCGTCCTGCTTCAACGGTCACTTCGCGCACAGCCGTCATATCAAATGAACGGTAGCATTCGTCGAGCAGCAGCTTCAAGTCTTCCGGTGTAATAGACGTCGGCGTACCGCCCCCGAAGTAAATAGAAGTGACTTTAACGTCGTTTTTCTTCAGCCACTCACCTGTCTCCTTAATCTCATGGAGAAGACCGACGAGAAATTCAGGTACATCATTTTTGTGGACAAGAATGCTGTAGGCAGGAAATGTGCAGTAGGCACACTTCGTCGGACAGAACGGAATACCGATATAGACGCTGACTTCTCGTTTCAAGTCATATAAATCCGGTATCGCTTCATTTTGAATACGGACGATATCACGCATCAAGTCCAGCTTCTCGCGGCTGATCAAATAATCGGCTGCAAGCTTCTCGCATATCGCTTCATGACTGAGTCCCTGCCGGTACAGCCGGTGATACAGCTTTGTCGGCCGGATGCCGGTCAAAGTCCCCCAGCTCTGAGTGATGCCTGTATGCTCGGTCAACATGTTGACCAAAGTTTTTGCTATCGCCTGCTTCACTGACTTCTTATCTGTTTCAGGCCGCACTGCTTCTGACTGGTAACTTTGTCCTGCTATCGTCAAGCAAGCTTTGACGTGTGTCATCGTATCGTTCATTATATTGAAGGTGAGCTGATTGTCACCTTTGCCGTTCAGCACGAAGACATCCTCGAAATACAGGTTGAATATATTTTTGATGAACAGGAGCTGCGGCTCAAGTTCCGGATGATCTACATATATCTTCATCTTTGTTTACCTCTTAAAAAAAATAAACGAAATCTTCATTCCGTTTATTTTTCACTATTATTGTTCAGTCGGTTCGTTGACACCATATAAGTCCTGTAATGGTCTCATGATGATGCGGTTTAAGTCTTCGATGATCTGGCTCATGCGCTGTTCTGCCTGCATTAACTTAGCGATATTTTCATCCTGCTCAATTTTAGCAGCGACGTTGTTCGCACTTGCGATATCTTCTTCAGTGATCTCCTGGCCGGACATCTGTTTCTCCTGCAATGTCAGCTGGATGTTTCTGAACTCATCGAACAGCTGCTTTGATTCAGGGTTATTATTGATTGCCTCGAAGTAAGTTTTTACTGCCGTGTATTCGTCACTTTGACGTAATGCACTTTCCAGGCGATTTGCTTCATCATAAATATTAACTGTCATTTTGAATGGCTCCTTTAAGTAATGTCTGTTAATAATGTACCATAATTCAGCAGATTAACCAATCGATACTATAGACATAAAAAAAGCAAACGACGTGTCGTCTGCTTAAGCGTTGATTAACTGATCCGCCACTCTTCTGTTGAAGAAAGTATCAGCTTCACGTTCTTTGTTTGAGCCGAATAACGGCTGATTAGCTGAATCAATAACGCGGTAAAGGTTTGAAATTTTATTGAACTGAAGTGTGTAGCCTGCTTCTTTCTGCTTTGTTTCCCACCACAGCTCATCAAGATTCTCATTTTTAGGGTATGCACATGCACCGCGTGAGATGACTTGAATGACTTCAAGCGGATCTCCGCCGAGTGTCGTCTGCAGTACTTCTGAATCTCTGAATAATGCACATAACGATACGCATGTTGTCCAGTTGGGTAGCACCCGTTCCTTTTCAATTTGCACTAATGTTTTTTTAGACAGACCGATCGTTTGAGCCATTGTATCCTGTGTGTAGCCTGCTTCTATACGGACCATTTTGAATTTTGTCTGCAATAAATCTGTGAAGTTCTGTTTATCCATTATATACGACCTTTCTTCTATATATTTACGCTCAACATATGCACTGAGCATTAAATTGAAATAATACACATCTTTTTAAGACACATTTACCATCTTAATATAATTTACAGCAAATTAAAAGAGGAAAAACTCGAAGTTTTTCCTCTGTCGCAAATTTGTCACTTATTGAGCGGTGATACGATTTAATTTTCTTTTTTCACGCTGTGCTGTGCTGCCTGATTTCATTATTCCGGGAAACTATCACTAGATATTTCACCGGTAATGCCTCATAATAAGACGGTACAAAACGTAAAGGACGCGATGATATTGCATATTAAGGATAAGCTTGAGCAGGCTAAAAAAGGTGCCCGGCTCAGTATTTTAATGTATATAGTTCTGACGCTTGCCAAGTTATTATTCGGCTGGATCAACGGTTCACAGGCACTGATTGCGGATGGTCTGAACAACGCGACTGATGTCATTTCATCTATTGCGCTTCTTGTCGGCTTATCTATCTCCATGAAGCCCGCAGACTCCAATCATAACTACGGGCATTACCGCTCAGAATTCATCGCTTCTCTTACAGCATCGTTCATCATGTTTGCAGTCTCTGTGCAGGTTATTGTGCATGGTGTGACAAACTTTCTGAGCGGCACGTATTCAACGCCGACCGCTGAAGCGGCTGTAGTCGCCATCATTTCGGCCGCTGTCATGTTCTGCGTCTACTTATATAACCGGAACCTTGCCAGGAAAGTCGATTCCAGCGCTCTGAAGGCTGCCGCTTATGACAACTTATCCGATGCATTGGTCAGCGTCGGCACATTTATCGGAGTGATGGGTGTATACGTCGGTGTTCCGATGCTCGATACTATCGCCGCTATCGTCGTCGGCTTCATCATCATGAAAACAGCAGTCGATATATTCAGGGATACGGCAATCACTTTAACTGACGGCTTCGAAGTAGAAACATTAGACAGGATGAGACATCTTGTCTCCTCCATCCCCGGCGTCATCCAGGTCGTCGACTTAAAAGGCAGAAATCACGGTGTCATCTCTTTTGTCGACGTCACCGTCACCGTACTACCTACACTTTCTGTGAAAGAAAGTCATGACATTGCAGAGCAGATTGAACAGCAGATGAAAGAAGAGTTCGGTTCTGTCGAAACAATCGTCCATATTGAACCTGAGGAGTGATTCGATGTTTAAAGAGCGAGTAGTGGTCATTACCGGTGCCGCAAGTGGTATCGGCAGAGCTGCAGCAGAAGCATTCAAGAAAGAAGGGGCACATGTCGCGGTCATTGATATGGCACCTAATGATTATTTCACAGGTGATATCGCTGATGAGCAGACGCTCATTCAGTTCAAAAACCAAGTCATCCAGGACTTCGGACATATCGATATACTTGTCAACAACGCGCTGCCTTTAATGAAAGGGCTCGATGACTGCTCTTATGAGGAATTCAACTATGCCTTAAAAGTCGGTGTGACAGCGCCTTTCTTTCTCACCCAGCTCTTCCAGCCGCACTTCAGACAAGGAGGTACGGTCATCAATATTGCATCGACGAGAGCGACGATGAGTCAGCCGCAGACTGAAAGCTATGCAGCTGCTAAAGGCGGCATCAGCTCCTTGACTCATGCATTGGCAATCTCGTTAAGCGGCAAAGTCAGAGTCAATGCGATTGCACCCGGCTGGATAGCTACTACAGGACAGACGTTTTCAGGTGCGAACAACAGCCAGCATCCCGCTGGACGCGTCGGTAAGCCGGAAGATATCGTCGACATGATACTGTTCCTTGCTTCAGATAAAGCAGGCTTCATCACAGGCGAACAGATCACGATTGACGGCGGCATGACTAAGCAGATGATCTATCATAACGACCAAGGCTGGACTTATCAGCCATAACAAAAACAGCACACTTTGTTAAAGTGTGCTGTTTTACTGTAGTTTTGATGCTTATTGCTTTTTCACTAAATGATAAGTCATCGCATAGATGGCAGCCTGCGTCCGGTCGTTGACCTCAAGCTTTGAGAAGATGTGGCTGACATGCGTTTTGACGGTTTTCTCAGACACGAATAAAATACCCGCTATTTCCTTGTTCGTCAGTCCTTTGACCATCTGCTCCAGCACTTCCAGTTCACGCTTGGACAGCTTCTTCTGTAAATGCGGCAGCTGTTCGGCGTTTCTGACAGCAGTCATGACAGACGGATGAAAGATTTTTTCTCCGGCGACTACCCGGCGGATTGTTTCTATCAGCTTACCGGGTTCTGCATCCTTCACTTCATAGCCGTCTGCACCAGCTTCCATCACACCGAGCACATGCTCTTCGTCAATGTAACTTGAAAGCACAAGAATCTTAAGGTCGGGATGCAGTGCCTTCAATGTCTTCGTCGTCTTGATGCCGTCCATCTTCGGCATGACAAGGTCCATTAAAATACAGTCCGGTGGTTCATGTGTTGTTAAATAATCGATGACTTCGGACCCGTCGCTAAAATCAGCCGCAATGGTATAATCCGTCATCGAACTGATGAGGAACTTCAGTCCCTGTCTGACGATATGGTGGTCATCGACCAGTATAATTGAAGTCATTCCGTCATCCTTCCTGCAGCGTAAATGTAACGACTGTGCCGGTGTCCATACTGCTCGTAATGAACAGCATCCCGCCGATTGACTCTGCCCGCTGCCTCATATTAGCCAGTCCATGCGTCGGCAGCTGCTTCGCCGATTGCACAGCGAATCCTTTACCATTGTCTTTGATCGTCAGGCTGAATGCCGTCAGCTGATTGATTGTGATTTCCACTTCAGCTGTTCCTGCATGCTTCTTTATATTATTCAGTGCCTCCTGGGCAATTCTGAAGACGACCGTCTCTTCTTTGTTATCCAGCTGAATCAGTCCGTTGATGTGCATCGTCACGTTCAAGTTAAGGACATCCGCATACTGATGGATGGCATGAGCAAGGCCCTGCTCAAGTCCGATAGGCTTCAGCTGCCAGATCAGTGCGCGCATCTCATTGACTGCCGACTGACTGGTTGCTTCTATAATTTCAAATGCAGATTTCGCTCTGTCATCCTTTGTATTGGCGGCGGCAGCATGCGCAGTCAGCCTGAGTGAGAACAGCATCTGGTTGACTGAATCATGAAGGTCACGCGCAAGACGGTTCCGTTCATTAGTCAGTGCAATCTCACGTTCGCGCTCTGTCAGAAATATGCGTTTAATAGCGCTGCCGATCTGGAACGCGACGGACTCCAGCAGTTCCAGCTCATCTTCACTGTAGCTTGTTTTATGTGGAGCGGCGACATTCAGCAGCCCGAACCGTTCCTGCCCTGACTGGAGCGGCACTGTTGCATGGTGCGTAATATCAGCGGTCCCGTCCGGATGCTGACGATTAGCCTTGACGATGCGGGAGCACGTGATGATATTGGATGCTTTCGTCAGCTTCCCCTGATGATATCTGGACACACACCAGCACGGTCCTGCCGTCATATAGTGACAGTCATTCTGCTCAAGTGCATCCGGCAGCCGGTAGTCAGAGATCAGCTGATGGCTGCCTTCATCATCAATGAAGAAAATCCAGCCGGTCGAAAAATCAGTGCCTTCGACAAGCCGCTTCAGTGCACCGTCCAGCATGGAATAAGTCTCTGTCTCTTCATTCAGAAACTCCGCGATCTCTTTAAGTAAAGCGGTCCTCGACTTCATGGTCTCTTATCTCTTATATTCGACGCGGTATAGGTCATGACGTCTGTCACGCAGCTGTCTGACGGTACCATCTTCACGGCCGCGGCGCAGCACTTCCAAGTCGACGTCTCCGATCATGACCATCTCCAGATTCTCCCCTGTTTCACCTATAATACCATCACGGGCAAACCCGAAATCACTCGGCGTATATATACCTGACGCTGAATACTGGATGTCCATGTTTTCAGTCTGCGGCAAGTTACCACATGTACCGCTCGTCACCGTGTAAATCTGGTTTTCGATTGCACGGGCCATTGAGCAGTATTTAACGCGCAGATAACTCTGACGGTCTTCTGTTGAGAACGGTGTGAAGATGATCTTCGCACCTTTTTCGGTTGCGATACGTGCCATTTCAGGGAACTCAGCATCGTAACAGATCTGGATTGCAATCTTACCGCAGTCTGTATCGAACACTTCGACTTTCTTGCCCGGAGAAATTCCCCACCAGCGGCGTTCGTTCGGTGTCACATGGATTTTGTACTGCTTCTCAATAGAGCCGTCACGGCGGAATAAGTAGGAGATGTTATAAATGTCATCGTTCTCCTCAACGAAATGCGAGCCACCGATAATATTGATGTTATAGCGCAGCGCAAAGTCATTGAACATCTCAATGTACTGCTCTGTGTAATTGGTCAGCTGGCGGATAGACTCAGCAGGACTCCGCTTCTCATCAAAGCTCATAAGCTGTGTAGTCAATAGTTCCGGGAAGACGACAAAATCACTGCCGGCATCATAGGCCACGTCGACAAAGTATTCAATCTGATTCGCAAACTCCTCAAAAGAATCGATCTTACGCATCATGTAGTTGACCGTGCAGATACGTATCGGATGACTCGTCTTGAAATGAAGATTTGATTTCGCCACAAAGTCAGGATTGTTCCACTCCATCAATGTCGCGTATTTGCTGCTTTTCACGTCATCCTTCAAATAACCCGGATTGATACGCATCAACGTGAAGCCGTTCATAAACTGGAACGTCAGCACCGGGTCCTTAATTTTGCGCTTCATGACATCAGTCACATACTCACGCGGTGTCAGTTCATCTTTGTAAAGATGATAGTTCGGGATGCGGCCGCCGATAATAATACTCTTCAAGTTCAATTCATAGGCAATTTCGCGGCGTGCCTCATACAGCCGCTGTCCGACGCGCATGCCACGGTAGTCAGGGTGAACCATCACTTCAATACCGTATAAGTTATGACCGTTCTCATTATGATTCGTAATATAACCGTTATCGGTAATATCATCCCATGTATGTCTGTCATCATATTCATCAAAGTTAATAATCAGACTAGAGCATGAGCCGATAATGCGGCCTTCATATTCTATGACCATCTGGCCGCGCGGGAATAAATTCAGATGCGATTCCAGCTGCTCTTTCTTCCACGGATCCATACCCGCGAAACAGATTTTCTGCAGCTGCATCACTTCTTCTATATCTTCAAATGTCATCTGACGCGCTTCTATAGACTTGTTAAACTTCTCAAGATTCAATTCTTCTGTCATGTTCAAGCTCCTTCATGTAAACTATACATATATTATACACGATTATAAGTACTATCAAACGAACTGCTCTGGAGGAAACAATGAAAATAACGATAAATGATCAATTTAAAGGAATGACAATCGAAGAACTGCTCAGACATTGGGTGCTGCCGAAGAAAATGATTCATGAGCTGAGAATGTCTAAAGCGCTGACCGTGAATAGTCAGCCTGCTCTGTTCGCCACACAGCTGCACACAGGAGATGTTCTGGAGCTGCCTGTCGCTGAGGAGCACAGCCAGTATAAGTCGTCTCACCGGCTCTGTGAAGTCGTCTATGAAGATGACTATTTAGCGGTGCTCGTAAAACCAAAAGGCGTCAAGACACATCCAAACGACATGATGGAAACCAATACACTACTGAATCATGCCGTCTATACATTGAAATCTGACTATGTCGAACCGATTCACCGCCTTGACCAGGAGACAGTCGGCCTAGTGCTCGTCGCTAAAAATCCGCTGATCAAAAAAATTCTCGACCGCATGCTTGAACAGCGTGAAATTACCCGGACTTATAAAGCGAAAGTCAGAAGTCTTCTGCCCATTAAAAACCAGACGATTGAACTGCCGATCGGCAAAGATAAGTTCCATCCGAATAAACGCCGTGTGTCCGATACGGGTCAGCACGCAGTGACACATATCATCAGCTCTCAAGTGCTTGGGGACGGTGTCACTGAAGTCGAACTGAAGCTTGATACAGGACGGACGCACCAGATCCGGGTGCATCTCGCAGCTATCGGCCACCCTGTGCTCGGCGACCCGTTGTACAGTGACTCCAAGCTTCGCCAGCTCCAGCTGACAGGCTATAAGCTCAGCTTCATCCATCCGTTTACCGGTGAACTCGTACAGGCTGAATTGAAGCAGTAATATTGCATTTTCTCACTTTCAGTCTTACCATAATAACTAGGAAGATTTAACACGGAGGATTATTATGATACAAACACATAGAGATATTTTCTTTGACAGACGCTCAGTGAAAGAATATGATCCAGCCTTCAAGCTCACTCAGGACGAACTGTCAGAGCTGATCAACAAAGCCAATCAGGCACCATCAGCATGGAATCTGCAGCACTGGAAGTACTTGGTCATCCATAGTGACGAAGCAAAAGCTGCGTTACTGCCGATTGCATTCCACCAGCAGCAGATTGCTGACTCAAGTGCAACAGTGGTGATTCTCGCTGACCGGGAAGCACATAAACAGGCAGAGCCGGTCTTCAGCCGTGACATCGCGGAAGGTCGTATGACCGAAGAAATCAAGGCACTGCTGACAAAGCAGATTGACAGTGCTTACGCGAAAGCAGAATATCGCTTTGAGTCCGGCGTGCTGAATGCCTCACTTGCAGCGATGCAGCTGATGAACGCAGCAACACTTGCCGGGCTCGGCACTTGCCCGATCGGCGGCTTCAAACGGACCGAACTGATCAGACAGTTCAATATTGAGGAGCGTTACTTACCGCTCATGCTCATCACCATCGGCAGAACGCGTCAGGAACCTCGTGCGACCGCAAGATTATCGGTCAAAGAAACTGCAACTTTTCTATAGACACTAAATAAAGCATCCCTTGCGGGATGCTTTATTTAGTTCTTTCTTATACGTGAAATCACACGGTCAAGCAGTTTAGAACGGCGCGACATGACTGGTTCCGGCACAGCGGGTTTCTCTTTCAGTGAGCGTCTGAACTGCTCTGCTTCTTTCACTAAATATTCCTGTGAATTAAGCGGCTCAAGTTCATTTCTCACGTAATGATACACACCATTCATATCCTGTTCACGCGCTTTCTGATTATCATTCAGCTGGAGCTGCAGAAAATCTTTCAGCCGTGTGACAATGTCCGGATCAAGAATCGGGAATAGAATTTCCACCCGTTTGATCATGTTTCTTGTCATCATATCTGCTGACGATAAGTACATTCTTTCTTCTCCGTTATGATAGAAATAATAAATTCTTGAATGCTCGAGGAACCGTCCGACGATACTAATCACGCGTATATTGTCACTGACGCCGGGAATGCCGGGTTTCAGACAGCAGATACCGCGGATGATCAAGTTCACTTTAACGCCGGCCTGACTCGCTTCAAACAGTTTTTTGATGACCGCTTTATCCGTCAGCGAATTCATCTTTGCAATGATCAGGCCATTGCCATTCTGACGGTGTGATTCAATCTCCTGATCGATGTGATCCAGAAACTCCTCCCGTATCTCAAATGGTGCTACATGCAGCTTATTGTATTCCGGCTTCTCAGAATAACCGCTTAAGTAATTGAAGAAGTTCATCGCGTCCTGCCCGATTTCCTTGTTCGTCGTAATGATGCCCATATCGGTATAGATTTTCGCGGTTTTATCATTATAGTTACCGGTGCCAAGATGAACATAAGGCACAAGTTCATCGTTGATTTTCTTGATGACGAGCGTAATCTTACTATGGGTCTTCAAGTAGGTCATCCCGTAGATTACATGACATCCTGCTTCTTCAAGCATCTTCGCCCAGTGCACGTTGTTCTCTTCATCAAAACGCGCCTTCAGCTCTACAAGCACAGTGACCTGTTTGCCGGCTTCAGCTGCATTTTTTAATGCTTCAATAATCGGAGAATCACTGGAAACGCGGTACAGCGTCTGCTTGATGGCAAGCGTCGCCGGATCAACTGACGCTTCCTTAATGAAATCCACAATCGGCTGGAAAGATTCATACGGGTGATGGAAGAACACATCGCGCTCGCGTGCTGCTTCGTACACATTTCTTATGCCGAGTGAGGCAGGCGGTGCTGGCTCGAATTTCTTAAATTCGAACTGCGGGTACTTTTTCGACACCATGCCGGATAACTGGAACAGCATCGTCAAATCAAGCGGGCCGTCAATCTTGTAGACATCGCGCTCCTCGATCTCCAGTTCGTGAGTCAGGAAAGAACCACCGATTGTCGGATCGTTTCTCGTATCGATCTCAAGGCGGACAGCGGCACCGCTCTTTCGTTTTTTGAGGAACTTTTCGATTTCAATGAGCAGGTCTTCTGCACCGTCTTCATGAATCGATAAGTCGGCATTACGCGTGATTCTGAACGTAAATGCACGGCGTACTTCATGTCCACTGAATAATCTGCCGATGAAATGGATGATGACATCTTCCAGCATGACAAAAATCATGCGCTGATCATCCTGCAGCAGAATAATGCGGTTTAACAGTGCCGGAATCTGGACGATGGCTGATTTGTCCTCGCCTTTTGCATCAACTACATCCACAAAGACATTCAATGACTTATTGGACAGCTTCGGAAACGGTCTGTAGGCATCAATGCCGAGCGGCGTGAGTGTCGGCATAATTTCAAACTCAAAGCGCTGCTTGATTACCTCATAATTATGCGATTCGAGTTCCTCCGGCTGCTTGAGAAAAACGTTATGCCCTTCCAGTTCCTGCAGCAGCTGGTGATACTGCTCATATTGCAGCCTGACATTCTCTCTGTTGTCTTTGTCGATAGCTACAAGCTGTTCTTTAGGTGTCATCTGCGTCTTGTTTTCACGCTCATTGAAGTTAAGTTTAATCTGGTCTTTCAGTCCTGCGACACGGACCATGAAAAACTCATCTAAGTTTGAAGAAGCGATGGCAAGAAACTTCAATCGTTCTAACAGCGGATTTCTTTTATCCAGAGCTTCTTCAATGACGCGGTGGTTAAATGCAACCCAGCTTACTTCTCTATTGTTGTAATATTGCTTGTTGTTCAAATCAATCGCGTTTGTCGTCTCCATATATTATCACTTCCACTTTTAATAGTTAAAATATTATCCCGACTTAAGTTATAACGAACTATTGTTAATTCTCTGTAAAAGTGATGTGAATTTTTGCTTTCACAATCTTCTCAAGGTGTTTCTTCTGTCTTTCAGCCTGATATTCTTCGGCTATCGGATCGCCTTTATACATTATAACTAAGTTATAGCGGTCTTTATGCTTTTCAAGATAAAGAGAGTTCACGACGCTTGTATTGCTGCTGTTCAGTGCATAGGCAAATTTCAGTATACTGCCGAGGAGCTGAATCTTGGCTTTTTCGGCTTCTGTGAACCATCCCGTTTCATCCGCGAAGAATTTCAGCAGCGTTTTATTCTTGTAGCTGGATAATAAGGCAAGCTTCACCCGGTTGCGGTGGGACACGCCGTTTAAGCTTGAGTTGGAAATGATATAGTACGTATGCTGGCTCGCTGCATCGGAATCGATGTAACTGCCGAGATAAAATAAGTAAGCTGACTGAAGCAGCAGTTTTTTATCCAGTTTGTTTCCGTCTATCAAGTCGTTCTTCTCAAGTTCATAATAGAGCATTTCGGCGAGCCTCTGACGCTGCAGCGCTTCCTGCCGCCCGATATTATAGCTGTAAGCCAAGTTGCGCAGACTTTCTTTGAACACTTCATGCTTATCAAACGGGTGTTTGTATTCTTTCTCGAGGATGGACATGATGACACCTTCACGCAGACCTTTACGGGAGAAGACAAACTCAGTTGCCTCCACTTCTTCATACAGTTCCTTGAACAGCAGTGTCGACGGGATGATGATGTCTCTCCGGTCGCGGCTCAGTCCGTCCAAGTCTTCCAGGTCATCCATCGTTGAACTCATCAGCTTCTTGTAGACGACACTAATGTCTTCCTCTTTCATGGAGTAGCCATGAACACCGGCTATCGGATATTCGACAAGCGACTGATGAATGCGGGCAATATTACGGGCAGAGCCACCGATGGCAATAATCGGCACTTTTCGTTTCGCCAGCCATTTTAAGCTCTGCAGCTGCTCTTTAATGAATGCACGTGCCTGAGACACAGCTTTGTCATCATTATGCTTCTTATTCTCAAAGAACAGCTTCTGCAGGGTCACGACGCCGAACGGGAAACTGTGCGAGAACTTCAGTTCCTTGTCTTCAAAGTAGGTGACTTCTGTACTACCGCCGCCGATATCCACTGTGACACCGTCGCTGAAGTTAAGCGTATGGACAACCGCATAGTAGCCGTAGAACGCTTCTTCTTTCTCCGTGACAATCTGCATCGTGATATTTGTCTGTTCTTTGACGTAACTAATAATTTCTTCGATATTCTTTGATTGCCGGACCGCTGCTGTCGCCACTGGATATAAAGCTTCCACATGAAACTTCGCAGCTACCTGCTGAAAGCTTTGAAGCGTACTGCAGAGCACTTCTATCCCTTCCTGTGCCATCACTTTATCTCGATCCAGATACTGATACAGCCGGGCCGGCGTCTTGATGTTCTGGAGTTCCTGCAGGCCGGTTGACTCCGAGTATTCAAATATAACAAGGCGGATGGTGTTTGAACCGATATCCACTAATCCTATTCTTCTCATGGTGAACCTCTCTTTAGTAAAAAATGCCTGCTATCATGCAGGCATTCCAATTATTTTGGGTGGATCATCTCTTCTGGTTTAATCCACTCGTCGAACTGCTCTTCTGTTAAATAACCGCTGTTAATCGCGGATTGTTTTAACGTCAGTCCTTCTTTATGAGCAGTCTTCGCAATATATGCTGCTTTTTCGTAACCGATATGCGGGTTGAGTGCAGTGACCAGCATAAGAGAACGGTTTAAGTAATCGGAGATATTGTCTGCTATCGGTTCTATACCCACTGCGCAGTTGTCGTTAAACGAGTTCATGCCGTCAGCCAGCAAATAAATAGACTGCAGTGTATTGTACATGATCACTGGTTTGAAGACATTCAGCTCAAAGTTACCCTGGCTTGCCGCAATACCGACTGCCGCGTCATTTCCCATGACCTGTACAGCGACCATCGTCAGCATCTCACTTTGAGTCGGATTGACCTTACCAGGCATAATTGATGAGCCGGGTTCATTTTCCGGGATGGACAGTTCACCGAGACCTGCACGTGGTCCTGATGACAGCCAGCGAACATCATTGGCGATTTTCATTAAATCAGCTGCCAGTGCTTTTAAGGCACCGTGGACAAATGTCACTTCATCATGAGCTGTTAAAGCATGGAATTTATTAGGAGAAGAAATAAAATCATAGCCTGTCTGTGCTTTGATCTGAGCTGCGACTCTATCGCCGAATTCCGGATGCGCATTGATGCCGGTGCCGACTGCAGTGCCACCGATAGCAAGGTTAAGCAGTTCTTTCCGGGATAAGTTAAGCAGTGCTTCACATTTGTCGAGCATATATCTCCAGCCGGAAATCTCCTGACCGAGCGTCAGCGGTGTCGCATCCTGTAAGTGCGTACGGCCGATCTTGATGATATGATCGAACTGCTCTTCTTTCTGCTTCAATGTGTCACGCAGTTTTGCCAGTGCAGGCAGCAGCCGCTCTTCAATTTCACTGTACAGGCTGACATGCATCGCTGTCGGATAAGTATCGTTTGAACTTTGAGATTTGTTGACATCGTCGTTCGGATGAACAGATTCATCGCTGCCTGATTCCTGTAAATACTTGTTCGCTGCAAAAGCCACCACTTCATTGACATTCATGTTGCTCTGCGTACCGCTTCCTGTCTGCCAGACGACAAGTGGGAAGTGGTCATCCAGCTTACCGGATAACACATCGTCACATGCTTTGACGATCGCCTCACATTTAGCTTCGGATAGTTTGCCGAGGTCCTTGTTGACGATCGCTGCCGCTTTCTTCAGATGCGCGAATCCATAGACAACTTCAATCGGCATCTTTTCTTTACCGACCGGGAAGTTTTGTTTACTTCTCTGCGTCTGTGCGCCCCAGTATTTATCCGCAGGTACTTCTATTTCACCAAATGTATCATGTTCAATTCTTACAGACATTCTTTTCTCCCCTTATCTCTTAATAAGTCCATTCTACAATAAATAACGCTTTCATTCATCTGTTTTCATAGAAAAACAGCTGATTTCTCAACTGTTCTGCGCGTCATCTTCTTCCGACCAGTCATTGTCCCGGTCTTCTTCGTTGCGGAGTGAAATCTGCTCCATCTCCTTGCCCAGTTCGACAACATCGTCGAAGTCCTGCACCATTTCGTTGTCCTGATCTTGATAGCGGTCTGTCATTATCATGACCTCCTTTTTAAATGATTATACTACATAACGCTCAAAGTTGTGAATGTTAACAAAATGATATATCTTATAATTGTTAAATTTTATATGTAGCGGAGGTATGGATGAAATCATTGAAACCACGTGTATCATTGCACCAGGCAGACTGTTTCCGGCTGCTGCAGGAACGCTTCCACTTTTCTGACGACACTGCTGCAAGGTGTGACAAGCTATTAAAAGGTGAATACGGTGAAACTCGTGTCGATGAACTGCTGAGTTGTTTTTTTGATGGGTTTGATGGCATTTATATTAGTGACCTCAGATTGAATATTGATTTTCAGCAAGTGCAGGTTGATAGTTTGATTGTTCTGGACGACTGCGTGCTGGTGTTTGAAGTCAAGAACTTATCGTTCGATCTGCATGCTGCGGACGGCTTATTTTACATGATGAGCGGAGAGCCGTTCACAGCGCTGAACGATCAGCTGGCGCGCCTGAAGAAACTGCTGCGCGCTTATGTTGCGCAGTTCGATCCCTACATCGATGTTATCGTCTACCCGTTTTTCATAAATGACAGCCAGTGCATTCATGGCATGCTGCTCCGCGGCGACGTGCTGGCCACCAGTAACTTCGCGCTTGTACTCGCGAAATACCGTAGACGATTTAATTGGCGCAGCACCGTCCCATTAGTCAATCACCTAATGAAGCGCAGCGTTCCCAATAATTTCGATAAAAAGATGGACATCGACTATTCCAAAGTGACAAAAGGCACCTACTGCTCTGTATGTTATAACAAAGTAGAGCGGATTAGCCAGAGAAAGTTCCAGTGCCTGAAATGCAATACTGACATAAGCACGGCTGCCGTTATTTCTAATGGTGTTAAAGAAATCTCACGAATCTGGCCGGATAAACCGATAACTACTAAGTTAGTGACTGACTGGCTTGGAGAGTCGATTGACAAAAGAACCATCCAGCGAGTTCTGTCGAAAAACTATCTGCTGACTAAGGGTAATTATGAGGGCTGGCACTATAAATAATTAAATGGAAGACACTCATGAGAATTCGTAATCACGAGTGTCTTCAATCAGGACACTCAGCTCCACTTCTGCTTACGAGTGTCTTCAATCAGGACACTCAGCTCCACTTCTGCTTACGAGTGTCTTCAATCAGGACATTCAGCTCCATTTCTGCTTACGAGTGTCTTCAATCAGGACACTCAGCTCATCTTCCATGTTCCCACTCTTTACAAACAAAAAACATCGGCCGCAGCCGATGTTCTGTTATATCAGGAGAATAATGAGCGGTAATATTCGCGGATATCCGCAGGTAATCCTTGTGCTGCTTCGTTATCGAGGATAACAGTGACCATGCGGTGTCCTTTTAAGTTGGCCGCTTCAAACGTCGTCTGAGATTCAGCCGTTTCGTACAGGCGTTTGACTGCCTTTGCTTTGTCAGGTCCTGTCACCAGCACAATGACTTCACGCGCTGTCAGCAGACCTTCCTCTTTATCTGCATTGACTTCACGGTAGCCGATGCTGCCGTCTGCATTGAACGTCGTCACAAGCATCGTCAGCTTGCCTTTGTTCTCTTTAGTCTTCACTTTTTTCACGTCATGCTGCAGGCTGCCGTTTCTGTCTGCCTTATGCAGCTGTTCTGTGACGATGCCCATCTGTTTGAAGCTTGCTTCATTCTTGTCATAGTCGAACACATGGATCTGGCTGGCATCCACTGGATTTTTCGTCACATCCTCTATTAATGCACGATAGAAAAAATCCTGCTCATCATTCATAGCGAAAGCGATGATGGATGTTGGATTGTTGTTCATCTGTTTACGTACAAGGTCCGCTGCATATTTTGCTGCGATGCCTTTAGAATCAAATATTTTAAAGTTCATAGCCATGATGTTTTCCTCCTGTACAACCTAGTTTTTAATCAATTTCATATACCCTTTTTTCACTGCTGTTAAAACATTTAACTCGTGATCCACTAAAACGAGGTCCGCATACTTCCCTGCTTTGATGCTGCCGATATCCTGCTGCATGCCGAGAGCGACGGCCTGGTTATAGCTGACGACGCGCCATGCATTATCAAGTGTCTCACCAGTATAAGCCATAAAGTTGCGCAGCGCATCATTCATTTTCAGAATACTGCCGGCAAGCGTCCCAGAAGCGAGTACGGCCTTACCGCCTTTTTTGATGACCCGCTGACCACCGAGCTCATAATCCCCGTCAGGCATTCCTTTGGCACGCATCGCATCGGTGATGACCATGAAGCGGTCACGCCCTTTCAACCGGTAGGCAATTTTGACAGCGGCGGGGTGAGAATGAATACCGTCTACTATACATTCTGTCTTCAGTCCATCATTCAACCATGCTGCACCGAATGCCCCGGGTTCGCGGTGTTCAAACGGTGTCGCCGCATTATAGAGATGGGTGATATGCGCTGCCCCCGCTGCTGCTGCCTCGTTCAGCTCATCAAATGTCGCTACAGTATGACCGAGCGAGAAGATGATATCCTCATGTTTTTCGCGGATGACGTCCATCGCACCTTCCACTTCGGGTGCGATAGTCATAATTTTAATTTTACCACGCGCTGAGCGCTGCAGCTCCTCAATTAACTCGACAGTCGGACGCCTGACATAGTCCGGATTCTGGGCACCGACTTTATGCTCGGAAATAAACGGCCCTTCGACATGAATGCCGATGATCTCTGCACCAGGACCATCATAAGCGCTCGCAGCATCAAGTGCACGTTTCACACGGCTTAAATCTTCTGTCATCGTCGTCGCGAGAAAAGATGTCGTCCCCTCACTAAGGAGGCCTTCTGTCAGCGTAGTGAGCGCGTCCTTGTCAGCATCCATCGTGTCCACTCCGTAACCGCCGTGGATATGAATATCAATGAACCCCGGCAGCAGTATATGGCCGCCCCCGTCCATCACGTCAGTGCAGTCTCCGGCATAGTCTCCGGGCTCGACCGCCGCAATCCGTTCTCCATCTATTAGAACATAGCCCCGCTCGATGACTGCATGCTCCGTGTAAATTTTCACATTGTTTATAACCTGCATGTCCTAACGTCTCCTTTTCTTTAGTCTGGCTTTAGTATATAATAAAATCAATAATAGTATAGGAGGCCAACATCAATGGGCACAATTTTAATTGGTATGGTTGCTTTATCTTTCATTGTCGCTATGTTAACTGCCGGCAGAGAATCTAACTACGGAATTAGAGACGAAGATCTTAACAAATAAAAGACAGAATCGGCTGAGCCGGTCCTGTCTTTCTTTTATTACTGCTGCAAAAAGCCCTGGGTTTTAACGATGCCGTCTACGTCTGTGCGGGTCTTCCTGCTCAGCATATCAGTGACCTGGCTGCTCCACTTATCACTGCGTCTACCGTCCGTACGTTCACGGTAGTAGTCAGCAATCTCTTCATCATACGCTGCTATCTGCTGCAAGTACTCGGCACCTGTCTCATAACGGTTCTCGTGATAGACATGTTCAAACGGCAGGCGTGCTTTTCTGCTGCCCGTCTGTGCCGGATAGCCGACGACCATGCCGAATAACGGATACGTATAATCAGGAAGCCCGAGCAGTTCAATGACTTCAGCCATATTATTTCTCAGGCTGCCGATATAGCATATACCAAGCCCCATGCTTTCTGCGGCTACAGCCATGTTCTGTGCGGCAAGGCTGGCATCAACTGTGCCGACGATAAAGCTCTCTGTCGCACCGAAGTAATCATCGATGGAGACTTCTGCCCGTTCAGCGATTATATGGTGCCGTTTGAAATCGGCGATAAAAACAAAGAGATGGCCGTTATGTTCAACGTAGTCCTGTGTGCTGATGGCGCGCAGTGCCTGTTTGATCTCAGGATCAATCACCCCGATAATAGAGTATGCCTGGACAAAGCTTGATGTCGATGCCTGCTGTGCTGCTTCGACCAGTATTTTTACCGTATCCTCGTCCAGTGATTTATCTTCAAATTTCCGGATTGAACGGTGCTCCATCAGCTGCTTCACTACTTCATTCATGTAATCAGTCCTTATTTAAGATTTGGGTAGTTCTGCTGTCTCAGCGCTTCGTATACTAAAATCGCTGCAGTATTGGATAAGTTCAGTGAACGTACATTGTCATTCATCGGAATTCTGAGGGCCGTGTCCATATACTTCTCTTTCACCCAGTCCGGAAGTCCTGTCGTCTCACGGCCGAAGATGAAGTAATGGTCGACTGACGTGTCTGAATAGTCGAATGTTGTATGCGGCTTTTTGCCGAACTTCGTCAGCAAATAGTAATTACCGCCTGCTGTCTTGTCGAAAAATTCCTCGATGCTGTCATAGTAGATGATGTTGACGAATTTCCAGTAATCAAGGCCTGCACGGCGCAGCATTTTATCGTCCGTTGAAAATCCGAGCGGACGTATTAAATGCAGTGTCGTATCCGTTGCTGCACAAGTTCTTGCGATATTACCTGTATTCGCCGGAATTTCCGGCTGATATAAAACGACATTAATTGATGACATGTTCAATCTCCTCTAAACCTTTTAATATTTCATTTCTGACTTCTGCGTCTTCTTCTATATTATACCGTTCCTTCAAAAACGGCGCTTCCAATTGGCCTGCGATTTTGCCGATGGCCCAGTAAGCAGTCCCTTTAATGACAGGGCGCGTGTCTTCGACGGCGACCTTTTTCAACGCCGGGACGGCTGACTCTTCCTTGAAATGCGCCAGCGCAATAATCGCATTGCGCTGGATCGGCTTCTTACCCCGCCAGCTGCCTGCTAGATGACTGTATTCATTTTTGAACATCTTGTTACTGATGGTCAGCAGCGGCTCGAGCAGCGGCTTCAGCTTCAGCGGCTCAAGAATGATATCATCCTGCAGTGTGTTAATACCGCGGTTTCTCGGGCAGACTTGCTGACAAGTATCGCAGCCGTACAGCCTGTTACCGATCTTTCCGCGGTACTCATCAGGAAGAAAGCCTTTCGTCTGCGTCAGAAAACTGATGCATTTCTGAGCGTTCAGCTGGCCGTTCCCGACCAGTGCACCTGTCGGACAGCGGTCGATGCATATTGTGCAGTCGAGACAGCTGTCGCTGACCGGCTTATCCGGCGGCAGCGGAATCGACGTCAGCAGTTCACCGAGATACGTCCATGTGCCGAGCTTGTCATTCAGTATAAAGCCATTTTTTGCTGCGTAGCCGAGCCCCGCACGCTCTGCGACTGCCCGGTCACTCAGCACGCCTGTGTCTACCATCGACAGGCATTCGGCAGACGGCATCCGTTCCTCGATGAATGCCTGCAGCAGTGTCAGCCGCTTCCTGAGCAGCGAATGGTAATCCATTCCCCATGACGAGCGGGCGAACATACCCCGCCGCTCCCCGCGTATGCTTCGCGGCGCATCTGGAAGCCGGTTCGGATAGCCGACTGCAATGGCAATGATGGAGCGCGCAGACGGCAGTGATTTCTTCGGATCGATTCTGAGCTCGATATCAGAACTCTCAAACCCGGATGCGTATCCCTTCGAATAATACTCTTCAAGCTTCGGCCGCAGCTCTTCGAACGGTTCAGCCGTCGTAAATCCGATGGCATCTATACCTATCGTTCTGCTGTAGGCGATAATCTCCTGCTTCAGCTGTTCTGACATGTACTCACCTCCAAATCAATGCAACTATTTTAACACAAAAACAAGCCGGCACCTAAATAAATCTTCGGTTGCCGGCTTATTTGATAGCTCTATTTTAGTCGCTTACTATAATACTTTAGATAGGAAGTTCTGCGTCCGTTCGTTCTGCGGGCTGCCGAATACTTGCGCCGGTGTCCCTTCTTCCTGGACGATTCCTTTATCCATGAAGACAACGCGGTCTGCTACTTCTCGTGCAAATCCCATTTCGTGTGTCACAACAACCATCGTCATCCCTTCACGTGCGAGGTCTTTCATAACTTGCAGCACATCACCGACCATCTCCGGGTCAAGCGCTGAAGTCGGCTCATCGAAGAGCATCACGTCCGGGTTCATCGCCAGTGCTCTTGCGATCGCGACACGCTGCTTCTGTCCACCTGATAACTGCGACGGATAAGCACCTGCCCGTTCTTTCAGTCCGACTTTTTCGAGCAGTCCTAATGCGCGCTGCTCTGCTGACTCTTTCTTCTCACCCTTAACAAGCATCGGTGTCAGCGTCAAATTCTCAAGCACCGTTTTATGCGGGAAGAGATTGAAGTTCTGGAACACCATCCCCATCTTCTGACGGAGTTTATTGATGTTTGCCCCTTTCGCGTTCAGCACTTCCCCTTCAAATATAATGCGGCCGCCTGTCGGTGTTTCAAGCAGGTTCAGGCATCTTAAAAATGTCGATTTGCCGCTTCCTGACGGTCCGATTACTGCCACTACTTCTCCTGATGCCACTTCAAGGTCAATCCCCTTTAATACTTCTACTTGTCCGAAACTTTTATGAAGGTTTTCTACATTAATCACTTACACTCATTCTCCTTTCGAAGACATTCATCACACGAGATAACGTGAATGTCAGGATAAAGTAGGCAACTGCGGCAATCAACAATGGGGTAAACGGATCAAACGATGCACCTTGCACTTTCTGTGCATTGAACATCAGTTCGCTGACACCGATAACAGACACAATTGATGATTCTTTAATAACAGTGATAAATTCATTACCAAGTGCCGGCAGAATGTTTTTAATGGCCTGCGGCATGATGACTTTGTTCATCGCCTGTGAATGACTTAAACCGAGTGAACGTGCCGCTTCCATCTGTCCTCTGTCGACTGCGTTAATACCTGCACGGATAATTTCAGCGATATACGCTGCACAGTTCAGTATCAGAGCAATGACACCGCAGACAAATGCTGACAGATCAAGGCCAAGCACTGCTGTTGTACCGAAGTAAACAAGGAACACCTGCACTAATAGTGGTGTGCCGCGGACGAACTCAATATATATCCATGCGATAGCTTTCACGATGATGTTTCGGCTCAGTTTCATAAAGGCCAGAATGCCGCCGAACAACGAACCGAGTATAACACCGAAGATAGAAATCAGAATCGTCGCTCCAATCCCTTTCAGGAAGTAATTGCCATACTTGCTTAAGAATGACCCTTCTTCAAACATCGCTTTATTGGCTTTTTTCTGATAGTCTTTAATCAATCCCTGGTCCCGCACTTCTTTAATGCTGGCATTCAGCTTATCAAGCAGCTCCGGTGAATCTTTCGGTAAAGCGATTGCTGTTCCTTTAGCCGCATCTGCAAACTGCAGTTTTGAATAAGAAAGTCCTGTGTTTTTTGAGAGGTATGCATCAGCTACCGGTCCTTCAAGGATAACCCCGTCAATCTTACCGGAGTTAAGTGACATGATGATTTCAGGCACACGCGTTAATGAAGACAAGTTTGCATCTGGAATTTCTTTTTGTGCTAGTGCTTCCTGAGTCGTCTGCTTCTGCACCCCAATATTTTTACCTGAGAAGTCTTTAATTGATTTAAGTTTATCTTTATTCTTCTTCTGAACAACCATACGCTGAGTGACTTCCATGTAATTATCTGTGAAGTCCACTTCTTTACGACGTTCAGGTGTCGGTGACATCCCTGAAATAATGACGTCAATCTTACCCGTTTTCATCGAACCGAGCAGACTGTCAAATGACATATCTACAACATTTAATTTTACCCCTAAATCTTTCGCGATCTTTTTGGCAAGCTCAATGTCTATGCCGACATATTCACTTTTACCGTTGACAGTCTGCTCAAACTCATATGGTGCATAGTCAGCAGACAGCCCGACGCGAATTTCCCCTCTTTTTTTAATGGTCTCATACTGATCGTCCTGTGCACTCGCCGATTTAAACGGAATACAAGACAATAGCAGTACGGTCATCATCATGAACACGACTAATTTCTTCAATTCACTGCCCCCTTTGTTACTTTCCTGTATAAAAGTATACAGGTCATTGAAATAATATACAATACTAAAAATAAAAAATATTCTGTTAATTAACAGAATATTTTTTATCACTCACTTTTATTAAATTGATAAATATCAGCGTGATATCCCGGCAGAATTTTCAACAGCACGGTATGGGCTAATATGCTGACCGGCAGCGGCACGAGGACATAAGCTGCAAGCAGTTTCAGGACATTGACTAAAGCACTGCTGTCCATATATTTAAACGCATTGAGCGGACCGACAAGCCCTGTATAGCCGAACCCTGCTGACATCGGCGTCCCTTGAACGCCCATGAAATAAGCCATTGTACCGCCGACGATGCCATTGATTATCAGCGGCACCATAATGATAGGATGTCTGACATAAACCGGCATCATCATCTTGGCAGCGCCGATGACGAGTGTTGTATTCACCCCTTTATCATTGACGAACCAGGAACCGACAATAAACGTATAACAGCATGCCGTAATCCCTAAATTGGCAGCGCCGCTCCCTAAACCTGACAAGCTGATCACGGTGGCGATTGCGACTAAAGAAATAGGTGTCGCCATCAGCAGTGCATAAGCAGTGCATATTAAAATGCACATGACGAGTGGATTTAACGTCGTAAAATGCGCGATGACCTGGCCGAGTGAGCCTGTGACCATCTTCATATAAGGCAGCGTAAACGTTCCGACGGCCCCGGGCAGAACGCCTGCCAGTATCGGCAGAAAGACAATGTTCAGCGTGCCGAGCCGGTTGCCGAGCGCTCTGATGACAAGGGCCGCTACAGTTATTGTCAGCAGCATATTAAGCAGATCACCCATACCGGCAAGACTTGCCCCTTTATCCGTGAACTGGACCGCACCAGAACCGATAAATGCCGCCCCGCCGAGAATGACACTCTGAATGCCGTTGAACTTCAGCTGATATCCTGCAAGCACCCCGATGATAATAGAGGCGCTGAACTGGAACATCATCAAGTACTGCGTCAGCACTGTAAACAGCTCATGATACTGACTTAAGTATTTAAACAGCTCACCGAGCATCGCATTCGGAATCAGTGCCACTACAATTCCGGTTGCCATACCGTTCAATATATTGAAGTAGAATGATTTAAAAGACATATGTTTTTCCATAAATGACCGACTTTCTGTTTTAATCTCTGCTGTTAAAGATTATCCGCTATATAGTGACCGTGGTTATCTTTTCCGAGCATTAATACTTTTAATTCCTGAGGCTTAATAATCTCCTGATCCAATTCTACTGCTGAATAGAATTTGAAGACAAAATGAGGGTCGGGCTGTGCAAATATTTCTCCTTCACCCAGCTCATCGCCGACTTCTAATAAGTAGACAAATAGCAGCTCATGATAATGCGTCCCTCTGTAATCAAAGAAGCTCTCGATAATCGTTTTAAACTGAAGCTCATTCGCACTTACTGTCAAATTTAACTCTTCCTTCAGCTCTCTTATCAGCGCAGACTGTGAATCTTCCAGTAACTTAATGCGTCCGCCGACCGTCGTGATAAATTCATCGTTGACCCCGTAATGCATCAACCATTCATCACCGCGCCGAATGATCGCCGATGTTCTCATATTTAGTTTGTGGCTGTCTAATAACAGAGATAAGTCCATAGTTTTTCTCCTTAAAGGGTGACCACCCATATATGATGATCCCCGCCCTCACCCCAGTAATCTTTAACTACATAGGTCGCAGGACCAAACATCTTCGTCCATGTTTTGATCGCAAGAGTATACGAAGCATCAAAACAGAATTCACGTATTCCAGCAGCCCGCAGCTCTTCCTGCATCTGTCTGATCAATGTACTGCCAATCCCCTGCCCCTGATATGCTGGATTGACATACAACGAACCTATTTCATATAAGTGATTCAACTTGCCTTTCATCATCTTGTCGATGTTACTGTTTGGACGATAGGAGGCAATGCCGCCGATGATCTGTTTATCATTTTTAGCTATTATAAAGCATACATCCGTCTGACGATAATAGCGCTCAATATAACTATATTTCGTATCGATTTCATGCTGCAGGTCTTCAGCATCGTCAATACCGTCTACTTGAAATGTATGGGTAATGACCCGCTTATAATGTGCTTTTAAAGCGCTCTTGTGTTCAAGAGCCGGCTTTATATAATCAATCAATTGAGCACCTCCTGTACATTTGTCTTATTATACACTAAAAAAACCCTGAAACATAAGTTTCAGAGTTCAGATACCGGCGGCCGGGGTCGAACCGGCACTCCTGTGAGGGAACTGGATTTTGAGTCCAGCGCGTCTGCCAATTCCGCCACGCCGGCGTAATATTATAAAGAGCATTTAATCAAAAATAATGGAGCGGAAGATAGGACTTGCACCTATATCTCGAATCAGGAAGATTCGTATTCTAAAGTTGAAATACTCCCGCACAATATAAAATATGGAGCGGAAGACAGGACTTGCACCTGTATCTCTGACCAGGAAGGTCAGTATTCTAAAAATTGAAATACTCCCGCATATATGATGAATGGAGGCGCCAACCGGATTTGAACCGGTGATAAAGGTTTTGCAGACCTCTGCCTTACCACTTGGCTATGGCGCCAGAAAAGAGCTGGGGTAGCTGGATTCGAACCAACGAGTGACGGAGTCAAAGTCCGTTGCCTTACCGCTTGGCTATACCCCAAGAATAGAAGGGCGACTGATGGGAATCGAACCCACGAATGCCGGAACCACAATCCGGTGCGTTAACCACTTCGCCACAATCGCCATGGCAGGGGCAGTAGGAATCGAACCCACATCAAAGGTTTTGGAGACCTCTATTCTACCGTTAAACTATGCCCCTATTTATGGTGGAGGGGGGCAGATTCGAACTGCCGAACCCGAAGGAGCGGATTTACAGTCCGCCGCGTTTAGCCACTTCGCTACCCCTCCAAATACATGGTGCCGGAAAAAGGACTTGAACCCTCAACCTACTGATTACAAGTCAGTTGCTCTACCAGTTGAGCTATTCCGGCATAATAAAAAGATGGCTCAGGACGGAATCGAACCGCCGACACATGGATTTTCAATCCATTGCTCTACCGACTGAGCTACTGAGCCATACATGGCGGTCCCGACCGGGATCGAACCGGCGATCTCCTGCGTGACAGGCAGGCATGTTAACCGCTACACCACGGGACCTTAGTTGCGGGAGGCGGATTTGAACCACCGACCTTCGGGTTATGAGCCCGACGAGCTACCAGACTGCTCCATCCCGCGATAATAATAAATAGTGTGTTTATTCTTGTTGAGTGCTGAAGTAAAAAATAATGGCGGAGGAAGAGGGATTCGAACCCCCGCGGGCCGTTAAGCCCCTGTCGGTTTTCAAGACCGATCCCTTCAGCCGGACTTGGGTATTCCTCCATTATATAAGTGGACCTTGCAGGACTCGAACCTGCGACCAAACGGTTATGAGCCGTTTGCTCTAACCAACTGAGCTAAAGGTCCTAAATCCAGAAGTTACACTTTTAAAAAATTAGTGGCGGCAGAGGGGATCGAACCCCCGACCTCACGGGTATGAACCGTACGCTCTAGCCAGCTGAGCTACGCCGCCGTATTAAATTATTATGGTGGAGACTAGCGGGATCGAACCGCTGACCTCCTGCGTGCAAAGCAGGCGCTCTCCCAGCTGAGCTAAGCCCCCATAATATAAACTACTTAAGAAGTAAGTCGGGAAGACAGGATTCGAACCTGCGACCCCTTGGTCCCAAACCAAGTGCTCTACCAAGCTGAGCTACTTCCCGTAGCAAAAATAATTAGCGCGCCCGAGAGGAGTCGAACCCCTAACCTCTTGATCCGTAGTCAAACGCTCTATCCAATTGAGCTACGGGCGCATAAATGGTGCCGAGGACCGGAATCGAACCGGTACGGTAATCACTTACCGCAGGATTTTAAGTCCTGTGCGTCTGCCAGTTCCGCCACCCCGGCTGATATATCGATTTTTGACAAAAAAATAATAATGGAGCGAAAGACGGGATTCGAACCCGCGACCCCAACCTTGGCAAGGTTGTATTCTACCACTGAACTACTTTCGCAAATATGGTGCGGGTGAAGGGAGTCGAACCCCCACGCCGTAGGCGCTAGATCCTAAGTCTAGTGCGTCTGCCAGTTCCGCCACACCCGCATATTTAAAATGGTGAGCCATAGAGGATTCGAACCTCTGACCCTTTGATTAAAAGTCAAATGCTCTACCAACTGAGCTAATGGCTCTAACATGGTGCCGGAAAAAGGACTTGAACCCTCAACCTACTGATTACAAGTCAGTTGCTCTACCAGTTGAGCTATTCCGGCATAATAATAAATGGTGGAGGATGACGGGATCGAACCGCCGACCCTCTGCTTGTAAGGCAGATGCTCTCCCAGCTGAGCTAATCCTCCAAATGTTTCTGCCCGGCAGCGTCCTACTCTCGCGGGACGTCAGTCCAACTACCATCGGCGCTAGAGAGCTTAACTTCTGTGTTCGGTATGGGAACAGGTGTGACCTCTCTGCCATCGTCACCAGACAGATGGGGTGAATTATACCCTCAAAACTAGATAAACGCTGAAGAAGTGATCCGACCGGCAATGCCGATAAATCTATGTTTGTCCAGCTACAGCTGCGCTGTCTTTCATCATTTTCTAAGCCGTACTGACAATCAGGATTGTCATCCGCCTCATCAAAAATGATTCAAGCCATTCCGCTTGCCTTCACTTTTCTTAATTGATTAAGTCTTCGATCGATTAGTATCCGTCAGCTCCACACATTACTGTGCTTCCACCTCGAACCTATCTACCTCATCATCTTTGAGGGATCTTATAACCGAAGTTGGGAAATCTCATCTTGAGGGGGGCTTCATGCTTAGATGCTTTCAGCACTTATCCCGTCCATACATAGCTACCCAGCTATGCCGCTGGCGCGACAACTGGTACACCAGAGGTATGTCCATCCCGGTCCTCTCGTACTAAGGACAGCTCCTCTCAAATTTCCTACGCCCACGACGGATAGGGACCGAACTGTCTCACGACGTTCTGAACCCAGCTCGCGTACCGCTTTAATGGGCGAACAGCCCAACCCTTGGGACCGACTACAGCCCCAGGATGCGATGAGCCGACATCGAGGTGCCAAACCTCCCCGTCGATGTGAACTCTTGGGGGAGATAAGCCTGTTATCCCCGGGGTAGCTTTTATCCGTTGAGCGATGGCCCTTCCATGCGGAACCACCGGATCACTAAGTCCGTCTTTCGACCCTGCTCGACTTGTAGGTCTCGCAGTCAAGCTCCCTTGTGCCTTTACACTCTGCGAATGATTTCCAACCATTCTGAGGGAACCTTTGAGCGCCTCCGTTACTCTTTAGGAGGCGACCGCCCCAGTCAAACTGCCCGCCTGACACTGTCTCCCGCCACGATAAGTGGCGCGGGTTAGAAAGTCAACACAGCCAGGGTAGTATCCCACCAGCGCCTCGACGTAAGCTGGCGCTCACGCTTCGAAGGCTCCTACCTATCCTGTACAAGCTGTGCCGAATTTCAATATCAGGCTGCAGTAAAGCTCCACGGGGTCTTTCCGTCCTGTCGCGGGTAACCTGCATCTTCACAGGTACTATGATTTCACCGAGTCTCTCGTTGAGACAGTGCCCAAATCGTTACGCCTTTCGTGCGGGTCGGAACTTACCCGACAAGGAATTTCGCTACCTTAGGACCGTTATAGTTACGGCCGCCGTTTACTGGGGCTTCAATTCGTAGCTTCGCTTGCGCTAACCACTCCTTTTAACCTTCCAGCACCGGGCAGGCGTCAGCCCCTATACGTCACCTTACGGTTTTGCAGAGACCTGTGTTTTTGATAAACAGTCGCTTGGGCCTATTCACTGCGGCTCTTCAGGGCTTGCACCCTAAAAAGCACCCCTTCTCCCGAAGTTACGGGGTCATTTTGCCGAGTTCCTTAACGAGAGTTCGCTCGCTCACCTTAGAATTCTCATCTTGACTACCTGTGTCGGTTTGCGGTACGGGCACCTAATTTCTAACTAGAGGCTTTTCTTGGCAGTGTGAAATCAACGACTTCGCTACTATAATTTCGCTCCCCGTCACATCTCAACCTTCGCGAGCACCGGATTTGCCTGATGCTCAGTCTTGATGCTTGGACGTACATAACCAACAGTACGATCGCCTATCCTTCTGCGTCCCCCCATCGTTCAAACAATCTTAGGTGGTACAGGAATATCTACCTGTTATCCATCGCCTACGCCATTCGGCCTCGGCTTAGGTCCCGACTAACCCAGAGCGGACGAGCCTTCCTCTGGAAACCTTAGTCAATCGGTGGACGGGATTCTCACCCGTCTTTCGCTACTCACTCCGGCATTCTCACTTCCAAGCGCTCCACATGTCCTTGCGGTCATGCTTCGACGCCCTTGGAACGCTCTCCTACCATTGTCCTACGGACAATCCACAGCTTCGGTAATATGTTTAGCCCCGGTACATTTTCGGCGCAGCGTCACTCGACTAGTGAGCTATTACGCACTCTTTAAATGATGGCTGCTTCTAAGCCAACATCCTAGTTGTCTGGGCAACGCCACATCCTTTTCCACTTAACATATATTTTGGGACCTTAGCTGGTGGTCTGGGCTGTTTCCCTCTCGACTACGGACCTTATCACCCGCAGTCTGACTCCCGCATTAAATTATCTGGCATTCGGAGTTTGTCTGAATTCGGTAACCCGAGGGGGGCCCCTAGTCCAAACAGTGCTCTACCTCCAGTAATCATCATGCGAGGCTAGCCCTAAAGCTATTTCGGAGAGAACCAGCTATCTCCAGGTTCGATTGGAATTTCTCCGCTACCCACACCTCATCCGCTCACTTTTCAACGTAAGTCGGTTCGGTCCTCCATTCAGTGTTACCTGAACTTCAACCTGGACATGGGTAGATCACCTGGTTTCGGGTCTACGACCTGATACTCATTCGCCCTGTTCAGACTCGCTTTCGCTGCGGCTCCGCATCCACTGCTTAACCTTGCATCAAATCGTAACTCGCCGGATCATTCTACAAAAGGCACGCCATCACCCATTAACGGGCTCTGACTACTTGTAAGCACACGGTTTCAGGTTCTATTTCACTCCCCTTCCGGGGTGCTTTTCACCTTTCCCTCACGGTACTGGTTCACTATCGGTCACTAGAGAGTATTTAGCCTTGGGAGATGGTCCTCCCGGATTCCGACGGAATTCCACGTGTTCCGCCGTACTCAGGATCCACTCAGGAGGGAATAACTTTTCGACTACAGGACCTTTACCTTCTCTGGTTGACTTTTCCAAAGTCATTCGTCTAAATTATTCCTTTGTAACTCCGTGCTGAGTGTCCTACAACCCCAGGATGCAGGCATCCTGGTTTGGGCTCTTCCCGTTTCGCTCGCCGCTACTCAGGGAATCGAGTTTTCTTTCTCTTCCTCCGGGTACTTAGATGTTTCAGTTCCCCGGGTGTGCCTTCTCATATGCTATGTATTCACATATGGATAACATGACATGACTCATGCTGGGTTTCCCCATTCGGAGATCTCTGGATCAAAGCTTACTTACAGCTCCCCAGAGCATATCGTCGTTAGTAACGTCCTTCGTCGGCTTCTAGTGCCAAGGCATCCACCGTGCGCCCTTAATAACTTAATCTGTTATTAATAATGTGATGTCTGCATAAATGCAGACGCGCGATTTCTAAGAATTCAAAAAATGAACTCACTCGGTATTGCTTGGTAAAATCTTTTTCTTCTTCATTGCTTATCTAGTTTTCAAGGTACAATCTGAATGCATGGACCACAGGTCCTATGAACATTCAAAACTGAATACAATATGTCAGACGTTAATCCCTAAGGGATATCAAGTATCCCTTTTCCGTATAATCCTTAGAAAGGAGGTGATCCAGCCGCACCTTCCGATACGGCTACCTTGTTACGACTTCACCCCAATCATCTGTCCCACCTTCGACGGCTAGCTCCTAAAAGGTTACTCCACCGGCTTCGGGTGTTACAAACTCTCGTGGTGTGACGGGCGGTGTGTACAAGACCCGGGAACGTATTCACCGTAGCATGCTGATCTACGATTACTAGCGATTCCAGCTTCATGTAGTCGAGTTGCAGACTACAATCCGAACTGAGAATGGTTTTATGGGATTGGCTTGACCTCGCGGTTTTGCTGCCCTTTGTACCATCCATTGTAGCACGTGTGTAGCCCAAATCATAAGGGGCATGATGATTTGACGTCATCCCCACCTTCCTCCGGTTTGTCACCGGCAGTCTCTCTAGAGTGCCCAACTGAATGATGGCAACTAAAGATAAGGGTTGCGCTCGTTGCGGGACTTAACCCAACATCTCACGACACGAGCTGACGACAACCATGCACCACCTGTCACTCTGTCCCCCGAAGGGGAACGCTCTGTCTCCAGAGTTGTCAGAGGATGTCAAGATTTGGTAAGGTTCTTCGCGTTGCTTCGAATTAAACCACATGCTCCACCGCTTGTGCGGGTCCCCGTCAATTCCTTTGAGTTTCAGTCTTGCGACCGTACTCCCCAGGCGGAGTGCTTAATGCGTTAGCTGCAGCACTGAGGGGCGGAAACCCCCCAACACTTAGCACTCATCGTTTACGGCGTGGACTACCAGGGTATCTAATCCTGTTTGATCCCCACGCTTTCGCACCTCAGCGTCAGTTACAGACCAGAGAGCCGCCTTCGCCACTGGTGTTCCTCCATATCTCTGCGCATTTCACCGCTACACATGGAATTCCACTCTCCTCTTCTGCACTCAAGTCTCCCAGTTTCCAATGACCCTCCCCGGTTGAGCCGGGGGCTTTCACATCAGACTTAAGAGACCGCCTACGCGCGCTTTACGCCCAATAATTCCGGATAACGCTTGCCACCTACGTATTACCGCGGCTGCTGGCACGTAGTTAGCCGTGGCTTTCTGGTAAGGTACCGTCAAGGTACGTTCAGTTACTAACGTACTTGTTCTTCCCTTACAACAGAGTTTTACGATCCGAAAACCTTCTTCACTCACGCGGCGTTGCTCCGTCAGACTTTCGTCCATTGCGGAAGATTCCCTACTGCTGCCTCCCGTAGGAGTCTGGGCCGTGTCTCAGTCCCAGTGTGGCCGATCACCCTCTCAGGTCGGCTACGCATCGTCGCCTTGGTGAGCCGTTACCTCACCAACTAGCTAATGCGCCGCGGGTCCATCTATAAGTGACAGCAGAACCGTCTTTCACTGTTTCACCATGAGGTGAAACATATTATCCGGTATTAGCTCCGGTTTCCCGAAGTTATCCCAGTCTTATAGGTAGGTTACCCACGTGTTACTCACCCGTCCGCCGCTGACTTCAAGGAGTGCAAGCACTCCTGTCTGTCCGCTCGACTTGCATGTATTAGGCACGCCGCCAGCGTTCATCCTGAGCCAGGATCAAACTCTCCATAATAGTTTGTCTGATAAAAGCTCGTTGACTGCTTAAGCCAGTCACTCTTTGAAAGTACTAAAGTACTCAAATTATTGGAATTAACGTTGACATATTGTCATTCAGTTTTCAATGTTCATTTTTCGCTGTTACAAGATTAAATTATATCAGCTATCTTCTTTCGAAGCAAGCCTTTTATTTAGGAAGTTTTACACTCAAGCGTTAGCTGCTTGTCAGTGTTTTATTCCCTCTTGCATAAAAAATTTTACTCGCTTTTTGTTCTAAAGACAAGCGTCTTTTTTACACTTTTCATCATTTAATTATCAAGCTTTTGCGATGTTTGTCTGCTGTTTTCAGCGACTTTTATATCTTAACAAGATGACTGGAAAGAGTCAACAGTTTTTCTGCAATTTTTTTAACTTCTTTTCTCTATAGAAGAAAGCTTATAAGTTTTCTTCTTATTATTAGTAGTGTGCTAAGAAGCTAGCAGCAAAAATCTGTGACTTTTCAGTGGCTTCTGCATTATATGAAGATAGATATGCTATAATGCTTGCAGTAATTAATCAAGGAGATGATTATTTGAAATTCGCTAAAAAGCCAACAAGTAAAATTAACCGCATTAGAACATGGGCACTTGCACTGATTTTTATTGCGATGATTGTCATGTACTTAGGTGTTGTGCTGTTTTACTACACGAAAAGTCAGCTGCTGTTCTCATTGTTTTTACTTCTTGGAACATTGGCTTTCATATTAAGTTTTGTCGTGTATTTCTGGATTGGCATGTTATCTACGAGGGCCGTCACAGTACTCTGTCCGAACTGCAATCAATATACGAAGATGCTGGGCCGTGCTGATATATGCGCCCGCTGTAACGAACCGCTGACGCTGGATCCGACTCTGGCCGGCAAAACATTCGACCAGGACTATAATAACAAACGTAAAAGTAAGAAGCTGGAACAGGAAAGTGAAGCTGAGTAAAAAATCACCCTTACAATAAGTAAGGGTGATTTTTTACTGCTCTGCTTTCTGCTGGCACTCAGGACAGATACCATAGATCTCCATCCGGTGGTGAGTGACATTGAAGTTCGTGATGTGTTCTGCTATATTCTCTACTTCATCTAATCTTGGATAATGGAAGTCGTTAATCTTTCCACATTCGCTGCAAATGATATGGTAATGATTATGTGAGTCAAAATCAAATCGACTAGCTGCATCGCCATAAGTCAGTTCTTTGACCAGTCCGCTTTCTTTGAAGACTTTCAAGTTATTATAAACCGTCGCTACACTCATACTTGAGTATTGTGGAGCTAACGCCTTATAGATTTCATCTGCTGTCGGATGGCTATCCGCTTCGATCAAGTAGTTAAGTACGGCTTGTCTCTGCGGTGTAATTCTGACACCACTGTCTCGAAGCTGCTGTACTGCCTCATGCAGTTTCGCTTCTGCTGAAACACTTTCAACCGCCATACTCGCACCTTCTTTCTACTTATTTTATTTCTTTCATCATACCTGTAAAAGTCAAATCGTGTCAATGTAGATGTTAGTAGCCTTTGTCGTAATCGACAAGATTGATGAAGGCGCTGCTGTGCTCGATGCCCTTTTTCAGATTTCCCTTGAAGATATTGGTCGCCCTAGCATTATAGTGCCTGCTCAATCCGGTAATATGCGGCGTCATGATGACATTAGCTAGTTGATAGAGCGGATTGTCTTCATTGAGAGGCTCATGCTCATACACATCAAGTGCAGCTTTACGGATCACTCGATTCTCCAGTACTTTCACCAGTGTATCTTCTGCAACCACCGTCCCTCTTCCGACGTTGATGAACAGAGCATCTTTCCCCATAGCTTCGAAGTCTTCCCGTGTCAGCAGCTCAATGGTCTCTGCTGTTTCAGGCAGAACATTGACGATGATGTCAGCTTGCGTGAATGCACTCCTTCTATTAGTAAGCGGCTCTGTCTCGTTAAAATGTTCGACACTCCGCCCGTCTGTATTAACGCCGATAGTCTTCATACCGAAAGCGCGGGCGATACGCGCTGCGTTCTTTGCGATTTCCCCGGTGCCGATAAAACAGATGGCCTGTTCATAGAGTTCTGAAGTTCTGATTGCCGTCTTGTAGCCCCGGTTTTCCTGCAGCTCCTGAAACTCAGCCAGATACTTGTAGTCAGCCATAATATACGCAAATATGAACTCAGCTATTTGTATTTTATGTATGCCGCGTGCATTCGTCAGTATAATACCCCGTTCTTTCATATAAGAGAGCGGCAGCTTGTTGACACCCGCCACATACCAGACAAGCCATTTCAATTTCGGCATCTGTCCAAGCAGCGCTTCATCGAGCTTCGTCTGCTGAGCAATCAGTACTTCCACTGACGATAAATCTTCCGGCGTCAAATAATCAAGTGATTCCCGCTCAATGAACTCATGCTCATTAAATTCATCTTTCAGCTCATCGAGTAAATGTTTCAGCTTGACTGTTGATACAATTTTCATGACTGTCCCTCCAGTGCTGCAGTAATATCGTCGAACTGCTCTTTCACTTTCACTTTGTCAAACCGTCTCATAATTTCAAGATCCGGCCCGATGATTAGTGTCGTCCGGACAATTCCCATCGCTTCTTTGCCGAAACTCTTCTTCAGCTGATAAATACCCAGCTGTTCTGATAACTTAAACCCGTCATCGACAAGCAGGTCAAATCCGATATGATGCTTGGTGATAAAATTTTGGTGCTTCTTCCGGCTGTCTCCACTGATGCCGTATACTTGGATGCCTTTAGCGGCAAAGTACTCAATATGTTCAGTGAAATCAACGGCCTGCGCGGTGCATGTCGGTGTATTATCCCGCGGATAGAAGTAGAGAATACTCGTTTGTCCGAGCAGCTGCTGCTCTGTAATAAATTCCCCGTGCTGATTCTCCAGCTGGAATGCCGGTACTTTCATAATTGCCCCTCCTGTTCAAAGTTCTCTCCTATTTATGTTACGATATGTTATGTAAAATATTAAGCAAAAGAGGTTATAGTATGAAATTTACAGAGTCAGAACGAGTTCAGCAGGAAGCAGAACAGTATATTTTAGGCGGCGTCAATTCACCGTCCCGCTCTTATAAAGCAGTCGGCGGCGGTGCCCCGGTCGTCATGGAGCGCGGCGATGGTGCCTACTTCTATGATGTCGACGGCAATCAATACATCGACTACCTGGCAGCGTACGGTCCGATTATTGCCGGCCATGCCCACCCGCATATTACTGAAGCCATCAACAAAGCGGCTGAAACCGGTATATTATTCGGAACGCCGACTAAACACGAAGTAACGTTCGCTAAAATGCTGCAGGAGGCTATTCCTTCCCTTGAAAAAGTCCGTTTCGTCAATTCAGGGACAGAAGCCGTGATGACAACGATCCGCGTCGCCCGCGCCTATACAAAGCGCGATAAAATCATCAAGTTTGCCGGCTGTTACCACGGTCATTCTGACTTAGTGCTCGTGGCAGCAGGCAGCGGACCCAGCCAGTTAGGAACACCTGATTCTGCCGGCGTCCCTAAAAGTGTCGCCCAGGAAGTGATCACTGTTCCGTTCAATGATATTGAGTCATTCAAAGAAGCCGTGAATCATTTCAGCGACCAGATTGCAGCCGTACTCGTTGAACCGATTGTCGGTAACTTCGGTATTGTTGAACCTGTATCTGGATTCCTTGAAGCTGTGAATGACATTGCCCACGCTAATGGTTCACTCGTCATCTATGATGAAGTCATCACAGCATTCCGCTTCTGCTACGGCGGCGCCCAGGATATGCTCGGCGTGAAACCTGACTTGACAGCGTTCGGCAAGATCATCGGCGGCGGACTGCCGATTGGTGCTTACGGCGGCCGGCAGGATATTATGGAGCAGGTCGCACCGCTCGGCAAGGCGTATCAGGCAGGCACGATGGCAGGTAACCCGCTTAGTATGCAGGCAGGCATCGCCCTACTTGAAGTCATTAAAGAGGAAGGCACTTACGACTACCTCGACCGGCTCGGCAAGCAGCTGGAAGACGGCATCAATGCATTGATCACAGAATATGAGATCCCTGCGACCATCAACCGCTTAAAAGGGGCCATGACCATCTACTTCACGACTGAGAAAGTCACAAGTTACGAGCAGGCTGAAAATACAGACGGCGAACTGTTCGCCCGCTTCTTCAAACTGATGCTTAATCAAGGCATTAACTTAGCTCCTTCTAAATATGAAGCATGGTTTATCACCATCAGACATACAGAAGAAGATATCAAACAGACATTGCTCGCTGTTGAAAACAGTTTCAAGCAGCTTTCTCTTGTAAAGTAAAGAGGGATACTGTATAAGAATAGTATCATCTTAATAAATGAGGTTACTATATGAAACTAGGGGCTCGAATATTCAAGACAGGTGTCTCCATAGCACTGGCACTGTTTTTAGCACAGTTTATCAGTCTTCAGGGTTCAGTTGTCTCCGGCATTTCAGCGTTGTTCGCGATGCAGCCGAGCGTCTACAAATCTTATAAGACTATTATCGAGCAGTTTCAAGGAAATATCATCGGCGCTTTACTTGCTGTCGCCATGGTCCAGCTGTTTGGTGTCCATATTTTAATCATCGCGCTGTCATCCATTATATTAATCGCCGTGCTCTCTCAGCTCAAACTGCAGAACGTTACCGGCCTTGCAGTCGTCACCCAACTGATCATCATGGATCACCATCAAGGAGATTTCTTTCAGACCGCACTCATGCGCTTTGCCTTCGTGATGATCGGTGTGATCAGCGCGTCCATCGTCAACCTTGTTTTTCTGCCGCCGAAGTATGAGACAAAGCTTTACTACAACTGCTTGAATGTGTGCGGTGATATTTTCAAATGGATCCGGCTCAGCATCAACGGCACAAGCGAATATCATATCGTAAAAAAAGATCTGGAAGAGTTTCACTCGCGAATTACATCGCTCGAATCCCAGTACAATCTGTACAAGGATGAGCGGGCCTATACTAAGCGCCAGGCTTATCAGAACACCCGCAAGAAAATATTGTTCAAAGAAATGATCAGTGCAACACGCAAGGCATATGAGCTGCTCAGAAAACTGAATCGCTATGAAAACGATATTTTGAATCTGCCGGAAGACTTAAGAATACAGATGAAATTTGAACTGGATGAACTAATGAGCTATCACGAGGAACTGCTGATGCGTGTGACGAACAAAGTATCACTCGGCCGCGCCGCGAATACCTCACTCGTCAATGACCAGTTCAAAGAAGACCTGCTTGATGTCTACTTAAAAGAGCTGAACAGCTATCATGCCCGTGAAGAAAATTACTACAAGCAGCACGTTTTTCAAGTCATCGGTGCGATGTTTGAATACCGCGAAAAACTGGAACACTTGGATACGCTCACTCACAGCTTCTACAACTATCATAAAGAAGAAAAGAAAATCACTGTCGAAGATGAGAATTTCGATATGTAATCTGTCATGACTTATTCGTTATCACAATAACCCCCCTCACTTTTAGTTACACTAAAAGTGAGGGGGGTTATTTTTTGTCAGCTATCTATAAATATCCTTACAGCCATCCAAGCTGCTGTGCCGGTTTCACGCGGTCTTTTGACACATACGGATTTCCTTTGACGGTGAAGCGGTACAAATAATCGACCGCTTCTTCTTTATTGGCGATGCCGATTCTCTTTGATTCAAGGATCACTTCAGGGCTGCGCCCTGCTTCAATTAAGATCGGTCCTTCATTCAGTTTCAGACCATTATGCAGGTCACGCTTCACGCCAAGGCTTTTCGTCAATTTCCCCGGTCCGTCTGTCAGATGATCTGTTCTGCCGCGCCGCTCCTGCATCACATCGATTCCTTCCAGCGGTTCTATCGCCCGGATCAGCACTCCTTCAGGCGACTCTTGATCACGCGTGATGAAATTCATACAGTGATGGCCATGCATCGTATAGACATAGATTGTCCCGTAATCCCTGAACATCATCTCATTTTTCTTCGTCCGTCTGCCGCCGAATGCATGGGCCGCTTTATCATGAATCCCTAAATACGCTTCAACTTCTGTAATATAGCCTGACGTCGTCGTGCCGTCAACGATAGTCGTCAGTTTTTTGCCGAGCAGCGCTTTTGCTGCGGCCAATGTGTCATCTTCCATAAAACTTAAGTCCATTTATATCTCCTCTTTCACTTCGGTGTTCTTATAAAAATACCCCTGATGTATGGTTATCATACATCAGGGGTATACCGGAAGTTAACCTTCCAGATGCTGTATCGTATAAAGATTGTAATAATGTGATTCATTCTGCATCAGTTCCTGATGCGTGCCTGTCTCAACGATTTCACCGTTCTGCACGACTACAATTTTGTCTGCATGAGTGATTGTTGACAGACGATGGGCGACGATGACTGTTGTCCGGTCCTGAGACAATATCTCGAGTGCCTCCTGGATGACTGCCTCACTTTCAAGGTCAAGCGCACTAGTCGCTTCATCAAGAATTAAGATCGGTGGATTTTTCAGGAACACACGGGCGATAGCAACGCGCTGCTTCTGCCCGCCTGATAACTTAACGCCGCGCTCACCGACTTCAGTGTCATAACCGGCGGGCAGACTCATGATGAAGTCATGGGCGTTGGCAAGCTTCGCCGCATAGATCATCTCATCTTCTGTCGCATCCGGTTTACCGAGCAGTATATTCTCTCTGATGGATTCTGAGAACAGAATATTGTCCTGCATGACCATGCCGATCTGACTGCGCAGACTTGCTATCGTATAAGCATCTATCGGCCGGCCGTCAATCAGAATTCTACCTGATGTCACATCGTAAAATCTCGGAATCAGACTGATCATCGTAGATTTACCGCCGCCGCTCATACCGACGAACGCAACAGTCTGACCGCTCTCAATATCAAGACTGACATGTCGGAGCACTTCACTTTCATCTTCATTATATTTGAAGCCGACCTGCTCAAATGTAATGCCGCCATGCTCGATTGTCATCGCTTTGGCACCGGGTTTATCAACGATGTCATAAGGTTCATCAAACAGCTGGAACATTCTGTCCATCGACGCTAAACTTTGTGTCAAAGTCGTCGATGATGAAACGAGTCGTCTTAACGGGCCATAGAGCCGGTCAAGATAGGCGATGAACGCCGCAAGACTGCCGACCGTCATGCCATCATTGATAACGAAATAAGCACCGAAGCCGACGACAAGGAGCGGCCCGATATCGGTTACCGTATTGATGACAGCAAAACTTTTCGCATTCCACTTTGTATGTTCAGTCGCCTTTGTCAGGAAGTTCATGTTTCTCTTGTTGAAGCGTTCGTTCTCATTCTCTTCAATAGCGAAGCTTTTAATGACCGTCATCCCCTGCACCCGTTCATGCAGGAAGCCCTGCACTTCTGCCAGTGACTGCGACCGTCTGCGGGTCAGCTTACGGAGATTGCCGAAGAAATAATAAACACTGAAAATGTAAAACGGGAAGATAATAAGTGAGACAAGCGTCAGCTTAGCATCCATCGTCCACATAATGGCCAGGGCAATAATGATAGTGACAAGATCAAGCCAGACATTCATAAGCCCTGTGACAATGAAATCTTTCGTTGATTCCACATCATTGATAACACGTGAAATCACCTCGCCGACTTTATTGTTCGCATAGAAGCGGACACTTAGCGCCTGGAGATGACGGTATAACCTTTTACGTATATCATAAAGAATTTTGTTGCTCGTCCACTGCGCTAAATACTGTCGGTAATATTCGACCGGCGGCCGGATGACCGTAAAGATAAAGCCGAAGATCAGCAGCACGCGCAGCAGCGCATCTTTTTTATCTGCAAGTGACATCGTGTGACTGCCGATGACATCGTCAATGACATATTTAATAAGCAGTGGTATTAACAGCGGTATACCAAACTTCAGTATACCGATTAAGATCGTCAGTATGATCAGCCATGTATAAGGCTTAACAAACTGCAGATACCTTCTGAACATTCAATCATCTCCTTAAAATGTAAGAGCCCGAGATAACATCCTCCTTCTTCGAACTGAACTTCACCGATGAAACCGGAGACGCAATGCTGGTTGTCCGATCCATGAAGCAGGCACGTCTTTCTGTGTTCGAAGAAATATAGATATTAGTCTCAGACTCAGTCTTCCATCATACGTTTTTGCAGATGAAAACGTTCCTGCCAGACTTTAATAAAGTCAGGCGCAAATGGTCCTTTTTTTCGTTCAATCCATTGCTGCAAAGTATCAACGTTTCTTCTCAGGATCTGATCAATCGCCGCCGGATAGTTCATCTGTTTCATATGCTGCTGATACTCATCCTCATCCAGCAAGTGATATTTGCCATTTGGGTATACCTTGATATCCAGATCATAATCAATATATTTGATTGCCTCTGTATCATAGACAAAGGGTGACGACAGATTACAGTAATAGTAGACGCCGTCTTCTCTGAACATGCAGATAACATTGAACCAGTACTCTGCATGGAAATAGACAATCGCCGGTTCTCTCGTAATCCAGGTTCGTCCATCACTTTCAGTGACAAGTGTCCGGTTATTCCCCCCAATGATGACGTGATTCGTTCCCTTTAAAATCGTTGTTTCAGACCAGACGCGGTGGATTTTCCCGTTATGCTTATAACTTTGAATCTGCACGCTCTGGCCTTCTTTTGGTATGGATTCTTTGACCATGTTCCACACCACCTAATGAATAGTATTTGCATACATATTATAGCATAGATTGTGCAGCATGAAACGAATTTGTCTAGCTCTCTGTCTTCAAGTAATGCTCATAAATCTTCGTCATTGACACCGGAAACGTGTAATTCTCTTTTTCTTCTCGTGCTATAAAGTGGTAATCACCCGTTGCACTGTCAGTCGTCCGGTACAAATAAACGTCAAGCAGCCAGTCTAGATGCGTGAATTTATGAGTCACTGTATGAAACAATTCCGCTTCCTGATATAAGTTCATATGGAGCAGCTCTTCAATGTCTGCAAGTGACGCCTCTTCATCCACCATCGGAAACTGCCACATACCGCCCAGCAGCCCGCTAGTCGGCCGCTGCACAATAAGCAGTTCACCTTGATCGTTGACGATGAGCAGCACTTTATAGCGGTATGACTTCCGCTTGAGCTTTTTGACTTTCACCGGCCGCTGCAGAACGGTACCTTCGGCGAAAGCTTCACAATGGTCCTGCACTGGACAGAGCATGCAGATTGGGTTTTTCGGTGTACAGACAGTCGCTCCGAGCTCCATCAGTGCTTCGTTGAAATCTCCTGCCGCATCCGGCATCACGGCCATCACTTTTGCTTCAAAATGTTTTCTTGCCGTACTTTTAGCGATGTCAGTCGCATCATCATCAAGTCTTGAGAATACCCGGTAGACATTGCCGTCTACTGCCGGATACTTCAAGTTATAGGCGATGCTCATGACAGCCCCGCGTGTATACGGGCCGACACCTTTCAAGCTTAAGAAAGCATCGCCGTCTTTCGGCACGACACCCCCGTACTGCTCCTGCACTTCGCGCACACCTGCCTGGAAATTCCGGACCCGCGAATAATAGCCGAGTCCTTCCCAATATTTCAGCACTTCATCTTCATCTGCTGCTACAAGACTCGTCATCGTCGGGAACCGTTCGATGAATCTGTTGTAGTAACCTTTCACAGTGACGACTTGTGTCTGCTGCAGCATGACTTCTGACAGCCATATTTTATATGGATCATTCGTCTCACGCCACGGCATAGACCGCTTGTTGTTATGGAACCAGTCCAGCAGATTATGTGAGAATGTCTCTATCTTATACAATAACTTCACCTCTAAGTCTAAATATTTATTTATACGTATATATTCGATTATAATGATAGGAAAGGAGGGGTAGTATGGATACTGCAACACACTTCGCAATGGGTGCAGCACTCGCGGGGCTCGCTACAATAGATCCCGCAGCTGCAGCCCACTATCCTGTATTCGTGACCGCTGTTGTTGCCGGCTCTCAAATACCAGACATTGACACTGTCTTAAAGTTAAGAAACAATGCCGTCTATATTACCCATCACCGAGGGATCACACACTCCATTCCTTTCACTTTCATGTGGCCGGTACTTATAACTGCAATTCTTTACTGCTTTAACCACAACATCAATGTCATGCATTTATGGGCATGGACACAGTTCGCCGTCTTTCTTCATGTTTTCGTTGATATATTCAACTCATACGGCACGCAGGCATTAAGACCTATTTCGAAAGAATGGATTCAGATTGGTATCATCAATACATTCGACCCGATTATTTTTTCCCTGCTGCTGGCAGGATGCGTCATCTGGGCATGGGGAGGCCCTCCGTTCTATACATTCGTTATCATCTTCTTAATACTAGTCATTTACTATATCATTAGAAGAAATCTTCAGCAAATGATTAAGAAGCGTGCGATGAAATTAATAGCGACGCACGAAACCGTACAAAAAGTGTTCGTCGCTCCAACGGCCCGTTTCTATGAATGGCGCGTCGGCATCCAGACGGATAAATTTGACTACATCGGCCGCAGCTACGGGACAACCGTGAACTTCAGTGATAAGTTCAAGCGAGAGCCCTATCCTTCGGACGAAGTGATGATTCATGCGAAGGATGATCCGAACTTAGTAGCTTTCCGAAGCTTCAGCTCTATTTACCGCTGGACATTTATCGAGCAGCCGTTCGGCTATGAACTGAGATTGATTGATCTGCGTTATTTAAAGAACGGTCACTATTCTTTTGTCGCTATCCTTAATCTGGACCATGAGTATAACGTGACCCATAGTTATACCGGCTGGGTATTCTCAGAGAAAAAACTGCAGGACAAACTGAAACAAAGCGTCATCAAAAGTAATATCCAGCTGAATGCCCGGCACTGAAAAAGCCAGATGGAATGATTATTCCATCTGGCTTTTCGTTTACTATCAATTGGTTTTATTCATGTTGATCTCATCTTTCATCAGCTTGTAGAAATAGCCGGTCCATAAGTAGATGAGCACCAGCTCAAAAATGAACAGCAGATGATTCGGATAATTATAAAATGCCGACGTGCCGAGGACGACTGATTCCTGAAAGCCGTTCACTAAAAAATAAAAGGGATTCAGCTTCAGTATGTTGAGCAGTCCAGTCGGCATCATAGATGGCACCCAGAGTATTGGTAGTGTTAAAAAGAGCACGGCTATAGCACTGCCGATGATGACCGGTTTCTGTCTAAAGAGACTGACCAAAATGCATACCGGCATGAGCAGTAAATACGTCAGCGCGATAAAATAGACGACGCCGAGCCAGCTTGTTTCAAGCTGTATGCCGCTGATTGATTTGATGACCAGCAGCAGCAGAAACGAGATTAAAAAAGTAAAGAAAAAATTAATGATCTGTATATTGACGAGCACATAGACCGGTAAGTTCGTGATATTAAGGATAAATCCTTTTCTCGGCAGTATTAAGTTCGAGATGATGATCGATCCTGCTATCCATAACAGCATGACATAGCCGCTCAGCTGAAAAATACGTGTCGACCGGTCAATCGGCATGCTGCCCATTAAGTTGAGCAGCAGAAGTGCAAGCACAATGACGATCATATTGGCTGACAGAAAGATAATATACTGCTGCAGATGATAACGGAGTTCTATCCAGATGTTTCTCAGCATATAGGGAACATATTTAACTAAATTTATCACTTCATTCATTCAATTCACCTACATCTTAAAATACAGCCACTGCTTACGTTCAAAATCAGCTACCGCATAGGCATCGCCGATTTTGACAATCCACTGCCTGTCCTTAATATTAAATTTCTTTTTCAGTTCATCGGCCTTCAGCATCGGGAAGCTGATGCCCGTCATTTTATTCGCATCATTGAAGTGAAGGAAAATATCATTCTTTGTCAGCTTAATGCGGAACCGGTCACTGGATTCCGGATACAGCTCTTTATTGATCGTCGCATGACTTTTACCGAGATAGCTGTTAAAGAAATCCTTGAAGTTCGCATAGTTACTATACATATAGTCGCTCAGCTCATCAAAGTCATGCTCATCATATAAGGCTGCCGGATTAATATAAAGCATATGGCTCCGCTTCATCGTCATTGCTTTATCGCCGTAGGAGATCCGGTAATCAGTATCATTGAATCCGGTGACTTCCATCAATGTACCGGCAGGAACTTTGACGACCGGCCTGTTCTGATAAATAATCGGCTGATTATCCGCTTCGACTACCACAAAGGCATATTTATCGGTAAACGCTTCTTTCTTTTTGACGATTGCCGTTTCGTCCTTCATTTCAGTCTTCGGCTCATAAGCCACCTGCTGCCATACAAGGATAAACATAATGAGGCATAGCGTCATGACCACAAGTGTTGTGAGCAGCAGTTTCTTGACATCTTTATCGAGCAGACTTTTGGAGTGCCTGGATACGCGGCGCATCGCTTCTTCATTGCCGACAGCCTGCCGCTGCATCTTGTAATCAAGGTCAAACAGCTCTCCGTTCTTTGTCCTAAGTGATTCGTTATAACGTGACAAATAATTCTCATAAACCGGCATGACTTCTTCCGGTTTCCCCGACTTCCTCACCTGACCATGGCTGATCCACGTCATATAGTTCGCTTTCTCTTCGATTAACTTAAGTTCGTCTTCAATGAGGACGACTGCTTTGTTCTCCATCATCAACAGATCAATCACGGTTCTGAACTTCTCTTTGAACAATGGCGTTAAATGCCGGGATAGTTCATCATAAATCACCACTTCAGGTTTCAGGAAATAAGTAAGCGCTATAAACAGCTGTGACTTCTCACTTACTGTCAGCTGATCGAATGGTGATTTCGACTTATCCTGCAGTTCAGCATAACTGAGTATCTGCCCTATCTTGTCAGGAAAATCTGTCAGCGGCACATTATATGACAGTAAAATCGTTTCAATCATCTGATTCAGTGAATGCCGCCCTGTGAACCGGTGATTATGGCTCGCCAGAAACGTCGGCGAGTCATTGCGGACTTTTCCGCTTGACGGCTCAATGACTTTGGAGATCAGTTTGCCGATGACTGATTTCCCGGATCCCGGCAGTCCAGTGATACCTAGCGTTTCACCACGGTATAAATGAATGGTCACATTGTTGACTTCCACATAACGCTGTTCCTTGTTATGCAGCCTTCTGAAAGGGCTCATATTTGCTGTGTCCCTGAAATATTTAGTTACGTTAACCAGTCTGACAAGTATCTCACCGGACATATCGTTGCTCCTTTACTCTTTCAGCTGCAGCAGGGCCAGCGGTATGCCTTCTTCACTGGAAGTGCCGTTTAATCTGAATCCCCATGCAAATATTCCTTTAATACGTTCTACTTTGAAGTAATGATCTTCAATACCGATCAACCGGTAGACTTGGCCGATTGTGACCAGGTCTGGATCAACTAAATAACTTTCTGCAATCAGTGCCTTCCGCTGATATACTTCGTATTCATTGATGACACCCATCGTTTCAGCTTTTCGTGCTTGCTCTCGATAGTGCGCAATGACTTCACGTAGTTCGTGCGCCGTCATTTCAACTAATTTTTTGTCTTCACTCATCTGCTATACCACTTTCCTTCAGCGCCGGTAATAGTTCATCATATGAGAACCCTTTACGCATCATCGCTGTAATGACTTTTTGTTTCAGTTCATTGCCGGAAGCTTTACGTGACCATTTTGCGACCTGCTTCTCCAGTTCGTTGTGCATGACATCCCGGTCCCCGTTATATGATATCTCTTTCATATAAGGGATTATGATATTCAAATTATAACCTTTTTGGACAAGGGTTTGTATTGTTTTTTGTTCAGCCAGCCGCTTCGATGACTTACGCGCATGTTTATCGAGTTGTTTCTGGATAAGCCCGGTCATCCGTTCCTCATCCATCTGCTCTGTATAGTACTCATAGTACGCGTCGATCAAATCGCGTTCAATCCCTTTTTCAAACAGCTTCTGCTTAAAGATATCCGGTCCTTTGTCCGTTGTGTTGATCATCGTGTTCATCAGACTCCGGGCGTAATCATCGTGATTGATATAACCATTATCATAGCAGTATTTCAGTACTTGACTAACGGTTTCTTCCGGCACTTCATCTTTCAGCAAATAATCGCGAATTTCTTTTTCAGTGCGTTTCTTGAACGACAGATAGCCGATAGCACGATTAATCGCCCTGCGGTAATCATCATAAAGCTTGATTTCCGCAAGGCGTTCTTTTGTTACTTCATCGTCTTTTCTTAAATTGAAGTGGACATAAGTCGCACTGTCTATTCCCATATGAAAGTTACCATCAATATAAAGGTTGAAGCGGTCCTTGTTGTTTTTCTGGACTTCTATCATCGTAATCTTCATTGATTCACCCCTTTATCAGTTCACCGGGATGCCTGCTACTGCTGCGTCGTACTGCATCTGTGTGATTAACTTCTGCTCAAGCATCTTGTCCAGCGTGTTCTTTGTGCGTGTTTGCAGTGCAGTATCTGCCGCAAAGTTCTCGGCATGGTAATTACTCGGTGCGTTAATGACGCTCGCAAGAATCGCACTCTGCAGCACTGTAATTTGAGGCCGATAGCCGTTCATATAGGTCGTCGTGCCAAAATATGTGTTAGCGGCCTGCTCTATATTATAAATATTATCACCGAAGTAGATAGAACTTAAGTAATAACTCAAAATTTGGTCTTTTGAGTAGTTATTTTCAATTCGTTTTGCAACGACAATCTCCTTCAGTTTACGGGATATGGATTTCTCATTGTTAAAGAAATAATTTTTGACCAGCTGCTGAGTAATAGTACTGCCTCCTTGAGACGCTTCCCCATTTTTCAGCGATATGACAAGCGCACGACCTGTCCCGAGCCAGTCGACACCATCATGCTGATAAAACCGTTTATCTTCAACTGCGATAAAAGCATTTTTAACGTAGTCGGGCATATTTGAAGCAGCGACATATGTTTTTTCATTTTGAATGTCCTGCAGTGAATCGATATTAACTTTCATGCCTTGATAGTAATAAAAACCGAGAACTAACGCGATGACTAAAATAGGAACGAATAAAAACAAACAGCCGCAGCCGCGTCTTTTCCTTCTCATCAACTTTCTCCTTCCTTTGTATATTGATTAAATAGTAACAAATATAACCGCACGAAGGAACGTTAATTACTCGGGAACACAATAAATCAGACTTAAGCCGTAGAGAGAATAAGCCGGGATATCTTCAATAAAAATAAGAGCCGTGACGGCTCTTATTATAAGATGCTATTTAAGCTGTGCTAATAATTCACGGTTGAAATCAGGCAGGTCATCAGGCGTTCTTGAAGTGACAAGTTTACCGTCAACTACTACTGATTCGTCGACTACTGTTGCCCCTGCATTTTCAAGATCTTTACGTACTGACAGATAACTTGTTAATTTACGGCCGCTCAGCTCATTTGTGTCAATGAGTAACTGCGGACCGTGGCAAATAGCAAACACCGGTTTGTCAGCTGCAAAGAATTCTTTCGTGAACTGTCCAAAACGTCCTTCTTTATCGCCGCGCAGCTGGTCAGGTGAAAAGCCGCCCGGAATAAGTAATGCGTCATAATCAGACGCTTGAACATCAGCAATTCCTTTATCAATCTGAACTTCTGTGTTTTCTTTTTTGCCTTTGACGCTTGTACCTGCTTCTTTACCGATGACTTCTACTTCATAGCCCTCGCCTTTCAGCGCTTCTACCGGGCTTGTATACTCAACATCTTCGAACAAATTATCTAATACGACTGCTACTTTCTTAGTCATGAATAAATTCCTCCTATAAGTAGTGATAGTATTATTTACCCGTCTGCCATGTCATAAAACATATGTTTAGCCGAGCCGTTTTTTTCTGCTGAGTTTGACGACCATTTCGACCTGGACAGTCTGCGGGAACATATCAACCGGCTGAATAAAGTCTACTGTAAATGCTTTCGTCAAATGCGCGAGGTCTTTAGCAAGAGATGATGGATTTCTGCTGATATAGATTAATGTCTTCGGCTTGATATCATTGAATGCATCTAATTCGTCGAATGATAGGCCGGCTCTTGTCGGATTGACAGTGATAACATCAGGATAAAACCCTTCCTCAATCCACTCTTCCAGCTTATCAAGCGGCTCACCCGCTTCAAACTTGCAGTTTTCAATATTATTCAGTGCTGCATTATAGACCGCATTAATGATTGCTGCATCGTCCACATGGACGCCGCGCACTTCTTCTGCCTGCTCCGCAAGCCAGAGCGCGCTGCCCCCTGTGCCGCAGAAAAGGTCAGCCACTGATTCCGTTCCTGTTAAAGCTGCTGCGTCTTTAATCGCTTTGTATAATACAGTGCTCTGTTCTGTATTGATCTGGAAAAATCCTTCTGGCGTCAAATCATATTCAAAATGCGCGAGCAGCTCACGAATCGTCGGTTCACCTTTAATAATCAGCGTCTCTGGCCCAAGAACGCGGGATTCTTTGTCAGCGTTAATATTCAGCGCCAGACTTTTCACGCCTGGAATGCGCATAATGCGTTCGGCAAGCATATCCAGCTTATTAAGTGAAGCAGTTGTCGTCACAATCACCACTTGAATGTCACCGGTCTCTTTCGCGATACGCGTCACGATAAAACGGACACCGTCTTCCCGCTGCGGATTTTTAGCGACATCAATATTCAGTTCGCTCATAATCCGCTTGACTTCATTAGTCACTGCCATTGTCCGGCTGTCCTGCACGATGCAGTCATCGATATCAATCAATGTATTGGAATGTTCCTTATAGAGTCCGGCACGTATGGTCCGTCCTGATTTTTCGACAGGGAATAAGTTCATATTGCGGTATCTGAATGGTTCTGCCATACCGATGACTGGACTCACTTTATCTTCCGGTATATGCCCGGCGTAGCGGTCGAGCGAGTCTTTAATAATCTGCTGCTTGTATTCCAGCTGTGCCGGATAGCTTAAATGCTGGATTTGACAGCCACCGCACAGATGAAACACAGGGCACGGGGCTTTCACGCGGTCTTTTGAACGCTCTCTAATTTTCAGCATTTTACCTTCGAGATACTTAGTGTTGACTCGTGTCACCTGCACAAGCACTACCTCACCCGGCAGAGCGTCAGGAACGAACGTTGCTTTACGCTTGTAATACCCTACGCCTTCTCCGTTAATGCCGAGCCGTTTAATTGTCAGCGGGAACTTCTGTCCTACTTTTACATTGATATCTGCCATGTATTACTCCTTAAGATTTAATTGACTTCACTTTCTGTTCCAATTGATCCAGGATTGCAAGCCACTCATCGATATCAGCAAGATCCGTTGTTTCAGGATTCACAGATTCAATCTCTTCAATAAAATCCGTTAACTTCTCTTTAATTTCATTTAATGATTCATTAGCCATCTTCATCTCTCCAGTTTTCAATCTTTTATTTAGTCGTCCTTTATTATGTACCACATAGCCATCACTTTCAATCTTATTCTGTTTGACACACGAACGGGGATCATACCATCAGTAAAAAAAGACGGCCCGGACAATCGTCCAAGTCATCTCTTATGAACAGCTCAAACTGCCGGGCAGTAGTTAAACATATAATTTCGTGGCAAAGAAATTAAGCAGCTCTTTACTCTGCGTCACACGTTCTTTACGCTTCTGTGCTCTTTCCTTACCGGTTTCATTCAGCCAGACTTGATCTTCAGTCTCCCCGTACACTTCCGGCACCTGCACCGGCTTATTATTCTCGTCCAGCGCGACAAATGTCAGAAAGCTGATAGCGGCGAGCTGTTTCGTCTGCTCAAGCACATTTTCAGCAATAATCTTGACGCATACTTCAAGCGATGAATTGCCTGTGTAAGTCACTAATGACACTAATGAGACAATCTCGCCCGGACGGATCGGTTTGATGAAGTCGACTGAATCGGTCGAGGCAGTGACGACTGAGCGGCCGCAGTGTCTTGTCGCGGCAATCGCTGCTACGTCATCAATCATCGCCATCAGTCTGCCGCCGAACAATGTATTGTGATGGTTCGTATCTGTCGGAAATACTTGCTGTGTTTTAATGGTCCGTGATTCGGACATGGATTTTCGCTGTCTTTCTGTCATAACTTGATCCCCTTATCCCTTATATTACTTCTATTTTACATGATGTATTTAAATAAAGACATAAAAAAAGAGATAGCGGACTATCTCTTTTGTCATTCTTATTAATGCATGTCGTCTGCAAAGACTTTCTTCTCAAGCGCTTCTTCAGGCGTGTCAATTTTCTCAGCTTCTGATGAAACGAACGCATGACGCAGGAAATACATCAACGCTCCACCGAATACAAACATTGAGAAGAGGAAAGCTAATACTACAAACCACATCATTGGTTCAGACATCATTGGATTTTCAGCCATTATTTATCCTCCTGTTCATCTACAGCTATTATCATATCATTTATAACTTTAAATTAAAATGCCCAATTCCCGTTGATGAAGATCGGTTCTTCATTGCCTTCTGCTGTAATTCCGCTGATATTCATCTCAGCACTGCCGATCATGAAGTCTTCATGAGTGATTGAATTATTCAGTCCCGCTGCTGTCAGTTCATCATCAGACATCAACTTGCCGCCTTCAAGACAAAACGGGTAAGCAGAACCGAGCGCTAAATGGCATGAAGCATTCTCATCGAACAGCGTATTATAGAACAGCACCTGGCTGTTAGAAATCGGTGAATCATGCGGTACTAAAGCAACTTCTCCTAAATAAGCGGCAGCGTCGTCGGATTCTAACAGACCTTTCAGTATGTCTTCTCCAGTCTCCGCTTTGTAATCTACTACTTTGCCGTCTTTAAAAGTGAGCACGAAATTATCGATGATATTGCCGCCGTAACTGAGCGGCAGCGTACTGCTGACCGTGCCGTTGACCTCATCTTTATGTGGAACTGTGAACACTTCTTCCGTCGGCATGTTAGCCATGAAATCGATACCTGCCGCGCTGACAGAAGAAGCACCGCACCAAATATGACCTTCCGGCAGTCCGATTGTAAGGTCTGTGCCGGGCGCCGTATATTTAAGCGCTTTGTAGTTTTTCTTATTTAAGTAATCGGCCTTAAGATGAAGGTTCTCGTTATGTGCTTCCCATGCCTTGACAGGATTTTCAACGTCTGCACGCACTGTATATAAAATCAGTTCAAGCAGCTTGTCGAACGCTACTTCCTTGTCAAGTTCCGGGAACACAAGCTGCGCCCACTCATAAGAAGGATAAGCTGCTACCGTCCATGCGAACTGATCAGACTGCATCATCTTCATATATTCTTTGAAAGCTGTGCCATAAGCACGCATGTTTGCTGCTAATTTTTCAGGATCTGCATCTTTTAGACTTTCAGGACTTGAAGAGATCAGTGCCAGCTGTGCTGCCCCGTCTTTTGCATAGTCCATCCGTTCGTCTACTACATAATCCGGAAAATTAGTAATCACTTCAAGTGGACGGTACTGGAAAGCAAGCTGCGACAGCCGGTCATCACTATAAGCCACATGAACATCTTCCGATCCTGCTTTGTACGCTTCTTCTACTACTAAATGGACAAATTCTGCCGCATCTACTGTCGCTCTAATATAAACACGCTGCTTCGGCTGAACGTTCATGCCGACATTGACCAGCAGACGTGCATATGTTTGTAACTTCTCATCCCGCTTGGTTATCATTCTTAAAACTCCCCTTTACTTTCTTAAACTACCTAACGCTTCTGTAATAGCTGTCATTTCGCTTGGTGATATATTATCGCGTTTCATGACCATCTCATAGAGTTCCTGCAGTTCATCTGTTTTTGCGTCATCAATACTTTCAGGTTTTATGACACCGATATTAACCAGCTTCAACTTACCGGCAATAGCGTTCAACATTTCTTCTTTAGTCATTGTATAGTCCTTTCTGTTCAGTGTGAATTCTACTTCATTCTAGCAAAACTACATCTGTCTTGAAACATTTTAATTATTTTCTTGCCGAAAAGAAGTTTATCCATATATGATAGTGGATATACATACATTAACAACACAAAACATTTATCCAGGAGGAGATTCAACATGAATAACAAGTTAGTCCCAGCAGTAGTAGCAGGTGCAGCAATTGGTGCCGCTGTTGCTCTATTAGACAAAAAAACACGCAGCTCAGTAAAAGGCCAAGTTAACAATGTAGGCCAAGTGACTAAAAATCCATCAAGTGTTAAAGATAAAGCATTGAACATCAAAGATGAGTTCCTTTACTGGAAAGACCAGGTGGAAGAAATCCGCCGCAATAACCCAGAACTCGAAAAAGCATTAATTCAGGCGAAAGACTTAGTAGTCAGCTTACGTAACGGCGATGCCAGCGTTAACAACTTAAGCGATGCTTTAAAGCAGACTAAACCTGAAAATAATGATAACAACAATACTAACTCTAATAAAAATAACAATAATAACAACAACAATAACAAAACGTTTGATCAGCATAAATCAAACAATAAATAATCAACAATAACTTAATAGCATAAGGAGTGAGTCATTTGGCGAAAGACCAAAAAAGCTCCTCTAAATACTTGACTCAGACGGCCCATCCGTCTGAGTCAAGTCATTTGGAGGAAAACTATGTAGCGACACAGGAGTTCCAGTCAAAGGAACCGAAAAAATCTGACGAAGAACTCCACGTCTCTAAAATCAATAAACCGGCAAAATACAAAAAAGACGGAAATTTCTTTCAGAAGTTACTTTACCGTATCGGCAAAGACGATGCATCAGGCTTAGCAGCACAGCTGGCTTACTATTTTCTGCTGTCGTTGTTCCCACTGCTTATTTTCTTATTAACGTTGATTCCATTATTTAATGTTGACCAGACGACAATTACTGACGCTATTTCTCAAAACGCGCCGGGTGATACTGCTAAGATGATTAATGGTATCGTCGGAGATGTAATGAAGAGCAGTTCAGGCGGTCTGCTGTCATTCGGGATCATCGCTGCCTTATGGTCAGCCTCAAACGGTATGACTGCTTTAATGAATGCGTTCAATGTGGCTTACGAAGTAGAAGACGGCAGAAACCCTATTATTGCAAAGCTGTTATCAGTCTTATTCACTGTCGTCATGATTTTAGTGCTTGCTATCACACTTGCCTTACCAGTATTCGGCGAGCAGATCGGCAACTTCTTATTCGGTAAACTTGGTCTTGAGAGTCAGTTCAAATGGATATTTAATGTGATTAAGGTTGTCCTTCCTTTAATCGTGACTTTTGTCGTCTTTATGACCTTGTACGCTATAGCACCACATGTTAAACTTAGATGGAAATCTGTCTTACCCGGTGCGTTGTTTGCAACCATTGTCTGGCTTGGTGCCAGCGCTCTTTTTGGAGTATATGTCAGTAACTTTGCTAACTACTCTAAAACATATGGCAGCATCGGCGGCGTTATCGTGTTGATGTTATGGCTTTATCTGACCGGCTTCATCATTATCATCGGTGCACAGATCAATGCAATCTTCCACCAGAATAAGACGGGTAAAACAAGCAGTATGAACAACTAGGAGGAACTTATGACATTACTTGATGACGTACTTTCTTACAATAAACAATTTGTAGCAAACAAAGACTATGAAGGATTTGAAACTTCAAAAGTTCCATCGATGAAAGCTGTTGTCCTGACTTGTATGGATACACGGTTAGTCGAATTATCTTCTAAAGCATTAGGCTTCAAAAACGGCGATATTAAAATCGTCAAAAATGCCGGTGCTACTATCACTCACCCATACGGCGCAACCATGCGGAGCCTGTTAGTCGGCATCTATGCATTAGGGGCTGAAGAAATAATTATTATGGGCCATAAAGACTGCGGCATGGGTAACCTTGATGTAGATGCAGTGCTTACGACGATGAAGTCACGCGGCGTTAAAGAAGAAGTCCTTCATACGCTGGAACATTCAGGTATTGATATTCATCATTTCCTTGAAGGATTTAAAGATGTCAGAGAAAATGTTAATAATAACATTGAGCTCATTTACAATCATCCATTGTTTGATAAATCAGTTCCTGTACACGGATTAGTCATTGATCCACATACCGGTGAACTTGACTTAATTCAAAATGGCTATGATAAAGTGATTAAATAACAATAAACCGCTGAGAAATCTCAGCGGTTTATTGTTATTCTACTGTGCTACGAGATGATGCTTGAAAGCATAAATGACAGCCTGTGTTCTGTCCTGCACTTCAAGTTTACTCAAAATATTGCTGACATGGGTTTTCACTGTCTTGATTGTGATATGGCTGGCATCGGCAATCTCCTGATTTGAATAGCCTTTGGCAATGAGCATAAGAATCTCCATCTCACGCTCGGTCAGCATTTCGTGCAGTGCCGCTCTCTGGTTCACCCGGTTGCGCATCTTCGTCATGACTTCCGCTTCAAACACCGATTCTCCGCTGTATGTTTTACGGACTGCTTCTGCGATAGCATCGGCACTCGATGTCTTCAATATATAGCTGTCCACACCGGCATCAATCGCTGCATACACTTCCTGGTCATCGATGAAGCTCGTCAGCATGACGACTTTAATCTGCGGCCATCTGCTCTTAATAATAGTAGTCGCTTCGATGCCGTTCATCTTATCCATCACCATATCCATCAGTATGACGTCTGGATTCAGTGCTTCCGCCTGCGCGACCCCCTCTATGCCATCCCCTGCTTCACCGACAATCTCAATGTCACTTTGCGTGGACAGAAAACTCGATATCCCGATTCTAACCATCTCATGATCATCTACAAACAATACTCTCATGATGTCTCTCCTCCTGTATATGGCACTTTGACTTCTATTCTTGTACCACTCTTAACAGCAGAGATGATCTGACAGTTGCCGCCGATCTCTACCGCTCGTTCCTTCATTGTATTGATGCCGTAGCGTGATTCATCGCGCTGTGACATATCAAAGCCCCTGCCGTCATCAGTCAATCTTAAAATCACACTATCCCCGACTTGGAACAGCTCTATAGCCAGCTGGCTGGCGTGCGCATGCCGTAAAGTGTTGGAGATAGCCTCCTGTGTAATTCTGAACAGATGGTCTTCTACGCCTTTAGACATCGTGATATCCGCTATATCCATTCGTATAGTAAGCGGTATTTTCTTCTTCAACTCAGAGATGAGGTCCTGAATTCCGGCACGGAGCGACTTATTCTGCAGCGCGAGCGGCCTTAAGTGCAGCAGCAGCGCTCTCATTTCAAGCTGCGCTTCATGCAGCATTTTCCCGAGTATGGCGACCTGCTTTGCCGGCTGTTCATCAAGCGGGTGGTTTTTAATGGCAGACAACATCATGCTCGCTGCAAAAAGCTGCTGGCTGACGGAGTCATGAAGGTCACGGGCGAGTCGCTGCCGTTCTTCCTCGACAATTTTTTTGACAATCTGTTCATTGACACCTGTTGTGACAAGCTGATTCTGATGCTTGATAGTCCGGACTGACTCATTCAGCTTGACGATGGTCTGAAACAGTTCATATATTTCCGGCTGCATCATCATCTCCTCATTGTCATCGAGCGGTTCGCCGAAATCAACAGCCTGCATCTGCCCTTTAATCCATGCCAGCTGCTCGTTCTGCTTGTAAGCAGTGAGTGACCCCATAACAATGCATGCCAGAATAACGACGATATTGAGAAATAAAAATGCCGGGACTCCGATAATCTGTGTATACAGCATCCCCTGGAAATAAATGATATTTGTAAAAATACGGTCAAGTATATAAAAGATAAAGACGAGAGAATAAACAAGGATGAGCATGACACCAATCATTCGCGTATAGTTATTCATCGATGCACGACCTCCAGATCACCGACAATAGATGAGACGATGACTTTGACTGCGACGCCGTTCTCATAGTCTTCAGAAATATAAGTCAAGCGCTCATTTTTGGCGCGTCTCGTGAACTCATGATCTACTTTCAGCTGTCCATACAGTGCTGAATAATCAATCTTAGTCTGATAATGATGCGGCACAATGACCGTCGTCTTTCCTATCATATGATTGACGACTATTAAATTTTCCTGCTGCAAGTTCGCCGCATTCGTCAAATCAATCGTCACATCGCCGACTGCATGCTGAAGATGAATATCATCAAAGCGGTAAACGGTCTTCGGCGTCTCCTGTGTATTGAACCACTTCTGCCCGTAGACATGAACATCTTTATCAGCGGTGACAATCACATGAACCGGCTTTCTTTTCGTAATCGCATAGCGCACTGCAATGATGACGAGAAAGCTGAACAATACAATAAGTGTATAAGGGTTGGACAGCAGTCCGAACAGCAAAAGGCTAAGACCGCTCCAGAACAGCACAAGCCCTCTCAGCTTCTTCCTGAAATACTGACTGATGTAAATCAGCAGCCCCCCGAGCACGAGTACGAGGAGCATCCCTGTCTTGATAAAAAAGATATAGTATAAGTTAGACAACAGCAGCAGGATTAAAAAGCTGATTAATATTTCTGTTGATACTAATTGCTTCACGTACTCACTTCTTTCCCCTTCAGTTTTCTAATCATCATTATCTCATATTCTGTCTCTTCTTTCATGTGGTCGAGCATTTGCAGCGATGCTTCAATCTGCTGCAGCTCATCGTCAATCTTGTTCAAAGCGTCGATTGCTGCATAGCGGTTCGTACGGAAATCACGCATGCTGCCGTCCTCTGAATCAATGACAGCTAGCTGGCTGTCATAGGCTTCAGTCAGACGTCTATGTTCTTCACGTTTCATCGCTTTCATCACATTCAGTTCAGTCAGTCTCTGCTGCAGTTCTTTTAACTTTAAATATAGACTATGCCTCACGCTTTTCTTCACGGTCTGCTTTAAATAAGATTTCAGTCGCTCCATCTCGTCATCTCCTTACTATATCTTCTACTATAAAAAAAGCTCCTGATGACGTGAAACGTCTCAGGAACGATTTTTATCTCATACTTTAGTCGGAGATGCGCTCAGTGAGTAACAGGGGACCTTGTTCAGTGACAACAATGGTATGTTCAATCTGTGCGACATAGCTGTTATCACTTGTTTCAAAGGCCCATTCATCCTTACCGTCTGTTACCAGTGTCGCTTTTGATGAAATGAACGGCTCTACTGCAAGAACCATGCCTTCTTTCAGCAGTTCTTTCTCAAAAGGGTCGTAGTAATTCAAGATATGCTTAGGATTTTCATGCAGACTTCTGCCGATGCCGTGGCCTGTCAAGTTTTTGATGACAGTGACATCGTTCTTCTTCGCCGTCGCATTCACCGCACGACCAATCTGGCTGAGCTTTGTGCCCGGTTTCACTTTCTTCATCGCTTCTTCAAACGCCATCAAGGCCACATCGACCACTTTTTGTTTGAGCGGGTCTGTGCTTTCGCCGACCACGAATGAAATGCCTGTATCTGCATAATAGCCATCCTTGCAGCCTGACACATCAACATTGACGAGGTCGCCTTCATTGATCACACGGCTGCCCGGAATACCATGAGCCACTTCTTCATTAACACTGATACATGTGTAGCCCGGAAACTCGTATTCGGTAATTGGTGCAGATTTTGCACCGAGCTTATCAAATAGCTTTCCTGCGATATCGTCCAGTTCTTTAGTCGTAATGCCAGGAACTGTTTTTTCCTTCAGCGTATCGCGGATTTCTGCGACAATCTGACCGATTACCTTTAATTTCTCAAGTTCTTCGTTCGTTTTTACGATCATCAATTATCTCTTCTTTCAATTAGTTATGATAGTTCATTATAACAAATTATTAATGTTATACTAATAAAAAACTACGAATAGGTACGAGCTCATGAAATGGACAAAACAAATTATCGGTCCGCGGATCATCAAGACGGGTCTTGCGACATTTTTGACGGCGTTGTTCTGCCAGCTGCTTCATCTGCCGGCTACATTCGCTGTTATTGCATCGCTTGTTTCCATCGAACCGACAGCTAAAGCGTCGCTCAGAAAAGCGTTCATCAGGTTTCCTGCTTCTATACTCGGGGCATTCATCGCAGTGACCAGCGCTTATTTCCTCGGCGAATCACCTTTAGCATACAGCATTGCTGCAACCCTGACAATTGTCATCTGCTATCAGCTCAAGCTGCATGACGGCATGCTTGTCGCCAGTCTGACTGCTGCTGCCATGATTCCGAACATCCATGATGACTTCGTCTTCAACTTCTTCTCAAGACTAGTGACAACGACGATCGGTCTGACGACAGCAGGGCTTGTCAACTTCCTCGTGCTGCCGCCGAAGTATCAGCTGCAGATTGAGACGCTGATCAACAATGTCGAGAGCGAACTGCAGCAGTTATTCATTGCCCGCGGAAAAGAAGTTTTAATCGGTCATTTCCATTCGAAGGACAGCGTCAGAAAGCTGAATCATATAGACAAGATGATCACTAAAATAGAGCAGCTGATCCAATATGAACACGAGGAATTTCAGTATCATCAGAGCGATATCAACAGAAAGAAATTGATGATGACGCTTGAGAAACGACTGCAGTTCAACCGGCTTTATATCATTCATCTGACCAACATGATCTATATGCCGCAGGAAACAGCATTTGATTTTCATGCAGAAGAGCGGCAGGCGTATACGGATATGATCACAGCGATGCAGCAGCATGAGCCGGTGCCGAGAGCTGCCTTGTCGACATTCAAGTCAAGTGTCAAACACCTGGCAGAATTTGATGACAATCAGCTGAAAAGTCATTACATATACGAGCTGCTGATGATTCAGAAACTGCTGACAGAACAGCACGCCGATTACCAGACAGACGAAACGCCTTGACCGCTCCTGGTCAAGGCGTTCTTTTGTGTCCACCTTACTTCTCACTGAGCAGGCGGTTAATAATGACATTTTTTGCGTTCTCTTCTGTACTGTTGTCGCCGATTGATTCAAACGGGATGTTCTTACGGTCACACGCAGCTTGCAGCAGGTAGTCAGTGATCTCATGATTTTTCGGCAGAATCGGCCCGTGCAGATAAGTGCCGAGCAGATTTTTATAATGCAGTCCTTCTTTTTTGTCGGTATCGTTGTTGCCGTATCCTGCGATGACGTCTCCGAGCGTACCGTAAGGATGATACGTTCTGCCGCCGTGGTTCTCAAAGCCGACAATGCGGCCGAATGTCTCTGACTCTATGACGATGTTGCCTGTCAGCCGTTCTTTCTTCGATTCTGTATAGAAATCAAGAATATTCAGGCCCGGCAGCTCCTGACCATCAGGCGTCACATATTTCTCGCCTAAAAACTGATAGCCGCCGCAAATAGTAAGTGCCGGCACGCCGTCTTCAATAGCAGCCTTGAACTCATCTTTAATGCGGAATAGTTCCTGTGTTGCGATTGCCTGCTCGCGGTCACTGCCGCCGCCGATAAATAAAATATCCGCTTCACTGACAGCGAGTCCAGACGTCTCTTTGACATCAGTGACTGTGACGTCAATACCACGCCATTTCGCCCGTTTCTTAAGCGCGATGATATTTCCGATATCCCCATATAAATTGAGTTTGTCAGGCATAAAGTGATAAACATTGATTGAAGACATTAGTTGCCCTCCTTAAAGAAGTTTGTCAGTGTACGGTGCATCGGTTCGAGTGATGTATAGTTCGGTATACATACGGTATAGGCGTCATCCATAAGCGCCGCTTTTGTTGCAGCCGGAATATCCCTGATGACTTCGACCGGCACATTAATTTCAGCGTATTTCAGTCTTACTGCCAGTTCCTCCGCCCGGTTACCTGTACAGTAAATCCGGCTGATCGTCTGACGTTCCAGTTTTTCAAAGTCAGCGTCCCAGATCCAGGAAATGTCCCGTCCATCGGCTCCATTGTCGTTCAGACTGATTAAATAGCTCTTCTGTCCTTCAATTTTCTCTCCGACAGACAGACTGGCATTCAGTCCAGCGGGATTTTTAGCGAGATTGATGATCGCTTCTTTCCTTCCGTTCGTGAAGTACTGCATGCGGCCGTTGTCCGATGCATAGCTTTCGAATCCTTTTCTGATGGCTTCATCAGTTAAGCCCAGTTCTTTCAGGACGCTGTAGGCCGCAATAATATTGAAGACATTGAAGTCACCGGCAAGCTTCATGTTGAATGTCTCGCCGTTAATAACCGGCACTAAATACGGATTTTCAGCAAGTGCTTCGATTTCATATTTAGGCACAGCACGGTTAAAGCCGCAGTCACAAGTATAATGACCCAGCTGGTTATAATGAATGGCACTGTAATCGAGCAGTCTGCCGCAGTTCGGGCAGTACTTGCTTTCAATCATCGTGCTTTCCTCGAAATGATGGATGCCTGCTTTCATGCCGTAATAGACAACGTCGTCACTTGCTATTTTAAGACGTGACACAAATGGGTCGTCAGCATTCAGGAGGAGCTTGATGCCTTTACCTTTAATATGGTCCGCTATACCATCGACCAGTATATCGATCTCACCGAAACGGTCCATCTGGTCGCGGAAGAAGTTCGTGAACACCATCATAGTCGGTGTCATCTCGCTCAATACACGTGGAATTGACCCTTCATCGATTTCTATAATGGCGAGCTTTGTATTTCTTTTTGTCTGGACGATAAAACTTGATGTGATACCGGCTGCCATATTGGCACCTTCTGTATTATGAACAATCTGAATATGATTAGTTTTTAAAGTGTGACCGATTAAGTTCGATGTCGTCGTCTTACCGTTCGTCCCTGAAATAAAGACTACGGCATCGACTGATGATGCGAGTTTGCGTAAAATATGCGGATCAATTCTACGCGCCAGCTGACCCGGCAGATCCGTCCCGCGTTTACCGGCAGCGATGCTTGCGCGTCTTGCTGCTTTTGCGATTAATTTAGCTGAAAAAGTTCTCATAACAACCTCCTTGATTAACAATTCATTATACCATAGTTAAGCCATTGCTAAATATTATACCGAACCTATTAAATTGATTAACTTTGTATCACTGTTTTATTGCTGGCTGGCCGTTGTCACGAAGTTGTGATAAATTTTTGTGCTACTTTATTGATGAGATGTATAGACCGTGTTATTATGTAATTGAGAATGATAATCAATACAAATTAAGAAGGTGTCCGCATGCTTCATGCAGCAAATGCTCAGTTAGGTACGACTTATAAAATTAAATCAATGATACTTGATCATCATATGCTCCACCGATTGAATGCACTTGGTTTCTCAGAAGGCAGCCTGATCAAAGTCCGTCAGAAAAGCCTGTTCAAAGGGCCGTGTACGCTGGATATGAACGGTCAGCACATCTGTATCAGAAACTGTGATGCGTGCAAGATTATGCTGGAGCTCAATCATGACTAATTCATTCTGTATTTTAGGCAATCCGAACGTCGGTAAAACGTCACTGTTCAATGCACTGACCGGTTCTTATGAATATGTCGGTAACTGGAGCGGTGTAACCGTCGAGAAGAAAATTGGCCGGCTGAAGAAAAACTATGGCCAGCTCGTCGATCTGCCCGGTACATATGATCTGCTGCCGATTTCAAAGGACGAAACAGTCGTCACTAATTTTCTGCTGCATGAATCGTTCTCCGGAATGATCAATATAGTAGATGCCGCTCAGCTGCAGCGTAATCTGCTGCTGACGATCCAGCTGATGGAGTATGGCTCTCCTTTGTTGATCGGACTCAATATGGTCGATGTTGCCAGCAAGCGCGGTATTCGTATCGACACTCAAAAACTGATGCGCAAGCTGAAAACACCTATTATTCCGGTTGTCGCAAGAACGGGCAGAGGTTCTGATGAAGTACTCAAAGCACTCGGCGATGCTCAGCTGTCGACTGCCCGTCCGCTAAAAATCAATTATGACAAGCGCATTGAATCCGCAGTCAGTCAGTTAGTGACACTGTTCAGCAGCTTGTCCATCCACCAGAAGCACAAGCGATTTCTTGCGCTGCAGTACTTGCTTGAAAATCCGTCAGTGATCGACTATATCGGCCCTGCAATCGCTGCAGAAAGTGACAGCATCAAAGCAGCGCTGCAAAACTCACTGGACCGCTCAATCAAATATTATATTCAGCAGGCCCGGACTAATTTCATCAGTGAGCTGCTGACTGATGTAGTGACTTATCCTGAGAACCGGACCAGTTATTTATCTGAGACGATCGACAGAATCGTCACACATAAAATATTCGGTATCCCTATTTTCTTATTTTTAATGTGGCTTATCTTTCAGACGACTTTCACATGGATCGGTACACCTTTATCAGACAAGCTGGACGGCTTTTTCGGCGGACCGCTGACAGATTTCGCTCAGTCAGTGATGTCGTCACTCGGCATCGTCCCTTTTCTGCAGCATCTCGTCACAGACGGGATCATCGCAGGTGTCGGCGGCGTGCTCGTGTTCGTCCCGCAAATACTCGTCCTGTTCTTCTTCATCTCACTGCTTGAGGATTCCGGCTATATGGCAAGAATCGCAGTGATCATGGACCGGATTATGGAGATGTTCGGACTGAACGGTAAATCCTTCATCCCTATGATTATCGGCTTCGGCTGCAATGTGCCAGGCATTATGGCGGCACGCAGCATCGAGGAAGAGAAAGAACGGCTGACAACGATACTGATTGCACCGTTTATGTCCTGCTCCGCCCGGCTGCCTGTATATGCTTTGTTCGCAGGTGTATTCTTCAAGGAGAATCAGGCACTGATTGTACTGAGTCTGTACATCATCGGCATAGTCGTCGCACTGATTGTCAGCTTTATACTGTCACGGACGTTACTGAGCAAAGATACATCGATCTTTGTCATCGAACTCCCGCCGTATCGCCTTCCTTCTTTAAAGACATTATGGCGCAGCACTTGGGAAAAAGGAAAAGGATTCATCAAGAAAGCAGGGACTTTTATATTCGGTGGTTCCGTGCTCATCTGGCTGCTTAACTATGCAGGACCAGCAGGCTTCGGCGTCGATATCGATCACAGTTACTTAAGCATGATCGGCGGCCTGCTCGCTCCGCTGTTACTCCCTCTTGGCTTTGGGACATGGCAGGCAGGCGCGACGTTAATTCCCGGCTTCCTCGCAAAAGAAGTAGTCGTCAGTGCGATGGCCATCATCTATGCGGTGAAAGACAATGCATTGATCGGAGTCATTCATGAACAGTTCACACCGGTGTCAGCCTATGCCTTTATGCTGTTTATACTGCTCTATATTCCATGCTTGTCAACAGTAGCTGCAATTCGTAAAGAGACTTACTCATGGAAATGGACGGCACTTGCAGTCGCTTATCCGCTCGCTACCGCTTACAGTCTGACATTTATTGTCTACCAGCTCGGAAATATGTTGTTCTAGGAGGAAAAGACATGGCTTTACTATTTAATATACTGCTCTTTGCATTGATTTTTGGCTATGCCATCTATACTTTAGTGAAGTTCTTCAACAAATCAAAAGCCGGCAAGTGCAATACTTGCGATACAAATCCTGCCTGCTCATGTGAAGTACTGATTGACGACAAACGTATTTAAAGCGTTTGTCTTCTTTTTTTTGTAGAATAAGTAGTATGAAGGGGGCAACGACAATGACTGAATTTATCGCACTGGATTTTGAAACAGCGAACGGGCAGCCGGCGAGCATATGCAGCGTCGGCATGGTCAAAGTGCAGGACAATATGATGACTGAGACTTTCTATACACTAGTGAACCCCGAAACTTATTTTTCAAAAGGGAACATCGCGGTACATGGCATTAAACCTGAAGACGTGACAGATGCACCGTTGTTTCCGGAAGTCTATCAGCATATGCTTGACTTCATCGGCGAGCTGCCGGTCGTGGCTCACTTTGCACGCTTTGATATGAATGTGCTTTATGCATCCATCGAACGTTACAATCTTGATATGCCGACGCTGAAATATTTCTGCTCATGCAATATGGCGAGGAAGACTGTTAAAAATCACAGCTACAGTCTGAAGAATATGATGGCTTATTATAACCTTGACTTCCATGGTCATCACCATGCACTGAACGATGCTAAAGCGAGCGCTATGATCACAGTCAGATTATTGAAATCATATCCATCACTGGACGATTACTTGAAAAAGAACGGGTCCTATTTATCTTCCATGAAAAACAAAGCATCACAGCTTGACCGTTACAATAAGGAGCTCAAAAGCATTAAACCTTCGAGCAGTGACTTCGATATGACGCATCCTTTCCACGACAAAAAAGTGGCCATTACAGGAACGCTTCACATGAAACGCAAAGACATCGTCCAGTATATCGTTGACCACGGCGGCACGTTTGAACTTGATTTGGAGCAGCCGGTCGATATATTTATATTCGGCAGACAGCGCAGCAATCAACCATCAAAAAAGGAGACAATCATTAAAAATAAGATTGCCTCCGGTCAGGATATATTACTCCTCAGTGATGACAAACTGAAGCAGCTGATTACGTTTTATCAGTAGTTACTTCCTGTTTCTCATATTGTCCTTGATGCGTGTTCGGGATACAGGACGTTCCAGTTTCTGGTCAATCCAGAACAACAGCCCTGCTATTAACACAATAGCGAGAAGCTTCAGCGGCTCAAAGCCGTTGTCGATGGTGTTCTTTATGAACATCGCTATCAGCACGGCAGTGATTCCTATAATAGAAAACTTGAATTTCATACTCATCACTCGTTTCCTCAAATAAAATCATAAATTGTCATGTTCATGAACTGACGTTCTTCTAAATTCCCGACTGTAACACCGATTAAACGTATCGGCCGGTCGGGATGTTTTAATGCAGTATACAAATCATAACATACATTGTAAATATCTGTAGTATCGGACACTCGGTAAGGCAGCTTCAGCTGTCTGGATGTCGAGCGGAAGTCAGACTCTTTCATTTTCACAGTGACTACATCGCCTGTCAGACCGTAGCGGTTCAGCTTGTCACTCACCTGCTGTGAGAGCTGACGGATGATACCGAGTATTTCATCATCATCGTTTTTATCGACAGCGAACGTCGTCTCTTTGCCGATCGACTTTCTGATGCGCTCTGCTTTGACTGTCGAATGATCAATACCGCGTGCATAGTCATAGAGTCTCGGCCCCCGCTTACCGAACCGTTTGATGAGTTCACGTTCTGTCAGCTGATAAAGGTCAAGTCCGGTGTGAATGCCGTCCTGCTTCATCTTCTCCTCAGTCACACGGCCGACGCCCGGAAAAGCACCAATCGGCAGCTTCATCAATATGTCATGGACATTCCCGTGATGGATAATCGTCAGACCATCCGGCTTATTCATTCCAGATGACAGTTTAGCGAGAAACTTATTATAGGAGACGCCCGCTGAACATGTCAGACGGGTCGCTTCAAAAATATCGCGTTTAATGAACGCCGCAATACGTGATGCCGGCATATCCCGTCTCACGAGATGCGTGATATCCAGATACGCCTCATCAAAAGCGACCGGCTGCACATGCTCAGTGTAACTTCTGAATATCGCCATGATTTTCTCTGATTCATCGCGGTAAACATCAAACCGCGGCCTGACATAATAACCGTCCGGACAGAGCTGGTGGGCACGGCTCATCGGCATGGCTGAATGCACCCCGAACTTTCTCGCTTCATAGCTCGCCGTCGCGACTACACCTCTTGAGCTTGATTTACCGCCGACAATGACCGGCTTGCCCTGAAGCTTAGGATTATCACGCTGCTCTATCTGCGCATAGAAGGCATCCATATCGACATGGAGTATTCTTCTTTCCATAGCATCATCCCTTGAGCGTCATCCGACAGACCGCTTCGACATGCGTTGTCTGCGGGAACATATCAACAGGTGTCATTTCATCGATGATATAAAGTTCTGCCAGACTCTGAATATCCCGCATCAATGTCGCAGGATTACAGGAGACATAGACAATACGTTCTGGTTTCAGTGCTTTCAATGTATCGATGAAGAGTGGATCACAGCCCTTTCTCGGCGGGTCAATCATGACAACGTGAGGCTTCACGCCCTGCTGCTGCCACTTGATGATGATGTCCTCTGCCTTACCTGCCTCAAAATGCGTGTTCGATAAGCCGTTCAGTGCTGCATTCTTCTCTGCATCCTTGATGGCCTTCTCGACGATTTCCACGCCGTATACGCGTTCAGCATGCGCTGCCATAAATAAGCCGATGGTACCGACACCGCAGTATGAGTCAATGACATTCTGACGGCCGTTCAGTTCGGCATAGTCAAGCGCCTGCTGGTAGAGCTTCTCGGTCTGTTCATGGTTGACCTGATAGAAGCTCATATCTGATATCTCAAATTTGAGTTCAGCCAGCTGATCCTGTATCTCATCTTTCCCTCTGATTGTCTTTGACTTGCTGCCCATAATGACGTTCGTCCGCTCCGGATTGATATTCTGTTTGACACTGACGATAGCCGGGAATTTCGTCATCATATGCTCTGCGATGACATCAGCCTGTTCAAGACGACTGTTTTTCGTCACGAGGACAAGCATCGTCTCGTCGATTCGCGTACCGCTTCTGATGACAATGTGTCTCAAGTTGCCGCTATGACGCCGTTCGTCATAAATGCTGACGTTCAGTTCGTTCAGCAGCCGCCGCAGCTCATTCATGATATCATCGTGACTTTCCTTCTGGATGATGCATTCTTCAATCGGGACGATGTCATGTGAACGCGGTCTGTAGAAACCGGTCACTATCTCATCTTCCCGTTTCACAGGAAGCTGACTTTTATTGCGGTAACGCCATGGATTTTCCATGCCGATGATCGGGCGCACCGGGATATCAAGCTTCGTCATTTTGCGGATGAGATTTCTGACCTGCTCTTCTTTCATCTGCAGCTGGGCGTCATAAGATAAATGCTGAATGTTGCAGCCGCCGCACTGATAATAGTAAATACACGGCGGTGTCACTCTGTCCGGGCTTTCTTCGACAATGGAAACCAGCCTGCCGATTCCGAAGCCTTTGCTCATTTTTATGACTTTAACTGTCACTTTTTCACCTTTGACTGTGTTAGGTACAAATATAGGATAACCGTCGAACTTGATGACACCATTGCCTTCATGGGTGTAATCAATGACATGTCCTGTCAATATATCGTTTTTATTCATTATGTCCTCAATTCTTTCGTATCTATTTCAAATAAAGCATAGCCGTCTGCCAGCTGTGACTTCAGCGTGACGGGGTAATGGGCTGCCACTGTTTGTGCATGCCGGCTTGTCTTGATCAAGTAGCGGCCGTCCTCAAGCAGTTTAAACGGTATATGCGGCGTGAAGTCAACGCCCTGTGTTTTCACGTAATGGCTGACCGCATCCCGCACTTCAATGTCATCCAGCGGAACGACCGAGACCGCATCATCCTTCAGAAAAGGCGTGAAGTTTGCCCGGTAGTCATGGGTCAGCACTATATATATCTCTTCGTCATCAAGCGGCGCGCCTTGATAAGTGACGGCTGTCACTCTTTCTGAGTCGCTGATTTTTATGCCGGCATGATTATAGCGTGGCGGCTGTGCAAGGCTGATCGTGTAGTCCAGCTCATAGAACAGATCCATGTTGTAGCTCGGAAAACCAGGCGCTATCGACTGATTTTCCTTCAGTAAATATGGCGCGCCGTCCGTATTGAATGCAGAGGCACTCCACTCGAGCCATTCTTTGAGGAGACGACCCGGTACATTGAGCGCCGTCAGCTTGTTCGGAAAACGGTAGATGCTCATCACATCTTTCAATGTTATATCACCGGGCTTCACCATGACGTAGTCGTCGCCACCGTCTCTCCCTGCCTTCAATGGTGCTGATGTCGATATAATGTTCATACCGGCTGTACCAACGCGCGCGGAGAAGGCAGAGCGTGTGCTTTTAGCAATCAGTTCCACTGCTCTGCTCGGCGCGACTTGACTGAAGAAACTTTCTATCTCATGACTTGTGCAGCCGACTTTACTGTTGATGAACGCGAGCACGTCATGATGCGTGCGCTCATTGACTGCAGCGAGCTGCGGCTCAACAGGTTCACCTTTCAGTCCGATGACTTCGCTCTTCCCGTCCTTAATAGTAAAGCCGTTTTCACCGTAAGTGAGCGTCAGCTGGATCACGCCTAAATGCGTGCCGAAAGAAACCGGCTGAACGGCAAACGTCCCGTTAATCGTCCCTCTTTCAGCATCGACGTAGTCTACAGCACTGTAGTCACCACCAGGGAACTGCTGATGCGTATGACCGAAGATCATGGCGTCAATATCAGCAATCGTACTGATCAGATGGACTTGATTTTCAAGGCCCGGTATTTCTCCCTGCGACGGATCGAAACCTGAATGACATAGACATATGATGATATCACACTGGCCCTTAATTTGTCCTGCCCAGTGTCCAGCAGCCTCATACATATCATCCACTATCAACTGACCATCAAGGATGGCTTTATCCCATATCAAGATCTGCTCCGGTACAACGCCGATCACGCCGACTTTAACGGTCCTGCCGTCAGCAAATGTTCTGCTGATAATTGTATGCGTCTTGAAAATGTATTCTCCTGCGCTGTTTTTAACGTTGCAGTTCACGACCGGAAAATTTGCTTGTGCCATCGTGTCGAACAAGAAATCGAGCCCGTAGTTGAACTCATGGTTGCCTAACGTCCCCGCATCATAGCCGATTTCATTCATGATATTGATCACCGGATGTACGGCGGGTCTATTACCCACCGCATAATCCGCCACAAGATTGCCCTGCAGAACATCCCCGTTATCGACGACAATAGTCTGTATATCACGTCCGTCATTCTGTGCCTTCAATGCTTTAATTTTACTGCCTGCAAGTATGAACCCATTCGCTTCCTGCGGCTGGTCCATAAAGTAATCATACAAGCTGATATGAGCATGAACATCTGTCGTTCCTAAAATCATTAATTGATAGTCTGTCATCGGTCTCCACCTTTCTATTCTATTTTATTCCAACATGAATTCATTGTCACATAGATTACACGGGAGCGATATGGGTATATGGAAGCTAGACTGATTAAAAGGAGTGTAGTTATATGTATAATGACTTAAAAGATAAAGTAGCGCTCGTCACAGGCGGCTCTTCTGGTATCGGTAAAGCGATTGCTGAGCGTTTTGCCGCAGAAGGCATGAAAGTAGCAATCAACTATCATTCAGGTTCTGAAGCTGCGGAAGAAATGGTGAAGGCCATTAAAGAACAGGGCGGAGAAGCAATTGCCATCAAAGCTGACACAACAAAAGAAGAAGAATTTCTGGCGATGTTCAAAGAAACGATCGATACGTTCGGTGCCCTGCACGTCATGGTGAATAATGCCGGCATCCAAAAAGATATCGTCAGCCATGAGATGACGACGGAAGAATTCGATCAAGTCATGAACGTCAATCTCCGCGGTACATTTATCGGCTGCAGAGAAGCGATCAAGCAGTTCATGAAGCAGAAATATAAAGGGAACATCATCAATGTTTCAAGCGTCCACGAAATTATTCCATGGCCGCATTACGCCCAGTATTGTGCGAGTAAGGGCGGCGTCAAACTCCTCACTCAAAGTTTAGCGATGGAATACGCCCGCGTGCAGATCCGCGTGAACAATATTGCGCCGGGTTCTGTCGATACACCGATCAATGCGGCAAACTTCGATACTGAAGAAAAGAAAAAAGGCGCAGAGGACTTTGTGCCGATGGGTTATGTTGCTGAGCCGGCAGAGATGGCTAACATCGCTGCTTTCCTCGCAAGTAAGGAATCTAAGTACATCACCGGACAGACTATCGTTTCTGACGGCGGACTGTCGCTCTATCCATCACACCGTAACTGGGAATATGATGAACTGGCGGCAGAATTTACTGACGAAATATAACAGAGTCATAATAAACTAGTGGATTGCCAGCTGAACTTAAAAACAGCCTCCCATCTTTGCAGCTTAAGATGGGAGGCTGTTTTGTTAACGAACTGTTACGGCTATACGCCGATTACTGTCCGGTTAGACTACTGTCTCGGATTTCTTTCTGATACTGGCCGTCGATTTCATTTTTCTTCTGCACATTATTCTCCTTCTCCAGTCTTTCCAGCGGACTGAAGACATTGACGTGCCGCTCAAGGTTGATGAAGTGCGCCGGCAGTATGCCACCGAACTCACCGTCCACATTCAGCTGCACTTTCTCAAATGACGATACTTTCACATCTTTCGCCTTCACATAATGAACTTTCGGATGCTTTAAATGCTCTCCTCTCGTTGCAAGCGTAAATATATGGCCGAACTCCGCGATATTCACTTTCTCAAGGAACAGCACTGTAAAGTAGCCGTCGTTAATCGATGCTTCAGGCGCCAGCTTCTCGAAGCCGCCGACTGAATTAGTCAGTCCGATCAAGAACAGCATGACTTCTCCGGTAAATACTTCTCCGTCATATTCAATGCGTACATCTGACGCTTTAATCTCAGGCAGCATTTCAAGCCCTTTGACGTAATAGGCGAGCGGCCCGATCATCGTCTTCAGCTTGCTCGGTGCCTCGTATGAGATCTCTGTGATCTTACCGCCGCCTGCTATGTTGATGAAGTAGCGGTTATTCATCTTGCCGATATCGACCGGCACTGTCTCACCGTCAATAATGACGTCCACCGCTTCCATAATATCTTTCGGGATCACAAGCGCTCGTCCGAAGTCATTGACGGTTCCCATCGGTATAATGCCGATGTCAGGAATGTTGTCCTGTTCCGCCACACCGTTAATGACTTCGTTCAATGTCCCGTCTCCGCCCGCTGCGATAATCAGATCGAACTCCTCTTTTAACGCAGCTCTTGCCGCCACTGTTGCATCGCCGACTGCTGTCGTCGCATGAGCACTCGTCTCAAAGCCTGCCTGTTCCAGTTTAATCAGCACATCCGGCAGTGCTTTTTTAAACTGTTCCCGGCCAGATGTCGGATTATAGATGATTCTTGCTTTTTTTCTCATTATCTTTCTCCATCTTCTTTATTTTCTTTAATGAACTCCCGCTCTTTTACATACATTCTGAACAATGTGAAAGTAACTACTACAATCAGTATTTGCAGCAGCTTATGCATCCAGCCTTCAGTCAGCTGCATAAATAAAAGCGTGATCAGCACTAAATTGACAGCGATCAATGCGATATAAACCAAATTTTTGTTCATCGTCTGCGTCCACCGAAAATATTTCTGACAATTTCGCGGCCGATCTGCCTGCCGACACTCGTCAGCACAGATGCCGCTACGCGCTGCAGTTCAGATGGTTTTTCTTTTTGCGGTCTTGCTTTTTTCGCTGTGACTTTCGGCGCCTCCTGCTCATCTTCGAACTTCTGCTTGAGCAGTTCGTACGCACTTTCGCGGTCGAGTGTCTGATTATAGACGGCATGCAGTGGATTCGCCTTCAGCAGTGCGGCTGCAATATCGGGCTCAATCACTCCGATCTTACTTTCCGGCGGTCTTATGAATGCACGTTCGACGATCATCGGCTGACCTTCTTCATTCAGAAATGAGATCAGGGCCTCTCCTGTCTTCAGCTCACCGATAGCAGACGCCACATCAATGTCCGGATTCTGTCTGAACGTCTCAGCTGCGCTTTTGACCGCTTTCTGGTCGCGCGGCGTAAAGGCACGCAATGCATGCTGGACGCGGTTACCGAGCTGACCGAGCACCTCATCCGGCAGATCGACCGGATTTTGAGTGATGAAATAGACGCCTACTCCTTTTGAACGGATCAGACGCACCACCTGTTCTACTTGCGTGATAAATGCTTGATTGGCATCCTTGAACAATAAATGTGCCTCATCAAAGAAGAAGACAAGCTTCGGCTGATCCAGATCTCCTACTTCCGGCAGCACTTCGAATAACTCTGTCAGCAGCCAGAGCAGAAATGTCGTGTAAAGCAGCGGCTGCATATAGAGGTCGCCCGCCTGCAGAACATTGATGACGCCTTTACCATCGACCTTCGCCATGAAATCTTCCAGCTTCAAAGCCGGTTCCCCGAAGAACTGAGCGGCACCCTGACTTTCAAGCTCAAGCAGCTTACGCTGAACCGCACCGATTGACTGCTTCGAAATGTTGCCGTACTGACTTATATAATCATTGCTGTTGTCCGCCATATGCCGCAGCAGTGCCTGTAAATCTTTCAGATCAAGAAGCACCAGTCCTTTATCATCACTGATTTTAAAGGCCATATTAAGCAGCCCTGCCTGCGTGTCATTGAGCAGCAGCAGCCGTGACAATAACAGCGGCCCCATTTCAGTGATTGTCGCTCTGACAGGTGTGCCGTTTTTACCGAAGACATCCCACAATCTGACAGGAAAGTGCTGCGGCTGATAATCACTCAGCTGAAGAGTATCCAGCCGCTCCTGAATCTTATCAGTGACTGTCATCGTTTCAGCGAGACTTGCAAGGTCGCCTTTAACGTCAGCCAGGAATACCGGTACACCGGCCTTTGAGAATTGTTCAGCCATTACTTTCAAAGTAATGGTTTTGCCTGTCCCTGTTGCTCCGGCAATCAAACCGTGGCGATTGGCCATTTTAAGATTTAAAGCAATATCACTACTATTTTTCGCTATATTCAGCCCAGTCATTTATATCACTCTTTCACATTTTATTGTTATCATCATTGTACCTAATTTATTCAATTATGCAATTTTAGAAAAAAAAAGACCCGCATGCGGGTTTTAACGTTTCATTGATTGGTACCAGCTGATGGCATCCCGTTCTAGAGATGAGACATACTCATTCCTTGCAGTGTGATAGTCCGGCGAGTCATCGCTGTATTGAAAGGCAAGCTTCTCTTTTAAGGCATATGCCGTTCTAATATCAGCATGCACCCTTAAATAATCTCTTACTGCCAGCCTTCTGTCGACCACTTCATAATTAGTCTTTTCAACCATAATGATGACACGGGTCAGATTATCGATTTCTCTCGTAAATGATTTGCAGCGTTCGTCTGCGCAGATGGACAGCTCTGCCGCGCGATAGCCGGCAAGAGTCATCGCTTCTGAATACTGGTCAATTTTATCGATGTTTTTGACGACAGGCAGTATATCCATCGACTGATTGCCGGGCATATCCTGGACGGCAGTGCTGCCGACATGGTGGATCTCAACAATCTCATTTCGGAAAATCTCAATCAGCTGCTTAGCTTCAGCTATAAATATTTTATGATAATCTGTGACATTCCACGGGGTATAATCAATCATATAAATCCTCCACTTTTGGTATGTCTCTGCTTTTCCGCTATTCTATCACAATAAATGTAAATATTCTATTAAGATTGTGTATATTTTCAACAAAAATCCATTTACAGCGGTCTAGACAATAACTAATACCTCGTTATGAAAATGCTAAACATGCTGTCAAGGCGTTGTAAATTATTTGTTAAAGCCAATATAGTTGTATAAATTTTTTCCTGCGTTTGCTAAAATTGAATTATTGACCATCATGTCGGGAGGAAAGGCATCAATGAAAAACTTACTTTTCTGGCTCTATGTGGTGATTGCTCTTGCACTCATTGCATTCGGCTACATTTACTGGCAGCAAAAAGTAACTGATTCAGCTGCAGCAAACAACGTGAGCACTCAGTCAGTCAGCAAGAAAGCACCTAAAAAACAAGCAGCTGCTAAATCAGCCGGCAGCCTGTTCAAAGACGATGCCTTTCAACAGCTCTATAATAAGAAGACTAAAGACGGCGGGAAGATGACGATCACATTAGTAGCGACACCCTACCAGACATCTGAACATAACACAAGCGTCAAAGATGACCTGGAGAAAGCAGCCGACAAACAGCTCGCTATCAATGCTGTGGAAGTTTCAGGGGCGTCAACTGCCGCAAGCTTAGCAGCAGCCTATGAGAAAAAGCCCGACTTAATTCTACTCGATGCACTGACAATCAATGATTACTACGAAAATATTCCAGTGAACGCTCATCTGGCAGCTCTAGAAACAATGTATAATGATGCCGTCGAACAGCATGATATTCCTGTTGTGATCATCGGCACGAGACCGATTTATAATGATCCCGCATTTGCTGACTACCAGCAGGCAGAAGCTGATTATCTCAGCAATAAAGACAACAACTTCAACTATGTCAGTCAAGCTGGCGAGTGGCCGACTGATGACAGCATCACGGATGACTACAATACAGCAAGCGCGTTACTGACTAGTCGCGGTATTAAGCGCTGGTCGACTGCCATAACTGACCACTTATTCAACAAATAAACCAGATTCCAGGACATCCTGGAATCTGGTTTTTATAATCAAATCTATGCCTTTCAGCAAAAACTTCACCTTTAAAATAATCCTAGAAATTTTTTCTTTTTCTTCTGTCTCTCTAAATGGCCGGCCTGCACTTCAAGCGGGCTGACGTAGCGTATCTTTTCACCGTTCAGCACTTTCCGGGCGTTTTCCTTGTAATAGTTGACCTGGTCAATCCCGTACTGACCCTCTATATATTCATAGCACTCATCCATAAAGAAGTTCCGGCCTGTTACATTGTGGGCGTCACTTGCCACGAAATGAATCATCTTATGCTTCATCATCTGCTGAGCGACTGACTGGGAATAATCTCCGAGCCTTCCGACGACGACACCTGCCGTCACTTGGCACAGTGCTCCGAGCTCAATTAATGACGCAAGTTTATTCGGATTCTTCTGCAGTTCACTGTTACGCTCAGGATGTGCTATGACCGGCACATAGCCTTCCAGCGCCATGTTAGTGAACAGCTGCTCTGTATAAACCGGCACTTCCTGTGTCGGCAGTTCAATCAGGACGTAAGGTGCGTCTTTCATCAACGGCAGTGCTTTTCCGGTTTTCAGATCTGCAATGACGTCACCGTAAATTCTGATTTCCTGACTCGGATGGACAGTGACCGGTATTTGATGTGACCGTATCAAGTTATTGACCTGGTCAGTAAGTTCGATGATTTTCGGTCCGTAGTTTTCATAGACGCCAATTTTATGGTGCGGCGTCGCAATAATATCCGTGATGCCGTTCGCTGCAGCAGTCCGGGCCATCTCAAGAGCTTCTTCAGTATTTTTAGCCCCGTCATCAATGCCGAACAAAATATGGTTGTGTATATCTACCATTAGAATCCCTCTCTTCCTATCATGCTTTATTTTCAATATACACGGCGCAGCAGGAAATATAAAGCGAATAAGTTATCTGAATATTCCTGCACTTTGGGTTGCCATGTTTACTCTTATCATATACAATTACTGTTAACGATATGGACGCCAACAGCTACTTCAAAGGAGGACGACTTGTGACATATACCGACGTAATCTTTCGAGTGAGTCGAATGGAATGCTTATATAAACAATATATGGCTGAATCACGGGAAGAACTTTTCCATCATTTGAAGCATTATTATTATAGCCAGTGGGCTGACGACCGTGATTTCATATTTGCAGAAACTGATCTATCATATATTATCTTTCAGCCGCATCGACTCAACCGGCTCATTGAGCAGACTGAAGAAATTATGCTGTAAGACAACAAAACCTTCGATTTTCATGTAATGCTGACTTCTTCTAAGAAGCTGCATCGCTATAAGAATCGAAGGTTTTTATATAACGATCATTGATTAATTGACGATCAGCGCTTTTCAAGCTCCTGCTTAAGAAGCTGGTTGACGAGCTGCGGGTTCGCCTGACCTTTCGACAGTTTCATGATCTGACCGACCAGGAAGCCCATCGCTTTACCTTTACCGTTCTTAAAGTCTTCGATAGACTGCGGGTTCTGGTCAAGTGCATCATTCACCAGCGCTGTTAACTGTGCCGGGTCAGAAATCTGTACTAATCCCTGCTCTTCCATGATGACTTTCGGTGCTTTTCCAGATTCAACAGTTTCCTGGAAGACCTTCTTGGCAATCTTGCTTGAAATCGTGCCGTCAGCAAGCAGTTTGATCATCTCAGCAAGATTTTCCGGTGTCAATGCGGTCGCGCCTAGTTCTTTCTGCTGTTTGTTCAAGTACTCGTTCACGCCGCCCATCAGCCAGTTGGAAGTGAGCTTCGCATCAGCACCCAGTTTGATTGTCTCTTCAAAGAAGTCGGACATTTCTTTTGTCAGTGTCAAGACGTGGGCATCATATGCCGGCAGACCATAGTCGCTGACGTATTTTGCTTTACGTACATCCGGCAGTTCAGGAATAGAAGCACGTACACGTTCTTTCCATTCTTCGTCGATAACGAGCGGCACTAAGTCCGGTTCAGGGAAGTAACGGTAGTCATCAGACCCTTCTTTAACACGCATTAAAATCGTTTTACCGGTCGACTCGTCAAAGCGGCGTGTCTCCTGCAGAATTTCTCCGCCGGACAACAATACTTCTGCCTGCCGTTTCTCTTCGTGCTCAAGTCCACGTCTGACGTAGTTGAATGAGTTCAAGTTTTTGAGCTCCGCTTTCGTACCGAATGCTTCCTGCCCTCTAGGACGCAGCGAAATATTGGCATCACAGCGCAGTGAGCCTTCTTCCATCTTACAGTCAGAGACGCCTGTGTACTGGATAATCGCCTTTAATTTCTCAAGGTAAGCATACGCTTCTTCCGGCGTACGAATATCCGGCTCAGAGACAATCTCAACAAGCGGTGTACCCTGCCGGTTCAAGTCAACTAATGAATAACCATCTTTATGGGACAGTTTCCCAGCATCTTCTTCCATATGAAGACGTGTGATACCGATACGTTTTGTCTCGCCGTTCACTTCAATATCAATATAACCGTTCTCACCGATCGGCTCATCAAACTGTGAAATTTGATAAGCTTTCGGATTATCCGGATAGAAGTAATTTTTGCGGTCAAACTTTGTCTCTGTTCTGATATCCATATTGAGCGCCATCGCAGCACGCATCGCCCAGTCGACTGCCGTTTTATTCACGACCGGCAGGACGCCCGGATAGCCGAGGTCGATGACGCTGACGTTTGTGTTCGGTTCAGCACCAAAGTGTGCAGGAGAACTGGAGAACATCTTGGATTCAGTCTTTAATTCAACGTGGACTTCAAGTCCGATTACTGTTTCGAAATGCATATCATCGTCTCCTTATAACGTTTGATAACGGTCTGTTAAGTTAAATTTTTGTTCGTACTGATAAGCGACATTGTAGACTTTCTGTTCATCGAATGGTTTACCGATGATCTGCAGTCCGATTGGTCGACCGTTATGTTCGCCGCAAGGTACAGAGATCGATGGCAGGCCGGCTAAATTAATTGGAATCGTCAAAATATCATTGGCATACATAGTCAGCGGATCATTGATCTGCTCACCAATATTGAATGCTGGTGTCGGTGCTACTGGTCCGACGATGATATCGTAGTCAGCGAATACTTTCTCGAAGTCCTGCTTGATCAATGTTCTTACTTTCTGTGCTTTTTTGTAGTAAGCATCGTAATAGCCTGAACTTAACGCATAAGTCCCGAGCATGATACGGCGTTTGACTTCATCACCGAAACCTTCCTGACGCGTCTTCTTGTACAGTTCCTCTAAGTTCGTCGCACCTTCTGCCTGATAGCCGTAACGGATACCGTCAAAACGCGCTAAGTTAGCTGAAGCTTCTGAAGAGGCAAGAATATAGTAAGTTGCTACTCCGTATTTAGAGTTAGGCAGCGACACTTCTTCAACGACTGCACCGAGTGCGCTTAATTCTTTGATTGCTGCTTCTACGCTTGCTTTTACTTCTGCCTGGACACCTTCACCTAAATATTCTTTCGGTACAGCAACACGCAGGCCCGTCAAATCTTTCTCGAGATTTGATGTAAAGTCGACATTATCTACTGGTGCACTTGTTGAATCCATTTTGTCGACACCTGAAATGATTTCAAGTACAGTCGCATTGTCCTTAACATTGCGCGTGATCGGACCGATCTGATCAAGTGATGAAGCGAAAGCGACAAGGCCGTAACGTGAGACCCGGCCATAGGTCGGCTTCATGCCGACAACGCCGCAGTATGATGCCGGCTGGCGGATAGAGCCGCCTGTATCTGAACCAAGTGCGAACGGCACAAGGCTCGCTGCCACTGCTGCTGCACTGCCGCCTGATGAACCGCCCGGCACTGCTGTATGATCAAACGGATTGACCGTCTTCTTATAGAATGAGTTCTCTGAAGAACCGCCCATCGCGAATTCATCCATGTTCAGCTTCCCGACTAGTATCCCGTTTTCGTTATTTAATTTCTGCATAACAGTTGCATCGTATACCGGAGTAAAGCCAGTCAGCATTTTACTTGCGCAAGTGGTCTCAACATTTTTAGTGACAATGTTATCTTTGATACCCATCGGAATACCGAATAAGCGGCCGGATGGTGTTTCATTATCAAGCGCTGCAGCTTTTGCCATCGCCTGTTCTTTATCAAGTGCAAGGAACGACTGGATCTTCGCGTCATCCTGTTCAATATTTTTGAATGTGTCAGCGATAAGCTCTGACGGTTTCAGCGCTTTGTTCTGAATCATTTGAGACAATGATTCAATCGATTCATATCTTAACGACATTTTATTCTCCTCCTAAAATTGAAGGCACACGGAACTGGCCGTCTTCTTTGACCGGCGCATTCTTCAGTACTTCTTCTTGTGTCAAGCTGTGATGCGCCACATCATCACGCAGTACGTTCTGCAGATCCAGTACGTGGAATGTCGGCGCAACACCTTCTGTATCTACTTCTTCGAGCTGATTGGCGAAATTAAGAATCGCTTCCAGCTGGGTGCTGAATTTTTCCGCTTCCTGTTCATTAATAGCAAGACGTGCCAGATGGGCCACGTGTTTTACTTGATCATTTAATATGGTCGTCATGTTTATCCTCCTAAACGTATATAACATCTATAAATTCTATCAAATTTCTATATAAAAATCTAAAGAAACTAAAAAAGATATATGAAAACGCTTTAACGCGGTATATAATTAGTACATAAGTATTATAATTATTCATAAAATTAAAGGAGGAACATTTATGATACTCGCTTCTACTTTTCAAAATGTCAAGATTGAAGCCACTTGGATGACGTATGTCATGATTGCTGTCTATTTCTTAATCCTGCTCGGCATCGGCTACTATGCCTATAAACAGTCGACAAGCACGCTTGATGAGTACATGCTCGGCGGCAGAAGTCTCGGGCCGCTAGTCACAGCATTGTCTGCCGGGGCAGCTGACATGAGCGGGTGGATGCTCATGGGCCTACCGGGTTCTGTCTATACGACAGGACTATCTGCCACATGGATTGCGATCGGCTTGACGATCGGCGCATGGCTGAACTATATACTTGTCGCACCGAGGCTCAGAGTTTATACAGAGCTTGCTGACAACGCCATCACTATTCCCGACTTCTTCGAGAAACGTGTCAGCGACCATACACGGATGCTGAAAATCATTTCAGGCCTTGTCATCGTCGTCTTCTTCACTCTATATACACAGGCCGGTATGGTCTCAGGCGGTGTACTGTTCCAAAGTGCGTTCGGCCTTGACTATCACTGGGGTCTCATTCTAACAGCAGGCATCGTTATTCTTTATACGCTGTTCGGCGGTTATCTTGCGGTTTCGCTGACGGATTTCTTCCAGGGCGTCATCATGTTGATTGCACTTGTTATCGTCCCTATCGTCGCCCTGCTCAAATTAAATGGCCTTGATACATTTGATACTGTCGTTGACTTGAAACCGACGAACCTTGACTGGTTCAAAGGAACGACGACAATCGGCATTATCTCGCTGCTTGCCTGGGGACTGGGTTACTTCGGTCAGCCGCACATCATCGTCCGCTTTATGTCTATCAGATCGCACAGACTGCTGCCGGCAGCACGCCGCATCGGGATTTCATGGATGGCCGTGTCACTTATCGGCGCTTGTATGACCGGTCTGATCGGTATCGCATTCGTCCACGAATCCGGCCAGAAACTGGATAACCCAGAGACCATCTTCGTTGTAATGAGTCAGATTTTGTTCCATCCGTTGATCGCAGGATTTTTCCTCGCTGCTATTTTAGCGGCAATCATGAGCACTATTTCTTCACAGCTGCTTGTAACGAGCAGTTCGTTGACACAGGATTTCTATATGCTGTTCCGCAAGACAAACATTCAGGATAAATCCCGCGAGAAAGAGTTCGTGCTTGTCGGAAGGCTGTCAGTACTCCTCGTCGCGCTAATTGCCGGATTCATCGCATGGCATCCAAATGACACCATTTTGAACTTAGTCGGTAATGCATGGGCAGGATTCGGTGCCGCATTCGGACCACTTGTACTGCTGTCATTATTCTGGAAAGGCCTGACAAAAGAAGGCGCTATTTCCGGGATGATTCTCGGCTCGCTGACGGTCATCTTCTGGATCGTCATGAAATCCGCACCTCACCATGCGACAATATTTGATCTTTATGAAATCATCCCGGGCTTCGTCATCAGCTTATTATCCACTATTTTAGTGAGTATGCTGACAATCAAACCGGAACAGCGTGTGCTTGATGAATTCGATGAAATGAAGCGGATCGTCAGAAGCTGATTCAAGATAACCACAGCGATAATAAAAGCACGTTCCATAAAGGAGCGTGCTTTTTTCTGTTACTGACCGAGTAAATCCACTGTAACAGTTTCTCTTCATCAAAAAAGAAGAGAAGCTCAACATGAGAAAGATCAATTTATAGTTATAAAACAAGATCAGCTTCAGGAAGCTGATCTTGTTCTACTGCTGATATACATGAATTTTAGGTTCTTTATCATCTTTCTTCTTTGTAATCAGTGCCAGCGGTTTATCACTGTCGACAATTGAGATTTCCAGATTGTCAACACCACTAAAATACTTCGTGGATAAGTCACTGATATACTGCGTCACGCCGACTACTTCAGCTTTGCCATAGTAATCAAGCGGGACATTGATTGTCACTTCTTTTATTTTATCATTAACGAAGTGACCGGTGCCGATGGCCTGTGTGAAGTTCGGGAAGAAGCTCTGCAGAGAGTCGTTGAACTGCTTGAAATCATTGTTCAATTTCTTGTTCAGTTCTTCTGCATCACTTGACGGCAGCAGTGCATATTTTTCATTGACGTCTTTCCACTTCTCTAGAGATTGACTGCCTTTATCGCTGACAGCATACGCTACAAAGTTTCCAGGAACGATACTTTCTTCTGAACTCTGCATAAAAATCGCAAATGTAATCGGAATATTTTTCAATTCAGACTTCGCGCGTAGTCGTGACAGAATTTCCTCCGCCATTTCCTTCCCTTTCTTTTCACTGAGCTTTGTATCGAGCGTTTGACTGTATATCTCACCGTACTGCTCTTTCTGGTAATAATAGACGCTGTTCATCGCAAGACCAATTGTCATGCCGGAGATCTTCTCGTTCTTCGCGTCCTTCTTCGTATAATAATCCTGTTCTAGCAGGTGAGATAAGTAGGCCGGCGAATTCTCGGCGATTTTCTCAGGGTCCGTCTCACCGTGATGAGATGGATTCAGACCGAAGTTAGCATAGGCATTGCGTTCTATGCGCGTATCTTCATCCATCGCATCTATTTCTTCTTTCGTAAACTGCGGCTCAAGATAACTTTCAACGGCATTTTTCGTCAGCAGCTGCCCGTCGCGGAACAAGTAATCGTCCGGCGAGAACACACGTCTGCTGATGCTGAACAGACCTGATTCAAAGGCATCACCATTATAGGCATTCGCCATGTTTGCACTTGTCAAACCACGCGCCTGGCTTTCTTTGAACGGCAGCAGTGTCCGGTAGTAATCTCCTGAAATCCGGGCATCTGTCGCAATCTGCTTCTCATCCTTCTGTTGCGCCGTATCATTAGTTGAGCCACAGGCTGCCAGCAGCAATGCTGAGAGCATGACAATTGATACTTTCTTCATAATAGGCTCCTTAATTCATTTCCTGTAGTTTATTGATCAGTTGTTCCTCAGTCCACACTTCAATGCCAAGATTTTCAGCTTTCTCAAGCTTACTTCCGGCATCTTCACCCGCAATGACTAAATCGGTCTTCTTAGTGACACTGCTTGTGACATTCGCACCGAGCTTTGTCAGCTGTTCGGTCGCTTCTGTCCGCGTCATGATAGAGAGTTTACCCGTCAGTACAATGGTCTTGTGCTGAAATTCAGGGTTAAAAGCTGTTTCATCTATCGTAGCACCAGTATACGTCATATTGACAGCTGCTGCATTCAGTTTTTCAATCAGCGCCTGAATATCTTCATTGTTCAAGTAAGTCATGAGTGACTGAGCCATCTTATGGCCGATATCGTGAACGGCTGTCAGCTGTTCTTCAGAAGTCGTCATCAGCTTGTCCATCGTCTTATACTGCGCCGCCAGAATACTGCTTGCCTTTGTGCCAAGATGGCGGATGCCGAGACCGAACAGCAGCCGCTCAAGTGAATTCTCCTTGGATGCTTCTATTGCAGCGAGCAGCTTATCAACTTTTTTGTCGGCCATACGCTCAAGCGGCAGCAGATCTTCCCGCTTCAAGTAATAAATGTCCGCGACATCTTTAATGAGTCCTGCTTCAAACAGCTGGGCGACAATCTTCTCGCCTAAGCCCTCGATATTCATCGCCTGCCTTGAGACGAAATGAATGACGCCTTCAATGAGCTGGGCTTCACATGTCGGATTAATACAGCGGAGCGCCACTTCATCTTCCAGGCGGACAAGTGCATGGCCGCATGCGGGACAGTTATCCGGCATGTGATAAGGTTCAGCGTCAGCAGGCCGTCTGTCAAGAATCGGCCGCACGACTTCAGGAATGATGTCTCCTGCTTTACGGACGACGACGTCATCACCGATCCGGATATCTTTCTCGTGGATTAAATCTTCATTATGCAGTGAAGCACGGCCGACAGTTGTTCCTGCAACTTTAACCGGTTCAAGAATAGCAGTCGGTGTAACGACCCCGGTTCTGCCGACAGACAGTTCGATATCGTTCAGCTTCGTGATCACTTCTTCAGCCGGAAACTTATAGGCGATAGCCCAGCGCGGAGATTTCGCTGTAAATCCGAGTTCTTCCTGCTTCGTCAGACTGTTGACTTTAATGACGATGCCATCGATATCATAGCTTAAATGATTGCGTTCTTTCGTCCAGCGGCTGATATAGTCCAGTACTTCATCAATAGAGGCGCATAGTCTGCGTTCGTGGTTCGTCTTGAAACCGATTTTATCAAGTGTATCCAGCGCCTCACTCTGCGAGGCAGCATCCAGTTCCCGTAAATCATTGACGCTGTAAAGAAAGATATCCAGCTTACGCTTTGCCGCAAGCTTGGAATCCAGCTGTCTCAGTGAACCCGCAGCAGCATTTCTCGGGTTCGCTGCAAGCGGCTCACCGCGCCGTTCTTTTTCCTCGTTGAGTTTCAGGAATGACTGACGCGGCATGTAGGCTTCACCCCGCACTTCCACAGTCAGCGGCTCTTTAATGACCAGCGGAATGGCGTAGATCGTCTTTAAGTTGTCTGTGATGTTCTCACCTGTCGTGCCGTCGCCGCGCGTCAACCCTTGAACGAATACGCCGTCCTCATATTTCAGCGATACAGCAAGACCATCAATTTTCAGTTCAACCATATATTCAACCTGCCCGACGTTATCGGTCACGCGTTTGTCAAACGCTCTTAAATCCTCTTCATTGAAAGCATTGCCGAGACTGAGCATCGGTGTATCATGACGCACTTTTTCAAAGGCAGACACCGGTGTGCCGCCGACACGTACCGTCGGTGAATCGACCGTCTTCAAGTCTGGATACTCTTCCTCAATCGCGATGAGCTCGTGAAGCAGCTTGTCGTATTCACTGTCAGGGACAGACGGCTGATCAAGTACATGATATTCATAATTATACTGGTGCAGCAATTGATGCAACTCATCTACTCTTTTTTGCATGGCCTACTCCTTCTTCTCGATCGGCGCAAACTGGCTGAGCAGTCGTTTCATGCCTACCGATTTAAATATGATGTCCAGTTCAAGAGAACCGGATTTTTCCGTGACGTTGCTGACGAGCCCTTCTCCCCACGATTTGTGGATGACTTTATCACCGATATTATATGTCTGGCCGGATGCAGCTGGTCTGCTTGATGCACTTCTTTTCGTGCCGAAAACAGGACGCGGCTTATGCCCTTCCAGCAAGTCCGCCGGAATCTCATCAAGAAAGCGTGATTTCCGGTTGGACTGACTGCGGCCGAATAATGTTCTGCTGTCGGCATGCGACATATGCAGATGTTCTTCCGCTCTTGTAATAGCTACATACATCAGCCGCCGTTCCTCTTCCATCTCGCTGTCATCCGCGAGACTTCTTGAATGCGGGAAGATGGTTTCTTCAAGCCCGGCGATGAACACAACTTTGAACTCAAGACCTTTAGCCGAGTGCATCGTCATCAGTGTGATGCCTGTCCCCATATCGGCATTGTCTACATCGCTGACAAGTGACAAGTCGGTCAGAAAGTTGACAAGTGACTGCTCTTCAATCGGTGTCAGCTTCTCATAATCTTGCGGTACGCTTAAAAACTCCTCCAAGTTCTCAAGGCGCGACTGCGACTCTAGCGTCCGGTCCGCCTTCAGCATATCAGTGTAGCCTGTCTTCTCCATAATCTGCTCGACAAGCTCTGTAATTGACAGAAACTCCTGCTGTTTCATAAAGCCGTCCATCATTTCGTAAAACTTTACGAGTGTTTCTGTCGTCTTACGCGGCAGTCCGATGAAATCAACTTCTGCCAGCGCGTCAAAGTAGCTCAGGCCGTTAGCTGTTGCGTACGCCGCTATTTTATCCAGTGCTCCTGGGCCTACGCCGCGCTTCGGTGTATTGATGACACGTGTGAAGCTGATATCTTCATTGCTGTTAGCGACGAGCCGTAAGTAACTTAAAATATCTTTAATCTCTTTCCGTTCGTAGAACTTCGTGCCGCCGACCATCGTATAGTTGATGTTGGATTTTAAGAGCGTCTCCTCCAGCACACGCGACTGTGCATTCGTCCGGTAAAGAATCGCCATATCGCTCAGCTGATAATGGTCGCGCTGTTTTTTCTGGATCTCGGCGACGATATATTCTGCCTCATGGCGTTCAGACATGGCCTTGAAATATTGAATCTTGCTGCCGTCCTCATTATCCGTCCATAATGCTTTCGGTTTCCGCTCTGTGTTATTTCTGATGACTTCATTTGCTGCATGCAGAATATTTTTCGTCGACCGGTAATTGCGTTCAAGGAAGATGGTCTTTGCACTTTTGTAGTCTTCTTCAAAGCTTAAAATATTATAAATGTCCGCGCCGCGCCAGCCGTATATCGACTGGTCAGAATCACCGACGACACATAAGTTCTCAAATTTTTCGGCGAGCATCTTGACGAGCATGTACTGCGCTCTGTTCGTATCCTGATACTCATCGACGTGAATATAATGAAACTTGTTCTGATAATACTCAAGCGCTTCAGGGATGCGCTCGAACAGCTGCAGTGTCGTCATAATCAGGTCATCGAAATCAAGCGCATGATTTTTCAGCAGAATATTTTGATAGCGTTTGTAGACTTTCGCAGTTGTCAGCGCCATATAATCATTCGCTTCACGTTCTGCGTCATTCGGTGTCTTCAGTTCATTTTTCAAGTTTGAGATCTGGGCAAGCAGTGAGCGGGGCTCAAACTTTTTCAGGTCCAGATTTTCCTGCTTCAGCACTTCCTTCATCACAGAGCGCTGATCAGTCGGGTCAAGTATGGTGAAGTTACGCTCGATACCGATACGGTCAATATCGCGTCTCAGTATTCTGACGCACATGGAGTGAAACGTTGAGATCCATACTGCTTCTGCTTCAGCGCCGATCAGCTGTTCCACCCGCTCCTTCATTTCCTTTGCTGCTTTGTTCGTGAATGTGATCGCCAGTATATTATAAGGATTGACTGATTTCTCTCTGATCAAGTAGGCGATGCGGTGCGTCAGCACGCGTGTCTTACCGGAGCCGGCACCTGCCATGATCAGCAGCGGTCCTTCAGTCGTCTGCACGGCTGCCCGCTGTTCCTCGTTCATTCTCTTCAATAATTCGTTCACTATCAGTTATCCTTTCTGTGCTTTGATTTTCACTGTTTCAAGTGCGCGCTTTAAGTCTTTATATATAATATTTCCGACAACGATAGTATCCGCATACTGCTTCATCTCAAGCGCCTGGTTCAGGCTCTCAATGCCGCCGCCGTAAATGAGTCGTGTGTCGGGACAAGCTGACTTCAACGTCTTCAGCAGTGTGACATCACCATAAGTTCCGCTGTATTCCAGATAGCAGACCGGGAACTTATAGAAATGGTTGATCATCTGCCCGTAGGCGTATATATCATCTGCGTCAAGTGTCGTATCAGCTGCCGTCAGCCGGGCTACTTTGCTCTCTTTGTTCATCACGATATAGCCTTCCATTGTGAATTCATCGAAGTCAATCATATGACCATACTGCTTGAGCGCTTCCAGCAGCATGCCGTTATGAAACGTCACGTCCGGACTGTTGAGGACAGCGGGCACTAAGTAGCGGTCAAAGCCCGGGATGACGCTTGCCAGATTTGATATTTCAAGCGCGCAGGGCACTGTATAGCGCCTTACTCTAGACATCAAGTCCAGCACATTATCGAGCGTGACATTATCAGTCCCTCCGATAATAATCGCATCTGTACCTGATTCACAGAGCTGCTGCAGCGTGCTGTCATCGATTTCATTGGCAGGATCCAGTTTAAAAACATGTTCCCAATCTTTCACTTTATACATGGAACTACTCCTTTTTTGATATATTTATAATTATAGCATTTTTAGTGCATTTCTTTGCTGTAGAAACAAAAAAGCCAGTGACTGCTCACTGACTTTTCTTCTTATACAGCCCTAAATATTCTTCAAGTGTCTCATTGTTCTTATACAGCTCTGAAGCGAGCGCTGTACCGACATATCTGACATGCCACGGCTCGTACTGATAACCCGTAATAAATGTCTTCCCTTCCGGATAACGGACGATAAATCCGTAGTCATGGGCATGCTGCTGCAGCCAGGCACCTTCCGGCGTATCACCGAATGACACTGTGAAATCATTGACTGATGCCACACTGCCGATATCGAACGTCAGACCGGTCTGATGCTCAGAATGGCCAGGCCTTGCGCTGTACTGATCAGCCGCCTGCTGACCGTCGCGTGCCACATATTCAGTATAAAGATGCTGCTGCTCACTATAACTGCGGTAGCCGCTGCGAATCACAAACTGCAGGCCGCTGCTGTTACCTGCAGCCATCAACCGTTCCACAGCCTGCTTCGCTGCTGGATTTTCGCCGGGCGCGTAAGTAGGCGGCAGCGCAATCTGCTTATTAACAATCAAAATACCATCGATGTATGTGACACCGTCTTTTACCGTTCTCACATGACCAAAAGAAGCGAGCTTCTTCAGCGGCAGTGAGTGCAGCGCGCTGTCTGTTGATGGTGTTAATTCTGTCTTAACCGGCTTCGTGCTGCAACTTGCAAGAAACAGGACAGCGGTCACTGTAGTCAATAATCTTTTCATCTTAACCCTCATTTCCCTATTATTATAAGACAAAAAAATACTGAATCAAATTGATTCAGTATTCCCTGTTATTCTTCCTGGTGTGCTGTCTGTTCATCTTGTTTATCATCATTCATTCTCTGGATGACCATTGAATAAGCATCATTTCCCCACTGCAGTGAGCGTTTGACACGGGAAATCGTCGCAGTGGAAGCGCCGGATTCCTTTTCGATGACCGCATAAGTATGACCCTGCTTGATCATCATCGCTACTTGCAGCCGCTGTGAAAGTGAATGAACTTCGTTGACTGTACATAAATCATCAAAGAACTCATAGCATTCTTCACGCGTTTTAAGTGTAAGAACTGCATCAAATAAATCATCAAGACGCTTGCCCTTTAATTTTTCTATCTGCATTACTTCAACCCCTTGAACTGTTATATAGATATATTAACGCATTAAACTATTAAAGTACAGTTTAACATGTTATACCAAATTGCTTCGTATATCGATATATAATTTTCTCATGTTTCAGGCAATTTGTCGAATTAAATCATTAAAGTCTGGAAATTTTTCTGTTAACCGCCGGTAAAAAAGCACACTGCCGCCAGTGTGCTGCCATTTCTTATTCTAATCCTGCCCGTCTAAACAGCGTATCAACTTGATTCAAGTGATGCGTCTCGTCGAAGCAGTCATCAAGATCCTGCTCTGATAACAGGGATGTCACTCTGTCATCCTGTTCAAGCAGTTCTCTGAACGGTGTTTCTGTCTCCCATGATTCCATTGCTTTCGGCTGCACTAAGTCATACGCTTCTTCACGGACCATGCCTTTGTCAATCAATGTCAACAGCACGCGCTGTGAATAGATGAGGCCGAATGTTTTATCCATATTGCGTTTCATATTATGGTCATAAATAGTTAAGTTCTCAATGATATTCGCAAAACGGTTGAGCGCATAATCAAGCGCAATCGTCACGTCCGGCAGCATGATGCGTTCTGCTGAAGAATGTGAGATGTCGCGTTCATGCCATAACGGTACATTTTCGTAGGCAGTCGTCACGTAACCACGGATGACACGTGCCAGCCCTGTGATGTTCTCTGACCCGATCGGATTACGTTTATGCGGCATCGCGGATGACCCTTTCTGACCTTTTGCGAATGCCTCCTCTACTTCACGCGTCTCTGTTTTCTGCAGGTTACGTACTTCAACTGCGAATTTCTCAAGTGACGTCGCAATCAGTGCAAGCGTCGCCACGTAGTAAGCATGTCGGTCACGCTGCAGCGTCTGCGTAGAAATTTCAGCGAAGCCGATACCGAGTTCCTGACAGACGTATGCTTCAATTTCCGGCGGAATGTTCGCAAATGTGCCGACAGCACCGCTCATCTTACCGACTTCAATTTCTTTACGGACTTCTTTGAAACGCTTAAGATTACGCTGCATTTCCATGTACCAGAGCGCCATCTTCAGACCGAACGTCGTCGGTTCTGCGTGGACGCCGTGTGTGCGTCCCATCATCAATGTATTCTTATATTTCAGCGCTTTCTGCTTCAGCACTTCAATGAAACGTTCTAAATCTTTCTCGATGATGTCATTCGCCTGTTTAATGACATAGCTCAGCGCCGTATCAACGACGTCTGTGCTTGTCAGTCCGTAGTGCACCCACTTCCGTTCTTCACCTAACGTCTCGCTCACTTGACGGGTAAATGCCACGACGTCATGACGCGTCTCCTGTTCGATTTCTTTTGCGCGTTCCACATCCACACGTGCATTTTGTCGGATCAACTTCACATCTTCTTCAGGAATATAACCTAATTTACTCCATGCTTCACATGCCAGTATTTCTACTTCCAGCCATGCTTCAAACCTGTTCTGCTCGCTCCAAATACTTGCCATCTCTTTACGGGAATAACGCTCGATCATAAATTAAGCTCCTATCATGGTTAATTTGTCTTCTTCATTATAACAAAAAACCGTACATTAAATACAATAATTTTAAAAATGTCCGTTATTATAACTAAAAAACAGATTCAGCAATAGTATATCACTGAACCTGTTGTTATTCTTCTATCTTCCGTCCGACAAATACAATCTGCTGTTTCAGCACTTCTACTTCACCATCTTTTGTTTCGTGAAAGATAGGTTTCTCCATACGTCTGACCGGCGTATAGCCCGCCTCCCGCATACGAGCAAGGCAGTCTGCAAGCGTCTCATGTTCTCTCACTTCAAACTTCATCTGTGTCATAGGATTTCAACCGTTTGCTGCGTAAACCTTTTACCCAGAAGCCGCCATGAATGTTTTTCGGTTCATAGGCGATGATAAAAGCTTTCGGGTCAAGCGTCTTCACAGTGTCCATCAGTTTGAGTTCATATTTACGCGGCGTTAAAATCTGCATCACCATACGCTGACCATCACGGCCGTTCGCCGCATAGTGCGTCACACCGTAACCAAGATCGCGCAGTTTTCTCGGGATGTCTTTCTCATAATCCGCTGTTGTTACATTCACCACAATATATCCTAAAGCAATCCACTCTTCCAGTTTCATGCCGATAATAATGCCGACACCGAAACCAATCGCATAAGCAAGTACGTTCTCTATTTTGTCCAGACTGTTCAGAACAAGCCCTAAACCGACTACGTAAATTACTGTTTCAATGACCGAAACGCCTGCAGCATAATAGCGGTAACCTTTAAGCGTCAAGATCATTCTCATCGTCAGACATGTCACATAGATGACATTGATTAAAAAGATGACAGCTATCATGATTAATGGATTATCTAACAAGGGTGCACCTCCTCAAGTACTAACGAATTCTATCAAACAATCGAAGAGGATGCAATATTACTTGATTAATTCATCAAACGAATATCTGGAAATCGGCATCATGCGTTTATGCTGTGTTTTCAGATAATGCTTTTCAATGGTTTCACGCGCTTCACTTGTCACTTCTTTACCTTCCAGGTAATCGTCAATCGCTTCATAAGTGACACCGAGCGCCACTTCATCCGGCAGCTGCGGCTTGTCTTCTTCAAGATCCGCGGTCGGCTGTTTATTGTAAAGATGCTCCGGACAGCCTAACTGTTTCAGTATAGCCCGGCCCTGCCGCTTATTCAGACCGAACAATGGAAGTACATCAGCACCGCCGTCACCATACTTAGTATAGAAGCCGGTGATGCTTTCTGCCGCGTGATCTGTGCCAAGTACAATGCCGCTGTTCGATGCAGCGATAGAATACTGGACTTTCATACGTTCGCGTGCTTTCTCATTACCTTTTTGAAAATCTGTGAGCTCAATGCCTGCCTCTTTCAGTGCTTTGACACTTTCATCGACGCTCGCCTTAATATTGACCGTCAGTTCCTGTGATGCACCGATGAAGTCAAGTGCATCCTGACAGTCCTGCTCGTCTTTCTGCACACCGTGCGGAAGACGGACAGCGATGAATGAATAATCGCCGCCTTCCTCGTTCAGTTCATTGACAGCCAGCTGTGCAAGTTTACCGGCAAGCGTTGAATCCTGGCCGCCGGAGATGCCGAGCACCATTGATTTTAAGAAGCCGTACTGCTTCATATAAGTCTTCAGGAAGTCGATAATCGCACGTGACTCCTGTTCCGGATTGATTTCAGGTTTTACATGCAGTTCCTGAATGATAGTTTCTTGTAATGTCATTTATTCCACGTCCTCTACTTTATTAGATACTTCGTGTATTTTGTCATTTTTGTTGTTCCAGCATGCTGTACTTAAATCAACAGGATATTCCTGCGGATTCAAATGGCGCTTTGTCTCCTCCCAGATTAACTCCAGGTTCTCCAGATGGTATGCTGCGATTTCGTCAAGACGCGGCGTCGTGTAAACAAGTTCGCCCTCATTGAAGATATCGACATGCAGATCTTTTGCCGTAAAATCCTTTACCCGTTTTTTCTTGTAAGTAAAGATAGGATGGAACATTTTCAGTTCTGCTTCTGCTGAAGGATTTTCATGGTCAAGTGTAATGTAGTCTCCTTCAGATTTGCCGGTTTTATTGTTGATGATGCGGTAAAGGTTCTTTTTACCGGGCGTCGTCACTTTTTCAGCGTTATTAGAGATTTTGATGCGGTCCTGCAGCACGCCGTTATCGTCAGCGATAGCAACAAGCTTGTAGACGGCCCCGAGCGCCGGCTGGTCATAAGCGGTGATCAGCTTCGTACCGATTCCCCACGCCGTGATTTTGCTGCCCTGCTGCTTCAGACTGATGATTGTCTCTTCATCAAGGTCATTGGAAGCGAAGATTTTAGTATCTTTAAATCCTGCGTCATCGAGCATTTTGCGCGCTTCTTTTGACAAATAGCTCAAGTCTCCTGAATCGAGACGGATACCGACGAAGTTGATTTTATCGCCGAGCTCTTTTGCAACGCGAATCGCGTTCGGGACACCGCTCTTTAATGTATGGAATGTATCGACGAGGAAGACGCAGTTTTTATGGCGCTCTGCATACTTTTTAAAAGCAATATATTCGTCGTCATAAGCCTGGACCATCGCATGAGCATGCGTTCCTGAGATCGGGATGCCGAACAGTTTGCCTGCTCTGACATTGCTCGTTGAGTCAAATCCTGCAATATAAGCCGATCTCGCTCCCCAGATCGCCGCGTCCATCTCCTGGGCACGTCGTGTACCGAATTCCATGACAAGCTCATCTTTGACGACTTGTTTAATGCGGCTCGCCTTAGTCGCTATCAATGTCTGGAAGTTGATGATGTTCAGCACCGCTGTCTCAATCAGCTGCGCCTGAATTAACGGCGCCTCGACACGCAGCAGCGGTTCGTTGTTGAAACAGATCTCTCCTTCACGCATCGACCGGATATTGCCGGTAAAGCGAAGTTCCTTTAAATAGCTCAGGTAATCTTCCTGAAAGCCCTGCTCTCTTAAATAATCGATATCAGACGGCGAGAACTTCAGACGTTTAATATATTCAATAATACGTTCAAGCCCGGCGAACACTGCATAACCTGAATCAAACGGCATGCTGCGGAAATACACGTCAAATACCGCTGTATTTTCGTGGATACCATCAAACCAGTATGTCTCTCCCATATTAATCTGATACAAATCAGTATGTAGCATTAAACTGTCGTCTTCTTTTAGAAACATCTCAATCCCTCATTTACTTTTGATATATTTAGTTTAACATACCCTATTTAAATTCAAAATCCGAGGAATATAATGCTACACTAAAGCTATTAACAGAAAATGGAGAACGCTATGGAACAGAAAAAACTTATTGTTGTCTTAACTATCGTCGTGTCGATATCAGGCTTGTCGCAAGGGATGCTGCTGCCGCTCATCGCCTATATTTTTGAGCGGGAACATGTGCCGAGCCACATTAACGGCCTGCATGCCACTTCGCTCTATATCGGCGTGTTTGCAGCCTCGCTGTTTCTGGAAGGGCTGCTCAGGACATTCGGCTACCGGACGCTCATCGTCTGCGGCGGGCTGCTCGTCTTTTTGTCGCTTGTCCTGTTCCCCGTCTTTAATTCAATGACGGTCTGGTTTATTCTGCGTCTGATTGTCGGAATCGGTGATAACACGCTTCACTTTTCAACGCAGTCATGGCTGACAGAAATCATACCGAAGCATAAGCTCGGGAAGACGATGGCCGTCTATGGCCTCAGTTTCTCTCTCGGCTTCATGCTCGGACCGCTGCTGGCGAAGCTTGTCGAGTATCATGCAGCGCTGCCTTTTTTAGTGAGTGCCGGTATGACGCTCTGTGCGTTCTTGTTGACGTTCAATTTGAAAAACAGTTTCCCGCCGTCTGACGAGCGGGCGATTTCGTTCAGCTCGACACTCAACAACTTCGGGACAGTCATTAAAGTGTCGTGGATTGCCTTTATCTTTCCGTTAATATTCGGGCTGCTTGAAAGCACATTGAACAGCAACTTTCCCGTGTTCGCCTTGAAAAATCAGCTGACACTCAGCGATATCACATTGATTCTGCCGGCTTTCAGCCTCGGTTCAATTTTGTTTCAAGTGCCGATCGGCGGATTGACCGATAAATATAAGCGCAGTCATGTCATGGCGGTGCTGACACTGCTCGGCGGACTGACCTTTATCAGTGCCGACTTGTTCATCGGCAGCAGCTGGATGATGATAATGATTTTCTTTCTCGCAGGTGTATTTGTCGGCTCGCTGTACTCCCTCGGCGTCAGCTATATGGCCGACATCACACCGAGTCATTTGATGCCTGCCGGCAACTTGATGTGCGGCATGGCGTTCAGTGCAGGCAGTATTACCGGTCCTATCATCGGCGGTATGATGATCCATTATTCCGGCAATCAGTATTACTTTGTACTTGTCGGCCTGTTGATTCTCATGACAAGCGCCGCTACATTTCTCTTCATTAAAAAAACATCACAGGGCATTGCGTCATAATACATAGCATGGTATATTAATTTTCAGATAATTCAGTACTTTAAAGGGGTGGCTTAATTGATCAGAATCAACAAAAATGAAAGTCCTATCCGTGCTTTCACAGATGAGACTTTAAAGGAAATCGTCGTCAATTCCAGGTTTTTTGAATATCCGGATGATGAATACGATGAATTTCTGGAGGCTTATGCCACTTATAACGGCTTTGACAAAAACCAGCTGTCAGCAGCCAATGGTTCTGATGAATGGATACAGAAATGCATGATTGCGCTCGGCGATGGTCCCGTGCTGACGATCAATCCGGATTTCTTTATGTATACCGATTACGCGGCGCAGCTTAAACGTCCGATTCATTATGTTAACTGTGAAGAAGATTTCAGCTTTGATCTCACTAAAATATTGACAGCAATGGATGACCTGAAGCCGTCATTCTTCATCCTGAGTCAGCCGAACAATCCGACCGGTGCACTGTTCAGCGATGACTTCATCCAGCAGTGCAGCGACAAAATGGAAGCGCTCGGCGGCTATTTCGTGCTCGACGAAGCCTACATCGAGTTCAGTGAGCCTTACTCAGTGCCTGCCGGTAAACACGTCATTCAGATGCGGACGATGAGCAAGATTTATGGTTTCGCCGGTCTCAGAATCGGTATTGTCATCACTCACCCTGATACTATTGCCCTATTGAACAGCATCCATCATCCTTATCCGATCAATACACTCAGTCTGCAGCTGGCCACTCATCTACTACGTGATCAGCCGAGCCTTGATGAGTTCTTCGCTTATCAGCGCGCCCGGGCGGCACAGCTCCAGGCTATCTTCCTGAATCAGTCGGATGTCATCAATGTCATTCCATCGCACACTAACTTCATTATGACGTATGGTGAGAATGCCTTATCACTCGGCCGCTACATCGAGTCGCACGGCTTCCTGCCGAGAACTTATCCTGATGATGCGCTGCTAAAGGAAGTGGTCCGCTATTCTATCTCGACCGAGGAAAACCTGAATCAGCTTGCACGTATTGTAACTGACTGGCGCAGTCATTATGACAGCGTAAACGACCAGTCATTAGAAATTCGCGATAAAGTTAAATAAAAGGTAACAAACTCCGTATCCCTCTTAATTTCCTTCATGCTATGATGATATTAAGAGGTGATTTTTTTGTATGCAGAAGCTGTTGAATTTATAGAACTTATGCACCGTGAACTGAATATTCCATATACCATTACAGCAGAACGGCTGCATAGCATTGAGTCAGAAATCAAAGCGACGGGCACCTATCACCATACGTTCGAGGAACTTGATTACGGAGCGAAAGTCGCCTGGCGTAACAGCAACCGCTGTATCGGCCGCTTGTTCTGGGATAAGCTCCATGTCCTCGACAAAAGACATCTGACGGCTGAAGCAGAGCTGCTGGATGCTGTCGTCCATCATATTGATTATGCGACGAACAGTGGTAAAATCCGGCCGACTATTACTATTTTCCCTCAAGGGAAGGCGGCTGATGCGCCGTTTGTCATCGTCAATGACCAGCTTGTCAGATATGCAGATGACCCTATAGCAGGGCCGCTCAAACAGCAGGTTGAACAAATGACAGACAGCCGCTCTCATATCCTTCCGCTGCTCTACCGCTATGACGGAGAACTGAAGACGTTTGAAATTCCGGCGGATGTCATTATGGAAGTGCCGCTTGTTCATCCGGCTTATCCGGCGTTCTCGAAGCTCAACTTAACATGGTACGCTGTACCGATGATTTCAGCGATGGATCTTCGTATCGGCGGCATCACTTATTCATGCGCGCCGTTTAACGGCTGGTATATGGAATCTGAGATTGCAAGCCGCAACCTGCTTGACACTTATCGCTATGACCTGCTTGAGCAAATCGCTGATGCCTTTCAGCTCGACCGTTCAACGACTGTCACTTACTGGCGTGACAAAGCACTCGTTGAGCTCAACTATGCAGTTTATCACTCCTTTAAGACAGCCGGTGTTTCAATCGTCGACCACTATACAGCGAGCAGGCAGTTCGAGAAGTTTGAACAGAATGAACTGGCAGAAGGGCGCAAAGTCACGGGAGACTGGACATGGCTCATTCCGCCCATCTCGCCGTCGCTCGTCCATAATTTCCATAAAGGTTATGATAATACGTACAATAACCCTAACTTCTATTACCGCAGCAAAAAAAGCTGCCCATTTCTGCAGCAGCTTGAGCAGTAACTATCATAATCGGTGTCATTATTAAATCTTTGCCTGCAGCGCGCAGCCAAAGATTTTTTTAGTTTGTCACTAAGCGTTATTTCTCTCCGTGACTTTCCTGACGCTCTGTAAGCTCATCGTAGAAATCTTCTACTTCCTGCTTTTTCAGTTTCTTCAGATGGCTGTTCTGCGCACAGATGACCCCTTTAGCGAAACCGATTTTAACGCGGCAGCTCTCATCTTCACTGAACGTATTATCAATGATGAAGATGTCTTTATTATGGACGCCTTCATAGCTTTGAAACAGAATGGCATACTTGCTGTTGATGGAATGGAAGTGATTATTGTCAATCATCGTCATCTCTCCCGCCTGAACACCCTGGTCAATGCCATCAGCGTCCACTGAATATTTGCCTTTATTGACTGCAAGATACCGGACACCGCCTTCGCAGTCATTGAATGTATTGCCGGTAATACGCAGCACTTTGCTTTTCAGGAACGTCAGCGCGTAGTCTCCCATCTTATCAAATGTATTGTTCTCGATAAAGATATTCTCGTAATAAATCTCATAGCGGCTTGCATGCGAGCCGATTGCACGGTTCCACGGCTTCATCAGCGGTTCATCGGAATTGCCGAAATAACAGCCTGAAATAATGACGTTTTTCGTTGGTGTGCCGTCGTATTCACCGAACTTCGGAAATGAGTCTTTCAGCTGCAGGTCAATCTGGACGGCTTCTGAGAATGCCCGTGTCCCGGTGTCATCCCGGAAACCGAGGAACTTACAGTTACGCACTTCAAAGCCGTCAATCCCGCATGCATCGATGGCATGACCCTGCACAACGTTTTTGAAAGTGACGTCTTCTATTAATATCTCTCTTGCATGGCCGAGCGACATAATCGTGTTATTATAGTTCAACACATGCCCGTACTGATCAAATGTTCCACCTTTAATGGTAATATGACCGTTGCCGTCATAGCCCTTGTAGCCTTCACTTTTCAGTCCGTTCTTCAGCATTGCAAATGGACTCATCCGTCTGAGCACGGCATCTTTATGCAGCAGCAAAGTCGTATGCGCGTAAATGACCAGTTCCTTGCCGATATAATAAGTACCGGCCGGTATGTATACGGTAACCGGCCCTTTCTTCGCCCGGTTCAGCGCCAGCTGAATGCCGAGTGTATCGAGCAGAACATTCTTTCCTGTGGCACCGTATTTTCTTACGTTAATTGTATTTTTAATTTTATTCACGATTTACACCTACATATCCTATATAATGAAATTGATATTACTGTTATATACCCAACTGGAGGATGATTACATGGAAAAAGCACTGCTGATCGTTGATTATTCGTATGACTTCGTCGCTGATGACGGCAAATTGACTTGCGGCAGACCCGGTCAGTCGATTGATCGTGCTATCGCCGACAAATTCAATGATTACGTCGCGGCAGCACGTCCGGTCTTCATCATGATGGACTTGCACCACGACAATGACCCTTATCATCCGGAAACAAAACTGTTTCCGCCGCATAACATCGCCGGCACACCAGGCCGCGAACTATACGGACGTGTCAAAGAAGTCTATGACGCGAATAAAGATAACCCGCTCGTGATATGGATCGACAAAACCCGCTACAGTGCATTTGCAGGCACTAACTTACATCAGCTGCTGGCTGAGCGTTGTATTCAGTCGATTGAAATTACAGGTGTATGTACAGATATTTGTGTGTTTCATACGGCTGTGGACGGCTATAATCTTGGTTACGACATGACAGTCGATGCAGCAGCCGTGCAGTCGTTCAATGAAGAAGGCCATCGCTATGCACTCTCTCACTTCAGAAGCACACTCGGCATGACGGTTCATAGTGAGTCATGATAAACTATATTTATCTTGTTAAAGGAATAGGAGAAGAACAATGACTAAAATTTTGACTTTCGGACATCAAAATCCTGATACAGACACGATTACATCAGCTCTTGTGATGCAGGACCTTCAGACAGCTGCCGGTAAAGATGTTGAAGCGGTGAGACTTGGCGAAGTAAGCGCTGAAACGCAGTACGCACTTGACCAGTTCAATGTCGCTGCGCCGCGGTTAATCGACAAAATAGAAGGTGAACAAGTCATCCTTGTTGACCATAACGAATTCCAGCAGTCAGCACCAGGTATTGAATCAGCGACGATATTAATGGTAGTCGACCATCATCGTATTTCCAACTTCGAAACTGCAGCGCCGCTTTATTACCGGGCAGAACCGGTCGGCTGTACAGCAACTATTCTGAACAAAATGTACAAAGAGAACGGCATTGAGATCAAACCTGAAATAGCCGGCTTAATGTTATCTGCCATTATTTCTGATACATTGCTGTTCAAGTCACCGACATGTACAGCAGAAGATGTGCAGGCAGCAGCAGAACTTGAGAAAATTGCAGGCATCACCAAAGAAGAATACGGCCTCGAAATGCTAAAAGCCGGTGCTTCTACTGCGGATAAAACAGCTGAAGAATTATTGAACATCGATGCGAAATCATTCTCAATGGGTGACAAAGAAGTACGTGTCGCACAAGTGAATACTGTCGATATCGACGAGGTGTTCGCCCGTCAGGAAGAACTCGAAAATGCCATCAACGCTGAAACAGCACAGCACGGCTATGATCTATTCGTCCTAGTGGTCACAGACATCATCAACTCTGATTCAAAAGTGCTGGCGCTCGGCCAGGAACAGGCAGCTGTAGAGCAGGCATTCAATGTTGCACTTGATAAAAATACAGCGCTCCTTAAAGGTGTCGTATCACGTAAAAAACAAGTAGTTCCTCAATTAACTGATGTACTGTCATAATCAGGAGGTTAGTCATGGATATTAAACAAGGTGACAATCGTTTCTATATCGACGAAGGCTCTTCTTTCAAAGCGGAGATCACTTTTGTGCCGCAAGGTGATACATTAGTGATTGATCATACATTTGTCGATCCATCGCTGCGCGGCCAAGGAGTCGCAAAGCAGCTGGTCGACCGCGTAGTGGCTTACGCCCGCCAGGAAAACAAGAAGATTCTTCCCGTCTGTTCCTATGCGATGATCGTTATGGAACGGGACTTATCAACGCATGATGTCCTGAAAAGATAGTAAATAAAGCGCCCAGGCAGCTGCCTGGGCGCTTTATTTACAAGAATGAAAAAATGGCACTTATATAATAGCATTATTTATCAGAATAATCAATATTTCATACTAGCTTTAAGCCGGCTATCAAGATGATAATCAATGTAATCAATATAATTTTCTGCAGGCTCACTTTCTCCTGGAAGAACAGCATACCGACGACTACGCTTCCCATAGCTCCAATACCGGTCCATACTCCGTACGCGGTCCCGAGCGGAATCTCCTTGATAGCAAGCGACAGCAGAAACAGACTTGTCAGACTGAGCAGAAACCAGATGGCGCTCCATTTTTTATTGCTGAAGCCGTTACTGTTTTTCAGCGCAATGACCATCAATACTTCCATGATACCCGCACCGATCAATGTGATCCAGCTCATTCTGATTCAGCTCCTTCCACAAGCTTCAGCCCGATGATGGAACCGATCAGCGTCATAAGAAGCAGTGCTTTTAACAGACTCATGCCTTCATCAAGGAAAAGATAACCGTACAGCACTGTACCGACAGCACCGATTCCAGTATAGATGGCGTAAGCTGTACCGATTTCAAGCCTGGACAGACTATAGGCGAAGAAATAAAATGACACGGCCATGACGGCCAGCGTAAAAATAGTCCACGGTATGCTGGTAAAACCGTGTGCGTATTTCAGCCCTACCGCCCAGACGACTTCCATCAGACCGCCGATGACTAAAAACATCCATGCTTTGTTAGTTATCACACTGCGACCTCCCATTAAAATGCCAGGCCAATCTGCTCTTTCACTGCTTCTACGACGCGCAGCGTGTCAAGACTCGTCTGCTCGTTGTTATTAGTCAGCTTCATCGTTTTGCACGCCTCCGTGAAGTTCGCGACTTCGTATGACATCGGTGGTGCACTATGCGTAAATTCTTCGAGTGTCTCTCCTGCTCTAGTCATCTTGACGATATGACTGGGAGCAGAAATCTTATCAATCGTTATAATGCCTGCCTCACCGATAATTTCTGACGGCATATAGCTGTCGGCAATTTTGCTGAAGCTGAGCACTGCCGTCATGTCGCTGTACTGGCAGAGCACTGTCCCCTGTCCGTCGGCTCCAGTCGACAGTTTTTCAGCTGCTGCATGCAGCGTATCCGGTACGCCGAACAGTTTGACGAGCGGCGCAATTGTATAGACGCCGAGATCCATTAATGAGCCATTACCAAGCTCCGGTTTGAAGGCATTTTCAATGATACCTTCTTTCAGTTTGTCATAACGCGAAGAATATTGATTGTAGTGGAAGTTCACACGACGGATCAAGCCGATTTCATGAATCCACTCTTCAAGCTTTCTGAATGCTGCTGATTCTGTTGATTTCATTGCTTCCATCAATATAACGTTATTGTCGCGGGCTGTCTGGAACATCTCTTTTGCCTGTGCGACAGTTAATGTCAGCGGCTTTTCGCATAAGACATGTTTGCCGTGCTTCATCGCATCTATCGACTGGCGGGCGTGCAGTAAGTTCGGTGTTGCAATATACACTGCTTCGTATGTATCGCTCGCAAGAAACGCCTCCCAGTTATCAAATCGATACTCAATATGATGTTTATCAGCGAAGTCATCGGCTTTTTCCTTTGTTCTTGAATAGACTGCTGTCACTTCAAATTCTGCTGTTGTCTGACCTGCTTCAATCAGCCGGTCAGTAATCCAGTTAGTGCCTACTATACCAAATCTCATGTCGTCACCTCTTTTTAAGCTATATTAATTTTAACATGTTTTAATTTGATGTACACTGAAGACAAAGGCGAATGGAGTGAATGGGATGACTTATAAAGCACAAGTCGAGGCAATGAATACATTTTTTTATACTGATGCAACAAAAGAAATTAAGTTCCGAAAGAAGCAGCTGAAAGCACTGAAAAAAGAAATACAGCATAGAGAAGCCGATATTTTAACGGCGCTGAACCAGGACCTCGGAAAAGGCAAAGTCGAAGGCTATGCATCTGAAATCGGCATCATCCTGAAATCTATCAGCATGTTCTTAAAAGAAATTAAAACGTACAATAAAGTAGAAACCGTCACGACGCCGATGCTGCAGTTCCCTGCGAAAAGCTTTGTCATGCGTGAACCGCTCGGCACCGTGCTGATTATCGGACCGTTCAACTATCCATTCCAGCTGGTCATGGAACCATTAATCGGAGCAATCGCTGCCGGCAACTGTGCTGTCGTCAAACCATCTGAACTGACGCCGCATACAAGCCAGGTGATCAGCGAGATTATCGCTGCAGCATTTCCGCCGGATTATGTAATGACTGTACTCGGCGAGAAAGAAGCGACGACTGACCTGCTGCAGGAAAAGTTTGATTTCATTTTCTTCACCGGCAGCACAAGAGTCGGCCAAATCGTCTATGAAGCAGCAAGCAGACATTTAACACCGGTCGCTCTCGAACTCGGCGGCAAAAGCCCGACTATCATCGATGAGACGGCGAACATCAAAGTAGCAGCAGAACGCATTACATTCGGGAAATTTATGAATGCCGGGCAGACATGTGTCGCACCGGACTATATTTTAATCGACCGTAAAGTCAAAGATAAGTTCATTGAGGCCATGCGGATGACAATCGCAGAGTTTTACGGCAAAAATCCGGCAGAAAGCGCGGACTTCGGCCGGATCGTCAATGACAATCATTTCAGACGGCTGAGCGGAATACTTGCATCAGCTGAAGGGCGGATCGTTTCAGGCGGCAGGACAGAGGCAGCAGAACGCTACATTGAACCGACGTTGATCGATGATGTCACGCTTGACGATGAAGTGATGAAAGAAGAGATTTTCGGTCCACTGCTGCCGATCATCACTTTTGATTCACGCGATGAAGTGTTTGATATCATCCGCAGCTATGATAAGCCGCTCGCACTCTATATTTTCAGTGAGGACAGTGACTTCGTCAAGACCGTGTTCAAACGTCTGTCATTCGGCGGCGGCTGCATTAACGACACACTGATGCACGTCTCCAATCCATATTTACCATTCGGCGGCGTCGGTGCTTCAGGTATCGGGGCTTATCACGGCAAATATTCTTATGACTTGTTCAGCCACCAGAAAGCCTATATGACAAAAGGCACGAAGCTCGAAACGGGGCTCATGTTCCCGCCTTATAAAGGCAAGTTTAAGTACATCAGACAGTTCTATAAATAAGCACGGAAGCGACTACCGACTGACCGGTAGTCTTTTTTTGTCAAAATTTCTATAATAACAAATTATAGGGCGTAAAATTTAAAAGTTGCCAATTTGGAAATTTTCCGCATTTTAATATTAAAACATGGTATAATTAAATATTTTAGTGAAAATCGATGAAATCTTTACTGAAAATGACGAAATCACTGTTTTCATGAATTTCTGCAGGCTGATCGGAGGTTTTCGTCATTTTCTGCTTTTTGATTTTTGAAGTCGTCGCCGCTATAGTGATAGCGGGGTGAAGATATGTTCATTAAACTGCACGAACCGACTCGCTATCAGCAGTTTCTACTTGCCGCTGAGCACCGTACAGCTTTGAACGACTATGACCGGCATCAATTATTCAATTATTTAAGAGGTCAGGAAGGAGAACGGTATTTTTACGAGCTCGTTAAAACTTCTGCCGGCGTGAAACTATGGGATATCAGTCTTGATTACCGGAAAGGCAGTCAGTATGACTTTCTCATTTTCGATAAAAGAATCGTTTATCATTTTGATGTGAAGAACTTTACGGGATCTTACAAGCTAGTCAACCAGCAGTTCGTCTCACAGCAAGGTTACGTCCATGCAGATGTTTTGTCACAGTTGAATAAAGCGCACTATAAGTTAGAAGAATTTTTGAAGTCTCAGCTTATTCAGATGAAAGTAGTGAGCAGAGTATTATTTGTGAATCATCAATATGAACTGCCTGACGCTCATGTGCCTGACAAAGTGCTGCTTCCTCATCAAGTGCAGGAAGTCGTGCAGTACATTCACACAATTAGACCTTCACAAGAACACGTGACGATTGCTGACAAAATTAAAGCCTGCCATAGGAATGAGCTGGTCAAGGAACGGATTCATTACTATGCATTTGAGGACTACAGGCAAGGTATACGCTGTGAACAGTGCCGGCAGCTGTCGATGATTCCTGACTGCAAGAAAAGATATATCAGCTGCATTAACTGCCGCTATCGCGTGGATAATAAAACTGCTTTATTGGCATTAATAAAAGAAATGTTCCTCCTTAAAAACGATGCGCTCTCAGCCGCTGAAGTCAGCAGATGGAGCGGCATACCTCAGCAGACAGTTAGAAGAATCATGGCTGACTTGTGCCATACAAGCGGTGCCAACAAAAACCGTCAGTACATCCTTAAATAGTGGGCGAAGTTATGACTGATATTCCGGATTTATCGGTCATAACTCTGCAAAATCACAGGGTTTCTTGGAGTTATGACCGATATTCTTCAGTTATCGGTCGTAACTCCACAAAAAAACCGCCCCTCATCATGAGGAGCGGTTCTACTTCTTAATATAAGTCAGTTCTGCGTGATTTAAGTATCGGTATCGCCTGACGAATCGCTTCGGACTGTTCTATGTCGATGTCAGCTGTTATCGTTGCTTCGTCAATATCCGCTGCCACTATTACAGCGCCCGACGGACTGACCACCATTGATTGTCCTCCGAATACTGTATCTTCACATTCGCCGGACGCGTTACATGCGACGATATAGCATTGATTCTCTATCGCCCGTGCTTTCAGCAGCGCCGTGAAATGAGTAATGCGCTCAAGCGGCCACTCGGCTACGACATAGATGACTTCTGCACCGTCAAGCGCGAGCTTCCTTGTAATCTCCGGGAATCTGAGGTCATAGCAGATGATGAGTCCCATCTTTTGATCATCCAGCTTAAAGGTGCTGAATTCGTCTCCCGCTTCTAAAAATTCAGGTTCATTAAGCATCGGTACTAAATGGACTTTGTCATAGTGATAAATGATATGGCCGTGCCGGTCAATGACAACGGCCCGGTTCCGGAACTTATCACCATGCTTCACTGCGATTGAGCCCGCTACAATATTCAAGCGCCGCAGCCGGGCGATGTTCTGGAGTGCACTGATTTCAAGGCTGCCTTCATCATCAATCAAATCGGCTAATTGCTGAAGCATGTAAGAAGTGTTCCACATTTCAGGAAGCACCGCGACATCTGTATCTTCCGGCAGCCGATTCAGCCAGTCCGCCACTTTCTTCAAGTTCTCCCGAGGTTGCCCCGGTATGACTGTCATCTGATAGACTGCTGTTTTCATGACCACGGCCCCTTACAAAAACTGTACGCAGACACCTTCTGCCGCCTGCTTGTCATTTTCAAGCAATGTCAATCTGCCTGTCGCGCTGTCTCGTTCAAACAGTGAGACATTACCGCTCACTTCGTGCGCACATACTAAAAACTTGTCGCGCGGCGTAATGTTGAAGTCGCGCGGCCAGTCACCGCCGCAGTCCGTAATTTCTACAAGAGAAAGCTTAGCGCCGTCTTCTTCCACTTTATAGACAGCGATACTTTGATGCCCCCGGTTAGACGCATAGACGAATTTGTTATCACGGCTCATGCGGATAGCTGCACCCTGCGTATTGCCGGAGAAGTCAGCCGGCACCGCATGATGCTGCTCCAGCACTTCAAATGTACCGTCATTATAGTTAAGCACGAATACATCGTTGCTCAGTTCAGTGAATAAATACGCATACTGCCCGTTCTCATTAAACGTCAAATGTCTTGGACCAACGCCTGCCGGCAGCTTTAATGCGCGGATTCTCTCAAAGCCATTGTCACTGAACTTGAACGTGATGACTTCATCAGCACCGAGATCTATCGCCACTGCATACTTCAAGTCCGGCGTCTGCTGGATGAAATGTGTATGGGCCTTATCCTGGCGGTCCTCATTCGGTCCTTTCCCGTCCTGCACGACTGTATCAATCAGCTGCAGCACTTCGCCTGTTTCCGGCTGCAGGCTGTACAGACGTACTTCTCCTGCCCCGTATACTGCTTCCATCAAATATTTACCGTCGTCAGTCACCCATATATGACAGCCGCTTTCTGCTGATTCACGGCAGTCATTGATGTATTCAAGCTGTCCTTCTTCTCCGATTTTGTAAGCAGCGACACCTGCTTTGTCATCTTCTTTCTTAATGCCATATAAATAGTCTCCATGTTTGACGACATAAGTAGACGCAGGCACTTCAAAAGCCGTCTCCACTGTCTCGATTTTTTTTGCTTCTTCGTTCACTGTAAAACGGTAAATTCCTTTGCCTTCGCCTTTTGTATAAGAACCAATATAGCCGATAGTATTCATAATTATCCCCCTCTTGTTTTCTACATTCTATCAGACTATTCCCGCTTCAAAAAAACATATGCAAAATGAAATTTTTTCTTGCTAATAGTTTAGTAATACATTACAATTTGTTTGGTAAAAATAAATTAACAGATATATAAAACCTCTGGTTAAGTATTACTATATTTTACAATTCACCTAATATTGTGGGGTGCAAAATTGATTAAACGATCAGAAATCAAGCCATTGACAGCAATTGATAGCACGAAACATCATGCTACCCCGCTGTTTGATGCATTAAAATTATACGAAGCCCAAAATGTCACAAGCTTTGATGTGCCGGGTCATAAACGTGGTCTGGACGAGCAGTCGGAACTTTACTATTACGGCCGTTCTACATTAAGGCACGACGTCAACTCCATGCCGCAGCTGGACAATTACGATAACCCGAAAGGCGTCATCAAGGAGGCACAAAATCTGCTTGCTGACTTGTATTTAGCAGATGAGGCTCATTTTTTAGTCAACGGTACGACAGAAGGCATTCAGACGATGATTCTTGCGGTCTGCAGACCCGGTGATAAACTGATTCTTCCGCGTAACGTCCATAAATCAGTCCTGAATGCGATGGCACTGGCTGATGTCACACCTGTCTATGTCTCACCTGAATTCGATGTTAAGTTCGGTATCGCCCACAACTTGAGCTATGACAATGTCAAAGCCGCTATCGATAAACATCCGGATGCGCGCGCTATCTTCATTATGAATCCGACTTACTTTGGTGCTGTCAGTGATCTGCAGGCGATAACAGAGCTTGCGCACGCACACGGCATGCCGGTGCTTGTAGACGAAGCACATGGTGCGCATTTCAGATTTTCGCCGCATCTGCCGATTTCCAGCATGGAAGCCGGCGCAGATATGGCAGCGACCAGCCTTCATAAGACAGGCGGCTCGTTCACTCAGTCAAGCGCACTGCTCGTCCAAGGAGATTTAGTGGATAAGCGCAAAGTGAAAAGTGTCATCAACATGCTGACGTCAACGAGCGCGTCTTACCTGCTCATGTCGTCACTCGACATCGCACGTAAAAATCTGGCGCTGAACGGCCCGGAGAAGTTTGAGCAGTTAATGATTTCTCTCCAGAAGTTCAAGCAGGCTGTCAATGACATTCCAGGGTTTCATATGCTGGACGGCAAAGCATTCAAAGACCTTTATCATCAGCAGCTTGATGAATCCAAGCTGACTATCTACATTGATTCAACCATTGAATTGTCTGGATTTGAAGTGTACAAACTACTGAGAAGCGATTACAGCATCCAGATGGAACTCGCTGAACCGAACTTAATCATGGGAATTGTCTCTATCGCTGATAACGAGGCGGTGCTGGAACGTCTGCTCGAGGCGCTGCAGTCCATCAGCCGGCTTCATCACCAGGCAGAGCGGGAAGTCCACTCGCCGGTGCTCAAACAGCTATCCATCCCCGAGCAGGCGATGGGGCTCCGGGAAGTCTTGTATGCGGATAAATATCCAGTCAATATCGAAGATGCTGTCGGAGAAATCTGCGCAGAATCACTGATGATTTATCCGCCGGGCATACCGATCGTCATGGCAGGCGAACGCATCAGCCAGGACATCGTTGATTACTGGCAGTTCATCAACAACCAGCCGATCATCAAAATCGGCACTGAAAATTCAAATCAAGTTTATATCATAGAGAAAAGAGGAAAATAATATTATGAAATTAACGACTTTAGGAAGACACGTATTAATCGAGTACTACAACTGTGACAAGGATATTTTAAAAGACCACGATAAAATCGAAGCAATCATGAACGAAGCAGCACGTGTCTCCGGTGCAACAATCGTTGAAAGCTGTTTTCATACATTCAATCCGTACGGCGTATCAGGTGCTGTCATCATCTCAGAATCTCATTTAACCATCCACACATGGCCTGAATACGGCTATGCATCTGTTGACGTCTTCACATGCGGCGACACAGTAGACCCGTGGAGAGCAGAAGATTACTTAGAGAAAGCATTAAAAGCCGAACTTTCTGACTCATATGAAATCGGCCGCGGTATGGCTGATAAAATCCACAAATATTCTAAAGGTGAAATCGTTGTAGAATCATTCAAACCTGTTGAAGTAGACGTTAAATAAGGAGGATTATTATGTTAGACCTTTGGTATACAGAGAATCACACAGACCATGTTAAATTTTCAATCAAGACAAAATCACATCTTCATACTGAAACGTCACCTTTCCAGCAGATTGATTTCTTTGAATCTGAAGAATTCGGTACATTCTTTACGCTGGACGGCTTAATGATGGTCAACGAAAAAGATGAGTTCGTTTATCACGATATGATTACGCACGTGGCGATGGCGACAAATCCTAATATCAAAAAAGTGCTTGTCATCGGCGGCGGCGACGGCGGTACAGTGCGCGAACTGGCACGTTACGAATCTATCGAGCAGATCGATATGGTTGAGATTGATGAACGCGTTGTACGTCTGTCACAGGAGTACTTGCCGATTACTGCAGGGAAACTGGAAGATCCACGTGTAACCTTATTATTTGAAGACGGCCTTGCTTACGTGAAGAACAAAGAAGACGGCTACTATGACTTGATTCTTGTGGATTCTACTGACCCGATCGGTCCTGGCGAAGGTCTGTTCTCTCATGACTTCTACAACAATTGTTTCCGTGTGCTGACTGACGACGGTATTTTAATCAACCAGCATGAGTCACCGTATTACCCAAGCTACGCACACGAAATGAAACGTGCACATTCAAAAATTAAAGGTTTATTCCCGATCACACGTGTGTATCAGTTCCATATGCCGACTTATCCATCAGGTCACTGGCTGTTCGGCTTCGCATCCAAGAAATACGATCCATTGAAAGATGCCGATTTAGATGCATGGAACAAACTCGGCCTTAAAACAAAGTACTATAACACAGATATTCATACAGGCGCATTCGCCCTGCCGACATTCGTCAAGGAGATGCTTGAAGATGCAGCCGAATAAGCATGTCTATATGAGCTGCGAGGCATCATTCGAAGAAGCATCAACGGTGATTTACGGCGCACCATTTGACGGCACTGTGTCCAATCGTCCAGGCACACGTTTCGCAGCGGATGCCATCCGTTCTGAGTCATACGGCCTTGAGACTTACAGTCCTTATCTTGATAAAGACTTAGAAGATGTCAGCATCATGGATTCAGGCGACGTTGACATCACAATCGGCAATAAAGTGAAAGTGCTGGATGAATTAGAAGCAACAGCACGCGAGATTCTGACTGCCGGCAAACTGCCGTTTATGATCGGCGGCGAGCATTTAGTGACGCTCGGACCGTTCCGTGCTGTACACGAGAAATATCCAGATGTCGTATTAGTGCAGCTCGATGCACATACGGACTTGCGCGACGACTATATGGGTGAGCCGCTCAGTCATGCGACAGTCGTGCGCCGCATTCACGACATCACAGGCGACGGCCGCATCTATCAGTACGGCATCCGTTCAGGCACGAAAGAAGAGTTCGACTGGAGTGATGCTCATACAACACTCGAGAAATTCTCTATCGATACACTGAAAGACCTGCCGGCCCTGTTAAAAGACACACCGGTCTATGTGACAATAGATCTCGACTGTCTTGACCCGTCTATCTTCCCGGGCACTGGCACACCGGAACCGGGCGGCTTGACATACAAGGAACTGCAGCCGGCATTCAAAGTATTTGAACAGCTGAATGTCGTCGCAGCAGACATCGTGGAGCTCTCTCCACCATACGATGCATCAGGCGTATCCAATGCAGTCGCGGCAAAAGTCGCACGCGAACTGATGCTTGCCATCACTAAATAACAAGAAGAATCCCTGGATGCTATCCAGGGATTTTTTTATAGTGCGTGCCGAATAAGCTGCTCATCATGAACACACTGCCCAGCATGACGATGAAGAAGACGACGAAGCTCATGGCATAAGGATTTAAATAAGCGCCGATAATGAGTGAACCATTTGACAGCAGCTGGGCACCGCTATATGTGAAAGAACTGAATGTATTATAGGACCCCCGCTGATTCTTCGGAATAAGCGTTAACGTTTCAGCGCTTTTAATTGGTGCATAGATCATCTCCCCGCATGTCGCGATCAGCATCGCAACGATAATCAGCCACCATAAATTCGCAGCTGTCAGCAGCGCATAACCTAATCCATAAACAACGAGCCCTGCCAATAGTATACGGTTGACCGGGAAACGTTCCGCAAATTTGCCGACCAGCAATGAGCAGCTGACCACTGTCAATGTATTGGTCATATTGATCAGCGTGAACATGCGGACACCGTTAATGCTGAACCCCATTAGATTAATCGGCGCAAACGACTGGTGCAGCCTGACAGCAACGTAAGTACTGGTCATCAGTTCAACAGTCGCCAGCAGCATGCCGCCGATGACCATGATGACAAAACGTCTATCGCGCGATACAGTACTGTAGGCAGACAGCAGATCCCTAAAAATATTGTGATGCTTCTTCTCCCGTATGAAGCTGTTCGTCTCCTCGATGTACTTTGCATATAGGCCAGCGAGTATCGATGCGGCCAGTGCAGTCATAAAGAACAGCCACTCTTTATGAGTGGTGTAAAGCAGGCCGCCGAGCAAGGCGCCGACCGCAAGAGAAAGGTTAATCAGCCAGTAATCCATGCGGTACAGCAGCTTTTTGTTTTCCGGCGTCGCTGAATCCTGGACGATTGCACTCATGGCAGGCCGTCTGAACGCACTGAAAATCGTAAACAGCACATATGACGCGAGAAATAATACAAGCCAGGACTGAAGAACAGTGACCCACATTAACACAAGTGCTGCCGCTTCGAGAACTGCGCCGAAAACCAGCATCTTCTTGCGGGGCATACGGTCAACAAAATAACCGCCCCATATATTACTCGCAAACTGAACAAACACACCTACTGCCAGGAACAGTCCGGCGAATGAAGCATTGACCTGATCCGTTAAATAAAGCGCTAAAAATGGTAATGTCGCACTGTAAGTACAACGGTTGACGAACGACCCCCACAACCTCAAATGAATATTAAGCGGTAAATCTCTGATCCTCATATCCTTCACCTCTTCTGTTATATTTAACTTTATGATAAAGTAGACTGAATTAATTAAAAATGGACAATATTTTATTTCAGTCTACTTTTAGAGGTGACCATGGAATCATTACTACTCTCTTTTTATAATCTCAGCAAAGCGTCAATCAACCAGAAGACAGTCAGTGAACAGCTGAAAATCAGCCAGAAACATTTAGCACGCAGTTTAAAAAGATGGCAGGCTGAGCAGTTCCTCACTTATACAAGTGGCAGAGGCCGCGGCCATATGACAGAAATTGACTGGCAGTTAAATATCGATGACCATTATTTCCAGCAAGTCACATCATTATTCAGCACGGAGCCGCTTGATGAAGTCGTCCACTATCTGACGTGGGATTGGTCTGAAACATCGAAACAGTCGCTGCTGCTGCAGGCTAATCAGCTGCTCGGTATAGACAGAAAAGACAATGACAGGCTGATCATCAAAAAGCGCTATGCCCCTTTAACCCTTAATCCGCTCGCTGCGAATGATATTAACAGCTTTAATGTACTGAGCAACCTCTATGATACGCTCGTCGAATTTAAAGAAGGCCGTTATCATTATCAGCTTGCTCATCATATTCATGTGACGGAGACTGAAGCTGTCATTTATTTACGGAAGAACATCCGCTTTCACGACGGTCAGCTGTTGACAGCACTCGATGTCAGTGACTGTCTGAAGACGGCGAAGTCCTCTTCTTATATGCACGGCTTACTTGATCCGCTTCACTCGATTGAGACTATCAATAACTATCAGCTCAAACTGTCATTCACTGACTGTCCTTACATTCTGGATATTCTATCGACACTTAACTTAAGCATTTATAAAGTGGCAGATGAAAGCTATATCGGCACCGGCCCTTTTTATATTCACAAGAACACGGACACGCATTCCATCCTGAAGGCATTTGATAATTATTACGGCTTGCGTCCGTTTCTCGATGAAGTAGAGATGATCTATATCCCTGACCAGAAGCACGATGAATTCTCCCTGCTGGCCGGCGACCAGCTCACCGCTCACACTGTAACAGACGGATTTTATTACATGCTGTCACTGCGGGATAACCGGCTGACGCAAGCACAGCGGGAAACCACCCATTACATCATGCAGACGTATTTACGTCAGACGTCCGAACGAAAGAACATCGCCAAGGCTGCACCCACTATTCTGAAACAGTCACGTTACTTCAGCCGGACACCTGAACTGACATCCGGGTTCACTGTTCGTCTTGTTTATCCGAGCTATATCAGGAAGCTGATGAACGATGTCAGGCAGCTGCTGAAACGGCATCATATTGAAGTAGAGCTTATCCCTGTCACGATTGACGAGGCGATTCATTCCAGACTTGATTATTCAGCAGACTATTATTTGCACGGGGCTTTCTTAAACGGTGCAGAGCACTACGAATATTTCAGCTTGCTCTTTCAGCATAAAGCGATGCAGCATCACCTGCCTGCACAGTATCCGGCACTAAAAGATATATTCGAGAGCTATATCACAAGCCCCACAGCTACCTGGTCGCGGCGCCATATTATCGTTGACCGCGCACTGGAAAAACGTCATCTTCTTATCCCGCTGTTCAATAATCAGAAGACGCTGTACGTCCCTCAAAAGCTGCACAGTGCACGCATCGTCCTGCACGGTTTCTACAACTGGGACGAAGTATACATCGAATAAGAGCGGCCACACTGCAACAGCTGTATTATTTTTGAAATATTTAGATTATAATGTAACTAATCTTATGAAAATAGAGGACTATCACCATGAAATTCTCTGAGTTCCCTTCCAATGTTAAACTTCGTATTTGCTGCGGTTTCTTTGACCATGCGGCGAGTATGAGTGTGATGCCTTTTATGGTGCTGTATATCGCTGACGAACTCGGTAAAGTTACATCAGGGCTGTTATTATCGATCAACGTCATCTTCGGTTTACTATGCAACCTGCTCGGCGGTTACTTTGCTGACCGCTTCAGCAGAAAAGGCCAGCTGTTAGCAGGTCAGATGATTTTTGCGGTCATTATGATCTTAATGACCATCTTCATCCATCCTCATGTCAATATGCCATGGGTTGTCGCCATTCTGTTCATGCTGACAGCTATCAGCAATGCGATGGTCTTCCCGGCACTTGAAGCTTTGATCATTGATTCAACGACTGAAGACATGCGCAAATCAGTCTACGTGACGACGTACTGGGCAAATAACTTAGCGACTGCTGTCGGTACAGCGATCGGTGGTCTGTTCTACAGGGACCACCGCCTGATGCTGTTCATATTGATTATTGTCATTATGCTCATCAACACGTTCATCTTTAAGAAGTATTTAATCGATCCGACAACTGACCGCGCCCCAAGAGCAGTGACAACCCACTGGATGCGGGATCTCTTGAGCAACTACCAAGCGGCATTAAAAGATACAAGATTCGTCTTCTTCACGATGGCAGCCGTTTTTATCTTTTCAGCAGAGTTTGCGCTGACGAACTACATCGGTGTCCGGCTGCATGATGAATTTAAACCGGTCAATCTGCTCGGCATACATGTCGACGGCGTCCGGATGATGAGTTTGATGCTTATCGAGAACACGCTGCTTGTTGTATCCATCACTTTTCTAGTCGCTAAAGTGACCGAAAAGAGCAATCAGCTTGCTGTACTTATGCTCGGTGCTTTCATGTACACAGGCGGCTATGGTCTGGCGCATCATTTGACGAATTGGTACTTGCTGCTGCTTGTCGTTCTTATCGCGACTATCGGTGAACTGATGCAGACACCGATTCTCTCGGTCTTTCAGGCTAAGCTGATGCCGGAGGACAAGCGGGCAAGCTATATCGCCTTCGGTTCACTCGGCTATAGTGGTGCCGGCCTTGTGGCGAGTTCCGGTCTCATTGTCGGTACTGTGCTGAACAGCACAATGATGTCGGTCTACGTCATTTCTCTTGGTCTGATTGGCATGCTGCTGCTTTATCTCTCTATTCACTCAAACTTTTTCAAGCAGCAGACCCCGTCATAAAAAGACTGCGGAAAACCTTGATACAACAAGGTTTTCCGCAGTCTATTTTTTGTTGTGCACTTATGAAGTTATAACTGTAAAAGATAGCTAATCATTAAATATCTTGAAATACCGAACATATGTTCTTATAATGAGGTTACATCCACGAAAGAAGTGATGTTATGATTCATCCTGTTTATGGTGAGACTGATTACCGTAACATCGAGCGGAGTCAATTGAATCCGAATATTCCTTTGGGACGCGGCATGATCAAATGGGCGCCTTTTGCGACGATGCCTGAACAGTATGCGGATATTAAAAAGCAGCTTGAGCAGCAGCACAAAGTAGAACGGCCGGTGCTCTGTGATGACCGGCTTGAAGAGCTCAACCGCACATTACAGGAAGCGCTGCACCGTCATTGTCCACTGCTGATTGAGTTTTATCACGACGGCTATATTAAGCAGCTGCAACTTACCGTCGAAAAAATCGACCACTGGGCTATGCTGATTATCGGTGTCAATCTGGATAACCAGCAGCTGTGCTTTGTTTCTTTCATCGATGTCATCAATCTCTCGCTCCAGCTGTAATCAGTCATAACAAAGAACCCGGTCCGGGTTCTTTGTTATCTCTATAAACATCTACATCCTTATATCTTCTTCGATGATGCCGAGCTTCAATCCTTTAATCACTGCCCCTACTCTTGATTCCACCTCAAGCTTACGGATCAGGCTGGACACTTGATATTCGACCGTACGTTTGCTGACAAACAACGCTTCACTGATTTCCTTGTTTGTCATATCCCGCGCAACCAGTGCGAGTATTTCCCGCTCACGGACAGTCAGGAGCTGATATTCCGGCTTGATCTCGGTCAATAGGTTGCGGTTGAAGTAATAGACTTTCCTCAGCGAATCAATTAAATAATCGGCGGATTCTTCTTTCAAAATAAAGGCCGCTGCCCCGTTATCATATGCTCTTGCCTTATATTCTTCTATGTCGTAGCCCGTCAATATGATAAAGCGCGTTTTGTCATATTTATCGACGAGCGCCCGCAAATTGAGCAGCATGTTTATTCCGCTGATTTTCGCTTCACAGAGCACAATATCAGGTAATAATGTCTCTATATAATATTCCAGATGATGAAGTTCCGAGAATGCTTTCAGCACATCTATATCAGTTTCAGCTGACAGTAGATGTGCGATTCCCTGTCCCACCATTTCCTGATCATCCAGCATAATAATCTTGATTCCCATCACCTACTTTACTGATATCTCACTATTGCAGCTTTATATGGTTTTTGCAGCATTTTTATCATCATACATTAAATTTTAGACAAGTTCGACAATTTTTTGATTTTAAGTGCTGCTGCTTCAAGATTTGCTTCACTATATCCAGTTAATACTATATAAATTTTAATTATTTTTACATAGCTTCCTGATCTTGAAGAAACAATGAATTCCATGTGACAGCTGTTAAGATATTGATAATTATCGTCAACATCATAGAGGAGCAGCTTATTATATGTCATAATAAGTTTAATCAACTGCAAAGGAGAAGCGAAATGAAAATTTTTTTACGAACTTTTATATTAACCCTTTTCTTTGTCACCCTGCCCTTGACTGTATCTGCAGCCACGACTAATTCTAGCGCTAAAGATCCGGTCAGCCGAATCATCAATGAGCATCAGCCTGCTGAAGACGTTAAGACTGAAGTTAGCAGCTATGCAGATCAAGTGCCGCCTCAGCTGCCGGTTGAAAGCGGACCTGATGGTTTCAAGCTTCCTGCTGACACGAGAACCTTAGAGACGAGCAGCAACAGAACAAGCAGCTCACACGATGCCTCAACTGAAGACGCACATGAGCAGAAAGAATCATCTTCAGCAGTACTGCCGGCCGCCGGAGAAAATCCGCTGCCGTTGAACGCAGCCTATATAATGATCGTCACCGGACTAGTGCTGCTATTTATGCCTCATCGCCGTAATAGAAGGCAGTCATCCGTCAGGTGACTGCCTTTATGTAATAGTTTGGAGCTGTGACATTCTCCACGCTTCTCCGGTCCAGCTGACGCCCGTTAATTGGTGAAAAAACAATGAGTCCAGTGACCCGTCTCTATTTCCGAGCACGTAAGTCTGCTCAGCTGTCAGCTCAGAGCACTTATGAAGACGCCTATTGATCTCCTTAAAACCCGCTGTCATCCCGACGACCACAAAAGCATCGGGATGGTGCCGGGCAATACGACTGCAATACTTATTGAACGAACTCGACTGCTCATTCCAGCACACAATATCAAGCACTGTGCCGCCTTCACTATTAAAACCGCCTCGCTGTTCCCATGCTTCCTTAATAGACAGTGCCACCGCATAATCTTCCGGTTTTCTTTGACAACCAATCACAATGTCTTCAATACAAGGATGTTTCAGACTCATCAACTTCACCAGCTGGTCAAGTGCCTTTTCTATTAGAGATACATCCGACAATGTCAATGCCAAACGGCCGCCTCCTCAATTCACTTAATAAAAAAGAACTCACCATAATGGTAAGTTCTAGACATTTTCTGATTCAATTTTAGCGATAATATCCTGAGTACGACGCTCAATATCTTCAAAGTCAGCTTTAAAACGCGTAAATAATACAGCTGCTCCACCTGTTATAATGATTGCCAATAGAAATACGATGAAAAATAATCCTTTTAATAAACTCTTCATTCTCATTTCACCTCTTATCATCTGATAATCCTATATTATCATATTAAATTCTATTAAAGAAATGTTTATCTCTTTAGTTCATGCTATAATAAATCACAATCAACCAAATTGCTGAAAAGGAACGTGAATGACTTGGCACATGTCCGTCTATTAGCCGCATGGCAGAACCAAGATATAGAAACTATCAAGACTATACTCTCACCAGAATTAAAGGCAAGTTTTGTTCTTTCCACTCATGAAGAACTCATCTACAATTATGACCAGATCATCAATGTGTTTAATGAGCGTTTTAAAGAGCAGCAGGAATGGCGTTTTGATGTTCTCTACAAGACAGAGCGCGGGACAGATAACATTGTCATCATTCGGATTTACCGTGAGGATGACCACTATAATCTGCTTGAAGATTCTTCACTGACTATTTTAACGTTCAAGACCATTGATGGAGACCGTAAACTCATCCGTATGTATACCGAAATGGGTATTACAGGCGCTTAAAGGAGTGTTTTCCTATGCTTGACATCACCTTCCCTATCATTCAGGCACCGATGGCAGGCGGCATTATCAGCCCTGCATTTGTGGCTGCAGTGTCAAATTATGGCTGTCTCGGCTCATTAGCTGCAGGCGGCCTTTCTCTTGATACGCTGGCTCGTCAGATTGAAGAGGTGCGATTCAGGGCCGCTCGACCTTATGCCGTCAATATTTTTGCGCATCAGCGCACGCCTGAAGTCCCGGATAATATAACAGCTGTGAACGACGCGCTTAACGACATCCGCCGGATATTGAACATTCCGGAAGTGACGGATATCCAATTTTCCAGTGAGCCGTCTATCGAAGACTATGCTGCGTTCTGCATCAAGATGAATGTTCCGGTAGTCAGCTTTACTTTCGGCTGTCCGGATAAGCAGCTGATCTTACAGCTGAAAGACGCCGGCATACAAGTGATCGGCACAGCGACAAATGTCAAGGAAGCGCTTATTATCGAAGAACACGGTATGGACTATGTGACAGTGCAAGGGTACGAGGCCGGCGGACATCAAGGCGGCTTCCTCAAGCAGCCGTCCATCGGTCTGATAAGTCTTATTCCACAGGCGGCAGATGCCGTCAGCATTCCGGTCATTGCAGCGGGCGGTATTGCTGACCGCCGGGGAATCGCAGCCGCGAAAATGCTCGGGGCGGATTATGTTCAAATCGGTACCCGCTTCCTCAACACTTATGAAAGCAGTGCGCACCCCCTTCATAAAGAAGCGATTAATAACGCCGACGAAACTGCAGCAGTAGTAACCACTGCTATTACAGGGAAGTCAGCCCGAGGCATCCGCAATAAACTGATGCAGCAGCCGGCTGTTCCTTATCCGCTAATGAATCAGATGACAGCTGATATAAGGGCAGCAGCAAAAGTTCAGAATAACTCAGAATATATGAGCAACTGGTCAGGGCAGAACATACGCAGCGCTGAAACAATCGCTTTACATGTGCTGCTGGATGAACTGACAAATACTGAACAGCCGGATTTTCAATGATCCGGCTGTTTTGTCATGAGGTTGTTTTTAACTTTTTAACATACTTTAAAAGTTAAAATTATGTTTATAAATCAGTAATATCAACATATTTAATATTTAATTTTAGTCATATTATATATATTTTTTATATAATATAATCATATTATCAAGAAATGTTAACATCTCTTTTATACAGATTTGCGTAAAATACAGATGTCAAACAATTCAAAATAATTATAATAAGAATTAGCTTTAAAAAACCACTATTTAAGGAGTGTATTACATGTCGAAAAAATTCATCGTTCCTGCAGTATTATCTACAGCTTTACTTGCTTCACTTGTTCCAGCGAATGAGTCGTTCGCGAAATCAGATGGTTCAAAGGCACTGACAAAGCTTGAAAAAGTACAGAATAAACAGGAAGCTAAAAACACACTTAAAAATTTACCTGGTTCAAAAGAAGTTAAGAAAACTTACAAGCAGTACGATGTCGTTTCAGTTGAACAAGACGATCTCGGCTTCACTCACTATACATTAAAGCCAAAAGTTAACGGCAAAGTCGGACTGAACACAGAAGTTAAAGTCCACGTCAATAAAGAAGGACAAGTGACATTCGTCAACGGTGACCTTGACCAGAAAGAACTCGCACCGACCAACACTCAAAAACTGACAGCAGAACAGGCAGTCGATAAAGCTTATGCTGCTGCAGGTGTCGATAAAGATGCAGTCAAAAACCAAGGTCGTAAAGTCGTCAAAAAAGCAGATTTAGTCGTCAACCCTGAGCACAATAAACTCGTCTATGATGTTCAGCTGATTTACTTGACACCTCAGCCTGCTAACTGGAAAGTTCAAATTGATGCAGAAACAGGCGAAGTCGTTGCTAAGCAGAATGCGCTGACTGACGTCGGGCCGACTACCGGCAGCGGTACAGGTAACAAAGGCGATACTAAAACATTGAACATCTATGAAGAGAACGGCACTTATTATTTAGCGGATATGACGCACACTGGTAACATCGAGACATATGACGCTAAAAATGCGACATCAAACTATTCTATCGTGACGGATTCAGACAAATATTTCACAAGTCCAGCACAGCGTGCAGCAGTCGATGCGCATTACTATGCTGACCAGGTTTATGACTACTACAAAAATGTCCATAACCGTGATTCCTACGATAATCAGGGTGCACCTATCTACTCTATCGTCCATTACAGCACCAACTACAACAATGCTTTCTGGAACGGTGAATCGATGGTTTATGGTGACGGAGACGGCGTGACATTCTCCCCGTTATCAGGTGCCAATGATGTCATCGCTCATGAACTGACACATGCGGTCACTGAAAAAACAGCAGGACTTGTCTATGAGAATCAGCCTGGTGCATTGAATGAATCATTCTCAGATGTCTTCGGTTACTTTGTAGACCCTGACTTCTTAATGGGTGAAGATGTCTATACACCGAACAAGAGCGGTGATGCACTGCGCAGCATGTCGAATCCAGATCTTTATGGCCAGCCTTCTCATATGAACAATTATAAATACTTGCCGAACACAAAGGCCGGCGACTGGGGCGGCGTTCATACAAACAGCGGTATCCCGAACAAAGCGTTCTACAACACAGTAACGAAACTCGGCAAAGCAAAATCAGAGAAAATCTACTACCGTGCTTTAGTTTACTACTTAACACCTAATTCATCATTCGCAGACGCTAAAGCTTCCTTAGTAAGAGCAGCGACTGACTTATACGGCACAACAGATGCTTCAACTGTGGCTAATGCGTGGAGCCAAGTCGGCGTCAACTAACCAAAAAAAACCGGGTCAGCCGATCCGGTTTTTTTGTCGTTTAAGCGTAACAAGCTTGTTTGTTAGTCCTTGCCATATTTGCTTTCCCGGCTGAACTGTAATAGACCAGTTCACAGTCTTTCCAGTCGGCCTTCACTTTGTCAATGCGGGCGATATGCCATGGATTGTAGAACATCTGTCCTGATTTATTGAAGCAGTAGTCGTCATCAATCATATAGCATGCATGGACGACGACACCATCACGGACAAATACCATGACGCTGTCACTTTCCGGCTGATCAGTCTGTATATAGTGATTACGGGTCAGCATGTCAGTGAACATCTGATCATGAATCCACTCATTAAGAATTGTTTCTTCGTCCGTCACACCGTACAGAGCCGCTGCGAAACAGTTACCACCGTGCTCATCAGGAAATACGCCGTGCAGACGTGTGAAACGGTCAGGCAGCCCTGACACATCCAGCTGTTCTATCGGTTCATCGTAAAGACTGATGACTTTCTGCTGCTGTGCTGCTGTCAATTGTGACCAGAAGCGCTGTGTGATCAGCGTACTGCCGATCAGCATGCAGGAACCTGTCCGTTTCTGCTCATTGAACACAAGCTGCTGCTTACTTGCCGGCAGACTTTCGTACCAGCCGGGCTGTGCAGCAATCACATAGTCATAATCTGAAATGCGCCACGTTCTATGGCAGTTGCTCACATGAAAGTTTTTATAGATGGCATGTCCGCGAAATTCATCTTTCGGGCATACAACGGTCGTCTTTAATTCCTCTGTCAGTAAATCGTACGTTGAACCATCAATAAAGAAGAGATCCTTCTCCTGTTCCAACGTTCTCATACTATCACTCCTCACCGCCTACCTTAGTAAAAATCAGGAGTGAAGTCAACCGACGCGGGCTGGAGACGGAGAAATCAGACAAAAAGTCCCGCTTTGCAGGACTTTTAAACCATATTATCACTTTCGGTTACTCATGCACGGGCAACATCAGCATTATTATTTATTATATTCATTAGCTTTATTGTAATATTTAACAGCTGAATAAATCAACATACCCGTAAATAGCAGCATCCCTATAATCTGGTTCTCACCTTGAGCAATCTGGTAAATAGCGAGAATCAACTTTGAAGAAGGTTATTTGTCGTTCTAAACTTTCTCATGGAAAGCGTTATATATAGTACCAGCGCCATAATAATAATGATGATGGCTCCTGCTTTCATTTCACTGTCGAAACGAGCTGCTAGAAAATTAATCGCATCCAGCCCCCCGCCTAACAGCATACCGAAAATCCCTCCAATCACAGCACCAATCAAAAAGCCTTTCCACATTTTTTTCATAGTTCATCCTCCTTAAAAATAAATACGTCTTCTATCTGTTCCTCAAAAATCCGCGCGATTCTAACTGCCGTCAACAGAGAAGGCATGAAACCATCACGCTCAATCAAACTGATTGTCTGTCTCGATACGCCTGCCCGCTTTGCGAGCTCTGTCTGATTAAAGCCATCTCTTGCCCGCAGTTCCTTCAGCCTGTTTTTCATAATGTATTCACATCTCTTTTCACTAGAATTCATTGAATCTATCTTTATTGTAATATATGTTTTACAATTTGACAAATACAATAGTCAATTTGTTTGTTATGATAGTCAAATCAATTATGTTAGAATATATATAAAAGGCTAAAGGCGTGATCATATGCAGGACGTTACAAGCAGCATTACAGAATTCCGCGGCAGTCATTATGACTTCGGTTATGCCCAGGGAGAATGGATTAAAGGAACACTGATGATGAAAAACCGCGCCCGCGAATGGCGGATCAGACGACCGCGGTTTGATGTGGATATAGAGGAAACAAGACGAGTGTTCAATGAGTTTGCACCGTATATATGGGATGAATTAATCGGGCTTCAAGATTCACTTGATATGGGACTTGAACAAGTGCTGCAGAACTTCGGCGGCTATAGAGTTTATGCGAAAGACTCCGGGTGCTCTGTCTTTACTGCCGAAGGTTTTCTTGTCCGTAATTATGACTATCATCCAGCGACTTACGACGGCCGGCTGACATTCTTTCAACCGGATGACGGCGGTTATGCGACGATGGCCCCTGTCTCGCGGGTGACCGGCCGGATGGACGGCATCAATGAACACGGTTTGACGATGGGCTACAATTTCATGCACCGCAAAAATCCGGGTGACGGCTTCGTCTGCTATATGATCGGCCGGCTGATACTTGAGACATGCAGAGATGTCGAAGAAGCAGTCAAGCTGCTGCAGTCCATTCCCCACCGCTCAAGCTTCTCCTATATTGTGCTCGACAAAAAAGGTATCACACAGATTGTAGAAGTGACACCGCGGGATATTAATATAAGAGAACACCATTACTGTACCAATCACTTCGAAGTCCTCACTCATGAAAACCGAAAAGTACTGACAGATTCTTATGACAGAATGACCGCGATGACTGCGCAGGTCAACAGCGGATTAACTGCAGCCGAGGCATTTAATGCTATGAACAGTTCGACTGCCGGCATCTTCAGTGATAAATATTCCAGCTGGAGCGGCACCATCCACACAAGCTGCTATTTTCCGAAGGAGCTGAAGGCCTGGATAGCGCTCGGCGGTGATACAGAGCCGACAGAACTTGATTTCGGTCAGTGGCTGCAGGGCGGACCGCTGCCGCTGACCGAATTGACCGGCCAGCTTGATACAACTCTTAAATTCGCCAGTGAATAATGGATTTTTTCTTGAAAATCAGCGAGAAGTGGCCTTCAAACAGCTCCTGAAGGCCAAAATCCAGTCCAACCGATCGAAATTCAGTGAGAAGTGGCCTTCAAACAGCTCCTGAAGGCCAAAATCCAGTCCAACCGACCGAAATTCAGTGAGAAGTGGCCTTCAAACGGCTCCTGAAGGCCAAAATTCAGTCCAACCGACTGAAAATCAGCGAGAAGTGGCCTTCAAACAGCTCCTGAAGGCCAAAATCCAGTCCAACCGACCGAAATTCAGTGAGAAGTGGCCTTCAAACAGCTCCTGAAGGCCAAAATCCAGTCCAACCGACCGAAATTCAGTGAGAAGTGGCCTTCAAAAGTCATAATAAACGCCCTGCAGTTCGCCACTACTGCAGGGCGTTTATTTTGGCTATACTTCTTTAGTTCAGGCGTTCGACAAGATTGTAAGGTCTGCTTGTCATAATATCGAGCGGAAGATAACTCAATTTCTGTGATTCGATAATACGTTCCTTGAAATCGGGGCGTTTAACGTAACGGTCAATCGCTTGTTCAGATGTATCGTAAAAGCCGACATCCTTTGTCTCTTCTTCATAGTCTGCAATTTGGCCGCCTGTAATTTTTCCGTGGAAGACAAACGCTACGATACCGTTAGACACGTTGTGCGAAATATAAACAAGTCCTAATATTTCCACATCGAGTCCTGTTTCTTCCTTCGTCTCTCGGATGGCACATTCTGTCAGGCTCTCTTCATGATCCACCATACCGCCGGGGAGTTCCAGTGTATCGCTTCTATGCAGACTTCTGACAAGCAGTGTCTCGCCTTTGTCATTTTGTGCAAACACACTTGCTGATACACTGTGCAGCGGCTGGAAGTAATTACCCGTCGGCTCCATATGTGTTTCTTTCTTCGAGATAATCCATTTATCATTAGCCAGTTTCTCGGCTACGCTGTTCTTGTAATGAGATGTCTTCTTTCTCAATTCAAAAAACTGCTGATAATGATTTTTATCATGGAATGCCCATATTTCTGTAATCAGTGTACAGTCGGCGTCCACCCAGCGTCCTCTAAGCTTTGCACCGAGCTCAATATAACTGCGGAATACATGGTCATGAAAAAATCGGTTCACTGACTCAAATCCGTCCGGAATAATCTTGACTTCTGTTTTCACTTCATACATATTCCCACGCCCAATCTTATGGTCTTGAACTTATTATAGGAAAGATTGGCCTTGATTGCATGTAATAACGCGCTGCCGGCTAGCCGAAAATAAATAATAAAATGATCGGCAGCAGCGTCACAATAAGAATTACAGCGGAAATAAGCAGTGCTTCCGGCCGTGCAAAGTTCATCGTCATCCCGAACTGCGAAACTTTCGGCACCCAGACGCTCGAATCCTGCTTATTGTAGTAAAACAAGCCCCATTTGTAGTTACTGTCATCATGATAAGGTGCTTTATCGACTACTGCTGCAGTTTCCCGGTACTTTTTGTCTGCACGGAACTGATAAATGATACTGAGAACAATCGGGATAATCATGCCGGCAATCATCACCGGCATGACATAACCCGGCATATAGCCCGGCGGGAACAATAACGGCTGCACAAGAATAAAACTGAACATCAGTGACACGACAACAGCGATGATAAACATCAAATAGCTGTTGTTTCTTCTCACGCTGCTCTCATATTGCTGTGACGCCTCTTTCGCTGCGGGATTAAGCATCATCGGAAAACAGCTGATGGCTGAATTGACCGCTATCAGCAGCAGAAGAATGCCGTAACCGAGCAGCCCTGAATAGAATACAGTGCCGATACTCTTGTCCTCCCAGCGGTCCGCTTCATTATTGATGTTCCAGTGCACCGCTATTCTGTCTGGTATATGACTATAGTTCAGCGCCGTGTAAATCACACTGAGCGTCAGCAGCGCGAATGGAATTAAATAAATCTGCCATGGCAGCAGTGCAAGATCATCCCGGGCAGCTGTATTTGCTGTCCGCAGCATTTTTACACCGGCCATCCAGTCATCTCTCTCTTTCAGTGCCTTCATCTTTTCATTGGCGTTCCTGTACAACAGTACATCTATGATGAGCAGCAGATTGAGCAGCATCATCAATATAATGACCGCTGTATGGCCGGCAGACAGCATGACGATAAAGTTGACCATGGCGCTGAGCACTGCCGCTGTAATGACCTGCACTCTAAACTGTTTGATGATGTCCCTTACTTCAGCTTCCTTCCGGTACTTGTCAGGAACGTACACGGAAAACAACATATTACGTTTAACGAAGCGTCCTGATAACAGTATGACGAGGCCTGTCACCCCTATAATCAAACTTGTGACTATCGCTTCAATCATCATTTTCACACTCCTTGATTAATTGATAGATGGCTTCTTTAGATAACCGCAGACATCTTGCTTCATCTATAATAGGCTGCAGTCGTTCTTTCAGTAACTGTACTTCACTGGCACTGGCCGCTCTCACCGCTTCCGGATGAATCATGGCACCCGACTTCGGCTGCACTTGAATAAAGCGTTTATCCTCCAGATAATGGTAGGCTTTGTTCACGGTATGCATGTTAATCCCGAGGTCGCCTGCAAGCATGCGACCGGACGGCAGCGCTTCGTACGGCACCAGCTCTTTGTTCGCAATGCCCCGGATAATCTGATTGGCCAGCTGCAGATAAATCGGGGTGCTGCTTTGATCATCGAGTTCTATATACATTATGTCACCACCTGTTCTATTATTTGTATAACAGAATAACAAGCAAAAAATTAGGAACGTTACAACTGTTCTACTGATAGTAGAACACTATTTCCTCATTGTGTAAACTGTAACTTTAAAATCTTCAAGCATATTCATGTTATATTGCTTTATTCATTACTATAATAAACGGTATAGGAGGAATGATGATGAAGACTTTATTGAACACACCTTTTACATATAAGAATATGGAACTTAAAAACCGCGTGGTCATGCCGCCGATGTGCCAGTATTCTGTCACAAAGGAAGATGGCACACCGAATGACTGGCACTTTGTCCACTACGCATCCAGGGCTGTCGGTCAGACCGGCCTTATTATCGTCGAGATGACCAATATAGAGCCGGACGGCAGAATTACTGCCAACTGCCTTGGACTATGGGATGATGCCCAGATCCCAGCGTACAAGCAGCTCGTAGACGTCATTCATGCACAAGGCAGCAAAGCAGCGATCCAGATTGCGCATGCCGGCCGTAAAGCGACACACATTAAAACACCGGTCAGCTCGTCAGAAATGCCGGTTGAAGCTCATTCGGAGTTCGGCGAGACACGTTATCCAAGAGCGCTGTCCACTGAAGAAGTGAAGCAGATGGTGGATAAATATAAGGAAGCCGCGCGCCGCGCCGTTGCAGCCGGATTTGATTCGATCGAAATACACGGCGCCCATGGTTACTTGATCCATCAGTTCCATTCACCAGGCATCAACAAACGTGACGATGACTACGGCCGTGACTTATCATTGTTCGGCGTCGAAGTGATCAAAGCCGTTAAGTCAGTCATGCCGGAAGATATGCCGCTGATGTTCAGAATATCTGCCCGTGAATATATGGACGGCGGCTATAATGTGGACCATGCTCTTGAACTCGGCCGCAAATATAAAGAAGCAGGCGTCGATTTATTCGATATTTCAACAGGCGGAGAAGCACCGGCCGGCAGCGACAAGCCCGGCAACTATCCAGGCTACCAAGTACCGTTCGCCCGCCGCTTCAAAGAAGAACTTGATGTTCCAGTTATCGCAGTCGGCATACTGGACACACCGGAAGTCGCTGAAATGACATTGAAAAATAATGACGCTGATTTAATCGCAGTCGGCCGTGGTATGCTGAATGACCCGTACTGGACGATTCATGCTGTCAAACAGCTGAGAGATGAAATCATCGTTCCAACACAATATGAACGGGGCATCAGATAGCACTATGACGTATAAAAATATATTATTTGACCTTGATGGCACGTTAACAGATCCAAAGCTTGGTATTACAAACTCCATCATCTTCTCACTCGGCAAGCTCGATATCGCTGCTCCGCATAACGACGAACTGGAACATTTTATCGGGCCGCCGCTCAGTGAAAGCTATGAATCCACTTACCAACTGACTGGTGACAGAAATCATCTGGCGATTGATTACTACCGGGAATATTTTTCGGACAAAGGCCTTTATGAAAACAAAGTATACGAAGGCATCGAAGAGCTGCTCAAGGAACTGAAGTCAGCAGGATGTCATCTGTTTGTCGCTACGAGTAAGCCTGTCGTATTTGCAGAGCAGATACTTGAGCACTTCAAGCTGGATGGTTATTTCGATGCTATCGCCGGCAGTGAGCTTGACGGTACAAGAGTCCATAAAGATGAAGTCATCAAGTTTGTCGTCGACCGCTATCAGCTCGATGTCCATGACTGTGTGATGATCGGCGACAGAAAGCATGATTTAGTCGGCGCCCGCAAAAATAACATGGATGCAATCGGCGTCATGTATGGTTACGGTAGTCTTGCTGAACTGGAAAATGAACAACCTGTAACAGTCGTGGAGTCCGTTGAAGAACTCGGCGATTATTTAAAAGCACATTAACAAGGAGAGCAGTCTACTGCTCTCCTTTGTTATGCTGTATCACTTTCGTGCCTTTGTTGCCGGCGATTTCCTTTGCCCGGTCGACTGCTTCTTTCTTCGTGCTGAAAGTGCCGCTCGCACGCTTTGCACTCACAGTTTTCACTTTCCACGCATCTTCTTCGTAGTACACTTCAACATCCTCATCCATCAGCTCGGGATTCGCCGATGCGTCTTTACTGTGCTTTGAGACTTTCTTGTTCTTCAGTTCTTTCAGTTCATCAGCAGATGCATCTTTATACCATTTTTCCGCCTGACTTGTTGCAATCGGAATGGCATCCGCTTCTTTGTAACCATTCGTCAGCATCGCGTTACCGATATCAATCGCTTTTTTGCGTTCCAGTTCATCGAGGTTCTTCCAGCTGTCCGGATAATTCTGAGTAGTCCACATTAATGATCCGCCCCTTTCAGTTATACTGTTCTATACCACTTTTGCTGCCAGTTATTCACAATAAAGTTTAGCGGTAATTGAAAGAGGTTATGAGTTTAGTAAAAGTACACAGGAGGATATGATGATGAAATTTAAAATACTAAGCCTGCTGTTGACTGCTGGTCTCGCTCTTGCAGCGTGTGATGCAGATAACAGTAATGATAAAGCAACCAGTCCGGACGATAAAAATAAATCAGAAGTTGATTCTTCAGAAGCGAATAAATCAGACGCAGTCAAAAAGAATGAAGCTGCGAATGTCACAAAAGACAGCAATGCCAATGATGAAGACGATGCAGATGACGCTGTGAAAGATGACGAGAAAGCTTCATCAAGTAAAGACAGTGAGGACAAGATGCTGCTCTCTAAAGATGAGATCACTGCGACGCCTGATGACATCATTAAACAGCTGCAAAATGACAACAAGCAGGGAAAACTGACGAATATCGATTTTGAAAATGATAACGGCCAGTGGGTCTATAAAATCGGTCAGAATGAAAACAATAAAAATATGGTATACACCTATTCCATGAAAGATAAGAAACTGCTGTCCTCTAAAGAAGATGCAGTAGCTAAAGACGAACAGACATTCAACTATGACAAGATGCTGTCTTTCGACGAAGCACTGACAAAAGCACAGAATAAAACAAGTAAAGACGCTAAAATCAAAGAATGGACGCTTGAATCAAAAGATAACATTCCAGTCTATGAGTTCAAATTGATGGACGGCAGCAAAGAAAAAACTGTTATGGTCGACCCGTATGAAGGAGAAACTCACGTAGAGGAATAAATAATAACCCCGCAGACACTGAAACGTATCTGCGGGGTTTGTTATTAAATCACCCAGTTGCCATTGCGGAATACCGGTTCTGATGTGCCGTCTTCCTTGACACCATCGATTGAAAGATCCGGGCCGCCGATCATAAAGTCGACATGAATGATTGAACTGTTCATTCCTCGTGCCGTCAGCTCTTCTTTTGATAATGATTTACCATCTGCGATCGCATTCGGGAATGAGCGGCCGAGTGCGACGTGGCATGATGCATTTTCATCGTACAATGTATTATAGAACAACACGCCAGAATTCGATATCGGTGAATCGTCAGGTACAAGCGCGATTTCACCAAGACGTCGTGCACCGTCATCACTGTCCAGCATATTTTTCAGCACTTCATAGCCCTGCCCCGCTTCGAAGTCAGTGACGACACCGTCTTTGAATGTCAGCTTGAAGTCATCGATGATCGCACTGTTGTAACTCAGCGGTCTTGTGTTGCCGATCACGCCGTTCACCCGTCTGAAGTCAGGGGATGTGAACACTTCTTCAGTCGGCATGTTCACTTGAATTTCCACACCATCAGCATTGACGGCACTCGCACCAAGCCAAATATGGCCTTTGTTCAGACCGATTTCAACATCTGTCCGTTCGGACTTGTAGTGCAGCTTATCATAACCTTTGTCAGTGAGCACGCGTGCCTTCTCGTTTAACTTCTCATTATGCAGCCGCCAAGCTTCGACCGGGTCCTCCTGGTCCACACGCACTGCCTTGATCATTTCATCAAGCAGCTTCATGCGCGCTTCCTCGCCTTTTAAGTCAGGAAACACAAGTTCCGCCCACGCTGTATTCGGAAATGCTACGATGCTCCATGTAAAGTCATAACGCCCGACCGCACGTGCATAGTCACGGTTTGCTTCACCAAGCGCCTTGGCAGACGCCGCGATTTTAGCGGGATCCGCCTGTTTCAGCAGTTCAGGTGTCTGAGAATAAATCTTTAAGTTAGCAATGCGCTCTGCAACGTAAGCGTTCGTTTCATCGATGCGGTACTGTTCTACTGTTTCGAACACGTCAATTGGTGCGTGCTCGTACTTCATCTGCAGCGATGGACCGTCTGACAGTTTCTGGATGACTTCTTTTGCACCTGCTGCGTATGAGGCACGTGTCAGTTCACGTACAAAGTCAATGGCATCAATATCTGCATTCAGTACAACACGCTGGCCCGGCTGCACGTTAAGCCCTACTTTAACGACTAATTCAGCATACTTTTTTACTTTTTCTTCATAATTCATGCGATCACTCCTTTGTCATTTAATTATATTATATCGGAAAACGAAATAAATGAGGAGAAAAAAATAAAAAAGGGACCAGTGCGTACTGGTCCTGAAGGAGACTTGCAGTATGAAAAAATTAGCTGTCTTAAGATTATCAGGCCTTCAATGAAGATTCATCCGTATTTACCGCAAATTCAATAAAAAATCAGATTATTTTGAGAGCTTTATCGGCATTGCTATAATGGGATTGAATACAAGGGAGGAATCATCATGACAACATTAAAGACTTATTTTGAGAACGGACTGACAGCTGATGACTATATCAATCAGATGGAAGTGAATAAAGAAGAGATGCAGACGATCTACGACAACTTCGAACTGCCGGAAGATGCACGTCTTGAATCCGTGACCGATAAACACCTGAAAGCAATCGCCATCACTGAAGACTGGTGCGGAGATGCAATGATGACTATTCCAGTACTGCTGAAAATCGCAGAACAAGCAGGCATCGACGTGCGCTTTGTCCTGCGTGATGAAAACCTTGATTTAATCGATCAGTATTTGACAAACGGCACAGCCCGCGCTATTCCTATTTTCGTCTTCATGGATAATGACTATCATCAGACAGCTGTCTGGGGGCCGCGTGCTCAGAAAGTACAGGAGTTTGTCACTGAAACACGGAGCGACCTGCCTGCTAAAGAAGACCCGACTTTCGACGAGAAAAGCAAAGAAAAACATCAAGTCATTCACGACAAATATAAAAACACGCCGGAGTTCTGGCAGGAAGTGTATCAATCTATCGTTGACCGACTCGTCCATGCATAGCTGACAGTTGAGTAACGGCTCGTTGTTGTTTATCCGGGAAACTGGTCCACATTTTGATTTGTGGGCCACTTTTTGAGTGAAACTGGTCCACATTTTGATTTGTGGACCAATTTTGAACTTGTTCTACAAATAGTATTTCACTGATTTTTTCTGTCCTGTAGATTTGAAATATTCTCGCAGCAGCCTTTTAAGTGTTGTCCGGCTGGATAATTGACACCATTCCTCAGCCTCACTAATACTAAAGGGTACTTCTTGTAAGTAATATAGGTCTTGCAGACTTCTCAACAAAATTTCTTTTCTCATAAAGACTCTCATGCATGCCGGGCAGTTGTAATATTTTTTGCCGGTCAACAGAATCTCTATCCGCTTTCTGCACAACGGACATTTTAAACCTCCGGCTATACTGCTAAACTCAGTTTTAACGGGCATATTCAAATGAGGGTTCGGCTGATGTCTCTGTAGTAAATGGTTACCAAGCTGCATATTATGTTCGGTCATAGGATGCGGATTGTCGATAGCAGAAAGGTGATGTTTCAGCTGACTTTTGTACAGCCACTGTTCTTTCTTACTGCCATCAAGATGGAACGTCTCATTAATAAATACAATATAGCTTTCGACTTCATACCGCCAGTCATAACTTTTTATTTCACTTTCCAGTACTGCATGTGCCACAGCAAGCTGCGTATCCGGATTTTTAATTTTGCTGCCTGTCCTGGAGACAAACATATTTCCCTGCAACTGATATGAGCCTTTGAAGTTCTTTACATCATAATGCGTCACGACATAATCATGGATTACAATAAAATCAAACTGCGCTTCACCACAACGATTATTGAGCGAAACGTCCCATAATACGACTGCATGCTTATATGCTTTGATCAGCTCAGCAAAAGACCACTCACCTTGATAGCCCGACTGATAGATGGCATAGTCTTTCGACTGCTTATCAGTCATCTTGACCCGTCCGACCAGCGCATCATAATATTTCAGTCGATAAGGTACGTCACATGATTTTAGTAACAAATGACACCTCCTCTCACTATATTTTATTATAATATAACAAAATAAAAAACATCTTATTATTAATAAGATGTTAACTTTTTCTCCCAGTATATTATGTCAGAACTCTCACTTGTGACGTTAAACGCGAGCTTCTCGAGCACGCGCTGCGACGCCGGGTTATCCTTAAAACACTCTGCTTTCACGGTTAAAGCTGCATTCCGTGCGTACACATCAGCCAGCAGCGCACTGACACTTTCAGTCGCATAGCCCTGTCCGTGATAGTCCTGCAAAAAGCTGTATCCTACTTCAATTTCCAGCGATTCATCCGGCTTCCCTTTAAAGCCGATGTCACCGATATAAGTGCCGTCTTTCAGCTGCACAATCCACACATCCCATCCTGTCAAAGTCGGGTCGATCGACAGCTTCTCGACATGGTTCAAAAATCGCTCTTGCACCGGCTCATCCGCTGTCATGTCATCGATTAACTGCTTGTCAAGCGGCCGGATGGTCAGCCTTTTCGTTATAATCATCTTCTTCCCCCTGTTAAATCAATTCCATAAGCTGTCTCACCAGCATGACGATCACGATCAAGATGATGAATACCGACAGCTTGTTAATAGCAGTGAGCAGTTTGCCATCTTTATCAATATGACCCGCTTTTCTGCCGGCAACAGCGAGCATGAAGAACCAGAGCCATGACACAGCGATACACGTCAATGTGTACGCCCATTTTTCAGCACCGTCATAAGCGATTGAATTCGTCCCGATGACGCCGACTGTATCCATGATCGCATGAGGATTGAGCAGTGACACCGACATAGCAAACAACACCTGCTTCTTCGCTGACAGCGGCGCTCCTTCTTCTGCCGTCACAGCACTTGTCCATATTGACCAGCTCATATAAAGGAGAAATATGATACCGACGATATAAAGCGCGATCTGCAGTGAAGGCATACTCACAATAATGACCGATACACCAAGCACGGCGAGACTGATCAAGAGCGTATCACAAAGCGCCGCTGTTAATATCACGGGAAGTGCACGAGCAAATTTCTGCTGTGTCGCCCCTTGATTAAACACAAAGATGTTCTGCACACCAAGCGGCAGAATCAGCCCGATGGCCAGTAAAAATGCATGTAATACAGCTTGCAGCACGATAGTAACCTCCAGTGAGCGCATTAAAATAGACATCTCTCAAGATGTCTATCATTCAAATAATTGAATCGTTCGAAGATCTTCTCCTTCAACTTTCAGAAAGCTGAACAGCTGGCTGCGGTGATGACTTAAATGCGTCAAAATAGTGAGCAGCCACTCCGTCTGACTGTATGCCGTCCCCCAGTAACTGCGGGATCTGCGCACCAAGTCTTCCTGTTCCAGCTCTTTATACGCATCCTCTAACATAATGAAGCTCAAGTCAAGCCGCGCTTCCAGCATTTCAATCGTTGTCAGCTCTTTCTCCCAGTAAAAATAAAACTGCCGGATTTCTTCTTCCGCTGCACCTTGTGACAATCTGTAGTCTGCTTCCGGAAGCAGCACAATATGTCTCAGCAGTTCAAGACACGTCCGGCCCCCGGGATAGATTTCCTGCTCCATAGAGAAGAAGCTGACACAGTGCATCAGTTCTTTAATACTCTCGACCTGAAATTTGATCTGGCTGAATATCGGGTTTAATGGTGGCTGCATATCAATCCTCTTTTCCGACGAGCGTCAAACTTCTAGTCGCTCTTGAGGCGAGCGTATAAAGCAGAAACTTGTCCTGCTCTTGATCATACCCGTCATAATCAATAATGAAGACATATGAAAATTCAAAGCCTTTTGACATGTAGTTCGGCATGATGAGCTTCCCTTTCGTAAAGATGAACTGGTCATGCGTCAGCAAAGTGACGTCCGGCATAGCGAGTGCCGCGTTAATCGCTTCAGCGTGAGCTGCATCCCGGCTGATAATAGCAGCACTCTCGGAATCAAGTGTCTTCAACTGCTCCTTGAAAGCTTCAAAAGAAATAGATGTTACTTCCCTGCCCTGCACACCGAGTGATTCAGTCGTATCATTATCAATCAGCTGTTTTGTGAACTCTGTGATCTGAACAGTAGACCGGTATGATTTGGTCAGTTCAATGGCATTCAACTGGTCCAGCGTATTGACCGGGAACGGATGAACGAGTTGATGCTTATCGCCGAGCATTGTCTTTCTCGCGTTAGGAAAAACAGCTGAAATGCAGGCCAGCTGAACCGGGCTGTAGTCCTGGACTTCATCAATAATCAAGTGCTGGATTTTCGGTTCTTTCTGCAGCCCTTTGATCACAACATTGAGATAAAGCAGCGGAGCGATGTCCTCATAGTTAAGTGCCCTATTTTTAAGCGCCGCCATCGTCCGGTTTCTTGTGCCGCTATCCAGCCGTTTCAACGTATCGAGATAAATGCGCTCAATATTGACGAACTGAAGATGCGCAATATAATTTTTAAGCGTTCTGAACTGCTTGGTCATCTCCTGCTTTGCCCGACGTTCAAGCTCATCATCTGTACCGATATACGTATGCACTTTTTTCAGTGCTTTCGTCCGCTCTTTGATCGCTTTATCGAGTGCCTTATGGTAGCGGGGTGTCAGCTCGACTTGAATCTTCTTAAGCCGTGTATCGATAGGTGATGACTTGAACTTGTCATAGAACAAATATTCAAGTTCTTCAGTCGTAGCAAAAGGCTCCTCTTTAATGCGCACTGTTCTGAACTTCAGTTCACGCTCGGCAAGCTGCGCGATCGTCCGGTCGAGCGCAGCGAGCATTGCCTCGGATGATTTCAATGTAAAGTCGTGCTGCTCTTCAGCGCCGGCATGTCTCATCCGTTCAATATGCTTGAACAGCGTCTCATATTCGTTGCGCCGGCCGAGCTTGTAGCGGAGCCGGAAAAACGTCGTCGCGTTGATTGATGCTTCTCCAAGTTCGGGCAGCACTTCACCGATATAGTCACCGAACATTTCATTCGGTGTGATGAAGAGCATATTGTCAGCCGACATTTTATGACGGTGCAAATATAACAAGTAGGCAATCCGCTGCATGGCAATGGACGTCTTTCCGCTGCCCGGCGGTCCGAGCACAAGCATATCTTTAGCAGACGTCTGCCTAATAATCTCGTTCTGATCCTGCTGGATTGTCGAGACGATGGCTTTCATCCGGTCTTTCGCAGTGTCCACCAATAGATGCTGCAGTGCATCATCACCGATATAAAGTTCAGAATCGAAGACGTCCAGCAGTCTGCCGTCTTCAATGACCAGCTGGATCCGCTCATTGACATCGACCGTTCTCGCGCCGACATCCGGTACATTGTAAGTCACCGGTCCAAGGTGATTGGCATAGTACGTGCTTGCGACCGGCGTCCGCCAGTCATATATAATTAAATCGTTTGTCGATGGGTCTTTTAAACTGTTAAGGCCGATGTAAAGCTTTTCCCGGCCTGCATCGTCATCAGTAATGGTCACCGCTCCGAAATAAGGACGGTCCTTCATTCTACTTAAGCTGCCGGCAACATCCTGCCGGTTGACTTGAATCTCTTCCTGCATTTTAAGCGACGGCAGTACTTGTGAATATTCAATCTGTGTATCATCGGAAATCTCAGAACCAAGCTCGGCCAGCGCGTGACGCCGTTCTTCAATCAACTCGCCGGTCGTTCTGGACAGTTCACCTGTCAGTTCATCATGTATGACATCAATCAGGCTGATGACACCTTCAAGATGCAGTGCTTCTTTATCTTTTGAAACCATAACATCCTCCTTTGCAGTATTACTATTTTAGCGGATTACGCAGTGAGATACAGCTATTTTGACCGCAGTGCCCGCGATAACTGCGAACGTGCCGGCTTTCTATGGATCAGGAGCTGTTTGAACTCACGCGGTGATAAATAAGACAATCTCATATGAAAATAATTGATGTATTCAAGCCACATAAAACTATAGATCAGTATCAGAAGCAGCGGCTGACTGACCGGCAGATTGATGACCATCAGTATAGTCGCAGTGATCATCGCTATAATAATCAGCCGGTGCAGCCAAGCGAACCGGCTGCGCTGTGCAGCAGTCAATCTTACGGGTCGCTTTTCTTTAATACAGCTGTTCATAATCGACCAGAAATAGCTCCCGGCCGCAAGTATGATGCAGATTGTCAGCAAAGGAACGATGTACAGCGGATTCAATAAATAACTGCGTGCCTCTTCATTAATAACAGCAGTAATGCCCCATAATATAATGAATCCTGCAGCAGATGCACCTTCCCCGTACATCAGCTGCTTGACTTCTCGCTGCAAAGACGTTGTCATAGCGCCCCTCCTTTCAGGAAATGCATCATAACTCTCGCGCTTGTGATGCAATTACTGCTTTTTGCATCATAACTTTCGTACTTGTGATGCAATTACTGCTTTTTGCATCATAACTTTCGCGCTTGTGATGCAATTATGGCTTATAAATAATATTTCGTGCCTTTTGTATGGCCGGTTGACTTGAATTTTGATTTCAGCACGCGGTATACGCTTGCTCGTGAAGGGTTACCGCACCAGGCCATTGCTTCCTTTAAATGAAAAGGACTGCCCTTCAAATAATAAAGTTCAGTTAAATTATATTCAAGAAGCGCATGATACAAAGTCGTCCGACTGCATAGTGGACATCGAAACTTCCGCCGGCCTTTGAACGTCACTTCTACAAGCTTGCAGCATTGCGGGCACTTCATACCCCGGGCGACTGCCGAGAACTCACTTTTAACCGGCAGTATGTGATCATGGGGGTTATGACAAGACAGCAAATAATTGCCGAGACCAATATTGTCATGCTTCAGATGATTCGCACGCTCCAGCTCACGGAGATGACGTTTCAACTGCCCGGGAAACAGCCAGTGTTCATTATCGTTATTACCCGAAAAATGAAAGTCTTCATTAATAAAGACGACATAACTTTCCACTTCATAGTGAGAGCTGTAACTGTCGGCATGTGCCTTCAATATTCCGTCCGCCCTCAGCAGCTGGCCAAGCGGGTTTTTCATCAAATGTCCGAACGATGATTTCAAGTTATCGCCGGTCAGAACGTAATGACCTTTGACATTCTTCACGTCGTAATGAATTAAACGGCTGCCGTGAATGACTAGAAAATCAAACTGCGCACTTCCTTTATACTGCCAGTCAAGCGCAACATCCCATAACACTATGCATTCCTGCAAGCTTTCAATCATTTGAAAGAACTTTCTTTCCCCGGCAAATCCTGCTGCTGCTTTATAATATTCTGCCTGCTGCCGCTCGGTTAACATTGTGCGGCCGCTCAGTGCCTGATACTATGATAAGCTCTTCATATCTGCTAAACTTTTAATAATCATTGGACACCTCCATATGTTAACTTAAAGTTAACACAGAAGTGGATTTTCTCAAGCAAACAAAATAACCTGACTCAAGCAGTGTCAGGTTATCGCTCCAGTTTGAATAAACGGTGCTGAGGATTCTCTTCTCCGCGTATCATTTCAAGCAGCAATTTTGCTCCAAATGCCGAATAGACTGTTCCATTGCCGCCGTAACCAAGCAGCATGTAGCAGTTCGGCATGTCCGGCACTTCTCCGATAAACGGCTTCCCGTCTTTTGTTTCACCGAACCGCGCACCGTAACAGTCAGCCGCTTCCAGCGTAATCGTCGGGAATAACTTATGAAACTCACGGATTAACCGGCGGGATTTTTTACGGATCAGTCGTTTAGAAGGGATTCTTCTGTTATTATCATCAAGTCCGCCGACTAGAATTCTGTTGCCTTCTACATGCCTGATGTATAGATAAGGTCTCGCTGTCTCCCAGAGCATCGCCTTATCAGCCCAGAACTGATTACTGCTCAGCGGCTTGGAGACAAGGGCGAAAGAGCGGACGAAGCGCTTCTTCTTGATCGCCTTCACGAACTCATTATCCGCATAGCCCCCAGCATAAACAACGTGCTGCGCTGTAATATGGTGACGAGTGACATCACAGCGCACTTCCTCTCCGTCGCTTCTCCAGTTCAGCAGCTCAGTCCGTTCAAAAACCTTAAGCCCGTAGTCCGATACCGCCTTCTCAACTAAACGCTGGATAAATACGTACGGGTTAATTTCTCCGTCACAATGCGTCACAAGCCCCATCGACCGAGGGATTCCATATTTGTTGTACAGCTCCGTTCCAGTCAACAGCTCACACGGGAAGCCGAACTTCCTGAGGGCGATATACTCTGCCCGTAACATACTATCATGCCGTTTCTTTGAAGCATAAAGGACGCTATCACGGTCATGAAATTCTACATCAGCAGGCAGTTCTGTGCATAGTTCACGGATATAATTCATACCGCGGAATGACAGCTCATAAAATTCGTATGCGTCTTCCTCACCGAAATCTTCAATACAGTCAGCAAGCGGTTTATCGCTCATAAACTGCAGCAGTCCTGTATTAGCTGCCGAACTTTCTCCGGCAATCGTTTCTTTATCAATCATAATCGTTCGATAGCCAGCGCGTGCCATCGTAAATGCGGTTATCGCACCGCTCATACCGCCGCCCACGATAAGAACGTCACAGACCGCGTCATGGTCAAGCGCTGGATAATGTTTATTATAGTAAGTCTTCGGCCAGAATAATTCTCCGTTATGCAGCATTAAGTTGCCCTCCTCGCTTTTCAATTATATACCCCATTGTTTGACATGACTACTGCTCTCTAGTAATTTGTAGTAACTAATTACTAGAGAGGATTATATGTATAATATAAGCTTTTTAGGGTATAAACTAACAAATCTATTGTTAAGGGAGCTTGAAATCATGTCAGAAAGTAATGAATACTTACACATTGAAGTTTTAATGGAAGATGGAGTCACTCTCAGTCATTTTGAACGTTTGACGACTAACGAAAGCATCACTTTCAACAACTTCATCGCAAAATTTGACCGTAATGCTAACGGATTTTTATCTATTAAAGAAGGCGATACTTTTTCAGCTATCAATGTCGACAAAATTTTAAAATTGACACCTAAAGATATTCATCACTTTTAAGATCAGTTCACATTGATTTTTTCAAAAGGGGGTCAGCAATGAAAGAGCATTTTGCCGAAGATTTAACAGACAGGCATGAAGAGGAAACAAAGAGTGTGGAACTAACAGAACTCTTCTATGATCTGGTTTATGTTTTTGCTATTGCACAAATATCCCACACGATTCTTAACGGCAAAAATGGTGATATCCCGCTCGACAGCTTTATGAAATATATTGTGATGACGCTTGTGTTTTATTCAGTCTGGTCATACCAGACTGCTTACACAAACCGGTTCGGCGCTCTCCGACCAAAGGACGTCGTGTTTTTGCTGTTCAATATGTTCATCGCTATCTTCCTCGCTATCAGCCTGGACAAGCATTTTTCAGAAGTATTTGATGCGGTTAATATCTGCATCGCGATTCTGTATTTTTCAACCAGTCTGCAGTTCTTTCTAAGTCTGCTCGATAAAATCACAGATGAAGACAGATTCGCAGCCATTACTTTCGGGACAGCGATGCTGATCAGTGCTGTTCTTGCGACTTTCTCGATTGTATTGTCTTCTCCGTTAATGTACATCTTCTTCGGGCTTGCTATTGTGACTGCTTGCGTGTTCCCGATGCCTTTCACAAAAAAGCTGAAGCAGTCAGCTATTAACGTGCCGCATATGGTTGAACGCTATACGCTGCTGACCATTATTATGTTCGGTGAGACCATTATTGGACTGACTAAAATATTCAAGATTGATGATATTAAATATACAGATTTCTTATTATTTTTGATTATTGTCTCTCTGTTCGGCTCTTACTGGATGAAGACAAACCGGTTGATCAGCTATGATAGATACGCCTCTGGTATGACGCTGACTATCGCTCATTTCTTTATACTGATTGGTCTTGGCATGGTCAACGCATCACTTATTCTTGACGCCAACAATGATGTCACGAACCTGTTCAAAGTTCAGTTGATGTACGGTGCGCTCGGCTGTTATTTCACCGGACTGCTGCTGACCTTGAATTATTCTCATGAAGATTTTAAGCACGATAAGCATATGATTGTCATTATGACTGCTATACTCATCGCCGGCTTTTTTATAGAATATTTACTGAAGGACGCACCGTATACATTGCCGATTTCAACTTCAATCATTACAGTATCTATATTTTTTGTCTCTTCTTATATTTACCGCACAAAATATCCTCAGGAATAACAAGACGACCACCTTACCGGTGATCGTCTTGTTCTACTTTCTCAGTGAACGTGCGCAGCAGGCGGCCGTCAGCACTGATCAGCACGGCTGACAGCGCAGTAAAATTACCTGCCCCGCTGTCTATATTCAAGCTGTGAAATTTCTCTGTATATTCCGGTCGTCCTGTCAAAGTCGGTGTATGGCCGATGACCTGCAATTGCTTCATCCGCTTCAGCTTCCCGCGGAACCGCAGCACACTCCACCATGAATCTTCCTTGAACTTTCTGACACCTAAGAAGTTCACACCGGCATGAGAAACGTAGATCGCTTTGTTCTCATAAAACAGTGGTAAGTTTTTCATCCAGTTGACGTCGTCTTGATAACGATGCAGCAGGTCATAGTCCTTCAATGTATTGCGGTAATTATCCTTCATCTCTTGCAACGGTGTATGACTTTCGATGTATTTGACCATCTCATATTCGTGGTTCCCTTTAAGACACACCGTATCAGGATACTGCCGCTGCAGTTTTCTGATCAGCGCGACGACCTGCCTTGAATGCTGGCCCTTATTAATATAGTCACCGACAAATAACAGCTGCTCCTGCGACGGGTGCCAATGTTTAAGAATTTTTTTCAGTGTATGATAGCAGCCGTGGACATCTCCTATAATATAGTAATTCATTGGTTAATCCATCCTTTTATTAGTTGTTATCATTAAATTACCACTATTTTATGCGAACATGCGTTCTATTTTATGTTATAATGGCTATGTCGTCACCCTCGTTTATTAGCGGGAGGAGGTGTTATAATGGATGAAATCCTTGTTCGCTTGATTCCTGCTCTGATGAGCGGAATCGCTATCACTTATTTCGGTTACTGGCTGAATCATCGGGATAAGGATCAGTAAATTGACGACAACACCACAAAAAATCCCAGGTCGACTCGCACTCGACCTGGGATTTAGTGTTATCTGAATGAATCCTGTTCGCTTTTATTATAGCATAAAAGCTATGATGATGCCATTTTACTTTTCCAGCAGCCGTTCCACTAAAATACATAACTCTGTAAAATTTCTGTCGCTATTTTTTCACAATCTTTTTGCTAATAACTATAGCGATTATGGTAAGATTTCCTAAGATTGTGAAAAAGGAGTTCAACACTTATGACGAAATACTTCAATAACATTTTCTGGCGCTGGCATTTTTACGCCGGATTGTTTATCACCCCTCTGCTCATCACATTAAGTATCAGCGGCATTTTATATTTATTTTATCCGCAAGTAGAGCAGGTCGTGAACCATGACGCACTGTTCGGTCAGACCGGTAAGCCAAAGCAGTCGTTAGACGCCGGTCTGCATGATATCGAAATGAAATATCCCGGCTGGCATGTGATGAAAGTCAGCTTCCCGAAAGCAGACTATAACATACGCATCACATTGATGGGACCTGATGACGGCAGCAAAGTCATCTATCTTGATCATCATAACCATATTCAGGCTGCGCTTAATCCTGCCCAATTATTCTCGAATATCACAAGAGAATTCCATTCTCATCTGCTGACGGGCAACACTATTGTCAATTACATGGTCGAACTTGCTGCCTGCTGGACGTTATTTCTTATAGCGACCGGATTATTTATGACGTTCTACAAGAAATATTTAACGCAGCCGAAGTCCAAGATCGACCGCAAAAACAAAGCGAAATTCCATGCACTGCTCGGTACTGTATTCGCCCTGCCGCTTACACTGCTCATTCTTTCAGGACTGCCATGGTCAGGTTATCTCGGTGATAAAATTTACAGCTTTGCGGTCGACCATACGGTCATCGGCTTCCCGGAAGCTGAAAAGATAGCCCCTGTGTCAAATAATGAAATTCCTTGGGCGACGAGGAATGAGCATACTAATTCCACAGCTGCTCATAGCGCCCGGCTGCCGCTCAGCCGCGTCGTCCAGCTGGCAGAAGAAGAATCATTCCACAGACCGTATTCCATCAGTGTGCCGATGGATGACAGAGGCACTTACGTCTTATCAGTCAACAGTGCTACAGGCGTCACAGGACTCGACGCAAGCCCGTTTGATGAACGGACGATTCACCTCGACCAGTACTCCGGTATGAAACTTGCGATTTTTGATTTTGCTGATTACGGCATTCTCGCCAAACTAATTGCGATCTCCATTCCTCTTCATGAAGGTCAGCTGTTCGGTGTCATCAATCAGCTTATCAATCTGCTCGTTACTAGTGCCTTATTAGTTATTGCAGGTTACGGCATTAACATTTACTTGATGCGCAAAGTGCGGGGCAGCTTATCAAGTCCGCGCGCGCAGCGCTATAACCGTTATTCATGGATTTTTGCCGCGCTGCTGCTTATTATGGGAATACTGATGCCTTTGTTCGGCTTATCAGTGCTGGTTATTGCTGTAATAGAAATCATACTGCTCCTCGTACGCAGAAAGAAAAAACAATTAACCATATAATATATTATAAAGCGTGGTCTACTGACCACGCTTATTTTGTGACAATCATCCGGTCATATTTAAATGTGCCGTAGTGATAACATTGAAAGTTCTTCAGTGCATCCGGAAAGTAAATGACGCGCTTTCTGATATAAAGTGGAATAACGTACGCCTGCTCCACCCATTGCTCAAAAAGCTGCGCCGCATAACCTCTTGACGCTTTTGCAGACATATTTTTAATCGTACTGAGAAATTCTTTTGACGTTGTCAGCAGCTGATACCATTCCTTGAATTTACTCTGTGTCAGTAAATTGATGGTCAAGAGCGGCTGCGACTGATGAAGCGCTTCATACATCCATATTAAATCTACATCAATATGTGCCAGATTAGTGCGTAAATAAAGTTCATGCGTCAACTTCATATATTCAGCAGGAATATGATGATTGCTGAATATTTCAGCTATGAAATGAATATCATTGATTGACATATCATCCACTAAAATTTTCACGGGATGACAAAACTCCGGTGCTTCCATCGTCGTCTCTTCATAAGCTGATGACAATGTATAGAGGGCAGCGGGCAGTTCCAGCCGGCTGACGGCCTGCAGAATGATATGCCTGATAAATCGTCTTTGTCTCAATGATAATCTATCAGCAAGCGGGTTAAACACAAGCAGCTCGTTAAAAGCATAGCACAGCTGGGTCGTCATCCCTTTCGCCTTCATCAGACTCATGCTCTGGTCAACGGTGCGATGCCCCCGGGCAAAGTAATGGATGGTCTTGACGTCCGGATTGATAGGTTTATAGTAATAATTAGCTTTTAATACCATTTCAGTTGTCTCATGCTTATGAATATAATAAGGTCCGGTGCCTAATAGTTCTCCTTCTTCCAGCTTATAGATTGAACTGAACGTTTCTGCCATCATATATTTGATATTATTGCACGGTTCAACAAATGTCAGTGTCAGATGAGTGTCATCAAATAGTTCAATGGACAGGAGTGATTGGTATAAATACTGGTATTCGCTCTGCTCTTTTAAGATCAGCAGCACATATTTGACATGCTCACTCGTCAGTAAACTGCCATCACTAAAGAGAATGCCTTTCTTCAAATAAAGATGCAGAATATTATCCTGCCATTCATCATAGCGCAGCAGCTGATAGACGATTTCTCCAGTTTCATCTACTCTGTACAGCGTCTCAAAGACTTGCAGACAAATTTGAATACCGCCCAGTTCCTTCAAGTAGGCCGGATGAAGCGTGACAGGAATGGTCGGTACATAATCCATGACTGTCACTTCCAGCGGCTTATCATCCGGATGGAAGTACTGCTCCATCAAGCGCTCTTTCAGTGATTCAACGACTGTGATGCTCCAGGGGAGTGATAAGAGCTCGTTGATTTCTGCCAAAGTCATCGTTTTATCGTGATTGACGATTTCAAAAAACAGCTGTTTTTCAATATCGATGAGAAAATCGAGATGACATTTATTGCCCCGCCCCTGCCCGGGATAATATTCAATATAACCTGCATCCTCCCATGTTTTCAGCAGTCTTGATAACTGCCTTCCTGATAATCCCAGCACTTCAGCAAACAGATTCATCTCAAATTCATGCTGCTCCAGTAACCGTTTAACAATCAATAACCGCGTGTCTATCATAACTATCCCTCCTATGCTGCTGTCACAATGATCTTACTGTAGTCGACAATACCAAAGTGACCAGGTCTGACATTTTTAAACGAAGAAGGAAAGCGATAATGATGCTCTATTCTGTAGACAGGAATAAACAATGCCTGCTTCATTAAGTAGTCCCCGTACATCCGCTCTGCATAAGGCCAGTATGCCGCGTGACGGTTAGTGTATATATATCGGAGCTTCGTACTACAGGCCATGTCTTTGAACCACTCTTTGAATTTGCTGCACTGCAGCCAGCCATAGAATAATCGGTCCGGTTCATATATTTCATTCATACCGATGATATCGGCATCCGAGTCATCCAGATGCATATACTTAAAATCATGTGACGAGGTCATCACGACTTCAAGCGGAATGCCTGCGCTTTGTAAATAATCTGTCAGCTTTAAATGATGGTCTGAATCCTGCCGGACCAATATTTTAACAGCGTCACTAAATATCACTTCATTGTCCCGTATTCTCTCAAGAGCAGACAAATATGTGTCGAAGAGCCGACAGGACGAAGTGCCACCTTGCTGCGCAAAGTAGTCCATTATCCGAAGCGACAAATAACGTCTCTGCTTAATATTAAGTCTGTCACTCCGGGGATTAAATATAAAACTTTCCATACTGACCACTTCATCAGCAGTGAGCTCGGTGAACTGACGTGCCTTCAAAAAATCGTTGTATTCCTCTTTATCAGTCGTGAGCCATAAAGTCGTAATATCACTTGTATTGTTGAAATAGAAGAGATTGGACTCAAGTTTCAAGGTGTCCCGCTGTCTCTCAGCGATACAATACGGTCCGGTACCAATGTATTCTCCTTCTTTCTCTTTATAAATACTAGCAGGCAAAGTCGTCAGCTTCTCGCGGATGGAATCAATATGCTGCGTGCCGGTGATTTCAACAGTATAGAGCCCGCTCGCCTTAATGCATTCAACCGTACTGAAGAACCTCTTATAGCGTTCATGGGTAATCAGCTCGTTAAGACAGGTGGCCACACATCTTGCATTCATGACCGTTCCATCAGAGAATTTTACATTCCGTTTTAAATGAAGCGTTAAAATATTTTCATGCCATTCCTCAAAGATGACAAGAAACGGCTGAATGTCTCCTTTTTCGTTGAAGTGATATAACCGGCTCATCGTGTTAACAATGATCAGTGAAGTGTTGGGATCCAGTAGTGTCAGCGGATGGTATGAGGAAGGTATGAATGAGATGTATTCCATATAACTGAAGTCAGGGTAGATATAGCATTTTTCATTTCTCGCATTAGCGACAGCGTCATTAATCACTGTATGGATTTGTCGTTTCACCCGCTGCGGCAATGGCAGCTTCAACAGTTGCGTAATTTCTTCAATAGACTTCTTTTCTATAGCACCGAAAAAATAGTCGATCACTTGTTCTTCTACATCCATTTTAAAGTCTATTTTCGAGTTATTCCCTCTGCCGTTTCCTGCTTTGTAATCTATCAGACCTTCATTCTCCCATTTTTTCAGCATACGTGTTAACTGTCTGCTGGAAACATTCAAGTATTCTGCGATTTGTTCTCTTGTGCGATTAGCTCCTGCAATATAGTCCTTAAGCAGCAGTAATTTAATATCCATAATAAACACCTCTATCTGTGCTCTTCATGTCAGAGCCGATCTACATAATAACTCATACCTTATAATCTAACTATTAAACCATATATTGTTACAAGATAAAAGAACGGCTCATATTTTATAGTTGTCAATGGATACTTTATTAAAATTATAAAATACTACTAGCATATAGTGTAAGATATTTAATTCTATCTTTTATTAATTCATTATTTTAATGTATAAAAGAAGACATTATGAATAGATATGACACTTTTTATTATTTATTTTAAATATTACTATTCTCATATGGAAAGTTAAATCTCATTAATGATTCTGCTTTTCAATACAATCCATTGACTAGAAGGAGATGATTCTATTTGACAGCCTTAATTAATGCATTCGGTGCATTCCTGTTGTTCTATCCTATCACTATGGCACTCTTCTGGGTGATCGGCTCTTTATTCTATTACTTGATTATAGAAAGAAAACTGAAATGGAAGCAGCAGATGACAAGCGAGGAAGGCATCACATTTTTAGTGCCCTGTTACAATGAGGCTGAGACAATTGAAGAGACCATCAGAAATCTTCAGTCATTAAGCTATCCGAAGAAAGAAATCATCATTATTAACGACGGCAGTTCAGACCAGACATCCGCCGTTATTAAAAAACTGAAAACGCAGTATACATTCCAGTTCATCGATTTAACAGTCAACCAAGGGAAAGCTCAAGCTTTGAATACAGCTGTGAAATCCGCCCGCTACAACTACATCATGTGTATTGATGCTGATACAATCATGGATGATGACGCGCCGTATTATATGATTAAACATTTAATTGATGATTCAACGCTCGGGGCAGTGACCGGCAACCCAAGGATACGGAATAAGTCATCACTGCTCGCAAAAATACAGACGGTCGAATATGCCAGCATGATCGGCAGCATTAAACGGGCGCAGACGATGAACGGTTACGTCAATACGATCTCCGGGGTCTTCACGCTGTTTAACAAACAGGCGCTGGAGGACGTCGGCTTCTGGGATATCGATATGATCACTGAAGACATCGCCGTCTCCTGGAAATTCCACACAGCCGGTTACGGCATTCGCTATGAGCCGCGTGCCTTATGCTGGATGCTTGTCCCGGAAACACTGTCAGGTCTCTGGAAACAGCGTGTACGCTGGGCTCAGGGCGGCCATGAAGTACTGTTGAGAGACTTTAAGAAAGTCGTATCAACATTCAATTTCCCTTTATGGTTTTTGTATTTTGAACAAGTGTTATCAATCATCTGGGTGTACAGTACGTTATTTATATTAGTAGCATCTCTCCTAAGTTTTAACTTCCTTGATTATTACTACTATGAATATCACTTTTCCATTTTCATACTTTCAGCCTTTTTGATGACTGTCACCAACTTAGTGCAGTTCTCCATCGCCATGTTAATTGACAGCAGATACGAAAAACATCACTGGAGCTACTTGTTCTTCCTGAGCTGGTATCCAACGTTCTACTGGCTGATCAATGCAGTCGTCGTCGTATTTGCACTACCTAAAGCATTGAAGCGTAAGAAAGGAGTGTTTGCGACATGGACAAGTCCAGACAGAGGCAGTATCCAGTGGTCAAATCAAGACTGAACTGGATACGTGAATTATTTATTTTACTGTGCTCAGCGATTTTATGGAGTTACTGCTTTATGGTAATAGCCGTCTTAGCGGCAACTTTGTTGAACACAGACACTTATCTCATCCAGTTAATCAGAACGATGCTGAATATCGAACGCGATCAAATCATCATCTTATATAGACTTTTCACGCTGATTGCCGTGGTGATCACCTTATATTTAACGTTCATCTGCATCAGACGACAACGTTCAGTCAGTTCTCAATCAAGACGCCGTTCTCTGCTGTCGGATCAGTATCACGGCGCAGCAAAGAAGTTCTTTAATATGCTACTGCTGCTCCTTGTGCTGTCATTAATCGTCAACGATTCAGCAGCAGCTGTTAAGAAACTGCCGGCAGACAAAAATGCCTGTCTCGGCTTAAATTATCACCGTGTCCGTGAGCAGAACTTTATTGACAGCATGCTGATGCTGCTGTCCAACAGCAAGGAGCTTAATATTTACAGCATTACTGATCAATCATTCGACAACCAGCTGAAATGGCTGACCGCTCACAATGCACGTTTTGTAACCCTTGATGAACTGCTCAGCTATAAGGAATCCGGGCATTTTCCTGCCCGCTGCGTCTGGATCAACTTCGATGACATGGATTCCACCATTGAAAAAAATGCGCAGCCGATACTCAAAAAATATAATGTACCTGCTACCGGCTTTGTCATTACAGGAGAAGTCGGCAATCCGAACTTCCATAATTTAAAGATGATAGATTATAGCGGCTTAAAAGCGATGGAGGACTCGGGGTTATGGACATTCGCCTCGCACACAGACAAACTGCATTCGATAGTCAAAAAAACATCGATGTTCATCAGACCGGAAAATCAGGCCGCTATACAGCAGGACATCAACAACAGTACAGATTATCTGGCAGAAAACTTAAATGGTAACGTAACAGCGATGGCTTATCCTTATGGTCAGATTGATGATGAAGTGATTGAAGAGCTCAAAAAGACTCAGCTGACGTACGGCTTTACGCTGGAAGACGATGTCATTACTCCTGACAGCGACGATTACTATCTCCCGCGCATTTTGATCAATGACGATTCATTCAATACACTTGTCAAAACATGGGAGGGATTTCAATGAATATAAAGACGCCGAAGACAGAGCTGAATTATTTAAGGATTATTTTCTGTCTAATAATCATCACGACACATATACTGACAGAATATACATTGAACTATCAGCCGGACGATAAACAGATCAAAGTCATCTACTGGATCAGAATGGCCATTATTTTCGGCACACCGGGATTCATCATGCTGTCACAGCTGCTTGTCACGATGAACTATAAAGCAGCACTGCCTAAAAATTACTTGTCCTCACGGTTCAGCTTTATCGTCGTCCCTTATTTAATCATCGGCTTGTTCTACAGCTTAAGTGAAAGCCAGGCGAACGGTCACACTTACTGGCATGAATTCATGTTTGCCGTTGTCTCAGGCAACTGGCACGGTTACTTCGTCATCGTCATCGTCCAGTTTTTTCTCTTGAATCTCATTGTCTACAAATACTTTCCGGGATTGCTGGGCTCTAAATTAGCGGTCGTCGCTGCTTTCGCTGTCAATACCGCTTATTTATTCGCCCACAACACGATTGAGCCTTTCAGTCAGTTTATGGCCGCTTATTATCCGCTCAGCCCCGATACTTTCATACTTGGATGGATCAGCTATTATTTCATCGGTTCATATATCGGACTGAATTACGAGCGCTTTTTGACGTTCGTCAAAGAACATACGACAGTTGTCATCATCATGGCCATTGCCTCCTATATGCTGTTCATAGTCATCAAGCAGCACGATTACTGGGATGTCAGCAGCTTTAACTATGCGACTATTTTATTCACTGCCTGCATGTTTCTATTAATGCTGAGAGTCAGTACAACAATGACTTCATTTATGCCCAAAACAGCCGCCCAGATCAGCGCCTATTCATTCTTCATCTACTTGTTCCACCCACTGATACTCGATGCTGTCTACAACTATACATCACGCTTCCAGGAACATACCATCCTGTTCATCTCGACGTCAATCATCATCGTCCTTGGATGCTGCATCGGTGTCGGCACACTGCTCCGTGACTTCCCGATATTCAAATACGTCATCGGCAAGCAGCCCTATAAGCTCTAACTCAAAATGAGGTTAAGACATCTATATCAACCAGTCAGATTCTGGTGATGGAAATGATTAACGGGACAAGTATCAGTAAAACGGCAGTTGAACATCCTGAAACGATTACCGCTCAATTGATCAATGCCTTCTTAAACCAGATACTTGTTATCGGTACATACCATGCCGACCCTCATCCTGGTAATATTTTTATCATTCATGACGGAGACATCGCATTGATTGAGTTTGGTTGAATCGGTCGGTTAACGCGTAATGAACGGTTTGGGATGATGTCATTTTCGATTTCAATCAACGGAATGCTCATATGATGGCTGACGGGCTGCTTGGTCTGTGTGAAGAGACGACGGAACCCGAAGCGCTGTACCCGCAGATGGAGCAGCTGCTAATGAAACAGATGATAACGATCATCTCAAAACTCGGTCTATCGTTAAAACCGTAAGTAGCTGGTGTATTCAGAACCATCATCACACTGGACGGGATACTGACATTCATATGTATTATTTCAAATAATAATTTGTCATATTTATTAACACTGTTTATTCAAAATAAAAAAGAGAGCATTAGCCCTCTTTAACAGCAGTAGGATTATTTTGTTGAGTTTCTTCACCATCACCTCATCAGTAACTTTATCAGTTAATGAATTTCCTACTAAAAGCTGTTTTGCTTCTGGCTTATCAACTACAGGTTGCTCTGCCACTGGTTGCTCAACTGTTTCAGATTCACTCCTACTAATTAATACATCGCTTTCAACATTGTCATCAATTACCGTCTATCTAAATTTCTTGAATCATTTGTTCCAATAGCAATAGGCTTTACTGTAATCTTCTTAACCACTGGCTTCGTAGTAGTTGTTGTCTTAGGCTGCGGCTTTGTTGCCTTAGGCTGTGGCTTTGTTGCCTTAGGCTGCGGCTTTGTTGCCTTAGGCTGCGGCTTTGTTGCCTTAGGCTGCGGCTTTGTTGTCTTAGGCTGCGGCTTTGTTGTCTTAGGCTGTGGCTTTGTTGCCTTAGGCTGTGGCTTTGTTGCCTTAGGCTGCGGCTTTGTTGCCTTAGGCTGCGGCTTTGTTGCCTTAGGCTGTGTTGTTGTAGTCGTTGTTGGCTTTGTAACTACTTTCTCAGGCTCGCCACGACTAATTAATACTTCACCCTCAACCATATCATCAATTACTTTATTAGCATCAGTTATTCTAAAATATGTTCCAGTATCAACAGGTTTTACTGCTGCTTGGTAACCCGATGACGCCGCTTCTGCTACCCCATTAAATTGTGGTGCTAATAATGCCCCTGTCAACACTGCTCCCGTTAATACTGTTCCCTTAGTTTTTTTCATTATCCTCAATGTTAGCAACCATTTTTCATCCCCTTAGTTACTAACTCCTCCTTGTTTTTAGGCTGGGAAACCTTACTTATCCTTCTAAAAGATCATAGTTCTAAAACATGGGTGTGAAGAAGTTCATTGCTACATCTGTTTCACTTCATTTTAAAAGATTATAGTTCTAAAACGCAAGCAGAAGGTTGTTGACATCAGCAAAAGTTTCACTTCATTCTAAAAGATCATAGTTAAGTTAAAATAAGCTTAAAGCGTAAAAGTGGTATTCATACCAACACCTCACTGTGTCAGTGAGGTTTTTTTATTTATCATAAAGCTACTAAAAAAAGCACTTTCCAGAACTAACTGGAAAGTGCTTACTCTTTATATTACATCATCCCCGGCATGCCGCCCATTCCCATGTCTGGTGCTGCTTCTTTTTCCGGGATGTCTGCGACGACTGCTTCTGTTGTTAAGAACATCGCTGCGACGGATGCTGCGTTCTGTAATGCGGAACGTGTCACTTTAGTCGGATCCACGATACCCGCTTCAATCATGTTCACCCATTCGTCTGTCGCTGCATTGTAACCGACACCTGTTTCAGCGTGTTTGATTTTCTCAACGATGACTGAGCCTTCAAGACCTGCATTTTCAGCGATCTGACGGATCGGTGCTTCTAATGCTTTCAAGACGATTTTGACGCCTGTTGCGACGTCGCCTGCTGCTTCTACTTCAGCAACTTTGTTGTAGATGGATACTAATGCTGTACCACCGCCTGCGACAATACCTTCTTCTACTGCTGCACGTGTAGAGTTCAGTGCATCTTCGATACGAAGTTTACGCTCTTTCAGTTCTGTTTCTGTTGCGGCACCGACTTTAATCACTGCCACACCGCCTGCAAGCTTCGCTAAACGCTCCTGCAGTTTTTCTTTGTCGAATTCAGAAGATGTTTCTTCAATCTGTGCTTTCAGCTGTCCGACACGTGCGTCGATGTTGCTTGAGTCGCCTGCACCTTCAACGATTGTTGTATCGTCTTTAGTGACATGGACTTTCGCTGCTGTACCGAGCATGTCGATTGAAGTTTCTTTCAGTTCAAGACCTAAGTCATCAGTGATGACCTGGCCGCCTGTCAGTATCGCTAAATCTTCAAGCATGGCTTTACGGCGGTCACCGAAGCCCGGTGCTTTCACTGCGACTGCTGTGAACGTGCCACGCAGACGGTTTAAGACGATGTTAGTCAATGCATCGCCTTCGACATCTTCAGCGACGATCAGTAATGGACGTGATGTTTGAACAATCTGCTCTAAAATCGGCAGGATGTCCTGGAATGAAGAAATCTTCTTATCTGTGATTAAAATATACGGGTTATCCAAATCTGCTACCATCTTATCTGAGTCTGTGACCATATAAGGTGACGCGTAACCACGGTCAAACTGCATCCCTTCTACAACTTCAAGCTCTGTCTTGAAGCCTTTAGATTCTTCGATCGTGATGACACCGTCGTTACCGACTTTCTCCATCGCTTCAGAGATGAACTGACCGATCTCTTCGTCAGCAGCTGAGATAGCACCGACCTGCGCAATCTCTTCTTTGCTTGATACTTCTTTAGAGATTGCTCTTAACTCTTCAAGAGCGACAGCGACTGCTTTGTCGATTCCTTGACGGATGCCGACCGGGTTCGCACCGCTTGTGACGTTTTTTAAGCCTTCCTGAATCATCGCCTGTGCAAGAACTGTCGCTGTTGTTGTACCGTCTCCTGCGATTTCGTTGGTTTTATTCGCTACTTCTGCAACGAGTTTCGCCCCCATATTTTCGTAAGGGTCTTCCAGCTCGATTTCTTTCGCGATAGTTACACCGTCATTCGTGATTAATGGTGCGACGAATTTTTTATCTAAAACAACGTTACGTCCTTTAGGTCCTAAAGTCACTTTCACTGCATCTGCTAATTTATCAACACCTGCAAGCATTGAACGTCTAGCATCTTCTGAGAACTTGATTTCTTTTGCCATTCTAATAATTCCTCCTATTTGATAGTAAGCATATTTAGAAATTTTAAAGTTTTATTGTACGATTGCAAGTACGTCTTCTTCAGTCAGTACTAAGTATTTATCTTCTCCAAGCTTCACTTCAGTACCACCATATTGAGAATAAACGACGCGGTCGCCTACTGAAACTTCCATTTCAGCCCGTGTCCCGTTATCAAGTAAACGTCCAGGTCCTACAGCAACGACTGTACCTTCATTTGACTTTTCTTTTGCCGATTCAGTCAGGATGATACCACTTGCTGTTGTCTGTTCTTTTTCAGTTTTTTCAACTACGATACGATTACCTAATGGTTTTAACACGATACTTCCTCCTCAGATTGTAAAATGACTTAGCACTCTGTCATGTGAAGTGCTAACAATTAAATAATAATCAAAGAAGGTCAAAAAAGCAATTATTTTGCTGCATTAATTTTTTACGCGTCACAGAATTTAATGTACAATAAGACAGTATCTTGTCATAAAGGAGCAAACCATGAAAATTAGACGTCTCTGGGCCAATATTCTGATTGTCCTGATTTACGCAGCGTCACAGCTGTCATCACTCATCCCCCTGCTGATCTATCAAAATGATGGATTAACATCTAATGAACTGTACGCAAAAACCATTCCCTTTCTAGTCGGCGGGTTTATCATCGCCGCTATTCTTGTCTATTTTGTCAACCGTTCCATTATCAATGAAACAGCATTGGAGCGCTCGCCGAAAGAACGCTGGCGCTATACGATTATATGGATGGTTGCCGGGCTGTTCCTGGCGCTGTTCGCGCAGATGATCATGAATATGATCAACGTCTATATTTTCAATCAGCCGGTTGAAAGCCAGAATACGACGAATATACTGGATATTGCTCGGAAATTCCCGGTGTTCATCGTCCTTATTTCTGTCGTCGGTCCGATATTGGAAGAATTTGTCTTCCGCAAAGTTATTTTCGGAGAACTATACGAACTGATTAAGTTACCACGTGCTGCCGCTTTCATTGTTGCCGGAGCAATCAGCGGTCTGATTTTCTCGGCTGCGCATAATGATGTCGACCATACATTGATTTACATGGGAATGGCATTCGTCTTTGCCGGATTATATGTAGCGACGCGACGCATTATCGTGCCGATTGTCGCCCATATGACGATGAACACATTCGTTGTCCTCATGCAGCTCGTCTTCAGTGACCAGATTGAGCAGGCCGCACAAAAAGCAAAACTGTCTACACAGTTCATCTGGCTGAGTGTTAAACACTGGCTGTAATCAAATCCATAAAAAAACGCCAAACTCTCACTTGGCGTTTTTTGTATGGGGTTAAATATTGAGCCGTTTCTCGCAGTGCCCGATGATTGTTTTCAGCGCTTTAATCCGGGCTGCTTTTTTGTTGTTGGCAGGAACGATGACCCACGGCGCATCATCCGTTGATGTTTTTTCGATCATATCTTTACTCGCTTCCAGATAAATGTCCCACTTCTCACGGTTGCGCCAGTCCTCATCAGTGATCTTCCACTGTTTATCAGGCGTCTTCTCACGGTCTTCAAACCGCTTCAGCTGCTCATCTTTATCCAGCACCAGGAAAAATTTAATGATGATTGCCCCTTCAGTAATCAGGCTCTTCTCAAACTCCTTAATTTCTTCGTAAGCCCGCTGCCACTCAGTTGTACTTGCAAAGCCTTCCACACGTTCGACAAGCACGCGTCCATACCAGCTGCGGTCAAAGATTTCAATGTGTCCTGTTCGCGGCAGGTCAACTGCAAAGCGCCATAAATAAGGATGGGCAAGCTCTGTTTCAGTCGGCGCTGATATCGCGTTCACTTCGTAGCCGGTCGGGTCCAGCGCTTCACGCACGCGTTTAATATTACCGCCTTTACCGGCAGCATCCATTCCTTCATACACAAGAATGAGCGGCACTTTCTGCTCATACAGTGCATATTGAATTTCACGCATGCGGTTTTGCAGTGCAGGCAGCTGTTCTTTATAGTCTTTTTTGGACATGTCGTCTTCTGTATCGACAAAGAGGTCTGTCGTGAAATCCGCGGTGAACTTGCCGTCCACTTCCGGCTTTTTCTTTTTCTTATACTTTTTCAGTGCCTTTTCCAGTCTGTCGATGATCACTTCGTACATCTCGCTAATAGCCTGCGTACGTTCTGTATAGTTGATCGTCGTCCACGACGAAATATCAGCGGTATTGCTGATCAGTTCCTTCATGCCGTTCTCGTATAGTTCTTTCGGAATAGCATGCTCAAATTCTTCAGCCTTCCAGCGTGTCAGTGGATTTTCTTTTGTCTTCTCGATGTGCTCCTGACGCTTATCCTCGCTGATTTCCACATGGAACTTAATGATTTCATAGCCGTCATTGATGAGCAGCTTTTCAAAGCCTTCGATTTCCTGCTGCAGCACTTGATAGTCTTTGTAAATATCTTTTTTAAAGCCATGATATTCGTAGTCGAGAAGACTCGCATACCAGCTGCGGAAGTAAAGAGTTACTTCACCTCTTGCAGGCAGGTTGGTCCAGTAAGGGAACAGAAACGGCATGCGCAAGTCTTCAGGCGTCGGAGTTTTAGTCGCATAGAACTGCGTATACTTCGCATCGAGCGCCAGCAGCAGTTCGTTAGCAAGCCGTGATTTCCCAGATGCCGCTACCCCTTCAAACAAAACCATGACCGGAATTTTCGCCTCATGAGTCAAGCGGACAAGCTCTGCTGCTTTCAACGCTAATTCTTCGTTTACTTTTGTCATCCTATCATCCCCTTTTCGTTCCATAATAACATATAACACCTTTTGAAATATATTTCAAATCCCGAACAACTATTGTAATATTAAAGAAGATAAACAAAGGAGGATATCGATGACTACAACTTTTAAAGATTATACTTATCAGCGCCCTGACCTTGGTGCGACGAAGCAGACTTTTGACATACTGCTCGAGAAATTTTCTGCTGCTGAATCAGCAGAGGCTCAGCTTGCAGTGATCAAAGAGCTGAATCAAATCCGCAACGACATTAACACTAACTATTCATTAGCGATGATCCGTGCATCGATCGACACGAATGACCAGTTCTATTCCGATGAACGCGATTATTTTGACGATCATGCAGCAGCACTTGCAGCACTTGAAGCCGATTACTTCAAAGCATTGACGACCAGCGCATTCAAGGATGAACTGGAAGAGCGACTCGGCTCTCAGCTGTTCAGCCTCGCTTACAACGTCGTCAATTCCTATTCAGATGACGTCAAAGACTTGATCAATGAAGAGAACAAGATCAGCAGCGAATATTCCAAGCTGATTGCCAGCGCTGAAATTGACTACGACGGCAAAGTGCTGAACCTTGCACAGATGGCACCTTATACGCAGTCGACTGACCGTGCTGTCCGTAAAGAGGCTGCATTAAAAGTACAGGAATTCATGAGCACCAATCTCCATGCCTTCGATGATATTTATGACCGTCTCGTCAAAGTGCGCCACAAAATTGCCGTGACGCTCGGTTTCGAGAACTTTATCGAGCTCGGTTACATGCGGATGCAGCGCATCGACTATGATCAGACGATGGTGAGCAGCTACCGGAAACAGATTAAAGACCATGTCGTTCCGCTTGCAACAAAGCTGTACGACCGTCAGGCTGAACGCATCGGTGTCGACAAACTGAAATTTTATGATGAAGTCATCGTCTTTTTGAGCGGCAACGAAAACCCGAAAGATGAACCGGCTGTTATTCTAGAGAACGGCCGCAAAATGTATGAAGCGCTCAGTGCTGAAACTGGTGAGTTCTACGACTTCATGATGAAGCGGGAACTGTTTGACATCGAAGCTAAAAAAGGCAAAGAAGCAGGCGGCTACTGCACGTTCATCGATAACTACAATGCACCGTTCATCTTCGCGAACTTCAACACGACGGATCATGATATTACTGTGCTGACGCATGAAGCGGGTCATGCGTTCCAGGTGTACTCATCACGTGACCTTGAAGTACCTGATTACTTATGGCCGACCCATGAGTCATGCGAAATTCACTCTATGAGCATGGAGTTCTTCACGTATCCATGGATGGACTTATTCTTCGCCAATGCCGACAAGTTCAAATACAAGCACATCGGCGACGCTGTTCATTTCCTGCCGTACGGCGCTGCCATTGATGAGTTCCAGCATAGAGTTTATGAACGCCCTGATATGACCCCTGTAGAACGCCGCCGCGTCTGGACGGAACTTGAAGAGAAATATTTACCTCATCGTGATTATGATGGTATTTATCCCCTGTCAGAAGGTTCCTTGTGGCATCGCCAGGGACACGTCTTCAGCTCGCCGTTCTACTATATCGACTATACACTTGCTCAACTGTGCGCCTTCCAGTTCTTCAAGCGCAGCCGTGAAGACTTCGATGGTGCATGGCATGATTATTTGAATCTCTGCCGATTAGGCGGCTCCATGCCGTTCAATGCACTTGTCAAAGAAGCGGGATTAAAATCACCATTTGAGCAGGGAACACTTAAAGAAGTTGTCGACTATCTTGAAGATTATATCGACAGCATCGACGACTCACAGTTTTAATACACAAAAAAGCGGCAGGGATTCTTGTGAATCCCTGCCGCTTTATATGTGATTGATTAATGGATGAACGATCTACGAAGGAATAATAGGCCTGCGAATAACAGACTCACTCCTGCCCATAGCAAATTCGTGTGTTGTCCGGTGTCCGGTAGTTGTTTCAGCTGTGTTCCGCTCGTTTGATGAACTTCCTTGTGTTCAGCAGCCTGTTGTTCAGCAGGCATTTTTTCAGTGAACTGCTGTACAACGGGCGGATTTCCGGCAGGCTGCTGTTCAGCGGCTTTTTTTTCAACGTGCGGCTCAGCGGTTTTTGCTGTTCCCGCCTGATGTCCGGGGACTTGTTGAGTGACCAGCTGATTCACTTTATGATCAAGAGACCGGTAGTAAGATTCTCCTTCAACCGGCGAGAACTTACCTGGCCGAATTGTTGCCGGTGTCGACGGTTCAGCTGGACGTGCAGGTTCAGCCGTTCCTTCTGGAGCCGTCCGCTCATTTGATGCTGGTTGCTCAGTCGATGCCGGTTGCTCAGGCACTGACTGTTCACTGTGTACAGACGGCGTTTCAGCTGAATAAGGTTCTACAGACGGCGCTTCAACTGTAGCCGGTTCGGTCGTTGGCGCAGATGCCGCCTCCTCAGAAGAATTCACAGGCAGATTTTCAGGCGACACCACTTCAATCTCTGCTGTGCTGTCTTCCACTACTACTGATTCGGTTTCCTGAAATTCGGTCATTTGAGGTTCTGCCGCTGCAGGAGCAGACGTTGCTGCTTCTACTGGTACCGATTCCAGCATTTCTGACTTCGTCATTGGACGTTCTGTCGTCGGCTGCTCCGTTGATGCTGACTCAGTTGCCGGCTGTTCAGTGACTGGCTCGGCCGCTGCTTCAGTAACATTTACCGGCGGCACTTCAGACGATACGACGGTTTTGTTTTCTCCAGTTGCCGCTTCAGTCGCTGCTACTTCGCCCGCAGCAGGCACTGTATTATTTTCAGATTCTGCAGCATAAGTTATTGAACTTACCAGCGCACCGGAAAAAAGCACTGTCAGACAAATAGAGTATTTAAACTTATGCATAATTAATTCCTCCAATTTATGGTTATCCTAATTATATAAGATAGCGCTGAGGAATAGGGTGAAGTTCCGGTATTGTTATCTATTCTTAATAATATATATACGACTGCAATATCTTTATTCCTTATTTAATTAATAGTTAAAATGCTGTAATAAGCATCTGTAGTTACAACTTTACTTTTTGGATGAATGATAATATTGTAAGTAGTAAGTATAAAATATATATCAAGGAGTCAATATGGAAACTAAATTTTTTACGACTGACACTCATATGGGGGCTGTACATTTAAACGTGAATTTCATGGATAATTCTATTCGCTTCTATACTGATATTATCGGGTTGAAAGTTATAGAGCGTAACAGTCAGTACACGATGCTCGGCACCGGTGAACAGCCGCTGCTTTATCTTTATGAAACAACATCACCGCGTAAAGCACGACAGGCAGGCCTTTATCATATGGCTTTCCTTGTGCCTTCCCGCACGGAGCTCGGCAATGTCTTCCAGCATTTAATCAACACCGGTTATCCGCTGAGCGGCGCAAGCGATCACTTTGTGTCAGAGGCCATCTATCTGCAGGACCCTGAAGGGAACGGCATTGAAATATACCGCGACGTGCCAAGTATGGAGTGGACGTATGACGATAACGGCTTCATCAATATGGGAACAGTCGAGATGGATTACCAGGGCGTGCTTGATGCGAATGACGGCTCTTCGTTTAACGGGCTTCACCCTGATACAGTGATGGGGCATGTTCATTTATCGGTGAAAGAATTACCGGAGACGATTAAGTTTTACGAAGATGTGTTCGGTCTTGATGTCATGACTTTGTACGGCAGTCAGGCAGCCTTTATGAGTGCCGCAGGTTATCATCACCATCTCGGTCTGAATACATGGGGACGGGCAGAAGATACAGCTGAACTGAATGATCCCGGCCTCCGTAAATATGAAATCAACTTCCCGAATTTCGAGGATTTCGAATATTTTAAAAATAAATTGACGGAATTAGGATTAACTACTGATAGAGATGGGAACTCAGAACTTGTAAGAGATCCGAACGGCATTGGAATCCGGGTCATGTTCAAACAGTAGCCGTATACTGATAATCTATTGAAGGAGTGATTATGATGAGTTTATTTAACAAAAAAGATGACAAGCAGGAATACAAGCATTTAGAAGGGGCAATGGAAAAAAGACGGTCAGTGTATCACTTAGAACCGAAATCTCCTATATCAGATGCTGAAATCGAAAAGATTTTAACAGAGGCAGTTAAATTTGTACCATCAGCATTCAATTCACAGAGCACACGTATCGTACTGTTGCTGAACGATAACCATAAAAAACTCTGGGACTTAACAAAAGATGCGCTGCAGGAGGTAATGGGTGCAGACCGTGACTTCGCAGCAACTGAACAGAAGATCAATAGTTTCAAAGCAGCTTACGGCACTGTTTTATTCTTTGAAGACACAGGAGTCGTCAAGGGATTACAGGAGAAATTTTCGAGCTACGCTGCCAAGTTTCCGCAATGGAGCGAGCATACAAATGCTATGCACCAGTATGCCATCTGGACTGCATTCGCCGTTAAAGGCTTAGGCGCGTCATTACAGCACTATGACGGTGTCATCGACGAACAAGTCTACGAAACATTCAGCCTGCCAAAAACATGGCGCCTGATTGCCCAGATGCCATTCGGCTCTATCGGGTCAGAGCCGGGTCCAAAAGACATTTTACCTGTCGAAAACCGTCTGATCATTAAGAAATAGTTTAAAAAGCCGCTCAGCTGAGCGGCTTTTTTGTGGCGTCTGCAAGTATTTTCGTCCGGGCGGTCCCTTGCGAATATTCTCCCGGCTATTTTCGCCTGAGCGGTCCCTTGCGAATATTCTCCCGGCTATTTTCGTCCGGGCGGCCCTTTGCTGCAACGATGCCCTGCACTTCCTCAAGACCGCTTATGTAATGCATGACGGTTTCCTCCATCAGCCCGCATAAGACCGCAAACACACAGTCAATCACTACAACTTGTGTCAAGTATTCAGTCATCGACAGCATAGGATAATTATCCTCTTCTTTATAAGTCAGCAGTTTAATATCAGCATAGGACGGCTGACCAAGTGCTATAACTCGTACCTCTTTACTTCGCGCATAGCTCAGGAGTTCTTCGAAAGATTCCGTCCGCTCAGCTGTAAATATGACGTCCCCTTTAGACATATGAACTATCGCGCTTGCCGCAGCTCCTTTGTCATGCACTACTTCTGTTCTTTTATTAAGATGTGCGAGCTTTTGTTTGAAGACAGTCATCACTACTGAATCACACGCTTCAACAAGCAGTATATAACTTGCTGCTTTAAGACAGACCGCTGCTTCCTGGACAGCTGCCGCTTCTATTAATCTCTCAGTTCTGTCGAGTGCATAAACAGCTTGCTGAAATATTTTAGCAATTCGTTCATCCACGGGGTCAGATAAAGTCATTCCCTGCTGGCTACCGACCGGACCATCAAGCTCACGTGCCAGCTGGATTTTCAAGTCACGGAAGCCGCGCAGTCCGATCGTCCGACTGAAACGAACGACCGCAGCTTCACTTGCTGAGGCACGAATCGCAAGCTGCTTAATCGTCGCCTGCGTCACCCATTCAGCATGCTCCACGACTATGTCTGCAATGCGCTTCTCTACTTGCGTCAATGCATGTCGCCGTTCAGCAATCTCTACCAGTACAGAAAACACCGCGCCGCCTCCTCTAGTGCTGCAAGAGCTGATACTTCGTAAACTTAAAATAAACCTGCCCTGATTCTGTCGATGTTCGGATCCCGCGCGCATCACCGGCCGGAAAAATACGCGCAGTCATCACGCGCTCACCATGGTTCAGAAAAATCTCAATGCTCGATTCATCCATAAAAACTTGGATGTGCCTTAAATCATGCTCCAGCACAACAGACCGCCTCGTATCTTCGTCTCCCGCCAGCTGTCCGCTTTCCGACCGGTCGAGTGTGAAACGGCGTTCGCGTTGATTGTAGCTCAGCAGCGTCGATTCCTTTTTAGAGACACGGAGCTCAATATAAAATTCTGTTGATTCATTCTCAATGATATCGACAAGCAGCTCGTAGCAGTTTCCTTCGTAAGGATGCAGCTTAATATTGTGCTTCATCGCATACCCTTCCGCTGTCTCAACAGTCCCTCTGCGTTTCTGCCACTCTTTAAGCGGACGCTGCCGCAGCCGGCCGTCTTCCACTGTCAGCTCACGTGGTATCGTCAGGCAGTTCGCCCAGTTGTACGCATCAGTCGGATAAGCAGTGTCCGGCAGTCCCATCCAGCCGATCAACAGACGTCTGCCGTCTTCAGCGAGCGTCGTCTGCGGTGCATAAAAATCAAAGCCATGATCCAGTTCAATAAAGTCACCATGTGTCATCTGAAATGTCTCTTTGTCCAGCGTACCGAGCAGGTAGCCGGACTGATGAATATTTTTGTACTGCTCCCCATCCGCTTCGACTCCCTGCGGACAGAACAGTATAACGTCGTGGCCATCCAGCTCGAAATAGTCGGGGCATTCCCACATATAACCGAAGTCGGTATAATCGGTCTTCAGCTCAGAGACGAACTCCCAGTCTTTAAAGTCAGGCGACCGGTAGACGACGATAGTCCCTGTCTGATCCAGCCGCTGTGCACCGATGACCGCAAAATAACTGCCGTTGTCGAACCATACTTTCGGGTCACGGAAGTGCTCTGTGTAACCTGTATGAGGCCCTTTAATGATCGGCTGTTCGCGCTTCACAAAATCTTGAGACGTGAGCACTGCCACCAGCTGATAAGGGATGCGTTCCCAGTCCGCAGTGCGATGATTACCGGTATACACAACGTGCAGCTGCTCATCTACAACAATAGCTGAGCCGCTGTAGACACCATGAGAATCAAACGTAGTATCAGGTGCGAGTGCAGCGCCGTGCGCTTTGAACGTGACTAAATCATGTGACGTCAAATGATACCAGTATTTAACGCCGTGCACGGCACCGAGCGGAAACCACTGATAGAACAAGTGATACTCGCCCTTATAATAAACAAAACCGTTCGGATCGTTCAGCAGACCGGTCGGCGGCTGAATATGGAAGTGCTGACGCCACGGCGCACGGTCCGTCTCATCAAGCAGCTTCAAATATTCTTCTTCCGGCACGTCGCTCAGTTTCCTGTAACGCATCTCTCTCGTCCATTCCATTTAATCCGCCTCTTTCCCTCTGCTGTACTGTTTACTTAATTTTAGCATGAAGACACAAAAAAACCATCCCGAGATTGAGATGGTTTAATCGTTATTGAGTTCATCCTGCAGTAACTGCTGCTCCGCCTTCAAATACTGACGGTAGCCGATTTTGCTGATCTGGATGCTGACTTCATACAGGACAATCATCGGCAGGACGAAGATCACATACGTCATGACGTCAGGCGGTGCGATAATCGCTGCTACAACCATGAGCGCAAAGTATGCATATTTCCGGTTCTTCTTTAAAATGACCGGCGTGATGATGCCGAGCCTTGTCAGGAATAACAGCAGTATCGGCAGCTGGAAGACGAAGCCGAAAGGAATAGTGAATTTCAGCAGCTCATTGAAATATTCCCTGACACCGATCAGCTGATTGACCCCCATATCGGCTGCCAGTCCAATCGTGAAGTGAATCATGTAAGGAAAGATAATAAGGTAGCTGAACGTCAGACCAATCAAAAACAAGATGATGCTGACTGGAATATAGCTCAATGTGACTTTCCGTTCCTTCGGATGCAGGCCGGGCGAGACAAAGGCCCATACTTGATAAAGAATGACCGGCGAAATAATAATGATGGCAATCAGCATAATCACCGTAATATAGATGGTCAAAGGATCGGTCACTTTGAAGTAGTGCAATGTGATTTCCGGCGGCAGGTCATCCTTCGTCAGAAACTTTGTGACGCGCTTACCAAAGAAGAAGCCGACCATTACACCACCGACAAGGAAGTAGGCGATGATCATCAGCCGCTTTCTCAGCTCTTCCAAATGCTCGATTATCGTTAAATCGTCTTTACTCATTCGAGGTATTTCCCTCCCCATAAAAAAAACGGCAACAAGCTGCCGTTTTCAACTTATTTACGAACGTCTTTATCGTCTTTATCGTCTTTATCGTGGTCTTTCATAATGCCGTCTGTCGCATCTTTGAATTCTTTCAGCGATGAACCCATCGCGCGTCCGAATTCCGGCAATTTCTTAGGACCAAATATGATCAAGGCAATGACACCAAGGAATACAAGAATCGCTGGTGAAGCAAATCCTAATGTAGTAATTAAGAACATGTTTCTTCCTCCTAATGATTTTTCATAAAGAATATTAAAGACTGTAATTCGATACCTAAATCAATGTGATGGACGTGTACGCCGCTCGGTACGGTCAAACGTTCTGGTGTAAAGTTTAATATACCTTTAATCCCTGATTTTGTCACACGATTTGCTAATGATTGTGCGGCAGTGCCGGGCACTGTCAATATGACAATCTGAATATCCTGCGCTTCGATTATCTGCTCGAAGCGCTCAATGTCCTGCACCTCAATTTTACCGATATGCTTTCCGATAACCGCGGGATCTGCATCAAATGCCGCTTCAATCTTCATCCGGTCACTGACCGTAAAGTTATAGTTCACTAAGGCAGTCCCAAGGTTACCGACCCCGATGATTGCCACCTTTGTTATCATATCCTGCTGCAGAGTCGTCTTAAAGAAATTGAGCAGATACGCTACATTGTAGCCGTACCCTTTCTTGCCGAGTTCTCCAAAATATGAGAAATCCCGTCTGATGGTCGCGGAGTCAATCTGCAGGCCTTCACTTAATTCTTTGGACGAGACGCGGTCGACATTGGAATTATACAATGTGTCCACGAATCGATAATAAAGCGGTAATCGTTTCAGGGTGGCTTTAGGAATTTTTATCTCTTCTTTCGACATCCCGATCACCCAGTTTCTAATGTATTGTGATATACTTCACAGCAATTTATTATACCATGTAATGCCCCTGTTTACTAAGTGAAAATTATGTGACACGCTTTCAGATTCCCACTCATCCGTTATTCATGTAAAATGGATGAGAGGTGGAAATCATGATTCTTTTACAGGCAAGTCAACTCACTAAATCATTTTCCGGCGACACATTGTTTGCCGATGTTAAATTTGAAATTAAATCTAACGACCGCGTGGCTATTGTCGGAAGAAACGGTGCCGGCAAAACAACATTGATGAAAATTCTGGCAGGCGTCGAAAGCTATGACAGCGGTCATCTCATGCTCGCCAAAAATATACGGATGGGCTACTTGACCCAGCAGATGACACTTGATGCTGACGGGACAGTTTATGACGCGATGATGAAGCCGTTTCTGCACTTAGTGGCCATGGAACGGAAACTTCAGGACATAGCCGCATATTTAAGTGATGAGAGCGACAAGGCGGACTCCGCCGAATATCAGGAGAAGCTCACTGACTATGAGAAGCTGCAGGCGGCTTTCGAAGCAGAGGACGGCTATAAATACGACCATAAAATCAAGACCGTCCTGACCGGTCTGAATTTCAGAGAAGAAGACTTCAATCAGAAGATTGATAACTTCTCAGGCGGCCAGAAGACGCGTCTTGCACTCGCTGAGATGCTGCTGCAGGAACCAGACCTTCTGCTGCTCGATGAACCGACGAACCATCTGGACATGGAGACAACGGCGTGGCTCGAAAACTACTTGCTCACTTATAAAGGCGCCATCATTCTGATTTCACATGACCGCTACTTTCTCGATAAAGTCGTCGGGACGGTCTATGATGTGGCACTTGGACGTGTCACAAAATATGTCGGCAACTATTCGCAGTTCATTATCGAACGCGATGCATTCTACGATAAGATGACTGCAGAATATGAGCGGCAGCAGGCAGAGATTGAACGTCTGGAGACATTCGTCCAGAAGAACATCACACGTGCGTCAACATCAGGGATGGCGAAGAGCCGCCGGAAAGTTCTGGAGAAGATGGTACGCATCGAAGCGCCGAAGCTCGATGACCATTCCGTCAACTTGAACTTCAACATTGACCGTGAATCAGGCAATGATGTGCTGAGCGCGGAGCAGCTGGAAGTCGGCTATGAGACACCGATTACAGCCCCGATTTCATTCGACGTCAAGAAACAGGACGCGATCGCTGTCATCGGACCGAACGGTATCGGCAAGACGACATTGATCAAGACAATCGCGAAGCGGCTGCCGGCCATCAGCGGCCATATTAAATACGGTGCGAACGTCACTATCGGTTATTATGATCAGAAGCAGGCCGAGTTCAGTTCATCGAACACAGTGCTGGAAGAACTGTGGCAGTATTATCCGACGATGCCGGAGAAAGATGTCCGTGCGGTGCTCGGCCGCTTTCTGTTTGTGCAGGACGATGTGAAGAAAGCGATCAACGACTTATCCGGGGGCGAAAAAGCACGGCTGCAGCTGGCGAAGCTGAGTCTTGAGAACAACAATGTCCTCATACTCGATGAGCCGACCAACCACCTGGATATCGCTGCCAAGGAAATACTTGAAGAAGCATTGATTCACTACCCGGGCACTGTGCTGTTTGTCTCTCACGACCGGTACTTCATCAACCGTATCGCAACGAAAGTACTCAATGTCACTGCTGAAGGCGCTGCATTATTCCTCGGGGATTACACTTATTTCATCGAGAAAGAAGAAGAACGTGCCGCTCATGAAGCATATGACCAGCAAGAGCAGGCTGCTGCACCGAAAACATCAAGCTATGAAGACAACAAGCAGGCACGGAAAGAACGCCGCAAAATGGAGCGCGCTCTCCAGCAGCTGGAGGAAACAGTGGCGTCCCAGGAAACGCTCATTGCAGACATTGAGCATACGCTGACGCTGCCGGAAGTGTTCAATGACAGCCAGCGGAGCTACGAACTTCATCAGCAGCTGGTCGCAGCCCAGTCCACTCTTGAAGAAGCGATAGAACAGTGGGCAGAACTTGAAGCACTGCTTGAAGAATCGGAGTAATTGCCGGTTCTTTTTTTGTGCACAAAGTTATTCACAGGAAAGATGCGATATTGTCAGCCATCCACAAAGTTATTCTAGTTATCCACAGAAATCTGAAAATTTCATACGTATCCTTTCGTGTAAAATAGTTATTCCTTTAAAAGTTATCCACAATATGTTAACAACTTGTGTACAGGTACGTATGTTCTATTTGACTCAATCACCAGAATTTATACTAAAAAAGACCAGAAAATTAATTCCTGGCCTTATAAATCAAGTGAACTTCTGCCGTTCAGGCTGTAATCTGCAAAATGCTGCTGCCGGTATAGGAAATAAGCGGCGGCACCGATCATGGCTGCATTATCCGTACATAAGTTCAGCGGCGGAATATGAAGCTCAACATGATGCGCTGCTGCTTCTGCTGTTAATCGCTTCCTAAGTCCACTGTTCGCTGCCACGCCGCCGCAGACAATCAGTTCTTTAATATCATAAGCTTCAAGTGCCTCAAATGTCTTTTTGCTCAGCACGTCGACCACACTTGCCTGGAAGCTTGCTGCCACGTCTTCAGGCTTCACTGTTTCACCTTTCTGCTTTTTGTTATGCAGCGTATTAATGACAGCACTCTTCAGGCCGCTGAAACTAAAATCATAACCTTCCAGCACGGGTCTCGGGAAGTTTAATGTGTCTTTTCCCTCTGCCGCTAAGCGATCGACAAGAGGACCGCCTGGATACGGCAGGTCGATCGTCCGCGCCACTTTATCGTAAGCTTCTCCGACTGCATCGTCACGTGTCTCGCCGATCACTTCAAAGTTTAAGTGGTCACGCATCACGACAAGCTCCGTATGACCGCCTGACACAATAAGGGCAAGCAGCGGGAACTTCAGCGGTGCTACGATATGATTGGCATAAATATGGCCGGCGATATGATGTACAGGAATAAGCGGCTTGTTATGGCTGATGGCTAGAGCTTTCGCTGCGTTGATGCCGACAAGCAGGGCACCGATCAGGCCGGGCCCTTCCGTGACAGCGACTGCATCAATCTCCTCCATCGTCAATTGTGCTTCTTTCAAGGCATCTTCAATCACCATTGTAATGTTCTCGACATGATGACGGCTTGCTACTTCAGGTACAACACCACCGAATCGTTGATGTGACTCTATCTGACTGTTCACACTGTTACTGAGCACATCACGGCCGTTTCTGACGATACTAACTGCTGTCTCATCACAGCTCGTTTCCACTGCAAGAATTGTTATATCATTCATTTTTTAACCTCACCCACATCACTTTCGCATCCTGGCCGGGACCATAGTAATCACGTCTCAGGCCGCCGTACGAAAATCCTAGTTTTTCATAGACATGTCTTGCCGCAGCGTTTTCCTCACGCACTTCAAGACTCATCATCTCACACGTCATCCGCGCGTAGTTCATGACATACTCAAGGAGCAGCTGACCATAACCACAGCCTCGAAGCGTCTCAGCTATAGCGACTGTCGTAATCTGTGCCTGGTCAATGACAATCCAGAGGCCAAGGTAACCGATCACCTGGTCGTCTAATGTCATAACAAAATAATGACCGAATTCATTTTTTTCAAGCTCATGGTAAAATGCATCCATCGTCCATGAACCGGACGGGAAGCTCTGCTGTTCTATGTCATAGACTGCCGGGACATCGCCAACTGTCATTTTTCTGATGGTTAACCCTGGTTGTTCAGCCAATTGCGTTCAGCCTCCGATATTCTTAAGTAAGTCGGCTCAAATGTATGAACGTCGACTGCATCACCAATCAACCGGCGCATTTCCACACTCCGCGGAATGCAGTAGAAGACAGGTCCTTTTAACTGCTGCTCAAGCTTCACAGCATCCATACCGACGAATAAATACGGCAGATGCTGGTCTTTCAAGTAGCCATTCAGCTCAGCAATCGTCATATAGCTGTCTTCTTTAATCGTTTCAATAGTCACACCTTTATAGCGGTAAATACCTGTATAAACCGCATCTCTTCTCGCATCGATGACAGGGACCACTAGAAATTCATGCATTCTCACTGTTGCCGCAAGCGCCTTTAATGACGATACCGCATAGAGCGGTATATTCAATGTATAAGCAAGTGTCTTAGCAGCAGTCACGCCGATGCGAAGCCCGGTATATGAGCCCGGTCCTTTACTGACGACAATGCCTTCTAAATCTTTCATTTCTAAACCCGCATAGTTCATGACATAATCAACAGCCGGCATTAACGTGATAGAATGGTTGATTTTCTTTGCGCTGTTGAATTCAGCCAGCACTTCGATGCCATCGCTCACACTCACGGATAAGGGCTGATTCGCTGTATCAATATGAAGTAACTTCATCGTTCAGTGCCTCCAGTAATTTGTTGTAGTGTACTCCCTCTGCTGTCACAGTCACCTGGCGGGAATCGTCGGAAATTCGTTCAATCGTTATCGTTAAGTAGCCGGGCGGCAGAAACTCTTCAATCATCTGCGGCCATTCGATCAGCGTAACACCATCACCGTAAAAATAGTCATCAAATCCAAGGTCTTCGTCACTATTCTCCAGTCTGTAGCAGTCCATATGGTTAAATGGCATGCGGCCGTCATATGATTTGATGATGGTAAATGTCGGCGAGCTGATCGTTTTAGCTACGCCGAGCGCTTTGCCGAAGAACTGGCTGAAAGTCGTCTTACCAGCTCCAAGGTCACCTTTTAACAAATAGACGTCATTAGGCACTGCACGCTTAGCAAGGCGAGCTGCGAATATATTCATTTCTTCTAAAGAGTTAATTATCAGTTTCATCAATGATTCACCTACGTTAATTAATAATATCTATTGTAACATCTAATATGATGATTAAAACACTTTTATGGTGGCGTTCTCCTGTGTGCGAAGCAGGACACATTAAAAGAACACAAAAAAAAGAGACCTGAACGGTCTCGGTGCGGCTCATCGCATATTTCTGCCCGGCAGCGTCCTACTCTCGCGGGACGTCAGTCCAACTACCATCGGCGCTAGAGAGCTTAACTTCTGTGTTCGGTATGGGAACAGGTGTGACCTCTCTGCCATCGTCACCAGACAGATGGGGTGAATTATACCCTCAAAACTAGATAAACGCTGAAGAAGTGATCCGACCGGCAATGCCGATAAATCTATGTTTGTCCAGCTACAGCTGCGCTGTCTTTCATCATTTTCTAAGCCGTACTGACAATCAGGATTGTCATCCGCCTCATCAAAAATGATTCAAGCCATTCCGCTTGCCTTCGCTTTTCTTAATTGATTAAGTCTTCGATCGATTAGTATCCGTCAGCTCCACACATTACTGTGCTTCCACCTCGAACCTATCTACCTCATCATCTTTGAGGGATCTTATAACCGAAGTTGGGAAATCTCATCTTGAGGGGGGCTTCATGCTTAGATGCTTTCAGCACTTATCCCGTCCATACATAGCTACCCAGCTATGCCGCTGGCGCGACAACTGGTACACCAGAGGTATGTCCATCCCGGTCCTCTCGTACTAAGGACAGCTCCTCTCAAATTTCCTACGCCCACGACGGATAGGGACCGAACTGTCTCACGACGTTCTGAACCCAGCTCGCGTACCGCTTTAATGGGCGAACAGCCCAACCCTTGGGACCGACTACAGCCCCAGGATGCGATGAGCCGACATCGAGGTGCCAAACCTCCCCGTCGATGTGAACTCTTGGGGGAGATAAGCCTGTTATCCCCGGGGTAGCTTTTATCCGTTGAGCGATGGCCCTTCCATGCGGAACCACCGGATCACTAAGTCCGTCTTTCGACCCTGCTCGACTTGTAGGTCTCGCAGTCAAGCTCCCTTGTGCCTTTACACTCTGCGAATGATTTCCAACCATTCTGAGGGAACCTTTGAGCGCCTCCGTTACTCTTTAGGAGGCGACCGCCCCAGTCAAACTGCCCGCCTGACACTGTCTCCCGCCACGATAAGTGGCGCGGGTTAGAAAGTCAACACAGCCAGGGTAGTATCCCACCAGCGCCTCGACGTAAGCTGGCGCTCACGCTTCGAAGGCTCCTACCTATCCTGTACAAGCTGTGCCGAATTTCAATATCAGGCTGCAGTAAAGCTCCACGGGGTCTTTCCGTCCTGTCGCGGGTAACCTGCATCTTCACAGGTACTATGATTTCACCGAGTCTCTCGTTGAGACAGTGCCCAAATCGTTACGCCTTTCGTGCGGGTCGGAACTTACCCGACAAGGAATTTCGCTACCTTAGGACCGTTATAGTTACGGCCGCCGTTTACTGGGGCTTCAATTCGTAGCTTCGCTTGCGCTAACCACTCCTTTTAACCTTCCAGCACCGGGCAGGCGTCAGCCCCTATACGTCACCTTACGGTTTTGCAGAGACCTGTGTTTTTGATAAACAGTCGCTTGGGCCTATTCACTGCGGCTCTTCAGGGCTTGCACCCTAAAAAGCACCCCTTCTCCCGAAGTTACGGGGTCATTTTGCCGAGTTCCTTAACGAGAGTTCGCTCGCTCACCTTAGAATTCTCATCTTGACTACCTGTGTCGGTTTGCGGTACGGGCACCTAATTTCTAACTAGAGGCTTTTCTTGGCAGTGTGAAATCAACGACTTCGCTACTATAATTTCGCTCCCCGTCACATCTCAACCTTCGCGAGCACCGGATTTGCCTGATGCTCAGTCTTGATGCTTGGACGTACATAACCAACAGTACGATCGCCTATCCTTCTGCGTCCCCCCATCGTTCAAACAATCTTAGGTGGTACAGGAATATCTACCTGTTATCCATCGCCTACGCCATTCGGCCTCGGCTTAGGTCCCGACTAACCCAGAGCGGACGAGCCTTCCTCTGGAAACCTTAGTCAATCGGTGGACGGGATTCTCACCCGTCTTTCGCTACTCACTCCGGCATTCTCACTTCCAAGCGCTCCACATGTCCTTGCGGTCATGCTTCGACGCCCTTGGAACGCTCTCCTACCATTGTCCTACGGACAATCCACAGCTTCGGTAATATGTTTAGCCCCGGTACATTTTCGGCGCAGCGTCACTCGACTAGTGAGCTATTACGCACTCTTTAAATGATGGCTGCTTCTAAGCCAACATCCTAGTTGTCTGGGCAACGCCACATCCTTTTCCACTTAACATATATTTTGGGACCTTAGCTGGTGGTCTGGGCTGTTTCCCTCTCGACTACGGACCTTATCACCCGCAGTCTGACTCCCGCATTAAATTATCTGGCATTCGGAGTTTGTCTGAATTCGGTAACCCGAGGGGGGCCCCTAGTCCAAACAGTGCTCTACCTCCAGTAATCATCATGCGAGGCTAGCCCTAAAGCTATTTCGGAGAGAACCAGCTATCTCCAGGTTCGATTGGAATTTCTCCGCTACCCACACCTCATCCGCTCACTTTTCAACGTAAGTCGGTTCGGTCCTCCATTCAGTGTTACCTGAACTTCAACCTGGACATGGGTAGATCACCTGGTTTCGGGTCTACGACCTGATACTCATTCGCCCTGTTCAGACTCGCTTTCGCTGCGGCTCCGCATCCACTGCTTAACCTTGCATCAAATCGTAACTCGCCGGATCATTCTACAAAAGGCACGCCATCACCCATTAACGGGCTCTGACTACTTGTAAGCACACGGTTTCAGGTTCTATTTCACTCCCCTTCCGGGGTGCTTTTCACCTTTCCCTCACGGTACTGGTTCACTATCGGTCACTAGAGAGTATTTAGCCTTGGGAGATGGTCCTCCCGGATTCCGACGGAATTCCACGTGTTCCGCCGTACTCAGGATCCACTCAGGAGGGAATAACTTTTCGACTACAGGACCTTTACCTTCTCTGGTTGACTTTTCCAAAGTCATTCGTCTAAATTATTCCTTTGTAACTCCGTGCTGAGTGTCCTACAACCCCAGGATGCAGGCATCCTGGTTTGGGCTCTTCCCGTTTCGCTCGCCGCTACTCAGGGAATCGAGTTTTCTTTCTCTTCCTCCGGGTACTTAGATGTTTCAGTTCCCCGGGTGTGCCTTCTCATATGCTATGTATTCACATATGGATAACATGACATGACTCATGCTGGGTTTCCCCATTCGGAGATCTCTGGATCAAAGCTTACTTACAGCTCCCCAGAGCATATCGTCGTTAGTAACGTCCTTCGTCGGCTTCTAGTGCCAAGGCATCCACCGTGCGCCCTTAATAACTTAATCTGTTATTAATAATGTGATGTCTGCATAAATGCAGACGCGCGATTTCTAAGAATTCAATAAAATGAACTCACTCGGTATTGCTTGGTAAAATCTTTTTCTTCTTCATTGTTTATCTAGTTTTCAAGGTACAAATTTAATGGTGGAGACTAGCGGGATCGAACCGCTGACCTCCTGCGTGCAAAGCAGGCGCTCTCCCAGCTGAGCTAAGCCCCCAATATTCTGGAATATATTTAACTATTAATGGTGGGCCTAAATGGACTCGAACCATCGACCTCACGCTTATCAGGCGTGCGCTCTAACCAGCTGAGCTATAGGCCCATTTGAATGATGAACATTCAAAACTGAATACAATATGTCAGACGTTAATCCCTAAGGGATATCAAGTATCCCTTTTCCGTATAATCCTTAGAAAGGAGGTGATCCAGCCGCACCTTCCGATACGGCTACCTTGTTACGACTTCACCCCAATCATCTGTCCCACCTTCGACGGCTAGCTCCTAAAAGGTTACTCCACCGGCTTCGGGTGTTACAAACTCTCGTGGTGTGACGGGCGGTGTGTACAAGACCCGGGAACGTATTCACCGTAGCATGCTGATCTACGATTACTAGCGATTCCAGCTTCATGTAGTCGAGTTGCAGACTACAATCCGAACTGAGAATGGTTTTATGGGATTGGCTTGACCTCGCGGTTTTGCTGCCCTTTGTACCATCCATTGTAGCACGTGTGTAGCCCAAATCATAAGGGGCATGATGATTTGACGTCATCCCCACCTTCCTCCGGTTTGTCACCGGCAGTCTCTCTAGAGTGCCCAACTGAATGATGGCAACTAAAGATAAGGGTTGCGCTCGTTGCGGGACTTAACCCAACATCTCACGACACGAGCTGACGACAACCATGCACCACCTGTCACTCTGTCCCCCGAAGGGGAACGCTCTGTCTCCAGAGTTGTCAGAGGATGTCAAGATTTGGTAAGGTTCTTCGCGTTGCTTCGAATTAAACCACATGCTCCACCGCTTGTGCGGGTCCCCGTCAATTCCTTTGAGTTTCAGTCTTGCGACCGTACTCCCCAGGCGGAGTGCTTAATGCGTTAGCTGCAGCACTGAGGGGCGGAAACCCCCCAACACTTAGCACTCATCGTTTACGGCGTGGACTACCAGGGTATCTAATCCTGTTTGATCCCCACGCTTTCGCACCTCAGCGTCAGTTACAGACCAGAGAGCCGCCTTCGCCACTGGTGTTCCTCCATATCTCTGCGCATTTCACCGCTACACATGGAATTCCACTCTCCTCTTCTGCACTCAAGTCTCCCAGTTTCCAATGACCCTCCCCGGTTGAGCCGGGGGCTTTCACATCAGACTTAAGAGACCGCCTACGCGCGCTTTACGCCCAATAATTCCGGATAACGCTTGCCACCTACGTATTACCGCGGCTGCTGGCACGTAGTTAGCCGTGGCTTTCTGGTAAGGTACCGTCAAGGTACGTTCAGTTACTAACGTACTTGTTCTTCCCTTACAACAGAGTTTTACGATCCGAAAACCTTCTTCACTCACGCGGCGTTGCTCCGTCAGACTTTCGTCCATTGCGGAAGATTCCCTACTGCTGCCTCCCGTAGGAGTCTGGGCCGTGTCTCAGTCCCAGTGTGGCCGATCACCCTCTCAGGTCGGCTACGCATCGTCGCCTTGGTGAGCCGTTACCTCACCAACTAGCTAATGCGCCGCGGGTCCATCTATAAGTGACAGCAGAACCGTCTTTCACTGTTTCACCATGAGGTGAAACATATTATCCGGTATTAGCTCCGGTTTCCCGAAGTTATCCCAGTCTTATAGGTAGGTTACCCACGTGTTACTCACCCGTCCGCCGCTGACTTCAAGGAGTGCAAGCACTCCTGTCTGTCCGCTCGACTTGCATGTATTAGGCACGCCGCCAGCGTTCATCCTGAGCCAGGATCAAACTCTCCATAATAGTTTGTCTGATAAAAGCTCGTTGACTGCTTAAGCCAGTCACTCTGAAAGTACTAAAGTACTCAAATTATTGGAATTAACGTTGACATATTGTCATTCAGTTTTCAATGTTCACTGTTCATTATTAATAGTTATATGGAGCGGGTGATCGGAATCGAACCGACAACATCAGCTTGGAAGGCTGAGGTTTTACCACTAAACTACACCCGCTTATTCAAATAATTAGTGCGGCCGAGAGGACTTGAACCTCCACGGGATTAACTCCCACTAGGCCCTCAACCTAGCGCGTCTGCCATTCCGCCACGACCGCGCGTAGCCGGCATTTACTTCGTTTGTCTGTTTTAGCGACAAGATTTATTATATTATGTATCTGCCATGAAGTCAACACTTTTAATAAAGTTTTTTTATTTTTTTTTAAAAGTGACCCCTACGGGATTCGAACCCGTGTTACCGCCGTGAAAGGGCGGTGTCTTAACCGCTTGACCAAGGGGCCTTTATTTCAACAACGAATATAATCATAAGACGAATCAGCGGTTAAGTCAACATAAAAATAGCTGACACGTAAAATTATACTTTACGTGTCAGCTGTAACTTCCCGCGGCACTTGCCGCAGCTATATTTATGGACATCAATTGCGCGTTTCCTCAAATAGACTTGACCGCACTGGACGCAGTGATATTCATAGTTGTAGTGATGATGCTCGGGCAGTGCCTCGCAAAATCGCGGTGCATCTACCTGCCTGCTCAGCACCTTGAAATCACGGTCGCGATGCTTGTAACCTTTTCCTTTTATATGAAGGTGATAGTGACAAAGTTCATGCTTAATAATCGCGGTTAACGTCTCTATTCCATAGGCTTCGTATTGTCTGTAGTTGAATTCCAGATTGTGCGTACGCAGGAAATAACGGCCGCCTGTTGTCCTCAGTCTGCGATTGAAGACCGCTTTATGACGAAACGGTCGTTCGAACCATTCAAGTGACACCGCTTCTACTAATTGCTGCAGTTCTTCATCTGTCACTCTGGTGCCTTCATCGTCAAAGCGACTTTCCCTTTGTCGAGGTCGACACCATCCACCCAGACATCAACAATATCTCCTACGCTGACGATATCAGTCGGGTGCTTGACGAATTTGTCAGACAGCTTCGAGATATGGACAAGTCCGTCCTGCTTCACGCCGATATCAACGAATGCACCGAAGTCGACAACATTGCGCACGGTTCCTGACAGTTTCATCCCTGCTTTTAAGTCGGCAAGTGATAAGACGTCTGACTTCAGTAATGGCACATGATAAGCATCACGCGGGTCACGTTCCGGGGCGATTAAGGCGGCGATGATATCTTCCAGTGTCGGGAGCCCGATGTCCAGCTGCCTAGAGAGTGCCTGTTTGTCCAGCTCCTTCAGTTTATCCTGCAGCCGGGCTGTACCGAGTTCATCGATAGAGGCCCCTATTTCTTTGAGCAGCTGGTAAGTCACTTTGTAGCTCTCCGGGTGAATCGCTGTTCGATCAAGCGGCTCAGTGCCGTCTAGTATGCGCAGGAAGCCGATACTCTGTTCAATTGTCTTTTTGCCGAGACGCGGAATGCCGGCGATTTCTCTGCTGTGTTTAATCGGCCCTGCTTCTTCGCGGTATTTAATAATGTTCTCTGCGACAGTAGTCGACAGTCCTGAGACATACTGCAGCAACGGCGACGATGCGGTGTTCACATTCACACCGACCTGGTTGACAGCCGTCTCAACGACAAACGTCAATGCTTCGCTCAATGCCTTCTGGTTCACATCGTGCTGGTACTGGCCGACACCGATTGATTTCGGGTCGATCTTCACAAGTTCACTCAATGGATCCTGGACACGTCTGCCGATGGAGACAGCGCTCCGCTCCTCAACTTTGAAGTCCGGGAATTCCCGGCGGGCAAGGTCGCTTGCAGAGTAAACAGATGCGCCCGCTTCATTGACGATGATAAATGATACATCAAGCTTATGCTTCTTAATCATCTCCGCTGTGAACTGCTCTGTTTCGCGGCTGGCCGTTCCGTTGCCGATAGCGATCAGCTCAACATGATGCTGCTTGATCATATCGACGAAAATCTGCTCTGCTTCATGCTTTTTATTGACCGGTTGGTGCGGATACATGACAGACTTCGCGACAAAGGTGCCGTATTCATTAATGACCGCTAGTTTACAGCCCGTTCTATAGGCCGGGTCGACTCCAAGGATGACTTTCCCTTTCAGCGGTGCCTGCAGCAGCAGATTCTTCAAGTTCACTGCAAATATATCGATGGCCTGTGCCTCGGCTTTCATTGTCAGCTCATTTCTCACTTCGCGCTCAATGGACGGCAGTATGAGCCGCTTCAGGCTGTCCGTAATGGCCTCCTCAAATAAGTGGAGCGTATTCGTCCGGCGTTTGACTACTTGATTTCTTAAATATAGTGCCAGTCTGTCAAGCGCTATATCGAACGAGACTTTAAGGATCCCTGCATTTTCTCCTCTGTTCAAAGCAAGAATGCGGTGAGGCACAATAGCTTTAACCGGTTCATCATAAGCATAGTACATCTCAAAGATGCCTTTATCATCTTCAGCGCCGCGTTTCTTCGAAGCTGTAATATGTGCATTGTCCTGCACAAACTTCAGAATATAGCTTCGATATTTCGGTTCATCGGCGATTTGTTCGGCGATAATATCTTTCGCGCCGCTGATCGCATCATCAGTCGTCTGAACTTCTTCAGATAGAAACTGAGCCGCTACTTTGTCGATATTCATATCATTGAATTCAAACAGCTGCTCTGCCAATGGTCCTAAGTTTTTACGCTTCGCCTCTGTCGCGCGCGTTTTTTTCTTCTGTTTGAACGGCCGGTACAGATCTTCGACACGCTGCAGCTTCACCTGGCTTAAAATGTCCTGCTTCAGTTCCGCCGTCAATAATCCCTGTGACTCAATCGCACGGATGACTTCATCTTTTCGCTTCTGCAGCGCTGCCATGTAGCTGTATTCCGTCTCAATCGTCTTGATCTCCACTTCATCAAGACCGCCTGTCGCTTCCTTGCGGTAACGGGCGATGAACGGTACTGTGTTCTTGTCCTCAAGCAGCTTGAGCACTGACTTGATCTGCTCTTCCTTATACGGAAGTTTATTGATGATAAGTTTCATAATATGCTGTTCCATAATGACCTCCTTGATTCATAACGAGTGTAACATAAAAAGCATGTACCTTTATGGCACATGCTGAAAATTATTCGCTATTCTGTACGGCATCTCTCAGTTTCTTAATTGCTGTACGCTGCAATCTTGAAACATGCATCTGACTCAGACCTACTTTTTCACCGGTTTCTTTCTGGCTCAGACCTTCGATGAATGTACACTGAATAATCTGCCGTTCTCTATCAGATAAGATCGGGATAATCTTCTCAAGGATCATCCGCTTCTCAGTCAGTTCATAGCCGTCTTCCTGCTTGCCCATTACATCAAGAAGCGTCACTGTCGAACCGTCTTTATCCGCTTCGATGGAATGATCGACACTGAGGGCGTTATAGCTCTGCCCCATCTCCATCGCTTCCAGCACTTCTTCATCTGTGACTTCCAGGAAGCCGGCAATCTCAGAGATTTTAGGAGAACGTCCCAGCTGGTTCGTCAGCTCGTCAGTCGCTTTTTTTATTTTTGGGCCGATTTCCTTGATCCGCCTCGGCACGTGGACGCTCCACGTCTTATCGCGCAAGTAGCGCTTGATTTCACCGATGACTGTCGGCACAAGGAAAGCTTCAAACTTACGTTCAAAAGACACATCGAACCGGTTGATTGCACCGAGTAAGCCGACCATTCCCACTTGAACTAAGTCTTCATGATGGCTCTGTCCTTTAGAGTAACGGTATGCCAAAGATTCAACCAGCTTCTGATAGTGCTCGACCAATGTCGTCTGGGCCATCTCATCCTGTGTGTCCTGATACAGTTTGATCCACGCATTGATTTCTTCGGGTGTTACATCATTATAAGCTGTTGAGTCTTTCGCCATCAGGTTGCACCTGCTCCCCTGCGATATACTTCGTCATGCTGATTGTTACACCTGCATCTTTTTTAATATTAACTTCGTCCATTAACGATTCAATCAGGAATAAGCCGAGGCCGCCTTCGCGGATAAAATCGACATTCTCGTCTTCATTATAAGGTCCTAGTTCTGCCTTCGTCTTCTCGTAGTCGAAGCTCTGCCCTGAATCTGAGACGATGACTTCTACTTTGTCCTCAAAGATGACATAGCCGACAAGCACATCGCCTTTCACTTCATCTTGATAAGCATGCTTCACTGCATTAGTCACTGCCTCTGATACTGCGATCTTAGAATCCTCGATGTCATCATAAGAGGCGCCGATTCTGCTTAGTATACCGGATAATGTCAGACGGACAAGTCCTACATATTCAGCTGACGCAGGAAAACGCATTTCTACATAATCATAGTTTGACATCACTCAACCTCCGTCCCCTCATTAACATGCATCAGATCTTTCAGACCGGTAATGTCGAACAGACGCTCAATTCGGCTGTTCGCGCCTAACACATACAGTTCATGGCCATGCTTATTCAGTTCCTTTAACGTACCGACAAAAAGTCCGAGACCAGTGGAGTCCATGTAACTCACTTGGCTAATATTCAAGCGGATGTCGTGCGTTCCTTTCTGGCGCAGCGGCTGCAGTACTTCAAGCAGTTCCGGAGCTGTATAAACGTCCAGTTCTCCCGCTACTTTAATATCATAGTGAGTCTCATGTTCTACTGTTTCAATATTCAAGTTCATCTGATACACTCCTAATTAGCTATGGCAGTTTATAATAATCTGTTTGTTATACCCTATTTGTTTATGTATAAACATATAACACTTAATGAATTTTTTTAATGATAAGGATAGTTAAATCATCCCGTTTTTTCGGATCCTGCTGTTTCAGCAGCTCCTCGTAGACCACCTGCACGATATCCTGTGGATGCAGATGCTTATACTCCCTAATGATTTCGAGCAGCTCTTCGGTACTGACAAACTCACCGTTGAGCCGGCGGATTTCAGAGAAGCCGTCTGTAAAGACGATGATCATATCCCCTATTTCAATCTGATGCTCTTTCTGGTCATAACGAGTCGACGGATTGATTCCGAGGACAATGCCCCGGGCATTCAACTCCTGGAAAGAATCCGTTTGTTCTCTGTAAATGTAGCCGGGTTCATGACCCGCAGAACTGTAGTAAAACTTACTGTTCACTTCTTCATAGAGACCATAGAACATTGTGACAAACATATTCTGGTTGACGTTCTTTTCAACGACCCGGTTCAGTCGTTTCAAGCCGTCACTCGGCAGCTGGGAATGCCCGTAGGAATCCATGCCGAACTTGATCATGCTCATCGCCAGAGCTGCCGGGATACCTTTACCGATGACATCGGCAACCGCAAAGCTCATCGTGCCGTCTTTATGGTCGATCAAGTTGAAGTAATCACCGTTCACCCGCTGTGCCGGCACACTGATTGCACCGATTTCTATGCTGTCGAGCTTAGGAATCGCCGTCTTCAGCATCATTGACTGCAGACTGACCGCGACATCCATCTCTTTATCGTGCGCCTCCATTTTGCGGACCAGTGCTTTATAATCACGGTAGGAGAAGCCGAAACCCATAATCATTTCGAGCAGCACATCCATCGAGTACTTCGCTTCTTCCGCCGTCAGTTCTTTCTCAAGCATCAGATCTTTATGCAGTGATACGACTTCTTCCGGCGAAATGTCGTGCTCTATAGCCTCAAAACTCAAGTCCTGCAGACCATCTAAATCTTCTTCCTTCTTAGATGCGATATACTTATCAAAAATGATATTGTATTTCTCTACGAGTGTATCTATATGGTTCATTTAATACCCCCTATCTCTCTCCAATGAAAAAGACTTTAGTCTCCTAAAGTCTCAGACATTCCTCGGACAATATTATTCCTGAGACCGGCCACTCAGGCCAAGACTGATTTCAAGCGCCTCATCGACCTCATCCATTTTGTCAGGAGATAATACAGTCAGCTTATCTATCAATCTGTTTTTATCAATCGTTCTGATCTGCTCCAGCAGAATCACTGAATCCTTATCCAGCTGATGATTAGTCCGTCCGATTTCTACATGTGTCGGAATGCGCGCTTTATTAATTTTGGCGGTTATAGCCGCTACAATCACTGTCGGACTGAACTTATTTCCCACATCATTCTGAATGATGACAACCGGTCTTTTGCCACCTTGTTCAGAACCTTTCACAGGAGATAAATCCGCTAAATAAACATCCCCGCGTTTCATTTATTCACCATCTTCAGATGCAAAGAAGCAATCACTCTGTTCGCTTGCCTCGCACTCGAGTTCAAATTGCTCGTAAGAAATCATCAAGTTCAGTTCTGCCATTGATTGATATCCTTCAGCAAGTAATTGTTCAAACTTCTTCATGAGCTTCCCCCATTCAAACAACGAATTAAGATAATCATACCAAATGCATATAATAAAGACTATCTTTATTTCAGTAATTCATTATAAACTGTCTGCTCGCCGCTTGTATGGTAAATTCTCGGCAGCCGTCTGCTTAAATTGCACAGCACTTCATAGTTGATGGACTGCTGCTGTTCCGCCGCCTGCTCAAGCGACTGACCTGACTTACGTTTGTTATGGATCAATATCGCTTTGTCGCCGACACGGACACTGTCATCAACAACGACCATCAGCTGATCCATACAAATACGGCCGACGATTCTGCAGTCAGCGCCGTTAATGTTAACCGCATAGCCTTCCATACTGCGCAGAAAACCGTCAGCATAACCCAGCGGCAGTGTCGCGACCTTTGCATCAGCTGCTGCCGTGTACACTGCGCCGTAGCTGACGCTGTCACCAGCTGCCAGTTCTTTGACGAAGTTGACCGTGCTGACAAGCTGCATCGCAGGCTTCAGTTTAAGCGGCGCCTGTTCCTGAATAAACGGGGACGGATAATAGCCGTACATACTGATGCCGAACCGCAGTGCTGTGCATTCCGACATATCATAGCGGAGCGCCGCTGCAGAGTTCTGGCAGTGGATGAACTCAGGCCGGTCTTCACTGATGACGGCAAGAAAGCGGTCATAAGCTTCAGCGGTCAAGCTGTTATCTACGTCAGCAGAACTGAAATGTGTAAATACACCTTCAAAGACAAGTCCCGGGTGCTGTCTGACCACTTCAGTGACTGCACGATACTCCTCCACATCCCGTATGCCGATCCGGTTCATGCCGGTGTCAACTTTGACATGCAGCCAGAGCGATTTATCGCTATCTTCTTTAAGATAGGACAGCGCCTCATTCAGCCAGTCTATGCCGGGCACTGTCAGCGCCACACGATGACGCAGGGCCTTGTTGATATCTTCCGGCTCGATGATACCGAGAATAAGCAGCTTCGCTTTAATGCCGTGCATTCTCAGCTCTATCGCTTCGTCCAGTGTCGCTACTGCGAAAAATTCTGCACCGTTATCCATCAGATGCCCTGCAACCTGCACCGCGCCGAGTCCATAGGCATTAGCTTTAACAACAGCGATCACCGTCTTGTGAGGATGCAGCCGCTGCACAGCGTTGAAATTGTGGCTGATGGCGTCTAAGTCAACATTGATATAACTGGGACGATAATATTTTGTGGTCATTTCTTCACCTCAAATGGAATTACGTAGATTTTAACATAAATGATGTGGCTATTGATAAAAGTAAGGCAGAAAATTTATTCATCTGCTGCTGTGTGTTACTTATCTTCCAGCACAACAAAAGCAGTGGCGACCGTAGTGGAATGCGCGATACTGACATGGACGTTGTACTGACTGTCATGGATGTAAGGTTTGCCTTTTGCATCATTCAGACAGCATATATCATTAAAGCGGAATTTACTGCCGATACCTGTACCGTAAGCCTTTGAATAAGCTTCCTTGACGGCGAACCGGCCGGCCGTGAAACTGATTCTGCGGGCATCATGTGACATATCAGCCAGCAGTTCAATCTCCGCCGGGTGCAAAATACGCTTAATAAATTTTTCGCTCATCAGTGCTGCAATACGTTCTATTTCTATAACATCTGTACCGATTCCTGCAATGATGGTCATCTCCTCCTCTCAGTCATACGCCTTTAATCGTTTGTAGTGCTTCTACATATCATACCATCAAGATTGCTTCATCACTAAAGCAGAAGCCCCCTATTCCTCCATAGACTACAGTAAAAAATAAAAAAGTTAAACTCCACTAACGGAATTTAACTTTTCAGGCTTACTATTTTTTATGGTCCGCAAATGTACGGCCTTTGAATGTTTTTGGTTTGCTTGCGCCAGCACTGCGGTCATGTGGTTTACGACGACCGTCTTTGCTGTCACGACGTTTCTGACCCGGTTTGAAGTTTCGGCTGCCGCCTGCGCTGCCGCCGCGACGTCCGTAAGATGATTTACCGCCTTTACGGCCAAGTGGTTTTTCGAATGTCAATTGAACATCGACTTCGCTGTTTGACTGAATCAGCTCCTGCAGCAGAGCAGTGACTAATTTCACGTCACCATATTCTTCAAGCAGATTAGCTGCGATAGATTCAACGCGTTCTTCAGAAGGTTTCGCCACCCATTCAGCAACTTTCTTCTTCACTTCGCTTTCGCGGGCTTTCATCACTTCGCCTGGTGTTGGTGGACGCAGGGCTTTCATCGTGCGGTTCTTCTCTTTTTCGATCTGACGGATATAATCCATTTCGATCGGGTTGACGAATGAAATCGCCATACCATGTTTACCGGCACGGCCTGTACGACCGATACGGTGCGTGTAACTTTCAACGTCCTGCGGGATATCGAAGTTATAGACGTGAGATACGCCCGAGATATCTAATCCACGTGCAGCAACGTCTGTTGCAACGAGGATGTCGATCGCATCGTTCTTGAATTTTTTCAGTACTTCAAGACGTTTCGCCTGAGTGATGTCACCGTGAAGACCTTCTGCACGGTAGCCTTTAGAAATTAACGCGCTTGTCAGTTCGTCAACACGGCGTTTTGTACGGCCGAAGACGATTGCAAGTTCAGGGCTGTGAACATCGAGGAAGCTTGTGAATGTATCGAACTTCTCAAGTTCTTTGACGATTGTGTAATATTCATCGATATCCGGATTAGAATCGACGTTTGTCATCGTCTTAACAACGATAGGATCATTCATGAACTTCTGAACAAGTTCCTGGATCGCTTTAGGCATTGTCGCTGAGAAGAGTAATGTCTGACGGTTTTCTTTCGGTAGTTTATCCATGATGAAACGCATATCATCGATGAACCCCATGTTCATCATTTCATCTGCTTCATCAAGAATCAATGTATTGATCTGGTCTGTCTTTAAAGTACGACGGTTTAAATGGTCGATGACACGTCCTGGTGTACCGACAACGATTTGAGGTTTCTTCTTCAGCTCTCTGATCTGACGGTCAATCGGCATACCACCGAAAATAGTTGTCACTTGAATGCCTTGGCCGCGGCCGAATGCTTTCAGCTGGTCAGCCACCTGCACAGCAAGTTCACGAGTCGGCGCCAGAATTAAACTTTGGATGCCCTCATTATTTTTTACTTTCTCGATCAACGGAATACCGAATGCACCCGTTTTACCAGTACCTGTCTGTGCTTGACCAAGTACGTCTCTTCCCGCCATTGTGTGGGGAATACTATCCAATTGGATAGGGGTAGGATCTGTAAACCCTAATTTTTCCAGCGCATTGATTGTAGGCTCGCTGATACCTAATTCTCTAAATTTTTGCAAAATTATTTTCTCCTTTATAGTCGCTTGTTACTAAACATCTGTGTGATTTTTCACTATGCTCTCGCGTTAACTTCTCTATACTACCACCTGAGCCGGTTAATAGCAAATGACCCATCTCTCATTTCACTGGTCGTCCTTATAATAAAAGCCGCCCTGATGTGGACGGCTCAATGACGTATGCGCTTACATAATTAGTTCGAAATATTTTCGATAATCGTTTCCAGTGCCATGCCGCGGCTTGCTTTGAACAGCACAACTGTATCAGCCGTCAGCCGCGGGCGTAAAAATTCTGCGACTGCCCCTTTATCATCAAAATGATAAGCGGTCGTCAATTTCTTCGCTTCATCATGAATATGTTCAGCCGCCCGGCCGGTCGTAATAACCGTCATTTGCATGCCGTCAAAATACTTGCCGACTTCACGGTGATACTGCTCTTCATCAGGACCAAGCTCCAGTACATCGCTCAGCACGATATATTTATCGCCGGTCATCCCATTCACTGTATCGATAGCGGCCTTCATGCTCGTCGGGCTCGCATTATAAGCATCGTTGATCAGCAGACTGCCGTTCGGTCCTGCGAGCTGTTCCATCCGCATACCCGTCATCTCCAGCTGCTGAAGATGCATATTGATCGCTTCGTCTGTCAGGCCGAAACGTCTGCCGATCAAAATAGCGATCGCCGCGTTCCGGGCGTTATGGATGCCGAGCATCGGCAGCGTGAATACGGTGTCAGACGGCGTCACTTTGAACTGAATAGCGCCGTCGGTCATATGGATATCAGTGATGCGGTACGGGTTATCTTCATTCAGGCCGAGCGCTGCCCGTTCGCCCTTATACGTTTCAGCAAGAGGCGCAAGCAGCGGCTCATCGCCGTCATAGATGAATAGTCCGCTGAGGCCGTCGGTAATTTCAAACTTCGCCCTGGCAATGCCTGCTCGTGAACCCAGGTCACGCATATGGCTCTCCCCGATATTCGTGATGACTGCGACATCCGGTTCAGCAAGTGTCGACAGCAGTGAGATTTCCCCGAAACCTGACATCCCCATCTCAAGTATGGAGATTTCAGTGTCGTCATCCAGCTGGCAGATTGTCAGCGGCAGCCCGATTTCATTATTATAGTTACCGAATGTTTTCTTGACTTTGAAGACAGGTGACAGCACTGCACTAACTATATCTTTTGTCGTTGTCTTGCCGTTAGAGCCGGTAATCCCGATGACTTTCGGCTTCACTTCTTTAAGATAGGCTCTGCTTAAGCGCTGCAATGCTTGTAGACAGTCGTCCACCATCACGAGCGGTAAGTCCGCCGGAGCACCCGGCACATCCTCCTGCCAGAAGCTTGCGGCAGCACCGTCCGCTATCGCCTGACTAACAAAGCGATGACCATCCGTCTGCTCTCCTTTAAAAGGGATGAACAGAACACCTTCAGTGATTTTCCGGGAATCGATGGCGACTCCTGCCACTTCGGTCGTTTTATAGGCATCACTGACTGTTCCGCCGGCCATCTGTGCGATTTCCTGTAATGTGCGTTTTATCATGTCAATCAGTCCATTTTATACTTTATTTTTTTCTTGTCAGCGTAGCGCTCTTTTGACAGTTCAATCAGACGTGTGATGAGTTCACTGTAAGATACACCCATGTTCTGCCAGAGCAGCGGGTACATGCTGAACTTCGTGAAGCCCGGCATCGCATTCGTCTCATTAATATAGATTGTATGATCTTCAGTCACAAAGAAGTCCGCCCGTACAAGACCTGAACAGTCCGTCGCCTTGAATGCTTCTACTGCCATATTGCGGAGTGTCTCTGCGACTTCTGACGGAATATCAGCAGGAATCTGAAGCTTCACGTTGCCGTCTTTATACTTCGCTTTGTAATCATAGAAGCTGACGTCTTTAACGACTTCACCCGGCAATGTTGTTTCCGGATTGTCGTTGCCAAGTACCGCTACTTCTATCTCCCGGGCTTCAATTCCTTGTTCCACCACTAATTTGCGGTCAAACTGCAGCGCTTCTTCAATTCCTTTGATGAGCTCTTCTTTATTAGTACATTTGGAGATGCCGACCGATGAACCGAGGTTTGCCGGCTTAACAAATACCGGGTACTGAAGTTTCGTATTGACCAGCTCGATAATATTACTGCGGTATTTTTCAAATTCACTGCGGAGAAAGCTGACATAAGGCAGCTGCGGCAGTCCACGGTTGGCAAACAGCTGTTTCATGACAAGCTTATCCATTGAACTTGATGCGGATAGCACACCGTTACCGACATAAGGTAAGTCCAGCACTTCGAACAATCCTTGAATCGTTCCGTCTTCACCGTTCGGCCCATGCAGCAGCGGGAAGATGGTATCATAAGTGCCGCCGTTCACTGCCTGCCGCAGTAAATGCGTAATAGGTGCATCATCGCTCTTCGTCAGACGGAGCACTTCAGCATCTTCTATCGGCCCGCTGATCGGCTGACCTTTGATCCACTCGCCATCGTTAGTGATATAAATGATATCGATTGCATATTTTTCTTTATCCATCGCGTTGATCACTGATTGCGCTGTTAATATAGAAACATCATGTTCGGCGCTTTTGCCGCCATAAACGATACAAATATTTTCTTTAGTCATAATCTTCCTCCAACATGTTAATATAGTAATACTATCACGATAAAACCTGTGTTGCATTATTTTATCACAACTGCATTTTAAACTTCAGGTCTCATAAGGTATAATATAACTATTATCTACAGTAAGGAGCTATTCATGGTCTTATCACGCAAACATTTCCGGCTCGACAAAGTAGACTGGTGGCTGATTGTTCTGCTGATGCTGTTCGCAGCGGTCAGCCTGACAATCATCACATCTGCTATGGCAGGTCAGCAATACGAGACAAATTTTGCCAAACGTCAAGTGCTGTATTATGCGCTCGGCTTCATTATCGCACTCACGCTCATGTTCATCAGTCCAAAAACATTGCGGAAATTCGTCTGGCCGGTTTATTTCCTTGTGAACTTCGCACTGCTTGGACTTTATGTGCTGCCCGACTCCTCCTTCACACCGATCATCAATGGTGCGAAGAGCTGGTACAGGCTCGGTCCAATCAGTCTGCAGCCGTCAGAGTTCATGAAAATCACTTTGATGCTGGCACTTGCGAATGTCATTTACCGGCATAACCGCTTCACATTCAACAAGACGCTGCAGACAGATGTTATGCTGCTCGTTAAAATATTCATCACGGCGCTGCTGCCGATGGGACTGATCCTGCTGCAGAATGACTTAGGAACGACTCTCGTGCTGCTCTCCATCATTCTCGGTACAGTCATCGTGTCAGGCGTCAGCTGGCGCATTCTTGCACCGTTCCTCATCGGAGTCGCGGCTATCGGCACAACATTGATACTCGGCATTATTTACCGGCCATCATGGATTGAAAAAGTACTCGGCATTCAGACTTATCAGCTCGGCCGGATCAACTCATGGCTTGACCCCGGCGCTTACAGCGAAGGTGACGGCTTCCACTTAGTAGAATCCATGAAGGCTATCGGTTCCGGCGGCTTGTTCGGCAAAGGATTTAAAAACGGCGAAGTCTATATTCCTGAAAATCATACGGACTTCATTTTCTCTGTCATCGGTGAAGAATTCGGGTTTATCGGTGCGATCATCGTACTCGTCCTGTTTCTTGCACTGTTCATTCACTTGATCAGACTTGCCCAGCATGCGGATCATCCTTTCAGTGCACTATTTCTGATCGGCTTCCTGAGTATGCTTGTCTTCCACGTCTTCCAGAACATTGGTATGACGATCCAGCTTGTTCCGATCACCGGCATTCCACTGCCCTTCATCAGTTACGGCGGCAGCGCGCTCTGGGCTCAGATGTGCGGCATCGGCATCGCCCTCAGCATCTTCTATCATCATTCAAACCAATCAATAAAAGACCGATGACATGTCATCGGTCTTTTATTGATTATTATGTTTAATAAATGTTATTTCAGTTTAGCAGGTGCGACGTGCGGCAGCGTCCGCATCACTTCAAGGCGCGATTTTGTTTTAGAAATATTGACACCGAGCGTGGATAAGAGATTCACAACGTTCTTCATTTTGTCCTGTGTATTCGGCATAACAATCTCTCCTGTCTCTTTAATAATTATATTCTACCCAAATTATTCAGCATTATCCATAGGGCCATGGACCTATTTGTGTAAAGTTTTCGAAAAATTTATATGCATCATGTAAATCGCCTGAACTTCATGCTCAAACAGTCATAAATATCGGATGTCATGTATAATAAACAGTAATCAAAAGGAGGCCGTGACTATGCTTGATTTTCTTTCGAGGGAACTCCCTCAGATTTTCTCTACGCTGCTGTTTATCGCCTTTATCTTCAATATATTCCTGGCCTTCATTCTCATCTTTCTGGAGCGGAGAGCCGCCGCCTCTACATGGGCCTGGCTGCTCGTCCTGTTCTTCCTGCCGATTTTAGGGTTTATACTGTACTTGCTGTTCGGCCGGCAGATTCAGCGCCAGACATTGTTCAGGCTGGACGAAGAAGATAAGATTGGTCTTGAGACAGTCATTAATGAACAGCTCGTGGCGCTCGACAACAATTTGCTGCGTGAACCGACGGCGGAAATCAATAAACATAAAGACATGATCCGCATGATGCTGATGAACCAGCCGGCATTTTTAACGACTGACAACAAAGTCGAAGTGTTCACGGACGGCCGCAAAAAATTCGACCGGCTGATTGCCGATATATTGAATGCGACCGATCATATTCATATTCAGTATTACATTTTCAAAAAAGACGGTATCGGCAAAGAGATCATCGACGCCCTCGAGCAGAAGCTTGAAGAAGGCATCGAAGTCAGAATGCTCTATGATGATATGGGTTCGAGAACGCTGACGTTATCAAAGTTCAAAGACTTTAAAAAGCTCGGCGGTCATGTCGAAGCGTTCTTCCCGTCCATACTGCCGCTCATCAACTTCCGCCTGAATAACCGGAACCATAGGAAAATCGTCGTTATCGACGGCCGTATCGGCTACGTCGGTGGGTTCAACGTCGGCGATGAATATTTGGGACTGAACAAACGCTTCGGCTACTGGCGTGACACACATCTTCGTCTAGAGGGCGATGCGGTCAATGCGCTGCAGCTGAGATTCATGCTCGACTGGAACTCGCAGTCCAACCGTCATCGGATGATACACGAACCACAGTACTTCCCTGACGTGCAGAGCGGCGGCGGTGTCGGCATCCAGATTGCCTCAAGTGGACCAGATGACCAGTGGCAGCAGATTAAATACGGTTACTTGAAGATGATCGGTGATGCCAAGAAATCCATCTACATACAAACGCCTTACTTCATCCCGGATACGTCGTTTCTCGATTCACTGAAAGTAGCTGCGTTATCAGGAGTTGCCGTCAATGTAATGATTCCTAATAAGCCGGATCATCCATTCGTCTACTGGGCGACTTATTCGAATGTCGGTGAACTGCTGAAAACAGGAGCGAAAGTATTCATTTACGAGAACGGGTTCCTTCATGCCAAAACTATTGTGATAGATGATGAAATTGCAAGTGTGGGAACAGCAAACATGGATGTAAGAAGCTTTGATTTGAACTTCGAGGTCAATGCCTTCATCTATGACCGTGAGCTTGCGGTGAAAGTGAGAAAGACATTTGAGGAAGATATAAAAGTATCAAGTGAGCTGACTGAAGAAATCTACAGCCAGCGCACACCATGGATAAAAATAAAAGAAGCAGTCGCACGCCTGATATCACCGATTCTTTAAATATGAAAAAACATGAAATCACAGGCAATATTCAAGAAGAATACAGTGTGAAGTGCCAGAAAACCGAAAGCTGCCATCTTTTGCAGATGTGTCAGTTTGTAAGTATAAGTAGTTTCCATGATTATCACTCCTAATTGTTTTAATATTCAGATATTTAAAGTAAACACATTATACTACGTTAAACTTATAAAGTAAACTGAAGCGGAAAGGAAAAACTAACGCAATGCAACCTATCATAACAGCGGCAGAATTATTTGTAATGAATGTACACTCCGGGGATTCATCAGGTCACGATTACAGCCATATTGAGCGGGTCAGAAAAATGGCACTGCTCATCGGCCGGGAAGAGCAGGCAGACTTGTTCATCGTCGAGATGGCAGCGCTGCTTCATGACACGGTCGACGATAAGCTTGTAGAACCAGCACGTGCATGGCAGCAGCTGGAGCAGTTCTTTGACAGCGTCCAGCTCGCTGCTGACAAGCGGGCAGCGATTACCCATATTTTACAATATATCAGCTTTAAAGGCGGCAAAAACGCCGGTAAACTCCGTTCCTTGGAAGGAAAAGTAGTTCAGGACGCCGACCGGCTCGATGCGCTCGGCGCGATCGGCATCGCCCGGACATTCATGTATGCTGGTGCATTCGGCGATGTGATGTATGACCCTGACCGCGCGCCGAGAGATTTAGCAACAGCAGATTACCGGGCGCAGTCGACTGCCATCAATCACTTCTACGAGAAGCTCTTCACATTGAAAGAGCTGATGAACACTACTAGAGGCCGGCAGCTTGCCGAAGAGCGGACCGCATACATGGAGGCGTTTGTCGACCGCTTCAAGCAGGAATGGCATTAAAATAACGCAAACAAAAACGGAAATCCTATGACAGGATTTCCGTTTTTTAATTATGAATTCCACAGCTGTCCTAACCCCTGCAGTGACATGTAACCTGCAAAGATAGTGACGATAACTGCAAGTATGCCGAAGACGAGCATCCACTTCGGGTGTTTATAATCGCCGACGATTGATTTCTTCTGTGAAGCGATCAAAATCGCCGTCAATGTGACCGGTAAAATCAGACCATTGAATGCGCCTGCTAAAATCAATAGTTTGACCGGTTTACCGATTAAGACGAAGACGAGAGTAGAAAAGACAATAAAGACGATGATGACAATATTATTGTACTTCTCAAAGAAAGGATGGAAGCTTCTCAGGAATGAAGCACTCGTGTATGCTGCACCAATAACAGATGTCAGTGCGGCTGCCAGCAGAACAAGGCCGAAGATTTTCGGGCCGATATCGCTGAGCGCGAACTGGAAGGCTGATGCCAGCGGATTTGCGGGATCCAGCTTAACACCCGTTGCGACAACACCAAGAACTGCCAGAAAGTGGAACTTGCTGAAATAGTTATAAGTCCTTAGTTTTATATGAAAAAAACGGATGCCCGCGGGCATCCGTTAAGTAATCACTATTATTTTCTTTTCTTTTTCTTCGGTGCAACTGTCGTGTTTTTAGCAGCGGCCGCCTGATTCTGTGCATGTGCCTCTACTAACGGCTTCATATCTTCATGAACTTTCTTCTTGTAGAATTTGTTGCCAAGCCATGTCTGGAAGACAAGGAACAATCCACCGACTGCCCAGTATAACGGCAGGGCAGCTGGTGAGATAAATGACATCCACACAATCATGATTGGTGAGATGAACATCATCATACGCATCTGTGCTTTCTGCTCATCAGGAATGTTCTGCATAGAAACATAAGCCTGCAGCGCATAGACAAGACCCGCAATAATCGTCATGATAATATCTGGTTTTGTCAGATGGAACCATAAGAAGTTCGGATATTCAGTAATCCCGCCTGTTGACGGATATTTCAGCACATAGAACAACCCTGTAACGATCGGCAGCTGAATAAGCAGCGGCAGACAGCCCATGTTCAACGGATTGATGTTGTTTTCTTTGTATAACGCCATCATCTCCTGGTTAGCTGCCATCTTCTCTTCCTGCGTGCGCGCGTGTTTCACTCTTTCCTGGATTGCTTTCAGCTGCGGCTGAATCAAGTTCATCTTCTCTTTCATGACGCTCTGGTTTTTGTATGTTTTCATCATGAACGGGAACAATGCCAGACGGACAATCAATGTAATCGCGATAATCGCAAGGCCGTAGTTATGGCCCATATTAGCACCTAACCAGTGAATTAGATGGTCAAGCGGACGTACAAATGTATCATAGAAAAAGCCGTTTCGGTTGGATTCCTTGGAGTAGTCACACCCGGCCAGAAAAATCATAACACCGAACAATAATGGCAATATTGCCTTTTTCTTCATTTCTTCACCTCATAGTATTCTTTCACATAGAGGTTATTTTACCATATTTTTAACTTGTATTAAACTATTCCTTTAATGATTATCAGTTTTTCTGATAATAATGAAGATAAGCTTTCACATCTTGTTCAATATTGCTGCTGCGAGCAATTGACGAAATTGTAGAGACACCGTCTGCCCCTGCTTTTAAAATCGGTTCACAGTTCTTATTCGTAACGCCGCCGATCGCTACAATCGGGATATCTTCATCGTACAGCCTCATTTTGCGGATCAGTTCGATACCGCCGGGTTTCTTTGCATCACTCTTTGAGCTCGTCTCGTACACTGGACCGACACCGATATAATCAACGTGCGTAAGGTCAGACCGGTCATATTCCTGGAAATCGCTCACAGACAGACCGATAATCTTATCCGGAAAATAATTGATGATTTCCTTGATGTCCTGGTCGTCCTGACCGAGATGGACGCCGTCCGCAGCAATCCGGACCGCGAGTTCCCAGTCGTCATTCACAATAAAAGGTACTTGATGATGCAGACATAGTTCTTTCAGCTTCAGTGCCATCGCTAATTTAGCGTCGCCGGTCAATGCACTATCGCCTTTTTCTCTGAACTGAAACATCGTGATACCTGCTGTAAGTGCTTCTTTGAGTACCTGTTCAATATTGCCGCCCGGAACATCCGTCGTTCCGCAAATAAAATAAAGCTGCAGCATCCGTCGCTCAAACATTTAATCCACTTCTTCCGCTCGCATATTCTCTGCTATCTCACTTTCTCCTGTCTCCTGCAGCATATCCAGCAGGTTAATTTGAAAATGCCCGGGCAGAGTCCCATTATCACGCTGCGCCGCGCGTTCAGCGGCGATATTATAAAAGCTTACTGCTTCTGTCAGCATAGACAATGTCGGTTTGACTTCATTATATATAAAAGCACTGACGATTGCTCCTAATAAGCAGCCGCCGCCTGTCACTTTCGTCAGCATCGGCGTGCCGTTAGCGAGCTTCATCACTGTCCCGTCGACATAGACAGCATCAATCGCTCCTGTCACAACGACCGCCGTATTAAAATACTCGCCCGCTGCTCTGGCAACAACTGCTGTATTAAGCGACGTATCACTGTCCGTTCCTTTCATCGCCACTTCCGCGGACAGACTTTGCAGTTCAGATGCATTGCCGCGTATGACACTGATATGATATTGGCGCAGCAGCTTCAGACAGAATTCCTTCCGAAAGTTTGTCGCGCCGCATGCCACTGGATCCAGCACGACCGGTACATGATGCTTGTTCGCTGCCTGTATTGCTGTTTCAATGGACGGCATCACTGCAGTCGACAATGTCCCGATATTAATCAGCACTGCACCACAGTGTTCGATCAGCTCTTCAAGTTCCGCTTCATCAATCGCCATGATCGGGCTTGCGCCGAGTGCCAGCAGTCCGTTCGCCGTGAAGTTCTTGACGACATCATTTGTGATGCATAGGACAAGTGGTGCATGTTCTCTTACTTCATTGATTCTCATCATACATCCTCCAGTGGATAGCTGAAATGATTGACCGGTCCATTACCACGGCCAAGTTTCGGCGTATTTATTATTGCGCTTGTAATATAAGCTTTCGCTGTCCGGACGCTGTCTTCAATCGTGCGCCCTTTAGCAAGTTCTGCTGTGATGACAGCGCCGAATGTACAGCCGGTGCCGTGCGTATGATGCGTCGGCGTCCGCTGTGCTGTCAGTTCGATGCAGCCCGCTTTCGTAAATAAGTAATCTGTGGCGTCACCTTCCATATGACCGCCTTTAATGACGACCGACTGCGCACCGATTTCATTGACGAACATTTTGCCGGCCTTATCGATATCTTCTTTCGTTTCGATGGTCATCTGAAGAATACGTTCAAGTTCCGGTAAGTTTGGTGTCGCGACCGTCGCAAGGTCCAGCAGCTTATAGCGCACGGCCGTTTTACCCGCTTCATCGAGCAGGTCGTCACCGCTTTTAGCGACCATCACCGGATCGATGACGTAAGGGATACGATGTTTCAAAATGTACGGTCTGACGACATCCATGACATCGCTTGATGCCAGCATGCCGGTCTTCACCGCATCCGGCACGATATCGCTGTAGACACTGTTCAGCTGCGCTTCAACGACTTCAAGCGGCTGATCGAATACTTGCTGCACACCTGTTGTGTTCTGCGCGACGATACTTGTCACGACGCTCATACCGTATACGCCGCGCGACTGAAATACTTTAAGGTCGACGGTCGTTCCGGCGCCGCCCGTCGGATCAGTTCCCGCTATTGATAGTGCTGTTTTCAGCATGGAATATCCACTCCTCCTGCGTTGCCGCCATATTGAAGAAGCGTCGCTCATGCACACAGCTTTCCAGAAAATTACGGCGTAATATATCGCGTTCATATTCAGTCGCCTGTTCAGCGAAATTATTGACCCAGCGGTCCAGATGATTCATGAGTTCATCCATGTTGACCGTATAGAAATCAACCCACGGCTTCAGCGGATTACCTGTTAAGTCATGACGCGCTGCTATTTTCAGCGCCAGCTGCTGGTAGACATATGGACATGGCGCCATGGCGCATATCGTGAAGCTCGCATCATCATAGCGGAAGGCATTGTAATACATATGTTTAATATAGTGGTCGCTTGACGGATACCACTCACCGTCTTTAATAATAACGTCGTAATCTTCTCCGACATAATCAGCCATTGTCTGATGAGCCGCAATTTCACCATTCAGCACAAAGTCAATCTGACCGAGCAGGAAGTTGATGCCTTCACGGTCGTTAAGCTTAGCAATCAGCAGGCTGTAAATTTTAGCGAATTCGTTTAAATACAAGTGATCCGCCTTCAAATAATGACGGATAGCATCTTTATTAATATCGCCTCTAATAATCCCTTGAATAAAATCGTCGTTATAAATCGCTTCAATAATCGGGTCTGCCTGCTTCTTCAGTTCATCTGTAAACATTAAATATCCTCCTTAAAATTAAAAAAACCTATTTTCCGCAGAAAAAGGCCTCATAAGAAGGACGCTTTCCTACGCTAGTATTATCTAGATCAGGTAAAAGGGTTTGACGAAGTCATCTCAGCCGTTACGGCACCCCCAGCAGTCAATAGGTTATTTGATTAGTTCAAGGATAGCGGACATAAGCGTAAAAAGCAAATAAAAAAAGCCATCCGTGAAGGATGACTTTGAGTGATGCCTATAAGCGGGCACCGCATACCGGCCATGGCTGAGAACCACGTTGGCTGTAAAGAATTTGTGCACGTTTAGTCTGCTCAGCTGCTGATGCTTGTGACGGAAGACCTGAGCCGCCTACTGAACGCCAAGTTCGTACATCGAACTGGTATAAACCGTGGTAAGTGCCTGATGCATCTACTACGTTCGCTCTGCCGCCTGATTCACAAGCTGCCATTGCTGCCCAGTTTAAGCCGCTGCCTGAAGCTGCTGTTTGTGTTGTTGCAGTAGTTGTTTGTGTTGATTGAGTTGTTTGTGTTGATTGAGTTGTTTGTGTAGTTTGTTGAACAGGTGCCTGCTGTACTGGTGCCTGTTGTACTGGTGCCTGTTGTACTGGTGCCTGCTGTACTGGTGCCTGCTGTACTGGTGCCTGCTGTACTGGTGCTTTATATTCTACTTGAGGTGCTGTGTATACTCTTTTAGGAGCTGTTGGAGCTGCTTGAACGACTGCTGGTGCTGCTTGAGCTGAACCTGCAACGTTTAATGATTTACCAGCGATGATTAAATCAGATGATAAATTGTTCCATGCTTTTAATTGAGCAACAGTCACGTTGAATTTAGCAGCGATTTTTCCTAGTGTATCGCCGTAAACAATTTTATATGTCGTTGTAGCTGTATGATTTGATTCTTCATTAACTTTTAACACTTGGTTAGGTAAGATAAGATTTGATCTTAATCCGTTTTCAGCTTTAATAGCGTCTACTGATGTACCGTAGTTTTTAGAGATACTCCATAACGTATCACCAGATTGAACTGTGTGTTCAGCTGCATCTGCAGTTGCAGCGAAAGATCCTGAAACAGCTACTGCTGTTGTAACGGCTAATAATTTTTTCATAATTTGTTTTTCCTCCTAGGCATTTAATACTCTGCTAATAATATAACAGATAATAATATTTCATAGGTTACAGACAAATAAAAGATACGGGTCTTTATTACAGCAGCATTACAAATAGAAATATTTTACTTTTTTCATTTAAAATAGTTTTAAAACGCTTTAGAGTCATGAATTAAACACTATTTTTGCATAAAATTATCAAATTCAATGTTATCTTTCTGTAATGTTACAGGAAAAAAGTACCAATCTAAAGATTAATACTTGTTGTCATCTCCTGGTTATTTAGCAATAGAATGGACAATCGATGGCAGCTCATACAATCGTCAGCTTTTATTTGGCGCTCTGCTGGAACGCTTCTGTTTTCATCAATAAGCCGTCCACTGATTCATCACAATGGATGACAGCCGATTTCTCTCGGTAGGCTTTTTTCATGTTTGTTATCGTTGTATCATATTTGTCAGCGATCACCCATAATGACTGGCTGTGTTCATGGTTGTTCATTTCAGCTTCTGCCTGAGTCATTGTAATGATGCTGGAGATTACAACGGCCGCAGCAACGACTGCTATCTTTCTCATCATGCTCCTCCGCCTTTAGTATTATATGACTAATACTTTATCACGTAATAGAAATGCTATGGTTACAGCCATATGATAAGTTATAGTTTTAAATTACGTAAATATTACAGAATGATATCAATATAAATACCCCTCCAGACAGCACGACTGAAGAGGTAGTTGTGGGTGTGAGTAATGAAAGTGCGGTTAAGCAGTAACAGGTTCTTGAGAAGATGATTCTTGTTGCTGCTCTGAATGAGCTTCGTCGCCGATAGCATCCAGCTGCTCCATGAACTTCCTGCTCTCCTCTTCACTGATCACAGCATGTGTCTCAGCTTTTACAGGTTCAGTGTTAAGCGGCTCTGACTGTTCACTGATGAACTGCTTGACGATTGATTCTTTGGCTATCATAATGGCATGAGTCTTTTCAGCGTCTGACAGTTCATCCCATATTTCATCAGGTGTCTGCGGGAGTATATCGCCGGTTTTAATGACACCGAAGTTCGGCAGGAATTTAATATTCTCGACGACTATTTCTGTAAAGTACTGCGGTTTCTCTTCTCCGGCCTTCTGATATTTGTTGCTGTGGATCTGCCCTGTAATACAGACCGTCGAACCTTTTTTGCAGTACTGCATAATATTTGAAGCTGTTTTATTGAATGCCTTGCAATGCAGAAAATCGACGGTCTGTGCATTTTCGTCTTTTGGTTTATAGCCGCGTTCAATTGCCAGCGGAAATGTCACACATACAGTGCCGGTTTTTGAGCCGGATTGATTGGACTTCGGCACATTGGCCAGCCGACCTACAAGAACGACTTTGTTTATCATAAGTCACCTCCCTTCTACAACAAATATAATAGGAAGATTTTATTTTGAACAATTGCAGAAATTGATGAAATGACTGAAAAAACATGCAGATTCTGATGAAATTACAACATTTCTTCATAATCTGCAGCCAAACACTGTAATTTCAGAAAAAACGCATGTTATGATAGTTTTGACTAATAACAGGGGTATTCTATAATGAACGTGGAGGGATGGAAATGAAGACATTTAAAGCAGTGCGTTTCCAAATAGTCGAGGACGAAGCGACTAATGAATATATATTATATGATGGTATTATTATTAACAAGGAAAACAGCGGCACCGGCTGGCTGCTCGAAATATTAATCGATGATATTCATCTGGAGAAGATGGAGGACTATCAGAAATCCGCCACCTTGCTCGATACACGCGTGGTCATTACAAGAACATCCAATGACCCCGCCTTGTTTGAAGCGACGATTCAGAATATTAAACAGCTGCAGGATAAAATATCCGTTATCTTTGAATGTCATATTTACACGCCCCGGCAGGCCTATGCAGAACAGCTGCTCGAACAGCTGGTCGAAGACGGCTTAAGCGGCAGCGAACTGATCACGGTCTTCAACCGGATGATGGTCTCCAAACCAAAGCTAAAAGAAAAAGAATAGTCGAACGCCACAAAAAAAAGGAATGGATTTAATCCATTCCTTTTATTGATTGTCAGAAATCGCAAAAGTGATTTCACAGCTGCACGCGACTTCGCCGTTCACTGTAGCTTTTGCTGTTCCTTTGCCGATCGGCCCTTTAATTTTCACGATCTCCACTTCAAGTAATAATGTATCACCTGGTGTGACCTGCTTTTTGAAGCGGCATTTATCAATGCCTGCAAATAATGCAAGCTTCCCTTGATTCTCTTCCATACGCAGCATGGCAACTGCGCCGACCTGCGCTAATGCTTCGACAATCAATACGCCGGGCATCACTGCATAGTCCGGAAAATGACCTTGGAAAAACGGTTCGTTGCCGCTGACCTGCTTCAGGCCGACGCAGCGTTTGCCATCTTCCAGTTCGACGATGCGATCAATCAGCAGGAAAGGATAGCGGTGCGGTATCACTTTCTTGATTTCATCAAATGTCATAATCGTTTCCATTTAAGCAGCTCCTGTCAATTTCAAAATATGGGTCCATGTCCCCGGATTTAATACTTCAATCGGTGAATGTAAAATACCATAGCCGACCATCAGACCGACTAAAAATAAAAGCAGCGATAAAATAATGACAATCAATAGTACTGTCATTAACGGGAGTTTACGATGGATGAATTCCATTCTATTAGTCTGCATAGCAACTACCTCACTTCTGCTCGTTCTTTGCGATCTCCTGTCCGTTCAATATCAGCACCTAATGCTTTCAGCTTGCCATGGAAATTCACATAACCACGGTCCAGGTGTGATAATTCTGTGACGCGTGTATAGCCTTCTGCAGCAAGTCCTGCCAGGACAAGTGATGCAGATGCACGCAGATCTGTAGATTTAACTGCAGCACCGTGAAGATTCTGCTTCTGCACAAGGGCAGTGCGGTTATTCACTTTAATGCTGCCGTTCATCTTGATGAACTCATCCACATGCATGAATCTGTTCTCGAACACTGTCTCTGTCATGTGACTTGCTGTGTCCGCCGTCAGCATAAGCGCCATCATCTGCGCCTGCATGTCTGTCGGGAAGCCTGGATGAGGCATTGTCTTCACTTCTACGCCTGTCAATGCTTCCGGTGCAGAGACACGAATGCCGTTATCCTGAACAGTCAGCTGCACACCCATCTCTTCAAGCTTCGACAAAAGAGAAGACATATGGTCAGCACGGGCACCTTCAACAAACACATCACCGCGTGTGATCGCTGCTGCGATAATGAAAGTCCCCGCTTCTATCCGGTCAGCAATAATGGTATGCTCTGCCCCGTGAAGCGCTGCTACGCCGTTCACTGTAATGCGGTCTGCCCCCGCTCCAGTGACATCTGCGCCCATCGCATTCAAGTAATCCGCAAGTGCGACAATTTCAGGTTCTTTCGCCACATTATCCATGACGGTTGTGCCGTCAGCAAGCACTGCTGCCATTAAAATGTTCTGGGTGGCGCCGACGCTCGGAAAATCAAGATAAATATTCGCACCTTTCAGCCGGCCGTCCACTGTTCCTACTAAGTAGCCGTTATCCTGAACGATATTCGCACCAAGTGCGGTCAATCCTTTTAAGTGCTGTTCAATCGGACGTGAACCGATTGCACAGCCGCCCGGCATAGCGACTTTTGCCTTGCCGAGACGCGCAAGCAGCGGCCCCATCACTAAAATACTCGCACGCATTTTGCTGACATATTCATAGGCTGCTATATGATTGAGCTCACCTGCTGCATCCACGACATATGTATTGTTACTTTGTGCTGTGACATCGATGTTTAATCCTGCAAGTACATGGCTGATTGTTGCTACATCTGATAACGCTGGGACATTGTGAAATGTACTGACACCGGTAGAACCGAGTATTGATGCTGTTAAAATAGGGAGCACCGCATTTTTAGCACCATCAACTTTAACAGTACCTGTGAGTCTTCTGCCACCTCTTACTAAAATTGTATCCATCCAAAGTATCCTCCAAAACCTATATATACATTATATATACTATAACAGAAGCAGCGATGCCGTCAGTAAAAAAACCTCATAATTATTGAAAATATTTTTACATCCACGTCAGCTGCTGTGAAAAATAGATGATATCCATGATGAAATTGCTGACTAGACTGCCGAGCGCAAAGCTCATTAAAATCAGCAGCACTTGAATCTGACTCGTATGGTTCGCTTTAAACCACTGGTCCGTCCGCAGTGACTGCAGCGCCCAGAAGCTGACGCATACGCAGATGACGTGCACGATAATATGGATGAGTGCGTATATTCCGACATCCTGCATGACTCCCCCTCCTTCTCCAAATAAAAAAGATAGGACATAATATGTCCTATCTATGACTTAGCGGAATTTTGCGACATCCAGTCGATTCATTGCACGGTGCAATGCTTTTTCAGCACGGTGGTAATCAATGTTCTCCTGCTTATCTGACGCAAGACGTTCCTCCGCACGGCTTAACGAAGCTTTCGCACGTTCAATGTCAATCGCGTCAGCCTGCTCGGCAGACTGCACAAGAACAGAGACGCCTGTCGGTCTGATTTCTGCGAATCCTTCAGATACCGCTACATGAAGCTGCTTGCCTGCGATTGTCGTCCGCACTTCGCCGATCTTCAAGGGTGCAACAGTTGGAATATGTCCGGCCATGACACCCATTTCACCTGTTTCAGTTTGTAGTACAATCAGTTCAGCCTGATTAGTAGAATAAACTGAGCCATTAGGAGTGACTATATTTAACGCAAGTGTGTTCATATTTCGTTCCTCCTAAGTAGTTTAAACTTGTACGCCCATACCTTTAGCCTGTTCAAGTACTGCTTCGATGCCGCCGACTAGACGGAACGCATCTTCAGGGATATGGTCATATTTACCTTCAAGGATGGCTTTGAAGTCCTGTACTGTTTGTTGGACCGGTACATAAGAACCTTTCTGGCCTGTGAACTGTTCAGCGACGTGGAAGTTCTGTGATAAGAAGAACTGAATACGACGTGCGCGGTTAACTGTCTTTTTATCTTCATCAGATAACTCATCCATACCAAGGATAGCGATGATATCCTGTAATTCGCGGTACTTCTGTAACGTCTGCTGTACAGCACGCGCGACTTGATAGTGCTCTTCACCGACAACTGCCGGCGTTAACGCACGGGATGTCGAAGCGAGCGGATCTACTGCCGGATAAATACCCATCTCAGTCAGTTTACGCTCTAAGTTAGTCGTTGCATCTAAGTGGGCGAATGCTGTCGCCGGCGCCGGGTCAGTGTAGTCATCGGCTGGTACGAATACAGCCTGGATAGAAGTAACTGAACCTACGTTAGTAGATGTGATACGTTCCTGCAGCTGACCCATCTCAGTTGCAAGTGTCGGCTGGTAACCAACGGCTGACGGCATACGGCCGAGCAGTGCTGATACTTCAGAACCGGCCTGCGTGAAACGGAAGATATTGTCGATGAATAACAGAACGTCCTGCCCTTGTTCATCACGGAAGTATTCCGCCATTGTCAGGCCTGACAATGCCACACGCATACGCGCACCAGGCGGCTCGTTCATCTGACCGAAGACCATGGCAGTTTTCTTGATAACGCCTGAGTCACTCATCTCGTGGAATAAATCGTTACCTTCACGTGTACGTTCACCGACGCCTGCGAACACTGAAATACCGCCGTGTTCCTGTGCGATGTTGTTGATCAGTTCCTGGATAAGAACGGTTTTACCTACACCCGCTCCACCGAACAGACCGATTTTACCACCTTTAATGTACGGTGCTAATAAGTCTACTACTTTAATACCTGTCTCTAAAATCTCAACTTTAGTTGATAACTCTTCGAATTTCGGTGCTTCGCGGTGAATCGGGTCGCGGCGCACTTCCGGGCCAAGTTCATCTTCCAGGTCGATCTTCTCTCCAAGTACGTTGAAGACACGACCTAAAGTCACATCACCAACTGGTACTGAAATCGGTGCTCCTGTATCAGTAACGATTGCGCCGCGTTGAACGCCATCAGTGGAGCTCATCGCGATTGTACGTACTGCATCGTCACCTAAATGAAGGGCAACTTCTAAAGCAAGTTTAGTAGCGCCGTCTTCACGTTGAATTTCTAAAGTTAACGCGTTGTTTAACGCTGGTAACTGGCCATTTTCGAACTTAACGTCAATGACTGGACCCATCACTTGAATTACGTGACCTACTGCCATTATGATTTCCTCCTAAAGATTATTCCAGTGCGGCTGCCCCGCCGACAATCTCAGTGATCTGCTGAGTGATTGCCGCCTGACGTGCACGGTTATATTGTAAAGATAAGTCGTCGATTAATTCTTTTGCATTGTCTGTCGCGTTCTTCATCGCTGTCATACGGGAAGCATGTTCGCTTGCCTTCGCATCAAGCAGGGCCCCGTAAATCAAGCTCTCTGCATACTGCGGCAGGATGACTTCAAGAATCGCCTCTTTATCCGGCTCAAACTCATAGTTTGCAGCAGCTCCGCCGGCTAAATTGTCCTGGCTGACTGGGAGCACGCGGCGTTCCTGCACTTCCTGCTCAAGCACGCTGAGAAAATGACTGAAATGAACATACAGCTCATCAAATTCACCTGTCTCAAAACGGTGCACAGCGTTATGCGCTATTTCCTTGACGTTTTTGAATGATGGCTGCTCAGGCAGGCCAGTGACTTCATCGACAACATTGTAGCCACGTGACTTAAGGAAATCACGGCCGACACGGCCAATGACTAAAATAGCGTAAGCTTCTTTATTATCATTGTGACGTTCTTTGATCTGCTGCGTTACACTTTTAAGCACGTTCGCATTATATGGACCTGCAAGACCTTTATCACTTGTCACGACTAAATATCCTGTCTTATTCACCGGACGCTTCGTCAGCATCGGATGAGAACTGTCGTTGCCGCTGCCGATACTTGCAATCGTGTCCTGCATTTTATCCATGTAAGGATAGAAGCTTTTCGCGTTTTCTTCTGCGCGGCGGAGTTTGGAGTTGGATACCATGTGCATCGCTTTTGTGATCTGACTCGTCTTTTTAGTCGATGTAATACGGTTTTTAATCTCTCTCAGTGAACTCATTGTGTCACCACCTTATTTACATGATATATCGCTTGTATTATACAGATTTTTTGAAGACTTTCTTGAAGCCGTTAATCGCTTCGATGAATTTTTCATCTGCCGGCAGACCTTTAGTCTCGCGGATTTCTTCGAACAGATGCGGCGCATTGTTGCCGACCCAGCCAAGGAATTCATCTTCAAATCGAGTGATATCTTCAACCGGAATATCATCAAGGTGGCCTTTAGTCAGTGCATAAAGGATAACAACCTGTTTATCCACTGTTAATGGTTTGTTCTGATCCTGCTTCAGTACTTCAACTGTACGTTTACCACGTTCGAGTTTCGCTTTCGTTGCCGGGTCTAAGTCTGAACCGAACTGCGCGAATGACTCAAGCTCACGGTAAGACGCTAAGTCAAGACGTAGTGTCCCTGCTACTTTTTTCATCGCTTTGATCTGCGCTGAACCACCGACACGTGATACAGAGAGACCTGCGTTGATCGCCGGACGTACACCTGAGAAGAATAAATCAGATTGTAAGAAGATCTGACCATCTGTAATTGAGATAACGTTTGTTGGAACGTAAGCTGAGATATCTCCTGCCTGTGTCTCAACGAATGGCAGAGCAGTGATTGAACCGCCGCCTAACGTATCATTTAACTTCGCAGCACGCTCTAACAGACGGCTGTGCAGATAGAAGACATCCCCTGGATATGCTTCACGACCTGGCGGACGACGTAATAATAATGACAGCTCACGGTAAGCAGCTGCCTGCTTCGTTAAGTCATCATAGACGATTAAGACGTGTTTACCGTTGAACATGAATTCTTCAGCCATCGCGACACCTGCATAAGGAGCAAGGTATAGTAATGGTGCAGGCTGTGATGCAGAAGCTGAGACAACGATTGTATAGTCTAACGCACCGTGCTGACGTAAAGTTTCTACTGCAGTACGGACTGTAGATTCTTTCTGACCGATGGCAACATACACACAGATCATATCTTCATCCTTCTGATTAAGGATTGTATCGATAGCGACTGTTGTCTTACCCGTCTGACGGTCACCGATGATTAATTCACGCTGGCCGCGACCGATCGGCACTAAGGCATCGATGGCTTTAATTCCTGTCTGTAATGGCTCGTCTACTGACTTACGGTCCATAACGCCGGTAGCCGGCGATTCGATTGGACGTGTTTTAGTCGTATTCAATGGACCTTTACCGTCAATCGGTTGGCCAAGCGGGTTAACGACACGGCCGATTAATTGTTCACCGACAGGAACTTCCATAATACGTCCTGTACGTTTAACTTCGTCGCCTTCTTTGATTTCAGTGTAAGGGCCTAAAATAACGACACCTACATTGTTTTCTTCTAAGTTTTGTGCAAGACCTAATACACCGTTATGGAATTCAACAAGTTCCCCTGCCATAACATTGTTCAGACCATGAACTAACGCGATACCGTCACCGACCTGGATTACAGTACCTACATCGGTTACAGTGATGCCGGACTCGTAATTCGCGATCTGGGATTTCAGTAACGCACTGATTTCTTCAGCTTTGATGGCCATTGATGTCACTCCTTCGTATTATTGTTGGTGAAATGATTTCTCTAATTGTTTAAGATTGTTCTGGATTGAACCGTCGTATACGGTCGTACCGATTGTTGCCCGGATACCACCAATCAGCTGTGGATTGATGACATTATCAAGCAGCAGCTTTTTGTAGCCGGTACGCTGGATGAATGATTGGCCGATAGCGTCCAGTTCTTCACGGGTCAACGCATAAACAGATTCAACCTTCATATATTGTTGTTCATTGTATTCGTTATAATAAGACTCAAAACTGTCAGCAATCGCCGGCAGCAAGCTCAGCTGTTTACGTTCTGCGAGTATTTGCAGTAAGTTCAACAGCGGCTGGTCTGCACCACCGAATGTTTCTTTGACGAAGCGGATACGCGCTTCTTTTGAGACTTTAGGATCTTCTGCAAACAGCTGGAAAGCCGGCTGGCTGCTGACCGCTAAGTTGATTTCTTTCAGGTCAGCATGGACACTTTCCTGAACGCCGCTGTCACGGCTGACTTCGAATAAGCTTTCAGCGTATTTTTTAGCAACTTGTGCCATTATTTATCGCCTGCCTCTTGAATGAACTGGCGAACAAGATTCTGCTGGTCAGCTTCATTGATTTCCTTATTGATGACTTTAGAAGCAATCAATACAGAAAGTTCCGCTACACGGTCATTGATGTCAGCAATTGCACGCTGTTTTTCGTTCTCGATTTCGACTTGCGCATCCTCAACCAGTTTGTTTGCTCTTGAGTTTGCCGCATGAAGAATTTCCTCGTGTTCACGTTTTGCCTGAGTTTTTGCATTTTCAAGTATCGTCTGTACTTCTGTCTGTGTACGCTGTAATAATGCTTTATTTTCTTCTGCATAGCGCTTAGCGTCTGCGTTCTGCGCCGCTGCACTGTCGATGTCTGAATTGATGGTGTGTTCACGCTCATCCATGATAGTTTTCAGTGGACCCCACGCAAACTTACGAAGCAGTGCCAGTAAGATTAAAAATGTAAGTAAAGTGACAAGAATCGTTCCCCATTGAACGCCTGTCGCTGCTGTATTAGCAGTATGACCTAAAATAAAGTAATTCACGTCTTAACGCTCCTTTCACCGCAGTTATGTTCATAAATGAATGGCGAAATCTTGTTAGACTTCGCCCTTAACGAGTTGATATCAAATTAACGGTTCATTACCATGAACGCTACTACTACCGCGATGATTGGCAGGGCCTCAACTAAACCAACACCGATGAACATGATTGTCATTAATGGACCACGTGCTTCAGGTTGACGAGCAACACCTTCAACTGTACGTGATACGATCATTCCGTTACCGATACCTGCGCCAAGTGCTGCTAAACCAATTGCGATTGCTGCTGCTAATAAATTCATTAATAATTTCCTCCTAAGAAATATAATTGTTTTGTATTTTTTATATTAATGGTCTTCCGACACTTTGTGTGACATATATACCATTGATAACATGACGAAAATGTAGGCCTGAATTGCGCCGACAAAAATTGAGAATGCCTGCCAGATAATGAGCGGGATAAGGGCGCCGAAGAAGCCCAGCACGCCTCCTGCTGCAATAGCAGATAGTAAGCCAAGTAATACTTCACCTGCGAAAATGTTACCGTAAAGTCGAAGACCGAGTGTCAATGTTGATGAGAACTCTTCAATAATCTTGAACGGTACCATGAACCAGACCGGCTGTGCGAAACTCTTGAAGTAGTTTCCTGCACCGCGCATCTTAATACCATAGTAATGAGTCAGTACAACGATTAACGTCGATAATGTCAGCGTCACTGTTGCATCCGCTGTCGGTGATTTCCACCACAGTGTATGACCAGTAACGACCGCAAACGGTAAGCCGAGCATATTCGCGACAAAGATGAACAGAAGCAATGTGACTGCTAAAAAGTGAAAACGCGCACCTCTGCCCCAGTCCATGTTGCTGTTGATAATCCCGCGGGTAAAGTCGAAGACCCATTCAATAAAGTTCTGGGCACCTGCCGGTCTGACACTCAGGCGTCGTGTACATAGTACTGCAATCAATAAGACAATCAGCGCGGTAAGAATAACCATTAAGATAGAACTTAGATTGAAGATGATGTTATGACCCATGACGTGCCAAGTATAAAGCGGTGATCCGTGTTCCATTTCTTCACCTCTTCCTATTATGTATTATTGTTTCAAACTGATAAATGTATGTATGAGGATCATCACATACGTTAAAGCGAGGCCAAGTGCGATTCCGTAAATGCTGACAGCATCAGGAAATCTCACCCAGAAGAGACAGGCCGTCACTGCTATTAACAAGCGTAGACCTGAGCCACTTGAGATGTGAAGCGAATCACTGTTAATCGCACGATTAAGGTAGTGCTGCCACACAAAAGCACTGATAGCAGACGCTACCGTACCGATGATTAATCCTAATGCAAAGCTGCTTCCTGTAAATAAAAAAATGACAAGAACAGCGAGGATTAAATAGAGAAAATACTGCAGATAAAACTTAAAGAAAATCTTGAATTCAGACATATAATTATGTCTCCTTAGAATACGATTTCACGGAGATGAAAACCGTTTCATTCCAAAGTTTATGATAATATAGGGCAAAATATGTGTCAATGCTCTCCGAAAAACTCGTGTAAATAATTCTTCACAAATAGTTCACATTTCCGACACATATATGCCTTTATCATTATTAAGCGTTAAATTGAATAATTTTATTTTCCTTCGACCTTGAATGGTTGTGGTTTAACATCTGTCAAGCCGAAATAATATTTAATATGTTCACAAATACGTTCTGACGTTCTGCCGTCACCGTAAGGATTGCTTGCCTGGCTCATCGCATTGAACACTTTCTCATCTGTCAGCAGCTCTTTTGTCAGACGGTAAATGTCTTCTTCTTCAACACCAGCAAGCTTCAATGTCCCTGCTTTGACACCTTCAGGACGTTCAGTAGTATCGCGGAGCACGATGACCGGTTTACCAAGTGACGGCGCTTCTTCCTGCACGCCGCCGGAATCCGTCAATATGAAGTGACTGCGGCTCGCGAAGTTATGGAAATCGATGACGTCCAGCGGTTCAATCAGTGCGATGCGGTCATGGTCGGCAAGATATAATCCTGCAATCTCGCGGACTTTCGGGTTTTTGTGCATCGGATAGACGACTTTCACATCATCATGCTCATCTACAATACGTCGGACTGCTTTGAAGATGTTATGCATCGGCTGGCCGATATTTTCTCTGCGGTGCGCAGTCAGCAAGATGATCTTCTCATCACCTGTGTCGATAATATCGCTCTCGTAATTATCATGGACCGTTGTCTTCAAGGCATCAATTGCCGTGTTGCCGGTGATGACGACGCGGTCTGCCGGTTTGTTTTCGCGCAGCAGATTCTCTGCCGCTTCTTCAGTCGGTGCAAAGTGCAGATCTGCAAGCACACCTGTCATCTGACGGTTCATCTCTTCAGGGAACGGTGAATATTTCTGCCAAGTTCTAAGACCTGCTTCCACGTGACCGATCGCTACTTCGTTATACAGGGCTGCAAGGCTGCCTGCAAACGTCGTCGTCGTATCGCCGTGCACTAAGATCATGTCCGGCTGCGCTTCTCTAATGACTGATTCCAGGCCACTGAGGACACGTGCTGTCACTTCAGTCAGTGTCTGTCCTGCCTTCATGATGTCAAGGTCATAGTCCGGCGTGATATTGAAGATATCAAGCACTTGATCCAGCATTTCACGGTGCTGCGCTGTCACGACTACGATCGGTTCAAGTTCAGGATCTTTCTTTAACTGCAGTACAAGCGGCGCCATTTTAATGGCTTCCGGTCTCGTACCAAAAATCGTCATAATTTTTTTCATCGTCAATAACTCCTACTTATTATTTAGTGCCGAACAGTCTGTCCCCTGCATCGCCGAGGCCGGGAACGATATAACCGTGATCATTTAACTTCTCATCGAGCGCTGCGATATAAATATCGACATCAGGATGTGCTTCTTCGAGCAGCTTGACGCCTTCTGGTGCGGCGATCAGGCACATGAAACGGATTTTAGTCGCTCCGCGTTTTTTCAGCGAGCTGATGGCTTCAATCGCAGAGCCGCCTGTCGCAAGCATCGGGTCAACAACGATGAAGTCACGCTCTTCAATATCCTGCGGCAGCTTCGCGAAATATTCAACCGGCTGGAATGTTTCAGGGTCACGGTACAGACCAATATGGCCGACACGTGCCGCCGGAATCAGCTTTAATACACTGTCTGTCATGCCGAGACCGGCACGCAGAATCGGTACGACTGCCATTTTCTTACCGGACAGCCGTTTAGCGGTCATCGTCGTCACCGGCGTATCAATCGTCACATCCTGCAGCTCAAGGTCACGCGATACTTCGTACGCCATCAGCATGCCGACTTCATCGACCAGCTCACGGAACTCCTTCGTGCCTGTATTCACGTCACGAATATAGCTTAATTTATGTTGAATCAGTGGGTGGTCAAAGACATGTACTTTACCCATAGTGCACCTCAATCCTTTTATCTTTTAGTCCTGCTTACTTGCTGTACAGCGGGAATTTGTCAGTCAGCGCTGTGACTCTCTGCTGCGCCACCTCCAGCACGTCATTATTCTCATGGTCATGCAGCACGTCAGCAATGATCGCTGCGATTTCTGTCATGTCGTCTTCCTTGAAACCACGCGTTGTCACAGCTGGTGTACCGATGCGGACACCGCTTGTCACAAACGGGCTTTCTTTGTCAAACGGAATCGTATTTTTGTTCGTCGTAATACCGACAGCATCCAGCGCATGTTCTGCCGCTTTACCTGTCAGGCCGACCGTCGTCACATCAATTAAGAACACATGGTTCTCTGTATAGTCAGAAACGATGCGGAAGCCGCGTGCTTTCAGCGCTTCGCTCAGTGCTTTGGCGTTGTTGATGACCTGCTGCTGATAGGTGCTGAATTCAGGCTGCTGCGCTTCACCGAACGCGACTGCTTTCGCTGCGATGATATGCATTAACGGACCGCCTTGAATACCCGGGAAAATCGCTTTGTCGATCGCTTTAGCATACTCTTCCTTACACAGAATCATGCCGCCGCGTGGTCCGCGCAATGTTTTATGCGTTGTTGTCGTCACGAAGTCTGCATGCGGCACTGGGTTTGGATGAAGTCCCGCAGCGACAAGTCCTGCGATATGCGCCATGTCGACCATGAGCTTTGCGCCGACTTCATCCGCGATAGAGCGGAATTCAGCGAAGTCGATCTGACGGGCATACGCTGATGCACCGGCGATGATCAGTTTCGGTTGATGTTCTTTAGCCAGACGTCTGACTTCAGCATAATCGATCGCTTCTGTCTCTTTGTCCACTTCGTACGCTGCAAACTTGTAGTCAATGCCGCTGAAGTTGACTTTAGACCCGTGCGTCAAATGTCCGCCGTGGTTCAAGTCCATGCCGAGCACTGTATCGCCTGCTTCTAATGCGACACGATAAACTGCCATGTTCGCCTGTGAGCCGGAGTGCGGCTGAACGTTCGCATGTTCCGCTCCGAATAACGCCTTTGCCCGGTCGCGCGCCAGGTTTTCTACGACGTCGACAAATTCACAGCCGCCGTAGTAACGTCTGCCTGGATAACCTTCTGCATACTTGTTCGTCAAAACCGAGCCTTGTGCTTCCATGACGGCCTCAGACACAAAGTTCTCAGATGCGATCAGTTCAATGTTGTTATTCTGTCGTGCCTGCTCCTGCTGCATTGCTTCCCATAACTGTTGATCCTGTGCTTTTAAAGTAGACAATATATTTCCCTCTTTTCTGTAGTTTGAAGTGCTAATTGTATGTCGCGCGTGGTCCACCGATCAGCTTCGGCCGGTGCGCGGCAATCGTCACGACGGCACTGCCGACCATCTTCGTCGGCACGCGGACCGGAATCTGCACATGCTTGATATGCATGCCGATCAATGTCTGGCCGATGTCGATGCCGCAGTCCGCCTGGACATGCTCCACAACGACCGGGTCTGTCATCCCCCGGTAGGCGGCAGCGCTCATACTGCCGCCAGCAGTTCTGACCGGAACGACGGATACAGGGGGCAGCCCGCAGCGCACTGCCGTCGCCCGCTCCATCGTCAGCGCACGGTTGATATGCTCACACCCTTGAAAGCAGAAAGTGACCCCTGTTTCTGCTGCCACGCTTTGGAATGCCGCCAATAGTTCTGCGGCCACCTCATCAGAGCTGTGCGTGCCGATCTTCTCGCCGATGACTTCAGACGTTGAACAGCCGATGACACATAACTCACCCGGCTTAAAGAACTGGATGGCCTTCAGCTCTGTCAGCAGCTGATTAATGTCTGCCATAGTCTTCTTCCAGCCGGCTCAGTTTGTCGAGACGTTTCTGGTGACGCCCGCCTTCAAATGATTCGTTCAGCCATGTCTCGATGATCATCAGTGCCAGTCCTTCACCGATGACCCGCTGACCCATAGCGATGACATTCGAGTCATTATGCTGACGTGTCAGTTTCGCGGTGAAGACATCGTGCACAAGCGCACAGCGGATCCCTTTCACTTTGTTTGCTGCGATGCTCATGCCGATGCCGGTTCCACACACTAAAATCCCCCGGTCTGCCCGGCCGCTAGTCACTGCTTCACCGACAGGACGTGCATAATCCGGATAATCAACAGAATCCGGCGAATGCGTGCCAAAATCCTCATAACTCACCTGCAGCTCGTCAAGACGTTTCTTAATAGCTTCCTTGTAGGCATAGCCGCCGTGATCGCTTGCGATGGCAACTTTCATATGAATGACCTCCTTTTAGCAATTACACTTCATTATATCTTATTTAGTTTTTTTCCTCGAGCATTTATTGGGTATTGTCCAATTTTTCTAACAACTGTCTGACGTACTCGGCGATCTGGTTATAAGCGTGCTGATAAGCGCTTCTGTCCCCGCCGTACGGGTCAGCGATGCCCGCTGTTTCACCCGCTGCAAACTCACTCAGCATATAGACATTGGCTTCAGCATAGAGCGCCTTGATGTGCTGTTGATGACTGCTGGACATCGTCAGTATTAAGTCCGCGTGCGCATCTTCCGGCTGAAACTGTTCGGCCGCTGACGGCTCCGGCAGCGCATGCTCACGGATCAGTGCGGCCGAATAAAAGGAGACAGGTGCACCGTTATAGGCGGCCAGACCGCGCGAGGCGAAATCATGCTGCTCAGACAGTGACCGGGCGATGCTTTCAGCGAGCGGGCTGCGGCATGTATTACCGGTACAGACAAATACTATTCTCATCATAATCCTCCTTTATTTGCCGGCCGATGCTTTGTCGATCCGGTTCATCAGTGCGCGCGTCTGTTCCGAACGCTTAAAGCCGCTCATAATAATACGCGTCACGTCATGGTTATGGTCGATCGCTCGCAGCACCTCATAAAGATGGGTCGCGGCCGTCGCAATATCATCTTCATCCGCACAGAGCGGGTAGAAGTGACCACCGTCGATGAGCGGACGGACGCTTTCCGGGGCGATGACTGCCGTCTCGCGGTCAACGGCCAGCCGCTCGCGGATGCCCCCTTCAATAAGTGTCATCGGGCTGTTCGGTGCATAGTGGCGGTATTTCATGCCTGGTGCTATCGGCGCAGCTGACTGATAATCCGCTTCCGTCACACAGCCCGGCACCACTTCTTCAAGCATGGTCTCGGTAATGCTGCCGGGCCGGGCAATCTTGAATGGATAGCTCGTGCAGTCGAGCACCGTACTTTCAATGCCGAGCTCACTGTCCGGCCCTTGAATGATCCCGTATATTCTACCGTCCAGGTCTTCTCTGACATGCTCAAACTGCGTCGGGGACGGGCGGCCGCTTAAGTTCGCGCTCGGCGCTGCAAGCGGCAGCTTCGTAAGTTCAAGCAGCTGGCGGGCGATAGGATCTTTCGGCATTCTGACTGCGACAGAAGGCAGGCCGGCAGTCACCTGCGGCGCAAGCATGCCGGGCTTCACCGGCAGAATAAATGAGATCGCACCCGGCCAGTACGCCGCCATCAGTCTGCGCGCTGCCGGATGAATGTACTCGATAAAGTCCAGCTGCTCCAGCTGATGAATGTGGACAATCAGCGGATTATCACTCGGCCGGCCTTTCGCCGCGTACACTTTCCCTACTGCCGCCGGACTATAAGCATTGGCAGCCAGACCATACACTGTCTCTGTCGGTATGGCGACCAGTGCGTCGGCCTCGAATGCCGCGATAATTTCTGTGATTTGTGGATATGTGGATAACTCATCCACATAGTTACGAACATCCCAAACGTATGTTTTCATCACTGTAACTCCCTTCTTTCCGTATATTTTATTACAAAAGAAAAAGTTATGCACAAATTGTGTATAACTTTTCTGAGTTGTGCATAACTTATTCACACCAATTGAACCAGAGAATACGGTCCAGCTGATTAATGTCCTGTTCGACATGAACAGTGACGTTGTAACGTTCAGTAATATAATTTGTCAGCGCCGGCCCCTGGCTGTGGCCGATCTCAAAGAAGACATAACCGTTGTCCTTCATGACACGAGGCAGCTGTTCAATCATCCGCTTATATAACGCGAGACCGTCATCGTCGGCAAAGAGCGCTAAGTGCGGGTCATGCCCGAGCACTGACTGCGTCATGAGCGCGCGCTCGGAAGCCGCGATGTACGGTGGATTAGATACAAGTATATCGAGCTTGATGTTCGATGCGATAAGCGGCTCAAGCAGATCGCCGTGGTGGAAATTCACACGGCTGCCGAGCGCGCGTGCGTTTTCCCGGGCAATGGCCAGTGCCGCTGTACTGATATCAGTCCCGTGCACCGTATAGTCGCCTTCAAGCTCAAGCGTAACAGCGATGCACCCTGTTCCCGTGCCGATATCTGCCGCAACACCTGAACGTTTCGTCGACAGTACTTTCAGCACAAGTTCCTCGGTCTCCGGACGCGGTACAAGCGTATCAGCCGTCACGTTAAAGCGCCGGCCGTAGAATTCCTGGAAGCCCGTAATATGAGCGAGCGGCACATCGCGGCACAATGCCTGTATACCCGCCGCGTAGCGCGCTGCCTCTTCGTGGCTGAGCGTCCTGCTGCCGAGCGTGATAGCAAGCTGTGACAAGTCGAAGAGGTCCATCATGAGGAACAAGGCACCGACGGGCGGCTGCCCGGCTTCACTGAGTGTCCGGCTGCCAGCTTTGACGAGCTCAGCAGGCTTACAGCAGACCATCGTTCAATGCTTCAAGCTTACTTGTCTGCTCCGCGATGGTCAGCGCTTCGATGACTTCACTGACTTTACCTTCCATGATCTGGTCGAGCTTCTGGATGGTCAGGCCGATACGGTGATCCGTCACGCGGTTCTGCGGATAGTTATACGTGCGGATACGCTCTGAACGGTCGCCCGTGCCGACAGCCGACTTACGCTGTTCTGCGTATTTCGCCTGCTCTTCCTGCAGCATTTTGTCGTAGACACGTGTTTTCAGCAGCTTCAGTGCTTTCTCACGGTTTTTGATCTGTGATTTCTCTGAGCTCGTCGCGACAAGTCCGGTCGGAATATGCGTGATACGCACCGCTGAGTCAGTCGTGTTGACGTGCTGACCGCCGGAACCGCTTGAACGGTATGTTTCAATACGCAGATCTTCTGTTCTGATGTCCACTTCAACGTCTTCTACTTCAGGCAGTACTGCGACTGTCGCTGTTGACGTATGGATTCTGCCGCCGCTTTCTGTCGCCGGAATACGCTGCACGCGGTGGGCACCGTTTTCAAATTTCAGCTTGGAGTATGCCCCGTTGCCGACGATCGTGAAACTGATCTCTTTATAGCCGCCGTGGTCCGATTCATTCGTTTCCATGACATCGATTCTCCAGCCCTGCTCTTCAGCAAAGCGTGAGTACATACGGAATAAATCACCTGCGAAGATCGCTGCTTCGTCTCCACCGGCAGCACCCCGGATCTCCATGACAACGTTTTTATCGTCATTCGGGTCTTTCGGGATTAAGAGCACTTTCAGCGCTTCTTCCAGCGCCGGAACTTGCGGCTTCAGTTCATTGATCTCTTCTTTGATCATCGCTTCTTCTTCAGGGTCCGATGTCTCTCCCATCATGTCGAGCGCTTCTTCCAGCTGTTCTTTCACTGATTTATAGCTTCTATATACTTCAACCGTCTTATGCAGATCAGACTGCTCCTTTGAATACTGACGCAGTTTGTCAGGGTCTGATACGATATCCGGGTCACTCAGCAGTTCATTTAACTGTTCATAGCGTTGCTCTACGATTTCTAATTGATCAAACATATTAATCCTCCTTCACAATATGATGCTCGCGGCATCTCGGTTCATAGCTTTCTTTAGCGCCGATCATAATGATCGGGTCATTGATATGCGCGGGTTCTCCGTTGATCAGCCGCTGTGTCCTTGATGACGGAGAGCCGCATACTGCACATACGGCCTGCAGCTTCGTCACGTGTTCACTGATTGCCATGAGCTCCGGCACTGGATCAAAGGGCACGCCTTTAAAGTCCATGTCGAGTCCGGCGACGATGACGCGGTGCCCTGCTTCAGCAAGCTGCGTCGCAACACCGACAACCTCTGCATCAAAGAACTGCACTTCGTCGATCGCCACAATATCGATGTCCGGCGTCACGTACTGCAAAATATGCGACGCGGATGCGACGTTATGCGCCTCTATTTTAGAGCCGTTATGAGAGACGACTGCATCATCACTGTAACGGTTGTCAATCTCCGGCTTGAAGACGACAACTTTCTGCCGGGCATATAAGCCGCGTCTCAGTCGTCTGATGAGCTCTTCACTCTTACCACTGAACATACTTCCTGCAATACATTCTATCCAACCTGCGGGATAACTTTCATACATAGTTACGGCCACCTTTTTTACACATAATCGCTTTATTATACCACAGTTTGTGCACTATCTTATGTACAAAAAAAGTTCCACCACTCAGCCATGCTGAATGCGGAACTTCTTTTAGCAAATTATTCGTTGCTGCTTTTAAGACCGAATTTTTTGTTGAAACGCTCAACACGACCATCGGCAGAAGCGAATTTCTGACGACCTGTGTAGAATGGGTGAGAATCTGAAGAGATATCTAAACGGATAACTGGATACTCGTTACCATCTTCCCAAGTCATTGTTTCGTTTGAAGAACGTGTAGAACCGCTTAAGAATTTAAAGTCAGTTGTAGAATCTAAGAAGATTACTTTGCGGTATTCCGGGTGAATTCCTTGTTTCATTATTTTCAGCTCCTTTGCCCTGAACCATCTGGAACAGAGTTATTCGTGATATTTCACGTCAATACTTACATATTATATAGGGTTAACCGTCAAATTGCAACTGTTAATTAAATGATCGGCTTGCCGGTTTTCGCGCTCATCGCGATGCGGTCACCCAGCTGGCTGAAGAAGTCATCATTGCTGCTGCTCTGCTTCAGACGGCGCAGGAACCGTTCAGTGAAGTCCTGCTGCTCAGTGAACAAGTTTCTGAGCTGCCATACCATCTCGAGCTCTTTCGGTTCAAGCAGCAGCTCTTCTTTACGCGTCGAACTGCGGCGGATGTCGATGGCCGGATAGACGCGTTTCTCAGCAAGTTTGCGGTCAAGCGTCAGCTCCATGTTGCCTGTCCCTTTGAACTCCTCGTAGATCATATCGTCCATACGTGAACCGGTCTCAACGAGCGCAGTCGCAAGGATGGTCAGACTGCCGCCCGCTTCAATGTTACGCGCAGCACCGAAAAAGGCTTTCGGACGATGGAGGCTCGCGGGATCCAGTCCCCCTGATAACGTACGGCCGCTCGGCGGCACCACTAAGTTGTATGCCCGGGCAAGGCGCGTGATGGAGTCCATGAGAATGATGACATCTTCCCCGAGTTCAACGAGACGCTTCGCACGCTCGAGCAGCAGCTCTGCTACTTTGACGTGGTGCTCAGGCGGTTCATCAAACGTGGAATGCACAACTTCTGCCTGTGCGACTGAACGCTCTAAATCCGTCACTTCTTCCGGCCGTTCGCCGACGAGCAGAATGAAGAGCTTCGCTTCCGGGTGATTCGTGCAGATGGCGTTCGCGATCTCTTTCAACAGGGAAGTCTTGCCGGCTTTCGGCGGCGCGACAATCATGCCCCGCTGGCCGAAACCGATCGGCGTCACAAGGTCCATAATACGCGTGGAATAAGCCGTCTTCGTTGTCTCAAGCTTAATGCGGCGGTCCGGGTAAAGCGGCGTCAGCGCCTGGAAGTGCGGTCGTTTCTTCACTTCCTCTGCATTCTGGTCATTGACGAAGTCCACCTGCAGCAGGCCGTAATACTTCTCGTTCTCTTTCGGGCGACGAACTTTCCCCGTTACTTTGTCGCCCTGCTTGATCTCGAAACGACGAATCTGGCTGGCAGAGATATAAATATCCTTCTCGCCTTTGGAATAGTTGACCGTGCGCAGGAAACCATAGCCGTCCACCTGGATATCATCTAAAATACCCTCCATGTAGTAGTTGCCGTCCTGCTCCATCTGTTTCTCCATGACCGCAAGAACCAGTTCTTTTTTATTGAGTTTACTGTAATTGACAAGTCCTAGTTCTTTTGCGCGTGCTGTCAGTTCTTTCGTTGTACTGTTCTTGTAAAGCGCATCAAAAGATTCATACTGCGGGCTTGTGCGTTGTTTTTCTATCATATAGCACCTTCTGTTTAATAGTGTAGTGTACGGAGGATGTGAGGGCATGCGTGGATAACTTCAATAGTTTATCATGAATCAATACAATGTCAAAGAAAAAGCCAGCATGCAGACACATGCTGGCTGATGATTAAATCGTTTCATTGCCGGCCATTGTCAGACCCGGTTTCTTCTCAAGACTATGGCGTCCTTGAATGAAGCGGACTGTGCCGGATTTCGCACGCATAACAAGTGAATGCGTCTCAGCGAATCCTCCTTTGAACTGCACACCTTTCAGCAGTTCGCCGTCAGTGACCGCGGTCGCCGCAAAGATCGCATCGTCCCCTTTGACCATGTCATCCAGCTTCAATACAGTGTTCGGCTCAATACCCATGTTGCGGCAGCGTTCTTCCTGCTCGCTGTCTTCCGGCAGCAGAATACCCTGGAAGTCACCGCCCAGCGCTTTAATGCCGACCGCCGCGATGACGCCTTCCGGTGCGCCGCCTGAACCGAAGAGAATATCGACGCCCGTGAAATCAAACGCTGTGTTGATCGCAGCTGCGACGTCGCCGTGTTCAATCAGCTTGATGCGGGCACCTGCCGCACGAATTTCCTTGATGATCGCTGCATGACGTTCACGGTTCAGCAGTGTTGCCGTGACGTTAGTAATATCTTTGTTCTTCGCTTTCGCCACTGCATGCAGATTTTCAGTGACGCTCTTTGATATATCAACGACGCCGACACATTCCGGTCCGACGGCGATTTTCTCCATGTACATGTCCGGTGCATGCAGCAATGTGCCGCGGTCGCCGACAGCAAGAACAGTCATCGCGTTCCAGCTTCCTTCAGCGACAAGCGTCGTCCCTTCAAGCGGGTCGACTGCGATGTCGATTTCAGGACCTTCTTTAGTTCCGAGCTCCTCACCGATATAAAGCATCGGCGCCTCGTCCATCTCCCCTTCACCGATAACGACAACACCATCCATCGGAATTGTATCAAATACTTCACGCATGGCAGTGGTCGCTGCGTCATCCGCCTCATTTTTCAGCCCTTTGCCGACCCAGCGTGCACTCTGCAGAGCAGCCGCCTCAGTCACTCGTACTAGCTCCATCGATAAACTACGTTCCATCGTCATTCTCCTTTGTCCAACGTGATATAACTTTCAGCAATAGTATAACACATTTATCATTAAGTCCTACCCATGATTATCAACAATCCAGAATAAATGAAATATATACAGCCATAAAAAAACAGCCATATTAATGACTGTTCACTTCTTCTGCAAGCTCCAGGTTATTCTGGGCCCATTGTTCTATAGGAATCATCGCCTGACTTAACGCATAGCCTTTGTCCGTCAGCACATATTTGATTGATAATGGTGTCGTCGTTATGACTTTCTTCTCCACTAAGTCCCACTCTGCCAGTTCGCCGAGTTTCAGGCTTAATGCTCTAGGTGTAATGGACTTCAAATCGCGTTTGATGTCTGAAAAGTGGGCCGCACGGTCATCACAGCGTGAAAGATAATTGATCAACAAACCATTCCAGCTGCGCCCAAGAATTTTAAACGTTTCCTCTAAATAAGGACATATTTCCATATCTTTCACCTCACTGACATATTATACCACGGTATAAAAAATATATCAAATATATAATATATATAAAAGAAGAAACCTCCTGTTAAGGAGGTTGCTGTTAGTCTTCGATTGTCTCACGCCAGATGTCTGCGCCTAATGCTTTCAACTTCTCGACGATACCGCTGTAGCCGCGGTCGATGTGCTTGACGTTGTAGACAGTCGTCACACCTTCTGCAGTCAGACCCGCGATGACGAGACAGGCACCTGCACGAAGGTCACTTGCTGCGACTTCTGCGCCGGTCAGCTTTGACGGCTTGATTGTCGCAGTGCCGCCCGCTTCCTTGATGTCCGCAGACATTCTTGCAAGCTCCGCTACGTGGTTGAAGCGTGCCGGATAAATCGTGTCAGTAACCGTGCTTTCACCGGTCGCTAAAAATAACAGTGGTGTATACGGCTGCTGCAAGTCGGTCGCAAACCCCGGATAAACGTTCGTCGTGATCGTCAGCGGAGCGAGCGGTCCGGATTTACGGATGACTGCTTTATCTTCTCCCACTTCAATGTCGACGCCCATTTCAACGAGCTTCGCTGTTAAAGGCTCCATGTGCAGCGGGATGATGTTCTCGATGACGACTTCCTCACCCATGGCAGCTGCGGCACACATATAAGTCCCCGCTTCGATACGGTCAGGAATAATCGTATGCTTTGTACCGTGCAGCTGCGGCACACCTTCAATCTTCAGTGTATCTGTTCCTGCGCCGCGGATTTTAGCGCCCATATTGTTCAGCAGTGTTGCGACATCGACGATTTCAGGCTCTTTCGCCGCGTTCTCGATGACCGTCTTACCTGTTGCCATACTGGCAGCCAGCATAATATTAATGGTCGCACCGACACTGACGACATCCATGAAGATCTTTGCACCGATCAGCTCTTCAGCTTCCAGATGCATCGCGCCCATTTCATTCGTCACTTTAGCGCCTAAAGCTTCGAATCCTTTAATGTGCTGGTCAATCGGACGTGGTCCGAGCGGGCAGCCGCCCGGCAGACCAATCGTACATTTCTTGAAGCGACCGAGCATCGCGCCCATCATATAGTATGAAGCACGTAATGACTGTACTTTGTTGTTAGGCAGTGGCAGGTTGATTGCTTCGCTTGAATCGACTTTCAGCAGATCTCCGTCAAGCTCTGTCTTAATGTTCAGATCTTCAAGCAGGCTCATCAATGTGACAACGTCTGAAATTTCGGGCAGACCTTCAAGCGTTACGACACCGTCAGCCATCAGTGTCGCAGGAATTAACGCGACCGCACTGTTTTTAGCGCCGCTGATCTGCACCTTTCCGCGCAGAGGATTTCCACCTCTAATCTTGATTACTTCTTGTGACATGTCAGTACTCCTTTTCTATCTCCATTAAAAATCTTATCATCGTTCATTATTTATTGTATTGTAAACTAAGTCGTTGAATGATTGCAAAACATAGAATGCGCGACCTTAAATATAATTCAGTTTTACACGACGAGTCAAGAAAAAAAACACATCAGCGGAGCTGATGTGTTTGTGTTGACACCCAGTAAATTACGCTTTGCCAGATGTACCGAACTCGCGGATTTTACCTTGAACAGTCGCTTTGATAGCTTCACGTGCAGGTCCAAGATATTTACGTGGATCGTATACGTCAGCATCATTATTCAATGTATCACGCACTGCTTTAGCAGATGCGATCTGGTTTTCAGTGTTGACATTGATTTTAGCTGTTCCTAAAGAGATAGAGCGTGTGATGTCTTTAGTCGGGATACCCGTACCACCGTGCAATACTAATGGCAGACCAGTCGCAGCGCCGATTTCTTCCATTTCTTTGAATCCAAGGTTTGGTTCACCTTTGTAAGGACCGTGTACTGAACCAAGAGCTGGTGCTAAGCAGTCGATACCTGTTTTTTCGACAAGTTCCTGACATTCGCGAGCATCTGCATAGACAACACCGTCAGATACGACGTCATCTTCCTGACCGCCGACACGACCTAATTCAGCTTCTACAGAAACTCCTTTAGAATGTGCATATTCTACTACTTTTTTAGTGATTTCAACGTTCTCTTCAAATGAATGGTGAGAAGCATCGATCATGACAGATGTGAAGCCGGCATCGATCGCTTCTTTACATTTCTCGAAACTTGAACCGTGGTCTAAGTGAATCGCTACAGGAACAGTGATGTTCATGTCTTTCATTAAACCTTCAACCATTTTCACTACAGTGTAGAATCCGCCCATGTATTTTCCAGCGCCTTCAGACACGCCAAGAATTACGGGTGCGTTCTCTTCTTGAGAAGCGCCAAGAATTGCCTGCGTGAACTCTAAATTGTTGATGTTATACTGACCTACCGCATAACCGCCTTCTTTAGCCTGGATTAACATTTCTTTCATAGAAACTAATGGCATGAAAAAATCCTCCTTGTGTGCTGCTGCACAATTTTATGTCATTAGTATATCAGACAATTCGCGTATTTGCATAACATTAGAACCTGTTTCAGCGATATTTCAAAGCAATTTCCGCCACTTCTTCAATTGAAAACGGCTTCATTAAAATCCCTTCTATACCAAGGCTTATAAACGCCTCCATCTCTTCACTCGTCTGATAGGCAGAGATGAGATAGACGGGCACATCGCTCACTTCCCGCAGCCGTTCAAGTGTTTCAAATCCGCTCATGACCGGCATGCGTTTGTCCATGAAGACAAGGTCATAATGGGCAGCGGCAAGCTTGTCCAGGCCGACTCTGCCGTTTTCTGCTTCATCCATCGTCAAGCCGTAGAGCGCGAATATTTCTTTTAGCAGCAGCCTGATATTATCTTCATCATCAATCACTAAAATGCGTACCATTGTCTTCAGTCCCCTTTTTATAATAGAATTGTACTATAAATGGAGAGAAAGAAGGATTAAAATGTTAAAGATATTCAATACGCAGCTGAACGGTATATTCAAAAAAATCGACGCCCAGGAAACAGAGATTGACATCGCCTCGCGTCTCCTCGCCCAGGCGGTCGTCGGTGAAGGCAGAATTTTTGTCAAAGGCTTCGGTGACTTGAGATACTTCGAAGATTTCATCGTTGAAAGCGAAGAAAGCCTGTTCGGCGCTGAGAAAATGATCACGGAGTCCGTGCTTGACCGTACTGACCGCGTGCTCTTAATGGCAGATACATATGACGACGCCGTTATCGAATACATTAAAGACCTTGACGAGTTCGACATCGATTATGTGCTCGTCTGCAATAAAGACGAACGCATCAACAGCATGAACTTCATCGATCTGTCAACGCCGCGTGCGCTCGTGCCGATGGAAGACTTCAGCCGTATTATCAAGCCCCACTTAATGGCGATGAACTACATCTACTACGCTATCTATGCCGGAATGAAAGAACTGCTGGAAGAAGAGACAGACTGATTGATCGTTTGAAGGCCAAAATTCAGGTGTTGACCGCCGAACTCGAGGAGAAGTGGCCTTCAGGAGCCGTTTGAAGGCCAAAATTCAGGTGTTGACCGCCGAACTCGGGGAGAAGTGGCCTTCAGGAGCCGTTTGAAGGCCAAAATTCAGGTGATGACCACCGAACTCGGGGGAAAGTGGCCTTCAGGAGCCGTTTGAAGGCCACTTCCCACTTCTCCAAGCTTCATTCATACATAAAAGCCGCTCATGATGAGCGGCTTTTATTATTAGTTAAGCGTTGCTTCGATAAATCCTCTGAATAATTTCTGTGGTCTTGTCGGACGTGATAGGAATTCCGGGTGGAACTGACATGCGACAAACCATTTATGGTCCGGAATTTCGACGATTTCAACGAGTCGGCCGTCAGGAGATGTGCCAGAGAACACCAGTCCTTTAGCTTCCAGATGCTGACGGAATTCATTGTTGAACTCATAACGGTGACGGTGGCGTTCTTCTACTAAAGCTTCACCATAAGCTTCATGGGCTTTTGTGCCTTCAACAAGCTGACATGGGTATAAGCCAAGACGCAGCGTGCCGCCGAGATCAACGACATCTTTCTGGTCAGGCAGCAGCGCGATGACCGGGTACGGCGTGTTCGGATCAAGCTCTGCTGAATGCGCGCCTTCAAGGCCGACGACATTACGTGCGAACTCAACAGTCGCGAGCTGCATGCCTAAGCAGATGCCGAGGAACGGAATGTTGTTTTCACGCGCATACTGCGTCGCTAAAATCTTCCCTTCGATACCGCGCTCACCAAAGCCTCCTGGAATTAAAATACCGTCGACGTCTTTCAGTTCATCTTTGAAGTTCGTGACATCTAAATGCTCTGAATTGATCCATTTGATCTCTACTTCTTTGCCGAACTCATAACCTGCGTGCTTCAATGCTTCCGCTACTGACAAGTAAGCATCCTGCAGCGCGACATATTTACCGACTAACGCGATGCGCGTTTTACCGTTTAAGTTACGTACAGTCTCAAGTAATTTTGTCCATTCAGTCAGTTCTGCTTCTTCTGCAGCTTCAAGACCAAGGCGGTTGATGACGATATCATCCATTTTCTGTTCTTTGAGTGCAAGCGGCACTTGATACAATGTGTCAGCGTCACGGCATTCAATGACTGACTTTTTGTCGATGTCACAGAACAAGGCAATTTTATCGCGTAAGTCCTGCGTCATTTCGTATTCTGTACGGACGACGATCATGTCCGGCTGGATACCGAGGCCGCGCAGTTCTTTCACACTATGCTGCGTCGGTTTCGTCTTCATTTCTCCCGCTGCCTTGATATACGGCAGCAGCGTGCAGTGAATGTACATCACATTTTCGCGGCCGAGGTCGCTTTTAATCTGACGGATGGACTCTAAAAATGGCAGTGATTCAATATCACCTGTCGTCCCGCCGATTTCAGTGATGACGACGTCTGCCTTCGTGCTCTCACCGGCAAGCAGCAGACGTGATTTGATTTCATTCGTAATGTGCGGGATGACCTGCACTGTACCGCCTAAATAGTCGCCGCGGCGCTCTTTCTTCAGCACGTGGGAATAAACTTTACCCGCTGTCACGTTGGAATACTGATTCAAGTTAATATCGATGAAACGCTCATAGTGCCCAAGGTCAAGGTCTGTCTCCGCGCCGTCATCAGTGACGAACACTTCGCCGTGCTGATACGGGCTCATCGTACCCGGGTCAACGTTCAAATACGGGTCAAATTTCTGGATGGTGACGTTCAGCCCACGGTCTTTCAATAATCGCCCTAAGCTCGCTGCAGTAATCCCTTTACCTAACGACGAAACAACGCCGCCAGTCACAAATATAAATTTAGTCATTACGTTCCTCCTGAATAAAAAAATAAAAAACGCTCCTTTTGCATATCGCAAAGGGAGCGTATCGGTTTATACATTTGTCCTAATTAAAGGAGCCCAAGTAAAATAATAATCACTTTTCAATCAAATGTCAACATAGAGAAGAAACTTATTCCTCTTCTTCCTCGTAGTCTTCATAGTCTTCTTCGTCTTCATCCTCGTCGAACTCTTCATCTTCTACAACAAGACCTGCTGTATCGATCTCGTCTTCCACTTCTTCATCTTCAGGGTCTTCAAGGTTCTCCTCGTCAGCGCCGCCCTGGACCACAAGATCCAGGTCGTCTTCTACTTCTTCTTCTCCGAGAAGAACGATGTTCGCATCATCTTCGTCCTCATCAAGAACATCAAACTTCTGAACAGTCGGCGCGATTTTCTCTTCGATATCATCGACAGAGTACCAGTCGCGGAGCCCCCATAAGTTTTCGCCGGTTGACAGGAAACGGCCGTCTGTATTTAAGTCTGTGTAGAACTGCAGTACACGCGTTTCGATTTCTTCGTCGTTGTAACCGCCGATTTTCTTGAATTCATCTATCATATCGTACAGGCCGGTATCTTTGCCTTGTTCGCTTAAATAAAGGTAGGCAAGGTCAATGAATGAATTTTCGTTCATCATTTCTTTTGTATATTCACTGATTTTCATTAATGTTCGTCCTTTCAGCTCGTTCAGTCGATTGTTATTCACAGTTCATCATATCAAGAACCCGACTGTTTTTCCAGTAAATTCTGCTAGTGCATGAGCTGTCTTGAAATGACGAGCCGCTGAATCTGCTGCGTCCCTTCGTAAATCTGCGTAATCTTCGCGTCACGCATAATGCGCTCCACCGGATAATCCGTCGTATAGCCGTTGCCGCCGAATATTTGCACCGCATCAACCGCCGCTTTCATCGCTATGTCCCCTGCCAGCAGTTTCGCCATGCTGCTCATCATCGTGCTCGGCCGGCCCTCAGACAAATACCAGGCGGCCTGCCGCGTCACTAATCGTGCAGCTTGTATTTCTGCTGCCATATCCGAAAGCATAAAGCCGATACCTTGATGCAGAATGATCTTTTTGCCGAACGTGCTGCGCGTGTTGGCATAGTCGAGCGCATGGTCAAGCGCGCTTTGAGCAATACCGACTGCCTGCGAGGCAATGCCCATACGGCCGCCGTCCAGAGCTGCCATCGCCACTTTGAAGCCCTCGCCCGCTTCCCCGAGCACGTGGTCATCACTAACAAAGACGTCATCAAAAATGATTTCTGTCGTCGCCGATGACCGAAGCCCGAGCTTGTCTTCCTTCTTGCCGACCGTAAATCCCGGCAGCTCTTTATCAACGACAAAGCACGTCATGCCATCGTCCGTCCGAGCGAATACGATGTAAATATCTGCATGACCGCCGGATGTGATCCAAGTCTTCGTGCCGTTCAGTATGTAACCCGAGTCGACAGCACGTGCCGTCAGTTTCATCGCCTGGACATCGCTGCCGGCGTCAGGCTCACTGAGTGCATAAGCTGCAAGATAGTCCCCGCTTGTCAGCTTCGGCAAATACCGCGTCTTCAAGAATTCTGAGCCGAAGCGGTAGATCGGCACGCAGCCGAGCGAGACATGTACAGACAGTGTGACACCGATTGAAGGGTCGACTCTCGACAGCTCCTCGAGACAGATGGAATAGCTCAAGTAATCCATTCCGGCGCCCCCATATGTTTCAGGAATGACGATTCCCGTCAGTCCGAGCTCACCCATCGCTGTAAACAGCGCGCGGTCAAACCGCGCTTCTTTGTCACGCTCTTTTACGCTCGGTGCAATCTGCTCAAGCGCAAATTCCCGCACCATTTTTCTGAGCATCTGCTGCTCATCAGTCAAATTAAAATCCATTCCCCTTACCCCTTTGTGCATGAAAACAGCTGAACCATTCATGGATCCAGCTGCATCATTTTAATATTGGATTAATTTTGTCAGTACGTCCGGCTCCTGCTGGTCCATATGAACAAAATTAGCATTCAAGTACTCATCCGGCTCAGCTGTCTTGACGACGAGCTTGAGGACATCCGGTTCATTTTTGCGCACGAATGTCGAGAGCTGACGGAGGGCGCTTTCCCTTACCGCGGCGTCATCCGCTTCAAACGTTATGATATAAGCAGTGTCCCCTTGAACATCAAGCTTGATGCGACCTACTGCTGTGCCGTCTTTTTCAAGCGCGATGTCACCGTGCTGCTGCACTAAGCGCAGTTTAGAGACATACTTCCCTTCAAGGTCGAGATAATACAGCCGCTCTTTACCGAGCGGTCCTTCAGGATTCGTCGCGAGATGCAGGAATCCTGCACGCTCGTATAAGTTCCACGCTGCCTGATTCTCAGCGTCGACAACTAAATACAAGTCTTCAAAATCCAGGAACACCGTCTGCACGAATGAAGGGATGTTCATCATAATCTCCGTGCCGTAGCCTGACCCTTGAAGCTTCGCATCGATGGACAGACTTCTGACATACACTGCATTAATCGGTGTATCATACCCTTCATGCTGATAAAACTGATGCAGCACGAAGAAGCCGACGACCTGTCCTTCTTTATTAAGCACGATGCACGGACGTCTGTTCGGGTCCATCAGCCCTTCGTCCAGCACTTCTTTCGGTAGTGATGAATAGATGAGCTGACGCTCTTCCAGTTCAAATGCTTCCAGCTGTTCGCGGTATCTCTCATTGTATTGTACGATATCAATCTGCGATCCTTTATATTCCACTGTTATACCTCCAGGAGAACAGCATCCCCCTGACCACCGCCACTGCATATCGCTGCGATTCCTTTTCCTCCGCCTGCACGTTTTAAGCTGTGAATCAACGTCAGAATAATACGGGCACCGCTCGCACCGATCGGGTGGCCGAGAGCTACTGCCCCGCCATTTTGATTTATTTTTTCTGATGGTAGTTGTGCAATGTGCTGACTGGCAAGTGCGACCGCGCTGAATGCTTCGTTCATCTCAAAGAGCGTGATATCATCTGCCGTGAGCTGCTGTTCTTCAAGGAGCTTATTGATGACGAGTCCCGGCGTTTCAGGGAAGCGCTCCGGCGCAACACCGATTTCACTGTGGGCGATGAGCGTCGCAAGGACGTCCAGCCCTTCAGCTGCTGCGCGTTCTTTCGTCATTAAGATCAGTGCGCAGGCACCGTCGTTAATGCCCGGTGCGTTCCCGGCAGTCACCGTGCCGCCTTCTCTGACGAACGCAGGCTTCAGTGCCGCGAGCTTGTCGACCGTCGTATCACGGCGCGGCGCTTCGTCCTTATCGACGATAACGGTCTCTTTACGTCCTTTCACTTCAACCGGAGTGATCTCATCATCGAACAGTCCGGCATCAGTCGCCGCCACGGCCTTCTGATGAGAATCAAAGCTGAACTGGTCCTGAGCTGCGCGTGACAAGTTGAACTTCGCTGCCGTCTTGTCGCCGTAGACACCCATATGACCGCCTGTAAAGCTGCATGTCAAGCCGTCGTAGATGAGGCCGTCAATAAATTCAACGTTCCCCATCATCTTGCCGGAGCGCATATCCTTTGAATAAAAGACGGCGTTTGACATCGACTCCATGCCGCCTGCAACAACGGCCTCGTAATGGCCGAGCTTCAGCTGGTCCATCGCGTGAGACACCGCGCGCATACCTGATGCACATACTTTGTTGATCGTCTCCGTATGCACATGAAATGGAATACCGGCATGATGCTGCGCCTGGCGTGACGGCAGCTGGCCCTGGCCGGCCTGCAGCACGTTGCCCATAATGACCGCATCCACTTTGTCAGGTTCAAGACTGATACTGTCTAAAGCCCCTTTGATGGCGATGCCACCGAGTTCTCCCGCGGTCTTCGTTTTCAGGCTTCCACCGAGCTTACCAAATGGTGTTCTCTTGCCAGCAACTATTACTACCTCAGTCATCTTTACACTACCCCTTTTTTTATGGAATCATTCAATAACTCTGCTAAATCTTTCGTCGCGACGTGGTCGTTCACTTCAAGCGCCTTTGTCCCGTCTGAAATCATCGTCAGACAGAACGGACAGGCTGTGGCGATCATTGTCGCACCGGTTGTGAGCGCCTGCTCCGTCCGGTTGATGTTGACGCGTTCCCCTTCTTCCTCCGTCCACATCATGCCGCCGCCCGCGCCGCAGCACATGGCGTCTTGACGATTGCGCTTGATCTCGACGACATCTGCACCGAGTGCATTGAGCAGCTGGCGCGGTGCGCTGTAAATGTCGTTGTAGCGGCCGAGATAACATGAATCATGATACGTGATTGTCTCGTCAAGCGTCTCGGTCGGCTGCAGCCGCCCTGCTGCGACAAGTTCCGCCAGCAGCTCGGTATGATGCTTCACTTCAATGTCGAGTCCGAAGTCCGGATATTCATTTTTAAACGTATGATAGGCGTGCGGGTCGATTGTGACCAACTTCTTCGTACCGGTCTTCTCGATGTCTTTCACGTTCTTGTCGGCAAGCTCCTGGAACAGAAACTCATTGCCGAGCCTGCGCACCGTGTCACCGGAATTCCGCTCTTTATTGCCGAGAATCGCAAATGTGACGTCTGCTTTATTCAGCAGCTCACAGAAGCTCGCGGCAATTTTCTGCGACCGTTTGTCAAATGCGCCCATGGACGACACCCAGAACAAGTACTCAAACGGCGTGTCCCCTAGTTCTTTCACCGTCGGAATAGTGATGTCCGGATAATCGTCACGCCACTTTTCCTTATCTTTCTTGTTCAGTCCCCACGGGTTGCCCTGCCGCTCAATATTCTGCATGGCACGCTGTGCGTCGGGCTTCATGCGGCCTTCTGTCATGACGAGATAGCGGCGCATATCGATGATCTTATCGACATGTTCATTCATCACCGGGCACTGGTCTTCACAGTTCCGGCACGTCGTGCACGCCCATAGTTCATCTTCTGTTATGACGTCACCGACCATCGCCGGATGATACAGCTCTACAGGACTGCTGCTTAGTGCGAGCTGATTGCCGAGCGTCCCGGCGAAGAGCGGTGCCGGCACCCACGGCGACTTGCTCGTGACGGCGGCACCGGTCAGCGTCAAATGGTCGCGCAGCTTCGTGATGATGTGCATCGGCGACAAAGTTTTGCCGGTGATGGACGCCGGACACATATTCGTGCAGCGGCCGCATTCGACGCAGGCATATAAGTCGAGCAGCTGCTTGTCGGTAAACTGGTCGATCTGTGATACACCGAACGCCGGTGCTTCTTCATCCACCTCTTCAAAGTTGACGGTGTCAAGCTTGCCGGTCGGCCGCGTGCGGTTCAAATAGACGTTGGCCGGCCCCGCGATTAAATGGGCGTGTTTGGACTGCGGCACGTAGACAAGGAATGCCAGCAGGAATAATAAGTGCAGCCACCAGAACAGAAAGAACAGCGGTGCAGCAGCCGGCTGAATGAACCGGAAGACAGCTGCAATCGCTGACGCAATCGGTTCCGACCACACGCCGCTCTCACCATGCCAGAGCAGCTGCATCGCGTTTGCAAACAGCACCGACAGCATCAGGCCGCCGATAAAGATCAGCACAAGCCCTGCCTTCCAGCCTCGTTTCAGGCGTGCCAGCTGTTCAATGTAACGTCGATAGAACGCCCAGACTACTGCGACAAGTATCATCAACGTCACAAGCTCCTGGAAAAATGTGAACAGCGGATACACCGGTCCGAACGGCAGATGTTTCCCGGGCAGTAATCCTTTAATGATCAGATCAATCGCCCCGAACTGCACGAGCAGAAAGCCGTAGAAAAACATGACATGAATCGTCCCGGACTTTTTATCTTTCAGCAGCTTCTTCTGGCCGAACACATTGACGAGCACTTTATGAATCCGTTCATCACGCGCGGCATTGAACTCATGCTTTTTGCCGAGCTTGATGAACTGATAGCGCGTCCTCACTAAATATATAAACAAATAAACCGCATAGCCTGTCACAGCTAGAAATAACAGCCAGTTCAAATAAATCAACCTACTACCCCCTTGACCCCTTTGCGTTCATTCTACATAATGAATGAACGTTCAGTCAACAATAATCTGAAAATTCTTACGGTTATTACGGCAGGACGCGCGAAATAAATGCAGATGATAATAAAAATTATTTAAAAAACTTGAAAATGCATTTAAATCATTATTGTTTACTGTTATAATGAATGTACCTAGGCAACTCAGAAAAGGAACGGGACTGCACCCGTTCCTTTTTTTATTGTACAGCGGGATATGAGAGGCTAGAATAGAGCTATCACAACAGAACGAGGTAATGACATGAAAATTGGTATTGATGCAGGTGGCACATTAATTAAAATTGCGGTTGAGGACCAGGGGCAGCTCACGTTCAAAAAGCAGCCTTCTACTGAGATTACAGAAGTTGCAGCATGGCTTGCAGCACTGCCGGATGCTGACGTTGCACTGACCGGCGGCAAGGCGACTTATCTGCAGTCACTCATTCCGCAGCAGGCGTTTCAGTCGATTGAGTTTGACGCGACGTTCAGAGGCATCCAGAGTTTTCTTGAGCAGCATGACATCGCGCTTGCTGACTATATATTTGCCAACGTCGGCACCGGCACATCCATTCACTTTGTCGACGGTGAGAATCAGCTGCGTGCAGGCGGTACTGGTGCAGGCGGCGGCATGATCCAAGGTTTAAGTTATTTATTGACCGGCATCACTGACTTCAGTGAAGTGACGTCACGTGCGGCAGCAGGCGACCGTGAGAAGATCGACTTGAAAGTCAAACATATTTATAAAGGGGATAAGACGCCGATTCCGGGTGATTTGACAGCCGCGAACTTCGGTAATGTGCTCCACAATATGCATGACATGACATTCACAGCTGATGACAAGCTGGCAGCAGTCATGGGTGTCGTCGGTGAAACAGTGACAACAATTTCTATTCATGCAGCCCGTGAATTCAAGACAGAGCATGTCGTCTATATCGGCTCCTCATTTTTAGGCAACGCCCTGCTGCGCGAAGTCGTCATGGACTACACTGTTCTCCGCGGCTTTAAACCTTATTTCATCGAAAATGGTGAATTCTCAGGCGCCGTCGGAACGATGCGTCTAATGGAAGCAGCTGCCCGTTAATCATAGTGCGGCCGTCAGCTTATTACTCAATCTGACGATCTTCTCCTGAATTTTGGCCTTCAAACCGCTCCTGAAGGCCACTTTTCACTTAGTCTGACAGTCTTCTCCTGAATTTTGGCCTTCAAACGGCTGCCGTCTTTCACTTCAAGCCAAAAAAATCCCGCAGTTGACTAAAGTCAGCTGCGGGATTTCCATTATGAGTTAAAAGCAGCCAATGCTGCATCTTTTGCTGCCACTTCTTCTTTTGTGCCGTGCCATATGCCGACGAAGCGCGATATCGTCTGATCTTTGCTGTAGAAATCGCCGTCATAATAAGCGAGCGGGAACAGCTGACCGGATTTTACTTCCTGCATAATGCGGTCATAGAACTTACTGTTCTCGATATTGGAATAATAGCCGAGGAATTTCTTGTGTTCTCCTGCCAGTAAATCATTAATCAGCAGCAATGACGTTGAGCCGTTCTGACGGAAATTCAAGTCGATTGCATAAACATGGTCCTTGTCATCCAGCAGCAGATCGAATCCTGCGATGCCGCGGTAACCTGCGTCAACGCCGTTCTGCATAATTTCCTGCCCGGCTTTAATGACGTGCTCCGGCACATGCTCTGCCGTCGTGTTGCCTTTATATTTCCCATATTCATCTGTATTCTGGATTGAGGCACCTAAGTACTTCATCCCCAGTTCATCACTGTAAGCATACTGCACGCAGTAGTTGGCAGTCGTCTGAATGAAATCTTCGATGATGAAATCACTCGCGCCTTCTGCTTCCCCGATGCGCTGCAATGCTTTTTTCAAATCCTTATCATTATAACAGATCATCACGCCGTAACCGCCTGCTGTCGGGTGGTCGTCCGCCGGCTTCAGTACATACGGGAATTCCCAGTCACGAAGTTTGTCGGCCAGCACTTTGACATTCACTACTTCACGGTGCGGCAGAAATTTACCTTTCGTCCATTCCGCTAGACGCATCTTGTTGTTCAGTGCGATGAACGTCGCACGGTCTACATATGACGTCTCAGAATTCACATATTCTGCTTCATGGGTATATTGAAAGAAAATCTTTTCTCCGTTGTTCTCTGCTTCTCTGAGCCGCGCATTATAAGAAGCTTCATCCGTATAACTGCGGAAGTTCTCCGGCATAGCGATACCGGCTGCTTCAAATAAGGCGCGTGATTTGTCGCCGACTGCTGCTTCGTGGACAATGACCGGCATATCAGCGATCAGCAGTTCACGGGCTGTCAGCATATTGGATTGATGTCCTTCAGTCGTCAGCCATGGATTTTTGCCGAACGACGGGCGGGACGTAAAAACTACATGATCACCATATAGTTTGTGTAGTGTCAGCGGTAGTTTCGCAGCGAAATTGTTCATTAATTTACCCCTTCAGATGTTGATGCAGCTCCTTGATTTCGTCAAGGACAGCTGGTTGTGTGATTAGCTCAACTGCCATTGTCGCCATTATACGGGCACCCTGCAGCAGCGCGCGGTCGCCTTCAGCACTTGCTGCGGCCTGCTCAAATTCATACGTATGCCCGATCAATGTGGACGGACCGATCTTAAGGTGCGGGTGAATCGTCGGAATGACATGGCTCACATTTCCCGTGTCCGTAGACCCAAAGCCAAAGTCATCGTGCTGAATCACTTCGCCGTGAAGCGCAGCATGCCGTTCAAACAGATCGTCCAGACGGTCATTCACTATAAATTCATCGACACCGTTTTGAATATGATTCAGTCTGTACTGACCACCGGCCATCTCCGCGGCACCTGCTGCGATGCGTTCCACTTTCTCTGTCAGCCCGTTTAAATCACGACGGCTGAGCGCGCGCGTATAAAATCTTGCTTTCGTATAATCCGGTACAATATTGGCACTTGCGCCACCATTTAATATAATACCATGAACTTTGTCTTTTGGTTTAATATGTTGTCGCAATTGTCCGACACCATTGAAAAAGCTGATCATCATGTCGAGCGCGTTGACGCCGTTGAAGGCATTCTCTGAGGCATGGGCACTTCTGCCGAAAAACTCGACTTCAAATACATCGACGGCAAGCGTCGGCACTGTGCGGTATGATTCATGTCCCGGATGGACCATGAGCGCGACGTCACAGTCATCAAACAGGCCGGCTTTGACATAAGTCGCTTTCGCGCTGCCGTTCACGCCGCCTTCTTCTGCCGGTGTGCCGAATACTTTGATGACGCCGCCGATGTCATCGATCACGGTCTTCAGTGCCAAAGCGGCAAGGACACTGCTCGTGCCGATAATGTTATGGCCGCATGCGTGTCCAAGGTCAGGCAGCGCATCATATTCCGCTAAAAACGCGATGACCGGCCCTTGCTGCGCCGCTTTATAAGTCGCGATGAAGCCGGTCGGATGGCCTGCGATGTCACGGACAACGTCAAATCCGTTTCTTTCCAGCAGCTCTGACAGCTGCTCCTGCGCGAAGTACTCTTCGTTGCCGAGCTCCGGCCGTGCATGGATGGCATGGCTGATTTTAATAATGTCGTCTTCATGTGCTGCGATATAGCGGGTGATGCTTTCTGTATAGGCGATTGCTGCCGTTGAATTAGTTGTCATGGTTTCATTTCCTTCCTGTTCCACTCATTCAAGAAAACAAAAGAGGCATCCCTGTCAGATAAGGAATGCCTCTTCTTCTTATCTTCCAGCTGCTGCTGGTAGGAATTAGCACCTTGCCGTAAGGTAGGTTGCTGGACGTCATTGGGCCGTTCCCTCGATCCGTCTTGATAAGTGATTGAATTGTTATTGAACACTATACAATTGTTTGCTGGAAACGTCAACCTATTATTGACTGAAAATTCATTTATTTCATGTCTCATTAAGCGGCAGATAAATTCTGAACTGCGTCCCTGCGACCGAACTCTCGACTTCTATCCGGCCGTTATGGCTGCGGACAATCTGCTGCGCAACCGCGAGACCGAGGCCGGAGCCGTTAGTGTCAGCGGTCGTATTCGTCCCTCGATAATAATGGTTGAATATATAAGGCAGTTCTTCTTTGTTGATGCCGCTGCCGTTGTCCGCAATCGTGATGACCAGCGCATCGTCCACTACTGTCGTGTTGAGCCAGACGTCAACATTATCGTTATGTACGAAGGCATTCGATATAATGTTGAGCAGCACCCGCTTCATCCGTTCGCGGTCAATCAACACGACTACATCCGTCTGATTGACATAGCGCAAGTTCGGCTGATTGTAGTTATCGACAAACTGATTGATATAAGGCACGATAGGCGTTGCTTCCTTATTGAATTCCAGCACATCGCTTTTCAGCTCGTAAGTCATGTTCAAGTCTTTGATCAACGTATCGATGTAGAGCGCTTTATCTTCAATGATCTCGGCAAATCGCTGCCGTTCCTCGCCCGTGATCTCGATGTCGCTTGTCAGCAGTTTGCTGTAGCCGTAAATCGAGCTGAGCGGCGTCTTCAAGTCATGACTGATTCCTGCGATCCATTCCTCACGCAGCTTGCCGATCCGCTTCTGATACGCTTCATCCATCCGGAGTTTCGTCGTCAGCTCTTTAATCGATTCATCGACAGACGTATACATGCGGTACTTTCGGCGCAGACGGCCACGCCGATATACTTTGTCGTTCTCCGGCACTACATAAGTCCCGCTCTGCAGCTGCTTCACCCAGTCGATAAAATGGACGAGCGGCCGTGTCAGCCGGTAGCCGAGAATCAGCGCAAGCGTCAGTATGATACCGAATACGAGGACGGAAAAGCCGAGGTACCACAGCAGGAAATTCTTTATGTCCGACATAAAGGCCTGATCTTTGAACACGCCGTTCTCGTCAAAGATGATCTGCTTGTCGAGCACGCTCGGATTTTTCTGGACGAACAAGTAGTAGCGGCCGTCGCGCATCGTCTCCCGGATATTGTAGTCATTGAAGTTATCCCCGTTTAAATCCTGGAACCACGCCTTCTCAATAAGCTTCGTCGAGAAATCACCATGGATCTTCTTCAGCTCCGCCGCTCGTGAACTCTGCATGAATAAACCGAGCTCATGCTGATTCATATAGCGCTTCAGCTTGTCGTCCTGCCTTAAGTCAAACAGCTCCGCCGCCTTGACGATCGGCTTCCGGCTGATTAAAACCGCCTGGCGGTCAGGTGTCAGCGACCATGTCGTTATATCTTGAATATAATACCAGTACAGCCCGTGCAGCTGTTCATTGTTCTGGTTGAAGACTTTTAGTGTCCTGCCGTTCTCATCTCTAATAAGCAGCATGCTGTCATTCTTCTTCAGTGCATCCCGGAGCGGCTGCTTGATGGAGATGCCGCCCTTCGTGTTGATCAGTGACTGCATCGTTGACGTCGACTCAGTCGTGAGGTCACCGGTGAGCAGCGTGCCGTCCCAGCGGATGGTCAAATAAATGAAGAGCGCGATGACAGCGATATTGATCAATACATATAATAATAGGAAATAATTGATGAAACGCCATGTGAATTTCCGTCCGATGCTCATTCTTCAATGCCTACTTTTAAAATATAGCCGACACTGCGGATGGTCAGCAGCCGCTTCGGTTCACTCGGATTGTCCTCGAGCTTCTCTCTCAGCTTTCTGACATGGACCATTACTGTGTTCTCATCGACGAAGCGATTTTCCCACACTGCCTCGTAAATCTCTTCTTTCGTCAGCACCCTGTTCTGGTTTTCGTACAAATACTGCATCAGTAAATACTGCTTGCCGGACAGGTGATACGTCCTGCCGTCCACAATCAGCTCTGCTTTCCGCTCATCAAAGAAAAACGCAACATTCCGGTAATCGCGTACATAACGCTGGGCATTCGCTTTGACGCGTGCCGCTAAAATAAGCGGGTTAAAAGGTTTTGTAATATAATCATCTGCGCCTGTAGCGAAGCCTTTCAGCTTGTCGTCGTCAGTGACATTCGCTGAGACATAGAGGATCGGTGCCTTCGAGAAGCTTCTGATCTGCTCAGCAAGCTTATACCCTGAGCCGTCCGGCAGATTGATGTCCAGTATATACGTGTCATGGTGAACGGCCAGCCGGTCTTCCGCTTCCTTGCAGTTCAGCGCGATATTTACTGGCTCAAAGCCTTCTTTCAGCAGAATGAAACGAATCATTTCAGCAATCTCAATCTCATCTTCAATTATCAGGACGCTTGTCATCCTCTCACCTCTTTGCCATTTGTTATAGCATTAAACATGACCGGATTCAATAGCGTCCCTTAATTTTTAAGGAAAATTTAAGAAAAAAGCCCGGCTCTCACGAAATCAGTTCTTTCGGCAGCAACGAATGATTGTTATACCAGGACAATGCTTTCTGCTCCATCACCAGGACGAAACTATTCTTCCCTTCGATATAGGACGCGATATCAAACGGATAGCGCTGTGCAAGCTCGAACTTCAGGGCTTGATAGCGTTCCATCTCACCGCGGAACGTCCGCAAGTAGTCACGGAACGCCAGATGCCGCACGATATTGGCATCTCCTTTTTGGTACACATGAACGTGATGCGTCCGGTTGTCACCGCCTTTTTGGAAATAGCGGCGGCCCGGTATGCCGTTCTCACCGTGCACCGTGTAGCCGAGCGCTGTGAGACAGTCGGTCAAGTCATCGACCGCCGCAAGATCTTTGACGACCGGCATGATATCGATGACCGGTTTCGCGGCCAGCCCCGGCACAGCTGTCGAACCGATATGATGGATGGCCACAAGCTGGTCTTTGAACACGTCGCGGAGCTTCCGTGCTTCTTCAATGTAGAGATGCTGCCATATGCTGTCATAAGGCTCCACTATGACTCTTCTCATCTAACTCCCTCCTTAGAAATCATAATAATCAGACTTCTCTGTTGGAAGTATTATAGTATGATGCCGGCATTTTCACAAATCATTTCATTGTCACTACAAGACATTCATGGTATTATTAATCCCGAGTTAATCAGTAGGAAAAAGAAGAGGTGGCATAATGGCTTTATCTTTTATGGATATTTTTGAGGAATGGGCTGTGAATTATGACGAGGCAGTGAGCGGTCATAATCCAGAGTACAAAGATGTGTTCGAGAACTACACGTTTATGCTGAAGGAAGCAGCAAAGCGCGCTGAAGGACGGACGATTGAATTCGGTCCCGGTACCGGCAATTTGACGCTGCTGCTCCTGAACAAAGGACTGGAAGTGACCGCATACGAACCAAGCCCTGAGATGGCGGCAATCGGCGAGCAGAAGACCGGCCTGTCATTCAAGACAGGTGACTTCCTGCATTTTGCTGCGACCGAAGCCGATACGATCATCAGTTCGTTCGCCTTCCATCATCTGACGGACACGGAAAAGTCAGCAGCCATCAAACAGTACGGCACACTGCTCAATGACGGCGGCCGCATCGTCATCCTTGATACGATGTTCAACAGCCGGGACGAGAAACAGCACATCATCCGCCATTACGAGGCGCTCGGCCATCATCATCTGGTCGAGGATTTGAACCGCGAATACTATCCATTGAAAGAGACAATCATGGCCATCGCAAAGCAGCACGGCTTCAACTTTGAGTCGGTGCAGCTGAACAACTTCGCTCATCTGACGGTCCTCACTAAAAAGACATATCACAAGCCTGCTGACTTAACCGGCGGCACACCGCTTGTCGAACTGACAGCATTTGAGCTGCCGGCAGGTGTGCGCCTGTTCGCAAAGCTTGAGATGTATAATCTCGGCGGCTCCGTGAAAGACCGGCTCGGCCGTCATTTGATCGACGAGGCTGTGCGCCGCGGTGACATTAGCACCGGTGAAGTTGTAGAGGCGACTGCCGGCAATACAGGCATCGGCCTCGCTCTCGCCTGCCTCGCGCACGGCTTGAAACTCCGCCTCTATGTTCCTGAGAAATTCAGTATTGAGAAGCAGGCGATCATGCGGGCGCTCGGCGCAGAGCTGATCATGACCGCGACTGCTGACGGTATGCTCGGCGCCCGTGCAGCAGCCGCGGCAGACGCAAAGAGGACCGGCGCCTACTATACGAATCAGTTTGAATCGTCAGCTAATCCCGCAAGTTATGATAAACTGGCAAATGAACTGACCGCTGAACTCGGTGAGGTCGCGATGATTGTTGCCGGTGCAGGCAGCGGCGGGACGTTCACCGGTCTCGCTGAACGGCTGAAGCCAAGAGGTGCGCGCACGGTCGTCGTTGAACCAGTCGGCTCGATCTTAAACGGCGGTGACAGCGGGTCACACCGCACAGAAGGTATCGGTGTGGAAGTATGGCCGAAGTTTATGACACGGGAACTGATTGACGCGATTGAGACCATTACTGATGACGCCGCGTTTGATGCAGTGAAAGAACTGGCACGACGTGAAGGGCTGCTGGTCGGCAGTTCATCGGGCGCTGCACTTGCTGCAGCACTGAACCAGGCACCTTATGTCCAGGGAAATATCGTTGTTATTTTCCCGGATGCAAGCGACCGTTATTTATCACAGCATATATATGATTAAGGAGCGTTATAATGAAAAAGAAAACAATGATGATTCACGGCGGCCGTACGACCGATGAATTTACCGGGGCAGTCTCCACGCCTATCTACCAGACAAGCACGTACAAGCAGGACGGAATCGGCGGACTCCGTCAGGGCTATGAATATTCACGGACAAAAAATCCGACGCGGTCCGCACTTGAGTCACTCATCGCAGACCTCGAGCACGGCACTGACGGCTTTGCCTTCGGTTCAGGGATGGCAGCTGTATCAGCGGTCATCATGATGCTGAATGCCGGCGACCATATCGTCGTCGGTTCTGATGTCTACGGCGGTACATACCGCGTATTCACGAAAGTATTCGACCGTATCGGTGTCAAATCAACGTTTGTCGATACGACGGACGAAGCAGCAGTGACAGCAGCGATTACAGAGAACACAAAGATGCTCTACATCGAGACACCGACTAACCCGCTGCTGAACGTCACAAATATTGAACGCATGGCCGCCATCGCAAGCGCGCACGGCTTGATCTCTGTCGTCGACAATACATTTATGACACCCTACTTCCAGAATCCGCTTGACCTCGGGGCAGACATCGTGCTGCACTCAGCGACTAAATATATCGGCGGTCACAGTGACGTTGTCGCAGGTCTGCTTGTCACAAAAGATGCCGCGATTGCGGAGCAGTTAGGGTTCATCCAGAACTCAGTCGGCGGCGTGCTCGGACCACAGGACAGCTTTCTGTTGATCCGCGGCATTAAAACGCTCGCTCTGCGTATGGAGCAGACGGAGAAAACGACGCTTGAAATCGTCGATTATCTGAACAGCAACAGTCAAGTGACAGCTGTCTTCCATCCAAGTCAGCTCGGTGCGGCGCAGCTTGCTGTACAGAAACGCCAGGCGACCGGTTTCGGTGGAATGATCGCCTTTGACGTCGGTTCTAAAGAACAAGCAGAACTGCTCGTCCGCTCGCTTGAGTACTTTACGCTGGCAGAATCTCTCGGCGCCGTCGAAAGCTTGATCTCAGTACCGAGCCAGATGACGCATGCTTCTATTCCACGTGAACGTCGCCTTGAACTAGGTATTACAGATGGATTAGTCCGTATCTCAGTGGGTATTGAAGATAGTGAAGACTTACTGGAAGACTTAAAACAAGGCTTTAAAGCCATTCAATAAGGAGTGTCAACATGCAGAAAATGAATGTGGAAAGTTTCAACCTTGATCACACAAAAGTCGCGGCACCATTTGTCCGCCTAGCAGGCATTAAAGAAGGACAGCACGGCGATGTCATCCATAAATATGACATCCGTTTCAAGCAGCCGAACAAAGAACATATGGAGATGCCGGCGCTTCATTCACTGGAACACTTAATGGCAGAAAACATCCGTAATCATACCGACAAAGTCGTCGACATCTCACCGATGGGCTGCCAGACCGGCTTCTACTTATCGCTCATCAACCATGCGGACTACGATGACGTCCTTGTCATTTTAGGGCAGACATTGAACGACGTGCTGACAGCAACAGCCGTGCCGGCCTGCAACGAAGTGCAGTGCGGCTGGGCAGCAAGCCACAGCCTGGCAGGCGCACAAGCACTCGCGACAGACATGTTAGCTCATAAAGACAAATGGTCTATCATTTATCAGGATTAATTATTGAGAGTAGTGGCCTTCAAACAGAGCGTTAATTTGAAGGCCACTTTTTTGCTGATTATGGTGATTATTCCGGAATTTTGGCCTTCAAACGGCTCTTGAAGGCCACTTCTCACTGATTTCACTCATTTTTCTGGAATTTTGGCCTTCAAACGGCTTCTGAAGGCCACTTTTCATATAATAACAAAAAAATCCCGCTGTTATTAGCGGGATTTTATTTATCGACCGAACTCTGTCCGGTAATGTTGGAACCTTGGATGAAGTATTTGTAGAGCATAAAGAACAGAACGATGACCGGCAGCAGCACCATCAGCCACCCTGCCATCAAATAGTTCTATCGGGTCGTGCTTCGTTCTTTGAAAACTTGCAGATCGAGCTGCAGTGTATAAAGATTTTCATCATTGCTGTCAAGCTGTGGTCCTAAAAAGTCATTCCAGACACCGCAGTTTATTTGTCTAAAATTATTCTAAATAAAAAAGCAGTGCTACTGCTTTTTTAATATTTAGAAGCGGATGATATTCACCGCGCCATACACATCATCAAAGTTATTCAACACTTTCAGCTGGTTATCTACGATGTCGAGTTTGTATTTCCCGGTTCTTTCATTCAATTTCGCGGCAGTGTTCTTATCAGCGTCTTCACGCTGCTTGAAGTCGAATATCACGGCATAGTCTTTACGGTCGCCTGTGCCGTAGACTAAGTCACCGATCACTTCCGCCGTCCCGTCACCTTCAAATGACTGTCTGTATTCTTCAGGCAGTGTGAATCTGAATGTGTAGTGCGGTGTGTTATGCATCAGATGGTTGTACAGTATATCATCAATCGTATAGTCGATGCGCACTGATACGCCCGTCTCATTCGGTGTCACATGGAAGTTTTTCAGCATAAAATGCGGCATGTAGAACTCCTGACCGATATACTGGTTCGGTGTCTTCTGTTTTTCGAACAGCTTAGGCGCGTCAGCCCCCTCACTGGATGATTTCTTTGTTAATGCTATAACTGTTGCTCCGATTGCCAGCGCACCAAGCAGTACTCCAAGAGTGTATCTGGATTTGCCAGGGCGACGGACCGGTTCTTCATAATGATATGGGCAGCCCATAGTTGAACCCCTTTCGTCTATAGAATAATACTAGTATACCCTTTTACTGTGCTGTAATGCATGTCCCACCTAAAAAAGTTTCCTCTAACAGCTAAGGCTGAATGTCGTCACGTATTTACTTTATTTACAATTACTTAACTGAAAATTAACCGCATGGCCGACCGTTTCTTAGTATGATGTGAATACGGAGATGATGTCATGTTCAACAGAAAAGAACGGCTGCAGCTCATTGAGACATATGGCAGAGAAGATGCGCTTGCTCGTTACACTGCTGAAGCTGAGCTGATCACAGCGGAAGAGCTGAAACGCTACCGGGCAGAACTCATCAGTGACTTCCATCATCATTGTGCAGTCGATGATGCGACCTGCTTCATAGACTACTGCTATACTCATCATACTGACAACTTCGACGATATCGTCGACTGGCTCCATACGTTGAGAGCCATCCAGCGTCAAATCGAAGGATAACTCCTTAACAGGAGAACAAAAAGTGGCCTTCAGCTAATTGCTGAAGGCCACTTCTCACTCTTTTCAGCGGTCACCGCCTGAATTTTGGCCTTCAAACGGCTCCTGAAGGCCACTTCTCACTCTTTTCAGCGGTCATCGCCTGAATTTTGGCCTTCAAACCACTCCTGAAGGCCACTTCTCACTCTTTTCAGCGGACTCCATCTGAATTTTGGCCTTCAAACCACTCCTGAAGGCCACTTCTCACTCTTTTCAGCGGACTCCATCTGAATTTTGGCCTTCAAACGGCTTCAACTTGTATTTTGTCGACCGGTTATTGCCCATTTTAATCGCATGTTTCCTTAGAAACCGCTTGACGGTCGTTCTGGAACTCATCGTCCAGTCCATCGCTTCTGCAATCGTAAACGAGTCGTTCTTAATCAGCATCAGTTCATGCAGGTTGGCCATCATCACCGCTTCCCGCTTCATTGAATGACCGCAGCTGCAGTCCACGTACTGCTGATACAGCACTGGCGTAAACAGCTGCCGGCAGTCCATACATCGCAGCCGTGAATCAACACACTCATAATCAGTAGTCTTCCTGTTACTGTACGGATAATGGCCAGCGTGCTTCGCGACGAGTGTTTTTCCGATGGCGATGTCGCGCGGTGTCACTTCCAATGTGTTTAAATAATCGACAATCTGCGGGCACTGCGCCGGAAATACGACCCGCGCATCACCGTCAAACCCGACAAGGCGGAATGTTTCGTTGATAAAGACAATCCGGCTCGTTATTTTCGCTGTGATGCCGCTGTCCTGCAGCACTTTGTCGAGCATGTAGCGGGCGCGTTCCAGCTGCGGCCGGTAATCTTTAATAATGCGTGCGTTTCTGCCGATCATATTCCCCTGGTCATACTGATAAATCCCGCCGTTATTCTTGACATCAAAGAGCAGCACATGACCGCCCGCAATCACGATGAAATCATACTGCGCGTAGTCTTCCGCTTCCAGCAGCAGATCCCAGATGACAACACTATCGAGCGATTCAAGCAGCTTGAAAAACTGCTTCTCCCCGTCCAGTCCTGACCGGTGCTTCATTAACTGCCGGTAATCTTCATCGACCAGCGTCACCCGTTTTTCCAGCGCTTCAAGATAGACAAATTCATGACTTTTACTATAGCTTTTCAGTAGCAACAGCTCACCTCCGCCACTATAATAACACGTCTACGTGAATGACGTTTTTTCGCGCCGCTGCAGTTTTTCAAGAAAATCTGGCAGCTTTTGAAGAAATCACGCTCACAAGCTGCAGATTTTCACGAAAATCACACTTTTCATCAAAATTCGCTTTTTTCGCGCCGCAGAAAAAAGAGAGTCGTCATCGACTCTCTTCTACAACTTATCCATCTCTTTAATCAGCCATCCCTGCAGCGGCAGTCTGCCCCACAGCGCCCACCATGGCAGCTTTCTGCCGTTCAGGTCGATATTGTTCGCCGCCATATAGACGTTCGCCGGAAAGACTGCGACTAAAAACAGCTGCAGCAGCCGCTTTGTCTTCGGGCCCGGCTTTCTTAACAGCAGGCTCAAGCCGAACAGCACTTCCATGACGCCGGACGCCTGGACGATGAACTTGCGGCACGGCAATACTTTCGGCACAATCTTACGGAAGTTCTCCTCCCGTGTGAAATGCAGCACGCCGGCCACCGTATAAACCGTGCCGTACAGCAGCCGCCTAAACATTCATGTCACCTAAATAGCTGCGGCCGAACTCAGGCAGCGGTACACCAAAGTTATCAGCGATCGTCGCACCGATTGACGCGAATGTGTCGTGGCCGGCAAGCTTATGGTAATCCTTCACTTTCGGACTGAACATCAGGAGCGGCACATATTCACGCGTGTGGTCAGTGCCTGGTGCGGTCGGGTCGTTCCCGTGGTCCGCCGTAATGATGACCAGGTCATCTTCACGGAGCTTCGGAATGAGTTCGCCTAACCGGTCGTCGAATGCTTTAATGGCATTCGCATAGCCTGCTTTGTCGCGGCGGTGACCGTACAATGCATCGAAGTCCACTAAGTTCAGGAAGCTCAAGCCTTCAAAGTCACGGCCGACCACTTCAATCAGCTTGTCCATGCCGTCCATGTTGTCCTGCGTGCGGATCGCTTCTGTCACGCCCTCGCCGTCATAAATATCATTGATCTTACCGATGGCGATGACGTCAAAGCCGTTATCTTTCAGCTCATTCATCACTGTACGGCCGAACGGTTTCAGCGCGTAGTCATGGCGGTGCGCTGTCCGCTTGAAGTTGCCCGGCTCACCGACATACGGCCGGGCGATAATGCGGCCGATCAAATATTTCGGGTCTTTCGTCAGCTCGCGGACTTTCTCGCAGATGTCATACAGTTCATCCAGCGGAATGATATCTTCATGTGCCGCAATCTGCAGCACCGGGTCAGCAGAAGTGTAGACAATCAGGTCACCGGTCTCCATTTGATGCCTGCCATATTCCTCAATAATCTCTGTGCCTGACGCCGGCTTGTTCGCGACGACTTTCCGCCCTGACAGTTCTTCGATGGCTGCCACCAGTTCGTCCGGGAAACCGTCCGGATAGACGTTGAACGGCTTGTCAATATTCAGCCCCATGATCTCCCAGTGGCCGGTCATCGTATCTTTGCCGACAGACGATTCGCTGAGCTTCGTATAGAAGGCTTCCAGCTTATCGACGGCTGCGACGCCCGGCAGCGCTTCAATGTTACCGAGTCCGAGCTGCTGCAAGTTCGGCAGTGATTCACCGAAGCCTGCCAGTGTGTTTCTCAACGTATGGCTGCCAGTATCGCCGAAGTCAGCCGCATCCGGTGCCTCACCGATGCCGACGGAGTCCATGACGATTAGATGGATTCTGTTAAATGCTTTAGTCATAATAACCACTCCTACTCTGTGATAATCGTATGAATCAACGTCGGTGCGTCAGCATGCGCGCTGATCTCGATATTGTCATAGATTTTCTGTTTGACGTCTGCCACGTCTTCGCGGTTCGCATAAATTGTCACAAGTGACTCGCCTGCTTCTACTTTGTCGCCGACTTTTTTGCGGAGCATCAAGCCGACCGCAAGATCTATCGTATCTTCTTTCGTCGCACGGCCCGCACCTAGTAGCATGGACGCCACGCCGATTTCGTCTGCAACGATGCGGCTGACGACCCCGCCTGCTTGCGCCGGCACTTCAATCGTGTAAGCTGCCTGCGGTAACTTCGACACATCATCCACGACACTGCCGTCACCACCCTGGTTCACTAAAAAGTCGCGGAACTTCTCAAGTGCGGCTCCGTTGGCAATGACTTGCTGGAGCTTCACACGCGCTGCATCCAAGTTGTCAGCCTTGCCGCCGAGCACGACCATCTGGCTGCCGAGCGTGAGCACGAGCTCCGTCAAATCTTCCGGCCCTTCGCCGCGCAGTGTCTCAATCGCTTCCTGCACTTCCAGCGCATTACCGATCGCAAACCCGAGCGGCTGACTCATATCAGAGATGATCGCCATCGTCCGGCGGCCGACGTTGTTGCCGATCTTCACCATAGCACGCGCCAGACGTTCTGCATCTTCGTCGGTCTTCATGAATGCGCCGGCACCTGTCTTGACATCAAGCACGATTGCGTCTGCGCCTGCTGCAATCTTCTTGCTCATAATGCTTGAGGCGATCAGCGGGATGCTGTTGACCGTCCCTGTCACATCGCGCAGTGCGTACAGCTTCTTGTCAGCCGGCGTCAAATTGCCTGACTGACCGATGACTGCCACTTTATGCTCGTTCACAAGACGCGTGAACTCGTCCTCTGTAATTTCCACGTGGAACCCTTCCACCGTTTCCAGCTTGTCAATTGTGCCACCTGTATGACCCAGTCCGCGTCCACTCATCTTGGCGACTGGAACACCGAGCGCTGCAACGAGTGGTGCCAGCACAAGTGTCGTCGTATCGCCGACGCCGCCTGTGGAGTGCTTGTCGACTTTAATGCCGTCGATTGCTGACAAGTCAATCTGGTCCCCGCTTTCCACCATCGCCATCGTCAAGCTCGCGCGCTCGTCATCATTCATATCCTGAAAATAAATCGCCATCGCAAGAGCAGACGCCTGGTAATCCGGAATCTCTCCGTTTGTATAACCTGTGATGAAGAATTCAATCTCTTCTTGCGACAGTTCGCCGCCGTCGCGTTTCTTCGCAATAATGTCCACCATTCTCATGATATGACCTCCCCTTATTCAGATAAAAAAGCAGACGGTTAGTAGTTCCCGTCTGTTGTCTGCCCCTGCAGAATTTGCACGCCCGCGCTCGCGCCGATACGCGTCGCACCCGCTTCGATCATCGCATTGACGTCGTCAGTCGAACGGACGCCGCCCGATGCTTTAACACCCATGTCCGGGCCCACTGTCTCGCGCATCAGCTTCACGTCTTCAACAGTCGCGCCGCCTGTAGAGAAACCCGTTGATGTCTTGACGAACGTTGCGCCCGCTTCTTTCGCAAGACGTGATGCACGGCGTTTTTCGTCGTCATTGAGCAGACTTGTCTCGATGATGACTTTCGTCGTCACACCGCCTGCTGCCGCAACCACTGCTTGAATGTCTTCAAGGACAAGCGCGTCGTTACCTTCTTTCAGGGCGCCGATGTTGATGACCATATCGACCTCGCCGGCACCATTCTGGATCGCATCCTTCGTTTCGAATGCCTTCACAGCAGATGTCGCTGCGCCTAACGGGAAGCCGATGACCGTGCAGACTAAGACGTCAGTCCCTGCCAGCGCTTCCGCACAGCGCTTGACGTGCGTCGGGTTGACACAGACGCTCATAAAGCCGTGCTCCTTCGCCTCAGAGACAAGTGTGTCAATCTGCGCGGTCGTTGCTTCTGGTTTCAATAAGGTGTGATCAATATATTTAGCTAATTCCATAAAAAAATTCCTCCTTTATAATCATGTCAATTATACATTATCCAGCGGTAATAATCATACTAAAGTGGATGCCACGGCGAAGCAGCAAAAACGTGATATGGGCCGCATCCCAGGAATACGGCCCATGTCATATTATTCAGCTGCTATTATTTCCCTAAGTAAGAAGCAAGCATCCAGTTATGTTTCTCGAACTGCGTGATCATCTCTAAGATCATGTCAGCTGACATTTCGTCTTTTGCTTCCTCAGCTGTATTCTGTCCTTCTTTCAGCTGCTCGATCAGCTGCTGCAAGTCATTGGACAAGTCTTTGACCATCTCTTCAGCCGTCAAATGCTTACCGGCTTCTTTGACGATTGACTGCTCCAGACATTCTTTCAGCGTGGCAACCGGATGACCGTTGATCGCAAGCACACGTTCAGCTGTCATATCCAGATACTGACCGACTTCTGTATAGAGCTCCTCGAATTTCACATGCAGCGAGAAAAAGTTAGGACCTTTCACATACCAGTGATAGTTATGCAGCTTCGTGTACATCACTGTGAAGTTCGCGACCTGCTGATTCAAGACATCAATAACCGGTGACTCTTGCCGCTCTTTCGGTGCTTTAGTGACTTTCTTTGAAGTGGCCTTTGTTTCTTTTTTAGCTTTTTCCATGTAGAAATTCCTCCTATATTATAATGAATGCTGACACAATATGTCTTTACCCACAATTTCGGGGTATAATACATTAAAAAAGGAGTGTCCTATGTTTAATAAATATATCATCCCTGCTGTGCTTGTCATTATCCTCGCTGTCATGCTCTTCACTATCGACTTATGGAAAAGTGCTGTCGCCTTGCTGCTGCTGACGGACAACTACATTATCTTCGTCATCAGCGCGGCCGTCATCGCCGGACTCATCGGTCTCGTCTACAGCCGCCTCGCCTACAAAGTCGATAATGACCCGTCACTCGCGCACGCTGAGCAGGACCGTCAGTCGTTCAAAAAGTTCTCGCTGATGAACATCGCCCTCATCATCGCCTTTTATTTCGCGCTCGGCTCCATTTTACTCGTCACGCTCAATCATGCGCCCGTCTGGTTAGCCGTGACAAGTGTCATCGTCTTGCTGTTCGCCGTCGTCATCCGCTATTACGGCTACAGCCTGATCAACACACTGTACCCGGAACGCGAGCTGCCGAACAGCTTTGAGCCGGACTTTGATGACCGGCTCATCCAGTCACTGAACAAAGAAGAGATGCTCGTCATCTTCACCGGCCTCTACAATGCTTTCAAGCTGACCAACATTCTGCTGCCGGCTGCGATGCTCGTCATCACACTGTACGGCTATGCGACAGGGCAGTCGCAGCACTTCGCGCTCTGCATCATCGCGGTGAGTGCGATGCTCATCAACATCATCTACCAGCTCACCGTCAGAAAAATGATTTAAAGCTCCGGCCAGACGGCCGGAGCTTCTTTCATTTATTCAAGTTCTTCATATATAACGCTTTAATGTGCTGCTTGTTCTTTTCGTCTGCCATGAAGTACCACAGGCCGTCGTCCAATGTCTGGCCGGTACCTTCCAGCTGGTGCTTCTCCACGTGATCCAGTGCCGCTGTGTAGCTTGTGCCGAGACTCTCCAGCTCATTGAATGACAAGTCCGTCACGACGTTGCCTGATATCGTCTTCAGCATGCCGTCAAGCTTGCTTACGGAACCGACGCTGAGCACTTTCTTCGCCAATGCCTGCACGACCAGCTGCTGACGTTCCTGACGGCCGAAGTCTCCGCCTGACCCGTCTTCTTTCCGGCTTCTGATAAATGCCATCGCCGTATTGCCGTCCATCTTCATAGCCTGGCCTTCCACAAACTGATAGTTACGCACTGTGAACGTCGCGTTGCTGACGACTTTAACGCCGCCGACATTATCGATCATGTCTTTCATGCCGTCCATGTTGATCGTTGCGTAGTAATCAATCGGCACACCCATCAGCTGCTCGACCGATTTGACTGCCATTGCAGCGCCGCCGTATGCATAGGCATGGGCGATTTTTTCCTGCGTCCCTTTACCGACCATCGTGCTGTACGTATCGCGCGGTATTGACACCATCACCGTCTTCTTCGTGCTCGGGTTGATGCTTAAGAGCATGATCGTGTCACTGCGGCCTGCGTCTCCTGTCGCAAGACGCGTGACATTGGAATCGACACCGAACAGAGCGACTGATATCGGGTCTTTCCTGTCGATTGCAACGGCGCTGTCCCGCAGCTCCGATTTCTTCCGGTTCTCGATCGGCTTATGGATAGAATCCGCTGTGCCTTTCACCTTGAAATAGGAATAACCGAGAAAGCCGGCGCCGGCAATGATCACTAAACTTAAAATAATTAACGGAATAAAACAGCCTTTTCTTTTCTTCATCTCTCCACCTCAGCAATATTGTACACTTATCTTTACAAAATTGCATCCACCTTAAGGCGGATAATACGGGAAACTAGCTACTATGCTGCCTGGACAGGCATTTATGTTAACAGCTGCCGGGAGTTTAGTTATAATTGCTCTAAAAGGAGGATGATTATGAAAGAACTGACGCCTGACGAAATCGCTCATTTAACACAGGGGGAATTTCTGCATGATAAAGCCACATGTCCTCACCAGCAGCTGGCCGTCGTCCTGCCTGACAGGACGCTCTACATCTGCCTTGACTGCGGGATGGAACGCACGACGCTCACTGAGTTCACCCCGCGAACCGGCATTGTTTAGCAGCAGGCCGTAAGTGGTAAACAAGAACTTATAAGTTACAGCGTCAGCACTATATTGCTGCTAAAATGGTTGTGTAAGATTTAATATTTCTGCTCAATGCTTATCCAGCGGCTGTCAGCCGTCGCATGAAAGGATTTTATTATGAAACAATTCGATTATACTTTAGTGCTCGCTGTCTCCTGCTTTATTTTCAGCTTGCTGATCAGCGCCTCTTTCGTCGGTGCGAATGTGCTGATCCATATGAATACGCATAATGTACCGGGAACACTGCTGCTGCTCACTGTTATCGTCACACTGCTGCTTTATACGTCCTGCATGATCGCCATCCGCCTGCTCAGTAATAATATGAAATATGCACTGGATGAAGTGAAAAACGGCAGTTTCTCTGAGGAGCCGGCGAAAAACTCGCATTTCCGCCTGCGTCTGTTCAACGCGGAAATGACTGAGAAGTTGAGCAGCCTGCAGACTGACATTTATCTGGACAAAGTCACAAGCATTCCAAACAGAAGAGCACTGTACCGTCACTTTGACGAGCTTTCCCGTAACCACGCTGACCAGCATCATTACATCTGCCTGTTTGACATTGACCGCTTCAAAGCAATCAATGACACATACGGCCATGTGACAGGAGATGAGCTGCTCGCAAGCATCTGCCAGCGGATCACCGGCTCACTTGCTGACGGTGAACAGTTATTCAGACTGGCGGGCGATGAGTTTGTCATCATCACCTCCTCTGACTACAGCAATCCTTATTTCCCGGCCACATTAAAGCTCGACAATCTGTTCAAGCTGCCCTTCGCAGTGACGGAGCACGTGCTCTATACCGGCATCAGCTACGGCTGCAGTGAATACGGTGCAGACGGCACGACACTGGATGCGCTCCTTGCGAAGGCGGACGAAGCCATGTATGAACAGAAAAGAACACGGCACGGCAACGAGTCACAGCCTGTCAAATCAACCACATAAGGAGCACTTACATGATTACTACACTTATCAGCGGCTGGTCAAGCTTCGTCTTTCTCTATCCGCTGCTGATGGCCATTGTCTGGCTCGCAGGTTCCACGATCTACTTCCTGCGCCGGGAAGGAGCGGCATCTGATGCCATCCCGACCGATATCGACTGGCCGCTCATCAGCATCCTTGTGCCCTGCTACAACGAGCAGGACACTGTGCGGGAAACAGTCGAGAACTTGATCAAGCTCGACTATCCGAAGAAAGAGATCATCTGCATCAACGACGGCTCAAAAGACAACACAGCTCAGCTGATCAACGAGCTCGCTGCGACGTACGACATTGTACGCGCCATCGACAATCAGGAGAACCGCGGGAAAGCGAACGCACTCAGGCTCGGCCTGTTCGCCTCACACGGAGAATATCTGCTCTGCGTCGACTCAGATGCGATCATCGACAACGATGCACCGTACCATCTCATCAAACATTTCTTCCATAAAGGAGAACGCGTGGCTGCTGTCACCGGCAACCCGCGCATCCGTAACCGTGACACGCTGCTCGGTAAACTACAAGTCGTAGAGTACGCCTCCATCATCGGCTCCATCAAACGCACGCAGCGCATCATCGGCAAGATCATGACCGTGTCAGGGGTGATCGTCGCCTTCCGTAAGAAAGCGCTCGTCGACGTCGGACTGTGGGACGTCGATATGATCACAGAAGACATCTCCGTGTCATGGAAGTTCCACGAGCGGTTCTGGGATATCCGCTACGAACCGCAGGCACTGTGCTGGATGCTTGTGCCGGAGAAGCTCGGCGGCTACTGGAAGCAGCGCGTCCGCTGGGCACAGGGCGGTCAGGAAGTCATCTTCCGCCACTGGGGCGTCTTAAAGAGCTGGAAATACCGCAGACTATGGCCGATCTACATCGAGCAGTGGGTCAGCATATTCTGGAGCTACTCACTGTTTCTGCTCAGCATCTACTACATGCTCTTTCAGGTCAAGTCACTGCAGGACTTAATACTGCTCCTCACGTTCTCAGCGTTCACACTGACCATCGTCGCTGTCATCCAGCTGGTCGTGTCGCTCATCATCGATGCGAAGTATGACAACGTCTCCGCCATGTACTTCTGGGTGGCATGGTATCCGTTCATCTACTGGATCGTCAATGCGGCCATCGCGGTCGTCGCGTTCCCTAAAGCGATCAAGTCTCGAATCAAAGGAGGTTATGCAGTATGGTCAAGTCCCGACAGAGGAAACAGAGAAGAAACGACTTAATCGTCAGAACGAAGAAAAACCCGGTCATCGAAACCGTGCTGTTCATCCTATCCATCCTGCTCTGGTTCTACGTACTGTACGCCGTCACTTTCTTTGTCGCAGCATTCTTCAACCTGCCGGTCGATATCGTCAACATCGTCAAGATCATACTGAACTTAAAGAACAAGGACATCATCAGCTTCAGCTTGTCCCTGCTCTACTACACCCTCTTCATCTTCGGCGCACTCTATTTCTGGGGGCTGTACAACAAGCTGCGCTACGGCAGACTGAACCGCCGGAAATATCCGGGGCCGACGACAGAAGAAGAACTCATGCAGCTCGACTACATCAGTCACGACATCTATGTCCAGCTGCAGCAGGCGAAAACCATCACGTTCAAACAAAATCCAATCGTGGATAAGAAAGTGAAGTCCTGATTATGCCAAACATCAAAACATTTCTGACATATGCACTCATTGCCGTCAGCCTGCTCGTCATCGGTCTGTTCACTTATCACAACATCACCGATGAGAAAAAGCACGAACACTACAAACCGCTTGAAGCGCACAACAGCTGTCTTGCGCTTAACTACCACCGCATTCGAAGCGGCACGTTGTACGAACGTGCGCTGAAGCTGATGTCGAACAGCAACGAGCTTAATCGGTACAATGTGTTCAAAGATGACTTCGAAGCGCAGCTCAAATGGATGACAGCACACGGCGCGACGTTTGTGTCAGAGCAGCAGCTGGAAGAGAGCTACAAAACACAGCGCTTCCCAGCAGGCTGCGTCTGGCTGTCGTTCGATGATGGAGACGAAACGACGTATACAAATGCACTGCCGATTCTTAAGAAATACCATGTACCGGCGACTGTCTTCGTCATCGCAGGGCAAGTCGGCAACAAAGACTTCAACAACATCAAGCTCGCAACGTGGGCAGAACTGCGCAAGATGAAAGACAGCGGGCTCATCACGTTCGGCTCACATACGTATAACATGCATGAGCTGCTTGATAACAAGCCGATCTTCAACAAAGTACCAGCAGCGGAGTTCAAAGCAGATCTGCTGAAAAGCAAAGCGACACTGAAGAAAGAACTCGGCATTGACGCCAAGTCGTTCGCCTACCCATACGGTAACGCCAATGACAAGACGATGAACGTCGTTGAACAGGCAGGATTCGACTATGCCTATATACTCGCACCGCACGCCATCACAACAGATAATTACCGGTCTCTATTGAACCGGATCATGGTGGACGATGAGACGTTTGAGCGTCAGGTGAAAGAGTGGAAAGGGTTTAAGACATGAAGAAGCGGCTGATTATTCAGCCGCTTCTTTGTTATGCTGCCAGAGATTTCTCGGTGAAGTATTCGCGTTCTTCTCTGCTCATCTTCACAATCTTAAAGCCGGTGATACCGTAAAGAATAGAAATCACCGGAATGACATAGTTCAGTATGGCAAAAGGCGCATATTCCATGACCCCTACATTCAATGTTGTAAATATAAATACCCCGCATGTATTCCACGGAATGAAGACGCTTGTCAATGTACCACCGTCCTCCAGAGCGCGTGACAAGTTCTTCGGATGGAGGTTCTGGTCAATATACGCTTTAATGTACATGCGGCTCGGCACGACGATACTGATGTACTGCTCAGAACACGTCGCATTCGTCACAAAGCAGCTCGTTACAGTCGCAGCAATTAAGCCTGCTGTGCCTTTAGCGACCTTTAAGATCTGCTCGATGATTGCTGTCAGCATGCCGCTGTATTCAAGGATGCCGCCGAACGTCATCGCGACGATAGTCATCGAAATCGTGAAGAACATCGATTCCAGTCCACCTTTGTTGAACAGCTCGCTGATTAACGTATTATCTGACTTCAGCACATAGCCTTCCTGAAGCGTTGAAGCTGCTACGTTGAGCGAGTCACCTTGAACAAACAGCTGAGCCCCCGAGCCGAGCAGAATGCCGACGACGAGTGCCGGCACAGCAGGTACTTTCAGTGCGACAAGAACGATGACAATGACCGGCACAAGCAATAACCAAGGTGTAATAACGAACTGCTGACTCATCTCATCACTGATCGAATCAATCTTCGACGTATTCAAGTGACTGGCGTTAAACTGGCGGCCGATGATGAAATAAGCAGCGAGCGCGATCAGAAGTCCTGGTATCGTCGTATAGAACATATGCTTAATGTGGTCGAACAGATGAGTGCCCGTCAGGCCGGCAGCCAAATTTGTCGTGTCGGATAACGGACTCATCTTATCGCCGAAGTAACTGCCGGAGATAACAGCCCCGGCAATCATGCCTGCCGGAATATCCATGCTCAGCCCGATGCCCATGCCGGCGACACCGACAGTCGCCATCGTTGACCACGACGAGCCGATGGCCAGTGACACGATGCCGCAGATCAGGCAGATTGTCACTAAGAACATGGACGGTGTAATCAACTTAAGACCATAATAAATCATCGTTGCGACCACGCCGCCGCCAATCCATGCACCGATGACAAGACCGACTAGAATAATGATGACAATCGCAGGTAGTGCGAGCTTTATCCCCTTATACATCATTTCTTCGATTTCTTCCCAAGTATAACCGTGAAAATAAGCGACAATCGCTGCCAGTGCAGTGCCGATCATCAACGGAATGTGTGGTGCCTGTTGCAGGAAGACAACAGTAATAATCATACTGACAATCATAAAGACCAATGGAACTAAAGCAAACCAAACATTAATCTGACGTTTTCCCCTCTTGCTGTCTGAAATCATCTTTCTATCTCCTCTTAAATGATATCGCTTACATTAATAGTGTATACAAAGCTCAGACAAATGACTAGGTCATATTTCACTAATGTAATTAACGTCATCTTAAAAATCACTTCTAATCTATATCAATTGGTATAGATTATTCGTTTGTTTGGGGATTTTAACACTGTTACTAAAAACAGTATTACTCACACTAAAAAAACCCTAAAAACGATAAATCGTTTTTAAGGTTTTTTTATAAATAGATTACTATTCAGGTTGTTTGAGTACTATAGTACTTCCCACTTTAACAACAGAATCATTTTCGATTTTTGTTTGACTGTAGAGTGTACTTGATGTATTAATTAAACAAAAATCTCCGATGTTACAATCATGTTCTATAGTAGCATTGGTATTAATAATAGTATGGTTTCCAATCGTTGTATTGGCATTTACAATAACACCCGCACCGATGTAAGATCCACAACCTAATTTTACCGTCGGACTTACTATAGCATGAGTAGAAACAATAGAAATAAAACGCTCATTATTGATATTAAGTTCATCAATAATTTTCTTGCGTATACTATTACTACCTATTGCAATGAAATAATGAACATCTGATGGAGCAGTTAGAGTATCGAACATGCTTAAATGATATTTCTCATCTATTATGCTACTATTTTTAAAAGACGAATCCATATAACCTATAACATTATAATCATTTAATTGATTCATTTCCTCTTCGACAACGTAAGAAAAACCACCACGACCAATAATGATGATATCCATTATTCCTGCCTAGTGACTGACGCCTTTTGACGTCACTACGCCTTTAATCGTTTCCCATATAATCCACATGTCGAACATAAAACTTTGATGATCTACATAATACTTATCATACTTTACTTTTTCATCATCTGAAATTTCATCACGCCCCATGACTTGGGCATACCCAGTAATACCAGGTTTGACTTTATGGATGCCTAAGGCTGTTCTTTTCTCAATCAACTCATATTGATTATAAAGTGCTGGTCGTGGTCCTACTATAGACATCTCGCCTTTAACTACATTGATTAGCTGCGGTAATTCATCAATAGATGTCTTTCTAATAAATTTCCCAACTGGTGTGATATAAGAAACTCCTTCACCTAATTTAGCTGTTTCAATATTTGGAGTGTTGACAGCCATTGATCTAAATTTATAAATAGTAAATAATTTATTATCTAGACCTGGACGCTGCTGCTTAAATAAAACCGGTCCTTTAGAATCAGCTTTTATTGCAGCTGCTGTTAACAATAAAATCGGTGATGTCATAACCAGACCAATAAATGAAGATGTTATATCAAAGCTTCTCTTCAGCATTTAATGTTTCCTCAATTCTTATTTTTATATTATGAGTTTGATAGTCTTTTTAAATCTTCAATTAATATTTTTATAAATTTATCTTTACCAAATTTTTCATAATAATATTTCTTACCATTTTTACCATTTAATATGAAGTCATCTTTTTTCTTCATAAATAATTCAATATTTCTAGCAAGCTGTTCGATATTACCTGCATTCGAAACTATTCCAACATTTGCTTCCTGGATGACTCGAGCAGCCTCTCCATTAATAGTACCTATAATAAATTTCCCACTCTTTAGATAAGACTGTAATTTAGCAGGCATTGTATAAGAAATAGCTTCATCATCTTTCATTGATATAATCAATGCATCAGAGTAATGTAAATAACTATCCATTTGTTCAACAGGTTTTCTTCCGTGAAAAATTACTTTCTCAGTAATATCCAAATCTTTAACAAGGCTCTTTAAATTTTCTAATTGAGATCCATCACCAACAATATTTAATTGAACATTATCACTTTCGATAATAGACATAGCATTAACAACAGTATCCAGAGACTGCATTTCTCCTACATTACCAGTAAAAGTAATATTGATTTTCTTATCATCATAAGGACTTTTCTCCATGATAGTTGCTGATGTTTCGACAGCATATTGAGGATTATAAATAAATTTTTTCTTAACGTTTAATACTTCATTGAAATATTTAGGAAATTGACGACTGGAAATGTGGATAGAATCTGCTTGCTTGTAAATTCTTTTACTTATTATTTTAAAAACGTTATAAATAAACCTGTCTTTCTTGATACCTCCAGAAACCAAACTTTCCGGCCACAAATCTAAGCAATAGATGATAAGGTTCTTTTTGAATTTTTTTTTGTATTTAATTCCTGGAATTGCCATAAATACTGGTGATAACTGATAAACATATACAACATCAAAATTAGCATCTAAAGATTTTACAAATTTATTACCTTGTATTACATATGAAATATAATTTAGAAACAGATTTTTACTACCAGTCTTTCTAGGCCTTATAGGTAATCTAACTATATTGACACCATCTATAATTTGTTTACCTGGTTTATAATCCTTCATTACTTCTCCTTTAGGATAGTTAGGCAGACCAGTAACCACAGTGACTTCATTTCCATTATTTACTAGTTCTTTCGTCTTATCGTGAATAAGGAAAGGTTCAGGTTCATAATATTGAGTAAAAAATAAGATTTTCATTTTATAACCTATTATTACCATCTAGATTGTTTTGAATTTGATATATATTACCTAAGTTATAATATTTAAAATCATCGTGTTTAATTACTACATTTTTTGTGTCAAATATTATCGACTCTTTCATATTATCTATTCCTTCTAAGTTTTTAAATTCACTATGATCAGATAATATTAAAATTAATGAACTATTTTCAGTTACAACTTCTATATCTTGTTCGACAAAATCCTTTTTAACATGGGGATCATATACAGAAACATCTATAGTAAGCTGTTGTTTGAGCGATTTAAAAATTTCTAGAGCAGGTGATTCTCTTATATCATCTACATCACCTTTATAAGTAAGACCAAAAACACTGATTTTTTTGGCATCAGTTTTTTCTACTATCTGTTTAACATTATCTATAATATATTCGGGCATTGAATTATTAATAGAACGAGCTTGTTGAATTAACGGAGAATTTGTTGGGTCTTTTGCAATAATAAAATATGGATCTACCGCTAAGCAATGACCCCCCACACCTGGTCCAGGATAATGAAGATTAACACGTGGATGTTTATTCGCCATTTCAATCACATCTAACGCATTTATATTAAGATTATTACAAATCTTAGCTAGCTCGTTAGCTAAAGCAATATTGACATCTCGATAAGTATTTTCCATTAGCTTAGACATTTCTGCTGTTTTAGCATCTGTTTCAATCATTTCTCCTTCAACGAAAGTTCCATAAAATTCTTTAGCACGTTTTGTACATTCGGGAGTAATGCCGCCAATAATACGATTATTATTTATTAATTCATGCATTATTTTCCCTGGTAATACACGTTCCGGACAATGAACTAAGAAAAGATTTTCACCAATAGTAAATCCTTTTTGCTCAAAAAAAGGTTTAACAAAATCATCCATTGTTCTAGGTGCAATTGTAGATTCTACTATAACTGTGTTTCCTTCTACTAAAACAGGAACAATACTTTCACATGCGCTCATGACATAAGAAATATCACAAGATTTATATTGATCTTCTAAATTAGGTGTAGGAACGGCAATAATAAAAACATCTGCAGGTTCTGGTTTTAAAGAAGCCTTAAATTTTTTTGAGGTAATTGCTTCATTTAATGCTTCTTCAAGGAATGGTTCTTCGAGATGAAGGATTCCCTTATTAAGGGAATTAACGGCTTTTATATTAATATCTACTCCTGTAACATTTACTCTATGTTTAGCAAACATAATTGAGGTTGGTAAACCAATATAACCAAGACCAATTGTTGTTAAATTCATATTTATCTCCTTTTAAATTCCTATTATTGTAAATATTTCTTTAAGAGCCTTTTTCTTTTGAGTAATAAAATAGTGTAGAATAAAAAATTAAATAGCAGGTCACCATTGCTAATGAATTTATAAAGACGAAATTAATAAAATTTAAATTTATTAACATTGCATAGAGGCATGATAATACAGCTGAACATAATAATAAAATTTGAAAATACAAATCAAGTTTTTGTTTTCCAATTACTACACTAGATAAAGAAACTGTTGAAACTATTAATCGGATAAAGCAGAGTATAGAGAGGGGTAAAAATAACTTGCTAGCATCTCCCCATTGATCTCCTAATAAAATAATAATAATTTGTTTTCCCCATAATAAAATTGGTATATAAACTGACATTCCTAAAAAAGATAAAAGGAGAGTGTACTCTATTAAAAGTTTTCTAAAACTCCTATCTTTGTTATAAACATTATTTGCATTTTGCATAAATATTTTAGATAAGCCTAATCCTGCTACTACTACTGGAACAGCCAATACTCTTAATGCCATACCATAGATCCCTACATCATGTTTGGTATATATTAGGCCTATAACAAAGACTATAATACTAAATGAAAAACTATTTATAATTAATGATGGTGTCGAATATTTTAGCTGATTAATATTTTCAAAGAATATATCTTTTAAATCTTGTTTATTACCATTAAATTTAAAATGCATTTTAAATTCTTTATAGCCTATAGTGATTCCTGCCAAATATGAAGCTGAAAAACCAATTATCAAACCTATTGCTCCTAAGTGATAAAATCCAAAGACTATTTGAATCAACACCATAAAAAATGATCTTGTTACATTGATTAAACTAACAAGTTTATATTTTCTATTTAAATTAAGATAACTTGTAAAAATATTAGTTAAACTTACAAATACTAATAAAATAATCAGTATTAATAGCTCCCTAAAAAAGGCATTATATAATATCGAAAAAACCAGGCCAATTGGTGCTAGTATTATAATAATTATTAAACTTATATAAAAAGAAATTTGAGAAAGCTTATTAGCCATATCTTCAGACTTTGCATTTATAATTAACAAATCATATCGAGCATTAATTATTGGAATTATTATAGTTGCAACGTTAGTAAAAATAGTGAATATTCCAAACTCAGTTGGTGAGTATAATCTAGAAATCAAGGGAACCGTTATAATCAAAATTATTTGTGAAATGGCACTAGAAATAATTAACAAGAAAGCATCTGATTTAAATAACTTATTTATCATATTCTATTACCTTCTCATAAAATAAACTTTTTCTTTTTAGGTATAATATGTTTTAACATTAAACTTCCTAAAACTATAGAAAGATCCATTGCTACTATTAATGTAATATGACTGATTAATTGAGGTGGATTACTAAAGAGATTAAATACGACCCTCATCAATATATACATAGAAATATATTTCAATTCTAAATAATTCGTATTTTTGTTAAGATATTCAATTATTCCTCCGAGTAATAAATTAAAGCATATCACTAATGGGAAAAAGAAACCGAAATAAGCATAACCATATGAAATGCTTGAAATTAAATGGCCAGTCAATTGTCGATTATCGTATATATATGCATTATAATATTGGCTAGTTATCATTGATTCATCACTTATTAAACTGCTAATACCAAATATCGATCTACCAATGTCATAAAAAAATTGTTTTATACTTAACCGGTAAATTTCATTGAACTCTATAAAACCTGCAATATTATGTGGTCCATAAAAATATGACTGAAATGTATCTGCTATATTTAATGCTTTTAAATTATCAAATTTTAAGGCTTGACTATAGGATGAATAAGCAAATATATATAGTTCCTTATATAGGGTTACTCCTATAAACACAAATAATCCTAATCCTAATACCACTAAATTAATTTTTTTACTATGATATTTAAATAACAATGTAATTATTGAAACAATAGCTATTAATGTATAAACTTGATAACTTCTTCTTTCCCCTATAATAAAAGAAACGTTTAATGCTGCGAAAATCAATGGTAAAATAAGCAATTTCCAATTAGGATTATATATATATTTTCTATAACTTAGATAACTTGAAACAATAAATAATAATGCCAAAGAAAATTGCATTAAAAATTGTATTAAAGTAAAGTATGAATTTATATCTTCATTGGTTCTTCCGTTAGTATTTGCTTTGATAGCCATAAAAGATATACTATCTCTAGCTTGGGGAAATACTATGAATAAAGTAAGTGCTAATAAAATTACTATGGCATAAGCTATAGATGACCCTAATAATTTAAAAGAACTTTGTTGATTAACACTATTTTTAAAGATAGAAATCATTCCTATAAGAAATACGGTACCTATAATATATTCTATGGCTATAAAGTAAATAGATTGAGTTATATATGCATATCCTAAAGGTAGATTATCCACTCTATAATCTCGAGATATAGAAATTAAAATAGGTATTATGAGCAACCGTATCAATCCCATAACGAGAAAACTTATTTTAATTATATATAGGTTTGTATTGTGAAATTTTGACAATAACATTACACAAAATAAATAGGTCAAAGGTAACATTAACAGTAACCACTGTGAATTTAGGGTGATTATAATAAATCCGATCAATGAAACTATCATTAAGAGTATGTTATAAACCTTCATTATTTAACATCCTTTTAAACGATAAATAAAAATCTTCGTTATGTTCTTGTATTTTTTCCTTTTCAAGATTAGTTCTTTTTTTAATTTCTAACATATTCAATGAGTGATACCATTGATAAATTTCATCACCAATATTAGTCATATTTTTTGGATCAATTTCATATCCAAGCTCTAATTTTTTAGCAAGTTCAGCAGTAAATGTGTTTGTCGAAGTTAAAATAGGAATATTTAAAAAAATTGAATAATATAATCTGATTGATAAAGCAGTATTTAGAGCAATATTGTTATTACCATAAATATTATTGATAATATCTGTTTCATCTAATAAAGCTGCTGTTTCCTTAACATCAAATCCATCTCTAAAAACTACATTAGAAATATTTTCCTCAACGCAATATTCTTTTAGAGGCTGTGAACCTGTACCAAAATATTTTAAAATAAAACGGCTGTCATTTTTTAAATTTGTTATAAACGCTTTGTTCACATCTAAAAATCTGATATTTCCAATAAAACTAATCCTTATAGGAGGATCTTGTTTTATACCATTTCTCATGTTTGCTTCATCAGTAATTTTTTTATTTATACTGTAGATAACTTTATATTTGTTTGAAGAGGGCAGAAATTTATAAAATCCTTCTGAAGATAGAGTTACAAAATAGCTATGTTTTATCAGTCTTTTTAGTAAAAAATATATAATTTTATTATTTTCATAAAAATAATCTCTAATATTCAAAATATACTTATTATCATAATTTTTTATTAAAAATCTTGAAAATAAGTGCCCCGTATATGTACCCCAAACTATTATTAAATCATACTCATTATCTTTTATTATTTTCTCAGCAAACGGCTTGAACTGGTAGTATTTAATAGCCTTCATTAACAATGACCATTTTGAATTAATTTCGATATTAAATTTGTGAGTCTTTACTCTATCAACTTTTTCATCTATACCATATTTATCAATATGAATTATATCTACTTCATGCTTGTTAAAATCTATATTGTCTAAGTAATGTGATATTAAAGTCATATGTTTTATATTTACAGCCCCGAGAATTGCAATTTTCATTTATTCCACGTCACTCTATTAATTATTTCTGTAAAACTTTGGATGATTTTAACAACTTTCTCTGACACGTTTGTATCTACATAATCATGGGCATCTACATAAGGCACGTTGTTTTCCTGCATTGATCGCGCAAGTTCAACTGATTGAACTAAGTTATCATATTTAATTCCACCGATAATGACCGTCCCTTTATCAATTACTTCCGGTCTTTCAGTCGACGTACGAATCAGCACTCCCGGGAATTTCAGCATTGATGATTCTTCCGACAATGTTCCACTGTCACTTAATACAACAAATGCATTTTTCTGAAGATGATTATAATCAAAGAACCCAAATGGCTTCAACTGTTTTACTAAAGTATGGAATTTGAAGTTACGTTCCTCAATTTTTTTCCAGCTTCTTGGATGCGTAGAGTAGATGACTGGAATTTGATATTGTTCAGCAATCTCATTAATTGCATTCATGAGTGAATTGAAGTTCTCTTCGTTATCAATGTTCTCTTCACGATGGGCAGATACTAAGATGTATTTTTCTTTTTCAAGTTCTAGTTGCTTTAATACTTCGCTATTATTGATCTTATCTTCATATTGTTCGAGTACTTCTCTCATCGGAGAACCTGTTACGAAAATATGTTCTTTCTTGAATCCTTCATCTAATAAGTAACGTCTTGAGTGTTCTGTATATGGGAGGTTGATGTCAGATACATGATCAACAATCTTTCGGTTAATTTCTTCAGGTACATTCTGATCGAAACAGCGATTACCCGCTTCCATATGAAATACAGGAATTTTTAGTCGTTTGGCTGCTACTGCTGATAAACAGCTGTTAGTATCTCCAAGAATTAAAAGTGCATCTGGCTGCTCCTGAGCTAGAACTGCATATGACTTAGCAATAATGTTACCCATTGTTTCACCAAGATCTTTGCCAACTGCTTCTAAGAAGTAATCAGGTTCTCTTAATTCTAATTCTTCAAAGAAGACTTGATTTAGCGTGTAGTCATAGTTCTGACCTGTATGTACTAATACTTGATTGAAATACTTATCACATGCTTTAATTGTTGCTGACAAACGAATGATTTCTGGTCTTGTACCAACAATGGTCATTAATTTTAATTTTTCCATGATTAAACCTCCAAGAAATATGTATCTGGTGTATTCGGATCAAATATTTCGTTCACCCACATAACAGTGACCATATCAGTATCACCTAGGTTCTCGATGTTATGTGTATATCCGACTGGTATATCGACGACTTCAAGTTTATCTCCTGATACGAAGTATTCAATGACCTTCTCTTCGTCTGGCTTGCGGAATCTGATGACCCCTTGTCCTGACACAACTAAGAACTTCTCATTCTTCGTATGGTGCCAGTGATTACCTTTAGTAATACCAGGCTTACTAATATTCACTGACACTTGACCTCTGTCCGGTGTCTTTAAGAATTCCGTGAATGACCCTCTATCGTCTGTATGCATTGTCAACGGATAGCTGAATTCATCTTCCGGCAGGAAGCTTAAATAAGTGCTATATAGCGCTTTCTCAAATGCATCGTCGAACTTTGGTAACGTCCGTCTTTCGCGGTCTTCTTTGAATGACTGGATTAATGATGCAATACGACCTAACGTCACTTGATGGTGGTTAGGCACAGTATACTCACCGTTAATGATAGTCGGATTCCCTTCAAGTGCACGCTTGAACTCAGCCATAATGTCATCAATATAATTAAGTGTCAGTTCAATAGATGGATCGTTCACTTGAATCTCTTCATTACGTGCAACTTTGTAGCAGAACGTTGCAATCACTGTGTTGTAGTTCGGTCGTGACCACTTACCGAATAAATTCGGCAGACGATAAATCAATATTTGATTACCGTTCTCTTTACCGAATGCCTCGAGCACTTCTTCTGCCGCTCTCTTGCTTCTGCCATATGGATTATCAAGTGCAGCTTGTATAGTGGATGAGAAGACAACTGCCGGCTTCTTGTCATTATCACTTAACGCATCCAGCATCGCACGAAGTGTGTCTACATTGCCTGTCTGAAACTCATCTTCAGTTTCAGGGCGATTGACACCCGCCAGATGAAAGACGAAGTCTGCGGTCTGCATCGCTTGTTTAATTTCTTCTGCAGATGACTGACGTGTAATTTTGATGACTTCATAGGCTTCGTTTCGTGATAATTCCGCACTCAAGTTTTTGCCGACAAATCCATTTGCTCCTGTAATGACGATTTTCATGAGATCCTCCTATTTAACTTTGTAGTTTTCAAGTTCTGATTTCACATAATCCAGTTCAAGCAGCTTCTGCTTAATTTCTTCTACATTCAATCGATATGTATTATCTGAGTTATATTCTTGTGCTTTAGTGATTTCTTTAGAACCTTCTTCAAAGTAATTCTCGTAGTTCAAGTCACGGGAATCGGCCGGAATACGGTAATACTGCCCCATATCTTCTGCCTGCGCACTTTCTTCTACTGTAAGCAGTGTCTCATATTTCTTCTCACCATGACGTGTACCAATGACTTTAATTTCATTATCAGCATTGAATAATTCTTTCAGCGCCTGTGCAAGGTCACCCACTGTAGAGGCTGGTGATTTCTGAACCATAATATCTCCTGCATTCGCATGTTCAAAAGCATGCACTACGAGTTCGACTGCTTCTTCGAGACTCATCAAATAACGTGTCATTGCACTGTCTGTCACTGTCAATGGCTGCCCTGACTTGATCTGTTCGATGAAGAGCGGAATAACAGAGCCACGTGATGCCATAACGTTGCCGTAACGCGTACCGCAGATCAGCGTTTCCTCTGGACTAATATTACGAGACTTTGCAACAAATACTTTTTCCATCATCGCTTTTGAGATACCCATCGCATTGACAGGGTACGCAGCTTTATCTGTCGACAGACAGATGACTTTACGTACTTTATTATCAATAGCCATATTCAGTACATTTTCAGTACCTAATACATTAGTCTGCACCGCTTCCATCGGGAAGAACTCACATGAAGGAACTTGCTTCAGAGCAGCCGCATGGAAGACATAATCTACATCTTTCATCGCATAATTCAGGCTGTTAGAATCACGCACATTGCCAATATAGAATTTAATCTTGTCATTGTTATACTGTTTCCGCATATCATCCTGTTTCTTCTCATCACGTGAGAAGATACGGATTTCCTTGATATCAGTCTGCAGAAAACGATTAAGCACAGCATTACCGAACGACCCCGTACCGCCTGTAATAAGTAATGTTTTATCTTTGAACAACTAAAGTCACCTCATTATGTTAGTTATTACTATTCACCCTGGGCATAATAGTAATAGTTAGATCCTTCTTCTTTTACATCGAGTTCATTTAATACAACGCCTAATATCTTCGCTTCACTTTTCTCAAGTTCAGCTTTAGCAGCAATTACTTTTTCGCGATGTCTGTGATTAGCATTGACAACAAGAAGAGAACCGTCAACAAGATTAGCGACAATCTTTGAATCTGTAACCGCAAGAACTGGTGCTGTATCAATAATAATGATGTCATAAACTTGATCAAGTTTATTAAGTAATAGTTCCATAGCTGTAGAGCCTATTAGCTCTGAAGGATTGGGAGGAATTGGACCGGATGTGATTAAGTCAAGTTTGTTTACTTCAGTTTGTTTTATCGCAGCTTCCAGTTCTACCTGCCCTGCAATGAGGTTGGAAAGCCCAATTGCATTACTAAGTTCAAAGATCTTATGCTGTGTCGGCTTACGCATATCTGCATCAAGTACTAAAGTTCTATAACCTGCCTGCGCAAAAGCTGTAGCTGTATTAGCAGTCACTGTCGATTTACCTTCTCCTGGTTCAGATGAAGTAATCATAACGCGTTTGATTTCTCTGTCTGATGAAGTGAATAATATATTAGTTCTTAATGTTCTAAACTGTTCTGAAATAACAGATTTAGGTCGATTCATTACTTCCAGCTGATTGATAGCACTCTTTTTTTTCTTCGCCATGATATACTCCTAACCTTCAATCTTGTAGATCTTACCAAGTGTCGGCAAGCCTAAATATTGTTCTATTTTTTCTTCTGTGTTCATTCTGTTATCCAGTAACTTCTTCAGGAAACCGATTGCTGTTCCAAGAATTGCACCAAGTAACCCGGCAATCACTGCATTTTGTAATGGCTTCGGTTTCACAGGAGACTGCTTTTCATTAGTATCTGCTTTTGAGAATACTGATAAGTTATCGACACCCATGACACGCTTGACTTCTTTTTGGGTTACAGTTGCCAGCTCATTCGCTATTCTTGCATTCTGCTTCGTATGAGGCCCGCTCACATTGATTTTCATCAACTGTGAATCTGCTTCACTTGTTACTGTAATTCTATCGGCTAAATCTTCTTCCTTAGCATCAATTTTCAGATTATCAACGACTTTTTGACGGACAACTTTGGAGTTGACCATCTGACTATATGTATTGATCAGCTGCAAGTTAGTCTGCACTTCGCCAGGATTATAGACATTAGTGTCTTTACCTTTCTGATTGATAATAACTTGCGATTCTGATTGGTAGATCGGTGTTTTGAGAAAGGCAGAATACAAAAAGGCAAGTAACGCCAATGTCACAGCCAGTCCGATAATCCATTTCAAGTTTCTTTTTAAAATATGTAAGACTTCCTTTAAATCAATAACTTCTTCCATAATTCCTCCTAAGTTAATAAGATATTTTATTTAACTATACCGTACTTTGAATTACCTTTAAATAGTAAAAACAGTTGTAAATGCAAATATTCCAACTTATCTAACATTATATTAATAAACTAAACACTCTTTACAGAATGGTAATATTAATCGATTAAGCCATAATAAAAAGAGCCGTAACTGTTTACGACTCTTGCTTTACTTCTACAAGTTCTTCAACTTGCAACTCTTCCACTTCATGTGCAAACTCTTTGATCATCTTCTCGACCTTAGGCAGACTATCTTCTTTAATCGACAGCTCCACTGTCCGTTCATCCATCGGCAGTCTCACTTTATTGATCAGCTTCTTTTCGTATAGATTCTTCACTGCTTTATTCGCCTGATTCACTTTCATCAGCTCGTTCTTAATAACCTCTCGCAGCTGTATAGTCTTACTTTTATAGATGACGAGCAGTAGATGAAACTCATAAATACTTAAGTTATATTGCGCCGTGAAACCGCTTAAGCGTTTATACTTTTTATCCAGCACTTCGTAGAAATTCATAGATGTTTCCAGACTTTTCCTCACAGGCATGACTACCTACCTTTCTGCCTTTAACAGACATTTACAAGTATCGTACATACATTTTATCCTAAACCTACTGATTTGACTATGTTTTTATTCATCCTGTTATCAGTTAGTAGAATTTATTTTCAGGTAGATGTTATACAATTAATTGTTGTTATTTGTCCGGTAAAGTGTCCAGCCTGCCCATTAAAAAATCCTTGCTCAGAAATCTTATTACCGCTCACGCTTTCTTTCCACGATAATATAGATACCCCCGATTAAGGATATAATCAATGCCGCTGTCAATGCATTAATGTCTATTCTGCCTGTATTCATGCCTAGCAGCAGCAAGTTTTCGCTGCCCACTTCTTTTGCGAAGGTTTCGGTTTTGTTCAGCAGCACTGCTAGAAATGTCATGACGAAGACTGTCACTATTAATTTGTTGGTCACTGCCTCACCTGCTCCGCTTTAGAATATAATATATTTTCATCATAATCTTTTAATTGCAACCTTTCAAATATAAAAGCTTATCGCAGGCGATAAGCTTTTATGACATATTTATTTGAACTGATACACTTTGATCAGCGGATGCATGGCAGCGGGATAATGTGCTTTGATCTCTTCTGCTGTCTGGCTGGTGATGCCGATGATGCGGAAGTTCGGGTCGACGTTATAGGTCGCGTCTCTGCCGATGGTCGCGGGTGCGCCGTTATACTGGAACGGCAGGTGGACGGTCTGTCCCTGCATGGCGTAGAGGAATGGCTTCCACGCATCTGCGTCCAGCTGCTCGATGTTCTCGATGATGAGTGTGTTGTCTGCCAGGTGCTTCGTCAGCACGCCGGGGTGGAACGTCACTTGTTCTGCTTCGACGTAGTGGCCGTAGAGCACACCCATCGTCCACGTATGATCGGCGACGTAGTAAGGTGTGTTCTTCTCGAGCTTCATGTAGTTCATCACGACGGCATGCGGGTTCGGCATATGGCCTGCCATGAACAGGTGGATGCGCTTTTCTGTCGTTCGGGGTTTCGTGATTGGTCTGGCCTGCTTGGTGACGGGTTTGTCTTCATACTTTCTGCCGCTCGGTGTGACGAATGTCTTCGTCGTCGTGACGACGGGTTTTGCGGGCCGCTTCGCCTGCTTGATCAGTTCGTGCAGGTACGGCGTTGTCGTCAGCGGCTCCGGCTTCTTGTCGCCTTCTTCCAGCATGACTTCGTACTGCACTTTCGTCAGCTCGGTCACGGATTCGTTCCAGTTCTCGGCCAGGAAGTACTGCGCCCGCAGCAGCGGCTCACGGTCGAGGTCATAGATGGTCTTCGGTTCGATGTCGCCTAAGTATTTGATGATGATGGCGGTTGAGTCGGTCCGCCCTTGGATGACGGGCAGTTTCTGCATCCCTGACACAACTTCTGCGACCCCGTACACACCGCGTTCAGGGATGGTTCTATAGATGATGACCTTATCGCCCTGCTGCATCTCCTCGTAATGCTTGAAGCCGTTACGATTGATGCCGTTCACCGTCCGGACGAAGATGGTGTACTCCTGGTCTTTCACGAAGTTCTCCATCTCCTTCATCATGAAGTAGCGGTTGATCTTCTCTTCGCCGCGGCCGACGGCAAGGATCTGGTTGAAGTCTTCTTCGCTGAGCGGATTGAGCAGCTGCTCTTTCATCCGGTAGAGCATTGTCTTCAGCTGTTCGCTGCGCTCCAGGTATTCTTTCTTGAGCGGCTGCAGCAGTTCTTCCAGCTTGAAGTGGATGATGATCTTGCCGCGTCTCGGCTCCTCGTATTTGACGACTGTCCCTGTGCCGAGCAGGCCGACTTTGTTCTGCACTTGATAGAAGATGACTTTATCGCCGAGCCGTGCACGCTTGAACGCCGTGTAGCCTTCCGACGGGTTGAAGTGGACCGATGAGTCAAAGACCGAGATCTGGCCGGTCAGCTCTTCGAAGTGATTGAAGCGGTTGTAGCCGCAGTTCAACCAGAAATAATGTGTGCTCATAAGTGCCTCCTAGTGATTATTATTCTGCGTTGTTTTGCTGGAGCAGCACGGCGATGACTGCGAGTATGATTGTGAAGGTCAGTTTCTTCTGCATTGGATTCACCTACCATATACCGAGTATTTGCTGCATGATGAGGGTTGTGATGGTCACGACGAACCAGGTGACGGCACCGAGTGCGACAGGTCTGCAGCCGATCGCTTTGAATGACTTCAAGTCGACGGACAGGCCGATGCCGGCAAGTGCGGTCGCGACCATGAACGCCGCGATGTGCTTGATGACGGTGACGAGTACGTCCGGCAGCGGGATGATGCTTGCGATCACGCTTGCCAGGAAGAAGTACAGGATGAACCACGGGAAGATCCTGCGGACTGAGACGGTGCGCGTCTGCCGTCTGACTTTGATGCCGACAAGCAGCAGGCAGACAGGGACAATCATGAGTGCGCGGACGAGCTTGACGATGGTCGCCGTGTCTCCTGCGTCCTTGCTGAATGTATACCCCGCTGCGACGACGCTGCTTGTGTCGTTGATGGCTGCACCTGCGAAGTAGCCGAAGCCTTCTGATGTCATATGCATCAAATGGCCGAGTACAGGGAACAGGAAGACAGCGATGATGTTGAAGAGGAAGATCGTCGAGATGGAGAACGCGATCTCCTCATCGTCCGCTTCAATAATCGGGCTTGCCGCTGCGATCGCCGAACCGCCGCATATCGCTGTGCCGACGCCGATCAATGTACGTATGCGTGCCGGGATATTCATGACGCGGCCGATGACGTAGCTGCAGATGAGTGCCGTTGTAATCGTCGTCAGCGTGATCGGCAGTGACGAGACGCCGAGCGTCACTGCTGTGCTGAAGCTCAGCGTGAAGCCCATCAGGATGATCGCCCACTGGAGCACTTTCTTGCCGGCAAACTTAATGCCGGGTTCATAGCGCGTCAGCGGCACGAACTGCCGGACGAGTATACCGAGTATGATGCTGAACACGGCAGCACCGACGAGCGGTACGGCGTTGCCGAGGAGCGTTGCGACTGCCGCTAAAATGACAGTCAGTAATAAACCTTGTTTCATCATTCCACCTCATTTACCTGTTATTCTATCATATCCATTCATGTTATAATGAATAAATCTTTGGGAGGTATCATATGACATTATATATGAAAGCACTGCTCTTAACATTGACATGTCTGCTCATGCTCACGACGACCGCAGAAGCGAAGAGAATACCGGTGACGTTCGACCGGGCGATTGACGGCGACACGCTGAGCATCAAGCAGCACGGCCGCAAAAAAACGATCCGGCTGCTGCTCGTCGACACGCCGGAGTCGAAGAAGCCGAACACACCGGTCCAGCCGTACAGCTTGGAAGCGGCGAAGTATACAGAGTCACTCGTATCGACATGCCCGCTGTCGATTGAATACGATACGAAGGGCCGCTACGACCGCTATAAGCGCGAGCTCGTCTACTTGTACTGCGGTGATACAATGGTCAACGAACAGCTCGTCCGTAAAGGATATGCGCGCGTCGGCTACATCTATCAGCAGAAGGACCATCTCAAAGAGCTTGAGGACGCCCAGCGTTACGCCAAGCAGCATCAGCTTAACATATGGTCGATGGACGGTTACGTCAACGAAGACGGCGAAGGGTTCAACACGACACAGGAAGACCGCGACAAAGAGACCGATTTCGTCGAACAGCTCCGCCAGGCACTCTACAGAATCGTCGACGCTGCACTCGATACACTGATCAAGGAACTGATGAGCAACTTTTAGACTGCCGCGAGGGCAGTTTTTTTTGTGCGGTAAAAAATTATGTAGGCTAACACGCTCATTATTCTGTATAATAAAAGCTAAATATATGCACTCTATACACAAAAGGAGAAAAAATCTATGTCATTCGTACGTATTGCCCTCAGTTTCTTCCTGCTCGTCACACTGTCACTCAGCACGCTGCCGGATTCCCATGCCGCTGCCCGCCAGAAAGTCTTCTATACAAGAACGGTCGACGGCGACACGTTGAAAGTCAAGACGACGACCGGACAGCTCATCACGCTCCGCCTGCTGCTCACCGACACACCAGAATCCGTCAAGCCCGGCACAGCCGTCCAGCCGTACAGTCTGGAAGCTAAAAGCTACTTGACGAAACTCGCACAGTCAGGCAACTTGTCCATCCAGTATGATACTGGCAGCAGGACCGACCGCTACGGCCGCCACCTTGTGTATTTGTACAGCGGCAGCACGATGCTGAACGAAAGACTCGTCTATAACGGCTATGCCCGCGTCGGCTACATCTACCAGCAGCGCCATTATTTGAGCATGCTGAACAATGCGCAGTCTCATGCGAAGCTCTCACGTCTTCGCATCTGGAAGACAGCAGGCTACGTCAATCCTTACGGTGAAGGGTTCATCGTCAGGAAAGCAGCTGCAAAACCAGCCGTGAAAAAGCCGGTCGTGAAAAAGCCCGTCGTTACTAAACCGGTCGTTACTAAACCGGTGTTCAGCACAAGCCCGACTTCAGTGAAGCTGAAGAACGCACCTTTAGTCTTAACAAACTGCACGGCAGTCAGAAAGTACTATCCATACGGCATCACTTACAAGCATCCGTCCTACAAGAAGAAGCTGGACCGCGACCATGATAATGTCGCGTGCGAAAAGAACTAATAATGAAGCACACGCAGCTGCGTGTGCTATTTTTGCGGCCAAAAAAACACACCCCGGAGGATGTGTTGTCAATGTTAATGGATGAAGACGTATTGCGTCAGCTGCGTGCGTGTCAGTGTTCTGTATCCTACTACAGTCGGCGGCGTCAAGTAGTTCATCTCTGAGACGAGGATCGTACCGTCAGCATTGACCCGCTCGACGAAGGCGACGTGACCGAGTGCGCCCATCGCTGTCTGCGCGATCGCACCGACTTCCGGTATGCGGTTCACTGTATAGCCGTCGTTACGGGCACCGTTTGCCCAGTTGTTGGCATTCCACCAGTAAGTCGAGATGCCTTTACCGATTGCCGCCCGTTTGTTGAACACATACCATGTGCATTGTCCGTAATCATACCAGTTCGGATGATTGAAGACTGGAGACGTCGTCGTCTGCTGCGGTGCCTGCTTGGCTGGAGACGTGGTCGTCGTGACCGCTTTTGACACGACCAGCTGCTGGTTCGGGTAGATGATGTTTGACGTCAGGCCGTTCCAAAGCTTCAGCTGCTCAACAGTGACGCCGTACTGCACTGCAATCTTGGATAAGTAATCGCCTGCCTGCACCGTGTACTTCGTACCGCCCGCAGTTGTTGTCGTCGATGATGGTGTCGTTGTCGTCGTTGTTGTCGTCGATGATGGTGTCGTCGTTGTTGTCGACGCTGCGGCTGATATTTTCAGCTGCTGGCCCGGGAAGATCAAGTAAGAGCTTAAGTTGTTCAGCTCCATCAGTTTCGTGTATGTTGTGCCATATTTCATGGCGATGATATACAGGCTTTCACCTGACTGCACCGTATGTGATCCAGCAGTTGTCTCTTGCTGCTTTGTTGTGACGGTCGTTGTCGTGGCCGGTTTGTCAGTAGTCACGGTGCCTGAGACTACAAGAGGCTGATTCGGAAAGATCAGGTTTGAAGTCAAGTTGTTTAATTTTTTGAGTGCAGTGACCGATGTGTTGTATTTGCTGGCGATAGACCATAATGAATCATTTGCTTTGACAGTGTATGTTGCTGCTTCAGCCTGATGACTGTATGCTGCTGCAACAGCAGTGGCTGTAGTGGCCATGATATAAACTTTTTTCTTCAAACCGTGGTCCTCCGTTATTTGAGATATGACAACATTATGACATATTCTTTTCTGTCACAGTGTTACAGTTTTCTTTCATTTACCGTCATACTTAGTCTTAAGCGGTCATCCGCTATCAAGAACAGATCATCGCAATATTAGCGTTAAACGTAGGCGTATGAACAGTTCTGATGTTCGCCCCTAAAACTTTGTCAGCGGCTATAGTTTCAGTAATTATTAGCTATATGTAAAGTTTATGCAGCGAACAAACGGCGTAAATTCAGCATTTTTATTGCAGACCATTATTTTTTTGTAAATATTTCGCCGCTCGTAATATAAATGTAATATTTCGCTCATGTCTTTTAGGAAATGGGCTGAAAATCTGGCGGCAGCTGATGACCCGTGCGACTGCTACAATGCATCAGTACGTGACTATGCTGCTCTTTATTTATTCTGCAGATTCATCTGCAGCTGAATGCCGGCTATTTCGTGTTACACTGATGATAGGTCAAACTTAAAGGTGATAATGATGGAAGCAAATAACTTTAAACATATCCGGCAGCTGAAGCTCGGGGAAGAGGTCGGCAACTCAGTGTCGCACGGCGTACCTGCCTTGTTCATCCTGCTCTCTCTCCCCTACTTCGCTGTGAAAAGCTATATGATGGGCGGCACGGTCTTCTCGATTGGTATATCCGTCTTTCTCATCAGTATTTTCCTGATGTTTCTGTCATCGGCGGTCTATCATCTGATGCCTTATAACTCTCCGCATAAATATGTCATGCGCATCATCGACCACAGCATGATCTACGTGGCGATATCCGGCAGCTATACGCCGCTTGCACTGAGCCTTGTCGGCGGCGGGCTCGGCTGGACAATCATGATCATCCAGTGGGTCATTACAATCGGCGGTATCTTATACAAGGCGCTCTCTGTCCACGTCAATCCGAAAGTCAGTCTCGCCATGTATTTAATCATGGGCTGGCTCGGTATCATCTTGTTTCCGATACTGTGGACGAAAGTCAGCGTGACGTTTGTCATGCTTATTATCGCGGGCGGGCTGGCCTATTCCATCGGGTCATGGTTTTATGCGCAGAAGTCGCGCCATTACTTCCATATGATCTGGCACTTCTTCATATTGATGGGTGCGGCGTGTCATTTCGTCGCGCTGCTCTACTTCGCTATTTAGCGCTGATGTTTAACGTGCGCTATACGTGGTAAATATAAAGGGCAGTTAAACTAGATGAAATGGAGTGATTGTTAATGGATTTCAACAAAAGTTTAGATGATTTGAAAGACAAAGGGCAACAGCATTTCGACGAGAATAAAGATGAATATATGGACAAAGGGAAGGAATTGATCTCTGAACGCTTTAATAGCGACAATGCTGAGGCAGGAAAAGACATGGAAGCAGGCCCGGACAGAGACGATACATCAAGAGACGAACAATAATAACAGCGCACGTTGCCTGCAACGTGCCTTTTTTATAAGTGAGGGGAACGCTGATGACTGAGAAAGATGAGTTCCGTGAAGAGCAGGACACGCCGTCCGTCTCTCATCATGACGATAAACAAGATACGAATCAGCTGGAACAGCTGATAGACGACTTATTTGATGAAGATGACCAGAAAAGGAGCGACTAACATGGTTGAAGAAAACTACGAAGGTTTAGAGACAGAACGCAATCAACTGACAAATGAAACGATAACGACTGACCAGGAAGAAGCAGCACTTGTGAACGATTCACTAGGCGTTGCACCTGACGCAGGCGTTGAAGAACTGGATCCTGACCCATTGATGGATAACGAGATGATTGCAGAGGACGATGAATAGTGACAGGGCTGTTCGGCATCAGTGCGGCGGGACTCTTCCTCGCGCTGCTGCCACTGTTAATTCCGGTCCTGCTGCTGATAGTGATGACCGGGCTGCTCATTCTGCAGCAGCGTAACCAGCAGCGGCTCATTCAGCAGAACGATGAGATCATCAGACTGCTGGTCAGACAAGACCGTAAGACAAGGGAGGATATATGATGACTGAGGATAACAAACAATATGACAGCAGTATTGACGGTGTCGACCCGAAAGAAAGCGGCACGACTAAACCTGAAGCACTGACGAAAGACTTCGATCAGAGCATCGACGGTGTCGATGTCGACGGCGACGGACTCGTTACTGAACAGAAAGAACGCTTCACTGACAATGCCGACTACAAGACTGAAGTCGGCGGCGAGTAAATAAAAGAGTTCTGCGACAACGTCGCAGAACTCTTCTTTGTTATTCAGCGATAATTTCGTGAGAATGCAGATAAACTTTGAACGACTGCACCAGCTGGTTACCAGCTGTGGCCTGGACTGCATAGTATTTACCGCCGGCATCTGCTGCCGGCTGACTGTCGTGATAAGTGAAAGTGACAGCAGTCCCTTGTGCCTGTTCGACACGCGTCCGGTAAGTACGGTCGACGAGTGCGACTGCTTCCTGCACGGTCATCGGACCGGCCACTTGCGCGGCACTTTTCTCCGCCTGGATCGCCAGTGAATCTTTAATGGCACAGTTCAGGCAGTCAGTAAGCGCCGACTGCGGAAGTCTGCCTGACGTGACAAGCTTGTTGTACGACTGCTTAAGTTCATGCTCCGTCAGTCCGCTGCACTGCGACTTCAGGCCGCTCATGACACAAGTTTCGGCATCACTTTTACTGACCTGGACGGAGCTGTCGTTGAAATCAGTGATCCGCATCTGACGCGCCGCCTTGTCATAGCGCATGTCGAATACAGTCACGACTGTCGTCAGCTGCTCTTTTGTTGCACGGGATGACATGATGCGGGTGACGACAGCTTCAGTCGCTGTCCCTTTCACCGAGACTTTATCGATCGTTACACGCTTAATCGTGTAATGGTCAAAGCGGTCGGTCGCCATCGTCTGCTTAATATACTCGGCCGCTTTAGACTGCGGCTGAATATAGCGTTCGATACGCTTGTAATCTTTAGCGTTAAGGGCCGCGGGCAGCACTTTAAAGTAGGCGGTCAGCTGCTGCTTCGTCAGCGCGCCGTAGTCCGGCGCTTCCTGCACTGATGCGACATGGTCCGGCTGGACATTGGTCTTATTGCCGCATGCTGCAAGCAGCAGTACTAACAGTATACTGAGTCGTTTCATCTGATTTTCCTCATCTCTAGTATCGTTTCTGCGTGACTCTGCCCGCTATCAGCACACTAATTAAAGCGGCTAAGACAATGAGCGTCCACGGGCTGAGCAATTGAGCGGCAGCTGAACGGTAGTCCATATGGTACCACGTCACTCTCAGCACGACGAGCAGCACGCGGTGCAGCAGCATCAGGCCGAGCAGTGCGGCTATCGTCAGACCGCGTCTTGCGATGTAGAGCACGCCGGCAATGAATAATATGGTCAGCAGCAGTTCCATCGTCAGTTCTGTCTGAAGACGTCGAAGTTAATGACCTTCTTCTCTTTCTCTTCTTCTTCGACTTTCTCGCGTTCATCGGCGGCCACCTTCACTTCTTCTACGGTCATGCCGCCGTATATCCAGAGGCGTGTTGTCTCAAGCGTCTTCATGTATAATGACTCAAACGTCTCAAACGCCTCGTCTGATAAGCTGCCGGCGAATAAATCAATCAGCTCCTCCATCGTCACGTTGGCATCATTGCTCGCGACGATCAGGAAGACTGCTGTATCCATGACTTCCTCGCGGTTATCTTCTTCCGTATGCAACGCGATGAAGTCGAGCAGATTCTGCATGGCAGGCGTATGGCGGTGATGGTCCGGCCGTGAAAACTGCGCGAGTTCTTCGAGTGTCGCCGGCTCGTAGTAATAGTTCGGTGAATAAGCCGGTGTCTCCTGACCGTCGTAGCTGTCATAGATCGCAGGCATCATCACGATATCGTTCACGCGCTTCAAGCCGAGAATCGTCATCCACTCGTCCAGCTTATCGACCGGCAGCGGCTCCTCGAAGTAAGTGCGATAGAGCTTCGCGATATGCTGCTCGTGCACATAGCCGTATAAGAAGATAATACCTGTAATGAATGCCTTCTCCTGGTCGACCTGCGTGCGGCGTGCGGCAATCGCGCTCTTGTCGAGCGCCTTGACGGCATCGACCAGGTCATGCGGAATCATCAGCCCTTTCCTGCTTTCGAACATCATTAAGAACTGCAGCGTGAACAGCATGCGTTCTGCCGGCAGCGGCACAAAGTCATGCCCCTGATTCACGGCATTCATGTACAGCTGATACTCATCTTCCGGCATCATTGTCAGCATCTGCGTCATATAGTCCTCAGACAGCACAAGCTGGCGGATGGATTCAATCAGTTCAATGCGGTGCACATCGGTAGTATCTTCATCAATCAGATGGCTGTATATAAATCTTAAATCCTGGTCGCTTAAATTCATCAATGCTTCTCTATAATCCATGGCAATCATTCCCGTTCCTATATTTTGTTTTCATTATATGTTAATTGCGCACGAGACACAAAGAAAGTTCAAGAATATTTTGTATTTCATAGTTCCGGCCGGGACCACTTCCTTGACGAAGCCGTGCGATTTGTCATACTAGTAGTAAAGCTTAAGGAGGCTGCTATGACTAAGAATATAACACTCAGCATTTTGCTCGCCATCATGTTCATCATCTTTCTCGGCATCGGTCTCGTCATACCAGTGCTGCCGACGATTATGAATGAACTGCATATCAGCGGCTCGGTCGTCGGTTATTTGACGGCTTCATTCGCGCTGACGCAGCTCATCTTCTCGCCGGTTACAGGGAAGCTCGTGGACCGGCTCGGCCGGAAAGTCATCATTGTCGTCGGTCTCATTGTCTTCAGCGTATCTGAGCTGCTCTTCGGCCTCGGCAGAGCGACAGAATGGCTCTTTCTCTCACGTATACTCGGCGGCTTGAGTGCGGCACTCGTCATGCCGGCAGTGACTGCGTTCATTGCAGATGTCACAAGCATTCAGACACGCGCCAAGGCAATCGGCTATATGTCAGCGGCCATCAGCACGGGGCTGATCATCGGTCCCGGTATCGGCGGCTTCCTGGCAGGCTTCGGCTCCTGCGTCCCGTTTTTCGCGGCGTCAGTCATCGCCCTGCTCATTGCCGTCACGGCGCTGCTGGCACTGCAGGAACCTGAGCGGCAGGCGAAGACAACGCCAGGCGGTGAGAACAGTTCGCGGAAGTTACTGCAGCCGATGTTTCTCTATGCGTTTATCGTCATACTGATCTCATCATTCGGCCTCGCTGCCTTCGAGTCGTTCTTCAGCCTGTATACCAATCATAAGTTCGGCTTCACACCGTTTGATATCGCGGTTGCCATTACCGGCGGCGCGGTCGTCGGTGCAGCGGCACAGATTCTGCTGTTTGAACGGCTCACCCGCAAGATCGGTGAGATCAGCATCGTCCGCTGGTCCATCGCTGTCTCCATCGCCCTCGTCGTGATGATGACAGTCGTCACAACATACTGGATGATCATGCTTGTGACGTTCACCGTGTTCATCGGCTTCGACTTGATCCGTCCCGCGGTCACGACTTATTTGTCGCGTATCGCAGGTGACGAGCAGGGCTTTGTCGGCGGGATGAATTCCTTCTTCACGTCGTTTGCCAACGTGCTTGGACCAGTGATCGGCGGCATTCTCTTCGACATCGACTTGAACTATCCGTTCTATTTCAGCGCGCTTGTCTTAGTCGCTGCGCTTGCCGTCACTTTTTTCTGGCACAAAGAAAAACCAGCTGTCTCGTAGCTGGTTATTTTTCTATACTGAAATAATAGCTGGTTGATGACTGGAACGTCTCTGAGCCGAGTACTCTCACTTCACCGAGCTCAGGCTTGTTGATGGCGTCCGGCAGCACCTGCGTCTCAAGTGCGATAGCTGCACCGTCTCCGACATGAAAACCGTCTGACGCTGTAAAGTCGACGCCGCCTGCAGAATAGACGATGACTGCCGGACGGTCTGTCTTAATATCAAGCCTGCGCCCGGAGTCATCGTCCCGGAGCGTGATGCGTACGTCATCCGGGTCACCGGCGAGCACGTATGGTGTGTCGAGCCCTGCCGCCACGCGCTGCTCAGTGCTGTAATCGACGTCTGGTACTAGCAGACGTCCCGTCGGAATAAGTTCGTCATCAGTCTCAGCAACCTGCTGACTGTTAATGGTCAATAACTGCCCCGTGACGTCACCTGTCATACCGTTCAAGTTGAAGTAGCTGTGATTCGACGGATTGAACAGTGTGTCTTCATCGGTCACTGCCTGATAATGCACGGTCCAGGCGTTTTGGTCATTGACCGTATGCGTCACCTGCACCCGCATATTGCCCGGGTAATGATCTTCTGCCGACTTCACTTCTGTCGTCATGATCAGCGCAATTTCACTGCCGTCTTCACGGACGCTGACTTCCGTGTCATAGACGCGGTAGCTCATCGTGCCGCCGCCGTGCAGGTGATGGTCACCTAAATTTTTAGCCAGATGATACGTCTCCCCGTTCAATTCAAATGTGCCGTGCGCGATTCTGCCGGCGACACGGCCGAGTGTCATACCGTAGAAGCCGCCGCTCTCCACATAGTCGGCAGCTGTCGAAAAGCCGATGACGACGTTCTTCTTCCTTCCTTCTTTGTCAGGCATCATGACACTATGAAGCGCGGCACCGAAATCAAGAAACGCGAACACCATGTCGTCTGTCGTTATCGTGTACTTCTTAACCTCGCGTCCATGATATTCATCGAATCGCTCTGTTGTTACTTTCACCGCTATCTCCCCCTTATATCGTATCCATCATCTTTTACCCTGTTTTCGTGATCTGTGACGACCAGCGTCATATGGACTGGTAATATAATGTAAATTAATTATTTTCATATAGATAAAAAATGCATTTGAGCATATTATTTTTTAACGTATGTGTTTGGATATAAGTCTTCAGCCCGCCAATAGTTTTTATATTATTATAAGGCTTTTCGTGTTATTCTTACTTAAGTAAAACATTGTCCAGGAGGTTAAATCTTATGGAGATAGCGCGCGATATAGAGATTTTTGATTACCTCGGCAACCGCTGGGTATGTTCCATATACAATAACGATGATTACAGAAATGCCCCGTCTTTCATGCGCTTACGCTGCAGGCGACTCGGCTTCGACAAAATACTTGAAAGTCTGAACAACGACCAGACATTGATCAAAGTATTGAAGTTCATTACATTTTACAATTACTCAGCTGTCGAAGTCGGAAAAGACCCGATAAAAATGGATGCCGATGCGATTATTCATATCAGCGACGAGCCTGTCCTGTAATCCATCATGTTTGAACATGCCTGCTGACTTACCTTAAGCCCGGAAATAACAGCACGATGACGAAGAGCAGCACCATGATAGCAATACTTGCATAGCCGAACAGGCGGTCACGCGCTGTTACAACGACCGGTAATGCTGCTGCACGATATTTCTTGTTTTTGAAGCGGTTGACGACAACGAGCAGCAGCATTAAAATCATCAATGCTGATATCGCCAGTGAATCCCAGCCCGCGAACTTCAATCCGAGCACAAGCACTGTACTGAGCAGCAGGGCGACAATATTTGAATAATCGAGAATCGTTAATAACTTCATAGTTCCACTCCACTTCACTGATTTCATCATTAGTATACGGGATAACTGAAATTTTCGCTAATATGCATTAATACATAGGTAATATTCAAATTTCTCAATGACACGACATTTTAATAGCAACGTTCAGCCTCATGTGATTAAATTTATTTAATATTAACATGAAAGAGCGTGAGCGAATGAATGAGCTTCAGACACCTGACTTAAAATACAGCGTCCATGTATGCACACTGCTCGGCAAGCTGCGTGTCCTTGCCGGCTATTCCATTAAAGAAGCGGCAGACTTTGCCGGACTGACTGACAAAGAACTCACTGACATGGAAAGCGGCCACTCTGCCGCCGATGATGATCTCATCGATTCATTATGCCAGTTATACGGCGTCGATACGAGAAAGCTTGCTGCATAACAAAAGCTGGCCCCACTTTGTGGGGCCAGCTTTTGTTAACTCGAATAGAGGATCATGAACAGCACTAATATGATTGCATCAAATATATGACGGCTGCGATTTTCTCTCAGGCGGTTCCGGTCCAGGCTATCAAGCAGCCCTACAATGAGTAGAGCGGCAAGTGCCAGAATAATATACAGTCCGATATTCAGAGGCGTGAACCAGCGCGCTAAAATCATCATGATCACAGCAATGTTAAGGACACGGTACACCGTTCCCCATATAGGTCTATTGTTTGTTTCTCTGCTCATTTAAATCTCCTTCATGACGCTCAACTTCTACTTACTAGTTTACATATAATCAAGAAGAAATATAAGGGAATTGACTTATTAAGCTTCGAGATATTTTTCGATATCGCCTTTCAGCTTGCCAGGCTCTGTCTGCGGCGCATAACGCTCAACGACATTGCCTTCTTTGTCGACAAGAAACTTAGTGAAGTTCCATTTGACGGCGCTGCCGAGCAGACCTTTCGTCTCACTCTTCAAGTATTTGAACAGCGGATGTGTATTGTCGCCGTTGACATCAATCTTCTCATGCATCGGGAAAGTCACCCCGTAGTTCAGACGGCATGCCGCCTCTGCCTCTTCCGCAGTACCCGGCTCCTGATTCGCAAACTGGTTGCACGGGAAACCAAGAACAACAAGACCGCGGTCTTTATACTCCTGATATAACTGCTCAAGCCCATCGAACTGCCCTGTCAAACCGCATTTGCTCGCTGTATTGACGATGAGCAGCACATGCCCCCGATATTTATCCAGCTTGTAACTGTCATTTTTGCTGTCCGTCGCTTCAAATTGATAAACTGACATAGCTACCTCTCCTCTATCTTCATTTTTATTACTCCTCTATTATAGCGATTTGATAGCGGGAATAATAATATATTGATTAAGAGGTAAGTTTGAACCCGTTATTTCCTGAACCTGCTGACATTCATGTTCTTTCTGCGTTTCTTTGATTTCTTCTTCACTTGTTTGTTGATGACCCGCATCGGTGCTGTGCGTCTACTGCCTTCTGCTGCTGCGATTTCCAGCATTTGATGGCCGCCGAGATGCCAGTTGCGGACCGTTCTGAACGCCGCGATTAAATACAGCTCTGTCGGCTGCTGCGGCACAGATGCCAGTATCCCTTCCTGCTCAAGATCGGTGATGATGTTCATCAAGTGTTTCGGATGATCCATCATCTTCATCATGACGATGACAGAATCTATTAAGTCTTTCCGGCGCAGCGGTGTCGTCAAGTACTGCTCCAGATGGTCAAGCAGCGTTGTCAGCTCACGTGTCTCCGGATGATATTCAAACGCAAAGTACTGCTGGAACTCGTCCCACGTGTCCGGCATGTAATACGTCCGCTCGGTATCCACGCCCTGCCCGCTGAACATGCTCTCAGACATCAATGGGTTGAGCACAAAGCCGTCTTTCAGCGTCGCAACGCCTGCCAGTTCGCGCTCCAGGTCAGCAGCCGTCATCTCGATGTTCAAGTATTTCTTCAGCACTGCCGCATAGTGGTCGAGTGAGAAGTAGCCGTACAGATTGACCGCACTGACCAATGCCTTCACTTCATCGTCCTGACCTTCTGTGCCGCTTCTCTCAACGACATACGCTCTTAAGTATTCTTTGACGTCTGACGGCATGAAGGCATAGCCGCTTCCTGAGAAGATCAGGTGATGCGGTGCCAGCTCTGCATCGAATGCTTCCGCATAATGGTCTGATATCAGCAGATGATTGAGGACGTTATACTCTTCCACTGCCATGTCGTCGAACATTTTGTCCGCCGCTGCGTTGTCTTTGAACACGAAGTCATTGATCAGCGCAACAAGCGCCTCTTTATTTTTGCCGGAATAGCCTTTAATGCCGAAGAACCGGCATATTTCTTTCAATGAGTCGTTTTTCTGCTTCGTTAAATAGTAAGCGAGCGGACGTTCGAACTTCCGGATCTGTTCTATGTCCATCGCTGTTAAATCTAATTCTTTATCAAACATTCTGCACCTCAATCAGCTTATCGCTTATATAAATTTTAAGATATACTGTTGTATTCAGTTATTAATTGTAACACACATAAAAAGACGAAGTCACATCGACTTCGTTTCATTGTGCGTGTTCTGCTTTCACCCATATTTCCAGCAGCTTCCGTGTATAGGGCAGCCAGAGCTGGATGAACGGGCCGAGCATGAAGGTGATGATGATCGTGCCGACTGACACTGGTCCGCCGAGCAGCCAGCCGATGAGCAGGACGACAAGCTCCATGATCGTACGGGCGGTCTTCAAGTCAAAGCGCGTTCTCTCAATGAGCAGCAGCATGAACGTATCGCGCGGTCCTGCTCCGAGCTGCGGTGTAATATAGAGCGCGATGCCGAACGTCATGATGACAATGCCCGCTGTATAAGTCATGAGCTGAGCGGCAAAGCTGTGGGCGTCCGGCAGCAGACCATTGAATATATCGATAAACGTCCCGATGGTCAGCATGTTGACAAAGACGCCGACCCGCGGATACTGACGCGTGATGAGAATCGTCAGCAGCACAACGACAATCCCCATCAGAATGCTCCACAGCCCGATCGACAGTCCGAACTGCTTCCACAATCCGTAGTGCAGCACATCCCAGCTGCTCAGTCCGAACTGCTTCCCTCTCAGCATCAAGGCGATGCCGAGCCCGATAATCGCAAGGCCCGTGACAAAAAACGTCCATCTGATGCCGTATTGTCCTCTATACATTGTCCTACCCCTTTTCTTCTCATAAAAAAACTGCCTGTCCGGCAGTCTACTTGCGTCTGGCAGCAATAATCAGCATCATCGGACGCCTCAGCTCATCCTTCATATCCGGGTTCTCATTGATGAGCCGCTCTGACGGCACAGGTTCATCAATCCCTTTAATGACAAAGTTATGGTCGATCAGCACGCTCAAGTAATGCGTCATGGTCTTATGGTATTTAGTGAGCGGCTCACCGAGGAAATTCGTCTGCCGCTCGCCTTCCCGGTGGTAGTTATCCACCGGCCAGCTCACTTTATTGCCGGCCTCATCGTACAGCCAGTCCTGTGAGCCGTGCGCCGTGAAGATCGGATGTTCCACGCTGAAGACAAACGTCCCGTTGATCGTCAGCACATCTTTCACTGCTTCAACGACGTCGCTGAAACTCGGGAGATAATGCAGGGCAAGGCTGCTCATGACAACGTCAAACTCATGCGCTTCAAAGTTCAGCGGCTCCAGGTCATCAAGACTCCCTTGAATGTAAGTCACCTGATCTGCATGCGGCTGCTGCTTCGCCCGCTCGAGCATCTTCTCGGAAATATCGATGCCGACGACGCGCTCAGCTCCTTGTTCGACCGCATATTCACAGTGCCAGCCGTAACCGCAGCCGAGATCAAGGACATGTGCACCGTGTAACTCAGGTATCATCTTCTTGAATGCTTCCCATTCCCCTGCTGCTTCCAGCCCTTTTTGAGACCGCTGCATTTCACCGTAGTTGTCAAATATCGTACTGTCGTCATAATAATTGTTAGCCATCGCCTTAGTCTCCTTCAATCGACTTAACTCATATATACCACAAAAAACCTTTCCAATCCAGAAAGGCTCTCCCAGTGAATTAACTCAAAAAGCGGATGACCGTGTCATTAAACCGCGCGTGTTCTTCTACGAGCGGTGCATGGCCGGAGTGTTGAAACTCAAGCAGGAAGCTCCGTTTGACTTCATGTTCAATCGCTTCGCTCTCTTCCGGCGGATTCAAGCCGTCATGCTCACCGACGATGAGCAGCACTTCCTTATCGATGAACTTCAGCTCATCTCTGTAATCAAAGTTAGCCATGCTGCGTGAGGCGATCGCTTCTTCGTTCGAAGTCATCGTCGCATAGTCTTTAACTTTCAGCAGCCAGTCGTCTACGATATCAGTATTATGATAAATATAAGGATGCAGCTTATCCAGCACCTGCTCTTTAGTCAGCCCTTTAATCTCATGCCGGTGCTTTATCATCAGCCGGGCATAAGAACTGACCTCACCATGTCCTTTACCGCCGACTAGAATTAATTTATTCACGTATTCAGGATATTGGATCGCAAATCCAAGCGCAATATACGCCCCTAATGAGAAGCCGAGTATATTCGCCCGTTTGAGCTTCAAATGCTGCATTAAACGAAAACAGTCATCAATATGATTATCCATTGTGTAGTTAAGGGGTCTGTCCGATCTGCCGTGACCTCTAAGATCATAAGTGATCACCTGATAATGCTTACTCAATTCTTCGACGTTGTGATAAAACATTTCAAGGTTGCCGTTGATTCCATGAATAAGTATAAGAGGTTCTCCGTGACCGGTTACTTCATAGGCAATTGCTACAGACCCACCAGATTTAAAAGTAGTCATCGTCTGAGCCCTCCTTTAGTTAACACTACCCGATTTGCGGGATGTTTAACTAAAGAATATCATAAGTCATCCAAAATTAATTGATAACTTCGCAATAAAATGACGCGCCGGCCGCTTTTCATAATATTATTTGGTTGAATCATCCAGTGTATAAGTTTCTTTAATGACCGGCTGCTCTGACAGAGGAGCCGTCGTCTCTTCTGATGGTGCGTCAGCCAGTTCATAAATGGCAGCGTTCAAATAAGTATGGGCCGATACGAACTGCGAGAATCCTTCCTCCTTCAGTGCATCATCTTTCGTCTGAAGGCCGGTGACGACTTTATCGAGCGCGCTTAAATAGTTGGCGTTAGCTGCTCCGACATTGCCTTTCACTTCGGTCATCCGGCTCGAGGTCTGGAGTTTACTCTGCTTCTCGTTATAGGCCGCTATGTTTGCTTTCATCGTTTTGAAATAGGCGGTCGCGGTCTTTGTCGTCAAATCCGGACTCATCTCTTTGATCACTTCGTCTATTTCTGCTATATAGTAGAACGTCACCTGTCTATACTCGATGTCCTGCACCGTCCAGTTGTCGGCTGTCACTGCAGGGCGGTTCTTTGCGGCAGCGGTCAGGTGAATCAGCTCTGTCTTAGTCATGGTCTGCGGCTGTGGTTTTGTGTCTTTCGGCTCTGCTACTATTTTCCGGTCGTCACTGCATCCTGCCAGAACTATTATCAGCACGATAATCATTAATAGTTGATATCCAAGGCTTTTCAGTGCACTCCCTCATTTCTATCAGCTGTTTTATTGTTTTTTATGTAATTATTTTACAATAAAATACAGTGATTGTAAATCATTAATCACTGTAATAGAAATAATATGGAATTAAATGTCCAGCTCAGGTGCTAAAAATATTTTAACGTCCTGGACGAAACGGTCTTTTTCTTCGATCATCGGTGCATGACCGCTGTTTTCAAACAGCATGTAAGTAGCGTTCGGAATCTTTTCACTCAATGTCCGGCCGTGATCCGGACGGATGATATGGTCATGCTCACCGCTGACAACAAGCGCTGGTGCACTAATTAAATGCGACTGACTGAGCAGATCGACACCCTCTGTTGAATAGTTGACGGCTTTCCGCTCGAGGTTTGTCATTGTAGTCTCCGTATCCTTCAGCCGGCGCTTCCAGCGTTCAACTGTCTTCCGGTCATGGTACATGTACTGAGCCAGCAGCTTATCCTGATCCTTCTGCTTCATCGTCCGCAGCAAGTTGGCAAACTCCAGGTGGAACCGCTCCTCTGAATCATTGAACGGTTCGTTACCGACGCTGACCAGCACGAGCCGCTGCACAAGGTGGGGGTAGCGGATAGCGATGGCCTGTGCCACCATGCCGCCGAGTCCGTAGCCTAGAAAATGCGCTTTTTTGACGTAAAGTTCATCAAGCACTGACAATACATCTGAAATATAGTCATCAAGGTTAATATGCAGCGGCTTATCAGAATAACCGTGACCTCGTAAATCGATTTTGATGAGCTGATAATCCTCACCGAACTCCTGGTCAAATGTATCAAACATCGTTGAATTCATATACTGTCCGTGGAGGAGGACAAGCGGGTAACCCCTTCCCGACAGTTCGTAATAGATGGCCGTATCTTTCTCGCTAATCACTATATTCATAATATTCTCCTAATCTCTTGATATCTTTCCGAGTTCATAAACGTCAGAAGAGTCATCCAGCTGATAACTCTCCGTATATTCAACGACTTTGATTATGCAGTTCTGCCCGATACTGACCCGGTCACCACGCACAAGGTCGGCCACGACATTTTCAATGACAATATCGTTCCCTGCTATCTCTTTGACGACAAGTCGCGCATCATCGTCTTTAAAGAGCAGTGCTTCGCGCTGTGCTTTGACAGTGACATGTGCCGCATTGATGAAGTTGACTGTGCTGTTAAGTGCCGCTTTAATATGGACATCATCCCCGCTCAGCTGGTCAATTGTGAGCTTGCCGGAAGACTGGAATGTGGTCACTGCGGCAAAGCCTGCAGTCACGGTTCCTGATGCGTGCAGTGTGTCTGCCCGCAGGCTGCGGCCGAAGTCAAGCGTACCGTCATTATCGATAGTACGGGCGCTGACTTGGTCGCCTGCTTTGACAACGGCGTCTTGATGATTGGACAGCGCTTCAGTCTCAATAGTATCCATGACGTCAAGTATCCCTTTATTGCTGATGTACGGTGCATTCAGCCGCCCTTCAATGAACAAGTCACCAGCCGTGCCGAGCGTCAGTTCATTCGTCTCGACGCTAGACGTCAAATCTGCCCTCGCTTCCACGTTGATGCGTTCGAACACGCCGCCGGCCGCTGTGACCGGCTCTGTAACATGAAGCTTAGAATCCATTGAATCATCTCCTTCATCTTGCTGTAATCAGCTGTTTGCATGCAGTTCTTCCACTATATCAAGCAGCTCCATCAACCGGGTGATGCAGTAACCGGACGGCCGCTCGAAGTAGCCGTTGTCCTTGAAGACCGGAATCATCCCGAGTTCCCGGCTCGCCCGGACGTCATTATCAGGATGGTCGCCGACGAACATACAGTCTTCTGCACGCTCACCTAACTGGTCAAGCATCACCTCAAAAATCCGGGGCGACGGTTTTCGGTAGCCGACTTCCTCTGAAATGACAAAGCCGGTGACGAGCGTTTCCAGTCCGAGCACATCAATGATCATCGTCTGATGCTTTGTTGAGCCGTTAGTGATGATACCGAGCTTATAACCCCGCGCCTGCAGCCGGCGAAGTGTTTCCAGTGTATCGTCATAGCTGTAAGCAAAATGCGGGTATTTATCGTCGAAATCACGCAGCAGGTCAGACGGCTTAATATAACTGATGTCGAGAGCGGCGAATAACTGCTCGTATACTGCTGTTTTCGGCACGTAGCCATGGTCATCAAAGTCTATGAAATAATTGATGAAGTCAGCACGCTGGACATTCACCATATATTCATGATAACGCTCGTACTGGTCTTCCAGAAACATTTTGAGTGATTTGTCGCGGTCGAGCAGCGTTCCATCCAGATCAAATAAAACGGCATTCAGCATTGGTAACTCCTCCAATTTTTAATTCTTTTACCCGTTTTGCTAAAATAGTAACAGAACGCCCGCAGAAAGGAAGAGAAGCCATGCATAAAAAACAGCTTGCAAGCCATGACTACCGCATATTTAAAGTCCATACTGTTGAGCTTGAACTCAATCATCAGATGGGCACTTTCTACCAGGTGGACGCGCCTGACTGGGTCACGATTATCGCTGAGACGGCCGGCCGGTTCATCGTGGAATCACAGTTTCGCATCGGCATCGAAGCCGATGTGCTCGAATTTCCGGGCGGCGTCACCCTGCCCGGCGAAGACGTCATTGCAGCGGCCGTACGCGAACTGCAGGAAGAGACAGGCTACAGCGGGGACGGTCAAATTATCGGTGCCATGCATGCAAACCCTGCTTTTATGACCAATCGCTGTACGACCGTCCATATTCCAGAAGCAAGACAGACGAGCACGCCGTCACCTGAGCCATTCGAACACATCACCATTCAGCTCATGACGCTCCGCGAAATCGAGCAGGCAATCGCTGACGGCCGTTTTTCCAACGCGCTCCATATCGCGGCACTGCATCAGTGGCTCATGCGCTAGAAAAATTTCCTTCTTTTCTTAGTGTCCAGCAGGTCGCCCGTCCAGCCTTTGCCTTTCAAGTAGAAGTAAACAGCAAGCGTCACAGCCATAATGGACAAGAGCGCAATCAAATAGCCGTACTTCCAGTCAAGCTCCGGCATATTTTTGAAGTTCATCCCCCATATCGCTCCGAGCACGGTCGCCGGAGCGAACAGTGTTGTGAAGACCGTGAGTGTCTTTGAAATCTCATTGCCCCGGTATGATGAGACCAAGTTTTCAAAGTCAAGCAGCGCATCAATCTCCTGCTCGTAGGAGTCGATCAGAAATTTCGCCCGCTCTAAGCGCAGCTTCAGCTGGTTGAAGTATTTGTTATCCTGCAGCTCGCTGCAGAACGCTTCCTGAACGACCATGAAGATTTCAGTGATCGTCACGACCTGCGTCTTGCAGAGCAGCAGCTGGTGGTCTGCTTTGGCGACGGCGTCCATAATATTGATGTTGTTCCGCTCCTTGACTTCCCACAGTATGTCATGCAGCACATCTTCAAAACGGTCAATCTGTGCCATATATGTCGACGTCGCATGCTTTAAGATGACCATGAAGTTATCGATCGGTGACCGTCTGCTGTAATCGACGAGCAGTTCTTCGTCGGTCGTGTTCATCAGCCGGGCGACATCAAGATTGATCAGTATCAGTTCTTCTGCTGACAAGTAAAACTTAAACGCCTGATTGTCATGCTCCTCCTCGAGGCTCTGATAGTAGACGTAGTAACCCCACATATCACTGAAATCTTCTTCTGAATCAATTTTCACGATGTTCCGGTCAAAGCTCTCGAGGTCAGCGAATCGGGCCGTCCACGACTGTGCGTGCGGCTTTATCTGCTCTGCCTCAATAAAAAATTTTTCCCAGCTGCCTTTGCTATAACGGTATATTGTTTCCATGGATGGTTCCTCACTTTATTCAGTTTTGATAGTTGATGTTTTAATAGTCCGGATGGTGATGACGAGTAAGAGCGGCAGCCCGAGAAATGCCAGAATGATGCTGACCGGTATTTGCACGGGAGCCAGTATAACATTCCCCAGGAAATCCGAGAGAATGACTGTAACACTGCCGGCGAGCCCTGTCCAGATGAGCCTCACTGAGAAGCAGTCGGGCACACGCCACAGCTGCGGGACGAGCAGGCCGACGAAGCCGATAATCCCTGCCATGCTGATCAGCACGGCTGTCATGATTGACGCGACGGCAAGCACACTGTAGACGAATGTCGTCGTGCTGATACCGAGGCCTGTTGCCATCGTATCGCCGGTCGAGACGATGGCAACAGCACGGGCGTTGTAGAGCAGCCAGCTTGTACATAGCACAGCGACCGGCGTCAGCACGATAATGTCATGCCATTCCGCAGCGCCGACACTGCCGAATAAATAATTGAGCAGCGAGCGGGACTCGGCCGGCTTAAGCAGCACGAGCCCGTACAAGGCACTCGAGAAAAAGAAGTTGATAAACATGCCGAACAGCACCATCCCGGTCTGCTGATGGCCCTGGAACAACTGGTGGGTCAGCAGTATAACAAGCAGCAGCGTCAGCACGCTGAATGCAATGCTCGATAAGGCAGTCAAACTATAGAGGCCGAAGACGACCGCGACAGCACTGCCAAAGCTTGCGCCGCTTGCCAGACCGAGCGAAAAAGAATCCGCAAGCCGGTTATTGAAGATAGTCTGGAACACCATGCCGGTCACAGCGAGTATAAAACCTGCCAGCAGTCCGAGCAGCAGCCTCGGCAGCCGGATATCCAGCAGAATGGCCCGCTCGACGAGTCCATGAGGCAACGCGGGTCCGTTTGGTGTGATCAACAGCTGGAGCGCCGCCACTGCGACGAGCAGTGTGAGCAGGACAGCTTTACTTATCAGCGAGTACTGCCGCAAGTGCTTCCAGTCCTTTCGCAATTCTTGGACCCGGGCGTGACAGCAGGTCATCATTCAATGCATAGACACGCGATTTCTTGACCGCTGTAACTTGGCGGAACCCGCCGCGGCCGTCGACGGTTTTTCTGTAATCCGCTTCCTGCTGACCGCTTGTTGTGATTAAGATGTCAGGATTTTTGCGGACGATTGCTTCTTTTGATACCGGCTGCCAGCCTTCTATATCATGGAAGACATTTGTTGCATGCAGCGTCGTCAGCATATCGTCGAACAGCGTCCCGCGGCCGCCGGTATATATTTCAGGTTCCCCGGATACTTCCATAAAGACACGGCTGCCGGCTGCCGCTGGATATTTCCTGCTGACTTCTTTGATCTCCTTGTTGACTTCCGCCGACAGTTGTCTGCCTTCTTTAACGCGGTCTGTCGCTTTCGCAATCTGCATGAATGTGTCATCAATTTCTGTGAGACTCGTCGCATCTTTGACGTATATGACTTTGATGCCCTTTTGTTGCAGCGCTGATAAAATTTTCTCCTCTGCGGCTTTCGCGGATTCATGCGCGACAATCAGTGTCGGCTGTGCTTTAAGCAGCGCCTCCTTATTTAAGTTGAAACTATCGAACTGTTGTTTAGTCGCGACATCTTTCGGATAGTCATCGACCGTCGACACACCGATAATATTCCGGCCGAGGCCGAGGCGGTATAGTATTTCCGTATTGCTCGGCATGAGACTAATAATACGCATAGATTTTTCTGTTGTCGGCGCAGCAGCGTGCTGACATCCGGTCAGGACTAATAAAATAATTAACAGTAGTTTTTTCATAACGACCTCCTTTTTCTTCATTATAGCGAAGAAGAAAGAAATTGCATCACAAGTGTCAAAGTTATGATGCAAAAAACCGGAATTGCATCACAAGTCCCGGAGTTATGATGCAAAAAACCGGAATTGCATCACAAGTCCCGGAGTTATGATGCAAAAAAGCCCGGAACACCATTCTTCTCCCTGAAGAGATGATGTTCCGGGCTAAATTATTACATCCGTTCGGGCGCAGTGACGCCGATTAATGCAAGTGCGTTATGCAGGGTGATTCTGACGGCCTCAATCAGGGCGATATGTGCCTTTGATTTCTCAAGGTCATCTGTCAGTACTTTCTCTGCGTTATAAAATTTATGGAAATGACTTGCTAAGTCCTGAATATAATTCGTCATGCGGTGCGGTGCACGGTATTCCGCTGCGCTGTCGATCGTGCTTTCGAAGTCAGCGACACGTTTCAGCAGTTCAAACGCTTTGTCATTCGTAATAAGTGATAAGTCAGCGGCCGCATCGACTGTAATGCCCTGCTCAGCTGCCGCACGGATGATGGAGCATATACGCGCGTGTGCATACTGCGCGTAGTATACCGGGTTGTCGCTTGACTGACTTTTTGCGAGTTCCATGTCAAAGTCAAAGTGTGTATCCGGGCTGCGCATCGTCAAGAAGTAACGGGCTGCATCGACACCGACTTCGTCCATAATGTCACGCAGCGTGATGGCATTTCCTGTCCGTTTGCTCATCTTCACTTCCCGGCCGTCCTGCAGCAGGCGCACCATCTGCATCACCTGCACTTCGAGGCGGCTTGAAGAAACGCCTAACGTCTCAAGAGATGCTTTGAGACGCGGGATGTAACCGTGGTGGTCGGCACCGAATAAGTTGATCAGCACATCGTTGCCGCGCTTGATTTTGTCGTAGTGATACGCGATGTCCGGCAGGAAGTACGTATACGTGCCGTCATTCTTGATCAGCACGCGGTCTTTGTCATCACCGAAATCTGTCGTGCGCAGCCACGTCGCGTCTTCTGCCGTGAACGTATAGCCGTTCGCCGTCATCGTCTCAAGCGCACGCTTGATGGCACCTGATTCGTACAATGATGTTTCACTGAACCAGTCGTCAAAGTGCACGTTGAAATCTGCTAAGTCCTGCTTTAATTTCTTCATCTCATAGTCAAGGCCGAGCTTGCGGAAGGCTTTAATGCGTTCTTCTTTAGTAAGAGACGCATAACCCGGCTCGTTGTTCGCGATGTCTTCACCGATCGCAATGATATCTTTACCGTGGTAGCCGTCTTCCGGCAGTGCCGCTTCCCGGCCAAGCGCCTGCAAATAACGCGCTTCAATCGAATACGCGAGATTCTCAATCTGTTTACCGGCATCATTGATGTAATATTCACGCGTCACACTATAGCCTGCCGCCGCTAAAATATTGGCGAGCGTATCGCCGACTGCGGCATTACGGGCGTGACCGATATGCAGGTCGCCTGTCGGATTCGCTGAAACGTATTCCAGCAGCACGTGTTCGCTGCGGTCGCCCGGATGATGGCCGAACGCCGCACCTTTTGTGAGCGCCTCTTTAATGATATCTGTCAAATAGCTGTTATCCATGTAAAAGTTGATGAAACCCGGGCCTGCGATATCCAGTTTTTCGACATGTGCTTTTGATGTATCCAGGTGATCAATGATAGCCGCTGCTATGTCACGCGGATTGCGCTTCGCAAGCTTCGTCAGCACCATGGCGATGTTCGTCGCATAGTCTCCATTAGCTGTATCTTTCGGTACTTCAATCTTGATTTCAGGAACTTCAGTCACTAATTCCGCCTTAATAATAGCCGCCTTGATTTCTTCTATTAAAGTGTCCTTTAACTGGTTGACGATATTCATATAGCGCTCTCCTTATAGTCTAATTGATATTTGAATTGTCCGAGGTCCTCGCCCCGCTCACTCAGCTTGTAATGAATGATCAGCCGACCGCCTGTAGACAATGCCTTATAATCGAGTCTGGTCGTTGTCACATCCATCACAGTGCGTCCGGCAGGCGTCGTATAGACGTTCTGCGTCGTTTCACCGTAGACGAACAGAAAATCCATCTTCACAGCACCGCGCCTTGAAATGCGGATGCCCGCGGGGTCCATCTTGACGCGCACATCAATCGGTTCACCGTCCAGCATTTCTGTATATGAGACATAAGGAACGCGGCGCTTTGTCAGTGTTCCTTCTACCTCGTTATGATACTTCATCACTTCATTATTCTGCTTCAGCTTCTGTTCTGTTGTGACCCAGACTTTCATAATTATCACCTGTATTTTATTATAGCAAAAATTAAAGAAAGCAGGTACAGAGACCTGCTTTCTTTAGTGTCCTAGCTATTTTTATAGCTACCGTCATTTTACTTCTACCACCTTTAAAATACAAGGCAGCGAAAATATGTTCACAATTATGACACAAAAAGTTGTTCTTTAAGTGTGTCTGCTGAATACTCCCACATCTCAGCGTTATGATTTTTCAGGAAATCTGCAAGCACACGCTTATTGCCATCACCGATATGGTCAACAATAACATGGTGCTTCATCGATTTGTCCATCATATTGACATGTTCATGCATGCGTTTGAAGGCGCGCTTCTTCTCTTTGTTGACGAGCATATAGCAGGCGGTCACGCCGGCGTAATAAGGGCCGTCCTTACCGCGTTCTGTCGTCACCCAGACGAGCCAGTACGGCTTTGCCGCGTCACCTTTCACTGCTTCTTCGTCATCAATCCACTTGACGCGTTTTTCGACTTCACTTCTTGCGTGCATCGCACCGATATCGATGAAGGCACGCTGTTCCAGCACATCGATGAAGACAGGTGCGACGTTATCGAGACTGATGGCACCGATGTTCGTCCCTTTATGACCATCCAGCGGGTCGTTTTTTATAATATTGAATTGAAAATTACTCATCTTATCACTCCTAGTTCAATTCATTCAGCAGATTAATGATGGCGCCCCGGACTTCGAGGTCTTCAATGCCGAGGATCAGTTCTTTCGGATAATACAGCTTATAGTCCATGCGGTTCACGCCGGTAATACTGCTGATGATGACCGACTGCGTGCTGATTTCCTTAACGCGGCCGGAGCGGGTCAACAGATGTATCGGCTTGCGGTTGTTATTCGAGCCCGGCCGGTCATAGTCATATGGCAGGTCGCTGAACGAGTCAGAGACAAAGTAGTATTCCGGGTCAATGCCGGCACGTTCAAACAGTTCTGTCAGCTCACCGGTCGTAATGACCGAGCCGTCAAACGGCAAATACTTGAACAAGTCCCGGTTGACGAACCGACGTGACAAATCACTTAAAATCGCGTCGTCTTCTTCCATCCACTCCTGCAGATAATAGAAGACAACTGTCTCATCAAGCCGCAAGTAGTCTTTGACGGAGACACGGCCGGAAAAGAACGGCAGCAAGTAAGTCGGCAGCGCTTTGAAGTCGTAGCCCGCTTCATTCAGTACTTTCACGCGTTTGAAGCAGCGGTTCAGCAGCACTTCGCCGCCGCGGCTGACCGGATGGAAGTACACCTGCCAGTACATCTGATAGCGGCTCATCAAATAATCTTCCACCGCATGCATGCCACTCTCTTTGATCATCACTTCATCTTCAGTCGGCCGCATCAGTCTTAATATGCGCTCCATATCGAAGCTGCCGTAACTGACGCCTGTGTAGTAGGCATCGCGCTGCAAATAATCCATGCGGTCCGCATCAATCTGCGACGAAATCATCGAGATGACGAGCTTATTCGGATGCGTCTTGTTGATGACTTCCGCCACTTCTTCTGCGAACCCCGGGTGCACACGTGACAGCACGGCGTTCACTTCTGTGTCACCTGTAATAATGGCCTGCGTGTATTCCTCGTGGTCAGTGTTGAAGATCTTCTCGAAGCAGTGCGAGAACGGGCCGTGACCTAAGTCGTGCAGCAGTGCCGCGCATAGAGCGAGCGGCCGGTCTTCGTCATGCCACTCAGGCCTGCCGTGGAACACTTCGTCAATCATCCGGCGCACAATTTCATAGACGCCGAGCGAATGGTTGAAGCGCGAGTGCTCAGCCGAATGAAACGACAAATAGAGCGTGCCGAGCTGCTTGATCCGGCGCAGACGCTGAAATTCCTTCGTCTTGATCAAATCCCATATCAATTGATCTCTGACATGAATGTAGCGGTGTACAGGATCTTTAAACACTTTTTCTTCAGGCATTTTCTGAAATTGATAGGACATAGCGTTCTCCTTAGATGAATGTTAACTAAAGTTTACCACAAAAAAAGGAGACCCCCATATAGATAGGTCTCGAAACGTTCCGCACAGCATACTGCTGATGTGCGTCATGAACTACAGCAATCTACTTCGCATCACTCCAAGTTCAATCGTTTTTCCAGCAGCCCTGTCAGTATCTTCTCTCCGAAAATCTCTTCCTCATATTCTCTGACGAGTTCAAAGCCGTGCTTATGATAGAAATTCCGTGCACCCTGGTTGTCGCTTGCGACTTCGACGAATAATGCCGTGTAGTCGTCAAAGCGCTTGATGCCTTCCTGCAGCAGCGCTGTACCGACGTCTTTACGCTGGTAGCCGGGCATCACATAGATCGCCGCCAAATAAAGTTCACGGCCGTTGATGAAGTTCGCAAAAGCGATAACTTCACCTTGTTCCTCGGCGACGAGAAACAGTGAGTCATTCAGTCTTTTCTCCAAGCGCTCATCGCTGTATGCTGCTGTTAAAAACTGCACAATCGTGTTTGCCGCCATAATGTTCTGATAGGCATCGTGCCATGCCATTGTCGCTGTCTTCTTAATTGCCGGTATATCGTGTCGTTCTGCTTGTCTTACTTTAACCATTGTTGTCTCTCCTAATCTAATTTAAATCCCAGAATCGATAATGAATACTTATCCCCGTCCATTACCGCTACATCAGGCAGTCTGCCGTATTCTTCGAAGCCGTTCCGACCGAACAGCTTGAGCGCACGCGTATTATGCGAAAATACAAAGGCAAGCAGCGTCTCAATGTCAAGCGTCGCTGCAATGTCCTTCATCATAGCGACCGCCTGCTGCCCGATGCCGCGCCCTCTGAACTGTTCGTCTAAATAAAGACTGACTTCAACTGTCTTGTTGTAGGCCGGCCTGCCGTAAAATGTCTCAAAGCTGAGCCAGCCGACTGTTTCTCCGTCCTGTAAAAACAAAAAAATCGGACGCTTATCTGAATGGTTATTAAACCAGGCAGTCCGACTTTCTACAGTGACAGGCTCAGTATCGGCAGTAACTTGACGACTTGCTACGGTTGAATTATAAATCTCTACAATACGCGGCAGATCTGCGAGCACTGCCCTTTTCGTTTCTATTGCCAAGTCATCACCACCTAAAATATATGTAGTCTAATTATAGCATTATTGTCAGAAAAATAAATATATTTAGTTGAACTGCAGTCGTTTTAGCAGCAGCGCGCCGAGCGGTGTCGCGACTGCAGTGAACAGCTGATAGGCAAGCTTCTGTGTACCCGTCAAGTGGCCGCTATAGACGAGATGATATTCAAGCGCCGGCCGTGAACCGCGCGCGAGCTTATAATCTTTAGCGCCGGCACTGTTGTTGACTTTAAGTCCGTTGTCGATGGCATACTGATACAGCAGGCCGCTCGTCATGAAGTACAGGCCTTTCACCGACTGGTCCATACCGAAGTAAGCCGGAAACAACGTGTCGCCGACTTGCTGCACTGCCATAAATGAAATAATGCGGCTCTGATCTTTGACGATGAACCATTGCAGCTTGAGCTTATCATAGAGAAACTTGAAGAACGCTTCTGTGTAATGCGGATTATGGACGGAATACTTCTCGAGATATACTTGCTCATAAAGCGGCAGCAGCTGGCTGAACTCGTCTTCCGTCAGCTGGTCTGTCACTGTATAGCCGCTTTTGTTGAAGCGCTTAATATCCTTCTTCAGATCTTTACGTTCATTTTTAGAATGTGCTTCATTCGGATTGAACAAATAAACCGCACGGGAAATGAGCGGTTTATAACCTGCTGACTGAAGACAGAGGATTGCTCTATCGTCATGCACCGTGTTCAATGTCCGAAAGACGATTGCATGATGCGGAAAACATCGTGTCAGCTCTTCAGTGATGCGCCCAACGTGCTCAAACTGGCTGTCTGTATAGAGCGTCGTTGACATAAATGACGGAAACACCGTGACTGTCTGCTCTTTCGTCAGACGAAGCAGCAGCCGGCCTGCACCGAGCAGCAGTGACGCTGACCGCTTCATAACGGGCTTCAGCGTCATGCGGTCCACTTCTGCGATCATCTCATCGATATACTGTGCGGTGAATGAATGGATCCAGCTGTCATGATGACGCCCGTCTTTAATGCTGACCGGGACAAGCTGGCCGCTGACCGCCATCACCTGCACGTCTGCATGGACATTACGGATGCCTCTGTCGATACCGGCCATCATATAAGCCAGGTAATCAATATCCACCGGCATATCAGTCAGCTGCGCAATCGGCAGCGCGTTTAATGTGTGATAGATCATATGCTGCCCTCAACTTCTATAGATTCACGATATCTTCGTTCCATTCGATATCGTATGTCGTGATCTTATTGACTGTGACTTTCTGCTGCTTAGCCGAGAGCCACCACTGTGCCCCGCTGATCAGCTGTTCGAAGAAAATCACTTTCTCACTCGGATGCCAGAAAATATCTTTGCCGTACTTCAGCTTGTCGAAGTTATGCTTCTTCGGCCGCAGCAGCCAGTTGTAAAATGAGATGAAAATAAGCTGACGTGCTTCATATTTCGGTTCACAGACGTTTAAGTCCCAGACAGCGGGCTCCATGAACAGCGCACCATTCGTCGCCCGCGGATTACATTCAATGAAATAGTAGTCACCTGTCGTGTCACACTTAATGACGTCAAATGCTATCTGGTAGGACCAGTTCAGCTGACGGATAATCGATTCGATAATCGCCTTCAGCTCGTCATTTTTCCGGGAATGGAAATGCGTCGAGCAGTTATAGCTCTCGTGAGCATTGGATAAGTAAAGGGACGTCGATAACGTGCGGCCGCCGAGAGCGACAAGGGACGTCGATAACGTGCGGCCGCCGAGAGCGACAGAGTAGGAACACCACTCTGTTCCTTTGATCAATGTCTGTATCATAAACGGGAACTCGATGAAATTGCTGTTCTCAAGTTCCATACGTGTCAGCCTGCGCACGGACTGCCCGAAACGTCCGTAAGGCTGCTTGACGATATAGTCATCACCTGGGAAAGCAGCGATAAAATCCGTCAGCTCCGCCTGATTTGACACATAAGCTGTATCCGGCACTTTAAAGCCCATGGCGTCAATCAGCCGCGTAAAGTTATATTTATTATGGACAGACAGCATCTTCGTGATCTCTTCGACCCATACCGGTGCGAGCAGCCGGTGCTTGTACTGCGATAAGTAGAACGATTCTTCATTCAACGGGATAATGACATCGATGCGATATTTTCTAACAGTATTGTTGATCTCGCGGATGTATTCTTCAGTTGAAAAACGCGGCGATGTCGTCACAATAAACTGTTCGATAAACTTAGAGTTCTTGATGCTGACCTTGCTGGTAGAATCCGTCAGAAACACGCGGCGTCCAAGTGCGACCTGCTGCTGTACAACTGCATAGGAAATCGGTGCACGTGCACCCGTAATCAAGACACGCTCCATCAGATTGTCACCCCTAGTCCATAGTCTATATTCCACTTAAATATAGCACCCACATGTAAAGCGACTGTAAATTTACAATAAAGAAGTATGTAGGAATGTAAAAGCGCTCAGTTGACAAGATAGTAAAAGACGCACGGCCATGAGAGCCGTGCGTCTTCATATTATTTCATTCGTTTCGCTTTCAGCTTAGCATCGATTTCTGCCTGGCGGCGCTTACGTTCTTCGTTACGTGCTGCAAGTCTTGCTTCCTCTTCAGGGTCGCGTTTTTGTGCGAGTCGTTTAGCGACTTTCTCCATCAGCTCATCTTCAGTCAATGCCGCACATGGACGGTTGTTAACAAATGCGAATGTTTTCTTTCGTCCTGGACCACAGTAGGATTGACATGCGATTTCCACTTCTGCGTCTGGATCCATTTTCCGAAGCTTCGGCAGCAGCGTTCTAATGTTCACTGCCTGACAGTCGTCACAGATCTGAAATTTATTACGCATCGTTACTCACATCCTTCATATTTTTGATCATCTTATCATTACGTTCAATCATCCGGTCGAAGTAGTCATTATACAACGACCATACCTCATCTGTCATCTCTTTCTGAGTCAGTGCAGCACCGAGAGACTTCAGAGCAGCAAGCAATTTGAACAAGACGTCTTCTACCGTCAGTTCTACTTGCAGCAGTTCACTCAAGCTCGCCATATCTTCAGGATGAATGTCAGGATAACTGAACTTCGTCTCTTCGTTCTGCAGCGCCTGCTCATAAAAGTCACGCATCAGTTCAGCGCGCGCGCTGCCGCTTCCTTCCACACACAAATAGATCTGCACGGCGACGCCACCGCGGACGCGGCGCTGCGAGATGCCGGCAAACTTACGGCCGTCGATGCTTAAGTCATAGCTGCCGGGACAGTAGGAGTGGGCAATCTCCTTCGCCGCTATAACGCCCGCGTCTTTAAACATCTCTTTAACAAGTTCATACATCAAGTCGTAACCGGCATCAATCGAGAAACTTCTGCCGCCGTTGAATATGAGTGAAATGTTGAGGACGCCGCTGTCCAGCACGACGCCGAGTCCACCGGAATTACGGACGATGGCACCGTAGCCTGCATCATTTAAATACCTGATGCCGTCTTTCAAGTGCGGCAGCCGTGAATCATGAATCCCGAGTATGACGACATGCTGATGCACCCACGTTCTGACGACACTCTGCCAGCCGAGCGTGCCGGTCAGATGGCAGAATGTATCATCAAAACTGAAGGACTGCATCGGCTGCAGTCCTGTCGTGTGGTCAACATATTGCCACTCGTCATGAAACAAGTTCATTAAAGTGTTTGCGCTGCTGTGATGATCGCTAAAGAAACAACATCTTCTGTTGAGCAGCCACGTGATAAGTCATTGACTGGTGAGTTCAAACCTTGAAGAATCGGTCCTACTGCATCAAATCCGCCTAGGCGCTGCGCAATTTTGTAACCGATGTTACCCGCTTCAAGACTTGGGAATACGAAGACATTCGCATCACCTTGAATTGAAGATTCCGGCGCTTTTTTTGCTGCCACTGAAGGAACGAATGCAGCATCGAACTGGAATTCGCCATCGATGACAGTTCCTGCAAGTTCTGTTTCCCCAGCTAATTTTTCGTTAGCTAAGCGTGTCGCTTCAACGACTTTCTCTGTCTCGTCAGTTTTTGCCGACCCTTTAGTAGAGAAGCTGAGCATCGAAACTTTCGGTTCCATACCGAACGCTTTAGCTGTCTTCGCACTTTCAATCGCGATTTCTGCTAAGTCAGATGCTTCAAGTGTCGGGTTGATCGCACAGTCACCCATGACGTACTGCTCATCGCCGCGGATCATGAAGAAGACGCCTGACGTACGGGCAACGCCTGGTTTTGTTTTGATGATCTGCAGTGCCGGGCGGACCGTATCTGCTGTTGAGTGTGCCGCACCGGATACTAATCCTGCTGCTTTACCTGTGTAGACGAGCATTGTGCCGAAGTAGTTCGGGTCGTTCAGCAACTGTTCAGCCTGCTCCTGAGTCGCTTTACCTTTACGGCGTTCAACAAAGGCAGCAATCAGTTCTTCACGCAGGTCGCTTGTCGCAGGGTCCAGCAGCTCGATACCGTCAATCGCAATACCCAGCTGGTCAGCCAGTGCAGTCACTTTTTCCGTGTTACCTAAGACGACAGGTGACACGAAATCACTGTTGTTCAATTCAACCGCTGCCTGCAGGACGCGTTCGTCGTCACCTTCCGGTAAGACGATCTTCACGTTTTTACCTTGCAGATTGTTTTTTAATACATCTAATAAATTAGCCATAGTAGCCTCCTAATGCTTCTCTTATGTTAATTTCCTTATTCATTATATGACATTTCACCTATTATTTCACGTCATCAATTTGTAAAACTATGAATGCGGAATTTTCAGTGGATTATGGTATATTAGAAGTGACAAATCGTAAGGAGAGATGACGAAATGAACGAAGCAGCAATTACTCTAGACGGCTGGTACAGCCTGCACTTATTCTACACAATCGATTTCACGAGCTTGAAAGTGCTGGACAAGGCAGACCGGGATGCGATGGTCGATGAACTTAAAGCGTTCGTCGCTAAGCTGGACGACAACCATGCCGCTAAAGAAGGCTCATATGCCCTTTACAATATTACAGGACAAAAAGCCGACTTAATGCTCTGGCTTCTGCGCCCTGAAATGAAAGACTTGAACGCCCTTGAGAATGAATTCAACAAACTCGCACTCACAGATTATTTAATCCCGACGTATTCATATGTCTCCGTCATTGAGCTGAGCAACTACTTAGCAGGAGAATCCAACGACGATCCTTATCAGAATCCGCACGTGAGAGCACGCCTTTACCCTGAAGTGCCACGTTCAGCTTATGTCTGCTTCTATCCGATGGACAAACGCCGTACACCAGAAGATAACTGGTATATGCTCGATATGGATGCCCGTAAAGGCATGATGCGTTCACACGGTTTGATTGGCCGCAGCTATGCCGGTAAAGTCAAGCAGTTCATCACAGGTTCGGTCGGCTTTGATGACCATGAATGGGGCGTCACGTTATTCGCAGACGACGTTCTCCAATTCAAAAAATTGATCTACGAAATGCGCTTTGATGAAGTATCTGCACGTTATGCAGAGTTCGGCGAGTTCTTCGTCGGTCACCTGCTGACTACAGAAGATCTTGCGCCGCTGTTTGAAGTATAGTGCTGTAAAATACCCCGGTACCTGTTAAAGGTACCGGGGTATTTTGCGGGATGATGCTATTTATAGCCTTTTTCAATCTCTTCAATTTGCTGCACAGTTGTTTTCGCACCGCCACTTGAGAAGTACCAGAGATACGGATCGAGCTCGATAATCTTATGTTCTTTAACGGCATTCACATCTTTAATCACTTCATTTGACAGTGCCTGTTTGCTTGATGACTTACCGCCGACTGCGACGCCTCTATCCATCGCAAAGATAATATCCGGGTTTTTGTCGTTCAAGTATTCGAAGTTAATGACCTGACCATGGCCTTCTGCTTTAATGTGGTCGTCTGTTTCTTTGACGCCAAGCACTTCATGGATGAAACCGAAGCGGCCGCCTTTACCGAAGACAGACAGCTCGCCTTCATTCGCCAGCACGAATAATCCTTTTGCGTCTGATGCCGCTGTCAATTTCTTCACTTCTTTGATCTTCATATCCAGCGTGTGAATGAGCTGCTTCGCTTTGTCTTCTTTATTAAAAATTTTGCCGAGGTTTTCAGTGTTTTCTTTCACACTGCCAATGTAATCTTTATCATCTGTACCAACATAAAGGATGGTCGCGTCAGGTGCTGCTTTTTTCATTTCATCCAGCACTTTACTGTTTGCCTGGCGGCCAGAGATAAGAATTAATTCAGGGTTTATTTCAGCCAGCTTCTCGAAGTTTGGTTCTTTTAGTGTCCCTAAGTTCGTATATTTGTCATCTTTGAATGACGCAAGGAACTTAGGCAGTGAGCGGTTGCCTTCTCCTTTCGGCAGACCGACAACGCGATCTTCCACACCAAATTCCTGTATTGTAGAAAGTGCACCGTAATCAAACACCGCTACTTTTTTCGGGTTTTTCGGTACTGCAACAGTTTCTGTCACTTTTTTCGCATCGCTGCCGTCTTCTTTCTCACCCATGACCTGGTAAGATGATTTAATCTTCACTGCTTGCTGCGATTCACCTGCTGCTGATGATTTTTCTTTGTCCGTCTTATTCCCGCAAGCTGCAAGCGCCAGGATAAACACTAAAGTTAATAACACTAATGATAATTTCTTCATTTTCTGCTCCTTTATAGTTATATGATTTCCCCGCTTAGTATGCCCGATCAACTGCTTTCTCCCCGGCAACACTCCCTTCAATGATTGATGCTTACACCAGCTGGACTTCTTCAATGAATTCATCGACTGTCTTCTCATCGTCGAAGTAGACGCAGATCTGCTGGCCGAATATACATTCGATGTTAATGTCCATATCGTAAACTGCTTTCAGCGCCTCTGTCGTGATCACGTCGTCTTTCCTGCCGTCCAGCAGCACTTCACCGTCTTTTAAGGCGATGATATAGTCCGCATAGCACGACGCAAAGTTGATGTCATGAATGACGATGACAATCGTTTTCTGTTTTTCACGGACGAGCTTACGGAGCAGCTGCATCATCTGGACAGAATGCTTCATGTCCAGGTTGTTCAGTGGTTCGTCCAGAAAAATATAGTCGGTGTCCTGGGCAAGTGTCATAGAAATGTAGGCACGCTGGCGCTGGCCGCCTGACAGTTCATCCAAGTAGCAGTCCTGCATATCGGTAAGGGCCATATATTCAAGCGCCTCATCCACTATTACGTGGTCCGCTGTTGACAGCCGCCCTTTCGTATACGGGAAGCGGCCGAAGTTGACCAGTTCTCTTACTGTAATTTTAAGATTTGTATGGTTACTCTGCTTGAGTACAGCTAATTTCTTTGCAACAGTATCGCTTTTCATTGTCATAATGTTCTCGTCATCAAGGTAAACTGTGCCGGCATCGGCATCAATCAGCCGGGTCGCGGCGTTCAGCAGTGTGCTCTTACCGGCACCATTCGGCCCGATAATAGCAGTGATAGCCCCTTCTTTGATGCTCGTAGTCACATTGTGCAGAATCGGTTTCTTTCCTATATGAACAGACAGTTGTTCGATGTTAATCATGTGCACCCTCCTTAAAGAGTAAGTAAATAAAATACAGGCCGCCCGCAAAATTGATCATAATCGTAATTTCTGTATTCCCATCAAATAAATACTGCGTCAGCATCTGTCCGACCATCAGCGTAATCGCTGAAATAGCAATGGTCGCGGGAATCAGCAGACGGTGCTCAAATGTCTTCATAAACTGATAAGTGACGTTACAGACGATGATACCGAGAAATGTAATCGGACCAACAAGCGCTGTCGATACACTGACCAGCACCGCAACGATGAGCAGCATAGAGCGGGTCAGCTGGTCGAGATCAATACCGAGATTCAGCGCATGCACTTTACCGAGACTTAACACATCCAGCTCATGACGTTTTTTGTAAACGAGCAGAAGCATGGCGACAATGATGACGGCACAAATGCCGAGCAGTGATGAATTCACTGTGTTGAAGCTGGCAAACATTCTGTCCTGCAGCATCAGGAAATCATCTGGGTTCATGACCATATGCATGAAGCTCGACAAACTTTGAAAGCATGTCCCCATGACCATCCCGAAGAGCAGAATGAAATAAACGGAGACATTCTTTTTGAAGACCAGCTTGAACAGTCCGAGCGTGAACAGAACCATTAAAATCACTGAGATAAAGAAATTCACATATGCATTGACCAGCACAGCGCTGAACGTTCCGAACACAAAGATAAGAATCGTCTGAATAAAGAGATACACAGCGTCGAGACCTATGATTGACGGCGTCAGCAGATGATTTTCGGTCACTGTCTGGAAGATGAGCGATGACACGCCGATTGCAGCTCCCACAAGAAGAATGGCAGCGACTTTTCTCAGCCGTGACGGGAGTACATAACCGAGCGTGTTAACGTTCAGCTGGATGATGATGAACAAAGCAATCATCACTACAAGGACAACAGCAAGCAGGATAATTGCGTTAAATTTTTTCTGCATAGCTTTTTCTCCTTATTAAGAGCAGCGTCATAAATATAAGACTGCCGAGTATACCGAGCGTCAACCCGATCGGAATCTCATACGGGAAAATAATGAGACGGCTGAAAATATCTGCTGTCATCACGAGTATGGCGCCGAGCACCGCTGTAAAAGGCAGCGTCTTCTGCAGATGATCTCCGACCAATAAGTTGACGATGTTCGGCACAATCAGCCCTAAAAACGGCAGTACTCCGACGGTGACGACGACAGTAGCTGAGACGACCGCTGCAATGACTACACCAAGGTTCATGATTCTGTCATATGAAATGCCGAGGTTACGGCTGAATGACTCACCCATGCCGACTATCGTGAAGTGATGCGCAAAAAAGTAAATGAGGATGACCATCGGCACAATAATGATCAGCACTTCATAACGCCCGGTCGTTATCATTGAGAAATCCCCGACAAAGAAATTGCCGATGCTCTGTATCGCATTGAATCTGAGCGCTATAAATGTTGCGAGACTTGAGACGATGTTGCCGAGCATGAGTCCGACAAGCGGAATAAAAATCGCATCTTTATACTTGATGCGTCTGACGATTCCCATGAACACCATCGTGCCGATAATAGCACTGGCGATTGCAAACGATAATTTAATGAGAATATGTGCGTCAGCAAAAAAAATCATCGCCAGCAAAATGCCGAGTTTCGCAAAGTCAAGCGTCCCTGCGGTCGTCGGTGAGACAAACTTATTGCGCGTCAGCTGCTGCATGAGTAGACCGGCAACGCTTAGTGCGACTCCTGCCAGAATGATGGATAATGTACGCGGCAGCCGGCTGTTCAATAATATATTTTTGTCGTTCTCTGATAAATGAAGCAGACTTGCCGGTGTGACAGTCACTACTCCGATGAACATAGAGACGATTGACAGTAATAAGAGCGTGATAACAAAATAACGTAACTTCATGATAAACTCCTTCGCGAATGATAATCATTCTCATTAATCATAAAAAAGATGACTGAAGAAATCAAGCCATTTCTGAAAAATAGACATATTTTATGCACCCATCAATAATTTTAACAGCCTCATTACGCTGAAATAATGACAGAATATGATATCAAAAAAATATATTCTTAAAATTCAGTTCATGTTATATTGGTATCAATTCGTGTATTAAAGGAGAACTATTATGGAGAACAAGCAGGGTTTACAGCAGACCATCGGCTTCTGGACTGCGATCACTATTGTTATTGGTACTATTATCGGTTCAGGTGTCTTCGTCAAACCGTCCGTTGTACTGAATCATGCCGGTACTAGCACGATGGCCATATGGGCATGGATTGTCGGTGGTATTTTGACGCTTGCAGCCGGTCTGACAATTGCTGAAGTCGGCGCGCAAATTCCGAAGACCGGCGGATTATATGCTTATATCCGCGACATTTACGGCCGCTTCTTCGGCTTTTTGACGGGCTGGGTGCAGACCGTTATTTACGGGCCTGCAATCATCGCATCACTGACATTATTCTTCGGTATTCTCGTATCAAACTTCTTCAATCTGAGTCAATCGGCCGGCGTCTGGCTCGGCATTATCGCGCTTACGTTTCTTGTGCTGCTCAATATTATGGGCACTTCTCTCGGCGGTGCGATGCAGAACATTACAACGATCGCCAAGCTGATTCCGGTAGTGGCCATCATTATTTTCGGCCTGCTGTGGGGTAAGGCGACGATTTTCAATCAGGATGTGACAAGCTTAATCGTCGAGAAAGACCAGATCAACTTCGGCCGCGCAGTGCTTGCTACATTATTTGCCTACGACGGCTGGATCATGCTGACGAACTTAACAGGTGAGATGAAAAATGCGAAGCGCAATCTGCCGCTTGCGATGCTGGTCGGTCTGTCCGTCGTGACGCTGGCCTACGTCTTCATCAATATCGCTGTCTTCCACGTCATTCCGGCTGAAACACTCGTCGGCCTCGGCAACACGAGTTCAGCAGAAGCTGCTAAAGTACTGTTCGGCGACCTAGGTTCGAAGTTCGTCAACATCGGTGTCATCATTTCGATATTCGGCTGTCTGAACGGTAAAATCATGACATTCCCGCGCGTGCCGTTCGCTATGGCAGACGATAAGCTGCTGCCGTTTTCAGGGCCGATCGGCTATGTCAGCAAGAAAACGAAGACGCCGGTCGGTGCACTCGTCATCGTCTATATTTTAGGGCTTATTCTTGTACTGCTGACACTCGCTGTGCCGTCAGTCGTCAATGCTGACTACTTATCAGAAATCTGTATTTTCGTCATCTATGTATTTTATATTATGGCGTTCGTCGGCTTATTCCTGCTCCGTAAGCGACATCAAGGAATGGCAAGAAGTTACTCCGTGCCGCTGTATCCAATCGTGCCGATTGTTGCGATTGTCGGCGGGCTGTTCATTATTATCAGCACACTGCAGAGTGACTTTCTCGGCGCACTCTACTCCATCATCATCGTCCTGATCGGTATTCCGTTCTACTTCGCGCTGAAGAAGAACAATTAATGTTTATCCGGCTGCCATTTTGGTTATAGTCTAATAAAACTAGCGAAAAGAGGATTTTAACTATGAGCAGATTAATTCGTCTATTAATCAGATTAAGCCCAATCTTACTACCAATCATTCAACGTCAACTGAATAAACGTTCTAGCAGCAATCGCTACAACAAGTAAAAATCAAGCCATTGTACTGCACCCTAAACATTAGACCTAGAATCTAATGTTCAGGGCTTTTTTTGGTTAATTATGATCTCGCATTCAAGCTGAAAGTAGTAAATGCATTACAATAATAAGCGTATCAACTCTAAATCAGACTGGATGAACCCAGCAGGATTCAGAGAGAAAAGCCTAAGTTTAAAAACTGCATAAAAAAAGGAACGGATTTCTCCATTCCAAAAAATTCTGACGTTTGGGGTTCACTTCAAGATAGCTTGGTTTTTATAATTTCCATGCTGCAATGACAAGCATGACCCATGCGGCAATAAACATCACGCCGCCGAGCGGTGTGATGGCGCCAAGCATTTTGATCTGTGTCACTGCAAGTATATATAGTGAGCCGCTGAAGAAAATGATGCCGAGCGTCATCAGCCAGCCCGCTACATTCAAGTTCAGTGATGTTGTGCCTGACAGCACACCGAGCACGAGCAGGCCAAGTGCGTGGTACATCTGATACTGCACTGCTTTCTCCCAGATGCCGAGATATTTCGGTGTCAGCTTCCCTTCCAGTCCGTGCGCACCGAACGCACCAAGTGCCACTGCCAGCAGTGCATTAATCGCACCGATAATTAAAAATGTCTTCATTTACATGTTCCTCCTAAAAATCAAATAGTGACGCGCCATTACCATGGCCGTCGTCTGTTACTGCCGTTGTTCCTTTAATCGTACCGCCCATCATCTTCAGTTCCGCCGCTGAAATCTCATCCGACTTAATAGACGATATGGCGGCCGGTTCTTGACTGCCGGTGCTGGAACAAAGTGCTGCCAGCGTCTGAATGGCATACATATGTTTTTCGAATGCTGCCTGAGACCCGGCCGTCTTCGCAAGTGCGAGTTCATGTTCTATCTGCTTAATCAGCTGCTGATTCATCCATCAATACCTCCTTACACCAGTCGATCGGCGGAATGTTATGCGCCTTAAGATAGTCATTCGTCCTGCTGTACGGCTTTGATCCGAAGAAGCCACGTGATGCACTGAGCGGACTCGGATGGACACTCGTGATGACGTGATGCTTCGTCTCGTCAATCAGTGGGCGTTTCGACTGGGCAGGTTTCCCCCACAGTATAAAGACGATATGCGCTTTATAGTCGCTCACTGCCTGGATCACTTCATTCGTGAACGTCTCCCAGCCGATGCCTTTATGGGAATGCGCAGCGCCATCTTCCACAGTCATCACTGTGTTCAGCAGCAGCACACCTTCTTCTGCCCACCCGGTCAGTTCGCCGGTTATTCTCGTGCAGCCGATATCCGCTTCAAGCTCCTTGTACATATTGCGCAGTGACGGCGGAATCTTCGTCCCGTTCTTCACGGAAAACGCCAGACCATGCGCCTGATTCGGTCCGTGATACGGGTCCTGCCCGAGAATGACGACCTTGACCTGATCAAACGGCGTGTACTTGAAGGCGTTGTATATATTCTTGCGCGCCGGATAAACGGTCTTAACAGCATAAGCGTTCTCCAGAAAATCATCCATCGTCGTGAAATCATGCTTGTCTTTAATATCCTTGAAAATCGTCTCCCAGTTCATCTCATTCACCTCGTCATAAATTGTATCATATTATTGAAGCATTTTATTTTGTCATACCTTTATTTCTGATATGATATTAACAAACACATTAAGAATGGGGTATGTCAAAATGGCTTTGAAGAAAACTTTAACGATTGCAGGTTCAGATACAAGTGCCGGAGCAGGCATGCAGGCTGACCTGAAAACATTCCAGGAGCATAACACATACGGTATGGTCGCACTGACTGCGGTTGTCGCAATGGACCCTGAAACGTGGAGCCATGATGTGACGGCACTGCCGATTGAACTGCTGGACAAGCAATTGAAAACTGCTTTATCCATTAAGCCGGACGCGATTAAAACAGGGATGCTCGGCACTGAAGAAATCATCGGCCGTGCCGCTCAGGCATTCAAAGATTCTGACGCTGAATATTTCGTGGTCGACCCTGTTATGGTCTGCAAAGGTGAAGATGAAGTACTTAACCCGGGAAATACTGAAGCGATGATTAAAGAACTGCTGCCGATCGCAACAGTTGTTACTCCGAACTTGTTCGAAGCAGGACAGTTATCCGGCCTCGGCAGACTGACTTCTGTAGAAGCTATGAAGACAGCGGCACAGATTATCCATGACCGCGGCGCACAACACGTCGTCATTAAAGGCGGCAAAGCGCTGGAAGGCGAAGAAGCAGTTGACTTGTACTACGACGGTGAGACATTCACACTGCTGACAACGGATAAATTCCAGTCATCTTATAACCATGGTGCAGGCTGTACATTTGCAGCGGCTGTGACAGCGAACTTAGCAAACGGCTTAACACCACGCGAAGCAGTGATCAACGCGAAAGCATTCGTGGCATCAGCGATTAAAAACGGCTGGAAGATGAATGACTTCGTCGGTCCTGTACAGCACGGCGCTTATAACAAAGTCGAAAAAATCGACGTACAGACAAAAGAAGTATAACTCAATCGATACGCCTTGGCCGACTCACAAGTACAGCGCTCTGTCTGTAAGTCGCCAGGGCGTTTTATGCGTCAGTGACAATAATGAGTGACAGTCAAGCTCAAACGGTATAATTTTTCAACAAGTTCTAGTAAAATAGTAAAGTATCAAAAACGAAGGAGTCCTGACGATGGAATTAATTAACCAGGAAACAGTGCAGCAGCACTTAGAAGAATATCAAGGTCAGCCTGTCTATTTACATGTCGAAACGACCAATGGTGCCTACGCCTCTCATTTCGACAAGCAGGTGTTCAACGCCGGCACATTTTTACGCAATATTCAGGTCACTTATGTTCAGGCGAAAATTACCGGCGGCGGCAAAGAGCCTTTTCGCATCGGTCTGAAGCTTGAAGGCGGCTGGGTATATGTACAAGGTTTAACGCATTACGAAATCACAGAAAACGGTGAATTCCTGCTCGCAGGACATAATTTCCAGGGACAGCTGGCAGCTGCTCTTGAAATCAGCAGAACACCGTTCCCGTTATAAGAGGTGTAACTATGGAAGAATCACAAGTATTAGTCGTATTTCCCCATCCCGATGATGAGGCATTCGGTGTCTCAGGAACGCTTGCCAAGTTCATTGACAGCGGTGTCCCTGTTACTTATGCCTGCCTGACACTCGGTCAGATGGGCCGCAACTTAGGCAATCCCCCGTTCGCGACACGTGAATCACTGCCTCATATCCGCGAGCAAGAACTTGAGGCAGCAGCTGCAGCAATCGGCATTACTGATTTACGTAAAATGGGCTACCGGGATAAAACACTCGAATTTGAAAAGACAAGCGACCTTGCTAATATGGTCGGTGCATTAATCGATGAGCTGAAGCCGTCACTGATCATTTCATTTTATCCGGGTTACTCTGTCCACCCGGACCACGAAGCAACAGCGGCTGCGGTTGTTGAAGCAGTACGCCGCCTGCCTGCAAGCGAACGGCCGAAGCTGCATCTCGTCGCTTTCAGTAATGATACATTCGAGGACCTCGGCGAGCCGGACATCACTGTCGATATCGATGGTTACAGCGACAGAAAGCAGCGCGTGCTGGAAGCCCATGCATCACAGACCGGCCCGATGCTTGCCTCACTTGCAGCAGATACACAGGAAGCAGAAGCCGCAGCAAATATGTGGTTTAAAATAGAACGATTCTACAGCTATCACATCGGTGATTAATGAGAAGTAATTAGGAGATAACTATGGATTATAATTTAGCTACGCGAGAAGGCCGCTGGAAGCATTTCGGTTCAGTCGATCCCGTCAAGGGGACGAAACCGACCGAAAAAGCACTCATGACTGACCTTCAAAGCTCAAAAAAAGACTTTTTATTCGAAATCGACCATGTCGGTATTAAAAACTTAACATACCCGGTCAGACTCGGTGACTTTCAGACGGCCGGCACATTCAGCTTATCGACGCACTTAGCGCAGGACGAAAAAGGCATCAACATGAGCCGCATTCTCGAATCAGTGGAGGCGCACTATGATCAAGGGCTGCCGCTTGATTTCGACACGCTGAAAAAAGTGCTTATCACACTGCAGACGACAATGAGACAGCAAAATGCGACAGTCGATGCTTCTGCAGTCTGGTTTTTTGACCGCTTCAGTCCGGTCACTAACTTAAAGGCGGTCGGCCATGCGGATGTGACGTTCTCCATGACTGTCGCTGATGAAAAAGTGACGGCACAAGCTATTACCATTCAGGCGGATGTGACGACATTATGCCCGTGCTCGAAAGAGATCAGCGAATATTCTGCGCATAACCAGCGCGGTGTCGTCACCGTGACAGCAGAGCTGACAGCAGCGCTGCCTGACGACTTTAAAGAGCAGCTGCTCGATTCGATGGAAGCGAACGCCTCAAGCATGCTCTATCCGATCTTAAAACGGACAGACGAAAAAGCAGTGACTGAACGCGCCTACGAAAATCCGCGCTTCGTTGAAGACTTACTGCGTCTGATTGCAGCAGATTTAGTGGATTTACCCTTTGTCACCGGCTTTGAGATTGAATGCCGCAACGAAGAGTCCATTCATCAGCACGACGCTTTCGCGCGGTTACGTTACACTAAATAGGAGCCACTGATGACTGAAAAAGAGAAGATGCTGGCAGGCGAACTGTATAATCCGCATGACCCTGAGCTGGTGAACGACCGCATTCAGGCGAAACTTGCGACGAGAAGCTACAACGCCGTGCCTGAGAATCTTGAAAGAGAACGTGCACAGCGCATCAAAGCGATTCTCGGTGCGACCGGTGAGACTATCTGGATTGAAAGTAATTTCAAAGTCGACTACGGTTATAACATTCATGTCGGTGAGAACTTCTACGCCAACTACGACTTGACGATACTGGACGTTGCCCGCGTCGATATCGGCGACAACTGCATGATAGCTCCAGGCGTTCACATCTACACCGCGACCCACCCTGTGAAAGCAGCAGAACGGAACAGCGGCGTCGAATATGCGAAGCCCGTCAAGATCGGTCACAACTGCTGGATCGGCGGCCGCGCGGTCATCAATCCCGGTGTCACAATCGGCGACAACTGTGTTATTGCAAGCGGCGCTGTCGTCACAAACGATGTCCCTGACAATGTCGTCGTTGCCGGAGTGCCGGCGCGCGTCATCCAGGTGATAGCACAATAAGAAAGCCATGCTCAAGTGAGCATGGCTTTCTTTGTCTGTCGTGCGTGTGAAATTGTACGCAAGTTAAACGTCCAGTCCGTTCACTTCTCGTAAGTATTTGAAGATAGCTTTGCCGACGCCGCTCTCTTCATTCGACTCAGTGATGTATTTTGCTGCGGCTTTTGTTTCCGGTGCGCCGTTTGCCATAGCGACAGAGTAGCCGGCGCGTTCGAGCATTGAAATATCGTTTAAGTTGTCACCGAGCGCCATCGTCTCGTCCATTGAAATATGCAGCTGGTCAGCGATGGCCTGAAGCGCGATTCCTTTTTGCGCATCATTGTGCGTGATTTCAATATTGCCGCGGGAAGACGCGGAGATCGCAAGACTTTCGTACTGCGCAAGTTCAGCTTTTGCCCTGTCGATTTTGTCGAGGTCTGCGGCATAAGCGAGAAATTTCAGCACCAGTTCCCCGTCACGCTCATAAATCGCATCGTAGCGGTCGACCTGCTTCAGCGTCCCTTGATCAATCCGCTTCTGAATGCCTGCTTTAATTTTGTCGACGTCAGGCACATTGCCTGCTTTATCAGCGATATCGATATAGATCTGCAAGTCTTTATCAACGTCTTCTGTGTAAATCCCGAAGTTCGTATATACTTGGTAGAAAATATCATAGCGGTCTAAAATCGCTGTAATATTACTAATCTGACTGCGGCTTAAACTCGATGTATGCATAATATTGAATGCCTCATCGCGCACTTCTGCCCCGTTCAGACAAATATAAGGGACGACCAGTCCTGTCGGTTTGACAGGTGTGTTCGCTTCATAAAAAGCACGGCCGGTCGCAATAGCGACAGTTACTCCGTTATGTTGTGCGGCTTTAATCGCTGCTATATTTTCCTCCGAGATTTCATGGGCTGCGTTCAGCAGTGTGCCGTCCATATCAGTGGCAATCAATTTAATCATTTATTCATCTCCTATATCTTCATGTCATACGTTTACCCTTAAATCAGTTCGTTACCCGCTTCTTCTCAAGTAATTTCTTTTGTCTGAGTTCTCTGAAGAACGTCGTTAACAGCATACTGCACTCATCGTGACAGATGCCGCTGATGACGGTCGCCCGGTGATTGAAGCGCGGTTCGTTCAAGAGATTCATCAGACTGCCGCTGCAGCCGCCCTTCGGATCATGCGCGCCGTATATAACGACAGGAATGCGGCTCATGACAATCGCGCCGGAGCACATGACGCACGGCTCAAGCGTCGCATAGAGCACGCATTCTTCAAGCCGCCACGAGCCGAGGTGCGCACTTGCTTCATTGATCGCCATCATCTCTGCATGATACGTCGGATTCTGGCCCGTCTCGCGCAGATTATGACCGCGCCCGATGACTTCTCCGTGATGGACAACGACCGCTCCGATAGGCACTTCAGCGATAGCACCTGCTTTATGTGCTTCTTCGATTGCGAGTTTCATAAAAGTTTCATGATTCATTTGTCATCCGCCTTCATTATTTTGTGATACAATAACATATACATTTTATCATTACGGGAGAGAAACATGACACTATATATTGCAATTGAAGGGCCAATCGGTGTCGGCAAAAGTTCTCTCACAAGAAAACTTGCTGACACTTTGCATATGGATACACTGTATGAAATCGTAGAAGAGAATCCATTCCTGAGTGATTTTTATGACGATATCAATAAATGGAGCTTTCAGACTGAGATGTTCTTCCTCTGCAACCGCTACAAGCAGATCAGCGACTTAGGAGACACAAGTATCGTCAGTGACTATCATATTATGAAGAATAAGATTTTTGCGCGCAATACATTGAACAGCAAAGAATACGGCATGTTCGAGAAAATCTATGACGTCATGACGTCTGAACTGCGCCAGCCGGACATTACGCTATTTTTGACAGCGGACCTGCCTGTCTTAAAAGAACGTATCGCTAAACGCAACCGGGAGTTCGAGTCGGCGATTACAGATGACTACCTGCGCACGTTAACCGCGGACTACAACCGCATATGCGACCAGACACCGAACAGCCTGTGCATCGATACAACCCACCTCGATTTTGTCCATAATGAAGCGGACTATCAATATATTCTCAGCCAAATAAACACAGTGATTGGAGAACAACATGTATAAAATACCAAGCGATGCAGTCATCACGATTGCTGGAACAGTCGGTGTCGGCAAATCGTCACTGACAAAAGCTTTAGCAGAAAAACTAAACTTCAGAACATCATTTGAAAAAGTCGATAACAATCCTTACCTCGAGAAGTTCTATCATGATTTTGACCGCTGGAGTTTCCATCTGCAGATCTATTTCCTTGCTGAACGTTTCAAGGAGCAGAAACGAATGTTCGAATATGGCGGCGGATTCATTCAGGACCGCTCTATTTATGAAGATGTCGACATCTTCGCTAAAATGCACGAAGAAGGCGGCACGATGACCGCAGAAGATTTCGAGACATACCGTCAGCTCTATGAAGCGATGGTCATGACGCCGTACTTCCCGAAGCCGGACTGCCTTATTTACCTGGAATGTGATTATGACGCTGTTCTCCGCCGCATCACTGAACGCGGCCGTCAAATGGAGATCGAGACAGACGAACTATACTGGCGTGCATTATTTGCCCGTTATGAACAATGGATCGACAGCTTCAATGCCTGCCCGGTCATCCGCATTCACATTGATGAATATGACGTCTTTGACAATATCGATACATTAGATCCGGTCATTGAGAAAATCGGCCGTGTAATCGAAGAACATAGAAAATCTCAGCAGCGATAATAAAAGAAGTGGTCTTCAGCAGCTGTTTGAAGGCCACTTCTCGTCGATTTTATAGAATTTTGGCCTTCAGGAGCTGTTTGAAGGCCACTTCTCGCTAATTTTCGTGGATTTTATAGAATTTTGGCCTTCAGGACCTGTTTGAAGGCCACTTCTCGTCGATTTTCGTCGATTTTATAGAATTTTGGCCTTCAGGAGCTGTTTGAAGGCCACTTCTCGTCGATTTTCGTCGATTTTATAGAATTTTGGCCTTCAGGAGCCGTTTGAAGGCCACTTCTCGCTGATTTTCGTGGATTTTATAGAATTTTGGCCTTCAGGACCTGTTTGAAGGCCACTTCTTCTATAGACTACTGATTCAGCACGCCGCTATTGATTAAATCAGCAACACTGTCGAGGATGACGTCGGCACTGCGTAAGTCCTGTTTATCGCCGGAGCCGCTCAGCACGCCGACTGTTTGAGCGACGCCTCCGTTTTTGCCGAGCATGACGTCCATCTCGGTGTCACCGACCATCATCGTTTCTGTGCATGCCACTCCTATTTTCTCCAGTATTTCATCCATTAAGCCGCGGTCTGGTTTCTGATGAACCGAGTTATCGCTTGTGACAATTAAATCAAAATACTGACGAATGTCATATTTATCAACGAACAAATTCATGGACTCTGTATCGTCAGCTGAAACAATCGCGAGTTTGTAACCGCGCTCTTTCAACTGCTGCAGCACTTCAGGCACGCCTTTAATGATTTTGATGTCGTCGACTTCATTATCATTAGACAGATGCTCCATCTCACTAAGTGTCCAGTCAGCCAGCTGGTCACCATGCGGCAGCACTCTCAGACGGTCGGCGATACTTTTTGCTGCATTCGATTTCATCACCATGTCCAGCTTGTCATCAACCATGCCGAACGCATCTTTAATCTCTGACTTCGGCACATGAATAGGTGTGCGTACTGAGAATTCGTTAATCAAATCATCTGCCAGCTTGACGATAGTGCTGCCGAGTTCCATCAATGTGCCGTCCTTATCAAAGACAATTAACTGTACCATACACTCACCTCTTCTTATCAATACTACTATTGTACTGAGCAAGTACTGAATAACAAAATAATAACACAAAAATCCTGCAGCAAAAGCTGCAGGATGATTAACTGACTTGTAAGGCAAGGTCCCCTGTTTTGACGAGGTTGGCTCTTCTTAACAACAAATAGTGCACAGCAACGGCGACTAACAGCGGGATGACAACGCCTGCGATCATATAACTCAACAGCACGCCGCTGCCCTGCTCCGTCAAAATCTGTATCGGCGCGATCAGGCCGCTCAGTCCGAGTCCCGCGATAGCAGACGGTACACCGAGCTTGAAGACAAGGACTGCTACCGGCCCTGCCACAGCAGCACCGACCAGTGGGGCAATCAAGATATTCGGATTGCGGACGATGTTCGGGAACTGGACTTTCGGCGTGCAGATCAGCTGCGCCAGAAATCCTCCTAAATCGTTCTCGCGCAGACTGATGGCTGTAAAGCCGACAAATTGAGCGGTAATACCGACGAGCGCTGCTGCACTCGCATGCGGGTCAAGCTGCAGCGCGACTGCAAGAGCAGCACTGGAAGCGGGCGTCATCACTAATACAGCGAAGACGACGATAACAACAGACGCAAGTAATGGATGACCATCGACAGATGATGTAATGGCTTTTGAGATGACTACGAGTGCCGGTGCAATGACTGTTGATAAATAATAGCCTGCAATGCCGCCTGACAATACGGCAGCGAGCGGTACAGCCATTAAATCCAGGAATGTTCTTCCCGTCACTTTCTTACCGGCATAAGTGGCGATAATCGCTGCGATGATTGCACCGACCGGTTCTCCGGTCTTCAGCGTGAAAGCCTCACCCGCAGGTGCCACGGCACTTGCGCCGACCGCTGCCGCAATCATTGCAGAGACGACCGTCAGGCTGTTCGCCCCGAGACTGTGAGCAATCGCTGCGCCGAGTGCGGGTGCCATAAGCAGTGTCGCAACAGTACCAATGGTCAGCAACAGGTCAAGACCTGTCAGCCCGCCGATGGATTTCAGCAGCAGGCCGATTCCGAGCGAGACAAGAATAGCCGCCGAAATGCCTGCTGCTCCTTTTTCCATTCTATTAAATAAATACTCACGAGTTGTCATCTTTTCTTCCATACACATTGCTCCTTTATCTTATAATTTGACGCACCAGCCGAACGGATCTTTTTCAGTGCCGTTTTGAATCCCGGTGTAATGATTGTATAAATCCAGTGTCACCAGCCCTGCTTGACCATTGTTCACAACAAGCTCCTGGTCTTTGTATTTCACGGACCCGACCGGCGCAATGACAGCTGCTGTCCCTGAACCGAAGATCTCCTGCAGTGTGCCTGCCTGTGATGCTTCGAACACGTCATCAATTGAAATGCGCCGCTCCTCGACCGGATACCCTAAGTGCTGCGCTAATTCAAGAATAGACTTACGGGTGATGCCCGGCAGGATGCTGCCGTTCAATTCCGGCGTGACTACTGTGCCGTCAATCACGAAGAAGATATTCATGCTGCCAACTTCTTCTACATAGCGCTGTTCAACACCGTCCAGCCACAGCACCTGGTCATAGCCGAGTTCTGTTGCACGCGTCTGCGCCATTAAACTCGCTGCGTAGTTCCCGGCAACTTTGGCAAAGCCGACGCCGCCGCGCACTGCACGCACGTATTCATCTTCCACATAAATCTTAGTCGCGAGCAAGTGATCGCTGCCGTAGTAAGCGCCGACTGGTGATAAAATAATCAGCAGCTTATAATGTGTCGCTGCACGGACACCAAGGTAAGCTTCTGTCGCAATAACAAACGGCCGGATATAAAGCGACTGTCCTTCGCCTGTTGGAATCCAGTCCTTTTCAAGCGTGACAAGCTGCTTCAGCGTGTCCACCATAAAGTCGATATCCACTTCGGGCATATTGAGCCGTGCATTCGACTGGTTCATCCGCCTGAAGTTCTCTTCCGGTCTGAACAGTCTCACTTCGTCTCCTGTACGATATGCTTTCATGCCTTCAAATACTGCCTGACCATAATGCAGCACTTGCGCTGCTGGCGACAGCTCGATGTTCTGATAAGGTAGAATGACTGCATTATGCCACCCTTGTTCAGGATTGTAGTCCATCGAAAGCATATAGTCGGTGAATACGGTCCCAAATCCAAGTGTCGCCATGTCCGGCTTCTCCTTTAGATGTTCTCTTCTCACGACTTCTAGTTGTTTAATCATCATTACACACCCTCTACTGGTTTAATGTATGTTAGTATAGCACACTATAAAAACAATACGATAAGTTTTTTGAAAATTTAAAATAATTTTATATTGTGAACGATTACATTTATGTTCATTTTTTTATGCTTTCGTTTGTCAAAATAAGCTAGACAACTTCTCATCTTCGATGAAACTCATAAATGCTTCCAATGGTGTCCTGTAACCAAGAGATTTTCTTGGCCGATTATTGAGGGAATGTGCAACTTGAATAATATAATCGTCTGTAACTGTGTTGAAATCCATATCTTTGTCCAGACCGTTTCTTCTAAGCATACCATTTGAATGTCCATTAAGACCACGCTGCGAAGGTGTGCCTGGATCAGCAAAAAAGATAGATATATCGTGTTGGTTACTGATTGACTTCCAGCTGGAAAACTCTTTACCGCAGTCGAATGTAATGGATTTAAAGAGACGATAAGGTAAAGCCGAGAACATACTGTTTAATGCTTTTTCAATGTCGGATGCCTTGCGACCTTCCGGTCGTAGGGTGATGATCATCTTAGAAACGCGTTCAACAAGGGTGATGACTGCGCTACCATGACGACGACCAACAATCGTATCGCCTTCAAGATGACCGAACTCTTTATCAAAGTCGGGAAATTCAACTGTTCTTTCTGAAATGTGACGTTTGAAAGTCTGACGACCTCTTTTCTCATGATGACCGTTAGGTTTTCTTTTCCCTTTCATCGGAAGTGATTGAACAGGAAGAATATCTTCCCTGAACATTCTGTACAGAGTTTTGACAGAACAGCTGATAGGTTCTTCATTTCTGCCTATGATGGTGTCAGGTGTCCAGCCGTCGGCTATCCTTTTTTGAATATAACTGATCTGATGCTTAGGAAGGACGATTCTACGTCTTCCGCAAAGAGATTTTCTTTTCTTATAGTTCTGATAGAATTCCAGTGCAGATATACCTGATTTGAGTGCATTAATTACATTATAGACGGTCTGTCTTGAACGCTTAATTCTCCGGCAGATCTCACTGACCGAAATTTTCTGGTGGTAATATGATTCTATGAACGCAAGTTCATCCGTGGTAAGATGTGTATAGGCCATTTGTGCTAACTCCTTATGTTTTCTTTGGACGGAAATACATATTGAGTTTAGCACAGAAGGCTTTATTAGTTGTCTAGCTTAATTTTACAATCGGCGAATAAATCACTAGTGTTGCATAAAAATATTTCAACCTACGGTTTTAAATGGAATATTCTAAAAATTTATTTTCTGTACAAAAAAAGTCCTTTATAATGGTTGGAGGTAGTAATACACATCCAAATCCAATACAAAGGATCTCAACATGGATAAGTTTACTAGAAAATCATCATTTGAACAATGGATTTCACCGATAGATTTCAAGAAAATTTCTCAACAAGTGAAAATCCTGAACTTAGACTACTATACAAAGAAGCTAGATACCTGTGCTTTCATTAAACTCCTGTTATATTCACAGTTATTTGAGACCGAAAGTCTACGAGCTGTCAGTGACAGTGTTTTTTCAGAGAAACTTCAGAAAACCTTAGGTTTTGATTCTATCAGCTATTCTCAGCTCAGTAGAAAACTATCTGACGTTCCCACACAGATTTTTAAGGATATCTTCAGTCAGCTATTAGACCAGATCCAGAGGGAGACGCATTTTAATCAGAAGAGAAAGATCACTACACCATTGAAGATCATTGACTCAAGTACACTGCCTCTGAACCTTCATCACTGTCGCTGGGCAAAATTCAGAAAAACAAAGTCAGGTGTCAAGCTGCACTTACGGTTGGTTCACATGGACGATCATGATTCATATCCAAATGATTTTTACCTTACCAATGCCTGTGAGAATGATCAGAATCATCTTGAGCTTTTAGTGGATGACAAGGAATGTATGTACGTTTTTGATCGTGGATATGTACAGTACAACAGATTTGATGAAATGACTGATGAAGGCTACTTCTTTGTATCCAGATTACGGAGTAATGCGGTTCGTAGAGTCATTCACGATTTTGGTGCCGGCGAACAGAGCAGCGTCATTTCAGATGAGATGGTGGTTCTTGGAACAACGACTAACAGGACAGAGCATTACTTTCGCCGTGTGACTGTTCAGGATGACAAGGGTAAGAACCTTGTCTTAGTGACCAATAGATTTGACTTATCTCCGGAGGAGATTGGCGAAATCTACAAATCACGCTGGGCGATTGAACTGTTCTTTAAATGGATCAAGCAGCATCTGAACGTCAAAACATTTTACGGCTGTTCGGAGACAGCTGTCTCCAATCAGGTTTATATCGCTTTGATTGTCTACTGTTTGAATATGCTGATTAAGTTGAAGAATAATAGTAGAAAGAGTATTCTGCAGATCACCAGGTTACTTAAAGCCTCTGTATGGAGCAAGGGACACCATTTGATTCGTAGAATCAGGGGGCCTATCCCCTGATAGTTACTAAAAAATGTCGCTTAGTTATTACGTAATTACATCAGTAAAAAAATGGATGATCGCTACCTCTGTTTAGGCGTTTTCAATTTTTAAATTTTCGTAGAAAATACAAGTTCAGAAAATTCTGTATTTATTTATGCAACACTAGTGCGAATAAATAAGAAATTATTTTTAGGGGCGATTGGATTGATTAAGTATATATGTTCAAATTTAGTAGATATTAAAGGTGATAAAATACTGCTTGTAAAGGTAAGAGATAATGAAAAATATTATCTTCCAGGTGGTAAGATAGAGGCAGGAGAAGATGATAAAGAATCTTTAGTGCGTGAGATACAGGAAGAACTGTCGGTAGAATTAGATCCTGTAAGGTTAACATATTACGATACTATTATTGGCCCTGCCTATCCAGACATAGAAAATCAAGTAGAATTAAGATGCTATATGTATGATGGTATTAAAGAGTATCAAAAATCAAATGAAATAACGGCTGTAGAATATATTGAAATGAATAAAAGTGAATTAATTGCACCGGCCGTTAATATATTAATCGAAAAATTACGTGAAAAAGGAGAATAATTTTGAATATTATAGTTTACTGTGGAGCAAGCAAAGGCAATGAAGCTCAATTTAATGATAATGCTGTTGAACTAGGAAAATGGATTGTAGATAATAATCATTCTCTTATTTATGGGGGTGGAAATGTTGGCTTAATGGGTACTATCGCTAACACGGTCTTAGAAAATGGTGGAGAAGTGATTGGTGTAATGCCTAAGTTCTTAGCTGCTAGAGAGATTTCACATCCGGGATTAAGTGAATTAATCATCGTGGAAAATATGTCAGAAAGAAAAAATAAAATACTATCAATAGGTGATGTATGTGTGGCATTGCCGGGTGGACCTGGAACACTAGAAGAAATTTCTGAAGTTATATCATGGTCTAGGATTGGACAAAATGATCGCCCGTGTATTCTTTATAATAAAAGTGGATATTATGATTTACTAGCATCGTTCTTTGATGAGATGGTAAATAAGGGCTTCCTAACAGAGAGTGATAGAAATAATATCGCATTTCCTGATTCAATTGAGAATCTAGAAAAAGTTATTAGAGAATATAAGCCTGTAGAGATTAGAAGATATTGAAGATATCAAAAAAGCTGATCATCCTTTTGATGAATGATGCAAACATAATCAAACGATACCACATCATAAAAAGAGGAAAATTTTAACTTTAATGAAATAGAAACACGCTTCAATTTGAGTAATTTTCAAAATGAAGCGTGTTTTTAAACTTTAAAATATTTTTCTAAATCGATAAGTGAGCAGACATATTGATAAATAACTTAATGACGCAATAATAAATACTACCGTCAAGTTGGAGTGGTCTCCAATTGATGACATAGCAAATGTTGATATACAGAATCCCAAACTATATATCGTCTGATTTAGTGTGTAAGTATCAATCAGCAGTTCGTGGTTTAATTGTTTTTGTATTTCAGTATGGAGTGTAATTGATAATATTTGTTCAATAACACCATAAAGCCATGATAGAAGTACGGCAAAGAAGAGGAAACGATTAATACCAAATAACAATGTAATGATTGATAGCACCAGATATCCAATAAAGTATATGTGTAAAATTTTATAGGATGTAGTTTTACGAATTATTTTTGTTCCAAAAAGCAGACCTATAAAGAACGTAGCATTGATAATTCCAAACCAGAATGATGGTGCATTTAAATAATCTTTTACAAAAGCAATCATTATTGCTGCAATCCAAACTGAATGGCCGAATGATGCTAAGAATGTATTCCAGTTTAAATATTTACTGTAGCTAGAATTACCATTGCTTTGTATGACTTCTTTGAAACTCTTTGAGCCTGCTATTTCTTTTTCTACAGTATTAATACTAAAATTTATTTTCATAATAAAAATGACTGAAATAATAGAAAATATTATACACGTAATGATTAATCCTTCGCTATGAAGAAGAGTTAATAGTATACTTCCTAGTGCCCAAGCTGATATTTGAACTATATTATTCATACTACTGATTTTTGTGTTTGCTCCAAGAATATTTTCTTTTTTCTCGAAATAGGGGATCAACGTATTGCTTAATGGATTTGTAAATCCATCTAAAAAAGCAATGAGAAAAGCTAAACCTAATATATAAACCATTTGAATTTCAAAACGCATTGTCAAAAGAAGAGTGATTAATAAACAACATTTCGTCGTTTGATTAAAAACTAAAATATATTGCTTTTGAAATCTTGAGTATACGTAAGGTGCAATAAATCCACTTAAAAAATAAGCTGATGTAATGAAGATTGGTATTAGTGCACTGGTTTGAACTGAATTTGTCATTGCGTATAAATAGGCAATGAGCGCAATGATGTATAAATTATCACTTGTATTAGCGAAAAGCTGGCTAAAGTATAAATATTTAAAGTTATTTGTATATCTTTTCATGATTCCCTCCTAATATAGAGGATCATAGACGTACAAATACAATTCTTTATTTAGTTTTATTGGACTTGTAAGTCTATGTCCGTTGTTATTGATTAGAAAGAAATCTCTACATATCAGATCACCTTTAAACTTATTTTTGTTTCTTATTAATGTATCATTATCAGAAAATTTGTACAATATGTTTTTGAAATTTTACTTGCATTAATTAGTATTTTACTTTTCTCTTGTAACGTAAGTTGTCTATTTTTACATTCATTTCTACCTAGTTGATAATTGTTATATCAGTTGTGGGATGACTAATCCAAGTTAATCATTATCTAGGTTATTGACTCTTAGATATTCTGTTTTTATATAGTGCTTTGAAATCGCCTTGTCTTTGATATGCAATATATTTAAGGTAATAAAATAGTCCTATCAAGTTTTTATCAAAGTCATTTCTGACGTAAATGAATAATATTTAGAATATCTCAATTTAATTATAAACTGAGTTGGGGTAATTTTTATTATTAATAAAGAAAAGTAACTTAAATATCTATATAATTAAAGTAATAACATTTTGAGGATGTAACATATAATAAGATAAAAATTATCTGAGGAGTTTTAATATGAAAATTTATAATACAACTGTGTTTGCATATAATAATAAAGGTGGTAATCCTTGCCCTGTAGTGTTGGAGGCAGATAAATTAACCTACGATGATATGATAGGTATAGCTCAAAAAATGAAATTAGAAGTGGGATTTGTTCTAAATAGTAATAATTCTTCATATGAGTATGAATTTAAATATTTTGTTCCAAATAAAGAAATGGAAATGTGCGTTCATGCAACGATAGCATGTGTAACTGTTCTTAAAGAACAGAAGTTTCTTGATAAAAATAAGTTTTCAGTAGGGACATTGGCAGGAGTTATAGAGATTGAGATTGTAGGGGACGATTCGGATTTCAAAGTCAAAGTAAAACAAGGTAAGCCTGAAATTAGTAACCAGTATATTGATAAACTTGAAATTGCCAATGCTTTGAATATATCTGTAAATCAACTTTCAGATAGTCTTGTGAAGAACGTTTCTACTTCTAGATTTAAAACAATTATCGAATTGAAAGATTTAGAAAAATTAAATGAACTAAAGCCTAATTACGATTATTTATGGGAAGTCTGTGACAAAATTGGATCTACTGGATTATATCCTTTTGTAAAAGATGAAAACAATATATATCATGCTAGACAATTCCCTAATAACACAGGATACTTTGAAGATTCAGCTACTGGTGTAGCTGCTTCAGCACTAGGGATTTATGTTAGAGATGTAATAAATCAATCTTTTGATGAATTAAAGGTATATCAAGGGTTTGCTATGGGTAGTCCGAGTGAAATAGTAGTAATTAATAATGAGAAATCAAATTTTGTTGTAGGAAGAGCAGTTATTGAATAATAATTTACTTATGAATTATAAAATATAACAATAAATTAAATTAAAAGGGGATGTATTATGAATAGTATAGATGTCTTGATTTTAAACATGTCAGAAGTGAGAAGACGTAGTGAGATTATTTGGAAAAGTATTGATAAAAAGTATTATGAATTTAAGCCTGATAAAGATGCTTTAACAATATATGAAATGATTAAACATGTATTACAATCAGAATACATGTACCATGAAATGTTTATTAAAGGTGGCAGCATTGATGAAATTCCAACACCTTACGATAATATTGATAATAGCATTGAAGAACTAATAATAGTTTCAAAAAAATATAGAGATGAGTACAAAGAATTCATTAAAAAAATAAGTGAAGAAAATCTTACTAATATTAAAATTGATAGAACTCAAGATGCAGGTTATATAAGAACAATTGGAGATATGATAGAAAGAGTAACTTTCCATGAAGCAGTTCATCTAGGACAATTATTAGATTATATGAGAACTGCAGGACTTGAAAGACCGAGAATTTGGGATTAAAAATCGTGAATACATATATCTTGTCAGATCATTTTAACAATATTGATGGAACGATATTAAATTATTAAACTTCATCAAATAGTCTTTAAAAGTAAAAATATTAATTTAATACAATCAGTTGCTAATAACGATTGTTAATTTCATAAAATATTATTGAGGTGATTCCATGAAAAATCAATTTCCAATAGGAAAATATGAAATACCAAAGGATATTAAAAAAGAACAAGTTAAACTATGGATTAATCAAATTAAGACTTTATCTCAAAGAATTGCGCAAGTTACTGTTAATTTAAATGAAAATCAATTAACTCAACAATATCGTGAAGGCTCATGGGATGTAAGAACATTGATACATCATATTGCTGATAGTCATTTACATGGATATATTAGAACGAAATTAATTCTAACGGAAAATTGTCCAAGTGTATCTACATTTGAGGAAAATGAATGGTTTAAACTAAGTGACAATAAAAATGATATTAATGATTCAATAATGATGATTACTGGAATTCATAATAGATGGGTAAAGGTTTTAGAATCATTAAATGATGAACAGTTTGAGCGTTCAATGCATCACCCTGAAAACGGGTTAGTTCCTTTAAAACAAATGATAAGTCTTTATGCATGGCATGGAGAGCATCATTTACAACATATTAAAATAGCTTTAGAAAAATTAGAGAAATAGATAAATATTTATAAAAAAGGATGTTTTAATAATGTATATTAGAGAATTTAAAATTGATTTACCGCGGTTTTCAGCGCCTGCCAACTAAAAAAGCCGGGACTCATGTCCCGGCTTCTATTGCTGTTATTTCGCTTTAATAGCGTCAAGCATCGTCTTAGTCATTGTGTCTAAATCGAACTGCGGATTGAAGCCCCATTGTTCTTTCGCTTCTGTTGCATCAATAGAGTTCGGCCAGCTGTCAGCAATCGCCTGACGGACCGGATCGACATCGTAGCCGAGCTCGAACTCGGGGATGAACTTGCGGATGCTTGCTGCGACCGCTTCAGGATCGATACTCATCGCTGTCACGTTGAACGCATTACGCGTGATTAACTTGTCAGCATCTGCTTCCATCAGCTCGATGATGCAGTTGATAGCATCGTCCATGTACATCATATCCATGAACGTCCCTTTATCGATATAGCTGTCGTAACGGCCGTCGCGTACTGCTTTGAAGTAGATTTCAACGGCATAGTCAGTCGTCCCGCCGCCTGGTTCTTTCACGTGTGAGATTAGACCCGGGAAGCGCACTGAACGTGTATCAACGCCGAAGCTGTGATAGTAGTAGTCACAGAGCAGCTCACCTGCCACTTTATTGACGCCGTACATCGTTGTCGGACGCTGGATTGTCAGCTGCGGTGTATTGTCTTTTGGTGTTGTTGGACCAAAGGCACCGATAGAGCTCGGCGTAAAGAACTGCATGTCGTGTTTACGTGCTATCTCAAGGGCATTCAATAAGCCGCCCATGTTCAAGTTCCAGGCAAACACCGGGTTCTTCTCAGCAGTCGCACTGAGCAGCGCCGCCATGTGCATCATTGTGTCCGGCTTGAAGTCTGCAGCGATGCGCTCCATTGTCTCGGCGTCCATCACGTCAAGCTCTTCAAACGGCCCTGCAAGTATAATGCTATCTTCTTCCGGGCGACGTAAATCTGTCGCCAGTACGTTGTCTGTACCATAAATTTCACGTAGTTTAACAGTCAGTTCTGTACCGATCTGACCTAAAGCACCGGTAATCATAATTCTTTTCATCAGTCATACTCCTTATAACGACAGCTGTCCATAGACAGTGTACATAATCATTATTTTCACTATTATTTTACCGCTTTCATTATCATTTGTACACCATAAGAAAACACCGCATCAATGATGCGGTGGCTGTTATTTAATGATATTCAGTTCACGGCCAACTTTGGCGTAAGCTGCCAGTGCCTCGTCCAGCATGTCTGTCGTATGTGCTGCTGTCGGCATGTTTCTGACACGTCCTGTGCCTTTCGGTACGGTCGGGAAGACGATAGATTTCGCATAGACGCCTTCTTCCATCAGACGTTTTGAGAACTGCTGCGTCGTTTTCTCGTCGCCGATAATACATGGTGTAATCGGTGTTTCAGAATGACCGATATCGAAGCCGAGCTCTTTTAAGCCTTGTTTCAAGTAGTCGCCGTTCTCCCATAACTTATCGTGAAGTTCTGTCGATTCCGTCAAAATGCTCAGTGCTTCAGTGATCGCTTTCGTATCACCAGGAGCAAGAGATGTTGAGAATAAGAATGGACGTGATGCCACTTTCAGCCAGTCGATCAAGTCTTTCGTACCTGCGACGTAACCACCGACAACACCGATTGCTTTAGACAGCGTACCAATCTGGAAGTCAATCTTATCCTGCAGACCGAAATGTTTCACCGTGCCTGCCCCTTTCCCCATTACACCGCTTCCATGCGCATCATCCACATAAATGATGAGGTCGAACTCCTGGGCGATTTCAACGATTTCAGGAAGCTTTGCGACGTCGCCGTCCATTGAGAAGACGCCGTCAGTAATGTACATCACTTTGTTATAAAGACCGGATTCAACCGCTGCTTTTGCTTTCGCGCGCAGGTCAGCCATATCTGAATGGTTGACGCGGATGATCTTCGCTTTAGACAGACGACAGCCGTCGATGATAGAAGCATGGTTCAGTTCATCAGACAAAATCGCGTCATTTTTGTTCATGACTGCACTGATCGCAGCCATATTACAATTGAAACCTGATTGATAAGCAATCGCCGCTTCTGTTCCTTTGAACTTCGCCAGCGCTTCCTCCAGTTCAATGTGAAGGTCGAGTGTACCGTTGATTGTACGGACAGCCCCTGCACCGACACCGTGAGAGTCAATCGCCTGCTTCGCAACAGTTTTCAGGCGCTCGTTTGTCGCAAGTCCTAAATAGTTGTTGGAAGATAAATTGATCAGCTCTTTGCCGTCGATCGTAATCTTCGCCCCGTTTGCCCCCTGCACGACGTTGATCTCATTATATAGGCCGTTTTCCTTCAGCTCAGTTAAGTTAGTTGTCAGAAATTCATTTAACACGTTAGACATAATCAGTCTCCTTCTCCCTTTTCCTCTATCATAACATAAAGTTCATACTATTTAATTATACTGAAATGTCTGATAAAATCGACTAATATAGACATAATGGAGGGATAATATGAACAAAGCAGAAGTCGTAGCAGCAGAACAGCATCCACTGATTGCACAAAGAAGATATTTACATATGCACCCCGAATTATCTTTCCATGAGACAGAAACATATCAGTACATACGACGTCATTTAACGTCACTACCTAACCTGGAGCTTCGCGAACAAGTCGGCGGTCACGGCATCGTCGCTAAAATTACCGGCGGCACAGGACCGACCATCGCATTTCGCGCAGATTTCGACGCACTGCCGATTCAGGATGAGAAAGAGGTGCCTTATCAGTCGACCGTTAAGAACGTCATGCATGCATGCGGTCATGATGGTCACACATCAACACTGCTGAGCCTGGCAACCATTCTGTCAGCGCATCAATCAGAACTGTCCGGCAGTGTCGTGCTGCTCTTTCAATTTGCCGAGGAACTGGCGCCGGGCGGTGCACGCCCGATGGTCGATGACGGCGCCCTTGATGGTGTAGATGCGGTCTACGGCAACCATTTCTGGAGTCAGTTTGAGACTAACACTATCCACTCAGCAGCCGGTCCGTTAATGGCAAGTCCTGATATGTTTAATATCACGATCTACGGCCGCGGCGGACACGGTGCGAAGCCGCATACGACGATAGATGCAGTTGTCGTTATGGCAGAGTTCATCATGAACATCCAGACGATTGTCGCACGTAACGTCAATCCGATTGACAATGCTGTATTAACTATCGGCAAAGTGACAGCCGGTAACACGTTCAATGTCATCAGCGACCGCGCTTCCTGCTCAGGAACAGTCCGCACGTTTAATGCGGATGTGCAGCAGACAATCCGCACGGCACTGGAAAACGAATTAAAAGGGCTCGCCGTCTCAAAAGGCATCACTTACGAGTTGAACTATGTCACAGGCTATCCGCCAGTCGTCAATCACGAAGCGGGCTACGAGGTCATTAAGCGGGCAGCTGCACGTGCCGGCCTCGACTTCGATGATGCACCGCCGATGATGATCGGCGAGGACTTCTCCTACTACCTTCTTGAGAAGCCCGGCGCATTCTTTCTGACAGGCTCAGGCAATGAAGAGAAGACGACGGCACCGCATCATCACCCGCTGTTTGACCTTGATGAAGATGCAATGAGCGGGGCACTCACCATGTTTCTCGCTATTTTAGAAGAAGAAGGTGTCATCCATGCTCAATGAATATGCAGATAATTTGTACGAAGAACTGATCGATCTCAGACGCCATTTCCATATGTATCCGGAACTGAGCTTTCATGAGGAGAAAACACCTCAGTATATCGCTGACTATTTGACGGCCCTCGGCATAGAAGTAGAGACCGGAGTCGGTGGACGCGGTGTTGTCGGCCGGATAATCAATGATCCAGAACTGCCGACGCTTGCCATCCGTGCAGACTTCGATGCCCTGCCTATCCAGGACGAAAAAGAAGTTCCTTATCAATCGACGGTTCCCGGCGTGATGCATGCGTGCGGACATGATGCGCATACAGCCGTGTTATTGATCACAGCGAAGATTTTAAGCGAGCACCGCGACCAGCTGAAAGGTAACGTCGTCTTCATCCATCAGCATGCTGAAGAAGTGGACCCGGGCGGTGCGCTGCAGATGGTCGCAGATAACTGTCTCCGCGGTGTTGATGCGATTATCGGCCAGCACGTCTCAAGCAGCATCCCAGTCGGTACGGTCGGCTACCGTTACGGTACAGTGACCGGGATCCCGGATGACTTCTGGATTACGCTGCAAGGAAAAGGCGGACATGCCGCCCATCCTGATACGACGGTAGACCCAGTGGCAGCAGGCATACGGCTCTGTAATGACCTGCAGTACATCGTCTCCAGAAAGACGAACCCGACGACACCCGCTGTACTGTCCATCACAACGTTCCAGGCGGGCGAACAGACGAACGTCATCCCGGATACAGCGAAGATCTCAGGCACTATCCGGACGTTTGACCCGGCAACACAGCAGCATATGTACGATGAGCTGAAGAAATGTCTCGAAGGGCTTGTAACGACAACAGGTATCACTTATGACCTGAAATATTTGAAAGGCTATCCGCCGGTCGTCAACACAAAAGAAGAAACGGACCTGATCGTCAATGCAGCACGCAAAATCGACAGCGTTGAATCAGTCGTAGAGATTGAACCTGCACTTGGCGGCGAAGACTTCTCGTACTACTTACAACGCGTACCCGGCGCTTTCTTTTACACCGGCACAAGAAATGAGAACTTCAAGGCAGATTTCCCGCACCACCACCCGAAATTCGATATCGACGAAAAAGGAATGCTGAATGCAGTGAAAATATTCCTGCAGGCAGCAGAAGATTTCTTTGAAGGAGGCAAATGATGAGCTGGTTAACTGAAGTCGCACAACATCAAGACGAACTGATTAAGATCCGCCGTTTTCTCCATCAGCATCCTGAACTGTCATTTCAGGAAGAAAACACGAAGAATTATATCGCTGATTATTTAGCAGCACTTAATATTCCGGTGACACGTGACGTCGGCGGCAATGGGCTGCTCGGTTATATTAAAGGCGGAAGACCCGGCCCGACTGTTGCGTTCCGCGCTGACTTTGATGCGCTGCCGATAGATGATGAGAAAGATGTGCCGTACAGATCAACAATGCCCGGTGTCATGCACGCGTGCGGTCATGACGGCCATACAGCTATGCTGCTGATCACTGCCCGCATTTTAAAGCAGCACGAGGCAGAACTTGCAGGCAACATCGTCCTCATTCATCAGCATGCAGAAGAAGTGCTGCCGGGCGGTGCTCAGTCCATGATTAAAGCAGGCGCGCTTGACGGTGTCGACTATGTCTTCGGCACGCATACAGCGAGCTACATCCCGACCGGCACAGTCGGCTTCTGTCCAGGTCCTGCCTACGCAAATGCCGATGCTTTCAAACTACATATACAAGGCAAAGGCGGACACGGTGCGGCGCCCCATGAAACAAACGATGCAATCATCGCAGCGAGCAGCTTGATCACTCAGTTCCAGACGATCATCTCCCGGTCGGTGAACCCGATGGATACAGCTGTTGTCACCATCGGCGAGTTCAAGGCCGGTACTGCCTTCAACGTCATTGCGGATTCCGCCTACTTGTCAGGGACCGTGCGGACTTATACGCGGGAAGTGAAAACACTCATTAAACAGCGCATGGCTGAACTGATTCATGCTGTTGAAATCGGCTCTAACGTCTCTATCACACTCGACTATACAGATGGTTATCCGGCACTCTTCAACCCGGAGAAAGAAACCGCATGGGTGAAAGCATTGACAGAAAGTATTACAGAAGTCGATGAAGTCATCCAGCAGGCACCGTCGCTCGGCGGTGAAGACTTCAGCTATTTCCTTGCAGAGCGCCCCGGCACTTACTTTTATACCGGCGTTATGAATGAAGCGATCGGTGCGCACTACTCACATCACCATCCCAAATTCGATCTGGATGAAAATGGCCTGCTGAACGGTGTCCGTGTGTTCCTGAAAATCGCAGAGAATATGGACCAGCTGACTAAATAATAAGTCACTTAAAATAACAAAAAAATCCGAAGAGCGTCCTCTTCGGATTTTTTGATTCACAACTGTGAATTATTTTTCGATTACAGATACAACACCTGATCCAACTGTACGTCCACCTTCACGGATAGAGAAACGAGTACCGTCTTCGATCGCGATTGGTGAGATTAATTCAACGTCCATTTCGATGTTATCGCCAGGCATTACCATTTCAGTACCTTCTGGTAAGTTAACTACGCCAGTTACGTCAGTTGTACGGAAGTAGAACTGTGGACGGTAGTTTGAGAAGAATGGCGTATGACGTCCACCCTCTTCTTTTGATAATACGTAAACTTCAGCTTTGAATTTAGTATGTGGAGTGATTGTTCCTGGTTTAGCTAATACTTGACCACGTTGAACATCGTCACGTGATACACCACGAAGTAAAGCACCGATGTTGTCGCCAGCTTCAGCGTAATCTAATAATTTACGGAACATTTCAACACCAGTTACAGTTGTTTTAGATGGTTCTTCAGTTAAACCGATGATTTCAATTTCTTCACCGACTTTAACTTGTCCACGTTCAACACGTCCTGTAGCTACTGTACCACGACCAGTGATTGAGAATACGTCCTCAACTGGCATCATGAATGGTTTGTCAGAGTCACGTTCTGGAGTTGGGATGTACTCATCAACTGCGTTCATCAGTTCCATGATTTTTTCTTCGTATGCTTCGTCGCCTTCTAATGCGCGTAATGCTGAACCTGAGATTACAGGTACATCGTCGCCTGGGAAGTCATATTCAGATAATAAGTCACGAACTTCCATTTCTACTAATTCTAATAATTCTTCATCGTCAACCATGTCAACTTTGTTTAAGAATACTACTAATGCAGGTACACCAACGTTACGTGATAACAGGATGTGCTCACGAGTTTGTGGCATTGGGCCATCAGCAGCAGAAACTACTAAGATACCGCCGTCCATTTGCGCAGCACCAGTGATCATGTTTTTAACATAGTCAGCGTGTCCTGGGCAGTCTACGTGTGCGTAGTGGCGTTTTTCAGTTTCGTACTCGATGTGTGAAGTATTGATCGTGATACCACGTTCTTTTTCTTCAGGAGCGTTATCGATTTGATCGTATGAACGCGCTTCCCCACCTAATTTTTTTGCTAATACAGTTGCGATAGCAGCTGTTAAAGTTGTTTTACCATGGTCAACGTGACCAATTGTGCCGATATTGGCATGAGTTTTCGAGCGGTCGAATTTTTCTTTAGCCATTTTGAAATCTCTCCTTAGAATATAAGTATATTATATCTCATGAGGGATTCTCACCCTCATGAGGTAACGCTATAACTCTGTTATAAAGCATTTCATTGGAAAAATCAATCAGAGTTGATTAAAGGGATTATTGACCTTTATTTTTCTTGATGATTTCTTCAGAAATTGATTTTGGAACTTCTTCGTAGTGATCGAATACCATTGAGTAAGTACCGCGACCTTGTGTGTTAGAACGTAAGTTTGTAGCGTAACCAAACATTTCTGCAAGTGGCACGAACGCACGAACGACTTGAGCGTTACCACGCGCTTCCATACCTTCTACACGGCCACGACGGCTTGTTACGTCGCCCATAATATCGCCCATGTACTCTTCAGGCATAACGATTTCTACTTTCATGACTGGTTCAAGGATGATTGGGTCACATTTTTTAGCTGCTTCTTTAAGCGCTAAAGATGCTGCCACTTTGAAGGCCATCTCAGATGAATCGACATCATGGTAAGAACCGTCTACTAAACGTGCTTTAACATCGATTAATGGGTAGCCGGCTAATACACCGTTTTCCATTGAATCTTTAAGACCAGCTTCGACGGAAGGAATGTATTCACGAGGAACTACACCACCGACGATAGCATTTTCGAATTCGAAACCTGCTCCCACTTCGTTCGGTTCGAACTCAATGTGAACGTCACCGTACTGACCACGACCACCTGATTGACGAGAGAATTTACCTTGAACGCGTGCAGCTGTTTTGAACGTTTCACGATAAGATACCATTGGCGCCCCAACTGTACATTCAACTTTAAATTCACGTTTCATACGGTCAACTAAAATGTCTAAGTGAAGCTCACCCATACCACCGATGATAACTTGTCCTGTTTCAGGATCAGTATGCGCGTGGAATGTTGGGTCTTCCTCCTGCAATTTAACAAGAGCGTTAGTCATTTTGTCCTGGTCAGCTTTAGACTTAGGTTCTACTGACAAGTGGATAACTGGCTCTGGGAATTCCATAGATTCAAGGATAACTTGAACTTTTTCATCACACAGTGTGTCACCTGTTGTCGTATCTTTAAGTCCTACTGCTGCTGCGATATCTCCAGCATATACTGTCGAGATCTCTTCACGTGAGTTAGCGTGCATCTGCAGGATACGTCCGACACGTTCACGTTTACCTTTCGTTGCATTCTGTACATAAGAACCAGAGTTCAATGTACCAGAGTATACACGGAAGAATGTTAACTTACCAACGAATGGGTCAGTCATAACTTTGAACGCGAGTGCTGCGAATGGCGCAGAGTCATCAGGTTTAGCTACGATTGCTTCGTCTTCATCATCAGCCGCATGACCAACGATTGGTTTAACATCGAGTGGTGATGGTAAGTAGTCAATTGCTGCATCAAGCATTAATTGAACACCTTTGTTTTTGAAGGCAGTACCTGCTAAAACCGGGAAGAATTCAACGTCACAAGTCGCCTGACGGATAGCAGCTTTCAGTTCTTCAGCACTGATCTCTTCTCCACCAAGGTATTTTTCCATTAATTCTTCGTTAAAGTCTGCAACTGCTTCGATTAACGCTTCACGTTTCGCCTGTGCATCTTCTAAAAATTCTTCAGGCACGTCAGTTACTTCGATGTCAGTTCCTAAGTCATTTGTATAAGTGTGAAGTTTCATTTCAACTAAATCAACGATTGCGTTGAATTCGTCTTCAGCACCGATAGGCATTTGAATAGGATGAGCATTCGCTTGTAATCTGTCGTGTAAAGTTCCTACAGAATAGTCAAAGTCCGCACCAGTTTTATCCATCTTGTTGATGAATACGATACGCGGTACACCGTATGTTGTCGCCTGACGCCATACAGTTTCTGTTTGTGGTTCTACACCTGATTGTGCATCAAGTACAGTAACAGCACCATCAAGTACACGCAGTGAACGTTCAACTTCAACTGTGAAGTCTACGTGTCCTGGTGTATCGATGATGTTGATACGGTGACCATGCCACTGTGCTGTTGTCGCAGCAGAAGTGATCGTGATACCACGTTCTTGTTCTTGCTCCATCCAGTCCATCTGTGAAGCACCTTCGTGCGTTTCACCGATCTTGTGGATACGGCCAGTATAATAAAGAATACGTTCAGTAGTCGTCGTTTTACCAGCATCGATGTGGGCCATGATACCGATATTACGAGTGTTCTTCAAAGAGAATTCTCTTGTCATGGGTATTCTTTCTCCTTCCAGGAAATGGTTTATATTTAGAAAGATACCATAGGTACAGCAATAAATTGCAGATGCCTATGGTCAACTTTCATCTTACCAGCGGTAGTGAGCAAATGCTTTATTTGCTTCCGCCATTTTGTGTGTATCTTCACGCTTTTTAACAGCACCACCAGTGTTGTTAGCAGCATCAAGGATTTCATTAGCTAAACGCTCTTCCATAGTTTTTTCACCACGAAGACGTGAGTAGTTAACTAACCAGCGTAATCCTAAAGTTGTACGACGCTCAGCGCGTACTTCTACAGGTACTTGGTAGTTAGAACCACCGACACGACGAGCTTTAACTTCTAATACAGGCATGATGTTGTTGATAGCTTCTTCGAAGACTTCCATCGCATCACGGCCTGAACGCTCTTGAACTAAGTCGAAAGCTGAATAAAGAATTTTTTGAGCAGTACCACGTTTACCATCAATCATAATTTTGTTGATTAATTTAGTAACCAATTTTGAATTATGAATTGGATCCGGTAATACGTCTCTTTTTGCAACAGGTCCTTTACGAGGCATGAGTATATCCTCCTTCCACAGTATATTTGTTTGCTGTTTTAGTGTCTAGCGGGACAGTAATATTTACAGAAATGAAATATTATTTTTTAGCTTTAGGGCGTTTTGCACCGTATAATGAACGGCTTTGCATACGACCGTCAACACCTGAAGTATCTAACGCACCACGAACGATATGGTAACGTACCCCTGGTAAATCTTTTACACGTCCACCACGAATAAGTACAACACTGTGTTCTTGTAAGTTGTGGCCGATACCAGGAATGTAAGCATTAACTTCGATATTATTTGATAAACGTACACGTGCATATTTACGTAACGCTGAGTTAGGTTTTTTAGGAGTCATAGTACCTACACGAGTACAAACACCACGTTTTTGTGGAGATGCAACATCTGTAGCTTTTTTCTTATGACTGTTGTAACCTTTGTTCAATGCAGGTGCAGTTGATTTTTTAATTTTAGAAGTACGAGGCTTCTTAACTAATTGGTTAATAGTAGGCATTTTAATTGTCCTCCTCTCTGGTCTTTAATTCCACACATCCAGGTGGTTCATTTTTTGGATAAATAAAAATTTTGTAAGTTTAGCGGCTTACAAACCACTTTTCAAATGAGCTGCGACAGTCGCTCTCACTTGAATTCCAAATTCACCGCCGAGCGATCTACTGGAATCACTATACGTTATTGGAAGTTGCTGCTCATGTGCCATTAACAGCACATCGGTTAATAAGTGGACTTGAACATCTTCAGCAATCACAAGTGACGCTGCACGATGTTCCTTTAATGCCTTAAGCGTTTCCTTAAGACCCACTACATATTGATTAGAATGAACTTTTTCATTAGACATCATATCCTCCAAAGCGCTTCTGCATCAACCTTAATAATTCTAACACCTATCACACTCACTGTCAACAATATATCTTGTATTAATCTCTGCATTTTAAACGGAATTTCAGCAGTGCTTTTAAGAGAAAATCATGCTATTAATAAAAGAACGGATCCTATTAAGGATCCGTTAATTATTATTCTGTGACGAATGCTTCTTCCGGTTCAAATTCAGGAGTTCCTTTTTCGTATTTCACGCCAGAGTAGCGTCTCATACCTGTACCCGCTGGAATTAATTTACCGATGATAACATTCTCTTTAAGACCAAGTAAGTCATCACGTTTACCTTTAATTGCTGCATCTGTTAACACACGAGTTGTTTCCTGGAATGACGCTGCTGACAAGAAACTTTCTGTTTCAAGTGATGCTTTTGTAATACCAAGCAGCACTGGTTTAGCAGTTGCAGGGCGTTTTCTGTTTTTGAAGACATCGCGGTTGGCATCTGTAAATACGTGAATATCGACTAATGCGCCTGGTAACAAGTTCGTATCGCCTGCTTCGATGATGCGGACTTTACGTAACATTTGACGTACCATGACCTCAACGTGCTTATCTGAGATTTCTACCCCCTGCATACGGTAAACTTTCTGTACTTCTTTCAGTAAGTAGCTTTGTGTCGCATTCAGACCAGCGACTGCAAGCAGTTCTTTCGGCTCGATAGAACCTTCAGTCATGACTTCACCACGGCTGACTTTTGTGCCCACTTCTACTTTAAGTCTTGCTGTTGCAGGTGCAAGGTACGGACGTACTTCATTCTCGCCTTTAACTTTGATTTCCTGCATGCGGTCTTTCACGATATTGATCTCAATGACTTCACCATTGATTTCAGAAATGATCGCCTGACCTTTTGGATTACGCGCTTCGAATAACTCCTGAATACGCGGTAAACCTTGTGTAATATCGGCACCGGCTACCCCGCCTGTATGGAATGTACGCATTGTAAGCTGTGTACCTGGTTCACCGATAGATTGTGCAGCGATTGTTCCGACTGCTTCACCGACTTCAACTTTTTCACCTGTTGCAAGGTTTTTACCGTAACATTTCTCACAGACACCGTGACGTGTGTTACAAGTAAATGCTGAACGGATATGCATCTCTTCAATGCCTGCATCGACGATATTTTTAGCGATTTCAGCAGTGATCAGTTCGTTTACACTCACTAATACTTCTTTTGTTTCAGGATGACGCACTGTCTCGCGGGAGTAACGACCTTCAAGACGTTCAATGAACGGTTCAATCAACTCTGAACCTTCTTTAATAGCAGATACCGGTAAACCTCTATCTGTGCCGCAGTCAGCTTCGCGGACGATAACATCCTGTGCCACGTCAACAAGACGACGTGTCAAGTAACCTGAGTCAGCTGTTTTCAGTGCTGTATCGGCAAGACCTTTACGCGCACCGTGAGTAGAGATGAAGTATTCAAGTACTGTCAGACCTTCACGGAATGAAGATTTGATCGGTAACTCGATAATCCGGCCGGCCGGGTTGGCCATCAGCCCACGCATACCCGCAAGCTGCGTGAAGTTAGAGGCGTTACCACGGGCACCTGAGTCACTCATCATGAAGATCGGGTTAAGATTATCAAGGGAGTTCATCAGTTTCGCCTGGATTTCGTCTTTCGCTTTCGTCCAGATATCGATAACTGCAGCGTAACGTTCACTTTCAGTGATCAGACCACGTGTGAACTGTTTCGTCACTTTATCGACTTTCTCTTCAGCAAGGCCGATGATTTCCTGTTTGTCAGGTAATACGACGATATCAGATACACCTACTGTAATACCTGCACGTGAAGAGTATTTGAAACCTAAGTCTTTCATTCTATCCAGCATCGTTGATGTATCTGTGAAGTGGAACTTGTTGAATACTTCAGCGATAACCTGCCCGAGGAATTTCTTGTTGAATGGTTTGACAAGTGGTGTTGACTCCAAGTATTCAAGCAGTCCATGTTCTGATAAATCAGTTGCATTGATGAAGTACTGCTCAGGTGTTTTCTCTTCAAGGTTGGATAATGTCGGTTCATTGATGTACGGGAATGATTCCGGCATGATTTCATTGAAGATGACTTTACCTACTGTTGTGACAAGCAGCTTGTTGTTTTGTTCTTCTGTGAATGTCGGGTTACTAAATGAACTTGCTCTTACTGCAATACGTGAGTGCAGGTGAACATAGCCGTTAGTGTAAGCCATAATGACTTCACTCGCATCTTTGAAGATCTTACCTTCTCCGATAGAACCTTTACGTTCAAGCGTCAAGTAGTAGTTACCAAGTACCATATCCTGAGAAGGTGTAACAACTGGTTTACCATCTTTCGGGTTCAGGATGTTCTGTGCTGCAAGCATCAGCATACGCGCTTCAGCCTGTGCTTCTTTAGACAGCGGTACGTGAACGGCCATCTGGTCACCATCAAAATCGGCGTTGTAAGCAGTTGTTACAAGCGGATGAAGACGGATCGCACGTCCTTCAACAAGTGTTGGTTCAAAAGCCTGGATACCTAATCTGTGAAGTGTCGGTGCACGGTTTAACAGAACAGGATGTTCACGGATAACGTCTTCTAGTACGTCCCATACTTCTGCATCCATACGTTCGATTTTACCTTTAGCGTTTTTGATGTTTGTTGCGATTTCACGTTCAACGAGTTCTTTCATGACGAACGGCTTGAATAATTCAAGTGCCATTTCTTTCGGCAGACCACATTGATACATTTTAAGGTTAGGACCTACGACGATAACTGAACGACCAGAGTAGTCGACACGTTTACCAAGTAAGTTCTGACGGAAACGACCTTGCTTACCTTTTAACATGTGTGACAGTGATTTAAGTGGACGGTTACCTGGTCCAGTGACCGGACGGCCGCGACGACCATTGTCAATCAATGCGTCAACTGCTTCTTGTAACATACGCTTTTCATTTTGCACGATGATACCAGGAGCGCCTAAATCAAGAAGACGTTTCAGGCGGTTGTTACGGTTGATGACACGACGGTATAAGTCGTTTAAGTCACTTGTCGCAAAACGGCCACCATCTAATTGAACCATCGGACGGATTTCCGGCGGGATAATCGGCAGCACATCTAAGATCATCCATGATGGATCATTACCTGAATTACGGAATGATTCAACCACTTCAAGACGTTTGATTGCTCTAGTTAAACGCTGACCAGTTGCTGATTCTAATTCTTCACGCAGCATTTTGAGTTCCGCATCAAGATCGATAGATGTCAATAAATCTTTGATTGCTTCTGCTCCCATCTTCGCAGTGAACTGACCAGGGAACTTGTCGTAATACTCACGGTATTCACGTTCAGATAACAATGATTTCTTCTCAAGACCAGTCGGACCTGGGTCTACGACAACATAAGATGCGAAGTAGATGACTTCTTCAAGAGAACGAGGAGAGATATCAAGTAATAAGCCCATACGGCTTGGAATGCCTTTGAAGTACCAAATATGAGAAACAGGTGCTGCAAGTTCGATGTGACCCATACGTTCACGACGTACTTTAGATTTAGTAACCTCTACGCCACAACGGTCACAGACCATCCCTTTATATCTGACACGTTTATATTTACCACAGCTACATTCCCAGTCTTTTGTCGGACCGAAAATCTTCTCACAGAATAAACCATCTCTTTCAGGTTTTAATGTACGGTAGTTAATTGTTTCCGGCTTTTTAACTTCACCAAAACTCCATGAACGGATTTTTTCAGGTGAAGCGAGACCTATCTTCATGTAATGAAAGTTATTTACATCAATCAAAGCCCTACCTCCTCAAGTTTTATATTAATCAAGCGAATGAGTATTTAACACCATCTGACAACAGTTGATTTTATAATCTTCAAGCTTAACTGTTAAATATATCATCATCAATTATTACTGGTTGATGCTTAGGCATCAGCCAGTAACAATCTCGATGCAAAGTTTGCTATTATTCAAACTAAAATTCTAGTGACGAATTGTCTGCCTTGGCGACTCCTGCGGAAAAACGAAACAAGCGAGACTACAGGCTCGCGTTTTGTCCGCGGAAAGCGTCTAAGGCTTAACAAGTCGTAAGAATAGTTGTCAGAAATAGTAATACTCAAGCTGTTCTAATGCTCATTTCTCGTCAGACAGTTATTATTCAGTGATTTCAGCCTGCTGCTGGCGGTCAAGCGTGATTTTGTTGTCGATGAAGTCATCATCTTCAAGATCGCGCATTTCGATTTCTTCGTCTTTGTTGTCCATCACTTTGACATCCAGCCCTAAACTTTGCAGTTCTTTCATCAATACGCGGAATGATTCAGGAACACCTGGTTTAGGAATGTTTTCACCTTTGACGATTGCTTCGTATGTTTTCACACGGCCGACCGTATCATCTGATTTGTACGTCAGAATTTCCTGTAATGTGTAGGCAGCACCGTATGCTTCAAGTGCCCATACTTCCATCTCACCGAAACGTTGTCCACCGAACTGGGCTTTACCACCAAGCGGCTGCTGTGTCACTAATGAGTAAGGACCTGTTGAACGTGCGTGAAGTTTATCATCGACCATGTGCGCAAGTTTCAGCATGTACATGACACCGACAGATACACGGTTATCGAATGGTTCACCAGTACGACCGTCATAAAGGACAGTTTTACCGTCACGAGCCATACCCGCTTCTTCAATCGTTGACCAGACATCTTCATCGCTCGCACCATCAAATACTGGAGAAGCAACGTGCAGGCCTAAGTTTTTCGCCGCCATACCTAAGTGCAGCTCAAGAACCTGACCGATGTTCATCCGTGATGGTACACCCAGTGGGTTTAACATGATGTCAATCGGTGTACCGTCAGGCATGAACGGCATATCTTCTTCCGGTAAAATACGTGAGATAACACCTTTGTTACCGTGACGACCACACATTTTGTCGCCGACGTGAATTTTACGTTTCTGGACGATGTAGACGCGGACTAACTGATTGACACCAGGAGACAGTTCATCGCCGTCTTCACGGTTGAAGACTTTAACATCAAGAACGATACCGCCTGCACCGTGAGGCACACGCAGTGATGTATCGCGGACTTCACGTGCTTTTTCACCGAAGATTGCATGTAACAGACGCTCTTCAGCTGTCAGTTCCGTTACCCCTTTAGGCGTCACTTTACCGACTAAAATATCGCCGTCTTTAACTTCTGCACCGACGTAAATAATACCGCGGTCGTCCAAGTTTTTAAGTGCGTTATCAGACACATTCGGGATATCACGTGTAATTTCTTCAGGTCCGAGTTTAGTGTCACGTGCTTCTGATTCATATTCTTCAATATGGATAGAAGTATAGACGTCATCTTTCACAAGACGTTCACTCATAATAACCGCATCCTCGTAGTTATAACCATCCCAAGTCATGAAGCCGACAACAACGTTACGGCCAAGTGCCATCTCACCAAGTTCCATCGAAGGACCATCAGCTAAGATTTCACCTTTTGTCACCACATCACCTACAGCGATGATCGGACGCTGGTTGTAACATGTACCTGAGTTAGAACGAGCAAATTTAGATAATTTGTAAGTATCTAAATCTGTTTCAATTTCTTTGCCGTTTTCTTCAACGATACGGCGTACTTTAATTTGACGTGCTTCAACATGTTCCACGCGTCCTTTGTATTTCGCAACGACAGCGGCACCTGAGTCACGGGCAGCGACGTGTTCCATACCTGTACCAACAAATGGTGCTTCAGGAATCATCAGCGGCACTGCTTGACGCTGCATGTTCGCACCCATCAATGCACGGTTTGAGTCATCGTTCTCTAAGAACGGGATACAAGCCGTCGCAGCAGATACAACCTGCTTCGGTGATACGTCCATGTAGTCCATACGTTCGCGGGCCATTGTTGTATTGTCACCACGGAAACGGCAGACAATCTCGTCATCAATGAAAGCACCGTTGTCATCAAGACGGGCATTCGCCTGAGCAACGACGTAAGCATCTTCTTCATCTGCTGTTAAGTAGTCGATCTGTGATGTTACTTGATTTGTTTCAGGGTCGACTTTACGGTACGGTGTCTCGATGAAACCAAACTCATTCACACGTGCATAGCTTGATAATGAGTTGATCAAACCGATGTTCGGCCCCTCTGGTGTTTCGATCGGACACATACGGCCATAGTGAGAGTAGTGAACGTCACGTACTTCCATGCCGGCACGCTCACGCGTTAAACCACCGGGTCCTAATGCAGACAGACGGCGTTTATGTGTCAGCTCGGCTAATGGGTTCGCCTGGTCCATGAATTGTGATAACTGCGAGCTGCCAAAGAATTCTTTAGTAGATGCAATCACTGGACGGATATTGATTAACTGCTGCGGCGTGATAGATTCAGTGTCCTGAATACTCATACGTTCGCGTACAACACGTTCCATACGAGACAGACCAATCCGGAACTGGTTCTGTAATAATTCACCGACTGAACGCAGACGACGGTTACCTAAGTGGTCGATGTCATCTGTATCACCGACACCATGCAGTAAGTTGAAGAAGTAGCTGATAGAAGCAACGATGTCAGCTGGTGTAATACATTTCACTTCGTCATCCGGGAATGCATTACCGATAACTGTTGTTGTGCGTTTTTCTTCATCACCAGGGATGTAGACTTTCACTGACTGGATTTCTACAGGCTCATCTAATAAACCGTTCTCTAAGTCATACACTTTACGGTTAGCGTTATTTTCAAGAACTTCCATAATGCTGTCAAGGTTGCGACGGTCAAGAACCGTGCCTTCCTCAGCAACGATTTCACCGGATTCAACATCAACAATCGGCTCAGCGAGTGTCTGATTGAACAGACGGTGTTTTAAATGAAGTTTTTTATTCATTTTATAACGACCGACGCTTGCTAAGTCATAGCGTTTTGGGTCGAAGAAACGAGAATATAACAGGCTTCTTGCGTTGTCCACTGTTGGTGGCTCGCCTGGGCGTAAACGCTCGTATATTTCAAGCAATGCTGTTTCTACTGAATCTGTGTTGTCTTTATCTAATGCATTACGCAAGTATTCACTCTCACCTAATAAATCAACGATTTCCTGATCAGATGAGAAACCAAGCGCACGTAACAATACCGTAATCGGTAATTTACGCGTACGGTCAATACGAACAAATACAACGTCTTTCGCGTCTGTTTCATATTCCAGCCAAGCACCACGGTTAGGGATAACTGTTGCACCAAAACTTACTTTACCGTTCTTATCAACTTTGTCATTGAAGTAGACGGACGGTGAGCGCACTAATTGAGAAACGATAACACGTTCTGCACCATTAATCACGAAAGTACCAGTGTCTGTCATAATCGGGAAATCTCCCATGAAGACTTCCTGTTCTTTCACTTCACCAGTTTCCTTGATGATCAGTCGGACTTTTACACGGAGTGGCTTAGAGTAAGTAGCATCATGATTTTTGGCTTCATCTAAATCATACTTTGGTTCACCCAATTTATAATCGACGAATTCTAAAGAAAGATTACCTGTGAAGTCTTCGATTGGAGAAATGTCGCGGAACATTTCAAGAAGGCCTTCTTTCAGGAACCATTCATAAGATTTTGTTTGAATCTCAATTAAGTTTGGTAGTTCTAAAATTTCGGAGATACGCGCGTAACTTCTACGTTTGCGGTGTCGTCCATACTGGATAAGTTGACCTGTCAACAGATTCACCCCTCAAAAATTGTGGTTACCTTACTCTCCGGCAGACATAAGACAAAAAGAAAACGGAATCTAAATAAACCCCATTTTCGTTTGTTTTCGACTTAGTTCTGCCAAATATGAGCTAGAAAAGTACACACTTATTGAATTTAAATTTTTACATTCTATTACTATAACAGACTGCCTTTATAAGGTCAACCTTTTACACTCTTTAAAATATAATAGCCTTTGTCTTTTGTCACAATTTCTACATTTCCGAATAGCTGCTGCAGGCGTTTCTTTGCAGACGGCATACCCTGCTTTTTCTGAATGGCGACAAATAGCGCGCCGCCTCCATCAAGAAACTCATAGCTTTGATCCAGAATTTTTGATACGACATCTTTCCCTGCACGGATCGGCGGGTTAGTCAGTATCGCATCAAATGTGCCTGCTACTGAATCGAGCGCATCACTTTTATAAATACGTGTATTATCAATATCGTTATTCTTCTTATTTTCTTCTGCCAGGCTAAGCGCACGGGCATTGACATCAATCATATCGACCAGGCTCTCCTGACGCACTTTAGCAACCATCAGCCCGATCGGACCATAGCCACAGCCGACATCAAGAATGCGCGGATAACTGCCCGCATCCTTAAGAAACGCTTTGACCAGAACGTCCGATCCATAATCAATGCCGCCTTTTGAGAAGACACCGCTATCCGTCTTCAGCTCAAGACTGTAAGATTCATAACGGTAAGTGAACATGGACGGATTTGACTCAACATCCTGTTCCTCACTATAATAATGACTCATCATTGACCTCCAGTGCAGGTGAAAATTATAAAGTATAAAAAGAAAACCCGTTATCAATAATAACGGGTTTTTAATGGAAGTGACAAATTATTTAACTTCTACTACTGCGCCAGCTTCTTCTAATTTAGCTTTTAATTCTTCAGCTTCGTCTTTAGAAACGCCTTCTTTAACAGTTTTAGGAGCGTTGTCTACTAAGTCTTTAGCGTCTTTCAAGCCAAGACCAGTTGCTTCTTTAACAGCTTTAACAACTTTGATTTTTGAAGATCCAGCAGATACTAATTCTACGTTGAATTCAGTTTGTTCTGCTTCAGCAGCGCCTGCTGCTGCGCCAGCTGCTGCTACAGGAGCTGCTGCTGTTACACCAAATTCTTCTTCAATAGCTTTTACTAAGTCGTTTAATTCTAATACTGACATTTCTTTAATCGCGTCGATGATTTGTTCTTTAGTCATGATTTTATTTCCTCCGTTTTTTTATTAGTTTATTTTATGCTTCTGTTGATTCAGATGCTTCTTCTGCTGCAGGAGCTTCAGCTGGTGCTGCTGCTTCTGTACCAGTTTCTTTTTGTTCGCCGACTGCTTTAACCGCATAAGCGAAGTTTCTCATTGGTGCTTGTAATACTGAAAGAACCATAGAGATAAGACCTTCTTTTGAAGGAAGTGAAGCGATTGCTTTAACTTCTGCTTCAGAAGTCACTTTACCTTCGATGATACCTGCTTTAATTTCTAATTTCTCATTTGTTTTAGCGAAATCAGCAATGATTTTAGCAGGTGCAACAACTTCCTCGTTAGAGAATGCGATTGCGTTAGGACCAGTAAGGAATTCTTCAATTCCTTCGATACCTGCCGCAGTAGCAGCACGACGTACCATCGTATTTTTGTATACGCGGAATTCGATGCCTGCTTCACGAAGTTGTTTACGTAGTTCAGTTACTTGCGCAACTGTTAAACCACGGTAGTCAACAATAATTGTAGATACTGAGTTTTTGAACTGCTCAGTGATCACTTCAGTTTGTTGTTGTTTAAGTTCAACTGCTTTAGACATTATGACACCTCCATTTAGATTTTCGTGCTTTTCTAATATGAATTAAAAAAGCACTTTTCACCTATGGCAAAAAGTGCTTGAACGTTATCAAGTCAATTTTCACCTCGGCAGGATGATTAAGCTGTCGCCCCTGCTGTCTTAGGTTATGAACACAAACTACACTATAACGTGTAGTTTGTAATCTGTCAATATAAATTAGTTACGGATTTCGCTTGGGTCCACTTTAATACCAGGGCCCATAGTTGTTGAAACCGCGACTGTTTTGAAGTAAGTTCCTTTAGATGATGCTGGTTTAGCTTTAGCTAACACGTCTTTAAGCGTGTTGAAGTTTTCCACTAATTTAGCGTCGTCAAATGATACTTTACCGATTGCTGCATGTACGATACCAGATTTCTCAGCACGGTATTCTACTTTACCTGCTTTGATTTCCTGCACTGCTTTAGTAACGTCCATTGTTACAGTACCAGTTTTAGGGTTCGGCATTAAACCTTTAGGTCCTAAGACACGTCCAAGTTTACCAACTTCACCCATCATGTCAGGTGTTGCAACGATGACATCGAAATCGAACCAGCCTTGGTTGATTTTGTTGATGTATTCTGTGTCACCAGCGTAGTCAGCACCTGCTGCTTCAGCTTCTTTTAATTTTTCGCCTTTAGCGAATACTAATACACGTTGTGTTTTACCAGTACCGTTAGGCAGTACAACTGCACCACGGATCTGCTGATCATTTTTACGTGTATCGATTCCTAGACGGAACGCAACTTCAACAGATGCATCGAAGTTAACTGTGCTTGTTTCTTTCGCAAGTTTGATTGCTTCTTCTACTGAGTAGAAAGATTGACGATCAACTTTTTGAGCGGCTTCTTGATACTTTTTACCTTTTTTAGCCATTGTTTATTTTCCTCCTTATAGTGGTTTTAGCGGAATTTCCTCCCACGTTTGCACTGCAGAACAATGCAAGAGCAGACGTCGCGACGTCTGCTTTCAAAAAACTTTTATTATTTGATTTCAAATCCCATGCTGCGAGCTGTTCCTGCGATAATACGCATTGCTGCTTCAACGCTTGCTGCGTTCAAGTCTTCCATTTTTTCTTGAGCAATTTGACGTACTTGATCTTCAGTCACTGTAGCAACTTTGTTTTTGTTAGGTTCGCCTGAACCTTTTTCAACGTTTGCTGCTTTTTTCAGTAATACTGCTGCAGGTGGCGTTTTAGTGATAAATGTAAATGAACGGTCTTCAAATACTGAAATCTCAACTGGAATGATTAAACCTGCTTGTTCTTGAGTACGTGCGTTAAATTCTTTACAGAATCCCATGATGTTGACACCTGCTTGACCTAATGCTGGACCAACTGGTGGAGCTGGATTCGCTTTACCTGCAGGGATTTGCAATTTAACTACTTTGATTACTTTTTTAGCCACGATGTGCACCTCCTATAATATCGTGATGTGGTCACAGGGTATGAGATTTACCCTCCCACTCAAACACGCATGCTAATAGCACGACCCTAAAATAATAGCATTTTTTAGCGCCGATTGCAAGTGTATTTTTACTGTTATTTTTTGATGTGCGTTATAACTTTTCGATCTGGTCGAATTCTACTTCTACCGGTGTCTCCCGGCCGAACATATCAACCAGTACTGTCAATTTGTACTTCTCAGCGTCCATTTCCTTGATTTCACCGACTTGGTTCGTAAACGGTCCGGAAGTCACGCGCACTTGTTCACCGATCTCCAGTTCAACGTCGATTGTTTTCTCGGACATCCCCATTGATTTCAAGATGAAACGTGCTTCTTCAGGTAATAATGGGTTAGGTTTTGAGCCTGCGCCTGCAGAGCCGACAAATCCTGTGACGCCTGGTGTGTTACGGACAACATACCATGATTCATCTGTCATCACGAGTTCAACAAGCACATAGCCCGGGAATGTTTTTTTCAGTGATGTTTTTTTCTTGCCATCTTTAATCGTTGTTTCTTCTTCTTCAGGAATCACAACGCGGAAGATTTGGTCCTGCATGTTCATTGATTCCAGACGCTTCTCCAGATTATCCTTGACTTTGTTTTCATATCCGGAGTAGGTATGGACTGCATACCAATGTTTTGTACTTTCTTCAGACATAATGTGCCTCCTTAATTAATTAGCTTGATTAGTTCTGTAATACCAAGGTCCACTGCAAAGAAAAATAAAATAAAGAACAGTACCGTCAAGACAACGATTGTCGTATCGCGCACTACTTCTTTGCCTGTCGGCCATGACGTCTTCTTCATTTCGGAGACGACGCCCTGGAAGAAGTTTTCTTTCTGCATGTTAAAGCCTCCTATAGAGATTCCTTATGAATCGTATGTGCATCGCATGTTTTGCAGTATTTCTTGAGCACCATGCGCGTTGTTGAATCTTTTTTTGCCACCGTGTAGTTACGACTGCCGCAAACCGAACAATTTAATGCCACTTTTTTCAATGAGGTTCACCTTAATCTTATTTAATATACAAAGTAAAGTTTCACTTGTCAACGCATCAAGTGACCGAGCACCTTCTGTTTCAGCCGGTGATAAGCGTTTCTGATGATGCGTTCGTCCCGGTCTTCGCACGCTGAAATCTCTTCCAGCGTGCGCCCCGCTATCAAGTGTTTTGCCATGCGGTATTCCAGCGGGCTCAGCCCGAGCGTCACTGGATCAAGCTGTGCTGACAGCTCATTATAAATGCTGACGGATTCGGGCGATGCCTGCGTATAGTCGCCCAGTTCTTCTGTCAATGTCCGTTCTTTATCCCCGGACAGCGGTGCATCAAGACTAATGAGCGGAATCTTCAGGCGGTTCTGCTCTTTTCTGATCCAGTCAATAATCCGATACTGCAGCAGCCGCAAGTAATAGGGTTTAAATGTATCACACTTCGCCCGGTCGTAGTCAATGGCAGTGTGATACAGCAGAATCAGCGCCTCTTGATATAAATCATCATTATCTATAGCGCGGTGACGGCTCAAGTAAGTAAGTATGAGCATCCGCATGCGGACAACAAGCAGTTCAAATGCCTGCTCGTCCCCTGCTTTAAGCTCAGTAATTAACTGTTCATCCGACTTCGTCTCATAGCGTTCTTCAGTCTCAAAAAGAATGAATGTCAGCACTTTGAACAAAAGTTAACACTCCTTAAATGTATTCACTTAAGTTTACAATATGATGACAAATATTGACAAGGTCTGCTCATAAGATAATAAATTTACTTGTCGAGTCCACGCCTCAGCCGCTCAAGCCGCAATTTTGTCTCGTCATCGATGGCTATTCTCGTCCGCGGCTTAAACGCGTCCATTTCTTCCATGTCTTTTGCGAGCAGCGCCTTCTCTTCTTCAAGTTCTGCGAGAAACTCACGCGATGATACGCGCAGTGCACCCGTCCCGAAAATCGCATGCTGTTCAGACAAATCACTTGTCACGACTGTAATACGGGTGATGTGTTTGTCATACAGATCATAGACGAGACGTTCGATGACTGAATCCGCTGTTTCCTTCTCTTTGGAGTAGATAACTTGGACGCCGTGGAATACTTCTGTTGATTCCGTCCGCTTCACGTCATACGCATCAAACACACAGATCAGTTCGCCCTGCTGTCTGGCATCATAGTTGACAAGGTCAAGCAGCAGCGTTTTCCGCGCTTCTTCGAGCGATTCAAGTGCCATGGCTTTCAGCCGTGCACTCTGGCCGATGACATTGTAACCATCCACTATCGTATAGAATGCCTTCATCAGTCAATGGCATGACGCTTTCTATAAACTTCATACATCAGCAGTCCGGCCGCAACAGAGGCGTTCAGGCTGTTGACATGACCGACCATCGGCAGATGAACAAGAAAGTCGCACTTCTCTTTGACGAGTCTGCTCATCCCTTCGCCTTCAGAACCGATGACAATCGCAAGCGGCATGTCAGCGTCCATCTTCCGGTAATCCACTGATTGCTGTGCATCCGTGCCGCAGATCCAGAAGCCTGCTTCTTTCAGCCGGTCCATCGTCTGAGCGAGGTTTGTCACGCGCATGACCGGCACATGTTCAATCGCGCCAGTTGATGCTTTGACAACTGTAGCGTTCAATGTGACCGAGCGGCGCTTCGGAATAATGATACCGTCCACCCCGATCGCATCTGCCGTCCGGATGATCGACCCTAAGTTATGCGGATCTTCAAGGCCATCCAGAATCATGACAGTCGCCGTCTTATCCTTTACCGCTTCGATGAAATCTTCAAGCTCGGTGTAGTCATACGGTGAAATCTGTGCAGCGATACCTTGATGCGGCACATCGCTCATCTGGTCCAGCTTGCTTTTCGGCACTTGCTGCACCATGATTTTCCGTTCTTTCAGCAGGTCGAGAATGGGCTTGATCTGCTGCTTGTTGATGCCTTCCTGAATAAACACTTTGTTGATCTCGCGGTCAGACGCCGCAGCACTTTTCACCGCATGTCTGCCGACGATAATATCTTCGTTCATTTCAGTTCCCTCTCTTCACATAGCGCCACTATTTGGTCGAGCAGTTCTTTCAGCCGCCCTTCTTCTCCTGCCAGCTGCAAGTAGCCGATGACCGCTTCAAGCCCCGTGCTCTTCTTATAAGTGACGACATCCGTATTTTTTGCTTTCGTATGGCTCTTCGCATTGCGTCCGCGCATTAATACATCCAATTCCTGCTCAGTGAAATACTGTGCGTCAACGAGTGCATCGAACGTCTGTGCCTGGCTTTTAGCGGATACATAGAACGTTGCAGCGCGGTGCAGCGTATTAGGTTTCGCCTGCAATTTTAGTATGACATGTTCTCTGACATGGAGGTCGAGAATAGCGTCTCCTAAATAGGCGAGCGTCAGCGGATTATGGAGATGAGCAGCGTTAACCACGGCGGAAACGCACTCCTTGCGCTGTATCTTCAAGGATGATGTTCTGTGCCTTCAGCAGGTCGCGGATTTCGTCAGCGCGTTTGAAGTCTTTGTCCGCACGAGCTTGCTGGCGCTCTGCGATCAGTGCCTCTACTTCATCATCCAGCAGACCATTGTCTGCTTCCAAGTCCACCCCGAGCACATCGCTCATAATACCGAACACTTCAAGAAAGCGTTCAATGACGGACAGGTCAGTCGATGTATTCGCGTTATAGACATTCGCAAGTTTCGCAAGCTCATACCAGCTAGTCACCGCATTCGCTGTATTGAAGTCGTCATCCATCGCTTCTTCGAACTTCGACAGTATCGCATTGATGGCGTCAATCACTTCGTGGTGAGAGACGACATCGACCGCAATGGCTTGTCGTTCAATAAGTGCCTGATAAGCATTCTGTATTCTTTCAAGGCCTGCCTTCGCCGCATTGACCAGCTCCATATTGTAGTTGATCGGATTGCGGTAATGGACGCTGATCATGAAGAATCTGAGGACGTTCGGATTGATCTCCTTAATGATGTCATGCACTAATATGAAGTTGCCGAGTGATTTACTCATCTTCTCGTTGTCGATATTGATGAAACCGTTATGCAGCCAGTAATGAGCGAACGACTTATCGTTATGAGCTTCCGACTGAGCAATCTCATTCTCATGGTGCGGGAACGTCAAGTCGCTGCCGCCTGCATGAATGTCGATTGTGTCTCCTAAATGTTTGCGCGCCATGACTGAACATTCGATGTGCCAGCCCGGACGTCCTTCCCCCCATGGGCTGTTCCATTTAATCTCATCAGGTTTTGCTGCTTTCCACAGCGCAAAGTCAAGCGCATCTTCTTTCAGTTCGCCCTGCTGAATACGCGCGCCGACTTTCAGTTCATCGATGGACTGCTGGCTGAGCTTGCCGTAGCCGTCGAACTTACGCGTTCTGAAATAGACGTCGCCCTGGTTGGCATAAGCATATCCTTTGTCAATCAGCACTTGGATGAAGTCAATGATGTCATCCATATGCTCCATGACTCGTGGATTGGCTGTCGCGCGCCGGCAGTTCAGCGCCTCCGTGTCCTCGAAGTAAGCTTCGATAAAACGGTCAGCGACTTCCGGCACTGTTTCGCCGAGTTCATTGGCTGCGCGGATGAGTTTATCGTCCACATCAGTGAAGTTGGAGACGTAGTTGACGTCATAACCTTTATACTCAAAGTACCGGCGTACGACGTCAAAACTGATCGCAGGGCGTGCGTTACCGATATGAATATAGTTGTAGACCGTCGGCCCGCAGACGTACATCTTCACTTTACCTTCTTCAATCGGCACAAACAGTTCTTTGCTGCGTGTCAGTGTGTTATATAACGTAATCATCTGTAATCTCTCCATTTCTCGTCGCTTCTATCTGGCGTTCCAGTTCTTTTAGTTTCTCAAAAATCGGATCCGGTAAATCTGTATGCTCAAAGCTTTTGCCGACTTTCATACCGCATTGTCTGACGATTCTGCCGGGAATACCAACAACTGTTGTACAGTCCGGCACGTTTTTCAGCACGACTGAATTCGAGCCGATATTGACATTGTTGCCGATTCGTATATTGCCGAGCACTTTAGCACCGGCCGCAATCAGTACGTTATCACCGATATCAGGATGGCGCTTCCCGCGTTCTTTACCCGTTCCCCCGAGCGTCACGCCCTGGTATATCGTCACATTGTCACCGATTGTGCAAGTCTCACCGATGACGACGCCCATACCGTGGTCGATGAACAGCCGTCTGCCGACTGACGCCCCCGGATGGATTTCAATACCCGTGAAGAAACGGGACACTTGACTGATGACTCTCGCCGCAAAAAACAAGCGTCTGTTAAAAAACCAGTGGGCGACAAGATGCCACCATACAGCATGCAGTCCGGAATACGTCAGGAATACTTCAATCGGGCTGCGTGCTGCGGGGTCCTGTTCGAATACCATCGCAATGTCATCTTTAATACGTGTGAACATCAGTATCCTCTCTTTCCATCAAATTAAAAGACACCTCCGACTTACGCCAGAGGTGCCTAACTGAATAAACACGGTTCCACTCTTCATTAATGATTACTATCATTCACTCATTAAAATTATGAAATTAAACAACGGAAGGTGCATTCAATCATGTCAGCACACCCTTTCACCAGCCGGATGCTCTCTACTAGTCTGACACTATTTACTCTGTCTTCCTGATTAAGTTCTATTATAAGGCGTTTTAATGAAATATCAAGCACTTAAGCACAGTAAGGCGCGATTCGTGCAAGCACTTTCTCACGGCCGAGCAGCTCAATCGTGTTCGGCAGTTCAGGACCGTGTGTCTGGCCTGATACGGCAACGCGGATCGGCATAAACAAGTTTTTGCCTTTAATGCCCGTCTCTTTCTGCACCGCTTTGATCGCGGCTTTAATCGCTGCTGCATCAAATGTTTCCAGCGCTTCAAGCTTCGCTGTCAAAGCACGCATCAGCTCAGGCACTTGTTCACTGTTTACGACTGCAGTCGCTTCTTCGTTCAACGTCAGTTCTTCTTTGAAGAATAGTTCAGACAGTTCCACGATTTCACCGGCATAGCTCATCTGCTGCTGGTACAGCTGGACAAGTTCTTTCGCCCATTCAAGTTCAGCAGGCGTTGGATTCTCAGGTACAAGCCCTGCTTTTGTCATATGAGGCAGCGTCATCTCAAACACTGTATCCAGGTCCTGCTCTTTCATGTACTGATTGTTGATCCATGCAAGCTTCACTTTATCGAAGAAGGCCGGTGATTTGCTCAGACGGTGTTCATCGAACATCTCGATGAACTGCTCTTTCGAGAAGATTTCCTCTTCGCCGACCGGAGACCAGCCGAGCAGGCCGATAAAGTTGAACAGTGCTTCCGGCAGATAGCCGAGGTCATGGTACTGCTCGATGAACTGAATGATTGAGCCGTCACGTTTTGATAACTTTTTGCGGTCTTCGTTGACAATCAGTGTCATGTGACCGAATACCGGGATGTCATAGCCCAGTGCTTCATAGATCATCATCTGTTTCGGCGTGTTGGAAATATGATCATCACCGCGGATGACGTGTGTAATCGCCATAAAGTGGTCGTCCACCGCTACCGCGAAATTATACGTCGGAATGCCGTCTTTTTTCACGATGACCCAGTCACCGATACCGTTTGACTCAAACGACACGTCGCCTTTGACCATATCATTGAATGTGTACACTTTATCCTGCGGCACACGGAAACGAATGCTCGGCTGACGTCCTTCAGCGACAAACGCCGCTTCCTGCTCTGCAGTCAAGTGCGCATGCTGTCCGCCGTATCTCGGCATCTCGCCGCGGCTGATCTGCGCTTCGCGCTCTGCTTCAAGCTCTTCAGCCGTCATATAGCATTTATAAGCTTTGTCTTCAGCAAGCAGCTGCTCGACAATTGGATTGTAGATAGCGCTGCGTTCAGACTGACGGTATGGTCCATAACCACCGTCTTTATCAACGGATTCATCCCACTCAAGGCCGAGCCATTTCAAGTAGCGCAGCTGTGACTCCTCGCCGCCTTCAACGTTACGTGCTGTATCCGTATCTTCAATGCGGACAATGAAATCACCGCCGTGATGTTTCGCAAATAAATAGTTGAATAATGCTGTACGCGCATTACCGATATGAAGGAAACCTGTAGGTGAAGGTGCATATCTCACTCTTACTTTATCCATGTCTGTCACTCCAATTTAATTATTATTTGTTAATAATACCACAGCTTGTGCGGCAATTCCCTCTTCTCTTCCTAAAAAGCCCATCTTCTCAGAAGTCGTCGCCTTGATATTCACTTGATCAATCGTTACTTCCAGCAGTTCGCTGATAATACCGCGCATCGTATCAATATGCGGTCTGAACTTCGGACGTTCTGCTACAATCGTCGCATCAATGTTGCCGATCATATAACCTTTAGCTTTCACTTCATTGAACGATTCCTTCAGCAGAATTTTGGAATCCGCATCTTTGAATGCCGCATCTGTATCCGGAAACAGCTTGCCGATATCACCGAGTGCTGCTGCACCGAGCATCGCATCTGTAATTGCATGCAGTAAGACATCAGCGTCACTATGACCGAGCAGTCCCTTGGCATGCGGAATCTCAAGTCCGCCGATGATTAATTTCCTGTCAGCAGCCAGCTGGTGGACATCATAACCAAAGCCGATTCTAAACATTATATCCCTCTTTTCTTCAATAGCGCTGCCGCAAAATATAAATCTTCCGGTGTCGTCAGTTTAATATTATCATAGCTGCCTTGAGCGACATGAACTATAACACCTGTCCGTTCGACAAGCGAAGCGTCGTCCGTCCCTAAAAACCCATCGGCTTCCGCCCTTTGATAAGCAGTCAGCAGCACGTCGTATGTAAAAGCCTGAGGTGTCTGAGTAAGCCATAATGTGCTGCGTTCAGGCGTGCTGCTGACTTGTCCGTCGACTACGACTTTAACAGTATCTTTAGCAGGTACTGCAGCGATGGCTGCCCGGTTATTCAGCGCTGACTCATAGAGCGCGTCCAATGTTTCATGTGAAATAAACGGCCGCGCACCGTCATGAACCATGACGATATCGGTCTTCGGAATCACTTTCAATACATTATAAATGCTGTACTGACGTTCACTGCCACCTGCTATGATGCCTCTTACTTTCGGGAAATCATGCAGCAAAGTAGTCAGCTGCCCGATTTCATCTTCTTTGGCGGCCAAGTAAATCGCACTGCATGCTGCATGTGCCTGGAAGACTTCCACTGTCCGTCTGATGACCGGGATACCATCCACTTCAAGGAACACTTTATTATGACCGCAGCCCATGCGTCTGCCCTGCCCTGCTGCAGGAATAATCACTGTATACATTATTTATCTGCCACTTTCTTCGTAAAGATAATGCGTCCTGACGACGTCTGCAGTATCGACTGCACTTCCACAAGTTTCTCCTGGTTAATCAAATTTTTGCCGTGCTCCACGACAACCATCGTCCCGTCTTCTAAATAGCCGACGCCTTGACCTTCTTCTTTACCCGCCTTAGTGATCAGCAGTTTGAAGCGGTCGCCCTGCTGCACGACTGGTTTGATCGCTTCAGACAGATCATTGACGTTCAATACTTTAATGCCTTGAACCTGGCACACTTTATTCAAGTTATAATCAGTCGTAATCACACCGGCATTAGATTCTGCCGCCATTTTCACGAGCAGCTGATCCACTTCTTTAATCTCTTTATGCCCCGGGTGAAACTTCACCGGATGTCCTGTTTCTTTCAGTTCCTGCAGAATATCAAGGCCACGTTGTCCTTTGTCGCGTTTCAGGCCATCTGTTGAGTCTGCAATCAGCTGCAGTTCATCAAGCACACCTTGCGGCACGACAATCGTTCCGTCGATAAAGCCGCACTGGACAATCTTCAAAATACGGCCGTCAATAATCGCTGACGTATCCAGCAGTTTTGCAGCATCTGTGACTTTGCGTCTGCTGCCTTGAAATCTTTCCGGCAGGAGACTTTGAATCTCTTCCCGCTTCTTCAGGCCGACCTGAAATCCGAGGTAGCCGAGAATGACTGCGAGCGCGATTGGAATCGTGTTTTTCAGCAGCGGGAAGCCGATTGTATCGAAGATCAGACTAATCATCGATGCGATCATCAGTCCCATCATCATACCGAGCGTCGCAAATATGATCTCCATGAAATTCCGCTTCAACAGCAGTCCTTCACCTGCCTCGATTAATGCCACCACTTTATCAATCAACCAGAAAAACAATAGTAAAAAGACAATAATACCGATTATGCCATCAACATAACTATTCAGGACGAGTAGATGGACATTCAAACTGAACACTTTAACAACTTCCGGAATCAAAAAGATTCCGAGAGAAGCACCGATAATAATAAATAATAACAAGACAAGTCTTCTGAGCATAACGTCACCTCCTTAATTAAATGCCAGTCTCAACGCTTCAGAAATATTTGTAATACCAACAATCTCAATGCCGTCCGGGAAGTCCCAGCCGCCAATGTTATTCTTCGGTATGACAGCACGCTTGAAACCAAGTTTCGCCGCTTCCTGTACGCGCTGCTCGATGCGGGCGACACGCCTTACTTCTCCTGTCAGGCCGACCTCACCAATGAAACAGTCATCACCACGCGTCGGTTTATCATTGAAACTTGAAGCGATACTAATAATGACGCTCAAATCAACTGCCGGTTCATCCAGTTTGACCCCGCCTGCAACTTTAATATAAGCATCCTGCTGCTGCAGCAGTAAGCCCTGCTTCTTCTCAAGCACTGCCATCAGTAAGCTCAACCGGTTATGGTCAATCCCTGTGGCCATACGCCGCGGATTGTGGAATGTCGTCGGTGTGACCAGCGCCTGCACTTCAACAAGCAGCGGCCGCGTTCCTTCCATCGTCGCGACAATCGTGGAACCTGCGACGTTTTTTGTCCGTTCTTCAAGAAACATCTCTGACGGATTCAGTACTTCGCTCAGCCCCGTATTCCGCATTTCAAAAATACCCATTTCATTCGTGGAGCCGAAACGGTTCTTCACTGCCCGCAGTATACGGTAGCTGTGATGTGTATCGCCTTCAAAATAGAGTACAGTATCCACCATATGCTCCAGCAGCCGCGGCCCGGCAATCTGGCCTTCTTTCGTCACGTGACCGACGATGAACGTTGCGATATTCATGTTCTTCGCCATGCGCATTAATTCCTGCGTACATTCTCTCACCTGTGATACAGAACCGGGTGCTGACGTCACTTCGGGGTGGAAAATCGTCTGAATGGAGTCGATGACAAGAAATTTCGGATTTGTCTTCTTCACTGTTTCGTGGATGATCTGGAGGTTCGTTTCTGCATAGACGCTCAGTTCACCGGCGTCTTCTTTCAGCCGGTCAGCGCGCAGTTTTGTCTGTCTGACCGATTCCTCACCGGAAATATAAAGCACGGCGTTATCCTTTGATAGGAGGGCACATACTTGCAGCAGTAACGTTGATTTCCCGATACCCGGGTCCCCGCCGATTAAAATAAGCGAGCCCGGCACAATGCCGCCGCCGAGCACGCGGTCAAATTCACGAATATATGTTGTAGAGCGCGGCGTGCTCTCTTTAGTGATGTTTTTAAGTTTTTCGACGCGTTCACTGGAAGATGATTCAGTGATTGCGGTTTTTGGTCCTTTGGCTTTATGTTCTATGACTTCTTCCATCTGGTTCCAGGCACCGCAGTTCGGGCATTTGCCCATCCATTTAGGAGATTGATACCCGCAGGCCATGCATTCAAACGTTGATTTCGTTTTCGCCAAAAAATTTCCTCCTGTGTCAATATGGTATTATTGTAAACTGTTTCACTCTTCAATACAATAAAACCCCTAATGCAACAGCATTAAGGGCGTTGTCCCGTGTTAATCTTACGGTCGATGATTATTTAATCAGTCAGCTTATACTTCTTCAGTGACGCGTTCTTGTTTCTCTACAGTGAACTCATCATTCTGATAATCGATGACAATGTCCTGTCCTGCTAATGTTTCGCCGCGCAGCAGTTCTTCTGACAGTTTGTCTTCGATGTTTTTCTGAATCGCACGTGCGAGTGGTCTTGCACCGTACTCAGGGTCATAACCTTCATCAGCAATCTTGCCTTTAGCCGCGTCAGTCAATGTGATGACAATGTCCTGTTCTTTCAGACGTTTCGCCAGTCCTTCGACCATAAGCGTCACGATTTCTTTCAGATGTTCTTTTTCAAGCTTGTGGAAGACGATGATGTCATCGACACGGTTCAAGAACTCAGGACGGAACTGATTTTTCAGTTCATCCATCATTGTTTTGCGTATAGTTTCATAATCCGGACCGACGTCGCTTGCACCGAAGCCGACAAACTTATTGTCTTTCAATTCCTGCGCACCGACGTTTGAAGTCATGATGATTACCGTGTTACGGAAATCAACTGTCCTGCCCTGTGAATCTGTCAGGCGACCGTCATCGAGCACTTGCAGCAGCATATTGAAGACATCCGGATGAGCTTTCTCAATTTCATCGAATAAGATGACTGAGTATGGTTTACGGCGTACTTTTTCAGTCAGCTGGCCGCCTTCTTCATGGCCGACGTAGCCTGGAGGAGAACCGACAAGACGTGACACACTATGTTTCTCCATGAACTCACTCATGTCGACGCGGATCATCGCATCTTCTTCACCGAACATCGCTTCAGCTAATGCTTTTGCAAGTTCTGTCTTACCAACACCCGTTGGCCCAAGGAAGATAAAGCTGCCGATCGGACGCTTCGGATCTTTCAGTCCGGCACGTGCACGGCGGACTGCTTTTGAGATAGATTCCACCGCATCGGACTGACCGATGACACGGTTGTGCAGAATTTCTTCAAGGTTCAGCAGTTTTGCGGATTCAGTCTCCGCGATTTTGTTCAGCGGAATTCCAGTCCACTGGGCAACGACAAGTGCGATGTCGTCAGCAGTGACTGATGACTCTGATTTCCCTTGTGTTTTCTTCCATTCTTTCTTTGTTTCATCTAACTGCTGCTCAAGCTTGGATTGTTTGTCACGCAGTGCGGCTGCCTGTTCGAACTCCTGCGAATGAACAGCGGCATCTTTTTCTTTTTTCACTTGTTCGAGTTCTGTTTCAAGCTCTTTTAAGCTTGGCGGTGTTGTATGATTACGCAGTCTCACCTTAGAACCTGCTTCATCGATCAAGTCGATCGCTTTATCCGGCAGGAAGCGGTCAGAAATGTAGCGGTCACTCATCTTCACTGCTGCTTCCAGCGCTTCGTCTGTGATTGTGATGCGGTGATGCGCTTCGTAACGGTCACGCAGTCCTCTAACGATTGCAATCGCATCTTCGACGTTCGGTTCATTGACTGTGACCGGCTGGAAGCGGCGTTCAAGCGCTGCATCTTTTTCGATGTATTTACGGTACTCTTCAAGAGTCGTCGCACCGATACATTGCAGTTCGCCGCGGGCAAGAGCAGGTTTCAGGATATTAGATGCATCAATCGCACCTTCAGCGCCGCCTGCACCGATCAATGTATGCAGCTCATCGATGAAAAGAATAATGTTACCTGCTGAATGGATTTCTTCCATTACTTTTTTCAGGCGCTCTTCAAATTCCCCGCGGTATTTAGTACCTGCGACAACTGTACCCATGTCAAGACTCATGACGCGTTTATCTTTCAATGTTTCCGGTACTTCGTTATTGATGATCGCCTGTGCCAGTCCTTCAACAATCGCTGTTTTACCGACACCTGGTTCACCGATAAGCACTGGATTGTTTTTTGTCCGGCGGCTCAATACTTCGATGACGCGTGTAATTTCGCTGCTGCGTCCGATAACTGGATCCAGCACGCCGTCTTTAGCGATAACAGTCAAGTCACGGGCCAGGCCGTCAAGCGTCGGCGTTGCATGAGATTTTGCCGCCTGTGAGTTTTTCGCGCTCATTTCCGGGCTGCCGAGCAGCTTCACGACTTGTGCACGGGCTTTTGTGATGTTCAAGTCAAGGTTTGCCAGCACACGTGCCGCTACTCCTTCGTTTTCACGGATCAGGCCGAGCAGAATATGCTCTGTACCGACAAATGAGTGGTTCAGTTTACGCGCTTCGTCGAGTGACAGTTCAATGACTTTCTTCGCGCGCGGTGTATATTGAATCGTTCCTGACATTTCAGAACCGTGACCGATTAACTGTTCTACTTCTGTAATAATCTTTTCTTCTGTTACATCAAATGTTGCTAATACTTTAGCCGCAATGCCTTCTGGTTCTCTGACAAGGCCTAATAATAGATGCTCTGTACCGATATTGTTATGCTGTAACCTAATAGCTTCTTCCTGTGCGTGAGCGAGTACGCGCTGCGCACGTTCTGTTAATTTTCCAAACACGATATAGTTCCTCCTTTAAAGATGCTCTCTCAGCATCTTAGCTCGTTTTTCGTTAACGGGTATAGCTTCTTCAAGTGTTGCTAGAAATGGCGGCTGAATAGCAACCATCAGCTCGTTGAAACGAAAAGGCATCGGTTCAACTATTCCCATATCGATACCCATTTTCAGTTCACTTAATCTTAAACTTGCCTCTTCAGCAGTGATCAGCTGAGCATATTTCAAAACTCCAAGGCTTCTATAGACACGGTCTGCCGTCTCGATATAATCATAATCTTTGAGGCGTTTACGCATGCCTTCTTCTTCAGTAATAATCTGCTCGACAATCTGCTTCAGATCTTCAATAATCGCTTCTTCTGTCTTACCGAGCGTCAGCTGGTTGGATACTTGGTACACGTGGCCGAGCGCCTGCGTCCCTTCACCGTAGATCCCGCGGATTGTATAGCCGAAGCGGTTAATTGCCTGGGCAATACGACCCATCCGGTTCATGATGGACAGTCCAGGCAGATGCAGCATCACACTTGCACGCAGTCCTGTCCCGATATTGGTCGGGCATGTCGTCAAGTAACCGAGCGTCTCATCAAATGACAATGTCAGTTTCTCGTCGATCAGACTGTCCACTGCTAACGCCTTGCTGTACAGTTCATCCAGTGACAGTTCAGGCCCCAGCACTTGTATACGGATATGATCTTCTTCGTTGACCATAATACTGACTGATTCATCCTCATTCAAAAACACAGCACCGTGGTCCTGGGCGAGCAGCTCCTTGCTGACTAAATGCTTGATGACCAGTATTTGACGTTCGTTTTTGTCGAGTGCGCTTAAGCGCACTTCTTCGTAATGAGGCTTGAGTACTGCTGATACTTCCTCAAGCACTTCGAGCGCAGTCTGCTCGTCATACATGAGCGGATGAACGAAGTTCTCAAGGTTTCTTGCAAGACGGATACGAGAGCTTAATATAATCGGCTGCTCGGTTTCCTGCTGCATCCAGTCGCTTAAAGTATGGCTCAAATGTTTATCCAGCATTTACTCCGCCTCGCTTTCCTTTAATGCTTTAATCTCATCTCTGACATGAACCGCCTGCTCGAAGTCCTGCAATTCTACTAGTTCCTGCAGCTTCAGTTCAAGTTCTTCAATCTTCTTGCGGCGGGCAATTTTTTCTGCTGATTTCAGTGGTGCTTTACCGACGTGCTTCTGGTTACCGGCTTGAACGCGTTCTACAATACGCGGCAAGTATGCCTGGAACGTGCTGTAGCATTTACTGCAGCCGAACTTCCCGATATGCAGCGATTCACGCAGCGTCAGCCCGCAGTTCGGACAGGGTTCCTGCCGGCCGTTCAGTTCACTGGATGCCAGCAGATGCTTAAGCAGCTGGTTCATTGTAAATTCTTCTTCATTAAAGTTCATAAGCGTCCTCTCCTGACTACTGATATTGAAGCACAGTCAGCACGTTCTGCAGTATATTCGCACGTATGTGATCGCGGTACGGGACATCAACATAGAGTACGTCCCGGTGAATAGTCACAAGCAACAGACGTTTTTCGCGTAATGTAATCAGTTCGTTCTGATATAAACCTTCTATAATATGTTCAGCATTCTGCTGAGTGATCTGACTGCCAGTCATGTCTTTCAAATGATTGATGAAAGCAGACTGATTACTGGATTCAATTTTCGTGATACGTATATAGCCGCCACCACCGCGTTTACTTTCAATGGCATAACCATGTTCGTTAGTAAACCGTGTCTTAATGACATAGTTCAACTGAGATGGGACGCAATCAAATTTTTCCGCAATATGAGCGCGCTTAATCTCAACGACATCGCCGCTCTGCTCAAGCAGCTGCTTTAAATACTGCTCAATGATATCCGACATATTTTTCATGACTTCACCTCTTTTTGACCATCTTTGACTTTATTATATGAGCATTCTTTCTGAAGTGCAAACAATATGTTTTATTCTGTATTTACATACTATTTATCATGCGTTTACAAAAACTTTAAGTTTTTGTACCGCTTTCATTTTAAATGTAGTATGATATTAAAAGCGAAAAAATATAGCGCTATCAAATATAAAAGAGGTGTTAAAACTTGCAATATATAATTGGTCTTATCGGTTTAGCTGTCTTCCTGCTGCTTGCATGGGTTGTCAGTTCAGATAGAAAGAATGTCAGATGGCAGTATATCGCTATTATGATGGTTATTCAGTTTCTCCTCGCCTTCTTACTGCTTAAAACACCAGGCGGCGTATATTTAGTCAATAATCTGGCTAAAGGATTCGGTTACCTGCTAGGATACGCAGCAGAAGGTGTCAACTTCGTCTTCCCTAATATGGTGAATGTAGATAGTAAGGGCGCACCACTGAACAACTTCTTCACGCAAGTGCTGCTGCCGATCACATTCATTTCTGCATTGATCGGTATTCTGCAGTATTTAAGACTACTACCGTTCATCATCAAATATTTAGGCCTTGCGATTTCTAAAATCAACGGTATGGGTAAGCTTGAGTCTTACAATGCAGTGGCTTCAGCCATTCTCGGTCAGTCAGAAGTCTTCATCTCATTGAAGAAGCAGCTGCCATACATTCCGAAACACCGTCTTTATACATTGACAGCGTCAGCGATGTCGACCGTATCATTATCAATTGTCGGTGCCTACTTCTCGATGATCAAACCTGAATACGTCGTGACAGCGATCGTCCTGAACTTATTCGGCGGCTTCATCATCGCATCTATCATTAATCCGTACCGCGTAACCGATGAAGAAGAAAATGAAGTCATTATGACTGAGAATGAGCATCAACAATCATTCTTCGAAATGCTCGGTGAATATATTCTCGATGGTTTCAAAGTAGCAATCATCGTCGGTGCGATGCTGATCGGTTACATCGCACTAATCGCCATGTTAAACGGCATTGTCGATGCATTCACTCCTGGCCATGTTAACTTCCAGACGATTCTCGGCTACGTCTTTGCGCCGTTTGCATTTTTAACAGGTATCCCTTGGCATGATGCTGTCCGTGCAGGATCTATCATGGCAACCAAACTTGTCTCGAATGAATTTGTAGCGATGCTTGATGTTCAAAACATCGTCAACAATAAAACAGGTGAGTTATCAGAACGTGCTATCGGTATCGTCTCAGTGTTCTTAGTGTCGTTTGCGAACTTCTCGTCTATCGGAATCATCGCAGGTGCCATCAAGTCATTGAATGACAAGCAGGGCGATGTCGTTGCCCGCTTCGGTCTGAAATTACTTTACGGTGCGACACTTGTTTCATTTATCTCTGCAACTATCGCAGGATTCTTCTTATAACAAAAAAGATGGAATGGCTCAGGCCATTCCATCTTTTTTATTAACAATCTTCTACTATTATATAAGTCGCTTTGACCGGTCCATGGACCCCTACGACAAGCTTCATCTCAATATCTGCAGAGTTCGATGGTCCTGTGATCAGATTGATACAAGTCGGAAAATCCTTGTCATCATTCATAAGATTCATCTGTTCTGCTGCCTGCGTGAAGCGCGGCACAATTGTCGACTTAGGAATGATGGCGACATAAGTTGCCGGCAGCAGGCTGACGCTGCGTCCTTTCCCTTTATCTGCGTAGAGTACAACCGTCGCACTTTCAGCTAATGTCACATCGCTGAAAGTAATACCGATATTCGCACGCTCAGCAACTGTGATATTTTCCTCACCTTTCGCTTCGTCCCAGATAAATGTGTCATAACGGCCAAGATCAATACCCAGCTGATCAAAACGCGGATCATTCCAGGCGATGACTTCTCCACCGCCATATGTCTTCACTACTTGTTCAAGAGCAGTATTGAGCTCTGCTGTTGTTGTCTGTACAACATCTGTATGAATAAAAATGCTGTGCTGTTTCATCAGTTCAACCAATTCATCTTTTGACAGCTCGGTCAATGTTTTATCCTGCGGTCTGAACTGCCAGTTAGGCTTTTGGACAGCATGCGGCTTCGGCCGTGCGAGATTACCGGTGATGTTTTGTAAAAAACGCTCGCGGTTATAAATTTTACCTGTCATTCTGTTTACCTCGTTTCAGCCGATTTTTCATCCAGTCCCGGAAATTCTCTTCATCAGGCATTGGAAAATCTCTCGTTTCCGTCCAGGCCTGAAGCGGCTTCGGTCCTTTTGTGATCATATGGGTCTCTTTATTCTCAAATGGCGACATGAGGGAAGGTGCCATCTTTGAACCATATTTGAATAGTGACGGCTGGGAAGCACCCATACCGAATCCTTTCATCACCAGCCGTTCGGCTATCGGTGTCATCTTCTTCTCTTCTACAATAACCTGACGGTGCTTAAGGAGCAGGTCATGAAGTGGAATTTTCACGGGACATGCCTCTGTACAGGCTCCACAAAGCGTGGATGCATAAGGCAGTTCACTATAGTCCTCATAACCGCCAAGTAAAGGCGACAATACAGCCCCCACCGGCCCCGGATAGATAGAACCATATGAATGACCGCCGACTTGGCGATAGACCGGACAGACATTGACACACGCAGCACATCTGATGCACTGCAGAATAGACTGGAACTGCGTCCCGAGTATTTTAGAGCGTCCATTATCGACGATGACAAGGTGAAACTCTTCAGGCCCGTCAATTTCATCTTCTGCTCTCGGACCCGTCAACGTTGTCACGTAGCTGGTCAAGCGCTGTCCGACCGCACTTCTAGTGAGCATAGAAACAAGGACTTCCAGTTCTGTATGAGACGGTACGATGCGCTCCATCCCCATCACTGTAATCTGTGTCTTCGGCAGTGTCGTAACCATACGGGCATTTCCTTCATTAGTGACAAGTGTGAATGAACCGCTCTCCGCAACTGCAAAGTTGCAGCCGGTAATGCCGACATCTGCAGTCAGAAACTCTTCTCTTAATTTCTGGCGGGCGAACAGCGCCAGATCCTCAGGCTGGGACGTTCGGTCATAGCCTAATTTATCATGGAAAACCGCGCGGATCTGCTCCTTATTTTTATGCAGGGCAGGTGCAACGATATGGGACGGCGGATCATGGTCATCAATCTGCAAAATATATTCACCGAGATCCGTCTCGACGACTGAGCAGCCGACTGCTTCCATCGCTTGATTCAGTCCGATTTCCTCTGTGACCATTGATTTCGATTTTGCAACTTTCTTCGCATTCTTGTCCTTCAGCACTTGCTGCACATACTGATTCGCTTCTTCTGCCGTTTCCGCAAAAAAGACATGGCCGCCGCGCTTACTGACGTTGTCAGCGAGCATATCAAGGTAATAATCAAGGTTCTCCAGTGTATGCTGACGAATTTCTTCTGAATGACTGCGCCACTCCTCCCAGTTTCCGAGTTCCTCTTGTGCCCGCAGTTTGCGTTCACGTAGACGATCCTGAGCACTGGATACAGCACCGCGCATAAATGTATCTTTCAGCTCCGTTTTAACTGCCTTCTTAAACGTTTCTTCACCGATTTTCATGCTCATAATGTCACCGCCTCCACCTGATTATTGAGAATTTCAACAATGTGGACCACTTTGACAGCTGCGCCACGGCGTTTCAGTCTGCCTTCAATATTCATCAGGCAGCTGGCATCTCCGCCGACTAAATAATCAGCACCACTCTCCAGTATACAGTCAACTTTCTCGTCGACCATCTCGCCTGATACATCGTTCATCTTGACTGCAAATGTGCCACCGAAGCCACAGCAGTTATAGTATTGCGGCAGTTCCACCACTTCCAGTCCTTCCACTTCAGCAAGCAATTTCTTCGGCGCTGTCACATTGCCTAGCAGGCGGGTCATATGACAGGACGGATGCATGGTCGCCTTCCCTTTCAATGCCGCTCCGACATTTGTAATACCAAGCACCTCAACGATGAACTGCGTGATCTCATAGGATTTATCTGCCAGACGCTCTGCGCGTTCCTGCCAGATGGCATCATCATCAAACATAGCTGGATAATGTTTGAACATCGTGATACATGAACCCGAAGGCGCAACGACCACTTCTGACTTTTCAAACGCTTTAATCATATTTTTTGCTGCGCGTTTAGCATCTTGCACATAACCGGAGTTGAAGGCCGGCTGACCGCAGCAGACTTGTGCAGCAGGAAAATCGACCTCACAGCCAAGTTTCTCCAGCAATTCGACAGTCGCTATGCCTACTTTTTTCTCAAATACATCAACAAGACATGTACTGAATAAACTGACTTTCATTATAACCACCCTTTCTCACCTCTGTGCCCACAGAGTTCATACAGTCATCCGATGACTGTATGATTATGATTACAAGTTTAGGTCATACTTAATGTTTTTGCAACCGCTTAATCAATATTTAAATGTGTGAGCAGTACTTCTTCTACCTCATCGAGGTGCGCTGTCATCTTTAGTACAGCATACTCAGCATCGCTCTTTGCGATAGCCTCATAAATTTCAAGATGCTCATGATAAAGTTTATCTATCGTCTTCGACTTATTATAAAGCCATATTTTACGTGTCTCCTTCATCGCCGTTTTCATAACGTCCGAAACATCAAAGAGCAATTTTTTGAGCAAGTGATTATTAGCAGCATCGGCAATCGCCATATGAAAGTCCAGATCGCTTTTTTCTCCCAGTTCATTCTCAGCAGTCGCCATCTTCATACTTTCAAGAGCTGATTCTATGACCTGTAATTGTTCTTCTGTACGCTTTAAAGCCGCTATTCTGACCGCCCCTACTTCGATGATTTTGCGGACTTCGAGCAGCTCGATGATATCCTGACGTTTAAAGACAGCCATTTCAGCAGTGAATGCTTTAGGACTACTGGACTTCACAAAGGTTCCCTCCCCATGTTTTATCTCTACAAGTCCCATTACGCGCAGCGCATTCAATGCTTCTCTGATGGAAGCCTGGCCCACTCCATATTTAGCAGCGAGGCTTTGAATAGAAGGGAGTTTCTCTCCTTCACTGAGCTTACCTATTCTTATATTATCACTGATTACATCAGCTATTTCTTCATACAGTTTTTTCTTTTCAATACGCACCAAATGACTAACCTCCGTTTAATAGATGCTCTTATTATAGCAAAGCTCTTCTCATCAATGACGACTTAATCCAATAATTGAGCGAACTCTCCCGTCTAAATTTCTTTAAATATTTTATTGAAAGCGCTTTTTCATTATGCTAGTATGTAAGAGCAACTCAATTGGTCATCTGATGACTACATGATTATGGAGGGTATATGAAAACAAAACCTACAAAAATTCGCTGGTATTTTATGGTTGCATTTTTTATCATCGGCGTTATTGCCTACATGGATCGCTCGAATATTTCTATTATCGCGGGACCCATGATGGAAGATCTAAATATGAACAAGACTCAGTTCGGCCTTCTCGCTTCCTTCTTCTCACTGGGCTACGCCCTGATGCAAGTACCTGCCGGCATTATGGCAGAGAAGTTTGGTCCTAAGAAAATGCTTACCTTTGCGCTTATTTGGTGGAGTGCTTTTACTATTCTGACAGGTCTAGTTAAAAACCATGGTGTCCTCTACGCAGTTAGATTTCTATTCGGTATCGGTGAAGGACCAATGTATCCTTCTAACGCTGTGTTCAATACCTACTGGTTCCGCAAAACAGAAAAAGGACGTGCATCCAGTGCGCTTCTTGCTGGTAGTTACTTTGGTCCTGTTCTTGCCCCTTTTGTTACAATCGCTATTACACAAGCATTTGGCTGGCAGGCTGTCTTCATTATCTTCGGTCTTATTGGTATTTTAATCTCTTTACTTTGGGCTGTCATTGCGAAGGACCTGCCTGAGCATCATAAATGGGTAAACGCAGCGGAGCGCGAGCTGATTATGTCAGAGCGTGATACAGTTTCTACTACAAAGACCTCAGCTCCATGGAGCCGATTCTTTAGACGATTCAGTTTTTATGCCATTGCTGCACAGTATTTTGTCGTGCAATTTGTCATTTCGTTATTCCTGATCTGGCTGCCGACTTATCTTGCAGAGGAACATCATGTGCAATTGAAAGATATGGGAGTATTCGCTGCCGTACCTTGGCTCGCTATGTTCATACTGATTCTTTCAGGCGGCACGCTGTCCGATAAGATCATTTCGAGCGGCCGTTCAAAATTTGTTGGTCGCGGTGTGATTGCCATTATAGGTTTTATCATCTTCTGTGGTGCATTGTATTTATCACTAACGGCAAAAGATGTGCATATCACTATTCTTTGGTTCTCACTTTGTTTAGGAGGTATCGGTTTGTCGATGGGAATGAGCTGGGCTGCTGCAACAGACCTTGGCCGTAATTTTTCCGGGACAGTCTCAGGCTGGATGAATTTATGGGGCAATATCGGTGCCCTGATCAGTCCGATTCTCTGTGGTTTCCTTGCTGACAGAATCGGCTGGACCAATACGCTGATGCTGACAATCGTTCCTGTTATTTTCGCCATCATCATGTGGTTCTTCGTTAAGCCGGACAAACCCCTCATCACTGATGAAACATCAGCCTGAAAATAAGAAAACTCAAGCTTTCGCTTGAGTTTTTTTATTGACCAATATGACCAGCAGCGTCCCCGTAGTTATAGGATATAATCTCCTCTAATTCGTGACGACTACTGTCATGCGGTGCTTTCACACCTTTACCGATAGCGATGAACATGACAGGCATGTAGCGCTCTTTATTGATGGACAGTGCAGCCATCACTTCATCGCGTTCAAAGCCACCGATTGGATTTGTATCATAGCCATAATCTTTCGCTACAAGCATAAGCTGCATTGCTGCAAGATTTGCATCCATCATTCCCTGCATCTGAATATAGCTCTCGGGAGCGTTCGATAACGATTCTTTAAGAGCAGCGACGTTTGTTGTCATCACTTCCTGCGGCATATAACCAAGTTCCACGCTTTTACCATAGACCTTTTCAATATCATGAATATGCGTATTATCAGAAAGGACGAGTATAAAAGCAGCACTCGTCTCAAGCTGGCGTGTGTTGAAGCGCACGAGGTCTTTAATCGCGGCTTTTGCTTCCTCCGACTCTACAATCACAAAGCGCCACGGCTGCAAGTTAATAGATGATGGAGCTTTTGTCGCAAGGGCGATCATTTCTTCCATTTCTGCGCGTGGAATTTTAACGCTGCTGTCAAATTCCTTCACTGATTTACGGGATTCTATTGCTTCTATTAAAGATAAATTATTCATTGTTTACTCCTTAAATTATAATAAAACATTATAGCACGATATTAATTCAAGTAGAAATCATCTGTTTACAGCAAAAAAACAAGCCGCTGCTGCGGCTTGTTTATTTTGCGACCATTTCTTCGATAAAGTACTTCATTATTTTATAATCGTCGGTGAGCTCCGGATGGAATGAGATGCCGAGGTAATCGTGCTGTCTGACTGCGACCATTTTACCATCCACTTCACTGAGCACTTCGACTTCCGGTCCGACTGACGCGATATGCGGCGCCCGGATGAACACAGCATTGACTTGTTCCTCAATCCCTTTGACGTCAAGGTCTGCTTCAAAGCTGTCGACTTGGCGGCCGAATGAATTACGCTCTACTGTAATATCCATCTTCTTTAAATGACCTTCGTCATAACCGACAATATCTTCTGCCAATAGAATAAGCCCCGCACATGTGCCGTACATCGGCAGCGAACTTTGTCTTAATGATTCCGTGAAGCCGTATAAGTCCATCAGCCGGCGCATCGTCGTTGATTCACCGCCTGGCAGGACAAGGCCGTCAATATCATCGAGCTGTTCAACGCGTTTCACCGGGATTCCTGTATGACCGCTCAGCTCAATGTGCCTTAAATGCTCCCGGACTGCTCCTTGCAGTGCAAGCACTCCTATTTTCATCTTACCAGCCACGTTCCTGCATGCGCTGTTCTAGTGTCAGTGTGTTGATGTCGATGCCTTTCATTGCTGCACCAAGTTCTTTAGAAAGGTCACCAATCAACTTGTAATCCTGATAATGCGTCGTCGCCTGAACGATTGCACGCGCAAATTTCTCTGGTGATTCAGATTTGAAGATACCAGAACCGACGAATACACCGTCAGCACCGAGTTCCATCATCAGTGCAGCATCAGCAGGTGTCGCAACGCCGCCTGCAGCGAAGTTCACGACCGGCAGTTTACCGAGTGCTTTAATTTCTTTCAGCACTTCGTAAGGTGCGCCGAGTAACTTAGCTTCTGTCATGATCTCATCATCGTTCATTACTGACAGTTTACGGACTTGCGCATTCACTTTACGTAAGTGACGGACAGCTTCAACGATGTTCCCTGTACCTGGTTCCCCTTTAGTACGAAGCATTGCTGCACCTTCACCGATACGGCGGGCTGCTTCTCCTAAATCGCGGCAGCCGCAGACGAATGGCACTGTGAATTCATCTTTTTTCAAGTGGAACTCTTCATCAGCCGGTGTCAGCACTTCAGACTCATCGATATAGTCTACACTCATCGCTTCTAATACACGTGCTTCTGTAATGTGACCGATACGACCTTTAGCCATTACCGGAATAGATACAGCGTTCATGACTTCCTCAACGATACGTGGATCAGCCATACGGGCAACGCCGCCTGCTTTACGGATATCACTTGGCACACGCTCCAGTGCCATAACAGCGACTGCACCGGCAGCTTCTGCGATTTTCGCCTGCTCTGCGTTAACAACGTCCATGATGACGCCGCCTTTTTGCATTTCAGCCATACCACGTTTTACTTTATCAGAACCAACAATTTTAGACATTCACTACACTCCCTTTATTTCATTACATTCCTTACTGTATAATAATAACTGACATTAAAAAAGTATCAGATTTCATAAAAATAATAAGGTCAGTGATAATCATGGAACAACTCACTTATCCATTAACAGGAAATGATTTTTTATACCAGCAGCTCTATCAGTTCATTAAAGATGATATTTTAGCAGGACGTCTGACATTCGCTGAGAAACTGCCGTCCAAGCGCAAGCTGAGCCAGCATTTAAGTATCAGTCAGACAACCGTAGAAATCGCCTATCAGCAGCTTCAGGACGAAGGATTCATCTACTCGAAGCCGAAAGTCGGTTATTTTGTCGAAGATATTAAAACAGTCAATAGTGCTCCAAAAAATTCAATTGAGCTTCATCTTCCTTCAACAATAGATCATACACTTTCACTGACAATCGAAGACAGCCATCAGGCTAAGTTTCCATTCCAGCTGTTCAGAAAATATGCCCGCGATGCCTTCGAAGTAGAGAGCAGCATACTGCTTGAACGTGGGGATGCCCAGGGTGAGCCGGCACTGCGGAATGAAATCAGACGTTATCTTTACCATTCACGCGGCGTGCACTGCACCAATGAACAGATTATTATCGGCAGTTCAACAGAGCAGCTGTTTACACTTCTGACACGTCTGCTGCCGGATGCCACTTATCTTCTTGAGAATCCCGGCTACCCTTCTATCCGAAAAGTACTGCAGTACGAAAACAAGCCATTCAAAACGATTGATGTCGACGCAGAAGGAATTATCGTCAGCGAAATCCATAATCAGGGGAACATCGTGCATGTCACACCCAGCCATCAGTTTCCGACAGGTGCCGTACTGTCAGCCGGACGACGCACAGAACTGCTTGCCTGGGCAGGTAAAAACAGTGGGCACTACATTATAGAAGATGACTATGACAGTGAATTCAGATATAAAGGACGGCCGCTGAAGGCGTTGCAGGGAATGGATAACAGTCATAAGGTCATCTATATGAGTACATTTTCAAAATCTATTTTTCCAAGCATCCGGATGGCTTATTTAGTACTGCCTGAACCTCTGTTGAAACGTTATCAGCAGCTGAGTAATAAGCCGAATATCACTGTGCCGAGACATATGCAGTATATCGTCACACAGTTTATGCAGGACGGGGAGTTTGAGCGTAATATTAACCGTATGCGTAAAATTTATAAGCGTAAATCAGAACTGGCACTGAGTGCTTTAGCACACTATAAAGAAGCAATTAATATCTCCGGTGAGTTTGCAGGCATGCACTTTATAGTAGAAGTGAAGGGAAACGAAGATATCCGGCCGATTATAGACGACATGAATATTAAGATCAGCATGCTGGAAGATTATATGCAGTGCCATAAAGACAAAGCATTCAACAAATTTATACTTGGATTTGGTGGACTGGAAGACGCCGCGATAGAAGAAGTGATTACAAAGTTAATGAAGGAGTTAGTGTAGATGTTCAAGGCACTATTCCTCACGTTTATATCAAGGGAATAGTACCTTAAAAGAACACAAAAAAAAGAGACCTGAACGGTCTCGGTGCGGCTCATCGCATATTTCTGCCCGGCAGCGTCCTACTCTCGCGGGACGTCAGTCCAACTACCATCGGCGCTAGAGAGCTTAACTTCTGTGTTCGGTATGGGAACAGGTGTGACCTCTCTGCCATCGTCACCAGACAGATGGGGTGAATTATACCCTCAAAACTAGATAAACGCTGAAGAAGTGATCCGACCGGCAATGCCGATAAATCTATGTTTGTCCAGCTACAGCTGCGCTGTCTTTCATCATTTTCTAAGCCGTACTGACAATCAGGATTGTCATCCGCCTCATCAAAAATGATTCAAGCCATTCCGCTTGCCTTCGCTTTTCTTAATTGATTAAGTCTTCGATCGATTAGTATCCGTCAGCTCCACACATTACTGTGCTTCCACCTCGAACCTATCTACCTCATCATCTTTGAGGGATCTTATAACCGAAGTTGGGAAATCTCATCTTGAGGGGGGCTTCATGCTTAGATGCTTTCAGCACTTATCCCGTCCATACATAGCTACCCAGCTATGCCGCTGGCGCGACAACTGGTACACCAGAGGTATGTCCATCCCGGTCCTCTCGTACTAAGGACAGCTCCTCTCAAATTTCCTACGCCCACGACGGATAGGGACCGAACTGTCTCACGACGTTCTGAACCCAGCTCGCGTACCGCTTTAATGGGCGAACAGCCCAACCCTTGGGACCGACTACAGCCCCAGGATGCGATGAGCCGACATCGAGGTGCCAAACCTCCCCGTCGATGTGAACTCTTGGGGGAGATAAGCCTGTTATCCCCGGGGTAGCTTTTATCCGTTGAGCGATGGCCCTTCCATGCGGAACCACCGGATCACTAAGTCCGTCTTTCGACCCTGCTCGACTTGTAGGTCTCGCAGTCAAGCTCCCTTGTGCCTTTACACTCTGCGAATGATTTCCAACCATTCTGAGGGAACCTTTGAGCGCCTCCGTTACTCTTTAGGAGGCGACCGCCCCAGTCAAACTGCCCGCCTGACACTGTCTCCCGCCACGATAAGTGGCGCGGGTTAGAAAGTCAACACAGCCAGGGTAGTATCCCACCAGCGCCTCGACGTAAGCTGGCGCTCACGCTTCGAAGGCTCCTACCTATCCTGTACAAGCTGTGCCGAATTTCAATATCAGGCTGCAGTAAAGCTCCACGGGGTCTTTCCGTCCTGTCGCGGGTAACCTGCATCTTCACAGGTACTATGATTTCACCGAGTCTCTCGTTGAGACAGTGCCCAAATCGTTACGCCTTTCGTGCGGGTCGGAACTTACCCGACAAGGAATTTCGCTACCTTAGGACCGTTATAGTTACGGCCGCCGTTTACTGGGGCTTCAATTCGTAGCTTCGCTTGCGCTAACCACTCCTTTTAACCTTCCAGCACCGGGCAGGCGTCAGCCCCTATACGTCACCTTACGGTTTTGCAGAGACCTGTGTTTTTGATAAACAGTCGCTTGGGCCTATTCACTGCGGCTCTTCAGGGCTTGCACCCTAAAAAGCACCCCTTCTCCCGAAGTTACGGGGTCATTTTGCCGAGTTCCTTAACGAGAGTTCGCTCGCTCACCTTAGAATTCTCATCTTGACTACCTGTGTCGGTTTGCGGTACGGGCACCTAATTTCTAACTAGAGGCTTTTCTTGGCAGTGTGAAATCAACGACTTCGCTACTATAATTTCGCTCCCCGTCACATCTCAACCTTCGCGAGCACCGGATTTGCCTGATGCTCAGTCTTGATGCTTGGACGTACATAACCAACAGTACGATCGCCTATCCTTCTGCGTCCCCCCATCGTTCAAACAATCTTAGGTGGTACAGGAATATCTACCTGTTATCCATCGCCTACGCCATTCGGCCTCGGCTTAGGTCCCGACTAACCCAGAGCGGACGAGCCTTCCTCTGGAAACCTTAGTCAATCGGTGGACGGGATTCTCACCCGTCTTTCGCTACTCACTCCGGCATTCTCACTTCCAAGCGCTCCACATGTCCTTGCGGTCATGCTTCGACGCCCTTGGAACGCTCTCCTACCATTGTCCTACGGACAATCCACAGCTTCGGTAATATGTTTAGCCCCGGTACATTTTCGGCGCAGCGTCACTCGACTAGTGAGCTATTACGCACTCTTTAAATGATGGCTGCTTCTAAGCCAACATCCTAGTTGTCTGGGCAACGCCACATCCTTTTCCACTTAACATATATTTTGGGACCTTAGCTGGTGGTCTGGGCTGTTTCCCTCTCGACTACGGACCTTATCACCCGCAGTCTGACTCCCGCATTAAATTATCTGGCATTCGGAGTTTGTCTGAATTCGGTAACCCGAGGGGGGCCCCTAGTCCAAACAGTGCTCTACCTCCAGTAATCATCATGCGAGGCTAGCCCTAAAGCTATTTCGGAGAGAACCAGCTATCTCCAGGTTCGATTGGAATTTCTCCGCTACCCACACCTCATCCGCTCACTTTTCAACGTAAGTCGGTTCGGTCCTCCATTCAGTGTTACCTGAACTTCAACCTGGACATGGGTAGATCACCTGGTTTCGGGTCTACGACCTGATACTCATTCGCCCTGTTCAGACTCGCTTTCGCTGCGGCTCCGCATCCACTGCTTAACCTTGCATCAAATCGTAACTCGCCGGATCATTCTACAAAAGGCACGCCATCACCCATTAACGGGCTCTGACTACTTGTAAGCACACGGTTTCAGGTTCTATTTCACTCCCCTTCCGGGGTGCTTTTCACCTTTCCCTCACGGTACTGGTTCACTATCGGTCACTAGAGAGTATTTAGCCTTGGGAGATGGTCCTCCCGGATTCCGACGGAATTCCACGTGTTCCGCCGTACTCAGGATCCACTCAGGAGGGAATAACTTTTCGACTACAGGACCTTTACCTTCTCTGGTTGACTTTTCCAAAGTCATTCGTCTAAATTATTCCTTTGTAACTCCGTGCTGAGTGTCCTACAACCCCAGGATGCAGGCATCCTGGTTTGGGCTCTTCCCGTTTCGCTCGCCGCTACTCAGGGAATCGAGTTTTCTTTCTCTTCCTCCGGGTACTTAGATGTTTCAGTTCCCCGGGTGTGCCTTCTCATATGCTATGTATTCACATATGGATAACATGACATGACTCATGCTGGGTTTCCCCATTCGGAGATCTCTGGATCAAAGCTTACTTACAGCTCCCCAGAGCATATCGTCGTTAGTAACGTCCTTCGTCGGCTTCTAGTGCCAAGGCATCCACCGTGCGCCCTTAATAACTTAATCTGTTATTAATAATGTGATGTCTGCATAAATGCAGACGCGCGATTTCTAAGAATTCAAAAAATGAACTCACTCGGTATTGCTTGGTAAAATCTTTTTCTTCTTCATTGCTTATCTAGTTTTCAAGGTACAAATTATAAATGGTGGGCCTAAATGGACTCGAACCATCGACCTCACGCTTATCAGGCGTGCGCTCTAACCAGCTGAGCTATAGGCCCATTTGAATGATGAACATTCAAAACTGAATACAATATGTCAGACGTTAATCCCTAAGGGATATCAAGTATCCCTTTTCCGTATAATCCTTAGAAAGGAGGTGATCCAGCCGCACCTTCCGATACGGCTACCTTGTTACGACTTCACCCCAATCATCTGTCCCACCTTCGACGGCTAGCTCCTAAAAGGTTACTCCACCGGCTTCGGGTGTTACAAACTCTCGTGGTGTGACGGGCGGTGTGTACAAGACCCGGGAACGTATTCACCGTAGCATGCTGATCTACGATTACTAGCGATTCCAGCTTCATGTAGTCGAGTTGCAGACTACAATCCGAACTGAGAATGGTTTTATGGGATTGGCTTGACCTCGCGGTTTTGCTGCCCTTTGTACCATCCATTGTAGCACGTGTGTAGCCCAAATCATAAGGGGCATGATGATTTGACGTCATCCCCACCTTCCTCCGGTTTGTCACCGGCAGTCTCTCTAGAGTGCCCAACTGAATGATGGCAACTAAAGATAAGGGTTGCGCTCGTTGCGGGACTTAACCCAACATCTCACGACACGAGCTGACGACAACCATGCACCACCTGTCACTCTGTCCCCCGAAGGGGAACGCTCTGTCTCCAGAGTTGTCAGAGGATGTCAAGATTTGGTAAGGTTCTTCGCGTTGCTTCGAATTAAACCACATGCTCCACCGCTTGTGCGGGTCCCCGTCAATTCCTTTGAGTTTCAGTCTTGCGACCGTACTCCCCAGGCGGAGTGCTTAATGCGTTAGCTGCAGCACTGAGGGGCGGAAACCCCCCAACACTTAGCACTCATCGTTTACGGCGTGGACTACCAGGGTATCTAATCCTGTTTGATCCCCACGCTTTCGCACCTCAGCGTCAGTTACAGACCAGAGAGCCGCCTTCGCCACTGGTGTTCCTCCATATCTCTGCGCATTTCACCGCTACACATGGAATTCCACTCTCCTCTTCTGCACTCAAGTCTCCCAGTTTCCAATGACCCTCCCCGGTTGAGCCGGGGGCTTTCACATCAGACTTAAGAGACCGCCTACGCGCGCTTTACGCCCAATAATTCCGGATAACGCTTGCCACCTACGTATTACCGCGGCTGCTGGCACGTAGTTAGCCGTGGCTTTCTGGTAAGGTACCGTCAAGGTACGTTCAGTTACTAACGTACTTGTTCTTCCCTTACAACAGAGTTTTACGATCCGAAAACCTTCTTCACTCACGCGGCGTTGCTCCGTCAGACTTTCGTCCATTGCGGAAGATTCCCTACTGCTGCCTCCCGTAGGAGTCTGGGCCGTGTCTCAGTCCCAGTGTGGCCGATCACCCTCTCAGGTCGGCTACGCATCGTCGCCTTGGTGAGCCGTTACCTCACCAACTAGCTAATGCGCCGCGGGTCCATCTATAAGTGACAGCAGAACCGTCTTTCACTGTTTCACCATGAGGTGAAACATATTATCCGGTATTAGCTCCGGTTTCCCGAAGTTATCCCAGTCTTATAGGTAGGTTACCCACGTGTTACTCACCCGTCCGCCGCTGACTTCAAGGAGTGCAAGCACTCCTGTCTGTCCGCTCGACTTGCATGTATTAGGCACGCCGCCAGCGTTCATCCTGAGCCAGGATCAAACTCTCCATAATAGTTTGTCTGATAAAAGCTCGTTGACTGCTTAAGCCAGTCACTCTTTGAAAGTACTAAAGTACTCAAATTATTGGAATTAACGTTGACATATTGTCATTCAGTTTTCAATGTTCATTTTAATTAAATAATGGTGGAGACTAGCGGGATCGAACCGCTGACCTCCTGCGTGCAAAGCAGGCGCTCTCCCAGCTGAGCTAAGCCCCCATAATTTTAAGTTAAAGTCGGGAAGACAGGATTCGAACCTGCGACCCCTTGGTCCCAAACCAAGTGCTCTACCAAGCTGAGCTACTTCCCGTTTGTAATAAAAATGGCGCGCCCGAGAGGAGTCGAACCCCTAACCTCTTGATCCGTAGTCAAACGCTCTATCCAATTGAGCTACGGGCGCATTATATGGTGCCGAGGACCGGAATCGAACCGGTACGGTAATCACTTACCGCAGGATTTTAAGTCCTGTGCGTCTGCCAGTTCCGCCACCCCGGCTGGTAATCAGCATAATAAAATTAATGGAGCGAAAGACGGGATTCGAACCCGCGACCCCAACCTTGGCAAGGTTGTATTCTACCACTGAACTACTTTCGCAAATATGGTGCGGATGAAGGGAGTCGAACCCCCACGCCCGTGAAGGCGCTAGATCCTGATTCTAGTGCGTCTGCCAATTCCGCCACACCCGCAAAATATAATGAGCCATAGAGGATTCGAACCTCTGACCCTTTGATTAAAAGTCAAATGCTCTACCAGCTGAGCTAATGGCTCTAACATGGTGCCGGAAAAAGGACTTGAACCCTCAACCTACTGATTACAAGTCAGTTGCTCTACCAGTTGAGCTATTCCGGCATAATAATAAATGGTGGAGGATGACGGGATCGAACCGCCGACCCTCTGCTTGTAAGGCAGATGCTCTCCCAGCTGAGCTAATCCTCCAAATGTTTCTGCCCGGCAACGTCCTACTCTCGCGAGACGTCAGTCCAACTACCATCGGCGCTAGAGAGCTTAACTTCTGTGTTCGGTATGGGAACAGGTGTGACCTCTCTGCCATCGTCACCAGACAAAAATTGACTACTTGATTAAGTATATAGACTTCAAAGCGCTTTTGCAACAGTAAATTTTACACTCTCTTTACGAACTTTACAGTTCGTTTATTCGTGTTATTGCTTCTGTCATAAGCGACTTTTTTATATTACATGATGCAGCGATTCGTGTCAACGCTTTTAACTAAAAATAATTAAAAAATTCCCCGGCGCTTGCAGCCCGGGGATAACAGGTCTATTTCTGTCTCATATGTGGGAATAACAGTACGTCTCTAATAGAAGGCGCGTCCGTCAGCAGCATGACTAAACGGTCAATGCCGATACCGAGTCCACCTGTCGGCGGCATACCATATTCCAGTGCTTCGATGAAGTCATCGTCCATTTCATGCGCTTCATCATTTCCTTCTGCTTTTTCTACCATCTGTGCTTCAAAACGCTGACGCTGATCGATCGGGTCGTTCAGCTCGGTAAATGCATTGGCATGTTCACGACGTACGATGAACAGTTCAAAACGGTCCGTAAAGCGTTTATCTTCAGGGTTCTGCTTGGCAAGTGGTGAAATCTCTACTGGATGACCATAGATGAATGTCGGCTGGACAAGTTCTTCTTCTACTTTCTGCTCGAAGAATTCATTTAAGATATGCCCGTATTTCATATTCGGTTTGACGTCGATGCCATGCTCTTTAGCCAGCTGATGTGCTTCTTCGTCAGATGTAACGTCATAGAAGTTGACTCCTGTGTATTCCTTAACCGCATCAACCATATGCCATCTGCGCCATTTAGGAGCCAGATTGATTTCTTCGCCGTTGTAAGTGACTGTCGTTGAACCTGTTACACGTTCAGCGATATGCGCGATCAATGATTCTGTTAAGTCCATAATATCGTTGTAGTCTGCATAGGCCTCATACAGCTCAATCATCGTAAACTCAGGGTTATGTCGCGTAGATATTCCTTCGTTGCGGAAAACACGGCCGATCTCGTATACTTTCTCAAGTCCACCGACAATGAGACGTTTCAAGTGAAGTTCAATCGCTATACGCATATATAAGGTCATATCAAGTGCGTTATGATGCGTGACGAATGGTCTTGCTGCTGCCCCGCCGGCAATCGCATGCATCATCGGCGTCTCTACTTCAAGGAAGCCTTTGTCGTTCAAGAAGCTGCGCATCTCCTGAATAATACGGCTGCGTGTAATAAAGGTCTGTGTAGACTCATCACTAGTGATTAAATCAAGGTAACGCTGGCGATAGCGCTGCTCCACGTCCTGCAGGCCATGGAACTTATCCGGTAATGGACGCAGTGCTTTCGCAAGCATCTTGAATGACGTCGCCTTAACAGAAAGTTCTCCCGTATTGGTCTTGAACATCACACCTTCAATACCGACGATATCTCCTAAATCTGCGTTGTTCCACAACTCGAACTGGTCATCTCCGACAGCGTCTTTACGGACATAAATCTGAAGCTGACCGGTCAAGTCTTTAACATGAGCAAAACCTGCCTTACCTTTACCACGTTTTGTCATAATACGGCCGGCGATCGCTGTCACTGACTCAGACTCTTTGTCATGTAATTCTTCTTTAGAAAACTGGTCCCAGTCTGCTGCCAGGCTTGCTGCCGTTCCTGTACGTTCAAATTTCTGACCGAACGGATCAATACCAAGGTCAAGCAAGTCCTGCATTTTCTGACGGCGGACCAGCATCTGATCGTTTAATTCTTCTGTCATGGTTACACTCCTTCAGCTACTTTTTCTTCTTCCAGCACATGCTGTTCGAACGTTCTTAGTATATCAACTAATTCGTCGCGTGTCTCGGCTGCATTAATCAGCTTACGTGCCTTACCGTTTCCTTTAACGCCTTTTAAATACCATGAAGCATGCTTGCGCATTTCCATCACGGCGATTTTCTCGCCTTTCAGCTGAATCAGACGGTCTAAGTGCAGTATCGCCACAGTCATCTTCTCAGAGATAGACGGCTCCGGCTGCAGTTCACCTGTTTCAAGATAGTGCACCGTGCGGTAGATCATCCACGGGTTACCCAGTGCTTCACGGCCGATCATGACCGCGTCTACTCCTGTTTCATCGAGCATTTTCTTCGCAAGTTCCGGCGTTGTAACGTCGCCATTACCGACAACAGGAATAGAGACCGCTTCTTTCACCTGTTTGATGATGTTCCAGTCTGCATGTCCTTCATACATCTGAACGCGTGTCCGTCCGTGCACCGCAATTGCGGCAGCGCCTGCTTTCTCAATCATCTTCGCGTTCTCTACTGCATAAATATGGTCGTCATCCCAGCCAATACGCATCTTTACTGTGACAGGCTTTGATACCGCTGCAACAACAGCCGACACCATCTCATAAATTTTCGGCGGGTCAAGCAGCCAGCGCGCTCCAGCTTCACATTTAATAATCTTAGAAACAGGGCAGCCCATATTAATATCGATGATATCCGCTGTTGTGTTCTGATCCACATATTTTGCCGCTTCGACCAGCGTCTCTTTTTCGCCGCCAAAAATCTGCAGTGACAGCGGACGTTCGTTCTCATCAATGTACAGCATCTTCATCGTCTTTTCGTTGTTGAAAAGAATTGCTTTGTCACTTACCATCTCCGCACAGACAAGACCAGCGCCAAATTCTTTGACAGTCAGTCTGAACGCAGCGTTACAAACACCAGCCATCGGTGCCAGTACTACTTTGTTGTTAATTTCAATATCGCCTATTTTCCACATAATTATAGCCTCACTTATAGTTTCCTAACTTCCGGGTCGTCATACACGAGTTCATCAATTCTTTTCTTTACTACAGGGTGTACTGCGTCAGCTGCAATTTCGTTCAAAGGGATCAAGACAAAGCTTCGTTCAAGCATGAAAGGATGCGGTACTTGCAGATTCGGTTCATCTATCACATAGTCATCCACCATTAAGATGTCGAGGTCAATGGTCCGTGGTCCCCAGTGAATACGGCGCACCCGTGCAAGCTCTTGTTCAATCGACTGACATACTGCCAGTACTTCCTGCGGCGTAAGTGTTGTGTCCGCGACTACACATATATTATAGAAATCATCCTGTGCGACACCACCGACCGGCGCAGTCTCGTAAATAGAAGAAACGCGCATGACGCGGATGCCTGCCGTCTGACCAAGTAATTCAACCGCCCGTGCCAGCTGCTGTGCTCTGTCACCCATATTGCTGCCAAGACTCAAGTAAATAGTAGTCATTATACTACCTCGTCCGGTTTATTTCAATCCCTACGCCGTCGTAATGACCGGCGATCGGCGGATTTTCTTTTGTAATTCTGACGCTTAACGCCACTACCCGATTATAGTGAGCAAACAGCGTTTTGGCAATACGGCCCGCAACATGCTCCAAAAGCTTCGACGATTCTTTCATCTCTTCTTCGATAAGCTGATAAGCTTCACCGTAATTCACTGTCGTCTCAAGCTCATCTGTTGCACAAGCTTCTGTCAGATCGATAGAGAGTTCAACATCTACGACAAATATTTGACCGAGCTTATTCTCTTCTTCAAATACACCGTGGTACGCATAAAATTTCATTCCCTGTAAAAATATTTTATCCATTGTTCCCTCTCAGTCCGTCAGCGACTCGCGCGACTTTTTTATTCATTGCTACATTATGTACACGTACAGCATGGATTCCTTTAGCGATGCCCCATACCGTTGTGGCCGCTGTGCCTTCGTCTCGTGCAGCGGCCGGCCGGCCATCATCAAGCAGCTCTTTGACCATGCGTTTACGGCTTGTTGCGAGCAGCACTTTGTAGCCGAGCCCGCACAGTTCATCAAGCCGTCTCATCACTTCGATCTCCTGCTCTCTTGATTTGGCAAAACCAATCCCCGGATCCAGCCATATATGTTCCCGCTGAATGCCAGCCTGCTCTGCAAGTTCGGCCTGCCGCAGCAGGTCCTCTGTCATCGCTGCCATCACGTCCCCGGTCACTTCTTCTTCCGCGTTATGCATCAAAATGATCTGCGCATTGTGTCGTGCCGCAGCATCAAACATCGCCTTGTCATATTTCCCGGCCCACTGGTCATTGATGAAATCCGCGCCGGCTGACAGGGCAGCTGCCGCCACTTCACTTCTGAACGTGTCAACTGAGATCAATACGTCAAACTGACGAATCGCCTGCACGACCGGTATGACCCGTGCCAGTTCCTCTGCGACTGAAACCTCCTGATAGCCGGGACGCGTTGAATACCCGCCGACGTCCACGATATCAACGCCTTCAGCAATCATTTCTTCCACGCGCTGCACGGCCTGCGCGACAGAATTATACCGGCCGCCGTCCGAAAAAGAGTCCGGCGTCACATTAAGAATGCCCATCACTAATGTTCTCATCTCTACCTCCTGGCTGAAAAGTGATCTTGTGCTGATGATCAGCACTCACTTCTCTCTATTATAGCAAACAAAAAAGCTATCTTATGACAAGATAGCTTTGAAATATTATTTGCTGAGGTCTGCGTATAACGGTGTTGATAAGTAACGCTCACCGTTGCTTGGTAATATCGCTACGACATTTTTGCCGGCGCCAAGTTCCACAGCTTTTTTGATGGCTGCGTGAACGGCTGCACCTGAAGAGATACCGCCGAGAATGCCTTCTTCACGTGCGACTTTACGGCTCATTTCCATCGCTTCGTCGTTAGTGACCTGCGTAATTGATTCGTAAATGTCAGTATTCAATGTATCAGGCACAAATCCTGCACCGATCCCTTGAATTTTATGCGGCCCTGGTCTGCCGCCGCTTAATACTGGAGAATCTGTCGGCTCAACTGCGACAATATGCACTTCTGGATGGCTTTCTTTAATGACTTCGCCGGCACCCGTAATAGTACCCCCTGTTCCGATTCCTGCGATAAACGCATCGATCGACATACCTTCCATCGCTGCGACAATTTCAGGTCCTGTTGTTTTTCGGTGAACTTCAGGGTTTGCCATGTTTTCAAACTGCTGCGGCATGAAGTAACCTTTTTCGTCTTTTAGTTCGTTGGCCTTCGCAATGGCACCTTTCATACCTTCAGCACCCGGTGTCAATACTAATTCGGCGCCATAAGCACGCAGTAATGTGCGGCGCTCCTGGCTCATTGTATCAGGCATGACAAGTACAGCTCTATAGCCTTTTGCTGCTGCGACCATCGCCAGACCAATTCCAGTGTTGCCTGATGTAGGTTCGATAATCGTATCGCCCGGCTGCAGACGGCCGTCCTGCTCTGCTGCATCAATCATCGCAACTGCAATACGGTCCTTAACAGAAGAACCCGGGTTCTGGTACTCAAGTTTCACATAAACATCTGCTGCGCCTTCAGGAACAACACGGTTTAATTTGACAAGCGGTGTATTACCAATTACTTCAGTGATATTATCGACTCGTTTAGCCATGATTTAATCTCCTCCAAAACCTAGTATTGTTATCGGATTAAGTATATCAGCAGTTTTCCGCGACTTCAAAATTATTGCTTTAGCGCTGCTAGTTCTTCTGCAGAGAAATGATATTTCTCACGGCAGAAATGACATTCCACTTCAGCACCATTATCTTCTTTAATCATGCTGTCAATTTCTGCATTGCCAAGGCCTTTAATCGCTGTGCTGAATTTTTCCTTGCCGCAGTGGCATTTAAATTCAACCGGCATCCGGTCGATGACGCGGATATTATCTTCTCCGAGCACTTCTTCAAGCAGCTGTTCAGGCGGCAGGCCTTTATCAATTAAGGTCGATACCGGCTGCATCGCTCCTAAATGCTGCTCAATCGCACTGATGGTTTCTTCTGACGCACCCGGCATCAGCTGGATAATGAATCCGCCGGCCGCTTTAATCGTATTGTCCGGATTCACAAGAACGCCGAGACCGACCGCAGACGGCACCTGCTCACTTGTCACAAAATAATAAGTGAAATCCTCGCCCAGCTCACCTGAGACAATCGGTGTAGATCCTGTGAAGAAATCTCTCATCCCGATATCTTTGACGACATTGAGTGCACCGTTTGTCCCGACAGCACGACGGACATCCAGTTTGCCGTGCTCATTCAAGTCGAAGTGTGTCTGCGGATTAGTGACATAACCGCGCACTTCACCTTTGCCGTTCGCATCAACGATGATCTGACCGATCGGTCCGCCGCCGTTGATTGTGACCGTCAGTTTCTCGTCGTTCTTCAACATAGAACCCATCATTACACCAGCAGTCATCGACCGTCCAAGTGCAGCTGATGCTGTCGGCCATGTGTAGTGTCTTGTCTGTGCTTCCTGCACGGCATTCGTAGACCGGACGCTGAATGCACGTACTTCATCATTGAACGCGAGTGCTCTTATTAAATAATCTTCCATCATTATTCTCCTTTAAAAAATCCCTTTCTTCTGTCAGACAGCGAGAAAGGGATTGAAATTTAGAAATTATCTTTGTCCAGACGATCGACTTTCGGTTCAGGTTCATTAATGCTCTGATCTTGAACATCCTCGCCGTCCTGCAATTCTCTTTTTACATCTTCATAAGATGAGCCGATTTTATCGTCTTCATCCGCTTCTTTAACGGTGACACGCTCGTCATTATTAACGACAGTCACCCGGTCATCAGACTTAACAGTCGGATGGTACAAGTGTGAATCATCATAATTAACTTCAGGCAGTGTGCCGTGACGGAACAAGCTTTCGATCTGGTTGGCAACCAGTGTTTCTTCTACAAGCAGTGTTCTTGCGATTAAATCAAGCTGTTCGCGGTGCTCTGTCAAAATCTGACGGCAGCGCTCGTAAGCTTCTTTAATAATACGCTGGATTTCCAGGTCAATCTCATAAGCGATCTGATCAGAGTAATTCGGCTCTGAATGCATATCGCGGCCGAGGAATACTTCGCCGCCTTGTGTATTGCCGAACTGAAGCGGTCCAAGTTTATCACTCATACCATATTCAGTAACCATCTGGCGGGCAATCCCTGTCGCACGCTGGAAGTCATTGTGCGCTCCTGTTGATACTTCACCGAATGTAATTTCTTCTGCTACACGACCACCAAGCAGACCGACAATTTTGTCGAGCAGCTCAGGTTTCGTCATGAAGTAACGGTCCTGCTTCGGTAACATCATTGCATAACCACCGGCCTGACCGCGCGGTACGATTGTTACTTTATGAACCATCTCTGCTTCATCAAGCACTTTTCCGATCACTGTATGACCTGCTTCATGCCATGCAACGATATTGCGTTCTTTCTCTGAGATTACGCGTGATTTTTTCGCTGGACCTGCAATGACACGGTCTGTCGCTTCATCAATATCGCGCATATCAATTTTCGTCTTACCTTGACGGGCAGCAACAAGTGCCGCTTCGTTTAACAAGTTCTCAAGGTCTGCACCTGAGAAACCTGGTGTCCGCTGACTCAGTGCTTTAATATCGACAGTTTCGTCAAGCGGCTTGTTGCGGGCATGGACTTTAAGTACCGCTTCACGGCCTTTAACATCCGGGCGACCGACTTGAATCTGTCTGTCAAAACGACCTGGACGCAGTAATGCAGGGTCTAGAATGTCCGGTCTGTTGGTCGCTGCAATCATGATGATGCCTTCATTCTCACCGAAACCATCCATCTCTACAAGCAGCTGGTTCAATGTTTGCTCACGTTCATCGTGACCACCGCCGACACCAGCACCACGCTGACGACCGACTGCATCAATCTCATCGATGAAGATAATACAAGGTGCATTTTTCTTCGCGTTCTCGAATAAGTCACGGACACGGCTTGCACCGACACCGACGAACATCTCAACGAAGTCAGAACCACTGATTGAGAAGAACGGTACGCCTGCTTCACCGGCAACTGCACGGGCAAGCAATGTTTTACCTGTCCCTGGAGGTCCTACAAGCAGCACCCCTTTAGGAATGCGGGCACCCATTTTTTTGAACTTACGATTGTCTTTTAGGAAATCAACAATTTCTACAAGTTCCTGTTTCTCTTCATCAGCACCGGCAACATCTGTAAATCTTACTTTTTTCTTCTTGTCATCATAGAGCTTCGCTTTTGATTTACCGAAGTTCATGACACGACCGCCACCGCCGCCGCCTTGTGACTGTGACAGGAAGAAGATAAAGAAGAAGGCAAGCAGCAGTAGTGGAATTAATGTTGACAGCATGCCTAAAAAGACATTCTGTTTCTCTGCAGGCTTAATCGTAAAGTCCATTTTCCCTTTGTTTGCTTCTGCTATATCTGTAATACGCTGTAAATCTTTTTCGTTATTGTAAAGTACGACAGAAGTAAATGTTTCATTCTTGTCTGCACCTTTGAGTTTACCATTAACTAAATAAACTTCCTGTGCGGGCTGTAACGTCAATTCTTCTACGTTACCTTTTTCCAGCTCAGTCATTAATTTTGTATAAGTGATCGGTTTAGGCAGTGCGCCGTTACCGTTGATCCACGAAAATACGCCAAAAATGACGATGCCGAATAATGCGACCATCAGGATGTTACGAAAGGCCTTTTGCATTCACGTTATCCTCCTAATTCATATGTAAAGCTAAAAAAAATTTTATCATACTTAATCGTTATCAAGCTACTAATTGAACTTCAAATATCAAAAATAGTCAAACCCCGTAAAAATTGGATTATTTAGCGTATACTTCTTCTTTTAACAGACCGATGTACGGCAAGTTTCTGTATCGTTCCTGATAATCAAGCCCATATCCTACTACGAAGTCATCAGGAATTTTCTCACCGACATATTTTGCTTCAATATCTACTTTACGACGTGACGGTTTATCAAGCAGCGTCACAATTTCAATAGATTTTGCTTTGCGGTATTTCAGTAAATCAACGATAGAGTTAAGCGTCGTACCTGTTTCCAGAATATCTTCGATGATAATGACATCACGGTCTTCAACAGAAGTGCTTAAGTCTTTCAGAATCTTTACTTCGCCGGTACTTTCCGTGCCGCCGTGATAGCTTGAAACGTCCATAAAGTCAATTTCAACATGGGTATCAATATGTTTGATTAAATCTGTCATGAATAAGACGGAGCCTTTCAAAATACCGACGCAGAGCGGCAGGCTATCTTTGTAGTCAGCAGTCAGCTGCTGACCAAGGCGGACGCAGGCTGCTTCAATCTGTTCTTCTGTTAATACAATACTTCCAATATCATTATGCATGTTGTTCTTCTCCTTTTATGGTTAATATATCATTGATCGGATGGCTGGCACGTTTGAACGCCCCGACTGCGACTATCGTTCCATCTATCTCTACAATCGGCAGCCGGTTCCTAACAGCAGCCGGTACTTTATTATTAATCATGATGCGGTTAATCTTCTGATGGTGCTTACCTATCTTTATTTTATCACGCGGACGCGGCAGACGGACAATAATTATTTTATCGACCGGGGCGGTCAGTTCAATTTCAAAGCCATTGAACTGATATTTCCCAGGTGATTGAATCTCCATATAGTCATCCACCGGCTGTTTGCACTGTAACATCAATTTATCATATGCGATTTCGATATGCCATTTTGAAGTAACTTGATAACTTGCCTGAGCCGTGTCCGAGGCGCTGACCCGGACGATTTCATCCAAATAACTATGTGCGAGCGCCACGTGGTCACCTGTTGCTTCTTCCAGCAGCTGAATTAAGAGGGCGCGGCGTACCAGTTTATTCTCCATGTTGAACAGCGCCCTGTCCCAGCGGTAACCTGAAGATGTCTGGTCAACGCGGCCTTTAAATTCATTCACGCCGGCTGTCACTAGTTCAAGCACTTCCTCCTGCCAGACAGCAAGATCAAGCAATGATTCTGATGACAATTGACTGATGGAATCAATCACCGGCAGCAGCTGATGGCGGATTGCGTTGCGGGCATACTTCGTACTGTTGTTCGAGGCGTCTTCCATATACGGGACACGATGCGTCACAGCGTAGTCAATGAGTTCATGCTTCTTCACATCAATCAACGGCCGGCAGATGACATAGCTTTCTCTTTCAGTATCAGCGATTGACAAACGCTGTGTATAAAACCGTCTCGTCAGCAGCCGGAACATAATGGTCTCAAGCTGATCATCCTGATGATGCGCAGTCAATAATACGTCCAGCTGCTGCTGTTTCATCACTTGATCAAAAAATCGGTAGCGATAATCCCGTGCCGCCCGCTGAATGCTCTGCCCTTCCTTGAAGTAACCAGCCGGTATAGTTGCCGTAAAACACGGAATGCCGTATTGGTGTGCATATTCTTCAATCAGCTGCTGCTCATCCTTTGATTCTGGTCGCAGGCCATGATTCACATGCAGAATCACAAGCGCACTACAGCGACCAGATTCTCTCACCTTATCGAGCAGCACCATCGAATCAACTCCGCCTGATACAGCTACTGCTGCACGCTGTCCGGCAGTCCAGCACCAGTTCATTGTCAGTCCTCCTTCGAAACAACAAAAAGATTGTCCGCAGACAATCTTTATGCCAATCTATTAACGTTTAGAACCTTTACCGCCACGGCGTGATTCTGTCTGACGTTTAATTGAAGTTAGTCGGTCCTCACTATCTTTCAGAAAGTTTGACAGCTTCTTCTCGAAATCTTCAGGTTTTTTCTCCTGCTGTGGTGCGCGCTGAGGTCTCGGTCTTTCTTTTGCTTTTTTTATAGAAAGGCTGATTTTGCCGTCAGTTCCTACAGTCAGTACTTTAACTTCTACTTCTTGTCCGAGTTCAAGATGATCAGCAACATTTTCAACATAGCTGTCTGCAACTTCACTGATGTGAACAAGGCCGCTTTTCCCTTCAGGCAACTCCACAAAAGCACCGAAATTTTTAATGCCTGTGACTTTACCTTTTAACTTACTTCCAACTTCAATTGCCATATGCTTAACGAATCCTCCCAGATTTTTTTCCTCTTTATATTATATGCCTGATTCCTATAAATGACAACTCACTTAACTCGTTTTCTGAATCTTTAATCTAGTTCCTATCGGCTTTCTTCTTAGCCTGGTCATCAGGTATTTTAAATATGATTTCACCGTCATTGCTCAGGAAATATTCACTGCGGGCAATTTTAGTGATGTACTCTTTGTTGTTCAGCTGCTTTAGTTTTTCCTTCAGCGCAATCTCTCGGTCCTGCAGCTGGGCAAGTTCAGCGGTCTTCGCGTCATGTGCTGCTTTCAGTTCGCTGTTCTGCTTCATCTGCGTGACCAGCAGGACAGTCAGGAAAAGCAAGATGGCAAGCAGCGCACCTCCAAATACAGTCAGTCTTTTTCTGACGACTCGACTTGACTTCACTTTTATCCGGTTCTGCTTAGTATAGTCATTATTCATCCTTTTAACTTTACGTGCCATCCTGGTCTCCTCCTATTCCAGCGTTGATATCACTTTTTCTTCTTTTTTCACTTCGAACATCTGCTTCGCATTATCTTTAGTCGCATGCTCAGACAACGCCGTCACTTCTACCGTCATAATCCGCTGACCGAGTTTAACGACCAGCTCATCACCGACACTGACTGTGGACGATGCTTTAGCAACATTGCCGTTAATCGTAATACGTCCCTGGTCACTGACTTCTTTCGCCAGTGTGCGGCGTTTAATCAGTCGTGATACTTTCAAATATTTATCGAGTCTCATCTGCTACCTCCTTAATGGCATTCTCTATCGTTTCACCTTGCTGCATCCGTTCATATAATGCCATCACAACATTAGCAAAAGCTTTTTCTGCTTTAAAGTCACGCTGCTCTTTACCTTCTTTGCGTTTCTCGTCTTCCCATACGCGATGCAGCTCGTCTACGGTAGTAACCGTCTCGGTGCCGAACACATGCGGATGGCGGCGGATCATTTTCTCTGTAATCGATGTTACTACATCTTTAATATCGAACAGCGCTTCTTTCTCGCCGAGTGCGGTATGGAAGACGACCTGCAGCAGTATATCGCCGAGTTCTTCGATGATATTATCGATATCATCCGCATCAATAGCTGCCATCAGCTCATAACTTTCCTCGACTAAATAACGTTTCAGCGTCTGATGGGTCTGCTGCTGATCCCACGGACAGCCGTCCGGACTGACAAGCCGCTCCATCACACCAATCAATGTGCTGAATTCACCGTTCAGTCCTTCATCTGTTACAGGCGGTATGAACAGACTCGTCAAATTTGACTCTGTGAAGTCGTGGTCCAGTTCATATAAAGGGACGTGACAAAGCGAAGCTGACGCGCCCCGTGCCCCGGTGACTATCATGACAGGATGGTCATCCGGATACTTAGTCATCAGGGCGATCTTCAAGTCGCTTGCAACAATCTGGTTATAGACCTGCGTCACAACAAGCGCATTTCTAATATTGACGTGGTTCGTCTCAAACTGAGTAGCGTCAAGCAGCTGGAAACCATCATTTGGATCATATCCTGCCGCTGTAAATAAATCATCGATAAAGCTTTTGCCGCCTTTAATCGTCACTTTGACGTCGTCGCGGTTGAGCAGCAGCTGCGTCGTTGTTTCAGCTACCATTGGATGACCCGGCACAGCATAGACGACCGGCCCCTGCTTGCTTTTAGCAGCAAGCAGTTCAACGATCTCATCATAGACCGCTGCAAACTGATCGTGCCGTTCATATACTGCATCAAAACTCTGCCAGTTAACATCAGGCAGCTCATCGATGACCGGGTGTTTCAGCGTTCTGACATAAACTTCTGCTGTATTATTCAGGAGCTGATAAATGCCGTATGGCAGTTCATCAAGTCCGTAGTTACCAAGGCCGATGACCGTTATTTCATTCATAGTATATCCCTTCATTCTTTCATCAAATCCATCATCTTATCACCAAGCGGCAAATAAGACCATTCCTGCTTCGTCAGCAGTCTCCATCTTATCAGCACTATTGCTACTATCATAACCCCTAACGCCACACCTATCAAGGAAACAACTAATGCGCTGAGCCGTGTCCCCGATGGAATGAGACAGACCAGCTGTAACATGATACTCATGGCGGCAAGAACGATGCACCATTTCACCATAAATGACTGCATCCCAAGCTGGTAGCGCTGTCTAATGCAGCTGTGCAGTATTAAGGCATAGACCGTCAGACCTGCAACTGTTGCCACTGCAGCGCCGAACACGCCGAAACGGGCGATAAGGATGACGTTCAGTCCCACTTTAACAAGCAGTCCTGTCAGCACACCGATACCCTGCACTTTGTAGTCTTCCGTTACTTGCAGCATCGCCGTATACATAATGATGAGCGACACAAAAATAATGGCGAGCATATAAACACTGAGCGTTCCTGTTTCTCTCGTATCCTCAAACAGCAGCAAATTAAACGGTCTGATCAAGTTCATCAAACCGATGGCTGCTGCACTGCTGAAAATAATGGTGATCTTCAACGCAGAACGCGCATAATCATTCATCGCGTCGTATGCTTTGTTGTTACGGCTGGCCGCAAGCAGAGGTATCAGGACAAGCGAGAACGATGTCGTCACAATCAGGCCGAGCTGAATCAGCGAGGCCCCGCGGTCATAAATGCCTTTCAGTGCACGGGCATCATCCAATGCTATACCGGACTGTTTCAACCCGTTCAACACGGTGAAACTATCCACGAGCTGCCACAAAATCATAATCAAGTAACTCAGCGAATAGAACAAGGTCAGTATGAAGAAACGTCTGAATTCCTCGTTTGTCAGCCGACCGCTGCCTGTGACAGATAGTTTCCTGCCGAACTTCAAGTAAAGCCAAGCACCTGACAGACCAAGAAATGACCCGCATATGCTGAGCATGCCGCTGTCATAGATAGAAAATCCTTTTGTGAACAGCAGAACAGCCACTAAAATTGTACTGACCCGCAGTACTTGATCAATCACCTGCGACATCGCAATCGTCCGCATATCATTTTCGGCCTGCAGTCTCCCACGTACAACTGCTATAAAGCTGAATGGCAGCAGCACGAGTAATGATGTTCTGAACATGCCGCTCAACTGCTTGTCTCCCATTAATGATGTGATTACATCACTGCAAGTGAACAGTATGACGAAGACAACGATACTGATGACCCGCAGCAGCCGCAGTAATTTGCCGGGAAAATACTTATCCTGCTGCTGACTGATAACACTTGGTACAGCATTTAAGCTGAGCACTGAGACAATAGCGACTACTGGATAAACTTGCTGATAGGCATAAAGTCCTGCGTCACCGAGCACATTTTGATAAGGAACGCGGTAAATCGCACTTAAAGTTTTGACCAGCAGCATCGTAATAGTCAGTACGATGACTGTATTAAAGACGCGTTCATTGTTCTTCATCAAGCTTTAAACTTCCTTGCATAATATTTGTCAGCTGCACGAGTGACTGCAGCCAGCTGCCTCGTTTTTTCAGCGCGAGCTTCATACGGTTGCCGGCGACGCTGACTTTCAAGTCACGGCCGAATGTCTCTGTATCTTTGAAGAGCTGTACCCCGTCGACTTTCGCAGTCGATGCTTCTGATACGAATATTTCGATGTCTTTTGCGGTCTCCTTAATGTTGACTATTCCAAAAGCGAGGGCATTGACTTTAATCTTCACAATATTAAGCAGACGTTCTACTTCAACCGGATAATCGCCGTAACGATCTGTCAGTTCATCCTGAACGTCCAGCAGCTCCTGTTCAGACTGAACGAGACGGAGTTTCTTGTAGAACTCAATCTTCGCCTGTTCCTCCCGGACATATTCAGCAGGAATATAGGCATCCACCTGCACATCGATTTCAATGTCCGGTGCTTCTTCCTTCGTTTCGATGCCGCGTTTTTCGTTGACTGCCTGCTGCAGCATTTCTGTATATAAGTCATAGCCGACTGCATCGATGAAGCCGTGCTGCTGCCGGCCGAGCAAATTACCGGCACCACGGATATTCAAGTCGCGCATCGCAATCTTGAAGCCGGAGCCGAGCTCCGTGAATTCTTTAATGGCCTGCAGCCGCTGTTCAGCAACTTCTGTCAGCACTTTGTTCGGTGCATGGAGAAAATAAGCATAGCTGATTCTATTGCTTCGGCCGACGCGTCCGCGCAGCTGATACAGCTGACTGAGTCCGAAGCGGTCCGCATCTTCTATGATCAGTGTATTAGCGTTCGGCACATCAACTCCAGTCTCAATAATCGTCGTCGTCACCAGTACATCGTATTCTCCGTTAATAAAGCCGAGCATCGTCTCTTCAAGTTCCCGCTCTGCCATCTGGCCGTGAGCGACAGCAATACGGGCAGATGGCATCATCATTTCCAGCTGCTCCGCTTTCTGATAGATCGTCTGCACACGGTTGTACAAATAGAACACTTGACCGTTACGTGCAAGTTCACGGTCCATCGCTTCCTTGATGAAGTTCTGCTGATACTCAAGCACATACGTCTGCACCGGGAAACGGTTTTCCGGCGGCGTTTCGATGACTGACAAGTCACGCACACCAAGCAGACTCATATGCAGCGTCCGCGGGATAGGTGTTGCCGTCAACGTCAATACATCGACATTTGTCTTGAGCGCTTTGATTTTCTCTTTATGGGTAACGCCGAAACGCTGTTCTTCATCGACGATTAATAATCCTAAGTCTTTATAGACAACATCTTTACTGAGCAGTTTGTGCGTACCGATAACAATATCAACAAAGCCGGATTTCAGTCCTTCTTTTGTCTGCTTGATTTCTTTCGCTGTTTTGAAGCGGCTCATCATCTGCACTTCAACCGGAAAATCCTGAATTCGTTCAATGAATGTCTCGTAATGCTGCTGCGCAAGAATCGTCGTCGGCACAAGAAAGGCGACCTGCTTGCCATCCATGACGGCCTTGAATGCAGCACGGACGGCTACTTCTGTCTTACCGTAACCGACATCCCCGCATAACAGCCGGTCCATCGGTTTTGGTTTTTCCATATCCTCTTTAATCTCTTCAAGCGAACGCTTCTGGTCTTCTGTCGGCTCATACGGAAAGTCCATTTCAAAGCTGTCCTGCTCTTCTGTGTCCGGTCCAAACTGGTAACCTTGAACACGTTCACGCTCTTGATATAATTTCAGCAGTTCATCTGCAATATCATTGACGCTCTGCTGCACCCGCGCTTTTGTCTTCTTCCATTCTGTGCCGCCGAGCTTGTTCAGCTTCGGCTCCTTCTCCTCAGAACCGACGAACTTCTGGACGTAGGACATCTGGTCCACTGGAACAAACAGCTGATCGGTCCCTTTATACTGAATCTTGATGTAATCCTTATGAATATTGTTGACGAGTAATGTCTCCACGCCGAGATAACGCCCGACCCCGTGATGCACATGGACGATATAATCGCCGATGTTCAGCTCCTGATAAGACTTGATTTTCTCGGCGTTGGACATTTTTTTCTGCGTCCGTCTCGGTTTCTCTTTACGCAGTTTAAACAGTTCCCGCTCTGTTATGACCGCGAGTTTCATATAAGGCAGTTCAAAACCTTCAGATAAGTCGCCTTCTGTAATTAAAGCGATACCCGGTTCATTGACGATTCGGTCGACTGCGACAGGCAGCTGCATGTCAACAAGCATGTCCTGAATTTTCTTCTTCCGGGTCGGATTTGATGCCAGGACGACCATTGTATAGCCCTGCTTACGGAACCGGTCAAATTCAGAGAACATCAAGTCATACTGACCGTAGAACTGCTGCACCGGTTTGCATGAGAATTTTACCAGCTCTTCGATAGCAACCGGCATTGTCGCCGTAAACAGCGTGAAAAATGACGTCTTATAACGGTTCAGCAGTTGATTGAACGCCTCTTCCTTCATAAAGCGCTGACCGATAAATCCGCGGCCGGATTCAATGAGCGATGTCTGGAATTCTTCGATTTCTCGTGCGACCGACAGCTCTGTCTCTTTCACCCGGTTATATTCATCGACAACAATAATGGCGTCGTCTGCTAAATAATCGACAATCGCTGTCTCTTCCGGATAAGCGAACTTAATGGCACGGCGCAGAATATTATGATCTAAGAGCTCTGTCGTATGCATCATGAGCGAGTCATACGTTTCATGCAGTGTTTCTGCCGCTTCCTTTGAGAGTTTTTTCTCTGTGGCAGCGAGCGCTCTGCCCAGTCCTTCCTGTATGCTGGCAATTTGTGCGGCATTAAAGATGAATTCACTGGCAGCCGTAATCTCTACCTGCTCTATGTTCTCTTCAGAACGCTGACTGTCCGCATCAAAGTAGCGCAGCGCATCAATTTCCGTATCAAACAGTTCCATACGGACAGGTTTACCGATCATGGGAAAAATATCGACCAGTCCCCCACGCACAGAAAACTCACCGACTGTCGTAACGCGGTTACGTCTGACATAACCCATGTCAACAAGCTGCTGCTGCAGTACATCAAGCTCAATATCGTGTCCTAGCGTTAATGACACGATATGGGAGCCGAACAATGCTTTCGGTGTGATCAATTTCTTCAGTCCGCTGACCGGTACGATAAAAAGCCCAGGTCGCCCGGTTGCGAGGTGGGATAACGTTCTTATTCGTTCACTCATCAACTCAGGACTCTTTGTAGAGTATTCCTCTATCATAATGTCCTGGACGGGATACTTAAACAGTTCATCTTCCGGAACCAGCCGGGAAAGGTCTGCTTCCAGTTTTTCTGCCTGATACAAATTACTGGTCACAACCATCATCTGCCGGTCTTCAGCTAAATACTGCTCAGCCATCATGACCGCCTTGGCAGAAGGATTCAAGCCGGTAATCAGCAAGTTCTTACGGCCGAATATACTACTCAGTTCATTGAATCGTTCGTCCTGTCGTAAAATTCTAGTTATTATATCCTTCAATTGACATCACCATTATATTGATTCATTATATTTTCAAAACGCTCAGGCGTGAGAAACGCTTCACATGCTTCGACTGTCCGGTCAATGACCCGTGCCATCGTAATCATCTCATCAGCACTGAAACGCTGCAGCACGAAGTCAGGTACACTCATACGGCCTGACGGGCGGCCGATGCCGATCCGTATCCGCTTGAACTCATCAGTCCCTAAATGCTGAATCAATGACCTGATGCCGTTATGGCCACCGGCAGAGCCTTTCTGTCTTAACCGTAATCTGCCAGGCGGCATATCGAGATCATCATACAGCACGATCATATCTTGTATATCGACTTTGTAATAATCCAGCAGCGGTCTGACAGCCTCACCTGACAAATTCATATATGTCATCGGTTCAATCAACAGCACTTTCTCGCCGTTAATCGTCGCTACTGTATGCAGCCCGTTGAACTTCTGTTTATCAAGATCAAAGTGATGTTTTTTCGCGAGCTCATCCACCACCATAAAGCCGATATTATGTCTTGTCTCTTCAAATTTACGCCCGATATTGCCGAGCCCTACTATACACTTCATCATAGCCTCCACATATTCATTCTATTATAAAGAGTTTACCACTTTTCACCGTCTAACATAAGCACAGAAGACTAGCGGCACACTGTTATGATCAAAATAAAAATGCCTTGGCGGCACTCGAAACACTACATGTTCTGCAGTGCCTCGACTATGCGTCCAAGGCGTACTTATCATTCGTTAATCAGCTGTTATTCAGCTTTTTCTTCTGTCTGCTCTTCATTACCTTCAGCTTGGTCTTCTGCCGCTTCCTCAGTGCCTTCTTCAGCATCTTCAGCTGGTTCTTCAACAGTTGGAGGTACGACAGATACAACAGTTTCGTCATCTTCATTGTTGATTGTGAAATTACGTCCTGTACGAAGGTCGCCGACAGTAACGACATCACCGATATTTAATGAAGTGACATCTACTTCGATTGTTTCAGGAATGTCATCAGGTGTAGCCGTCACTGATACTGTAAATAATGGCTGCTGTACTACGCCGCCTTCTGCAGCGCCTGCCGCTTCACCAATCAATGTCACTGTAACATCAACTGTCAATTCAGCTTTCATGTTGATAGCCAGGAAGTCAATGTGAGTGATTTGATTTTTAAGTGGATTGACTTGATAATCAGAAACCATTACTTTAACGGGTTGTGAATCAACGTTAAGTTCAATAACGCCGTTACGGCCGACTTCACGGATGACTTTACCGAATTCTTTTTCTGCTACATATACTGATGTATTTTCTGCACCATAGCCGTATACGACTGCTGGAATTTTACCTTCATGTCGTAACTGGTTTAATGCTGATTTCGTTTGTTTACCTTCACGGGTAACTGAATTTAATGATGTCATAATAATATTTCATCCTTTCGATTGCGCACTACTAGCGCTCCTACATTTGCCCATCAGTTGTGTTAACCTGCTTGCAGAATGTTTTTTATCGTTCATGAAATAAATATACCCCCGTTTTCACGGGGGTAAACATTGATAGAGAATTAATCAAACAGGACGCTGACAGATTCTTGTTCGTAGACACGGATAATCGCTTGAGCGAGAAGTTCACCGACAGACAGCTGCTTGATTTTAGCTGGTCGGTTTGCTTCAGGTAAGACAATAGAGTTAGTTACAACGAGTTCTTTAATGGCTGAACCTTCAATTCGTTCATAAGCAGGTCCTGACAAGACTGGGTGCGTACAGCACGCATATACTTCTTTCGCTCCTTTATCAATTAATGCTTGAGCGGCTAAAGTAATCGTTCCTGCAGTATCAATGATGTCATCGATAATAATCGCTGTTTTACCGTTAATATCACCGACAATATTCATCACTTCTGCTACGTTCGGCTTTGGACGACGTTTGTCGATGATAGCAATCGGCGCTTTTAGACGGTCAGCCATTTTACGGGCACGTGTCACACCACCGTGGTCAGGCGAGACAACGACCGTTTCTGCAAGGTCGATATCATGTTTACCAAGAAAGTAGTCGGACAGAATCGGCACACCCATTAAGTGGTCAATAGGAATGTTGAAGAATCCTTGAATCTGAGGCGCATGCAGGTCGAGCGCAATAACGCGGTCGGCTCCTGCTTTTTCAATCATATCTGCTACAAGCTTCGCAGTGATCGGCTCACGACTTCTGGCTTTACGGTCCTGACGCGCGTAGCCGTAATAAGGCATCAGTACATTGATTGTCGCTGCTGAAGCACGTTTCAGTGCATCAATCATAATCAATAGTTCCATCAGATGTTCGTTGACTGGATTTGAAGTTGGTTGAACGATGAAGACGTCACAGCCGCGGATACTTTCTTCGATATTAATCTGTACTTCACCATCACTGAAACTTTTAACGCTGCATTTCCCGAGAGGAATGCCTACGTATCCGGCGATCTCTTCTGCTAGTGCCGGGTTCCCGTTCAACGAAAAAATCTTTAACTTTGAATTCTTATATTCATTCTTCAACATCATATTAGCCCCCATCATAGTCCTGCTTATTATTTTTTGTAGTATCCTTCTTTAGTCGTCTGGCGCGCCCGGCCAAGTGCGAGGCTTGACTCGGGTACGTTCTCTGTAATCGTCGAGCCGGCCGCAATAAATGACTCGTCACCGATTGTCACAGGCGCTACAAGATTTGAGTTGCAGCCGATAAACGCATCTTTACCGATTGTTGTCTTGAATTTATTAATACCATCGTAATTGACGGTGATAGCGCCGCAGCCGATATTCGTCCGAGCCCCGACTGTCGCATCACCAATATAGCTCAGATGAGAAACTTTTGCTTCATCATCCAGTTGCGATTTCTTGATCTCCACAAAGTTTCCTACTTTAACGGCTTTGCCAAGTTTACTGCCTGGTCTCAGCTGAGCATACGGACCAACTGTCGTGTCTTCACCGATGATAGACGCTGTCACTACAGACTGTTTAATCTGTGCTCTGTCGCCGATCGTGCTGTCTTTAATATCACAGTTAGCACTGATAAACACGTCTTCACCGATAATTGTCTGACCTGCAAGGACAGTCCCCGGGTAAACAACGGTGTCTGCTCCGATGACAACATCTGCATCAATATAAGTCGTCTCCGGATCGATCAATGTGACGCCGTTCATCATGTGGCGGTCGTTAATACGTTTTCTCATCAGACGTTCAGCCTTTGCTAAGTAGACTCTGTCATTAACGCCTAATGTCTCATCAAAATCTTCGGTAATATATGCTTCTACCTTCTCGCCATCAGCCTGCAGCAGCTGAATCACATCAGGCAGATAGTATTCTCCCTGCGCATTGTCGTTGGATACTTGCGCAAGTTTCTCAAATAAAGCGGCATTATCAAAACAGAACGTGCCGGAACTAATTTCCGAAACCAGCTTCTCTTCCAACGAGGCATCTTTTTCTTCAACAATCTTGACGACATTGTTATGGTCATCACGGATAATCCGGCCGTAACCGAACGGCTGATTCGTCACCGCTGACAAAATCGTTGCTTTAGCACCGCTGTTTTCGTGATGAGCGATAAAGCTGCTGATTGTCTCTTCAGAAATTAACGGTGTGTCTCCACAAATGACGACTGTTGTGCCCGTATGTTCTCCTAAATGTTCCTGCGCCATTGCCACAGCATGGGCCGTACCTAGCTGTTCTTCCTGCCGGCTGAACTTTGATTCTCCGGCAAGTACTTCCTGCACCTGCTCTGCGCCATGTCCAACAATGGTGACGACTTCCGATACGCCGGCACCGCGGATATTATCAAGAACATGTTTCACCATCGGCTTACCACAGACAGGATGCAGTACTTTGTACAGCTTGGATTTCATACGTGTCCCTTTTCCTGCCGCCAGAATGATTGCTTGTCTATTCATAAAGAGCGCCTCCATAATTCACTTTATTCCTATTATAATTTAATCACTATGTGACTTTCAAGAACTATCAGTCGTTCCGTATAGATGATGCCTATGACATTCCGCTTTATAACTAAAAAAAACATCACTTTTCCAAGTGATGTTGTCCTAATCATGATTAATGGGTTAAATCTTCAGCGGCTGTTGTAGTAGAGTCTGCTTCTAATAAGTCAGGCACTTCTTCGCTTGTTGCAGCACTAGACTGGTCAAAAGTCTGAATCGGCTCATCAGCGGTTGTCGTCCGGTAGTTCTCTATTTCGATTTCCTCGTACACTTTCATTACAGCCTGTTGTATCTCCTGTCGCATCTCACTGTTGATAGGATGCGCGATATCTCTGAATTCTCCGTCTGGTGTCCGCTTACTCGGCATTGCAACAAACAGTCCTGAGTTGCCTTCAATCACCCGGAGATCATGAATAACAAATGCTTCATCAAGTGTAATGGATACTAATGCTTTCATGCGACCATCTGCATCTATTTTTCTCAACCTCACGTCTGTAACTTTCACTTCAGTAAGCCCCCTATCTGTATATAAAACCATCAATTATCGCTTAATGGACTAGAGCTACTGCCTCAATCTCGACTTTAACATCTTTTGGTAGACGGCTGACTTCCACACAGCTTCTTGCCGGCAGATGCTCATTAAAATACGTACCGTATACTTCATTGATGACAGGAAAGTCATTCATATCACTGATAAATATCGTTGTCTTTACTACTGTATCCAGCGATGCACCGCTATCTTCCAGCACAGCCTTAAGATTGACAAGAACTTGCTCTGTCTGGTCTCTTACATCATCGCTGACGATTGAACCTTCCAGTGTTAAAGGAATCTGTCCGCTGGTATATACCATGTTATTCACGACAACTGCGTGACAATATGGTCCAATGGCTTCCGGTGCTTGTTTAGAAAAAACTGTTTTCATGTTGTGAGCTCCTTTATTTAAACCGTTCCAGGCAATTGCCTTCTTCAACTGTGAACGACTGATTATATTCATCTACGTCTGATAACTTTACTAAGGAAGTATAATCTTCAATTAAGCGATGTTTGACCTCTTTCGATTCTACAAGTACAGATACCCCGATTACTTGCGCTTTAAACTCGCTCATCAAATTCATGACACCTGTGATAGAGCCGCCGGCACGCATAAAATCATCGACGATTAAGACGTTCGAGCCTTCAGGCAGTGTACGCTTTGACAGCACCATTGTTTCGATTTTTCTCGACGAACCGGAGACATAGTTGATTGACACTGTTGAGCCTTCTGTCACTTTGTTATCTTTCCGGATGACAACGACCGGCACATTCATAATATTCGCCACGGCGTTTGCAAGCGATATCCCTTTTGTCGCAATCGTCACGACTGCATCGACTTCCCGGCCCATATACATCGTTGCAATGAGCTCACCAACTTGACCGAGCAGCCGCGGATTACCGACTAAATCGGACATGAATAAATAGCCGCCGGGCAGAAGGCGTTCTTTCTCCTGCAGCATCTCACATAAGTAGGCAATCAGTGCTTCTGCTTCTTTTCGGTACATCTTCGGCATAAAAGTAACGCCGCCGCTTGCACCGGCAGTTGTCGTCACAATGCCCACTTCCTCTTTCTGGAAAGTTTCTTTAATGATTTGAATGTCCTCACTAATGGATGATTTTGCCTGCTCAAACTTCTGGACAAAAAATGTCAATGGGACTAGTTCATTTGGATGGCTCAGCAAATAGCTTGTCATAAAGACAATACGTTCACTTCTTTTAAACTTCATATAAAACCCTCATTTACGCATATTTTATGTATAATATAACATAAATGTTCGGTTTTACAATATTATCCGAGCAATCTTACCATATAAACTTCTTTGCAGCAGCCTTTTAATGCGTTGACCACGCTTTTTGCCTGGCGCTCCTTGCTCATCAGACCATAAACAGTCGGACCGCTTCCACTCATCAAGGCAGCGTCCGCACCGCTTTTCAGCATCGTTTCTTTCAACGTCTTAATGACTGGATGCATAGCTATCGTCACTTTCTCAAGATCATTGCCGAGGCTGTTGACCAGCAGATTATAATCACCGGTTTTTATGGCAGTGATACATTGGCCAGTCGGTATAGCATCGTCGTTATCATCAAGCTGCAGTGCGCCGTACACGTCTGCAGTTGATACGCTGATATCCGGTTTTGCGAGTACGACCCATGATGCCGGTGGTTTCGGCAGCTGTGTCAGCTGTTCACCGCGTCCTTTGCATAGGGCCGTCCGGCCGTAAATACAGAAGGAAATATCAGAACCGATTTCAGCGGCGAGTTCACTCAGTGTCTCAAGCGGCAGATTCAAGTCGAAAAGACGGTTCATCCCGCGGAATGCCGCTGCCGCATCACTGGAGCCGCCAGCAAGCCCAGCGGCAATCGGAATCGATTTATCGAGTGTAATAGTGACCCCCTGCTGCAGCTGGTAACGCTCCATCATCAGCTGCGCCGCCTTATAGGCCAGATTTCTATGATCGTTCGGTACATACCTGTGCTCGATTTTCAGCACGATTTTTTTATCTTTGCGCTTTTCAAAAGACAGGCGGTCATTTAGATCCACTGTTGTCATGACCATCTCGACTTCATGATAGCCGTCATCACGTTTATATAATGTATCTAAGGTCAAATTTATTTTCGCCGGTGCATTTTCATAAATCATTAGTCGTCCTCACTTAAAATTATTAGTACAAGTTTACCATAAGTTATAAATGACCGGTACAGCGATTTATGATAAAGAAAAAAGCACAGCCGGGATAGGCTGTGCTGACTCACATAAATTATTGAACAAGAAACTCTTCTTGGTTTTCGTTGACAAAAGTGACCTGAACATTCTCAGTTAATACATCAGTGTATGTATAAGACACGCGCTCAAAATTATGTTTATCCTGATCGAGTTCTACAATAAATACTGATGGATAAGTTTCTTTGAGTACGCCACTGCGCTCAATTAACTTCTTACGGCCTCCATTAGCTCTAAGTACAATACGATTTCCTAACTGACAATCAAGAATTTTTTTGATGTCTATTAATGTCTTTGGCATATTGACCCACCTCGCTATAGTTGAAATTATAGCATTTTTTGGGTAATTAGTCAAACAAATTTTTAATTTTATCAACTACTGCAGGTATTGTCAATAGATTTATATCGAAAGATTCGAAAATTTGTCAAAATTATTAGATAATTCCGAGAATTCCTGTAATGTCAAACTTTCACCACGGCGTGACGGTGCTATACCGGAACGCTCAAGCCAGCTGATAATGTCTTCCTTATGTTCTTTGCTGTTTTGAATCAGCGACATATAGTTGTTGAGTATCGTTTTACGACGCTGTACAAATGCACCGCGTGTCAGCTTAAAGAACAGCTGCTCATCGTTCACCGCTACAGCAGGCTCATTTAAAGCCGTCAGTTTAACAACTAATGAATCGACATTCGGCGGCGGCATGAAAACACCTTTAGGTACGACCATCACTTTTTCCACAGTCGTGTAATACTGGACGGCAATGGACAGCGAACCGTAGCTTTTAGTTGAAGGAACCGCACTCAGGCGCTCGCCCACTTCTTTCTGCATCATGACGACATAGCTTGAGATCGGCAGCTGCTGCTCCAGTAGTCCCATTAAGATGGGTGTCGTAATATAGTACGGCAGATTGGCAACAACTAGTATCTCCTGACAGTCAGTTAAATGTTCATCAATTGCTGCCTTGACGTCTGCTTTCAATATATCCTCATTGATGACAGTGACATTATTATAAGGGCTTAAACTGTCTTCAAGAATCGGTATAAGGCGCTGGTCAATTTCAAAAGCAAGTACCTTTTTAGCGCGTTTTGCCAGCTGTTCAGTCAGCGAGCCCATGCCCGGGCCGATTTCAATCACGCCTGATTGTTCTGTAATGCCGCTCGCTGTAATAATGTTGTTAATGACATTCGTATCAACGAGAAAATTCTGCCCGAGACTTTTCTTAAACGAAAAACCATACTTATCAAGCAGCATCTTCGTACGGACAGGTGTAGCAATATCTTTCTGTTCCATGTTATCCTCCATGTTTCAAGGCTGCAATCACATCTTCTTCAGTTACACCAAACGCATTTAAGCGGTGGAATAACTGCTTGCCGTTGCAGTAGCCCAGTTTTAAGTTGTTGCATACTTTGCTTCGCCGCTCTCTTGCGCCTGGTCCCATAATCAGACCGAGGTCAACAAGCAGTTCCTTTGATACGGTTTCCACATCACTGTCAAACGGTGTGCTGATATTGACCAGCGCATCGCGGATGGCATCCAGCGGCGCATGTTCAACACCAATCTTGCCGCGCTTATTACGAGCGACAGCCGCATCAATAAATGCCTGTTTTGCTGTAGGCACGCGTTTTTCAATCGTCATTCTGATTTTATTTCCCGGGTAATCCGGATCCGTCAGAATAATGACACCGCGTTTCTCAGCTGCATGTTCAATCGCCTGCAGCGTCTTCTCATTAATAGCGGAACCATTGGTCTCGATTGTATCGCAGTCAACAGCCTGCTTCACCCGCACTGTATCATCCTTGCCTTCGACAATGACAATTTCATTTATTTTCATATTAATCACCTGCGCTATTATACCATATGCACGACCTATACAAGTACAACAACGCGCCTCAGCAGCTTTTTAAAGCCACTGAGGCGCGTTACTTTATTGCAAATTAAACAACCGTTCAGCATTCGCCGTAGTAGCGGCTGCTAATTCTTCATAACTAATGCCCCGGAGTTCAGCAATCTGTTCTGCGACCAGCTTGACGTAAGCTGGTTCGTTCCGCTTGCCGCGGTACGGATGCGGCGTTAAATACGGCGCATCCGTTTCAACAATCAGCTTATCAAGCGGGACGTGCACCGCCACTTCTTTCGGCTGCTTCGCATTTTTAAATGTCACAGGGCCGCCCAGTGAAATGATGAAGTTCAGTTTCAGCACTTCATCGCACATCTCCGGTGAACTACTGAAACTATGCATAACACCCCCGACTTCAGCTGCATTTTCAGATTTTAATATATCGACGACGTCCTGCGTCGCTTCTCTGTTGTGGATGACAATCGGCAGTTTCAGTTCTTTTGCCAGAGCAATCTGGCGTTTGAAGACCGTCTTCTGAATATCTTTCGGTGATTTATCCCAGTGATAATCCAGCCCCATCTCACCGAGCGCAACAATTTTCGGGTGTTTTGCCAGTTCTTTAATCCACTCATAATAGTCATCAGTAAAATCAATCGCGTCTACTGGATGCCAGCCAATGACACCATAGAGGAAGTCATGCTCATCAATCAATGTCATAGTCCGTTTGATTGTCTTCTCATCAAAGCCGACGACAATCATGCGGTCAATGCCTGCTGCTCTCGCCCGGTCAATGACTTCTGTTAAATCCTCATCATATTGATCGGCGTTTAAATGGACATGCGTATCGATTAACATTGAATCACTCCTATTTGACGATTGAGCCGTTATCGATAGTGTTTGGCACACTCACCAATGTCAGCTGGCCGTCTTTTTCCGCGGACAGAATCATACCTTGTGACAGTTCACCGCGCAGATTAACTGGCTTCAAGTTGGTCACGACGATGACTTTCTTGCCGATAATATCTTCCGGCTTATAATATTCTGCGATGCCTGAGACAATCTGGCGTTTTTCACTGCCTAAGTCCACTTGGATTTTAAGCAGTTTTTTCGCTTTTTTCACGTAATCGGCATCAATGACAGTGGCGACTTTAAGTTCTACTTGGTCGAACACATCAATCGTGATTTCATCCTTACCCGGTGCTTCCACTGCTTCGACTTTCGGCTGCATCGTACTCTTGATGAATGCCACTTCTTTGTCCGCTTCCAGACGCGGGAAGATAGGCGCAGGCGTTGGTGTGACATGAACTTCACCTAATTGGCCGAACGCGTTGAGACTGCTGTATTCTTGCAGAGCACTGTCTGTTAAGTTCATCTGCTCAAATATTTTGTACGGAGCTTTTGTCAAAAATGGACGTAACAGCACAGCCGCAAAACGGATGCTTTCAAGCAGATGGTACATCACACTTTCGAGCAGTTCTTTCTGGCTGTCATCTTTTGCAAGAATCCATGGTGTTGTCTCATCGATGTATTTGTTCGTCCGGCTGATCAGTTTCCACACTTCCTGCAGAGCTACTGAGAACTGCAGAGCCTCCATCGCTTCATCGTAATGTTTCTTCGTCTCAAGCGCCAGTGCCTCAAGCTCAGTATCTTTATCATGCAGCTGTCCGTTATAGCCGGACAATTTACCGCCAAAGTATTTATTGATCATCGCAATCGTTCGGTTCACTAAGTTACCGAGATCATTAGCAAGGTCAAAGTTCGTGCGGTCGATAAAGGCTTCCGGTGTAAAGACACCATCAGAACCAAACGGCAGTTCACGCATTAAATAATAGCGGACAGCATCGAGGCCGTAACGGTCGATCAAAATATGCGGATCGACAACATTTCCTTTAGATTTACTCATCTTACCGTCTTTCATTAAAATCCAGCCGTGTGCGAATACTTTTTTCGGCAGCGGCAGATCAAGCGCCATCAGCAGAATCGGCCAGATGATTGTATGGAAACGGACAATTTCCTTCGCCATAATATGCACGTCTGCCGGCCAGTATTTTTTGAACAGTTCATCGTCATCGGATAAGTAGCCGAGCGCTGAAATATAATTCGTCAGTGCATCAATCCAGACGTAGACAACGTGCTTTGGATTAGACGGCACTTTAATACCCCAGTCAAATGATGTCCGGGACACTGCCAAATCTTCCAGTCCAGGCTTGATGAAGTTATTCAGCATTTCATTCTTTCTTGATACCGGCTGAATGAAGTCAGGGTGCTCTTCATAATACTGAACAAGCCGGTCTGCATATTTACTCAGCTTGAAGAAATAGCTCTCTTCTTTCACAAGCTCTACCGGGTGGCCGGAATCCGGACTTTTACCGCCGACAACTTTGTCGCCCTCAAAAATCGGATCAACAAGCTGCGTCTCTGTATAGTATGTTTCATCAGGCACAGAATACCAGCCTTCATATTCGCCGAGGTAAATATCACCCTGCTCCAGCAATCTTTCAAATATTCTCTCAACGACTACTTTATGACGTTCTTCAGTTGTACGGATGAAATCATCATTTGAGATTTCAAGCTTCTTCCATAATTCTTGAATATCTGTGATGATCTCATTTAAATATTCTATTTCCGGTTTTTCTGCTGCCTGAGCTTTCTCCTGGATCTTCTGGCCATGCTCATCAGTCCCCGTTAAATATCTTACATCATACCCTTGCAGCCGTTTATAACGGGCGATCGTATCTGCAGCCACTGTAGAATACGCGTGCCCGATATGCAGTTTGCCGCTTGGATAATAAATCGGTGTCGTCACGTAAAAAGTCTTGTTTGTCATCGTAGTCCTCCTCAGTTCTTCTATCCATTAAATATACAGAAAAAAAACCTATATTTCAATATCCTTTAAATGTAAATTCGACATATTTAATACTAAACTATCAATACAAAATATTACTCAATTATTACAAATGTTATTATACAAACAAAGTTATTGACATTGTATATTTATGGTAGTATATTCTAACTATGTCAAATGTCGAATTTGTCTAGATAAATGTCGAATTAACAAATATTACTAACTATTTTTTGGAGGCTATTTTATATGAAATCAACAGGAATCGTAAGAAAAGTTGATGAGTTAGGACGTGTAGTAATTCCAATCGAATTACGTCGTATTCTGGACATCGCAGAAAAAGATGCATTAGAAATTTATACAGATTCAGATAAAATCATTTTAAAAAAATATAAACCAAGCATGACTTGTGCAGTGACTGGTGATGTTTCTGAAGATAACTACTTATTAGCAGGCGGCAAGCTTGTCCTTTCTAAAGAAGGCGCTGAACAGTTAATCAAAGAAATTCAAGATAAAGAAAAAGCAGCAAAATAATCAATCAGGCCCCGGCGTAATAACGCTGGGGCTTTTTTATGACTGTATATGAAAACTTTCGTAAACTTCCCGCTTCTTTATTCCCCGGTCAACCGCTACTTGTTTAATCGCATCTTTGGATGACTGTCCTGCTGCGATATAATGATCGACATGAGCATTCAACGACAACGCATCCCACCATTGTTCCTGCTGTATACTATCATACTGACCGTCAATGACGACGACAAATTCACCTTTCAACGGAATGTCTTCCTCAAGCTTTAGCAGCAGTTCGCCGACAGGCAGTGTCACGACCTGCTCATACCGCTTCGTCAGTTCTCTTGCCAGGGCGACTTTCCGCTGTTCATCCACTGTCGCGATTGTCGTCAATGTATCTTTAATACGGTAAGGTGATTCATATAGTAATATAGAATGCGGCTGCTCCATCAACAACTTAAGCTTCGCAAGCTTTTCCGATTCTTTGCGGGGCAGGAAACCATTAAACAGAAATGAATAAGAAGATAGACCACTTGTCATCAACGCGGTCAGTGCTGCATTCGGGCCCGGCACTGTAACGACTGATAGACCACTGTCCCGGACGGCAGTCACCAGTTCATAACCCGGGTCGCTGATAAGCGGCAGCCCGGCATCTGACACGAGAGCGATTGATTTTCCTTCTTCAAGCATAGCGACTAGTACTGCTGTCATCTTATCTTTATTATGTTCATGATAACTTTTAAGCGGTGTTTTAATGTCGTAATGATGCGTCAGCTTACCTGTCACTCTCGTGTCTTCACAGGCGATGACATCTACTTCCTGCAAAATACGCACGGCGCGGAAAGTCATATCTTCAAGATTACCGATCGGCGTTCCGACTAGATAAAGTGTACTCATGTGCTGCCTCCTTGATTAATTGTAGTTTTTCATTTCTCGTCAGCTGCTTAATGGCATATTCACGCTGCATCGCTGCTGACTTTGTCGGGTGACGCTCTGAATAAACGCGTATGACGGGCAGCCGATGACGTGTATACTTTGCGCCTTTACCCGAATTGTGAACGGTCAACCGCTTATCTAGATCTGTTGTGTAACCTGTATATAATGTATTATCATTACACTTTAATATATAGATATAATGTTTATCCATAATATACCTCTTTCATTTCGGCAGAATAATCTCCGTTCCCGTCATAAATATAAAAGGGCGGCATCACTTTGCAGTCAGGTTTACCACCTTTCAATGCTTCAATGACAACAGTGACGGCATGAGGTTTCTCGGGCTTTGAATAAATATTCCATATCTTCTTCGGCTCCATGCCGGCTGACCGCATGGATATGAGACAGTCAACAAGCCGGTCGGCACGGTGCACCATATACAGCCTGCCCCCCTGTTTGAGCAGATGACGGGCTGCCAGCGTGCAGTCATCAAGCGTGCACATCACTTCATGCCGTGCTATTCGATGCGCTTCCTTCAAATGCTGGAATGACTGATTTTCTCTGAAGTACGGCGGGTTGCATGTAACAATATCGTACTGGCTCGGCGTCAGATGGTTCGCTTCTTTTAAATCCATCTCGTAGACCTTAATTCTGTCGTCAAGCCTGTTATGTGCAACTGACCGCTTCGCCATATCCGCAAGCAGCGGCTGTATTTCAATGGCATCTATCGCACAGCTTGAGCCATCGCTGAGTAACAACGGTATAATGCCATTCCCTGAGCACAGATCCATTACCCGGCCTTTTTTCAGCGTCGGCACGAAATGACCGAGCAGCAGTGCATCGGTCGAAAAGGAGAAGACTGCGTCGTTCTGAATGATCTCCAGGCCTTCCTTTATTAACTGATCAAAACGTTCATTCTCTTTAAGCATATTTTCCTCCAAGAAAAAAAGGCATGGCTGCCCTTTTAATCTGAATCCAGCAGGCTGAGGCAGAATATGCAGTCACCACCGCCGCGGTGCTTGCCGAACAGCTCACCTCTGCATATATGAAAGCCTTCCGCATAAAGCATCGCCAGATTATCTTTACTCTGCAGCGCCTTCATCTTCTTCGGCTGGTTTTTCGGCGACTGAATCATCCGCTGCATGTTGTCGCGTTCAAGCTTCAACGCTACATTCTCTTCGACCAGATCGACCGTCTGCTGCTTCAGCTGCGTGAAACCTTGCTGCAGCCCGTTCATCTGATGTTCAAGCTCCATAATTTTATTCAATAACTCGTCTCGATTCACCTTCATCATTCCTTATGCATTGATTTCATCGATATGATATTCAAGCGGCTGTTCCATACCCTGAACTTTCACCTGCATCGTTACATCAAGAATGTTAAGTGCGATGACTTTACCAGGGCCTTCCGGCGTATTGATTTTATCGCCGATATCCGGCAGCTTTCTTCTCGTTTCTTCGTAATAATCATTTTCATATTTCAAGCAGCACATCAATCTGCCGCACGCACCGGAAATCTTCGTCGGATTCAGTGACAAGTTCTGATCTTTTGCCATCTTAATCGATACTGGTTCAAAATCACCGAGGTAAGTTGAGCAGCAGAGACTGCGGCCGCATGGTCCGATGCCTCCGAGAATTTTCGCTTCATCACGCACACCAATCTGTCTAAGCTCAATACGTGTTTTCAGTTCAAACGCCAGACTTTTGACCAGTTCCCTGAAATCAATCCGTTCGTTCGCTGTAAAGTTAAAAATGATTTTTCCTTTATCGAGCGTATATACTGCGTTGACTAAATACATATCCAGCCGGTGCTTTTTGACCAGCTCTTTACAGCGCCTGAAAGCAGCGTCCGCTTCCTGCATATTCGATTCGTACTTCATCATATCTGCTACTGTCGCACGGCGTTTAATCGTCGGAACGGGCATGACAATGTCTGTTTCCTCCACTTGACGGTTACCGATAACGACACGTGCAAGTTCCTGGCCGCGCTTTGAATCTACGACGACATAATCATTTAATCTATACTGTTCATTATTCGGGATGAAGTATTCTGTTTTATCTGCTTTATGGTATTTAATACCGATGACTTCTATCAACTATTTCACCTCTTTCGCGATTTGAATGGCAATATACTCGAACACCAGCATCGGGCTGACATATTGCAGTAAATTTCTTTTACTTAACAAGATCACATCAATCCACTGAACGCATCGGGCGAGCGACATGTCACGGCCGACAGTCTCCAGCTTCGGCTTGTGGTCAGGAAAACTCAACTGGTCGTTGTTGAGCTTAATGTACATGACATCCTGGAAATAAAGCTGAAGCATATCAAGTGCGAGCAACTGCTGCTCACGTTCAGAAACTGTCTGCAGCAGTTCCACGATGTGGACAAGCCCCATTCTGCTGTCTGCCATCATTGTATCTGCCCATTTTAACACGGCTGTGCGCAGTTCACTAAATTCTTTTTCTTCCATCCACTGCATGGCTTCTTCTTCACCGAATGACAGCGCAGCAAGTGTTGCTGCTAGCCCGTCATTAATTCCACCGTTCATGAGCGCCGTGCGGATGACGCTATTTGACTGTGCCGTCACCGTAATATGCTGACAGCGCGAATGAATCGTCGGGAGGATTCCGCCTGACTTTGTCGTCAGCAGCAGCGCAATTGTATTGGGCGGCGGCTCCTCAAGAAACTTAAGGATCGAGTTCTCGCCCTGCACAGTCACTTTATCGAAATCGACAATGACATACACTTTATACTGCCCTTCTACCGGCTTCCGGTTCATCCGGTGCAGTACTTCTTCTATCATTTCTTTTTTGATCGTCTGGTCATCTGTTTCCAGCCAGTAGAAGTCTGAATGATTATGTTGATACACACGGGAACGGGCTGTATCGTCTGTTCCTAATATTTCTGCAGCAAACTGCAAGGCTTCATCTTTGAGCGCCGTACGCTGTGTGCCTTCCATCAAGTAAGCATGTGATAATTTTTGTGTGGTTACTAACTGCTGGAGTTGTTTATTCATAAATCCTCCGTTATATTGAAAAAGCTGCATGGCTGCAGCTTGTTAAAATTGATGGAATTGTTCAATCGGCATAACAAACACTGTAGCACCACCGACTTCTACTTCAACTGGGTAAGGAATGTAATTATCCACATTACCACTCATCGGCGTCACCGGAGACACGAGTTGATCACGGTTGCGGCAAGTGTTATTGATTAACGATAACAGCTCCTGGACACGCTCGTCTTCGACACCTGTCAGGAAAGTTGTATTCCCGGCACGTAAAAATCCACCTGTTGTTGCAAGTTTCGTCGTTCTGAAATCATGTTTTGTTAACTGACTCATTAAGTTCTGGCTGTCCTGGTCCTGGACAATTGCTATAACCATTTTCATAGTAAACACCTCAGTCACATTATAACATAACTATTTCAATTTTTTGATGATGATATTATAGACCGTTTCAATCACTTCTTCAAGTGGACGCGATGCATCGACACTGACAATTCGGTCCGGATAGTTCTCAGCAATCAGATCATAGCCGGCAGAAACTTTTTCGTGGAATGACAATGTCTCCTTATCAAGACGGTTCATCTCCCGGTTGTTTGATGCAATACGGTCAAGTCCTATTGCAGGTGCTACACGTAAATAGAGTGTCAGATCAGGAAAATGAGATTCGATAGCAAATTCATTGATCTTTAATATATCTTCCAAACCGACACCACGGGCATAGCCCTGATAGGCGAGAGAACTGTCAATAAACCGGTCACAAAGTACTAATTTTCCTGCTAAGAGCGCCGGCAGCACCTTTTCAACGAGATGCTGTCTACGGCTTGCAGCAAACAATAATGCTTCTGTCCGGTAATCCATGTCATTTTTTTCATCGAGCAGCAGTTCCCGGATTGATTCACTAATTCTAATACCGCCGGGTTCACGCGTCGTAACAACAGGATACTCCTTATGAAGACGCGCAGCAACTGCTGTCAGCACCGACGATTTACCTGAACCTTCAGGACCTTCAAACGTTATAAATAAACTCATATTACCCCTCACTCAACTATCGTTATCTTACCGTCCATCATACCATGAATCCGAATACCCTGTGCAGTGTACTTTTCAAGTTCAGCAATATGCGTAGACGTCAGTTTTTCGCCGGCTAGCACAAACGGGATACCCGGTGGATATGGAATTAGCGCTTCAGCTATATAATGGCCGATTCCTGCTATTAACGCTACTCGGCGCTCTGTACCTTCAACAGGTTTAAAAAATCCTGCTACTGCAGTTAATTCATTCTTTTCTAATACTTTACTGACACGAGTTCTAGGGACAACTTCAATTCCTTCAATTAATGACAGCAGTCTAGCGAACGGAAACTGATCCTCATGATGCCACAGCGGCAGCACTAACAGGACATCAGTCAATGTAGCAAGTTCCGTATAAATGAACTGTGCCTCAAGCAGTGCCTGTAGTTCACTTCCTGAATACCCTTCCTGTCGGATCAGCAGTTTAAGTGGATCATCCACTTCAATGACTTCAAACTTTTCACTTAATTTCCTGATGAACAACTCACGCTTCTGCCAGAACGCGCGCGCATCATACTGAAGATAAAAGTGGTGTGCCTGTTCAAGACTCGATAGCAGTAAATAAGACGGGCTTGATGTTTGCAGCACCGATAAATAACGAAGTACTTGTTCCTTCAGCTTTCCTTGTTGATGAATATGTATGACGGAGCCCATTGTCAATGCTGGAAGTGTTTTATGGTAAGACTGAACGACATAATCAGCACCATAGTGAACAGCAGATACGGGAAATCCAGCAGCAATTCCAAAATGTGCACCATGAGCTTCATCCACAAGGACCTCTATATCACGCTCGTGAAAGAACTGGATAACTTCCTTGATATTATAAATCTCACCAAAATAATTAGGATAAGTCAGCACAGCAAGTTTTACATCTTGTAAGTGCGACTCATCAATTAAGGAGAGGTCGATATGTGAGTATTGATTAGAAAGGGATGATAGAGCAGTCGGTAAAATATAAGCGTTAAGTCCAGCGAGTGACAGACCATTAAAAACAGACTTATGAACATTTCTCATAATTGCTACCGATGATTCAGGAGTAATGCTCTGCAGTACAGCAAGAATACCTGTTGTCGTTCCATTCACTATATAACGGGACTGGTAACTATGATGACGCTTTAAAGATAATTCGCTTTGTTTAATGATGGCTTCAGGATGATGATAATCATCAAGGCCAGTAATTTCAGTCATATCATACGCAATATTAAGGTCAAGGCCGCCGATTGTACCATTATGATGACCAGGAACGTGAAGAGAAATCGCTTCCTTAGCGTATACTTTAAGCCGATCTGTAATAGGATTCATGAAGTTCTCTCCTTTAACTATCAATTAACTAGCCATGTAGATTGTAACACTGACACTTGTTATTTTAAACATTCCTTAAAAGAACACAAAAAAAAGAGACCTGAACGGTCTCGGTGCGGCTCATCGCATATTTCTGCCCGGCAGCGTCCTACTCTCGCGGGACGTCAGTCCAACTACCATCGGCGCTAGAGAGCTTAACTTCTGTGTTCGGTATGGGAACAGGTGTGACCTCTCTGCCATCGTCACCAGACAGATGGGGTGAATTATACCCTCAAAACTAGATAAACGCTGAAGAAGTGATCCGACCGGCAATGCCGATAAATCTATGTTTGTCCAGCTACAGCTGCGCTGTCTTTCATCATTTTCTAAGCCGTACTGACAATCAGGATTGTCATCCGCCTCATCAAAAATGATTCAAGCCATTCCGCTTGCCTTCGCTTTTCTTAATTGATTAAGTCTTCGATCGATTAGTATCCGTCAGCTCCACACATTACTGTGCTTCCACCTCGAACCTATCTACCTCATCATCTTTGAGGGATCTTATAACCGAAGTTGGGAAATCTCATCTTGAGGGGGGCTTCATGCTTAGATGCTTTCAGCACTTATCCCGTCCATACATAGCTACCCAGCTATGCCGCTGGCGCGACAACTGGTACACCAGAGGTATGTCCATCCCGGTCCTCTCGTACTAAGGACAGCTCCTCTCAAATTTCCTACGCCCACGACGGATAGGGACCGAACTGTCTCACGACGTTCTGAACCCAGCTCGCGTACCGCTTTAATGGGCGAACAGCCCAACCCTTGGGACCGACTACAGCCCCAGGATGCGATGAGCCGACATCGAGGTGCCAAACCTCCCCGTCGATGTGAACTCTTGGGGGAGATAAGCCTGTTATCCCCGGGGTAGCTTTTATCCGTTGAGCGATGGCCCTTCCATGCGGAACCACCGGATCACTAAGTCCGTCTTTCGACCCTGCTCGACTTGTAGGTCTCGCAGTCAAGCTCCCTTGTGCCTTTACACTCTGCGAATGATTTCCAACCATTCTGAGGGAACCTTTGAGCGCCTCCGTTACTCTTTAGGAGGCGACCGCCCCAGTCAAACTGCCCGCCTGACACTGTCTCCCGCCACGATAAGTGGCGCGGGTTAGAAAGTCAACACAGCCAGGGTAGTATCCCACCAGCGCCTCGACGTAAGCTGGCGCTCACGCTTCGAAGGCTCCTACCTATCCTGTACAAGCTGTGCCGAATTTCAATATCAGGCTGCAGTAAAGCTCCACGGGGTCTTTCCGTCCTGTCGCGGGTAACCTGCATCTTCACAGGTACTATGATTTCACCGAGTCTCTCGTTGAGACAGTGCCCAAATCGTTACGCCTTTCGTGCGGGTCGGAACTTACCCGACAAGGAATTTCGCTACCTTAGGACCGTTATAGTTACGGCCGCCGTTTACTGGGGCTTCAATTCGTAGCTTCGCTTGCGCTAACCACTCCTTTTAACCTTCCAGCACCGGGCAGGCGTCAGCCCCTATACGTCACCTTACGGTTTTGCAGAGACCTGTGTTTTTGATAAACAGTCGCTTGGGCCTATTCACTGCGGCTCTTCAGGGCTTGCACCCTAAAAAGCACCCCTTCTCCCGAAGTTACGGGGTCATTTTGCCGAGTTCCTTAACGAGAGTTCGCTCGCTCACCTTAGAATTCTCATCTTGACTACCTGTGTCGGTTTGCGGTACGGGCACCTAATTTCTAACTAGAGGCTTTTCTTGGCAGTGTGAAATCAACGACTTCGCTACTATAATTTCGCTCCCCGTCACATCTCAACCTTCGCGAGCACCGGATTTGCCTGATGCTCAGTCTTGATGCTTGGACGTACATAACCAACAGTACGATCGCCTATCCTTCTGCGTCCCCCCATCGTTCAAACAATCTTAGGTGGTACAGGAATATCTACCTGTTATCCATCGCCTACGCCATTCGGCCTCGGCTTAGGTCCCGACTAACCCAGAGCGGACGAGCCTTCCTCTGGAAACCTTAGTCAATCGGTGGACGGGATTCTCACCCGTCTTTCGCTACTCACTCCGGCATTCTCACTTCCAAGCGCTCCACATGTCCTTGCGGTCATGCTTCGACGCCCTTGGAACGCTCTCCTACCATTGTCCTACGGACAATCCACAGCTTCGGTAATATGTTTAGCCCCGGTACATTTTCGGCGCAGCGTCACTCGACTAGTGAGCTATTACGCACTCTTTAAATGATGGCTGCTTCTAAGCCAACATCCTAGTTGTCTGGGCAACGCCACATCCTTTTCCACTTAACATATATTTTGGGACCTTAGCTGGTGGTCTGGGCTGTTTCCCTCTCGACTACGGACCTTATCACCCGCAGTCTGACTCCCGCATTAAATTATCTGGCATTCGGAGTTTGTCTGAATTCGGTAACCCGAGGGGGGCCCCTAGTCCAAACAGTGCTCTACCTCCAGTAATCATCATGCGAGGCTAGCCCTAAAGCTATTTCGGAGAGAACCAGCTATCTCCAGGTTCGATTGGAATTTCTCCGCTACCCACACCTCATCCGCTCACTTTTCAACGTAAGTCGGTTCGGTCCTCCATTCAGTGTTACCTGAACTTCAACCTGGACATGGGTAGATCACCTGGTTTCGGGTCTACGACCTGATACTCATTCGCCCTGTTCAGACTCGCTTTCGCTGCGGCTCCGCATCCACTGCTTAACCTTGCATCAAATCGTAACTCGCCGGATCATTCTACAAAAGGCACGCCATCACCCATTAACGGGCTCTGACTACTTGTAAGCACACGGTTTCAGGTTCTATTTCACTCCCCTTCCGGGGTGCTTTTCACCTTTCCCTCACGGTACTGGTTCACTATCGGTCACTAGAGAGTATTTAGCCTTGGGAGATGGTCCTCCCGGATTCCGACGGAATTCCACGTGTTCCGCCGTACTCAGGATCCACTCAGGAGGGAATAACTTTTCGACTACAGGACCTTTACCTTCTCTGGTTGACTTTTCCAAAGTCATTCGTCTAAATTATTCCTTTGTAACTCCGTGCTGAGTGTCCTACAACCCCAGGATGCAGGCATCCTGGTTTGGGCTCTTCCCGTTTCGCTCGCCGCTACTCAGGGAATCGAGTTTTCTTTCTCTTCCTCCGGGTACTTAGATGTTTCAGTTCCCCGGGTGTGCCTTCTCATATGCTATGTATTCACATATGGATAACATGACATGACTCATGCTGGGTTTCCCCATTCGGAGATCTCTGGATCAAAGCTTACTTACAGCTCCCCAGAGCATATCGTCGTTAGTAACGTCCTTCGTCGGCTTCTAGTGCCAAGGCATCCACCGTGCGCCCTTAATAACTTAATCTGTTATTAATAATGTGATGTCTGCATAAATGCAGACGCGCGATTTCTAAGAATTCAAAAAATGAACTCACTCGGTATTGCTTGGTAAAATCTTTTTCTTCTTCATTGCTTATCTAGTTTTCAAGGTACAATCTGAATGCATGGACCACAGGTCCTATGAACATTCAAAACTGAATACAATATGTCAGACGTTAATCCCTAAGGGATATCAAGTATCCCTTTTCCGTATAATCCTTAGAAAGGAGGTGATCCAGCCGCACCTTCCGATACGGCTACCTTGTTACGACTTCACCCCAATCATCTGTCCCACCTTCGACGGCTAGCTCCTAAAAGGTTACTCCACCGGCTTCGGGTGTTACAAACTCTCGTGGTGTGACGGGCGGTGTGTACAAGACCCGGGAACGTATTCACCGTAGCATGCTGATCTACGATTACTAGCGATTCCAGCTTCATGTAGTCGAGTTGCAGACTACAATCCGAACTGAGAATGGTTTTATGGGATTGGCTTGACCTCGCGGTTTTGCTGCCCTTTGTACCATCCATTGTAGCACGTGTGTAGCCCAAATCATAAGGGGCATGATGATTTGACGTCATCCCCACCTTCCTCCGGTTTGTCACCGGCAGTCTCTCTAGAGTGCCCAACTGAATGATGGCAACTAAAGATAAGGGTTGCGCTCGTTGCGGGACTTAACCCAACATCTCACGACACGAGCTGACGACAACCATGCACCACCTGTCACTCTGTCCCCCGAAGGGGAACGCTCTGTCTCCAGAGTTGTCAGAGGATGTCAAGATTTGGTAAGGTTCTTCGCGTTGCTTCGAATTAAACCACATGCTCCACCGCTTGTGCGGGTCCCCGTCAATTCCTTTGAGTTTCAGTCTTGCGACCGTACTCCCCAGGCGGAGTGCTTAATGCGTTAGCTGCAGCACTGAGGGGCGGAAACCCCCCAACACTTAGCACTCATCGTTTACGGCGTGGACTACCAGGGTATCTAATCCTGTTTGATCCCCACGCTTTCGCACCTCAGCGTCAGTTACAGACCAGAGAGCCGCCTTCGCCACTGGTGTTCCTCCATATCTCTGCGCATTTCACCGCTACACATGGAATTCCACTCTCCTCTTCTGCACTCAAGTCTCCCAGTTTCCAATGACCCTCCCCGGTTGAGCCGGGGGCTTTCACATCAGACTTAAGAGACCGCCTACGCGCGCTTTACGCCCAATAATTCCGGATAACGCTTGCCACCTACGTATTACCGCGGCTGCTGGCACGTAGTTAGCCGTGGCTTTCTGGTAAGGTACCGTCAAGGTACGTTCAGTTACTAACGTACTTGTTCTTCCCTTACAACAGAGTTTTACGATCCGAAAACCTTCTTCACTCACGCGGCGTTGCTCCGTCAGACTTTCGTCCATTGCGGAAGATTCCCTACTGCTGCCTCCCGTAGGAGTCTGGGCCGTGTCTCAGTCCCAGTGTGGCCGATCACCCTCTCAGGTCGGCTACGCATCGTCGCCTTGGTGAGCCGTTACCTCACCAACTAGCTAATGCGCCGCGGGTCCATCTATAAGTGACAGCAGAACCGTCTTTCACTGTTTCACCATGAGGTGAAACATATTATCCGGTATTAGCTCCGGTTTCCCGAAGTTATCCCAGTCTTATAGGTAGGTTACCCACGTGTTACTCACCCGTCCGCCGCTGACTTCAAGGAGTGCAAGCACTCCTGTCTGTCCGCTCGACTTGCATGTATTAGGCACGCCGCCAGCGTTCATCCTGAGCCAGGATCAAACTCTCCATAATAGTTTGTCTGATAAAAGCTCGTTGACTGCTTAAGCCAGTCACTCTTTGAAAGTACTAAAGTACTCAAATTATTGGAATTAACGTTGACATATTGTCATTCAGTTTTCAATGTTCATTTTTCGTCTCACAAGATTTAACTATACTCTCTTTCGTTTTGAAAGTCAACTCTTTTTTAAAATTTTTTTAAAATCAAGTTTTAGTATGCTGTTATATCTCTGCCGGACAAGATTTAATTATACTCTCATGTGAAGTATAAGTCAACTCTTTTTTTAATTTCTTTTTTTGAGCTGCCGTTATCTCTGCCGGACAAGATATAACTATACAGGGTTGCAAGCCCTTCTACAAGCGCAAAATTTACACTTTTAACAATTAATTAATATTTCTTAATGCATTAATTTTATCCAGTGCTTTCTCGGCATCGCTGTAACCTAATTGATAGAGATCGTCGAGCTTTCCTTTATCTTTCTCCATGCGATCAACTTTTAAATCAGCTGATGGCCGGATGACTACTACATTGCCCACTTCTTCCTGACGATTAACATAGTGGAGTGTTTCATTATAGAGGGCCGGCCGTCTGCGCATTGCTTCATCAACTTGCGGATAACCTTTCACTTTAAACCATTTAGCAAGACGGCTTGATTTCTTCACGTAACCTTTTGGCCGTGTCAGTATAACGACATTTTTAGTAATGCCGTCTGCCTGTGCCTTACGCAGCGGGATAGGATCAGTCACGCCGCCGTCCAGCAATTTCTTACCTTGATAGTCAACGACAGGTGCCATTAACGGAAGCGAGCTTGATGCTCTCAAAATTGTGAGCAGATCTTTGTTCAAGTAAGACTGGTCAAAATACTCCGTCTCTCCCGTTTCACAGTTAGTACACGCAACGACATATTGTCCTTCATATAGAAGAAAGTCCTTCATATGAAAAGGTACATGAACACTTGGAATTTCATTGAAGATAAAGTCCATGCCGAACATTTCACGGTTTTTAATATAGTTCTGAAGAGATAAGTATCGTTTGTCCCCTAAAAAATCAAGGCTGACCTGCCTATTACGCCCACGCTGCTTCGATAAATAGGAAGCTGCCATATTGGCTCCTGCAGAAACACCGATGATATAGTCGAACTCGATACCTTTATCCAGAAACAAATCCAGTACACCCGCTGTATATATACCGCGCATACCGCCGCCTTCTAATACTAATCCTGTCTTATTCATTATGTCACTCCTTTGACTATTCCATATTATAGCAAATAGCACTTTATAAAAAAAGCGGCCGATTATCGGCCGCTTCACTATACAGTCTTTATTTAATCGTAAATGCTTCTGTGTAAAGAGAGGATGTGCCGCGTTTTAATCTAATATTCGCGTTCCCTGTTATTCCTTTAGTCGTCTTTGCTGTGATAACCGTTGAAGCAGAGCCTCGAGCATCTGTAGTCAAAGTAACAGCCGGACTGTAGCCCACTGCACTCCATTGATTGTTCATATAGAAAGAACCGAGCTGAGTGCCTGCCGTATTATAGATGCCTACTTTTAAATCATTATAAGTTGTATTAGGTGTCAGACCATTCAATACAAGTGTCGTATTAAATGACTGACCATTTGTAACTACAGGCAGTACAAAGTCATATCCAGTACTCGAGACAAGGGAGGAATAACCATAGCTGCCTTGCTTGAAAGTCGACTCATCATACCATTTATAAGTCGCTGCCGGTGTAGACCACGGTTCAGTTGCAGGTTCTGTAGATGCTGCCGGCACTTCAAAGGAAAGTATAGGTGATGCCTGATCCAGTGTCAGTCCTTTCTCCTTGAATGAAGTATAGGACTCATCGCGCGACAGCCAGCTGACGATATTAGTTAACAATGTGCTGTCATCTTGTTCTTTATAACCGTCATAAGTCTTTTTAGTCTGGCCGTTATCTTCTCTTAAATATTTAGGAGTTGCATCTTCTACCATAGAAGAATCACCGATGAAGGCAGCTTTTCCTAATCCCACTTTACTGATAGCTACATAAGCACCTTCATCTTTACCGCCGCCGAAGTATACTCCTTGATCGACTGCCGGTCCCCATTTGTCCGCTGTTGTTAATCCTGACGGGACGTACACGAGGCCTTTAGCGATATCAGGGTTGGTCAGTGCGATAGTAGAGCCTGCATGCATCGCTACGCTGTTGATACCGGCAGTGATACCGAATGCTCCTGCATCTTTGACGATATCTGTCGCGACAAGGTCACTTAACGCATTATATCGGAATCTCACTCCGAAATTATTGGACAGCCAGTCAGAACTTGTAACGCCTGACATTCTGACAGATTGCGCTTCTTCTGCTGTCATTGCTTTAGCAGGTGCCCCGTAAGCACCTCGACGATAGCCATTAAAAATTTCCGAAGAATCATAGCGGTTCAAATTTCTATCTGCATTATAATGATCGGCGATAAAAAATACACTGCCGCCTTCTTTAACGTATTTTAAAATTGCATCTTGTTCCGATTGTTTGAATGGAATGTTCGCTTCCGGTATAACAAATACATCGTACGGTGCTAAATCTTCATAAGTGACTGCTGTTTTTTTACGAAGCTCTTTAACTTGATAGCCTTTTGCTGCTACACCCCGACCGAAATCAGAGAACGCGCCGTCAATGACCCAGTCTGCTGCTCCTGCGGTCTGCCCATGTGTATTGTCAACGAGTACGCTTTGTCCATTAGAAACTGCCGGATTAATGATTGGCGCCTGATCGTTGTAAGTTTCTGCATAAAGAGCCGGTGTGCCGAGCATGAACGTTGTCATTGTAGCAATAACTGCTTTTTTAATCATTAGTTTTCCTCTTTTCACTATGATGGCATAGATCCATGACACCCTCTTATTATTAGCAAAGTAGTTTTAATTCTGTGTAAATGATATGTAAGTAAATAGGCGATTTCGTTTTCAATCTTTACAGGATTGTTATAACCGCTCAAAGACTTCTTTTGTTATCATTTACTAGAACGTTACAAAAATAGGAATAGGAAAAGGAGCATCATCATGTTTAAAAAAATCGTGAAAACTTCTGTCCCTGCTTTAATGGCCGTTGCAGTACTTGCAGCTTGTGGCACGACAGACAATAAATCAGAAACTCAAAAAGATTCTACTGCGTCATCAAGCAAAGAAGGCTACACGCCTGAAAAATTAACTGTGCAGTTCGTTCCTTCTCAGAATGCTGAGACACTTGAAGCAAAAGCGAAGCCCCTTGAAAAGTTATTAAAAGCTAAACTGGGCATCCCGGTTGAAGTATCTGTATCTACTAACTACAATACAATTGTTGAAGCGATGAAGTCTAAAAAAGTAGATGTCGGTTTCCTGCCGCCAACAGCTTATGTGTTAGCACATGATCAAAAAGCGGCTGACGTCCTGCTGCAGGCACAGCGTTACGGTGTTAATGATGATGGTTCTCCAACTAAAGAACTCGTTGATTACTACAAATCTCAGTTTATCGTTAAAAAAGATTCTGGAATCAACAGCCTGAAAGATATGAAAGGCAAGAAAATTGCGATGCAGGATGTCACTTCTACAGCGGGTTATGTGTTCCCTGCGGTCGATTTGAAGAAAGAAGGCATCGATCCACTGAAGGACATGAAAGTGACAACAGTTAAAGGTCATGATCAGGCAGTCATTTCATTATTGAACGGCGATGTGGATGTCGCAGTAACATTCCAGGATGCACGTAGTATTGTTAAAGGCGACCAGCCAAACGTCTTCAAAGATACTAAAATCGTCAAATATACAGAAAAAATTCCAAATGATACTATCTCTGTTCGTTCAGATATGACTGACAAATGGAGAGATAAATTAACAACAGCGTTTATCGATATCAGCAAAGATAAAGAAGGACAAAAAGTTATCCGCGAAGTTTATTCACATGAAGGTTATGTGAAATCAGATGATTCTAAGTTCGATGTTATTCGTGAGTATGACAAAAAAGTCAAAGAATAATTTCTTGAGCATGAACATGCTACTAAGAAGGCTAAACTCACTCATGTGAGTTTAGCCTTTTATTATAAAGGAGTGTCACGATGAGCCAAATCATATTTAACGATGTCAGCAAAGTGTATCCAAACGGCCATGTCGGACTGGATCACATCAACCTTGAAATCAATCAAGGAGAATTTATAGTGATTGTCGGTCTGTCAGGTGCCGGGAAATCAACGCTGCTCCGTTCTATTAACCGCCTGCACGAAATTACATCCGGCGATATCTCGATTAGCGGACAGTCGATTACGAAGGCTAAGGGAAACAAGCTGCTGCTGATGCGCCGGAATATCGGTATGATCTTCCAGAGTTTTAATCTAGTGAAGCGTTCTTCAGTCATCAGAAATGTACTGTCAGGACGTGTGGGCTATCATCCTACTTGGAAAATGGTGCTCGGTCTATTTCCGAAAGAGGATAAGCAGATTGCTCTTGAAGCGCTTGACCGCGTCAACATCGTTGAGAAAGCTTATAACCGTGCTGACGAACTGTCAGGCGGTCAGCAGCAGCGTGTATCAATTGCACGTGCACTGGCACAGGAGCCGGAAATTATTTTAGCTGATGAACCGGTTGCCTCTCTTGACCCGTTGACTACTAAGCAGGTTATGGACGACTTACAGCGCATCAATAAAGAACTCGGCATCACTATCGTCGTCAATCTGCACTTCGTCGACCTGGCTCGTGAATATGCGACAAGAATCATCGGACTGCAGTCAGGCAGAATTGTATTTGACGGACCAGTTGAACAGGCAACAGACGATGCTTTCAGCCGCATATATGGACGGGAAATTAAAGATGATGAGAAAATGGGGGTTAACTGATGAACCCGTCAATTAACAATGCTAAGCGCTATAAAACCATCTTCTCCCTGCTGCTGCTCACGGCTTTAGTCATCTGGAGCGGCTTTGAGACAGGATTCAGTTTAGAGAGCCTGGCGCTCGGCGCACCGGAAATGATGAACCTTGTTAAGGAAATGCTGCCGCCGGACTGGTCTTATTTCAAAGAAATTATTGCACCGATGCTCGACACTATACGTATGGCTGTTCTCGGCACGACATTCGGCTCACTGCTTGCACTGCCCGTCGCTCTGCTGTCAGCAAACAATGTCTTCAGATCACGCTGGGTGAACATGCCCGTACGTTTTTTACTCAATATTGTCCGGACGATTCCCGACCTGCTGCTCGCTTCTATATTCGTAGCAGTCTTCGGTATCGGTGCACTGCCCGGTATATTCGCGCTGACTGTACTGTCATTCGGCATCGTCGCCAAACTGTTCTATGAGGCACTGGAGAATATCGACAACGGGCCGCTTGAAGCGATGACGGCAGTCGGTGCCAATAAATCAAAATGGATAGCGTTCGGTGTGCTCCCGCAGGCACTCGCACCTTATCTCTCATTTGTATTATTTACGTTTGAGATCAATATCCGTGCGGCTGCCGTCCTCGGTCTTGTCGGCGCCGGCGGTATCGGATTGTTCTATGATAAGACACTCGGTTACTTTGAGTATCCGAAAGTGACTGCGATTATACTGTTCACTCTGCTTATTGTAATAATCATCGACTATACGAGCTCGAAAGTGAGGAAGAAACTGTTATGATTAAAAACTATGATCATTTAAAGCCTAAATCATCAGCGCCTGTTATTATCAGAAATATCCTCCTCATTATTCTGCTGCTCGCCGTATACATATGGGCATTCAGTGGCATGCCGGCGATAGCAATAAAAGAAAAGTCATGGGAGATTCTGTCAAACATATTGTCCGGTATCATCCACCCGGACTGGAGCTATGTCTATATGCCTGATGGCGAGGACTTGCTGCGCGGTCTGCTTGAGACATTCGCTATCGCCTTTTTAGGTACTATTATCTCAGCGGTTCTATGTATTCCATTCGCTTTTTTAGCGGCGCGCAATATTTCCAACCGCTTGCTGTCAGAGCTCAGCAAATTTCTGCTCAGTGTCATCCGCGTATTCCCGGAGATCATTATGGCGCTGTTATTCATTAAAGCCGTCGGTCCCGGGGCATTCGCCGGGGTGCTGGCAGTCGGGATCCATTCAATCGGTATGCTCGGCAAACTGTTTGCTGAAGATATAGAGAACCTTGACCTCGGACCGTCTGAAGCATTAACGGCAACGGGGGCAAACAAGACAAAGACATTGATGTTTGCCGTCGTGCCCCAAATACTGCCGGCATTCATTTCATTTGTGCTCTACCGCTTTGAGATCAACTTAAGAAGTGCATCTATCCTCGGCTTAATCGGTGCAGGCGGTATCGGTACGCCGCTCATTTTCGCACTGCAGGGAAGAACATGGGAGCGCGTCGGCATTATCCTGATCGGCATCGTCATTATGGTCATCATCGTCGATACTTTGTCAGGTGCCATCCGGAAGCGGCTCATCTAATACTATTTCACAAAAAAGCAGTGAAGCTGGATGCTTCACTGCTTTTTTGAACTTCTTTATATTTCTGTACGTCCTGATATAGCTTTAGACAGTGTCACTTCATCCGCATACTCAAGGTCACCGCCGACCGGCAGGCCATGAGCAAGACGCGTCGTCTTAATGCCGATTGGTTTGACGAGGCGCGAAATATACATAGCTGTCGATTCTCCTTCGATGTTCGGATTCGTCGCCAGAATTAACTCCTGTACTGTTTCATCCTTTAACCGGTTCAACAGACTTGGAATGTTGATATCTTCAGGTCCAATGCCTTCCATCGGAGAGATGGCACCTTGCAGCACATGATACAGCCCTTTGTATTCACGCATCTTCTCCATCGCAATGACATCTTTCGATTCCTCAACGACGCAGATCATCGAGCGGTCGCGCGTCTTATCCGCACAAATATAACATGGATCCGTGTCCGTAATATGACCGCAAATAGAGCAGTATGTCAGCTCACGCTTTACGTCGACGAGCGCTTTCGCGAAGTTCATGACGTCCTCTTCCTTCATATCAAGCACATGGAACGCAAGTCTCGCCGCTGTTTTCGGGCCGATTCCCGGCAGTTTCATAAAGCTGTCTATGAGTCTTGAAATAGGTGCAGGATAATGCATTACATCATTCCTGGAATGTTCATTCCTTTAGTATGCTGACCTAAACGCTGAGCCGTCACATCATCCGCTTTAGATAATGCTTCGTTTGTTGCTGCCAGTACTAAGTCCTGTAACATTTCGATATCTTCTGGATCTACTACTTCTTCCTTGATGATGACATCAAGCACTTCTTTATGACCTGAAACAACAACAGTGACCATACCGCCCCCTGCTGTTCCTTCAATACGTTCGTCTTTTAATTTTTCCTGCTCTTCCGCCATTTTCTTCTGCATTTTCTGCATTTGTTTCATCATTTGCTGCATATTTCCGCCACCGCGCATAATTAGTTCCTCCTATTAATCAATTAAATTTATTGTATCTTTACCAAACAACTCTTCTGCCGTCTTGATGATATCATCTTTTGGCTCTGCCTTCACTTCTGACTGCTGCTTCTTGTTTTTAATGTAGTCATGTCTGACCTGCAGCCACTGTGAATCAGGTACACCTACCATTTTAACTTTTTTATTGATGATTGTGTATACAATCGACTCAATCTGTTCACGTTTATCGTCACCTTTATTGACGAGTTCACAGTGAATATCTTCCTCGAACTTGATCAATACATGCGTGCTGCTCGCTGCCACCGGTTCTGAGTTCTGCAGCAGGCTGACGAGCGCCCTATCATTTTGCTTCACATGGTCAATCAGCGCCTGCCAGTTCTCCTTCAAATATGTCAGATCTTCGCGATTGGCGTTATCCAGTACATTTTCTATTTGTGCAATTGAGAACTTGTTTACATGGCGCTCTGCTTTCGGTTTTGCCTTAGCCGGTGCTGCTGTCGGATTCAGCTGAATATTCGAAAGCTTCTCCTCGAACTCTTTCATCCGCGCATCGATGTACTCGGTACTCGCACCTGCCCCTTTCTCGTGAGACTTCACAAGTTCAGACAGTTTGACGATGAGCACTTCAAAGTGAATGTTCATATTGACTGCAAACCGCATCGACACAAGCGTGTCATTAATTTTATCAATCATCTCATAAATGACAGACAAGTCGACTTCATATATTTGGCCGTCTCCTTTAGTGCCTGTTGCAACATCAACGATGACGTCACGTAAATAATAAATATAGTCAGTCACAAGACGGTTTACTTCCTTGCCGCCGCTTAACAGCTGATGATATAATTCAAAAGCCGTGCGTACGTCATGCGTTACAATCGCATCAGTCAGCTGCCGCAGATCTTCTTTACCGACACTGCCCGTCACGTCCAATACATGTGCCAATGTCAGCTCTTCGTCTCCGAACGCAATCGCCTGATCTAAAATACTAAGTGCATCACGCATACCGCCTTCTGCTGTCTGGGCGATAAATTCAAGTGCCGGCAGTTCAAACGAGATGCTTTCCTTGTCACACACATATTTCAAATGCTCGACAATATCAGGGGTAGCAATTGCCTTGAAATCAAATCGCTGACAGCGGGAAATAATCGTCGGCGGTATTTTGTGCGGTTCTGTCGTCGCCAGAATGAAAATAGCATGACCCGGCGGCTCTTCCAATGTTTTTAACAAAGCATTAAATGCACCTGTCGTCAGCATATGCACTTCATCGATAATATAGACTTTGTATCTGGATTCACCTGGTGCATACTTCACTTTATCTCTAATATTACGGATTTCATCCACGCCGTTATTGCTGGCTGCATCAATTTCAATGACGTCCGAGTTTGTTCCGTTCGTAATCGAAATACAGCTGGCACATTCATTACATGGTTCGCCGTCATGACGTTCAGTACAGTTGATAGCTTTGGCAAATATTTTCGCGATACTTGTTTTCCCTGTACCACGCGGTCCGTTGAATAAATAAGCGTGTGATATTTTATTTCTCGCTATAGCGTTCTTCAGCGTAGTCGTCACATGCTTCTGTCCGACTACTTCTTCGAAAGCCTGGGATCTGAACACGCGATATAATGCCTGATAACTCAAGACGTCCCCTCCATCAATATTGGTCCTTTCATTATACCATTAGACATAACTGCTTCATAACAAAAAAGAGAAGACTCATCAGAATGAACTGTTGATGAGTCTTCCGCAACATCGTTATTTCTTTTTCATTTTTTTGTACAGCCAGTATGCCCCAGGGTTCAGCGGCTTGATAAAATCACCAATTTGCTCATCAATATAGGCATTGAATCCTTTCTTGAACTTCGCAACGCCTAGGTCAGGCGACGATTCTGTAAAGTCCCCGCTGACGCCATAGAAGTTATAGCGCTTCAGGCCAAGCTGATTGGCAAACTTAATCATTTCCCACTGCATGTTATACGCACCCATGAACTGATTATAAGCAGGATTAGAGCCGCTTGATAAGTAATACAGCTCATGATTGTTGAAAACATAAATAGCACTCGCCAATTCAAGCACATCGCCGTCACTTGCTTTTAAGGCTTCTGTTTCCGCGACTTTCTTCTCGATCTGTGCTACTGCCTTTTCGAGTTCTACTGTTTTATTTTTCAGCTTTCTGTAGTCAGGGTTCTCTTCCAGTTCTGCTGCTGCCTTATTATAATCCGCGCGTTTTATGCTCAGCTGGTCGTTCAGGCGTTTTAAGTAATCATTGAGGTTGATATACGTCATCACAACGCGCGCATTGTCCCCGTATGTTTGTTTCATACGCTTGAACGTCTGCAGGTCAAACAATGAGAAATGATGTTTATCTTCCGCCATTTTATACAGCCTGAAAAACTTCTCCATTTCATCATCTGATAAGTCACGCATCTGCACACCCATCTCAATCGTTTTATTGATATTACGGCGCGTCTTATAATCCATTTCTTTCAGCAGTTCGTCATCTGTCTTATCTGTTAAATCAAGTACTGATAAGAAGCGTGCCTGGGAATCCATAGAGTAGCCGATACTGTAACCTTGGTGTTCATAGCCGAGGCGTTCCATTTCGGTGATAATATCGTCCACTTCAAATGACTCAGTGACATAGCCGTCGCCGTCCAGATGATTACGCGTAATATAAGGGTCCACTAATACAAACAGCCCTTTATGCTTCTTCAAATAATTAGTTAAATGCGTGTAGAAGAAATCGACAAGTGCTTTGTCATGATGATCAAACACCGGCCCTTTATGCGTATAGAAATAATTGAAGAATTTAAAGCTCGGCGCACCGTTCAACAAGCAGGCGGCCAGCACTTTATCCCCTTCTTTTACTCCTACGAGATGGACATCGAGGTTTAATGCCTGACGACCCGCGTAGTGAGCTTTAGATTGTGTATAGTGACTGAAATGGTCGTTAACAAACGATTCAAATTCATCTATCGTCAAATTACAAAACTTCATTAAAAAACTCTCCCGTTCTGTGATTGTTTCTATGTCGTTATTTACTATAACACTTTCGTGTAATAAATATGTAGTAATACTATTTCTTTATCTTATATCCAATGTTATTGAAAGCTCCACTCAGCTGAAAATGTTCAAAAAAAAGACCTAGTCTCCTAGGTCTATCTATTAGATGTACGATTAATTTTTATATAAATACCGTGCACCTCTGCTTCGTTTAACAGTCACAAGCGGAACCTTGGTCGACAGCTCAAAGACGGCTGCCCCAGCCACATATAAGTGACCACTTAATGCTGCTTCCTTCCGGACCTGACATGCTTCATGGGCTTATATTGACTCGGACCGTCTTCTCAACACTACGTGTCAAGGTCAGGCCTCACAAAATGTTACCCTCAGCAGAGGGATTCGGTCTTGCCTAAGCGGCTTGCAAGTACAGGGAACCGCTACCTCCCCACTTAGCACGGCAGAATCTATCATACTATACATCATGAATATTTGGCAAGGAAAACACTGCTGTTTTTTGATTATGCTTTCTTATGAGCTGGACGTCTGGAAAAGTCGACGAACTTAAACTCGCTGGCACGGTGCTTTGATATATTGTACTGAAAAGGCAGCGCATTAGCCAGATGGACAGTTGAGCGGACAGTTGCTGCATAAGGCGGCGTCACTTCTCCGAACAGCTCTAGTTCACTTGCTGTCATCGGTTCAAATGTGATAGCTTTGTTGGAGAAGCTGATGGTCTGTTCCAGCTGATTCTCTATATAAGAATAAATGGACTGCCGGGCAATTTCCTTCGTTAAATTCGGCATAAGACTAACTAGGAAGTAGTCAGTATCGATAATATTGACTTTCCCTCCTTTACGCCTTGTTCTGACGACTCTAAACAATTCTGTCTGCTCTGCAAGGTCAAGCGCTGCCATCACGACAGGATAATCCCCGGCGTTCACTTTCTCGAATATTTCTACAGCTGTCACATAGTCCATATTGAGTGATTCTTTAATTTCTTCAAAGCTGATGAGCTGAGATACAGGGAAATTCATTGATTCATTGTAAATAACTACAGAACCTTTACCTTTTAATTTCTGGATAAAACCATTTGTTTGCAGCAGACTAAGCGCTTTTCTTACTGTTTCACGTGAGACATTGTATTGCTTCACGAGTAAATTTTCAGAAGGCAGCTGTTCATGCTGCTTATATTCACCATTGATGATCTTACCGCTCAGCTCCTGATAAATTATTCGATACTTATTTCTATTCATTTTATCGGTCACCCCTTGTTTCCAAATTATCTTAACATAAAATAACTGTTTTGGAACAAAGTGATTGCAATTATTTTTTAACAGCTACTGCCTGATAAGGCTTAAGCGTACGGCTATATGATTCGTAATTGTTAATCAGTACAGTTCCTTCAAGCGCTATATCATCCGGCACAGTGACTTCCTGCCCACTGAAGTTGGCCACTATAATCAATGTATCATCGTCCAGCCTGCGCTCATAAGCAAATAATTCAGGGTGATTTTCCAGTAACGGCAGAACTTTGCCGTACGTGATAATCTCAAAGTTATGTCGCAGCCTGATTAAATGCTGATACGTATAGAAGATAGAATTCTTATCTGCAAGCGCCTGTTTGACATTGACCGTCTTATAGTTTTTCGCCGTTTCAATCCACGGTGTTCCAGTTGTAAAGCCGGCATGCTCACTATCATCCCACTGCACAGGTGAACGCGAGTTATCCCGTGATTTATGCTGCAGTATACGCATCGTCTGATCGTCTGAAATGCCGCGTTCTTTCATAATAGAATAGGCATTCAATGACTCCACATCACGGTACTGCTTAATATTGTCGAAATACAAGTTCGTCATGCCGATTTCTTCGCCCTGATATATATACGGCGTACCTTGCAGCAGATGCAGCGCTATCGCGAGCATTTTAGCACTTAACACACGGTTCTCTTCTGTCGAATCATCACCGAAACGCGACACAACACGGGGCTGATCATGGTTGCACCAGAAAATAGCGTTCCAGCCGCCTCCTGCTTGAATACCGAGCTGCCACTTGAAGAGAATCTGCTTCAGCTCAACAAAATCAAATGGCTGTTCAGACCATTTTTCACCGTCTTTATAGTCCACCTTCAAATGATGGAAGTTAAAGACGCTGCTCAGCTCACGACGTTCAGGATTTGTGTACTTAATGCAGTGCTCGAGTGTCGTTGAACTCATCTCACCGACTGTCATAAACCCTTCTTTATCGCCGAATGTATTGCGGTTTAATTCATGTAAAAATTCATGAACTCGTGGTCCATCTGTATAGAGCTCCTTGCCGATTGCTTCAGAATTCTTATATTCTGCTTTAGAGATCAAGTTGATGACATCGAAGCGGAAACCATCCATCCCGAAGTCAATCCAGTAATTGATCATATCATAAATTTCCTGGCGGAGCTTACTGTTCTCCCAGTTCAAGTCTGCCTGTGTGACATCGAAGAGACGGAGATAGTACTGGCCTGTCACTTCGTCTTTCTGCCAGGCATTGCCGCCGAACTTCGACTCCCAGTTCGTCGGCGGATTGCCGTTGTCTCCGTCTTTCCAGATGTAATAATCACGGTAAGGATTGTCCTTCGACTGACGTGACTCTACAAACCAGCGATGTTCTGTTGATGTATGATTGATGACGATGTCAGACATAATCTTAATACCGCACGCATGGGCCTCATTAAGCAGACGTCTGAAATCCTCTTTCGTACCGAAGTCAGGATTGATTTCATAGTAATCGCTGATATCGTAGCCGTTATCGTTCATCGGAGAACAATACACCGGCGTCAACCATAAATAATCCACGCCGAGCGTCTTCAAATAGTCCAGCTTGTCGATAATCCCGTTAATATCACCGTGGCCGTTACCTGTCGTATCATTGAATGACTTCGGATAAATTTGATAGACCACTGATTTCTTCCAGTCGGAAACTCCCAATTAAAAAACTCCTAACGTTTTGAAATAGTTTCAGTTGAACAAGATTTATAAGTTAATCGATTTCTCTGATGACTTCTTTATTATTCTTCTGAGCAAATCTTGAGAAGATGAGTGTCAGCACAATCGGCAGAATCACAGCGATCACCATGCCGAGCAGGAACGTCAGGCGGAATCCTTCATTGATCGAAATGATACCTGGCAGTCCGCCAACCCCTACTCTACCGAGCAACTGCTGTGAACCGAATATAGAACCGACAATCCCTGTCGTGATAATTGCTGCGACGAAAGGATATTTAAGCGGGATGTTCACACCGAACATCGCAGGTTCTGTGACGCCTAACCAGCCTGATATTCCCGATGTCAATGCCAGACCTTGTTCTTTAACCATGCTGCGTCGTTTGTACAGCCACCATGCAGCGAATGCCGCTGAACCTTGTGAGATATTTGAAATAGCAAGTATCGGCCATAAGTACGTGCCTTTTAAATTTGAATTCATCAGCTGGAAATCTACCGCAAGGAACATATGATGCAAACCCGTGACGACGAGTGGTGCATAAATAAGGCCGTAAATCAAACCGCCTAACCAGCCGGCTCTTGTGAAGATCCACTGAATGACATCTGTAATCTGTGTACCGAGCCATAAAGCGACTGGTCCGATAAGAATGAATGCAAGAAAACCTACTAAGAGTAATGAGACAGGCCCAACAACAAGCATTTTAATCGAATCATGGACGCGTCTATTTAAGAAGCGTTCAACTTTCGCCAGCACCCACGTTGCAATCAATACAGGAAGTACTTGCCCTTGATAGTTCAATTTCTCAATATGCAGTCCAAAGACGTTCCATTCAGGAATCTTTGTCAGTTCACCTGTATCTTGATCACCAAGAGTGTACTGTGACGCAAGACCCGGGTGACACATAACAAGACCGAGCACGAGACCGAGAATCGGACTGCCACCGAACACCCGCATCGCTGACCAGCCGATTAATGCCGGCAGGAAGATAAATGGTGCCGCTGCAATAAAGTTAATAATTTCAGCTAAGTCTTTTAACTGCGGGAACATCTTAACAAGCGGTTTATCGCCGAACAGTCCGCCAGCTGTTAAAACGTTGTTTACACCAAGTAGTAAACCAGCTGTAACGATAGCCGGCAACAACGGGATGAAGACATCTCCTAATGTTTTAATTGCACGCTGCAACGGATTCATCTTTTCTGCCGCTGCCGCTTTGACATCATCTTTCGTGCTTTCTCCGATGCCCGTTTCCTCTACAAACACTTTGTATACGTCATCGACTGTACCCGGCCCGATCACAACCTGGAACTGATCGTTTGCTGCAAATGAACCTTTGACAAGATTTAACTTATCCAGTGCAACTTTATCGACTTTCGTCTCATCAACCAATGCTAAACGTAATCTTGTGACACAATGTGTTGCTGCGTTGACATTCTCTTTACCGCCGACCGCTTCAATAATCTGTCTGACTTCATCTCTATTGACCGCCATTTTGCCATCTCCCTTATTTTTGTTATCCTCATTGTAATCTGTCTATACAAGTATGTAAAGGCTTTCTGAAAAGGGTTACAAATTCTTCAGGCTATATAACAATAACCAGCTGGGCAATTATCATTGTTCACTGGATCATCTAATTATTTTTTAACACAAAAAAAAGATGCCCCGGAGAGGACATCTACATATCAAAAAATTAGTCTTGGTTTTAAAATAATGGCGGAGGAAGAGGGATTCGAACCCCCGCGGGCCGTTAAGCCCCTGTCGGTTTTCAAGACCGATCCCTTCAGCCGGACTTGGGTATTCCTCCAAATAAGACAATAACAATTTTATAACACCCATTATTTTTTGTCAATGCTTTTCACGAAATTTATTCATATTTATTAAAGGCATAGAATCACTTAATGCTGAATAATAGACTAATCTATCTTTTTAGCAAGCGTCGTAATATATTCAAAAAATTGCTCACGGTCTACATCATAAACTACATTTACTGGCCGGCCATTTTCTTCTTCATATGTTCTTCCTTGAGCAGGTCCTTCTGTAATCACATTTGACTGAATGACTTTTGATCTCACTAAGTCAGGGTTGCCGAGAGCAGCAGTTGTTAAGACATCCCACAGATAATAAGTGGAGTTTGTCGCGAAATGCTTAAGCGGCGGCACCATGGCATAACTTACTCCTAAAAAATCGACTCCTTCAAATGCTCTTTCATCCGCCCACATTTGACGTACTTCTGTCGTCAAAGGAACTTGTAAAGTGCTCTCGAGTGCCACCATGTCTATAGCGATAGATGACTTAAAGACGACACCTACTGCTTCTGGATCCCAGAAAGCATTCCATTCTGCTGTCCCATCGTGCTCTGGTTCATGGACATTACCTTCTGCAAGATAAGTTCCACCCATCCAGACTAGACGCTCAATTTTCTCAGTAATAGCGGGTTCCACTTGAAGTGCTTTAGCTAGATCTGTCAGCGGACCTGTGAATAAGAGTGTCGTTTTCTCCGGTTCTGCCATTACTTTATCAATTAAGTGCTGATAAGCTTCTTGTTCTGCAAGCGGTGCCAGTGTCTGGCGTTCATTTAATATCGGCAATGCATCCATAAAAAAGGCATGCATCCGCCAGTCTTTTGGAAACGGATTTTTGCCTCGTTCCTTCGACATGGCCGTCTCAATTTTGTTGTCACCAAATCGTGCAATAATTTTGCGGCTCGCAAAAGTAGCAGGTTCAATATAGCAGTCAGCATCGATTACACTGACGCCTGTCAGTTTTATATTGTCCATCTGCAGCAATAAAAATAAAGAAATTAAATCGTCAACTCCACCATCATGATTAAAATATACATTTTTCATATCAGTCATCCCCTATATTGTTGATTTGTCTTCTTAACTTTATAATTATAATATAACTATTAGTTGAACACACCTCTTCAAAAAGCTTTTCCTGTAAGTTTAAAATTTACAGTACAGCGCTACATTACGCATGACGAAGGAGACCATATGATCAGTTCTTACGAAGTGAAGGTATATGCCAATCGACAGGCATTATCGAAAAAAGGCAAGATTGCTTCATTTGTGCTTGAGGCATTTAATGCTAAGAAAAAAGATGAAGATTTTCTTGTCCAGTTCATCGACCATGACAAGACGCATTACATAGAGAATATGACTTATCGTATCCGTAAATCAGAGGATGAAGATATCTATCAGCTGCAGTTCAAAAAACGTTACCCTGTTACAGCATCGGTTGACGAAGCGGTGAGCCAGGCGGAGCAGGACGGCTTTAAGGATGGCAGCTTTGAGATCGAATACGGTGCCGGCAGACAGACGCTCAGTGTCTACTACGAAGCGGAAGTGTCAGCTAAAGACCACGTGCTTCCTGACCTTGCAACAAGTCACCTGCACTTAAAAGAGCAAGTTCATGACGCCTTCAAAACGTATTTAAATACTATTACTGCCCCGTCTATCATCGGTCCTATTGAGTTTGAACGGCATATAGGCAGACTTGATGATTATAAGATTAAACTCGAGAAGTGGGATATTAAAGATAAACATATTATAGAGTTATCCGCTAAAGTATTGACTGAACAGGAAGCCAGAAAGCTACAGCAGTTACTCATCGAAAAACTACAGTCACTTCACGTTTATGAACCAGAAGATCAGCTGAAAACGACGATGATCTTTAATCATTACTGAACACTGTACAGCGCAGCATTAAGCCGGATGCTGCGCTGTTATTTTAAAAATAATGTTTGAATGACTTTCATTACTCATGTTGACTTTTATACTCAATGTGATATCATCACTTTTAAGCGTTAAAGTGAAAGAGAGGATTTTACATCATGGATCATAAGTCACAATGGATGTCATCTACAGGTTTTATTCTCGCAAGTGCAGGCTCCGCTATCGGTCTCGGTGCCATCTGGAAGTTCCCTTATATGGCCGGCCAGTATGGCGGTGGTGCTTTCCTGCTGTTATTTCTATTATTCACCATACTAATCGGCTTACCGCTCTTAATGATGGAGTTCAGCATCGGTAAATTAGGACAGACATATACGACTGTCCTATACGATAAACTGACCGGCTATAAACTATTCAATTTAATCGGCTGGAATGGCAATCTTGCTGTCTTCATCTTATTCGCCTTTTATAGTGTCATCGGCGGCTGGATCATCATCTATATCGGCAGAACGCTGCTAGCATTCGTTAACATCATTCAGCCGCAAAATGCAGCAGCATCATTCAACTGGATTATCAGCACGCCATGGACCGCTTTACTTGGTCAGTTTCTGTTCATCGCAATTACTGCGCTTATCGTCTCGATGGGTGTCGAAAAAGGCATCGAACGCGCATCAAAATGGATGATGCCGCTGCTCTTCCTTTTATTTGTTGTTATCATCATCCGTTCACTGACGCTGGAAGGTGCCGCTGAAGGGGTCCGTTACTTTCTGACGCCCCGGTTTGAAGATATTACTTTTGAGTCCATCGTCTTTGCGCTCGGGCAGTCATTCTTCGCCTTATCACTCGGAACAACTGGCATGATCACTTATGCCACTTATTTAAACAAAGAAGCGAATATCGGGACTGCTTCTTTCTCCATCGTCATTATGAATCTGCTCGTCTCCATTATGGCAGGACTTGCAATCTTCCCGGCAACCGCATCGTTTCACGTTAAACCCGAGCAAGGACCTGGCTTACTGTTCATTGTGCTGCCGCAGATTTTCAACCACCTGGCATTCGGTAATGTCTTCTACTTACTGTTTTTAATATTATTTCTATTCGCAGCACTGACATCTTCCATCTCGCTGCTTGAACTCAATATTTCAAACGTCACGAAAAATGATAACTCGCAGCGCCGCCGCTGGTCACTGCTGCTCAGTGCCTTTATTATTATCGCAGGCATACCTGCTGCCTTGTCGTTCGGTGTATTAAATGATATCCGCTTCGGCGCTGGCACGATATTCGACAATATGGATTACCTCGTATCGAATATACTGATGCCACTCGGTGCTTTAACGACTACTATAGCCTGCGGACACTTTATGGATAAAGACGCCATCATCAGCCAGTTCAACAGTAAGACTAAAACTATCAGCGTCTGGTTTATAGCGATTAAATATATTCTGCCCGCTGTCATTCTGCTGGTCTTTATAATGCAGTTCATATAAAAAAATCCTGCCGCTCAACTGAGCAGGCAGGATTTAATTAATAAAGCGGCCGTTATAAGGATTATTAGCACGGCGATCTATAATGAACATGACGATTAAAAACAGCAAACCTAATGCGATAAAAACAAAAGCTCCGAATAATGATGTTTTATAAACAGCGAAACCCGCAATAATTTCAATCAGTCCAAGGACGAAGACAAACAACTTCTTGTATGTTGTGCTCATTCATTTCACCTCTTCACAAAATTCTATAAGCCTATCATACAACAAACCCTCTACAAAGTACGGCTGAAAGATTGCACAATTTTGTGACATGATTTTAAAAATTTCACTTCATTAACATCTCACAAACAGTTGCAGGCAGTTCTTTTGTCACCTTTTTTATAGATGCTATACTGATTGATATAAGGAGGCATCACAATGAATACTAAATACAATGATTTATTTCAACCTTTACAATTAAATAACGGTGTAGCACTGCGCAATCGCTTTGTTCTTGCACCATTGACACATATTTCTTCTAATGCAGACGGAACAATCTCGGATAGAGAGATTCCTTACATGGAAAGCCGCTCAAAAGACGTAGGCATGGCGATTACAGCTGCGTCTCATGTCACTGAATTAGGCCAGGCCTTTCCAGGACAGCCTTCCATCGCCCGTGACAGTGACATTGAAGGACTAAAACGCTTAGCGGCAGCAATCAAAAAGAACGGCCCAAAAGCTATCATCCAGATTCATCACGGCGGCGTCCAGGCATTGCCGGAGTATACTCCAAACGGTGACGTTGCAGGACCAAGTGCGATGGCGCTCAAAAGCTTCCGTCAGGCGCACACGCACACTGCCAGAGAAATGACAGAAACAGAGATCAACGAGACAATCAAAGCATTCGGCGCAGCGACACGGCGTGCTATTGAAGCAGGATTCGATGGTGTAGAGATTCACGGCGCAAACGGCTATATTATCCATCAGTTTGTCTCTCCTCACTTCAACAAGCGGACAGACCAGTGGAAAGATCCATTGTTATTCGCTCTGAAAGTCGTCGATGAAGTCGTCAACACAGTAAAAGAATACGGCAATGAAGAATTCATTATCGGCTATCGCTTCTCACCGGAAGAAGCGTTTAACCCGGGCATCAAGATGGAGCTGACTGAAGAACTGATTAAACGATTAATCGAAAAGCCGCTCCACTATTTACACGCTTCACTGATGCACATTCATGGTGAAGTCCACGAAGGTAAATACGAAGGCCAAAGCCGTATCCAGCTGCTGCATCAGTGGGTCAATGGACGCATGCCGCTCATCGGTATCGGTTCCATCTTCACAGCAGACGAGGCCATTGACGCTCTACATACAGGCGTAGAACTTATCGCAATGGGCAGAGGACTTCTGCTCGATCACGCATTTGTCAGCAAGATCAAAGAAGGCAGAGAAGACGAGATCATCTCTTACTTTGACCCTCACCACCCAAATAAACATGACCTGCCTGACCCATTATGGCAGCAGTTCAAAGCCGGCTTCTATCCACTGCCTTCGAAAGAAGATGCTAAATAGCACGAAAAACCTCTAACCGTGATGGTTAGAGGTTTTTATATCTATTCCCCCTCAATCCAAAATAGAAAATAAAGAAATTTCATAGAGTTTCAAAACCTTATATATCAAGGGTTTGAAGCGTTGCATATCTTAAATGTGTTTCCTGGCGTTGCCCCGAGTCACAAATATCTGCCCTTTTTTTGCTCTTTTATTCAAAATCAAAGTATCCTTCTATACTTTTATATAACTTCGGCCTGCTACCCTCTACTTCTAACAAGCCCATGTCTACAAGATCATTTAATACTTTACGGGCCGTTATTTCAGCTACTTCTAAATAACTTGCCATCGCCTGGACTGTCAAATCATTATCAGTGAATAGCTGGATTTGACCAATAATAAATAAAGCATCGAAATATTTTTGATCTTTGTTCTCTAACTTTTTCTCTGACGATAATTTTAAAAATGCACTATCTATCAGTCTAAGCTTTATGACTAATTCATTTTTGACTTCTTCTTGTCCCTTGATGATGTATTCTAAGAAGGTTTCAATAAACTCATTTAGTTCGCCGGCATTAAGCGTACTGTTAGTATGCTCAAATATTTCATAATATTTTTTGGAGTTATTATTTATAGCTCTTGATAAGGAGATAGATGTTAAGCGGCTGTGACTTTTAGAAAGGTATAAACTATTTATAAATCTTGAAGTCCTACCGTTTCCGTCATAAAAAGGATGTATATATCCAAAAATGTAATGGGCAACAGCTACTTTTATTATTGCTGAAATTTCTTCGTACCCGTTAAGAATATCTAACATCTTATCTATGGCGATTATAATATTTTCATGCCCGTTTATTCCTTGGTGTATTACCTTTCCTGTGCTAGTTTTAACATCCACACCATCTAACCTGAAATACTTTCCGTCTATCTTATCTTCTTCCTCCACTTCTGAAGCTGAAATTTTATCGTAAATTTTTCTTATATCTTGTGGTGTCGAAGGGAGTTTAATTTCATTAAGATATAAACTTAAATAAGAGTTAGCCATGCTCAAAAAACGTGTAGTTTTTTTAGTTTTTTTATTCTCTTTAGCAAGCTTCACACTTTCAGCAATTTCTCTCTTAGTACTTTTCACACCTTCTAAATCATTAGTTGAAAATAATTCGTTAGTTATTACTTCCCTCTCAAAAGCTTCACGAGCTGAATCAGGAAGAGCATCAAAATATTTATCTAGTAATCTATCACGTTTAGCAATGGCTTCAACCATTTTTATCATCTTTAAAGTAGGAATAAAATATAGTCTATGCTTATCTTCTCTTTTATATTGTTTTACTTTAAAGTTAAACTCTATTCTAGAAGGAGCTGAAAGACGTTTTTTTACTTCTTCTTTATAATCTTTTTGTTCATTATTGTAATAATATTTATATAAATATTCCATCTTCTCTCTACCTTTCTATAAAAAACTTTTATATTTTATACTTTAAATTATTTATTGATATATATAAAGATAATTTTAAGCTTTTTTTATACATACAATTTTTATTATCTCTATATAAACATAAGATATGTAATTATTCTTCTTTTACACCTTATTACTTTTAAAATCTTAATTTGGGCGTTATTCAGCGTTTTTATACAGGCCTATATACTTTTGGAAATTAAGGATCCTTGGTTTTTCAAGGCCTTCCTTATATGCGAGAAGTGAATAAGTCTGAAAATTAGAGACTTCCCTATCTGTTTCCAGCTACACAAAAAAGCCTCCAATTTGTTTGAACAGGGCTTCTTTCTGCTCGATTACCCATATTACTAACTTGTCTTAAAAATAATTACTGAAATTAAATTTTTACATTTTAATATACAATAAATTACAGATTGAGCTATAATGATAAATAAGACAATCTATTGTTTTTTATGATCTAGACTACAGTATGAAAAATGTACTTAATATGGAAGCGTCTTATAGGACTATCTCACTGACTACTAGAAGCTGTGACATCTTGCGTAAAGTCATGTTAGAGAATAAGAAAGCGACATAGTGGGAGAGCAACTATATAAATCATGGCTTTATCCTCACTAACCACTACGGCAATCCTATGGCCCTTACTTCCGTCAATCGCAACATCAAGACAGCTGTAGATGAGATTAAGGACGCCCAGGGCAAGAAGTTGATTAATAAGCATGTGACAACGCACACACTAAGACACAGCCATATATCGCTGTTAAGTCAGTTAGGCGTGTCACTACGGGCTATTATGGATAGAGTAGGCCATACAGACCATAAGACCACGTTACAGATATACAGCCATGTGACTGAACAAATGGATAAAGACATGATGAGTAAATTAGAAGCGGTGAGTTATTAGGAGGACTATGATGAATACTATATTAATTACTGTATTTATATTTTTTCTATGTTTAGCTTCATATTACGGAACACAATTTCTAATCAATAAATTTAGTCCATTTAAATCAGAGGGTAAGCACTTTATAGCTTTTTTTATCGCTATATGGTTTTCTGCTATGTATTATTTAATAATTACTTTTTTATGAGCCTCTTATAAGGCTCTTTTTCGTTGCCTGGGACTGCCTTGTATATAGTTTTTCTCACACTTTGCCCTTTTTCTGCCCTTTTTCTTAAATTTAAGCATTAAAAAAGACCCTCTAACCGTTGCGGTTAAAGGGTTTTACTATTTTACAGTTCTATTCCCACTCAATCGTGCTCGGTGGCTTAGAGGTAATGTCATACACCACACGGTTAACGTGATTCACTTCGTTGACGATCCGGCTGGATACTTTCTGCAGCACTTCCCAGTCGATTCGTGCGAAGTCGCTCGTCATGCCGTCAATACTTGTCACGGCACGGACGCCGACTGTGTAATCGTATGTGCGATAGTCACCCATGACACCCACTGAACGGATGTCAGGGAGGACCGTGAAGTATTGCCAGATGTCGCGCTCGAGGCCTTCTTGTGCAATGACTTCTCTTAGAATCGCGTCTGATTCACGGACGATTTCCAGTTTCTCTTCTGTGATTTCACCTAACACACGGATTCCAAGACCCGGGCCCGGGAACGGCTGACGCCATACGAGGTGTTCTGGGATACCGAGTTCGATACCGAGTGCACGTACTTCATCTTTGAAGAGTGTGTTGATCGGTTCGATTAATTTGAACTGCATGTCTTCTGGTAAGCCGCCGACGTTGTGATGAGATTTGATAGTCTGAGCGGTCTTTGTACCTGATTCGATGATATCTGTATACAGTGTACCTTGCGCCAGGAATTCAACGCCCTGTAATTTAGACGCTTCATCGTCAAAGACATAGATGAATTCATTACCGATGATTTTACGTTTCTGTTCAGGGTCAGAGATGCCTTTAAGCTTGCTCATGAAGCGGTCTTTCGCGTCTACTCGGATGATATTGATGTTGAACCCTTCTGCGAAATGCTTCATGACCATGTCGCCTTCGCCTTTACGCAGTAAACCGTGGTCGACGAAGATACATGTCAGCTGGTCGCCGATTGCTTTATGCAGCAGCACAGCAACGACTGATGAATCGACGCCGCCGCTCATCGCGCATAATACTTTTTTGTCGCCGACCTGCTCACGGATTTTCTCCACTTCGATATCGATGAAGTTTTCCATCGTCCATTCGCCTGTGCAGTTACAGATTTTACGGATGAAGTTGCGAAGTAAGTCGTTACCGTATTCAGAGTGACGGACTTCCGGATGGAACTGCACGCCGTACAGCTGACGTTCTGCGTTCTCTACTGCTGCGTATTTACAGCTTGGTGAATTCGCGATCATGCGGAAGCCTTCAGGGATGTTGATGACTTTGTCACTGTGGCTCATCCATACCGTCTGCTCTTCCGGCAGCAGATGGAAGAGTGAATGTGTCTCAGCCGTGATGACTGCTTTACCGTATTCGCGTTCGTTCGCACGTTCTACAGAGCCGCCGAGTAACTTCGTCATCAGCTGCATGCCGTAACAAATACCAAGAACAGGTACGCCTAAATCGAAGATAGCAGGATCGATTGTGAATGATCCTTCTTCGTATACTGAGTTTGGTCCACCTGAGAGGATGATGCCTTTCGGGTTCATCTTCTTGATCTCATCGATTGAAATCTCGTGGTCATGCAGCTCACTGTACACACCCATCTCGCGGATACGTCTTGTAATCAGCTGATTGTACTGACTTCCGAAGTCGAGGACAAGAATCAGTTCTTGCTCTAATGCCATTTCCATGTATGATATCTCCTTATATTGAGTAGTTAGGTGCTTCTTTTGTAATATGCACGTCGTGCGGATGGCTTTCTTTCAGACCGGCACCTGTCATCTTGATGAACTGTGCTTCTTCTCTCAGCGCCGCTAAATCTTTAGCGCCTGTATAACCCATACCGCTTCTAATGCCACCGATTAACTGATAAATAGTATCCTGCAGTGCTCCTTTGAATGCGATACGTCCTTCGATTCCTTCCGGCACGAACTTCTTCGCTTCTTTGTCGTCCTGGAAGTAGCGGTCTTTAGACCCTTTCTCCATCGCACCGAGTGAACCCATACCGCGGTACACTTTGTACTGACGTCCCTGGAAGATTTCAGTCGCTCCGGGGCTTTCCTCTGTTCCGCCGAGCAGTGAGCCGAGCATAACCGCGTGCCCGCCGGCAGCAAGCGCTTTGACGATATCGCCGGAATATTTAATACCGCCGTCTGCGATAATCGTTTTCCCAAGTTTTTTTGCTTCTGTGGCTGCGTCATATATAGCAGTAATTTGAGGTACACCAACTCCTGCAACGACACGCGTCGTACAAATAGAGCCTGGTCCGATACCAACTTTAACGACATCTGCTCCTGCTTCAATCAATGCACGTGTGCCTTCAGCAGTCGCCACGTTACCTGCAATCAATGTCACGTCAGGGAAGTTTGATTTAAGCTCTGACACCATGTCGAGCACACCTTTAGAATGGCCGTGTGCTGTGTCGATGACGAGTGCATCTGTTCCTGCTTCTACTAAATACTTCGCACGTGTAATTGTATCTTTTGCGATACCGACGGCTGCTGCTACTAACAGACGGCCGTGCTCATCTTTAGCCGCGTTCGGGAATTCAATCACTTTCTCGATATCTTTAATCGTGATTAAACCTTTCAGCATCCCTTTATCGTCGACAAGCGGCAGCTTTTCAATCTTGTACTGCTGCAATAGCTTCTCAGCTTCAGCAAGTGTAGTGCCGACTGGTGCTGTGACGAGGTCGTCTTTTGTCATGACATCATTGATTTTAATAGAGTAATCTTCAATGAAACGGAGATCACGGTTCGTAATAATCCCTGCAAGTTTCATTTCTTTCTCGTTATTAACAATCGGCACACCGGAAATACGGTATTTGCTCATTAAATGTTCAGCTGTAAATACTTGCTCTTCCGGCGTCAAGAAGAACGGATTTGTAATGACGCCGTTCTCTGACCGTTTTACTTTCTGCACTTCATCTGCCTGCTGCTCGATGGACATGTTTTTATGAATAACGCCAAGACCACCTTGACGTGCCATTGCGATGGCCATCTTCGCTTCTGTTACTGTGTCCATACCAGCAGACAGAATTGGAATATTTAATTTGAGACGCTCTGATAAGGCCACTTTTAAATCTACTTGGTTCGGCAGTACATCTGATTTACCAGGAATCAGTAATACATCGTCAAAAGTCAGTCCTTCTTTTTGAAACTTTGTTTCCCACATGTTGACTACCTCCATTTATTATTCTAAAAATCATAAGTTCTTTTCTATCTCTCTATTATTTCATATAATCCGTGTTTTGTTGATTGTTAAAGCCGTTAAATAATAAATTCAGAATAATCGCAGTAAACGTTCCAAGGACAATACCGTTCTGTGTCAACCAGGCAAAGTCATTGCCGAACTTGCTGAAAGCACCGGGTACGGTTGTGATACCGAGACCAAGGCCGACTGAAACCGCGATAATCAGCAGATTGTCCTGCTTCGTAAAGTCAATGGCACCGAGCATTTTAACGCCGTATGCCATGACCATCCCAAACATCGCAATCATCGCACCGCCGAGAACTGCTGCCGGGATAATAGTCGCAATAGCACCGAGCTTTGGAATAGAACCACAGAATAAGAGCAGTGCCACCATGCCGTACATTACTTTATTGGACTTGACGCCTGATAATGAGACGAGACCGACGTTCTGTGAATACGCCGTATACGGGAAGGCATTGAAGATGGAACCGAGTATAATCGCAAGTCCTTCAGCCCGGTAACCTTTTCCGATATCTTTACGTGTCAATGGGGTTTTCGTGATTTCACTGAGTGCTGAATAGACACCAGTCGATTCAATCAAGCTGACAATGCCGACAATAACGAATAATAGTATGGAGCCAAGTTCAAACTTAAAGCCGCTGAAGCGGAACGGTCGTGGTAATTCAAACCAGTTAGACTGCGTCACTGCATCCATATGCACAAGACCAAAAAACGCTGCAATAACTGTTCCTGCGATCAGACCGAGCAGGATTGCAATTGATCTGATAAATCCTGAAGACAGACGGTGAATCAATAAGATGATGATCAATGTAATTAAGCCGAGCATAATATTAAGAGGACTACCGTAATCTTTTGAGCCTTGACCACCAGCGAGATTATTCATCGCAACCGGCATTAATGTAATACCAATAATCGTAACGACACTGCCAGTGACAACGGGCGGGAATATTTTAACTAAATAAGAGAAAAACGGTGCAATCAGTACAATAATAATCCCGGAAACAAAGAGCGAGCCATAGAGTACACCTATGCCATGCTTCGAGCCGACTATAATCATCGGTGTTACTGCTGTAAATGTACAGCCAAGTACAACCGGCAGACCGATACCAATTCCTTTATAAACTTGCAGGAATGTCGCTACCCCGCACATAAAGATATCGATTGACACGAGATACGCAATCTCTTGCGGCGTAAAATGAAGCGCACCGCCAACAATGATCGGTACGATGATAGCACCTGCATACATCGCCAGCAGATGCTGAATACTCAGTAACAAATTTTTCATCATTCTTCTCCCACTAATGTCACTTTATTATTTTCAAGTGAAGCAATACGGCAGAGACTTAATACATCAAGCCCTTCATCTTTTAAGCGGGCTGCGCCCTGCTGGAAACTTTTCTCGATGACAATGCCGACGCCGGCACAGTCAGCACCAGCCTGTCTTACTAGATCATACAGACCAAGCGCTGCTTCACCATTGGCAAGAAAATCGTCAATAATCAGCACATTGTCATCCGCACTGAGAAACTTCTGGGAAATTACTACATGACTTGTTTTATTTTTCGTATAAGAATGGATATCTGTCGCATAGACGGCTTCAGTCAGCGTAGAAGGCACGGCTTTTTTCGCAAACAGACACGGTACATCAAAGACGAGTGCTGCCATAATCGCCGGTGCAATACCTGACGCTTCAATCGTCAATATTTTAGTGACACCTTTCTTATTAAAATAATTATAAAATGTCTGTCCGACTTCTTTCATTAGATGGGCATCAATCTGATGATTTAAAAATGCATCGACTTTTAAGATCGCTCCATCAATAACGACACCTTCATCTTTTACCTTTTGCTGTAGTAATTCCAATTGAGTCCTCCTTAAACAAAAAACTCACTCTATTAAAGAATAGGTGAGTAAAAAAAGAAGATTCAATATATACTTCCTGGTCAAAAAGGATATAGCGAATCCAGTCTTTTATTACTCATAGTCACATCATTTACGGTAATGTGGTAGAAACTCTAAAGCCATATCCTTTATATTATATGAGTGTTTTTGATTTATTTTATCTTATGATGATAACAAAGTTATCTCAGGATATCAACAGGAAATCCGCATAATATAAGGCTTTCAAGAGAAATATCTCCGCAGCTCAGTCACATAAGTCGCCTGCGATTTCAAAATATTTTGGTTTTAGTGTTTAGCTTTTTTAAAGCACGGGTATCAATTAACTATCACAAGAAAATTACAACGACATCTTAGAGCATCACAATCACATTAAAAGTAATTGGGAGGTATACGCTGAAATGAGAAACATTGAATCGTTTTCAAGCGAACAAGCACTTTTAAGTAGAATCGACAACTTGAAATCACAAGGTGTCGCTGAACGCGACATACATGTAATTTCGAAGAATAAGCTTGAAGGTTCGGCGCTGGATTATACAGATGTCCAGTATAAGAATGCAGATGGCTCATTCGGTGACAAAGTGGCTTCCTTATTTACTGGTGAAGACCCACAGCATCGTGTGTTTGAAAGATTAAATTTATCAGATGCCGAACAGAATCAGTATGTGAGAGAAGTTGAAAGCGGCAACATCCTATTATATGTAGATAACAATGCAACATATAATAACGATACAACGACTACAACACGTGATCATCATTACGTGGAAAGTAACGAAACACGCCGCGTTGGTAATACGAATGGTGTTGTCGGCGGATTTGCAAGCGCAGACGCTGTAAACAATGACAAAGGCCGTACGTTAACGAACGAAAGCTATGGTCATCCAGATGATGGCACTACAGGCTTAAGCAACAGAGCAAGCTATGAATCAGATACTGATGCACAGTATTCATCACACCACCGAGAAAGTAATCTTAATAACAGAGAGGAACGAGTAGACATGAGAAACGAATTTAATAACACAAACGATTTTGACAGAGTAGATAACGACCGCTTAGATAACAATTTAGTTGGAGGACGTGACGGAGCTTTAAATAACGACCGCCGCGATTATGAATTCGACGAAGATATTAAAAACCGCGCTGATTTATCAGATGACGAAAAAATCCGTTTACACGAAGAACGTTTACGTGTAGGTAAAGATCAAGTTCAAACAGGCGAAGTACGTATCGACAAAGATGTAGTTGAAGAGCGTCAAGAATTCGATGTACCAGTAAGCCGTGACGAAGTGACGATTGAACGTCGCCGTGTTGACGAAAGAGTAGACGGAGATGTTGACTTTGACCGTTTAGACAACGATACAATCCGTGTACCATTAACTGAAGAACGCATCAACGTTGAGAAAGAAAACGTTGTAGCTGAAGAGTTAATCATTAAGAAAAACCGTGTTCAAGATACAGCGCATGTATCTGAAACAGTACGTAAAGAACAGGTTAATATCGACGATACTCAAAACACTCATGTTGATAACGACCGTTTAGATAACGACTTAAATCGTCGTTAATATTAAAACATTAAATATCAACCTCGGAGGCTCTCCTTCGAGGTTTTTTTGGAGGCGTTTTTATGGGAATGGCGTTACTTTGGGGACTCGTCAGTGGTGGTGCTGTACTATTAGGCTCTATTATCAGCCTGCTTGTTAAAATACCGAAAAAGCTGCTTGGCTTTATTATGGCTTTCGGTGTAGGTGTATTAATCGGTGCGGCAACATTTGAACTGCTGCAGGAATCGCTTGCTAAAGGTGAAATCGCCAATACGATTATCGGCTTTTTAGTAGGGGCTGTTGTCTTTACTGTTTTAGAAGCTATTATTTCCAGTAAAGGCGGAAAACATAGAAAGAGATCAGCAATTCCGGATGAAGAGAATAATAAGCAGGACAGTAAAAAACAAAGTAATAATCAATCAAGTGATGCTGAATCTGGTGCCGGAATATTCATCGGTACTGTCATGGATGCAATTCCTGAATCCATTATGCTTGGTGTCAGCTTAATCGGCGGAAAAGGTGTCAGCCTGCTGCTCCTCCTTGCCATCTTTATCAGCAACATACCAGAAGGCTTATCAAGTACGTCAGGGATGCTAAAAAGCGGGAATTCTAAAAAGAAAATCTTATCTTTATTTATAGCGGTCACAGTTATTGCAGGATTAAGTTCACTTGGAGGCTACATCTTTCTTGATAACGCAGATCCAAAAGTACTCGCCTTCATTTCAAGTTTTGCGGCAGGCGGTATCATTACAATGATTGGTGCTACAATGATGCCGGAAGCTTATGAAGACGGCGGTGCACTGGTCGGTTTAATCACAGCCTTTGGTGTACTGACTTCTGTATTATTAGATCATTTAGGATAAGGAGCGGGAAATTTTCCGCTCCTTTTATTTATGCGTATAGCAGTTCAATATAGACTCAAGCACCTCGTATGTTAAATAGTCATCGTATTGGTAAGGATGATAAACCTTCAACATATCGCGGTAACTACTCAAATAACTTTTCTTCTCAGTTCTTAAATGATAACTAGTCAAGTCAAGATCCTGCTGTTCATCCAGCCGTCTTAAGTAATGCTCAGCATAACGAGCATGATGCCACTCATCATCATCATGATGATTAAATCCTAAAAAATAATACGGAACTTTCATTTCATAATGAGAGACTCTTATAGATTTCCCTATATGTATAAACATATGGACAATCTCGATGACCTCTTCGCTTATTTCAAAAGGAATACAGTCTTCTTCCCGCGGTAATTCATCAAACATCGTGCTGTAATCATACACAATACCTTCTCTTAAAATCTCTTTGTACTGCTGATAAAGTTCTGCTTTATCAGGGTCAAGTCTCTCCAGCAGCTGATAATTTTGTAGCAGAAGTAATTTCAGCGTCCTGTCATCCATTCTCATCCTCCACTTTCGCCGATTTAATAAGAAATGCTGTATCATGATTGTAAACACATCCAATAACGTATAATATTACACATTATCTTTTTTATTATAATTATTATACATTTATTAATCAAGAAAATTGTTATTCATTGTATTATATTTTTAATAAAAGTTGATAGTTTAACAGATGATATAATGCATATATGTATTTTAATGAAAGGATGATGAGATGACTGTTATCAATATTACAGAAGACTTTTATTTTGAAGAGGCAATGACATTGTACGGCCAGACCTTCCCTGCAGAAATCAGAGAGTCAGAAGAAGTTTTTCGCCGCAGTCTGCAGTTACTAAACGACCGTTATCAATTCATCGGTCTGACGATTGACGACCAGCTCGCAGGTTTTATTACATTTCATGTGGAGAAAGACTATCATATCGGCTTTATCGTTTATTTAGTCGTTCATCCTGCATACAGAGGACAACACGTCGCTTCAAGGCTGCTTGCTTATGCAGAAGAACGCATGACAGCTATTGACTGCAGTCTTGAGACCATTATGCTGGAATGCGAAAAAGATCAGTATGGCGTGAGCCCGCTTGAATCGTTTTATAAGAAGTTTAATTACGTTAAATATCCAATTTTCTATATGCAGCCCAGCTTACAAAATAACGACCCTGTGCCGATGAATCTCTTTATTAAGAAGATAAAAAAGAGCCGCCAGCTGTTTCTCGCTATCACTCAAATGTATATAGCAAAGTATCACGACGCAAACGGCATCCCTCTTACAAAGCTCCAGGACTATATCAATAACATGTAAAAAAAGACCTTACAGCATAGCTGCAAGGTCTTCAATCTTATTGCTCTTCTTTAACATATGGTAATAAAGCCATATGACGTGCACGTTTGATAGCTACAGTTAACATACGTTGGTATTTAGCTGAAGTACCTGTTACACGACGTGGTAAAATTTTACCGCGTTCAGAGATGAATTTTTTAAGCATTTCTGAGTCTTTGTAGTCAATTTGTGTAATACCGTTTGCTGTAAAATAACAAACTTTTTTACGACGACGTCCGCCTCTTCTTGGTCCACCTGCCATGATTGCTGCCTCCCTTACAATAGTCTATTAGAACGGTAAGTCATCATCGCTTATATCAATCGGTCCTGTTGCATTGGCAAAAGGATTGTTTGATGGAGCGGATGATGCCTGATTTGAATTATTTTGATTAGTGTTGTTGGATTGATAATTCTGACCTTGTGTTTGTCCACCGAATCCTGGATCATAGCCAGAATAGTCATCATTATTATTCTGACGGTTCTGGTTAGCGCCTTTAGGTTCAAGGAACTGCACTGAGTCGCAGACGACTTCAGTCACATACACTTTGCGGCCTTCTTGATTATCATAACTGCGAGATTGCAATCTGCCGTCTACACCGGCTAAGCTGCCTTTACTTAAGAAGTTATTGACATTCTCTGCCTGCTTGCGAAAGACGACACAGTTCAGAAAATCTGCCTGGCGTTCTCCCTGTGCATTCGAAAATGTACGGTTAACTGCTAATGTAAATGTGGCTACTGACACGCCTGATGGTGTGACTCTGTATTCTGGATCCTTTGTTAAACGACCTACTAATACAACTCGGTTAAGCATGCAATCGCCCCCACCTGTTATTATTTTTCTTCTTCGCGTACAATGATATGACGGATAATATCGTCATTGATCTTAGCTAAACGATCGAATTCGTTAGTGGCTTGATCCGTTGAGTTAACACGTACGATTTGGTAGAAACCTTCTTTGAAATCATTGATTTCGTAAGCTAAACGACGTTTACCCCAGTCCTTTGCTTCGATGATTTCGGCTCCGTTAGAAGTTAAGATCTCGTTGAAACGTTCTACTAACGCTTTCTTCGCATCTTCTTCAATGTTCGGGCGTACAACGTACATAATTTCGTATGTTCTCATCTATTACACCTCCTTATGGTCTATGCGGCTTTACTACGTAAAGCAAGGAATAATTTTCATTACTCACAATTGAATATTATAGCATAGAGTTATACAGATTACAACATTAGTACAATACTTCATTCAACTTATAGACGACCATGTCTTTAACATGGAACAGCTTCGTGTCCTTTGTTCTGTAAAGATAGTCATATAAGTGGTAATCGCTGTCTCCGGGCTCTATTTCATCGCAGCTGATGATATCTAAGTAGCGTATGGCAGTAGCTGCATAGCTGATTTTGTCATAGATGTCTTCATTCAATGTCACATGCTCATCTGGCAGTACTGCCTGCACGAAATAATAATAAGTGACATGATACATTTTCTCTTTCTTGTCGTCAGACTTCGTGATGACTTTAATACCATAGATAATCCGTTTTAAAGGCTGCATATAAGTCCTCCTTAGACATTAAATCTAAAATGTACTACGTCGCCGTCTTTCATCAAGTATTCTTTGCCTTCCAGTCTGACTTTACCCGCTTCTTTTGCGCCTGTCATACCATTGTTGTCGACTAAGTCATCATAACTTACAGTTTCCGCACGGATGAACCCACGTTCAAAGTCTGTATGGATAATACCTGCACATTGAGGGGCTGTCATGCCATGTCTGAACGTCCAGGCACGGACTTCCTGTTCACCTGCTGTGAAGTACGTTGCAAGACCAAGTAAGTGATAAGATGCTCTAATCAGCTTATCAAGACCTGCTTCTTCAATACCGAGGTCTGTTAAATATTCTTTTTTATCGTCGTCGTCAAGCGCAGCAAGTTCTTCTTCGATCTTCGCGCTGATCACAATTACTTCTGAGCCTTCATTATCCGCATACGCTCTGATGGCTTTCAAGTAATCATTCTCATCGCCGCTCACTAAGTCATCTTCTGATACATTCGCGACATAGAGCATGGGTTTAGCCGTCAATAAGTGCATGCCTTTAACGAGCTTTAACTGTTCAGGCGTAAAGTCGATGCTGCGTACCGGGCGTTCATTTTCAAGTGCTTCTTTGACGATAGCAAGTATTGCTTCTTCAGCTATTGCATCTTTATCTTTCTGCTTGGCCATCTTCTGAACACGTGCATAGCGTTTTTCCACTGACTCAAGGTCAGCGAGAATTAATTCCATATTAATTGTTTCGATGTCATCCACTGGATCTACTTTTCCTGAGACGTGCGTAATGTTCTCATCATCAAACGCACGGACGACTTGACAGATTGCATCGACGTCACGAATATGAGATAAGAATTTGTTGCCAAGGCCTTCACCTTTAGAAGCCCCTTTAACGATACCGGCAATATCTGTGAACTCAAACGCTGTCGGTACTGTCTTCTTCGGTTTCACGAGTTCTGTCAACCGGTCCAGACGGTAATCCGGCACTTCTACGATACCGACATTCGGGTCGATCGTTGCGAACGGATAATTGGCCGCCAGCGCCCCTGCTTTAGTAATTGCGTTGAATAATGTTGATTTCCCGACGTTTGGGAGACCTACGATTCCTGCTGTTAATGCCATGTTTTTCTCCTTTAAGCTTCGTCACTGGACGAAATTATTTTTTTCATTTTTTTATTGAATTCATGCCGCGGCAGCAGAACGCTTCTGCCGCAGTTTTCACATTTAATTCTAATATCAGCACCCAGGCGGATAATGCGAAAAGCATTTGTCCCGCAGGCATGCTGCTTTTTCATCTCGACAATATCATTCAGCTTGTAGTTACTGTCCATCCCCAGGACCTCCTTTCGGCTGATTGTACATGACCATGCGCGGCACCGGTGCTTTAATACCATGTGCGTCCAGGAAGTCCTTTAAATCACGTCTCAGCAGGCGGGCAATCTTCGCATGATTATTAGGTAGTGTCTCAGCCGCAATTTTAATGACCGCTTCTCCTGCTTTGACCATTTCAACACCAAGTATATCCGGGACTGCTGTCAGCTCCTCATATTTCTCCTGCAGTGATTCCAGATAAGACTCGAGCAGCTGCTCGACGTCTCTTAAATTCTCATCGCTTGATACTGACACTTCAAACACAGCAACAGAATTGTTGACTGAAAAGTTGACGATTTCATTCATCGTCCCGTTCGGCAGTATCGTCAATTCTCCTGTAAACGATCTAATGCGCGTTGAACGGAGGCCGATTGACTGCACTGTTCCTTCTGCGACTTTTGTTCCCGTCGTGTTAATTCTGACATAGTCACCGACGTCGAACTGGTTTTCAAAGATGATGAAAAAGCCGGTGATAATATCTTTAACAAGTGTCTGTGCACCGAAACCGATGGCAATACCTGCTACACCCGCTCCTGCGATAATACTTTCAACTTTAATACCGAAGTTGCTTAATATTGTTGTAATAACGATAAACCAGACGACATATGAAGCGATATTCTGCAGTAGTTTGACAAGCGTAATGTCTCTCTTCTCAGAATGCGATAAATTCGATCGTCTTCTGACATTAAAGAACTGTTCGATGAACTTATGGACGAGTTTTACGACAACCATCGCCAATATAATTGTAACGACCGCCCAGAAAATGTTTTTAAGAATCATCGTCCATAGTTCGGGATCTGTAAAAGGTTTTACGACTTCCTGCATAAATTCATTGAAATAATTCATCAGTCGCTGTTAACGGCCGGCGCTTTCCAGTAAGGAAATTAACCGGTTGAATTCTTCTTCTGATGTAAATTCGATGGCGATTTTTCCTTTTTTGCGCGACTTTGAAATTTCAACTTTTGTACCGAGTCGTTCTTTTAATGACTGCTCATGTTTCACGAGAAACTTCGGTTTTGTCGCTTCTTTCTTATCTTTGACAGGCTGGTCACTTAACGACTTGACGTAGAGTTCCAGCTGGCGGACACTCATTGCTTCAGTGATGACTTTGGCGGCAGCTGTCTGCATTGTTTCAGTATCTTTTAAGCCGAGCAGTGTCCGGCCGTGACCGCCTGATATTTTCTTATCATTAATCAGCTGTTTGATGTCGGCCGGCAAGTTCAACAGACGCAGCATATTAGCGATATATGGTCTTGATTTACCGAGACGGTCAGCCGCTTCTGACTGCGTTAAGTTTAAGTGTTCCATCATTAATTGATAACTTCTCGCTTCTTCGAGCGGGTTTAAGTCTTCACGCTGCAAGTTCTCGATGATCGCAAGTTCCATCATCTGCTTATCCGTCATTGATTTGACTATCGCAGGAATATCCTGTTTACCTGCAAGCTTGCTCGCTCTATAGCGGCGCTCTCCGACGACAATGTCATAGCCTTTAACAGACTTTCTGACAACGATCGGCTGCAGGACGCCGTGAATTTTAATCGATTCAGCAAGTTCGTGCAGTGCTGCTTCTTCGAACTCCTGACGAGGCTGATAAGGATTAGGGCGAATAGTATGTAAGCGGAGCTGTTCTACTACTTCATCACCTTGATTGTCCTGAAAGAGCGCATCAAGCCCGCGCCCTAAACCTTTTCCTAAACTTTTAGCCATGGCTGATGACCTCCTCTGCTAATTCGTTATACGTTTTTGCACCAGCAGAGCGGGCATCATATACATTGATCGGCTGGCCATGAGACGGTGCTTCTGACAGCCGGACATTTCTCGGGATAATCGTGTCGTATACTTTGTCACCAAAGTGTGCACGCACTTCAGCCATAACGTCATTGCCGAGGTTCGTGCGGGCATCGAGCATTGTCAGCAGTACGCCTTCAATCTCGAGCGACTGATTCAAGTGACGCTGCACGAGTTTAATCGTGTTCAGCAGCTGACTCAATCCTTCAAGCGCATAATATTCACACTGCACAGGAATGATGATGCCTGTCGCCGCTGTAAATGAGTTAATCGTCAGCAGACCAAGAGACGGCGGACAGTCGATAATAATATAATCAAAATTCTGCTCCAGTTCTTTAAAAGCATATTTTAAGCGGACTTCACGGCTCATCGCTGACACAAGTTCAATCTCAGCGCCGGCAAGTGCGATATTCGCCGGGATAATCCAGAGATTTTCCTGTTCAGTCGGCAGCACGACTTTGTTAATAGACACATCTTCAACCAGCATGTCATACACTGAGTATTCCACATTATTTTTATCGATACCGACACCACTCGTCGCATTACCCTGCGGATCTGTGTCGACTAATAGTACTTGTTTTCCCTGTGCTGCAAGAGCGGCACTTAAGTTCACGGACGTCGTTGTCTTACCTACGCCGCCTTTCTGATTCGCAATAGCCAATATTTTCATGTAACTTCTCTCCTCGCTTGTAGTACGGCCCTATTCATACTACTGATTATATCAATTTTAAGCGCAAACTGCACAACCTAAAATATTTGCCATACATTGCATTCAAGTGCTCAATCATAATAAAACAGACAGTCACTACTGTGATTGTCTGTTTTTCTGAAAATATTACTTGCTATCCGGGTTTTTGAACACTTTGATTGAGATCTCGTAGAAGTTCTCATACTCAGTATCTTTACGTTTTACTTTAATACCGCTTTTTTCTACTGTTCTGACGCTTTCGCCGATTGTGTTGAAAGCGAGTTTGATATCACGTGTAAAGGCGATACGTGTTGGTTTAACATCTTCTCCGCCGAGCATGCGCTTCACGCGCTCTTCCGTCTGCTTGACATTCAGGCTCTGCCTTTTAATGATCTGAAGCATCTCCAGCTGCTGTTCAGGGGACAATGCTAATAAACTTCTCGCATGACGTTCTGTAATCATGCCGCCGCCTAGAGCATCCAGAATAGGCTGTGACAGGCGCAGCAGTCTCAGTTTGTTGGCAATAAATGACTGACTTTTACCTAGGCTGACTGCAAGATCCTGCTGAGTGATCCCGTCCAGGTCAAGCAGTTTGCGATAAGCCTCTGCTTCTTCTACAGCTGACAAGTTTTCACGCTGAATATTTTCAATCAGCGCAATCGCTGCCGTCTGCTTGTCATTCATCGGTTTCACAATCACTTCTGTTTCCGCTGTGCCGTTTAATTTCATCGCACGGAAACGACGTTCCCCGGCAATGATCTCAAACATACCTTCTTCAATTGGTCTGACAACGATCGGCTGCAGCAGGCCATATGATTTAATAGAATCAGCCAGCTCCTGAATTTTCTCTTCATTAAAGACTTGTCTCGGCTGATAGCGGTTCGGCACAATGCGTTCTATCGGCAGAATAATGACGTTGCCTTTTTCGCGTTCACGCTCTACTACAACATCTTCTTCCTTATCTCGTAATCCAAATAATTTAGAAAAGGGTTTCTTCATGACAATCGGCTCACTTTCTTAAATCATATCATTTTACTTCATCAGCGGTTCTTTATTCGGTGTTCCGGGTTTTCTCGGATATTTCTTCGGCGTTTGCCGGCGCTTCTCAATGTCGACAATATAACGTGTGCTTTCTTCCATCGGTAAAGTGAACTGATGATTCGCCACTACTTCTCCGCCTAGTATATGAACAGCGAATAGACCTTCGTCAATCTCAGCTTCTCCCTGAGCACCTTTGAGCGCCAGGAAATGCCCCCCTTTTTTAACGAGCGGCAGACAGAGCTCACTCAGCACAGACAATCGGGCAACGGCACGTGCCGTCACTACGTCGAACTGCTCACGCTGCGGTGATTTACCGAATGTCTCAGCGCGGTCATGGACGAAACAGACTTGTTCAAGGTTCAGTTCTGCCGCCAGATGATTGAGAAAGTTAATCCGTTTATTCAAAGAATCAACAATCGTCAGCTTAATATGAGGAAATAGAATTTTAATAGGAATGCTCGGGAACCCCGCTCCTGCACCGACGTCACAAATCGTTTCGACCTTACTGAAATCAAAATAGAAGCTTGGTGTAATAGAATCAAAGAAGTGCTTTAAATAAACTTCATCTTTGGCAGTCACTGCTGTTAAATTAATTTTCTCATTCCACTCTACTAAATTCTTATAGTAGATTGCAAACTGTTTCTGCTGTGTCTCTGTTAATTCAAACCCTTTTTCAGCTAAATTATTAACAAATTGTTGTTCGTTCATCTAGTTCACCTTTGCGATTTTACCTTGCTCGATGTACACAAGGAGAATGGATATATCTGCCGGATTGACGCCGGAAATACGAGATGCCTGACCGACGCTGAGCGGTTTTACTTCTTTAAGTTTCTGACGGGCTTCTGTCGCCAGACTATGGATTGCATCATAGTCGATGTTCTCAGGAATCTTTTTATCTTCCATACGTTTCATCTTATCGACCTGCTGCAGTGATTTCTGAATATAGCCTTCATATTTTGTCTGAATTTCTACTTGTTCGGCCACTTCAGGATCTACAGTCACTTGTTCGTCCATCAGTTCAATAATAGCCGCATAATCCATTTCCGGACGGCGCAGTAAGTCGATCGCTAATATACCATCTTTTAATGCTGCACCACCATGTGATTCAATAATCGCCTGTGTTCTGTCATTTGGTTTAATACGATAAGCAGCCAGCCGGCTTATTTCCTCGGAAATAGCATCTAATTTGAGCAGGAATTTCTGATAGCGTTCATCTGAGATCAAGCCGATCTGATGACCTATTTCTGTCAGGCGGATATCTGCGTTGTCATGGCGCAGCAGCAGACGGTATTCTGCACGGCTTGTTAAGAGACGGTACGGTTCATTTGTTCCTTTAGTTACAAGGTCGTCGATTAACACACCGATATAAGCATCAGCACGTCCTAAAATGACCGGCTCATGATTCAGCACTTTAGCCGCTGCATTAATTCCAGCCATGAGTCCTTGTCCAGCCGCTTCTTCGTAACCTGATGTCCCGTTGATCTGTCCTGCGGTAAAGAGGCCGTCAATTTTTTTCGTTTCTAATGTCGGCCAGAGCTGTGTCGGTACGACCGCATCGTATTCTATCGCGTAACCCGCACGCATCATATCCGCGTTTTCAAGACCTGGAATTGACTGCAGCATTTGACGCTGGACGTGTTCAGGCAGACTTGTAGACAATCCTTGAACATATACTTCTTTCGTGCTGCGTCCTTCCGGCTCAAGGAAAATCTGGTGCCGTGGTTTATCGTTGAAACGCACAAACTTATCTTCAATGGACGGGCAGTAACGCGGGCCTGTCCCTTTAATCATGCCTGAGTACATCGCAGACAAATGAAGATTATCATCGATGACTTGGTGCGTCTTATCATTTGTATAAGTGAGCCAGCATGGCAGCTGGTCTAAAATATATTCTGTCGTTTCATAACTGAATGCCCGTCCGACATCGTCACCCGGCTGAATTTCAGTTTTTGAGTAATCAATCGTTCCACCGTTGACACGTGGTGGTGTACCTGTTTTAAAACGGACAATATCAAAGCCGAGGTCACGCAGATGATCCGCAAGTTTAATAGACGGCATCTGATGGTTCGGGCCTGATGAATATTTAATATTGCCAAGAATGATTTCACCGCGCAGAAATGTCCCAGTGGTCAGCACGACTGCGTCTGCGTAATACGTCGTACCAATCACTGTTTCCACACCTTTGACTTTACCGTCCTCGATAATCAGACGTTCAACCATTCCCTGCATAATATCCAGGTTCTCCTGATTTTCAATGACTTCTTTCATTTCCTGCTGATAAAGTACTTTGTCGGCCTGTGCACGAAGCGCGCGCACCGCAGGACCTTTACCTGTATTCAGCATACGCATTTGAATATGCGTTTTATCGATCGTTTTGGCCATCTGACCACCTAATGCGTCAATTTCACGGACAACGATTCCTTTAGCCGGTCCGCCGACTGATGGATTACATGGCATAAATGCGACAGAATCTAGACTGATAGTCAGCATTAAAGTTTTGGCGCCTTTACGGGCAGAAGCAAGACCTGCTTCTACACCCGCATGACCGGCACCGACGACAATGACATCATAATGTTCCACTTTATTTCCTCCTTATTTACCGAGACAGAACTGACTGAATAACTGATCAATCAAGCTGTCTGATACTTCTTCTCCAATGACTTCTCCGAGCAGTTCCCACGTTCTGATCAAATCTATTTGCACGATATCGATAGGGACACCTGATTCTGCAGCTGTCATCGCATCGTTAATCGCTTGTTTCGCTTGTTTCAGCAGACTGATATGCCGTGCATTAGAAACATAAGTCATGTCCTGAGCCGCGACTTCGCCCTGAAAGAACAGTCTGCTGATTTCTTCTTCCAGTGCATCAATACCACTTTGAGACAGCATCGATGTCTGCACCATCGGCACATCGCCGACCATCTGCTGCACTTCCTCGAGATCAAGCTGCTTCGTCAAATCGGTCTTGTTGATGATGACGATGACATCTTCACCTTTAATCAGTTGAGCCAGCTGATAGTCACTTGCTGTGAGCGGCTCATTATAATTCAGCACATACAAAATGAGATCTGCTTTTTTCAGTGCTTCACGGCTGCGCTCCACCCCGATTTTTTCAACGATATCTTCTGTCTCACGAATACCTGCTGTATCGACCAGTCGGAGCGGCACACCGCGGACGTTGACGTACTCTTCCAGTACATCTCGTGTCGTTCCTGCGACTTCCGTGACAATCGCTTTATTGTCCTGAATCAAATTGTTCAGCATCGAACTTTTACCGACATTGGGCTTACCGATAATAACTGTGGATAACCCTTCACGCAGTATTTTCCCCTGTGCACCTGTCTGCAGCAGACCATCGATTGCTGAATCAATCTGTCGTGCTTCGCTTAACAGAAACTGCGTCGTCGCTTCTTCTACATCATCATATTCTGGATAGTCGATATTGACTTCCACCTGCGCCAGTATTTCGAGAATAGATTGACGCAGCCCTTTGATCATTGTCGACAGCCTGCCCTCTATCTGATTCATCGCAACTTTGCTTGCGCGGTCCGTTTTAGAGCGGATGAAATCCATAATCCCTTCGGCCTGTGATAAATCAATACGGCCGTTTAGAAATGCGCGCTTTGTAAACTCTCCCGGTTCAGCCAGCCGTGCGCCGTTCGATAATGTCAATTCAAGAATGCGGTTGACGGTCATGATTCCGCCGTGACAATTGATCTCTACTATATCCTCACGCGTAAATGTTCTCGGTGCACGCATCACCGCGACCATCACTTCTTCTATAATATCTCCGGAGACTGGATCGACGATATGGCCATAGTTAATCGTATGACTCTGCACATCATTCAATGCAGTCTTTCCTTTATATAGACGGTCAGCAATTGTGACAGCGTCCGGCCCTGATAGTCTGACGATGGCTATAGCCCCTTCACCCATCGGTGTCGATATGCTCGAAATCGTATCAAAATCCATAGTATCTCCTCCATAATAGTCATTTGTTGATTGTAGAACGAACGTCCTGAAATTAAAATGAATATGCTTTAAATAAACAGATTAACTCTAAAAACAAAAGTTTTTAGAGTTAATTCGCTAATGGTTATTTAGCTTTAATGACTAAATATCTGTTAGGTTCCCGTCCTTCTGAGTACGTTTCTATATCTTTCATGCGCGTTAACATTTGATGCATAATTTTTCTCTCATAGTTCGGCATCGGTTCAAACTTTACAGGACGTTTCGTTGCTTTAGCTTTACCGGCCATGTTCAGTGCTAATGTCTCAAGTGTTTCTTTTCTTTTAGCCCGGTAATTTTCAATGTCAATCGTTACGGTAACGAAGCTCTTCTGGATGTTCTGAAAATATGTTTGAGCCAGCACTTGCAGCGCATTCAAAACTTGCCCGTGCTTGCCGATGATTCGCGCCGCTTCATCAGAAAACAGTTCAATGGTTATGTCATTGCCCTTAATACGGCAGGCGCTTGTAACTTTAATATCCAGCGCACTGATGACTGCTTTAACGTAATCCGCTGTTTTTTCTGCGTTATCAGAAATGTTGAGGCGGCCGTCAGCTGGTTTCTGCTCTTTCAGCAGTTCAGCTGCTGTGCTCTTTTTCAGTTCTGAAGTGTCTTTAATGAAAGGTTCACGCTGAATTGCAACGACAGACCGGAATTTTTCTGCGGGTGCTGCAGTAGTGTTCAGATCAGCCAGCTTCTTCAGTTCAGGATCAATAATCGTCAAGTTCACTTCTGCATCACACTGTCCGAAGCCGAACCAACCTTTTTTACCCGGTTTCAGCACATCTATTTTGACCTGGTTTTCAGTGACGTTCATTTCGCTTAAGCCCAGTTGAACCGCTTCTTCTACTGTTCTGCCTGTGAATGTCTTCTGCAGCACAAGCACAGCTCCTTTCTACTTAAATCGTTTATTGAATCCTTTAGCGAGTTTCATGACATGTTCAAGACTGCTGTTAATCTCTTCAACGGACATATCGTTTGCCGGCTTTCTAGCAATGACAATAAAATCTGCCGGAACAATGTCGTGCTTATGTTTGGTGAAGCTTTCTCTGATGGAACGTTTAATGCGATTTCTGACAACGGCGTTCCCGAGCTTTTTAGAAACGGAAATGCCAAGTCTGAAATGCTCAAGCTGGTGTGCATCATACCGATAGACAATAAACTGACGGTTAGCTACTGATTTACCACGCTTGTAAATCGTCTGGAAGTCTTCATTTTTTTTAATCCGATAATTCTTTTCCACTGTTTTCACTCACTTCCAGGCCCGCATTTTATACAATTATACTAGATGAGACCATCGTTTTAAACCAAAAAAAAGACCACTGCAAGAGTGATCTTAAGCTGATAATACTTTTCTGCCTTTACGACGACGACGTGCAAGAACGCGACGTCCGTTTTTAGTGCTCATACGTGCACGGAAACCGTGAACTTTACTATGTTTACGTTTATTTGGTTGATAAGTACGTTTTACCACTTAGGACACCTCCTATTAATATATTCCTCTATTTTCACTTTATATGTGATTGACAATAACTACTGAAGTATAACAAATTACATTTCAACTTGCAACTACTAAATCAGCTGATGATATTAAAAAAGTTATACACTTATCCACACTTTAAACAATAAAAAATGTGGATAATTAAAAACTGAATTTCTGTTATTCACATTTATTTTTTGTGTCACCCACAAATCCACAGGTGTGTATAAATAGCGGGGTGAGTCATGGTAACTTTGTGGATAACTTTACAAATATGTTGATATTATCGTATTTATTTGATAATATCTTGTTATATTTCGTGTGAAAAACTATACCACTGGATTTATTTATCCACACAATGTTAATAATA